>NZ_CP072673.1:0-250000 GCF_023650775.1 Pseudoalteromonas sp. SCSIO 43101
TTCATAAAAATCAATCTTGTACTTGTGGATAAAGTACCTTCATAATAGTCGGTCTGGGCCAAGAAAGTTGGTCAAAGATTAGCAATAAATGTTTGATTTTCCATCATTAAAGATGAACGGGAATAAAAATTAAATCTCTGGGAGTTTAACTGTGTATCTGTCGGTTTGGCAAAGTTGTTTATATGTATTGCAAGATGAATTGCCTTCACAGCAATTCAGTATGTGGGTAAGACCACTTCAAGCAGAAAGTACCGAAGATACGTTGACTATATATGCACCTAACCGTTTCGTTTTGGATTGGGTGAGAGAAAAGTATTTAAACCGTATTAATGAACTACTCGTTGAAATTTGTGGTGATGAAGCACCTGAGCTACGTTTTGATGTTGGTAGTAAACCAATTTTAAATGCCCAAGTGGCATCAGCACCGGCTGCTTCAGAAGCTAGCGCATCTGTTCCACAACAAGCTGCCGAAAAGCAACAGCCAAAGCCTGAAAAAGCAGCGGTAGAACCTGCACCAAAATCAGGTTATAAATCAAACATTAAAGAAAATTATACTTTTGATAGCTTTGTTGAAGGTAAATCAAACCAATTAGCAAAAGCTGCAGCGACTCAAGTTGCAGATAACCCAGGTTCAGCATTTAACCCTGTATTTATATATGGTGGTACGGGCTTAGGTAAAACTCACTTATTACATGCTGTTGGTAACGGTATTATGGCAAATAAGCCAGACGCTAAAATTGTCTATATGCACTCAGAGCGATTTGTGCAAGATATGGTTAAAGCGCTGCAAAATAATGCCATTGAAGAATTTAAACGTTATTACCGAAGTGTTGATGCATTGATGATCGATGATATTCAATTTTTCGCTAATAAAGAGCGCTCACAAGAAGAGTTTTTCCATACCTTCAACGCTTTACTTGAAGGAAATCAACAGATTATATTAACTTCAGACCGCTATCCCAAAGAGATAGAAGGGGTTGAAGATCGCCTTAAATCACGTTTTGGTTGGGGTTTAACAATTGCTATTGAGCCGCCAGAACTTGAAACGCGCGTTGCCATTTTGATGAAAAAAGCACAGCAAAGTAAAATTAATTTACCCCATGAAGTGGCCTTTTTTATCGCTAAAAAATTGCGTTCAAATGTGCGTGAATTAGAAGGGGCGTTAAACCGCGTTATTGCTAATGCAAACTTTACTGGTCGTCCGATTTCGATCGACTTTGTAAAAGAAGCCCTGCGAGACTTACTTGCTCTGCAAGATAAACTGGTAACGATAGATAATATCCAACGTACAGTTGCTGAGTATTACCGCATTCGTGTGTCAGACTTATTATCTAAACGTCGAAGCCGTTCAGTAGCAAGACCACGTCAAGTGGCCATGGCATTATCAAAAGAACTTACAAATCACAGTTTACCTGAGATTGGCGACGCTTTTGGTGGTCGCGATCACACAACTGTATTACACGCTTGTCGTAAAGTTAAATCACTACGTGATGAAAGCCACGAAGTGAAAGAAGATTATCAAAACTTAATAAGAACCTTGTCATCTTAAGGCCGACTTTATTATGCAAATAACAATATCAAGAGAGCAATTTTTAAAACCTTTAGTTCAAGTGTCTGGTGCGATTGAGCGTAAGCACACCTTACCTATTTTATCGAACGTACTTTTAGTTGTTGAAAACGGACAACTTTCGATGACGGGTACCGATCTTGAAATTGAGTTAGTGGCGAGTGTGTTTGTAGGTGAAGATACCACTGATACGCAACTCACTTTACCAGCTAAAAAGTTACTCGATATTTGTAAAAGTTTACCTGATGGCTCAGACCTTACGTTAAGTAGCCAAGATCATCAGTTACTACTAACCAGTGGTAAAAGCCGTTTTTCTTTAACAACGCTTGCCGCTGAAGATTTTCCGAATCTTGAGCAGTGGGATGGTGAAGTTGAATTTCAACTAACGCGTTTAGAGTTACGCAAGCTTTTAGAAAGCACGCATTTTTCTATGGCGAATCAAGACGTACGTTATTATTTAAACGGTATGTCTTTTGAAGTTGATAACGCAGATATTAAAACAGTGGCTACAGATGGTCACCGTTTGGCGATTGCACAAAAGCAATTACCGCAATCATTAAATACGCAACGTCAGTTAATTATTCCACGTAAAGGTGTACAAGAAATTATGCGCCTAATGGTGGCTGATGATGAGCTAGTTACCATTCAATTCGGTGCTAATCATATTCGTATTATTGATACTGAATTTACGTTTACCAGTAAACTAGTTGATGGTCGTTTCCCTGATTATCGTCGAGTATTGCCGCGTGGTGGTGACAAGGTGATTACTGCTAACCGTGAATGGCTACGTAGTGCTTTTCAGCGAGTGTCTATTTTATCGAATGAAAAGTTCCGTGGCGTACGTTTAAACCTGTCTGAAGGTTTATTAAAAATTACAGCAAACAACCCTGAGCAAGAACAAGCTGAAGAGGTCGTTGAAGTAATGTACCAAGGCGGCGAACTTGAAATTGGCTTTAACGTTTCTTATGTCCTTGATGTACTTAATACATTAAAAACAGAAGATGTTACGTTTACGCTTGCAGATTCTAATAGCAGTGCGCTAATTGAAGGTGCGGGTGACGAAGAAGCTATGTACGTTGTTATGCCGATGCGCCTATAAGCTTATATGAGTTTAAGTCATTTAAGCCTCAATAATTTTCGGAATATTGAGGCGCTGACACTTGAGCCGGTTAATGGCATAAACATTATCTACGGCGAAAATGGCAGCGGAAAAACTAGTCTCCTTGAGGCGATTTATTTCCTTTCTCACGGTAAATCATTTCGTACCGCCAAACATAAAAATATCATTCAGCATCAACAAGACAAGTTTGTGATACATGGTCGAAAAGCACTACACGACTTGTCTATCCCAATTGGTATTAGTAAAAACCAAGCGGGTGAAACATCTTTAAAGATTCAGGGAAAAACGAGCCGTAAAATTTCTGAATTAGCGCAGCTAGTACCGGTGCAAGTTATTACACCTGAAAGCTATTCATTGTTTTTTGGTGGCCCAAAAGAGCGTAGAAAATTTCTCGATTTAGGATTGTTCCACGTGGAACATGACTTTTTTTATTTATGGCAGTCCTTTAATAAAGTACTGAAACAACGTAATGCTTTATTAAAAAGTAAACCTCGAGATTATTTCGAACAGATCAAGTTTTGGGATAAAGAATTTGTTAGACTAGCTGAACAAATAAATAATTTAAGAATCGCGTATATAAGTAGGTTTAAGCAGCAGTTTTTTGATAAAATGTGTGCAGAATTAACGCTTGTAAGCGATTTAGAAATTAACTTTCATGCGGGCTGGAAAGAGAGTGAAACGCTCTCAGAGGCGCTTGAGCAAAGCTTTGAACGTGATGCCAAACAAGGTTTCACAAGTAAGGGACCGCATAAAGCTGATTTTAGTTTTAGTGTTTCTGGCAACAGTGTAGAAAATACATTTTCTCGTGGTCAATTGAAGCTCTTGCTTTATGCGTTAAAAGTAACGCAAAATAGCTTAATTGAGTCAGAAACAGATAAGCAATCTATATTGCTAATAGATGACTTACCTTCAGAACTGGGTGAAGATACAAAAGAAAAAGTGGGTCAGCTTTTGACTCATTGCGATTCGCAACTTTTTATCTCATCAATTTTATCTGAAAGTATTTCTGCTGTGGTGGAACCCATGCAACGAGAACTAAAAATGTTCCACGTGAAACATGGCAACCTAATAACAAGATAAGTGGGATTAACCATGTCTGAGAATTACGATTCGTCGAGTATTAAAGTACTTAAAGGATTAGACGCAGTAAGAAAGCGTCCAGGAATGTATATAGGGGACACCGATGACGGTACAGGCCTACACCACATGGTGTTTGAGGTTGTTGATAACTCTATCGATGAAGCCTTAGCTGGTCATTGTGATGATATTTTTGTAACGATTCACTTAGACGGTTCAGTCTCTGTAAGAGATAACGGTCGTGGTATTCCTACATCTATTCACGAAGAAGAAGGTGTTTCTGCGGCTGAAGTTATCATGACGGTACTTCACGCTGGTGGTAAGTTCGATGATAACTCATATAAAGTATCGGGTGGCTTACACGGTGTAGGTGTTTCGGTTGTAAATGCGCTATCTGAAAAACTACAACTGACAATTCGTCGTGAAGGCAAAATTCACCAACAAACTTATACTATGGGTGTACCAGATGCACCATTAGCTGTAATTGGTGATGCAACTGACACCGGAACTGAATTACGTTTTTGGCCAAGCGGTGAAACATTCACTGACTTAAACTTCCACTACGATATTTTAGCAAAGCGTTTACGTGAGCTTTCGTTCTTAAACTCTGGTGTAAGTATCATTCTTACCGATGAGCGTGAAGAAGCTAAAAATGACCACTTTAAATATGAAGGTGGTATTCAGGCATTCGTAGAATATCTAAACCGTAACAAAACACCTGTACATAAAAGTGTTTTCCACTTTACTCATGAGCGTGAAGAAGACGGTATTAGTGTAGAAGTATCAATGCAGTGGAACGATGGTTTCCAAGAAAGCATTTATTGTTTTACAAACAACATTCCACAACGTGATGGTGGTACGCACTTAGCTGGCTTTAGAGCCGCATTAACGCGTACGCTAAATAACTACATGGAAAAAGAAGGCTTTAACAAAAAAGCGAAAACAACAAGCAATGCAACGGGTGATGACGCTCGTGAAGGCTTAACTGCAGTTGTAAGTGTTAAAGTACCTGATCCTAAGTTCTCATCACAAACTAAAGATAAACTAGTATCAAGTGAAGTGAAATCTGCTGTAGAGCAAGCAATGGCAGAAAAACTAACAGAGTTCTTATTAGAAAATCCTGTTGATGCTAAAACTGTTGTTGGCAAAATCATTGATGCAGCACGTGCACGTGAAGCAGCTCGTAAAGCGCGTGAAATGACACGTCGTAAAGGCGCAATGGATTTAGCCGGTTTACCAGGTAAATTGGCTGATTGCCAAGAAAAAGATCCAGCACTTTCAGAACTATACATAGTGGAGGGTGACTCTGCAGGTGGTTCAGCTAAGCAGGGTCGTAACCGCAAAAATCAAGCTATCTTGCCACTTAAAGGTAAGATTCTTAACGTTGAAAAAGCACGCTTTGATAAGATGCTTTCTTCGCAAGAAGTAGCGACATTAATCACAGCATTAGGTTGTGGTATTGGTCGTGATGAATATGACCCAGAAAAGCTTCGTTATCATCGTATCATCATTATGACCGATGCGGACGTGGATGGTTCTCACATTCGTACCTTGCTACTGACTTTCTTCTACCGTCAAATGCCAGAGATTGTAGAAAAAGGCTTTATCTATATTGCGCAACCACCACTTTATAAAGTGAAAAAAGGTAAGCAAGAACGCTACATTAAAGATGACCCAGCGCTTGTTGATTACCTAACGTCATTAGCATTGAACAATGCTGCACTGTATACGAGTGAAGGTGCAACTGCACTTGAAGGTGAAGAATTAGAAAGAATTGTTCACGATTATCAAAATACAGTAAAAGTAATTGAACGTTTAAAACGTAAATATCCAAATTCGGTTATGGAACGTTTAATCTATCAAAGCGAAATTACAGAAGCTGATTTAGCAAATGAAGCAAAAGTAAAAGAGTGGACTAACACGCTTGTTGAAGACTTAATTGCACGCGATGAAGATGCAACTATTTTCCACGCGAGCACTGAGCACGATACAGAACGCAACATGTATTATCCTGTTGTGAATATTCGCCAACATGGTGTGGACAAAGCGCATGTATTGAACTTCGACTTCATTACATCTCGTGACTACAAACGCATTGCAGCGACAGGTGTTAACATTGCTAACTTACTTGAAGAAGGCGCATATATTCAACGTGGTGAGAAAACTCATGCTGTTGATAACTTTGTTGATGCATTAGAGTGGTTAATTAGTGAATCGAAACGTGGCCTTTATATCCAACGCTATAAAGGACTAGGTGAGATGAACCCAGATCAACTTTGGGAAACCACCATGGACCCAGGCGCACGTCGTATGTTGAAAGTAACAATTGAAGATGCGGTTGCAGCTGACCAATTGTTCGCGACATTAATGGGTGACCAAGTTGAACCTCGTCGTGACTTCATTGAAACGAATGCACTACGTGTAGTTAACTTAGACGTGTAAAGTTAGAATTGAGATTTAAAAAGGAGCCAACTGGCTCCTTTTTTTATTGCTGAAAAAGCACAAACTGCTTAAAACCTTACTGCACACAAGGTATACTGAGAGCAATTTTCAGACTAAACGCACCAGATACTATAAGCCAAATATGCAAAAATATGACGTTAAAACCTTCCAAGGTTTGATCCTGGCTTTACAGGACTATTGGGCACAGCAAGGCTGTGTGATTGCTCAACCACTCGATATGGAAGTGGGAGCAGGGACATTTCATCCGTTAACTTTCTTAAAGTCGATTGGTCCAGAGCCAATGTCGAGCGCGTATGTTCAACCATGCCGTCGTCCAACTGATGGTCGTTATGGTGAAAACCCAAACCGCTTACAACATTACTACCAATTCCAAGTAGTATTAAAACCATCACCAGAGAACATCCAAGAGCTCTATTTAGGCTCTTTAGCTGCGGTAGGTATCGATACGCTAACTGACGAAGTTCGCTTCGTAGAAGACAACTGGGAGTCGCCTACATTAGGTGCTTGGGGTCTAGGTTGGGAAATCTGGTTGAACGGCATGGAAGTGACGCAGTTCACTTACTTCCAACAAGTAGGTGGCCTAGAGTGCTCACCAGTAACAGGTGAGATCACGTATGGTCTTGAGCGTTTAGCAATGTACATTCAGGGCGTAGATAGCATCTATGATCTTGTATGGGCAGATGGTCCTATGGGTCGTGTCACATACGGTGATGTATTCCATCAAAATGAAGTAGAGCAATCGGCTTATAACTTCGAACAAGCGGATGTTGAGTTCTTATTTGCACAGTTTGATCACTGTGAAAAAGAAAGCGAAAAGCTAATTGAAGCAGGCTTACCATTACCAGCTTATGAGCAAGTAATGAAAGCATCACATGCGTTTAACTTATTAGACGCTCGTCACGCTATCTCAGTAACAGAACGTCAACGTTATATCTTACGTGTTCGTGCTTTATCTAAAGCATGTGCGCAAAGTTACTATGATGCCCGTGAAGCTCTTGGTTTCCCGCTTTGTAAGGATTAAGAATTAGCATGTCAGCAGAAAATTTATTAGTAGAAATTGGCACTGAAGAGTTGCCACCGAAAGCACTTCGTAAACTTGCTGAGTCGTTTGCTGAGAACTTAGCAGCTGAGCTTGCAAGCTTAGAATTAGCTCATCAAGGCGTTAATTGGTACGCATCACCACGTCGTTTAGGTTTACGTGTTACTGCACTTGAAGCTAAACAAAGTGATAAGGTTGTAGAAAAACGCGGCCCTGCAGTAGCAGCGGCTTTTGACGCAGATGGCAACCCAACTAAAGCCGCAATGGGTTGGGCTCGTGGTTGTGGCATCGATGTAAGCGACGCACAAACGCTAGAAACAGATAAAGGTGCTTGGTTATTACACAAAGCACAGGTTGAAGGTCAAGCAACTAC
The DNA here is from genome assembly GCF_023650775.1 of Pseudoalteromonas sp. SCSIO 43101. NCBI lineage: Bacteria > Pseudomonadati > Pseudomonadota > Gammaproteobacteria > Alteromonadales > Pseudoalteromonadaceae > Pseudoalteromonas > Pseudoalteromonas sp. SCSIO 43101. The sequence continues at coordinate 7,640 of NZ_CP072673.1, forward strand.
CTCGCTTATGAGCGATGCTGTAAACAAAGCGCTTGCTAAATTACCTATCCCTAAACCAATGCGTTGGGGTGCAAATAAAACACAATTTATCCGCCCAGTGCACACTGCGACTATTTTATTTGGTAGCACGCTAATCGAAGGTGAAATCCTTGGTAAGCAAGTTGGCAACCAATTACAAGGTCACCGTTTCCATCATCCAGAAAAAGTAACAATTAACCACGCAGATGACGTGTTTGATGTTCTTAAATCTGCTTATGTTGTCGCTGACTTCGAAACACGTAAAGCACAAATTCGTGAACAGATTGAAGCTGCAGCAACAGCTGTAAATGCAAAAGTAGCGATGGATGAAGACTTACTGGAAGAAGTAACATCTCTTGTTGAGTGGCCAGTAACATTAACAGCAACATTTGAAGAAGCCTTCTTAGATGTCCCTTCAGAAGCGCTTATCTATACTATGAAGGACGACCAAAAATACTTCCCGTTATTAGACCAAGACGGCAACTTACTTAACAAGTTCCTATTTGTTTCTAATATCGAAAGTAAAGATCCAAGCGTGGTAATTGCTGGTAACGAAAAGGTGGTTCGTCCACGTTTAGCTGATGCGCAATTCTTCTATGAAACTGATAAGAAGAAAACGCTAGAGAGCCGTTTAGAATCGCTTGATACTGTTTTATTCCAAAAGCAATTGGGTACGTTAAAAGACAAATCTGAGCGTATCAGTGAACTTGCAGGTTACATTGCGGAGCAATTAGGTGCCGATGCCGAGCTGGCTAAGCGTGCAGGTTTATTAAGTAAAACAGACTTAATGACCGAAATGGTGATGGAGTTTACCGACGTACAAGGTGTAATGGGTATGCATTATGCTCGTCACGACGGTGAAGCCGAAGAAGTTGCACTAGCGCAAAATGAACAATATATGCCTCGCTTCGCGGGTGATAATTTACCAACCAATGTGATCAGCTGTGCAGTAGCAATTGCTGATAAGTTTGATACGCTGGTGGGTATTTTTGGTATTGGTCAAGCGCCAAAAGGCGACAAAGACCCATTTGCACTTCGCCGTGCAGCGATTGGTGCATTACGCATTATGGTTGAAAAATCATTACCGCTAGATATCTTAGATCTAGTTGCTAAGTCACAAACGCTATTCGGCGAGAAGCTAACAAACCTAAACGTATCAACAGATGTGTTTGAGTTTATGCTAGGTCGTTTCCGCGCATGGTACCAAGATGAAGGTATCGAAGTTGATGTGATCCAAGCTGTGCTAGCTCGTCGTCCAACTAAACCAGTTGATTTTGACCGTCGTGTTAAAGCGGTAAGTCACTTCCGTACATTAGAGGCTGCAGAAGCGCTTGCAGCAGCAAATAAACGCGTAAGCAATATTCTGGCTAAGAATGACATCACAACACAAGGTGATGTAAATGAGAGCCTATTAAGCGATGATGCAGAAAAAGTATTAGCGTCGCATGTTGCGAAGTTTGCAACTGAGCTTGCACCTCTATATGCAAATGGTGATTACCAAGAAGCATTGTCACAACTTGCGGGTATCCGTGAGAGTGTTGATAATTTCTTCGATAATGTCATGGTAATGGCCGATGACGAAGCAGTTAAACAAAACCGTTTAGCATTGTTAAGCCAACTAAGCCGCCTGTTTTTAGATATTGCTGATATCTCTGTACTTCAGAAGTAAGCAGTAGCCAATTAATAAAAGCCAGCTCAGTGCTGGCTTTTTTGTAGCATAAGGAATAGTAATGAAACGTGTAATTACTTTAGCATTAGCAGGCTTATTAACAGCCTGTTCTAGCCAAATGCAAATGCCAAGCATCGATGATATTCTGCCAAGCAAAGACCTTGACCGTACTATGTATTTACGTGGTGACTTTACCTTGTGGGATGCCGAACCTCAGTATCAATTAGAGCAAGTTGCACCAGGTATATTCCAAACCGAAGTTAAGTTTTCAACACCTGGTAAGGTTTATGAATTCAAAATAGCGGATGCTGATTTTAGCGAAGGCTATAACTGCGGTTACAGTGATATGGACCCTGCAGGGCAATCATTGGTTTTAGGCCAAGCTGCCAATGCCGACTGTAATACTATCTACAATTATTTCAGCTTTAAACCCGCTGCAAAAGGTATGTATGTAGTGAGTTTTGATTATCGTAACAGTAATCAACCAAAAGTGACGGTAACCCGAAAGTAAAGCTCTAAGCTTTCAGCTGTCAGTTTGAAGCCGATTGAGTGAGCATATGATATTGATTTAATGCTCACTCTTAATTTTAATAGTTTAACGTAACTCGTTATAGCCCTTTCTTCACCAAGTATCGATACGGTGCTTGCTCTACATCTTTAGCCACTAGAGTATGATCCATAAAAGTACAAAAGCTTGGAATATCACGGGTAGTTGATGGGTCATCGGCGATGATAAGCAATGTTTCACCATCTTTCATTTTACGCACTGCGCCACGCACCATCATGACAGGTTCTGGACAACGAAGGCCAAGTGCATCTAATTGGTGATCGGGATTATCAAAACTCATGGCTGACCTTTTGAATGAAAGAGACAATTAATAAGCGGCTATTTTAACTTTCTATTGCCGCCTGTTTCAATAACCTAAAGCAAAGCAAATAAAAAAGGCGCACTGAGCAAATCAGTGCGCCTTTTTATCACCAAGATGTTTGGTGTGAGCTCGTTACTCTACGCGCTCAAATACAGTTGCAATACCTTGACCTAAACCAATACACATAGTTGCTAGACCGTATTTAGCGTTCTTGTCTTCCATTAGGTGAACAAGCGTTGTGCTAATACGTGAACCAGAACAACCTAGTGGGTGACCAAGTGCAATTGCACCACCATTTAGGTTAACTTTTTCATCTACCACATCCATCAGACCTAGGTCTTTTAATACTGGTAGAGATTGTGCTGCGAATGCTTCGTTCAGCTCTGCAACATCGATATCGTCAATTGTGATACCTGCTTGTTGAAGTGCTTTTTGCGATGCCGGAACAGGACCATAACCCATAATTGATGGATCGCAACCTGCAACAGCCATTGATTTAATACGCGCACGAATTGGTAAACCAAGTTCTTTTGCTTTCTCTTCGCTCATTACAAGCATTGCTGACGCGCCGTCAGAAAGTGCAGATGAAGTACCTGCAGTTACGCTACCTGATGCTGGATTGAATACAGGGCGTAGTTGCGATAAGCCTTCAACAGTCGTCTCAGGACGAATTACTTCATCGTCTTCAACTAAGATTAAAGAACCATCTGCATCGTGACCTTCCATTGCTAGGATTTCACGGCGGAAACGACCTTCAACTGTTGCAGCGTGTGCACGTTGGTGTGAACGGTAAGCAAATTCGTCTTGCTGCTGACGGCTAATGCCGTGAAGCGTTGCAAGGTATTCAGCAGTTAAACCCATTACGCCAGCAGCTTGTGCTACAGACGTTGATAAACCTGGGTGAAAATCATTACCATGAGTCATAGGTACGTGACCCATGTGTTCAACACCACCAATGATGTAGGTATCGCCAGCGCCAGTCATAATAGCGCGTGCTGCATCATGTAATGCTTGCATTGATGAACCACATAAACGGTTAACCGTTACCGCTGGTACAGAGTGAGGGATACCGGCTAGTAATGCCGCATTTCGGGCAATGTTGAAACCTTGCTCTAACGTTTGTTGAACACAGCCCCAGTAAATATCATCAATTGATGCTGGATCAACGGCTGGGTTACGGTCTAACAAACCTTTCATTAAGTGAGCACTTAAATCTTCCGCACGCTTGTTTTTGAATACGCCGTTCTTTGAACGACCCATTGGTGTGCGGATACAATCTACGATTACTGGATTATTCATGTTTATTATCCTTCCACCTTATAGAATACACGGCCTTCTTCGGCCCACTTGCGAGTTTCATCTGATACTTGGTAAATCGCACCTAAGTGAGCGTACTTGTCTGCTGTTGCAACAAAGTTCGCTAAACCAGTTTGATCTAAGTAACGGAATGCACCGCCTCTAAATGGAGGGAAACCAATGCCGTAAATTAGCGCCATGTCAGCTTCTTGTGGTGACGCTACGATACCTTCTTGTAAACAAAGTAGTACTTCGTTGATCATAGGAATCATACAACGGTCAATGATTTCTTGTTTGTCGAAATCTTTAGGAGCATCAGTGATAGCACTTAGTAGCTCAGTTGCTGTTGCATCTTTTGCTTTTTTCAGGCGACCACGACGGTCCGGCGCGTATTGGTAGAAACCAGCACCATTTTTCTGACCAAAGCGTTTTTCGTTTGCAAATACAGTAACAGGATCTTTATCTTGGCGAGCCATACGCTCAGGGAAGCCGTCAGCCATTACACCAGTACAGTGGTAAGCTGTATCGATACCTACAACATCAAGTAGATATGCAGGACCCATTGGCCAACCAAATACATTTTCCATTACTTTATCAACTTTAGTAAAGTCAGCACCTTCAACAACAAGTTTGCTGAAACCTGCAAAGTAAGGGAATAGTACGCGGTTAACAAAGAAACCAGGGCAGTCGTTTACAACGATAGGTGATTTACCAAGTTTTAATGCGTAATCAACAACTGCATTAATTGTTGCTTCTGAAGTTTTTTCACCACGGATGATTTCTACTAATGGCATTTTCGGCACAGGGTTAAAGAAGTGCATACCACAGAAGTTTTCTGGTTTTTCAAGTGCAGATGCTAACTCGTCAATACGAATAGTTGACGTATTTGAAGTTAGGATAGTGCCTGCTGGTAAGTCTTTTTCAAGACCCGCAAGAACAGCTTGCTTCACTTTAGGGTTTTCAACCACGGCTTCAACAACGATATCAGCACTTTGTAGGTCTGCATCATTTAACGTTGGTTTGATCTTGCCTAAGGTGGCAACCATCTTATCCATCGCCATATGGCCACGTTGTACTTTCTTACCTAGTAGCTTAGATGCTTCGCCCATACCTAAATCAAGTGCATCTTGGTTGATGTCTTTCATGATAATAGGTGTGCCTTTATAAGCAGACTGGTAAGCAATACCGCCACCCATAATACCTGCACCTAATACAGCTGCTTGTTTGATCTCAAGCCCACTGTGTTTAGCTTGCTTCTTCGCTTTACCTTTAATGTATTGGTCAGCTAAGAAAATACCGGTTTGCGCGGCAGCTTCGCTTGTTGCTGCAAGTTTAGCAAAGTTAGCGTTTTCAATAGCCATTGCTTCAGCGCGTTCACAGTTTGCAGCAGCTTTGATTGTTTTTACAGCCATAACAGGTGCTGGGTAATGACCTTTTGTCTGACCCATTACCATACCTTCTGCCATAGCAAAGCTCATACCTTGCTCAACACGGTTCATTTTCAGTGGCTGTAATTTTACTTGTCGTTTTGCTTGCCAATCTAGCTTGCCAGCAATTGCTTGCTCAAGTGTTGCAATACTTGACTCTAAAAGTTTGTCAGCACTAACTACCGCGTCAAACGCACCTACTTTTAGGGCATCCGCAGCACGGTTTTCTTTACCTGTAGTGATCCATGTCATCGCATTATCAGCGCCAATAAGGCGTGGCAGGCGAACTGTGCCACCAAAACCAGGCATAATGCCTAATTTAACTTCTGGTAGGCCAATTTTAGCGTTAGAGCTAGCAACGCGATAATCGGTAGCAAGTGCCCACTCACATCCACCACCAAGCGCCATGCCGTTTACCGCACTTAGGGTTGGGAAAGGTAAATCTTCAATTGCGTCAAAAACATCAGTTGCATTTTTGATCCATGCAACTAGTTCTTCTTGAGGTTTAGTGAAAGTAGGTAAAAATTCGAAAATATCGGCACCGATAATGAAATGATCTTTATCGCTGGTGAACACCATGCCTTTGATATCTGAGTTTGTTGCCAATTCTTTTAATGCTAAAGCGCAATCTTGCAAGGTTTGCTGCGAAAGTTTATTTACTGAGCCGTCTGCACAGAACTTAAACTCGGCGATGTTGTCCTTGATGAAAGCAACTTCAAATGAATCGCTTTTATATAACATTATTATTCTCCCTAGTTTATTAACTAAGACTGGTACGATGAGTTTGCATTTCAATCAGTGTGCTTGCTTTAAAATGAAAATGCAACGAAAAATTTACTGCGCTTTATCGCGATTGGTTAAAATATAGCTGGTTTGGTGCTAAGGTGTAGCAGAAGTTTTTTGTTATTAATTCTTTAATTTTTGTTAAAGGTCATCATGAAAAAACAACTCCTTGGTTGGACAGCTGCCGCATTACTTTTTCCTTTTTTTGCAGCTGAAGCCAACGATAAACATGACGCTTTTTTAAAAGCAGAAAAAAAGGCGCGTTACGGTGATTATCAAGACATGAAAGAGGCAGCAAATGGACTTGATCATCCGTTGAAACCTTATGTCGAAAAGGCATATTGGCAACGCAACCCAAGCCTTAAACACCAAACGGAAATAGAGAACTATCTTAATATTTATCAAAACACGCCACTAGAATGGCCTGTACGAAAGGCATGGCTTAATTACTTAAAAAAGTACAACAAGAAAGCTGCATATATTCGAAATTATCGCGAAACGAGCAATAACGAATTAACGTGCCCTTACTTAAGCTTTCAATTGGACTTGGGGGCACCTGAAAAAGCCATAATGAACCAAGTTACTGATTTATGGGTTGTTGGGGAGTCACAGCCAAAAGAGTGTGATGGATTATTCTCGTTGTGGAAGAAAAAGGGTTACCAAACCCAAGAGCGAGTTTGGCAGCGTATTAGTCTGGCTGCTGAAGGGGGCTCATCAAGCTTAATTCCTTACTTAAAAACATTATTGCCTCGGGCTGATCAATATTTAGCTGATTTATATTTAAAGGTACGAAGAGACCCAAGTGCTGCTGCGGGTCTTTATCGCTACAAGAAAAAGTCGACTAAAGAAGGACAAATTGCACTCTATGGGGTTAAGCGCTTAGTATGGCGAGATAAAGATTTGGCATTACGAGCTTGGGAAAAGCTCGAAGCTATGTTCGATTACACCGACGAGCAAAAAGCCGATGTTTACTACAGCTTTGCGCTTTCGCTTGCCTCGAGCGGTCATCAACAAGCACGCTTTTGGTTAAACAAAGTACCTAAAGAGCGCCAAACTCGTAAACTAATGCAATGGCAGCTAGGGAACATGCTAGAGAGACAAGATTGGTCTGGCATTGTGGCGTTTTTCACGGGTAAAGAAAACCTGAGTTTGGGTCAACAATATTGGTTGGCATATAGCTTAAATCAACGTGGTGACGTCGAGCGAGCTCGTGAAATTTGGCAAACGGTGGCTAAAGAGCGTGATTATTACGGCTTTTTAGCATCTGCACGCTTGGGTATTCCGGTTAGTTTAAATAACAAAGATATCAATATTAGTAATAAGCTTAAGCTTGAAGTGGCAAATGCCCCTGGTTTTAAGCGAGCTCGCGCCTTGTATGAGCTTGAGCGTTATACATCTGCGCGTCGTGAATGGAATTATTTAACGGATACATCTACTAAAGAAGAAAAGCTTGCTGCGTCTTTACTTGCTGCTGAGCTAGATTGGTACGACAGCACTATTTATACCTTGGCGCAAATAAAAGAGTGGGATTATGTCGATTTACGTTTCCCATTTGCGTTTAAAGATGTGTTTGCCACTTATAGCAACCGCAGCCATATCGATGTTGCTTGGAGTATTGCTATCTCGCGTCGAGAAAGCTCTTTTGCGCCAGATGCTCGCTCTCATGCCAATGCTCATGGTTTGATGCAGTTGTTACCAAGTACTGCTAAGTATATGAATAAGAGTACAGTGTCACGCAGACAGTTATATCAGCCTCGTACTAATATACGTCTAGGTAGTGAATATTTGCAGTATTTGAAAAAGAAAAATCATGGCAATGAAATTCTTGCTACGGCTTCTTACAATGCAGGTTATCATCGCATTAAACGCTGGATCCCAGAGCAAGCAATGCCAGCTGAACTGTGGATAGAGTTAATTCCTTATACCGAAACACGAAACTACGTTAAGAATGTGTTTGCCTACAGACAGGTTTATCACACTCGATTAGGTCGTGACGGCAATGTATTGGCACCGATCCTAGATATGTCGATGGGTGGTTAAACAAGATGTGTCACACTATCCTCCCTCAGTTGGGGGATAGTGCTGGCTATGTTAGACTGCTAACAAGTTAAATTTACTAAAGATGGGTTTACTATGGATAAATTAGCGGTGTTATACGCCGAACATATTGCAACCTTGCAACAACGCACTCGTACAATCACAGAGCGTGAAGGTTTAGAAGGGTTAGTAATTCACTCAGGTCAGGCTAAACGTCAGTTTTTAGATGACATGTATTATCCGTTTAAGGTGAATCCGCAATTTAAAGCTTGGTTACCAGTAATCGACAACCCACATTGCTGGATTGTGGTTGATGGTGCATCTAAGCCAAAACTGATTTTTTATCGTCCTGTGGACTTTTGGCATAAAGTGCCTGACGAACCGCGTGATTTTTGGGCTGAGTATTTTGATATTGAATTATTAGTACAGCCAGATCAGGTCGAAAAGCTGCTTCCTTATGATAAAGAAAAATTTGCCTATATCGGTGAATACCTAGAAGTAGCACAAGCGCTGGGCTTTAGCATTATGAACCCAGAGCCAGTAATGAATTACCTACACTTTCATCGCGCTTATAAAACCCAGTACGAGCTTGAGTGTTTACGTCAAGCTAACCGAATCGCGGTAGATGGCCACAAAGCTGCACGTGATACTTTTTTTGCTGGTGGTTCAGAGTTTGATATTCAGCAAGCTTACCTCATGGCAACGCGTCAGAGTGAAAACGAAATGCCTTACGGTAATATCGTTGCGCTAAATGAAAACTGTGCAATTTTACACTACACGCATTTTGAGCCTAAAGCGCCGCATTCACATCATTCTTTTCTTATTGATGCTGGTGCGAACTTTAATGGCTATGCGGCTGATATCACGCGTACTTATGACTTTAAAAAGTCGGGTGAATTTAGCGATTTAATTAAAGTAATGACAGAGCATCAAATCGCTTTAGGTAAAGCATTAAAGCCTGGCTTGTTATATGGTGAATTGCATTTAGATTGCCACCAGCGTGTAGCGCAAGTGCTAAGCGACTTTAATATTGTGAAATTACCAGCAGCTGAAATTGTTGAACGTGGTATTACTTCTACTTTCTTCCCGCATGGTCTTGGTCATCACCTTGGCTTACAAGTACACGATATGGGTGGCTTTATGGCTGATGATACTGGTGCACACCAAGCTCCGCCAGAAGGTCATCCATTCCTTCGTTGTACTCGATTAATTGAAAAGAACCAAGTATTTACTATTGAACCTGGTTTATACTTTATCGACTCATTATTAGGTGACCTTGCGCAAACAGACAACAAGCAGTTCATTAACTGGGAAAAAGTTGAAGCGCTTAAGCCATTCGGCGGTATCCGTATTGAAGATAACATCATCGTTCATGAAGATAGCCTAGAAAACATGACCCGTGATCTACACTTAGATTAACGATTAAGGTTAGTGAATATCGGGGCCATTAGGCCCCATTTTTTTAGATAAGCAATTATGTCTGAATACCAATATCCGGCTGAGCCGGTTTTTTACCAAGAAGAAATCAAAAAAAGCACCTTTATTGTGCATATTGCCCACACCCCAGATCTTGCGGCAGCAAAAGCCTTTATCAAAGAGATTCAAGATAAATACAGCGATGCTCGTCATAATTGCTGGGCGCATGTTGCAGGTAACCCCGGTGGTAGCCATGTATATGGCTTTTCGGATGATGGGGAGCCTAATGGCACTGCCGGCAAGCCAATGCTAAATGTACTAACTGGATCTGGTATTGGTGAAATTACAGCGGTTGTAACCCGTTATTTCGGTGGCATTAAGCTCGGTACTGGTGGGCTTGTGCGCGCCTACGGTGGTAGTTTAAATAATGCGATGCGTGAGCTTAAAACTATTACCAAAGTACCTAGTGTTGAGCTGATAGGCCAAAGTGATTACAGCGTACAAGGGGCTATAGAGCAGCTATTAAAAAATCAGTACCAGGTGCTTCATATCGAAAAACAGTTTGCAGAAAACATCACTTGGCAAATCGAAATCGATAGTCGTCAGGCGGAGCAAGCGGTTGATGATATTCATGAACTGACTCACGGTGCAGTTAGCCTAAAAGTCAGAAAAGTTTGAAATCTAAAAATAATACATTGCGTTTACTTACAATTAAGGCTGTAAGACAATAAACTGTATTAGCTAAACAATTAATAAGAAAGCGATACGCCTAGATGCAATTTCGTACCATAATAAAAATTCTCGGCCAGCTGGTGGCGTTATTTAGTATCACTATGGTGCCACCGGCACTCGTGTCTTTGATCTACAAAGACGGTGGTGGTGTGCCATTTGTTCTCGCTTTCATTTTTAGTGTAGTGATTGGTTTAGCGGCTTATTATCCAAACCGCCATGAGCATGGTGATTTAAAAGCTCGTGAAGGCTTCCTGATTGTCGTATTGTTCTGGTTGGTACTAGGCACCTTCGCAGCGGTACCTTTAGTGTTCTTACAAGAACCTAATCTTTCGCTAGCGGACTCTGTATTTGAAGCTTTCTCAGGGCTAACAACCACAGGGGCCACCGTACTTACAGGCATTGAATACCTACCTAAATCAGTCCTATTTTACCGCCAACAATTACAATGGTTAGGTGGTATGGGGATCATCGTACTCGCGGTGGCGGTCCTGCCTATGCTAGGCGTCGGTGGCATGCAGCTATACCGTGCAGAAACACCGGGTCCGGTTAAAGACTCGAAAATGACGCCGCGTATTGCTGATACCGCAAAGCATCTTTGGTATATCTATGTGTCGCTTACCATTGCTTGTACGCTGGCATATTGGGCTGCAGGAATGGATTGGTTTGATGCAATTTGTCATGCCTTCTCTACTATCGCGATTGGTGGATTTTCTACTTATGACGCATCAATGGGGCAGTTCGATAGCCCTGTAATTAATTTTATTTGTGTGGTGTTTTTGCTTATTGCGGCAATTAACTTCTCGCTTCACTATGCGGCGGTATCGTCACGCAGCATTCGGGCCTATTTACGAGACCCTGAATTTAAAGTGTTTTTATTGATTCAATTAGCATTGGTAATTGTCTGCTTTACTGTGTTGTCATCAAATAATATTTATGCGGATGGTGATGAGACTCTTGATCAAGCCATGTTTCAAGCTGTGTCAATGAGTACAACAGCAGGCTTTGCGACCGATAACTTTTCGGCATGGCCACTGTTCTTACCAATTTTACTTATCTTTTCAAGCTTTATTGGCGGCTGTGCAGGTTCTACCGGTGGCGGTATGAAAGTAGTTCGCGTGTTCTTGTTATACTTGCAAGGCATTCGAGAACTTAACCGCCTTGTGCATCCTCGTGCTATCTACTCAATTAAATTAGGCCGAAAGGCACTGCCAGATAAAGTTGTCGAAGCGGTTTGGGGGTTCTTCTCTGCGTATGCTTTGGTGTTTGTCATTATCATGTTGGCGCTGATGGGCACTGGTATGGATAACATCAGTGCATTCTCTGCTACAGCTGCTTGCTTAAATAACTTAGGCCCAGGTTTAGGTGAAGTCGCTGCTCATTACGGGGCGATTTCAGATACGGCAAAATGGCTACTTACTATTGCAATGGTATTTGGTCGTTTAGAAATATTCACCCTACTAGTACTGTTTACGCCTACCTTCTGGCGAGGCTAACCAAAGCAAGGTGATTATCAAGAAGTGGAGGCATTACTGTGCCAAAAACTCAAAAACAACGCAATCTTGAGAAACTAACCTGTATCCCTGCAGGTAGCTTGGTGGATGTTGAAATTACCACACCAACCGACAGTAAACGGGTAAAAACAGAATTTATTGGTTTGATGAATGATCAGTACATCATTCTTAACTATCCATCAGCAAAGCGTTTAGCGAATAGTAGTGATGTCATTAAAGACGGTGTAATGGTCGTTATACGCGCCGTACTTGAAGCGGGAGGTGGGCAAGTGATTGCTTTTCGTCAGCAAATAAACGCCTTGGCATCGCATCCACATCGCTTAATTTTTCTCGACTTTCCTCAGCAAGTACAGCTTTATAGCTTGCGTAGTGAAGCGCGTATTCCTACGTTATTCCCTGCAAACTTAGTGATTGCAGAGCAAACACTGGCGGGACTTATTAAAGATATTTCACTTACGGGCGTGCAGTTTGATATTAATAGCAGTAACGACTTAACCGCTTTTAAAGGACAAAGCTGTCAAATCACACTCAGTAAACGAGAGTTTAGTGGCACAGTATGTAGCGTTCGCAAAAGAGCGGGTGGTTTTATGCTGGGTGTGCAGCTTGATACAAGTGAAGATGAGATGAAAGCGTTTATGAAAGAGCACTTAATTGACCTTTCGGTATTAGACAGCTAATTCCGGCTACCAATTCGCCATTTTGCAACAAAATGGCTATTTTCCCCGATTTAACCCTATAAATATCAAAATTAATTTATAAATAAATTCAAACAATCAATAAAATCAATGTGTTATGAGTTAAATTAATTTCGATTTTTTTCTTTAAATTTCGTTGTTCAGATAGAGTTTATTTTCGAACACCTCATTTTTTTGTTTTCTAATCCGAGTTAATCGTTATTGTCTCCATTTTAATCTTTATAACTTATTGATTTTAAAGGGAGCGTAAAACCAATCACTGAGCCTGTTGCAAAACAGCAACAAATAAATCGCTCTATTCATCATAAATTCTCGAAATTTCAATTCAAGACACTGATTTTATTATTCTTTTTAACTTTGGCATCGAAGTTGAAATAGTCTAAGCGAACACAGAGAAAAACTGATTCAGGAAAATTTCCTCTATCACAGTTGAGACAACATTGAAGGAATAGTGATTATGAAAACGTTACACAAAACTTTAGCACTTGTAGCTCTTGCAACCTCATCAGCAGCGTTTGCCGCTGATTTTGACACACTCGATGTGAATGGCGATGGCGCTATCAGCAAAAGCGAAGCATCAGTAAGCGAAACGTTAATGAGCCAATTTAAAGAGCTTGATACAGACGGCAATGGTGAGCTGTCTAAACAAGAGTACTCTAAAGCTTAATTTCATTGTAAGGACACATTGAAAAGGACTTCCTAACTCAAGACTACACACTTTGAAGGAATGACATTATGAACACAGTAAATAAAACATTAGCACTTATGGCACTTGTATCTTCATCAGCAGCATTTGCAATGAGTGATTTCGATACCCTAGATGTTGACGGCAACGGTGTTATCAGCCAAAGCGAAGCGTCTGTTGATGCAGAGCTAATGAGCAAATTCAGTGAATTAGACACTGACGGTAACGGTGAGTTATCGAAACAAGAATTTTCTAAAGCTTAATGTGATTAAGCAAAACCAGTTTATCTAGCTGATTAGTTCTGAGCTGCCAAAGACAGCCTAAGTGGATAAGGGAATCCATGAAAGAGGACAACACTGGAAGTGCGATCAGCTAACACTCTTAATATTGAAGGAATATCATTATGAAAACAGTAAACAAAACATTAGCTTTAATCGCACTTGCATCTTCTTCAGCGGCTTTTGCAGCAACTGACTTTGACACCTTAGACGTAGACGGTAACGGCGTGATCAGTAAAAGTGAAGCGGCCGTTGATGCAAAAATTATGTCGCAGTTTAAAACCTTAGACGTGAATGGTGACGGTGTTCTTACTGAAGCAGAATTTTCAGAAGCAGAGTAACGTAATTAACTCGTAATAAACCAGTTTCCACTAAACAAGGATCTCAGAAACGGATTTCACTCTTTTCAAATTTTAAGGTAATTATTATGAAACAGTTAAGCACAACAATCGCAATTTTAGCACTAGCAACATCATCGGCAGCTTTTGCACAAGGTGTAAGCTTTGCAACTTTTGACACCGACGGTGATGGCGTGATCAGTAAAGAAGAAGCGTCTGCAAATATGCAGCTTGAAAAGTTATTTCCAAAGCTAGATAGCGATGGTAATGGCGAGCTTTCGAAAGAAGAGTTCGCACAGATTCAATAGAATCTTTTTGAAAAGTTAGGTACTTTCACTTCAAGAGTCGTAAAGCAGCCGTTATGGCTGCTTTTTTCGTTTATAAGCTCTCGTTTACAAGAAGATCGCACTTACCTGAAACAGCTTTTCAACAACCGTAATATGCTTTTTATCAATCAAAAACATGATTACGTGGTCACCAGACTGAATAACGGTATCGTCATGGGCAATCAGTACATCATCGTTACGCACAATAGCACCAATAGTTGTTCCTGCTGGTAGCTTGATATCAGCAATTGCTCGGCCAACAACTTTAGAAGTATGCTCATCACCATGAGCGACAGCTTCAATTGCTTCTGCTGCACCTTTACGTAACGAATAAACATTAACAATGTCACCACGGCGAACATGTGTTAATAGCGCCGAGATTGTTGCTTGTTGGGGCGATATAGCAATATCAATCTCACCACCTTGAACTAAATCAACATAAGCGCCACGCTGAATAAGCACCATGGTCTTTTGTGCGCCCATACGCTTTGCCAGCATCGCAGACATAATGTTTGCTTCATCGTCGTTAGTGACTGCTATGAATACATCAACTTGTTCAATATGTTCTTCAGATAACAGCTCTTGATCAGAGGCATCGCCACAAAACACCACGGTGTTATCAAGCATTTCAGATAGCTGCGCAGCACGCTCTTTATTGCGTTCAAGCAGTTTAACGCTGTGGTTCTTCTCAAGTGAACGAGCAAGACCCGCACCGATATTACCACCACCGGCAATCATGATCTTTTTGTATGAACGTTCGAGTTTTTGAAGTTCATTCATTACTGCTCGAATGTGCTTGGTTGCTGCGATAAAGAATACTTCATCGTCAGCTTCAATAACGGTTGTGCCAAGCGGCTTTATAGCTTTACCTTGACGATAAATAGCCGCTACACGGGTTTCGACATTCGGAATATGTTCTTTCAAGGCCGAAAGTGCATAACCAACCAGCAAGCCACCGTAATACGCTTTCACCGCAACCAGCGATAACATGCCATCAGCGAATTGTAATACTTGTAAAGCACCCGGATAATCGATTAAGCGACGAATATATTTAGTCACCAACGCTTCAGGAGCAATGTAGTGATCAACAGGTAAGTCATCGTTATGGAATAGCTTCTCACGATACTTTAAGTATTGCTCTGAGCGAATACGGGCAATTTTGGTTGGTGTATTAAAAATACTATAGGCCACTTGGCAAGCAACCATGTTCACTTCGTCAGAACTGGTTACGGCAATAATCATATCGGCGTCTTCGGCACCTGCACGACGCAATACATCGGGATGAGCACTGTGGCCAGTAACACCTTGTAAGTCATACTTATCTTGTAACTCTCGCAAACGGTTACCGTCGATATCGACAACGGTGATCTCATTTTGCTCACCGACGAGGTTTTCTGCCAATGTGCCACCAACTTGTCCGGCACCGAGTATGATTATTTTCATAGCTTGTTCTTATTAGTGTTTTTTAACTAGCTTTGCGTAGTAGAAACCGTCACTTTCACCAGGCAGTAATTGTAGGCCAGGTATCGTTGGGGTGTCGTTTTCATGCAAAGGTATGTGTTCAGCACTTTGATTATTGGCAAGGAACTTAGCAACTTGTTGTTGGTTCTCTTGCGGTAATACAGAGCAGGTTGCATAAACTAACGTACCACCAGGCTTAAGTAGAGGCCAGATACTATTTAGGATATCGCCTTGTAAATTAGCGAGGTCTTCAATATCAGATGCACGACGTAGCCATTTTATATCAGGATGGCGACGGATTACGCCTGTTGCTGAGCAGGGCACATCAAGCAAAATACGGTCGAATTG
This sequence comes from Pseudoalteromonas sp. SCSIO 43101, assembly GCF_023650775.1. Lineage (NCBI taxonomy): Bacteria > Pseudomonadati > Pseudomonadota > Gammaproteobacteria > Alteromonadales > Pseudoalteromonadaceae > Pseudoalteromonas > Pseudoalteromonas sp. SCSIO 43101. The sequence continues at coordinate 23,529 of NZ_CP072673.1, forward strand.
CTGTTCATCCCACCAAATATGTGGCTGTGATGCATCTGCACATTGTAGATCAGCAGTTAAGCCAATACGCACTAAGTTTTGTTTAACGCGTTCTAGGCGTTCGCTGTCGCTATCAAGTGCTAATACGTCGGCATCAGCAAGCTCTAGAATATGGCACGTTTTACCACCTGGCGCTGCACATGCATCTAAAATGACATCATCATTTTCTGGTGCTAGGAAACGCGCAGCTAATTGTGCCGCGGCATCTTGTACTGAGCAGGCGCCAGTATCAAACTCTGGTAATGCGTATACATCACAAGGTTTTGCTAGCTTAATACCATCAGGAAAATTAGCATTGAGGGTATACTCAATATCATTCGCTTTAAGCATCTCACTGTATTCTTGGGTGCTGTATTGCGCTTGATTTACTCGTAACCACATAGGAGCTTGAAGCTGATTCGCCTCAAGGATTTCTTGCCAATTATCAGGGTAGGCAGCGGTTACTTGTTTGATAAACCAACCTGGGTGGTTAAATTTGCAAACAGGAATTTGCTGTGCTTTTTCTTCAAGCTCAGCTTGTTCACGTTGGAAACTGCGTAAAATAGCGTTAATCAGGCCTTTTAAACCAAGAGCGCGCATTTGCTGAAGCGCATTAACCGTTTCGCTGATTGCCGCATGAGGCGGTACACGCATGTGTTGAAGTTGGTAAATACCCACATACAACAAGAATTGGAAAATACGGCGCTTGCCTTTTAGCGGTTGATCTAAAAGTTGCTGGCAATAATTTTCTAGGCTAGGTAAATAGCGCAGCACACCGTAACAAATCTGTTGCAGCAGGGCTTTATCTTTAGGTGATAATCCTTGGCTTGCAAAAGGTAGTTCTTGATTAAGTGATGCACCTTTATCGACTACGTTGTAGAGGGTTTCAGCAGCAAGTGCTCTTACATTACTCATTGCTTTGACCTAATACTGAGCCAGGTTCAACCCAATCACTGCGACCATTTAGAAAGTCACTAACAGCCATTGGTTTTTTACCTTGTGGTTGGAGAAGGGTGATTTTAAGTGCACCTTGCCCACAGGCGACTAAAATACCTTGCTTATCAGCAGCAATGATTTCACCTGCTTGCGCACTTTGCGATACAACTTCTGCCTGCCAAATTTTTACTGTTTGTCCTGCCATTTCGGTAAAGCAAACAGGCCATGGGTTAAAGGCTCGGATATTACGCTCAATTTGCTCAGCATCCATTGACCAATCAATATTGGCTTCATCTTTAGATAACTTTTTCGCGTAATTTGCTTGCGTGTCATCTTGCTTTTCTGGCGTGATTTCACCTGCAGCAAGGCGATTAATAGTACTAATCAGTGCATCAGGACCTAGCGCAGCTAGTTTATTGTATAAAGAGCTACTGGTTTCTGTGCTATCAATCGGACAGCGGCTGATATGCAGCATGTCGCCTGTATCTAAGCCTTCATCCATTTGCATTATTGTTACACCTGTTTCACGGTCGCCAGCCCAAATAGCACGCTGAATAGGCGCTGCACCACGCCAGCGAGGTAAAATAGAACCATGCACATTTAAGCACCCTAAGCGCGGAGCATCTAAAATAGCTTTTGGTAATAATAAGCCGTATGCCACCACAATCATGATATCTGCGTTTAGGCTTGTAAGTTCTGCAAGCGCTTCATCAGATTTTAGTGATTGCGGTTGAAATACAGGTAAGTCATGGGCAAGTGCTAGCTCTTTAACTTCACTGGCTTTTAGCTTTTTACCTCGGCCCGCAGGGCGATCTGGTTGGCTATAAACACCAACAACGTCGTGCTCTGAGTCAATCAGTGCTTGTAAATGGCGCGCAGCGAAGTCCGGCGTACCAGCAAAAATAATGCGTAATGGTTGTGTCACAGATATTCCTATTGATGAACTTATGATTTAGCAGCCAGCTTAGCTTCTTTTTCAAGCTTTTTACGGATACGTTGGCGCTTTAAAGGCGATAGATAATCAATAAAAAGAGTGCCTTTAAGGTGATCAAGCTCATGCTGAATACAAATCGCTAATAGCTCGTCAGCGTCTAAGCTGAATTCTTCACCATTTTCATTAAGCGCTTTAACAGTAACAGTTTCTGCGCGGTCAACTTTTGCGTATGAATAAGGGACTGATAAACAGCCTTCTTCACTGACTGTTGAGCCATCTTTCTTAGTGATTTCTGGGTTGATTAATACTAACGGTTGGTCGCGCTCTTCAGATACGTCGATCACCACAATTCGCTGGTGGATATCTACTTGCGTTGCTGCTAAGCCGATACCGTTTTCGTCATACATAGTTTCAAGCATGTCTTTGACGATTTGACGAACTTCATCGTTTACTTCTGGTACTTCTTTCGCGATTGTACGCAAACGCTCATCCGGAAATCTCAAAACTTCTAACCTAGCCATAGTTACCTTTTACACTTGTGATTCATTTAGGGTATTGTATGCTCTTATTTTAGCCATTCGTGTTCACCTTTAACAGGTTTTGGTCGATAATAATCTAAAAACAACTCAAGGAAGCCAAATGAGATACCCACTAGTTGCGGCTTTGTTAGCCTTTAGCTGTGCTTTTTCGGTAGCTGCTGATGTCTTAACAATTAAAAAAGATGCGCCAAAACAATACGTTGTAAAAAAAGGTGACACGCTTTGGGATATCTCTGGTGTGTATCTTGACCAGCCTTGGCAATGGCCTGATTTGTGGCAGATGAACCCGCAAATCGCGAATCCGCATTTAATATACCCGGGTGATGCGCTCAGTTTAATTTACGATAAAGACGGAAATCCACGTTTAGTTAAAAATCCGCGTTATAAAAAGCTCTCTCCTGAAGGGCGAATTACACCAAAGGGTAAGCAAGCTGTGCCAACGTTGCCTTTGGAGTTGTTACGCCCATATTTGACTTATGAGCAAGCAATTAGCGCCGATATTATTGCACAAAAGCCGTATATTTTAGGTGCCAGCGTTAATACCAAAATGAACACTATTGGTCACACTCTTTACGTTAAAGGTGATTTAACACTAAACGAGGCTTATGGTGTATACCGTAAAGGTAATGACCTTGTCGATCCAAATACAAATGAAGTACTGGCGAACAAAGCGGAGCTTGTGGCGATTGTTCGAGCATTTAGAAGCGGTGATGCGGAAAACGGTGTACCTGCCTCTGTCAAGGTTGAGTTGGTAAAACAAGAGATCAAGCCTAATGACTTCTTAATGCCAGCAATGGAAGGTCAAATGATGCCTGCCTATTTCACTATGAAGCGCCCAGAAGTTGCTTTAGATGGCACTATTATCGCCGCAGCTAATGAAATGCGTGAATTTAGTACCATGGATATTGTTGTACTAAACTTAGGTGCTGACCAAGTGAAGCCAGGTTTTGTACTTGATATTCAACGTCAATCACCAGAAGTGTATGACGGTCGCAATGGTCCGCGTTACCGCGAAGATTCTAACAGCCTAGAGAAGTTCATGACTGATGCAAATGAGCTTTTCGGTATTGAAAGTGATGAAGACAGTAATGTATGGCATATGCCAAAGGAAAAAGTCGGTGAGCTAATGGTGTTTAAGGTATATGACAACGTTAGCTATGCACTGATAGTGAAAAATCAGCATCCGATCCGAGTTGGAGATTATGCAGTTATAAACTAACTCACAAATTGGGCGCTCTAAGGAGGGAGCATGGCACAGGTTTCAGGCAAGCTATCCCATTGGCTTGCCTTTTATTTATGTAAAGGGCTTGGGATCAAAAGTCTTCTTGCATTAAGTCAAAAACAGCCGCTGGGAGAGTTATTTACATTAACTACCTCAGAGCTGCAGCAGCTCGGCTTATCAAAGAGCCAAGCCGATAACTTAGTTAATACTGACTGGCAGTTAGTTGCACACTATCAAGCGCAGATAGCTAAGCTGCAAATCAAGGTCATTAGTTATTTTGATGACAGCTATCCGCCGTTACTCAAGCAAATAGCCAGCGCTCCTATATTATTGTTTTGTTTAGGTAACACGGAACTATTACTGTCACCGCAAATAGCTATTGTTGGTAGCCGTAATGCAACACCTACAGGAATTGAAGTAGCCGCCGAGTTTGCCCATCAACTTTGTTCTGTTGGAATGACAGTTACATCAGGTATGGCTATGGGGATTGATGGCGCTGCTCATAAAGGCGCATTAGCGGGCTCAGGCAATACCATAGCTGTACTTGGCACGGGTATCGATATTGCTTATCCAAGACGCCATAGCTTACTTATCAAACAAGTTGCAGAGCGGGGCTTGTTGGTTTCTGAATTCCTACCTGGCACGGCTGCTAATGCAGCGAACTTTCCGCGCCGAAATCGTATTATCTCTGGGTTGTCATTAGGAGTACTGATTGTTGAGGCGCAAATTAAAAGTGGCTCACTGGTAACGGTACGCTATGCGCTTGAGCAGAATAAAGAGGTGTTTGCAGTGCCAGGCTCGATAAAAAGTCCACTTTCAGAAGCAAGTCATTTTTTAATTAAGCAAGGCGCTAAATTGACAGAAAATATTAGTGATATTCTTGATGAAGTGAGCTTTTTCTGTGAAAACAGTCTATATAGTATAGAACAGCCTATTGCAGATGAACCCGACTGCCCAGTGTTCAAAAGTATAGGGTATGAGGTTACAAGTGTTGATCAAATAACACAGCGAAGCCAATTACCAGTAAACGAAGTACAAGCTCGGTTACTCGACTTAGAGCTCGCAGATAAAATCGAACGAGTACTCGATGGTTATATAAGACTAGGAGGACATAAACATGTTTGACATCCTCATGTATCTTTTTGAAAACTATATCCATAGTGAAGCTGAAATCTTTACTGAAGAGAATGAGCTTACCGATGAGTTAGTTCGTGCTGGCTTCAATAAACCTGAAATCTACAAAGCCCTTGATTGGTTAGAGCAACTGGCTGATTTGCAACAAAGCGACATCTATCCATACCTTAATGCCCAGCCACAACATGCCATGCGTATTTACACCGATAGTGAATGCCAAATGCTGAGTGTTGAGTGTCGTGGTTTTTTAATGTTTATCGAGCAAATTGGTGTAATTAACACCGTAACTCGTGAAATGGTTATAGACAGACTGTGTGCTTTGGATAAACCATATATTTCTTTGGAAGATCTAAAGTGGGTGGTCCTTATGGTGTTATTTAATGTGCCGGGCTCAGAGCAAGCTTACGCGCAAATGGAAGACTTAATATTTGACGAACCAGCGGATGTATTACATTAGTTCGACTTTGCTTGTATCTTTGTTGAGTTTGGGTATATTAGGCGAAAATTAGCCAACCCCACAGGAATCTTATGAGTAAAATCGACCATTCTCTTTTTTCTGCAGATAAACATGCACTCGAAAAAGAGTATGAGGTTTGCCCTAAATGCGGTTCTGAATTGGTTATGCGCAACTCAAAGTCAGGCCCTTTTTTAGGCTGTGCCAGTTACCCCAAGTGTGACTACATCCGTCCTTTAGCACATCATGATAGCCAACAAATAAAAGTTCTCGAAGACAGTGCCTGTCCTGAGTGTGGCAAACCATTGGTAATTAAAAATGGCCGTTATGGCATGTTTATCGGTTGTACTGGTTACCCAGAATGCCATTATATTGCTCATGATGAAGAGCCTGACGATGCCCCTAAATTACCTACTTGCCCTAAATGCAAAAAAGGTCAGCTGGTTGCGCGTAGTAATAAGTTTGGCAAAACCTTTTATTCTTGTGATAGCTATCCGCGTTGTAAATATACACTTAATCATAAACCCGTGGCGACCGAGTGTCCGGCCTGTCATTGGCCAATTATGACCGAAAAGAAAACAGCTTCAGGTGTTGTGTTACAATGCCCTCAGAAGTCGTGTATGCATAAGTTAGTCGAGTCTTAATGTACTTGTAATTCGTTTTTTAGGAGAGTTTCTTTGTCTGATCCTGTTGCACAACCAACCAATGCAATTGATGCTTTGCAGCAAGGTGGCGTGATTGTTTATCCAACCGAAGCTGTTTTTGGTCTTGGTTGCGATCCTGATAACCAAGCCGCGGTTGAAAAGCTTTTAGCCATCAAACAACGCCCTGTAGAAAAAGGCTTAATTTTAATTGCTGACAATTATGGCCAGTTATTAAAGTATGTAGATGATGCCAAAATCCCAATGGATAAACGTGCTGATATCTTTTCACAATGGCCAGGAGCTATCACTTGGGTGATGCCGGCTGCAAAAGAAACGCCAAAGTGGTTAACAGGTCAGTTTGATACTATTGCTGTGCGTGTTACTGATCATCCGACGGTAAAAGCTTTGTGTCAGCAATTTGGTAAGCCTTTGGTTTCAACAAGTGCAAACTTAACTGGTCAAGAAACGGTAATGACTATCGCACAAGCGAAAAGCGAATTTGCTGATACGGTAGATTTTTATGTTGATGAGCCGTTAGGTGGCAACAGCCAACCAAGTGTGATCAAAGACGCAGCGACCGGAAAAGTATTTAGAGGATAAACATGCAAAGCGAGCTACTCGAACAAGTTAAAACCTATTTAATGGCCTTGCAAGATACAATTTGTCAGGGCCTTGAAAGTGCCGACGGCAAAGCAAAGTTTGTTGAAGATAATTGGCAACGTGCAGAAGGCGGCGGTGGCCGTACTCGTGTTATCCAAGGTGGCAATGTCATTGAACAGGGTGGGGTGAATTACTCGCATGTGTTTGGTGCTTCAATGCCAGCATCAGCAACAGCGCATCGTCCAGAGCTCGCTGGTCGTAGCTTTCATGCATGCGGTGTGTCATTAGTGATCCATCCTAATAACCCACATATTCCAACTAGCCATGCCAACGTGCGTTTCTTTATTGCCGAAAAAGAAGGCGAAGAGCCAATTTGGTGGTTTGGTGGCGGTTTTGATTTAACGCCTTTTTACGCTGTATTTGAAGATGTACAACATTGGCATCAGGTGGCAAGCGATTTATGCCAGCCATTTGGTGCAGAGGTTTACGACAAATATAAAAACTGGTGTGATGATTATTTTTATTTAAAACACCGCGACGAAACACGTGGTGTTGGTGGCTTATTTTTTGATGATTTAAATGAGCTTGGCTTTGAACAAAGCTTTGCTTTCATGCAGGCGGTAGGAAATGGTTATTTAGATGCTTACCTACCTATTATTGAGCGCCGTAAAGACACGCCAATAACTGAGCAACAACGCGACTTCCAATTGTATCGTCGTGGTCGTTATGTTGAGTTTAATCTTGTTTGGGACCGCGGAACATTATTTGGCTTACAAACAGGTGGACGCACTGAGTCTATCTTAATGTCGATGCCACCACTAGCACGTTGGGAATATAACTATGTACCAGCTGCAGACAGCCCAGAGGCTAAGCTGTATCAGTACTATTTACGCCCTCAAGACTGGTTAAATAGCAAAGAATCTGATCTAGTTGCACGCCAGTGGCAGCTTTAATCAAGTATTGAAACCACTCTAATCAACATTATGTTGTCACCCTCAACTAGGGTGGCAACACTGTCACTGTTAGGCAGCTCTGCCAATACACTAAATAGCACTTCTGCTTTTAATATCTCTAGCTGATCAGATGTTGTATCAATAGGTGCGCTAACCTGTGTTAAGCACTGACTGATATCACAGGCATAGAAATCAAGTTTCACTTCAAAATATTCAGGGTGCTGAATAAGCTTATCAAAACCATCAACAATACTTTGTTCAAGCTTATCGCTTTGTGACGTTTTACCTTGGCTGAGAAGTGATTGAGCAATTTGCTGAATATCGTCATGATAAATATATTCATTAATAGTGCTTATTTGATTAGCGGAATCATTCACGCTGTACTGATAGGTCAATAGTAGCGCCGCACTAATACCAATGCAGACTAAAAGAGTTGTTATAAATTTCATTTAAACATCCTTATTTACTATGAAATACTCATAACAACTCTAGCAGTTGCATAAAAAACGTGCAATTTAGCTTAATTTAAAGCGCCTTACTTGCTCATCCAGTGAACGTGCTAACGACAACAGCTCTTCACTGACTTTTTGGTTTTCATGCGCATCGACTAATGAGTGCTCGGCATTATCACTAATTGCTATAACGCTTTGGTTAATTTCTTCAGCCGCCAAATTTTGCTGTTCAGTGGCATCAGCAATTTGCACGTTAAGCTGATTTATCTCACTCATTTGTGAAGAAATATCACGTAATGCTTTAGCTACTTGCTTAACTTGGACTGCACGCTCGTCTGCTTCTTCACAAGAGTTATTCATAGTATTAACGGTGTGTGCCGCTTCACTTTGTAATTTGTCTATAGTGCGGCGAATTTCGTCGGTTGAGTCATGGGTGCGGGTTGCCAAAGTGCGCACTTCATCGGCCACAACGGCAAATCCTCGACCAGCTTCTCCAGCACGGGCGGCTTCAATAGCCGCATTGAGCGCAAGTAAGTTAGTTTGTTCAGCAATACTACTGATCACCTCAAGTACTTTACCAACGTCTAACGTTTGGGTTTGTAATTGAGTTACTTGCTCGGCGGCCGCTCTAACATCAGCCGCAAGTTGATTGATACTTTGCTCAGTGTGTTCTGCAACATGCAAGCTTTGCTGTGCAAGTTGGTTACTGTGTTCTGATTTCTCAGAAGCAAAATGCGTGGTGTTTTTAACTTCGCTTGATGAACTTTCGAGTTCATTGATGGCGGCAGCGACAGAGTCTGTTCCTTGCTTTTGCTTTAAGATAGCCTGTTCCGTGGCATCTGCTGAGGCATAAATGCTTTCGGCTGAATGGATCAATACCTTAGAAGAGTGGGAAACCTGCGCAATATTATCCTTAAAGGCGCCAATCATGTGATTAAAGCTGGTGGCAAGTGAGCTCAGTTCGTCATTATTGCTGTCGTCTACAGTGAGGCTTAAATCTTTATTGGTGGTTGCTAAGTGCATAGTATGACTAATGACTTTCAAGCGTTTAATAAATACTTTTCTAAACATCACTGCCAGCAGTGAAAATGCAGAAATGAAAATAGCAGTTAATAGCAGTGTATTCATTAAGGTGTTTTGTGATACTTCTTGCTCAATATCAGCCAACGAATAACTAATTTTTACTACTCCTAATACATCACCTTCCTGCGCTTGATGGCAGCCTAAGCAATTAGTGCCTTTATAATCACTGCGAGCAAACATAGGCTTCAGATAGGTCATCGTGCTATTTTGATTATCAATAAATAATGCTTCAGTACCTGTCAGTGCTTTTCGCTCAGTATCGTTAGTCGCAACCTGGTTGGCATTTCCTGACCCATAAATTTTATTAACGATTGGACTACGTATGATATGGGCATCTTCAATATTAGGGTGGCTTCTTAATTTAGTACTCAGAATTTCACGATTAGCCATAGTGCCAGTTAGCATCATGGTGTTAATAGAATCAAAGTAATTATCGGCAAGCAGTTTTATGTTACTTTCAACGGTATCTTGCGCTAATTCATGTTGTTGCTTGGCGCTGCTGAATATACTGGCAAATAATACCAATACGCCTGTCAGTGCCAACAGGGCATAAATTTTAAATTGGATTGATTTCATGCGACGACGCTTTTTCTAAATTAAGGAAAATTTATTATCTTTATTTAAAAAAAGCGTACATTGATATAGCGCAAAGCTTAGTTAGTTTTGATTGATCATATGGCTGGCGAGTTGCGATAAAGATTGTCTTAACCCTTCGCGAAGTAGTGGGTTATCAATTTCGATATCGAGCGTTTTATTCATACAATGCATCCATTGGTCACGTAAGTCTTGATCAATAGGGAAAGGCATGTGACGCTTTCTTAGCATCGGGTGACCATATTTTTCAACAAATAGGTCGGGGCCGCCCAGCCAGCCAGATAAAAACTCAAAGAATACTTGGCGAATTCTATCTAAAGGCTGAGGATGCATATCATATAATGGTTTGGCGTATTCATCAGTGGCCATTATGTCGTAAAATCGATTTGCAATTGCTCGAGCTCCTGCTTCACCACCAATAATTTCATAAGGTGTTTTTTCTGGGGTAGGCGTTTCAGGCATTGGTTTCGATTTAGAAAAAAGTCGTTTAATCATAATATTAATAAAGCTCTACAGGGCGAAGAGGTTGCTTCACTATGGACAAATACGCGGTTTTTGGAAATCCAATCAAACATTCGAAATCACCCGCAATACACGCACAATTTGCTGCATCATTAAACGAGCAAATCGAATACAGCGCCATTTTAGCACCAACAGATGCATTTGAAAAAACTGTCACTGGGTTTTTCGCTGCTGGTGGTAAAGGGGCTAATGTCACTTTGCCATTTAAAGAGCAGGCTTTTGCCATGGTAGATGAACTAACAGAACAAGCAAAAATAGCCGAGGCCGTTAATACCATTAAACAACTCGAAGATGGCCGCTTACTCGGTGATAACACCGATGGTGTAGGGCTGGTTAAAGACCTTTTAGCCAATAATGTCACTTTAAAAGGTCAGCGAGTACTTCTTATTGGAGCGGGTGGTGCGGCGAGAGGTGTCATTCAACCATTATTGAATGAACAAATCGAAAGCTTAACAATAGCCAACCGTACCGTTGAAAAAGCGCAAGCACTTGCAAGTCATTTTAAGGGGGAGATAGATGTGCAAGGTTGTGGTTTAAATGATATCCCAGCAAGTAACTATAATGTGGTTATCAATTCTACATCAAGTAGTGTAACTGGAGACTTGCCAGGTATAGCACAGCAGCACGTTGCAAAGTGCCAGTGCGCATACGATATGTTTTACGCGAATGATGATACGGCATTCATTAGTTGGGTTAAGTCGATTAACCCAACATGTTTAACACTCGATGGTTGTGGCATGCTGGTTGGTCAAGCTGCACAAGCTTATTTTGTATGGCGCAATAAAATGCCAGAAATTCTTCCCATTGTGAACGCGCTTAAAGCAGGAGAAATTGCGTGAATCAAGCTATCCAATTTATCGACCGACTTGAATTTAAGCCCGATGAAAAGCAGTTGGTGTTCTTTGCTCAAGTAAGTGGCTTGATGGTGGAGTGTATTATTGATACCAGCAAGTATGATTTTGCCGCCCAAAGCAGCGCAGTTAATTACTTTGAATCTTATCGTTTCGATTACGAAGAGCTCGCCGAGAAACTGATCGAAGATGAACAGTATAACTCGGCAGGACAAATTGAATTAACCGAGGTGTTTTAGCCCTCAGCTAAGTATTCATCTTTAAGCTGAACATAATTGTCAGCAGAAATTTTTAAAAAGGCGCGCTCTTGTTCTGTTAAAGGGCGGGCCTGTTTAACCGGACTACCTACATATAAGTAACCTGACTCTAAACGCTTATTAGGTGGGACCAATGAACCACCACCAATGATCACATCATCTTCAACAATTGCATTGTCCATCACTATTGCACCCATCCCCACAAGAATACGATTACCAAGTTGGCAGCCGTGTAGCATGACTTTATGGCCAACAGTGACATCATCTCCAATTATAAGAGGGTAACCATCTGGATTTGACTTAGAGGCACGAGTTAAATGTAAAACACTGCCGTCTTGAATGTTCGTACGCTCACCAATACGGATATAGTTAACATCACCACGCGCAGCAACAAGAGGCCAAACACTTGAATCCTTGCCAAGCGAAATATCACCTACTAAAACTGATGACTCATCAATATAAACACTATTATCGAATGTCGGAGTGATCCCTTTATAAGAACGGATAGTCATAAATTCACCTTAAATTTTAAAAATGCGCTCAGTCTAGTGTAACAGCGAAGCAAAGAAATACATCAAAAGGCCCCTAATTTGATTGTAAAACACCCAGTTTCAGGGTGTTTAGTTCAAAAGCTGAGCGAACAGTACATTTTTTTAAATTTTATTGAAAAAAGTGCTTGCGTAAAAAATCCATCTCCCTATAATGCGACCCCACTGACACGGCGGGCAGCAACGAAAGACGCTGAACAACGTAGCAGAGAGTTAAGTGAAACTTCGGTTTCAAATTATCGAAAGAAAGTTTGAAATTAAGTGTTGACTCGAAAAATTAAGGATGTATTATACGCATCCCTAGCGACAACGTCGCAACGTTCTTTAACAATATAAAGCAATCATCTGTGTGGGCACTCGTACAGATTGAGTTCTAACAGCCGATTCTAGTTCGCTAGATGACGCAAACAAATTTAGAGTCTCAATTGAACTGAGTGACCAACGGAAACAAGTTTACTTGTTTCAGCACAGTCAATTCGATTCGAAAGAATCAAAATTCAGAATTCATTGAGCATGTCCTTCGGGGCAGAAAAAACTTTTAATTGAAGAGTTTGATCATGGCTCAGATTGAACGCTGGCGGCAGGCCTAACACATGCAAGTCGAGCGGAAACGAAGAGGTGCTTGCACCTCTGGCGTCGAGCGGCGGACGGGTGAGTAATGCTTGGGAATATGCCTTATGGTGGGGGACAACAGTTGGAAACGACTGCTAATACCGCATGATGTCTACGGACCAAAGTGGGGGACCTTCGGGCCTCACGCCATAAGATTAGCCCAAGTGGGATTAGCTAGTTGGTGAGGTAATGGCTCACCAAGGCGACGATCCCTAGCTGGTTTGAGAGGATGATCAGCCACACTGGGACTGAGACACGGCCCAGACTCCTACGGGAGGCAGCAGTGGGGAATATTGCACAATGGGCGCAAGCCTGATGCAGCCATGCCGCGTGTGTGAAGAAGGCCTTCGGGTTGTAAAGCACTTTCAGTAAGGAGGAAAGGTTAAGTGTTAATAGCACTTAGCTGTGACGTTACTTACAGAAGAAGCACCGGCTAACTCCGTGCCAGCAGCCGCGGTAATACGGAGGGTGCGAGCGTTAATCGGAATTACTGGGCGTAAAGCGTACGCAGGCGGTTTGTTAAGCGAGATGTGAAAGCCCCGGGCTCAACCTGGGAACTGCATTTCGAACTGGCAAACTAGAGTGTGATAGAGGGTGGTAGAATTTCAGGTGTAGCGGTGAAATGCGTAGAGATCTGAAGGAATACCGATGGCGAAGGCAGCCACCTGGGTCAACACTGACGCTCATGTACGAAAGCGTGGGGAGCAAACAGGATTAGATACCCTGGTAGTCCACGCCGTAAACGATGTCTACTAGAAGCTCGGGTCTTCGGACTTGTTTTTCAAAGCTAACGCATTAAGTAGACCGCCTGGGGAGTACGGCCGCAAGGTTAAAACTCAAATGAATTGACGGGGGCCCGCACAAGCGGTGGAGCATGTGGTTTAATTCGATGCAACGCGAAGAACCTTACCTACACTTGACATACAGAGAACTTACCAGAGATGGTTTGGTGCCTTCGGGAACTCTGATACAGGTGCTGCATGGCTGTCGTCAGCTCGTGTTGTGAGATGTTGGGTTAAGTCCCGCAACGAGCGCAACCCCTATCCTTAGTTGCCAGCGATTCGGTCGGGAACTCTAAGGAGACTGCCGGTGATAAACCGGAGGAAGGTGGGGACGACGTCAAGTCATCATGGCCCTTACGTGTAGGGCTACACACGTGCTACAATGGCGCATACAGAGTGCTGCGAACCTGCGAGGGTAAGCGAATCACTTAAAGTGCGTCGTAGTCCGGATTGGAGTCTGCAACTCGACTCCATGAAGTCGGAATCGCTAGTAATCGCATATCAGAATGATGCGGTGAATACGTTCCCGGGCCTTGTACACACCGCCCGTCACACCATGGGAGTGGGTTGCTCCAGAAGTGGATAGTCTAACCTTCGGGAGGACGTTCACCACGGAGTGATTCATGACTGGGGTGAAGTCGTAACAAGGTAGCCCTAGGGGAACCTGGGGCTGGATCACCTCCTTATACGATTTAGAACTTATTTGTTCGTAGTGTCCACACAGATGATTGTTGATTGTAAAGAGAACAACACTTATTGTTTGGGTCTGTAGCTCAGTTGGTTAGAGCGCACCCCTGATAAGGGTGAGGTCGGTAGTTCAAATCTACTCAGACCCACCACTTCTTTGAAGTGGAAACTAAACAGTAAGTACCAGCATATGTGGGGCTATAGCTCAGCTGGGAGAGCGCCTGCCTTGCACGCAGGAGGTCAGCAGTTCGATCCTGCTTAGCTCCACCACTTTTACTCCTTAAAAATAAACATTCTTAATCAGGTAATAAACTGCTTGAGAATAGAGTGTGTTTAATTTTGAGAAGTTTATTCTCTTGCTCTTTAAAAATTTGGAAAGCTGATATTAAAATTCTTATAGATACTTGTATCTATAAAGAGTTTTCAAAAGTAAAAAATATGCCATTAATCGAAAGATTAATTGGTATCTACTTTAGTATTCTCATCATTATTTGATGAATTAACTTCTGGCGAAGTTAACAGCTGTCACTAACAAAGACCCGTTTGGGTTGTATGGTTAAGTGACTAAGCGTACACGGTGGATGCCTTGGCAGTTGGAGGCGATGAAGGACGTATTAACTTGCGATAAGCCTAGTCAAGCTAGTAAAAAGCGCTTGAGACTAGGATTTCCGAATGGGGAAACCCACCTGCTTGCAGGTATCGTTAACTGAATACATAGGTTAACGAGGCGAACGCGGAGAACTGAAACATCTAAGTACCCGTAGGAACAGAAATCAACCGAGATTCCGGAAGTAGCGGCGAGCGAAACCGGACCAGCCCTTAAGCTTATTATGTGTTAGTGAAACATTCTGGAAAGTTTGACGATACAGGGTGATAGTCCCGTACACGAAAATGCATCTTAAGTGAAATCGAGTAGGTCGGAGCACGTGAAACTTTGACTGAATATAGGTGGACCATCATCTAAGGCTAAATACTCCCAACTGACCGATAGTGAACCAGTACCGTGAGGGAAAGGCGAAAAGAACCCCTGTGAGGGGAGTGAAATAGAACCTGAAACCGTGTACGTACAAGCAGTAGGAGCCCTTCGAGGGTGACTGCGTACCTTTTGTATAATGGGTCAGCGACTTATATTTTGTAGCGAGGTTAACCGATTAGGGTAGCCGTAGTGAAAGCGAGCGTTAACTGCGCGTTTAGTTGCAAGGTATAGACCCGAAACCCGGTGATCTAGCCATGGGCAGGTTGAAGGTTGAGTAACATCAACTGGAGGACCGAACCCACTAACGTTGAAAAGTTAGGGGATGACCTGTGGCTAGGAGTGAAAGGCTAATCAAACCGGGAGATAGCTGGTTCTCCCCGAAATCTATTTAGGTAGAGCCTCGGACGAATACTTACGGGGGTAGAGCACTGTTAAGGCTAGGGGGTCATCCCGACTTACCAACCCTTTGCAAACTCCGAATACCGTAAAGTACTATCCGGGAGACACACGGCGGGTGCTAACGTCCGTCGTGAAGAGGGAAACAACCCAGACCGCCAGCTAAGGTCCCAAAGTCATAGTTAAGTGGGAAACGATGTGGAAAGGCCCAGACAGCCAGGAGGTTGGCTTAGAAGCAGCCATCCTTTAAAGAAAGCGTAATAGCTCACTGGTCGAGTCGGTCTGCGCGGAAGATGTAACGGGGCTAAACTATGCACCGAAGCTGCGGATTCAAACTTTGTTTGAGTGGTAGGGGAGCGTTCTGTAAGCCGTTGAAGGTGTACCGGGAGGTATGCTGGAGGTATCAGAAGTGCGAATGCTGACATGAGTAACGATAATGCGGGTGAAAAACCCGCACGCCGGAAGACCAAGGGTTCCTATCCCATGTTAATCAGGGTAGGGTAAGTCGACCCCTAAGGCGAGGCCGAAAGGCGTAGTCGATGGGAAACGGGTTAATATTCCCGTACTTGGTATAATTGCGATGGGGGGACGGAGCAGGCTAAACAAGCATGGCGTTGGTTGTCCATGTGAAAGTGAGTAGGTTGAGAGTTTAGGAAAATCCGGACTCTTAAGACTGAGACACGAGACGAGCACCTAAGGGTGTGAAGTTGTTGATGCCATACTTCCAGGAAAAGCCTCTAAGCTTCAGATTATACCGAATCGTACCCCAAACCGACACAGGTGGTCAGGTAGAGAATACTAAGGCGCTTGAGAGAACTCGGGTGAAGGAACTAGGCAAAATCGTACCGTAACTTCGGGAGAAGGTACGCTCCTATCTGTGATGAGACTTGCTCTCTAAGCGGACGGGAGCCGCAGTGACCAGGTGGCTGGGACTGTTTATTAAAAACACAGCACTGTGCAAAATCGCAAGATGACGTATACGGTGTGACACCTGCCCGGTGCCGGAAGGTTAATTGATGGGGTTAGTTTTCGGACGAAGCTCTTGATCGAAGCCCCGGTAAACGGCGGCCGTAACTATAACGGTCCTAAGGTAGCGAAATTCCTTGTCGGGTAAGTTCCGACCTGCACGAATGGTGTAACCATGGCCACGCTGTCTCCACCCGAGACTCAGTGAAATTGAAATCGCAGTGAAGATGCTGTGTACCCGCGGCTAGACGGAAAGACCCCGTGAACCTTTACTACAGCTTGGCACTGAACATTGAACCTACATGTGTAGGATAGGTGGGAGGCTTTGAAGCAGAGACGCTAGTCTTTGTGGAGCCGTCCTTGAAATACCACCCTTGTAGTTTTGATGTTCTAACGTTGGTCCCTAATCGGGATTACGGACAGTGCCTGGTGGGTAGTTTGACTGGGGCGGTCTCCTCCCAAAGAGTAACGGAGGAGCACGAAGGTTGGCTAAGTACGGTCGGACATCGTACGGTTAGTGTAATGGTAGAAGCCAGCTTAACTGCGAGACAGACACGTCGAGCAGGTACGAAAGTAGGTCATAGTGATCCGGTGGTTCTGAATGGAAGGGCCATCGCTCAACGGATAAAAGGTACTCCGGGGATAACAGGCTGATACCGCCCAAGAGTTCATATCGACGGCGGTGTTTGGCACCTCGATGTCGGCTCATCACATCCTGGGGCTGAAGTCGGTCCCAAGGGTATGGCTGTTCGCCATTTAAAGTGGTACGCGAGCTGGGTTTAGAACGTCGTGAGACAGTTCGGTCCCTATCTGCCGTGGGCGTTTGAGAATTGAGAGGGGTTGCTCCTAGTACGAGAGGACCGGAGTGAACGAACCGCTGGTGTTCGGGTTGTCATGCCAATGGCACTGCCCGGTAGCTACGTTCGGAACTGATAAGCGCTGAAAGCATCTAAGCGCGAAGCAGGCCTCGAGATGAGTTCTCACTAGACTTTTAAAGTCTCTGAAGGGCCGTTGAAGACTACAACGTTGATAGGCAGGATGTGGAAGTGGTGCGAGCCATTAAGCTAACCTGTACTAATTACCCGTGAGGCTTAACCATACAACGCCAAACGCGTTTTGTGACAGCGTAACAGACAGAAGTTAAGAAACTAAAGTAGACATTTACTTGATATCAGAATTCCGAATTTTAGTTGATTGCTAAGGCGATTAACGACCCAAATTTGCTTGGTGACAATAGCGTTTTGGACCCACCTGATCCCATGCCGAACTCAGTAGTGAAACGAAACAGCGCCGATGATAGTGTGGCATTTGCCATGTGAAAGTAGGACATTGCCAGGCTCCAAATTAAAGAAAGCCCGATTCGAAAGAGTCGGGCTTTTTTGCGTCTGGAGCTTTCAGCCGTCAGCCGTTAGCTGAAATATGGGGTTGTATAGTGCTGAGACTCCCTCAGCAACAAAACCTTGTAGGAGGCACGTCAGTGCCGAATTCAGATCATAACCAACACATTCATGGCTAAAGTCATTGCTACAACTACACTCTTCCTAGAGCCTAGAGCCTAGAGCCTCTGGCAGAGGGAGACTCAGCACCAAACACCTCCACAAAGCGGCTGAAAGCTGATAGCTCTGTGTTGGGTTTCGCTGCGATCTACCCAACGTACCAACCAAATTTACCCTTTGTTGCAATTTTAATCTTGGTTTAGTACCTGAGCTATGTAAAACTATTTGCGTTTTTAAACCACAATCAGGTGACATGAATGTCTCAAATAAAAGCTTGGAAACTTATTAGCCTGTTTTGTTTGGTAAGCTTGCTTATGGGCTGTGAGTCGAAAGAAGAGCAGCTGAAACAAACAATACAACAATCCATAGAAAAAGCTGAGGTTGAATTAAATCAGCTTGGTACAGCGCTTGATAATGGCTCTTTGCGCAATGCGACGATACTTAAACAATACGGACAGGTGCTTGCTGAGCAGCAGCCGCAACTTTCTGAGATCGCACGAGTAATTAGTCTTGATGCGACCCGTGACGGGGCTATTTATACAGGTCTTACACAACGCTTAGCAGATGTTAAGTCTACTTATCTAATACCACCTTATGAAGATACCCTTCATCAACTTGATCTCATTCGTGATGCTGCTAAGCCATCTTTATTTCAAGATGCGCTTACTGATCCTATCAATATGCTTGCAGACATGTCGCAAGGGTCACTAGCAAGGGTTGGCGCTATTAGTGAAGCAGCTGAAGGTGAAAGCGTTGGTAACCAATTGGTCGGTAACCCTAACTATGGGCAGTGGCAAACTAATAGCAACGGTACAAGCTTTTGGGTTTGGTATGGGATGTATCGTATGTTGGGCGATGTATTCGACCGAGTTGAATATGGTCGCTGGAGCAGAAACAGAAAGTACAGCTATTACAATGACTATGGCCGTTATCGTTATTCGAGCCCAAAACAGATTAAAGCACAACAAACGGTAGAGACGCGTACTCGTCAGTCTTATCAACGCCAGGGTAAACAATTCACTAGTCCGTATGCCACTAAACGCAGTGGTGCATCTGGATTAAGCCGAAGCAGCTATACACCACCACGCACCCGTAGTAGCTATGCTTCTAGCAGTAGTTACAGTAAAAGCTCTGGGTCATTACGAAACAGCTCGAGCAGAACATCACGTGGCATTAGCCGCGGTAAGTAGTGAAAAGAATAACCACCGGAGTTACAACATATGTATGAATTTAATGGAATAACAACTTGGTCGTTGCAAGCTTTAGCAATCGACTTTGCAATCATTATCGCTTTATTTGTCAGCCTAAAATTTATCAAAGGCTGGGTATCTAATTTACATGCTAATGATGAAATAACTGAGCGCGATAATTTTGCTTTTGGTATTAGTTTTGCGGCCGGACTTGTGGCACTTGCCATTGTTCTTAGTGGTGTAAGCAGCGGCGCATTTGCACCTACCCTACAACAAGAAGCATTACAAATGCTAGGTTATGGTGTGATGGCAATTGTGCTTATTAAGCTTGGTCATTTCTTCCAAGACAAGGTAGCGCTTCGTAAAGTGAGTCTGCATGACGAAATCGTAAAAGGCAACGCAACTGCTGCATTGATTGATTTTGGTCATGTAGTGAGTGTAGCTATTGTTATTCGCTCAGCTTTATTTTGGGTGGCGACCGAAGGCTGGCATGGTATTCCAATCGTGATCGCGGCCTTTGCAATTGGCAGCATTGCGATGCTATTGATCAGCCAATATCGAGTGCAGTTATTCAAGCGTACTAATCGCAGTGGTGACTGCTTGCAACAAGCGGTTATCGACGGCAACTTAGCCGTGGGTATTCGTTACGCTGGCTTTTTAGTGGGTAGTGCATTGGCATTAACTGCTGCATCAGGTATCGCTCCTTATGCGGCTGACAACATTGCTGCTAGTTTAGGTTACTGGGCATTAAGTGCAGCGGTAAGTTTAGTTGCCTTCATTTTATTACACTTAGTGACTATCAAAATCATCTTATCAGGCTGTGATATTTCAGATGAAGTAAACCGCCAGAAAAACGTAGGTGTAGCAGCTATCTCTGCAGCGGTTTCATTTGCGATAGGTTCGACTATGGCAACCTTGTTAGGTGCCTAATTAAGTGTCTACTACAACAAGCGCCCCAAGTAGGGCCAATCTACTTGGGCATGACTTCCTATTAATAACTGTTATGGCCGTACTCGCTGGGTGCGGCCTTATTTATGAATATCTGCTATCTCATTATGCAGGTCGGGTTCTAGGCTCGGTCGAGAGCGCCATTTATGCCATGATTGGTACCATGATTGTCGCTATGGGTATCGGTGCTTTTTTAGCGCGTTGGTTTAAAGATGCATTTACTGCTTTTGCTTGGCTTGAGAGTATTATTGCTTTGGTCGGCATGGGCTGTATTTTAGCGATTGCTAGCGTTATCGCTGTGAGTTATTCATTGCCGCATATCTTCTCTGAAATTTTTAACCTGCCTGCGGATACTGTCCTTAACGGCTATGTATTTGAAAAGCTACAGGAGTGGTCACGTTTCTTACCCTATGTGTTTGGCCTATTACTCGGGCTATTAATTGGTATGGAGATCCCTTTGATCGCGCGTATTCGCCAGCAGGTTTATGGTCGCTTTTTAGAAAATAATGCGGGTACTATTTACGGGGCTGATTATATTGGCGCCGGTGTCGGTGCTGCGATTTGGGTAAGCATTATGCTTGCAATGCCAATTATGCAAGCGGCAGCTTGGACGGCGTTGTTTAATATTATTGCTGGTCTGGTGTTTTTATGGCGCTATCATCAACATGTTCGCTTCGCTAAGTTATTGTTGGTTTGCCATGTACTGTTGTTGATGTTTTTTGCATTTGTGCTCGTGCTTGGCACCAGCTGGATGAAAAACCTCAGCAATGTTTTATACAAAGATAAAGTCATATACTCGCAAGCAACCAAGTATCAGCACTTAGTGTTAACCGAGCGTTTAAGTCGCAATCAGCCGAATGCAATTACTGATCTTTACCTCAATGGCCGTCTACAGTTCTCAAGTGTGGATGAGCAAATTTATCATTCAATGCTTGTGTATCCTGCTATGTTGGCTTCAAATCGTCATGACCGAGTGTTGATCAT
This sequence comes from Pseudoalteromonas sp. SCSIO 43101, assembly GCF_023650775.1. Lineage (NCBI taxonomy): Bacteria > Pseudomonadati > Pseudomonadota > Gammaproteobacteria > Alteromonadales > Pseudoalteromonadaceae > Pseudoalteromonas > Pseudoalteromonas sp. SCSIO 43101. The sequence goes on from NZ_CP072673.1 coordinate 44,307, forward strand.
CGGGGGTGGTGACGGGCTTGCATTGCGCGATGTTTTGAAGTGGCCAGTAAAGCATGTCACCTTGGTTGATTTAGATGGTCAGTTGTTAAACTTATTTGGCAATGAGGTCGGTGAATATGACGCGCCAGAGGAAATAAGAACACGGTTAACAGCGCTAAATAAGCATTCTATGAGTGATCCTCGCGCTGATATTCGCATTGCAGATGCCTTTTTAGAAGTTGAAGCTATGTTGGCAAAAGGCATGCGCTTTGACACTATTTTGATTGACCTACCAGACCCTAACCATCCTGACCTTAATAAGATGTACAGTGACTATTTTTATAATCATGTGCGTCAGTTGTTGGCGCCTGATGGGGCTGTGGCTGTGCAATCAACATCGCCTTATCATGCGAAAAAAGCGTTTTTAAGTATTGCTAAAACAATGAAAGCAGCTGGCTTTGGTTATGTTGAGCAATACCAACAAAATATTCCTTCGTTTGGTCAATGGGGTTGGACAATCGCGACCACGGCTAGCAAATCAGCAAGTCAGCGAATTCGTGAAACTAACGAATTACCAGTGCCATCTCGTTGGGTAAGTAAAGAATATTTATTGGCTTCTTTTGTGTTCCCGAATCATTTTTTTGAACAAGTAAACACGATAGAAGTCAATAGATTAGGTTCTGGAACCTTATATGATTATTACCGCCAAGCGTGGCAAGTTGAAACCGAATTGTACAAAAATTGATATTTTATAGTTGACATAATATGTCGGCTATGCAAATCTTAACTCAGACATAATATGTCAAAACGTAAAAAGGTGAGACATGGAATTAAATGAACTATCAATCAAACTGGCTTCTTTTGAAACAGAAGGTGTGAGCTTTGAGTCTTTCTTGATTGCCAACGAAGGTGAACAAGATGTGTTACAAGTTATCGTCGATGGGAATGATGAGTTACCTATCTTTGTTACTCAAACAGAAGAGCAATTACTGTGTATTAGCTACCTGTTTGCTGAAAACGAAGTACAAGCAGATATGCGTAATGAGTTAAACGAAACGTTACTACGTTTAAATGTGCCAATTCCATTAAGCGCATTTGCAAAAATTGATGATAAATACGCTATTTTTGGCGCGCTATCGGTTAATTCATCGTTTGATGATATTACCCATGAGTTGGTAACACTGGCGGACAATGCGATTGATGCACTTGAAGCCGTGACCATTTATTTAAACGATTAATTAGCAATTTCTGGAGTTAAGATTATGAGTATTTTAAAGAAACTATTTACAGCTGTACGTGGTGGCGCTCGTGAAGCAGGACAAGCAGTTGTTGATGCAAACGGTATCCGTATCTTTGAACAAGAAATTGCTGATGCACAAAATGCCTTACAACGCGCTAAGAAAAGCCTTACCGAAGTAATGGCAAAAGAGATGCAAACTAAGCGTAAAATTAGCGCACTAGATGCATCAATTGCAGAACATGAAGCGTATGCAGGTCAAGCACTTGAAAAAGGTAACGAAGCGTTAGCATTAGAAATCGCAGAAAAAATCGGTGATTTCGAAGCTGAAAAAGCAGAGCACGAAGAAGTGTTAGCTGGCTTTAGTAACCACATTGTGCAACTAAAGCAGCAAGTTAAAGAAGCTGAAAAGTCGATTAAAGAAAACCAACGTCAATTAACGATGGTTAAAACGACTGAAAGTGTGCAGCAAGCAACAATGGCTGTTAACAGCACGCTAAATACTAATAGTTCATCAATGACATCAGCACGCGAGTCTCTAGAGCGTATTAAGCAGCGTCAGCAAGACCGCCAAGACCAGTTAGGTGCGGCTAAGCAATTAGAAGCTGATACTAACGGCGATGATTTAAAAGCGAAAATGGCTGAAGCGGGTATCGGCGATACCAACCCAAAAAGCGCAGATATTTTGGCGCGTATTAAAGCAAAACAAAATAGCTAATCAGTTAACGGAAAGACAAAAGGTAACCCACGCACTGGGTTACCTTTTTTGCTTCAACAAGGAGTCAGCCAATGTTTAACTTTTTTAAATCTAAAAAAGCCCCAGAGCGTCAGCTTACTGATCCAAGCCAATTACTCGTTGGTGATATGCTAACTGTGATTGATTCGTTCGCTTATCCAAGCTGGTTAAAAGGACAGACACTGCGTGTTATTGATGTGCAAACGTATCAGTATCAACGTAGTGCAGAGTATGAGCTGGTACTCGAGAGTGAATCTGGCCAAGTGGTGTTTTTGCAAATTGAATCAGATGACGGTGAACAATGGGCAAACTTTGCGATCAAAATTCAGCGTGATGATGTTGATGAGATTTTTACCCTTGATGAGTTCGCTCGTATTTTTGATGAAGATGAGCTAACGGCAATTAATGTGCAGAATAGCCCTGAACGCTTTAGCCACTTTTTAGCATCAAGCTATAAACAAACAGAAGCCCCTTATGTGTGTTATTTCCATAATAAGGATTACCGTAATCAGCCTTTACCTCGTTACGAAGACGAAGGCGGTGAACCGTGTGAAATGATTTGTTTAAGCTCTGATGATGAATCACATAGTTTAAATATTGAGATCTGGGAAGGCGGTGAAACAGAAGTATCACTCACGTTAACTAGACCAATTAGCGATATTGTTGATTTATTTCCTGGGGATGCCAAGTGAGTGATGCAAAAGCCAAGTGGCAGCGTCAGGAGCAGGCCGTAAGAGCCACGCAAATGGCGTTTGATTTAAGCAGTGAAGTGCAAAAATCAATAAAAAAACAAGCAATTGACCAAGAGCTTACCCCATCAGATATGATCCGTAAGATTTTGGAGCTCGACGTTAAATCGAAAAAAACCAGGCAGCGTTTATCGTTTAACTTAAATGATGAAGAGATTGCCTTATTGGCTGAGCGTTTTGGTGTTGCAGCCGATGATAAGCGTGCTGTAAAGCAGCGGGTTGCTGAATTACTCATTGAACATAGTAAAAAAAGCTAAGGTTTTGCCTTTACTTCTTTAAGCCCTTACACTGAGACTAGATGTTTGAAAGAAGTGGCATGACTGTGGATATTATTTTACTTGCGTATTTAGTTATTTTTGCATTATTTGGCACTGCAGCAAGTTACTTTGTTCGCTACATTTATGCTTACTGGGTGCATAATACAATGCATGTAAAATACATTTATAAGGCCGGGATTTGTATCATCAGCGTGGTGATAGTATCCGGCCTTATTGCATTACTTACTTAATCTCGATGGCTTGGCATTGCTGTGAGATACACAGCGATTGTACCGGTAAGACAGGTGAACAGTCGTTAACGGTTAATGCTTGACCAGATGACCTCTCAACAGCTGTAATTTGCTCAGCAAGTTGCTCTGCTTTTTCTTGTGCCGTGTTCAATGTTGAATAGACCACATAGCGGCTTGGGCCACCACATGCTCTTTCACCGACTTCTAACACCTTACATTGAAAACTAGCTGTACAACTATTATTACTAACGATATCGTTCAGCTGATCATTTAAATCACTCAAATCAACGCGCACAGAACTACCCGACGTTGTTGTTTCACAACCCGTTAAAGCAATACTTGCTAACATAGTTGTAGTGATGAAAAGTTTCTTTAAAGTCGATGAACGAACCATTATTGCTTATTCCTTAGTATACACTTGCCGCTGAGCCTTCGATTTTAACACAAGTATTAGCAGAACACTGCGCACCTGGTGCGGTTAGATGCTGACAAATACTCATCATGTCGTTCGCTGCGTTAAATTGTTTTTCAAGGGCAGTGATATCTTTTGCAAGTTTTTCAACTTCAGCCGTGTCAGCTGTTTTGGTTGAATAAACAATGAAGCTACTTGGGCCGCCACAGGCACGGCTACCAACAGGTAATACTTTACATTGGCTGCTGTTATCACAGCTTGGATCATCGATTAATTGTTTAAGCTGCTCATGGGCTGAGCTGATAGTGGCTTTATCTGGAGCTGCTTTAGTCACTTCTTCAGTATTTTCTATTTTTACGGCTTTTGGTGCCTCGACAAGTTTATCGCTTGTTGCCGTTGATTCGGCTTGTCCATCCGTTGCAGCGTCAGAGCACGCAGTTAATAACACAGGAAATAAAATTGCCAATAGAGGATAGCGCATAACATACCTAAAAATCGTTGAATAAGTACTCACTATCATACACATTGCTCAAAGTGGAGCAATAAAAACGTTAGTTTTCAGAAAGTAGCTCTGTTATCACAGAGCTACAGGAGTACTAAAGGATTACAAACCGCCTTGGGTTAGTTTGGCTGGGTTGAGTAACTCACTCAATTCTTCACGTGAGATATCAGTATGTTCTGCAGCAACATCAATAATTGGACGGCCTTCTTGATAAGCTAATTTGGCAATTTTAGCTGCTTTGCTATAGCCGATCACCGGATTAAGTGCCGTAACCAGAATTGGGTTTTTGGCGAGTGCTTTATCAACATTGCTCTGGTTTACTTTAAAGCTGGTAATCGCTTTATCTGCAAGTGCCTCACTGCTATTAGCCAGCAGTTCGATACTTTGCAGAATGTTTAAGGCAATCACAGGTAGCATCACATTAAGTTCAAAATTACCAGCTTGACCAGCCACAGTAATAGTGGCGTCATTGCCAATAACTTGTGCGCTGACCATAGCTGCAGCTTCAGGGATTACTGGGTTTACTTTACCTGGCATAATTGATGAGCCTGGCTGTAAGGCTTGAAGCTCGATTTCACCAAGGCCTGCAAGGGGGCCTGAGTTCATCCAGCGCAGGTCATTGGCTATTTTCATCTGTGCTACGGCTAATACCTTAAGCTGACCCGAAAGCGCTACAATAGCATCTTGTGAACCTATGTTATAAAAGAAGTTTTTGCTCGGGCTAAAGCGAATACCTAAATTCTCACTTAAGTGCTGACAAAACTGACCGGCAAACGCTGGATCGGCATTGATACCAGTACCAACGGCTGTACCACCTTGTGCAAGTTCACAAACCCGCTCTAGTGCTTGGCGAATACCTGTCATGGCGTGATCGACTTGTAACTGCCATGCAGCTAATGTTTGCGCAAAACTTACTGGCATGGCATCCATTAAATGAGTGCGACCAGTTTTAACAATATGGCCGACTTCGGCTTGCTTGTTTTGCAAGCTTTGACTGAGTTTATCTAGTTTAGGAAATAGTTCATAAATGATGTTAATAGCGCTACTTACAGCAATTGCTGTGGGGATCACATCATTTGAGCTTTGTCCCATATTCACGTCATCATTGGGGTGAATAGTTTCGTTTGCCAGTTGGCTTGCCAGTGTCGCTATTACCTCATTGGCATTCATATTAGAGCTAGTGCCAGAGCCGGTTTGAAATACATCAACAGGAAACTCTGAAAAGTGTTTACCATCGATGATTTCTTGGCATGCTTGCTCAATTGCTTTCGCTTTGCCTTGGTTCAAGTGACCTAATGCGGCGTTACTTTGTGCGGCGGCTTGCTTAATATAGGCGAGGGCTGTGATAAATTGCTTAGGCATGGCTAAGCCACTAATTTTAAAATTGTTGATAGCACGTTGCGTTTGAGCTTGATACAAAGCGTCTGCTGGGACTTGTAGTTCGCCCATGCTATCTGATTCGGTTCTAAATTGGCTCATAAACACTCCTAAATCGGGTTAAATTCTTGGCTGAGAAGACATGCTTCTCGCTCCAAACTGAAATACTTTTCAATACAGTTATGAGTTTTGTAATAACGCTTTAGCGCAAGTTGCGGTTTATAAAGCTGAGCCAAACATTGTTTACGAATTGCATTATGTACTAATGAATCACACATCTTTTCAAGCAATTCATGAAAGGTGCGTCTTAGATACAGCTCTTGCAAAATAAAGTTGTGATGCTTTTCGTAATAGCGTGCAATGTTTAAACCCGCTTCAACATAGTTAGCAACAAGTGCAGGGGCATGTAGCCCTGGTCTTTGGCAAACACATTTCATTTGCCGCTGATATTGCAGCATAGCATTGTGAGAGTGCATAGAAAAACCGATTAGCTGTAATGATAATTGTTATCATTACAGCTAATCGGTTTTAGTGCAAGTCTTATCTAGTGAAGCTAAGACTGGATAGGTTAACTGTGAGTGATTAATTGTAGCCGAGAATAAAAATCTGGTCTGTTTCATGTTTTTTCGGCGCCTGTACATTTTCTTTATTACATTGAGAAAGTAGTTCGATCACAGTTGCTCTAGCATCACAACTTGTTAAGGCGGCTTTTTCGCTTTCAGCGCGTTCGCTGGCAGCAAGTGCTGCATCTACAGCAGTGTAGGGTGAGATATACATAATATTACTCCTATTGATTAATTCACTTAAGAAATTGCATAAGCTGTACCAATATTAATTAATAATCGTAACCTGCTGAAAATAGTGGTTTTATATTTTTAAATAATAAATACATCGCGACTTTGCTATTTATTTTTGCTTTACTGTTGTGCACGAATTACCAAACATGGTGCATTAATTTATATGGATAAACCCTTCTCTCAAGCCTGTGAAAACAACAAATTACCTATTTTAAACGTATTAGAAGAGTTCTTTTCTGATGTGACGAATGTATTAGAGGTAGGCTCTGGTACGGGGCAACATAGTGTGCATTTTGCAACGCATTTAGCACATTTGCAGTGGCATTGTAGTGATCGCGAGGTTAATCACCCTGGAATTTTAGAGTGGCATCAAGAAGCTGAACTATCTAACTTACATGCGCCATTAACACTCGACCTCAATGATCCTTGGCCTGTTGAAACAGTGAATGCTATTTTTACTGCGAATACGATGCACATTATTAGCTGGCCGCTTGTGGAGAGCTTTTTCCAAGGTGTAGCAAAGCATTTAGCGGCTAAAGGTAAATTGTGTATTTATGGGCCATTTAAGTATCAAGGTAAGTATACCAGTGCCAGCAATGCTGAATTTGATGCTTTTTTAAAACAGCAAGATGAAAATAGTGCCATTCGTGATTTTGAAGCGATTTGCCAACTCGCTGAGCAAGCTGGCTTAACCTTTGTTGAAGATGTGCAAATGCCTGCAAACAACCAATTATTGCTGTTTAAAAGGCAGTAAGCTTTCGCATTGGGCTTTATAGAGCGCCATATGTTGGCGTTCTCTAATTATAAAATCACTGATGGCAGCTGCAAAATCACCGTGCTGAATATGATGCAGTGAATAGGTATATACAGGTTTAAAACCTCGACTTATTTTATGCTCACCTTGCGCGCCAGAGTGGAACTGTTTTAGTTTGTTGGCAATGCAGTATTCAATGCCTTGGTAATAGCAAAGCTCAAAGTGCAAACTATCGAGCTCATAGTTCGTTCCCCAGTAACGACCATATAAACAGTTCTGATCTTTAAAGCTGAGTGTGGCGGCAATCACCTCTCCTTGATATTTAGCGAACATTAGCACCAGTTTGTCGGCCATGCTTTGCTGTAATAACTCGAAAAAAGCGGTATTCAAATAACCATTGTGGCCTGAGCGCTTCAAATAGGTTTGGCGGTAAAAATGACTAAATTGCTGCATGTGCTGTTTGCTGATGTTAGCACCTTCGATCCATTCTACGGCTATCTGCTGTTCAGTTATTTTAGCGCGTTCTTTTTTGAGCGATTTACGCTTTCTTGCGGTGAGTGAAGCTAAAAAATCCTCGAAGCATTTATAGCCTTCATTAAACCACTGAAACTGCACGCCATGACGTTGCATTACGGTGTCGCTAGTTAATGCAGTCGCTTGCTGCTGGTGGCAAAAATTTATATGCCAACCTGACCAGTCTAACTGCGCTGCTGTTGCCGTGAGTATGTGCTGAATGTAAGCATAGACTTCAGTAGGATCAGCATAGTTAATACTAACTCTTTGCCCAGCAATAGGCGTGAATGGCACGCCGCAAAGCCATTTAGGGTAATACCCTAAGCCATGCTGTTGGTAGGCTTCAGCCCAAGCCCAGTCAAATACATATTCACCATAAGAATGATGTTTTAGATACCCGGGTAGTAAGGCTATGACCTGTTCTTGCTGGTAAATTGCTAAGTGCATGGGTTGCCAGCCCGACTCTTCACTCACACAGCCACTTTGTTCTAGAGCCGCTAAAAAAGCGTGATCAGTAAAGGGTGTATCATCAAAAAATGACTGCCAAAGAGCAGCATCAATCTCGCTTATTTGATTAAACCAGCGGTGGCTAAACTCACTCATTGTGCTGCCGATTCAATATCTTTAATGAAACTGCTGATATGCATAGCGAGCTTATCGAAATAAGGGTTAAACGTGAGTCGTGCAAAGGGTTTGTGTGCTTGTAAATTTTCGGCTGTGCGCTCACCCATCACGATGTCTTCTTGGTATTTGCAGGCTGTATAAAGCGTATCGTCATCTAAATAGCTGCCGCAATTTCGGTACAAAGCTTTACGGCCATAGTAAGGGTTGCTGGGTTTATTAACGATACCAATATGTGACATCCCTTTGATTTTTTTACAATCATCTGTATCGCAGTCATCACGGATTATGTGGTAATCAGCAGGAAAGCTGGCTGGGATGTTATTGTCGTCACCATAGTATACAAGGCGATCAAGCTGATTATTTTTGCGCGTTTTTGGGTCGTGCAGTTTAGCTAGTAATTTAAAGGTTGCTTGGTTATCTATCGTGGTGTCAACATCACTAAAGGTGCTAAATATTGCTACATTAGGCTGTTGACGATAACGAAGCTCATCAAGGCTGATACGGCTCATTGCTTCGTGGCTAGCTGAGGCTGCACTAAATGGAAACGACTCATACTTGGCAAAATCAAGATCCGCGTCTTTATCAATCCAATTCACAAATGGAATTGCATCGACCCATTTGGCCAGCCAACCGTTTTTATTGTGTGGCTCGCTTGCCGGTGAAAACAACATAGCAGCTGTAATTTTATTATCGACAGGGCCTTGAGTTAAGTAATCAATAACCAGTGCAGCACCGGTTGAATAACCCCCTAAAATCACCTGATCAAAGTCTTTTAATGTGCGTTCAATGGCATACACACTGGCCTTTTGCCAATCATCGGCATTTATGTCTCTGAGTGCTGCGGGAGCGGTACCATGCCCTGGTAGTAAAATTGTGCGTACCGTATACCCTTGTTGATAATACACTTGTGCAAGGTCGTGATAGGTAAAGGGTGAGTCGGTCAAACCATGGATTAAGAGTACGGCTTTACGGCTATCGGCCTGTTTTAGTTCGAATGGGCTTATTAAATCGGCAACAGTCGCGTTAGCTGGTCGAGCGCCTTGTGCAACAAGCTGCTGATAGGTGTCGGTATAAACAGGGCATGGCAAACTAGCACGCGGATTTTCGCTGCTAATTTGCAGGTACGCAGCGGTTAAATAGTCACTAAATGCTTGCTCGATATTATAGCTAAAGGTGCTATGGGTGCGTGGTAATGGCTCTCTAAACAGCCCTTCGCGTTTACTTTTCATCATTAGTGCTTGGTCTTCAAGCTGAGTAAGGCAGGTTTGTTGCTGTGCCATTAATGGGCTGCTAAATAGCCCACTGATGGCCCAAGAGATAGCAACTAAGTTGATGAATTTCATATTTTAAGCATCCTTTTAAAGCCTGTTTTTAGCTTATCGAGTTATCTTTGATTTGCAAGCAAGCTGCGTCAAGCTAGCGGTAAATGACGCTTAGTGAAAGCTTGTTTTAAGACCACCGTCGACTCGATGTTAGCAATACAATCAATACTACCTAGCTTATGTTTCACAAAGCTTTCATAACTTTCTAAATCAGCGGCAATAATCTTTAGAAGATAATCATAACTACCTGAGATAACAGAACACTCAAGTACATGATCAAGTTTCTCAACTTGTTGTTCAAATTGCTCAGCAGCGGCAACTGAGTTTTGGTTTAGGCGTACAAAGGCATACACAGACACATTTAAATCAACCGCTTTAGGATTGATGGCAGCATGGTAGCCACTGATCACATTCGCTGATTCGAGTTTTTTAATACGGCGCAGGCAAGGAGTATCTGACAGGCTGACAGAATGGGCTAGCTCCGAGACAGAAGTTCTTGCATTATCTTGTAAAGCATTAAGTAATTGTTGGTCTTTTTTATCTAATTTCATTTTTATTTGAGTGATTTTCACTAATCTAGATGGATTCTAGTCTATATTTTGGCGATTAGCACTCATTGAACTCTGTTAACATTATCGCAATATAATTATTTTGGAGTGAGCCTGTGACTGAGAACACAAAGGCATTTGATAGCTGGCTTCGCACCCGTTTTGTTGAGATCAATAGCGCGCTAGAAAAACTATATTGGCAACAAGACGATAAAGCGAATGTAGAAGGTGTAGGTGAAGACCTTAAACGTCAATTAGAGCAAGAAGGTAATGAGCATATTCGTGCCTTACTTGCAGAAGGTAATACCGATGAAGGCTTTGACAACGCATTCGATTTATTAGGTAATGTTGGTTTGTATATGGCGGCATGCCGTCGTCATGAGATTACAGAGCCTTCTCGTGAAACAACCTCCCCCCTTGTCGAAGCCTCAGCACTGGCAATGCATATTGGTGCATCTATTGGTGTAACTCCTCGTTTCGCAACTGCGCATTTAACCACGCACAATAAAGCTGTTGATGGCTTGTATAAGCGCTTTACTGACCTTGAAGATGAGAAAATCTTTGTTGATTACAATACCAAGGGTATTTTAGCGTATAAGCGTGCGGCGGATGCTTTATTAAAAATTCAACCATTGGGCATATCGCACCCTATAGCAGCAGATTTACTAGCAGTGGCAAAGCAAGCACTGCTAGATGTTATTGAGTCGAACAATGCGTTATACAACAAGCTTGATACAGACCGCTTTTTCTATTGTGTACGCCCGTATTACAAGCCGTATCGAGTAGGTAAAGAGGTATATCGTGGCGCGAATGCTGGTGATTTTGCGGGCATTAATGTTATCGATTTACTGCTTGGTCTTTGTTTTGCTAATGAACCTAGCTACTCGCAAATGCTGGTGGATAAATTCTTGTATATGATGCCTGAAGATCAGCAAATTTTGCGTGAAAGCATGCGTATGACAAGTATTATGGATGATTTTTTAGCTGCAGAAGCTGAGCGCGATAGCGAATGGCTACAAACTAATTTAAAGCTGTTTATTCAAGTGTGCAAACTGCATGGTGATACTGCGATTGGGCATCATAATCAATTGGTTAGTAAATACATTGCACAACCTTCACAGAAAATGCAGCAACAGCATATGGATAAAGTCACAGCCAGTGGGCCTCCTTTACACATGTTACTTAACTCACTAGAGCAGTTACGAGATCGTCGTGCGGCAGCAAAACGTGATGATATTCGCACCCGTTTTGATGATTTAACTAAATTAAAACAGTGGATTAAGTAATGAACAAAAACGATTTTGTAATTCCACAAGGCAGCTATTTGCTTAACCATTCTGTGGGGCGACCATTAAAATCAGCTGAGCAGCACTTCCATCAGCAGTTTTTTGCAGCTTGGCAAAATGAAAATAAAGAACCATGGCAACAGTGGCTGCAAGGTGTCGAGGCATTTACAAGCAGTCTCGCTAAGTTATTTAACTCGCAAAAGGAGTTGTTTTGCCCGCAAGTTAATTTATCGAGTGGCTTAACCAAGCTTTTGATGTCGCACCCGCGACTTCAGCAAGAAAACAGCAAAGTGTTGATGGCAGAAAGTGATTTTCCAAGTATGGGCTTTGCAATGCAAAAAGCTTTACCTGAAAGTGCAGAAATCGTGTTTATTGGAAAACATGAAGATTTAACCGATGCTCACGTTTGGCAGTCATATTTAGCGAATAATGAAATTGATTTAGTCTTCATTAGCCATGTTTATTCAAACACAGGCCAGCAAGCACCTATCCGTGAAATTATAAATATAGCAAAGCAACACAACACATTGACTTTGCTTGATGTTGCACAGTCTGCGGGGATTCTAGAGGTTGACTTAACTAAGCTTGATGCCGATTTTATGCTGGGCTCAAGCGTGAAATGGTTATGTGGTGGACCTGGTGCTGCTTATTTATGGGTTAACAGCAACCAACTTTCATTTTGTCGGCCACAAGATGTTGGCTGGTTTTCTCATCAAAACCCATTTGAATTTGATATTAAGCACTTTGCTTATCATCAAACCGCGTTGCGCTTTTGGGGGGGAACACCTTCAGTTGCACCTTATATTTTGGCTTCGCATAGTATTAATTACTTTGCAGAGCTGGGTATTGCGAAAGTACGAGCGCATAACTTAGCAATGCTCGCACAGTTTCATGAGCAATTAGCTGATTATATGCGCTCACCAAAGCAAGCTGATAAATGCTCTGGAACTGCCATTATGCATTTTGGTGAGCAACAAGCGGCTGTTAAAGCAGCGCTTGAGGCTGCGAATATTGCTGTTGATGAGCGTCACTTAGGTTTAAGAGTCTCTGCTCATATTTATAATGATCAGCAGGATATAAACACTTTTATTACGACTGTGAAAAGCGTTTTAGATTAAGTGCTTGCCGGGCTTTTGCTTTTACTGAACGCCAATGGGTCATTGGCTTTTCGGGGACCAGCGCCAAAATTTGCTCAAAGTCGATGTCATCAATACAGACTTCATTACTGTGGGCAAACATAATTCGTTTTGGTTGCAGCGCTTTTAGCATCAGCAAAGAGTTCAAATACAGCTTAGGATAAAAAACAGGAAAGGGCGGCACTAGCTGTCCTTTTACTTTTACTAGTAAATCAGCAATGTAAATTCGCTCACTGGGGATATGGTATAGACTAATATCTCGGTCGGTATGACCTGGGCTATGTAGCGCCTGCCAATCCTCAAAGCCGGGTAGGGTTTCATCTGTTGTAAGGTAGTAATCAGCATCGAGGTGACGACTATACCAAAGGTTATGACGCTTTTTATTTAATCTTCCAGCGACCCACCAAGCCAAAGCGATATCGGTTAAGTGCATTAAGAAACCATCAATGCCTCGATACCATTGTCCAGGGGCATTTGATGTAGCAATTTTGGCGCCGCTTAACTTTCTTAATGCATGAGCCCCACCTGCATGATCTGGATGCATATGGGTTACTACAATCAGTTTTAAGTTTGTGATAGGGCGCTTTAGTTGCTCGGTGATATAGTCAAACACGGTATTAACATCCGCGCGGCAACAACCATCAAGTAGCATCAATTTATCTGAATATTCAATCAAATAGATATTTTGAATATAGCCTTCGAGCGTGTGAATTTGCAAAACAATTGATTCCTAAACTTAGTCAGCAAACCTGTTATATCATGTCTGACCAGTTTTAGTAAGTTAAGCTAATTGGACTGTGTGCTCTGTTCTTTGAGTAATTTTTTGTGTTCTTCTAGTTGTGCTACTTGCTTTTCGAGGATAGCTATTTGGCTTTTATAGTAGGTGTTAATACGTTTGCTTTGTTTACTTATAGCGTCATCAATAGACTTTGCACCTAACCTGTTCGCAGCATCTTGGGTCATATTATTAAGTCTGTTAATACGCTCATTTTGCTGTTTTTGCAGCTCTTTGATTTCTAACTGAAGGCGGTCTATTTCGCGATCCGCTTTTTGAATCTTTAAGTAATCCTCGACACTTAAGTCGGTTGGTTTTTGTTGTTTCTGTTCTTGCTCTGTGGCTGGAGTGAGATTACTTACTGGTGATGGTGTAATTTTTACGATTTCTGCATCCTTACCACAAGGCTTCTCTGTAAAGGTGGCAACCCCGTCAATCATGCACTTATAAATAGTGGCTTGGCTGTAGGTGCTGGCAAATAGAGCAAGAGTAAACAGAGCAAAACGAAACATAGCATCACTTTGTGTAGCAAATAGATACTTAGCATGCATGAAATATAATGAGGTGTGCAAGTTTTTTGGGCATAAAAAAACCGCTTAAAAGCGGTTTTTAACAATAAAATGGTGGAGAAGGAGGGATTCGAACCCTCGATAGAGCTACAAACCCTATACTCCCTTAGCAGGGGAGCGCCTTCGGCCACTCGGCCACCTCTCCAGCGCATAATTCTGATTGTAATTTGCTGAAATAAATCAGCAAATAAAAATAAGTGGTGGAGAGATAGGGATTTGAACCCTAGAGGGGCTACAAACCCCTGCCGGTTTTCAAGACCGGTGCATTCGACCACTCTGCCATCTCTCCACGTCGTGATGCGAGAATAATACTTAGCTGAATCGGCTGTGTAAATAGGAAAAAGTTTGTTTGCTTGTTTTTTGAGCGTAAAGAGGGCGTTTTTTTGTAAAAAGGTTTAATTTTTTCTGTTTTTCACTGAAAAGAAGGGGATGGGGCAGTAAACGGAGGAGCTAAAGAAGGATCTTCGTTAGTGGTTGGGTGTTTACTGCACCTAAAAAGTAACCATGGTTGGGGATTACTTATGTTGTACTGCGCCGCCAAGTGCTAACTTTTTGCCGTAGCGATTAAGTTTTGCCAACATTTTAGCTTTGCGGTTTGTTGGTTTTACGGCAACATGAGTTGCAGCGTTTTGGTTTAATGTATTAATTGGGTTCATTACTTTGCTCCGGGTTGTGTTTGGTTGAAAACGTGGGTATTTTGCAATCAAACTGGACAAAAATAAAACGATAAAAATTGAGTCTGCCAGATAACTTTTTCTAATCCGAAAGTGTTTTATTAACATAGGGTTAAGCTTTTGCACTTACTCTTGTTTGCATGGTTATGCAGTTGTGTTTGTAGTGAAGTGCAGGTAAATAAAGGTTTTTAACTTTTTGTATTTTTATTTATGCGTTTTTAAAGTGAGAAAGTGACTAATTATTCAGATTAATATAATTTGAGTGAGCTTGGGTTTTCGCCACGTAAGAAAAGAAGTAACCGTTGATGTTGATAATAATAAAGCCAAGTGACAAAAAAAATCATAAAAACAGTGTTGATTGGCTACTAAACGAATGTAAAAAAAGAGAGATAGAACCAGAGCTATATTTAACTACAGGCAACTTTGAGAATGATTGCGCTGAAATTGCTCTTTTAGCTAGGAGCCAGACTCAAGTTGTGGTAATTGGTGGTGATGGGACTTTGCATTTAGCTGTTAATGCATTAATGACGAGTAGCTGTTCTATTGCGCTAATTCCGGCTGGCACGGGAAATGATTTTGCTCGTGGCTTTGCTTGTCAGCAACAGGCTTGGTATGAGGCTATTTTCAATAGCCGTACTAAGTTAATTGATATTGGCCAAATCAATCAGCGCTATTTTGTTAATGTTGCGGGTATTGGTTTTGACGCTGAAGTGGTCGTCGAATTAAACAAAGCTGGTCATTTTAGCTCGTTTGGTTATACATGGCAGGGCATTAAACAGCTATTTTCATTTCAGGCTCAGCCTCTTCAGGGAAAGTTTAATGGTAAAGCTCTCTCTTACAGTAATTTAGCGACGATTTTTGCCAATCATCACTACTTTGGAGGTGGTTTGAAAATTGCCCCTCAGGCAAAGTTAAACGATGGTCAACTGGACTGTTACTGCATGCCAGCTGGCGGCTTGTTGAAAAACCTGATCAGCTTTTTATATTTACTGCTAGTGAAGCACCACCGCTTGCAAGCACTGGAATATACCCGTTTAACAAGTGCTGAAGTAACCACGAAAGGGTTGGTTATTGAAGCCGATGGTGAGTTTGTGGGTTTTACACCTGCTAAAGTTAAGGTACACAAACAAGCGTTACGTTTTCATGTACCATAAAAAAGCGCCGGCAATATTTGCCAGCGCTTGGTGTTAGAGGCGACATAGTCACTTCTAACTGGGGACGGTGCTTTTTTGTTGCAGGTTACGTGCAGCAAAAAATGCTTTAATTTGTCGAGTTGGAGTCAGCACGATAGCATTACCAAATAACACTAGGCTAAATCCCATAAAGGTGTTCGCTTGCCATTCGAATCCTTCAAATAAGGTACTTAATACCACTGCAACCAGCGGGAATAATACAATGACATAGCTTGCGCGCTCAGGGCCGATATTTTTTAGTAGTGCAAAGTAACAAGCAAATGCGATTACGGTACCAAACACTGCTAAGTACAAGAGCGATATCCAATAACTGGCCGGGGCATTCAATGTAAGCTCAACATCGCTCACTAAAACGTAAGCTGCTAGGCTTAAAGCGCTGTATAACATACCCCAGGCATTGCCCTGAAGTACGCCAATATTGCGCTGAGAATTTCGGACGCTGACCATATTACCCAATGAAGCCACAAAGGTCCCAGATAGCGCAAGTAGTAACCCGACCAACGCACCATTACTCAAGTCGAATTGCTGAATTTGTGGCCAAAACAAACTGGCAATACCTAATACGCCCAATAAAGCGCCAAAGTAAATTCGTTTAGCAATCGGCTTTGCGAAGAATAGTCTGGTATTAATAATGTTCATTAATAGCAACATAGAGAACGCAATTGAGGCCATTGCAGAGCTGAGGTAGTTCTGCGCCCAATACAGTACTAAATAATTTAAACCAAAGTTAAATAAAGCCAATAATGCAAAAAATCCGTGATCACGCAGTGAATATTGCATAGGTAGTTTTTTCGCTAGCACAAAGGTCCACATTAAAATGGCTGCAATGGCAAAACGATAAAATAAAGAGACCTCAACTGCGACATCACCTAGTTGAAACTCAATAGCTAGCCAAGTCGATCCCCAGATCAGCACTGTAGCAAGGTAGAGAGCGGCGCTTTTCATAGTTAGTACCTAAAAATTGAAAGTATGTTCATTTTAATCTGCTTCTGTATACTTAACATATACAGAAAACTAAAAATGCAACCTATACAGTTTGGTGGGCTATGTCACAAGTTATCAGTCGCAGTAACAGTGAGTTCTTATATCAACAAGTTATTCAGCTAGTTAGAGATCTTTGCTTGCAGGGCTCGCTATTACCGGGTGAGAAATTACCTTCGCTCAGAAAAATGGCAGATAAGCTAAACATTAGCATTCCTACGGTAAAACAAGCTTATCAATTACTTGAAGGGCAAGGATTGATTGAAGCGAGAGAAAAGTCTGGGTACTTTTTAAAGTCTTCTCAGTTAAATCAATCTCGGCCAAAGCGAGTCAGGCTTAGTCGAGAGCCAACCACAGTAAACAAGCAAGGATTGATTGAGCAAGTTTATGGTGCCATCCATAAAGCCAATGTGGTGCCATTTGGCATTGCTAACCCAGTAGCCGCAGCTCCGACAGATAAGGCGCTGGCAAGAACAATGCGCCGAGTAATGACACTGGCTGGCGCATCGGCAATTAATTACGGCCCGATGGATGGTTTTGCACCACTTAAAAAACAACTCATTCATCGCTATTTGGACTTTGGCATTGGTGTTGATAGCGATGAGTTAGTGATCACCAATGGTGCCCAAGAGGCGTTGGCTATTGCCCTGAAGTGCGTTGCTAAACCCGGGGATGTTATTGCTATCGAGTCGCCTTGTTATTTTGGCATTATTGAATTAATTGAGAGCTTAGGCTTGAAGGCACTGGAAATACCGCTGTGCCCCGATGAAGGAATATGGCTTGATGACTTGGTTCAAGCACTCGATGAGCATGATATAAAAGCGTGTGTGTTTTCAACCTCATTAAATAACCCAGTTGGCAGTTTTATGCCTGATGCCAAGCGTGAGCAATTAGTGGCACTTTTAGAGCAGCGCGAGGTGGTGCTCATTGAAGATGATGTTTATGGCGACCTACATTTTACAGCTAAGCGTGCCACTCCTGCACAAGCTTATTCAAAAAAGGGGTTAGTGATCACCTGTGCCTCATTTTCAAAAACAGCCGCACCTAGTTACCGCATAGGTTGGATCATTGCAGGTAAGTTTGCTGAACAAGCAAGGCGACACAAGCGCGCGCTTAGTTGCTCTGCGCCGCTTATAAATCAGTGGACCTTGTATGAGTTTATAGCCAGTGGTGAGTACGACCGTAATATACGCTTGCTAAGACAGCGCTTGAGTACCAACAAAGAGCGTATGATTTGGTGCCTGCAGCAATATATGCCAAGTTGTGCGCGTATTAGTAACCCGCAAGGGGGCTGTGTTATCTGGGTTGATCTTGGTAGCCAATATGATGCGGTAAAACTATTTCATTTGGCACTTGAGGCAGGGATTAGTATTACCCCTGGGTTGATATTCTCAGCGGGTAAAAAGTACCGTAGTTGTTTTCGCTTAAGCTATGGTTTGCCTTGGTCTGAAAGTTTGGAACAGGCGATTAAAACGTTATCGCAACTGACCGTGCTGGCCAAAAAATAAAAAAGCGCAGAGCAAGCTCTGCGCGAAAGGACCAAGTGTTTTGGTTCAGGGATGTTAATTTCTTAACTGGTCAATTACTCTGCGTTCTGTTTAAAAGTAAATAATTGATATTCTTTTAGCTGTGGTACTAGAACCACTAATTCTTGTTCTTTATGAGCGATATCAGCAAAACTGCCACATAATGCATCTGCTCGCTCTTCTAGCTGAGCTGCTTGGGTTTCTACGCGAGCTTCGATTTGTGCGCCCATGTTTTCCATACGTTGCTCAAACTCATCCATGTCGCCACCCGAACCTAAAAGCTCAGAGCCAAGAGCCACTAAAATACTGCCCATCGATTGCATCATGGCTGACTCTACTGCTGATTCGATTTGCTCATCGAATTGATCTTCAAAGTTTTGGCCAAATTTTTCAAAGTTTTGTTGACCCATTGTGAACGCACCTTGTTGGTAGAAAGCGTTTTGCACTTCTACGCTGATATCGTCCATTAATTCTGAAATGTCACTTAGGCCATCAATGTTGAAAGCATTTGATACTTCTTCGATTGCTACGCCGGCTATTTTTACACCATCAAGTGCGATATTAGCTACTTCAGGAAGTTGGCTGCGCAAGCTGTCTGAGTAATCTGCAATTGCTTGCTGTTGTGAAGCATTAAGGGATACGCTTTGGCCATCGATATATAAAGTATGTTGGTCGATGATTTTCATGCTGCGATTATCGGCTGTGTATACTTCTAACTCACTTGGAGTGATACGCACATCATTTATAAATTCGACATCACATTGCTCACCGCTGAATGAAATATTTGTATCATTATCGTTATGAGCCATTGCGCTGGTAGCGATAAATAAAGAACTTAGTAACAATAACTTTTTCATTTTTTTCTTTCCTGTTTGAAATGACATAAAAATATAATCAAATAGGATGCCAAATATTATAAATTCATTTATTTCATTGGCTTATGGTGTTTTAGGGTTTTTATTGGAAGTGCACGGAATAATTTTTTAACCATTTTTTAGTCAAATTAACTAAAAAATACACATGCATAAATGACTTTTATCGAAACGATAAAAAACTCTCACTTTTCAGAAATCAAATTTAGCGCTATTTATTCACAATATTGACATATGACCTATTTAGCATGGGTGTATGGCTTTATTTTGGTGGTTTTTTAGATACTAAATAACTACTGAGCTTTTTAATCTTTGCCAATTCATCAAGCAAATTTTAATCTCAAGAATTGGTCTCAAACACTTTATGGAGTGGGTTGTGGGTAAGACATTTAGTTATGACGCGCTAGATGACGATTTTGTTGAAGACGAGTACGAAATGGTCGGGCGTAATCAACACGACAAGAAAAAGCAACGCGTTAAGAAGAAGTTGGAAGACTATCTTGAACAAAAACGCTTGCGTAGAAACTTAGGCGATGACGACTTTGATGAGTACTTGAACGACTAAGCATAAATTTAAATAAAGAGGCTATTTGCCTCTTTATTGCTTTAAGGCCTTATTACTTGCTCAAAGCGGCAAGAATGTCTGATTCGAACTGCTCAGGTTTTGTAAGTGGCGCGTATCGTTTAATTGCTTTGCCGTCTTTACCAATTAAAAATTTGGTGAAGTTCCATTTTA
The DNA here is from genome assembly GCF_023650775.1 of Pseudoalteromonas sp. SCSIO 43101. Classification (NCBI taxonomy): domain Bacteria; kingdom Pseudomonadati; phylum Pseudomonadota; class Gammaproteobacteria; order Alteromonadales; family Pseudoalteromonadaceae; genus Pseudoalteromonas; species Pseudoalteromonas sp. SCSIO 43101. The sequence goes on from NZ_CP072673.1 coordinate 64,113, forward strand.
TTTTGCGGGTAATAAAACCAGGCAGCTCTGATTTTAGATATCTAAACACAGGGTGAGCATGCTCGCCATTTACGTCAACCTTACTCATCATCAAAAAGCTCACACCATAGTTAATTAAGCAGCCTTCTTTTATTTCTTTAGCATCACCAGGTTCTTGTTTACCAAATTGATTACATGGAAAGCCAATTATTACCAAGCCTTGTTCATGGTACTTATCATGAAGTACTTGTAAGCCTTCGTATTGCGGGGTGAAACCGCATTTACTCGCTGTATTTACAACAAGTACGACCTTATTTTCAAAATCAGAAAAATCGACAGTTTGGCCTTGTAGGCTGGTGGCAGAGAGTTGGTGAAATTCGCTCATAATGATAACTTTTTATTATTGTTACACTGATTCTAACTTGCTTGTCATATTTCTAAAAGAGCAAATATTAATCAGCAAATGCATTGGTTAAATGTTCTATTAGTAAACGTACACGAAACGGTAATAGATCTTTTCTTGGGTAGACTAACCAAGATGCGTTATCGCCAACCTGAAACTCTTCAAGAATGCTTACTAATTGCCCATTATTTAAAAAAGGTTCCACGATATCTAACGCTAAATGGGCAATGCCAACTCCTGCTACTGCGGCATTTAAAATAGCCTGCGGGTGGTTGCTACGCCAATTACCATCGATACGAACTTCTTTAATTTGATCGTCAATATTAAATCGCCAGCGCTTTCGCATGGTAATTAAGCAGTTATGCTCAGCAAGGTCATAAGGCGTTTTAAGAGAAGGGTGACTGGCTATGTATTCAGGGCTAGCAACGAGGGTCATGACGCGCTTACATAAAGGGCGTGCAATTAAGTTTGAGTCTTGCATCCTGCCAAAGCGAATGGCTAAATCAAAGCCTTCTTCAACTAAGTTGACATTGCGACTATTAAAGTCGAGATCGACCTCTACCTCAGGGTAGCGTTTTACAAATTCTGCGACTTTGGGGGCGATTTGGTTAGCTACAAACTCGCCCGCACCCGTTATTCTTATTAGTCCTTTTGGTTGGCGCTGCTCACCTTGTAATTGATTGTTTGCATCAATTAACTCTTGGCGTATAGCTTTTAACTTAACAGCGTATTCACGCCCTGCATCAGTGAGACTAATTTTACGAGTGGTGCGCTGAAATAGCACAGAACCTAAACGATTTTCAAGTTGTTGTACTTGCCGACTGATATGTGAAGTTGATACTTCCATAGCTTTAGCTGCGTGTGTAAAACTGCCGTGCTCAACAACATATAAAAATTCCTCTAAGCCTTGCCACATTATCTTTACCCTAAGTTTTTCAGTAAATTTAAAGCAGTTTAAGTGGTTTATTATTGCATGTCTGCAAAAGTGATTATTTATTTGCTCCCTTTATCCCTGTATAAAAATAACTACAATAGTTGTGTCACTGATTAATACTCACAAATATAAGGGAGTAAGCATGTTAAATTTTAGCTTTGAGAATCCAACCAAAATTTATTTTGGTGAGCAGCAAATTAAAGAAATTCAAAACGAGATCCCAAAGAATGCCAAGGTACTTGTTACTTATGGTGGCGGCAGCATTAAGAAAAATGGCGTTTATGATCAAGTTAAAGCCGCATTGATTGAACATACTTGGTTTGAATTTGCGGGAATTGAGCCAAATCCAAGCTACCAAACATGCATGAAAGCTGTAGAGCTAGTTAAAGAGCAGCAAATTGACTATATCCTTGCTGTCGGCGGTGGCTCTGTCGTGGACGGAAGTAAATTTATTGCTGCTGCGGCTGAGTTTGCTGGCGAACCATGGGATATTTTAGCAAAAGGTGCTGAAGTGAAATCAGCAGTGGCACTGGGCGTTGTTCTAACACTGCCTGCAACAGGTTCTGAATCAAACACTTTCAGTGTGGTATCAAACTTAGATACTCAAGATAAGTTGCCGTTTGCAAGTGAGTTTGTGCGGCCTCGCTTTGCTGTCTTAGATCCCGCGGTGACATTCTCATTGCCTGAGCGTCAGGTAACTAATGGGATTGTTGATGCGTTTGTGCACACAATGGAGCAATACCTTACTTATGATGTCGGTGCCAAATTACAAGACCGCTTTGCTGAGGGGATTTTAATGACCCTTATTGAAGAAGGTCCGAAGGCATTCTCTGAGCCAGATAACTATCAAGTACGCGCGAATATTATGTGGTCAGCGACTATGGCACTTAATGGTTTGATTGGTGCTGGTGTGCCACAAGACTGGGCGACTCATATGATTGGTCATGAAATGACCGCGGTGTACGGTTTGGACCATGCACAAACATTAGCGATTGTATTACCTCGTATGATGGCTGAACAAAAAGACACCAAGCGTGGCAAGTTATTACAATATGCTGAGCGAGTATTAGGCCTTGATATCAGCGATGAAGATGCGGCTATTGATAGCGCAATTGCTGCGACAGAAGCATTTTTCCATAGTGTTAAAATGCCAACTCGTTTAAGCGACTATAAGCTCGATGAAAGTGTCGCAGATAAACTTGTCGCTCAGCTGGAACGCCACGGTATGACGGCTCTAGGTGAGCGTGAGCAAGTTACACTTGAGAAAAGCCACGCAATTTTACTTGCCAGTGTTTAACTTAAGATTATAAATAATCCCATCCCTGCTAGTGTTGTGTAGTAAATGTTATGTGTTCTATAAGCCACTATAACAGATACTACCGCAGCACTTAGGTAGGGATTTTGCCAATCTAAATTTATCCCTTCGTCATTAATAAACACAATGGGTACCCAAATCGCGGTAAGTACTGCTGGGGCGCTAAAACTTAAGAATTGCTGCATTTTCGGGCCAACTTTAAAGGGTAATGCGCGGTGCAAAAATAAGTAACGTGTGAAGAAGGTGATACACGCCATCAATAAAATAGTGGTCATCATTGTGTATGCTCCTCTTTTGCTTGCCAGCGACTAATTAGGTAACCGACAGTCATGGCAATAAGGGCTGCTGTGACAAGCCAAAGTTGAAAGCCCTGACTTTTTAATAGTGTTGCAACAACACCTGCTGTGATCACAGTAGCTAGTGTCGCTAGGTTTTTTACACCAGGAATAACTAAAGCAATAAAAGTGGCAGCGATAGCAAAATCAAGCCCCAGGTGCGTTAAATCAGGTAGTAAGCTACCTGCGACGATACCAAGCAGAGTCCATATATTCCAAGCAATATAAAAGCTAAACCCGGCACTTAGCGCGTAAATCAAGCGCACTTTCGTTCTATACGCTCTGTGATGATGCGAAAAAGCAAACAATTCATCAGTAAGTACAAAGCTAACTGGAAGTCGCCAACGAAACGGCTGGTCTATGACTTTGTGACGAATAGCTAAACCATACAAAAAGTGCCGCGAGCTAATAATGAGTGTGGTAAACAAAATTGTTAATAGCGGGGTATTTCCAGCCATTAACTCAATTGCGACGAGCTGAGCAGAACCAGCAAATACCAATAGCGACATAGCTTGTGTTTCAAAAGCACTAAAACCATTTTGAACGGCTAAAGAACCACATAAAATCCCCCAAGGTAACACCGCAAGACATAAAGGAAGCATGTCGAAAAACCCTTTTAGTAAGGCTCTTAATGTTGAATTATGCATCTTATCGCTCATGTTTGTTGTTATGGCTCAGATCAAAACAGCTGAAATAGAGGTGTGTCAAAATAACTGAAGTTTGTAATAATGTATAGCCGAACCCGTTATTGAAATTTCTGTCTGCAAGTCATTAGCGTCTTTTAAAGGGAAAGTTACAATGTCTAAAGTTAAAGTTTGGGATGGCTTTATAAGAAGCTTCCATTGGTTATTAGTTGCGGCCATCGCAACACTCTATTTTAGTGCTGAAGAAGGTATGTTGGAGCTGCATTTTGCTGCAGGCTACTTTACCTTGGCGCTTATTATCACACGTATTATTTGGGGTTTTATTGGTAGTCAAACGGCGAAGCTCTCTGCGCTCATTCATTCTCCTGTTGCTGCTATTAAGTCGTTTACAAGCAATGAGCACAAAGCGGGTCATGGTGCTGCGGGTAGTTATATGGTGATAGCCTTTTTTGCTTTACTCATCGTGCAGTTAACTTCGGGTCTAATGACCAGTGACGATATTTTAACGGATGGCCCTCTAGTAGAGCATGTTTCTTCAGATACTGTAGAGTTTGCGGGTTGGTTACATCATTTAAATTTTGATATTTTGTTGTACGCAATTGTGCTGCACGTTTTGGCGATTGTTATTTACCGTATTAAGGGTAAAAACTTAGTGAAACCTATGTTGACCGGAAATAGCGAGCAAGTCTCAATCACTGAGCCAGTTACTAAATCACCAGTGATTGCTTTTATTATCTTTGCAGTGTGTTTAGTGGTGTTATTTACGACTTGGGGTGCTGAGCCGCTCAGCTATTTACTTGGGTAAGTTGCCATAAGGCATTAAAAAAGGCGCTTCTTAGCGCCTTTTTTAATTTAAACTGCTAACTAGTCTTTGAAAGACTTATGGCAATCTTTACAACCTTTAGCCCATGCGCCGAATGCTTTGCCAATAACTTTTTTATCGCCACTTTGTGCTGCGACAGCTAATTCATCGGCATATTGCTGGAAAGCAACCGCTTTTTTCATAAAGGTTTCGTTGTCGCTCCAAACAGCTGCAAGCGCAGAAGTATCACCTTTATCAGAACCCGCTACAAAAGCTTCCCAAGGCATTTTTGATAGCGCTGCTGCATTGTTGGCACGCTTTTGAAAACGTTCTGCATCAAAAGGTACTTTTCCTTTTAACATATCGCCCATATCGCCAATTTGCACACGGATCATTGAAAATGCAGCCTGACGGTACTCAATTGCATCGCTTGGTTCTTCAAAAACTGAGTTTGCAGATGCACTTAGCGCCATTGTCGATAGCATAGCACCTAATACTAATTGTTTTAATTTCATTCCTTTTGCCCCTTAAAGTGTCATAAAGATAAACTAACTGAGTTTGTATCTTAGCTTAGTGTATTATTCAAGTGTATTGCGGCTAATCTTAACTTAAGTTTAATCTAGGGCGTGTTGACCTTTGTGGATTAAAATTAATCGCAAAAGGTCAATTACGGCCTAATCATTTATATCAATATCGGCGAAGATCATACCTCGGCGCATGCTTCTCGTTGCTAAGAAAACCTCGCCTAGTAAAGATAAAAAGCCAAAGATTAACAGTGCCATAGCAGCGACAAAGCAGCTTGCAATTGTCACACTCAAGTTAATTGATTGGATATGTGATAAAAATAGACACATAACCACAGCGCACACTAATAAGGCACTGAGTACGCTTAAACTAAACGCGATATGGATGCAGCGTGAGCGTTTCAACAATGCCCTTAGTTCTGTTGTTAGTGACTTATTGAAGTCTTCATCGGTACTGACTTTAAGCTTACGTTCTAACTGTCTCGCTCGATCGGTAATACGCGCTAAGCGGTTGGAAAGTACTCCTAACGTTGCTGCAATACCTGTAATTAAAAATACCGGTGCAACCGCTGTTTGAATTACTTTTGCCATGGTAAGAATGTTGATTACTTCTGAATTCATCTGACAGTACTCTACTTTATCAAAACTCAATACATCATATTCATTTACAAATATTTACAACTCAAAAAGTCATAATAAAGTACTTAATAAACAGTTAGTTAAAGCTTTAAGTGCGCTTTATGTTGTAAAAAATGTAATTGTTTTGTAACTGTAATGTTGTTCTTGCTTATGTTTCCGATTTATATTGGTGCTGAAACTTTGTTTCAATCACTATTTAGACGATAACATAACATATCCCAGGGGAACCCATGTCTAAAAATCTAATAAAAAGAACTGCAGTTGCTTTGGCTGTAACGAGTGCTATGTGCGCTAGTGCGCAAGCCAATGATTTTTCTAAGTATAATCTTGCTGGTAAAAAGTTAATTAAAGCGAGTGCGGTAACAAAAAAAGAACAAAAAGTACGCAGTGAAGCGACTAGTTGGCTAGTTAAGTTAAATGCTCCAGCATCAATTAATGCTAAAACAATGGGTGTTGATGTAGCCTCTGTTCAAGCACAAGCAAAAGTAGCGCAAGCAAGCGTAGAGCAAGCTATTAATAGCATGGACTTACCACTTGAGGTTGTTGCAAAAACATCAACACTAGTAAGCTCAATCGTAGTTAATGGTAACAAGCAAGATGTTGCTAAGTTATTATCAAACTCTCAAGTAGAGGGTATTTACCCAGTATACGATTATGAATTGCATGTTGCTGACAGCGCTGACTATATTGAAGCGACTCCATTAGTATCTAATGGATTAGCGACAGGTGAAGGTGTTCGTGTTGCTGTTCTTGATACGGGTATCGATTACACCCATAAAGCCTTTGGTGGTGCGGGTACTGATGAAGCTTATGCTGCTGCAATTGCTGATCCTGCTTCTGTAGATTGGCCACAAGGTAAAGTATTAGGCGGTTATGACTACATCAATTATGACAACGATCCAATTGATGTGACAACTAACCACGGTACACACGTTTCTCACTCGGTTAACGGTATTGCGCCAAACGTAGATCTATTCGTTTACTCTGTATGTAACAGTGGTTGTCCTGGTCTTGCACAACTTCTCGCGCTTGAAAGCGCAATGGACCCTGATGGTAATGGTGACATTAGCGACCGTGTTGATGTAATTAACATGTCTTTAGGTGGTGACTACGGTGATATTGCCAATGATGCTGTTGGTCTATTCATCAACCAAGCTGTTAAGCTTGGCACAAACGTTGTAATTTCAGCGGGTAATGACGGTGCATATCCTTTCATCGTTGGTGGCCCAAGTACCACTGAGAACGCACTTTCAGTAGGTGCGATGACTCACCCTACCGGTGAAGAGTCAATTGGTAGCGGTACAATTAATGGCGAAGAAGCAATTGTTCAGCCTGCAAGCTTTGGTCCGCAAACTGCATTTAGCTACACTAATGAAAACTTGGATCTTGTTTACCCAGATGCAAACCAGACAGCGTGTGAAGCGTTTGCTGATGACGTAGATTTCACAGGTAAAGGCGTTATCATCGACCGTGGTGCATGTGCATTTACAGTTAAGGTATTAGCTGCACAAGCTAAAGGCGCTGAGTTTGTTATTATTGCAAACAACACTGATGATGGCACGCCAGCACCTATGGGTGGTTCAGATCCTGCTGTTACTATACCTTCAATAGGTGTAACGTTTGCAGCGGGTACTGCTTTAAAAGCGGGTGGTACATTCAACCTAACAGTTGAGCGTTTAGTTCTATCTGGTGCAATTGCAGACTTCACATCGCGTGGCCCTTCAATGGGTGGTCTATTAAAACCTGAAATTACAGCACCAGGCGTAAACATCATGACTGCTCATCCTGGTCTAGGTGATGGCCTTACTGGCGCAACAGGTACTTCATTCTCTGGTCCTATCACAGCAGGTGCGGTGAGCTTATTAAAAGAAGCGCTACCAGAGCGTAATGCGCTTGAAATCAAAGCGACGTTAATGAACACTGCTAACCTAAATGTGACTATGGAGCCGTTAGCAATTAACCCGGATGCAGAACTTGCGCCAATTAGTTATATCGGTGCGGGTCTTGTTGATGTAAACAAAGCTGCAAATTTACCTGTAGCTGCGTGGGCAGCTGATACTAAGCAAGCGGCACTTTCGTTTGGTTTAGTAAGTGCATCAGAAACTGTTGAGCTAACGAAAACTGTTCAAGTTAAGAACTTCTCTAATGAAGACAAAGTTTACACACTTTCTCTTGAACAACGTTATGCAGATGACGTTGAGCGTGGTTCATTCTCACTTGATTACCCAGATTCAATCACTGTTCCTGCGGGTCAAACTATGTCATTTGATGTGACAGCAACAATTGATCCGGCAACGTTACCAGAATGGACATTAACGGATGATAATATCGGCTCACAAGATGCAACGGCTGATTTAACCAAACTAGAGCTTGATGGTGCGCTAATCTTCTCTGATGGTAGCGATGAAGCATTCCACCTTGTTTACCATGTATTACCAAAAGCAAATGCTGCGATGAGCTTCATGCCTGTATTGACAGACAATGGTGTTGCTCATCAGATAACAAATACAGGTGCGGTAGCACTTGAACCAGTGTTTGCTCCTACTGTAATGACTGATGATGTAGATGAAGACCAACGTTTTGATTTAGTGGGTGCATCTATTGAAACATTTGCAGTACCAACAGATATCTGTGATAGCGGCTATGTTACATTAACCACGATGGTTATGAATGAAGGTATTACACACTCTTACGTGGGTGGTTTCATGGCTGACTTCGATATTGACCAAGATGGTACATACGATGTTACAGTGCAAAATGGTAAACTAGAGTGGTTCTATGATGTAGAGCCGGGTACTGCGATTACCTTTACTCACGGCTATGGCAGCTCTTCGGGTAACCTCAACAATGTTTATCAAATTATTGGTAACAATCACCTTACAATGCAAAGCTGTCTAGGCGCATTTGGCCTTACTGCTGATGATATTGGTAAAGCGACTGCAAATGTACGTTTCCGTACAGAAGAAGAAACGTGGACGCCAATTGCATCAGGTGAAGGTGATGTTGCAATGGGTACATATACATTTACTGATGCATCAAGTGACGTATATGCAGCACTTGTTGATGAAGCTGGTGAAGTCGTTAGCTCATTAGAGCCTGGTGCTTCTGCAACATTATTGAATGCTGGTGCAGACTTCATGATCTTATCTGACTCAGGTTCAAAAGCGTTCGCAGCAACACCAAGCGAAGATGCTGACGTTGCTCCAGTTCTTGCTGACGCGTCATTCTCTGTAGACGAAAACACAGCGGTAGATACTGTGATTGGTTCACTAGAAGCAACTTATGGTGCTGAGCTTGCTAACCCAATCGCTGAATATATTGTAGTTAATTCTACTTCTACAGCTGTTTCAGTGACTGCATCAGGTGATGTTGTTGTTATGAATAGCGACATGCTTGACTACGATGCTGGCATGATGAGTATTGAACTTGAAGTTGTTGCAGTAGATTCTGCAGGCAATATCTCTGAGCCAGCGATGGTGACTGTTGAGGTAATGAACGTTGCTGACGAGCCAGAAGAAGTTAACCCTGTGATCGATGCTGAGCTTGGTGAATTCACGGTTCAAGAAAACGCTGCGGAAGGTACTGTAATTGGCACTGTGACTGCGACTGACCCAGATGCAGACCTGACTCCTATCGCAACATATGAAGTGACAGGTAGTGATAGCATCAGCATCAGTGATGCGGGTGAGTTAATGGTTGCTGGCGCTATCGATTATGAGCAAACAACCTCTATCGAAGTATCAGTAACTGCGGTTGACTCTGCAGGCAACATGTCAGAAGCGGTTACTATTACTATTGCAGTGACACAAGACCCGGCAGAAGATGTTGTAGCTGAAGAACCAGCGAAGAAAAAATCTTCTTCAGGTTCACTAGCATGGTTAACATTACTTGCTGCACCGTTCGCATTTATGCGTCGTCGTAAGCAAAAGTAATTACTTGATAAGTAAACAATAAAAGGGAGCTTCGGCTCCCTTTTTACATTGCTTCACAAAGGCTACTTATATGTTGCCGTTTTTTTACTTATATTGGAGACAGAATAATAAAACTAATACAGGAATCCCATGAAAGTTGGCCATTCACTTTGCCTTGCGGCACTCTCTTTAGCTGTTCTATCAGCGTGTAATAAAGTCCCAGATAATAAAGAGCAAGCCGTTATAACAGAGCAAGTTCAGGTTGTAGCTCCGCTTGCTAAAAAAATACCTCATGAAATGACCATTCATGGTGACACACGTATCGATAACTACTACTGGATGCGTGATGATGAGCGCAAAGATGCCGCTGTTATTACCCATTTAAATGCAGAAAATGCGTATGTTGAAAGCAAGCTGGCACATACTCAAACGCTACAAAACACCTTGTACGAAGAGCTTAAAGGACGTATTGAAAAGGATGACGATACCGTACCGACAAAAAAAGGCGATTATTACTACTTCTCACAAACGCGCGGTGATGACGAATACCCAGTGTATGTGCGCAGCAAAGATAGCCAAGGAGAGGATAAGCAGGTTATCTTAAATGTGAATGAGCTGGCTAAAAATCATGACTATTTTGCCGTAACAGGTTTAGCTGTCAGCCCAAATGGCAATTTGCTGGCTTATGGTGAAGACACTGTGAGTCGCCGTATTTACACAATTAAAGTAAAAGATTTAACCACAGGTAAAATGCTCACAGAAAGCCTTGAAGGCACGGAAGGTGATGTAGTCTGGGCAAATGACAACAAAACCTTTTACTACATCAAAAAAGACCTACAAACACTGTTAGGCTACCAAGTATATCGCCATACGCTAGGCACCCCGCAAGCCGACGACGAACTAGTTTACGAAGAGAAAAACACCAGTTACTACACCAGTATTTATAAGAGTAAAGACCAACAAGAAATCTATATTAGTCATGGCAGCACCAGTGCTTCGGGTGTCTCGGTTATTGATGCTAATGATGTCAAAGCAATGCCAAAACGTTTTATTGAACGCGAAGCAGGGCTTGAATATGACATCAAAAAGTTAGGTGATTGGTATTACATCGTTACTAATTTAAATGCTGTTAACTTCCAACTGATGAAAGTGCATCGCGATAAAGCTCATGATAAAGCACAATGGCAAACGATAATTGCTGGTCGTGATAACGTGAAACTTGAAGGCATTGAGTTATTTAACAATCATTTAGTTTACGAAGAGCGAGAAATGGGGCAAACCCGAATCACTATTCGCGACCTTCGTAACCAACAAGAGCAAGTCGTTGCGTTTAATGACCCAACTTATATGGTCTTTAGTTATGGTAATCGTGAGTTAGATAACCCTAACTTACGTGTTTACTATTCAAGTATGACGACGCCAGGCAGCAGCTACGATATCAACCTAGAAAGTGGCGAAAAAACACTGCTTAAACAGCGTAAAGTGTTAGGTGTTTTTAACCCTGACAACTATGCCTCTGAGCGAGTTTATGTGACTACCCGAGATGGTGTCGATGTTCCTGTTAGCCTTGTTTATCGTAAAGACAAGTTCAAAAAAGACGGCTCTAATCCGCTTATGCAATATGGTTATGGTTCGTATGGTGCGACCATGGATCCGAGCTTTTCAAGTTCACGCTTAAGTTTGCTTGATCGTGGTTTTGTGTTTGCGATTGCGCATATTCGTGGCTCGCAAATGCTGGGTCGCCCTTGGTACGAAGACGGCAAGTTGCTGAAGAAACAAAACACCTTTAATGATTTTATAGATGTGACTAAGTCTCTAGCTGCTCAAAAGTATGCTGATAAAGATAATATTTTTGCCATGGGTGGCAGTGCGGGTGGCTTGCTAATGGGGGCTGTTGTTAATCAAGCGCCTGAGCTATATAAAGGGGTGATTGCCGCAGTACCCTTTGTTGATGTAGTTACGACTATGCTTGATGCCAGCTTACCACTCACAACGAATGAGTATGACGAGTGGGGTAACCCGAACGATAAAGTCTATTATGATTACATGCTGTCATATTCGCCGTACGACCAAGTTAAGAAGCAGGCTTACCCAAATATGTTAGTTACTACCGGTTTGCACGACTCACAAGTGCAGTATTTTGAGCCGGCAAAATGGGTTGCTAAGCTACGTGAATATAAAACCGATGATAACCTGTTGCTGTTCAAAACTGACATGGAAGCAGGGCATGGCGGTGCTTCTGGGCGCTTTAAAAGCTTGCAAGATACTGCTTTATATTACGCCTTTATGCTCGATTTGGCGGGTATCGAAAAATAATAACAACACAGGCATCCGTGATTAAGCGGGTGCCTGCATAGCTAAATTAAAACGAAATTCACTGCCTTTTCCTAAGGTACTTTTTACGTTTATTTCACTATCCATTAGGGTGAGCAGTTGCTTGCAAATAGCGAGCCCTAAGCCTGTTGAGCCTCGTTTTATACTATTACGCGCCTGATAGTGAGGTTCGAAAATCGCATTGAGTTCATCCTCATGAATACCAACCCCGGTATCAGACACTGCCACGTATAACTGATCACTTTGTTGGCTAACCTTAACGGCAATTTCACCGCCATTTGGTGTGTGCCGAATGGCATTTTCGATTAAGTTTGTAAGCACCCGCTCTAATTTTGCGATGTCTGCCGTCACGGTAAAATCGCAAATTTCGGGAATAACCTTGAGTGAAATTCCTGCTGATTGCGCTGTTAGAGCAAGCTTTGCTACACAATCATAAATCAACTCGCCCAAATTAAAGGTCTCGGATTGTATTTTTACTTGGCCGCATTCTAAATTAGCCAATTCAAAAATTTGCTCAATCAGCTGTTTTAGTTGCTGGCAATTATCCATTGCAAGGTTGAGATAATGACGTTGCTCAGGCTCGTTTAAGTGGCTATTCGGTTTATTGATCACCTCCAGAAAGCCGTGCAGTGAAGATAGCGGCGTACGTAAATCGTGTGATAAGTGAGTGAGTAACTCTCGGCGTTGTTTATCGGCTTGCTGTAATGACTGAAACTGCTCATCAATACGCGCCAGCATGGCGTTGACGCCTTTACTTAAATTGCCTATTTCATCATGAGCTGTGTAGCTAGAATCCAATGACATTTTGGTTAGGCTGTAGTTAGCCGCTTCTATTTTATTAAGCTCTTTATTGAGTTTTTTTAGTGGTAAGGTGAAAAACCGAAATAACAGCAACATCGCAATAAAGAGCGCAACTAAGGCGGCTACAAACCACATAGCGGCAAGCCAAAGGTTATCATTGGCTTTAATGTTTTTAAGGGTTGTATCGTAATCTTGCCCGCCAATAATCACGTATAAATAGCCTTGCAGCTGTTGCTGATTATGAACCGGCGCAGTTGAAAATATTTTTACGCCATCTTTGCTGCGCGGATCGTCACCATAAATCGGTGTGGCAGTTGGGTCTTCAATTAGTTTCTGTATTGGGCCTAAGTTTATTTGTTGCCTAACGACTTGCCCCGGCTTGGCTGAATAAGTCAGTAAATGACCTTCAGGGTCTACAAAATAAAACTCAAAAGCTGGGCCAAGTATCATTAGTGTGTGGAATAGGTTTTCTAGCGCATCATAGTCATACACACCTTGTTTGATCAGTGGATTGTCGTGCACTAAATGCTCGGCTAGTTGGAGGTGCAAGTTTTGCTGGGCATGGTGTACAGAGCTTTGCTCTAATTGCTTGCTCCAATTTAAAACCAGCGCACATAACAGGCTAAAAATAAGCACCAATGACCAAGCAAGTTTTTGATAAAGCGTCATTGATTTCATTAGCTTGCACTCAACTGACCTGGATTTAGTTTATAACCTACACCCCAGACTGTTTCTATAAAGGTTGCTGGGTGATGCTGCTCAAATTTACTACGTAAACGGTTTATATGAGAATTGACTGTATGCTCGTAGCCGCTGTGTTGATAACCCCATACTTGGTCAAGTAACTGTTGGCGACTAAAAACATGATTTGGGTGCTTGGCAAAGTAAACGAGTAAATCAAATTCGGTAGCGGTTAAGTTAATTGCCTTATCAGCTAAAAATGCTTGGTGGCTGGTAAATTCAATGTGAAGCTCTCCAAGTTGAATTGCCGCTTGAGCGCTGTCTTCATGATGTGATTGGGCTGCTATTAGTTGCGACCTATGCCGTAATTGAGTTTTTATTCGTGCTTGTAACTCTCTAGCGAAAAAAGGTTTGCAAATGTAATCATCAGCGCCCATTTCCAGACCAATCACTCTGTCCATGTCACTACTGAGTGCGGTTAGTAAAATAACAGCAATGCTTGGGTAGTGCTCTTTAATTTTGCGACATAAGCTCAAGCCATCCATTTGTGGTAGGTTGATATCGAGCAGTACTAAGCCATAGCTCGAGCTGGCAAGCTTCTTTATTGCAGCCTCTGCGCTCGATGCTTCATCAATATGTAAGTTCAGGCAATGTAATTGCGTGCTGATAAGTTGGCGTATTGCTCTATCATCTTCGACGATTAATAATTTTTCTTGGCGCATTGCTTACTCCAAATCACAGAGGCACATCCTTATGACCTCGGTGTAAGGAGTGCGATTATTATTGCGTCCGCGTTATCTTGATCCGAGCAACCGGGTTATCAAACTTATGCTGGCTAGTGAGCACTGAGTTTGCAAGGCCATCATCTTGACTAACCACACCTGGGTGCATTGCAACACGGTTAGTATCGTCGCGCATTTCGTTGTAACCTTCGCCTGAGTCAGCAGGACCAGGGATCGTGCCTTGTGCTTCAGAGTTAGCTTCTGTGCCTGCATCATAGGCAAAACTAGTGCGAGACAGTGACTCATTAACCGCTAACGAAGACACGTCTATAGCATTAAGACCGGTAAACGCGTCATTTGTATTCACCAACATGGTTGCTAAGCTGATTTTTAATGAATCAAGCTCACCTGTCGTCAGGGTCAATGTGACTTGCTCCCCAGGTGGTAATGGGCTTTCGTCGGAAGCTGCTTGCATTGTCATTTCTGCAGCGAGTAGCTCGCTGTTATCGCCGCCTTCAGCCATAATTTCAAGAGCTTCAGATGCTGGCTCGCCAATTTGCCAAAGCATGCCTTCTGTGTGAGCAATCACAGCAATGGGAGAAAATGGCTGGGCAGCAGTGAGGTTGACTACCTCCACCATAAATTGATGATTTGTCGCCATCTCACCCATTTCCATTGTCATTTCTTCAAGCGCTTCATCCATGTTGTCTGATGATTTATCTGAATCCCCACAGGCTGCAAGGCCGGCGCTCAATGCGAGGATAATTAAGCTTTTTGAAAAGCGCATAATAACCTCCTATTTAACCGTAACTGTTAGCATCGCAACTGGGTTTAACCATCTGTGTACTGTGTTATCGAGATCGCTCATCCCCGCTTCTAAATCGTCGTCACCTAAATTACCCGGATGAATATGCACCATCATATTTGTTTCGCTACTGGTGACGCCGCTGCCATTCATACCCGCATTGCCACCCGGTGCAGCAGGAATGCCTGGCGTGCCCGGCATGCCTGAGCCCTCAACAACAAGCTCATCATTGGCTTCGGTACCCGCATCATACGCATTGAGATAAACAGTGTAGGTACCAGCTTCTGCTGGGATCATCCAACTATCTAAACCTACAAAGCCATCATTGGTAGGCAGTAGCATTGCTGTTAGAGATAAGTAGTTATTGCCATCCGTGGTGGATAAGCTAGCCATCGTTGAGCTTGCTGGTGCCAGTAAACCTTCAGCTGGGTTGGCAACCATATCGCTGTTTGCGGCTGTGGCTTCACTCATTAACGGCTCGAGATTGCCGCCCTCAGCCATCGTTTGTAAGGCTGTAGAAGCAGGCATTGCAACGCTGAAAAGTTTGTTGTCACTGTTATGAGCAGTAATGAGAATAGGGGTAAAGTGTAAACCTTGCGTGAGGTTAGTTAGTTTTATATCAAGCTCAGCAGCGTGGCTTGCAAGGCTGGTTACTGCGCATGCAGCGAACAAAGTTAAAGGTAAAGCTTTCATATTAGATTCCTGTTTTTGATGATTCAATATCAGTATCGAATAGCAATATCCAGAAACCTTCACGAAGTTATCACATTTTTATCACAACGTTGATTACAGCCTTTTGTGTTGGTTGAGAGCTTTAAATTTAATCAATTTAGCTAGGGTAAAAGGTCATTAAGGTTTATAGTAGAGAAATAAACAGACCCATAACAAGGAATTTAAAATGGATGATAATCAAAAAGTTGAAATAATTGTGGCAGATAAAGAGCAGCGCATGTGGGCAATGTTTTGTCACTTAAGTGCCTTAGCTGGCTTGCTTTTCCCGTTCGGCTCGGTAATTGGGCCTTTGATTGTTTGGCTTGTAAAAAAAGAAGAAATGCCGCTCGTTGCAGAGCATGGCCGCAAGTCATTAAACTTTCAATTAACCATGATGATCGCCTACATTGTCTGCTTCATGCTGATGTTTGTTGTCATTGGTGTCATTCTGCTGCCATTGGTAGCGCTATTCTCATTAATTATGGTGGTCGTATCGGCGATTAAAGCCAACGATGGTAAAGAAGTTAAATACCCAATGGCGATAGAATTTATAAAGTAAGGTGGTTTGGGTATATTAAAAGCTCAGCCGTTTGCTGAGCTTTTTTATGTGATGTTTATGGCCTATTTATCGTTATTTCTCAGCGCGTTTATTTCCGCAACCTTATTACCTAGCTCTTCAGAATTAGTGATGACTGCTATGATAGCCAGTGGTGACTATCTACTTTGGTTGTTATGGCTAAGTGCAACCCTGGGCAATGTGCTTGGGAGTTGCGTGAATTATTGGCTGGGCACGCAAGTCATGCGATTTAAAGACCGCAAATGGTTTCCCGTTTCAGAAAAGTCGATAGACAAAGCCGAAAAGCAATTCAATAAGTACGGTATTTACAGTTTGTTGTTTGCTTGGTTGCCTATTGTCGGGGACCCTTTAACGGTTGTTGGCGGAATTTTTAGGGTTAAGTTTTCGCTCTTTTTGTTTCTCGTAACCCTAGGCAAAGGCGCACGTTATTTAGCTGTGCTTGCCTTTGCGGTAGGGCTAGAAAAACTATTTTAGCTTTTTTGCCAATCAAGGGTCAGTGATACTGAATCAGCAAAACGCAGCGCATGAGGTTTATCGACGCGCACTTTGGCATAGTGAACACTTTGATGCTGGTGGCAAATTGCTAAAATTTCAGCAACCAATTTTTCTAACAGCAAAAAGTGGCCTTCTTCGACAAGGCTGATCACTTCTTTGGTGATGGTCTTGTAGTTTAGTGCTTTATCAACCGCATCAGTCTCACAAGCTTGATCAGCAGGGTAATGAATTTCTAAATTAATCACTACATCTTGTTTTTTCTCACGTTCCTCAGGGTTAAAACCAATAAAGGTTCGTAGCCTGAGATTAGTGACATTAATAATTGCGTTGGCCATCATTACCCTCTAACTAGTTGTAAGAACTCGTTACGGGTTTTTGGATCGGCTCTGAAGTTACCTAACATAACTGATGTACGCATACTCGAGTTTTGCTTTTCAACACCGCGCATCATCATACACATGTGCTTTGCTTCAACAATTACGCCAACGCCTTTCGCACCAGTCACTTCTTCAACCGCTTTAGCAATTTGGTGGGTTAGCTGTTCTTGAATTTGAAAACGACGAGCATACATGTCAACAATACGAGCAAACTTTGACAAGCCAAGTACTTTACCGTTTGGAATATAAGCAATATGACAGCGGCCAACAAACGGCAGTAAGTGATGTTCACACATAGAGTAAAGCTCAATGTCTTGGATCAATACCATATCATCGGCATCTGAAGTAAATACCGCATTGTTGGTGATTTCATCTAATGTTTGACGATAGCCTTTAGTCAGATACTCCATCGCTTTTGCAGCGCGCTTTGGTGTGTCGAGTAATCCTTCACGAGCAGGATCTTCACCCACTGCGCTAATTATTTGCTGGTAACTGTTTTTTAAATCATCGTGCATAGCTTTCTCAGTAATTCGTTATTTTAAATGTCTGCCACCATCAACAGGCATAGAACGACCTGTGATGTAGTGACTGTTTAGTAATAGTTCTACGCTGTTAATAATCTCGGCGCAGCCGGGCTCAATGCCCATTAGCGATTTCTTTAATGTTTTTGCTTTGTACTCGTCGCTGTCGTGTTCGTTAAAAATGATCAACGAAGGCGCAATTGCATTTACTTTAATGGCAGGTGCGAATTTAGCAGCAAACGACTTGGTTAAATTATCAAGCGCCGCTTTACTTGCAGCATAAGCTAGGTGTTTAGGACTGCCTTTCTCAACGACATAATCGGTTAAATGAATAATATCTGCGGCTTGGCCACTGTTTTGCTGATAATGTAATAGCAAGTCAGAGGCTGCTAAATTGATTAAATAGGGCGCTTTGGCGTGAATACGCATCATGTTGTCAAATAGGTCTGCGTAATCGTGGTTATTTGCTTCACAGTCCCAGCTAGACGCATTATGGATAATTGCTTTGAGTTGGTTGGTATGGGTTTTTAATTCTTCAATAAAATGCCCGATAGCTTGGTCATTATTAAAATCGGCATGGATACAAATGGCACCTTTACCTGCAAGCACATCAATCGCTTCATGACGGGTACGGTAAGTTACTATTATTTCTTGCCCTTGCGCTAAAAAGTGCTCGGCCACAGCGAGTCCAATACGTTGGCCTGCGCCAGTAATTAAAATGGGCGATGACATAAACTAATATAAAACCTTAGATTTTTGATTTGAAAAGTAATGTATTTAACTGTAACAACTATAAACCAAATTACAGAACTATTTCACCTTTACTGCATTCATGTTGCCAAACATTCTACGCAATACTGGCAATCATAGATCAGTTGCCCGGTTTTCAGTCTCAGGCATAATAGCCATACTTGATACTTTTCTTTTTCATTATGCTTGCTGTCATTAAATCATTTAGCTGGCTACGAACCGTACCATGGCTATTTATTATCGCTGTTTATTGTACTTTATTGCTTTTGCAAGGCCCCGCTAATGCAGTGAGTAATTTTGTGACGCAATTGAGTATTGCTGCAACGATGGCGGTTGGCTCATTTGTCGCTGGTGGCACTGCTCTGGGAGGCGGTGCGGTAGCGTTTCCGGTAATGACCAAAATATTAGCGATAGAACCTGCGACAGCGAAAGTGTTTTCTCTTGCTATACAAAGCTTTGGTATGACAGCTGCTGCTTTAACAATTATTTTTAGCCGTATCCCTTATTACAAACAAGTGGTATTAATCGCGACGCCAATGGCTATTTTCGGCGCTATATTGAGTTTATTTTTCATTGCTGATCACTTACCAAGGTTAGCGGTGAAAGCGGTCTTTAGCGCACTATTATTATGTTTTGCGTTGACCTTAGCGTGGCGTATTTATCGGCGAGCTCAGCATATTTGTAGCCAGACAAAGATCACCGTAAATAAAACGCGAGTCGCGTTGATAGCTACGCTTGGTGGTGTTGCATCAGGATTGGTTGGGTCGGGCGCCGATATTGCTGTTTTTGCGCTGTTAGTTATTGCATATAACGCGAATATTCAACGTGCAACGGCAACCACAGTGATCATTATGGCTGTGACGTCTGTCGTAGCAAGTGTTATGAATTATTTTTACCTCGAGACTATTAACCCACAAATTCAAGCCTATCTATTAGCTGCTATTCCTGTTGTGGTGCTGGGCGCACCGCTAGGTGCTTATGTGTGTGCAAGAGTGAAAAGTGGGCAACTCATTAGCTTTTTACTGCTACTCATTGCCCTAGAAGTGTCGTTTACTATTTATGAATTATTGATCGTTATTTAAAGCGCATCGTAAACCGTTGGGATTGCTTGGCGCTTATGCTGAGTACGTAAGTAAATAGCTGTTAGCTTTTCTTCGACTTCATTGCTGACATCTTTACCTTCTAAGAAATCATCAATTTGATCGTAAGTTAAGCCAAGCGCTTCTTCATCGGTAAGGCCTGGGCGGTCACACTCTAAGTCAGCGGTTGGGGCTTTATGTACTAGTACAGCTGGCGCACCTAAGTGCTCAGCAAGCGCACGAACTTGGCGTTTTGATAAACCAAATAACGGTGCTAAATCACACGCTCCGTCACCAAATTTAGTGTAAAAGCCAGTGATGTTTTCTGCACTGTGATCGGTACCAACCACTAAGCCTTGACAGAAACCGGCAATTTCGTATTGCGCAACCATGCGTTGGCGCGCTTTTACATTACCTTTGATAAAGTCGATTTTAGCTTGCTCTGGTAATTCAGCATTACCACCAACAACCGCAGCCATTGCTTGCTCATGCATGCCATCTACAGCAGCTTTGATATTAACCGTCATACGCTTACTCGGTTGAATAAAATCAACCGCGAGTTGCGCTTCGTCTTCGTCTGCTTGTACGCCATAAGGTAAGCGTACTGCAATAAATTGATATTCGTTGGTGTTGTGCTCTTGGTTTAGTTCATCAACAGCTAATTGGCATAAACGGCCACAGGTTGATGAGTCAACACCACCACTGATCCCTAATACAAGTGAGCGAGAGTGCGCAGCAATAAGTCGGCTTTTAAGAAAGTTAACGCGACGGGTAATTTCCGCTTTTACATCAATAGTTGGTTGGACTTTCATTTCCGCCAGAATGTCGGCACGCATGGTAGAGCTCCTATTTTTCGTTGTGGTTGTCAGCGTTTTATACATTATGTTACGGGCGTGATTTTTATTAAAGACCTAAATGCGCTTTTATTGCGTTAATTTGTTGCTTAAGATCTTCGATTTCGCTTCGTAATTGTTGCACTTCACTACTGTTGTCCTGAAAAGGCTCATTAGCTGCCATGTCTTCAGTAATGCTGTCTGGGTCTACAAATAAGTGCATGTAACGGCTTTCTCGTTTGCCTGGCTCTCGTGCTAAGCGTGCAACATATTCTTGCTCGATGAGTGCATTTAATGCTGCTTCGACTTCATTGACATTACTAAACTCAGCCAGTCGGTTGCTGCGAGTTCTTAGTTCTCCCGGTGTTTGCGGGCCTCGTAATAGTAACAAACAAATAATGGCGCGTTGCTGCTCACTAAATTGCAAACTGCCAAATTCGGTATTACAAAAGCGATGAGCATATTTATTTACACGCCCTGACAGTCCTTCATCAACCGTTACCAAGCGTGATGCAATAAGTTCATCAAGGGTATCTTGGACTTGCGCTTCAGTTAGAGACATTACTGGCTCACGGTTAGATTTTTGATTACATGCATTAGTAAGTGAGTTTAAAGATAATGGGTAATGTTCGGGTGTTGTACTTTGCTTTTCGAGTAAACAGCCAATAACGCGTTGTTGAATTGATGATAATTGCATGGTTTTACTCTCTTTCTTTATTCTTCAGTGCTTAGCCACACTGTTAACTTTTTATTGAGCGAGTCAAATTTAAGGGGCTTGGTGACGTAGTCGTTCATACCAGCGTTTAAACAACGTTCTTTGTCACCTTGCATTGCATTTGCTGTCAGTGCGACGATATTAACCCCTTGATGAGCTGCACCTGCTTTACCAGCACGAATGGCCCGTGTTGCTTGGTAACCATCCATTTCTGGCATTTGGCAATCCATTAACACTAAA
This sequence comes from Pseudoalteromonas sp. SCSIO 43101, assembly GCF_023650775.1. Lineage (NCBI taxonomy): Bacteria > Pseudomonadati > Pseudomonadota > Gammaproteobacteria > Alteromonadales > Pseudoalteromonadaceae > Pseudoalteromonas > Pseudoalteromonas sp. SCSIO 43101. Next base: position 85,240 of record NZ_CP072673.1, read on the forward strand.
AGATAAGGCCTTTGCTCACGACTTGAAAGTTTTGCAATTGCTTCAAGACCATTTTCGGCAATATCAAAACTAAGGCCTGCTTGTTTTAATAATGAGCCGGCGACCATCTGATTCACTTTATTATCTTCAACGAGCAAAACCTGTGACTCTGTATTACTGTTATTGGTTACAGCCTTGGTTATTAACGTTTCTTTACTGACTTGCTGCTGTTCAATGTACTTGTCATTTACTAGTGAATTAAATAAATCAGACTGTGTTAATGGTTTGAAGATAATACTCTCAACTTTTATTGTTTGTCTTGTTTGTTTTTCCGTAAGGTTCATTGGTGCCATCAGAATTCGTTTGCAGCTAGTGGCATTAAAGTACTTTAAGAACGCTTGTTGGTGCTCTTTTGTTGCGCTGCTATAAAACTGATAATCAACTAAAATGGCATCACAACCTTTATTGTCAGGCATTGAAGCAAAATTGAGTAAGCTTGACATATCGCTATATGCTTCTACTTCAGCACCCCACAACTGCAACTGTTTTTTGGTGATATTGATACTTAGCCTACAGTTATCAGCAATTAAAATATGCTTTTTATCTAAGATGTGGCTAGGTTCAGGTGCTTGTTTTGTGTGATCACGTTTAACTTTTACAGAAAAATTAAAGGTGCTGCCTTCCCCATATGAGCTAATTACACTGACATCCCCCTCCATTAACTGGCAGAGCTGTTTTACAATCGCAAGCCCAAGTCCTGTCCCGCCGTATTGACGTGTGGTTGATGCATCTGCTTGTGTGAATGAGTCAAATAAGGTGGCTTGTTTTTCAGGTTTAATCCCAACGCCAGAATCAATAACAGAGCAGTTCAAAAACAACTCTTCGTCGCTTGTTTCGAGTTTGGCGATGACGATAATTTCACCATCTTTGGTGAATTTAACGGCATTACTCACTAAATTATTGATGATTTGTCTAATACGATTCGGGTCACTAATAATAAACCCATGATTAAGTTGTGTAGTATCTAACAGTAACTTGGTATTGTTTTGCTCTGCTTTGATAGCAAACGATTCAATCGTATCGCCAAGTAGTTTTAATACGTTGAAGCTCACATTTTCAATATCGAGTTTACCAGCCTCAATTTTAGAAAAGTCTAGAATATCATTAATGATATGCAGTAAAGACTCAGCCGATGATTGCGCCAAATCGATATGATGGCTTTGCTGGTTGTCTAATTTGGTTTGCTTAATGATATTGAGCATCCCAATCACGCCATTCATGGGTGTGCGGATCTCATGACTCATGCTCGCTAAAAATTCACTTTTGGCTTTTACTGCTTGTTCAGCTGCCTCTTTTGCTTGGACTAGCTGATGCTCAGTCTCTATACGGCGCTGACTTGCGTGTAAACTTCCAATTAACGCAGCAACAGCGATTAAAAAGCTCTCTTCATTTTTACTCCAATGTCTGCGGTTATGGCATTTTTCAGCGCACACTACCCCCATCGTTTTGCTTCCTGTTGGAATTATCACGGTGAGCATTGAGCGTATATTAAACCAATCTAGGTAATTGCTACGTAAATCGCTAGTCAGTGGGTGTTGCTGTGCATCACTGGCATTTATCACAGCGTGATTATTAATGGCATCAAAATAATTTTGAAATTCAATTTGTTGTAGTGATATTGCTTCACTAAATTCAGGCTGACTCTGGTCGTGAATCGCAAAGGTGTTGAGCGATTGACGATCGTCACTGAATAACCAAATACTCGCGCGATCAATATCGAATGCATGGCAAATAGCTTGCACAATGACATGTTTAGAAAGGTTAAGGTTACCTGTCAGTACAGCATCATTGACGGTTAATGATGCAAGGATCTCGTTATGTAAGGCGATCTTGTTATTTTCGAGCTCTACTCGCTTACGGGTATCAATATTTTGCAGTGAGCCAAATAATTTTATACAGCGGCCATTTTTATGCTCAGCTTCTCCGTGTAACAGTACCCAAACTTCATCACCTTCAGCAGTGATAATCTCTACTTGTGTTTCAAAACTTTCACCATACTTAATTGCGCGCTCGTTAAGGCGGCGAATTTTTTCACGACTTTCACCGGCTTTGAAAAGAGTATAATTCGTAGGCCATTCAGGCTGGACATTTAGGGGAAGCTTAAATATTTGCTTGGTCATGTCAGACCAATATACGGTTTTTTTCTCAAGGTTGAATGACCAAGCACCGACTTTGGCGAGGCTACTCATGGTTTCTAGCATTCGCTCGCTCTTGTGCTGTCGTTCAACCATACGTAAGAAGAATACTGAAGCGCCAGCAAACAAAATACAGAATGAAATGATGGCTAGTCTCAGTGGCCAAATTGCAGAGCTTGGAGGCTGCCATCCAGATTTAGGTGTGACATACATTTGCCACTCACCACCTGGAAAGTTAATTCTAAAACTCAGAGGGTTGGTGTTGAGCACGTCTTTAGAACCGTAAAAAAAGTCACCTTTTGAACCGCGGCCGTTGCGCCCTTGCAGCGCAACTTCATAATGTTGACTCAGTGCAATTAAACCTGAGTTACTGTAGATCTTATCTATATCGAGTACCACCGAGAGTAATCCCCAAAAAGTGAGCTCGGGTGGTGTGAATACGGGCATTCTTGCTATCAGCGCTTGGCCACCTTGCACCAGCTCTAATGGGCCAGCCATAACAATACGGTTTTCATCTCGTGCTCTAATTGCATCATCGCGTTGCTGAGGGGCTTCTAAAAAGTTTAGTCCAATAGATTTCTCATTCCCCGCAAGAGGGTAAGTCATCTGGATAATCATATCTGGGGCTGCGCCGATGTTTCTGAGCTCTGAGGAGGTTGAAAATAAGGGGCTAGCTATTTGCGTAAAACGAGCTTGGTCTAAATTTGGCTCGGCAGCAACGGCAACAGCAAGGCCGCGCACAAGTTGAATGTTAGAAACCATCTTTGCTTCGAGTTCTGCGCGATAAGCGCTTATTTTCGCTAGTTCTTGAGAGCGAAAAGCATCTTTTTCACGATTGTAATTAATTTGCTCGATTAAAAGACCAATTACCACGATACAGGCAAGTGATAACCAGAAGGCTAGCTTCAATTTTTGTAGTTTTTTATTATCTGCTTCGGTCGCTAGCGGCATGAGAAATATCAGGTTTTATACTATCTACCTACTATAGACAATTTCTGTGGTAATTAACAATGAACAGCTAACCTAGGACGTTAAATTTAATTATTTGTATCGCAACACTATTTTTTCATAAAACTCAGGTTAATATACCAGGTTAATACAGTGTTACTTCAGCGCAAGGAAAATTGGCATGTTTAAGATAATCAAATGGTTACTCATAGGCCTGTTTGTATTGGTGTTACTGGCAACCGGGCTTGTTTATGGCGTATTAAATTTAAGTTTACCGACACTTGATGGCCGGGGTAAAAGTGATGCTATTTCGCAATCAGTAAAGATTCAACGGGACTCCTTAGGGCAGGCTGTTATTCATGCCGAGAACCGTTTAGATGCGGCCTATGCCTTAGGCTTTGCTCATGGTCAGGACCGATTCTTTCAAATGGACTTACTGCGCCGCAATGCGGCAGGTGAACTTAGTGAGTTATTTGGTAAAGCTGCTGTTGGGCTTGATAAAAAAATGCGTTTTCATCAATTGCGAAAACGTAGCCAGATTGCAGTCGCGCAATTACCTGCTAAAGATAAAGTGCTATTGCAAGCATATGCAAATGGGGTCAATGAAGGCCATGCACAAGTTGGCTATGATAGCTTTGAATATTTGCTCACTGGCGCTGAAGCAAAACCTTGGCAAAGTGAAGACAGCTTACTAATCATTTTTAGCATGTACTTAGATTTACAAACTGCTACGTTTGAGCGTGACCAAACGCTGATCGAAATCGAAGACCTATATGGCAAAGCGATGGTCGACTTTATTACTCAGCCAAGCCAATATCAAGCCGCGCTCGATAACAGTCAGCTTGCACCTTATAACGGCGGTATTCCTGCGCTTAAAGACGCTTTATGGGCTTCGACCGAGATTGCAAACCGTAAAGAGCTTGGTAGTAATAACTGGGCAGTCACTGGGCAGCTAACTGAAACGGGTGCTGCAATGCTATCTGACGATATGCACTTATCATTTGCAGTGCCAATTATTTGGTATCGTGCGCAGCTTAATTACCCATTAAATGGTGAAATGCAACAAATAACTGGTGTGTCATTACCCGGGGCTCCAGCCATTGTTGTTGGTACCAATAATAAAATAGCTTGGGGATTTACTAATGGTTATCTAGATACTGCCGATTGGATTGCTCTTGAGAGTAAAGAGAAAACTTGGCTGATAGATGAACCCATCTTACTTAATGATGGCAACGTTGAAAATTATGCTTTAACCATGAGTGAGTATGGCCCTGTTAAAGAAATTAACGGCAAACCTTATGCCTTAAGTTGGGTTGCTCACCATGAGTATGCGGTTGATATGGAGTTGCTTAAGCTTGAGCAAGCAAACAATGTTGATGATGCATTAACGCTTGCTGCGGACGTTGGTATTCCAGTACAAAACCTGATAGTTGTTGATGATAAAGGTAATGCTGCTTGGAAAAATATGGGAGCAGTTCCCGCTCGTAAAATACCGCATCAATTAGCTGTTTCTGAGCAAGCGTATCCTGCTGCTTGGCATGAAAACGAAACGCAGCGTCCATTTGTAAAAAACCCAGAAAGTGGTCGGTTATGGACAGGAAACTCACGGGTTGTTTCTGCGCAAGATAATCAGCGTTTTGGTAATGGTGGCTATGCAATGGGGGCTCGCTCTGCACAAATTCGCGATCGCTTATTTGAAAAACAGCAGTTCAACGAACAAGATTTTTATGACTTACAACATGATAACGAAGCACGCTTCTTAACTGCTTGGCATCAATTACTAGTCAAACAGCTTAGCGCTGCAGGCGATAAATATGCCTTATATTTAAATGAATTAAACAATTGGCAGGCGTGCGCTTGTAGTGACTCAGTTGGCTATACCTTGGTAAAACGTTATCGCAGTGAAGTGATCAATGGTTTATTTAGTCCAATTGAGAATAAGCTAAAAGCTCTCGATAGTAGCTTAAAGCCAGTAAAACGAGACTTAGAGCCTGCCGTTTGGCAACTTATCAAAGCTCAGCCTCAAACATGGTTAAATCCTAAGTACGAAAATTGGCAGCAACAAATGTTAGGCGCCTTTGATCGCGTGATTACTAAACTCACAGAGCAGTACGGCAACAATCCACACAGTTGGCAATGGGGTAAGGTCAACGAATTAGTGATTGAGCACCCGTTTGCCAAACAAATACCCGTACTTAAAAGCTTGTTAAATATGCCTGTAGCCCCTGGTTTTGGTGATACCTTTATGCCTGCGGTACAAGGGCGTAGCTTTGGTGCTTCGCAGCGTTTTATTGTACAACCAGGACACTTAGATAATGCCATTATGGCTATACCTGGTGGTCAATCGGGACATCCATTGTCGGAATTTTATAGAGCTGGATTCAACGACTATGTCAGCAATGGTTTAACGCCATTATTGCCTCAAGAGATTGCTCACAGTATCACCATTGATGCGGTTAATTAACCGCATCAGCATCCTTAAAAGCAGGACATTCTCCCTTGGCAACGGTCGTTTGGTTGCGTCCTGCATGCTTGCTTCTATAAAGAGCCTCATCGGCATGTTGCAACATTTTTTCTATCGAAGCGAGTGGTTGCCACTCAATGAGTCCAAAGCTCATAGTTACATTGATATCAGGGAAATCAGGATGCGCTTCTAGCTCGGCGATTTTTATACGCAAAGTTTCAATTTTTGCGTAGGCTTGTTTTGCATCTGTATTGGTTAATAATAATAAAAATTCTTCGCCGCCCCAGCGTACAGCAATATCTTCATCATTGATGAATTGGCTAATTAGTTTGGCAACATTAATGAGTATCGTATCACCCTTATCATGGCCGTAGTTGTCATTGATATTTTTAAACTTATCGATATCTGCCATAACAATACAAATATTGCTATCTTGCTCAATACTTTTCTTATGTGCTGAGGTAATTAATTTTTTTGCAAAACGACGATTATAAAGTTTGGTGAGAGGATCGCGGGCTGCCATTTCTGTTAACTCAATTCGTTGTGATATGGTGATTTCTCTAATTAAACCCATGCCGTATACCATGGGTAAGCCAGCAATAATAATATTTATCACATTAACGTGTGGAAGTAATTCTGGGTAAGCAAAGCTGTACTGAACGTCCGCAAAAAACACATAGAGAAGGGCGAATGTGGCAATCATTACTAAGCTATAGATTGCCGCTCGTTTAAAAGTTAATTGGTAGTCGATCATTAAAATACAAGAGACTGTCCACAAGTAAAACTGAAACCCCGCACCTAAACCAAGGGTGGCACAGACAATCACAGCATGAATAATTACTTCAAGGCAAAATACTCGAAGTGCCAGGGAAGTCAGTCCTTGCTTAATTAAAAAGATGCCGCTGGCCCAAGCGAGAACACTCAAAATATTAACTAAAGCAAGCATGTTTGCACCTATATGGGCAAACGCGGGGATTAGCAAGACATGAACAATGAGCGCGAAATAGGCAATTTTACAAATAATTAGAAACTTAACGTGCTCAATCTCTTCTAAGCCAGATTGCTTTGATTGTTTTAGTAGACGTTTGATCAATCCCACCTCAAATACACATGGAGTGTAGCGTAATTATAGATGAAAAGTTGAGCAATGCAGGTTTATAATTGATCGCTTTTGCTGTGTAAACGCTTGCAGCGAATGTTTATCAGTGAAGATAAGCGTTTGTTCACATCACGTTTGTTAAGCTTTGGGTCTTGGCAGAGTGGGGATTTGATGCCACTCTAGTTAAAGCTAATCTAGAAACATGCTGACTGAATGTTTGCTTTGCTTGTTATCTCGTGCCTAAAAAAGGAGTATCTATGCCGGCCGAAAAAACGCATTTAGAGATCTGTAATCTAACTAAAGAACAGTACCCACAAATAAAAACTCTTATGGACCAAGCATATCCAGGGCTTGGCGGTGCATGGCCAAGCCACACCATTTTTAGGCTGATAGATCAGTTTCCAGAAGGACAAATAGGCATTGTTGACGATGGTGTTTTAGTGGGCATCGCGTTAAGTGTTCAGGTAGATTACGCTCGTTTTTCGAACCCGCATACCTATGAAGATATTGTTGATGGCCATGACCGAGTATTTAGTGACCCTGAAGGCGATGCGCTTTATGGTTTAGATGTGGTTATATCATCAACTCACCGAGGGATGCGACTTGGGCGCCGTTTATACGATGCACGTAAAGAGCTGTGCCGTCAGTATAACTTACGCGCTATTTTAGCGGGTGGTCGAATTCCGCGTTATTACAATCACAGTGCAGAAATGTCGCCAATGGAGTACATCGAAAAAGTTGACCACAAAGAGCTTTATGATCCGATTTTAAGTTTTCAGCTTTCTAATGACTTCCAAGTAAAACGTTTACTCAAAAAGTACCTTCCTGAAGATCAAGAATCTGTCGGTTATGCCACTTTACTAGAGTGGAATAACATTATGTTTGAGCCGACTGATACGGTACTTGAGTCAACCAAGTCAATTGTCCGAGTCGGTGCTGTACAATGGCAAATGCGTTGTGTTGAGTCTGTTGAAGAGCTTCTCAAACAGGTGGAGTATTTTGTTGATACGGTATCTGATTATAAAAGTGACTTTATTCTGTTTCCGGAATTCTTCAATGCGCCATTAATGGGCCTTACTGAGCAAAGTAATCAAACTGAGGCAATTCGTTATTTAGCGGAGTACACAGAAACTTTTCGTGATGCAATGTCGCGTATGGCAGTTGAATATAATGCCAATATTATCACCGGATCTATGCCGCTAGCTGAAGGCGATAAGATTTATAATGTCAGCTATTTATGTCACCGAAGCGGTAAGATTGATGAGCAGCGTAAAATTCATATTACGCCTCACGAACAAAATGACTGGGTGATCCAAGGGGGTGACAAAATTGCTGTATTTGAAACAGATGCAGGTCGTGTCGGTATTCAAATTTGTTACGATGTCGAGTTTCCTGAGCTTTCACGTATTCTTGCAAAGCAAGGGTTAGATATCTTATTTGTGCCATTTTGGACTGATACTAAAAACAGTTACCTACGTGTTCGTCATTGTGCACAAGCGCGTGCAATTGAAAATGAATGTTATGTTGTGATTGCGGGTTCTGTTGGTAATTTACCTGAGGTAGAGAGTTTAGATGTACAGTATTCTCAATCGGCTGTTCTTACCCCTTCTGATTTTTCGTTTCCGCATGATGCAACCTTGAATGAAGCAACACCTAATACTGAAATGCTGTTATTCAGTGATCTAGATATGGATAAGCTGAAAATCCTTCACAGTGAAGGTACAGTTAGAAACTTAAAAGACCGCCGTGAAGACTTATATGACGTGATCTTGAAAAAACGAGACCAATAATGGCGTGGTTGTATTTAGTTGTTGCTGGACTGCTAGAGATTGGCTGGCCAGTTGGTCTTAAAATGTCTCAAGAAGCTGACAGTCGCTGGTTAGGTATTGCGATAGCCGTTGCCTTTATGGTCGCAAGTGGCTTTATGTTGTGGTTGGCGCAAAAAGATATCCCAATGGGAACATCCTATGCTGTATGGACTGGTATAGGGGCAGCAGGCACCTTCTTGGTGGGTATTTTATTTTATGGTGATGCTGCGACATTTGGACGCATTGCCGGAGTACTTTTAATAATAAGTGGTGTGATAACTCTTAAAATTAGTCATTAACGAAATTAAAAGCGGCATAGCCGCTTTTTTAATGACAAAAAATGTAACTAACTAGGTAGCATAACAAGAATGGCTGCCAGTGCAATTAACAGAAGCCCTGCTGTATCTTGGCGTTTTAATGGCTGCTTTAGCCAAAGTATCGATACCATAATGGTAAAGAAAACTTCAACTTGTCCTAGTGTTTTTACATAAGCAACGTGCTGCAAACTCATAGCACTAAACCAACCTATCGAGCCTAAGCAGCTACAAACACTGACTGCCGTGGTAGTGCCTTTGTGATGCCACATCTTTTTAAACGTATCGCGCTCTTTGAATGCAATATACACGCACAGCATCAACGTTTGTAAGCTAATTATCAGCAGCAATACCCACGCAGCTGAGTGCGGGAAAGTCAGTCCTGAATTTAAGCTTGCCTCACGGATCCATGAAGATGAAAGCGCAAATGAAGTGCCACAAGCCAGCCCAAGTAGGGCAGTGCCTAAATTAAAGTGTTTAACATTCGCGATGCCACTCAATAGCAGTACGGCGATAGCACCAATAAATACCCCAATCCAGCCAAGTAATGAAAGTGCAGAGCCAAAAAACATAACACCTAAAATCGCTGCCATTAGCGCTTCACTTTTGGCAAGCCCGGCACCCACAGCAAAGTTATTCATTTTAAAAAGCTTTACCATCAAACCAGTGGCAACGATTTGAACAATACTGGCACCAACAATGTAGCTAATAAAAGCTAAGTTAAAGTCAGGAAAAGCTGCATCTTGGTATTGATATAGTGCTAATAAATAAAGGGCCGCTATAGGACTGGCAACAATGAAGCGAGCAAGTGTTACCCCAGCAACACTGACCGTCGCACTGAGTTTACTTTGAAGCGCATTGCGCCATGACTGCATAAATGCTGCAAAAATGGTTAAGAAAATCCAAGTCATATTGAAAATAAATTAATTAGGAGAGGCAATTAGAGTAACAAAACCAAAGAATGAGAGCATTAGCTTATCGACCAACTTGAGAAAAACTCAGCTGTGACAATATGCCGCAGGGCTTTTAGGTAAGCATTAGGCTATAGTGACAATGATGCTATTGCTGGCCGCTGCTGTTATAAGTAGCGGCTTTTTTTTGTTTACGATAGGGTAGAGAGTAATTTAAACAAGATAAGGAAATATCATGACAACACTGATTATCTGCGCACTCATCGCAGTACTCATTCCCTATTTAGCTAAAGCACCTGTGGCTTTTGCACAAAATAAGTTGTCAGGCTATGACAACAAGCACCCACGTGAACAACAAGCAAAACTAACCGGCTTTGGTGCTCGTGCATTGGCTGCACACCAAAATAGCTTTGAATCGTTGATTATTTTTGCAGTAGCGCTGGCGGTCGTAATCGGTAGCAATAATATCTATCAGGTGACTGAAACCCTTGCGATTATGCATGTTATTGCCCGTGTGTTGTATTGTATTTTTTACTACATAAACCAGGATATTTTGCGCTCACTAGTCTGGCTAGTGGGTTATGTTTGTGCTGTGGCTATGATTGCACTTTGCCTCTAGTCACAAGGCTATGAGTTAAAAACCACAAAGCAAGCGGCTTAAATAAGGCGCTTGCTTTAGGGTCTTAAGTTGTTACTGCTTATTTCGAACTAACTTTAATTTTCTCAATTAAATCATTTGCTTGATAGTTTTCGTCTAAGGCAAAGTCGAGTTGTACTAAGGCGTTTTTAAAGCCAGATTCAGATGGCGCATATTGCCATTGTTTTAAGGCTCTTTTCGCTTCTCGATTGAAAACATCTTCAGGCTCCGCACTTACCACACTAACATTGCTGGTGGCGCCACTTGGTAAAATATCGTATTTCAAAACGACTGAACCGCTAATGCCTTGCTCTGCAGCTTGAATTGGGTATATCGGCTCTACGCGCATAACCGCTTGATAGTCTTTTGTCTTTTCAACTGACATAGGCTGTTTTGCAATGGCAAAGCTGCTAAGCATGCCCGCTGTAAAAATAACTAACGCTGTTTTTGCGATAAATGAGCTGTTGTCGATCTGCTTTATTTGATTTAGACGTTGTAACATGGTGTTTTTATCTCCGTATTGTGAATAAGCCATTAAGCCTGCTCTACTAAAGCTTGCACAGTGCACTAATGCCTTACTGTATAAAATTCGTTGTTCTGTCGATTTATTTTTGAGTACTTGTTCATCACATGAAAGCTCTTGAATACGGCGCAAGCTCGCATAACCAAGCCACGCAAGAGGGTTAAACCACAGCAAAATAGTGGCACTTAAAGCGATGGCGTTTATTAGGTTGTCTTTGCGTTTAATGTGCACTGATTCATGTTCTAAAATAAGTGCTAAAGCAAGGTTGTCGTAGTGACTATGGTAATTTGTTGGCAGCACTAACTTGGTGTTAATAACGCCCACAACCATAGGTGAACTTATTTGTTTACTTTGATATAAGCACAGACTTTGGATACTGTGATGGTCGACTGTAATCTGCTCTAATTGCAGTTTGGCTAAAAAGCGGTAATGAAAGTAAACGGCAGTGAGTAGCAGCGCAGCAGTTACAAGGGCATAAACAGCGAACCAAGTTGGTGTAAATTGCGGCATTATTGCTGTGTTTGGCGTGATAGTCAGCTTACTGATAAAGTTGTTTTGTATCGGCTTTAAGTGATCTGGTAGGTTCGCTAAAAATAAACCAATAGGTAAAAGCGCCCAAAGTGTATAAACCAAGCGTGCCGACAGCTGACTTAGTAGCTTTCGCTCTAGCAGCAATAAAAACATAATTGCAGATGAGATCAAAAGCTGTTGATCTAACAGCCAATTAAAAAATGCATCTAACATAACAAAGCCTTACTTTTGCTGTTTTTCCCAATCATCAATGACCTTTTTTAGCTCATCAATATCATGTTGCGAGAGTTGCTCTGATTTAGCAAAACCACTCACTAATGGCGCAATACGGCCATTAAAGAAGCGTTCAATAAAGCTTTGGCTTTCTTTTAATGTGTATTCTTCACGGGCGATGCAAGGGGTGTAGTTATATTGGCGACCTTGTTTTTCGAAGCTTAGTGCGCCTTTTTTAACTAAACGGCTCAACAGTGTTTTAATGGTTTTTTCGTGCCATTCTTTATCGTCACTTAAACGCGCAATTACTTCACTTGCAGTGGCAGGGTAGCCAAGCCATACCGCATCTAATACTTCGAATTCTGCTTTAGAAAGTTCAATCATTTTTATACCTACAGATGTAATCTTTATTTTAAGATTACACTTGTAATCAATTAATGCAAACTTTTTTGTTAGAGAATGTCACTTTTTTTGATACTGACTATGTGCCCTTCGGGCAAATTCAGCGTGGTGAGTGAAAGCTTTGCGATATCTGTGCGGTAAAGGTCTATGACTTTGTAGCCACAATAACGTGTCATTTTTCGTATTTGCCGGTTTAAGCCTTGTTTTAAGACGATGTAAAACTGCGTTTCGGTCACTTGAGTCACCTCACAAGGAAGGGTTATTTGCTTATCTACGGGTACGCCATCTGCCATTTTGTCACAGAAGACGCTATCAAGAGGCTTATCTACCGTAACTAAATAGCGTTTGGGTTGATGATAATCAGGGTGGATCAGTTGATTACAAAACTCACCGTCATTGGTCAAAATCAACAAACCTCGGGAGTCCTTGTCGAGCCGGCCAATTGGGTAAACGCGAGTGGTTTTAGGCAGACTATGAATAAGACTGGTTGGGTCGTCAGCATTTAATTTGCAATCAATACCAACGGGTTTGTGATACGCAAAGTAGGTTAGTGGCGCTTTTTCTGAAATTTTCTCGCCACGTACAATCACATCATCATGTTCATCAACGTGATCTATATGATTTGCAGCACGGCCATTTACTGTTACCTCACCTTGATCTATCAAGCGCGATGCTTGTTTTCGAGAGCAAACACCTGCATGGGCAATAAATTTGGCAAGTCGTACTTTTTCAGTCATGAGTGATTTTTGTACAATTAATTTGATCACAGTATATCAAACCCGCGTATAAGAAGTACTACCATACAAAAGGGGTTCGACATGGCAATTAAGTTATCTGAACTTGCAGCGCACCAACCACTGCAAAAAGTTATCCTTCATTCGTTGGAAATGGCGCTGTATCAGGTGTCTGTGGTGATCAATAACGTTGAATATTATGTTACTGATGAGCAAGGTGAGTTTATCCGCGATATTAGCCCGTTGCACATTCAAAAGCGTCTCGATCATTTAAGTTATGGTGACATGGTATTACGCCACACAAGTGCTTATGATGAAATGTGTGGTCAGCCAGAAAAGCTGGCTAGTAATATGCTCGAAGTTCCTTATGGTAAGAACCACTTATACTGATTAAGGATATAAGCGTATACTGAGTCATAACATTTTAAAGGTATGCTATGTATCAATTAAAAAGTGATGACTCAGCTGAACTAAACAACCAGCTAAGAGAACATATTGTTGCTTACAATGCTGGGCATTTTAATGCCGAACGTATTCCTCTTGGTTTTAAGTTCATAGCTAAAAACAGCAGTGTTGTAGCCGGTATTCACGGCCAAGTGTTTGGCAACTGGCTGATAATAAGTTGGCTTTGGTGTGATGATAAGACGCGTGGTAAAGGCCTTGCGACACGATTGTTAGCCGAATTAGAGAGTAAGGCTAAAGCGCTTGGTGCAAACACCGCGCAACTCGATACTCTCGATTTTCAAGCCAAACCTTTCTACGAAAAGAACGGCTACCAAGTAAAGTATGAGATGAGAAATTACCCGCTCGACGGTTGCCGTTATTTTATGGAAAAAAGCCTTTGATTATTGTGCTTAGATTACTTCGCTTTAAGTACTTTTTGCTCGGTAAATGTAATTCCTAAGAAAGGGGTGGCTTCAGGAGCAAGCATAAAGGTACGAATGTTCATGTGGTCTTGCCCTTCAGGGTTCTTTAATACTTCTTCACGATAAAATGCGCCAAAACAATCTAGGGTATTTTGCTTACTTAGTTGATTAAGTTTTGCAAAGGCAAAAATTTTGCACGAGCCATTATTTTCATTTGCTTCGCTAAGCAGCCCATGATTGTTAAAACCGCTTGGAATAAAGTCATAATTGTTGTCTATTACTGCCATTGTATCGGTAAACTCAATCTGTTGCGGTGAGCTTGCTAATTTCGAAAGAAATTCATTAAGAGTCATTGCTTGTCCTTAAAAATTGTTCTTTGTTAACTCTAACTCATTCACTTGCTGATTGATATTAAACTTAAAATTCTCTAAAAAGTTCATACCTAGTAAGCCATAATCAGCATGATTTTCTATTACCAACACTTCAAAATTACTGATGCGCTGTTGTCCGATTTGAAACGACTCGAGCTGATAACGCTGAGCTTCAATAACGCCGTTAGCTGTGTTTACTTGCAATGTGCCAAGGTAATTAGGAGGGGTATTAAGCGAGTTTAATAATGTTTGGTTTATGACCGTAAAACTAGCGCCAGTGTCGATCATTAGCTCGGTTTCGACATCATCATTGATGATGCCGGTTATTAGATAGTGTGAACCTCGAGCGGTTAATTTTATAACTTCAACACCTGCTAAGGCTTGTTGTATCAATTGGCGTAATTGCTCAGCTTGCTGTTTAAATTCATGATTTTCAGGAAGTTGATCTAGGATGATTTGACTAGCTACATAATCTTCTAAATGGTAGTTTGCTAATGCATTGGCATATAGGTAATGTGCGTTACCTGGGGCGTAATCAAGCCAGTGTTGACTGCTACTATGTAATACCTGCCACTGTTGTGCCGCTATAAGCTCACCAATAAAGGATGTGCTTAGCTCGTCTATTTGTTTGCTAAGTTGTTGCTTTTTATTGCTGTCTAACTGGTTGCTAAGAGCCAGTAAATTGATAATTCCCTGTTGGGTATCACCTTGTGCTATTAAACGCTTAGCATCAAATTCAAGCATGCTGACATCGTATGGGTGGCTATTTAAAAAAGCCGTTAAAAATAGCTCACTTAAGGTGAAATTTTTATGGGAAAGCCATGACTCAAGTTGCTGTTGCCAAGCTTGTTTAAGTTGTTTTGCATAGTGTGGATCATTGGTGAGTAGTTGCGTGTATTCAGCAACAGCTTTGTCGAATAAGTGGTTACTAAACAACACAACCGCTTGCTGAAAGTGGGCTGGTAAAACAGCGCTTTTCTTTACTTTAGGCGTTGGTGCGTCTGCCTCTAGTATTACTGGTTTTTCAGGGGAAAATAACTGCCATATGAAGTAACCATTTAAGCTAAGAGAACACAGTAATATTAATTTAAGTAGAGCCTTCATTCTTCTGCCATAAGCTTTCTATTTTTGTTTGTTATTTACTCAGCATAAAGCAAATTTTGAAAGAAGTTACTTTTTAACTAAATGATTGAGTGCCATGATATTGCGTATCTCAATATCAGCTAACCCAAGATAACGATATTGAGTTGCTTGGTTGTTTAGCCAAACACTTTGGCAACCTGCATTATTTGCACCTTGTACGTCAGTATCTAGGCTATCGCCGATATGTAAAATTTCATTATGAGTAACCTCTAACTGTTTTGCAGCGTTATCAAATAAAGCGCTGTGCGGCTTCGCTTTTCCGTGTGGACCGGCTTGTAGTACTAACTCAAAAATGCCATGAAGGTTAAACTTTTCTACCTCGACATTGCCATTGGTGATGGCGATGAGGCGGTAGTGTTTGCTGAGATTAGTAAGTAATTCAAGTACCTCATCAGATACGGTTATTTTACTACGGGCATCAGCGAATGCCTGATATGCATTTTCGGCATGAAACTTAGCTTGCTCAGCAGAAAAACCAAGGTTGGTCATGGCATAGTGTAAGGCTGTTTGTCGCCAGCGCGTAACGTCATCGATTAGAGTCGCATCTTGTCTTAAAGCATTATCGCGGCATTCTAACCAATAGCTCATGCTATCCGCTGGCCATTGTTCTAACGCTTCAAGGTAATCAGCTTGTGCTTGCAAGGCTGATTTAATGATCGGATGGTTGTTATAAAGTGTGTCGTCTAAATCAAAACTTAAAACAGAAACTGGCGATAAGGCACGGTTAAATCGGATCATAATTACAAGAGTTTACTCTGATGTTGGGCGCTTTTTAGCGCGTGGATGGGTGTTATCGTACACTTTAGCTAAATGTTGAAAATCTAAATGCGTATAAACTTGAGTTGCAGACAAACTACTGTGTCCTAATAATTCTTGTACGGCACGTAGATCTCCTGACGACTCTAAGATATGTGAAGCAAAAGAGTGGCGTAACTTATGTGGATGCACTTGCGAGCTGATCCCTTGTTTGATACCCCATTCTTGCATACGAAGGCGAACTTGGCGCACGGAAATTCGCTTCTTTTGGCTGCTAACAAATACCGCTATTTCATCTGGATGCGCAAATTGAGGACGAATTTTCAACCATGCTTTTAATGCACTGAGTGCTTTACTGCCAACAGGTAATAAACGTTCTTTGTTACCTTTACCACGGACTAAAATTTCACCTTCAGTAGGGTTTATATCCTGTATGTTAGCGCCAACTAACTCGCTAATTCGCAGACCTGATGAATACATTAATTCCATCATAGCTTTGTCACGAATAGCTAAAGGATCATCATCTGGCAATTCTAGTAGTTTAGCCATTTGATCAACGTCTAAATTTTTGGGTAAAGGCTTGGAAAATTTAGGCCCTTTAATGGCTTCTGCCGGATTATGATAATGTGCCTGACTGGCAATATTTTTGGCTTTTAAAAATTTATATAAACTGCGAATACAGCTCAGTTTTAAACTGATTGTGCGGCCGCTTAATTGTTTGCTACGCATTTGCATGCTGTAACGACGAATATGCTCACCTTGTACCGCAAACCAGTTTTCACAGAGTTTACTAAAGTACAACGCTGCAAAGCCTAGTTGGCTCGTGTATTGGTTAACTGTGTGCGCTGAGTATTGTTTTTCGTAGCGTAAGTAGTCTGCAAAAAGTTGGATGGGTGTTCGCCAAGCATCACTTAATTCATCAATCTCTGGCGTCTTCACATCGCTCATGCAAGTTCCAGTAAGCGCAGTTGTAATGAGCGCACAAACTCAAGGACAAAAAAGCTGTCTTTTGCCGGTTCAAAGTGACTTACGTCATCGCTACCAAACGCCAAAATTGCGACAGGGTGTTTCGTGTTACCAATTAGATATAAAGCAGTCGATTGAGTCGTGTCTGAGAATAGTAAGTCTCTTTCTTGCTGACTTACTCGGCCCAAGTAAATGCCGTCGTTTTGCAGGCGGTGAGCAATTAACTCATCAAACTTTTTATCGTACTTAACTAAGTGGCATTCGTTAATGGATGGATTTGTGCAGATAATATTGCGCAAGTTGCTAGCCAGTGTCGTAAAGTCATAGTTAGTCCATAACTGACGATGACAGTCGCTAAATAAGCGGTAAATTAACTCGTTTTCTTTTGCTTGTTCAACGAGCTGCTCAATCTTATTTTTTAATAACGTATTGTGTTCACGTAATTGGCGCTGTTGAATATGCACCAAAGACGTTGCACCAGCTGTTTGCTGTTGTAGTTCAACTTCAGCGAGTACATCAGGATTTTTAATAAAAAAATCAGGGTGTGCTTTTAAATATTCAGCAATTTGTTGTTCTGTTAGTTTGCTCATAATGCCACTTGTCCATCAAATACATGCTCAGCAGGGCCAGTCATCCGAACAGGATGGCCTTCGCCTTGCCAGCGTACTTGCAAACTCCCGCCTGGTAAGTCGACTTGTACGGTACTTGCGAGTTTACTTTGAATTTGTCCAACCACGACTGCGGCACAGGCACCTGTACCACATGCTAATGTTTCACTTACGCCACGCTCCCACACTCTAAGTTTAATGTGATCTTGTGAAATTACCTGCATAAAACCAACATTTGCGCGTTGTGGAAAACGTTCATGATTTTCAAGCAGTGGTCCTAGAGTGGTAACTTCTGCTGTATGAATGTCATCAACTTCTAAAACGCAATGTGGATTACCCATTGAAACTGCGCCGCTAAATACAGTATGTTCCTCAGTGCGAAGAATATAAGTTAGCTCACGCTTGCTGGCTTTAAATGGGATTTTGTTCGGCTCAAAATTTGGGTGACCCATATTCACCGTAACTTGGCCATCTTTTTCAATATAAAGAGTGAGGTTGCCAGATTTTGTTGAAACTGAAATCTTATGCTTATTGGTAAGACCTTTCATACGAACAAAGCGGGCGAAACAACGCGCACCATTGCCACACTGTTCAACTTCGTTACCATCGGCATTAAAAATACGATAATGGAAATCTAGATCAGGAGAGTAAGGGGCTTCAACCATAAGTAGTTGATCGAAGCCAATGCCGAAATGGCGATCTGCCAGCTTCTTTATTTGGTCACGAGATAAGAAAACATTTTGAGTAATGTTATCAATAACAACAAAGTCATTACCTAGGCCGTGCATTTTTGAGAAATTAACTAACATAACGCTCTAATTCAGGATTGCTCTGAGCTAATCATGCCACAGAGCTGCCCGGTTATAAAAACGTTTATGGTAAAATTTTCTCGCCTTGCCATAGGCTTTCTAAGGTTTCACGTTGACGAATTAAATGACTTTGCTGACCATCCACCATAATCTCTGCAACACGAGGGCGCGAGTTGTAGTTAGAGCTCATGGTAAAACCATACGCACCAGCGCTGCGCTGCGCTAAAAGGTCACCGGCTTGTAGCGCTAGTTCGCGGTCTTTACCCAAAAAGTCACCGGTTTCACAAACAGGGCCCACAATGTCGTAGTTGTGAGTAGGCGTATCATCTACGCGAGGTTCAACCGGCACAATATTTTGCCAAGCTTGATATAGCGATGGACGTAACATATCGTTCATACCCGCATCAACAATAGCAAAGAACTTATCTTGGTTTTGTTTAATAAACTCAACTTTGGTGACTAAAATGCCTGCGTTTGCAGCAATTGCACGACCAGGCTCAAAAATCAGCTCTAAATCTTGGTAATCTGCTAATCGAGCGGTAATTTTATCAACATATTCACTTGGATGAGGTGGTGTTTCGCCGTTATATGGCACACCCAGTCCGCCACCAATATCGAGGTGTGAAAGTGTTATGCCAGCGGCTTTTAACTCTTCGATAAGTGTTAGCACTTTTTCAAGTGCAGCTAAGAAAGGTTTAATTTCTGTTAGCTGCGAACCAATGTGGCAATCTACACCGGTAATTTTTAAACCAGGCAGAGATGCAGCGTGTTGATATACTGTCACCGCAGTTTGAATATCAATACCAAATTTATTCTCTTTTAAACCTGTTGAGATATAAGGATGCGTTTTAGCATCAATATCTGGGTTTACACGAATCGAAATAGGCGCTACATGGTTAAGAGAAGTAGCCACTTCTGAAATACGCTCAAGCTCAGCCACTGACTCAACGTTAAAACATTTGATCCCCAATTCAAGTGCATACGCAATTTCATCGGCTGTTTTTGCAACGCCAGAAAATACCACTTTACTGGCGTCCCCTCCAGCTTGGATTACACGAGCAAGCTCACCCTTTGAGACGATGTCAAAACCTGAACCAAGCCGCGCTAAAATATTGAGCACTGCAATATTAGAGTTGGCTTTTACGGCATAGCACACCAAACTTTTATGCGATTTTGCTGCATCAGCAAAGGCATGGTAATGGCGCTCAAAGGTTTTACGCGAATAGATATAACACGGTGTACCGTATTGCTCTGCCAGCTCTTTGACAGCGATGTCTTCAGCGAACAGCTGATTATTATTGTAGTTAAAAAAGTCCATCTATTGGTCCTGTTTTTGCTCTGGTTGTTCGGATGGATCAGCCTGCGGCTGAGATTCTTTAGGCTGTGCAGTATCATCTGGTAGATAAAGAGCACCACTTTGTCCGCAACCGGCGAGGGTTAGAAGTAGGGCGCTAAGTGGTAAGATTGTTTTTAATTTTTGGCTATGAGTCTCTTTCATTAGATTAATACGATTGCTGGCTTTATAATCGCAGAGTAACAGAATATTTAAAAAATGCAGCTATTCGCGGATGAATTTATTCCTGTTACACTTGATGTACACAATCTGCCTCCAGATCTAGGCTTAAAGCCAGTTAAAGGACATTAAAATGACTGATCATGAATACCACACACTAGCCGATGCATTAATGCTAACTATTGAAGAGCAAATCGATGAATGTGATGCCGACTTAGATTATGAATCAGCGTCAGGTATTTTAGAAATCATCTTCCCAGATCGCAGTAAAATAGTGATCAACAAGCAAGCACCACTTCATCAAGTTTGGGTTGCGACGAAATTTAATGGTCACCATTTTGAACTACGCGATGATAAGTGGATTGATAACCGCTCGGGTGCTGAGTTTTGGCAATTTATGTGTGATGCAGCAACACGTCAAGCGGGGCAACCTATCGAGTGGCGCTCAGAACTATGAGTTTAGAGTTTGTTGAATATCCAGCACAGAGTGAACATAAAGCAACAGTCATTTGGTTACACGGGTTAGGTGATTCAGGCGATGGTTTTGCGCCAGTGGCACCACAACTAGCACTACCAGCAGAGCTTGGAGTGCGTTTTGTGTTTCCTCATGCTCCTGTGCAACCCGTCACCATTAATGGTGGTATGGCGATGCGCTCTTGGTACGATATTAAATCAATGGATTTAGATAAGCGTGCCGATGAGCAAGGGGTTCGTGAATCCGCTGCAAAAGTGGCTGCGATTATTGATCAAGAAATTGCAAAAGGGATTGCTGCTAACAAAATTATTCTTGCAGGTTTTTCTCAAGGTGGTGTGGTATCGCTACACTTAGCGCCACGACTCGACTATAAATTAGCGGGTGTAATGGCACTATCAACCTATATGTGCGTGCCAGATAAATTAGCCGATGAAATCAAGCAGCAAGGCTTAAACATCTTTATGGCCCATGGTCGATTTGACGATGTGGTACCACATAATGCAGGTAGGCAGGCATTTGATGTGCTTAGCGCTAACAACATGGAAGTAAGCTGGCAAGATTACCCGATGGCGCACCAAGTTTGTGGTGAAGAACTAATCGCTATTCGTGAGTGGTTAATTGCTCGCTTGAGTTAATTTTTGGTTTTAGAGGCCAACATGACAAAGAAACTTGTAATTACAGCAAATATGAATACTGTTGAAGCAGTTAATTCAACTTCTACGGCGGTCACTTATCAATGGCATTGGCGACGTATTTTTATGGTCAGCAGTGTCATCTTAGTTGCACTGGCTATATTAGTGTATAGCTTTATTGGGGCTGTAAATGCTGAGCAATCAGCACAGGATGAGCCGCAATCGGAGCTTGCAAGTGTTGAGTTACAAGCTCCTTTAAATGATGCCAAACAAGAAGAACCAAAAGAAGTGACTGCATCACCAGTGAATGAGCAACCAGCGGTTACTAATAGTAAACAAAGTGCAATTACAGAGGTCGTTATCTCAGACGTAGCTGAACCTGAAGCAAATACAGTAGATACAGAGATCGTGAGTGAGCAGGTTTTTGATGGGCAACAGCTGCCTGAAACATCAGCTGTCACTCCCGATGAAGAACAACTGCAAACTGAAGAGCAAATAGAGGTTGCTGCAGTACCCGATGTTCAGCAGCAGTTTTCACACTCAGCACATATTGCCAGTGTTGCAATCGGCGCTAAAATAGATACAGACAAAGTAAGTCGCGCAGTATTAACAACCGATGTTGTTGATCGAGAACCAGTCAATGTTCTAAAAAACGATGTAAAATTAGCGCAAATTAGTAATAGCTTAAGCTTTTTTAGTGAGCTTAGAAATATGCAGGGGCAAACTGTTCGTCATCAATGGTATTACCAAGGCCAGCAGCTTGCTTCTATTGAATTAGCTGTAAGTAGCCCGCGTTTTCGTACTTATTCAACAAAAAACATTATGCCAGAGCAGCTCGGTGATTGGCGTGTTGAGGTTATTGACGCAGATGGCAACTTGCTGGCCCAAAAAGAGTTTAGAATTTTAGCTGAGTAACATTTAGTATCAGCCTGATAATTAATTGGATTTTTCATGACACAGACAACAAAACTAGTTCGTATCGCTACCCGTAAAAGTGCGCTTGCTTTATGGCAGGCAGAATTTGTTAAAGCTCAATTAGAGCACTTCCATGACGACGTAACGGTAGAGTTGGTTCCTATGTCGACGCAAGGCGATATTATCCTTGATACGCCACTGGCAAAGATTGGTGGTAAGGGTTTATTCGTAAAAGAGCTTGAACAAGCCATGCTTGATGGCCGCGCAGATATTGCGGTGCATTCAATGAAAGATGTACCTGTTGAGTTTCCTGAAGGCTTAGCCTTAAACACAATTTGTGAGCGTGAAGACCCTCGTGATGCATTTGTATCTAACAACTACAAAAGCTTAGATGAGTTACCACAAGGTGCTATTGTTGGTACGTCAAGCTTACGCCGCCAATGCCAAATTCGCGAAGCGCGTCCTGATTTAGATATTCGTGATTTACGCGGTAATGTTAACACCCGTTTAGCAAAACTAGATGATGGTCAATATGATGCAATTATCCTAGCTGCTGCGGGATTAATTCGTTTAGAAATGCCAGAACGCATCACTGCCTTTATTGAGCCTGAAGTATCATTACCTGCAAATGGTCAAGGCGCAGTAGGTATTGAATGTCGTATTGACGATGAGGTTACAAAAGCGCTACTAGCTCCGCTTGAGCATAATGAAACACGGATTCGTGTAAATGCCGAGCGTGCGATGAACCGCCATTTAGAAGGTGGCTGTCAGGTACCAATTGGTGCATTTGCACTAGTTGAGGGTGAGCAAGTGCATTTACGTGGTTTAGTGGGCGCTATTGATGGCAGCCAAATGCTGCGTGATGAAGTGACAGGTCCAGTGGCTGACGCAGAGCAGTTAGGTATTACACTTGCTGAAAAGCTACTTGAGCAAGGTGCCGATAAAATTTTAGCTGAAGTATATAGAGACGCTTAATATGCATATTTTGATAACTCGTCCAGAAGGAAAAGGCACTGAGCTTGCTCTTGAGCTTCAGCAGGCGGGTTATCAAACAACCCAATGTCCAGTCCTTACCTTAGATTACCTCACGGTTAATAGTAGTGAGCTTGCGCCGCTAGAAAATGCCGATAAAGTTATTTTTATCTCGCAAGATGCCGTACATGCCTTGTTAAAACTCACACCAACAATTAACAAAGCAGCCCAACTTTATGCGGTTGGTCAGCAAACTGCTGATGCGGTTTATGAGGCGTTTGGACGTCGAGCTGCTGTGCCAAAAAAACATGATTCAGAAGGTCTGCTCGAGCTAAAAACGCTGCAAGATGTAGAGCTGAGTAACATTGTATTAGTGAAAGG
Organism: Pseudoalteromonas sp. SCSIO 43101; assembly: GCF_023650775.1. Taxonomy (NCBI): domain Bacteria; kingdom Pseudomonadati; phylum Pseudomonadota; class Gammaproteobacteria; order Alteromonadales; family Pseudoalteromonadaceae; genus Pseudoalteromonas; species Pseudoalteromonas sp. SCSIO 43101. The sequence goes on from NZ_CP072673.1 coordinate 108,405, forward strand.
TGTAGGCGGGCGCACGACGATAGCGAAAACCTTAAAACAACGTGGTGCTTTATTGAATCAGTTGGTTGTTTACAAGCGTAGCGCAATTGAGAGCGAGCCTGGTAAGTGGATGGACCACTGGCAAACAGTTGATGTAGAAGGTATAGTCATTACTAGTAATGCAGCGGTGGATGCCATTTTTAATGGCTTAAATGAGCCTCAGCTTACATGGTTGAAAGAGCGACAATTTTTCGTTGCTAGTGAGCGTATCGCTGACTATTTAAAGCAACAAAAGGTCGCAAGAACACAGATACATATTGCTGCAGGGGCGAGCGATAGCGCTATGTTCACCTGCATTAATCAGCAAGGTAGCAAAATGAGTGAAGCAGAATCAAAACAACCCGCAAAGCCAGTGACTGCACAGCCAGATAAAAAAGCGCAAACGGTAAATACTGGGACGAAAGCGCCTGTGCAAGCAAAAAAAGGTATCAGCAAATCAGGTAGCTTAGCGTTACTTATTTCACTTTTAGTGGCTTCTACTGTTGGCTATGAGTTTTATCACAAATTAAATAGTGATCAGCAATCAGCTGTTGCATTTACTGAGCTGACAGATGAAAACCAACGCTTACAACAGCAGATTGATGCATTAAAAAGTGCGCAGCAAACATTACAACATTCGCTTTATAACAGTGAACAAAAAGTCTCTGAGGCGCTAAATGAAAGTGCTGAGCAAACTCAGCAGCAATTACAAGCGGCTTTAAAGCGCGCTGAGCAGCAAACTTTCACGCTTAATCCGCAAGAGGTTACAAGCCTGCAACGTATGGCCGAGTTTAAATTGTGGGCAGAGCACGATTACCAAGGAGCTGCCGCTGTGCTATCTCGCTTAGATAGCTTGCTAGCAGAACACCCGGGTACAGGAGCTATTCGCCAAGCAATTCACCAAGACTTGCAAACCTTGAATGCCATAGAGCCTGTTGCTGTTGAAGCAATTTATTTAAAACTGCATGGCATTAATCAAAAAGTTGATGAACTAGTATTTAATGCTATTTCACTACCTGAAGAAGTCGTCAAAGAAGATCCAAATCAATTGAGCGAAAATGTCAGTGAATGGCGTCAGAACCTTGCGAAATCATGGCAGCAGTTTAAAGACTTCTTTGTAGAAGTACGCACACGTGAAGATATGGTTATCGCACCATTTTTAAGTGAGCAAGAGCGCCACTTAGTTAAACAGCGCTTAAGCTTATACTTAGCTCAAGCGCAAGATGCTGTATTAAGTAAACAAAGCAGTGTGTATTTTAGCGCTGTTGATGCTGCACATAGCTTGGTAAAAGATTACTTTAAGCAAGATGATGCGCAAACAAAAGCGGCATTAAAAAGCCTCGCTGAGCTTTCAAAAGAGCAACTTGATTTCAGCCCAAAAGTGTCACTGCAAAGTACTGAGCAGGTGAAGGAGTGGGCACAATGATCCGCTTTTTATTAATCATTATTGCGATAGCCGTCTGTTTGGGAATTGCCCCCTTTTTTATTGATCAAAAGGGTTATGTATTAATTGCCTTTAATAAAACAACCATTGAAGGCACTATTTGGGGCGTTACAGCACTCTTACTGTTAGCACTTACTGCAATATATGTGCTTTATAAACTAGTTCGTTATTTATGGTCTTTGTATAGCCACACACGCCATCGCTTTTTTGCTCGTAGTGAAGAACGTAAACAAGCGGCTATTGAGCAAGGTGTATGGAGCTTAATAAATAACGATTATTCAGAGCTGGAGCTAGCCCTTGATAATAACAGTGTTGCAGACCAGTGGACCGATATACGTTATGCGCTTCTTGCTAAAGCGGCATTAGCGAGTAATGAGAACGAAAAGGCGATTAGCTACCTTGATAACATAAGTCAAAATAATCAACTAAAAGTGGCTAAGTTATGGATTGCCAGCGGTGAAACCAGCACTATTTTTGCTGATCTAAAAGCCTCAGCTGAACGCAAAAAAGCTACTCGTTTAGAGCTCAAAATGTATGCCCATGTTTTAGTGCAAGAGCAAAAATGGGCTGCACTTAATGACTTCATGCCTCGCTTATTACGCAAAAAAGCACTTTCAGAGCAGGAATGGCAGCAACTGTTTGATCGCTACTTTGCAGCGCAGTCAAGCGAGGATTTAACTGCGCGCTATGAGCAATTAGCGAAAAACCTTAAACCACACGCTGAAGTAAGTTATTTGGCAGCGATGGCAAAGGCAGGCGAATTAAATAAAATAGAGTTAAGCTTAATTAAAATGGTTAAAAAACCGCTACAGCATAAAGATTTAGCACGTATTTTACGTACCAGTGGCCCTGGCGATGCACTCAAGCTGCAAGCAAGTTTGCAAGATGTATTGAAAAAAGACACCGAGAATACAGATTTACTTCTAGCCCTAGCATGTTTAGCGAATGCTCATGGTGAGTACGATTTAGCTGCGCGGGTGTTTGATAAAGCACTTAATGCTGATAATCGTAATGCCTATTTGCAGCAAGCTGTACTCAGTTATAGTAAAAGTGCCCAGCCAGAAAAAGCATTGGTACTCTATCAATAATTTTACTCCAGCCAGCAAAGGAGCGATGGCTTGAAGAACTTATTTACACTGACCATAAGTATCGCACTTGCTTACTTTCTTACAGGGTATTTAAGTAATTCTTTGCTGGCGATTGATGGTTATGCGGTTGCTGCATGGCCGCCTTCAGGTATTGCTCTTGCCAGTATCTTGCTATTTCGAAATCGTGCCCTACCAGGAGTTTTGCTAGGGGCGTTCTTTGTAAACCTCATTCACCTTGATAAAGCCACTGATATTTTCCATTGGCAAATGATGCTGCAGGCTATCGGTGTAACAACAGCATCAACATTCCAAGCTTGGCTTGCCTATTACATTATTATTCATGTAGTTAAACGCCCGATTGAATTATCGTCATTAAAGCAAAGTATGCTTGGTTTAATGATTGGCGGCCCTTTGTGTAGCTTGATTGCGGCATCAATTGGCACAGCTTTACTGGTCATAAATAATGTTATTCCGAGTTATGCGGCACTTAATAATTTTATTGCATGGTGGATTGGTGACAGTATTGGGGTGCTGATTTTCACGCCATTAGTTTTAGCTGCATTTAGTTACCATCACACTCGCCAGCGGCTACAAATAATTGTGCCGTCGCTATTAATCTATATGGTTATTTGTGTCAGTTTTTATGGCGCAGCCAGTGTAAAAAAAGATAAAGACTTACAGCGCCAGCAAGCCAAAGTCAGTGCGATTCATACTAATCTTGAGCACCAAGTTGATGAAATTAAGTCACACTTAGCTTTATTAGCGACCTTTTTTGCTAGTAGCGATGCAGTTGATTTTGATGAATTTAAGCGCTTTACAGCACGTCAATTGCAATACAGTGAAGAGATACTTGCCTTTGAATGGGCGCCAAAGGTTATTCACTCGCAACTAACTAATTATCAAAATCTACTGCGTGATGAACTAGGCACCCACTATTACGTGAAAGAAAAAAATGCTGCAGGGCAATGGCAGCCGGTGAGTAAGCGAGCGGTGTATTTTCCGGTGCAATATGTTCACCCTTTAGAGGGCAACCAACCCGCTCAAGGTTTTGATTTGGCCTCAAACGAATTACGTAAACAAGCGCTTACAGACTCTCGGTTAATTAAAAATGTCACTGTGAGTGAACCAATCACCCTTATGCAAGGAGATGGCAGCGAAAAGGGCGTTTTGTTCTTTAACCCTGCTTATTCAGACATTAACCATCAAGTAGGTTTTAGAGGTTATGTTGTTGCTGTGGTCAATCTGGAAGTGTTGGCGCAAACACTTAACTTTAATCAAAACACCGAGATTGATGCCAGTTTTTTTGATGTTACCGATGGTACTAACCCTGTTGAAATTTACAGCCCTCATCGTGTTGGCACTACAGCAATCGCAAGCTTTAATTTTATTATTGGTGAGCGTGTTTGGCAGGTGAAACTATGGGAATCAGTAGCCCAGTCATCTTGGCTGTCTTATTGGCTTGCGCAAATAGTCGGAATGCTGTTTGTGTGGTTATTGATTACCTTTTTGATATCGGTAACAGGCACTAATATTCAAATTCGTCAGCAAGTAGCAAAGCAAACCCAAAGCCTTCGCGAAGAAAAACAAAAAGCCGATAAAGCTAGCCAAATTAAAAGTGAGTTCTTAGCTAATATGAGTCACGAAATACGCACGCCTATTAATGGTATTAAGGGGCTGCATTACTTAGCAATGCAAGAGCAAGATTGGCAACAAGCGCGTAGTTATATCGATCAAGCAGACGGTGCATTGAATGTTCTATTACGGGTGATAAATGATGTTTTAGATTTTTCTAAAATTGAAGCAGGGCGTCTGGAGTTACATCAAGAGCCTATTGATGTGAATGCGCTTGTGAGTGAATTAACGAACTTACTGCAGTTTGAACTTAACTCTCGCTCTTTAGAATTTAGAGTTGAGTTTGATGCTTCTGAACACCTACTGATCCATACCGATCCAATCCGTTTAAAACAAATATTATTGAATCTGCTAAATAATGCGGTGAAGTTCACTCAAGAGGGAACGATTACAGTGCGGATTTGGCAGCAGGGTGAATTTACTTACTTTAGTGTTATTGATACAGGTATTGGCATCAGTAAAGAGGCCCAGCAGCGCCTGTTTAAACCATTCTCACAAGCTGATAGCTCAACCTCTCGTCGCTTCGGTGGTACAGGTTTAGGCTTGAGTATTTGCCAAAAACTCATTGTTATGATGGGAGGCGAGATAAGCCTCAGTAGTACTGAGGGACAAGGCTCAACATTTACAATTTCGCTGCCATTTGAGTCTCCTCTTGAAGAGGTGGTTCATAGTGATGATGAGTTAGCTGATATAGATGTGACTACTGTTTCATTTGCCGATGATGCAATTCTATTGGTTGAAGATAACCCATTGAATCAACATGTGGCGAGTTCTATTTTAAAAACCAAAGGCTGCCAACCTGATATTGCTAAAGATGGCCGCGAGGCTATTAAGATGATCAGTGAAAAAAGCTATGACCTTGTGCTCATGGATATTCAAATGCCGAATATGGATGGCTTAGAAGCAACCAAAGTTATTCGCAATGAGTTGCTGATCACTGATTTACCGATCATTGGCTTATCGGCAAATGCCCAAGATGATGACCAAAAGAAAGGCTTAGCCAGTGGTATGAATGGTTATTTAACGAAGCCAATTGATGCTGATAAACTTTTTAAAACTTTGTGGCATTTCTTGCATAATGATAGCGGTCATTAAAGCAGACATTTGACCTCAAAAAAGTAAATAAAATCATCTAAACTTGAAATATCGTCGTGGGTACGTATGATCCGCGCAAATTTACTGAACCTGAGTGCTAATTATGATCAATAATAAACTTCCATTGCTTGATATTCACCGTCATCTAGATGGTAATGTTCGCCCACAAACGATCTTAGAACTTGGTCGTCAGTTCAACCTAGAATTACCAGCTGATAACATTGAAGCGCTTATTCCACACGTACAGGTTATCGACCCTGAACCTAATCTAATGGCATTTTTGCAAAAGTTAGATTGGGGTGTAAAAGTATTGGGTGATTACGATGCATGTCGTCGTATTGCTATCGAGAACGTTGAAGATGCTATTGCCCAAAAACTCGATTACGTAGAGCTTCGTTTTAGTCCATATTATATGGCGCAAAGCCAAGGTCTACACCCGCAAGGTGTTGTCGAAGCGGTAGTTGATGGTGTTAAAAGTGCGTGTCAAAACGCACCAATTAAAGCCAACCTAATTGGCATTATGTCGCGTACTTATGGTACTAAAATTTGTCAGCAAGAGCTTGATGCTCTGCTTGCTTTTAAAAATGATTTAGTGGCTGTTGATTTAGCTGGCGATGAAATTGGTTTTCCTGGTGAGTTATTTGTTGATCACTTTAAGCAAGTTCATGATGCATACTTAGCTGCCACTATTCACGCTGGTGAAGCGCGAGGTAGCGAAAGCATTTGGCAGGCAATTAACGAGCTTGGTGCAACGCGTATTGGTCATGGTGTAAAAGCGATTGAAGATGCTGCGCTAATGGATTACTTACGTGATAAGCGCATTGGTATTGAGTCTTGCTTAACCAGTAACATTCAAACCAGTACTGTTGCTGAGCTTGCAAAGCACCCGTTAAAAACCTTCTTAGACCATGGTATTTTGGCATCAATTAATACTGATGATCCGGCAGTTGAAGGTATTGAAATAGCGTATGAGTATCAAGTAGCAGCACCTGCGGCAGGTTTAAGCCAAGCCGATATGGAAAAAGCACAAGCTAATGCGCTTGAAATTGCTTATTTAAGCGATGCAGATAAAGCTGCTTTAAAACAGTTAGCTGCTAATCGTTAAGCAGCTAACTTACACTTGGTGCTCTTGGCATGAGACATAGTTTTCATACAATGCCTTGAGCACATCTCCTCGGCTGATCATGCCAACAACCTTACCATCCTCAATAACCGGGTAATTTTTTGGCTTACCAGTTTGCATACCATCTGCCAGCTCAATGATGTTTTGATCGCTACTCACCGTGACAACATCGGTGCGCATTAGTTGTTTTACCTTTACCACGCCATCGCAGAAATAACTGTTTTGCATAAGCGGTTGTAGCAGCTCTTGTTCAGAAATAAAGCCAACTAGGCTTTTGTTGTCATCGAATACTGGTGCGCCTAGTAATTTAAACTTTTGCAGCTCGCTAATCGCGGTGGTCATTTCAGTTTCAGGCGTAATGTGTGGCAACTTACGTTGCATAAAGTCTTGTACTTTTGTATTTAGCATTTGGGTCTCTCCCCATCATTATTCTAAACAAAGTATGGTCAAGGAAATGCAGTTTGTGAAATCGTTTAGATGGATTAAGGCGATAGGTAAAACAAATAAAAAAGGCATCCAATTGGATGCCTTAACAATAACCTGTATGAGTTAGTTATTTAATGAATGCAAATGCATCGGCGAACATGTTCTCACGTAGCGCACCATGATTGATAAAATCATCGCGAACCACGCCAATCATGTCGAAGCGGCCTGCCATGTAAATATCGTATGGTTCTAAAGACACGATATCTTCCATAACGGCTTTGTGGACGTAACCGGTTTTGCCTGTCCAGCTTTGCGGTGCATTTTCAACCACAGGAATATATTGGAAATGTGGGTTGCTGTTTGCCCATGCTTGCATTTCATCATGTGCATAAAGTGCAGCTTGCTCACGTACACCCCAGTAAAATAATACAGGACGCTCACAGCCAATTTCAGCAAGGTGATCAGCCATTGATTTGGCATAAGAAAAACCAGTACCGCCAGCAAGTAGAATAATTGGGCGCTCACCCTCAACTCGCAACTGTGATATACCTAAGCCCACTTCAACATTAACTTGCTGTTGCTCTGTATGTGCTTGACGTAAATGATCAAGCGCTTGCATTGCATACGAATCAGCACCCGCGGCACCAATGTGTAGTTCAATTTGGTCAGTTTGCGACGGGCGGCTTGCAATAGAAAAGGCACGCTTATCTTTTTCGCCTAATACTAGTTGCATATATTGGCCTGCCTCGAATGACACAGGTTGCTGTGGTTTCAAAATGACCTTATGTACGTGGTCTGTAAGCGGGCTGATCGCAACCACGTCAGCGAGTAATGTTTGCATAGTTTACCTTTATAAGCACAGAAGCAAATTCGGTTATGAATCGCACTCATAACCGTTAAATTTTGAGCAGTTTAACATAGACACAGCCTAGAGAATATCTAAGCTGTCCCATAATTCATCAACACGTTCTTTGATTTTTGGGTCCATGACAATGGGTTCACCCCATTCGCGGTCTGTTTCACCAGGCCATTTATTAGTCGCATCCATGCCCATCTTTGAGCCAAGGCCAGATACTGGCGATGCAAAATCTAAATAATCAATTGGTGTGTTTTCGATCATTGTCGTATCACGAGCAGGGTCCATACGTGTGGTGATTGCCCATATCACGTCGTTCCAGTCGCGTGCATTTACATCATCATCGCAAACGATCACGAACTTGGTATACATAAATTGACGCAAGAAAGACCACACACCCATCATTACGCGCTTGGCATGACCTGGGTATTGTTTCTTCATCGTGACCACAGCCATGCGATAAGAGCAGCCTTCAGGCGGTAGATAAAAATCTACAATTTCAGGGAACTGCTTTTGCAGAATTGGCACGAACACTTCGTTCAATGCAACCCCGAGTACTGCTGGCTCATCTGGTGGGCGGCCAGTGTAAGTGCTGTGATAAATTGGATTTTCACGATGTGTAATGTGAGTGACCGTCATCACCGGAAACTCGTCTACTTCGTTGTAGTAACCTGTGTGATCGCCATAAGGGCCCTCAGGGGCTGTTTCACCCGGCATAATATAACCTTCAAGCACGAACTCTGCGGTAGCTGGCACTTGTAGGTCATTTGAAATCGATTTAACAACTTCAGTTTTACTACCGCGTAGTAAACCAGCAAACGCATATTCACTTAGGGTATCAGGGACGGGTGTTACAGCGCCTAAGATTGTCGCAGGATCGGCACCTAATGCCACAGACACAGGGTAGGGTTCACCAGGGTGCTCTTTACACCATTCACGAAAATCTAATGCGCCACCGCGATGCGATAACCAACGCATAATAATTTTGTTTTTACCCAGTAGCTGCTGACGGTAAATACCTAAATTTTGACGCTTTTTATAAGGCCCTTTGGTAACCGTTAAGCCCCATGTAATCAATGGGGCTGCATCACCCGGCCAGCAATGTTGGATAGGCAGCTTGGTTAAGTCGACATTATCACCTTCAAGTATGACTTGCTGACAAGGCGCTTTTTTTACTTCTTTTGCAGGCATATTCAATACTTGTTTGAATACTGGGATTTGCCCTAATGCCTCTTTAATGCCTTTAGGTGGCTCAGGCTCTTTTAGAAAAGCTAATAACTTACCGACTTCGCGCAGTTCACTAACATCATCTTGTCCCATACCCATGGCAACGCGTTTGGGTGTACCAAAAAGGTTGGCAAGAACGGGAATAGTGTGGCCTTTAGGGTTTTCGAATAACAGAGCTGGGCCTTCGGCACGTAACGTGCGGTCGGCAATTTCGGTCATTTCAAGGTAAGGATCAATTTCTTGTTTGATCCGTTTTAGTTCACCTTTTTGTTCTAATAACTCGATAAATTCGCGAAGATCTTTGTATTTCATTATAGCCGCTTAAACGCTGAATAAACTGTCGCTATTATACTCAAAACCACTGATTAAGCTAATTTAGCCGCGATAGGTTTTGCTATTGCTGAATTAAGCTACATTGGTACTTTTTACCTTTTAAAATCAGCATAGCTTCATCGCCTTTAGACCAAAACAGCACATTATCGGCACTGTATTTAACTCCTGAGCCACTTACTTGGCGATTGAGTAAAAATTCATTGTCCTTAAATGTCAATCTTGCTTCCTCATCATTGTTTTCAACAATACTGGCACTAAGGGTCCCATCGCACAGATAATTGCTTGGTGCACTTTGCTCAGCACATGCGCACAAGGTAATTAAAGCGAGCCCCGAGAGAAGTGGTTTAATCATAGAAACACCTCTATTTTTGAATGAGCTATAAGCCTAACAAAGAAAAATTAACCGTTGGTGAAAATGGCAGGATAAGTTATGTTGATAATGTATTTAATGGGCAAGGAACCACCATGGCAGGCACTAATTTACTAACCTTACTTGATGATATTACAACACTTTTAGACGATATTGCGACGATGAGTAAAGTCGCAACAAAAAAAACAGCAGGGGTGTTAGGTGATGACCTCGCTCTGAATGCTCAGCAAGTCACTGGGGTAACCGCCGATAGAGAGTTGCCCGTGGTTTGGGCTGTAGCAAAAGGCTCGTTTATTAACAAAGCCATCTTAGTGCCGGCAGCGTTATTGATTAGTGTTTGGTTGCCTTGGTTAATCACTCCGCTGTTAATGGTTGGCGGGCTGTTTTTGTGCTTTGAAGGTGCAGAGAAAATTATCGAAAAGCTGTTTGGACACGCTCAACAAGAAGATGAAACTTTGGCTGAACAACTGGACTTGCAAGAATACGAAAAACAAAAAGTGAAAGGGGCAATCCGTACTGACTTTATCCTTTCAGCAGAAATCATTGTGATAACGCTAGGCACGGTTGCTGGCGCAACGCTGGTTAATCAAGCTTTAGTGCTAAGTGTAATTGCAATTATTATGACCATTGGTGTGTATGGGTTAGTTGCAGGGATTGTTAAACTTGATGATGCTGGTTTGTATCTACTGCAAAAAGCGCAGCAAAGTGGTGGTAAATTTAAAGAGCTAGTGGGTAAGTTTTTACTTGCGTCAGCACCTAAGTTAATGCGCTTTTTAGCCTTTGCAGGAACGGTAGCTATGTTTTTAGTTGGCGGAGGCATATTGGTACATGGCATCCCCGTTTTGCATCACGCCCAACAGGGTAGCGCTGAGTTTGTAACAGGTTTACTTGGTAAAACAGGTGAGTTGGCTACGCCAATTATATTTGATGGTTTATTGGGCGTTGTTGCCGGAATTATCGTTGTGTTAGTGGTTGAATTTTGGCATAAAATTCGTCATTAGAAAGTATCAAATTAACCATTTTTGTTGATTTTTTGTATATAAAATAGGGGCTTTGCTTTATTATTGCTCAGCTAAATATAACAATTAAATCGTTAAATGGAGTTAATCATGTCTCGATACCTCACTTTTATGCTGGGGCTCGCGTTATTTACGCTGTCATTTACCAGTTTCGCTAAATCTGCAAAATTATCGGTAGAAGATTTTAGTAAAGGTAATGACTTTAGTCGTGTAACCATCTCTCCTGATGGCAATTACGTCGCTGCTATTAAAAAGCACGAAGGTAAAAATTCACTCATCATTGTTGATACAAGCAAGTTTGCAGTAACTCACGCGGTTGCTTTTCCGGGTAATGCACAGGTTGGCGAATACCACTGGGTAAACAATGAGCGTGTTATTCTTGAAAAAGAGTATTTAAAAGGCTGGCAAGATACCCCTATTTATTATGGTGAGTTATTTGCTGTAAATGTTGATGGTAGCCGTGGCGCATATGTAATTGGTTATCATGGTGAGCAGCAAACGGGTACTCGATTAAAAAAACAAACTCCAGTCCAAGGAACCTCATACCTTTTAGATCCTTTACTGCATGATGATAAAAAAGTTTTGGTTGTCACTTACCCATGGACTGCAACCAATGAACCAACTACCGTTGTATATGAAGTCGATGTTTATCGCGGTCTGCGCACCCTAATTACGCGATCACCTGCACCTATGGGACGTTTTTTAACAGACCATGATGGCAATGTTCGTATCGCTGTATCAAGTGACGATTACCTCAATGCGACAATTCATGTTCGAGAGCCTGAAGGTGGTTTTTGGAAAGAGCTTGATTTAGAAGGTATTAATTACACCGATATCTCATTAAAGGCGTTTGATAAATCTGGTGAGTCTGTATATGCCACTGCATCAAAAGGTGGAGAAGCAGAAAGCCTTATTAAAATTAACCTAAAAACCAAAGAAGTCACCAAAATCTTCCAAGATAAGCATGTTTCGCCGTCGCATATTTGGGTTGATGAAATATCCAAAGAGTTATTTGCAATAGAAACTGAGGCTGACTACCCAAGCTATGCGTTTGTTGATAGTAATTCGCCTAAATCACAGCGTCTTAAAGATTTATTGGGCGCACTGCCAGGCAGTCAAGTACAGCTAGTTAGTAGTACAGAAGACGACTCAAAAAATATTATTTTCGCATCGAGCGATATAAACCCTGGGCAATATTATCTTTATGATGCGAATACCAATAAGTTAAGAGCGCTTTTCTCTGCGCGAGGCTGGATAAATCAAGATGAAATGGCGCAAACCACACCACTGCGTTTTAAAAGCCGCGATGGTTTAACAATTCTTGCTTATTTAACTGTGCCAAATGGCAAAGCTGAGAAAAACTTACCTTTGGTTGTTATGCCGCATGGTGGCCCAATTGAACGTGATTACTGGGGTTACGACCCAGAAGTACAAATGTTAGCGAATAAAGGTATGGCAGTGCTCAAGGTTAACTTCCGTGGTTCAGAGGGGTTTGGTATGAACTTCCAAGAAGCCGGTTATCGCCAGTGGGGACAAAATGTTCAGCACGATATTATTGATGGTGTAAAATTATTAATAAAAGATGGCACGGTTGATAAAGATAACATTTGTATTATGGGTGCCAGCTTTGGTGGTTACTCTGCTCTACAAAGCGCGATAATCGAACCAGATATGTTCAAGTGTGCAATAGGCCTGATGGGGGTTTACGACTTGCCTCTTATGTATGAAGAGGGTGACACGCAAGCGCGCAGTCATGGACTTAATTACCTAAAAACAGTGATTGGTACTGATGAGGCAGAACTAAAAGCATTCTCGCCTGCTTATAATGTCGATAAGCTAAAAGCACCTGTTCTTATTGTACATGGTGGTGAAGATGAACGTGCGCCCATTGAACAAGCTGAATCATTAGAAGCTGCTTTGAAAAAAGCTAAGCATCCATATGAAATAACTATTCTTGATGATGAAGGTCACGGTTTTTATAAAGAAGAGCACCGTGCTTTATACTACAAAAAAGTATTGGCCTTCTTAGATGAACATTTAAAGCTTTAAAAGAAAAATGCCGGCGAGCAAGCTCGCCGGCAAGGATTTAGCACGGGAACGTAAGCGTGCTAGTGTGCAAGGTCTTCCTTCAAGTTAAACAAACTCAAAAGACGATTCGTTTATCAGGCAATACTACCCAGCTGTACTCTCTAAAAAAGAGCAGAGAGAGTGACTCTGCTTTTGCTAACAAGTAATTATAAACACCAACAAAAGAGCATAAATACTGCGCCACATAAAAATGTTATAACATAACAAATTGAAAGTAAATAGCGAGTGTCATGTTATTAGGGTGGTTTCTGCTGAGTGATGTTTATGGGTAATAGATTATTGAGTATTCAATTTACTACAATCGTAACTCAAGCATAGCTCTGCGAGCTCAATCTTTGCTTTAGGATTCCCTTGTAAGGTAGCTTTGTTGAGCCAGTAAGCTGCTTTTTCGTTATTCACTTCTGTCCCTTGGCCATCACGATACATCTGACCCAAGTTTAATTGCCCCCATGCATAACCATCTTCCGCAGACAGCGTAAAACTTTTCAACGCTTCCTCGTATAGGCCATCTTTGAAGTAAGTAATCCCTTCCTGATTATGTTTATCGAGCTTAACGCCCGTATATAAAGGCTTAGGTCTAGGCGGGTGCATAACAAAACCACCAAATAAACTATAAAGTTCAGGTCGCATAATTTTATAAATGCTGCCTTCATCATAAAGCTGCTTTATTTGTGACTTACTGAAAGTCAGGGTTTTACTAGAAAAGTAATCATCTTGAACTAGCATGCTGGTACGCATGGCAATTTCGATGTCTTTATTGTACTTGTAAGTGTAGTTAGCAACTCTAAAAGTCATGTTTTTATCATCAAATTCAACGAGCTGAGCTACTTTTAAGTTGTTAATACGTTTTGGTTTGCCAGTAAATTTATCTGAATAGACAAAATAGGTATCAAATAACTTTGGCTCGTTTAAGTAAGTTTGCTCATTTTCAGTTTGTTCATTCGCACCGATAAATGCATTTGTTAATAGGTAAACGATGAAGAATAGACCAATAAAGTATTTTATAAACGACACTAATTCTAAGGCTGGCAATGAATACCAAGGTGCAGGAGTAACATAGCCACAGTCATCACATTGTCTTTGATAATTAATAGATAATGGGATGATGGGCAAAATAGTAAAGCGTAAAACTTTACTATGATTGCTTAAAGAATAATGTTCGCTATGGCAGTGAGGGCACGTTTTTTGTTTTTTATAAACAACATCAGCTGCAGCGGTATTAAATAGAAGCATAGTTTCTTCCTGAAGATTGCTATCAATAAACTAGAACAAATGCAGAGAGTTAGAAAGCGGCAAACTGTAAGCAAATATGAATTAAACATGTCGAACGGTGTTTTCGTTTAGAGAAACAGCACATTCTCTGCTATGATCCACAGCATCTTCGAGGATGTCCCTCAATTATCAAGTTTGGAATATTACTGTGACTGCTACTGCTTTTTCATCTTTGGCTTTGCCGCGAGAGTTAACCGATAACTTATCAACTTTAGGTTATACGCAAATGACGCCAGTACAAGCGCAAAGTTTGCCAGTGATCTTACAAGGCAAAGATATTATTGCCCAAGCAAAAACGGGGTCGGGTAAAACGGCTGCATTTAGTTTAGGTGTGTTGGCTAAGTTAAATGTGAAACGGTTTCGAATTCAGTCTCTAATTTTGTGCCCTACTCGAGAGCTAGCAGAGCAGGTAGCTGAAGAAGTGCGTAAGCTTGCACGTGGTATCCATAATATTAAAGTTTTAACTTTATGTGGTGGTGTCTCTATTGGTCCACAAATTGGTTCGCTAGAACATGGCGCACATATTATTGTCGGTACCCCTGGTCGTGTTGACGACCACATTCGCAAAGGCACATTACGCTTAGATGATGTCGAAACCTTAGTGTTAGACGAAGCTGACCAAATGTTAGATATGGGCTTTCAAGATACCCTTGATGCTATTGTTGAGTGCATTCCAAATCAACGTCAAACGTTATTGTTTAGTGCGACTTATCCAAAATCAATAGCAGCTGTTGCTGAGAGAGTACTTAGCAATCCTGAAATGATTAAGGTAGAAGAAGAGCAAACCAAAAGCACAATCAAACAATACTTTTACAAGCTAGATAACAACAAACAGCGCTTTAATACATTGAAGCTGTTGTTATTGAAGTTCCAGCCAGAAAGCTGTGTGGTTTTTTGTAACACCAAGGTTGAAACACAACAGATTTGTGATGACCTTTATGCTGAAGGGTTTAGTGCGGTTGCCTTACACGGTGATTTAGATCAACGTGAACGTGAACGTACCTTAATCCGCTTTGCTAATAAAAGTGCCTGTATTTTGGTGGCAACGGATGTTGCAGCACGAGGCTTAGATATCAATGACATGGACATGGTAGTGAACTATCATCTAGCACATGACCCACAAACCCATGTTCACCGTGTTGGCCGTACTGGTCGAGCAGGTAAAAAGGGCATAGCATGTTCTATTTATGGTGAAGCTGAGCAATTTAAAGTGGCACAAATTGGTGACCACTATGAGCGTGATTTTGACCCAGAACCGATTCCTCCATTTAGCTTGCTCGAAAAACCCGCTTATAAGCCTACTATGGCAACGATTATGATTGATGCTGGTAAAAAGCAAAAAATTCGTGCCGGTGATATTTTAGGTGCATTAACAGGCAAAGAAGGGATTGCAGGTCATCAGGTAGGTAAAATTAACGTACTTGATAATGTGGCTTTTATTGCTGTGGAGCGAGCTGCTGCAAAACCTGCATTACGTAAATTGACTGAAGGTAATATTAAAAAGCGTAAAATTCGTGCGCGACGTTTGAGCAGATAAATTGTTGAGTTATGAGCAGCTAGCTTTAAGTTGCTCATATTCAAGTTGTATTTTCTTAAACTCAATTGAACAGCCTTGGCGGTCTGGGTGGTGTTTTAGCGCCAGTTGTCGCCAACGCTTTTGTAACTGTTTTTCCGAAAAATCAGTAGGTAGCTGCCACGCCTGTTGTAATTCCAACAGCTGCTGCTGAGATAGCGAGAGAATGACCCTTTTTGGACTATATGATGAAAAGCGCTGCCAAAAATCAGTTAACATCGCATCAATCTCATCGCTCGTTGTATCATAGTTTTGCCAATCTAAATAATAATCTCGCAGCGGATCGTGATTTTCTAATGCGTTACTTATCTGCTCATTAACAAGCTCAATATGTAATGAGGCAATTTGTAGCTGTTGCTCTGGTGCAAGTTGTGTTTGCAGCTGATATAGAGCATTCATAACTAAAAAGTTGCGCTTAAACAGATCTTTTTGTGGGTCATTATCTAATTGCTCAATTTTTCCTGATTCGCTAAGTGCGCTGGTAAGCGTATGAACCTTCCAAACAGGTTGTTCCAAAAGAAGGTAAAAAATCTCATCAATCAGTGGGTTAACCATTGTTCGTAAGCCTATCTTTAGTGTAATCTACAGTGGTATACGCTATCACAGCTGCTTTTTTGAAACTACGCTAATGTTTTTAGATACTAGGGAATGCATTTAGCCGAGCTTAAATAACCTCATTTTCAGGCTAAGTTGATATTAAGGGATTTCGCCATATGTTCACATCACTGCGTGTTAGCTTGCTCACTGCTTTAATGTTCAGTTGTAGTTTGTTTTTTTCGCAGTCTAGCTTTGCATCCACTTCATTACTTGAGCAATTTAGCCAATCCGAGCAATGGCAAGAAAAGCAACAGCTTGCCAAAAAACTGCTTAATCAAAATACAACAAATCAAGAACAAAGCCTCGATATATACATGCAGCTTGGGGACTTTGCTCTAGCTAAAGGTAATTTCTCAGCGGCCGTAAAAAATTACCAATTGGCAGAGCAAGCAACTAGTTTTGCTGCGACCCCAAAGCGCTATTTCCTTGCCCTAAAAATGCAGGGCGTAACTTATTATTATCAAGGCTTGATGCAGCAAGCGGTAATTGCTTACAGCAGAGCATTAAGTATTGCCAAAAAGCTACCTGAACCAATTGCTGAGGCTAATTTGCTAAGTAATATTGGCCTTGCCTACTTTGATATGTTCAATATGGAGCAAGCGCTGAAATATTACAAAGAAGCGAAAGATATTTACGAAGAACATGGTAATGCACAAGATAAAGCCGATATATTACACAACATTGCAGGTATTTATATTCGTTTATCAAGTTATGATACTGCATTAGAAATGTATCGAGAAACGCTAGAGATTTTCCAAAAGTTAGGCGATGAAGATGGCATAGCTCAGTCTTATGGCAATATGGGGGTTGCGTATTCTGAACTTGGTCAGTATCAACTTTCTTTGCACTACTATCAGCGAGCCTTGAGATACTACCAAGAAACGAATAATGCTTACTTTCTCTCATCTCGCCACGCTAATATCGCCAATGTATATTTACGCACCGGTGATTTAGAGCTTGCCTTAAGTCATGCAGAAAAAGCAGTTGAATTTGCAAAAAGTATTGATAATAAAACCTTAGAGCTTGCAGGCTTATTGTCACAGGCAAAAATCGAGTTATTACAAGGTAAGCTAAATAAAGCTGAAGCAACTCTCACCACCTCTGTTTCTATGGCTAAACAATATAAAGACGATCTTAGAGTGCAAGATGGCGCCGGAATGATGGCCCTGATTAAATCCGGAAAAGGAGATTATGCCGGAGCTGTTGCTAGTTTTGATGAGTTTGTTCGTTCATTTAAAAGTGAGCAAAGCATCAGATTATTAAAGTCAATGAGCGAGCTACAAAGCCAAATCCAAGCAAGTCAGCTCAGTCAAGAAATTGTTGAGTTGAAGCAGCTACAGCATGTACAAGAGCTCGAAATGTCAAAACAGCGTCAGTTGGGCATTATGTTGTTTATCTTATTTGTGATGATAGTGGTAACGGGTATTACTATTTACCGTCGCAGTATTGAAAAAGGTGCAAAAGAGCAACTTTCGTTAATGGTTGCTAAGCGGACCAAGGAGCTTGAAGAAACGGCAGAGCAACTACGTAGTGCTAACGAAATTAAAAGTCAGTTTTTAGCAAATATTAGTCATGAAATTCGTACTCCTTTAACCGCAATACTGGGCCAAACCGATAATTTAATGAATGGTTATTATAAACCAGAGCAGTTAAACGATGAGCTTGCCGTGATTCAAAAACAAAGCGATCATTTAAAAGAGCTGATTAACGACGTTCTCGATATTAGTAAAATCGAGGCTAACAAGCTTGAGTTAAGCCTAAAAGAAGGTGATTTAGTTCGATTACTCACCGACGTCCACTCGATACTCAGTGGTCAGGCTAAAGATAAAGGCCTTAACTTTACTTTTCATAATGTGCTTGGCGAGCAGTTTTACTGTCAGCTAGATTTTACCCGCATAAAACAGATACTCATCAACCTATGTGCAAATGCAATTAAATTCACTAACCAAGGCGAAGTAGAGTTAAAAGTCTCTAAAGTAGAGCAAGGCGTGTGGTTTCGTGTAACTGATACCGGTATTGGTATGAATACCGAGCAACTAAAACAAATATTTGAGTGTTTTAGGCAAGGAGATAACAGTATTAGCCGACGCTTTGGGGGGACAGGGCTTGGGTTAAGCTTATCGCAACAGCTTGCAATGATGATGGGGGGTTATATTAGTGTTGAAAGTGAGCTAAATAAAGGCAGCATATTTTCGTTTTACTTACCATGTAAAGAACGTACTCCAAGCTCTGATGTGATAGAGTCTGAAAAGTTTGTACAGCCAGTTGTAAAAGGTTTATCTGGGAAAGTTCTACTCGCTGAAGATCACCCTGATAATCGCCGTTTAATTGCTCGTTATTTAGAATCTATGGGCCTTGAAGTAATTGCGGTAGAAAATGGTGAGCAAGCTGTAGAGCAGTGCCTTAAGGAATTTCCTGATGTGGTACTGCTGGATATTCAAATGCCAGTACTTGATGGTTTAAAAGCGCTCAAGTTATTACAAGAGTGCGGCTTTACACAGCCAGTATATGCGTTAACGGCTAATGCTATTAGCCACGAAATCGACAGTTATCTTCAAGCAGGGTTCACCGGTTACCTTGCTAAACCAATTGATAAGAAAGTATTTTATACGCAACTTGCTAAGCATTGTAAAAAGGACAGCGCAGTAGCTAAATCTCAGCAAGATATGAGTGATTTGGTTGCAAGCTTTATTAATAGCTTTGAGCATGAAAGCGCGTTGATACAGCAGCACTTTGCAGCCCATGAGCTATTTAATTTACAACAGGATGCTCACCGAATCGGTGGTGCTGCGAAAATGTTTGCGCTGGATGATATCGCGGATAGTGCTATGGCACTTGAATCGGCATTGAAGCAAGATAAAACTGCTGACTTAACTAGTTTGGTTGCTCAATTACTAGAGCATCTACACAACGCTTCGGTTGATCAAAACAGCTCAATATCACCGTCTTGAACTTGTTCAACCTCTTGAGTCATTTCAAACCTAGAATGATCAATACGCTGCTCTTGATCGGTTTCTGTTGGAGTGATAAGAAACATTGACAGTTTTTCGTCCAGAGAGTGTGCAAGGCGCACTAAGTCTTTACTCGACACAGCTTGTATTTGTGAACTTGAAAGTGCATCAGAGTTAAGCTCAACCATTGCATCTATACTAACTTGTGCTTCATCTGACATCTGGCTTTGCATAGCTACCTGCTCATGGACACTCTCAGAAAACGCATTAATTTCTAGCATTGCTTGCTCAATTTTATTGGTTTCTTTAGTAGAAGCTTCAGAAAGTTCAACCGTGCGCTCCGTTTCTTTAAGTGCTGTTTGCATTAATAAGTTTGCTTGTTCAGTACTATGTTGAATTTTAGATACCATCTCACGCACTTCTTGTGTCGACTTACTAGTACGAGCAGCTAGGTTTCGTACCTCATCAGCAACCACTGCAAAACCGCGGCCTTGTTCACCAGCTCGAGCGGCTTCGATTGCAGCGTTTAGCGCAAGTAAGTTAGTTTGCTCTGCAATACTGTTAATTACATCAATGACTGAGCCTATCGCATCACTATCTTGTTTAAGTAAAATAATCTGTTCACTGGTGAGGTTGATATTATCGGCAAGTTTTATGAGACTTGCTTGGCTTTTATCAGTGTCTAAACGAGTTTGTTGAACTGATTTAGTCGCATCTGATACCGAGCTTAATATTTGTTCAAGACTTCTATCCAGTTCTTTAGATACCTCAATCATACGATTAATTGTGTTTGCTAGGTCAATGCCATGGGCATCTTGAATTGTCGCTTTTTGAGTCATTGACGCATAAGTATCACGTAATGCATCGGCCATTGGTAACAAGCGGGCTGATGATACATATATTTCACTTATCATATGCTCAGCCATTGTTAAACCTGCGTTAAGTGCATGACACTCTTTTGGTAATTGGGTGTCATTTTCGTCAAAGCGAAAAGTAAAATCGATCCCCTTTTCAGAAGCGGTATGCGTAATAAAGTAGCTTAAATAATCTTGTTGCTTTTTATCAGTTGTATAAATAAAGCTAATTAGAACAAGCCATGGGATTACGACAACAAGCATAAGTACAGCCATAGCAGTGATAGAAAAATCAAATATGGCAAAACTAGCAATACAACTAAGTAAGCTTATTATAAATAGAGCTACAACTACTCTAATGCGAGTCATTGAGGAAATCCTTAGCGTTTAATCCTTTAATATATAGAACAAATTTCTATAAATTACCAATAAACTAACACTTTAAAAGTATAACTTTTAAAGAGTTATGTCCTAGTTTTACATAAAAAAAATGCCTGTATTAGACAGGCATTTGTAAAAACAAAGTAATTTTTACTGACGTTTCATTGAGTCAAAGAATTCATCATTGGTTTTGCTCATTGAGAGCTTATCAATTAAGAACTCCATTGCGTCAATTTCTGACATCTCATGAACGATTTTTCGTAAGATCCACATTTTTTGTAGTTCATCAGGTTTAGTTAGTAATTCTTCACGACGGGTACCTGAACGGTTAAAGTCAATCGCTGGGAATACACGCTTTTCAGCAATCTTACGATTTAAGTGTAATTCCATATTACCTGTGCCTTTGAACTCTTCGTAGATAACTTCATCCATCTTCGAACCAGTGTCGATAAGCGCTGTTGCGATAATTGTTAAGCTACCGCCTTCTTCTACGTTACGAGCCGCACCAAAGAAACGTTTTGGCTTGTGTAATGCATTCGCATCAACACCACCGGTTAATACCTTACCTGATGATGGGATAACAGTATTATAGGCACGAGCAAGGCGTGTAATTGAGTCAAGTAAGATAACTACATCTTTCTTGTGTTCAACAAGACGCTTCGCTTTTTCAATTACCATCTCAGCAACTTGAACGTGACGGCTTGCTGGCTCATCGAACGTTGAGGCAATTACTTCACCTTTAACAAGGCGCTGCATCTCTGTAACTTCTTCTGGACGTTCGTCAATTAGAAGCACCATTAGCTCACAATCAGGCTGGTTGTAGCTGATTGACTGCGCAATGTTTTGCAGTAGCATCGTTTTACCCGCTTTTGGTGGAGCAACGATGAGTGCACGTTGGCCTTTACCAATTGGTGATGCTAAATCTAGTACACGAGCCGTGATGTCTTCAGTACTACCATTACCACGCTCCATACGTAAACGTTCGTTAGCGTGAAGTGGGGTAAGGTTTTCAAATAGGATTTTAGTGCGAGAATTTTCAGGTTTGTCGAAGTTTACTTCATTTACTTTTAATAGTGCGAAGTAACGCTCACCGTCTTTAGGTGGGCGAATAAGGCCTGAAATTGAGTCACCAGTACGCATGCTGAATCGACGGATTTGACTCGGTGATACATAAATATCATCTGGGCCGGCTAAGTAAGATGCTTCTGATGATCTTAAGAAACCAAAACCATCTTGTAAGATCTCTAGTACACCGCCGCCGTAGATGTTTTCACCGCTTTTAGCATGCGCTTTTAGGATGGCGAAAATAATATCTTGTTTTCTTAAACGGGCTACGTTTTCGAGCCCCATGGACTCAGCTAAGTTTACAAGCTCTTTAATAGACTTGTCTTTTAATTCGCGTAAATGCATATTGGTGGGTTCTTTATTACAATTGTCATACTCAAAATCATCGTTTGATACATGAGTGAGGTTTGTTGGTATAACTAAGGATTAGTTGGCTTTATAAACTAGCAGGTCACTAGCAAGGCGTCCAGTCTTTAAACAAAATAAAGCTAAAAAAAGGGCAAAAAGCCCTTTTTTTATATTTTCATTAGATGTTGTTTTCTAAAAACTCTACTAATTGAGTCTTAGAAAGTGCACCAACTTTGGTTGCTGCAACTTGACCATCTTTGAAAAGAAGTAACGTAGGGATACCACGAATACCAAATTTAGGTGGTGTGCCTGCGTTTTGATCGATGTTAAGTTTACCAACGGTAACACGGCCATCAAACTCGCCAGCTACTTCGTCAAGAATAGGGGCGATCATTTTACAAGGTCCGCACCATTCAGCCCAAAAATCAACAAGTACAGGTTTGTCTGATTGTAGTACGTCAGCTTCAAAGCTATCGTCAGTTAATTGAATAATTTTCTCGCTCATTGCGATCTCCGATTAGTTAGGCGAAATATTTAATGCGTATTTAAACACTCTTGTTTCTTATTGCAAGTTTAAACGTTATGCTTAAACGCTATGACTAAGACACATTTGACCGATAAAAAGTTTTCAGACTTTGCTATCGCACCGGAAGTGGTTGCCGGTTTAACCGAAAATGGGTTTGAATATTGCACACCCATTCAAGCGAAATGCCTACCTTTTATTTGTGAAGGCCGCGATATTGCGGGCCAGGCACAAACAGGTACGGGCAAAACGTTGGCGTTTTTAACTGCCACGTGCCATCGGTTATTACAATCTAGCAAAGCACCTAGTAAACATCCAAGAGCCCTGATCATGGCCCCAACAAGGGAGCTGGCGATTCAGATACACAAAGATGCAAAAATTTTAGCGCCACACTGTAATCTTAACTTAGGTTTAGTATATGGTGGCGAAGATTACGAAAAACAACGTGCACAACTAGAAAAAGGTGTTGATATTTTAATTGGTACCACTGGACGCCTTATCGATTTATATAAACAGGGCTGCTATACCCTGAACGAAATTGAAGTTGTGGTGCTTGATGAGGCAGATCGAATGTTCGATTTAGGCTTCATAAAAGATATCCGTTATATGTTTAGACGTATGCCAGAAGCGTCTGAGCGTTTAAATCTACTATTCTCAGCAACCTTGTCTTATCGTGTTCAGGAATTAGCATTTGAACATATGACTAACCCAGAGCATGTTCAAGTTGAACCTGATGTAAAAACAGGTAAGCGAATTCAAGAAGAGCTATTCCATCCATCACAAGATGACAAAATTAAGTTACTGTTAACATTGATTGAAGAAGAATGGCCAGATAAAGCAATTGTGTTTGCAAACACGAAACACAGTTGTGAGAATGTTTATGCATGGATGAAAGCAGATGGTCACCGAGTTGGTTTATTAACCGGTGATGTAAACCAGAAAAAGCGTCAATCAATTTTGGCTCAATTTACCAAAGGTGATTTAGATTTCTTAGTTGCAACAGATGTTGCTGCCCGTGGTTTACATATCCCAGAAGTAAGTCATGTATTTAATTTTGATTTGCCAGATGATTGTGAAGACTATGTACACCGTATTGGCCGTACTGGACGTGCTGGTGCATCAGGACACGCTATTAGCTTTGCCTGTGAGCAGTATGCCTATAATCTCCACGAAATTGAGCAATATATAGAACACAGCATTCCATTATCACATTATGATAAAAGTGCATTGCTTGATGATTTAACTAAGCCTACTATTCAGAAAAAGCGGAACTATTCTACAGGCCCACGTAATCGTAATAACAACGGACGTCGACCAAATAATAGTTACCAGAAATCGCGGTCGCAATAAACGACCGTTATTGAAGACTTAGTAGTAACTAGAGGTTTTTGAACGGTGGGGCAACTTCAACCGCAAAAAAATGTGTATGCAGTAATCGACTTAGGATCAAATAGCTTTCATATGCTGATCGCTAAATCGATTGCTGGCGGTCTACAAACGATCGGTCGAGTTAAACGTAAAGTAAGGCTTGCTGCAGGGCTTGATGAAAATAACGTCCTAAGCACAGAAGCCATGCAACGAGGTTGGGAATGCTTAGCCTTGTTCGCTGAACGTTTGCAAGACATACCACAGAAAAACATCACAATTGTTGCGACCGCAACTTTACGTCTTGCTATCAATGCTGATGTATTCAAGGAAAAAGCTGAACAGATCCTTGGTCATAAAATCAATGTTATCAGCGGTGAGTTAGAAGCTAAGACAATTTATAAAGGTGTGGCGCATACCTCTGCCTGTAGCGGAAAACAACTCGTTATTGATATCGGTGGGGCAAGTACCGAAGTCGTTATCGGTAAGGGTTTTGATGCATTGCACTATAAAAGCCTGCATATGGGTTGTGTCACCTTTTTAGAGCGCTATTTCAAAGATCAAAAACTCAGCAACGAAAACTTTGCAGCTGCAATTAAAGCTGCCAGTGAAGTCGTTTCAGAAATTGTTGATGAATACCAAGCGAGCGGGTGGCAAATAGCGAGTGGTGCATCGGGTACTGTGCAAGCGATTCAAGAGATCATGGTTGCACAAAATCAAGATGAGCTATTAACTCTCGATAAACTACTCGCCATTAAAGAACAATCAGTGCAATTTGCAACAATTGCTGATCTTGAGCTTCCAGGGTTGAGTGAAGAGCGCCGTTTGGTGTTTGTATCTGGCCTCGCTATTTTAATCGCATTGTTTGAATCGCTAGATATTAAGCAAATGGGTCTTGCTCGCGGTGCCTTGCGTGAAGGTGTTTTATACAGCATGGTGCCAGAACTTCATAACCACGATATTCGTAAGCGTACTGTTGATGGTTTAATGAATCGCTATCATGTTGATCAAAAACAAGCCTGTCGCGTTGCGCAACTTGCAGAGCAACTGGCAAAAAATGTAGCGCAGCAATGGCAATCAATCGATGATAACGCAATAGCATTATTAAGAACGGTAGCAAAACTGCATGAGATTGGCTTGTTAATAGAGTATAAGCTTTATCATAAGCACACAGCTTACATTATAGAAAATACCGATTTGCCAGGTTTCTCACAATCTGAACATAAATTGATAACGGCTGTTGCTAATGAACATCGTGCTGATCTGCTAAAAAACAGCTTTGCTCATTTAGGTTGCCATCAGCAGTTAGCTGAATGTTTAACAAGAGTCTTGCGGATTGCAGTAATCTTATCAATGCGCCGCCAAGATGATGTACTGCCAGCAATCGATCTCAGTGTTAATGAAAACACCCTCACACTGACATTTGATGGTGATTGGTTAAAATATCACCCATTAATGGCCAGTGAGCTGCAACTAGAGTCCAAGCTACAAGCAAAAGTAGGTTGGAAGCTCATAGTAAAATAACGTCAAAAGGCCCTCTGGGGCCTTTTTTAGTATTGTTTTTACGCGTTTCGTTCGTATTTTGCGCGAACAGTCATTTTTTTAATAAAAACTGCAAAAAACAGTTGATCTGAATTCGGATCTCCCTATAATGCGCATCCACCGACACGGCGGACTGCTTACAAAAAAGCAAAACGACGAGTTGGTTGAGTCAAGTAAAACTGAGTTTTGAAAAAATAAACTTTTCTCAAAATTAAGTGTTGACAAAAATAACGGCTTGCGTAGAATGCACAGCCCTTGAGACGCGAAAGTATCTCAAACGTTCTTTAACAATATAAAGCAATCATCTGTGTGGGCACTCGTACAGATTGAGTTCTAACAGCCGATTCTAGTTCGCTAGATGACGCAAACAAATTTAGAGTCTCAATTGAACTGAGTGACCAACGGAAACAAGTTTACTTGTTTCAGCACAGTCAATTCGATTCGAAAGAATCAAAATTCAGAATTCATTGAGCATGTCCTTCGGGACAGAAAAAACTTTTAATTGAAGAGTTTGATCATGGCTCAGATTGAACGCTGGCGGCAGGCCTAACACATGCAAGTCGAGCGGAAACGAAGAGGTGCTTGCACCTCTGGCGTCGAGCGGCGGACGGGTGAGTAATGCTTGGGAATATACCTTATGGTGGGGGACAACAGTTGGAAACGACTGCTAATACCGCATGATGTCTACGGACCAAAGTGGGGGACCTTCGGGCCTCACGCCATAAGATTAGCCCAAGTGGGATTAGCTAGTTGGTGAGGTAATGGCTCACCAAGGCGACGATCCCTAGCTGGTTTGAGAGGATGATCAGCCACACTGGGACTGAGACACGGCCCAGACTCCTACGGGAGGCAGCAGTGGGGAATATTGCACAATGGGCGCAAGCCTGATGCAGCCATGCCGCGTGTGTGAAGAAGGCCTTCGGGTTGTAAAGCACTTTCAGTAAGGAGGAAAGGTTAAGTGTTAATAGCACTTAGCTGTGACGTTACTTACAGAAGAAGCACCGGCTAACTCCGTGCCAGCAGCCGCGGTAATACGGAGGGTGCGAGCGTTAATCGGAATTACTGGGCGTAAAGCGTACGCAGGCGGTTTGTTAAGCGAGATGTGAAAGCCCCGGGCTCAACCTGGGAACTGCATTTCGAACTGGCAAACTAGAGTGTGATAGAGGGTGGTAGAATTTCAGGTGTAGCGGTGAAATGCGTAGAGATCTGAAGGAATACCGATGGCGAAGGCAGCCACCTGGGTCAACACTGACGCTCATGTACGAAAGCGTGGGGAGCAAACAGGATTAGATACCCTGGTAGTCCACGCCGTAAACGATGTCTACTAGAAGCTCGGGTCTTCGGACTTGTTTTTCAAAGCTAACGCATTAAGTAGACCGCCTGGGGAGTACGGCCGCAAGGTTAAAACTCAAATGAATTGACGGGGGCCCGCACAAGCGGTGGAGCATGTGGTTTAATTCGATGCAACGCGAAGAACCTTACCTACACTTGACATACAGAGAACTTACCAGAGATGGTTTGGTGCCTTCGGGAACTCTGATACAGGTGCTGCATGGCTGTCGTCAGCTCGTGTTGTGAGATGTTGGGTTAAGTCCCGCAACGAGCGCAACCCCTATCCTTAGTTGCCAGCGATTCGGTCGGGAACTCTAAGGAGACTGCCGGTGATAAACCGGAGGAAGGTGGGGACGACGTCAAGTCATCATGGCCCTTACGTGTAGGGCTACACACGTGCTACAATGGCGCATACAGAGTGCTGCGAACCTGCGAGGGTAAGCGAATCACTTAAAGTGCGTCGTAGTCCGGATTGGAGTCTGCAACTCGACTCCATGAAGTCGGAATCGCTAGTAATCGCATATCAGAATGATGCGGTGAATACGTTCCCGGGCCTTGTACACACCGCCCGTCACACCATGGGAGTGGGTTGCTCCAGAAGTGGATAGTCTAACCTTCGGGAGGACGTTCACCACGGAGTGATTCATGACTGGGGTGAAGTCGTAACAAGGTAGCCCTAGGGGAACCTGGGGCTGGATCACCTCCTTATACGATTTAGAACTTATTTGTTCGTAGTGTCCACACAGATGATTGTTAGTTAGCTAAACCACTTGGTTTAACTAATTAATATGCTCTTTAAAAATTTGGAAAGCTGATATTAAAATTCTTATAGATACTTGTATCTATAAAGAGTTTTCAAAAGTAAAAAATATGCCATTAATCGAAAGATTAATTGGTATCTACTTTAGTATTCTCATCATTATTTGATGAATTAACTTCTGGCGAAGTTAACAGCTGTCACTAACAAAGACCCGTTTGGGTTGTATGGTTAAGTGACTAAGCGTACACGGTGGATGCCTTGGCAGTTGGAGGCGATGAAGGACGTATTAACTTGCGATAAGCCTAGTCAAGCTAGTAAAAAGCGCTTGAGACTAGGATTTCCGAATGGGGAAACCCACCTGCTTGCAGGTATCGTTAACTGAATACATAGGTTAACGAGGCGAACGCGGAGAACTGAAACATCTAAGTACCCGTAGGAACAGAAATCAACCGAGATTCCGGAAGTAGCGGCGAGCGAAACCGGACCAGCCCTTAAGCTTATTATGTGTTAGTGAAACATTCTGGAAAGTTTGACGATACAGGGTGATAGTCCCGTACACGAAAATGCATCTTAAGTGAAATCGAGTAGGTCGGAGCACGTGAAACTTTGACTGAATATAGGTGGACCATCATCTAAGGCTAAATACTCCCAACTGACCGATAGTGAACCAGTACCGTGAGGGAAAGGCGAAAAGAACCCCTGTGAGGGGAGTGAAATAGAACCTGAAACCGTGTACGTACAAGCAGTAGGAGCCCTTCGAGGGTGACTGCGTACCTTTTGTATAATGGGTCAGCGACTTATATTTTGTAGCGAGGTTAACCGATTAGGGTAGCCGTAGTGAAAGCGAGCGTTAACTGCGCGTTCAGTTGCAAGGTATAGACCCGAAACCCGGTGATCTAGCCATGGGCAGGTTGAAGGTTGAGTAACATCAACTGGAGGACCGAACCCACTAACGTTGAAAAGTTAGGGGATGACCTGTGGCTAGGAGTGAAAGGCTAATCAAACCGGGAGATAGCTGGTTCTCCCCGAAATCTATTTAGGTAGAGCCTCGGACGAATACTTACGGGGGTAGAGCACTGTTAAGGCTAGGGGGTCATCCCGACTTACCAACCCTTTGCAAACTCCGAATACCGTAAAGTACTATCCGGGAGACACACGGCGGGTGCTAACGTCCGTCGTGAAGAGGGAAACAACCCAGACCGCCAGCTAAGGTCCCAAAGTCATAGTTAAGTGGGAAACGATGTGGAAAGGCCCAGACAGCCAGGAGGTTGGCTTAGAAGCAGCCATCCTTTAAAGAAAGCGTAATAGCTCACTGGTCGAGTCGGTCTGCGCGGAAGATGTAACGGGGCTAAACTATGCACCGAAGCTGCGGATTCAAACTTTGTTTGAGTGGTAGGGGAGCGTTCTGTAAGCCGTTGAAGGTGTACCGGGAGGTATGCTGGAGGTATCAGAAGTGCGAATGCTGACATGAGTAACGATAATGCGGGTGAAAAACCCGCACGCCGGAAGACCAAGGGTTCCTATCCCATGTTAATCAGGGTAGGGTAAGTCGACCCCTAAGGCGAGGCCGAAAGGCGTAGTCGATGGGAAACGGGTTAATATTCCCGTACTTGGTATAATTGCGATGGGGGGACGGAGCAGGCTAAACAAGCATGGCGTTGGTTGTCCATGTGAAAGTGAGTAGGTTGAGAGTTTAGGAAAATCCGGACTCTTAAGACTGAGACACGAGACGAGCACCCAAGGGTGTGAAGTTGTTGATGCCATACTTCCAGGAAAAGCCTCTAAGCTTCAGATTATACCGAATCGTACCCCAAACCGACACAGGTGGTCAGGTAGAGAATACTAAGGCGCTTGAGAGAACTCGGGTGAAGGAACTAGGCAAAATCGTACCGTAACTTCGGGAGAAGGTACGCTCCTATCTGTGATGAGACTTGCTCTCTAAGCGGACGGGAGCCGCAGTGACCAGGTGGCTGGGACTGTTTATTAAAAACACAGCACTGTGCAAAATCGCAAGATGACGTATACGGTGTGACACCTGCCCGGTGCCGGAAGGTTAATTGATGGGGTTAGTTTTCGGACGAAGCTCTTGATCGAAGCCCCGGTAAACGGCGGCCGTAACTATAACGGTCCTAAGGTAGCGAAATTCCTTGTCGGGTAAGTTCCGACCTGCACGAATGGTGTAACCATGGCCACGCTGTCTCCACCCGAGACTCAGTGAAATTGAAATCGCAGTGAAGATGCTGTGTACCCGCGGCTAGACGGAAAGACCCCGTGAACCTTTACTACAGCTTGGCACTGAACATTGAACCTACATGTGTAGGATAGGTGGGAGGCTTTGAAGCAGAGACGCTAGTCTTTGTGGAGCCGTCCTTGAAATACCACCCTTGTAGTTTTGATGTTCTAACGTTGGTCCCTAATCGGGATTACGGACAGTGCCTGGTGGGTAGTTTGACTGGGGCGGTCTCCTCCCAAAGAGTAACGGAGGAGCACGAAGGTTGGCTAAGTACGGTCGGACATCGTACGGTTAGTGTAATGGTAGAAGCCAGCTTAACTGCGAGACAGACACGTCGAGCAGGTACGAAAGTAGGTCATAGTGATCCGGTGGTTCTGAATGGAAGGGCCATCGCTCAACGGATAAAAGGTACTCCGGGGATAACAGGCTGATACCGC
This sequence comes from Pseudoalteromonas sp. SCSIO 43101, assembly GCF_023650775.1. Classification (NCBI taxonomy): domain Bacteria; kingdom Pseudomonadati; phylum Pseudomonadota; class Gammaproteobacteria; order Alteromonadales; family Pseudoalteromonadaceae; genus Pseudoalteromonas; species Pseudoalteromonas sp. SCSIO 43101. The sequence goes on from NZ_CP072673.1 coordinate 138,357, forward strand.
CCAAGAGTTCATATCGACGGCGGTGTTTGGCACCTCGATGTCGGCTCATCACATCCTGGGGCTGAAGTCGGTCCCAAGGGTATGGCTGTTCGCCATTTAAAGTGGTACGCGAGCTGGGTTTAGAACGTCGTGAGACAGTTCGGTCCCTATCTGCCGTGGGCGTTTGAGAATTGAGAGGGGTTGCTCCTAGTACGAGAGGACCGGAGTGAACGAACCGCTGGTGTTCGGGTTGTCATGCCAATGGCACTGCCCGGTAGCTACGTTCGGAACTGATAAGCGCTGAAAGCATCTAAGCGCGAAGCAGGCCTCGAGATGAGTTCTCACTAGACTTTTAAAGTCTCTGAAGGGCCGTTGAAGACTACAACGTTGATAGGCAGGATGTGGAAGTGGTGCGAGCCATTAAGCTAACCTGTACTAATTACCCGTGAGGCTTAACCATACAACGCCAAACGCGTTTTGTGACAGCGTAACAGACAGAAGTTAAGAAACTAAAGTAGACATTTACTTGATATCAGAATTCCGAATTTTAGTTGATTGCTAAGGCGATTAACGACCCAAATTTGCTTGGTGACAATAGCGTTTTGGACCCACCTGATCCCATGCCGAACTCAGTAGTGAAACGAAACAGCGCCGATGATAGTGTGGCATTTGCCATGTGAAAGTAGGACATTGCCAGGCTCCAAATTAAAGAAAGCCCGATTCGAAAGAGTCGGGCTTTTTTGCGTTTGGGAGCTGTCAGCTTTCAGCCGTCAGACGTCAGACGTCAACTGAAATGTGGGGGTGTTTTTTGCAGAGACTCCCTCAGCAACAAACCCCTGTAGGAGGCACGTCAGTGCCGTATCTAGGCCATAACCAATATATTCATGGTAAGCCATTCCTACAACTACACTTTGCCTAGAGCCTAGAGCCTAGAGCCTAGAGCCTAGAGCCTAGAGCCTAGAGCCTTTATGACTTTACACTCGCAACTTGCTAACTAAAAAAGCCCATACTCTTCGGTTTCTTCTGCCTCGTGGCGCATTAGGTGTTCTGGACGGAAGATGGCGCTTGGGTCTAATAATAAGCTGTGTTTATGCTTCATTTTAATTAGTCCGCGCATCATGTTTTTAGTTTGCGGGTCAACATCAAAACCAACAGAGGTTAATTGATCTAGCGGTTTAATGTCTTCTTTCTTAACGTTGATGCTGTCTTCTACTTTGTCGACTAATAAGCCTATATGTGGCGTAACGCCATCTTTAGTAGTGAAGATGATTATTGGCTTGTAATCAAGAATGATCTGCTCACGTGCCGATTCAAATAGCCTAATAAGCTGATTGAATGTTTGGCGCTTTTTCTCTGCAAATAAGCTAATGACTTTGTCGTGAGGTTGGCTTTTTTGCAATTCTAATAACTCACCAGCCATGGCATGTAATTCGCGGTGTGGCTTATCGAACTTAGCTAATATACTTTTTAAGTCTTCATTATCTGTTTCGAAGTTATTATACCAACGACCAAAAGCACATTTATCTGGATCAGTGGCTTTTGTAAAAGGCGCGCCGGTAACTAAGCTATTTTCTAAGGCATCTAGCCAATCTAAGTGGTCTTTTTCTCTTTCAACTAAAAGGTCAGATAACTCGGCATTGGTGTCTTTGGTGGAGTGATTGTTTAATACAATTCCTAAATCAAAAATAGGCGTAGGAGTTTCCATGTAATCTTTAACCCCAATGAAGCTTTTATTTTCATTTGGCAAAGACGTGAGATTTCCTTCGTAACGCTCAGTTAGAAGAATATCGAGAATTTTTAGTGAAATGGTCTTTTGCCCAACTCGAAAATTAATCAGATCCATATTTCCCTCAAAGCCTTGTTAAGTCTCTATAGCATAGAACATTATTGTATTTTAGTCGTAGTTTAACCTAATTACTTTTAAAATATGAGCGGTAGATTTTTTTGTTATTTCCTGCGGAGTGGGTGTTAAATAAATCAGCGAAATCAGACGTGTCAGTAAACAAACGATTTAATTCGGTAAGTAAGCATTGATTGTTTAATGGTGTTGGACATTTCTTGGCAGCGCTAACCAATGCAACGGCATTCAAATAACCTTCAAAAATAATTCTATTTGCACTAGTGTGATATGGCTCGATATCTTCAATAAACTGCTTACACCAAGAGTTTTTACAGTTATTTGGGTCGGGAACCACTTCGGTGACCATAATGTTGGCGGGTTGTTTGACACGCTTGTATAAATCATGACTGGAAACGAAAGACACAGAAGTATAGTCAGGGTTGAAGCCTTGTTTGTTTGCTGCATTAATAAATTCAGCGAGAGGCTCGTAGGTGCCAACTAAACAAATTGCGGTTGCATTACTTTCCTTTAACAGAGTTAATGCCTTAGAGATATCCTGACTATTACGCTTAAATCGAGCAACTTCTACTGGCTTAATTCCATGTATTTTTAGTGCGTTAACCAGGTTGCTCTCAACCATATAACCAAATTCATCAGCCTGGATCATTAGCCCAATTTTTTCATGCTTTTGCTCTTTGATTAAATAGTTAATTTGCTCAATCGCTTCATCTTGGTAGCTGGCACGGAGGTTAAATACATTTGGCATTGAACTGTTATGTAAAAAGTCAGCGCCCGTAAATGGCATTAGAAATGGAATGCGGTGCCTATCTAGCAGGGGTTTAATTGCATGGGCTGTCGGTGTTCCCATTGAGCCAAAAATTGCATGGATCTTTTGGTCAAATAAAAACTCGCGGGTATTCACTACGGCATTTTTTGGCTCATAGCCATCATCAGCTAATATTAGATCGATACTTTGCCCATTAATACCGTTTTCTTTGTTGATTTTATTGAAGTAAATATTACTGCCAAGCGCTAGTTGTTCGCCTATTTGCTTAGCAGGTCCAGTCAGTGCTGTAGACATGCCAAGTTTAATAGTTGGTTGTTTAAGCTCAGCGAAAGCGAACTGAGATAGCAGTAAGGTATATATACAGAAACACTTAATGGCTGTTATTTTGAAGAGATTTATAGTGAGCATACCAACCTTGCACTGCGGTTTTGAACTTTAAGTCTAAGTCTTTTTTACCTGTAAAACCGGCTTCTTCGATCAAGCTATTTACAGAGGTTTGCTGTAATACTAGTCGAATTAGGATGAATTTTGTATTTTCATCTAATAAATTTAGACTAATTGGTGTGCACCAAATCATTTGCCATAGCAATGGCTGTACTTGAAAGTGGTTAATATCGCTTGTTAAGAGCCGTTCTGCTCTTTCATTTAAGCCTTCAGGACAGTCACTTCTAGGGAGGCCTTTAAATAGTTCCATAATAAGCTGCCAAGGAAGTGAGCTAAAATGGCTGAGTAGTTGCAAAGAGAGGTCTTGTTTAAATTCTTCAATGAATTGTGCAGCTCTATCTTTGCTTTGCTCATCTAAAGCTTTCATCACTAAGGCAGCATGTTCCGCGGTCGCTTTATCGTGACTAAATCCAAGTTTAACAACATTAAAGCCATTACTTTGCCAAAACTTAACTAAAGCAGCGTTTGCCCCAAAGCTGGCTCCGAAATAACTACAATCTTTTAATTGGTTCTCACAAAAGTTTAATAGGGCTGAACCTATACCTTGTTGATGGGACTCTGGTGCGACCGCTATTCTTACCACTCTCGCTGAGCGTTTACACAAATCTTCTGTATTTCGGCTCAATTGAGTCAGAGTTTGTGCCATTAAATGACCATGTGGTCGACGCTTTCCTTTTATTACTTGCTCTGCGATTTCTGCTGTTAAGCCACCCTCAATAGCAATTAAGCAAACGGCTTTTAACGCATTTTCTTGTTTACATATAGATAGCTGTAACTCAGGGGCATCAAGCAATTGCCGTAAGTCGTTTACCGTGGTTTGGTAATGAGCCAACGCCAATAGCGCCATAATTTGGCTAAGTAGCTGCTCATTATCAATAAGTTGTTCTTTGCTTATATTTTCAAATTCGTATGCTTCACTACTTTGCGTGTCTAGGTACTTTGCATCGAGTAGTAATAGTTCACGTATGATATTTTCTAGCGGATCATGGTTGGCAAAACGAATTGGCTCGCCCAAAGTGATTGTCTTTAGTGATTTAAATTGGCCACGTAAATAATGTAAAAAGCGTAACGTATAACCACGCCCATTCCCTTCATAACCAATCATAGTGCTAGCAAATACGATTCGTGGGTAATTTTTCAGGATCTGCAATAACATTGGTACAGGAATAGCGGCAGCTTCATCGACAAATAGCAGATCACAGTCTGGTTTTTCGTTTAACAGTGTATCTGGCGCAACATAGCTGAGGTTAGCTAGTTGTTTACAGTTTTGTTCTTTGCTGATACCAAGCTTAGCGGCTAAATGTTTAAAGCTTGTTTGTACGGCTTTAGCTTGTGTTGCACAAATAAGGATTTTCTTATCTTGAAGATTTGCTGCTGCAAGCCCTAAAGCGGCTGACTTACCACGACCTCGATCTGCACTAATAACTAAAGGTCGATTAGCGCGCCCTGTCGCGGTTTTAATTATTTGCTCTACACATAGCTGTTGTTGCTGATAGTTTATCTCAGCAGTTGCTGGCGATACCGGCTGGTAAGCTGGGAGAGAATGCTGAGTTAAATAATGTGGCTGCAACTTTAGCTTGGCGAAAAAACGCTGATTAAAAAAACTGTGTGTAATCTCTTCGCCATAGGAGGTAATACTCCTTAGTGCAGGGTCTTGCCAATGACTGTCATTGGGCAGTAATAATATCAGTACACCACCTGCTTTTACGGTACCTGCAAGCGCTGCTAGTTTATCGACATATAAGCCGCTAAAACCATCAAAAATTGCGTGCTGAAACTCTTGGCCAAGAATTTGGTGAGCATGTTTTGGAAACTCACTACTCACTAATTGTGAGCTACTGCTGAAAACATAGCTATTTTTAAGCGCTAGTTGGCTAGCAAACTGATAGCACCAAGTTTCGCTTCCTTGCACTATGACAAGCTGGCGATGCTTTGCAATCGTCAGCTCGTTGCACAGTGCTGTTATATACTCATTATAAGGCTTGAAGTCTTGCATACTGTGTTACAAGCCATTTGCTGCCTAAGTCATCAAAGTTCACTTGAATACGTGACTGTGCGCCGCTACCCTCGTAATTGAGTACGGTCCCTGCACCAAACTTGGCGTGCAATACACGTTGTCCTAAGTTAAAGCCGCTATCTTCAAATGCTGCATGCGTCACTGATGGACTAAAGCGACCTGCCGCAGGTGGCCTTGAGACCTGGGTTTTAATACGAATTTCTTCGATACAGTCTTCAGGCATTTCACGTAAAAAGCGTGATGGACTATGGTATTTTTCTTGTCCGTATAAACGGCGACTTTCCGCGTGGCTAATGTATAGTTTTTCCATTGCGCGAGTCATACCTACATAGCACAAGCGGCGTTCTTCTTCTAAACGGCCAGATTCTTCATTACTTTGCTGTGACGGGAACATGCCTTCTTCAACACCGACCATAAATACCAGCGGGAACTCTAAGCCTTTTGCTGAGTGCAGGGTCATCATTTGAACCGCGTCTTCGTGCTCATCGGCTTGGCCCTCGCCTGATTCTAGTGAGGTATAAGCCAAAAAGCCCTGTAGTGGCGAGCTGAATTCTTCATCTTCCGGTAGTTCATATTGGCCACACGCACTAATAAGCTCTTCTAAGTTTTCTACGCGAGCACGGCCTTTTTCACCTTTTTCAGCTTGATACATAGCCATTAACCCAGAAGTTTGAATGGCGTATTTAGCTTGCTCTTCTAAGGTCAGATCGCTGATTTTATCTTCGATATGTTCAACAAGTTCTAAGAACTTAGTGACTGCACTTGCTGCACGGCCAGATAAGTGCTGCTGCTCTACAATTGCTTTTGCGGCATACCAAAGCGGCAGTGACTCATTCCGCGCGCAATCACGAATGTGGCTTAACGTTTTATCACCAATGCCGCGTGCTGGGGTGTTAATAACACGCTCGAAAGCGGCATCATCTTGGCGGTTACCGACTAAACGTAAATACGAAAGTGCATCTTTGATCTCTTGGCGTTCGAAGAAGCGCATACCACCGTATATGCGGTATTTTAAGCCTTCTTGCAACATTGCTTCCTCGAGTACACGAGATTGCGCGTTGTTACGGTATAAAATGGCGGCGTCTTGTAATGCATTACCTGCATTTAGCCAGCTACGTAGCTTGCTGCTAACAAAGCGTGCTTCGTCTAATTCATTAAAAGCGGCATAAACAGAAATAGGCTCACCATCATTGCCGTCTGTCCAAAGGCTTTTGCCCATGCGTTCAGCATTGTTTTTGATCAGCGCATTTGACGCTTTCAAAATGGTTGCTGTTGAGCGGTAATTTTGTTCAAGGCGAATGGTTTCGGCTTCGAAGTCAGTTAAAAAGCGTTTGATATTCTCAATTTTTGCGCCACGCCAGCCATAAATACTTTGGTCATCATCACCTACGATCATAATACTATTCGTATTACCCGCGAGTAATTTTAGCCAAGCATATTGAATAGTATTGGTATCCTGAAACTCGTCTACCAGCATGTGGGCAAAACGCTGTTGATAGTGACGTAAAAGTGTCGGATGATTCTTAAGTACTTCGTAGCAGCGTAGCAGTATTTCTGCAAAGTCGACTAAACCAGCGCGGTCACAAGCCTCTTGATACGCAGCATAGACTTTCAACATCATTTGCTCGTTAATATCGTAGGCTTGAATGTCTTTAGGACGTAGGCCTTCATCTTTTTTCGCACTGATATACCAGCCAAACTGTTTTGCAGGCCACTTTTTGTCATCGATGTTCATCGCTTTAAGCAAGCGTTTGATCATACGTTGTTGATCATCAGAATCTAAGATTTGAAAGCTTTCAGGCAAGTTCGCTTCACGGTGATGGGCGCGCAAAATACGATGAGATAAGCCATGGAAAGTACCAATCCACATACCACCAACCGGTGCTTTTAACGTTTCTTCTACACGGGTGCGCATTTCTTTCGCGGCTTTGTTAGTGAACGTTACCGCAAAGATACTATATGCAGAAGCTTGCTCAACTTGCATAAGCCATGCGATGCGATGAACAAGTACTCGAGTTTTACCAGAACCCGCACCTGCAAGTACTAGCATGTTTTGCAATGGGGCTGCGACTGCATCCCGTTGTTTGTCATTTAAGCCATCGAGTAATTCAGAAACGTCCATCGTTACGCCTTTTCAATCTATAATGAGTGGAGTATAACAGGTGTTTATGCAAGGCTAAATAAAATACTGTTTTTATAAACAGCTATTTTGGCAAGTCATTAAAATTGTAAATAAAAATTGTGAATTTGACCGATTTTTAGCAAAAAGAACTAAAATCAAAAAAACGCTATTTTTTAACGCTTTGATTTGTAAGCCATAATAAGTTGGCATAAAGTATGTTTACTAAAAGTATAATCATTAAAAACTATAGAGGTTAGTATGGCAGAGCAAGGTTCTGGCGGTAATGTAATCGCAGCAATATGTAATATCTTTTTTCCTGGTTTAGGGCAATTGGTACAAGGTCGTTTAATGGCGGCTATTGCATTCTTTTTAGCATGGGTTATTAGTGGTGCACTAATTTATGTGGCAGTTGGTTTTATTTTACTGCCAATCGTATACCTATGGGCGATTATTGATGCTGCACGCTTCAAATCGCGACTCTAGCTATTTAAATAGCACAAACACGAGCGCCACTTAGGCGCTCGTGTTGTTTTAAGGTTGCAAAACTCGCCACGTTTAGCTGCAAACGGTATAATTAGCAGATAATGTATTATGAGTACCCTCCATGGAATATCAATTTATCCGCGACCCTATTAGCGGTTTACGCATTAAAATTTCTTCTGAACATGCCATCATAGGCCGTTGGCTAAACGAAGAAGTTGGTAAAGAAAAAATAGCGATGGTGCAAGCTTTGATCGCTGCGGTTAACAGCTGCCATGAGCCTTTAACCTTACAAGGTCAAGAAATTGATTTGATCTTAAGTAAAGACGAAGCATTATTCGAAGCACATGCATTACATCAAGATAATGAAGACTTAGTTGCCTACCAAGATGATGATTTAATGCTTGAAGAAGAAGGCCTGTGCAGTGGCTGCGGCTTTGAAGACTTTGTTGATTTAATTGAATCTTGGCAAGAATTTACACAAGGCCGATAAGCAGAAGCATGTTCTGCTTATCCCTTGCTAATTTATTGTTCGCTCACTGATTTAACAGCTGCTAGTAATAAATCCTCTGTTAAACGTACTTTGTAATTTGGGTTAGCATATTGAAAATGAACTAACCCATTTGTGTCGATTACAAACACTGCAGGTACTGGTAACGCTACTTTCGCTTCACCATCTAGCGACACAAAGTTAACCCCAAGCTTATTGCGGTAAATCTTTGCTGTTTTGTCATCTAAGTAAAATGCTAAACCTAACGTTTGCGCCAAAGTGAGGCTGTCGTCAGAAAGCAATTGATAGCTAGGAGCTGTAATTTTTGTTTCAGCAAGTTTTTCAGGGCTGTCTGGCGAAACGGCAATTAATTGCGCATCTAAATTAGCTAATTCTTTCTCTATTTTTTGTACGCTGGCCAATTGTTTTGAACAATATGGACACCAGCCACCACGATAAACAATCAGCACTGTGGTTTTTTCTTTAAAGCGCTCACTTAATGAGACGGTTTTGCCGTATTGGTCTTTTAATTCAACATTTGGCACCGCTAATCCTGGTAATAATGGACTGACTTGCTCTGCAGATTCGGCAATATTAGAGGCAGTTGCAGCAACAACTTGGCTTGATAGCACAAACAGTGCGCTAATAAGTAGAGATTTAAACATGGGCTTCCTCGGTTATTTTTATCAACTGCAAAGATGACCTGATTGTTGCGGTATTTATTTCATCTTTACTGTAATATATAGGCAAATAAAAAATGCAAGTTGGGATAAAAAATGTCTGCTAATTTACAAAAACTCGTTGTCATGCTCGAGATGCAAAATGCGATGAATACCAAAGTACATGAGCAATGGTTTAGCCAAGGTTTTGAATGGTATCGTGCAATTTGGGTTGAGTGTGCTGAAATGCTTGATCACTATGGTTGGAAGTGGTGGAAGAAACAAACTCCAGATACTGAACAAGTTATTTTAGAGTTAGTTGATATTTTCCATTTCGGTTTATCTTTACGTATCGATGGTGAAACCAGCTATGAGCAGTTAGCAGCACAACTTGAAGCAGAGTTAAGTGCGCCAGTTCAAGCTGATGACTTTAAACAAACACTCGAATTATTAGCTGCTTCAGCTGTCGCTGAAAAGAGCTTTAATGCTGCTGCATTTGCTGGTTGTATGGCACAAATCGATATGGATATCGACGATTTATACCGTGGTTACGTAGGTAAAAACACTTTGAATTTTTTCCGCCAAGATCATGGCTACAAAGACGGTAGTTATATCAAAGTGTGGAACGGTCAAGAAGATAATGAGCACCTAGTTGAAGTGGTAAAAAGCCTAGATACAGAGCATGCGGATTTCGCAAAGCTTGTATACCAAGGCTTAGAGCAGCGTTACCCTAAATAAACGTGTTTATGCTCATTTTATAACGGGCATAAACTCGCGAAAATCGATGGTCGATAAAAAGCCATCGAACTGCTTGTGCGGTTGCTGACTATCTGGGTTGGCAACCGCAAGAATATGACCAATACCAAACTCTTTTGCCGCATCGAGTACTGCCGGGCTGTCATCCACAAATAAAGTCCGTTCCTTATCAAACTGCCATTCTTGGTGTACTTGTTGCCATAATGGTTGATGCTCTTTACTCACGCCATATTGGTGAGTTGAGATCACGCCATCTAAGTAGTTATCAATCGCAGTTAGTTCAAACTTTAACATGGCACAATCTGGGTGTGCGTTAGTGAGCATGATCAATTGCTTGCCTGCTTTTCTTAGTTCCGTTAGAAATGGCGGAACATCTTCACGAATTCTGATTAAATGTTGAATGTTACGTTTTAACGCCATAATTGGTAAGTCAAGTTGCTGTTGCCAATAATCTAAGCAGTACCAATTAATTTGTCCGTGAACTTGTTGATAACGGTGCAAAATGTCAGCTTTTGCTTCGTCTAAACTGATTTTATGTTTATGCGCATATTGCTCGGGAATAACAGTAAGCCAAAAGTAATTATCAAAATGCAAATCGAGTAGGGTGCCATCCATATCTAACAACACAGTATCGATTTTTGACCAATTTAACATAGGCAATTCACTTTAAAAGATTTATGATGAGCATAACTGCCATGATAGCAAATTAATGCCAATGACACAGAAAAAGCATCCTACACCACCGCAAATTTTGTCTAATGAAGTTGTCGCTAAAAGCCGACTATTTACTGTTGAATCTCTCGAATTGAAGTTCTCAAATGACGAGCAAAGGCAATACGAAAGAATTCGTGGCGGTGGCAGAGGTGCCGTTATGATTGTGCCTGTAACGGCCGATAACGAACTGTTATTAGTGCGAGAGTATTGTGCGGGTACCAATGATTATCAGTTGGGTTTTCCAAAAGGTTTAATTGACCCAGGTGAAACACCTGAGCAAGCTGCCGACCGCGAGCTCAAAGAAGAGGTTGGCTTTGGTGCTAAGCATTTCGCTGAACTTAAAAAAGTCAGTATGGCACCTAGTTACTTTAATGCCACTATGCATATTTTGTATGCCGAAGATCTTTACCCTGAAACCTTGCCTGGTGATGAGCCAGAACCGCTTGTTGTGGTGAAATGGCCAATGAGTGATTGGCAATCATTATTGCAACAAGAAGACTTTACTGAAGCACGAAGTGTCGCAGCTTTGCTATTATTAACAAAGTACTTAGAGTCGGGAGCGGGCAATGAATGATTTTTTAGAACCGTGCATTCGGTTAGCTGAGCAAGCGGGCGATGCCATTATGGCAATTTATCAGCAGGATGATATTGGTGCTGAGCAAAAGTCAGATCATACTCCGGTCACCAAGGCCGATTTAGCATCTAACGATGTATTAATGGCAGGCTTAAAGGCTATAGCACCTGATATTCCAATTATGTCAGAAGAAACACCCATTCCAGCACTTGCAGACAGAAAAGATTGGCATCGTTATTGGTTACTTGATCCAATGGATGGTACGGGTGAGTTTATTCTCGAAAGTGGTGATTTTGCAGTAAATATCGCTTTAGTTGAAAATAATCGTCCAGTTCTTGGCGTTATTCATTGGCCAGCGAAACAAATAACTTATTTTGCAAGTTACCAAAATGGTGCATTTAAACGTGAAAATGGCCAAGATCAGCAAATTTCAGTAGCAACACCCGATAATTTAACCTTAGCTGTAAGCCGCAGACAAAAAATTGAAGCTGTAAGCCAGTATCTAAATACTCAGTTTGCGACTGTGGCATTAGGCTCATGTTCACTAAAAGCTTGTATCATAGCAGAAGGTAAAGCCGATTGTTTTTTACGAATAGGGCCAACAGGTGAGTGGGATACCGGCGCTTCGCAAGTGATTGTTGAAGAAGCCGGAGGATGTATTACGGATGCTGAATTTAACCCACTCACTTATAATCAACGTGAAAGTACCGAGAATCCAGACTTTATCGTCATGGGGCACCCTGATTGGGAATGGCAAAAAATGATTAGTCCTCATCAGCGCGGATTTTAGTGTAGTTTTGTGTGCTTTTTGTTCGGTTGAGGCTCTATTTCAATTATAACGCTTGATTTCTAATTTAATTGCTATATTATAGCGCTCTCTTCGGAACAAGGCATGGTTAACATGTTAACGTTACTTAGAGATTACAGGCGCGGGATGGAGCAGCCTGGTAGCTCGTCGGGCTCATAACCCGAAGGTCGTCGGTTCAAATCCGGCTCCCGCAACCAATTTTCTGAATTGGCTGACTTCTTAAATTAAGTGAGAAGTAAAATAAACTTAATAATTACAGGCGCGGGATGGAGCAGCCTGGTAGCTCGTCGGGCTCATAACCCGAAGGTCGTCGGTTCAAATCCGGCTCCCGCAACCAATTTTCTGAATTGGAAGCCAAGTTGTCATGTAAAGCAACTTTAAATAAATCTACAATTTCAGGCGCGGGATGGAGCAGCCTGGTAGCTCGTCGGGCTCATAACCCGAAGGTCGTCGGTTCAAATCCGGCTCCCGCAACCAACTGAAATTAAAATTTATAGTAATCAGGCACGCGAAAGCGTGTTTTTTATGCCTAAAATTTAGGCGCCATGAGCCGAAGGTCGTCGGTTCGCTCTCATTAGCCACAGCTCCCGCAAGCAACTGAAATTAAAATTTATAGAAATCAGGCACGCGAAAGCGTGTTTTTTTATGCCTAAAATTTAGGCGCCATGAGCCGAAGGTCGTCGGTTCGCTCTCATTAGCCACAGCTCCCGCAAGCAACTGAAATTAAAATTTATAGTAATCAGGCACGCGAAAGCGTGTTTTTTTATGCCTGAAATTTAGGCGCCATGAGCTGAAGGTCGTCGGTTCGCTCTCATTAGCCACAGCTCCCGCAACCAACTGAAATTAAAATTTATAGTAATCAGGCACGCGAAAGCGTGTTTTTTTATGCCTGAAAAAGTTTTAAGCCCTAAGCCCTAAGCTTTAAGCAGATCGAATGGGTGGGTTTTAGATAGAGAACACTTGACTCAAGTTTGTTATTAGTTAGTTTTTTACCGCTTACCGCTTACCGCTTACCGCTTACCGCTTACCGCTTACCGCTTACCGCTTACCGCTTACCGCTTACCGCTTACCGCTTAATTTCCGATGAACTTATTCGTTCATTTGTCACTCTTATAAACAAAAACGGAGCGCTTGGGTGTTAAAAAGGAATTATAAAGCATGGATCATTTCAATTACGCTGCATGTTTTGTTATTGCTGCTATTTATTCAACATGGCAAAGTTGTGAAGCTGCCTTCAGTTGTCGAGCGACCAAAAGTAATCAACGCTTATGTGAGTGTTGATTTAACTGCGTTACCGAGTGTGAAGAAAACCCAAGAAAAACCTTCACCAGAACAGCCACAAATAATGCCAGGTGAGGCTAAGCCTGTGCCACAAAAAGAAGGTATACCGAAGAATGGCTCTGAACAGATAAAAGATGCTAAAGCACTTGAAAGCTTGGTTAGTGAGCAGAGACAAGTGAGCACTGAAAACTCAAAAACAGCTGCGATACCCTTTAAAAAGCTCAACCCTTATGCGCCAATTCCACAGCTTAACTTTGAAAATAGCGCTACTAGTGCCTCTGCATTTGGACAGGTTGAAGCCGCACATAATAATTCGTCTGTAGGCAGGGTTACAGTGCCTGCGCAATTAACCGTCTCTGATAAAGCAACCGTCGTTTGGCAAAGTGGCGATGGCAGCAAGCGTACCGAGATGCTCAATGGTCAGTGCTATGACATTGACCTTAATTCGGTGTTTGGTAAATCTGGAGTGCCAAGCGGATCCCCAAGACCCTGTGAAGATAAAGAAGCAAAACTATTTAAACAAATTATGAATAAATGGGGTAAAAAATAATAACAAAACACTTTACCTCAACTTAACTTGAGCTTTTAAAGTGATTTTTTTTGTTATGGATATCCCTATGAGCTCACTAGAAAACTATTTATTAAGCCTACAGATCAATTGCTATCACACGTCAGTGATACAGGTTTATCAAGTGCAAAAGCACATTTGGCAGTCATTACAAAATAATTCTAGTTATGCGCAGAATGTAATCGAAGAGTTTCAATTAAATGGGCAACCTATGGGTTACCAGCAGAAAGCGCTATTTACACTGGTTTTACAGCACCTCGGTTACAAAATACAGCCAACACCAGAAAACACTTTGTCGGTAAGGCATAACCATTTGTTACATGACATTCGTCTCGTCGAGCAGTTAAACGTATTCGAGGGTTAGGTCATGTTTTGTCGTTTAAAAAGGCACTTAGCCGAAACTAAGCGCCTTGGCTTAACGAAGTTACCAAATCATTTCTACAAATTCTGGGTGATCCACAAATGGGTTGCGGTTACCTTGATGTTCATAAGCAGCTTGGTTACGGTCAAGCTCTAATTGGCTAACAGGATCCTCATTATGCCATTTTAATAACATAGCAACGACCCAGCTCTCAAATACCTGATTTGATGAACCATTCAGTACAGCGTTACTGTAGGTTGTGTTGTTTTGCCATGAGCCAATCACGTTTTCATAGCGTGTTGCCATATAGAAATACGCTCTTGCAAAGTCACCTTTAAATTCATCAATAGGTTCAAAAACCGTTCCTGAGTAATTTAATGAGCTAGCAGCGCTGCCTAATTTGCTGCCGTTACTAGAGGTATAGCTTGCACTAGCTACTTCACCAAATGGGTAGTTACTGCGTTTTGAGTTGACATAACCATCAGTGGCAAAAATGTGATGTACGTCTGAATTCATTGGTTCAACTGTTCCACCAAACCAACTTTTCGGGAAAGAATGCTCACGGTTATAGCAATCTGCTTCGCTGTTGTATGTACCACATTGATCGCTCACAGCAACATAGTTGTAGCTGTCTTGGCCTGCCGGGTTTTCTGAATAACGGTCTAAAATTGAGTTGTCATTTTCAAAATACTTATCGCGTGAAGCAACATCGTAAAAACTCCAAATTGCTGAATAGCCCTGCGAGTTGTGACCTTTAATGATGTTGTATAACTCTGTTTTCAGTGCATAACCACTAAGGCCTTGCGTTGTAACATAGTATCCAGTTGGCTCAGTTGGTGTCGTACCACCACCGTCACCGCCGCCTGAGCTATCACCTAAACTAAACGGCGTAGCTTCTGAGCTTTGGAAGCTTGCACCACTAGCAAGTACTGTTTGACCTGACGAAAGGCTATAGCTACCGTTACCGTAAGAGCAACATATGCCATCACCATAACTATCAAAAATAGTAAAGGTATAGTCACCATCAGTTAAACATGCTTGCTCACTGTACTGAGTATTTGCTGCATAGCTGCCGCCTGCTGCCACTGCACTACCTTGGCTATTAGTGATTTGCCAGCTGGTTTCTTCCCCATAGTTATCGGTAGTGAGGGTCAAAGATACTTGGTTATCTGCGCAGCTGCCCATAGGAGGTGGGGTTGAGCCTGTGCTTGGTGCCAAGTTATCTACATAAACTACTTCGCTGCCATCAAAACCTGCGACGTCATAAAAGCGTAAGCCAACATTAATAGACGTTGTTGCAGAGGCTGTATACTGGTAACTGACTTGTTGCCACTGATTAGTTAATGCTGAATTAGAATAGCCTTGATAGCCATCAACCACTAAGCGTGCTTTTACGCCGCCTTCTGTATGGTAAACCCAAGCAGAAAACTCATAACTTTCGCCCGCCACAACATCAACTAATTGTTGTAAATCGGTATTACTTTGCGTGCCAGTATTTACCACGACTTGCGCTGAGTAATTACCTGAGTAAACCACATTACTATTAGCGCTAAGACTAATACCGCTATCTATGATGCTCCAGCTTGCAGGGCTATTTGCTGACCAAGTTTCGAAGTCGGCATTATTAACATTTGCAAATGCTGAACTCGCTAGACACAGTAAGCCACTGGCTAGCATATATTTATTACATGTCCCGTGTGACATTGTAGTTTCCTTTTTATATTTTAATAGTTTTTGCTGTTCTCAAAATGAACACAGCGAGTATAGGCTAATTGGCTTATGTTGCAATAATGTTAATTAATAAAAGTTTCTTATTTAGGAGTTTTTGCTTTTAACATGTTTTTTTTGGATAAATGCTAAATTAATAACTAAATGGAATATAAAAGCAGATTCTATTCTTTTTTAATCGTATCAGACCTCGTTATTCTTCACGCTCAGATAAACCTTTAAAGCATTTCTATTTGGTCTTTAAAGTCGAAAAAATTGTTCGCGAAATGACAGTAGCAAGTTCATTTCGCAGTTAACTTTTCAGGGTTACGAGGAATAAATTCATGTTGTTAAGTCAACTAAATGCAGCGGCGAGCCCGCTATCGCAAGAGCAAGTACAAAAGCTGCAAGGCTTAGTGGCTGAACTTAATCCAATTCAGCAAGCGTGGGTAAGTGGTTACTTAGCTGCTAATGCCAACGCAGGTGCAATAACGGGTGGTGTTGCTGCCGCTCCAGCTGCTAGTGATGCTGCACCGTTAACTATTTTATACGGCTCTCAAACGGGTAACGCAAAAGGCGTTGCGAATAAGTTAAAAGAGCAAGCAGAGTCGCGCGGTCTAACTGTTAAGCTAGTAAACATGGCTGATTACAAACCAACTGCCCTGAAAAAAGAAAAGTTCATTACTGTTGTTGTTTCAACCTATGGTGAGGGCGAGCCACCAGAAGATGCTGAAAGCCTACATGAATTCTTAACTACTAAAAAAGCACCAAAACTAGATGGTGTTAAAGTGGCTGTGATTGGCTTAGGTGATTCAAGCTACGAGTTCTTCTGCCAAACAGCAAAAGATTTCGAAGAGCGTTTTAACAAGCTTGGCGCAGAAACTATTTTCCAGCGTGCTGACTTAGACGTTGATTACGATGATGAAGCTGCGAAGTGGATTGATGGTGCTCTCGATGCGTTCGAGCCAGATCTTAAAGCGCAGCAAACGAGTGGTGGTCAAGTTGTAGCTATGCCATTTGGGGCAGCTGCACCAGCAGCAAGTCAGTACACTAAGCAAAATCCATTTGCTGCAGAACTAAGTGTTGTGCAAAAAATTACGGGTCGTGACTCAAGCAAAGATGTTCGTCATGTTGAAATTTCTTTAGAAGGTTCAGACATCACCTATACACCGGGTGATTCGCTAGGTGTTTACTTCTTAAATGACGAAGCACTTGTAGATGAAGTACTTTCGCTTACACAAATCGATGCATCTAGCACGATTAAATTAGGCGACGAAGAGCTGAGTATTCGTGATGCATTAATCGAAAAATTAGAATTAACCCAGTCATACCCAGGTTTTGTTGAAAAATACGCAACAGCAACTGGCAACCCTGAATTATTAAAGTTAGTTGAAGATAAAGCAGCAATGCGTGAGTACATCGAACCTCGCCAAATCTTCGATATTATTCGTCAAAACCCAGCTCAGCTTGAAGCGCAAACTTTAGTAGATTGCTTACGTAAACTACAAGCACGTTTATATTCGATTGCATCTAGCCAAGCCGAAGTTGAAGAAGAAGTTCACTTAACTGTGGGGCTGGTTGAGTTTGATGCATTCGGTAGCGAACACTTAGGTGGTTGTTCTGGCTATTTAGCACGTCGTGCTGAAGAAGGCTGTAAAGTAAAAGTATTTAGCGAGCATAACGATAATTTCCGTCTACCGGCTAATGATGAAACGCCAATTATCATGGTAGGCCCGGGAACTGGTATTGCACCATTCCGTGCGTTTTTACAAGAGCGTGATGCCCGCGAAGCAAGCGGTAAAAACTGGTTATTCTTTGGTAACCCACATTTTACTCAAGACTTCTTATACCAAGTTGAAATTCAAGGTTACTTGAAATCAGGCTTGCTCACTAAAGTGGATGTGGCGTTTAGTCGCGATCAAGCCGAGAAGGTATATGTTCAAGATAAACTTCGCAAAAACAGCCAAGAAATATTTGCTTGGCTAGAAGCGGGTGCTCATTTCTATATCTGTGGTGATGCAAACCGTATGGCGAAAGATGTTCATCAGGCGCTTGTTGATATCATTAAAGAAAATAGCGGTAAAGATGACGAACAAGCAGAGCAATATTTAAAAGATTTACGTAGCGCAAATCGCTATCAGAAAGACGTGTACTAATCACGTTTAAAAGCTAACAGCCGTCACTGTAACAAATTTAGGAAATACCATGAGCGAACAAGACAAAAACGTAAAGCTTTCTGATAACGAGCGTTTGAAAAGAGAAAGTAACTTTTTACGTGGCACAATTGAACAAGATTTAAAAGACGAGATCACCGGTGGTTTCACTGCTGATAACTTCCAACTGATCCGTTTCCACGGCATGTACCAGCAAGATGACCGTGATATTCGTCCTGAGCGAGCTAAACAAAAATTAGAGCCGTTACATAACGTTATGTTACGTGCTCGTATGCCAGGCGGCATCATCAAACCAGAGCAATGGTTAGCGATTGATAAGTTTGCTGAAGAGAAAACCAGCTATGGCAGTATTCGTTTAACGACGCGTCAAACGTTCCAGTTCCATGGTGTGCTTAAGCCAAACATTAAAGGCATGCACCAAATGCTTAATAGCGTGGGCATTGACTCAATTGCAACTGCTGGCGATGTAAACCGAAACGTATTATGTACGACGAACCCAGTTGAATCTGAGCTTCACCAAGAAGCTTACGAATGGGCTGCTAAGATATCTGAACACCTATTACCAAAAACCAAAGCGTACGCTGAAATTTGGTTAGATGGTGAAAAGAGTGAAACCACTGAAGAGCCAATTTTAGGTTCAACTTACTTACCGCGTAAGTTTAAAACCACAGTAACAATTCCACCGAACAATGAAGTGGATGTTCATGCTAACGACTTAAACTTCGTGGCGATTGCAGAAAACGGCAAGTTAGTTGGTTTTAACGTTTTAGTCGGTGGTGGTCTTGCGATGACTCACGGTGATACAGCAACGTATCCTCGTAAAGCGGATGACTTTGGCTTTATTCCACTTGAGCACACCCTAAAAATTGCTGAGCACGTTGTGTCTGTACAGCGTGATTGGGGTAACCGCTCAAATCGTAAAAATGCGAAAACTAAGTACACACTAGACCGTGTAGGTTCTGATGTATTTAAAGCAGAAGTTGAAAAACGTGCCGGTGTTCAGTTCGAGCAGAGCCGCCCGTATGAGTTTACTCACCGTGGTGACCGTATCGGTTGGGTTGAAGGTATTGATGGTAAGCACCACTTAACGCTGTTTATCCAAAGTGGACGTATTTTAGATTACCCAAATCAACCTCTTAAAACAGGCTGCCGTAAAATTGCAGAAATTCACCAAGGTGATTTCCGTATGACGGCAAACCAAAACTTGATCATCGCAGGTGTTCCTGCGGATCAAAAAGCCGTGATCGAAGAGATTGCGCGCAACCATGGCTTAATTGATGACAGTCATACAGAGCAGCGTAAAAATTCAATGGCGTGTGTGGCATTACCAACTTGTCCATTAGCGATGGCAGAAGCTGAGCGTTATTTACCAAGCTTAATTGAGAAGACTGAAGCGCTATTAGCTAAGCACGGCATTAGTGATGACAATATCATTATGCGTGTTGTTGGCTGCCCGAATGGCTGTGGCCGAGCAATGTTGGCTGAAGCGGGTCTTGTTGGTAAAGGTCCGGGTAAATACAACGTGTACTTAGGTGGTAACCGTGAAGGTACGCGTATTCCTAAATTGTATTTAGAAAATGTTGGCGAAGAGGTATACCTAGACGCATTCGATAAGCTAATCGGCCAATGGGCAAGTGAGCGTAATGACGGTGAGTGTTTTGGTGATTTTGTAATTCGCAAAGGCATTGTTGCTGAAGTCAAAGTTTCAGTAACCGATTTTCACGCATAATTTTATAAGCGACACCGCTTTAAGGTTTGGAATTAACCATGAGTGAATTTAAAGACATCTTAACGATGAGCAAAGAAGACCAAACAGCCATGCTGGCTGATATTAATGGTCTTCTGGCTGATAAAAGCGCTGAGGAGCGTGTTGCGTGGGCACTTGAAAACTTACCAAGTACGCACTTTTTGTCGTCTAGTTTTGGTATTCAAGCGGCTGTGATGTTGCACTTAGTGACATCACAGCAGCCAGATATTCCAGTGGTATTGACTGACACTGGTTATTTGTTCCCTGAAACCTACCAGTTCATCGAGCAAATGACAGAGCGACTTGCGCTTAATCTTAAAGTTTATAAAGCTGAGCTTAGTCCTGCGTGGCAAGAAGCGAAGTTTGGTAAACTTTGGGAGCAAGGTGAAGCTGGCATCAAACAATACAATCAACTTAATAAAGTTGAGCCAATGAGCCGCGCATTAAACGAACTGGAAGCCGGTACGTGGTTTAGCGGTTTACGCCGTGACCAATCATCAAGTCGTGCTGATAAGCAGATTGTTGAAATTAGCCGAGGTACAGTGAAAGTGTATCCACTTATTGAGTGGAACAACCGAGATATTTATCAGTACCTAACTAAGCACGATTTGCCGTATCACCCACTTTGGGAGCAAGGCTATGTGTCGATGGGGGATGTACACACGACCCGTAAACTTGAGCCTGGAATGACAGAAGAAGAGACTCGTTTCTTCGGTTTAAACCGTGAATGTGGCTTACATATTGATGGTGATGGTATCTAATCCTAAATTCCTATCAGAATTTTCGTAAAGCGCGACCTAGGTTGCGCTTTTTTCGTATTATTTATATACAATTCTCAGGCGTAATTTTGTGAGAGAAATCTATGACTCGTGTTGTTGCTTTATTACTGTTAATTATTGCGCCATTGACTCGGGCTGAAATGCTCAAAGTTGCGCTGTATGACACAGATTATCCCCCTTATCACTTCGCCGATAGTGGCCAGAAGGGACTTGTTGATGAGCTATTAATTCGTTTTGCTGAAAAATACAATCATAATATTCAATATATCCTTGTACCAGAGGTGCGCTCGCAGCACTTACTTGATGAAGGCAAAGTCGACGCTCGTTTAGAGTCTGAACAATGGTATCGAGGAAACAACCAATATTATTGGAGTGATAGTATTTCCGTTGTTGAGGATATTCTTGTAATGCCATCTGGTTGCCATATTCCTAAACTTGATAAGCTCAATGGCTATGTTTTAATGGCTCGGTTTGGTTATACCTACCCGCAGTTTGAATCTATGTTTACTTCAGGAGAGCTACATCGCGAGGACTTTTATTCTGAGATTGAAATGCTTAACGCTTTGGTTGATATGGAACAAAACCAACGCGTTGCCGTCATCGCAAAAAATACACTACAGTGGTATAAATCGAAGAATAAAATTTTTAACAAATTCACTGTGAGTGATTACAGTGTTGGCAAAGCGCCGATGCAACTACAGTTTGCTTATAATGAAAAAGGAAAACGAATGAGTGAGCAATTCAGTAAGTTTATTAAAAATCTTAAATCAACTGGTGAATTTGCTAAGATTGAGAGTAACTACCAATAATAGGTAAATGGAATGATTAAGCGTTTTTGTTATCTTGCCGTTATGATGTTACTGACCAGTGTGGCGCTGCTATTTTACATTAAAAAGCCAGACGGTAGGCCTTACCTAGAGCTTAGTATGTTTGAGCGTTACTCAGAAAAAGTCAGCGATGATGTGAGTGATTTTGCTTCGCAGGGTGCCGATACCTTAAGCATTCAAGCTAAAAAACTAACTGAGAAATTGAATTTTAACAAAGATGTAAATGCACCAGTTTTAGTTTATAAATGGCAAGATGAACATGGTCAGTGGCACTATGCTGATACACCTCACCCAAATTACGCTAGTACCGCAGTAAGTTTAGATCCGAACGAGATAACGGTGCTACCTGCAGAGACTTTTCAGGCTGATGAGAATCAACCAGCAGTAGTTAAAGCTGACGAAAAATCTTCAGCACTTGGAGTATACGACCCTAAAAATGTACAAAAGATGATGCAAGAAGCCGAGCAGGTAAAACAGCTCATGGAGCAGCGTACTAAGCAGCTTGAAAAGCAGCTAAAAGAGCAAGGTGGCAATTAACTTTGCTTGTTCTGTGCGGTGAGGTCACTTTCCATTTTCATCAGTAAAATAGTGAGATAAATTTTTGTTGGCAGTGAGAATAGCACACCAACAGCAATACACGCTGCGCTGATCATTATGCCATGCACACCCATGCTATCACCTAAGTAATTGCCGGCTAATAAAGAATGCCCCAAAACGATTAAGCATAAACCTAAAATGATGAAGGTTTTTAAGATTCGAATGATGTTTCGTTCAGTCATACAAGCACCTCACTTTAGCCTTAATTAAAGTGTAGGTGCTGTGGTTATTTAATAGATTGTTCTAAATCAAGCAATTGTTGATTATCTATCCAGTTTTACAGGACCGTTGATGTTATCGATACTTAAATCACCTGAACCTGCTTCGATAATTGTCAGGCCAAGTGTGTCATCAACATAAATACTGCCAGAGCCATCGGTAATAATAACAAGTCCTTTGATTTGTCTTACATCTATATCACCAGAGCCGTCTTCTATAGTAAGTGCACCCGCCAGTGTTTTAACGCTGATACTACCTGATTCATCAATAATACGTGCTGGACCTTGGCTGTTCTCGATGCGGATATCTCCTGAGTCATCTTCAATATCAATACGTCCTTGGCCTTGGTCTATCATAATTGAACCAGAGTCATCTTCAATGTTGATATTTCCGCTTACATTGCTAATGCGAATATCGCCCGAGTCATCATCAATATTAATATTGTGACCACCTTCGATCAAAATTGATCCTGAGTCATCATCAATGCTGATATCGTTTTGCATTGCACGTATAACGATGTCACCTGAGTCATCATCGATATCCAGTTTAAGGTTGCTAGGTACAGAGACAATTAAATCAATATGAGGTGATGAACCACTGTAAAACGACAAGCTACCATTATTGAGCTTGCTGATAAGCTCTGCGGTGTCGCCGTGCTTTTCGAGGGTTAGTGTATAGGTTTCATCGCCTTTAGCCGCATAGATATTGGCATTCACAGTGATAGCTGTGGCGTTATGGTCGCCTTTGATGATCAGAGAACCTGCTTCGGCATCAATTTTTAATTCGCTTATATCTGCAGCCGAAACGCTTAAGTCTTGTTGTTTTTGTTCTGCGATTTGACCCGGAGAGACATGAATAACACAGCCAGTTAATAATAAACTTGATGAGATGGCAGTCGCGCAAATTGCGCGTTTGAATGAGGCAATAGTCATATGGATTCCAAAATTATTGTGATTTTTATCTGGTTAGTATTTGCAAACTATGGTCCAATTTTAACATGCTGATTTTTATGTGCTTTTCATTTTTTGTAAATAATTGTGTTGGTCTAAACTGCAATTAATTGGTGTTTTAAACAAAAAAAGGGGCTGAAAATTCAGCCCCTTAGTTAACTTAAATCAATTACTGCTCAGCCAGCATATTACGCAGTACATACTGTAAAATACCGCCGTGTTTGTAGTAATCCCATTCTTTAGGGGTATCTATACGCACATCAACACTAAAGCTAATTTGTTTGCCTTCACTGTTAGTGGCAATTACGCTTACTTCATTGGTTTTGTCGTATAAACCTTCAAAATCGAATGACTCTTGACCTGTTAGGCCCAGTGATTCATAGCTTTCACCTTCTTTAAATTGCAGTGGTAATACACCCATACCAATGAGGTTAGAACGGTGAATACGCTCATAACTTTGTGCAATAACGGCTTTAACACCAAGTAATAGTGAACCTTTAGCTGCCCAATCTCGTGATGAACCTGTGCCATATTCCGCGCCTGCTAAAATAATGAGTGGCGTGCCATCTTGTTGATATTGCATGGCTGCATCATAAATACTAGCGAGCTCATCGTTTGGTTGTATACGGGTAACACCGCCTTCAGTACCCGGTGCTAATAGATTACGTAAACGCACATTGGCAAAGGTGCCGCGCATCATTACTTCGTGATTACCACGGCGCGAACCATATGAGTTAAATTGTGCTTTTTGTACGCCATGCTCTTGCAAGTAAAGACCTGCTGGGGCATCTGCTTTAATCGCACCCGCTGGTGAAATATGGTCAGTGGTTACTGAGTCACCTAGTTTAGCTAAACAGCGTGCACCACTTATGCTTGGGATCCCTGGAGGCTCAATCTCCATGCCATCAAAGAATGGCGCTCTTTTAATATAGGTTGACGCATCATCCCAATCATAAAGTTTGCCATCAGGAATTTGAATTTTTTGCCAACGATCATCGCCTTGATACACATTGCTATAGCTTGATGCGAACATTTCTTTGGTCACTGTTTCACGGACTAGCTCGCTAACTTCACTGACACTTGGCCAGATATTTTTTAGGTAAATGTCATTACCATTAGGATCTTGTGCAAGGGGCTCGTTATAAACGTCTATATCTGTACGACCAGCTATAGCGTATGCAACCACAAGTGGTGGTGACGCTAAGAAGTTCATTTTCACATCTTGGTGAATACGGCCTTCAAAGTTACGATTACCCGATAAAATAGAGCTGACTACTAGTTTATGTTTTTGAATTGCATCAGTGATTTCATCAGCTAAAGGTCCAGAGTTACCGATACAGGTTGTACAACCATAACCAACAAGATTAAAGCCTAAAGCATCTAAATCATCCATTAAGTCGGCTTTTTTCAAGTAATCAGTCACGACTTGTGAGCCTGGAGCAAGTGAGGTTTTTACCCATGGCTTAACCTTTAAGCCTAATTGCTTGGCTTTTTTAGCAACTAAACCTGCAGCTAAAATAACACTTGGGTTTGAGGTGTTTGTACAGCTCGTAATTGCTGCAATCACACAAGCACCATCTTTAAGCTCAAACTCTTCGCCTTTAAAGTTAACTTTAGCTGCACCCATATATTGCGCTTCGTTCACTGGCTCATCAGGATTGGTTGCTGGGCCTTCATCTTCAATGCGAGCCTCTTGAACATCGCTTTTATCACGGTGTTGCATGCGCTCATCTTGGAAGCCTTTTAAGTGCTCACCAATGATATCACCAGCTTTGTCTAGGGCGATTCTATCTTGTGGGCGTTTTGGGCCGGCAAGGCTCGGCACTACATCATCAAGCGATAGCTCAAGTGTGTCGGTATAATGAGCTTCATCGCCAGGATTACGCCACAAGCCTTGATGCTTCGCATAGTCTTCGATGAGTTTAAGTTGTTTGTCATCGCGGTTTGTTAAACGCAGGTAGTTAATGGTTTCATCATCGATTGGGAAAATACCGCAGGTTGCTCCATACTCCGGCGCCATGTTTGCGATAGTTGCACGGTCTGCAAGTGGTAAATCAGCAAGACCATCACCATAAAACTCAACAAATTTACCCACGACGCCATGCTTGCGCAGCATTTCTGTCACGGTTAGCACAAGATCTGTTGCGGTCGTACCTTCAGGCAGGCGACCATTGAGCTTAAAGCCGACGACCTGTGGAATGAGTAAGCTGATTGGTTGACCAAGCATTGCGGCTTCGGCCTCAATACCACCCACTCCCCAGCCAAGTACCCCAAGACCATTGATCATGGTGGTGTGCGAATCGGTTCCGACTAGGGTATCTGGGTAGGCGAGTGATTTACCATTTTTACTATCGTTAAACACCACACGGGCTAAATATTCTAAATTAACTTGGTGTACGATGCCGGTAGCTGGTGGCACGACTTTCAAATTATCGAAGGCGGTTTGTCCCCAGCGTAAAAATTCGTAACGCTCTTTGTTACGCTCATATTCAAGTTTTGCATTTAAGTCGAATGAGCCATCTTCACCATAGCCATCAACTTGCACTGAGTGGTCTATTACCAGCTCAGCAGGCGATAGCGGGTTAATTTTCGCAGGGTCGCCACCAAGTTTTTCCATGGCATCACGCATCGCAGCTAAATCAACTATGGCTGGAACACCCGTAAAGTCTTGCATTACAACACGAGCAGGCGTAAACGCCACTTCTGCTGACGGTTTGGCTTGTGGGTCCCAGTTTAATAAGGCATCGATGTCTTGCTTTTTAATATTTACGCCGTCTTCATTGCGCAATAGGTTTTCAAGTAAGATTTTTAATGAGAATGGCAGACGTTTTGCTTTGTCGCCTAACCCTTGTAAAGAGTGAATATGATATTGCTCACCATTAATCGTAAGCTGCTTTTGGGTATCAAAACTGTTATTCATTATTTGCCCCTGTGGTTTGAGCAAGCAGTTTGGCTTGCCTTGTTGTTTCCTTTTCGAAATTGACACAGCGTTATTGCAAACTTAATACCAGCTGAGAAATTCATCTAGCTGATGAAAAAATATGCTATCTAATATAGTTGATGCCGATGTGATTTATTTCAAGGGATAGGGACAGATAAATGGGTAGTTATTTTAAACTACCCTCAGAAATAAGTGCTTTTAGTTGAGCCAGTTTTGTTGTTTACCTTTATGGCTAATAAACAGTAATAGTAAACCAATAACGATCACGCAGAATGGCATTGCTAATGCGCTAGTACCAAACATGGCAAGGCTATCTATCACCACAAAATTATAATATTGCTGGACTAATACAGCGATAAACGAGATTAAAAATAACTCTCTGGCAAGGGCTTTTTTGGCGAGTAATAAAATGCTCGCAAAGCTTGCTGCAAACACGGCTATTGCAAAGGCAGCCGTTGACCATAGAGGGATGTCGCGGTATGCGGCTTGTTGTGCTTCAGGGAGTTGGCTAATCATTTCGGGTGTTATCAACAGCTGCATTACAAATGCAATGACGCCTAAAAGATTCCAAACAAATGCTGCCCAAGCAAGTGGCTTGAGCCAAGACGGAGGAGCCATAAATCACCTTTTATTGTTGTTATTATCGCATCCAATTAAAGGTGATTTATGCTAACTAAGCAAGATTTAGTTAACCAAAAGAGATAGGGCGGCGGCCGGTTTTTTCGTCCACTTTTGGTTTCTTAGTGCGTTTACGCTTTGATTTTTTTGGCGCTTCTTCACTGTTTTGTGGTTGTGCTTTTTGAACAGATTCCGGTGGGCGAGGATTCGGTGTAGCATCTTCACTTAATGTAAGTTGGAACAACTCACCATCAAAAGCCAGCACGTCACCACTGTATAATTTTTTCCGCTTTATTGTACAAATTTCATAGTTAACCCCAACATAACCTTCACCAATTAAGGCTTTTGCTTGGCCACCTGTTTCGACTAGGTCGAGCACTTTTAGCAAGTTGCATAGTTCTATTGGCTCTTCTTCTAGTTCAATTTCGATGAAATCTTCGTTCATGTTGGTCTCTCTTAATTCAATCGCAGCCATTATAAAGCCTAGCACTCAATTGAACCAAGATTAAATTTTTAAGCTCTTCAAGCGGTTAAAATTTACAGCAATAAATAATCTTAAATTTTTACAAACAGTAAAAAAACTGCAGTATTTACTGAGTACACTGCGCGCGTTTGGAATTGGTGTACAAATTGCTAAATGCATGTCCGTTTCATTTTTTATTCGTTCAGGAGAAGTTGTAATGGGCGTAAGATCAGCGCTAAGAAAAGAGTTAATGGGTTTGCAAGATTCGTCATTGCTTGCAGCAGATGATGTGCGAGCTTTGTTAACACAAACAATTAAGTCTCAGCCTGAAAAATCAGAACAAGGTTTTGCGTTAATTTCGCGATTTAATGATAATCATAGCCAGCTGAGTTCAGGGGAAACAAATAAAGAAAAACTGCTCCAGCATCAAACCCACCGTTTATTTAAAGATATTCTATATACCCGTCAAAGTGTTAATAGTTGGCTGAAAAAACATCTTAATTAATTGATTTATTGTTTTTCCCACTTTAGACTACAGTTGTAATCCAAAGTGAGAAAGAAAATGAAAAGGATAATTTCAGCAGCCCTATTTTTAATTTTGGCAGGTTGTCAGCAACCAACAGTGTACGTATACACTGAAAAACTTGATGAACAACAGCTGCACACATTAGAGCAAGCTTTAAATAAGCAAAGCTTACCTTATGAATACACAAAGCTACCTATTCCAAGAGACTTTGCTGATGCGACCTTAATGTTATCGAGCGATAAAATTCTGACTCATGAAACCGAGCAACTTGCAGAAATTATGCAGGGGCTGGGTTATCAAGCTGAAATTAAGTACACCACAGATGCCAATCACTTTTACAATCATGGAAATATTGGCTTTTACTTAAGAGCTAAAAATACTGCAACTAGTTTTACTATGCCGACTCGTGTACTCACCACTGGATGTGTTGAAGACAAGTACAATGATCTTGCTGTTACATTTAATGACAAGCAGGCACACTTTACCCTTGCAAGCGGTAGAAAAGTCTCACTAGATTGGGATTATATATGGCTACTTAGTCATTTATTATAAAAATTACTCGCAAACATACAGTCATTTAACGCCAAAAGTGAGTACCCCTTTTGGTCTAAAACCATCTGATACTTATCGTTATACGGCTCGCGTTAATAAGCCCAGTTGGTTGAATTGCTCATTGCAAGTGGTGTATATGGACTAACTACCTGATTCGAGGTAATTACTAAGCTTGGTAATACGTTCACTCATGCCCTCGATTATGCGGTCTTTAATTTTCTCGCGGATCACATTGGGTAAGCGGATGAGTGCTTCAGGGGTGATAGCTAACAAAATGGTATCGACTCTAGCGCGTGCACTGGTGCTGTGCTCTCGGTTATTAATAAATGCGCCTTCACCGATAAACTCACCGGGCTCGATTGTGCCAAGTTCAAGTAAGTGACTTTGTTTGAACACCATGAGTGAGCCACTTAGCACAATATAAAGTCGTTTATCAGTATCATATTGTTTGAAAACTGCGCGGCCCTGTTTGACCAAATATAAATGACTGAAGGACTCTAATAACACTTGTCGCTCACTGAGAGTAAACTCCCTAAAAAACGGCAATCTGTTAATAATTTCCATTTGTTTAATGAGTGGAATGTGCTCGATTAAATTCATTGACTCACATCGGTATAGCTTAAAATTAGCTAATATTGCGCTCTTTTAGCTTGCGGGTCAATGTATTGCGACCCCAGCCAATCTTTACTGCGGCTTCTTGCTTGTGGCCAGCACAGTTGGCAAGAGCTGTTTTAATCAAGCGAGTTTCAAGTTGAGCTTGAATGGCTGGCCAAATATTTTCTTTGCCTTGCTTAAGTTCAAGGTTAAGCCATTGTTGAAATGCATCCAGCCAATCACCTTCTTGCTCAGTAGGCTCGACAGCAACAATCTCCGGTGGTAAATCTTGTTCACTGATAAGCTCACCCGGTGCCATTACGGTTAACCAGCGGCAGGTATTCTCTAGTTGTCGCACGTTACCAGGCCAATTAAACAAGCGAAGTTGCTCTGTGGCTTTTGGGCTTAATATTTTGCTTTCAACTTGTAGCTCTTTGGCACTTTTATGTAAAAAGTGTTGTGCTAGTCGTTCAATATCTTCAGTACGTTCGCGTAGGGCAGGTAAACGTAAGCGCACAACATTCAAACGATGAAATAAATCGTCACGAAATTTGCCTTGTTTTACTAAATCTTCTAGATTCTGATGCGTAGCAGCAATAATACGTACATCAACTTTAATGCTTTGATGACCACCAACACGATAAAACTCGCCATCAGCTAAAACGCGCAATAAACGTGTTTGTACGTCGAGTGGCATGTCACCAATTTCATCTAAAAATAAGGTGCCGCCATTTGCTTGCTCGAAGCGGCCTTTACGGATGCTGTCTGCCCCTGTAAATGCGCCTTTTTCGTGACCAAATAGCTCTGACTCTACTAACTCTTTAGGAATTGCAGCCATATTCAGGGCGATGAATTGGTTTTCTTTGCGTGGGCTGTGATTATGAAGGGCACTGGCGACAAGCTCTTTACCTGTCCCTGACTCACCGTTAATCAACACACTCATACTTGATGCTGATAATTTACCAATCGCGCGAAACACCTCCTGCATAGCGGGTGCTTCACCTATTATATGTGCATTAGTTTGTGGTGCTTGTTTTCGCTTAGTTTTTTTCGTGGAATTAGCTCGGCATGCACTTTCTACCAGCG
This sequence comes from Pseudoalteromonas sp. SCSIO 43101, assembly GCF_023650775.1. Classification (NCBI taxonomy): domain Bacteria; kingdom Pseudomonadati; phylum Pseudomonadota; class Gammaproteobacteria; order Alteromonadales; family Pseudoalteromonadaceae; genus Pseudoalteromonas; species Pseudoalteromonas sp. SCSIO 43101. Next base: position 168,017 of record NZ_CP072673.1, read on the forward strand.
CTACAGCTTCATCTAAGTCAAACGGTTTGGCAAGGTACTCAAATGCGCCTTTTTGGAATGCATTAACCGCCGAATCTAAGTCAGAGTGAGCAGTCATGATGATCACCGGTAAGCCCGGGTTTTGTTCAGCAATGGTTTCAAGTAACGCCATACCATCCATACCTGGCATACGCACATCAGATACCAATACCGTGGGCTGGCTAAACTTTAATGCATTAAGCACATCTTGTGCGTTTGCATAGCTTTCAGTTTCAAATCCTGCACGTGCCAACGCTTTTTCTAGTACAAAGCGAATTGAGGCATCATCATCAACTAACCAGACTGTTTTCATGACTACTCCAAAAAACCATTAATCCGTAAAAGGCAAATAGATATTAAACTCTGTATGGCCTGGCCAACTGTCACAATCAATGTGGCCGTCATGTTGGTCAACCAAGGTTTGCGCTATCGATAAACCAAGCCCTGATCCATTTTCTTTGTTGGTGATCATTGGGTAGAACAAGGTTTCACGTAAACTCTTGTCTATACCTGGGCCGTTATCTGAAATTTGTATCAGCAAGGTCTTTTTCGGTGCTTTACCAGGGCGTCTGTGTTGATGATTGATGCGGGTTTTTATTCTTATCTCACCACCATCAACGAGTGCCTGTTGTGCATTACGAATAATGTTCAGTACCACTTGTTGAATTTTACTTTGATCGATGTACACGCTTGGTATACTTGGATCATAGTCTTTCACTAAAGTGATATTGGCATTGTTGTCTAACATGCTCAGTTTAATCACTGACTCTAAAGCTTGGTGAATATTGCCATAAGATTTATGTGGCAATTGATTCGGACCAAGTAAACGGTCTACAAGCTCGCGTAAACGGTCGGCTTGTTCAATGATTAATTCAGCACATTGATCTCGTTCTTGCTGATCAACCTCATACTGCAATAATTGCGCCGCTCCGCGAATTCCACCTAAAGGATTTTTAATTTCGTGTGCTAAACCACGAATTAAGTTTCGTGCAGCTTGATATTGATGCATTTGATTAGAGGCTTGATCGTGACGGATTTCATCATCCATTTGACGGCATTCGAACAATATATAGTGACTATCGTTGTGACTTATACGTCGTGTACTAATGGTCAATTTTGCATGACGAGAATCAACGAACACTACGTCAGCTCTATGCTGATGGCAATCGACACCATCGAATAATGAATACTGAGCTATGCGCTTTAAGTCTATTGAGTGGTAGTTAAATAAGTTGTCGAAAGGTTGATTGATGATTCGCTTCGGGCCTAAACCTAAAAGCTCACTGGCGCTATCATTGGCATAAACCAGTTTAAAATCATGGTCGAGTAGAATAACGGCAGTACTTAAATTTTTCCAAATACTGTCGAGCAATTCAGAATTAAAGTGTGTATCACTGAGCATGGTTGCACCATTTTAGTGCGTTTCGATTTATTGCAGCTTAGCATATTCTTTTTGCGTTGCGAGACGTTAAGTTGAAATATTAGTTTCCACTAATTACAGAAGCTCTATGCATGAAAAAGGTGCTGATTGGGCTAACCGAAACGAGTTTATTATTAGCATCATAAAGTTTTGCTTGTAATGTGTGTTCACCGCGGTTGACCTCTCTTAGTGCAAAGGTCGTACTATTACTAGGTTCACTATGGGGCGTACCGTCAAGTAAAAGCTGTACTTTAAACCCTGTTTCAAAGCGTGGGCTAATTCGCGCAGTAACGTATACTGAGCCGGTATTTTCGCGAACAGTGGCTTCGTTTTTAGGAGATGAAATACTGACTTTAAATTTAATAGGTGTGGTGTTTGGCGCGCCCCTATCAAGTATACTGGTATCGGTAGCTGGCATAGTCAAATTTTGGGTATTTATTTTTACTTCGATAGCACCAGGTCGCGGTGTATCAGAAAATACTAAAACGCCGTTCTTATCTTTCCAAGAATATACTTTTTGCGCTGCGCTATAGCCAAAAAAGCTTATAAAAATCAGCAATAATACTAATAAAGTTGTGCTTTTCACCCTGCAACCCTGCATTTTTTATTTAAATAAAACTGTAGAGTAGAACCCGCTCAATTACCATTAAAAAAGCCCGCAAAGCGGGCTTGAGAACACACATTTATTATCTTTCAGATAATTCTGATACAGCGTTAAATTAAACGCTGTAGTACATTTCGAACTCAACTGGGTGAGTTGTCATGTTAAGCTTTTCAACTTCTTGGCTCTTAAGAGCAATGTAAGCATCGATTAGGTCATCAGTGAACACACCACCTTGAGTTAAGAACTCACGGTCAGCGTCTAGTGATGCAAGTGCTTCAGATAAAGAAGATGCAACTTGTGGGATCTCAGCAGCTTCTTCAGCAGGTAGATCGTACAAGTCTTTGTCCATTGCATCGCCAGGGTGGATCTTGTTTTTGATACCGTCAAGGCCCGCCATAAGCATTGCTGAGAATGCTAAGTATGGGTTTGCTGTTGGATCAGGGAAACGAATTTCGATACGACGTGCTTTTGCAGACGGTACCACTGGAATACGGATTGAAGCAGAACGGTTACGTGCAGAGTATGCAAGCATTACTGGTGCTTCGAAGCCTGGAACTAGGCGCTTGTATGAGTTAGTAGACGCGTTAGCAAATGCGTTGATTGCTTTAGCGTGCTTGATGATACCACCGATGTAGTAAAGAGCTTCTTCAGAAAGGCCAGCGTATTTGTCACCAGCGAAGATGTTTACACCATCTTTACCTAAAGATTGGTGACAGTGCATACCTGAACCGTTATCACCTACAATTGGCTTAGGCATGAAAGTCGCTGTTTTACCATATAAGTGAGCCATGTTATGGATAACATATTTCATCTCTTGGATTTCGTCAGCTTTTAATACCATTGTATTGAAGCGCGTTGCGATTTCATTTTGACCTGCAGTTGCTACTTCATGGTGGTGAGCTTCTACAACTTGACCAAGTTCTTCAAGAACTAAACAAGTTGCTGAACGCCAGTCTTGTGATGAATCAACAGGTGAACACGGGAAGTAACCGCCTTTAACACCTGGACGGTGACCCATGTTGCCACCTTCGTAATCTTTATCTGAGTTCCAAGCTGCTTCTACAGAATCGATTTTATACATAGAACCAGACATGTCTGATTTGTACTTAACATCGTCAAATAGGAAGAATTCTGGTTCAGGGCCGAATAACACAGTGTCAGCAATACCTGTAGAACGCATGTATTCTTCAGCGCGTTTTGCAACAGAGCGCGGGTCACGCTCGTAACCTTGAAGTGTTGAAGGCTCAACTACGTCACAACGTATGATTAGTGTAGCTTCTTCAGAAAACGGGTCCATTTTTGCAGACTCAGGCACAGGCATAAGTACCATGTCTGATTCATTGATACCTTTCCAACCAGCAATTGAAGAACCGTCAAACATTTTGCCGTCTTCGAAGAAATCTTCATCAATTTGGTGATGAGGAATAGAAACATGCTGTTCTTTACCTTTGGTATCAGTAAAGCGTAAATCAATGAACTTAACGTCATTTTCTTTGATAAAATCTAAAACCGATTGTGACATGTGTCCTCCAATTGTTGGGTTTTATTTTTGCTGCATTATTGCTTTTCGCTATTGTAAGCTGGTTTCGTGCCATGTTTTTAACACATTGTTTAGGCTTATAAAAATAAACACGGCTCAGTTTTGTTAACTCTTCAAGCACCAAGTTGGTGCACAAAAAGTTCATTGTGGTGCATAAAAAGTGCAACCTTATTTTTGCACAATTATTGCGCGTGCCAATTTTTCTGCTACGAACACGATTTAGTGCCAAAATATGGTTCAAAAACTAAATTTTCGCCAGTTTTGCGTTCAGATTCACTTTAATTTTCATAAATTTGTCATTTATAAAACAGATACTTATAAAAAGCCTGAAGAAAGTTTATAAATTTATATTGGATAAACTTTCATCCATGCCATTATTAAGGGATAATATGCGCCCTTTTAAATCCTATGCTGGGACATCTGGTGAAAACGCAGGTGACTGCGTAGATCTTGCAGGATCAATGAGATTCAATTTCTCTGAGAAAAAATATGAGCATCGAAAAGTTAAGAAATATAGCGATTATCGCCCACGTTGACCACGGTAAAACAACTTTGGTTGATAAACTGCTTGAGCAATCAGGCACATTAGAAACGCGCGGCGGTAACGAAGAGCGCGTAATGGACTCAAACGACATTGAGAAAGAGCGTGGTATTACCATTTTAGCTAAGAACACAGCTATTTCTTGGAACGACTACCATATCAATATCGTAGACACCCCAGGACACGCCGACTTCGGTGGTGAAGTAGAGCGCGTACTTTCGATGGCTGACTCAGTATTACTACTTGTTGATGCTCAAGAAGGTCCAATGCCGCAAACGCGTTTCGTAACGCAAAAAGCATTCGCACAAGGTTTAACGCCGATTGTTGTTATCAACAAAATCGACAAACCAGGTGCACGTCCTGACTGGGTTATGGACCAAGTTTTCGATTTATTCGATAACCTAGGTGCAACTGATGAACAGTTAGACTTTAAAGTCATCTATGCATCAGCGATCAACGGCTGGGCAACAATGGATTTAGACGAGCCATCAGATAACATGGAACCAATGTTCAAGATGATCGTTGACGAAGTATCTCCACCGGATGCAGATCCTGAAGGTGCTTTCCAAATGCAAATTTCTCAGCTTGACTACAACTCATACATCGGTGTTATCGGTGTAGGTCGTATCAAGCGTGGTACTGTTCGTCCTAACCAACAAGTAACAATTGTTAGTGCAGACGGTACTAAGCGTAACGGTAAAGTTGGCCAAGTAATGAGCTACTTAGGCCTTGAGCGTCATGAAGCAGAATCTGCAGGCGCGGGTGACATCATTGCTATCACAGGTCTTGGTGAGCTGAAAATCTCAGACACTATCTGTGATGTAAATACCGTTGAAGCATTACCACCGCTAAGCGTTGATGAGCCTACAGTAACAATGACGTTCTCTGTAAACACATCACCATTTGCTGGTAAAGAAGGTAAATTCGTAACTTCACGTAACATCCTTGAGCGTTTACAAGCTGAGCTTGTACACAACGTAGCACTACGTGTTGAAGAAACTGACAATCCAGATAGCTTCCGTGTTTCTGGTCGTGGTGAGTTACACTTAGGTATCTTAATCGAGAACATGCGTCGTGAAGGTTACGAGCTTGCGGTTTCTCGTCCACAAGTAATCCTTCGTGAAGTTGATGGTCAAAAAGAAGAGCCATACGAAACACTTACAATCGACTGTCAAGAAGAGCACCAAGGTTCTATCATGGAACAAATTGGTCTTCGTAAGGGTGAACTAACAGACATGTCTCCAGATGGTAAAGGCCGTGTACGTATGGACTTTATGATCCCAAGCCGTGGCTTAATTGGTTTCCAAACTGAATTCATGACATTAACGTCTGGTTCTGGTCTTCTTTACCACACATTCGATCACTACGGTCCACATAAAGGCGGTACTATCGGTGCGCGTAAGAATGGTGTAATGATTGCAAACGCAACAGGTAAAGCACTTACTAACGCATTATTCAACTTACAAGACCGCGGTAAGTTATTCATCGGTCACGGTGTTGAAGTTTACGAAGGTATGGTTATCGGTATCCACAGCCGTGATAACGACCTAACAGTAAACGCACTTAAAGGTAAGCAACTTACTAACGTTCGTGCATCTGGTACAGATGAAGCACAAACGTTAACACCACCACTTAACTATACGCTTGAACAAGCGATTGAATTCATCGATGATGATGAGTTAGTGGAAGTTACACCTCAGAGCATCCGTATTCGTAAACGTCACTTAACTGAAAGTGAGCGTAAACGTGCGAGTCGTGCAGCTAAAGACTAATAAGGTCTTTTAGTTTTTCAAAATTAAAACCGCCGTATTGAAAAATACGGCGGTTTTTTGTTGTATGATTAGCCGTCAGCCGTCAGCCGTCAGCCGTCAGCCGTCAGCCGTCAGCCGTCAGCCGTCAGCCGTCAGATCGCAAGTGACTTACACTATGTGTCGCAACTAATGTCCCAACCTGAGTGGGATGGTAATCCTGACCTTGATATTACTTTTCTTGTTGGCGTAATATTTCGTACCACAGTGATTAATGTTTTATTGCTACCGACAGGAATTTTAGGAAAATACTTCCATAACAAAGCTAATGCCACTGGAATTTAGCCTAAGCTCATTCACTAGGAGTGAATTGTTCCAACATTGCTATTAGAGCTATAGCTTTGCTTATTTTTTGTATTTCTAACCTAGTTAATTAGTTTATTGAGCAACTCGCAACTTTTTACTAACCCCCCCACTTGTACTATCTTTTCTAAATCTACCTTGCAGGAGAGTAAGATGTATTTAGTTAGACTGATTTACACAAGTGAAATTAGCGATGGATTTGGACCTAATGACATCGAAAATATTCTAGAGAAAGCTAAACAGAATAATGCTAAATGTAATGTAACAGGGCTACTTTGTTTTAATAGTTCTCATTTTATGCAATGCCTCGAAGGGTCACGAAAAGCAGTGAATGAGACTTATCATCGTATTCTTAATGACAAGCGTCATCGTAATATTATCATGCTGAATTATTGTGAAATTTATGAAAGGGAATTTGAAAATTGGTCTATGGGTTATATTCCTTACACTAAACAAGTAAGCCCTATTAATCTTAAATATTCAGGGACCAGCGAATTTAACCCATTAGCCATGTCTGCAGGAAGCGCGCATAAACTTATGCTAGCTTTACGTGACTCATTGCTCAAACATACGATGTAATGCTTGCAGGTGTCGCTACAGTGACACTTGCTCGCCTTCATTTAATATGTAAAGAGGAACTTGGCTGTTCATCTGCTTTTGCATATGTAGTAATCTCAATAACGCAGAGTGACTCGAGTGATCACCCATTTGCCAGCTTGAGTTGCCATAACCCCATGGGATCATCACTTTACAGCTTAGTTCCTCTGCCGCGTTTAATGCATCTTCTGGCGTTGTGTGAACATAACGATACCATTTGCCATTTTCTTCATGGTAATAGGAAGCTATCGGCAGCAAACACACATCAATCTCGCCATATTTTTGGTTAATATCTTGAAAATGTTTTGAGTAACCGGTATCGCCAGCAAAAAATAAGGTTTTACCATTTTGTTCTAGTAACCAGCCATTCCAGAGATCTTTGTTGTGGTCGTCGTAAATGAAAGGCACCATAATACGGCTACTAAAATGGTGCGCTGGCACCGCATTAACAGTTAAGTCATTAATTTGTGTACTTGCGTACCATGCCATTTCTGAAATATTAAAGCCACCCGTCGGGAAGTTATCTGCAAACCCTAATGGCACTAAATAGCGCGGAGCATTGCCAATTTCTTCTATATCCGCTTTGTTAAAATGGTCATAGTGAATATGTGAGTACATTACCGCATCTAAGCCATTAAGTTGTACTTTTGATGGCCAAAAACCGGGTTTGCGATAGATGCCCCCTGCTAGCTTAAAGGCTAAGTCTACGGGTGAATCAAACTGATCCTTAACAGGGTCAAACAACAGCTGTTCACCATTGGGTGACTGAATATAAAAGCTAGCATGGCCTAACCAACGAACCTTAAAGCCTGAGTTGATTGCAGGTACATTTTGCTGTGCTTGATATTGGCATTGTGAGTTGCTGTCGTCGCACACGAGTAGTTCTGACGCTTCATAGCAATTGTCAGTGCAGGTTGTTGGGTATTCTTTATCACCAGGATAAAGGTTGTGGTAGCGACCTTCGTACTCACCCTCGGTTTTTAATGGAGTGATGGTGCCTTCACCGGCAATAACATTAACAGTGTTTGAATTACTGCATGCACTCAAGAGTGCTGCTGCAATAAGTGTTGAGAGAGTTTTTAAATGCATACCATGCTTACTTTTTATTCTTTGCCGTGAGTTTAGCAAAATAAAATTTAAGATAAATCATTAAAAAGTAACAAGAGGTTACACAAAAAAGCCTACGTTTAAGTAGGCTTTTTTACTAATAGCTTGAGTTGGTTAGCCCGCTTTATTCATTTGCTCAATGAACTTATTAGAGTCTTCAATTGATTTGTTCATGTCGTCCATTAACACTTTTATATCGCGTTTTAGGCTTGTGAACTCACCTTTGATTGCAGTAACAGCCTGCGCATTGAGGTTATGTTTTAAATACAGAACATTATCATGTAGTGATGATAATACCGGCTCCATTTTGCTTTCTGCACTGCGCATTGAGCGAAGTAGTTGATCAAATTGGCGCTTAGTTGCATTGAGCTTTTTGCTGCTTTCACGTTTTAGTGAGGCGCTTTTGTATTGCTCTAGCTCATCGGCCCATTCATCAAATAGGGCTTCAGCTACATCTTCTACTTTATTGATATTACTTGTTACATCATTCGCTGCCGCTAAGCTCGACTCGTAGTCATCATTAAGTTGATTGTAGGCATCTTGTAGTTCACCACCTTCAAAGTTGATTAGTGTGGTTAATCTATCTAATGCTGATTGAAACTCTTCTTGCGATTCTTGCTGCGCCTCTTTTGTTTCTTCTACGCGATCAACTAAAATGTCGCGCTTATGCACACCGACAGACTCCATGGCTGAGTAATAAGCTGACTGACAGCCTGTTAATGCCATTGTTACTGCAAATAGTGGTGCACTTAAAAGTGTCAGTTTTTTCATTGAGAATCCTTTTTAGGTACCTGTCATTTCAAATTATGTGGTGGATTGCTATGATTATCAAAACATTTTAGCAGAAATTAGATTCTATGGATGAGAAGCTCAGTCGTTATAAGCTGCAAATAAGCATTTTCTTGAAGCAACAACCTACTTGGTGGATGCAGTATCTTAATCGTTGTATTGACGATCAAATAACTGTAAATGCTGGTTATTTGGCTTATGTAACCCTGTTATCAATCGTACCTTTAGTGGCTGTCGGTGTGGCAATCTTTTCTGCTTTTCCTGGGTTCGAAAGCACATTGGTGACCATAGAAAACTTTTTGTTTACTAATCTTGTGCCGACCTCTACAGATGTAATTAAAGAGCATATCAGTGCTTTTGCAGGTAATGCTAATAAAATGACTGCTGTCGGTGTGGGCTTTTTAGCAGCGGTTTCCTTACTACTTATCCGGAATGTTGATGCTACATTAAACCGAATTTGGCGTATTAAGAAAAAACGCCCAATGATGATTTCGTTTGCCGTATACTGGATGGTGCTCAGTTTAGGCCCTGTACTACTAGGTGCAAGTATTGGTGTGACCTCATACATTGTCTCTTTAGTGTCATTTGCTGATCAGGGGATTCCCGGGTTTAGCGGCTTTTTATTGAAATTATTACCTTACATAATTTCAATGATTGGCTTCATTATGCTCTATACTTTAGTTCCTAACACACGAGTTCCATTTAGAGCGGCAATTCCGGGCGCTTTGTTTGCAGCTATGTTGTTTGAGCTGACAAAAAAAGGCTTTGCTTTGTACATCAGTCACTTCCCATCGTACGAGGTTATTTATGGGGCGTTGGCAACAATACCTATTCTGTTTGTATGGGTGTATTTGTCGTGGATTGTCGTATTACTCGGTGCAGAATTTACTGTATGTATCAGCCCTGAGAATATTGAGGACACGCCTGATATAGAGGTTTAAATATACTGCACCTAAGGAGAGCGAGGTGCAGTTACATCCACATTATGTTGCTAACCGTGACTATCATTTGAGTGTTGGTGATGGTCATCAAATCCATGTTCAAGAATATGGTGCGTCTACGGGAATTGCAGTGGTGTTATGTCATGGCGGTCCTGGCGCGGGGCTGTGCCCAGAAAATTGCCGCTTTTTCGACTTAGAACGTTTTCGAGTGATCATGTTCAGCCAGCGTGGCTGTGGTCATTCTACACCTCATGATATATCTAAAAATACCACTTCCGAATTAGTCGCAGACCTTGAGTTGTTACGCAACCAGTTAGGTATTGATAAGTGGCTTGTTTGTGGCGAATCTTGGGGCGCCACGTTGGCACTTGTATACGCAATAAATCATCGGGAACATATTGCAGGACTTATTTTACGGGCCAGCTTTCTAGCTTGTAATAGCGACTTTGAATGGCTCTATACAAAAAATGGAGCCGGCGCGCATTTTTATCCAGAGTGCTTCAATGAGTTTGCGCACAATTACTCCGATTGGCATGCCTTACTCGATTTTTATCAGCAACAGTTAAACAGTGACGATCAAATAAAAGCAAGTAAATTTGCCAAACTATGGTGTCATTGGGAACAGGTGCTGTGCCATGGTGAGCCATTAACAAACTGGGGTTTACAAGAGCCCCATGTAGGGTTAAATCAAGCAAGGTTAATGGTGCATTATTTTCGTAATCACTGCTTTATCGAAGAGGCCTTTATCTCAGAAAATGCACATTTACTTACTCATTTACCTATTTGGTTTATTCATGGCCGCGCCGATTTGATCTGTCGATATAGTGCGGTACAGCAGCTTGCTGAACAGTTAAATGCACAATTATTGATTTTAGATGGCATTGGGCACAGCAGCGATAATCAGGTATATTTGGCGGCAATGCGACGTGCCGCAGATTTAATGTATATCAAGTTATCGAGGGATCAATGCAAGGCTTAATTCAAAGAGTAAAACAGGCAAAAGTAGAAGTGGCAGGCGAGGTAGTGGGTGAAATTTCACAAGGTATTTTGTTGTTATTAGGTGTTGAAAAACAAGACACCGAGCAAAGCGCTCAGAAGCTTTTACATAAAGTCAGTAATTACCGCATTTTTACCGACGAACAAGGAAAGATGAATTTAAGTTTGAAGGATATTAAGGGTGAGCTATTAGTGGTTTCGCAGTTTACGTTAGCAGCTGACACTAAAAAGGGCATGCGTCCGAGCTTCTCAAGTGCTGGCACACCTGAACAAGCAAATACGCTCTATGAGTATTTTATCGCTGAAGCTAAAAAATCGGGCCTAACAGTCGCTGCTGGGCGTTTTGGTGCTGATATGCAAGTAAGCTTATGCAACGATGGTCCAGTTACTTTTAATTTAGCTGTGTAATACCAACTCGCAATAATACTTAATCATTTTGAGGGATTAAACCTGTCGCTAACTGCGTTAAAAATTTCTCATTTAGAACAACTAAATAACGAAATTTTTGCCTTGTTATCAACGAGGTTTTATTGCCTCAAAATAGACTACTTAATTAAGCGGGTTGGTATAAGTATTTTTACTTTTTGATCATCACTATGTGGTTCACATAGTCTGGGATTTTCACAATACTTGGGCGCTTACCAAACTCGGTGATCAGTAGGTGCTCAAGTTGCTTTAGTTGCGATGGGTGATTAGATAAAAAATTAATAAACAATAAACCACCTTTTGCCATTGCAGCTCTTAATTTAGTGTAAAACTGGTGCTTATATAAAAATAGCGGTGCGTCTACTTCACTGAATAAATCTAAGATAATCCAATTGTATTTGTTATTTTGCTCTAAAACTTGTTGCGCATCAAAACAGTGTAGATTATTGGCATGATCGCCACCAAAGTAGCGTTTATAGCAGTGGATTATGTCGGGATTTTTATCAACTGATGTCAGCTGGCTGTCGGGGTAGGTGTGCTGTAAGTAGTTACGAATAGCACCGCCACCTAACCCTAATTCTAAAATTTTTTTAGGCTCTTCTAAGTCTTGCCAAAGCTTTGCAAGGTATTGTAAATGAGGAAAAAGCAACCTCGCAGGGCGACGTTTCTCAATGACGGATTGTAGAGTTTCGTTGATCAGTAACCAGCGTAATTGGTTAAGTTGTCTAACTTGAATACTGTAATTGCCTTGCTTATGCCAATAGATGAGTTGCCCTAATCGGTGGCAGTCCTCAATAAAACAATGTTTTACTGCGCCACTGGGTTCAATAAAATGTTCCATATTTCGGGCCTTTAGCTATTTATTTATAAAAATAAGACAATTATTTCAGCATAGACCAGTAGGCATAAAGTGCAATTGTGCATTAGTTTTTACAGCTTGGAATAATAATTTAGACTGGGTCACCAAAGTATTATTCCAACTTGTTAGAAGATCGCGTATCGTAATTCGCATTCCAAAGGCCACGTGAGAAAAACAACAGACAGTGGCTGAATTATCACAGGAGTTTTTATGTTTAAAGTGACCACCCCACAAAGCAGCGAAGATTGGCAAGCGTATTATTCACTACGTTGGCAGGTTTTAAGAGCGCCTTGGGGCGAGCCGCGTGGTTCTGAGCAAGATGACTTGGAGCAAGACGCAGAGCACCGCTTTATCAAAAATAATGACGGCGAAGTTTTAGGTGTAGCTCGCCTACATTTTAATAATCATCAGCAAGCGCAAGTTCGCTATATGGCGGTGGCTGAAGGTAACCGTAACCAGCATATCGGTAGTCGTTTATTACATGAATTAGAAAAAATAGCATGGACTCAAGATGCCGATGAATTGGTATTGTTTGCTCGTGAACGCGCGCTTGATTTCTACAAGCGTCATGGCTACGAAGTAAAAGAAAAAGCGCATCTCGCGTATGACGATGTGCAGCACTGGAAAATGGTAAAACAAAAACCGTCTGAACCGGGTTGGTTTCGTCATCCAAACTGGACACAAGTACTACAAAATACTTGGCGTGAGTCGATTCCAATCAGTGATGCGATGGGGATTAAAGTTGAAAGCTATACTGATTGGCAGTTTACTACTCGTGCTGATTTAGATGCGAACTTAAACCTTCATAATACAATGTTTGCTGGTTCTATTTATAGTTTAGCAACGCTAACAGGGTGGGGAGCAACTTACCTTGCGCTGAAAGAAGCAGGCCTTGAAGGAAATATCGTGTTAGCTGATGCTAATATTAAATACCTTAAGCCACTGAATAACGACCCTCGCGGGAGCGTTGAATTGGCTGGTTGTAAAGGTAAGTTAGCGGATTTAGAGTCTAATGGTAAAGCAAGCTACCATGTGCCAGTGAATGTATATGATGGTGATGTGTTAGTTGCTGAATTTGAAGGCCACTTCATCGTTAAAAAATAACGACTATTTAGAGCGAGCTAACTAAAGCTCGCTCTTTATTACAGTTAAAGCAAGTCAGTTAACAGAATACCGACACCAAAGCGTTCAATATCAGCATTGTAGTCAATCAAGCTCTCGCCATAGCCATTAAAGTATTGTGCGTAACCACGTAACCTGCCCCAAAGAGGAAAAGACCAATCTAACTGGATTGCACCACGGTTATCTGAGTTTAAGTTATTACGCGTCATAAAGCTGAATTCATGCTCGTTGTAACGGTATGCACCTGAGAATTCAAAATAACCCATGTATTTGTAGATATCTGGATTATCATCGCCACGTGCTTTTAGCTCATCATCTTTTTTATCTTCAGGAATGCGATACCACGGCTTAAAGCTAAATACAAAGCCATCTTTTTCCCATAAGAAATCAGCATAGATACGGTTCCACGAGCGTGAATTAGGTTGGCTTCGACCATTAGATTGATGCGAGGCACCAATTGCGATTGCCATTTCATCACCCCACAGTACATGCTCAGGATCAAGATAGTTCATCCAGAATATCTCCGGTTCGTAATTGGTTTCACGAAATGGTGATGAAATATCTTTGTTATAAAACTGCCAAAACGACTGCAATGTAAAAGCAAAAAAGATACCTTGGTCTTTATCTGAGAAGCCTTCGAAGATAGGTACTTTAATTGATAGTTGGTATTTCACTTCAAGGTTATCGAGTGGTTCGCCATCGACCTCTTCAGCAAGGTCTTTTAAACCATCAAAAGGGCGCTCATTAGGGTTAGACACGTAAGAGAGCGGTAAAATGTAGTTACGCTTATGTGGAGTGATTACATTACGGTTTTTCTTGCTCACTTCTTCACGAGCTTTGCGTTTGTCTAAAGCCGTGAGCTTTTTGCTCTCGTCTAAGTCAGAGCACTTTTTACGAAGTTCTTCGAGTGTTTGTTTACCGTCACCGCCAATAGCTTCGTTCAAAATACACTGCTTTACGAGTTCTAGCGCGTCATCTTGTTCGTTAGTTTGTGGTTGTTCAGTTTGAGCGAATACAGGTACAGAAAATAAGCCAGCGGCTGCCAGCCAAATGCGCCATCCCATTGCAGTTCCCTTTCAGTAGACTTGTAAGTAGGTATAATTATAACGATTTTTACATAAGTAACCGTGAACTTGTACTGAATTGTTGAAATTTTGGGTAAATAGAGAGCCCCAAGCTAAGCTTGGAGCTCTACTGTAACGGCCTAAGGGCATAAGCCGTCGACTCTCACGCAATGAGAAGGTGTGAGCTTATAGCTCAAATATGTTTGTAAAAAACTTATAAAGTTCAGTACCTTGATTCACGCTTGCTGAAGCAAAATGCAAAATAGCGATGGCGTCTTTATCAAAACTTAATGTTTGAAGGGGTTGCTCAGAAAGGTAGCGCTCCATTCGTAAAATGTGGGCTATAGGCTCGCCTGCTTTTACATGGCCTCCAAGCGGGGCAAGATATTCCACCATGCCACCCATAGGCGCATAGTAAGCAACATAATCTTCAAGCATACAGGCATAGCGTGTTATCGCTTTTGGTTTATAAGCAGCATCCACAAATACCTCTTTGTGAGTGAGGTAACTTAAAATACTATTTGCATCTTCAAGGGCTGCACTTAAATCGATTTTTTCTTGGCTACCTAATTCAACGGTAAATGCTTCAACTTGAACTGCAAATTCACGGCCTTGTTTGGCAAGTTCTTCAGAAAGCGACCACCAAGGACAGAAGCTCGCTTCATCCATCGCTCCATCAAAGTCACTTGGGATCAATAAGATATGTTCAATGTTGAAATAGCTTGCGCTGTCTTTGGCATATTCTGGGCAATAGAGGTGCTGACTTGAGATAGGTCCTGTGTGTAGGTCTAAAACAATATCCGCCTGATGCGCAAGCTTTTGCAGGTTCAGAGCAATGCGCTTACCTGTTGTTAAGCTGTAGTCAGGACCGGTTAGTTGGCTGTCGATGTCAGTAACGAGTGCCTCTTTGAATGCAGCTTTAAGAGTCGCATCATCACTGCCTTTGTGCAGTTCAGCAATCTGTGAGGGTAATGCTTTGTTAAAGCGGTACATGCGGTTCCAGTTGGTACCAGTAATTGGATCGAAGCGACCCAGAGTAAACTCACCTGATTTTTGGTTACAACCAATTGGGTTGGCATAAGGCACAAGAGTAATGTCGCCACGTAGCTTTAGAGATTTTAGCTGTTCAAGTAACTGATAAATTACTGCATTACCTTGTACTTCTGCGCCATGCATATTAGCTTGTATATACACGCTTGGTCCTGTGCCATCGCCTTTTAAGCGATACACAGGGATTGTCAGTGGAAGGCCGTTGGCAATCTCGCCAACCACAATATTCTCTTGGCTGATTAGTTCTTTACTCATGGCGATTACCTTAAATAATAGCTAGCATCTTCAACGCTACGGATGCACTCAATACTGCCTTGTTCAAGGATGTATTCAGCCGCTAATTCGTGGCATAAAAAGTACGGCATACTTTCGGTAAAGCCGTATGCACCACACTGGCTGAATACCAACCAGTCTTGCTCATTTAAATCGCTAGCTAAGAGGTGCTCACCTAAGCAATCAAGCGCGGTGCAAAGTGGGCCGTATAACGTCATTGCTGCAGGCTCAGCCGTCGATTCGCGTAGTAACGCCGCAGGAAAATCTTGGCTTGTCACAGCTGGGCGAAGTAAATGGTTAATACCGCCTGATAAAATCACCTGCTGTTGATTGTAATTTTCTTTACGCTCAACAATCGGCGTTACGTAATGACCACATTCGCCCACTGCATAGCGACCAAGTTCCATCCAAAGCTCATTGACACCGGCATCCGCTTTAATGCTCGCCAGAGTCTCGATAAGTGCAGACCAATCAAGTCGGTTAGCATCTTGAGTATAAGGAATGCCTAGGCCACCACCCAAATCGAGAACATTAAGGTTAATATTTAATGAGTTAGCGAGTCGTTGTAATGGCTCAATCATGGCACGCCATAGCTCAGCGAGTTTATCGGTGCTGAGCATGTTGCCCCATTGGAAAATATGCAGACCATCAAAGTTAAGTGCTGGGTAATTACTTACTGTTAGTGCTTGCCATTCATCACAGCCCAAACCAAAGGGGGTGAGACTATCGCCGCCAAGTGGGTTCTTTTCACTGTCTGGCCAACGTAGTTGTACACGCAATAATACTTGCAGCTGGCAATTTGCTTTTGTTGCTTGTTCGTTTAACCAGCGAACTTGGTTAATGCTCTCTGCCACAAAAGTACGTACACCGCGAGCAATAAAATGTGAAATTTGTTTAGGGCTCTTTGCAGGCCCAGTATTGAGCACGCGCTCGCTATCGATGCCTTGAGCAAGTACTTGCTCAAGTTCACCTTTACTTGCAACATCAAAATTAAACCCTGCGCTGTCTAAACATTGAATAATGCGAGACAGCGGGTTGGCCTTGACTGCGTACCAAAGTTTCACATCGGTTTGCGCCGTCAGTTGATTTAAATGTGCAGTTAATTTATCTAAATCATAGATAAAAAATGGCGTATCAAGGTGCGTTGCTACTTGTTCAACTGCTTGCTTGATGGGCGTGCTCATAAAGCTCATTAACGTAAAACCTCTTCTAACAGTAATGATGCATCGCTTTGTTCATCTCGGTATTTCACGATCAATGCACAAGACATGCTTAGGCCTTGCTCACGAGCCCATGCGTTTGAAGCAGGACGAGAACCTGGGATCACAATCGCGTTTTCTGGGATTGCTTCACCTTTGTTTAGCTGGCGCTCATTAATACAGTCGTAGACTGGAATGGTTGCAGATAAACGCACACCCGGCGCAAGTACCGCGCCTCTTTTCACAACTACACCTTCAACAATTACGCAGCCTGCGCCGATGAATGCATCATCCTCAATAACCACTGGGCTTGCACCAATAGGCTCAAGCACGCCACCTAATTGTACTGCTGCACTTAGGTGAACATTTTTACCCACTTGTGCACATGAACCCACTAATGCGTGGCTGTCGACCATAGTACCTTCGTCGATGAACGCGCCAATATTTACATACGCTGGTGGCATAATAATAGTGCCTTTAGCAACGTGTGCACCACGACGAACACTGCTACCACCTGGTACCATACGCACACCAGCATCTGCAGAAAAGCCTTGTGGTGCTAAGTTGTGCTTATCAACAAAACCACCTGGGAACTCGGTGTTAGTGCCATTTTTAAATGCTTCTAAAATGCCTTGTTTAACTTCAATATTAGCATGCCAGTTGCCGTTCTCGTCTTGTGTTGCTGCGCGAACTGCGCCTGATTCTAAGTTGTTTAATAATTCTAACCAGCTCATGATAAAACCTGTTTTTAGTTCCAAGATAAAATAGTGTTATTTGCGTGGGTGATGCCGTCTGTTTGCTCAAGCTCTAAATGCGTAAGTGGCGGACGTAAATGCGGGGTATTTATTTTACCTTGCAGGTGCATCAGTACTTTTACGGGGATTGGGTTTGCTACAGCAAATAGACTTTGAATTGCTTGCGACCAATCAGTGAATAGATTTGGGTATTGACCACTTAAACAGCGTTTAACAAACTCATGGGTTTGGCTTGGCCAAGCATTAGCGGCAACCGAAACTAAACCTTTTGCACCGGCTTGAGCAAAATACGGCATAAGTGCATCATCGCCACTGAAAATGGCAAGTTTTGGCGATGCCGTTCTAAAGCCTTCAAACTTGCTAATATCGCCGCTGGCTTCTTTTAAAGCCCAAAGGTTTTTGTGGTCGGCAAGGTTTTTAATTACCTGTGGTGAAATTTCAACTGCGCTGCGCCCTGGTACGTTATACAACATACAAGGGTGATGACTAGCGTTAAGTAGGCTTTCAAACCAATGTGTTTGACCCACAACACCAGGTTTTGCATACAGAGGTGAGCCTAACAGGTAGCCATGAATTGGCAGCTGATTGCAGTATTCAACCCATGCAATTTGCTGCTTTAGGTTCATGCCACCCACAGCGATCATCAGTGGCACACTCGGTGCCAATTGGCAAACATGCTCGACAATGGCTTGTTGTTCTTTAAGTGAAAGCGCTAGTCCTTCACCGGTACTGCCAAGCAATAAAATGCCGTTATTTGCGGCTTGCTGTTCAGTGACCAGTTGCTCTAGGGCCGTGTAATCGACCTCGCCAGATTCAGAAAATGGCGTGACAAGCGCTGTCCATAATGGATAGTCATTTAAATCAAAATTGTTGATCATCTCTCACGAACTTATAAGGTATTCGAAGAGTATATGCGGGAACATTTGAATGGGGCCGCATGTCGTCATTCGAACAAGGTATAATTCGAAGAGCGAATGGGCTTAAAATAATAAAGACGCGACGGCCTTATTATACTAAGACCAGAAGCTCTCCACCAAACTAATCAATAGCGCTTTGCTATTGTTGGTGACAGTCGCTGGGATTCAGCCCAGTCGCCCGAAATAAGCACCTCACAAACGGTGTTACTTCTCGGCGTTAATTCCCCTCACGTATGATCAACAGAGTCTGTGCTCTTCCCATACGTTACCTGAATAACGCACCTCTTCCAGCCCTTTATGCTCGCTTTTAAGGTAAAAGCCAACATAGTTAAATAGGGTATTGGCGGCGATTAAAGCATTTTAGCCATCTAGGTGTCAAGCTGATGAGTTTGTTTTTTAGTGACCAATTTTGCAACATGGTTACGTATAACCGTGTTTTTACGTACACTTAGCGTTAACCAAATAAATTGGAAAAATGATGGAAAAATTTAACGATATTTATCAGCGAGCCGTATCTCGAAAGGGTAGCGAAGACATGCTGCGTGCACTGCTATCAAACCCGCTCGATGATACTGATATTGCCAAAATGCATGATGATTTATGGTTAGAAGAGTTTACTCGTAAAATCTTTCAAAGTGGTTTTTATTGGTCAGTTATTAACAATAAATGGGCTGGTTTTTGCGAAGTGTTTTGGGATTTTAGCATTGAAAAATTGTTAATGATGCCGCCGGATATGCTCGAGCAAAAAGCCAATGATGAACGAATTGTTCGTAATTTTAAAAAAGTACAAACAATCCCTGAAAATGCGTATATGATCCATGAAGTCGCGGAGAAACATGGCAGCTTTAGTCAGTTTATTGCTGACTGGCCAAGTGATAATATTATTGGGTTATGGGCTTATCTCAAAAAGCATGGTGCACGTTTAGGCGGGAATACTGGCCCATACGCTTTACGGGCGCTAGGTAAAGATACCTTCTTGCTTTCTCGTGATGTAGAAGCCTACTTGCGTGCCCACGAGTTGATAGACGGTGGCTTACAAACTAAAAAGTCACTACAGTCAGCGCAAAACTTCTTCAATGAATTACAACAGCAAAGTGGCTATAGTCTGCAGGCACTTAGTCAGCTTGTTGCCTATGGTGTAGGTGATAACCGCGTAGGTGTAGCAACGCGTTAAGGAAAATTATGAAACTGCAACCTCGATACACAGACATTAGTGAACTGCTCACGATTGAAGATATGCCTAGTGCTGTAGCTGAGCCTAAATTGCTACTGTTTAATGATCAGTTAGCTGATAATTTTTCGATTAATCATGACAGCGAGTTTTTAGCTAAATTCTTAACTGGTTCAACAATAAGTAACGACGTTGCACCAGTTGCACTTGGTTACTCAGGTCATCAATTTGGTCATTTTTCACCGCGTCTGGGTGATGGCAGAGCACATTTACTTGGTGCTATTGCAGATCAAGATGGCACATTGTGGGACTTACAGCTAAAAGGCGCTGGCGCAACTGTATTTTCTCGTGGTGGTGATGGTCGCTGTGCAATTGGTCCTGCGGTGCGAGAATATATTATGAGTGAAGCTCTTAATGCTCTAGGTATTGCTACTACACGTTGTTTAGCAGTCGTTGCTACCGGTGAAACCGTATATCGCCAACCGCCTCGTACAGGCGCCGTAGTTACTCGTTTAGCTAAAAGTCATATTCGTGTCGGCTCATTTCAATATTTAGCAACGCAAGGGGATATTGAAGGGCTAGAAAAGCTGGTCGATTACGCAATTAATTGTCATTTCTCTGAAATTAGCAGTGCTGGTGAGCAACGCTACATTGAGTTTTTAACTGCTGTATTAGATAAACAAGTTGAGCTGGTCGTAAGTTGGATGCGAGTTGGCTTTATACATGGTGTAATGAATACCGACAACACTTTGATTAGTGGTGAAACTATCGATTATGGCCCATGTGCGATGATGAACCAGTTTGACCTAGACACGGTGTTCAGTTCGATTGATAACCAAGGGCGCTATTCATTTGGTAATCAGCCCAATATTGCCAATTGGAATGTTGCGCGTTTAGCTGAAAGCTTGATTCCTTTATTTGATGAGCAAGATGGTGCCGTAGAAAAACTTTCGTCGGTTGTGAATGGTTTTGCTGATAAATTTAATGATGCATTTAATGCTATGTGGCAGCAGAAATTAGGGTTAGCAGGTCAGCAAGAAGGTGATCATGTTTTGGTTTCAGAATTACTTGCTTTAATGAAGCAGCATCAACTCGATTATACCAATACATTTAATGCACTCACTGAATCTTTAGTAAGTGATTTTACTGTGGATTGTAGGTTGAAAGGGTGGGTTTTAAAGTGGAAGCTAAGAACAACTGCTGAAAGTTACAGCGTCATGAGAGCCGTTAATCCTGCAGTCATCCCGCGTAATCATAATATAGAAAGCATAATAGCTGAATTTGAAAAAGCAGGTAGTAGCTTATTATTAAATGATTTTCTTGAAGTGATTTCAGAGCCATACACATACTTTAAAGAACATCAAAGTTGGTACGAGTTGCCAAGTGATGGTGACAAAAACTATCAAACTTTCTGTGGCACATAAATGATAGTTACACCTCTGAAAGAAAAAAGTTATTTATCGCTTTAAAATGTTCGTAGATTGAGCAGGACATTGACTGGTGATATCATTGATTTAAAGTAAATTATTGCTTTAAGTGGTGTTACACTACTATGCTGGTAGTTTGAAAGTTTTAATTAGTATAAATTGCCACTGAATAGATTACTTTTATTAATAGTAAAGTATTAGTAAATATAAAATATAGCTGTTTATAAAATTTCATTAAATTAGTTTTTAAGCTGCTATATAGTTTTAAGTACTCGAAATACATTAGCTTCAATAGCTTTATTGTGAAAATGGGAAGGAAATAATGAAACTAAAATCACTTACTATTGCGTTAGCACTTGCTGCAACTAGTACAACAGGCTTCGCTGCCGAAAAAGAAGGTTTTTATATTGGCGCATTCGGCGATTACTATGATAACTCTTGGGAAAATGTTCGCGATTATCCGCCAGGTGGATTAAATGTAGATGATTCAACTGGATGGGGTCTGGAATTAGGTTATCGTTTTAGCGATTATTGGAGCGCTCGTTTAGAGTACGCTGATATGGACTTCGATTGGAATGCAGAGCTTAATGATGGCACATCTGTAAGTGGTTCAGAAAGCGGCAAGCGCTACGGTATCGATGCGCTATACCATTTAGGTGGCGGCCCTTTCTACGGTATTTTCGGTCTTAAAAATCTGGATGCAGTTGACGAAGATCTAATGTTCGCAAACGTAGGTGCTGGTTACCAGCACTACTTCACAGATAACTTTGCTTTTAATGCTGAAACATCTTTATACCAAGGTCTTGATCGTGGTTATACAGATGTTGGTGCTAAACTGGGTATTAGCTATATCTTTGGCGATCAAAGTGCGCCTGCTCCGGTAGAGCCTGCACCTGTAGTCGCTGCACCAACTGACAGTGATAATGACGGTGTAATGGATGCAGATGATCAGTGTGCAAACACACCGATGACTGATGCTGTCGACAGCACTGGTTGTACTCTGTATGAAGAAAAAGAGGCAACTATAACTTTACTAGTTACGTTCCCGCATGACGTTGCAGAAGTACCTAATCAATACTTTAGCGACATTGCAGATGTTGCAGCCTTTATGAAAGAAAATGAAGGTACTTCAGTAGTACTTGAAGGGCATGCATCAGCAGTTGGTGACGCTGATTACAACATGATGCTTTCTGAAAAGCGTGCTAAAGATGTTGCTGAAGAGCTAGTTAAAGACGGCATTTCTTCAGATAGAATCTCTACGGTTGGCTATGGTGAAGAGCGTTTGAAAAATAAAGCGTATACACTTGAGGCACATGCAGAGAATCGTCGCGTAGAAGCTCAAATCACGAGCGTTGAAAAAGTTAAAGTACTTCGTAAGTAAGTTATTATATTTAAGGTAGAAATTCCTTATTTAATTAATAATATATAACTAGGGCCGGACTAATTTTATTAGTCCGGCCTTTTTTTGAATGAAATTCAATATTTACTTTCCTAAGAAACAAGTTAATCTTAATTTGTACCAATTTTAGATGTAATAACCATCATATATTGATATGAATCACCTAATCAAAGTTCAAATTATTGTAGTATGGTGTTTAATCACCTTGTTGAATTATTATTAGGTTATATAATTATTTTTAATGACGTGTAATTTGCACCAGTCCGACATGGATTATTAAGGTGCTTTATGTCGCTGTATTTAGTTGATGCTATGGAATTATAAAAATTTACTAGTTGTTTGAGTTTATTAAGTTTGGATTAATTACTCATCACCTATCTTGACTGAGTGTAGGCTACACTGCCTTTAGTTACTAAAATGGAAGGGAATGAAACATGAAACTAAAATCACTAACTATAGCTTTAGCGCTTGCTGCAACAAGTGCTTCAGGTATCGCTGCAGAAAAACAAGGTTTTTATATAGGCGCATTTGGCGATTATTATGATAACTCTTGGGAAAATATCCGTGACTATCCACCTGGCGGTTTAGATGTAGATGACTCAACTGGGTGGGGTTTGGAATTAGGTTACCGCTTCAGCGATTATTGGAGTGCTCGTTTAGAATATGCTGATATGGATTTTGACTGGAGCGCTGAAACCACAGCCGGTACCACTGTAAGTGGCTCTGAAAGTGGTAAGCGTTACGGTATTGATGGCTTATATCATTTTGGCGGTGGTCCTTTCTACGGTATTTTTGGTTTAAAAAATCTTGATGCTGTTGATGAAGATCTAATGTTTGCTAACGTAGGTGCCGGTTACCAACATTACTTCACCGATAACTTTGCATTCAACGCTGAAACATCTTTATATCAAGGTCTTGACCGTGGTTACACAGATGTTGGTGCAAAGCTAGGTCTTAGCTATATATTTGGTGATCAAAGCGCTCCTGCTGAGCCAGTAGAGCCAGCTCCAACTGTTGTTCCTGTAGCTGTTGAGCCAGTAGATAGCGATGGAGATAATATCCCAGATGCTGATGACCAGTGTGCAAATACACCAATGACAGATGCTGTTGATGGTACTGGTTGTACATTGTATGAAGACCGTGAAGTGTCTAAGACTTTACTAATCACATTCCCTAACAATACATCTAAAGTATCTCAACAATACTTAGACGATATTGATGCTGCTGCTGCGTTTTTGAAAGAGCACCCAGGAACAGACGTAGTACTTGAAGGTCACTCTTCGTCAGTAGGTAAAGCTGACTATAACAAGTGGTTATCTAAAAAACGTGCTGATGCTGTTGCTAAGAAACTAATTGAAGATGGCATTGACCCAATGCGTCTTACTACTGTTGGTTTAGGTGAAGAGCGTCTTAAAAACCCAGCAAATACGCCAGAAGCTCACGCTGAAAACCGTCGTGTTGAAGCGAAAGTGACTGTTATTGAGCGTGTTAAAGTAGAGCGTTAATCTAACCCTTTACGCAAATTTTAAAACCCAGCCTAGTGCTGGGTTTTTTCATTTTAAAGCCCTAGAAATTGATAGATAGGAATGATTCTTAATAAATATTCATTTGAATAGCGTTTTTTTCTAGTACTATTCATGCTATTTATAGTGAGTATTAAAGCCTCTAACTACAGCATGGATTTTCATCTATACTTAAAAGCTTTATAATTAACCGTCAGAATACTATAAGTACTGGGTCTTAATTGGTATTTAGCTTACTACTACCGAGTACTTTCACGTCACCAAGAGGGCAATATTGTGCTACAAGAATATCGTAAACACGTAGAAGAACGTGCCGCGTTAGGTATCGTACCAGCGCCATTAGATGCTCAGCAAACGGCTGATCTTATTGAACTAATCAAAAATCCACCGGCAGGCGAAGAAGAATTTATTGTTGATCTTCTAGTTAATCGCGTACCACCAGGTGTTGATGATGCTGCTTACATCAAAGCAGGTTTCTTAGCTGCAGTTGCAAAAGGTGAAGCGAGCTCTCCACTTGTATCAAAAGAAAAAGCAGCTGAGCTACTTGGTACTATGTTAGGTGGTTACAACATCGCACCTATGATTGATCTTTTAGATGACGAAGCGCTAGCACCAATCGTTGTTAAAGGTTTATCAAACACATTATTAATGTTCGATGCTTTCTACGATGTAGAAGAAAAAGCGAAAGCAGGTAACGAGTTTGCTAAGCAAGTAATCGAATCTTGGGCAAATGCTGAGTGGTTTGTAAACAAGCCTGCAGTTGCTGAAAAAATCTCAGTTACAGTATTCAAAGTAACTGGCGAAACAAATACTGATGACCTTTCTCCTGCACCTGATGCATGGTCACGTCCTGATATTCCACTACATGCTTTAGCAATGCTGAAGAATGAACGTGATGGCATCAATCCTGACAAACCAGGTGAAGTTGGTCCAATCGCACAGCTAGAAGAGCTTAAAACGAAAGGTTTACCTCTTGCATACGTTGGTGATGTAGTTGGTACGGGTTCTTCTCGTAAATCTGCAACTAACTCTGTACTTTGGTTCATGGGTGATGATATTCCTCACGTACCAAACAAACGCGTTGGTGGTGTATGTTTAGGTGGTAAAATCGCTCCTATCTTCTTCAACACAATGGAAGACTCTGGTGCGTTACCAATTGAGCTACCTGTTGATGAGCTAAACATGGGTGACCAAATCGATATCTTCCCATACGAAGGTGTTGTTAAGCGTCACGGTACAGATGAAGTTATCTCTACTTTCTCTCTTAAATCAGACGTAATTCTTGATGAAGTTCGTGCTGGCGGTCGTATTCCACTTATCATCGGTCGTGGTTTAACTGATAAAGCGCGTGCATCACTAGGTATGGAAGCTGAAGATATCTTCCGTAAGCCAGCTCTTGTAACTGATTCTGGTAAAGGCTTCACATTAGCTCAGAAGATGGTTGGTAAAGCATGTAACATGCCTGGCGTACGTCCTGGTCAATACTGTGAGCCGAAAATGACAACTGTTGGTTCGCAAGATACAACAGGTCCTATGACGCGTGACGAACTTAAAGATCTAGCGTGTTTAGGTTTCTCTGCAGATTTAACAATGCAGTCTTTCTGTCATACATCAGCTTATCCTAAGCCAATCGACGTAAATACTCACCACACACTTCCTGATTTCATCATGAACCGTGGCGGTGTA
Organism: Pseudoalteromonas sp. SCSIO 43101; assembly: GCF_023650775.1. Lineage (NCBI taxonomy): Bacteria > Pseudomonadati > Pseudomonadota > Gammaproteobacteria > Alteromonadales > Pseudoalteromonadaceae > Pseudoalteromonas > Pseudoalteromonas sp. SCSIO 43101. The sequence continues at coordinate 193,552 of NZ_CP072673.1, forward strand.
TCACTTCGTCCAGGTGACGGTGTAATCCACTCATGGTTAAACCGTATGTTATTACCAGATACAGTAGGTACTGGTGGTGACTCGCATACTCGTTTCCCTCTAGGTATTTCATTCCCTGCGGGTTCTGGTGCGGTAGCATTCGCAGCAGCAACTGGTGTAATGCCTCTTGATATGCCAGAGTCAATCTTAGTACGTTTCAAAGGCGAAATGCAGCCAGGTATCACATTACGTGACCTAGTTCATGCTATCCCTTACTACGGTATCAAAGAAGGTCTTCTTACTGTTGAGAAGAAAGGTAAAATCAACGAATTTTCTGGTCGCGTGCTAGAAATCGAAGGTGTTGAGCACCTAACTGTTGAGCAAGCTTTCGAACTTTCTGATGCGTCAGCTGAACGTTCAGCTGCAGGTTGTACAGTTAAGCTTTCTAAAGAGTCTATCGCTGAATACCTAGAGTCAAACATCGTAATGCTTAAGTGGATGATCTCTGAAGGTTACGGTGATGTGCGTACTATTGAGCGTCGTATCAATGCAATGCAAGAGTGGTTAGCTAATCCTGAGCTTATGGAAGCTGATGCTGACGCAGAGTACAAACATGTACTTGAAATTGATCTTGCTGACATCAAAGAGCCAATCCTTTGTGCTCCAAATGATCCTGATGATGCACGTCTTCTTTCAGACGTAACAGGCGAGAAAATCGACGAAGTATTCATCGGTTCTTGTATGACTAACATCGGTCACTTCCGTGCCGCAGGTAAATTACTAGATGGCTTCAGTGGTCGTATCCCAACTCAACTTTGGGTTGCACCACCAACGAAGATGGATAAAGACCAGCTTACTGACGAAGGTTACTACGGTATCTTTGGTCGCGTAGGTGCACGTATCGAAACTCCAGGGTGTTCACTATGTATGGGTAACCAAGCACGTGTTGCTGATAAAGCAACTGTTGTTTCTACCTCTACGCGTAACTTCCCTAACCGTCTAGGTACTGGCGCGAACGTATTCTTAGCATCAGCAGAGCTTGCTGCAGTAGCAGCAATCCTAGGTAAATTACCTACACCTGCTGAGTACCAAGAGTATGCAGATAAGATCAATGCAACGGCAGCTGATACATATCGTTACCTGAACTTCCACCGTATGCCTCAATACACTAAAAAGGCAGACCAAGTAATCGTTCAACAAGCTGTTTAATTAGAGATAAATTAAATTGCAAGAAAAGCCCGCATTAAGCGGGCTTTTTATTTTAGATAAAATTTCTAAATTACTTGTTTATTCGATCTTAAAACTACATAAACAATCATTGCTGTTTACATAATAACGCAAAAATTTCCTATCAATTGCATTAAAATCCTCGCCAATATTCTCAACGTATTAAGGCGAGATCTAAATGACTACATTAAACAACCAGAACCTTCTACAACTTCGTTTTGTAAGCCAAGCGCATATTGACGCAGTAAAACCTTCTTTTGCTAACCTACCTGCGAATCCATACGCAGATGGTGAGTTTCGTAAGCGTCGTTATTCAGTAATTAAAGTTGTTGATGGAGAATTAAAATTACAACCAACAAAAGCATTCGTGCAAGATGACTCAATTAATACCTTTCAAGGTAATGTTGAGCGTACTTATGAAAACCTAGAAGATAGCTTATTAGCGACTGATGGCATGAAGCAAATCGTTAATCAGTTTCGTGATATGACAGGTATTAGCGATGACCGCAATATTGAAATTCACCAATTTAGAATGCTTGCTATCGACAGCGACACACCTGCTGCGCCTGAAGGTGTTCACCAAGATGGTTTTGATCACGTTTGTGTATGTGGTGTATCACATGAAAACCTAGAAGGTGGTGAGCTACTTGTTTATGAGCACCAACAAGCTGAGCCATGTTTCAAAATGGAAATTAAGGACGGCATGTTTGCGCTTATTAATGACCGTGAAGTATGGCATAACGCAACCCCAATGAATAAATTAGACGCAAGCAAAGAAGGTTACCTTGATTGCTTCGTACTAACTGCGTAAGGGTATATCATGAACTTAACGCAATTACGTCGCCAATTCCCTGCGCTTATGCAACAAGTTGCCGGTCAGTCACCGATTTTCCTTGATGGCCCGGGTGGCTCTCAAGTGCCACAGTCAGTTTTAAGTGCCATGACTGCTTATTTGGGTTACTACAACTCAAACTTAGGCGGTGCATTTTTCTCAAGTGACAAAACAGTAGAGTTAATGGCAAACGCTCGCCAAGCTGCAGCCGACTTATTAAATGCGCCATCTAAAGAGCAAATCGTGTTTGGTGCAAACATGACAAGCTTAACGTTTAGCTTTAGCCGTGCAATCTCGCGTGATTGGACTGCAGGTGATGAAATTATCGTCACCAATGCTGATCACTTCTCAAATGTATCATCTTGGCAGCAAGCTGCTGAAGATAAAGGTGCTACTGTAAAAACAGCCCTTATCAACGAAGCTGATTGCAGCTTAGATATGGCACACTTGGAAAGCCTTTTATCTAACAAAACAAAGCTTGTTGCAGTGACATATGCATCGAACACTACTGGCTCAATTAATGATATTAAACGCATCGTTGAACTTGCACATGCTGTTGGTGCGCTAGTATATGTTGATGCCGTTCATTATGCACCTCATGAGCTTGTGGATGTACAAGCACTTGATTGCGACTTCTTAGCCTGCTCTGCGTACAAGTTCTTTGGCCCTCACCTTGGTATTGTATATGGCAAACGTGAGCACCTAGAAGGTTTCACGCCATATAAAGTTGAGCCTGCAAAAGATGTTGCGCCAGGTCGCTGGGAAACTGGAACACAAAGCTTTGAAGCATTGGCTGGCTTAATTGCTGCTGTGGACTACATTGCTGCAATTAGTGAGCTTGATGATAGTCACTCACGCCGAGATAAATTAGCTGCTGCATTTGCTATCACTAAACAACACGAAATGGCATTAAGTAAGCATTTCTTAACGCGTTTGGCTGATTATCCGCGTATCAAGTTGTTCGGTATTGATGCTTTAGATCGTTTATCTGAGCGTACACCGACTTTTGCACTAACTTTTGCAGACATTGAGCCACGTATTGTTTCTGAGTTTTTAGGTAAGCAGCACATTTGTGTGTGGGATGGTAACTTCTATGCCCAAGGCTTATGTAAGCAGCTAGGGGTATTAGAAACCGGCGGCGTAGTTCGCATTGGTTGTATGCACTACAACACTATAGAAGAGCTCGATAAAGTTTTTGATTTATTTGATCAATTACTAGCAGAGTAAGTTGCTAGCTTTAAGCCCTAAATGATAAGTTTTAAGCAGCCTGACAGGGCTGCTTTTTTATGCCAATAAAAAAGCGCGACATCAAATGCCGCGCTTTTCATAATTTTTAGCAACTTACATCGCTTTAAATCGAATCGCTGTGCCGCCACTGGTAGCAAGCTTTAACGTCAACTTATCATCAGCAGTAACAATGCGTTTTTCTACTTTTAAGTCGTAAGGGTTATTAACCCACTGTGCTTTATCACCGTCACGGTAGATTTGCGCTTCAAACTTTTTGCCTTTATCTAAGAAGTCTAATTTCACTTCTAAAGTGCGGGCTTTTTCGTCTGTGACAGCGCCTAGATACCAGTCGTTACCTGAGTATTGCTCACGCTTGCGCTCTTTACGTGCAAATACAACGTAATCGCCAACTTCGCCTTGTAGTGCAATACTTTGTTGCCAATCAGTTGGTACGTCCTGAATAAACTGAAATGCATCTGGCTTGGCCAAGTAATTACGTGGTAAATCAGCGGCCATTTGAATTGGGCTGTATATTACAACATATAGCGCTAATTGCTTCGCTAGAGTTGTTTGTGGGCGATTGGTATCGGCACCTAGACCGTTAAAGCCCATATCAAAAATACCTGGTGTGAAATCCATTGGGCCGGCAAGCATACGGGTGAAAGCAAGCATTGGAATGTGCTCAGGTGGGTTCGGCGGTGTACCCCATGCGTTAAACTCTTGGCCACGAGCACCTTCACGAGCAATCCAGTTCGGGTATGTACGACGTAGGCCAGTATCTTTTACTGGCTCATGCGTATTGATACTAATCTTATGCTTAGCAGCAAGTTTCACGTTGTATAGGTACTCGTTTACCATGAACTGACCATCGTGCCATTCTTTACGGACAATGCCATTTTCATCGATACGCTTGATGTTACCACCGTCAGCTACATAACCTGTTTTAACTTGGCTTACATTTGATTTTTCATATAACGCAAATGCAGCTTCCATTTGGTTACGGTAGTTAGTCACGTTACCTGAAGTTTCGTGGTGACCAATTAATTGCACGCCTTTTTCTTTGCCGTAACGTGTTAGCTCTTCAATATCAAAGTCGTCATAAGGTTGAGTAAAGCTAAATACATCACCGTTATAAAACCAGTCGCCATCCCAGCCAATATTCCAGCCTTCGACTAGCACGCCATCAAAGCCATATTTAGCAGCGAAATCCATATAATATTTAGTGTTTGCAGTGGTTGCACCATGAATTTTACCGCTACCCCAAGTATTTTCATTGATGTGCATACCCCACCAAATACCTACGTATTTACCCGGTTTAACCCAAGATACATCACCGAGTTTATTCGGCTCGTTTAGGTTTAAGATGATATCAGAATTGATTAAATCAACGGCTTCATCACCAATTTGAATTGTACGCCAAGGTGTATTGAATGCGCCGTGCTTTTTAACTGCTACACCGTCTGACCAAGGTGTTAAATCTGCTTGGAAAGTACCATCACGACGTTGATTTAAAACCATGCCTGCATAATCAACAAGGGCAGCTTCGTGAATACTGATATGCACACCATCTTTATTTTTTAAAGTAAATGGTGTGTGCACAAGTGCGGCTTTATGAAGTGGGGTAGTGTTATAAACATACTCATAACGGTTCCAACCTCGGGCGGGGATCCACCAAGCTGTTGCATCTGATGAATCTGTAATAGCAAACTCTGTAAGCTCTTTAGTGATTTCTACATCATCATAGCCAGCTTGTTTTGGTAATTCGTATCGAAAACCTACACCATCATTAAAAGCGCGAAAACGTACTGTAAACGTGCCACCTTGTGGTTGTGGCTTTTTAAAGGTAACAGCGACTTCGTTATGGTTATCAACTACTGTTTGGCGTTCACCCCAAGGTTGCTCCCAGCTGCTTTTTACCGAATCAGAGGTTTGGCTGCTAATTTTGTAACCTTCGCTCATTGCTGGTTGTTGTTTAAAAACAAGGCCTAACGAAGAGTTAGCAATGACTTGTTTACCTGCAAAGCTGATTTCGTAGCTAGGTGTGTGTTGCTCATCTGAGATAGTTACTTTGATCTGCCCATCAGGTGAACTGACGGTTGTGGTTTGTGCTAGGCAAGTACCTGAAAAGGCTGCTAACATTAAGGCAGTTAATCGCATTGTTGTTCCTTGGCGGCTTATGGTTATGGATTGTTGTCACGTATTCACATACATCTTTAAAGCATAAAGTGACTTGCCGGTTAATACGAGAGATCTGCATACGTATTCAACAAAGTGAACGCTGCGATACCAAGTCCAGCACCTAAAAAGGTTTAGCAAAAATGACAAGAATAACCCTGTTGCTACTACTATTGTTTAGTCAATGTTTATTGGCACAGCAAATACAGATAGTTGATAAGCAGAATCAACCTCTCAAAAATGCCGTGGTTTGGCTTAAAGGTTCAAAACAAGTTACAGCTCTTGATAGTCATTATACTATGAGTCAAAAAAAACGTGCCTTTGTGCCTCATGTGCTGGCAGTGCCACAAGGGGCTAATGTTGAGTTTCCTAACCTTGATTCAATCATGCACCACGTTTATTCATTTTCTAAAACAAAGCAATTTGAGTTAAAGCTTTACCACGATAAACCAGAAAAACCGATTAACTTTGCACAAACAGGCGTTGTCGAGCTTGGCTGTAACATTCATGACTGGATGCTGGGTTATATTGTAGTCGTTGATGGCGGTATTTATGGGCAAACCGATGAGCAAGGTATGGTTGAACTAAGCTTACCTGAAGGTAAGTTTACTTTGGCTGTTTGGCATGACCGATTTAATGATATCAGCACACCAGAAACCATCGAGATCAAAAACACGGCTAAGCAATTAAGTTATCAGTTAAAACAAACTTTATTACCAAAATTAGAACTAAGCAGCGACGAATTTGATGATTATTAATAAATGGCACGCCTTGGCATTATTTAGTGTTGTGGGGTTACCTATACAGGCCTTTGCCGAGCATGATGGGCAGCTAACCGTAACGGCTGTGCGTGGCGACCAACTGTCGAGTTATCAGCGTAAGGGAATCGGCTTATACCGTTATGACCAAGAGCATGATGGTGTCGTAATATCACAAGCTATGCTAAGTAGTCGTTTTGAATTAAATAGCGATTGGTCTGCGCATACTGTGCTTAACGCTCATCCAGATCCTGAACTGTCAGTAGGCTTTACTCAGGCTTATTTACAATATCAGCCTCTCACTGCAAGTCGCTACAAATGGGCTGTTAAAGCTGGTGGCTTTTATCCAAAAATGTCACTAGAGAATCCACAAAGTGGCTGGATGTCACCTTATAACTATACTAATTCTGCGATTAATACATGGATTGGTGAAGAGGTACGTGCTTTTGGTTTAGAGGCAAGCATTAAGCGCCCAGGTCGACAGTTTAGAAGTAACCACAGCTTTGAAGGGGTTGCCTCGGTGTTTAAAGGCAATGATCCCGCCGGTACTTTATTGTCATGGCGGGGCTTTGCTATGCATGATAGGCAAACTACCTTTAATGAACGTATTGATTTTGCAACCCCTAATTCATTTAATTGGTATCAGTTAAGTAAGCAAGCTGAGCATGTTGAGCCTTTCGAAGAAGTTGATGGCCGCTTTGGTTATTACGTTGGCGCGCATTGGGATTATCAGAAGCGATCGCAATTACGTGTTTATTATTATGATAACAATGGCGATCCAGGTGCTTTGAATACCGATACTGGTCAATACGCATGGGATACTCGCTTTTTAAGCGTTGCTTGGCTATATAAAGTTAATAAGCAAACACGCATTATTGCGCAATTGTTAGATGGTAAAACTTCAATGGGCCCTCACCGTGGGGTAGATAATGATTTTTATAGTCATTTTGTTTTATTAAGCCACAAGTTAGACCAGCATCGTCTCACAATTAGGTATGATTATTTCAAGGTTAGCGATCATGATGATTGGCAATTTGATCCTAACCAAAGTCGTGGAGAAGCTTTAACCGCAAGTTGGCGTTATCAACTGTCAACTCAGTGGCAAGTAGGTGCTGAATATTCAGTGCTGAGCAGTGACGCTCAAAACAGACCCGGTATGGGATTTAATGAGCATAACTCGCAGCAGCAATTGCAATTTTCAGCGAGTTGTTTTTTTTAATTTCATACACTTTTTTAGTTTTTCTACTAACATTCTAATGAACGTGCTGATTAGAATTTGAATTGGGATAATGTATGAAGTTACAAAGCATTCGCGTCAAAAGCTCTTTACCAATTGTGCTACTTGGCATTGCTGTCGTCATTTTAATTGCCGGCTATACCTATCTAATTAACCTTCAAAAAGAAGCGATTGATGCACAGTCAGAACGTTTCTTAAATGCGGTTTCTGTGGTTGTTAATGCTGACCGAGACCTGTACCAAGCTAAAGTGGCAGAGTTGCATCTTGTTACTCAAATGAAAGGTGATAAAGAGCAACTAACAGATCACCAAGAAAATGCCGAGCAAGTTAAAGAACGATTTAAGCAATATCTATCTTATATGTCGCCATACTCTGAGATTACGAGTCAATTCCGTAACTTTGATAGCGCATTTGATGCATGGTACACAGCATCAACAAGTTACATAAATAACCCTGCTGATGCTTCGCAAAGACAAGCTGCAGAGCAATCCTTTTCGGCACTACGTGATATTTTAGATAAAGCCGGTGAAGCGGCAGATAAAACCTCTCAAGCAGAAACAGAAAAGCTGATGGATAAAGTAATGGGCTTTAAAGTGATGCTTATGCTGATGATTGCAGTTGTTCTGGCAGTTGCTGGTTGGTTTAGTTATTTTGTGCCACGCCAGCTTACAAAACAAATTAACTTTGTCACAGAACGAATTAACGAAATTGCCTCTGGAGATGGAGATTTAACAGGTCGTATTAATGTTAAAACGCAAGATGAATTTGCTGAGTTGGCTACTGCATTCAACCGCTTTTTAGATAACTTACAACAGTTAATCAAAGATATTTTAGAACAAGCGAAAGAGCTACATAATCTTGGTAATGATTTAGACAACTTTGCTAATCAAAACCACCAAGTAAATCAAAAGCTCAGCCAAGCGTCTGAGTCGATAGTCAGTGCTGTACACGAAATGAGTGTAGCAAGTCGCGAAGTGGCCAATGTGGCGCAAAACTCATCTCATGAAGCCGATAATTCACAACAGCTAGCTAAACAAGGCTTAGCTGCGGTTGATAATTCAAGCCGTAAAATTATTGCGCTGTCAGACAACATGGAGCATGCCAGCCAGCGTTCAACAGAATTGCAGCAAAGCTCAGACAACATCGCCAAAGTGCTTGAAGTAATTCGAGCAATAGCTGAACAAACAAATTTGCTTGCTCTGAATGCTGCAATTGAAGCCGCGCGCGCCGGTGAGCAAGGTCGCGGTTTTGCGGTCGTTGCTGATGAGGTTCGTACCCTAGCAACTCGCACACAAGAAAGTACTAATGACATTCAAACTATGGTTGAACAGTTTGCTACAAGCGTTGAGCAGTCACTGCAAGCTATTAATAGTGGTAAGCGCTATGCCGATGAAGCGGTTGAGTCATTTACACAAACCAATGATGTGCTTAACTCAATGCAAGAGTCATCAGTTAAGGTAAATGATATGGCGATGCAGACAGCGCAAGCGACGGAAGAGCAAACTGCTGTGGCAGATGAAATTAGCCAAAATTTATCAGACTTAAACGATCAAACCCAACAAGGGGGCGGCTTAGCAAGTTCAACACAAGAAGTAGCTAATCGTATGAACCAACTCACTGATGAGCTCAATCATTTAGTAAATCGATTTAAAGTCTAATCATAAGCCAACAAAAAAGGGCTCAATGAGCCCTTTTTTACATCTAGCTAAAACGCTTACTTTTTCTCAAAAGCACGCTTCATATAATTTGGTGTCGCTAATGCGCCGTGGTGAATACCTGCATTATAGTACTCTGTGCTTTGCGCCAGTGTATTTGCATCATCTTCACGAAACCCTGCGAATGCTTCTGACTTACGAGCAAGGGTTACTGACCATAAGCCACTTGGGTAAATTGGCTGTGGGAAAGGCAGAGTTTGTAGATCAACAAAGCCCACTTCTGTCATCGCATCGCGCATTTCTACTAATAGTGGCATATGCATAAGTGGTGATTCACTTTGCTGAATTAAGATACCGCCAGGGCGAAGTGCAGTTAAACAGCTCGTATAGAAAGCATGGTTGAATAAACCTTCGCCTGGACCAACAGGATCTGTACCATCGACAATCACTACATCGATTGATTCAGGGGCTGCTTCACGCATGTACTTGATGCCGTCGTCAAACATCACTGTAGCGCGAGGATCTTGATTTGATTCACACAGCTCAGGGAAGTATTTAAGTGACATTTGTGTCACGACTTCATCGATATCAATTTGTGTTACGCTTTCAACACCTGGGTGCTTTAATACTTCGCGCAATGTACCGCAGTCACCACCACCAATGATCACAACATTTTTTGGATTTGGGTGTGCAAGCAATGCCGGATGGCTGATCATCTCGTGATAAAAAAAGTTTTCACGGCTACTTACCATAGTACAACCGTCAATAATCATCAGATTACCGAAGTCAGTTGTTTCGTACATTTCTACTTTTTGAAATGGCGACTGTTGTTCATCAAGCTTTTTAGTAATGCGTAGTGAAAAGGCACTACCATCACGGTCACTAATTTCAGTGAACCAGTTGTTTTGATCTAAATTAGCCATCTTGCTCATACACTTTTGGTTAATGGTAAAAAAGGGGGGCAATTTTGCCAGTGCTTGACCAATTGCTCAATCAAATTTTAATCAGTATAGCGAATATTTTTTATCACTTTGGCATATAGCGCAATTTTTGTTAGCGTGGTCAGCCCTAGCGTATTAAAATGTGCGTTTATATTTAATGAAATTACAGAAGATATTGCCATGACTTGGGGTTTAGACAAAGCACGCGATACATACAATGTTGCTCACTGGAGTGACGGTTACTTTGACATTAACGCGCAAGGTGAGCTGGTGGCTTACCCTGATGGTGATCAAACTAAAGCTGCGGTGTCTTTATCTGAACTGACCGAGCAATTCAAAAAGCAAGGTCTTACTTTACCTGTACTAGTACGCTTTACTGACATTCTACAAAATCGTGTTGATACTCTGACGAGTGCTTTTACCAAAGCGTGTAACGCCCGTGAATATCAAGGTAGTTATACTTGTGTTTATCCAATTAAGGTTAATCAACAGCGCTCTGTTGTGAGTAAACTACTCGCTCATCCAAGTGGTTTAGTGGGCCTTGAGGCCGGCTCAAAGCCTGAGCTTATGGCGATTTTAGGTGTAGCGAAAGAGCCAATTACCATTGTATGTAATGGCTACAAAGACAGTGAATTTTTGCGCTTGGCCTGTATTGGTCAAGGCATGGGGCACAAGGTTCACATTGTTGTTGAAAAACTCTCTGAACTGACTACCTTGTTAGCTGAAATTGATGACTTAGGAATTGAGCCATCAATCGGTATCCGTATTCGCTTAAACTCGGTAGGTAAAGGTAAATGGCAAAATACCGGTGGTGAAAAAGGCAAGTTTGGTTTAACTGCAGGCCAAGTACTTTCTGCTGTTGAGCTACTTAAGTCGCGTAATAAACTTCATTTAATGCAACTAGTGCATTTCCATATTGGCTCTCAGATTGCCAATATCCGTGATATTCATCGGGCACTGCGTGAATGTGCTCGCCATTTTGCTGAGTTAACTCAGTTAGGCGTGCCACTTAATACAGTTGATGTAGGTGGCGGTTTAGGTGTTGATTATGAAGGGTCTGGTTCACGTAGTTCGTGTTCAATGAACTACAGTGTTGATGAATATGCACGTAATGTAGTGAATGCGTTTGCTGAAGTGTGCCAACAACATGACCTTAAACACCCAGCCATTATTACCGAATCAGGTCGTGCGTTAACAGCGCATCATGCGGTATTAATTACTGATGTTATCGATGTTGAGCGTGCGCCAAATCATGAAAACCCAACAGCGCCTGAGGCCGGTAGCGTATTGGTACTAGATGAAATGTGGCAGTGTTTACAGCGTTTAACACCGCGTATGGCGCTGGAAATTTATCATGATGCAATGCATCTATTTAGTGAAGCTCATGATCAGTATGTGCATGGCTTACTCACTATGCTTGAATGGGCGAAGCTTGAGCAGCTGTATTTCACCATTTTACACCGCGTTCGAGCATCCCTCAGCGAAAATGCCCGTGCCCACCGTGAAGTGTTAGACGATTTAAACGAAAAACTGGCCGACAAGCTATTCGTTAATTTCTCATTATTCCAATCACTGCCTGATGTTTGGGGTATTCAGCAATTATTCCCTGTGATGCCTGTTGAAAACCTACATCAGCCGTTAACGCAACGCGCTATTATTCAAGACATTACCTGTGACTCTGATGGACAAATTCGTAACTATGTTGAAGGTACCGGCATTGAGAGCAGCTTACCTATACCTGAGTACAAGCAAGGCCAGCAATATCACATTGCGATGTTCTTAGTGGGCGCGTATCAAGAAATTTTAGGTGATTTACATAACCTATTCGGCGACACAGATTCAGTGCATGTTGAGCTTACTGAAGCCGGTTATCAGCTGACTAACGCGATTAAAGGTGACAGCGTTAAGGACGTATTAAAGTTTGTTGATTATGATAGTGACATTCTTGCTGAAAACTTTGCAAAACGGGTTAAGTCACTGGCAATTGATGAGCAATCTAAGGCACAATATTTGTCAGAACTAAATGCTGGCCTTTCTGGCTACACGTATTTTGAAGATTAAGCATTAAAGGAATAAGTAGTAATGTCCATGATCCGTTGTGTGTTCAGTTTTTTATTCTACACCCTCAATACACTTTTTTGGTTCGTGCCCATCTTTATTTGTGGCGTGATTAAACTGATCCCAATTAAACCTCTGCAAAAATTAATGAGTTGGGTTGCTAAGCAATGCGCCACTATGTGGGTGAGTTGTAACAGTATTAACCAAAACTTATTTGCTTCTTATAAGCTAAACGTAACCGGACTTGAGCAGCTCAAAGCAAAAGATTGGTACTTGGTGATCGCTAATCATCAAAGTTGGGTAGATATTGTTGTAATGCAACGCGTGTTTAATCGCCGCATTCCTTTTTTAAACTTTTTCTTAAAAAAAGAACTAATTTACGTGCCTTTCTTAGGTCTTGCGTGGTGGGCATTAGATTTTCCCTTTATGACTCGCACTAGCAAATCACAATTAAAGAAAAACCCTAAATTACGTGGCAAGGACTTAGAAACAACGCGCAAAGCTTGCGAAAAGTTCAAAGAAATGCCGGTAAGTATCGTTAACTTTGTTGAAGGCACACGTTTTACTGCCGAAAAACATTCACGCCAAAACAGCCCTTTTGAACACTTGTTAAAGCCAAAAGCGGGCGGGGTTGCGTTTGTTATGCAAGCTATGGGTGAACAAATTTCAAAAGTGGTCAATGTAACCATTCATTATCCTGATGGTATTCCGAGCTTTGTTGATTTTGCCAGTGGTCGTGTTACGCAAGTTGATTTGCGAGTAGAAGTGATGGAAGTGAGCCCTAATTTAATCGGTGATTACACCGGTGATGCTGACTTTAGAGTTAACTTTCAAGCTGAGTTAAATCGCATTTGGGATGAAAAAAATCAGCAGCTAGCCGAGTTAGAAGCAAAAACGCAGTAGTATTGCTAACGCAGTCGAGAGCACATATATGTTAAAGAAATTTTTACCAAATTGGTTAACAGGCATCCTAGTCAGCATTGTTTTGTTTGCTAATGTGATTATTTGGGGCACGCTAGTGCTGCTGTTCGGTGTGCTTAAATTATTACTACCGTTTAAAGTGGTTAGCGATATTCTCCATGTAGCTTATCGTGGTTGGTGCAAAGGTAACCGTTTCGCTTTGTGGTTAGGTTGCCCAACGATTGATATCGATATTAAAGGCAATATCAGTAAAGATGGTTGGTACTTACTTATTTCTAATCATATGAGTTGGCTCGACATTGTTGTGTTAAGTGCGATTGATGTGTTACCTGCGCCAAAATTCTTCTTAAAAGACGAGCTGAAGTATGTGCCGTTCATTGGCACCGGCGCTTGGGCTATGGGTATGCCTTTTATGAAGCGCGTTAGCAAAGCGCAGCTGGCAAAAAATCCCAAGCTGAAAGGACTTGATGTAGAGCGTACCAAACGCAGTTGCCGCGATTTTCGTAATCACCCAACGACTATAATTAACTTTGTTGAAGGCACTCGCTTTACTTGTCAAAAACACAGTAAACAGAATAGCCCGTTTACTTACCTCTTAAAGCCAAAAGCGGGTGGTACTGCATTTGCCCTTGAGGTATTAGGTGAGCAGTTTGATGCATTATTAAATACCTCGATTATTTACCAGGGGGAAGGCGAGCATATTTGCCGAAATCTGATGCGTGGTCGTCTTAATGTCATAAAAGTTGAGATGCATGTGCAAGCAATTAGCGCAGATATGATTGGTGATTATCAGCATGACAGAGCTTTTAGAACAGCTTTTCAACAACATATTAATGAGTTATGGTTGCAAAAAGACGCTCAGCTACTAACTTATCATCAAGCCCAGCAAGCTGAGTACCTTGCCAACATCAATAAAGAGGTTGAAGCGCCATGAAGCAAACTCACCTGCAAGAATTGGTGATGCCTTGGTTTGAATCAATGCCAGACGCGACGCTGTTAAGCGCATTAACGGCGACAGCTATCGGCGTTGGCTCATTACTAATAATCTATACGTTTACCCGCCGCCTGCTACTGCCGGGCATCCAAAAGGTTGTTACTCGTCTTTCACCAGAGCGCATTGGCGCGCTGACACCTATGCTCAATAAGCTCAATCGTCGCTTTGCTGGAGCATTGTGTTGCGTTCTTTATTTGGCAACTTTTGATTACGTATATCCTGTCCATGATGTTGCCTCGTTGGTCCTTAAAACCGTGGGGCAAGTTGCCCTGATCATTTATGGTGGTTTCATTTTAAGTAGTGTGGTGAGTATTGCAGGTGGTATTTATAACCAACTTGACTTTGCCCGTGATATTCCGATTCAGGGTTTGATACAGGTAGTAAAACTTATCACTTTTATGGTTTGTGCCATCCTTATTGTGAGCATTTTACTAGAGAAGTCACCGACATATATTCTCTCAGGTTTTGGTGCGATAGCTGCGGTCACCTTACTGGTGTTCAAAGATACTATTTTGGGTTTTGTAGCCAGTATACAAATTGCAGCTAATCGTTTAGTGACCTATGGTGATTGGATCCAAGTGGATAGCTATGGCGCAGACGGTGAGGTTATCGACCTTGGCTTAAATACCGTAAAAGTACGAAACTGGGATAACACCATTACAACTATCCCAACTTATATGCTGGTTGCTGGATCATTTAAAAACTGGCGAGGTATGCAAGAGTCAGGTGGTCGTCGTATCAAGCGTGCTTTAAATATTGATATGAATAGTATACGTTTAGTCGATGATGCGTTTCGTGAACAAATTGATGCTGCTATCCCACTTAACGATTATATTCGTGTTTCAAGCTTGCCTGATCCGGTGACAAACCTTGGTTTATTCCGTCGTTATGCTGAAGGTTACTTAAAACAGCACGAAAAAATTAATCGTGATTTAACCTTAATGGTGCGTGAGTTACAACCGATGAATCATGGTTTACCCATTGAGTTTTACTGCTTTAGTGAAGATAAGCGCTGGATTTCGTATGAGCACTTGCAAGCAGAGATTATGGATCATCTACTTGCTGTGTTGCCTATATTTGGACTTAGACCTTATCAAAGTGTTACTGGGCAGTTAAGTACAAGCGAATCCCAAACAGGGCTAAAACCAAGTATCAAGGTTGCTAACACTGTGCGTGAAAAAGCTTAAAACTGACTAATCAGTACGCTGATAGCAATAAATCCTAACAATAGCCACCAAATTGGTGGCTTTGCTATTCTTAGCCAAGTAAATGCCGCAATAACTAAAGCTACTTGCCACAGATTTTGCACGGCCGATTGCCAAATAGGTGAATAAAGGGCGGCAGCTAAAAAGCCTACCACGGCGGCATTTAATGCTGAAATACTGCCTGCAAAGCGAGGCTTATCAGCCAGTTGTAGCCAGCTTTTCATAAAAGCTAACATCAATAAAAATCCCGGCAAGAAAATCATGATGGTCGCGACAATTGCACCTATAAGTGGCGTATTTGGAGACACTTGTGCGCCTAGGTATGTTGCTATGGTAAACATTGGTCCTGGAATGGCCTGAGCACTGGCATAAGCAGATAAAAACTGCTCGGTTTCAAGACTCGGCACACCAGCTTGTAAAATGGGTAATACAACGTGGCCGCCGCCAAAGACCATAGCGCCTGTTTGGTAAAATGGGGCAAACAAAGAGAACCACTCGCCTAAAGGTAAAAAGCTCATCAGTAACAAGGCGGTAAATAAACCAAGCGGTAACCAAGCAATTTTCACAGGTTTATGTTCTTGGTTCTCTGGCAGTTTAAGCTGAGGATAAAACCAACCTATGGCTGCAGCTGCAATAAGTACTAAAATTTGACTTGATAACTGTGAAAATACAATCAGCGCAACAGTACTCAGTACTGCCATGAGTTTATGTAAGTGGCTTTTGCAAAAGCTCATTGCCATGCTGTAGGTTGCATCGGCAACGATCACTACAGCAAATAGTTTAAGTCCAGCAATGACTGCAAAGTAAATATCACCAAATTGGTGAGCACTGAGAGCCAGAAAAAACATGATTAAAAATGAGGGCAGGGTAAAGCCTACAAAAGCACAAAGACCTCCCAGTAGCCCACCTTTTTCAACCCCCATTGCAAAGCTAACTTGGCTCGACCCCGGGCCTGGTAACGCTTGGCTCAGGCTAATTAGTTGAGCATAACGTTCTGCTGAAAGCCATTTTAAATTATCAACAAAGTGGCGCTTAAAATAACCAAGGTGTGCTGCAGGACCACCAAAGCTCATACAGCCTAATAAAAAGAATTGTTTAAAGATGATGAATAACATTACTTTTGCCGTTCCAGGGTGAATGTTTCTATTATGACAAAATTGTATGACATTTTTGTGGTTTTTATGACACAAGGCCGTCTACAATATAGAGAACGAGTGAACGTAGTTATGAGTATCACTATGAAACGCTATATTACCTGTTTATTGTTATCGCTATGCAGCAGCTTTGCACTTGCAACTTCTTTTGAGAAGGTTGTGGTGGCTGTTGATCATGCGCCTCCTTATGGCATGGTCACTGAAGATGGTAAAGTGAGCGGCGCGATTGTTGATATTATGCGTGAGGTGCGGCGTACTTTACCAATCAAACTTGAGTATGTTGCTTGCCCGTTTTCTCGTTGTCTGAAAATGCTCGAACAAAATGAACTAGATGTGATGGGCGGACTCATTCGCACCAAAGCGCGTGAACAAAAAATGCAGTTTCTCACCCCTCCATACATGATGTTGTCGTCTTCTTTTGTGTTTTATGCAAGAACTGATAGCGAGCTTGAAATAAATAGCTATCAAGATTTAGCCGGTAAACGTATTGCTGTAATGCGAGGTGCAGCACACTTTCCTCGTTTCGATAACGATAAAACACTTATAAAAGTTGAGGCTTTAAGTGAAAATAATGCATTTGAAATGCTATTAAAAAATCGTGTTGAGCTAGTGATTGCTGTTGAGAGCACAGCTGATCATGCCTCTGTATTTCTGCAGCGACCTTCACAAGAAATCGTAAAAATGCCGTATCGCCATAAAGATGTCATATATGGTCACATTGCGTTAAGTAAACAATTCGCACGCTCAGATTTGGCCGAAAAAATTCAAGAGCGCCTCAATACGTTAGTCCTAAATGGCCGCTTAACAGAATTGGTCAAAAGATATAACTTACCTCCGATTACTACTGTAACACTTGATAAGTAACCCACTCTTCATCGTTTGTTCATAGAAACTCATTCATAATTGTTAACAATTCAATTTGAATAATTGCCATGGAGAGACACATGACTTTTACAAAATCAGTTTTAACAGTGGGCGTTTTAGCCGTTCTTTTAACAGGTTGTGAGACAACTAATACAGGTAAAGGCGCTGCGATTGGCGCCGCAACAGGTGCAGTACTAGGTAAAGCAACAGGTGATCACGACGATAAACGTATCTTCATTGGTGCAGCTATTGGTGCATTAGCTGGTGCAGCCGTTGGCGATTATATGGATAAGCAAGAAGAAGCATTTCGCGATGAGCTAGCGGGCTCTGGTGTTGAAGTGGTTCGTGAAGGCGATAATATCCGTCTGGTCATGCCATCAAACATTACTTTTGCGACAGATCAGTCATATATTTCATCAGGTTTCCACAGCACGCTAGACGCGATTGCTAACGTGATGAATAAGTACGAAAAAACGTATTTAAGTGTTGAAGGTCATACAGATAGCACAGGTAAAGATAGCTACAATATGACGTTGTCTCAGCAGCGTGCACAAAGCGTAAAAGATTACCTAGTTAACCATCAGATCATGTCTGCGCGCATTAGCACAAAAGGTTATGGTGAAACGCGTCCTGTAGCGAGCAATGACTCAGCAAATGGTCGTGCTTTAAACCGTCGCGTAGAAATTCAGATCGTACCAAATACACAAGGTTAGATTTTATACCAATCCGCAATAATACTTAATCATTTTGAGGGATTAAACCTGTCGCTAACTGCGTTAAAAATTTCTGATTTAGAACAACTAAATAACGAAATTTTTGCCTTGTTATCAACGAGGTTTTATTGCCTCAAAATAGACTACTTAATTAAGCTAATTGGTATTACATCTAAAGTTGTGGTCAGGTTTGATATGCCCTTTCAAACCTGACATTCCTCTTTTTTAATCTCGATTAAACTGTAATTCGCACAATTGTTTATACAATGGGTTAGTCTCAAACAATTGCTGATGTGTACCAGTTGCAATTATTTCCCCTTTATCCATTACAACAATTACATCGGCATGTTTAACCGTTGCTAAACGATGGGCAATAATGAGTGTTGTTCTGTCTTTCATTAGATGCTTTAACGCAGCTTGTACATGAAACTCACTTTGTGCATCGAGTGCACTGGTTGCTTCATCAAGCAATAAGATAGCTGGGTCTTTTAATATTGCTCGCGCGAGGACTATGCGTTGTTTTTGCCCACCAGAAAGCCTGACACCTTGCTCCCCTAAAAAGCTGTGATAGCCATCAGGTAGTTGATTAATAAACTCATCGGCATGGGCATATTTAGCCGCAGCATATACTTGTTCGTCGGTGGCGCTTGGGTTGCCATAGCGTATGTTATGCATTACGTCCGAGCTAAATAAAATAGGGTTTTGTGCCACCATACCCATTTGCTGGCGTAAGCAATCAAGGGAAAGCGCTTTTATGTCAATGCCTGCCAGCGAAATACTTCCTGAACTTGGGTCGTAAAAACGTTGCAGTAATTCAAACAGTGTGGTTTTACCAGCGCCTGACGGGCCAACTATAGCGACAGTTTGCCCCCGCTTTACCTGTAAATTCAGTGTATTTAAAGCGGCTTTATCAGGCCTTGAAGGGTAATGGAAAGACACATCATTAAATTGGATAGCAGGGTGGGTGAGCTTGTTTGCTTCAAATTGTGCATCGTTATTCGTATCCGGATTTTGGATCATGCTTTCAACGGCTAGTAGCTCTAACAATCGTGCTGCTGCCCCTGCGGCTCTTTGTAGTTCCCCATATACTTCTGCAACTGTTGCTACAGACATGGCCACCATAATTGCGTAAAACACGAAAGCGCCTAGTTCACCACCTGTCATGGTGCCAGCTAATACGTCACTGCCGCCAACCCAAAGCATCACACTAATGGCACTAAAGGTTAGGAATATAACCGCAGCAATTAAAAACGAGCGCTGTTTGATGCGGCTCTTCGCTACTTGAAACGCTTTGTTTGTCTCTTCGCTAAATGCCGCTTTTTCACGCTCTTCATGGCTATAACTTTGCACGACTTTGATATTTTGAATGATCTCACCTGCATAGGTGCTGATATCGGCAATAGCATCTTGGCTGGAACTTGCGAGCTTTCGTACTTTGCGACCAAAAATCATCATCGGCAGTAGTACTACGGGTACGCAGGCAACAACCACAAGAGTTAGCTTTAGGTTGGTGATAAGTAGCATAGCCAAGCCACCAATCAGCATTAAGCTACTGCGCAATGCCATCGAAAAAGAGGAGCCAATGATAGATTGCAACAAGGTGGTGTCGGTGGTTAGTCGCGACATCAGCTCGCCGCTGCGGTTTTCTTCAAAGTAGCTGGGGTGTAATGTAACGATGCGATCAAACACAGCTTTACGAATATCGTTACTGACTCGCTCACCAATCCACGACATTAAATAAAAGCGACAAAAAGTACCTACAGCCAATAAGCTTATTAAACCAATTAACACCATCACCGCTTGTTGAAGCTGAGCTTGTGAGCCAGCAATAAAGCCATGATCAATAACAAATTTAACGCCTTGTCCAAGTGATAAGTTCACACCAGCGGTGAGCAACAAGGCGCCAAGCGCTGCAAACACCACCCATTTATAGGGTTTTATAAAAGCTAAAATTGGTAACAGGCTGCTAAATGCCGCCTTTTCTTTATTGTTAGGCATGCTAGATTCTTATTGGTGAATAGGGTATAGATATGGTTATCAACGCTCTAAAAATCAACAGTTATTAAGGGATTAGTATGGAATCTACAACGATCAGTGGTCAATTCAGCGTAAAATTAAATCCAATTGGCGGCTATGCCACAGGCCAAGATGGCGTTAATTTAGGACGCATGTCGATTGATAAACAGTTCTCAGGCCCATTAGAGGCAACAAGCCAAGGCGAAATGCTCAGTGCCATGACTGCAACTCAAGGCAGTGCAGGCTATGTAGCAATTGAGCAAGTTGTTGGTAGCTTAGAAGGTAAGCAAGGTAGTTTTGTACTGCAACATTTTGGCACTATGGATAAAGGGACTGACCGATTAACTTTAGAAGTGGTGCCTGACTCCGGTGCTGGAGAGCTTGAAGGTATTTCAGGTAAAATGGCAATTCGAATTGAATCGGGTATTCATTATTATGACTTTGAATACCAACTGATGGACTAACATTACATCAGTTTTATTGTTAATAGAGAATAAAGAATAATGACACTAACTGAGTGGTTGAGTTTAGTTTTAATTTGCGTGATGGGTGCTATGTCTCCGGGGCCAAGTTTAGCTGTGGTTTTAAAGCACAGTCTACATGGAGGTTTGAAGAACGGCATGTTAGCGGCGTTAAGCCATGGTATTGGGGTTGGTTTTTATGCGTGTGCCTCGTTACTTGGCTTAGGCGCGCTGATGACTCAGTTACCAACGCTTTATCAAGTGCTGGTCTATGGCGGTGCAGCATATCTCGCCTATTTGGGGATTCGTATTCTGTTAGCTAAACCTAGCCCGCAAACACTGAATGTTGAGCAGACTAAGCCAAGTCCTCGCATCGCTTTGCAAGATGGTTTTGCCATTGCTTTTTTAAATCCAAAGCTTGCGGTATTCTTTCTAGCCCTATTTTCGCAGTTTATTGACCCAGAGAATCTGACTTTGCAAGTCGGGTTGATCATGTGTTTAACCGTGTTTGTACTCGATACAGGCTGGTATCTACTTGTTGCACTGTTAACCGAAATATCAAAAAAGCGTTTTGGTTTTACTAAGGCGAATCCATGGTTTGAAAAATTGCTAGGGGTAATTTTTATTACCTTAGCAGTTCGCGTCGTTATTACCCTATAAATCTCTCTTTGTTGCGATTACACCACTAATAAAAAGGGAGGTGATCGCAGCTCTCCCCAGTAAGCTCCTATTGCATACGTATTCATCACACAATATTCACCTTTTGGTTACACTTTATTGGTTGTTTTTTGACAACAACAATAACCACAAATACAACACCTCCAACGACAACAGGGTGGGAATCCAATGGGGAAATTCAAGCTAAGTGCGCTTATGCTGGCCTTGGTGGCAGCAAATAGTGCAATGGCGGCGACGGAAGAAGAACGCACATCGGCAAAGGAAGTAGATCCTGAGCTTGAAGTAATTGAAGTGCGCGGCTTCAGTCGCAGCTTAATTCAATCATTAAATCAAAAACGTTTTAGCGACACAGTCTCTGAGCAACTATCAGCTGATGACTTAGGAGCATTACCTGATGTATCGATGGCTGATGCATTAACACGGCTACCGGGGATCTCAGCGGTACGTACCGGTGGCCAAGCTGCCGAAATAAACATCCGCGGTTTATCCGGTGGATTTGTTTTTTCGACATTAAATGGTCGTGAGCAAGTATCTACCAGTGGTAGCCGTAGTATTGAGTTTGACCAATATCCGTCTGAGTTAATCAGTTCGGCGGCGGTGTATAAGTCACCCAAAGCATCACTTATAGAAGGGGGCGTAGCGGGTACAGTAGAGTTACAAACAGCCAGCCCATTGGATAATGACCAGCAACACAAATTTACCGCTAATGTGCGGGGTATGTATAACGACCGTGCTTCAGAGGTATTCGATGCTACCGAATACGGCGATCGTATTAGCTTCTCTTACCAAGGTAAGTTTCTTGACGATACATTAGGTGTCGCATTGGGTTACGCACGTTTATTCCAGCCAAGTGTGGCGACTCAGTTTATCGGCTTTGCATATAACGGCAATAAAGATGTTGATGGGTTAGCAAATGATACCGATGGCCCTGCAGATAACCCTGCTAATGAATACATCAGCGAGGGTTTTGAGCTTCAGCATTTAGGCGGTGAAGAAACCCGTAATGGCTATTTAACCTCGATTGAATGGGCGCCAACCGATAGCTTTAAATTAAAAGGTGATGCGTTTTTATCTCGTTTTGATAGCGAGTCATTTGCCCGTGGTTTCCGGGTTAAGTTCGGTGGCCCATCTGCTGTATATGCTAACCCAGTACTTGATGGTAATGCGGTTATTGGTGGTGCGATTAACCGCACATCAAATAGCTTTACTCGCGTTGAAATCGTTAATGATGATAACCAAGACTTCGATGAAGTAGATAGCTACGGTATTAATGCAGATTGGCAAATTACCGAGCGTTTAAACATGAACGCTGACGTGTCGCTATCACGTGCTAAGAGTAACTTCCGAAATGGTTTACTTTGGGCATTGGTTGCAGAAGATGCTACCGTTGAAAACCCTGTGTTTGATACCAATGTATCACTTAACTATCAATTGAACGGCTTAAACTTACCTGATATTGGCTTTAATCAAGCCGATGCATTTAGCGATATCGACCGAGTTATGGTGAGTAAATACGGTATTTATCCGTATGAAAATGAAGATGAAGTAAAAGCATTTCGACTCGATTTTAAATATGAGTTAGAGAACAATTGGTTTAGCTCAATTGAATTTGGCGCTCGTTATTCAGACCGTGAGTACAGTAATAATCGCTCTGTATTTGAATACGGTAACGATGGCGCATTCTCTTCGACACAGCCGCCACTTCGTCTAACTGACGATATGACTACAGTAGTTGATTGGCAAGGTGAATTTAGTTATTTCCCATCATACTTAGCGATAGATTTAGATAAAGCGCTCAATGCGTGGTTCCCTGATGGTATTCCACAGCCAGTACAAACTTGGGGTAATGCTGATGGTGTTGTTGATTTAGATGGTGATGGTGAGCCAAATGCACAAGGCTATACTACTAACTATTCATGGACCATGCTACAAAGCGGATCAGTTTACGAAGAAGTGGTATCAGCGTATCTTATGCTTAATATTGATACCGAAATTGGTACTCTACCAGTCACAGGTAACCTTGGTATTCGCAGAGTTGATACAGACCAGTCAGCGACAGTACTTGAAAATGTCGGTGGCGATCCGCAGCTTGGTGCGCAATATATTGTCGATGACAATGGCATTGTTAATGACCTTTATGCGCCTAGCGTGTTAGGTATTAAATACACTGATTACTTACCATCGTTAAACCTGAATTTTAAAGTAAGTGACGCGACACAAATTCGTTTTGCTGCGGCAAAAGTGATGGCGCGTGCTCCAATTAACCGTTTAGCAGGTGATGCTAGTGCATCGGTTAACAATGACGGCGAAATTAACGGTTCAAGTACCAATAATCCATTCTTAAAACCTTTCTATGCGGACCAGTACGATATCTCATACGAGCAATACTTTGAAGACACAGATGGTGCTCTGGTTGTTGCTGCGTTTTATAAGAATATTGACTCATTCATAGATACGGTAGCCATAGAGAACTTTGACTTCAAAGGTAATGGTTTTAACGTACCAGAATACATTGTGGACCCTGTCAGCGGTGAGCAAATCGAAACTACTAATGGTGTGTACACTACTGCGGTTAATAATGCCAAAGGTGGTTATATTCGTGGGATTGAGCTTGCCTATACGCAAGTTTTCTCTTTCTTACCATCACCGTTTGAAGGTCTAGGCATTAACGCTAGTTACTCATATACCGAGAGCGAAGTGCAATCTATTACTGATTTAGGTGGCGATTCTGTGTCGCAAGATTTGCCTGGCCTTTCAAACAATGTCTTTAACGGCACACTTTTTTACAGCTATGAAAACTTTGAAACACGTTTGAATGTGCGTTATCGCGATGACTTTGTTTCAGAGCAAGTTGCTGTCAATGAGCAAGTGGTGAATTTTGATGCGGAAACGGTTGTCGATTTCCAAACATCGTATCAGTTCACAGATTCATTCGGCATGTTATTACAAGTGAATAACCTGACTGATGAACCAACACAAAGCTACTTTGGAACAACCAGTAAAACAGGGACCACGCAATTCTTTGGTCGCCAGTTTTATCTAGGTTTTACCTATAACCATTGATCAGTAAGCTGGAGATAAAAACATGAAAATAATAGCTAATTTTAGCCGCTTACTGATTGCATGCAGCATGGTATTGCTAGCTGCATGTGGTGGTGGCGCAAGTAACGATATAGATTCAGGGCAAGTTTTATTGACCTG
Organism: Pseudoalteromonas sp. SCSIO 43101; assembly: GCF_023650775.1. NCBI lineage: Bacteria > Pseudomonadati > Pseudomonadota > Gammaproteobacteria > Alteromonadales > Pseudoalteromonadaceae > Pseudoalteromonas > Pseudoalteromonas sp. SCSIO 43101. The sequence continues at coordinate 217,848 of NZ_CP072673.1, forward strand.
TAGTGTCCCGCAAGTCCCCAATGAAGCGGGTACTGAGTGTGTTGATCCACCGCCGATTAGTTGTCCGGCACCAACGGTACCTGATGAGAATAATGAAAGCTGTGTAGTTGGTGCTGATCCAACTCTTCCTGACCCTGTGGTTTTCCCCGCAGATGACGAAGCCATTTTATTCTATAACCGCACCAGTGATGATGCCTATGAAGGTTACCGTCTTCACTCATGGAATAATGATGACTGTGATGCGTACGCAGCGCCGTTTGATGCCACTGATTGGGCCAATGGGCATGAATACGATGGTATTGATCCTAACTATGGTGCGTACTGGATTGTAAAACTAAAAGAAGGTTATAACGAGTGTGCTAACTTCATCGTGCATATTGGTACCGAAGGATCTGGCAAAGCGTTTGGTGATGTCGATTTAAAAATGCCATTGATGCAGGACGATGAAAAGTTCCAACGAATGAACTTTACTATTCATGGTGAACCATCAGTATTTGAATACCCAATTGTTAGCTTAGGTGAGCGCCCGGTGAGTATTTCTGGTGCATCAGCGCATTGGATTGATTTATCTACTGTGATTTACCAGCCAAGTAATGAGCTGACTAGTATTATTAAATTACACTCGTCAAGCAGTGCAGATTTAGCTGTCGATGAAGATACTGGTGAGTTAAATGGTCAAGTGGTTGAGCTTACATCGACATCTTTGAGCGATGAACAAATCGCTAAAGTGCCACACCTTGCTGGATGGAATGCATACCAAGGTAGCTGGGATGCAACTGCAGCAAAAGAGCTTATTAAACAACAGTTGGTTGTGGCAGGCTATGATGCTGATGGCAAGCTAATTGAAGCAACCTATGTGCAAACAGCTAAAGCCCTAGATGATTTATATACCAGTGGCGAAAGTGACGCTAATGAAGCACAACTAGGTGTGCATTACACCAATAATGGCATTGATGTGTCGGTATGGGCGCCGACTGCCAGCAATATGAAATTAGCGCTTTATGATGCTGATAAAACAGAGCTTGAACAACTTGCTATGACCTTTGATAGCGCAACGGGTATTTGGTCAAGCAATCTCGATATCAGTCACGATCGTCATTACTACCGCTTTATGTTTGATGTTTATCATCCTACGACTAAGAAAATTGAAAGCTTATGGAGCACAGATCCCTATTCATTGAACGTTTCAACCAATGGTTTATACAGCCAACTGGTTAACCTTGATGATGAGGATACTAAACCGACCGGTTGGGATGAGCGTATGGTGCCAACGGTTGATTACCCTGAGCAAGCGGTCATTTACGAAGGCCATGTGCGTGATTTTAGTGTTCGTGATGAAACGGTCAGTGAAGCAAACCGTGGTAAGTATCTTGCGTTTACTGAGCTTGATAGTGCACCAATGCAACATCTTAAAAAGCTAGCTGATAATGGCTTAACACATTTTCATTTACTGCCACTGACAGATATTGGCACCATTGATGAAGATGCCAGTCAGCGTGTTGATATTACCGCAACCTTAGGTGATTTATGTAGCCGCATTGACGACAATGCAGATGCATGTAAAACCGAAGACAAAAACGCATTAATTGTTGACCTTATGGCGTCATACCTACCTGGCTCTGATGATGCACAAGCGCTTGCCAATGCAATGCGTGGTGTTGATAGCTTTAACTGGGGTTATGATCCGCACCACTTTATTGCTCCAGAAGGTTCTTACGCTTCATCGCCAGAAGGTATAGCGCGAGTTAAAGAGACGCGTGCGATGATACAGTCTTTACAAGAAATTGGTTTGCGTGTTGTGCTTGATGTTGTTTACAACCACACTACATCATCAGGTGTCTGGGACAAATCAGTCTTCGATAAACTGGTACCAGGTTATTACCATAGATACAACGAAACATCGGGTGATATTGAGCGCTCAACGTGTTGTGAAAATACTGCAACAGAACATGTCATGATGGATAAGTTTGTTGCTGACTCTATGGTGATTCTAGCTCGTGATTTTGGTTACGATAGCTTCCGCTTTGACGTGATGGGGCATATGCCAAAAGCATCAATTATGACTGCACTTAGTGCAGTGCAAGCAGTTGACCCTGATACCTATTTCTACGGTGAAGGGTGGAACTTTGGTGAAGTGGCAGATAACCGTTTGTTTGTGCAAGCGAAACAAATGGATATGGCTGGCACTGAGGTAGGTACCTTTAATGACCGTATCCGTGAAGCAATTCGCGGTGGTGCGTTCTTTAGCAATAATGCCACAGATGGCAACTTATCTGAGCAAGATACGTTGCGTTTATCACTGGCAGGTAACTTACAAAACTACATTCTTAAAGACTTTAAAGGTAATTCAGCAAAAGGCAGCAGCTTTAGCTGGAGTGGTCAGCCAGCGGCTTACGCCCTTGACCCGGCTGACAGCATTAACTATGTCTCTAAGCATGATAACGAAACACTATGGGATCAGCTGCAATACAAGCACGGCACTAACTTAAGTATTGAAGAGCGTGTACGTGTTCACAATATGGCTCTAGCTATGCCACTGATGAGCCAAGGTATTCCATTTATGCAAATGGGTGCGGATATGTTGCGCTCTAAATCAATGGATCGTAACAGCTATGATTCTGGTGATTGGTTCAACTTTGTTGATTTTAGTATGGATACCAATAACTGGAATGTAGGCCTACCGCCTGCGCAAGATAACCAAGCGAAGTGGGGCGAAATTGCGCCTATTTCAGCAAATCCTAACGCACAAGCGATGGCAAGTGACATTGAGTACGCAAGTAATGTATTTACTGAATTCTTGGCAATTCGTAGTGCCAGCCCACTCTTTAGTTTAACCACAGAGCAAGACATTTTAGACCGTGTTGGCTTTCACAATATTGGTAAGCGTCAACAGCAAGGTTTAGTAGTGATGAGTATCGATGATGGCGTTGGGTTGACTGACCTAGATAGCCAATACGATGCCATTGTAGTGGTTATGAACGGTACTGAGCAAAGCTTATCGCATACGGTATCAACTGCTGCGGGTTTTGAGCTTCACCCTGTTTTAAAAGCGAGTGTTGACTCAAGTATGTCAGCGGCAAGCTTTATAGCTGGTGAGGGTGAAGGTACCTTTAATGTTCCGCCATATACTGTTGCAGTGTTTGTGAAACCACAAGGTGATGCACAAGGCGAAGGCCTAAGTGCGGATGCTACTGTAGGTGCGCCAGATATCGTGCCATTTGGTAGCACAACGGTTTATGTTCGTGGCTCATTAAACGACTGGGGCACGGCAAATAGCTTTGAATATGTGGGTAATGGCGAGTACAAAATTGCGATTCCTCTAACAGCGGGTAGCTATGAGTTTAAAGTCGCTTCTGAAGATTGGTCTACCGTTGATTTTGGTGCGCTTTCTGCAGATGATGCTGAAGTGATCGAAGGCGAAGATGAGCCATTGACACGCAGTGGTGCCAATATGACCTTTACGGCGGCAATGGATGCTATTTATGTATTCTCATTCGATGCCACAGACACCGATAACCCAATACTTAAGGTATATAACGAAGAGCCATTTGTTAGCACACCGATTTATGTACGCGGTAGCTTAAACGATTGGGGTACCAGTGACGAGTTGATGTATCAAGGTAAAGGTATTTACACCTTCACTAAACAATTATCTGCAGGTAGCTATGAATTCAAAGTGGCCTCTGAGGATTGGAGCACGGTGGATTATGGCTCAGGTGAGAGTAGTGCGGCTGTGACTTTAGGCACAGAAAAACAGCTTGCAGTAAAAGGTGCAAACATGACAATTGATATTACAACCGATGGTCAATATCAGTTTGTATTTGACGCCAGTAATCTCGAAGAGCCTCTTATGGCCGTGTTCAACGCAGAAATGTTTGGGGAAACTCAAGTATACTTACGCGGCAGCGTCAATGGCTGGGGAACGGATAACCCTCTAATTTATGCAGGTGATGCGATGTACAGTACAACCATGACATTAGAAGCTGGTGACTATGAGTTCAAAGTTGCTTCTGAAGATTGGAGTACAGTAGATTATGGCGGCAGTGGTGATGCACCTGTCGCTGTGATTGGTGAAGCGGCCTTACTAGAAGCCGTTGGTGCTAATATCGCCTTGAATATCCCGACAGCGGGTGATTACCGTTTTACCGTGCAAGGACCCGATCTGAGTAAACTAACAGTGACGGTTGAAGCAGTGGAATAGCTTTCCCTGCAGTACCTTTAAGCCGGGCTTAGCTCGGCTTTTTTTGTATTTAATGAAAAGTTTGTATATTGTCATAACTCTTATCAAGGAGTCTATGATGACAGAAACCAGTTTATTGAGTGCCAGTTTTGATCCCAAAGTAAAACGGTATTGGTTATTACTGGGTATTTTTACCTGTATGATTAGTATGGTAGGTATCCCTTTCATTCCCATTGTTGCGTTAATAATCTGGCTGGTGGCAGGGCGTATTTTAGCGGCGATGTCAGCTACTTTGTTAACTCGTAAATTAGTGGTGAAGCGTGGTGTCTTTTTTAAAGAAGAAAAGTCGATCCCACTTGAAAAAATAACCGATGTAGCACTAAGTCAAGGTCCCTTAATGCGTCAATTTGGTCTCTATCGACTGAGCTTTGAAACGGCAGGTCAGTCGGGGCAAGGTGCATTGGTATCATTACTCGGAGTGATTGATGCTGAGAAGTTTCGCGAAGCAATCTTGAAACAAAAAGATGAGATGACTCAAACTAGCAGCGCTAAACCAGAGCATCAACCTGAAGACAGTCAGTTAGAACTGCTACGTTCACTTACTTATAGCGTAAAAAACATTGAGCAAATGTTAGTTACGCTATTAGATGAAAAGCGTTAGGCCATTTGTAAAGTAGGGCTACCAGCTTGTACGCTGAGCGCTTTTTGACGCTCGTTAAGCATAGTGTAATCGGCTGTTTTGACACTACTTACATAATGTCACTGGGCAACTGCTTGTTGCTGAGTAAAGGTGACAGTTAAGTAGCCGCGTTCAACTAAGTTGTTATAAGCTAAGTCGTTAACCAGCAATGCAATGACTTGCTCAATTTGTGCGACAGCTTCGCTCGATTGTGTATTTAACGCTAAGTAGTTCTCAAGTCCTGGTGAAGAAACCGAAGATGTCGCAAACTCAACACCGGCAGCGGCTTGAGCAGAAACAGGATTGCTGGCATCAGTGACTAATTGTCCTGCCCAGCTGTTATGTGTATCACCCGCTAAAACGACAAGGTTCTTTTGCGCTGCAATTGCTGTCCCAAGTATTACCTCACGTTCATAAGCATAGCCATCCCATGCATCAAGATTATAGGGCGCTGTCGTTTCTACGCGTGCTCGCTCTTGTGCTGTAACACTTTGATCTCCAGCTAAAATGCGTCCTTTAATTTGCGCAAGCTCACTAAATAACGTGTTTGCTTGAGCAAGTAATGCCGATGGATCAGCACCGCTAGCTTGAATTACTTGAATATTCATTAGTAATTGCAGAATCTCAAATGGCAAATGCATTTTAGTCATCAGCACTTGTTGTCCAAGTACTTGCCATTGTGTTGTTGCTGTCGTTAAACCATCGGTAAGCCAAGTGAGTTGCTCGTTACCTAATAAAGCACGAGTAGGTGAGCTGATTGCTGCAACAAAGTCAGTTTGCCCTTGGCTAGTAGCCAAATCGAAATCAGCATAGTTAATTTGTTCATCGCGAGCTAAAACACGGGTATCGAGCATGTGTAATGACACTAAATTGCCAAACTCAAAGCGTCGATAAATACGTTCTTTATCGGCGACATTGCGTATTGGCATCCATTCGAAATAAGCTTGTAGCGCATGCATTTTTCGCTCGCTAAATTCACCTTCGCCGTCGTTGTGATTTTCTGCGCCACTGTGCCATGTATCATTTGCTATTTCGTGGTCGTCCCAAACAGTAATAAATGCACAATGACTATGGGCAGCTTGTAGGTTCTCGTCTTTACGATAATGGCCGTAACGTTTGCGGTAATCAGCTAAAGAAATGATTTCATCGCTATTGTCATCAGGTAATAAACGGCCTAGTTCGGCAGCATCTTCAGTCGCATAGCCTGTATTACCATATTCATAGATGTAGTCACCTAAGTGTAGTACTGCATCTAAATCGGTTTGTTTTGCGATTTCACCATACACATGGAAGTAGCCAGCAGGATAGTTAGCGCAAGAGACAACGGCAAATTTTACTTGTTCTATGTTGTCGGTTGGAAGCGTTTTACCTGCTCCAGTAGGTGACGTTTTACCATTACTTATGAAGCGGTAGTAATAGGTGGTGTTGGCATCGAGACCTTGCAGATCAACTTTCAAGGTATAGTCGGTTGCATCACTTACTTGAGTTTCGCCATCATGGCTTATAGTTGTGAAGTTAGCATCCGTTGAGGCTTGCCAAACTACGTTAACACTTTTGACGTTTTCAAGTGGGGTTATGCGAGTCCAAATGATGAGGCTATCAGCTAGCGGGTCGCCACTAGCAACACCGTGATCAAAGCTGACAGGGGTCTGCTTTGTGGTTTCCTCATCATCGTCATTAAGACTACAGCCAGTTAAACCGAAAGATAAAACGGCGGCTCCAAAACCAGCCGCCGATGCTTTTAAAAAGCGTCTGCGTGTAAAAGTCATTGCTCTGTACCTACAAATAGAAAAGTACGAGCTTATCCGACCAGTGTTACTATTCTATGAAGCTAAAACACTTGGCAAATTTGTTCTGCATTACAGGTGATTACAGTGACATTTTCGTAGCCAACACGAGTAAGTGCTTCGGCACTAAGTGTGGCACGGGCACTACTTGCACAGTGTAAGTAAATTGGCCTTGCAGGATCTTTTTCAATTTCCATTAATTTCATTTCAAGTACACCGCGCGGGATATTAATAGCACCTGTCGCTGCTTTTGTGGCGTGTTCAGCCGGCTCACGTACGTCTATTAATAAACCGTGATTTTCGCTTAATTCTTGTTTTGCTTGGTCAGCGTTAATGCGGCGCTGGTTTGGGGCAATAATTTTCATTAAGTCAGGAATTGGTGTCAGCATACTAATCCTCCATGCCAAGTTTGCGTAAAATAGTGATCATTGGGCACCACTTAGTGAATGCCGATTGAATTAAGTTTAGAGCAATAAATACCGTAAACCAAATCCACAACGGACTGTGAAACTGTTGTAGCAACAATGAAATACAGATCATTACACCAGCAATTAGGCGAAGCGCGTCATTTAGTTTCATAATAAGACCTCAATAACAGAGTGATGCATTCAATATATTAGAAAAACCTACATTAGTAAATTCTAATATTAGACTTTTCTAATATATCAATCTATACTTTAGCGGTATTTAAGAATATAGAGTAGTGTGACTATGAACATCGATTTTGCGGCTATGGCCGACAATGTGGAACAAGCAGAGCAAATGCTAAAGATATTGGCGAATAAAAATCGCTTGATGATCTTATGTTCGCTGCAAGATGGTGAAATGAGCGTGAGCGAATTAAACGAAGCTGTGCCGTTGGCACAGTCAGCATTATCGCAACACTTAGCGGCGCTGAGAAAAGCGCAGATAGTCTCGACTCGACGTGAAAGCCAAACTATCTATTATCGCGTGGTTGATAAAAACGTGGTATCGATCTTAGCGACCCTACATGGCTTATTTTGCAAAGGTAATTAAGCAATGAATGCTATCGATAATGCAGTAAAAAACAGCTTGAGCGGTCGCCTCCCCGTCATTATTTTTATTATGTCGGTGCTGCTTGGCTTAATGGCATTAAAGCAAACCCCTCGTGAAGAAGAGCCGCAAATTGTGGTTCCTATGCTTGATATATATGTGGCAGCGCCAAACGTTGAAGCGCCAGAAGTAGCCAGGCTGGTAACTGAACCATTGGAGAAGTTATTGGCGCAGTTAACGGGCGTTGAGCATATTTACTCGACTACACAAAGTAATGCTGCTGTTGTTACTCTTCGCTTTGAAGTTGGTCACGACCGTGAGCAAGCCATTCTCGACACTTACGCTAAACTCTATAGCTATCAACACACGATGGCGTCAGTGATCAGTTCATGGCAAATACGCCCGGTTGAAGTGAACGATGTACCCATTGTGATGCTGGGCTTATTTAGTAAAGATCCAAAACTTTACGATGATTACCAACTAACCCGCTTTGCCAACGAAATCGCTAACAGTTTACAGCGCATCGAAAACACCAGCGAAGTGAAAGTGATTGCTGGTAGAACTCGTCAATTAACGATTAACCTTGATGCAAGCGCGCTTGCTGCACATCAAACAACCCTAACCGATGTGTATTATGCGCTTAGCGTATCTAACCAATTAGTTAATGTGGGCAGTGTTGTTGAAGGTAAGCAGCAAATTGCCTTACAAGTGGGTGATGTTTTACGTTCTCAATCTGCGATAGAACGCCTTGTTGTCAACGTGGTTAACGGTAAGAGTGTTTACCTAAGTGATGTGGCCGAGGTGAGTGATGGTCCAAGCGAAGCACAAAGCTATCAATGGTTGGCTCAATCAGATAACCAGCAACAACTTCCTTTAGTTACCATTAGTGTCGCTAAGCAAGCTGGCACTAATGCGGTAGCTGTAGCCAATGAAGTACACAGCATGATGGACAGCTTATCGGCTAATTTGCTGCCAGATGAAGTGGGCTACACCGTACTGCGAGACTATGGCCAAACAGCGAACGAAAAAGTAAATAATCTTACCTCGAGTTTAGTATTTGCGGTGTTTACCGTGGTTATTTTTGTTGGCGTATTTTTAGGCTGGCGACCAGCAATTGTGGTTGGTTTAGCTGTGCCTATTTGTTACGGCATAACCCTGACACTTGATTTTGCCTTTGGTTATACGATTAACCGAGTCACGCTGTTTGCATTAATACTTTCTCTAGGTTTATTGGTTGATGATCCCATCACAGGCATAGATAACATAAGTCGTTTTTTAACGCAAAAAGGTGATAAAAAACAACGCATAGTTGATGCTATGAGCGAAATACGCGTGGCGTTGTTTATGTCAACATTGACTATTATGGTGGCATTTATCCCGCTTGCGTTTATTACTGGCATGATGGGCCCTTATATGGCACCTATGGCATTTAATGTGCCAGTCAGTGTGATGGTTTCTACCATTGTGGCATTTTTTGTAACGCCTTGGTTGGCCATGAAACTGCTGAAAGCGCCCGTTGATGACAGTATGCAACTAGAAGCCAATCCGCATAGTTTGTATGAGCGCATCTTATCGCCATTACTTGAGTCTAAAGGCCGTGCAAAACTCGTTCTATGGACCACATTAGGCCTGTTTGTCGCTAGTGCCATGCTACCCGTCATGCGTGTTGTGCCTTTAAAGTTGCTACCGTTTGATAATAAAAACGAGTTGCAAGTTTTAATCGATATGCCAGAGGGCACGAGCCTTGAGCAAACCGCAGCTTTCACGCGAAAAGTACAAACTGTCACTTGGAAATTAAATGAGGTAAGCGAGGTGGCAGCCTACCTTGGCCAGCCATCGAGTATGGACTTTAATGGTATGGTACGTGGTTATTATCGACGCGAAGCCGCCAATCTTGCTGAGCTAAGAGTATTACTGCTTGATAAAACTGAGCGTGATCATCAATCTCATGCTGTGGTCATGCGCTTGCGTGCAGCATTAGCACCACTGGCAACCGATGGCATTGTTATTAAAGTGGTTGAAGTACCACCAGGCCCGCCTGTTTTAAGTACCTTAGTGGCTGAAGTTTACAGTGAGCCATTTGTTGATACAGACACTCACTATCAAGCAGCTCTTGCAGTTGCGGCAAGGTTAAAGCAAGAGCCGCATGTGGTTGAGGTTGATACCAGTATTGCGGCCAATGCACCCTTACAACGTTTTGTTACCGATAAAAGTAAAGCGTCATTGTCGGCGGTCTCTACGCAAGATATTGCCCAGACCTTAGCCATTGCCTCGCATGGGCAAAATGTTGGGGTGTTATATGTTAGCGGCGAAACAGACCCTGTTGATATTAAACTGCAACTGCCGTATCAAGACCGAAATCAATTTGCTCAATTGCTCGCATTGCAGGTTCGCGGTGACAGAGAACTCGCAAAAACCAGTGACGAATTTGGGCTGCAAAGTGCACCGCGTCCGCTGGTGGCATTATCTGAATTAGGCGAGTTTCAGTATCAAGATGTTGCTAAACCAATTATGCGTAAAGATCAGCGTAATGTTGTGTATGTAATGGCTGAGCTAAACGGTCGTACACCCGCTGAGATCATTGCTGACGTCAATGCCGACTTAGGTATCAGCGCTGACGAATTTAGCCAAACTGATTGGCAAAGTAGGCACTTTTTCAATAATGGTGGTAGCCAAGCTTGGCAATTACCTGCTGGCACTGACGTAACCTTTAGTGGAGAAGGTGAATGGCGAATTACCATTGATGTATTTAGAGATATGGGCATTGCCTTTGCGTTTGCGCTAACTGCAATTTTCATCATCTTACGAATTCAAACAAATTCTGCCAGTTTGTCACTGATCATCATGTCGGCTATTCCATTAACCGTGATAGGTATCATGCCGGGCTTTTGGTTATTAAATCAATTTGGAGAGCGCACCATTGCTGGTGCTCCAGAGCCGGTGTTATTCACTGCAACAGCCATGATAGGCATGATCGCACTTGCCGGTATTGTGGTCCGTAACTCACTTATTTTGGTTGAATTTATTAATCAAGCTCGTAGCCAAGGTATGGCAATTAAACAAGCTTTAATTGCCGCAGGTACAGTGCGTATGCGTCCAGTGTTACTGACTGCAGGAACTACCTTATTAGGTAACTTAGTGATCACCCTAGACCCGGTATTTAGCGGTCTAGCGATTGCAATTATTTTTGGTATTGTGGCATCAACATTGTTCTCATTATTTGTTGTGCCCCTGGTTTATTATTTAGTGTTTGCAAAGGATGCAGCCATAGAGGAACAAGCTCATGCAGGGTAAATCAAAACTTATTGGTTCAATTATCGCGTTATTTGTGATCATTGTGGCGGTACTTTACATGGCGGGCAGTTTTTCTGATAAGCAAGCTGCAGGCATGAAAAACCCATCGGCAAACGATTACAATGGTCAGTTAGTGACAGTGACACTGGCAGATATCGCTCGTGATGAAGTTGTGCCAGGAACCGTGATTGCAAAACAAAATACGCAAATCTCATCGCGAGTTATGGCACAAGTTGAGCGTTTAAATGTACGCGCTGGCGATACTGTAAAACAAGGTGATGTATTGATCACCTTGCAGCAAGATGACTTTAAAGCTGGGCTTGCACAAAGCGAAGCACAAATAAACGCAATTAATGCATCGCTGACTCAAGCAGAGAAACAGCTTAAACGTATCAACGATTTGTACAAACAAGGCTTGGTATCTGTTAGTGAATACGACGATGCTAAAGCAAGGTTCGATAATTTAACTGCGAACCTAGCGATTGCTAAACAACAGCAAACACAAGCACAAGTCGCGTTGAGTTTTACGCAAATTAAAGCGCCGATTTCAGGTGTTGTGGTTGAGCGTTTTGCAGAACCTGGCGATACCGCAACCCCTGGTACGCCATTACTCGCACTGTATAACCCACAGCAATTGCAATTAGCGTTTAATGTCAGAGAACAACAAGCAATTAAATTGAATGTTGGCCAAGCTCTGACAGTCAAATTACCCGCTTTATCAACGTCAATGCCTGCCACTGTGACAGAAATAGTGCCCGTTGCTGATAGTGCTGCGCGCAGTATGGAAATCCGTTTAGAAACAGATGTGCAAACTGGGCTAATGCCTGGGCTTTATGCGCAGTTACAATTACCGCTCGCCACTGAAAAAGGGGTGTTGATTGACTCAAGTTGGGTGCATCAATATGGCCAATTGAGTATGGTCTATTTACTTGAAAATAATCTGATAGTGCGTCGATATGTACGCCTTGGCGAAATGGTTGATGGGCAGCAGCACATCGTTTCAGGTTTAAACCCAGGTGATGTGCTAGCTGTTGATTTTAAAACTAAATAAAGGTCGCTATTTCGTCCAGCGACTTTTTCACTAAGGCATGCTCAGGGATAGTTGCATCTGTGCCTGGGTAGCCTGCAATGAGCAGCATGTAAGGGCGCTCATTATCTTTATCGCGGCCACAAATTTCGGTTAAAAAGCTCATTGGCTTTGGTGTATGCGTGAGGGTAGCAAGGCCTGCTCTGTGTAGTGCTTGAATTAAAAAGCCGGTTGCTAGGCCAACAGATTCATGAACATAGTAATTGGTATTTTTGTCATCGGCAGAAATACCGCCTTTCTTTTGACTAAACACGGCAATTAGCCAAGGTGCATGCTCAAGGTAGGGCTTACTGGCATCTGTGCCAAGTGGTTTTAAAGCATCTAACCATTCTTCACCAGCTCGGCCTTCATAAAATGAGCGCTCTAGCTTTTCGGCTGCTTCACGAATTTGTTTTTTCACATCGCTACTGTGTATTGCCACAAAGTGCCAAGGTTGATGATTGGCACCACTTGGTGCAGTGCCTGCCGCTTTAATACAAGTTTCGATTATTTCTTTTGGCACAGGGCGGTCGCTAAAGCTGCGAATACTATGGCGACGCTGACTAACGGCTAAAAACTCTTCGGCGCGTTTAAGCATTTCGTCATGAGGGTATTCAATAAAGTCATTGAGTGGTTGGTTTTTGTGTTCTTGCATGGCTTTTCGCTTCTTGTGTGTTGATGATTTAATTATGAATATATTGGTTTCGACGGTACTCTTCTAATTCATTGCTCAACCAATCTTTTGCATTGAGTAACGATCCATTGCTGAGTCTTACTTTATAGGGCTTACCGCTCCAAGAGCTTTTGCTCGCTAGGTTTTCGATAAACTTGTCGGCGGTATTTGCATAGCGGGTCGCTTTTCGATATTTCATAGCGAGGTGCTCGGCAGCATCTTGGCTTGAGTGTTCTGTGTCATTGCGTATAAATACGGCATCGCTTTTAGCGACAAAATCAATTAAGTGATTAATTTCTTGCTCTGGAGTGGCTGCAATACAGAATTGACTAATGCTCAAGAACATTAATGCGATAAACCAATATCTTTTCATTGTTATTTTCACTGTTCTTTTTGCTCTATGGTTAAGGTTGCAATTATTGGATTATGATCTGAGCTTGCAAGCTCAGGCACTATAGTTGTTTCTATTTTGACACCTCGCACCCATATTTGGTCAAGTGCTAATCCAAATGTTTTGGTGCGTTTATCATCTAAATAGATAGCCTCGTGTAGGCCTAGTTGGGTCAACGTTTGCTGCAATAAGGCTTGGCGCTCATCACTCCAGGTATTGAGATCACCGGCAAATACGATAGGTCCTTTATGCGTTCGCATAATGGCGGCGGCATCGTCTAGCTGTTGTTTAAAGTCACTTACACCAACCGTAAAGTTAATGGCATGCAGGTTAATACTCAGTAATAACTGTTGTTCAGGCAGCGCATACTCCACAATATTGGTGGCTTTTGGGCTACGTAGCCAAGGCTCTTTGTGAGTGAGTGTGCAATGCACAGTGGCGGGCCAACGGCTGAGTGTCATAACTCCAGATTGCACACTGCCACTCTTATAGCCTTTAGCAAAACGCCAATATGGTTTGAGCTTTGTAAGAGCTGGTTCTTCGATAGCTTCTTGAAGTAACACAATATCAGCATCGTCATTTAGGTTTTGTAAATCTGTGAGTAAGCCATCTATTTGTGCTTTGTAGATATTCCAACTCAATAACTTGAACTGATAGGGCAAAATGTAATGCGCTGCGTAAGTTTGCATGCGACTTTGTGCTAACTGCTGTTGGCAATTAACAAGGTTCACGGCAGTTTTGGTTATACCTTGCTGCTCATCAGAGCTAGGATCGCTTGAAAAGCTATACCAAGACAGCGCGCTCAAACACACAAGTAATAAAAATATACGCAGATATGCCGTCATAATGACCTTTAATTACTTTCCTTGAGAGTTAGTCGTTGTTAGCCCAGTTTAGTTCAAAGGCTAAATGTTAGAAACTGTAGTATTTCCTACAATTTCTATACGCTTTCTTACCCAAAATGAGTACTCATATTCTTATACTTACTGAGCTTAACAACTCAGACAAAGGAACTACTCATGAAACAAATGGCCTGTATGCTGCTTGCCTTATCGGTGACAGCGTGTTCATCAGTCACCATAGTGCCAGAAAAAACAACCAATAAATTAGCCACTAAAGCCGATTACCAAGATAGCCGTCCATTCTTTTTGTGGGGCCTCGTTGGTGAAGAGCGCGTTGATGTAAAGGCTATTTGCCAAGATAAAAAAGTTGCCCAAATGCAATCACAACAAACATTCGCTGATGGCGCATTAGGACTAGTTACACTTGGAATTTATGCTCCTCACACAGTAAAAGTATGGTGTGAGCAACAAGCACAGGAGCAACAACTATGAAAAGCTTACTAATAACAGCGGTGTTAGTTGCAACCTTAAGTGGTTGCACAAATATCTACTTCGATAATGGCAGTGCAGCGCAAGGCAATAAAGCGCCTGCAACAGAGCAGTGGCATCATAACTTTGCCGCGGCGCTTTACGAAGGTTCAAAGCCTGTCGACTTATCTGAACAATGCCCTGACTCTGAGTGGCAAACCGTTCACACTTATAAGTCGTTCACCAATGGTCTTGCTGAAATTGCAGTAAACCAAGTTGGGCCTATTTGGTACCCGAAAACAGTTGAAATAAGCTGTGCTCAAGTACCTTATAAGCCAGACTAGTTATTCATAACGCAGTGCATCAATTGGGTTTAAGCGTGCCGCTTTAATAGCGGGCGCTAAGCCAAACACAATACCAATCAATGACGTAAAGCCAAATGACAGCATAATCGCCCAACCCGGTATGTAGGCATCTGGCATGCTCGGCACTGATAACGAAATCAGTGCCGCGGCACCATACCCTATCGCTAAACCAATTAAGCCACCAAAAAGTGATAGCACCACCGCTTCAACTAAAAATTGCAGCATAATAAAGCCAGGTGTTGCCCCTAGTGCTTTTAAAGTGCCGATCACTCGAGTGCGTTCTGTTACCGAAACCAGCATGATATTCATCACACCGATACCCCCAACCACCAGACTGATACCGACTATCCCCGCGGTAATTGCGGTTGCACTTCCGGTAAATTTATCGATATTAGCACGGGCTTTTTCGGCGGTTTCAAACTCAAAGTCGTCATCTTCGCCGTCTTTTAGTTTATGTAATTGACGTAAGATACGGCGAATTTTACCCAGTACTTGCGTTTCGTTAGCATCGTCTTTTAAACGAAACATCATTTGCACATTAGTATCAACACTGCCGCCTTCTAGCGCACTCATGGTACTTATTGGAATATTAATGTAATCGTCTTGGTCAAAACCTAATAAGCTACCTTGTTTTTCAGCAACACCAATAATGCGAAACCACTCACCACCGAGTTTGATATATTCACCTACAGGGTTTTCAGGCAGGTTAAGCTTTTCGATAATTGAAGGGCCGATAAACGCCACTCGACGGCGTTTTTCATCATCTTCTGCGCGAATAAACCGGCCGAGTTCAGGGTAGGTGCGGTAAGCTTTTTGGTAGTCTTGCTCGGTACCCATTACCCGTGAAGCATGACTTTTATTGCCGTACTCTGCTGCACCAGAAAAGCGCCAAGTAAACATCAGCGCAGTAAAGGTTTCGGCTTCTTTAACGCGTGCTTTTAGGGTTAAAAAGTCGCTGTAGGTTAGCTTTGCTTGTTGGCCTACCATTTCTTTTTCTACGCTAGTGTAAGGTTTTATATTGGTCACATCAGGAGACATGTCGGCAAGTTGATCATTAATTTGCTTAGTGAAACCTTGCATTACTGCCACTACGGTCACAACCGCTGCAACACCAATGATAATACCTAAGCAGGTAAGGGCACTACGCATCGCGTTTGCTTTAATTGCCATGAGTGCGGCTTTAGTGCCTTCCATAACAGCGATAGCAGATTTAAACATGTTGCCTTGCTCCTTCGCCTTTACGGGTATCACTGACAACCTTGCCATCAACTAAACGAATAACACGTTGGCAGTGATCAGCAATATCTTGTTCGTGAGTAACCAAAATAATGGTGTGCCCTTCGTTATGAAGCTCATCAAACAGTGCCATGATCTCAGTGGTGGTTTTACTATCTAAGTTACCTGTAGGCTCATCACCAAGTAAAATATGCGGTTTAGTAACAAGTGCACGAGCAATCGCGACACGTTGACGTTGCCCACCAGAAAGCTGGCTCGAAAGGTGATTTACCTTATCGCCAAGACCAACCCGCTGTAATGATTCGAGCGCTTGCTGCTTTCGCTCTTTGGCAGAGATAAATCGATACACAAGTGGCTGCATAACATTTTCTAGGGCTGAAGCTCGCGGTAATAAATTGAAACTTTGAAAAATAAAGCCAACACTTTCATTACGCTGATGAGCAAGCTCAGTTTCGGTCATTCGCTTTACCAGCTTATCTTTTAAATAGTAGTCACCACTTGTAGGGGTATCTAAACAGCCAAGCAAGTTCATTAGTGTTGATTTACCTGAACCCGAAGGGCCAATAATGGCAACATACTCATTTTGAGCAATTTCAATATTGATATCATCAAGGGCTTTGAAAACTTGTTCGCCCATTTTATATTGCTTATTGATATTACTGAGTTTTATCACCGCCGACATTAGCTAGCACCTTTTTCAGGGCTGTTTTTAACGGCTACCGTATCACCCTCTTTTAGTGAGCTGAGAGGTCTGGCTGGGCCGATAACAATACGATCCCCCTTTGCAACACCGCTGGTTAGTGCTTGTTCGATATCTGAAGAAATGCCTACCGTTACAGTTGTTTTAGTTACTGTATTATCTGCGTTAAGCTTCCAAACAAAGTAGCTATCATCCTCTTTTTGAATTGCTTCAATGGGGAGTTTTAAGCCGTTTTCGGCAATACTTGTCGCAATTTCAGCACGGCAACTCATACCGGCATATAGTTGGCGGTCAGTGGCATCAAGTAGTACTTTGACTTTAAATGATAACCCTTGTGAACCGGCTTGGTTTTTTGCTGAAGTACCAATGTTTATTACTTTGCCAGTAAAAGGTTGGTTTGGGTAAGCGGCGGCATAGATATCTGCATGTTGGTCTAGTTTTATACCAGCAATATCGGTTTCGTCCACGCGAAGTTCGGCTAAAATAGCGCTTGGATCTGCTACTAGCATCAGATCTGAGCCAATAATGTTGGTTGTTCCGGCAATTACGGTTTCACCTTCTTTAATATTTACCGATGCAAGTAGCCCACTCATTGGTGCGCGAAATACACTTTTATTTAAACGGTCTTCAGCAATGAGTAATGACGCTTGGGCTTGGTTGTAAGCTTCACGTTTTGCTTCAATATCTATTTTCGCTAAATCGCGGGCATTTTGTAGGTTTTCATACACTTCTTGGCCAGCTAGGCCAACTTCATAAAGCTCTTTTTGGCGGCTTAGCTGGCGTTCGATATTTTTCAGTCGGGTTTCGCTGTGCTTAATATCAATTTCAGTAGCGCGAAGCACGGCTTTGTTGCGTGCAACTTCAGATTCAAACGCTGTAGTATCTAGACGCATAAGAATATCGCCCTCAGTGACACTTTCTCCTTCTTCGACAAACACTTTCGCTACGCGGCCAGTCACTTCAGAGCGCAGCTGCACTTGGGTGTTAAAGACTAGGTTGCCAGAGGCTAAAATTGAATCGGCAATATTGCCTTGTGCAACTTCTGCAATATGCATTTCTGGTGCATCTTTATTGCCTGTGACTTGTTTTGATACTAGTAAAGCGACAAATGCTGTAACAGCGAGGCCAATAATAATGGCTTTTTTCATGTTACTTCCTTGGTAGTTAAGAGCGGCATATCGCC
Organism: Pseudoalteromonas sp. SCSIO 43101; assembly: GCF_023650775.1. Taxonomy (NCBI): domain Bacteria; kingdom Pseudomonadati; phylum Pseudomonadota; class Gammaproteobacteria; order Alteromonadales; family Pseudoalteromonadaceae; genus Pseudoalteromonas; species Pseudoalteromonas sp. SCSIO 43101. The sequence goes on from NZ_CP072673.1 coordinate 235,726, forward strand.
GCTCAAAGCAGAATTAAACGAGAGCGATTACAGTCCAAATACCGTAAATAACAATACTTGGCAGGGCTGCAAACAGTAGCGCTTTATTGAAAGTGAAATTGGTCCAGCTCTTCAAACCTATAGCTGCGATGAAAATGCCCCAAATAGAAAAGATATTTAGGCTCTCCAATAAGGTGTAGAATGGATGGCCAATTTCTAAGCCAATTAAAAGTTGGTTAATCGAAGCATAGTTAAATAATGTCTGTGAAATTTGGTCGGTACTTGCAGTTAATACTAAAATGAGCAAACCGAGGCTTGATATAATCATTGGCATCATGGTCCACACACCAAAGCCATACCAAGCACCATAACCATAGTTAGCTTCTGGGTCTTGCTTAGATACAAATAAGTAGTAGCCTGCCATCAGAGCATTAATAACAGCCAAACCAATGATGCCACCAAAGATGGCAAACCAAACCTGCATATCTATGGTTTGCTCCATGCTTTGGCGAATCATTTTTTGCTCAGCAATAGTGGCATCAACACTGGCGGCTGCCACTTGTTGATCGATTAAAAATTGCGGGTCAGCTTTATTATAAAAAGCAAACATGCTGGCGGCGAGAATGCCGGCAAGTAAAATAAAGGCAACAAAAGACCAACCTTTTGCTTCTTTTAAACCATTAAAGGCTTTACTCGGGCTGATAAAAATATCAACCAATGCGGTCATTACATTTGATGATTTCATTTTTTATTCCTTGTTTTATAACATTTGTTTTTAGGTACTAAAATATCCTGTTTAGTAACAAATTAGCAATTTGTTTTGTAACTGTATGTTAACAGCTGTGATTAGTAAATCTGTGATATGGTTAAAGGATTAATTTGAATCGAACTTATTAGGAAAAGTAGGTCGTTATGGTGAATAGCAATGGTCGTTGTATTGATGAGTTGGTATTAGGATTCTGGCGCTTGTTAGATTGGCAGGTAACGCCCCAGCAATGCTTAAGTTTTTTAGAAAATGCAATCGATATGGGAGTTTCACATACCGATCATGCTGACATCTACGGTGAATACGGTTGTGAAGCTGAATTTGGTAAAGCACTTAAACTAAAACCAAGTATTCGTGATGAAATCAAAATCATCACTAAATGTGGTATTAAGCCTGCGTTTGCAAGCCTAGGATTACAAGGCAAAGCAAACCACTATGATTCAAGTGCCGCGCATATTATTGCCTCAGCACAGCAGTCACTAAAAAACTTCAACACTGATCGTTTAGATGTATTACTTATTCATCGCCCTGATTACTTGATGAATGCCGATGAAATGGCACAAGCATTTAATACCCTAAAAGCAAATGGTGATGTGATTGACTTTGGTGTATCTAACTTTACGCCATCACAACTTAGCTTGTTACAGTCGCGTTTAGACTTTGAGCTTGTAACTAATCAAATTGAGTTTTCACCTTACGAAATGAAAGCCCTTGATGATGGCAGCTTAGATCAATGCCAATTGCTCGATATCAAACCTATGCTTTGGTCACCATTGGCAGGGGGGCGTTTATTCTCAAGTGATGATGAAAAAGCAGTGCGTTTACGTGCAGTGCTAGAGCAGGTTGGTGCTGAAATTGGTGCCACAGGCATTGATCAAGTTGTTTATGCTTGGTTGTTAATGCACCCGAGTGCACCGTCTGTGGTACTTGGTACGGGTAATATTGAGCGTGTTAAATCAGCGGTTGAAGCTAAGCAGTTCTCTATGAGCCGTGAACAATGGTATCGCATTTGGCAAGGCTCAACTGGTCATAGTGTGCCTTAACGAATAGCCCTAAACGAGAAAAGGGCCTTACGGCCCTTCGTGTTGCAGCAAGTAACACATTCTTTATAAAGTGAAGTCAACCGCGTAAGCGACGTACACTTTTACATCTGAACCATCGATGTCATTGTCTGAAAGACCGAAAGTAAAGCCGTCTTTCGACACTGAAACGCCGTAGTCGATGATGTCATCATCACCAATGAAATCCCCTGAGTAATGACCTAAATGAAGGGCCATTTCTGCACCGGTACTGCCAACTGGGAAGCTGTAGTCAGCATTTAAATAAAGTGAATCACCAAAGTCTGTACCGTCACCGCTAGCTGCTGATGTTGCTAGTACTGCTGCACCAAAGGTGAAGCTACCCATGCTAATGCTACCGTAGATTTCTGAGAAATCTGCATCTGTGTAAGATGCTGCATCTGGGTATGCATAATAAATGTAGCCAACATCGTAGCTAAAGGTTTCATTGATTTCACCGCCAAAACCAGCATAAAGGTCTAGCTCGTACGTCATGTCGTCAGCCCAGCTAGCATTCGATACCCAAGTACCCGCATAAAAGCCAGATTCACTTGCGTAGTCGATACCACCTTGGATTGCAGCATCACCGCCAGTTTGCTCTTGACCACGCCATAAGTAATTTGACGTTGCCGCAGCGTTTGCTGTGACTTCTGCATAACTATATGTCGAGCTCAAAGTTAATAGCGCAAGAGCGCTTGCTGCGACCGTTTTTTTTAGTTTTAGCATGTTTCTGTATCCTGTTGTTATGTTGATTTTGTCCCATTTCAGATTGCAGTCTGGTTATTATTCGAGGACATTTATTATGTGTTGTCTGGATACGATGTTGCACTGGTTGTGCCAAGTTCATTTTGAATGGGCTATTTTATGCTTAAATGCTTTAAAAACAGACTTCTAAGATGGCTTAATTGAAAAAATAGTGGATATTTGAATTGTTCATGCGCACTTGTGTGGTGCAAAAAATAACCCGGTTGCACAATTGCGAAGCACCCGGGTTTCTCTTATTTGAGAGTGACTTAGCCGAAAATCGCTCGCATCAGACTAATAGTCTCTTCAACACTTCGGCCTTTTTCAACTTCACTGATGATTGAATCGCGCTTTGCTTTGATATGTTCAGGGATATCATCACTTGCTAATGCACGGTCTACCAGTATCTCAGCTGATTCTTTGCCACGGCGTACGGTCTTTTTACCTGCTGAGCTCGTGGTACTCTTAGGTTTGTTTAACAACTTAATATAGTTTGAGTTATCGGCGGTACTTTTATCTGCATAATAAAAGAAGCTAGGTAATAGGGCTTTAATTTCAACTAAAGATTGCTCAAGTTCATTTGCGGCGCTAGCCATTTTGAACCAAGGCATATTATGGATTGCTTCTACAATATCTTGCCAGTAGCGCTCAAAATCACGGTTATTTAATTTGGTAATACCTAGTGCCCCACAAAGGGCATCAAGTTTACTATTTACGATTGGTGTAAACACATCAGGTCGGCGCATCGCAAGTAAGCGAGTTGCAGGAGCAAGCGTTGGCTTTTCATCGCTACCATTAAATGCCATCAAGTATGCAACCATAAAGTGTTGATAATGCTCTTGGGTTATTTCGCCTTCAAGTGGAATGTGCGCTAAGGCTTCATCGAATGCACCAGGCAAATCACTCAACATTTGGTGAAAGCCTTTTGCGTTCTTCGTAGAAGCAAACCATTCAACATCGAAGTTATAGCTGCTTGGATCAAGCGACGCACTGTGTTTACCTGAAAACGCTAAACGGTCTTCAGGGATCATCTCTTTTAATGATTGTGATTTAATCGCTGCAATGTAATTAGCTAAACGTAGTTGCTCATCAAGTGCCACAAGCTCTTTATGCTGTTCGATGAAGCCTGCGATAACTGGCCATGGTGCAACTCTTAAGGTTTTTAATTGCAAAAAGCTGATGGCAGAAATTAATAAGTCATGAAGTTTCTTAAGTGTCGGTAATTGCTTATCTTCTAATAGATCGTAGTTAATGCGATCGCGGCTTGCACTTAATAGCTCATAGCACCAGCCTAAAAAGTCTTCAGGGTGGTTTTCTACTTTAACTGCCATTAGGTTTAAGCTGATATCAGAGGCCTGCTTGAGGATGTTTTGATAAATTTGACTTTCTTGCTCGCCAAGCGCCATTTTTGACGGTGAAATAAGCAGTTTCTTCATGCTTAATCGATACTCCAGTTTTGACCAAATTAGGTTGTTTGATTTTAGTACACAGGGTGCAAAAACAACAGGGTCGTGCATCATACCGAAGTAATGAAATGATGCAATCTTACTGATAGAGCAAGATTGCGATTGACTTGATTAATTAATCATTATCATCAAGTGTAAATAATTGCTCAACGGTAAGTTCAAAGTGGGTTGCAATTTTTAACGCGATAATAACCGAAGGTATAAAGCGGCCTGTTTCAACTGTGCTAATGGTTTTACGTGATACTGCAATGGCATCAGCGAGTTCTTGCTGCGATAAACCCTTCTCTTTACGGAATTTAGCGATATTATTTTCCACTATTATACCTAGTCTCTACTCTGCCAAAGAATTGATACGCCGTATACTAAACACATTTGAGCGAGGTAAAATGTGGCCATCATGCTATGAGATACATTTAAAGCAAGGTCATCAGACAATAAAAAAATAACCCCCATGCTAAAAAGTAATCCAAGAACCACATGTTTATAAGCGATGGTATCAATTGTCTTTAAAAATTCATCGGTATACATAAGGCGATACCCAAGTTTCCATGTAAACCCACCTCTAATCACAAACATAAAAAATGAACCTAAAAAAGCGGCAGCGCCGATAAACAGTAAAGGTGCTGATGTTTGCTTAAGCATTGGGTAAACACTAATGATTAATAACGTAATTCCCATGAATATTGAAAACCATGCGTTATGGCTCATAAACTTTTCTTCCGTTTGTATATCTTGCTTAGACATAATCTTTTCCTTTTTGATTTAAATGTAACCTCTAGGTATCAATGTAACCTCTAGGTATCAATGTAACCCTAGGGTATCATTCGGTCAAGATTTATTTGTAACCTAAAGGTATCAAAATATTTCAGCGCTGATTCATGTTCTTATACCTAAGCTTGTTTACAAACCTTTTTGTGGGTTGGGCAATGCATTTGCGCCTAACTCCCGCTATGATATGAACATTGTTTGCCCATTTTTAAGGATGATTATGAAAACCTTACTGAAAGTTGTTGGTGTCATTTTCTTATTACTAATTGCATTAGTAGTCGCAGCACCATTCCTCATTCCTACAGACGCGATATTTAATAAAGTATCGGAGCAAGTAGAACAAACCACAGGTCGTAGTCTGACTATTAATGGCGATAAAAAGCTGTCGGTATTTCCATCATTAAAGCTAGAACTGAATGATGTAAACTTTGCCAATATGCAAACTGGTTCGCAAAAAAATATGGCAAGTATGCAGCAACTTGCTATCCGTATTCCTTGGATGTCGTTATTTGGCGGTGAGTTTAAGCTAGATAAATTTGTTATTAACGAACCAACGATTTTGTTAGAAACCGATAAAAATGGTAAAGCAAACTGGCAGCTATTTGATGCGGTTGCAGAGCAACCACAGACTGATCAGCAAAAGAGTTCTGGTGCCGTTAACTTACCAGATAACTTTGATATTGAGCTTGGCGAAGTGGCAATTTATGGTGGTACCTTTACTTATCTAGACGGTAAAACTGGGGCAAAACAACAGATAAGTGATTTAGAGTTAGCCATTTTATTACCTTCTCTTCGTAAAACCCTTGAGTTAAAAGGCGGTATTACCTATATGGGTGAGCGTTTTGATTTGGATGTAACGCTAGATACACCCGTAAAAGCGATTGAGGGCGAAACCTTTAATGTCAGCACTGAGGTTGATTCACGCTTGATCGACTTGAATTTCAAAGGGTCAATTGCAGAAATGGGTAATGATGTGCAAGGGCTTCTATCTGTCAGTGGTGACTCAGTTAAAAACATTGCGAATTGGCAGGGTGTTGAGCTTAATGCTAAAGAGAATGCTTTCAATGCGTTTAATGTAAAAGGTTCAATGCATTTAAAAGGTGAGCAGTTTAAACTAGCTGAGCTACTTGCCACCCTAGATGAGCTACAAATTAAAGGTAAAAGCGATATTAAGCTTGGCGACCGTTTAGTTGTAAATGCCGATATTGATTTAGGCATGCTTGATTTAAACCCTTACTTACCTGAGGGGGTAGCTAAAGAAGAGCAAGCAGAACCAGCCTCAGATGCGCCAGCGCAGCCAATTGTTTGGGATGATACAACAATTGATATGAGCGGCCTAAATGCACTTGATGCAAATGTTGTTGTGCGTTCAAGTGGTTTAAAAGCAAATGATATTACACTTGGCGAAAACCAGTTAACAGTGAACCTTAAAAATGCAGTAGCTAACATCAGCTTAGATAAGTTTGTTGCATACGAAGGTAATGGCAAAGGTGTAATCACCGTTAACGCTAAGCAAACACCTTATAAAATTAGCACTAACTTTTCTTTAGATAAAATCGATGCACAGCCATTACTTACTGATGCGGCCGGTTTCGATAAGTTAATGGGTAAAGGCTCTTTAAACTGGGATCTAACGACCACAGGTCAAAGTCAAAAAAGCTTTATTAATGCCCTTAACGGCAAGGTGGGCTTTGAGTTTGCAGATGGTGCAGTGAAAGGAGCCAACATTGCAGAGATGGTTCGTAAAGCAAAAGAGCTTATAAAAGGTAACTTAAGTGCAGTATCAGAAGGTTTAGATACTGGCTTTGATAACTCACAACAGACAGACTTCTCAGCACTTAAAGGTAGTTTTGTATTCACAAATGGTATTGGTGAAAATACAGACTTATCTCTATTAAGCCCGCTTATTCGTATTACCGGCTCAGGTAAGATTGATTTACCAATGACCACTGTAGACTACCGTTTAGTGACGGGGATTGTTGATTCAATCGAAGGGCAGGGTACGACAGATGACAGCACTGGGTTTAAAATTCCTCTGCGTATAAAAGGCCCATTCCATGATGTAGGTTATAGCTTAGATGTGAGTGAGGCTGCTAAAGAAGAAGTGAAAGAAAAAGCCAAAGATAAAATAAAAGACAAATTAAAAGGTCTATTTGGAAATTAATAAAATTTAATTAAAGTCAAAAACAGGGCGCATTAGCGCCCTGTTTGTTTTATAATCAATAACAAACCAGCAAGTCGCTGTAATTCCTTAATGCAAGCAGCACGATTAATTCCAAATTAATTAAAAAATAACCTACCACTTCCTTGTCATTGCTGCTACAATTGCCCGCCCTTAAGAGACAACTTGCTTGTTTTTTGAGTGGAATTTAACCGAAATGTCTTGATTTTAAACAGAATTAAGGCGTGTTGTAATTTCTACACCGGAGGTCATTAACATGATCCAAATGCAAACTCAGCTGGACGTTGCTGATAACAGCGGCGCTCGCAAAGTGCAGTGTATTAAAGTCCTTGGCGGTTCGCACCGTCGCTATGCAGCGGTTGGCGATATCATCAAAGTTTCTGTAAAAGAAGCTATTCCTCGCGGTAAAGTGAAGAAAGGTGATGTTAAAAACGCGGTAGTTGTGCGTACTAAAAAAGGCGTTCGTCGTCCGGACGGTTCTTTGATCCGTTTCGATAGCAATGCGGCTGTTATCTTAAATGATAACTTACAGCCAATTGGTACTCGTATCTTCGGCCCTGTGACTCGTGAACTTCGTACTGAAAAGTTCATGAAAATCGTTTCACTAGCACCAGAAGTACTATAAGGAGTCTATCATGGCAGCAAAAATCCGTCGTGATGACGAAGTAATCGTACTAGCCGGTAAAGACAAAGGTAAGCGCGGTAAAGTGCTTTCAGTTGTTACTGAGTCTGGTCGAGTATTTGTCGAAGGCATCAACTTAATCAAGAAGCACCAAAAGCCGGTTCCACAGTTGAACCAAGCTGGCGGTATTGTTGAGAAAGAAGCGTCTATCGACGTATCAAACGTTGCGATCTACAACTCGGAAACGGGTAAAGCAGATCGTGTAGGTTTCAAGATTGAAGATGGTAAGAAATTACGTATCTTTAAATCTACTGGTAAAACTATCTAATAGTTGGAGTAGAATGATGGCGAAACTGCATGAAGTATATAAAGACAAAGTAGTCGCTGAACTTCAAGAGAAGTTTGGTTTCAGCTCTGTCATGCAAGTCCCTCAGATCGAAAAGATCACATTAAACATGGGTGTGGGCGAAGCTCTAGCTGACAAGAAGATCTTAGATAACGCTGTTGCGGATCTAGAAGCAATCTCTGGTCAGAAACCTCTAATCACTAAAGCACGCAAATCAGTTGCAGGCTTCAAAGTGCGTGAAGGTTACCCAATTGGTTGTAAAGTAACCCTACGTGGCGAGCGTATGTGGGACTTTTTTGAGCGTTTGGTTTCAATCGCTATCCCGCGTATCCGTGACTTCCGTGGTGTAAGTGCTAAGTCTTTTGATGGACGTGGTAACTACAGCATGGGCGTACGTGAGCAAATCATCTTCCCAGAAATTGATTATGATAAAGTAGACCGTGTTCGCGGTATGGATATCACAATCACTACTTCTGCGAAAACAGATGATGAAGGCCGTGCGTTGTTAGAAGCGTTTAACTTCCCATTCAAGAAATAAGGGTAGGGTTATGGCAAAGAATTCTATGAAAGCGCGCGAAGCAAAGCGCACTAAATTAGTTGCTCAGTATGCTGAAAAGCGTGCGGCACTAAAAGCTATCATCAGTGATGTAAATACATCTGACGATGATCGTTGGGACGCGGTATTAAAGCTACAAGCTTTACCACGTGATTCTAGCTCTTCACGTCAACGTAATCGTTGTAACGTTACGGGCCGCCCACATGGTTACCTTCGCAAATTCGGCATGAGCCGTATCAAAGTTCGCGAAGCAGCTATGCGCGGTGAAATTCCTGGCCTTAAAAAGGCTAGCTGGTAATAGTATCACGGGAGTAAGACTATGAGCTTGCAAGATCCTATTGCGGATTTGTTTACACGTATCCGTAACGGTCAGTCAGCGAAGAAAGTATCAGTAACGATGCCAACTTCAAAACTGAAAGTAGCAGTAGCTAAAGTATTAAAAGATGAAGGTTATATCGCAGATTACGCTGTAAGCGGTGAAGCGAAGCCTGAGCTTTCTATCGATTTAAAATATTTCGAAGGCAAAGCTGTTATTGAAAATATCCAGCGTGTTAGCCGCCCTGGTCTACGTATCTATAAGAAACGTGACGAATTACCAAAGGTAATGGGTGGTCTTGGTATCGCTATCGTATCAACTTCTAAAGGCCTAATGACAGACCGCGCAGCACGTAGTGCCGGCGTTGGTGGTGAGATCATTGGCTTTGTAGCTTAATCGGAGGGGAACTATGTCTCGCATAGCAAAGGCACCAATCAATGTTCCTGCCGGTGTAGAAGTTACATTAAAAGGCCAGGACATCACAGTTAAAGGCAAAAACGGTGAATTAACTCGTACTATCAACGACGCTGTTGAAGTACAAGTTAACGACAACGTTATTACAACTTTACCTCGTGAAGGCGTAGCTAATGCATGGGCACAAGCAGGTACTGCTCGCGCTCTAATCAACAACATGGTTGTTGGTACGCATGAAGGTTACGAGAAGAAACTTCAGTTAGTAGGTGTTGGTTACCGTGCAGCAGCTAAGGGCAAAGTATTAGACTTAACTCTTGGTTTCTCACACCCAGTGAATTTCGAAGTACCAGAAGGTATTACGATTGAAACACCAAGCCAAACAGAAGTTCTAGTTAAGGGCGTAGACAAGCAGTTAGTTGGTCAAACAGCTGCTAACATCCGTGCATACCGTAAACCTGAGCCTTATAAAGGTAAAGGTGTTCGTTACGCGGACGAGAATGTACGCCGTAAAGAGGCTAAGAAGAAGTAAGGTAAGACGATGGATAAAAAAACAGCTCGTCTACGTCGTGCTAAACGCACTCGTAGAAATTATATTGAACAAGGCACAACGCGTCTTGTTATCCACCGCACGCCACGTCACATTTACGCTCAAGTAGTTACTGCTGAGGGTAATGTACTGGCTGCTGCTTCTACTGTTGAAAAAGCAATTAGCGAAACAGTTAAAGGCACAGGTAACGTTGCAGCTGCTCAAGCAGTTGGTAAAGCGGTTGCTGAACGTGCAGCTGACAAAGGCATCGAAAAGATTGCTTTTGATCGCAGTGGCTTTAAATATCACGGCCGTGTGAAGGCGCTTGCTGATGCAGCGCGTGAAGCCGGTCTGCAATTCTAGGAGTAGACAATGGCTAACGTAGAAGCAAAGCAACAACAGCCTGATTTGGCTGAAAAGCTAATCGCGGTAAACCGTGTGTCTAAAGTAGTTAAAGGTGGTCGTATCTTTAGCTTTACTGCACTAACAGTAGTTGGTGACGGCGCAGGTAAAGTAGGTTTTGGTTATGGTAAAGCACGTGAAGTTCCAGCTGCTATTCAAAAAGCAATGGAAAAAGCACGTCGCAACATGATCAGTGTAGACCTTAACGGTAACACGCTACAGCACCCAATCAAGGGTCGCCACGCGGGTTCTAAAGTATACATGCAGCCTGCTTCTGAAGGTACAGGTATCATCGCCGGTGGTGCGATGCGTGCAGTACTAGAAGTAACTGGTGTACAGAACGTATTGTCAAAAGCATACGGTTCAACTAACCCGATCAACATCGTTCGTGCAACGATTGCTGCTCTAGAGAACATGAATTCTCCAGAGTCAATCGCTGCTAAACGTGGTCTTAGCGTTGACGAAATCACGGGGTAAACCATGGCTAATAAAACTGTAAAAGTAACACAAGTAAAGAGCTCTATCGGTCGTTTACCGAAGCATAAAGCTACATTACGTGGTCTTGGTCTACGTCGTATCAATCACACTGTTGAGTTAGAAGACACAGCATGTGTGCGTGGTATGATTAACCAAGTTTCTTACATGGTAAAGGTTGAGGGTTAATTCGATGCATTTGAATACACTTTCACCTGCTGCTGGTGCAAAAACTGAAAAGAAACGTCTAGGTCGTGGTATTGGTTCTGGTCTTGGTAAGACTGGTGGCCGTGGTCATAAAGGCCAAAAATCACGTTCTGGCGGTAAAGTTCGCGTTGGTTTCGAAGGCGGTCAAATGCCTATGCAACGTCGTCTACCTAAATTTGGTTTCACTTCACGTAAATCATTAGTATCTACTGAAGTTAACCTTTTTGAAATCGCTAAAGTTGAAGGCGATGTAGTAGACGTAAACGCGTTACAAGCAGCTGGTCTAGTTAAAAAGAACATCCAGTTCGTTAAAGTAGTTAAATCTGGCGAAGTTTCACGCGCAGTTACCGTTAAAGGTCTTAAAGTGACTAAAGGTGCTCGCGAAGCTATCGAAGCTGCCGGAGGCAAGGTAGAAGACTAAGGAAGTACTAATGGCTAAACCAGGTCAAGATATGAAAAGTGCACAAAGTGGGCTTTCGGAATTGAAGCGTCGATTACTATTTGTATTAGGTGCTATCATTATTTACCGTCTAGGTTCATTCGTGCCGATCCCTGGGATTGACGCCGCTGTACTTGCCGATTTCTTCGAGCAACAAAAGGGCACCATTGTTGAAATGTTTAACATGTTCAGCGGTGGTGCGCTTGAGCGCGCTTCAGTGTTAGCACTGGGTATTATGCCGTACATCTCGGCTTCGATTATTACGCAACTATTAACGCATATGTATCCGCCGTTTATAGAGCTTAAGAAAGAAGGTGAGCAAGGGCGTAAGAAAATTAGCCAGTACACACGCTACGGCACGCTTGTGCTTGCTACTATCCAATCAATCGGTATTGCTACAAGCTTACCGGGCATGATGGACGGGTTAGTTGTTAACCCTGGTATCGGTTTCTACTTCACTGCTGTAGTGAGTTTAGTAACTGGTACTATGTTCCTAATGTGGTTGGGCGAGCAAATTACAGAACGTGGTATCGGTAACGGTATTTCTGTTCTGATTTTTGTTGGTATCGTAGCTAACCTGCCGTCTGCTATTGGTTCGACAGCCGAAATGGCGCGCCAAGGTGATCTGAATGTACTTGTACTGTTATTGATTGCTGTAATCGTATTCGCTGTTACTTACCTAGTTGTATTCTTTGAGCGTGGTCAACGTCGTATCGTCGTTAACTATGCGAAGCGTCAACAAGGTCGTCAGGTATTTGCTGCTCAAAGCACGCACTTACCACTGAAAGTAAACATGGCGGGTGTTATTCCACCAATCTTTGCTAGCAGTATAATTCTGTTCCCTGGTACAATTGCAAGCTGGTTCGGCCAGGGTGAAGGTCCGGTCGCTGATGTGCTACAAGCAATCGCTACAACGTTGACTCCAGGTCAACCTTTATATGCGATGGTTTTAGCTGCGGCTATTATCTTCTTCTGCTTTTTCTACACCGCGTTGGTATTTAACCCGCGTGAAACAGCAGATAACCTGAAAAAATCTGGCGCATTTATCCCAGGTATTCGTCCAGGTGAGCAGACATCTAAATACATTGATAAAGTGATGACACGCCTGACATTGGCAGGTGCTTTGTATATAACCTTTATCTGTCTGGTGCCCGAATTCATGACTATGGCATGGCAAACGCCATTCTATTTCGGCGGTACATCAATTTTGATTATCGTTGTTGTAATCATGGACTTTATGGCACAAGTACAGACGCATCTGATGTCACATCAGTATGATTCTGTGCTGAAAAAAGCAAACCTTAAAGGCTACGGTCGATAAGGTCATTTTACGGAGTTGAGCAATGAAAGTACGTGCTTCCGTTAAGAAAATATGCCGTAACTGTAAAGTTATTAAACGTGCTGGTGTAGTACGCGTAATTTGCAGTGAGCCTAAGCACAAGCAAAGGCAAGGCTAATTAAACAGTCGTGCAGGCTGAGTTATTTACTCGGCCTGTGTTTTTAGTTGTGATTTGGTCTTCGTTTGAGTATCCTTACGGGCTTTTCAAACAGATGATTACCAAATTCAAATATAGGAGATGTGTTAGTGGCCCGTATCGCTGGCATTAACGTCCCTGATCATAAACATGCAGTTATCGGTTTAACTGCTATTTATGGCATAGGTAAGACTCGCTCTAAGGCTATCTTAGCAGCGACTGGTATCGCCGAGACCACAAAAATCGGTGAACTTTCAGACGAAACACTTGACGTATTGCGTGAAGCAGTTGGCAAGTACACTGTAGAAGGTGACCTTCGTCGTGAAGTTACATTAAATATCAAGCGCCTTATGGACCTTGGTTGTTTCCGTGGCCTACGTCACCGTCGTTCGTTACCACTACGTGGTCAACGTACTAAGACTAACGCGCGTACTCGTAAGGGTCCTCGCAAGCCTATCAAGAAATAAGGTGGGGTAGATTATGGCTAAAGCACCAATTCGTCGTAAGAAGGTTAAAAAGCAAGTTGCTGATGGTATGGCTCACGTTCATGCTTCTTTCAACAACACTATTGTAACAATTACCGACCGTCAAGGTAATGCACTATCTTGGGCAACAGCAGGTGGTTCAGGTTTCCGTGGTTCACGTAAATCTACTCCATTCGCGGCTCAGGTTGCTGCAGAGCGTGCAGGTACTGCTGCTCAAGAATACGGTTTAAAAAATCTAGAAGTTTTCATCAAAGGTCCAGGTCCAGGTCGTGAATCTGCTGTACGTGCTTTGAATGCTGCTGGTTACCGTATCACCAACATCACTGACGTGACGCCAATCCCTCATAATGGTTGTCGTCCACCGAAGAAACGTCGCGTTTAACAATAGGTTAGGAGAAATAACATGGCAAGATATTTGGGCCCTAAGCTCAAGCTGAGTCGTCGTGAAGGTACTGACCTGTTCCTTAAGAGCGGCGTAAGAGCTATCGACTCTAAGTGTAAACTTGAGACTGCACCTGGTCAGCACGGCGCTCGTAAAGGTCGCTTATCTGATTACGGTTTACAGCTACGTGAAAAGCAAAAAGTTCGTCGTATCTACGGTGTACTAGAAAAGCAATTCCGTAACTACTACAAAGAAGCTGCTCGCCTTAAAGGTAATACAGGTGAAAACTTGTTACAGCTTTTAGAGCAACGTTTAGACAATGTTGTATATCGCATGGGTTTTGCTAGCACACGCGCTGAAGCACGTCAGTTAGTAAGCCACAAAGCGATTTTAGTTAATGGTCGTGTAGTGAATATCCCTTCATACGTAATTACTCCAGAAGATACTGTTGTAATTCGTGAGAAGTCGAAAACACAAGCACGTATCATCGCTGCTCTAGAGTTGGCTGAGCAACGTGAAAAGCCGACTTGGGTTGAAGTTGACGGTAAGAAAATGGAAGGCAGCTTCAAGCGCCTACCTGAGCGTTCAGATCTGTCTGCGGACATTAACGAACAACTAATCGTCGAACTTTACTCTAAGTAAAGTTAAGAGTTAAGAGAGGATAAAAT
>NZ_CP072673.1:255000-3714263 GCF_023650775.1 Pseudoalteromonas sp. SCSIO 43101
GCTAAGGTCCCAAAGTCATAGTTAAGTGGGAAACGATGTGGAAAGGCCCAGACAGCCAGGAGGTTGGCTTAGAAGCAGCCATCCTTTAAAGAAAGCGTAATAGCTCACTGGTCGAGTCGGTCTGCGCGGAAGATGTAACGGGGCTAAACTATGCACCGAAGCTGCGGATTCAAACTTTGTTTGAGTGGTAGGGGAGCGTTCTGTAAGCCGTTGAAGGTGTACCGGGAGGTATGCTGGAGGTATCAGAAGTGCGAATGCTGACATGAGTAACGATAATGCGGGTGAAAAACCCGCACGCCGGAAGACCAAGGGTTCCTATCCCATGTTAATCAGGGTAGGGTAAGTCGACCCCTAAGGCGAGGCCGAAAGGCGTAGTCGATGGGAAACGGGTTAATATTCCCGTACTTGGTATAATTGCGATGGGGGGACGGAGCAGGCTAAACAAGCATGGCGTTGGTTGTCCATGTGAAAGTGAGTAGGTTGAGAGTTTAGGAAAATCCGGACTCTTAAGACTGAGACACGAGACGAGCACCTAAGGGTGTGAAGTTGTTGATGCCATACTTCCAGGAAAAGCCTCTAAGCTTCAGATTATACCGAATCGTACCCCAAACCGACACAGGTGGTCAGGTAGAGAATACTAAGGCGCTTGAGAGAACTCGGGTGAAGGAACTAGGCAAAATCGTACCGTAACTTCGGGAGAAGGTACGCTCCTATCTGTGATGAGACTTGCTCTCTAAGCGGACGGGAGCCGCAGTGACCAGGTGGCTGGGACTGTTTATTAAAAACACAGCACTGTGCAAAATCGCAAGATGACGTATACGGTGTGACACCTGCCCGGTGCCGGAAGGTTAATTGATGGGGTTAGTTTTCGGACGAAGCTCTTGATCGAAGCCCCGGTAAACGGCGGCCGTAACTATAACGGTCCTAAGGTAGCGAAATTCCTTGTCGGGTAAGTTCCGACCTGCACGAATGGTGTAACCATGGCCACGCTGTCTCCACCCGAGACTCAGTGAAATTGAAATCGCAGTGAAGATGCTGTGTACCCGCGGCTAGACGGAAAGACCCCGTGAACCTTTACTACAGCTTGGCACTGAACATTGAACCTACATGTGTAGGATAGGTGGGAGGCTTTGAAGCAGAGACGCTAGTCTTTGTGGAGCCGTCCTTGAAATACCACCCTTGTAGTTTTGATGTTCTAACGTTGGTCCCTAATCGGGATTACGGACAGTGCCTGGTGGGTAGTTTGACTGGGGCGGTCTCCTCCCAAAGAGTAACGGAGGAGCACGAAGGTTGGCTAAGTACGGTCGGACATCGTACGGTTAGTGTAATGGTAGAAGCCAGCTTAACTGCGAGACAGACACGTCGAGCAGGTACGAAAGTAGGTCATAGTGATCCGGTGGTTCTGAATGGAAGGGCCATCGCTCAACGGATAAAAGGTACTCCGGGGATAACAGGCTGATACCGCCCAAGAGTTCATATCGACGGCGGTGTTTGGCACCTCGATGTCGGCTCATCACATCCTGGGGCTGAAGTCGGTCCCAAGGGTATGGCTGTTCGCCATTTAAAGTGGTACGCGAGCTGGGTTTAGAACGTCGTGAGACAGTTCGGTCCCTATCTGCCGTGGGCGTTTGAGAATTGAGAGGGGTTGCTCCTAGTACGAGAGGACCGGAGTGAACGAACCGCTGGTGTTCGGGTTGTCATGCCAATGGCACTGCCCGGTAGCTACGTTCGGAACTGATAAGCGCTGAAAGCATCTAAGCGCGAAGCAGGCCTCGAGATGAGTTCTCACTAGACTTTTAAAGTCTCTGAAGGGCCGTTGAAGACTACAACGTTGATAGGCAGGATGTGGAAGTGGTGCGAGCCATTAAGCTAACCTGTACTAATTACCCGTGAGGCTTAACCATACAACGCCAAACGCGTTTTGTGACAGCGTAACAGACAGAAGTTAAGAAACTAAAGTAGACATTTACTTGATATCAGAATTCCGAATTTTAGTTAATTGCTAAGGCGATTAACGACCCAAATTTGCTTGGTGACAATAGCGTTTTGGACCCACCTGACCCCATGCCGAACTCAGTAGTGAAACGAAACAGCGCCGATGATAGTGTGGCATTTGCCATGTGAAAGTAGGACATTGCCAGGCTCCAAATTAAAGAAAGCCCGGTTCGAAAGAGTCGGGCTTTTTTGCGTCTGGAGCTGTCAGCTTTCAGCCGTCAGCTGAAATGTGGGGGTGTTTTTTACAGAGTCTCCCTCAGCAACAAAACCCTGTAGGAGGCACGTCAGTGCCGAATTCAGATCATAACCAACACATTCATGGCTAAAGCCATTCCTACGTGATGCGTTGTCAGACATAAGATGGCATTTGATCTACAGGATTGTTTGGTACTTCAGAGTCTCCCTCAGCAACAAAACCCTGTAGGAGGCACGTCAGTGCCGTATCTAGACCTTAATAAACACATTCATGGCTAAAGCCATTCATACGTGATGCGTTGTCATACATTAGATGGCAGTTGATCTACAGGATTGTTTGCTACTTCAGAGTGTTCCTCAGCAACAAAACGAGTAGGAGGCACGCCAGTGCCGTATCTAGACCTTAACAAACACATTCATGGCTAAAGCCATTCCTATGTGTTGCGTATCTCAGGTGCCAGACATTAGATGGCAGTTGATCTACAGGATTGTTTGGTACTTCAGAGTGTTCCTCAGCAACAAAACGAGTAGGAGGCACGTCAGTGTCGAATCTAGGCCATAACCAACACATTCATGGCTAAAGCCATTCCTACGTGATGCGTATCTCAGATGCCAGAGATTAGATGGCAGTTGATCTACAGGATTGTTTGGTACTTCAGAGTGTTCCTCAGCAACAAAACGAGTAGGAGGCACGTCAGGGTCGAATCTAGGCCATAACCAACACATTCATGGCTAAAGCCATTCCTACAACGACACTTTTCCTAGAGCCTAGAGCCTATATGGCTTATCCTAACTCGCTAACTTTACTCTCACAATTCGCTAACTCATAACCCAAAAACAAAAACGCCAGCATATAGCTGGCGTTTTTAATCTGAAGGTAAGCTTGGTATCATACCAATCCGCAATAATACTTAATCATTTTGAGGGATTAAACCTGTCGCTATCTGCGTTAAAAATTTCTGATTTAGAACAACTAAATAACGAAATTTTTGCCTTGCTATCAACGAGGTTTTATTGCCTCAAAATAGATCACTTAATTAAGCGAATTGGTATTAAGCTTTTGGACCTGCTGATTTGATTGCTTCTGAAACATCGTATTTTGCAAAGTTTTCAGTGAAGTCAGATGCTAGTTTGTTTGCGTATTCTGCGTACTTCTCTTTATCTTCCCATGTGTTGATTGGGTTAAGAAGCTTACTGTCTACACCAGGAACTGAAACTGGTACATCTAGGTTTAGAACATCTATGTGTTGAGTTTCAACATCAGCTAGTTTACCTGATACGATTGCATCAACTACAGCACGTGTAGTTGGGATATCGAAACGTTGACCAGTACCGTAAGGGCCACCTGTCCAACCTGTGTTAACTAGGTAAACTTTAGCGCCGAATTCACGTACACGCTTCATTAGAAGCTCTGCATAAACGCCTGCAGGGCGTGGGAAGAATGGAGCACCGAAACATGTTGAGAATGTAGACTCAATGTCGCTTGTTGAACCGATTTCAGTTGAACCTACTTTTGCAGTGTAACCGCTTAGGAAGTGGTAAGCTGCAGCTTCTTCAGTTAGTACTGAAACTGGTGGTAATACACCGCTCACGTCACACGTTAAGAATACAACCGCTTTTGGCTCGCCAGCACGGTTTTCTACTTTACGTTTTTCAACGTGCTCTAGAGGATAAGCTGCGCGGCTATTTTGTGTAAGGCTTGTATCATGGAAATCTGGTACACGGTTTTCGTCAAGTACCACGTTTTCTAAGATTGTACCGAAGCGAATTGCATTCCAAATAACAGGTTCGTTCTTTTGCGATAGGTCGATACATTTAGCGTAACAACCACCTTCGATATTAAATACGCTACCAGGTGCCCAACCGTGTTCGTCATCACCGATAAGGAAACGAGTAGGATCCGCAGATAATGTTGTTTTACCTGTTCCAGATAGACCGAAGAATAAAGCTGTGTCGCCTGCTTCACCTACGTTTGCAGAGCAGTGCATTGGTAATACACCTTTTGCAGGAAGTAGGAAGTTTTGTACAGAGAACATTGATTTTTTCATTTCGCCTGCGTAGCGCATACCAGCTAGTAGTACTTTACGTTGTGCGAAGTTGATGATTACAGTGCCATCACTGTTTGTCCCATCACGCTCTGGGTCACATACAAATGAAGGTACGTTCATTACCTGCCACTCTGGGAAGTCGGCAGTATTGTATGTTAGTGGTTCGATAAACATGTTTTTGGCAAAAATATGATGCCATGCAGTTTCTGTTGTAACTACAACTGGTAAATAGTGCTCAGGATCAGCGCCAACTTCTAGGTGAGAGATGAAGTGGTCTTTGCTTTTCACGTGTTCTTCTACACGTGCCCATAACGCATCAAACTTGTCTGCATCGAATGGGCGGTTTACGTTGCCCCATTGGATTTCGTTTTCAGTGCTTGGCTCTTGAACAATAAAACGATCTTTTGGAGAGCGGCCAGTGCGTACACCGGTTTTAGCAACAAAAGCACCATTAGCGGCTAAAGTCCCTTCGCCACGACGAATAGCGTGTTCGACAAGTTCAGCTGCTGTAAGATCAACAAAACTAGTAGCGTTTGCAGTCATGTTTATACCTAAATTGTGAGAGATTGAACGGGATAGCTCTGGGGTTCTTAGTTTTCCCTTTTGCTAAAAGAATAGTAACAGAAGGATTAGGGATATTCGAGTGTCTGAAGGGCCTAAAAAGGCATATATTTGGCAAAAAACATGAATAATTTCAATGATACCGGTGTCATAAAATGGCGCTTTTTCATGACACCGGTATCATTATTTTTGATAATTTTTTTTAATAAAAAAGCCGCATCGAATGCGGCTTTAATACAATAATATTTTTAATTGGGTGTATCAGTTAAAAATAGCTTTAATATCCTGTTCGTTAAAAATGTAATCTTTTAAGCAGTAATGGCAGCTAATTTTTACTTCGCCGTTTGCTTTTACATCGGCAAGTAACTCTTCTTGACCTACATTCACTAACGCAGCAATTGTTTTATCTCTGCTACAGCCACAACGGAAACTAATAGATTGTGGCTCGAATAATTGAGGGTTATCTTCGTGGTAAAGTCTGGTTAAAACTGTATTTGCATCTAAACCTAGTAACTCTTCATCTTTAATAGTGTTGCTGATAGCTTCAAGATGAGTGAAGTCTTCAACAGATTTTTCCTTATTCACAGGTAATACTTGTAAGAATAAGCCAGCTGCTTTTGCTGTGTCTGCTGTTACTTCAGTTGCAAACCAAAGACGTGTTTTTAACTGTTCTGATTGCTCAAAATAGTTCTCTAGGCATTTATCTAAGCTATCGTGCTCTAAAGGTACAATACCTTGGTATCGCTCACCTTTAGTAGGCGTAATTGTAATAACCATATAGCCATTACCAATTAAGTCTTTTATTGTGCTTCCTGTCACTTCACCTTGTAGACGTGCTATGCCTCGCATGTTTTGTTTATCGTCACCATTAATTACCGCATATTTAACAGGGCCATCGCCTTGTAGTTGAACGGCAATTTCACCTTCAAACTTTAAAGTAGCTGTTAATAAGCAGGTAGCAACAAGTAATTCACCTAATAAGGTTTGCACAGGTGCTGGGTAATTATGGTTTGCGATCATCTCTTGATAAGTGTTTTCAATTTGTACGAGTTCGCCACGTACATCGAGCTGATCAAATATATAACGATGAAGTAAATCTTGTTGCATGAGTTGCATTACCTAACTTGATTTCATTTTTAACAGTTCACGTCTTTGCTTTTTATCTGGTTTACGATCAGGATGTGGAGCAAAGAAGCTGTTGTTCTTACGGGCGATAGCATTTGCTTCGCGTTTCTCAATACTAGCTTGAGTTTCTTGATATAAGGTTTGTGCAATGGGGGCACCTTGACGTTTTTCAAGGATCTTTTCAATTGTCACGACCTTTTCGTCTACCCCTTGTAGCAGTTTAACTACAGCACCGACTTCAACAATTTTGCTGGGCTTGGTACGTTGTCCATTATAATGTACTTTGCCACCTTGCACCATGTCTCGTGCGATTGAGCGGGTTTTATAAAAACGTGCAGCCCATAACCACTTATCAAGGCGTACGTTTAATTCATCTTGCTTGTCTTGCGACTTATGAGTGTTACCTTTTGACACAATTGTGCTCTTTGAAAGCTGCTTATATATAGGCAAAATTTACCATGAAACTTAATCACAAATAAACAGTCGTAGTAATTCCTTGCAGCCCACTGTTCGTCGAATTTACCTTGTTTACAAAGTTTAATATAAGCGCGCTTGTTGAATGAAAAATGAAAAGGTACTATAGGCCAGCTATCAAGCAGTAAATTAAAATAAGAAATAGAGTTTATGGATCAACACTTACAACAAGTTAAACAGTTTTTGAACGGCTTACCTCATGCCAAGCTAAGTGCATTTGTAGTGCTGTTAGTTGTTGTTTATATTGCTTTTTTATCATCCAAGCTATTTTGGCTTGTGTGGCCGGAGCCCGATACAAGAGCACTGCCTGTAACAGGTGTTAACACCATGGCAAAGCGAGCAGAGACTGTAAGCTCACGTCAAATTATCGAACAGAATTTATTCGGCAAAGTTGTTGTCGAAGCTAAAAAACCTACCTCAAAACAAAATCAAGTTATTAACAACGCCCCTGAAACTCGCCTAAGTATTAACCTAACCGGTATTGTTGCGGTAAGCCAAAATGACCAAGCTGGCCTTGCAATAATCGAATCTCAAGGCAAGCAAGAAACATATGTTGTTGATGATGCAATTAAAGGAACTCGCGCAAAGCTAGCTCAAGTATTACCCGATCGAGTGATTTTAGATGTTAGCGGTCGTTTTGAAACTTTGATGCTGGATGGACTCGACTTTACGAAAACAGTTTCTATGCCCGTATTGGCAGAGCGTAAAGAGTCAGAATTAACCGCAGGTCCGCAGCTTGTCGAAAATAGTGAAATAAATGCGACTGAAGATGAAGAAATAAAAGAAGCGCTTATCGAAACGCGTGAAGAAGTATTAGACGATCCCGGTAAATTATTTGACTATATTCGCGTCTCTCAAGCGATGGTTGATGGTGAGTTAGTGGGTTATCGTTTAAGCCCAGGTAAAGATCCTGCTTTATTCAAGCAGATGGGATTAATGAATAATGATTTAGCTATTGCGATTAATGGCTATCAATTAAATGATTTGAAACAGGCAATGTCAGCAATAAACGAATTACGAAATAGTACTGACGCAAGTATCACTATCGAACGCGATGGTGAACAAATTGATGTGCAATTTAGCCTGCAATAACTAGCTTTGGAGTTTTTATAGAATGGTTCACGCGCTACACCTCACAAAAATCAAAAAAGGGTTAGCTAAATATGCAGCGCTTTTTTTATTAACAGGATTATCGCTTTCAGTTTCAGCTGTTGAGTATGCAGCTAATTTTAAAGGCACTGATATTAATGAGTTCATTAATATCGTAGGTCGGAATTTAAATAAAACCGTTATTATTGACCCAAATGTGCGCGGTAAAGTAAACGTGCGCAGTTACGAGCTAATGGACGAGAAGCTTTATTATCAGTTTTTCTTAAATGTACTCGAAGTTTATGGTTATTCAGCTGTTGAGATGGATAACGGTATTATTAAAATTGAAAAAAGTTCTGATGCTAAAAAGTCGAATGTACCGCTGATCACTGAAGATAACCAAGCCAGTGGCGATATGATGGTGACACGTGTGGTACGTGTTAAAAACGTAAGTGTACAAGAGCTTGGTCCTCTAGTTCGTCAATTTAGTGACCAAAAAGATGGTGGTCACGTTGCAAACTTTAATGCTGCGAACGTGATGATGTTGACTGGTCATGCTGCTTCAGTTAACCGCTTAGTAGAAATTATTCGCTCTGTTGACCAAGCAGGTGATAAGCGTGTAGATATTGTACAGCTTAAATTTGCTACCGCAGACGATGTGGTATCTGTTGTTGAGAATATTTACAAAGATGGTGGCAAGGGAAGCGTTCCTGAGTTCTTAATTCCTAAGGTTGTTGCTGATGGTCGTACTAACAGTGTGATTGTCAGTGGAGAGGCGCAAGCACGTACTCGTGCTGTTGAATTAATTAGCCGTTTAGATGGTGAGTTAGAGAACCAAGGTAATACTAAGGTTATCTATTTAAACTACGCAAAAGCTGAAGACCTTGTAAAAGTACTGCAAGGTGTGAGCAAAACATTAGCCGAAGATGCGCAAGGTGGTGCGACTAAAACTCGTTCTCGCAACCAAAACGAAACAAGTATTGAAGCACACCCTGATTCAAACTCTCTGGTTATTACTGCGCAACCAGATACGATGCGCTCACTTGAACAAGTGATAGAACGTCTTGATGTACGTCGAGCACAGGTACTTGTTGAAGCTATCATCGTTGAAGTGTTAGAGGCTGATGGTATCAACTTAGGCTTGCAATGGATTTCAGAGCAAGGCGGGATGATGCAGTTCAACAATGGTACAACAGTACCTGTTGGATCATTGGCAGTTGCTGCTGAGCAAGCTCGTGATAAAACGATACAAAAAACGATTACAGGTAATGAGACTGGTAATACGACTCCTTATGAAGAAACCGTTGAAGGTGATCTGGGGCCTCTCGGACAACTGCTCGGCGGTATCAATGGTTTAGCAATGGGTATTGTTAAGAACGACTGGGGTGCAATTATCCAAGCTGTTTCAACGGATACTAACTCTAATATTCTTGCTACGCCGTCTGTAACGACTATGGATAACGAAGAAGCGTCAATGATTGTTGGTCAAGAAGTACCGATTATCACAGGCTCGCAAACAGGCTCAAATAACGCTAACCCATTCCAAACAGTTGAACGTCAAGAAGTAGGTGTAAAGCTAAAAGTTACACCACAAATCAATGACGGTTCAGCGGTTCAGCTAACGATTGAACAAGAAGTTTCCAGTGTAAGTGGTGCTACTGCGGTAGATATCTCAGTGAATAAACGTGCAATTAAAACCACGGTTATGGCTGATGATGGTGGTATGGTTGTACTAGGTGGCCTGATTGATGAAGACGTGCAAGAAAGCGTCTCTAAAGTACCGTTATTAGGTGATATCCCGGTACTTGGTCATTTATTTCGCTCAACCAGCACTAATAAGCGTAAACGTAATCTGATTGTATTTATTCGTCCTACCATTGTGCGTGATGGCATTAGTATGAATAAGTTGAGCCACTCTAAATATAACTTTATCCGTGGCGAACAACACAAACAAAAAGAAGATGGTATTGATTTAATGCCGTTGACGGATGCACCAATTCTTCCTGAATGGAATGATGCCTTGGTATTACCGCCAACTTACGAAGAATATCTAAAGCAACAAAACGCGAATGAGCGCAACGATGACTAATGCAATTACAGAAATCAATGATGAGTTAGCACCCGATGTGCCAGCAAATCATGATGAGCTGCTAACAAGCGATGATCTTGTTAGCTTGCCAACCAAGCGTTTGCCATTCTCGTATGCGCGTCGTACAGGTGTATTATTAGGTAAAGATCAGGATAACTGGACTGTGTATTACCGCGGTGAGTTAGGCGTTGATGCATTACTTGAGGTACGACGTATCGCGGGTCATGGTTTTTCACTAGAACAATTACCAGATGACAAATTTGAGTTGTTGCTAGAGGCCTCATATCAGCGTGATAGTTCTGAAACGCAGCAAATGATGGAAGATATCGGTAACGAAGTGGATTTATTCTCGCTTGCAGATGAGTTGCCGCAAACTGAAGATCTACTTGCTGGTGATGATGATGCGCCAATTATTAAACTAATTAACGCTATGCTGAGCGAAGCGATTAAAGAAGGTGCGTCGGATATTCATATCGAAACCTTTGAACAAGAGCTAGTGATTCGCTTTAGGGTTGATGGGGTATTAAAAGAAGTATTAAAGCCAAATCGTAAACTCGCCTCATTGTTGGTGTCGCGTATTAAGGTTATGGCAAAACTAGATATTGCCGAAAAACGTATACCTCAAGATGGCCGTATTAGTTTACGAATTGCTGGTCGTGCTGTTGATGTGCGTGTTTCTACTATGCCATCAAGCTTTGGTGAGCGTGTTGTACTGCGTCTACTTGATAAAAACAACGCACGGCTGAATCTTGAAGATTTAGGTATGACTGAGCGTAACCGTGAATTGTTTGCTGACTTAATCAGTAAGCCCCACGGTATTATCTTAGTAACCGGTCCAACGGGTTCTGGTAAAAGTACCACTTTGTATGCAGGCATGAGCCAAATTAACTCGCGGGATCGTAATATCCTCACTGTTGAAGATCCAATCGAGTACGAGATCCCAGGGATTGGTCAAACGCAAGTCAATACTAAGGTTGATATGACCTTTGCACGTGGCTTACGTGCCATCCTTCGTCAAGACCCTGATGTAGTAATGGTTGGTGAGATCCGTGACCTTGAAACGGCACAAATTGGTGTGCAAGCTTCATTAACTGGTCACTTGGTTATGTCGACACTGCACACTAATACGGCTGCTGGTGCTATCACACGTATGGAAGACATGGGCGTTGAGCCTTTCTTACTATCATCATCGTTATTAGGTGTGTTGTCACAACGTCTAGTACGTACTTTATGTAATAGCTGTAAAGAAGGTCACATTGCCGATGAGCGCGAATGTCAGTTATTGGGGGTCAACCCTGCTGAGCCGCCAACAATTTATCGTGCCGTAGGGTGTGAAGAGTGTAACTTTAATGGTTACCGTGGCCGTACTGGTATTCATGAATTGTTGGTTGTTGATGAAGCAATTCGTGAAATGATCCACAGTGGTAAAGGCGAGCAAAGTGTTGAAAAGTATATTCGCAAACACAGTCCAAGCATTCGTCAAGATGGTTGTAATCGTGTGTTAGCGGGTCGCACTACCTTAGAAGAAGTCTTGCGTGTAACACGTGAGGAAGGTTAATCATGGCAGCATTTGAATACCGTGCCCTTGATGGCAAAGGTAAAGAGAAAAAAGGCATTCTTGAAGCCGACACGGTAAAACAAATCCGCCAAACCCTACGTGATCAGGGTTTAATGCCGTTAGAGGTCGTGGCTGCTGCTGAAGGTGAAAAGCAAGCTAAAGGAGCGAAGAGCTCTTTATTGAGTAGTTTCTTTAAACCAAAAATTTCTACTTCAGATTTAGCTTTGATCACTCGCCAGCTTGCAACCTTAATACAGTCGGCATTGCCTGTTGAGGGAGCCGTAATGGCGGTAGCTGAACAATGTGAAAAGCCGCGTTTAAAGCGTATGTTAATGGCCGTTCGCTCTAAGGTAGTTGAAGGTTACACCCTAGCCGATGGCATGAGCGAGTTCCCGCATGTGTTTGATGATTTATATCGTGCTATGGTGGCCGCTGGTGAAAAATCGGGTCACCTTGATCAAGTTTTAAATCGTTTAGCTGATTACACGGAACAACGCCAGCATATGCGTAGTCAAATAACACAAGCGATGGTGTATCCAACCATCCTGGTTGTATTTGCTATTGCAATTGTGTCGGTACTGTTAGGTACTGTGGTACCAAAAATCTTGAAGACCTTTGAAAAGTCAAAACAAGTTTTACCATGGACAACCGAATGGGTAATGGCAGCTAGTAATTTTGTACAAAACTACTGGTTCATAAGTTTAGTCATTATAACCGCATTAGCTGTGGCAATTAAGCAAGCGCTTAAGCAGCCGCATATTCGTTACTGGTATGACGAAAAAGTGCTTCATTTACCGGGGATTGGTAAGGTTGCACGAGGTGTGAATACGGCGCGTTTTGCGCGTACTTTAAGTATTTTGTCGTCAAGCTCAGTACCACTACTTGAAGGGATGCGTATCTCGGGTGGTGTATTGGTTAACGAGAAAATGAAAAAGTCGGTGCAAGATGCTGCAACACGTGTAAGTGAAGGGGCTAGCCTTCGTGCTTCACTTCAGCAAACCAAACTTTTTCCACCTATGATGCTACACATGATAGCCAGTGGTGAAAAGTCAGGTGAACTTGAGCAGATGCTTGAGCGTGCGGCAAATAACCAAGATCGTGAGTTTGAGAGCATGGTAAACGTGTCTCTGAAACTATTAGAGCCTGCGATGATTGCCTCAATGGCGGTAATTGTATTGTTTATTGTTATGGCAATATTACAGCCGATTATGGCAATGAATAAGGCTGTAGGTCTTTAAATTAGGGAATACTAGAGCAATTAGCAGTTAACACTGTCGCTCTATAATAAATTTTTGAAGAAAGTTAGAGGTATTTTTGTGAACAAACAGTCAGGTTTCTCATTACTAGAAGTCATGGTAGTACTGGTTATCATTGGTATGATCATGTCAATTGTGGCGCCAAATATCATGGGTCAGCAAGAAGAAGCTGCAATCGATAAAGCACACTTAGATATTCAACAAATTGAAGATGCGTTAAGCCTATACAAGCTTAAAAATAAAACGTATCCAACCACAGAGCAAGGCTTAGAAGCGCTAGTGAACAAAACAAGCATTGAGCCAATTCCAAGACGTTTTCCTGATGGCGGTTTCCTTGAGAAATTACCAGAAGATCCATGGGGTAACCCATACCAACTAATCAGCCCAGGAGAAATCGGTAAAATTGATATCTTCTCTATGGGTCCTGATGGTGAAGCAGGTACTGATGATGACATTGGTAACTGGGATGAAGAAAAGTAACAATGCCTAAATTCAGCCAACTGAACAAAGCTTATACACATCAAGGCTTACTATTATGGTAAGCCTTGGTCGTTTGCGTTTGGCTGACCGTGCTAAGCACGCGAAAGGGTTTAGCCTAATCGAGATTTTAATGGTGCTTGTGGTGATTGGTTTTGTCACCAAAATGGTTGCCTACAGTTTTGATGGTGGTGCTGAAGAAGAACTCGAAAAACAAGCTCTCAGATTACACACTACGATTAATATGGCTTCTGAGTTTGCAATTTTAAATCAGGTTGAGTTAGGTTTTCACCTTGACCAAGATACATTTGAATTTTTAGTTTTTGACGGTGATAAGTGGGTTACTTTTGACCGTGAAAAATTGTTTGCCCCAATTAAGGTTGATGAGCGCTTTAAGCTTACTCTTAACCTTGATGATTTAGCCTGGGCACAAGATAACTTGCTTGAGCAGTCAAACTGGCGTGAATTAATGAGCGGTGGTGACGAAGACAGCCTACTTGAGCTAAAAAAGCTCAAAATACCGCAAGTACTTATTTTATCTTCTGGCGAAGTCAGTGCGTTTCAACTGGTTTACGAGCTTAAAGATGAGCGAGAGCCGCAGTATTTTATCGAAGGCGAATTCATGGCCCCGGTAAAGTTTCGTATGGAGCCTGAATAATGAATAAGTCAGCAGGTTTTACCTTACTCGAAGTGATGGTTGCATTGGCTATTTGTGCAATGGCTGGTATTGCCGCAATGCAAGCAACCGGAGAGCACATTAATCATCTTTCGTCGATTGAAGAGCAAACTTATGCCTCTTGGGTTGCTGAAAACGTGATGGTTGAGCAGCGCGTCAAAGGCGAGAAGTGGACAGGTAAAAATGGTGTTAAAGGCACTGAAACATTAGCTGGCTTTGAATGGTATTGGCGTCAGGACGTGGTTCCTACTGCTGATAAAACGTTTGTAAAGGTAACCATTAACGTGTTCGCCGATGAAAAGCTTGAATATCCAGTTTATGAGCTTTCTACTTATTTAAATAAAGGTGATAAGTAGTGAAGCAACGCGGTTTTACCTTACTTGAAGTGATTGTCGCTATGGGGATCTTAGCTTTTGTGGTGTTATCAACTCATCAAATTCTTGATTCAACAACGAAAGCAAAAGAAGCTTCAGATGAAACGATTGCGGAATTAAATGGCTTGCAAACCTTGTTTCGTCTAATGGATCAAGACTTTAGTCAAATGACGAAACGTCAGGTTCGAAACGAAGCGGGTGACTTTCAAGAAACTTATGTTTTAGCTGGTCGCTACGTTCTTGATAGCCAATACGATGGCATTGGCTTTGTACGTGATGGTTGGATTAACCCAATTAATTTACTGCCGCGCTCTGAATTACAAGCAGTTGGCTATCGCGTTATAGATGACAAACTTGAGCGTGTATATCGTGTATATGTCGATCAGTTAGATAACATAGAGCCTCGTTCGCAAGTCATTCTTGAAGATATCGAAGACCTTAAATTTGAATTTTTAGATGACAAAGATGAGTGGCAAGAGCAGTGGCAAATAAAAGCGTTACCAAAAGCTGTTGCAGTTACTATTCAAAAAATTGAACAAGAGCCAATTCGTCGCGTGTTTTTAGTGCCTGGTGAAGGAAAAGTAACAGCCCAAGCAAATGATGGCAATAACGGAACGGGTGGCTAGCCATGACTGCGATTAAACGCTCTAAAGGTGCGGCGCTTGTTATCGTTTTATTCATCGTGGCGCTTGCGGCTATGTTAGCTGTCGAGATGAGCGCTAATTTAATGGTGCAAGTGCAGCGTAGTAGCAATATTCAAAACCATCAACAGGCAAAGTGGTATGCCTTCGCTGCAGAAGAGCTTGCAATTAAGGCACTTAAACAAACTAAAAAAGATGAACCAGATAAAACGCATTTAGAACAAGTTTGGGCGCAGCAGGGAGGGGTACCATATCCGGTTGATAATGGCACCTTGAGTGGCACTATTACTGACTTGCAAGCTTGTTTGAACCTAAATGCATTGCATGTAAAGCCCGATCAACAAACGGATCCAAATAATAAAACTAATCCAGCACATAAGGCATTGTTGGCATTATTAGAAAATATTGAAGATTTACCATCAGATGAGTCTGAAGAAGCTATGGCTGATAGTGTGTTTGATTGGTTAGACGCTGATAGTATTACCTATCGCTCGGGTGCCGAGGAAGATGAATATTTATCTCGACAATACCCATATATGACTGCAAATAGTTATTTTGCTTCGACCTCAGAGCTTCGTTTAGTAAAAGGCTTTAATCCATTAGTAATGGAAAAAGTCTTACCATTTGTGTGTGTGATTCCAGGCAGTGAGTTGCTACAAATAAACGTTAATACACTACCTGTAGAAAGTGCCATTATATTAAGCTCGCTTATTGATGGCTTAAGTCTTTCAGGGGCTGAAGCGGTATTATCATCACGTCCTCAAGATGGTTATGATGATTTAGAAGCATTTTTTGAAGAGGTTAATCAACAAGGCGCACAAAATGTGAAAGCCGTTGAAGACTTATTCAGTATCAACAGTGAATATTTTAAACTACAAACGCAGGCTGAATTTGCAGAGCTGCGTTTTTCGATGACCACCTTACTCCATGCCACTAATGGTACAGTAACGATACTGGCGCGAAAATTTGGAGGCGTACAGTGACAGAGATATTGTTGATCCGTACGGGTCAAACATTAAAAGACAGCCTTAATTGGCTAATTTACTCACCAACAGAACAAGAAATAATTGCCAGTGGCGAAATTGCCAATGCAACACAACTTGGTGAGCTTACAGAGAGAGCGCAATCACGGGAAGTGGTTGTAATATTGCCAAGTGATCAAGTACAACTAAAAACAGTTGCTTTGCCAACCAAGTGGAGCCGCAAGCTAGAGCAAGCACTTCCTTACATGCTAGAAGAAGAAATAGCCTGTGATGTTGACGACTTATTCATAGCGATTGCAGAACCAACACTTATTGATGAGAAGCACGCTATTAACATCGCGATGACCGATCGTGAATGGTTTGAGCAATGGCTGGCTGAGTTCAATGAGCATGGTATCGAAGTATATAAAATACTGCCCGATGCTTTATTGTTACCTGATGTCGATGACAACGCTCAGTTACGTGCTATTGAGCTTAATGGTCAGTGGCTATGTAAACACGGTAACTGGCATATTGCCGCTGTAGAGACGAATTGGCTTGCTGGCTATTTAACGGCATTAGGTAACCCTGATGTTGCACACTTTAGTCCAGCAAAGGGTTTTCCTGATACGGTTAACCTAAATGCTCGAACAGAACAATACGATTTACCATTAGCTTTATTTGCCAAACAATTACCAGAGGTTAATTTTAACCTGCGCCAAGGCGTTTATCAGCTTAAGAAAAAATCAGCGATTTGGTGGGGCTATTGGCAAAAGGCCGCTATTGCAGCTGGTGTAGCGTTAGTTTGTAGTGTCGGTGTTAAGTCACTTGAGCTCTATAAGTTAAATAGCGAACTTGAAGCAATGAAAGCCGAAGTAGTTGCCAATTATCAGCGTGCTTTTCCTAACAAAAAAGTGCGTCCGCAACTTATTCGCAGCCAAATTCGTAATGAACTTGCATTAATCGATGCAGGTAGTACGGCAGGCTTTTTAGATTTGACTAACGATCTGGTCTCGATTTTTAGTCAAGTGAAAGACTTCACACCAGAAACGCTTCGTTATGATCAAGGCCGTAACGAATTACGTATTCGTGCGCGCGGCAAAGATTTCCAGTCATTCAGTAAAGTTAAAGCAATTTTAGAACAGCGTGGCTTAACCGTTGATCAGGGTTCGCTGAATAATGATGGTGATTTTGTCGTTGGTGAAATTAAGTTACGAGGTGCGGCATGAAAAATCAAATAATCAATTATTGGCGCTCGTTAAAAGAACAAGAACAGCAACTTGTTATTGTTGCAGGTGTGGTGTTTGTTATTTTTGTGCTAGTTATGGGAGTCTTTCGTCCACTTAACACGGCTATCGAAAAGGCTGAGCAAGACACTATAAAACAGCAAGAGCTATTAGTTTGGGTTGATGAGAGTATTGCTAAATTAAAAGCAAGCGGTAATGCACGTAGTACGAGCAGTCGTAGTTTAAGCCAAATCGTTAATAGCACCCGTAATCGTTATCAAATTATCATTAGTAAAATGCAGCCGAATGACAATTCACTTCGTTTAACAATTGATTCTGTTGAGTTTAATAACCTTGTTGAATGGCTTGATGAATTGGTTAATTCGCACGGCGTACTAATCGAGAATTTAGATTTAAGTAAAGATGACAAATCAGGCTTTGTGCGTGTAAGTCGTTTGGTACTAGAGAAGTAAACGATGAAAAGAGTTATTTTATTAATCACAGTGTTTGTGATGTGTTTTTTGGTGTTTACGCTGGTAAAAACACCCGCTGCCGTTGCACTTGATTTAGCTAAGCCGCATTTACCAAAGCAATTACAATTAGGTAAGGCCAGTGGCACGCTATGGGACGGCCGCATTATGCAGGTACGTTTTGATGGTGAGCAATTAAATAATGTGCGTTGGCAGTTATCAGGCTGGTCACTGTTCACAGGTAAATTAGTAGGTACGGTGCGCTTTGGCAATCCTCGTGATAAAGCGGATATATCTGGTCATGGTGATTTTACATATGGTCTCTTTAACCAAACAGTCACTGTGAAAAAGACTACTTTACGCTTAACGGTTGAACGTGCCATGGAGCGTTTACAACTCCCTTTACCGATTAGTGCACAAGGCCGCGTAATAGTTGATTTAAACGAGTACAGCTCAGGTCAGCCTTATTGTGAGAGTTTAAGCGGTGAAATCGCGAGCCCTAACATTGATGTCAAAGGAATGAACAACTGGTTTAGTATTGGTCCTCTGAGCGGCCGTTTAAGTTGTAAATCGGGTGATGTAGCAGTACTTGTAGACCCAGAAAACCGTTTAGGACTTGAAGCTGATGCAGTATTAAAAGCGAATCTAGACTTTAAAGTAGCTGGCTATATTAAACCTGAAGCAAGCTTACCAAAAGAAGTGCATGATGCAGCTAAGTTCCTTGGTCGTCCTGATAACGAAGGCCGTTATCCGCTTAACTTTTAAATTGGATTAATTGAATAGTATGCAATTACCTGAGTTTTCAAAGCAGCAAAGCGAGCTTCTAAGTCAGTTTTTAGCGCAGCATCCAGATGCGCTTACTTTGGCGCAAACCCAAGGTTACTTGTTTGCCGTGATTTGTGCTCCTGAGCCGCTTGATGTTCACCAGTGGTTAGAAGAGGTTGCACCAGGCTCTGATGGGCAAATGGATGAGCAAGTATTGTTTGCATTTATGGCCTTGTATCAGCAGATCAGCGAGCAAGTATTTGAAACGGGTTTTGCATTACCTGTGAGCCTGCAGCTGAGCTCTCAAGGGCAACAATACCTAGATATTCAAGAATGCCAGCATTGGAGCCAAGGTTTTATGCATGGTGCACAAGGCTACGTTAATAAGCTACTAAGTGCTCCACATTTAGCTGATGAACTTAAAGAAGCGTTGGCTACCGCGCTGCAAAGCTTAGGCTTTTTTACTCTTGAAAGTAGTGAAATTGCAGCCCTCGCAACTGAGCATGGTTTATCTGAAGGGCAATTATGTCAGCAGCAGTATGAAGTGATGAATGAGTTTGCCGCTGGCTTTGCAGAACTTATTGAAGTTGTTGCTGTAAATAGCCAACTTTATAACGATGAGGGCTGGAACTAACCCAGCTCTAATAGGATGTCTGTGCAACCTTTGCTACAGCGTACAACGCCTTTACCTGGCTGATCAGTTTTTAAGTCTAAGGTAAGGGCGCCTTTACACACTTCACAGTATAAGGTTTGCCCTTTACCAAGCTTTTTTAAAATATTGCGCTGTTTTGCGAACGAATCGCTGGTTTTTTTGTTTAAAGCAGAAAAGTCCATTACTTGTTTAGCCTTTCCTCAAGCGCATTCGAGACAATACTACATACTCGGTTTAAGCGGTCACCATAAAAATACAAGTTAATGTCTTTTTCACGGCAGTAGTGTAAGTGAAAAATTTGCAGCTTATCGTCTGTTGTAAATGTGTCCTCAATATATTCAAGCTCTGAATTAGATAAATTGAGTTGTGACTTAATATTATTTTTTGCCATATTCGCCGCGGGACTACGATTAATTTTACTCGCATCAGATAGTAATGATACGCCATCTCCTAGTAACCTTTCCCTAGGCTCTTTGATCAAAGGGTGATCAATCGTGAAAAGTGCTAAAATAATAAGCACTAAAATAAGAAATTTTTTCATAGCACAATAATCTTTGATCTAAATAAATACGGTATAGGTGCAAGTTTAATAAAATGGTCGTTTTAAAAGCAAGCAGATACGATTAAATAATTAAAATGTCGTATTTTCGATCAATCCCTGAAATTTTTTATAGATTGAGTATAATGCTTTATAGATTTGAAGTTTCAGAAATCTTTGAACGTAATGAGATGTATTCTGATTTGCCTAAGAGCTTAGAGAACCATCTGCTATAAACATATGTTTGAATGTTATTTCCTAGTGGCGTTGAGGAATTTTAATGGATAAACAGATTAAGGTTAAAAATATCCCAACGGAAGTGAAAATCCAGAAACCGGAAAATGCTTCCCTCGATGATAGATTTAATCCACGCAACCGTATTTATGTTCGAGCTGTAACTGGCTTACATCAATTGCTCAGACAGCGAATTGGTTTTGTCGGTATGCTTGCGTTTATGTTACTACCTTGGATTAATTTCCACGGCCAACAAGCTGTATTGTTCGATTTGGTAGGGCAAAAGTTTAACATTTTTGGCTTAACGCTTTGGCCACAAGACCTGACAATCCTTGCCTTTATTTTAATGTTGGCGGCTTTTGCTCTTTTCTTGGTAACTACTTTCTATGGTCGGGTTTGGTGCGGTTATACCTGTCCACAAACCGTTTGGACCTTTATTTTCATTTGGTTTGAAGAAAAGTTTGAAGGTAGCGCTAATCAGCGTAAGAAACTTGATCAACGCCCGATGGATTTTGATAAGTTTTGGCGAAAAAGTGCTAAACACGGAAGTTGGTGGTTATTCTCACTTTATACCGCATTTACCTTTGTTGGTTATTTTACGCCTATCCGCCAACTATTACCTGATCTGTTTACTCTTGATGCAACAGCATATTCATATATTTGCTTAGCCGTATTTGCGGTGTGTACCTATGGTAACGCGGGTTGGATGCGCGAAATTATGTGTTTACACATTTGCCCATACTCTCGCTTTCAATCAGCTATGTTCGATAAAGATACCTTCACAGTAAGCTATGATGAAGCGCGTGGTGAGAGCCGTGGTCCACGTTCACGCAAACAAGATCCAAAAGAACTTGGTTTAGGTGACTGTATTGACTGTAACTTGTGTGTTCAGGTTTGCCCGACGGGGATCGATATTCGTAATGGTTTACAATACGAATGTATAAATTGTGGTGCGTGTATCGATGCATGTGATGGGGTGATGGATAAAATGAATTACCCTCGCGGACTTATTTCCTATACCACAGAGCGTAATTTAGAAACACCAGATAACAAAACCCATGCACTTCGTCCTAAGTTAATTGGCTATCTCGTCATCTTAGTGCTGCTAACTGGGGCGCTGGTGGCGAACATTGCAATGCGTAAACCTATGGACTTAGATATTATTCGTGACCGTAATCAGTTATACCGTGTTGACTTTAATGGTTTAGTTGAAAATACCTATACATTAAAGGTTATCAATAAAGCGCAACATGAGCAGACATTTAATATTCGTGTCGAAGGGCTTGATAACTTTGAGTACATAGGCAAACAAACATTCACTGTGCCTTCTGGTGAATCATACAATGTACCACTGTCATTGGTTGTTGACCCTTATGATTTGAAAAAGCCAATGACAAAGTTTGAGTTTATACTTTCTGTCGATGGTGAGCCTGATGTGCAGATTTCACAGCCGAGTAACTTCTTTAAGGCACGATAATTAAGTACACTGAGTAAATGAATAAAAAGCGGGATTTTCCCGCTTTTTTTATATGATGAGACATTATGAGTAAATTTAGTTTTGTTGACCTTACACCCGATTCAATTTTAGATGCAGTTGAAAGTATCGGTGTCTATGCTGAATCAGGACTGCTGGCATTAAATAGCTACGAGAACCGTGTTTATCAATTTAAAGCAGAAGATGGCCAACGATATGTTGTTAAGTTTTACCGACCAGAACGCTGGAGTAAGGCGCAAATCTTAGAAGAGCATGCGTTTGCATTTGAACTTGCTGAGGCCGAAGTGCCGGTTGTTGCGCCTGTTATTATCGAAGGGCAAAGCTTGTTTGAGCATAATGGCTATTTGTTTACGTTATTCCCTAGTGTGGGTGGCCGCATTTTTGAAGTTGATAATTTAGATCAACTCGATGTGCTTGGCCGTTTAATTGGTCGAATGCACCAGGTAGCAAAAGCAAAGCCATTTGAACATAGGCCTGTGATCAGTTGCGAAGAATATCTTCAGACAGCTAAAGTTCAGTTACAGGCAAGTAACTTGGTGCCAATGACATTAGAGAACGCCTTCTATACAATTTTAGATTTGGTAATCAAAGAAACCACACAACAGTATAAAAATGTTGAAACTATCCGCCTGCACGGTGACTGCCATGCTGGTAATATATTGTGGTCTGGTGATGCATTGATGTTCGTTGATTTGGATGACAGCCGACAAGGACCTGCCATTCAGGACCTTTGGATGATGCTCAGTGGCGAT
Source organism: Pseudoalteromonas sp. SCSIO 43101 (assembly GCF_023650775.1). Taxonomy (NCBI): domain Bacteria; kingdom Pseudomonadati; phylum Pseudomonadota; class Gammaproteobacteria; order Alteromonadales; family Pseudoalteromonadaceae; genus Pseudoalteromonas; species Pseudoalteromonas sp. SCSIO 43101. Next base: position 276,653 of record NZ_CP072673.1, read on the forward strand.
CGTAACAACCAACTGTTACAGTTAGACACTTTAGTGGCTGCCTATGAAGAATTTTGTGACTTCGATCACAGCCAATTAAAACTGATAGAACCACTCAGAGCGATGAGAATGGTGCATTACATGGGGTGGTTGGCAAAAAGATGGGATGATCCAGCATTCCCACGGAACTTTTCATGGTTTGCTGAAGACAAATACTGGGAGCAGCAAATACTAGCGTTAAAAGAACAGCTTGCAGCGCTACAGGAAGCACCATTAAAATTATTACCATAAATTTTTAAAAGCTAATAAAGACGAGAAAATAATGTTTAAAAAATTAAAGTTAAGTCTACTCATTTTATGTTTACCTTTTGCAGCCCTTGCTGCTGATTTTGAGGCAGGTAATCAATATGAAGTTTTAAAAGTTGAGAAAAGTGCAACACCGCAAGTAACCGAGTTCTTTTCGTTTTATTGCCCACACTGTTTTCAGTTTGAGCCTGTAGCAAAAGCATTAACTGCAAGTCTTCCTGAAGGTACCGAGTTTGTAAAAAGCCATGTTAACTTTTTAGGTGGTGTATCTAAGCAAACACAAAGTAATTTAAGCTATGCCTACTTAATTGCTAAGCAGCATGGCAAAGCAGAGCAAGTTGCTGACCAAATTTTTAATAGCATCCACAGACAACGCGCTTTACTTAAAGACATGAAAGACGTTAAAGCATTACTTGCGACCAATGGTATTAGCAACGATGTGTTTGATGCTGAAATTGCAAGCATGCCAGTGATTAGTGCTGAAAAAGCGATGCAAGATAAACAGCAAAAATATTCTGACATGGGTGCGTTAACAGGTGTGCCTACTTTTATCGTAAATGATAAATATAAAATCAATTTAAATACCATCAAAAGCCAGCAGATGCTTGATGAGTTAGTCGAATTCTTATTAAAACAATAATTTTGGAGTAAAGAAGTAATGATCAAGTTAGTAAAAGCTGTATTAATGGCTGCCACGCTAGGTTTAGCGGCAAATGCCTCAGCTGCTCAATATGAAGAAGGTAAGCATTATGAAACGATTGATGCACGCGCTTCTAAAAAGCCTGAAGTAAAAGAGTTCTTCTCATTCTACTGCCCACACTGTAATAACTTCGAGCCAGTAGTGAAAGAGCTTAAAACACTTCTTAAAGAGGGCGTAAAGTTCAAAAAGAGTCATGTTGATTTTTCAGGTCCTCGTGACCCAGAGATTCAAACCATCTTAGCGCAAGGTTATGCGACGGCTAATGTGTTACCACAGAAAGACGCGTTAGTAGCCGCTGTGTTTAATCATATTCACGGTAAGCGTGCACGTATTAACGAACTAGCAGACATGAAAGACATCTTCGTTTCACAAGGTGTATCGGCTGAAGATTTTGATAAGTACTACAACAGCTTCTCTGTACGTACTATGGCGTCTAAAATGAAACGCGACCAAGAATACTACCAACAAAAAGGTGCTTTAAAAGGCGTTCCAACTTTTATTGTTAATGGTAAATATCGCGTGATTATAGGTGCGGATTCAGGTATTAGCGATGCAAAGAGCATGGCAGACTTAATTAATTACCTAGCTGATAAATAAGTTTAGTTTAATTAAAATTAAAGCTCCGCACGCGGAGCTTTTTTTATTGGTAAAGCAAATGCAAAAAATACTAGTTTCAAGCTGTTTGTTAGGAAACCATGTTCGTTATGACGGGCAATCGCAAAATTTACTTCATCCTGGCTTAGAAACTCTAAAACAGCAGGGAAGGCTTATTGCATTCTGCCCTGAAGTAGCTGGTGGCTTACCTACACCAAGGCCGCCAGCAGAAATTAAATTGGGAAGAGTACTCACCAAAGATGCGCAAGATGTCACAGTGCAATTTGCTTATGGTGCAGAACAAGCTCTTAAACTTTGCCAAAAGCAAGGTATTCGTTATGCCTTGTTAAAAGAATCAAGCCCGTCATGTGGTCGCAATACGATTTACGATGGTAGTCATTCTGGAAGGAAAATTTCAGGGATGGGGTTAACTGCAAAGCTGTTAACTGACAACAATATAGAAGTGTTTAGTGAGCAGCAGTTGCCAGCACTATTTAAAGCGCTGGCAGACTAATTTTATTTACGCTGTAAAAACACACCTGATTCAATGTGGTGGGTGTAAGGGAATTGATCGAAAATAGCAAAACGCTTTACTGCATGGGTTTTGCATAAGTGGTCAAGGTCACGCTCTAGGGTATCTGGATTACACGAGATATAAATAATATTGTCGTAGTTCGCAACTAGGTCACAAGTCAGTGTGTCCATGCCAGCACGTGGTGGGTCCACCAAGATTGTTTGGCAGTTATAGCTTTTCAGATCAATGCCATCCAAACGAGAGAAAGTGCGCTCGCCTTTCATTGCTTGAGTGAACTCTTCACTCGACATACGAATGATATCTAAGTTTTCAACCTTGTTCTGCGCGATATTGTATTGTGCAGAGTAAACCGATGATTTTGAAATCTCAGTCGCTAATACGCGGTCGAATGAATCTGCAAGAGCAATGGAGAAATTACCATTCCCGCAATATAACTCCAGTAAGTCATTGCTAAGTGGTTGGCAAAGCGCTTGTGCCCACTCTAGCATCTTGATGTTCACTTTCGCATTAGGTTGAGTAAAGCTATTTTCGACTTGTTGATAGATAAGCTCTTTACCGTTTACGTTTAAACGCTCAATAACGAAATCATTACCAATCACTTCTTTTTGCTTGCGAGCACGGCCAATAAAATCAATTTTAAACTGTGTGCTAAGTTTTGCTTTAAGCTCTTTAATAGCTTGTAGCCACTGCTCATCTAATTGTTTGTGGTATAACAAACTAACTAGAATCTCGCCACTTAAGCTTGAAAGATAATCGATTTGAAACAGCTTGCGACGCAGAACTTCATTGTCTTTTAAGTTTTCGATCATGGCTTGCATGACTTCACCCACTAAAGGCGCTGCAGGGTCAAACTCGTCAACACGGATCTTTTCTTTAGTTTGTTGATCAAACATGATGTGAAAAAGGTCTTCACCTTCATGCCAGACACGAAACTCTGCACGTTGGCGGTAATGAATAGGGTCAGAGCCAAACACTTCTAATTTATCGACCCCAAAACGTCTAAACTGTGAGGTGATGCGCTGCTCTTTCTCACTCAATTGTGCATCATATTGAGTTGTATCAATTTTTATAACCGCCATGGCTGATTACCTTTTATCTCTTAGCTTTATAACGGCGCTATTGTAGGGAGCGCTGAGGATTTGTCTAGTTTTGTTATTTATTTTAGTGTCGTTTTTTTATACAAAAAACTTAAGTTCTGTGGTTTTTGGCCGATAATGAGTTAACCATAACATGGAGTCGGATCATGAAAATTGGCAACCTAGGCTATATGCCTAATACAAATGTGAATAAATACAATGGCAAACAGGCATTGCAGCAGCCTACTATTCAAAATCGTCAAGATAGTTACCAGCAACGAGGCCGAGAGCTGGCTGCTAAAGTTCTTGATGATAAACTTGCTGAGGCACTAGGTTTACCTAAAGCCGAAGAGAAAAAAGATAAACCACTGTTCGACTTTGAAGAGATCGTTAAAAACGTTCTCGACTTTGTTGGCGGTGCGCTTCGCAAAGCAAAAGCAGATGGTGCTGATGATGAAAAGCTCAAAGGTATGCTTGGTGATGCACGAAAAGGTGTACAAATGGGCATCGACGATGCTTATGATGAGCTAAAAGGGTCAGGTATTCTTAATGATGACATCGAAGAGGGTATCGAAAAGTCTAAAGAAGGTATCTATAAAGGTATTGATGAATTAGAAGAAGACTTGTTCAATCCTAAACCAAATTCGGTTTCAGTAAGCCAGGCCCAATACGTTAGTTTAAGTAATAACGCAGAATACACTTTCACTACTGCTGAAGGTGATGAAGTGAGTATTAGCTTTGCTGATGCATACGAAAGTAAGTCAGCAAGCGGCTATAGCAAAAATGGCGATAACGAAGCGTTTGTCAGTGAATCTTCTCAATCACGTGACTTATCATTCTCGATGACAGTCAATGGTGATTTAAATGAGCAAGAGCAGCAAGCTATCAATGAATTGATGGAAGACTTGCAGAGTGTTAGCGAAACATTCTTCTCTGGTTCATTAGAAGACGCCTTTGAACAAGCTAAAGAGTTGAACTTAGGTAACGAGCAACTCGTTGGCTTTACCATGGATCTGAAACAAACAAAAACAGTTGCTGCTATAAAAGGGTATGAAGAATATAAACCATCCCCTGAAAAAGAAGTCGCTGATAAAATAGCGCCATTTAATGACGATTTGAAACAAGCGTTCAATAAAGCGGGTGAGTTAGGTTTGCAAAATGAACTTGCTGGTATCTTACAATGGTTAAACCAAGATAAAGAAGAAGTAAGCAAGCTGGTGGATTATACCAAAGCAATGTTTGAACAAATGAATAAACTACGTTCGGCAACTGAAGAAGCTTAACCCTTTCTTTATTTTTATATAGCTGCATGGCAAACTGCTGGCCTTTGATAATCCGAGGTAAGCAGTTTGTCAGTTCATATAATGGTGTTTGATTCTGGTATAGGTGGGACAACCGTACTTGAACAGATCCAAGCACTGATCCCAGATGCTGATTATAGCTATTTTATGGATAATGCTTTATTGCCATATGGCGCGCAAAGCCAGCAAACGATCATAACCCGCCTTTTTGCGCTACTACAGTTTATCGAAATAGAAAAATTACACGTAGATATCCTAGTAATTGCGTGTAACACCGCCTCTACATCTGCATTAGAAACTATTCGCCCGTATACAAATATAGAAGTAGTTGGTGTTGTGCCTGCGATAAAGCCAGCAAGCGCTTTAAGCAATAGCAAACATATTGGTTTGTTGGCAACGCCATCGACGACCAAGAGCCACTATACTGCAAACTTAATTAGTACTTATAGCCAAGGCACTCAAGTCAGTTTATATGGTTCAACTGAGCTGGTGGAAATAGCAGAAACACTGTTTCATACGCAGACACTCAATAAAGAAAAACTTGAAAAAGAATTGTGTGGTCTAGCTATCGCAGAAGATATAGATGTATTGGTACTTGGCTGTACACACTTTCCATTATTAGCAAATGCGATTAATGACTATTATAAACAACGGATCTTACTTATAGATTCAGGCAAAGCGATTGCTAATCGCGTTAAAAGTTTAATTGAACTTCGGGGATACACAGTAACCGGAGATAAAAAAAAGCCGCTGCACTTTTATGCAACGGCTCCTATTTGTCACTCGCAATTAAACGTTGAGCTGATTACGCTGACTGATCAGATCCCTCACGGAAGCTATTAGTCTCGTTCTCTTGTTTTTGTTTTGCTTCACGTACTTTTAAAGTACGCTGTTGGAATTCGCTATCATTTAATTGATTGATTGCGTTTTCAGCATCTGCTTCAGCCATTTCCACAAATCCAAAGCCACGACGTTTACCTGTGTTTTTATCTTTTAGTAAGCGTACGTTGAAAACTTTGCCTTGTTCTTCAAATAAAGCACGAATAACACCTTCATTAGCACGATAAGGTAGGTTGCCAACATAAAGAGTTTTTGTTTTTACTTCGGCCTCCTCACTTGACGTTGATGAAAGCGCAGCAATAACTAAAGCACCAATTAATAAGCCTGCACCAAATAGCAATGCTGGGTCTAACGCTAAGCTTGCAAATGCAAACTTAACAACTACAAACCCCAAAACAGCAAGAATAACGGAGAAAAGAAAAGATTTTTGATCGGGTAATTTCATTTTGATCTACCAATAAACAAGAAATAAACATTAATTTAACATTGTGAACTTGCTATCTTAACGAGTTAAATGAACATAGCAATGAAATTTGCATGAAATTATGAATATTGGCATAAAAAACAGCCATAATAGCGACCGTTTTTGCTATTTTCGGTAATTTTAGTTCGCTTTTTGAGCGAACAGTAAAAAGATCGAAAAAAAGTGTTGAACTGTTTTTGGATCTCCCTATAATGCGACCCCACTGACACGGCGGGCAGCAACGAAAGACGCTGAACAACGTAGCAGAGAGTTAAGTGAAACTTCGGTTTCAAATTATCGAAAGAAAGTTTGAAATTAAGTGTTGACTCGAAAAATTAAGGATGTATTATACGCATCCCTAGCGACAACGTCGCAACGTTCTTTAACAATATAAAGCAATCATCTGTGTGGGCACTCGTACAGATTGAGTTCTAACAGCAGATTCTAGTTCGCTAGATGACGCAAACAAATTTAGAGTCTCAATTGAACTGAGTGACCAACGGAAACAAGTTTACTTGTTTCAGCACAGTCAATTCGATTCGAAAGAATCAAAATTCAGAATTCATTGAGCATGTCCTTCGGGGCAGAAAAAACTTTTAATTGAAGAGTTTGATCATGGCTCAGATTGAACGCTGGCGGCAGGCCTAACACATGCAAGTCGAGCGGAAACGAAGAGGTGCTTGCACCTCTGGCGTCGAGCGGCGGACGGGTGAGTAATGCTTGGGAATATGCCTTATGGTGGGGGACAACAGTTGGAAACGACTGCTAATACCGCATGATGTCTACGGACCAAAGTGGGGGACCTTCGGGCCTCACGCCATAAGATTAGCCCAAGTGGGATTAGCTAGTTGGTGAGGTAATGGCTCACCAAGGCAACGATCCCTAGCTGGTTTGAGAGGATGATCAGCCACACTGGGACTGAGACACGGCCCAGACTCCTACGGGAGGCAGCAGTGGGGAATATTGCACAATGGGCGCAAGCCTGATGCAGCCATGCCGCGTGTGTGAAGAAGGCCTTCGGGTTGTAAAGCACTTTCAGTAAGGAGGAAAGGTTAAGTGTTAATAGCACTTAGCTGTGACGTTACTTACAGAAGAAGCACCGGCTAACTCCGTGCCAGCAGCCGCGGTAATACGGAGGGTGCGAGCGTTAATCGGAATTACTGGGCGTAAAGCGTACGCAGGCGGTTTGTTAAGCGAGATGTGAAAGCCCCGGGCTCAACCTGGGAACTGCATTTCGAACTGGCAAACTAGAGTGTGATAGAGGGTGGTAGAATTTCAGGTGTAGCGGTGAAATGCGTAGAGATCTGAAGGAATACCGATGGCGAAGGCAGCCACCTGGGTCAACACTGACGCTCATGTACGAAAGCGTGGGGAGCAAACAGGATTAGATACCCTGGTAGTCCACGCCGTAAACGATGTCTACTAGAAGCTCGGGTCTTCGGACTTGTTTTTCAAAGCTAACGCATTAAGTAGACCGCCTGGGGAGTACGGCCGCAAGGTTAAAACTCAAATGAATTGACGGGGGCCCGCACAAGCGGTGGAGCATGTGGTTTAATTCGATGCAACGCGAAGAACCTTACCTACACTTGACATACAGAGAACTTACCAGAGATGGTTTGGTGCCTTCGGGAACTCTGATACAGGTGCTGCATGGCTGTCGTCAGCTCGTGTTGTGAGATGTTGGGTTAAGTCCCGCAACGAGCGCAACCCCTATCCTTAGTTGCCAGCGATTCGGTCGGGAACTCTAAGGAGACTGCCGGTGATAAACCGGAGGAAGGTGGGGACGACGTCAAGTCATCATGGCCCTTACGTGTAGGGCTACACACGTGCTACAATGGCGCATACAGAGTGCTGCGAACCTGCGAGGGTAAGCGAATCACTTAAAGTGCGTCGTAGTCCGGATTGGAGTCTGCAACTCGACTCCATGAAGTCGGAATCGCTAGTAATCGCATATCAGAATGATGCGGTGAATACGTTCCCGGGCCTTGTACACACCGCCCGTCACACCATGGGAGTGGGTTGCTCCAGAAGTGGATAGTCTAACCTTCGGGAGGACGTTCACCACGGAGTGATTCATGACTGGGGTGAAGTCGTAACAAGGTAGCCCTAGGGGAACCTGGGGCTGGATCACCTCCTTATACGATTTAGAACTTATTTGTTCGTAGTGTCCACACAGATGATTGTTGATTGTAAAGAGAACAACACTTATTGTTTGGGTCTGTAGCTCAGTTGGTTAGAGCGCACCCCTGATAAGGGTGAGGTCGGTAGTTCAAATCTACTCAGACCCACCACTTCTTTGAAGTGGAAACTAAACAGTAAGTACCAGCATATGTGGGGCTATAGCTCAGCTGGGAGAGCGCCTGCCTTGCACGCAGGAGGTCAGCAGTTCGATCCTGCTTAGCTCCACCACTTTTACTCCTTAAAAATAAACATTCTTAATCAGGTAATAAACTGCTTGAGAATAGAGTGTGTTTAATTTTGAGAAGTTTATTCTCTTGCTCTTTAAAAATTTGGAAAGCTGATATTAAAATTCTTATAGATACTTGTATCTATAAAGAGTTTTCAAAAGTAAAAATATGCCATTAATCGAAAGATTAATTGGTATCTACTTTAGTATTCTCATCATTATTTGATGAATTAACTTCTGGCGAAGTTAACAGCTGTCACTAACAAAGACCCGTTTGGGTTGTATGGTTAAGTGACTAAGCGTACACGGTGGATGCCTTGGCAGTTGGAGGCGATGAAGGACGTATTAACTTGCGATAAGCCTAGTCAAGCTAGTAAAAAGCGCTTGAGACTAGGATTTCCGAATGGGGAAACCCACCTGCTTGCAGGTATCGTTAACTGAATACATAGGTTAACGAGGCGAACGCGGAGAACTGAAACATCTAAGTACCCGTAGGAACAGAAATCAACCGAGATTCCGGAAGTAGCGGCGAGCGAAACCGGACCAGCCCTTAAGCTTATTATGTGTTAGTGAAACATTCTGGAAAGTTTGACGATACAGGGTGATAGTCCCGTACACGAAAATGCATCTTAAGTGAAATCGAGTAGGTCGGAGCACGTGAAACTTTGACTGAATATAGGTGGACCATCATCTAAGGCTAAATACTCCCAACTGACCGATAGTGAACCAGTACCGTGAGGGAAAGGCGAAAAGAACCCCTGTGAGGGGAGTGAAATAGAACCTGAAACCGTGTACGTACAAGCAGTAGGAGCCCTTCGAGGGTGACTGCGTACCTTTTGTATAATGGGTCAGCGACTTATATTTTGTAGCGAGGTTAACCGATTAGGGTAGCCGTAGTGAAAGCGAGCGTTAACTGCGCGTTTAGTTGCAAGGTATAGACCCGAAACCCGGTGATCTAGCCATGGGCAGGTTGAAGGTTGAGTAACATCAACTGGAGGACCGAACCCACTAACGTTGAAAAGTTAGGGGATGACCTGTGGCTAGGAGTGAAAGGCTAATCAAACCGGGAGATAGCTGGTTCTCCCCGAAATCTATTTAGGTAGAGCCTCGGACGAATACTTACGGGGGTAGAGCACTGTTAAGGCTAGGGGGTCATCCCGACTTACCAACCCTTTGCAAACTCCGAATACCGTAAAGTACTATCCGGGAGACACACGGCGGGTGCTAACGTCCGTCGTGAAGAGGGAAACAACCCAGACCGCCAGCTAAGGTCCCAAAGTCATAGTTAAGTGGGAAACGATGTGGAAAGGCCCAGACAGCCAGGAGGTTGGCTTAGAAGCAGCCATCCTTTAAAGAAAGCGTAATAGCTCACTGGTCGAGTCGGTCTGCGCGGAAGATGTAACGGGGCTAAACTATGCACCGAAGCTGCGGATTCAAACTTTGTTTGAGTGGTAGGGGAGCGTTCTGTAAGCCGTTGAAGGTGTACCGGGAGGTATGCTGGAGGTATCAGAAGTGCGAATGCTGACATGAGTAACGATAATGCGGGTGAAAAACCCGCACGCCGGAAGACCAAGGGTTCCTATCCCATGTTAATCAGGGTAGGGTAAGTCGACCCCTAAGGCGAGGCCGAAAGGCGTAGTCGATGGGAAACGGGTTAATATTCCCGTACTTGGTATAATTGCGATGGGGGGACGGAGCAGGCTAAACAAGCATGGCGTTGGTTGTCCATGTGAAAGTGAGTAGGTTGAGAGTTTAGGAAAATCCGGACTCTTAAGACTGAGACACGAGACGAGCACCTAAGGGTGTGAAGTTGTTGATGCCATACTTCCAGGAAAAGCCTCTAAGCTTCAGATTATACCGAATCGTACCCCAAACCGACACAGGTGGTCAGGTAGAGAATACTAAGGCGCTTGAGAGAACTCGGGTGAAGGAACTAGGCAAAATCGTACCGTAACTTCGGGAGAAGGTACGCTCCTATCTGTGATGAGACTTGCTCTCTAAGCGGACGGGAGCCGCAGTGACCAGGTGGCTGGGACTGTTTATTAAAAACACAGCACTGTGCAAAATCGCAAGATGACGTATACGGTGTGACACCTGCCCGGTGCCGGAAGGTTAATTGATGGGGTTAGTTTTCGGACGAAGCTCTTGATCGAAGCCCCGGTAAACGGCGGCCGTAACTATAACGGTCCTAAGGTAGCGAAATTCCTTGTCGGGTAAGTTCCGACCTGCACGAATGGTGTAACCATGGCCACGCTGTCTCCACCCGAGACTCAGTGAAATTGAAATCGCAGTGAAGATGCTGTGTACCCGCGGCTAGACGGAAAGACCCCGTGAACCTTTACTACAGCTTGGCACTGAACATTGAACCTACATGTGTAGGATAGGTGGGAGGCTTTGAAGCAGAGACGCTAGTCTTTGTGGAGCCGTCCTTGAAATACCACCCTTGTAGTTTTGATGTTCTAACGTTGGTCCCTAATCGGGATTACGGACAGTGCCTGGTGGGTAGTTTGACTGGGGCGGTCTCCTCCCAAAGAGTAACGGAGGAGCACGAAGGTTGGCTAAGTACGGTCGGACATCGTACGGTTAGTGTAATGGTAGAAGCCAGCTTAACTGCGAGACAGACACGTCGAGCAGGTACGAAAGTAGGTCATAGTGATCCGGTGGTTCTGAATGGAAGGGCCATCGCTCAACGGATAAAAGGTACTCCGGGGATAACAGGCTGATACCGCCCAAGAGTTCATATCGACGGCGGTGTTTGGCACCTCGATGTCGGCTCATCACATCCTGGGGCTGAAGTCGGTCCCAAGGGTATGGCTGTTCGCCATTTAAAGTGGTACGCGAGCTGGGTTTAGAACGTCGTGAGACAGTTCGGTCCCTATCTGCCGTGGGCGTTTGAGAATTGAGAGGGGTTGCTCCTAGTACGAGAGGACCGGAGTGAACGAACCGCTGGTGTTCGGGTTGTCATGCCAATGGCACTGCCCGGTAGCTACGTTCGGAACTGATAAGCGCTGAAAGCATCTAAGCGCGAAGCAGGCCTCGAGATGAGTTCTCACTAGACTTTTAAAGTCTCTGAAGGGCCGTTGAAGACTACAACGTTGATAGGCAGGATGTGGAAGTGGTGCGAGCCATTAAGCTAACCTGTACTAATTACCCGTGAGGCTTAACCATACAACGCCAAACGCGTTTTGTGACAGCGTAACAGACAGAAGTTAAGAAACTAAAGTAGACATTTACTTGATATCAGAATTCCGAATTTTAGTTGATTGCTAAGGCGATTAACGACCCAAATTTGCTTGGTGACAATAGCGTTTTGGACCCACCTGATCCCATGCCGAACTCAGTAGTGAAACGAAACAGCGCCGATGATAGTGTGGCATTTGCCATGTGAAAGTAGGACATTGCCAGGCTCCAAATTAAAGAAAGCCCGATTCGAAAGAGTCGGGCTTTTTTGCGTTTGGAGCTGTCAGCTTTCAGCCGTCAGACGTCAGTTGAAATGTGGGGTTGTATAGTACAGAGACTCCCTCAGCAACAAAACCCTGTAGGAGGCACGTCAATGCCGAGTTCAGCCCATAACTAACACATTCATGGCTAAAGCCATTCCTACAAATACACTCTTTCTAGAACCTAGAACCTAGAACCTAGAACCTAGAACCTAGAACCTAGCAATTCTTAGTGCCTCCGGCGGGATCTTATTGCTTAGGGGAGACTCTGACCAAAACACCTCCACCGAGCCGCTGAACGCTGAAAGCTGATAGCTCTGTGTTGGGTTTCACTTCGCTCTACCCAATCTACCAGACCTTAAAACGTTACCCTTTTTAACTTTACTCTCGAAACTCGCGAACTAAAAAAGCCCAGCAGGCTTCCCTGCTGGGCTTCTTAATGTATAAGCAGTTGTTGACTATTGAATCATGCTGTAAATAAGCGCAAATACAGCAAGAGAGCCAACTGTTAATACGAACAGTGTGCTCAAGCGGTTTCTGTATTTGTGTAAGCTAGGTACCTTATACACGGCAATCATTGGCATGATGAAAAGGATCATGGCAATGATTGGGCCTGATAACTGATCCATCATGTCTAAAATACTTGGGTTGATCACTGAGCAATACCAAATAGCGAAGAACATGATAACAGTGCCAATCTTATCAACGAGTTTAGGGTTCATATGTGCTTGCTTACTAACAAGACCGTTGAAGCTTTCACGGGCACCTAAGAAGTGACCTAAGAATGAAGACGTAATCGCAATAAAGGCAACTAATGGTCCTAAGGTCGCAATAAATGAGTTATCAGTGATATTGGCAAGGAATGACAAGATAGACACGTTATCAGCTTTTGCTTGTACCATTTGTTCAGTAGATAGTGACAGCACACACGAGAATACAAACAGTAAAACAAACACAATTAATAGTAGGCTGGTACGCTTCAGAATTGCTTCTGACTTCATTTTAGCATTGTTGCCGTAGTGAGCACGCTGTACATGCACAAAGCTTGATATTGCAGCTGCATGGCTAAATGAAAATACAATGATAGGTATTGATAACCAAAGTGTTTTCATGAAGCCCGAAAACTCAGGTACAGATACATCTGGCATTTGCCAGCTTGGGATTAAATAAATCGATAAGAAAAACAAAATAGCGACAAGTGGATAAACAAGTATCGAAAAAGCACGTAACATCAATGCTTCGCCACCCAGCATTAAGCTGATCATACCGCCAACGAGTACGCCAGATAACAACACGCGTGGTGGCGACTCCATGCCTAACTGATTAACGATAAAGCTATCAACGGTATTTGTTAGGCCAACACCATAAATAAGTAAGATAGGGAAGATAGAGAGAAAATACAGTAAAGAGATCAAGCGCCCGGCATTTATGCCAAAGTGCTCTTCTACTACATCAGTAAAGTCAGCTTCAGGCTTTTTTGATGATAAAACAAATCGGGCTAAGCCTCTGTGGGCTAAGTAGGTCATCGGAAAAGCAAGGCATGCCATGATAATCAATGGCCAAAATCCGCCGATGCCGATATTAATTGGTAAGAATAAAATCCCAGCACCGACTGCGGTGCCAAATAAACTTAACACCCATTGGGTGTCATGAAGATTCCATTTTGAGTTACTACTTGTTGTCGATGCATCATACGACATAGCATCTTGATGTGTGTTCATTAGCACTCCACTATTAGAATAATAATTGTCGCGCAGCATATAGAAAAGCGACTAAGAATGCATGTTTTAGCGTTGTGTTTAGATAACTATGCTGTAAGGAGAGACTTACAAAGGAAGAGAACTGAGCTCATTTAGAAAAGCCCAGTTGTGGTATTTATTCTGCTGCTGCAAGTGCGCGAGCTTTAATGTCTGCGGCGAATGCTAAACCTTTCTTAAAACGTGCCTCAGCTGCTGTGATTTCGCTTTCATCGCCATTAGCGGCAAGCACCCCTTGTGAAAGCGCTTTATAAAGTGCGCTAATTTGTGCCTCATAGCCGGCTTCAATTGCTTTTTCAACAGTCGTCATGGTTATTCCTTTAATAGATAAGATAGCAAAATACTATAGGAACAAGGACTTATTGGCTAGATAGAAGTGCCTATAAAGTAGGGAATATTAAAGTTTATGGCTCAATGCTGGGTTTCGCTGTGCTCTACCCAGCCTACGATATTTAACGGAAATCTTTAGTTCTGTAAGGCCGATACGACAAAAAACGGATTCAGATATTCTTCTTTACTGTTATACAGTAGTGGGCTGCCATCGAGTTTGCTAACCGTTGCACCTGCTATTTCGGCAATCGCATGACCTGCTCCCGTATCCCACTCACAGGTTGGGCCAAGGCGTGGGTATATATCAGCACTACCTTCGGCAACAAGACAAAGTTTTAGCGAGCTGCCTTTTGAAACCATTTCTACATCTTCAAACTGTTTTACGAATTCTGCTAAATCAGGAGAAGGGTGTGAGCGGCTTCCGACAACACGGATCAGCCCTTTATTTGGCTTACGGGTTACCTTAAGTTCGATACGCTCATCACCTTTATCTTTAAAGGCACCAATTGCTTCAGCAGCAATATACGACACACCTAATGCCGGTGCATCGACAACTGCCAATACTGGTTTACCTTTTTCAATCAAGGCAATATTCACGGTGAACTCGCCATTCTTTTTAATGAACTCTTTGGTGCCATCAATTGGGTCTACTAACCAGTAGCGTTGCCAAGTTTGACGGATATCCCAGCTAATATCAGCGCTTTCTTCACTTAGAATTGGTACATCAGGGGTGAGGTGTTGTAAGCCATTCACAATCACTTTGTGAGCTGCTAGGTCGGCGTCGGTAACTGGGCTTTCATCAGCTTTGTACTCAACATTAAAGTCCTTTTCGTAAATCCCCATTATTGCACTACCTGCTTGGCGTGCGAGGAGTAATATTTCTTCTAGCAGTTCCGTTTGATTCATGACTTAACCTATAATTTGCTGTTGTTTTAAATACGCTACCAGTTCTTGCACCGATTGGTCTAGGGTGTTTTTGCTGGTATCGATTTTAATTTCTGGCGATGCAGGGATTTGGTAGTCTGAGTCTATACCGGTGAAGTGCTTAATTTCACCTGCACGGGCTTTTTTATAAAGCCCTTTAGGGTCGCGGGTTTCACACACTTCAAGCGGGGTATCTAAAAATACCTCAATAAACTCACCATCCTCTACTAAGTTTCTTACCATATCGCGTTCGCTTTGGAACGGCGAAATAAATGCGGTTAATACCACAAGACCGGCATCGACCATCAACTTTGCGGTTTCGCCTACGCGACGAATGTTTTCAACGCGGTCTTCATCAGTAAAGCCAAGATCTTTACACAAGCCATGACGCACATTGTCGCCATCGAGTAGGTAGGTGTGAACGCCTAATTGGTTTAATGCGCTTTCTAGTGCGTTTGCAACAGTGCTTTTACCTGAACCTGAAAAACCAGTGAACCATAGAATGGTTGGCTTATGCTTTTTTTGCTCAATACGCTGTGATTTGCTAATGGCGTAATTATGCCAAACGATATTTTCATCCATTGTCTTTACTCTCGTTATTGAAATGGGAATACCAGTGGTATGAGTGTTAAAACCGTAATCGAGTAAATAATCGATAAAGGTAAGCCCATGGCAATATAATCTTTAAGGCGGTAGTTTCCCGCGCTGTAAACCATCAAGTTAGTTTGATAACCAAATGGCGAAATGAAGCTAGCCGATGCACCAAATGCGACAGCCATAATAAAAGGCAACGGTGATACATCAAAACCAACGGCTAGTGCATACGCTACCGGAAACGAAAGCGCAGCAGCGGCATTATTGGTAATGAGTTCGGTAAACAAAACCGTCATTAAAAATATTGCGATAAATGCCCCGTAGGGCCCAAAGTCACCTAAAACGTATAACATGGCTGATGAAATTTCACCGGCAAGCCCTGTGCCTATCATGAGTTTGGCAAGGCCAATAGCACTACCCACTACTGCGAGTAACTCAATCGGAAAACGACGTTTTACTTCACTTAGCTTGATTGTGCCCGTTAGCATTAAACCGATAAGAAGAACGAGTAGGCCTTTCACTAAGGGAACAAGGCCAATAATACTTAACCCCAATACGGTTGCAAAACTCGCTAACACAATATTTGATTGCTTAGGTTTTAAATGGGTTTGTAAATCAAGACCTGAAATATAAACAAACTCGCGCTTTAAATTGGGTAGCGAGTAAAACTCTTTGCCAGGCGCAAGGATCAATGAGTCACCCGCTTGCAATTGAACTTTACCTAAGCCGCCTTGTAAACGGTCATGGCCGCGACGAATAGCAATAACGGCTGCATGAAACTGCTCACGAAAGCGAACTTCTTTAATTGTTTTACCAATGTATTTTGAAGAATGGCTAACAACAACTTCAACTAGGTGCTCAACGTCTTTCTCATGTTTGTCGTGCACAACTTTTAAGCCATCAAATTGGGTAAGCAGAGGCACTGACTTTATGTCACCTACAAACAGCAGTACGTCACCTTCTTTGATAACTTGTTTTGGTGTAACCGCGCAAATTCGTTTATCACCACGGATTATTTCGGCTAAGAACAAGTCTTTTAATTCACGAAGGCCATTCTCTTCAACACTTTTACCAATTAATTTCGAACCTGTTTCTACTTTACCTTCAAGGTAAAAGGGCACCACTTCTTGGTCGTTTTTACCGTTATCTGGTAAATACTTGAGCATCACCAAAATAGTGATAAGTCCGACGCTCAATGCGCCTAAACCAATCAAGGTAAAATCAAAAAAACCAAGGGGCTCCATTCCTGCTTCAACGGCAAAGCCATTAACAATTAAATTGGTTGAAGTGCCAATCAGCGTAATTGTGCCACCTAAAATGGCGGTATACGATAAAGGTAATAAAAGCTTAGATGGTGAATGGGTCGGGCTTTCTTTTATTGCACTAATCAGTGATGCCACTACCGCAGTATTATTAGTAAATGATGATAAAAAGGCAGTTGATAAACCTAGTTTTGTCACCGAACTTGTCAGGCTGCCTTTCGAAAGAGACTGAGCAAGCTTTTGCACTAGCGTGGTTTTTTCTACAGCTATCGAAACGAGTACAAGTAGAATAAGCGTAATTAAAGAAGGGTTTGCATAGTTAATTAGCATATCTTCAAGACTGATCAGCCCTGCTAAATAACTAATACCAATAGCGCCGACAAATAACCATGCTGGTTTTAGTCGAGTGCCAAAAAGACACCCCACTAATACCAGCATAATGCCTGTTAATACCAGCTGTTGATACATGCTTTTTACTTCCTATAACAGGCGAATAATGATTATTTAAGCTTAGTTATATCAAGCGCTTGCCAATGAGGGAAGTGCTTGCGTACTAAAGCATTAAATTCAACTTCAAAGTCGCTAAAGCTACTTTGCTGCTCTTCAGTGCTAAGTAATTGTTCAATCATACCTGCCGCAACGGTTAAGTTTGATAGGCGATCAATTAAAATAAACGCACCTGTTTCATGGTTGTTGTGGTACTCATCGGCCAAAATTGTTTCAGTAAGCTCTAAGGTTACAATAGCAATTTCGTTAAGTTGTAATGAGTCAGCTTGACCATGCTCAAGGGTATTTACATCAATGGTGTGATCGATCTTTCTAACCACTGCTGAGGTGTTTTTGCTGCCTAACTTAAAGTTGTAGCTTTTACCTAATACTAACGGTGCTTCATGCATCCATACTAATTTAGCTTGAATACGGTTAGTAACAGCCGCTTTTGAAGCTGCTGGCACAATAACATCACCACGACTGATATCAATTTCATCATTTAACGTTAAAGTGATTGCTTGACCTGCTTCAGCCGTATCTAGGTTACCATCGAAAGTCACAATTTCTTTAATGCTTGAGCTTTTACCAGATGGTAAAACTTTTACTGCATCACCAACACTGAACTTGCCAGACGTTAAAGTGCCTTGGAAGCCACGAAAATCTAAGTTAGGGCGCACAACATATTGCACAGGAAGACGTGCTTCAAAACCGCTATCAATTTCAGCCGCTGGTGAGTCTTCAAGTAACTCAAGCAGTGGTTTATCTGTGTAGTAAGGTGTGTGTAGAGAGCGTGTTACTACGTTGTCACCCTTGAGCGCTGACATAGGTACAAACTTGATATTAGTAACATTTAGCTGCTCTGCAAATTTTAGATAATCCGCTTTGATTTTCTCATACACGGTTTCATCGAAATCGACGATATCCATCTTGTTGATTGCAACAACAAACTGCTTAATGCCGAGCGAATCGCAGATAAAGCTATGACGTTTAGTCTGCACTTGTACACCGTAACGAGCGTCGACTAAGATAATCGCCACATCGCTGGTTGATGCGCCGGTAACCATGTTGCGCGTGTACTGCTCATGTCCTGGCGTATCAGCAATGATGAACTTACGTTTTGCTGTTGAAAAGTAACGATAAGCAACGTCAATCGTAATACCTTGCTCACGCTCAGCTTGAAGGCCATCTACAAGTAGTGCTAAATCAAGCTCTTCACCCGCATTACCGACTTTTTCATTGTCTTTATGTAGTGCAGCAAGTTGGTCTTCATAAATTTGATGGCTGTCATGTAAAAGGCGGCCAATCAGGGTCGACTTACCGTCATCTACACTACCACAGGTAAGCATGCGTAAAAGGCTTTTGTCTTGCTGACGCGCAAGGTAGGCGTCGATGCCTAACTCTCTTACTTCATTAATTGTGTCGTTTGTTTTAGACATTAGAAATAGCCCTCACGTTTTTTCTTTTCCATTGAACCCGCAGAGTCATGATCAATCACGCGGCCTTCACGCTCAGAAGAGGTTGAAAGCAGCATCTCTTCAATAATTTCAGTTAAGGTTCCTGCCGTTGATTCCACTGCACCTGTTAGCGGGTAACAACCAAGGGTACGAAAACGGACAGATTTCATTTGTGGTACTTCACCTTCTTCCAATGGCATGCGCTCGTCATCAACCATGATTAGCGTGCCGTTACGCTCTACAACAGGGCGTTCTTTAGCAAGGTAAAGTGGAACCATTTCAATGTTTTCTTGGTAGATATACTGCCAAATATCAAGTTCAGTCCAGTTAGATAATGGAAATACACGAATGCTTTCACCCGGGTTAACTTGGCTGTTGTACGTATTCCAAAGCTCTGGACGTTGGTTTTTTGGATCCCATCTGTGGTGCTTATCACGGAATGAGTAAACACGTTCTTTAGCACGAGATTTCTCTTCGTCACGACGTGCACCACCAAATGCAGCATCGAAGCCGTATTTGTCTAACGCTTGCTTTAAGCCTTGCGTTTTCATGATATCGGTGTGCTTTGCTGAGCCGTGTACAAACGGATTAATATCAATCTCTAACCCTTCAGGGTTTTTGTGGACGATTAAATCAAAACCATACTCTTTAGCTAGACGGTCACGAAACTCAATCATTTCCTTAAATTTCCAGTTGGTATCAACGTGTAAAAGTGGAAATGGAATTTTTGCTGGATAAAACGCTTTACGTGCTAAGTGTAATAACACTGATGAATCTTTACCGATTGAGTAAAGCATCACCGGGTTTTCAAACTCAGCAGCTACTTCGCGCATGATTTTGATACTTTCAGCTTCTAATTGCTGAAGGTGTGTTAAAGCCATTGTTAGTCGTCCTACTAAAATGATTAAAAGTTAAATTAAGCTACGCCAGTGATTGGCTGGGCAAAGCTGCTGGTTTGCTCGGTTTTACCAAACCATGCAAGCTGATGGTGCAATGATGCAACTTCGCCAATAATTAATAAGGCTGGTGAAATAATGCTATGGCGCGAAATCAAATCGGCCAGCTCACCTAATTGCCCTGTAACCACTCGTTGTTCTTTACGTGTGCCGTTTTCGATTATGGCAACGGGGGTGTCTGCACCGCGGCCGTGTTTCAATAATTGTGCTTGAATATGCGGTGATTTAATCACTCCCATATAAATTGCTAATGTCTGATTTGGCTTTGCGAGTGACTGCCAATCTAATTCTTGACCATCTTTTTTACAGTGACCTGTTACAAACTGAATGGCTTGCGCATGATCTCTGTGGGTAAGTGGAATACCAGCATATGCACTACAACCAGCAGCAGCAGTAATACCCGGTACAATTTGGTAACGTACTTGATTAGCGGCTAGCACTTGCACTTCCTCACCACCACGACCATAAATAAACGGGTCGCCACCTTTAATACGGCATACTTTTTTGCCTTGTTTGGCAAAATCGACCAGCATCTGATTAGTATCTTCTTGTGCAACACTATGATCGCCTAAACGTTTACCTACGCAAACTAAGTCGGCATCACGGCGTACTAAATCCATAATTTCATCAGAAACCAAGTAGTCATAAACAACGACGTCGGCTTGTTGCATTAATTGCAGTGCTTTTAGTGTTAATAACTCTGGGTCACCTGGGCCTGCACCAACAACATATACTTCGCCTTCAGGCTCTGGCTTAGCATCTAATAGTTGCTCTAATTGCGCTGAAGCAGCTTCGGTATTACCCGCTTGTACTTTGCTTACCACTGATGAATCAAATACGCCCTCCCAAAATTGGCGACGATCAGCAAAGTGTTTAAAGCGCTGTTTTACTTTATTACGGAAGCTACCTACTAATGTAGCGAGAGGACCAATATGTTGTGGAATAAGTGTTTCTAGTTTTTCACGTAAACGACGTGCTAAAACTGGTGCTGTGCCTGCACTTGAAATCGCAATTGTGATTGGATCACGGTCAACAATTGATGGAAAAATAAAGCTGCACTTAGGTTGGTCATCCACCACGTTAACGAAAATATTGCGCGCATTCGCAAGTTCGAAAACATCTTTGTTAACACTGTCTATATCAGTTGCGGCGATTACCAGCATTTGCTGATCCAGATACTGCTCTTTAAAAGTATCAGAAATCAGGTTTACTTCACCTTGCTTAGCAAGAGCGAGCAGCTCATCGCAAAACTCAGGGGCGACTAGTGTCACATTGGCACGTGCTTTTAAAAACGCACGGCATTTGCGTAACGCGACATCTCCACCGCCGACTACCAGTACTGGTTTGTCGTCTAATTTGGTAAAGATTGGTAAATATTGCACTTTGTTCTCACCCCTAAAACACATCAACGAAACTGCTTATTGCAGGCAAGCAGAATATAGTGCTCTAAAAAAAGTAAAAAATAATTAAAACCAAGTTTATATAACTAAAAGTTATACCCGGTGGTTTGTTTTGGCTTAAGACTTAGTTAACAAGGGATTGCGACGAGTTACAAGTAAATAAGTAGCCTTATGGTGATTAGTTATGATTTATAGCCGAATGATAAAAATTTGCTACTATAGGTCACTAATATGGCAACACAAATATAAGAGCTATGACTAAAATGCAAACAAGCGCTGCCCAAGCGGTGGCACTGATGGACTTAACAACTCTGAACGACAGCGACACAACAGAAACCATTAATAACTTGGTTGCCAGTATTGAGCCAAAGTTAGGTATTCCTGCTGCGGTCTGTGTATATAGCCAGTTTGTAAGCGACGCAAAGCTTGCACTCGCTGAGCGTGAACTACAGCAAGTCAAAGTAGCTACAGTTACTAACTTTCCTAGTGGGGAGCAACCGTTAGAGCAAGTGATAAATGAAACGCTGTTTGCTATTGAGCGCGGAGCTGATGAAATTGATTTAGTGATCCCCTATAAAGCTTTAATTGCAGGTGATGAACGCAAAGTTTCAGAGTATGTCAAAGCGTCAAAAGAGGCATGTAGCAATAAAGCGCAACTCAAAGTGATTATAGAAAGTGGCGAATTAAGCGATGATCTCATCTCAACGGCCACTAAACTGGCAATTGAGGGCGGTGCTGATTTCGTTAAAACCAGTACCGGTAAAGTGGCTGTTAATGCAACTCTAGCTGCAACAGATATCATGTTAAACACCATAAAAGCGAGTGGTAAAAAAATTGGTTTTAAGGCTGCGGGCGGAGTCAGAACAGTCACCGATGCTGCTGAGTATTTAGCCCTCGCTGAATCAATTATGGGTGAAGCGTACTTACAACCCGAGCTATTTCGTTTTGGCGCTTCTGGGTTATTAAAAGATGTGTATGCAACATTAAATGAATCGTGAAAGTGAACGAGAGAAAATAGCGCTCGAGCATGGCGCAGCAAAGCTGTTTTTACGCTGCTACGAAAAGCAGTTTGGCGTAAGTATGCGTAATATTTGGCATAACACACCGAGTAAGCCAGACGTGAGTTGTTATAAAGGTGATGAGCGGCTCGATATTGAAGTCGCCCATTTATATGCCAGTGAAACAGAAGCAATGGCGGTGTTAGGTAGGCCGCTGTCTATCTCAATGCAACGAGATCTCGCTGAAATGGCTTTAGCTCCAAGTAACGAGCGTCTGCACTGTGCTTTGCATCGGTTGTTGGCACAAAAAGCCAAGAAACATTACGAATCTACGCAGCCTTGGTTATTAATTCGAAATGCCAGTACTATATGGCATCTTGATGATTTTAAGTCAGTACTTACTCACCTTGATGTGCCTAAACAACATCCATTTCAACAAATTTGGTTGTTATGTGATTTTTATCGTGGTGAGCTATTACAAATTTTATAATGGAATGAGATAACAAAAAATGAAATTTAAACGTTCAGGGACGCAAACACTTCTATCGAGTGTTTTTCCAAGTTTAGCATTAGCAGGTGTAGTTGCTGTATCGCTCACGGCGTGTACTAACCCTAGTACACCAGCGGGTGAAGAGGGTTACGTATTTGAAAAGCCGCGCGTGTTTGGTGAAGGCGGTTATCAAGGCACTATGATTGGCCCAGCTAACTACGGCATGTCACTTTGGCGTAATCAGGTGATTAATATAGACATGCGCCCGAACACCTATACTGAAGCATTTAAAATCTTAGCTAACGATGACTTAAACATTAGTTTTGATTTTCATGCGGTCATTTCAATAGAAAGCGGCTCTGTCAGAGCGGTGGTTGAACAATACGGTGGCGAAAATTGGTATCCGCGATTTGTTCGTGAAACATTTAGAACTTATGTGCGTGACATAGTCCAGCAATATGATAGCGGTGTGCTAAAAACCAATCGCGAGAAAATAGCTGCAGAAGTAACAGCCCGCTTAAAAGCGTATTTAGAACCAACGCCATTTAAACTCGCTAATGTTGTGGTGGGAAATATTAACTATCCGGCCATCGTTGCTAATGCCGTTGAGAAAAAATTAGCAGCACAACAATTACTTTCTGAAAAAGAAACGCAAAAAGAAATTGCACGAAAAGATGCTGAGATCCGTGTAGAAGAAGCAAAAGGTATTGCACAGGCGCAAAAAATTATTAATGCCACTTTGACGCCAAACTATCTACAACATGAAGCTATTAATGCGCAGTTAAAGATGGCTGAGTCACCTAACCATACAACAGTTTATATTCCTGTTGGTAACAATGGTGTACCACTGGTGAAAGGCACAAACTAAGGTTTTAAACAGCCAGTGCAGGCACTGGCTGTTAGTTTGCTTAGTTAAATTTAAAAATACTGCCAAGGCTTTCTAAACTTGATTTGTTCGTTTTGGCAATACACCCTGAATCATCAAGAGATTTTTTAGTCGTCTCATCCGCAAGGCCTGTCACTTTCAGCTTATTTTCTTGCTGATACTCAGTGAGTGCAATCACCGTTGCTTCATCGTACTCTACGTCTTCTACTTCATATTCTTCGTAGTGAGGCTGCCTTTTTAAATAACCTAAACAAACCAAGTTCAGTCGTGACATGGCTAAGTCTGTTTTTTCGTAGTAAGGCATTCTGTGAGTTGGAACATTAACCGATGCAACTGGCGCTTTAGCTGGTGCTGCAGCTGCGGTTACTTTTAGTGGTGCAGGTGCGGTATGGCCTGCTGCAATGGTGTTATCGCTATTATAGCGATAATAAGTTGTTGGTACTTTTGATTCCAAAAACTCAACGGCTTTGACGATGACTTCACGCAGTGCTTTTTCTTTTGGCGTGTTTGACCAGCTACTTAAGTTACCACCAACGAGTGCACCACCAAAGTTGGTAGCAGCTGATGTAAAGTCAAAATCTTTACTGCCACCCTCAACACTGGTAGCGGCTAAAATACGTGAAGTTCGCGTGTCGATCAAGCGCAAATCTATCGCCATGTGCGAACTTGAAAAACCCGCCGACACTGAGCTAAATACGTCACCGATAAAGCCACCACTGCCTACGCGGGTGCCCGAATTGTCATCATCGAATTCAGTAACAGCGGCAACTACGACAATTTCGGCACCTTCAATTTCACCATAAGCAGCACCTGAAGCTGCACTCACACGGCCTGATACAGCAAGGTCTTGTTCTGATAATACGGCATCAAGTGCTTGTCGTTCTAAGACAATAAAGCGATTGGTGCTAACTAATGCGGTTGTTAGTTGATCAGCCATACCTTCACCAATTTCTTTACGCCACCAACGTGAATCGTTTGATTTGTCAGTAAAGCGGGCAACAGCGATCCGAGCTTTTGGGCCATTGTATTGCTGCTGTGCCACTTCGTTTATATCTGGGCTATTGTTATTGCTTGTGGTGGTCGAAGTACTTTGGCATGCAGTCAGTGCCGCAGCAAGTAACGTAATCGAAATCGCTTTGTGTGTTTTGGTGAGCATATGACTTTCCTTAACTTATATCTCATGCAGTAAATAACGCCGCAATATGGGCTTTGTTGTTATTAATGTTTATATGGATAAGCTATAAAAATCAGTGTTTTATTGATAGCACTCAGACGAAAAGTTTATTCACTGATGCGAAATTCAACGCGTTTTTGATATTTTTCTCGGTACTGTTTTGGTGATAAGCCAACATAGCTCTTAAAGCTTCGCGCAAAATAGCTTTGCGAACTAAAGCCCGCTTGCTCTGCTACTTTACCAATCGCTAAATGGCCATCGACTAGCTGTTTCTTTGCAAACTCTAAGCGAGTATTGCGTAAATAGTCAGAGGGAGTTTGTGAATACAAGGCTTTCATTTTTAGTTGCAGAGCACGGGAGCTTAAACATAAGGCTGAGGCTAATTGCTCAACCGAAAAGTTTTCATCTTGATAATGGGCTTGTACTACTTGCTTGAGTTTTTCAGTGAAGGAATAATCTTTATTTTGTACTGTCAATGCGCCTGTATCACTATTCAGAGGAGCTGCCAGTTGGGCTGTTAGATGCTGGTTTAAAATTTGTCTAAGATTAAGCAATCCTTTTACTCTGCTTACTAGTAAAGTGGGCTCAAAAGGTTTGCTCAAAAAGTCATCGGCTAATAAATCAAGTCCTTTCAAGCGGCTGTGGGTATCTGCTTTAGCTGAAAGTAATAACACCGGAATATGGCTGGTGGCCGGGTTTGCTCTGAGTGCTGCTAACAGTTGATAGCCATTCATATTCGGCATCATTACATCACTGATAATGAGCTCTGGTAGGTCTGATTGGCATAAATCAAGCGCTTGCTGACCATCAGCTGCACAGATGCAGTTAAATTCTGCATTAAACAAAGCAAGTAGTAGTTCAGCCATTTCCTTATTATCTTCAACAATCAGTAATGTCTGTTGTGAGTTGCGTAGTTGCGTAATGCTATTAACCTGATTTTCAGCACACTCAACCATAGGCAATGACACAGTAAAGCAACTTCCCTCAGCAATTTTACTGCTTACGCTGATAGACCCACCGTATTGTTCTACAAGCTGCTTTACTAAGCTCAGGCCAATACCACTGCCAGGCTCTGATGATGCTACGCGGGTAAAGCGCTGAAAAATCGACTGTTGATGTTCACTGGCAATACCCACACCTGTATCAGTAATTTTAAAAATCAGTTGTTGCTGCACTTCATCAAGTTGAATATCGACTTTACCGCCGTTAGGCGTGTACTTAAGCGCATTACTTATCAGGTTACTGAAAATAGAATGAGCATGTTCGGGAGCAAGGTTAATCTTACATGTTGTTGAGGTAGTATCATCAAAGCTAAATTGCAGTTGTTTTTGCTCAAACAGAGCACTGAAATCTGCCACTAAGTCTGTTAAAAAGGTTGTAATGGAATAAGGGCTAACAGTGTAAATAGCTGTACTAGGGCGTTGACTCAATTGTAAAAGTTGATTGATCAGTTCAAGTAAGCGTTGGCAGTTACGTTTAATACTAGCCAGTTGATTTTGAGCTTGGGGGTCTGTATTACTTCGCTGTAACTGGCTGATCGGGGCAAGTATTAAACTCAATGGTGTTTTTAGCTCATGGCTAATGTTATCTAAAAATTGATCTTTTAATTTGTTTAGCTCAATCTCGGTTTGTTTTTCTTGCTCTGCGAGTTTGCGTTTGTACAAGGAATTTAAAAGAAGCCAGGTCAGTGTTAAAGCACAAATAAAGTAAATAGCATAGGCTAATTTACTTTGCCACCAAGGAGGCACAACAGTTAATGTTAGTAGCTTTTTGCTGTCACTCCATTGCCCATATTGATCTTTCACTTTTATTAATAATTTGTAGTTCCCAGCAGGGAGCTGAGGGTAATTAATTTGTCTAAGGGATGCATCTGTATATAAAAATTGTTCATCAAAGCCAGCAAGCTTGTAGCCGAATTGGTAGTGCTTTGGTGTCGATCCGTTTTTTAATGCACTAAATTTAAAGCCGATAACGCCAGCAGATTTTGCAAACGCAAATGTCTGAGTTGCACTCGCAAGGGTATTTGCTTGCTTATCGAAGTGATTACTCTTAATAACTCTGTTGTTTAATAATAATTCGGTTAAAACAGGGGTAGGGGGAGAGTGCGATAACTTTAGTTGCTCAGGATAAAAATGATTATAACCATTGATGCCACCAAAAAATAATTCGCCATCGTCTGCTTGAAAGCTCGCACCCAGTATAAAAGATTGGTGCTGAATGCCATCTTCTGGCAAAAACTGCTGCATTTGCTCTGTGGTGGGGTTATAGCGAGTGAGTCCGCCATTGGTTGCTAGCCAAAGCATACCTTGCTTATCGGCGAGAATGTCAAAAATGTTATCGTTCGCCAAACCTTGTTGCTCAGTAATTTGTTTCACCCTGAAGTTATGCTTATTAACTTGATTCAAGCCTTGCATGGTGCCAACCCAAACACTATCGCCATTCAATAATAAAGAGGTGACCATGTTATGGCTGAGCCCAGCTCCGTTAGAGCCTTGCTCATCTAATAAACTAAATTGCTTCGTAGTGATATCCAGTTTATTGAGCCCTGCTCGAGTGCCGACCCAAAGTGAGTGCTCATCACTATCGTAAGCAAGAGTAAATACGGTGTTATTGGCAAGACTGTTTTGAGAATCACTATGTTTATAGTGAGTAACTTTGCCTGATTTTGGCTCAAAGCGAGTTAACCCTTGGTTACTCCCAAGCCAAAGAGCACCAACTTTGTCGCTAGTTATTGCGTATACACGGTCACTGGCTAGCTGGTGGCTTTGCATAGTGAAGGCTTTAAATTCATCACGACTATCTAGATACTTAATTAAGCCACCACCGTAAGTACCTATCCATAACTGCTTGTTAGCATCTTCATGAAGGGCAAATATATTATTATTTGGCAGGGCATTTTTATAATGTTGGTAACCAAACGCTGTTTGACGGTTGAGTCCGTCACGGGTGCCAATCCATACCTCGCCATTGGCTCTTTTTATTATTGAGCGAACAAAATTATGACTTAGTGAATTTGGCTGTGAGGTTTGTAACTGATGAGAAAACTGCTGTTGCTTAGGATCATAGCGATGCACACCATAACCATCGGTGCCCAACCAAATAATGCCTTGTGAATCTTGATAAAGAGATAGGAGAAAGTCGCTAGTCAAGCCATTGGGGTTTTGCTTGTCATGGTCGTATCGAATGTATTGGTCTTGTAAGTCAGCACCTGCAGGTAAAAAGTATAGACCTCGCCCGTAGCTTGTAAGCCAAAGGTTTTGCTGTTGGTCAATAAGGCTGTCAGTGATCCAGACACCATTTAACTGTTCGATTTGCTCACTGGTTTGCGTAAGTAAATCTAGTGTATATAAGCCTTGCTTTGCACCAATAAGCAGTTTTTCATGATTCAACAATTTTAGATGCCAGAGCGGTGAAGTGATTTGAGTATGTTGAGTAAATTGCTCTGTGCTTGGGTTAAATGAAATAAGTCCCATATCAGTGGCAAGCCAGATGAGTTCATCGGTAATAACAATGTCACGTACAAGCGGCAACTGCTGATCTATTTTGTATTGGAAATGTTCAAATTCTTGGTTTGATATATCAAAACGAGTTAACTTACCATGTTCGTGACCTAGCCAAAGAACATCACCTTTAGCCAGTACCATTGACCAAATTTTATCTTCACTTAGTCCTGCCTCATTAGAAGTCGAATAAACCTCAAATTGGCCAGTCTCAGGATTGAGTTTATTGAGTCCTTTGCTGGCGGTCGAAAACCACAGCTGATTATTACTGTCCTTGGCACAGCCTGTGATCCAATTTCCAGAAATACTTTTATTATTGCTGTTAGCTTTGAAGCGTTTAAATTCATAACCATCAAAGCGGTTCAAACCTCCCTGTGTGGCAAACCATAAAAAGCCTTGCTGATCAGTTATGCTGCAAGTGATAGAGTTTTGACTTAGACCTTGTTGGCTATTAAAAGTAGCTAGGTGTAACGAGCGAGCATTAGCCTGCTTACAGATCAAGGTGACGAGGCATAACAGTACAATATTAAAAGAGAGTTTAAATGGCAGCACACTGATCCATGTAGTTTTTTAGTTCCTATATCGGGTTTATAATAAACTGCTTTTTAATCAATGTTAATATTGATTTTTAAACGAACTGATGAGATTTTAACTAATGGGTATCTTTTACTCTTGTGTTAATGAATTGCGTAAGTATAATAGGCATCCACTTTGCAGGGGCGTAGTTCCAATTGGTAGAACAGCGGTCTCCAAAACCGACGGTTGGGAGTTCGAATCTCTCCGCCCCTGCCACTTTTTAAACAATGTGTGTTGAGTCTGAATTTAAAAATCGGTTTAAACAAGTCAGTTTTTAAGTTTAGATTTTAATGGATTAACCCTGCCAGAGCGCAGGGTTGTTGTGTCTGTAGTTAAGGTAAAAATATTATGAGCACGAATGTAGAAACACCATCAAGTGCGATGGATTCAGTAAAGTGGATTGTAGCAATTGCGCTACTAGCAGGCGCAGTCGTTGGTAACCACATGTTTGCAGACCAATCTGTATTATTACGTGCTATTGGTGTAGTGGTTGCTGTTGCAGCTGGTTTAGGCATTGCCTCACTAACTGAAAAAGGTCGTACTTTTCTTGCGTTTGCAAAAGAGTCACGTATCGAAGTACGTAAAGTTGTGTGGCCAACTCGCCAAGAAACAACACATACGACATTAATTGTAATGGTTGCAACTGTGATTATGGCACTTATCCTTTGGGGATTAGATGGCATTTTGTTCCGCGCAGTAGGCTTTTTAACTGGATTGGAGATCTAATCCCATGTCGGATGAGAAGAACGAAAAGAAACTACGTTGGTACGTAGTGCAAGCTTTCTCTGGTTACGAGAAGCGTGTAGCACAAACTATTCTTGAGCACATCAAGATTGAAGGTTTGGAAGATAGTTTTGGTGAAGTATTAGTACCAACTGAAGAAGTTGTTGAGATGCGCGCTGGTCAAAAGCGTAAATCTGAGCGCAAATTCTTCCCAGGTTATGTACTAGTTCAAATGGACATGAACGATGCAAGCTGGCACTTAGTGAACAGCACAGCACGTGTTATGGGCTTCATTGGTGGTACGTCTGATCGTCCAGCTCCAATCAGCCAAAAAGAAGCTGATCGCATCTTGAACCGTCTGCAAGAGAACTCTGAAGCGCCTAAGCCTGCAACATTATTTGAACCAGGTGAAGTTGTTCGTGTTATCGATGGTCCATTTGCTGACTTCAGCGGTGTTGTGGAAGAAGTTGATTACGAGAAGAGCCGCGTAAAAGTGTCTGTTCTTATCTTCGGTCGTTCGACACCTGTTGACCTTGAATTCGGTCAAGTTGAGCAAGACAAGTAAGTAAGAAATTAAAGCTGCCAAAATTGTTTAATATTTTGGCAATAAGCTTGAAAAAGGCCGCTGATTAACTTATAATCAGCGGCCTTTTTGTGTTAGGGCAAGTTATAACTTGTTTTATCACTAAAAAGTGAGAACCAATTTTTAAACTGGGAAGCCGTTAGAGTACGCGTCCTCGCGCGCACAAGGCTATGACCCACCAAATGAGGTATTTATTATGGCTAAAAAAGTTGAAGCTATTATCAAGCTACAAGTTGCCGCTGGTATGGCTAACCCTAGTCCTCCAGTAGGTCCAGCACTAGGTCAACACGGTGTAAACATCATGGAATTCTGTAAAGCGTTCAACGCACGTACAGAGTCTATCGAAAAAGGCGCTCCAGTTCCTGTAGTGATCTCTGTTTACGGTGACCGTTCTTTCACGTTCGACATGAAAACTCCACCGGCTGCTTACTTACTTAAGAAAGCTGCAGGTATCAAATCAGGTTCTGGCCGTCCTAACACTGAAAAAGTGGGTACAGTAACTCGTGCTCAACTTGAAGAAATCGTTGAGACAAAACGACCTGACCTTACAGCGGCTGATATGGACGCTGCAGTTCGCACTATCGCAGGTTCTGCGCGTGCGATGGGCTTGAACGTAGAGGACTAAGATAATGGCAAAATTAACTAAACGTATGCGTACAATCCGCGAAAAAGTGGATGCGACTAAAGATTACGAAATCAACGAAGCAGTTGCTCTTTTAAAAGAGTTAGCGACAGCTAAATTCGTAGAAAGTGTTGACGTTGCTGTTAACCTTGGTATCGATGCTCGTAAATCTGACCAAAACGTACGTGGTGCAACTGTACTACCTAACGGTACTGGTCGTGAAGTTCGTGTTGCTGTATTCACACAAGGCGCTAACGCAGATGCTGCGAAAGAAGCTGGTGCTGAATTAGTGGGTATGGAAGATCTTGCTGAACAAGTTAAGAAAGGCGAGATGAACTTTGACGTTGTTGTTGCATCTCCAGACGCTATGCGTGTTGTTGGTCAACTAGGTCAAATCTTAGGTCCACGTGGTCTAATGCCAAACCCTAAAACTGGTACTGTAACGCCTAACGTTGCAGAAGCAGTTAAAAATGCGAAAGCAGGTCAAGTTCGTTACCGTAACGACAAGAACGGTATCATCCATACTACTATCGGTAAGGTTGATTTCACTGCTGAGCAACTTCAACAAAACCTTGAAGCTCTTATTGTTGCGCTTAAGAAGGCTAAACCTTCTCAAGCAAAAGGTACTTACGTGAAGAAAGTAACTATCTCTACAACAATGGGCGCAGGTGTTGCTGTTGACCAAAACTCTCTAAGCACAGTTGTTGCTTAATTAAGAGTTTACATGGCGCGAAATTTGAACTATAATTTTGCGCCATTTTGTTGAGAAAGTTAATTTCAAAACAAGTAAAGAATTCGGGTTGAAGTCCATAATTTCGTAATGCTCTCGGGTAAAAACGATAAATTGGGCTTCCGTCCAAGACCGTAGGCGGCTTCGGCCTTAATATTTTACCTACGTAGACGGTGTGAATCCCCAGATAGATTTTTCCTAATCTTCTGGCTCTCGCCGTAAAAAGCATCTCCATCTTAGATGGGGAAGAGTAGAACAGGGAAGCCAATTTCGGCAACCCATTAAACCAGGAGTAACACCCATGGCTTTAAATCTTCAAGGCAAAAAAGCAATTGTTGCTGAAGTCAACGAAGCAGCCACTGGTGCTCTTTCTGCAGTTGTTGCAGATTCTCGTGGTGTAACAGTTGGTGCTATCACTGCCCTTCGTAAAGAAGCTCGTGAAGCTGGTGTATGGATGAAAGTTGTTCGTAACACTTTAGCTAAACGTGCTATTGAAGGTACAGATTTTGAGTGCCTTTCTGACTCACTTGTTGGTCCAAGCTTAATCGCTTTCTCTTCAGAGCACCCAGGTGCTGCTGCGCGTATCTTCAAAGATTTCGCGAAGAAGAACGAGAAATTCGAAGTTAAGACGGCTGCATTTGAAGGTAACGTAGTAGACGCAGCTATGCTAGCAACTCTACCTACTTACGACGAAGCTGTTGCACGCTTAATGAGCGCTATGAAAGAAGCGTCTGCAGGTAAATTGTGTAAAACAATTGAAGCAGTACGTGTACAGAAAGAAGAGCAAGCTGCTTAATTTTAAGCTGTTTTTTTGTTCACTTTCGGTGTAATATTTTTTTGGGGCTATATTTAGTCCGTAATAATTAGGAAATTTGTAATGTCTGTAACTAAAGACCAAATCCTTGATGCTATTGCTGAAATGTCAGTAATGGACGTTGTTGCTCTAGTTGAAGCAATGGAAGAAAAATTCGGCGTAACTGCAGCAGCTGCTGTTGTTGCTGGTCCTGCTGCTGAAGCAGCTGAAGAAAAGACTGAGTTCGACGTAATCCTTACTGGCGCTGGCGCTAACAAGGTTGCAGCTATCAAAGCTGTACGTGGTGCTACTGGTCTTGGCCTTAAAGAAGCTAAAGCACTTGTTGAAGCAGCTCCTGCACCTATCAAAGAAGGTGTATCTAAAGAAGAAGCTGAAGCACTTGCAAAAGACCTTACTGAAGCTGGTGCTGAAGTTGAGGTTAAGTAATCTAGCTTACGCTAGGTTCGCTGCCTGAGTAATCAGGCAAGGGCTGGTGATTATTTAATCACCGGCCTTTTTGCGCTATGGAGCGATGCAATCCTGTAACGCAAATAAAATCTAATTTTCTCTTTACTTTCAAGTTGTTACCTTAATCGGTGTTGAAAGTGGCAGAGCAAAATAGAACAACAATTTAATGTTGTACATCTTGGCATAGATGCCAGTTAAGTCTGTTCTTACAAGAACAGGTCGGGTCAAAGATCAGCAAGCTGAGGAACCCCATGGCTTACTCTTATTCTGAAAAGAAACGTATCCGTAAGGATTTTGGTAAACGTCCACAAGTTTTGGATATACCTTTCTTACTGTCGACGCAGTTAGAATCGTTTAAAAAATTCTTAGTCCCTGACGCTGATGGCGATCACGGTTTGGAAGCTGCATTCCGTTCTGTGTTTCCTATCAAAAGCTACTCGGGAAATTCTGAGCTTCAATACGTAAGTTATCGTATTGGTGAGCCAGTATTCGATGTAAAAGAATGTCAAATTCGCGGTGTGACTTATTCTGCTCCACTTCGCGTAAAATTGCGTCTTGTGGTGATGGACAAAGAAGCACCAGGCACAGTTAAAGACATTAAAGAGCAAGAAGTTTACATGGGCGAAATTCCGCTCATGACTGATACCGGTACCTTTGTTATCAATGGTACAGAGCGTGTTATCGTTTCTCAGCTACACCGTAGCCCTGGTGTATTCTTTGATAACGACCGCGGTAAAACTCACTCGTCAGGTAAAGTGCTTTATAACGCGCGTGTAATTCCTTACCGTGGTTCATGGTTAGACTTCGAGTTTGATGCAAAAGATAACCTTTATGTACGTATTGACCGTCGTCGTAAATTACCGGCGTCAATCATCTTACGTGCACTAGAGTACTCAACGGATGAAATCCTAGAGATATTCTTCGATACAACTACGTTTGAAGTTGCTGACGGTAAAGTTCTTATGGAACTTGTTCCTTCGCGCTTACGTGGTGAAACTGCCGCTTTTGATATCAAAGGCGAAGACGGTGAAGTCCTTGTTGAAGCGGGTCGTCGTATTACTGCGCGTCACATCAAGAACATCGAGAAAAAAGGTATTAACCAATTAGAAGTACCGCATGAGTACATCATTGGTCGTGTTGTAGCTAAAAACTATGTTGATGAGTCAACAGGTGAGATCATCGCAAACGCGAATGACGAGCTATCACTTGAGCTAATGGCTGAATTGGTTAAAGCAGGTCACACTAAGATTGATACTCTATATATCAACGAAGTTGACAGCGGCGCCTACATGTCAGATACATTACGTATCGACACAACAAGCAACCGTTTAGAAGCATTAGTAGAAATTTATCGCATGATGCGCCCAGGCGAGCCACCGACGAAAGACGCGGCTGAAGCCTTATTTGATAACTTGTTCTTCTCTGACGAGCGTTACGATTTATCAACAGTTGGTCGTATGAAGTTCAATAGCCGTGTAGGTTATGACTCAGATACTGGCCCTGGCACATTATCGAAAGAAGACATCGTAGCTGTTATGAAAGTGCTTATCGCTATTCGTAACGGTGTTGGCGATGTTGATGATATCGACCACTTAGGTAACCGTCGTATCCGTAGTGTTGGCGAAATGGCTGAGAACCAATTCCGCGTTGGTCTAGTACGTGTTGAGCGTGCTGTACGTGAGCGTTTAAGCTTAGGTGACCTTGACGCTGTAATGCCACAAGATCTTATTAACGCTAAGCCTATTTCGGCAGCGGTTAAAGAGTTCTTTGGTTCATCTCAGTTATCACAGTTCATGGACCAAAATAACCCGCTTTCAGAAGTAACGCATAAGCGTCGTATTTCTGCATTAGGTCCGGGTGGTTTAACACGTGAACGCGCTGGCTTCGAAGTTCGAGACGTTCACGTAACTCACTATGGTCGTGTATGTCCAATCGAAACGCCTGAGGGTCCAAACATCGGTCTAATTAACTCACTGTCTACGTACGCACGTACTAATGACTATGGTTTCTTAGAAACACCTTACCGTAAAGTGGTAAACGGTGTAGTTACTGATGAAGTAGATTACTTATCAGCCATTGAAGAAGGTCAGTTTGTTATCGCTCAGGCGAACTCAAACTTGAACGAAAACAATGAGTTTGTTGATGAACTAATTCCATGTCGTCACAAAGGTGAATCAACCTTTATGGGCAAAATGGACCAACAATATATGGACGTATCACCACAACAGGTGATCTCTGTAGCGGCAGCACTTATCCCGTTCCTAGAACACGATGATGCTAACCGTGCATTGATGGGTTCAAACATGCAACGTCAAGCCGTACCAACTCTTATCGCGGACAAACCGCTGGTAGGTACAGGTATCGAGCTTACACTAGCGAAAGACTCTGGTGTAACTATCGTTGCTAAGCGTGGTGGTGAAGTAATGTATGCGGATGCAAGCCGCATCGTTGTAAATGTACATGAAGATGAGCGTGTTCCTGGTGAAGCGGGCATCGATATTTACAACCTTACTAAATACACTCGCTCAAACCAAAATACATGTATTAACCAAAAACCAACTTGTATGGTTGGTGAGCCGGTAACACGTGGTGACGTATTAGCAGATGGTCCTTCGACTGACCTTGGTGACTTAGCACTTGGTCAAAACCTTCGCGTGGCATTCATGCCATGGAACGGTTATAACTTCGAGGATTCAATCCTACTATCAGAGCGCGTAGTTCAAGAAGATCGTCTAACGACAATCCACATTCAAGAACTACAATGTATCGCACGTGATACTAAATTAGGTCCAGAAGAGATCACAGCAGATATTCCTAACGTAGGTGAATCTGCACTAGGCAAGCTTGATGAGTCAGGCGTTGTTTATATCGGTGCTGAAGTTAAAGGCGGCGATATCCTAGTAGGTAAAGTGACTCCGAAAGGCGAAACGCAATTAACACCAGAAGAAAAGCTACTACGTGCTATCTTCGGTGAGAAAGCGTCAGACGTTAAAGACAGCTCTTTACGTGTACCAAACTCTGTAACTGGTACTGTAATCGACGTACAAGTTTTCACCCGTGACGGTGTTGAAAAAGATAAGCGTGCGTTAGAAGTTGAAGACATGCAGCTTCGCGAAGCGAAGAAAGACTTCAACGAAGAGTTCCGTATCTTAGAAGCAGGCGTATTAGAGCGTGCTCGTAAGTTACTTGTTGACGCTGGTCTGAACGCAGATTCAATTGCATCACTAAATGCTGAAAAGCTGCTTACTCAAAGCCTTGCTGAAGAAGATAAGCAAGCTGAACTTGAGCAACTAGCCGCTCAGTACGATGAGCTTAAAGCTGAATACGATAAGAAGTTTGAAAACAAACGTCGTAAGATCACTCAAGGTGACGACTTAGCACCAGGCGTACTTAAGATTGTTAAAGTATACCTAGCTGTTAAACGTCGTATCCAACCGGGTGATAAGATGGCGGGTCGTCACGGTAACAAAGGTGTTATCTCGACTATCGTACCAGTAGAAGATATGCCATACGATGACAAAGGTCGTACGGTAGACATCGTTCTGAACCCGCTAGGTGTACCATCACGTATGAACATCGGTCAGATCCTAGAAACTCATATGGGTCTTGCTGCACGTGGTGTGGGTGAGCGCTTAGAAGAAATGATGAAAGAGCAGCGTGAACTGCACGAAATCCGTAGCTTCGTTAAGAAAGTTTACGAATTAGGTGATTGTCGTCAGAAAGTCGATATCGACTCGTTCTCTGATGATGAAGTTCGTCGCTTAGCTGAAAACTTGAAAGGTGGTTTACCGATCGCAACTCCAGCCTTTGATGGTGCTCGTGAAAGCGAAATCAAAGACTTACTTGAGCTTGGTGGTTATCCAAGAAGCGGTCAAGTTACACTTTATGATGGCCGTACTGGCGATCAGTTCGAACGTCAAGTAACTGTTGGTTACATGTACATGTTGAAACTTAACCACTTGGTTGATGACAAGATGCACGCACGTTCAACTGGTTCTTACAGCCTTGTTACTCAGCAGCCGCTGGGTGGTAAAGCTCAGTTCGGTGGCCAGCGTTTCGGTGAGATGGAGGTGTGGGCACTAGAAGCTTACGGTGCTGCATATACTCTACAAGAAATGCTAACAGTGAAATCGGATGACGTGAACGGTCGTACTAAGATGTATAAGAACATCGTAGATGGTAACCATAAGATGGAACCAGGTATGCCAGAATCGTTCAACGTATTGTTGAAAGAAATCCGCTCACTGGGTATCAACATCGAGTTGGAAGAAAATTAAGCCATTTAGGTGCGGCGTAAGCCGCACCTGTTAGGCCGAATAGAATGTAGGGGCGATTGTTTCGCCCTCAAGATTAACCTCCGACAGGAGAGCTAAGGTGAAAGACTTACTTAAGTTTCTGAAGCAACAAAATAAGACCGAAGAATTCGATGCAATTCGCATTGGTCTTGCTTCGCCAGATATGGTTCGTTCATGGTCATACGGTGAAGTAAAGAAACCTGAGACAATCAACTACCGTACTTTCAAGCCTGAGCGCGACGGCTTATTCTGTGCCCGTATTTTCGGCCCAGTGAAAGATTATGAGTGTTTATGTGGTAAATATAAGCGCCTTAAGCACCGTGGTGTTATTTGTGAAAAGTGTGGCGTTGAAGTAACGCTAACTAAAGTGCGTCGTGACCGTATGGGTCATATTGAGCTTGCGAGCCCAGTTGCGCACATTTGGTTCTTAAAATCATTACCGTCACGTATCGGCTTAATGCTAGACATGACACTTCGTGACATCGAGCGCGTACTTTACTTCGAATCATTCGTAGTAACTGAGCCTGGTATGACAACGCTTGAGCGTGGTCAGCTTTTAGGTGAAGAAGAGTACTTAGATGCACTTGAAGAGCACGGTGATGAGTTTGAAGCGAAGATGGGTGCTGAAGCAGTATTAGACTTGCTTCGTGAACTTGATCTTGGCCAATTAATTGCTGAAATGCGTGAAGAGTTACCAACAATTAACTCTGAAACTAAGCGTAAGAAGATCACTAAACGTCTTAAATTAATGGAATCTTTCCACCAATCAGGTAACAACCCTGAGTGGATGATCATGACAGTACTTCCAGTACTTCCGCCTGATCTACGTCCATTAGTACCTCTAGACGGTGGTCGTTTTGCGACTTCTGATCTGAATGACCTTTACCGTCGTGTTATTAACCGTAATAACCGTCTTAAACGTCTATTAGATCTAGCAGCACCAGACATTATCGTACGCAACGAAAAACGTATGTTACAAGAAGCGGTAGATGCGCTACTTGATAACGGTCGTCGCGGTCGTGCGATTACAGGTTCTAACAAACGTCCTCTGAAATCGCTTGCTGATATGATCAAAGGTAAGCAAGGTCGTTTCCGTCAGAACTTACTTGGTAAACGTGTAGATTACTCTGGCCGTTCTGTAATCACAGTAGGTCCTACGCTTAAACTACACCAGTGTGGTCTTCCTAAGAAGATGGCACTTGAGCTATTCAAACCATTTATCTACGGTAAGCTAGAGCGTCGCGGCATGGCTACGACTATCAAAGCTGCTAAGAAGATGGTTGAGCGTGAAGTAGCAGAAGTATGGGATGTACTAGACGAAGTAATTCGTGAGCATCCAGTATTACTGAACCGTGCACCAACACTTCACCGTTTGGGTATCCAAGCGTTCGAACCTGTGCTTATCGAAGGTAAAGCGATTCATTTACACCCATTAGTTTGTGCGGCATACAACGCTGACTTCGATGGTGACCAAATGGCGGTACACGTACCGTTAACGCTTGAAGCACAATTAGAAGCACGTGCTCTAATGATGTCTACTAACAACATCCTATCTCCAGCGAATGGTGAGCCAATCATCGTTCCTTCACAGGACGTTGTATTAGGTCTTTACTACATGACTCGTGATCGCATCAATGCGAAAGGCGAAGGTATTGTATTTAAAGATCCTAAAGAAGCTGAAAAAGCATACCGCAGCGGTAACGCTGAGTTACATGCACGCGTAAAAGTACGTATCAGCGAGACAATCAGTAATGAAGATGGTGAAACAGTTGAGCAAGTATCTATTGTTGAAACAACAGTAGGTCGTGCGATCCTTTCACTAATCCTACCTAAAGGCATGCCGTTTGAGTTAATCAACCAAGCCCTAGGTAAGAAACAAATTTCTGGCTTATTAAACGAGTGTTACCGTCGTCTAGGTCTTAAAGATACAGTTATCTTTGCTGACCAAGTAATGTACACCGGTTTCCACTACGCAATGAAGTCAGGTGTTTCAATCGGTATCGATGACTTAGTTATCCCACCGGTTAAAGCAGAAATCATTGAATCAGCGGAAGCTGAAGTAACTGAAATCAACCAACAATTCCAATCAGGTCTTGTAACGGCTGGTGAAAAGTACAATAAAGTTATCGATATCTGGTCACGTGTAAATGAAAACTTATCACGTGAGATGATGGCAAACTTATCAAAAGACACTGTAATCAACGCTAAAGGCGAAGAAGAAGAGCAATCTTCATTCAACTCAGTGTTTATGATGGCAGACTCAGGTGCACGTGGTAGCGCCGCTCAGATCCGTCAGTTAGCGGGTATGCGTGGTCTAATGGCACGTCCAGATGGTTCAATCATCGAGACACCAATCACGGCGAACTTCCGTGAAGGTCTAAACGTACTACAGTACTTCATCTCAACGCACGGTGCGCGTAAAGGTCTTGCCGATACAGCACTTAAAACAGCAAACTCGGGTTACTTAACGCGTCGTCTAGTAGACGTTGCACAAGATTTAGTAATCAATGAAGACGATTGTGGCACAGAAGATGGCTTAACAATGAAACCGCTTATCGAGGGTGGTGACGTTGTAGAAGCGCTTCGCGAACGTGTTCTTGGTCGTGTTGTTGCTGAAGATGTATTAATTCCAAATACTAACGAAGTACTTGTTGAGCGTAATATCATGCTTGACGAAAAACTGTGTGACCTTCTAGAAGAGCATTCAGTAGATGAAGTACGCGTTCGTTCAGTAATCACTTGTGATAATGACTTTGGTGTATGTGCTAAGTGTTACGGTCGTGACCTTGCACGTGGCCACATCATTAATCCAGGTGAGTCAGTAGGTGTTATCGCGGCGCAATCAATCGGTGAGCCGGGTACACAGCTTACGATGCGTACCTTCCACATCGGTGGTGCAGCATCTCGAGCGTCTGCTGAAAATAGTGTACAAGTTAAAACTAACGGTACATTGAAGTTACACAACGCGAAGTACGTATTAAACACAGACGGTAAGATTGTTATCACGTCTCGTTCAACAGAGATCACTATCATCGATAGCTTTGGTCGTGAGAAAGAGCGTTATAAAGTACCTTACGGTGCGGTGTTATCTGTACAAGATAATGCAGAAGTTCAAGGTAACGATATCGTTGCAACTTGGGATCCGCATAGTCACCCAATCGTTCTTGAGCATAAGTCAAAAATCTCGTTCAGCGACATTGATGACTCAAATACCGAAGCACAAACAGATGAGTTAACTGGTTTAACTCGTGTGGTTGTTAAAGACTTAGGTAAAGCAAATGCGAAAGAACCTAAACTAATCATCGAAAGCGATGAGCGTGGTCTGCAAGAAACACGTCTACCTTCATTCACAACGATTGAAGTAACCGACGGTGCAACTGCAAACCCAGGTGACGTACTTGCACGTATTCCGCAAGAAGGTTCGAAGACTCGTGATATCACGGGTGGTCTACCTCGCGTAGCTGACTTATTCGAAGCACGTAAACCGAAAGATCCTGCAATTCTTGCAGAAATCACAGGTACTATCAGCTTCGGTAAAGAAACAAAAGGTAAGAAGCGTCTTGTAATCACTCCAGCTGAGGGTGACGCATACGAAGAGATGATTCCTAAATGGCGTCAACTTAACGTGTTCGAAGGTGAGCAAGTGTCTAAAGGTGAGGTTATCGCCGATGGTCCAGAGTCACCACATGACATCTTACGCTTACGTGGTGTAACTCATGTAGCTAACTACATCGTTAACGAAGTGCAAGAGGTTTACCGCTTGCAGGGCGTTAAGATCAATGACAAGCACATTGAGACAATTATTCGTCAGATGCTACGTAAATGTATCATCCTTGACGGCGGTGACACTGAGTTCTTAGCCGGTGAACAAGTTGAAGTGGCACGCGTTAACATCGCGAACCGTGAACTTGAGAAACAAGGTAAGATCCCAGCGAAGTTTGAAATCCAGTTAATGGGTATCACTAAAGCGTCACTTGCAACAGAATCTTTCATTTCTGCAGCATCATTCCAGGAGACAACTCGTGTCCTAACTGAAGCAGCTGTAAATGGTAAGAGCGATGAACTTCGTGGTCTGAAAGAGAACGTAATCGTGGGTCGTCTGATCCCAGCTGGTACAGGCTTTGCGTATCACCAAGACCGTTTGAATCGTCGCAAGCAAGGTGAAATCGTTGAAGAGCAAACAGTAAGTGCTGAAGAGGCGACTCAAGCACTAACTGACGCACTTAACGCAGATATCTCTGGAAACCAATAATCTCAGCTTAATCAATAGATTAAGAAATCGTAAGGCAGTTATCTTCTGCCTTACGATGAGTTAAGGTTGACAGGTTAAACTTTGCTCATTAAAATTCCGCCACCCATTTGCCTGCACGTTTTGTAACGAGCATGTAAACAGGGCGGATTTTTTTATTTTTTCAGTAGTAATTTTAATTTCAGGAGCTATTTAAATGGCAACTATTAACCAGCTAGTGCGTAAGCCACGTCGTAGCAAAGTTACTAAAAGTAACTCAGCTGCACTTAAAGCTTGTCCGCAAAAGCGTGGTGTATGTACTCGTGTATATACAACTACACCTAAGAAACCAAACTCTGCATTACGTAAAGTAGCGCGTGTTCGTTTAACTAACGGTTTCGAAGTAACATCTTACATCGGTGGTGAAGGCCACAACTTACAAGAGCACAGTGTAATCCTTATCCGTGGTGGTCGTGTTAAAGACTTACCAGGTGTGCGTTTCCACACTGTACGTGGTGCACTTGACTGTGCAGGCGTTAGCGACCGTCGTCAAGCTCGTTCTAAATACGGTGCTAAACGCCCTAAGGGCTAATGGTTCTCCGTTAGTAAGGCCAAGCACTAAATTTTTAAATTAATTGTTTTGGGTATTGACTCTAAAAGAGCAAACCTGAAGATACCGGAGATACAAAATGCCTAGAAGACGCGTAATAGGTCAACGTAAAATTCTTCCAGATCCTAAGTTCGGATCGGAACTTCTTGCTAAATTCGTTAACGTAGTAATGTTAGACGGCAAGAAATCTACTGCTGAAAAAATCGTTTATGGTGCGTTAGACGTGGCTGCTGAGAAATCAGGCAAGTCGCACCTTGAAATCTTTGAAGCTGCACTTGAAAACGTTCGCCCACAGGTAGAGGTTAAATCTCGCCGTGTTGGTGGTTCAACGTACCAAGTACCAGTTGAAGTACGTCCAGTACGTCGCAACGCATTAGGTATGCGTTGGTTAGTAGACGCTGCACGTAAGCGTGGCGAAAAATCTATGGGCTTACGTTTAGCTCAAGAAATCGTTGACGCTGCTGACAACAAAGGCACTGCGGTTAAGAAACGTGAAGACGTTCACCGTATGGCTGAAGCGAATAAAGCATTCGCTCATTACCGTTGGTAATCTGCCCTTAACCTTTAAGAGGATCATATGGCACGTACAACTCCACTTGAGCGCTATCGCAATATCGGTATTTGCGCTCACGTAGATGCAGGTAAAACCACCACAACAGAACGTGTTCTGTTCTACACAGGTCTTTCTCATAAGATCGGTGAAGTACATGATGGTGCTGCAACTATGGATTGGATGGAGCAGGAACAAGAGCGTGGTATCACAATCACTTCTGCTGCAACAACGTGTTTTTGGAAAGGGATGGACGCTCAATTTGACGACCATCGCATCAATATCATTGATACTCCAGGACACGTAGATTTCACTATCGAAGTAGAGCGTTCTTTACGCGTACTAGATGGTGCGGTAGTTGTTCTTTGTGCTTCATCTGGTGTACAGCCGCAAACTGAGACAGTTTGGCGCCAAGCGAACAAATACGAAGTTCCTCGCATGATCTTCGTAAATAAAATGGATCGCACTGGCGCTGACTTCTTAACTGTTGTGGACCAGGTGAAATCTCGTCTTGGAGCAACGCCTGTTCCAATTCAGCTACCAATTGGTGCTGAAGACGACTTTAAAGGTGTTATTGACCTTATTAAGATGAAAGCCATTAACTGGAATGCCGAAGATCAAGGCATGACTTTCTCTTATGAGGCCATTCCGGCAGAGCTTCTGGAGCTTGCAGAAGAATGGCGTTCTCACATGGTTGAGAGCGCTGCTGAAGCATCAGAAGAACTAATGGACAAATATCTAGAAGGTGAAGACCTGACTGAAGCTGAAATTAAAGCCGCTTTACGTCAGCGCACATTAGCTAACGAAATTGTTCCAATGACGTGTGGTAGTGCATTTAAGAATAAGGGCGTTCAAGCTGTGCTTGATGCTGTTATCGAATATATGCCTGCTCCAACACAAGTGAAACAAATCCAAGGTATCGTTGAAGATGGTACTGAGGAAGAACGTCCTGCTGATGACAACGCACCGTTTGCCGCACTTGCTTTTAAGATTGCGACAGACCCGTTCGTTGGCACCTTGACCTTCTTCCGTGTTTACTCTGGTACTGTTAAACAGGGTGACGCGGTATACAACCCAGTTAAAAGTAAGCGTGAGCGACTTGGTCGTATCGTTCAGATGCATTCAAACTCACGTGAAGAGATCAAAGTAGTCTACGCAGGCGACATCGCAGCGGCTATTGGTCTTAAAGACGTAACAACAGGTGAGACACTGTGTGATCCGAACTCAGTCATTACGCTTGAGCGTATGGAGTTCCCTGAGCCAGTTATCTCTGTTGCGGTAGAGCCTCGCACAGTAGCTGACCAAGATAAGATGGGAATCGCGCTAGGTAAACTAGCGGCAGAAGATCCATCTTTCCGAGTACAAACTGACGAAGAATCAGGCCAGACTATTATTTCTGGCATGGGTGAACTTCACCTTGATATCATTGTCGACCGTATGAAGCGTGAATTCAGTGTTGAATGTAACGTTGGTAAGCCACAGGTAGCATACCGTGAAGCTATCCGTTCAGCTGTTGAAGTTGAAGGGAAGTTCGTACGTCAATCAGGTGGTCGTGGTCAATATGGTCACGTCTGGCTTAAACTTGAACCGATGGATATTTCGGAAGATGATGCGCCAATTTATGAGTTCGTTAACGAAATCGTTGGTGGTTCTGTTCCTAAAGAATACATCCCTGCGGTAGACAAAGGTATCCAAGAGCAAATGACTCAAGGTGTACTGGCAGGCTACCCATTACTTGGCGTTAAAGCGACTCTGTTTGATGGTTCATTCCATGATGTAGATTCGAATGAAATGGCATTTAAGATTGCAGGTTCAATGGCGATGAAGAAAGGTGCGCTTGAAGCAAACCCAGCTCTTCTAGAACCAGTAATGAAGGTTGAAGTTATCACTCCTGAAGAAAACATGGGTGATGTAGTTGGTGACTTAAACCGTCGCCGCGGCATGATCGAAGGCATGGAAG
The DNA here is from genome assembly GCF_023650775.1 of Pseudoalteromonas sp. SCSIO 43101. Taxonomy (NCBI): domain Bacteria; kingdom Pseudomonadati; phylum Pseudomonadota; class Gammaproteobacteria; order Alteromonadales; family Pseudoalteromonadaceae; genus Pseudoalteromonas; species Pseudoalteromonas sp. SCSIO 43101. The sequence continues at coordinate 320,646 of NZ_CP072673.1, forward strand.
AAGCATTCGGTGGTCTTAAGCAAATTAATGCGCAAGTACCACTTTCTGAAATGTTTGGTTATGCAACTGATCTGCGATCTGCAACACAAGGCCGTGCATCATACTCTATGGAGTTTTTGAAGTATGCAGAAGCCTCTAAGAATGTTGCAGATGCAATAATTGCAGCTCGCGCTGTTATATGATTTAGCTTGTCTGGCCCAATAGTGGGTCAGGCGTTAATTTCTTTATAGGAATTTTTTAAGATGGCAAAAGAAAAGTTTGAACGCGTAAAACCGCACGTAAACGTTGGTACAATCGGCCACGTTGACCACGGTAAAACAACTCTAACAGCAGCAATCACTAACGTACTTGCAAAAGTATACGGTGGTGTAGCTAAAGACTTCGCATCAATCGATAACGCTCCAGAAGAGCGTGAGCGTGGTATCACAATCTCAACTTCACACGTTGAGTACGATACTCCTACTCGTCACTACGCACACGTAGACTGTCCAGGACACGCCGATTATGTTAAAAACATGATCACTGGTGCTGCTCAAATGGACGGCGCAATCCTAGTAGTTGCTGCGACTGACGGTCCTATGCCACAAACTCGTGAGCACATCCTACTTTCTCGTCAGGTTGGTGTACCTTACATCATCGTATTCATGAACAAATGTGACATGGTTGACGACGAAGAGCTACTTGAGCTAGTTGAGATGGAAGTTCGTGAACTTCTTTCAGAGTACGACTTCCCAGGTGATGACTTACCACTAATCCAAGGTTCAGCGCTTAAAGCGTTAGAAGGCGAGAAAGAGTGGGAAGACAAAATCGTTGAGCTTGCAGAAGCACTAGATTCTTACATCCCAGAGCCAGAGCGTGACATCGATAAGCCATTCATCATGCCTATCGAAGACGTATTCTCAATCCAAGGTCGTGGTACTGTTGTAACTGGCCGTGTTGAAGCTGGTATCATCAACGTGAATGACGAAGTTGAAATCGTAGGTATCAAAGAAACTACGAAGACAACTTGTACAGGTGTTGAGATGTTCCGTAAGCTTCTAGACGAAGGTCGTGCGGGTGAGAACATCGGTGCACTTCTACGTGGTACTAAGCGTGAAGACGTTGAACGTGGTCAAGTACTAGCTAAGCCTGGTTCAATCACTCCACACACGAAGTTCACTTCAGAAGTATACGTACTTTCTAAAGATGAAGGTGGTCGTCACACTCCATTCTTCAAAGGTTACCGTCCACAGTTCTACTTCCGTACAACTGACGTAACAGGTGACGTACAGTTACCAGACGGCGTTGAAATGGTAATGCCTGGTGATAACATCAAAATGACTGTAGAACTAATCTGCCCAATCGCGATGGACGAAGGTTTACGCTTCGCTATCCGTGAAGGTGGCCGTACAGTTGGTGCTGGTGTTGTTGCAACTATCGTTGAGTAATATCAACAGATAGAGCTTCACAGCTTATAAAAAGGTCGCCTAGGCGGCCTTTTTTAATATCTGTAGAAAAGCTATCAGCTGTCAGCTTTCAGACGTCAGTTCACACAGATTGGTGGGGTTTTTTAGTGTGGTGTCTCACTCATCATTCGGCCTGTTCATTCTTTGGGTAGGTTGGTTTGAGCGAAGCGAAACCCAACACAATCCATGCAAACCTGTTCTTTTATAAACCCAAACCATCATAAAGCACTCCCAAGGTTATACTTGACCTAGAACCTAGAACCTAGAACCTAGAACCTAGAATCTTTTCCCTCGCTAACTCACACCTAGCAACTAGCCCTATTATTTCCCCTAAAACTAAATACTTACCTTCTTGCATTGCTTGTGCTGTTTCACCATTTCGTCATGAAAAGTCACTTTTTTAGTAACAATGCGTTCTTAGTATTACTGGGCTAATTATCCAAGTGCAGCTTAGTTAGCACTCAAATTCTTAAAATAATGTACTAACGGAACGTAACGATGAAAATTAATAAAATTGCTACTGCAATTGGTTTAACGTTGGCATTGTCAGCCACGGCCAATGCAGGTGTGTTACCAGACAGTCAAAAACAAAATGATTGGTATAGTGCTGCTGAAATAAAATTAACAGAAAAAGAAGCGGCGGCCCAGGTTGAGCAAACGTTTAAAGCTAAAAATGTCATTCTATTTGTTGGTGATGGTATGGGTATTTCAACGCTTACTGCATCGCGTATCATGGCGGGTCAAATGGAAGGTAAGTCGGGCGAAGAAGGCTTATTAAGCTTTGAGGAGTTTCCTTACTCTGCGCAAATCAAAACGTATAACGTTGATGCGCAAACACCTGACTCAGCAGGCACAATGACAGCAATTATTTCAGGCGTTAAAACTGATGTGGGTGTAATTGGTGTGAACGAAAACATCGAGCGTGGCAAGTGTGCAACAGTTGCGGGTAACGAATTAATTACTGCTACAGAGCTTGCGGAAATCAAAGGTCTAGCAACAGGCGTTATCTCAACGGCGCGCATTACACACGCAACACCTGCAGCAACGTATGCAAAATCAGCCGATCGTAACTGGGAAGATGTATCAGACATGCCAGCTGATGCCGTAGAAGCTGGCTGTGAAGACATTGCATCGCAACTCGTTAATTTCGAGAAGAACCTTGAAGCACGCTTCGTAGGAACCGACGTTGATGGTCTTGAGGTGGTGATGGGCGGTGGTCGTCGTCACTTTTTACCGAAAGACGCAGCATTCAACTCAGCTGATGCAGTCAGTGAAGTGGAAGGTGACCGTACGGATGAGCGTGACCTAACGGCGGAATGGCAAGAAATGTACCCTGATGGCAAGTACGTGATGGACCAAGCAGGCTTTGATACGCTTAATGCTGATACAAAACGTGTATTCGCATTGTTCAATGAGTCACACATGCAATATGAAGCTGACCGCGCTAACGATGTAGCGGGTGAGCCGTCATTATCTGAAATGACGGGTAAAGCGATTGATATCTTAAAGAGCAATGAAAAAGGCTTTTTCTTAACCGTTGAATCTGGTCGTATTGATCATGCTCACCATGCGGGTAATGCTTACAACGCGCTAAACGATACTGTTGAATTTGCCAAAGCTGTGCAAACAGCTGTAGAAAACACCAATCCAGAAGAAACTCTTATCCTTGTTACCGCTGACCACAGTCATGTATTTACTATCGCAGGTTATCCAAAGCGCGGTAACCCTATCTTAGGCCAAGTAGTTGCAATAGGTAGCGAAGAGCCAAGCCTTGCTGCTGATGGTATGCCTTACACTACAGTGGGTTATGCAAATGGTTTAGGTTTCCGTGATTTAGGCGATGAGACAGATGCAGATGTATCTTATAACGAAGCAGCATTGGCTGGTCGTGTTGATTTAACGGGGGTTGATACAACGACACCTGGTTATCACCAAGAAGCCACTGTGCCATTAGGTTCTGAAACTCATGCGGGTGAAGATATTTCACTTCATGCAAAAGGTCCAGGTGCGCAACTAGTACAAGGCGTTGTGGAGCAAAACGTAATTTTCCACATCATTAACCAAGCTCTAGAACTAATTGAAGAATAATGGCGACGACGATGAAAAAACTAAATTTAATTTCTCTTGCTGTAGTAGTGGCATTAGCGGGTTGTTCTGATGACAATGACAACTCACCAAAAACATTAACCGTTGAAAATACATTAGCTGTTGGTTCTGAGCAGTGCGTGAACGGTGGTACAGCAACCCTAACAGGTGCAGATAGCAATGATAATGGTGAGCTAGACTCAGCAGAAGTAACGGATACAAGCGTTGTATGTAATGCACCGGCAACGTCGTTAACAGCATCGCAATTAGCGCCGTTGACTGATAATGAGTGGTTTAAGTCAGCACAAGTTAAAGTCGCTAACAGCGAAGAAAACATTGCTGCAGTTGTAAAAGAGTCAGGTAAAGCGAAAAACGTGATCCTATTCGTGGGTGACGGCATGGGTATTTCAACGGTCACTGCTGCACGTATCATGGCGGGTCAGCTAGAAGGTAAGCTAGGTGAAGAGCATCAGCTTAGCTTTGAAACACTACCATTCTCAGGTTTTGCTAAAACTTATAACGTAGATGCGCAAACACCTGATTCAGCGGGTACGATGACAGCAATGGCATCGGGCGTAAAAACGGATGCTGGCGTTATCGGTGTTGATGAAGACATCGAGCGCGGTAACTGTGCAACGGTTGCAGGTAATGAGCTAGTAACAGCCACTGAGCTTGCTGAGATTGCAGGTAAGTCGACAGGTATTGTTTCTACAGCGCGGATCACTCACGCAACGCCTGCAGCAACATATGCTAAATCGGCTGACCGTAACTGGGAAGACGTATCAGATATGCCTGAAGCTGCAGTCACCGCTGGCTGTGAAGATATTGCATCGCAATTAATTAGCTTTGAAGCGAACCTAGAAGCACGCTACGAAGGGCTAGATGTTGATGGTTTAGAAGTTGTCATGGGCGGCGGTCGTCGTCATTTCTTACCGAAAGACGCAGCTTTTAATTCTGCTGATGCTGTGAGCTCAGTAGAAGGTGACCGTACAGATGGCCGTGACTTAACTGCGGAGTGGAAAGCCAAATACCCTGCAGGTCAATATGTGATGGACCAAGCTGGTTTTGATGCAATCGATGCAGATACAACTGAGCGTGTATTTGGTTTATTCAATGAATCACACATGCAATACGAAGCAGACCGCTCGAATGACGTAGCGGGTGAGCCGTCACTTTCTGAAATGACCGCAAAGGCAATTGATATTTTAGATAACAATGCAAATGGCTTTATGTTAACAGTTGAAGCGGGACGTATTGATCATGCCCACCACGCAGGTAATGCCTATAACGCATTGAGCGACACTGTTGAGTTGTCAAAAGCTGTGCAAGTTGCCCTTGATAAGACTAGCATTGAAGACACACTAATCATCGTAACTGCTGACCACAGCCACGTATTTACCATTGCAGGCTATCCAAAACGTGGTAACCCAATTTTAGGTAAAGTAGTACCAGTGGGTAGTGATGAGCCATCACTTGCTGCAGACAATATGCCATACACAACGGTTGGTTATACCAATGGTGGCGGCTTCCGAGATTTAGGCGATGAGACTGATGCTGATGCAGGTTATAACTTTGCGCCAGTAACAGGGCGTGTTGATTTAACTGATGTTGACACAACAACACCAGGCTTCCATCAAGAAGCTGTTGTACCACTAGGCTCAGAAACACACGCAGCAGAAGATGTTGGTGTGTATGCAGTAGGCCCAGGTGCACATTTAGTAACAGGTACTAATGAGCAAAGCCTTATTTTCCATGTTATGGATTATGCCGCTAACCTTGTTAAACAAGCCGATGCTAAATTAGCACAATAATGAGTGCTTGGGAGGCTCTAAGCCTCCCTTACTCAATTAGTTATAAAGTAAACCAAGATAAAAAGAGAATCCCGTGAAAGCAGCCATCTTACTTGCCTCATTACTTAGCCCACTTGCTGTTGCAGGGCAATGCGATATGAACACCAGTTTTACGCAAGCAGACTATAAAGTCACAACAGATATAGTTGCTAATAAGCAGCATACTGAAAACACCTTTACCCTTTGGCGTACGCCTCATCAGGTGGCTAAGCAGAATCCACAGTTTATTGAGCTATGGCAGCAGTTGCGCAATCAACAAATTCGCCCAATTCGTTATTTTCAGCATGCGCAGCGTGGTATTGAATATCAACCATCGGAAGTGCAAGGTGAACAAGATTGGAGTAGCAAATATCAGCTAGTAAGCGATAAATTCCTAGCCTCTATGACGCACCAAAAAAGCGCAGGAGAAGGCTGTGAGCTAACGGATTATTACACACAACAGCAGGGTGATAGCAAAATAGAGTTAAGCTGGCTTGCCAATCAAAAGTTACTCAAAGCAATTCGTATTTCAACACCCAGCTATAGCCGTGAAATTGTTTTAACAGCCAGCCATCACAATCAGCAAAAAGTGCAGGTAGAATTTGCGAAATGGGATAACTATCAAACGACCGATTACGCAGATATCGGTGATAATGAAAGCGACCCGTTTTTAGCTAAAATGATCAACTTAGGGTTTGTTGAGCATGGTGCAAGCGGATTTTATGATGCGCAAGGTAATCAGCTCAAAGGTGAGCATGGCCATCATCACTAATTAAATATCGTAATGCCGCTTTTTTAACGGCATTTTTGTCTCTGTAACTCAGCGTTGCTAGCGCTACTCATTGCCCTTTTCAGCTAAGATAAAATTATGTGCTTCAACGAAGTGTTGCAACTATTGTCTGGTTTGATTGGTAAATTTTGCGATTGTTGCTTAAGTTTAACCAAGGAGGAACAGCCATGACAAAAATAAATACAAAACACCCCGCAGGTACTTTCTGCTGGGCAGAGTTATGCGCGAAAGACTGGCTAGCTGCGAAGCAATTTTATACGCAATTATTTGATTGGGATTTTGACGACCAACCAATAGGCGAAGATATGTTTTACACCATGCTGCAAAAGCAAGGTGATGATATTGCCGCTATGTATCAACTGCCAGCAAGTATGAGCGAGATGCCAACCCATTGGTTATTGTACATTGTTGTTGATGATGTTGATCAAAGCACAGAGCAGGCAAAATCATTAGGTGCAACTGTTTTGGCAGGGCCGCATGATGTAATGAAAGCAGGTCGCATGGTGATGCTACAAGAGCCAGGCGGTGCAACATTTGCCTTGTGGCAAGCTGGTGAGCATATCGGGGCTAAACGAGTGCAAGAGCTTAACCTGCCTTACTGGTTTGAACTTGTGTCTAAAGACATGCAAAAAAGTCGCGACTTTTATTGTCAGTTATTTGGATGGCAGTTTGAGGTGAAACCCATGGAGGGCATGAACTACATCTTATTCACCATTGATGAGCAACCGATAGCAGGCATGCTTGAAATGACCAATGAATGGCCAGATGACATTCCACCCCATTGGATGCCCTATTTTGCCGTAGCAGATTGCGATCAGGCGGTTGCCAAAGCAACGCAGCTTAATGGGGTTATTTGTGTGCCAGCGACAGACATCCCAGATGTTGGGCGCTTTAGTGTTATTACCGATCCACAAGGGGCTGTATTTTCAATTCTTAAATCAACCATTGATGAATTAACTTAACATCTTGGTTTTTGTTAATCTGTCCCAAGGTATATATACCCAAGCCACCTCAAGATGTTGAAACTCGCACCTTGAGGTGGTTTGGATATAGAAAACCCAACTAAGGAGCAGATTGATGACTAAGCATGTGGTGGTTACAGGGGCCAATAAAGGTATTGGCCTTAATTTTTGTAAACAGTATTCAGCCCAAGGTTACCGTGTTACTGCAGTGGTTCGCACGCCAAGCGAAGAGCTCCAAGCACTCGATGTGAAAGTTATTAGCGACATTGATGTATCTAACGCCGATGATGTTGCAACACTTGCCAATTATTTACACGGCGACAAAATTGATATTTTGATTAATAACGCCGGTATTTTTCATAACGAAACTTTAGCTGACATGGACTTTGCTGCCATCGAAAAGCAAATAAGTGTGAACAGTATCGCGCCTATTCGTATTACTCATGCGTTACAGCAAAACTTAGGTATTGATGCAAAAGTGGCGATGATCACATCGCGCATGGGTTCAATTGCTGATAATGGCTCGGGCGGTTACATCGGCTATCGTATGTCAAAAGCCGCGCTTAATGCAGCTAGTGTTAGTTTAGCCCATGAGTTAAAAGATAAAAAAATTGCCGTAGGGTTATTCCATCCGGGCTTTGTACAAACGCAAATGGTTAATTTTGCAGGAGATATCAGCCCTGAAACTGCTGCAGAGCGGCTCATCAAACGGATTGATGAATTAAATCTTAGCAACACAGGTGGGTTTTGGCATTCAAACGGCGAAACGCTACCTTGGTAATTCTTTTTTCTAGGTTTTTATAACTCGGCTAGTTAGCAGCTAAAAAGCTGCTAACGGCTGATAAGTTTCGCTAATTATTGAACTTATAGTTTGCTATACTCGTACAATTAAAAGTCATTTTGATGTAGAGAGCAGCACATGGAATTAGAGCAAAATAGCGATTTAACCCTTCCTCTTTTTTATTTCGATGAAAATCTTCATAGCCGTGACATCGAGTCTCCAGATTTACTATTGCATGTAACGCTAAGCGAAGAGTTACTCGCACAGCTTTGCCAAAACCCAGCTGTTGATAGCAGTGTCGCAATTGCTATTAATGAATACCGTCTTGAAGTGTTAAATGATGACTATCAAGCATTGAATGATGGCGAGCACGATGCGCAACTGACTTTAGTTCGTGGGCCACTATTAAGCGCTATGCTTAGCTGCGACAATGACCAAACCTTTGTGTCGCCTCAAGTTGATATGATGCCGACCTTTGATTTAGGTGATGACGTTGAAGATATCGAGGAGGAAGGATGAGAAAACTCCTCACGACCGTATTTGGCCTCATTTTATTAAGTGGCTGTGCTTATCTAGGTGCAGCTCATTACGATGAACTGTTTGGTGAAGAGCAGCCAAGAGAGCGTGTTGTTGCCGCATCAACTTTAGAGGGGGCAGAGTTTTTAAACGATGTAAAACCTGTTCTCGATACTCGTTGTGTTGTTTGTCACGGCTGTTATGACGCACCTTGTCAGCTTAAATTATCTTCAGTTGAAGGAATTGACCGAGGTTTAAGTAAAGAGCTTGTCTATGATGGTACTCGGTTATTAGCGCAAGAGCCAAGCCGCTTACTATTTGATGCGACAAGTACCGCTCAGTGGCGTGAAAAAGGTTTTACCCCAGTACTAAATGAGCGTGCACAAACAGAAGAAGCTAATCTTGCTGGAAGTGTGCTTTACAATGCTTTAGTGCTTAAGCAAAGCAGCCCACTGCCTAAGCAAGCTATTTTAGGCGATGAGTTTGATTTTTCACTCGATCGTGAGCAAACATGTACCACGATGAACGAGTTTGACTCATTTGCTAAGGATAATCCTCACAGTGGTATGCCTTATGGTTTGCCTGGTATCTCAAGCGAAGAATTTCAGCACCTTGCTAAATGGCTTAAAAAGGGTGGTTACCTTGCTCATATTGAGCCTCCTGAAGAAGGAGTGCTAAAACAAGTCGAACGCTGGGAAGCTTTCTTAAACCAAGATGGTTTAAAGCATCAACTAGCGGCTCGCTATATCTATGAGCACTGGTATTTAGCACATATTTACTTCCCTGAGCATGGCGATAAACACAGTTATTTTAAGCTAGTACGTTCTTCGACTCCGCCGGGTGAAGAGATTAAATATATTAGTACACGTCGCCCTTATGAAGATCCTAAGGTTGAGCGAGTTTACTACCGATTGATGCATGACCGTTCGACTATCTTAGCGAAAACACATTTACCTTTAGCATTAAATGACGAAAAGCTAGCGCGCATAAACTCGCAATTTATTGAGGCTGATTACCAAGTAAATAAACTACCAAGCTATAAACCAGAAGTCGCATCAAACCCATTTAAAGCGTTTGCTGCAATCCCAGTAAACTCACGCTATCAATTTATGCTTGATGAAGCTGAGCTGATTATTATGGGCTTTATTAAAGGGCCTGTTTGTCGTGGTCAAATTGCTTTAAACGTGATTAACGATCAGTTCTGGGTTGGCTTTGCGAAACCTGAAATGGCGGCGACACCAAAAGTGGGTGAATTGTTGTTACAACATGAAGATGCCTTAGCATTACCAGCTGAAGAAGAAAGTAATGCCTTGCCGATTTCTAGTTGGGTGAAGTATTCAAAACGCCAAAACAAATATTTGTCTGCTAAAGTTGCACTGGCAAATAAAATGTTTGAGAACGGTCAGCACCTAACAACAGATTTACTTTGGCAAGGTGATGGTCATAACCAAAATGCAGCACTTACGGTGTTTCGTCATTTTGATAGCGCAACGGTTGTTAAGGGCTGGATTGGCCAGCAACCAAAGACCGCTTGGATACTTGATTACGCATTATTTGAACGTATTCACTACCTGCTGGTGGCGGGCTTTGATGTGTATGGCAACATTGGTCATCAGTTGTTAACTCGCTTGTATATGGACTTTTTACGTTTAGAGGGTGAAGCAAACTACCTTGCCTTGTTACCAGAAGCTAAGCGTAAAGAAATTAAAGCCCAGTGGTATCGTAAATCACCACCTAGCTTAACGAGCTTCTTTGAAGATGAATTGTCATTTAGTCAACCTACAGGCATTGAATACAAAACCAAGGACCCTCAATCTGAGTTGTTCAATATGCTTAAAGATAAACTGAAGCCCATTTTGAGCCCTCGCTATGACTATACCAAAGTGCCTGAACCATTAGCTAAAATTAACGATCTTCCGGTTAAAGCCGTTAACTTGCTGCCGCAAATTTCATTTGTGTTAGTCAAAGGTAGCGATGATAAACATAAGGCATACACCCTGATCCACCATAATGCTCATTACAATATTTCAAGCTTACTGAACGAAGAGGGTCAGCGTGCTTATGATGAAGATACAGTGACGATTGTGCCTGGATTTATAGGTGATTACCCAGAAGCAATTTGGTATCTACACAACGAACAGCAGATTGCTGCATTTGCAGCTGGGCTTGCAAAAGCAACAGATGAAGCAGCCTACAGAGATCTGAAAAGCGAGTTTGCAATTCGCCGTACGCATCCGCAGTTTTGGCAATATAGTGATATTTTACACCGTGTAGCAAAAGAATATCGTGGCGTCGAGTTTGGTTTGTTTGATTATAATCGATTGGAAAATAGATAAATTTCTGTTGAGTGTCATCTTTAAAGCCCACTTCAAGTGGGCTTTCTTGTATTCTATGAACTACAATTATTTTAAAAAAAATAATGAGTAAAGCACGTTGCAGCTAATCATAGATATTAGAAAACGATATCGCTGGGGATTATTGGCGATTGCTATATTGATCTCTGTATCAGCTATCTTGATACAGAGCCTTTTGTATATCCAAAAGGGTGATGCCAAAGTCATTAATATTGCCGGTAAGCAACGCATGCTGTCACAAAAAATAGCCTTGTATGGCAATGCACTTACCAATCTTGAATCCGAACATTTTCAACAGCAACACCGAAGGCTATTGCAACAATCCGTTGAGCAGTTCATTGCAGGGCATCAATTTTTAATTCAGCAAGATGAGCAAGGTCACTATATTCATTTGAATGAGGCGCTTGAGGCTCATTACTTCTCGCCGCCTACTGCATTAGATGAGCACGTGAAGCGTTATGTTAGTAAAGCGCAGCTATTACTCAACAATACCGATGGTTTTGGCTATGTGGATCGCCCAACATTTGTTAGCAACCAGCTTGAGGCGCTGCTAACTAAACTGGACCAAGCGGTTAAATTACTTGAGCAAAAATCAGTTCAAAAAGTGACATTTTTGGCGGTTTTAGAGTTGTTGTTTTGGCTCACAACCATAGCGTTATTAGTCGCTGAGCTATTTTTCATTTTTAAACCTATGGAGAAACTGATCACTAACAACATTGCTAAGTACAAGGAGCAAAAAGAGTTTGCTGAGCGTGTAAATAAAAATAAAGAGCGTTTTATTGCCCGCACCAGTCACGAGTTTAGAACACCATTGCAAGGATTAACTGCATCAATCGAAGCCCTTGATATTAGCGACAGTCAGCAGCTAACTAAACAGCAGGCGCTTTATTGCGTTAACAGGTTGGTGGCAATGCTAGATGAGCTAAATGACTTACATCAGCTTACCTCGGGAGAATGGCAGTTAAGCTTTACTAGCAGCAATTTGTTATCAACATTAAAGCAAGCTATCTCACCGTTTGGATATGCCTGTAATGATAAAGGTATTACCTTGAGCGTGAATTTAGCTGAGTCACTCAATAAAGAGGTAATCACTGACCATGCTAGGCTGACTCAAATCGTTGCTGAAATTATTAATAATGCCGTTAAATTTACTCCAAGCCAAGGCCGTATTGCCGTAACAGCAGCGTGTCAGGGTGAGCGGCACTTTGTAATGGAAATACAAGATAACGGTAAAGGCTTTGAAAAACCGCCGACAGACTTACTTAGTTACGAAAATGACTTTGAACAACATTTCCAAGGGTTAAAAACTGGGGTGCTACGGGTTATGCACATTGTCAAAGCATTAAAGGGAGAGATCCAATTTCTTAATGCCGAGCCACAAGGTGCGAAGGTGGTGATGAATTTAGAGCTAGAGTGTGCAACCACACCTGCAATGCCTGAGTCACTTCCGCAATCTTTACATTGTTTAATCGTCGAAGATAACCCACTTAATGCCACTATTTTAGGACGTATAGTAAGTCATTTAAATTACAGTTTTGATGTGGCTGAAAATGGTTTAATCGCCACAGATAAAACGTCAGATAAGCACTATGATTTAATCTTTATGGATTTGAATATGCCGGTTATGGATGGCTTTAAAGCAATTGATATTATTCGCAATGAGCAGGGCCAGCAGGTGCCTATTTTGGTGGTAACTGCCAATACATCAAATGATGATTTGCAACGAGTGTATGAGCTTGGGGCAAACCTGCACGTATACAAACCTATCACCCTAGATTCGGTGCAAAAAGCTCTCAGCATTTTATTTACTGAGAGCTCACAGGGATAACCTAAGTATTAAATTAGTGTGTTACCTTGATGTCGCCAACACCCACTTCTACTTCAATATCGTATTGGCCGTTGCCACGATAGCTTGAGTGCGAGCTAACAACTTTTCGGCTGGTATTACCGTCATTTTTTAAGCCGCGAATTTTGGTGTCGCCCACACCGGTATCAAGCTCTATGTGTTTGTAGTCATCAAGCGCACTATCAATTCTTACCGCGCCCACACCTAGTTCAATATCAACCGAATTACTCGCATCGTTAATTTCGATATCGCCAACACCTAGTTCGACATCAATTGCCATCGATTTAGGCATTTTTACATGCCAGTCTTGTTGAATGTCATCGTTATCTAATTTTAAGTTAAGTGAGCTAGCACTTTGCGAATGGCTTAATTCAATATCTGATAAATCAACATCAGAGCTGAACCAGCTATTGTCATTCTTTGGTTCAATGCGTACCGTAACTACGACTTCGCTGCCGTCATAGCTTTCAACTTCTAAGCTGCCTACCGGAAAATCAATATCAAGCTGGCTTGCGCCATTAATTGCGAAGTTGTGACTTAGTTCGCGTGAATCTTTTGCCATAGCGTATGACGTTGTCAGTGCTAGGCCTATTGCTGCTACACAAAGTAATTTTTTCATAGTCTGTTTCCTGTTGATGACCTTTTATACCTTAGTCGCAGCTGTGTTCAAAAAAGGTTTAAACGAATTTTATTTTTTTATCGAATGCGGTAACGTCAACCTAACGGTAACTTAGAATGAGGATTCAAAGTGCAACAAGTACAGTTGGTTAATGTTAAAGCCAGCCTAAAGGGGCAGGGTAATGACGTTTATTATTTAGATGATCTCAATATCAATGTATCGCCATTGCAGCAATGGGTTTTACTAGGCGCTAATGGCGCGGGAAAATCGGCCGTGGCTGCTGCCATTGCAGGTTTTGCGAAAATAGAGCAAGGCCACTATGAGAATCGCTTTGAGCGAATTGCGTTAGTTTCCCCTGACAGTCAAAAGCAACTCCTCGCAACTGAGCTTACAAAAGATCTAGATGATATTATTGATGGCGTAACTACTTTTGGTACGGTTTATGAGCTTATAATTGCTGGTCGGGACGAACATCAGCTTGATAGCGAGTTGCTTCAGCAGTTAATTAGCCTATTTGATTTTAGTGACAAAGTTAGCAAAGCATTTCGCGATTTATCAACCGGTGAAACCCGCAAACTTATGCTGATTCGAGCATTAATAGGTCGACCAGATTTACTTGTACTTGATGAGCCTTTTGATGGTTTAGATGTCACGGCCATGACTGAGCTCAATCAGTTACTAGCTAAGTTTAGTAAAACAACGACCCTCATTTTTGTGCTCAATCGGTTAACTGAAATACCAGATTTTGTTGATCACTACGCCTATGTTAAAGAGGGCCATGTGATTCAGCAATTAGCAAACCCCTCCCCTGAGCAGCGCGATGACTTACTAAAGTTATTACATCTCACTCATACTCAGTTACAGATACCTGAGGCTGATATTGACCATCAAGCGCCTCCGCTCGATGACTCTATGCTGGTAAGACTCAATAACGCAGCAGTGGGCTATGGCGGTGAGGTCGTTTTTGAAAAACTAAACTGGCAAATAAACCAAGGCGAGCATTGGCAGTTAACAGGCAAAAATGGTTCAGGTAAAACCTGTTTGCTGAACCTTATCACTGGTGATAACCCACAGTGTTATAACAATGATATTAAGGTGTTTGGCTATCAGCGCGGAAGTGGTGAGAGCATTTGGCAAATTAAACAGCACATTGGTTATATTTCTAACGCGCTGCATATGGATTATCGGGTCAGTATCTCGGCGCTCAATACGGTAGTTTCGGGCTTTTATGACAGCATTGGTCTTTATCAAAAAGCCACTGATAAACAGCTAACCATTGCTAAAAAGTGGTTGGCTTTATTAGGTTTAAGTGATAAACAAAGCAGCTCATTTAGTCAGTTGTCTTTTGGTGATCAACGCTTGCTGTTAATTGCACGAGCTATGGTTAAGCACCCTAATTTATTGATTCTTGATGAACCTTGCTTAGGTCTCGATGAAGCAAATAGGCAGCGAGTTTTATTACTGATAGAAAAGATCTGCGCTGCAGGTACCAGTACCGTGGTTTATGTTAATCACCACGCGAGTGATAAAATTGTAGGTATCGAAAACTATTTAGAGATGTCTGATTTCACAAAAAAAGCGCCATAAAGCGCTTTTTATATTCGGATTACTTAACTTAGATACGGGTAATGGTAAAACCTTTATCTGTTAGTTGTTTTAACAATCCGTGTTGCTCAGGTAGGTGTAAAGCCCCGACAGCAATAAACAGCTTTTCTTTACCGATGCGAGCAGATAGTTGATTAACCCAATTGTTGTTACGGTCTATCAACATAACTTGCTCACTTAGCTGACCATATTGAGAGTCATCAAAACTTTCGTTGTAAAACTGCGTAAGTGTTTTCATATCGCCCGATTTCCAAGCCTTAATAAGACCAAAAAAGTAGGTATCTACATCAGCAAGTTGGTCGAATGTTTCTTCGATCATTTTGTCATTCATAATTGCTAAGTGTTCAAACATTTCCATTTGGTGTTCTAGGGTTTCTAGCTCACCAACTGATATGTCATGCTGTTTAGCATAAGCAAGTACTTGCTTGTCGATGCCGTACTGATCTGAAAAACCAACACTTTGGAACTCCATTTGCATCATGGTGACCATTACCGCCCACGGTGCTAGGTTTTTAAACATCGCAATATCAATTGATTTATCAGCAAAGTATTTTTGTAATTTAGTGTAGTTTTCTGGCGATAACTCTGACTGTAAGGTTTTACCATTTTTCAGCATCATAAATGGCAATGACCGGCGCTGCATTTCCATGGGGGTAATCACGCTGATATCGACTTCAACGATGACTTTATCTGAGTTATCGAGTGCTTTAGTTACCTTGCTTGGTAATCCTTTCATGCTTTTATCACCAACATGGACAGTACCAAATAAATAAGAAGTAACTCCGTTTTTCTCTACTTTCCATAATCCCGGCTCTGCGAGTACATGTTGGCTGAAACCAAGCAGTAGCAGCATAAAAAACAGGGCATTTATACGCTGGACGAACTTCATAACTTTCCTTTTCATAACGTGGTTATTTTCAATACTAAACTAATTTTTCAGAGGCGTTAAAATAAATCAGCTTAAAGCAAAGAAAATTGCATGTTTTTGATAAAAATTAATCAATCATAGAATAGTGAATAACGAGGTATGAAATTTCGATATATAAAAAATAGTGAAATATAAATCTCGATATTTTCATTTGTTAGATATTTATTTCTTTAATTTTGCTTTTTAGACTGTTTTTTGAATTGATTTTTATGTTGACTTACAGGCCCTAGCGCGGTACTAATAGAAAAAGGCAGCGGGATGGCTAGATATCCGCTACAAATGAACAAATTTTGGTTACAGATAAATGCTTACAAACAAACTTTCTCTAATTCTAATTAACGTCGTGGTGATTATTATCACCGCGGGGGCTAGTTAGTGCTTAGAGAAAAGTAAAGCATTTAAAAGCCCCCCGCACTTAACAGTTCGGGGGGCTTTTTCGTTTTAAGGTTTGAGTCGCAGCAAATACACAATGTCACTGAGGAATGAGGATTTACGATGACAGGCGCAGAGTTAACAATCGATTTATTAGCTAAACATGGCGTTAAGGATGTTTTTGGTTACCCGGGTGGTGCCATTATGCCTATTTACGACGCTTTGTACGGTGCGCCAGTCAAACATTATTTGACCCGTCATGAACAAGGGGCAGGCTTTGCCGCTGTGGGTTTTGCGCGAAGCACAGGTAAGTTAGGCGTGTGTTTTGCTACTTCCGGCCCTGGGGCGACCAACTTAATCACAGCCCTTGCCGATGCGATGATGGATTCAGTGCCATTACTTGCTATCACAGGTCAAGTACCAACCGCAGCGATAGGCTCCGACGCCTTTCAGGAAGTGGATGTGTTAGGCATGTCGTTATCTTGCACCAAGCATAGTTACATGGTTGAAAGAGCTGAAGATTTAGCCGAAATATTACAAGAAGCCATCCACTTAGCGCAAAGCGGCCGTCCAGGCCCTGTGTTAGTGGATATTCCGAAAGACATCCAAATGGCGCAAGTACCATTTCATCCTTGGTTAGCTGCCGAAGATCACTTACCAAAATTAGACTCAAACCAAGTTGCTATTGCCAATCAAATCTTAAGTGAAGCGCAGCGCCCTGTAGCGTATATCGGTGGTGGTGTACAAGCTGCCAGTGCACAAGATGAACTAATGCAGTTTTTAGAAAAAACACATATGCCTGCAGTATCAACGTTAAAAGCGTTAGGTAGTGTATTACCTGATTATGAATATGACCTAGGAATGCTAGGTATGCATGGTGGTAAAGCGGCTAACTTAGCGGTGCAAGAGTGTGATGTTTTGGTCTGTATTGGTGCCCGCTTTGACGACCGTGTCACTGGAAACTTAAGCAAGTTTGCGGCAAAAGCAAAGGTTATTCACCTTGATATTGATGCCGCAGAGATTGGTAAACGTAAGCCTGTAAAAGCGTCATTAGTGGCAGACTTAAAAACTTCATTACCGCAACTAGAGTGTTTTGTAACTCCAGATGAGTGGCTAACGCACATTGCAAGCATGATGAAAGAGCATGCATGGCGCTATGACTACCCGGGTGAAAAAGTATTCGCACCTTATTTATTGAACCAGCTAAGCCAAAAAATGCCATCAACTGGTGTGGTGTGTTGTGATGTGGGTCAGCATCAAATGTGGGTTGCGCAGCACATGAAATTTAGTCACCCAAGCAATCATTTAAGTAGTGGTGGAGCGGGTACCATGGGCTTTGGTCTACCAGCAGCTATCGGTGCACAAGTTGCTCGCCCAAATGATTTTGTGATCACAGTGTCGGGTGATGGTTCAATCATGATGAACATTCAAGAACTGGCAACGATTCGTCGTAACAATCTGCCAGTTAAAATTTTAATCTTAGATAACCAACGTTTAGGCATGGTACGTCAATGGCAGCAGCTATTTTTTGAAGGTCGTTATTCTGAAACAAACCTTTCAGATAATCCTGATTTTGTGCAGTTAGCAGCAGTGTTTGGTATTCCAGGTCAAACTATCACTAAAGCAGATGAAGTTGATGCTGCGGTTGATGCGTTAGTAACTAGTAAAGGTCCATACATTCTCCATGCCTGTATCGATGATAAAGAAAATGTATGGCCGCTTGTACCGCCTGGTGCAGCCAACGATGAAATGATGACGGAGACAGTAAAATGAAACACACCCTAACGATTGCACTAAAGAATCAAAGTGTCGCTGTAGAGCGCTTTTTACGCGTTGCGCGTCATCGCGGCTTTGACCTAACAACAATGAATTTAGAAATGGCTGATGAAGCGTTTCACGTCACCATGACAGTAGACAGCGATAAGCCGATTTATCTACTAACATCACAGTTGAGTAAATTGGTCGATGTAAAACACGTCAATGTTGAAAACCAATTTCAACAACAAGCAATCTAGTATAAATCAACAGGTAACTAGAGCAATCAAACTGATGCTTTAGTGAGTAATAAATTAGGAATGAGGAAGTCAGTGGCATGCCACTGCAAAAACTGAGGTAATTATGGCTAAATTAAGAAGTGCAACAACAACAGAGGGTCGAAAACGTGCAGGAGCGCGTGCTTTATGGCGTGCAACAGGAATGACAGATAAAGATTTCGGTAAGCCTATTATCGCTGTTGTAAACTCGTACACTCAGTTTGTACCGGGTCATGTTCACCTTAACCAGCTCAGTGAGCTGATGGCCGAAACCATTACCGAAGCGGGTGGTGTACCAAAAGAATTTAATACTATTGCAATCGATGATGGTATCGCGATGGGTCACGGCGGAATGCTGTATTCACTCCCATCGCGTGATTTAATTGCTGACTCAGTAGAGTACATGGTAAATGCCCACTGCGCTGATGCCATGATCTGTATTTCTAACTGCGACAAGATCACTCCTGGAATGATGCTGGCAGCACTTCGTTTAAACATTCCTGTCATTTTTGTATCAGGTGGTCCAATGGAGGCGGGTAAAACACGCCTTGCTGATATCGACATCAAACTTGATTTAGTTGATGCCATGGTTAAGGGTGCTGATACTTCAGTAAGCGATGAAGACTCTGAAAAAGTTGAGCGCTCGGCATGCCCTACCTGTGGTTCATGTTCGGGTATGTTTACTGCTAACTCAATGAACTGTTTATTAGAAGCGATTGGTCTGGCACTACCGGGTAACGGTACTACACTTGCGACCCACAAAGACCGTAAACAACTGTATGTTGAAGCAGGTGCACGCATTGTTGATTTATGTCGTGAGTATTATCAAAAAGATAATGCAGCAGTGTTACCACGCGCTATTGCCAATCGTACCGCTTTCATGAATGCAATGGTGGTTGATATTGCTATGGGTGGATCATCAAATACGGTTTTACACTTACTAGCAGCAGCGCAAGAAGCGGGTGTTGATTTTGATATGTCGCATATCGATGAGCTTTCTCGCAAAACACCATTCTTATGTAAAGTGGCACCAGCGACAAACAAATACCATATTGAAGATGTACATCGCGCTGGTGGCATGATGGCTATTATCCGTGAGTTAGGTAAAGCAGGCCTTGTCGATTTATCTGTTGATCATGTGGCGGGTCATACAATGGCTGAAATGGTAACTAAATGGGATGCGACTGATCCAAGTAATGAAGTAGCGCAAAAATTTTATAAAGCAGGCCCTGCTGGTATCCGCACAACAAAAGCAATGAGCCAAGAATGCCGCTGGCCTGAACTGGATAATGACCGTGAAAATGGTTGTATCCGCAGCGTTGAAAATGCGTTTCGTCAAGATGGTGGCTTAGCGGTGCTATCGGGTAACTTAGCCCTTGATGGTTGTATTGTTAAAAGTGCTGGTGTGGTTGAAGAAATGCTGCATTTTGAAGGCCCAGTAGTCGTTTACGAATCACAGGATGACTCGGTTGAAGGCATTCTTAACGGTGAAGTAAAAGCGGGTGATGTTGTTGTGATTCGCTACGAAGGGCCAAAAGGCGGCCCAGGCATGCAAGAAATGCTGTACCCAACCAGTTATTTAAAATCAGTTGGCTTAGGTGAAAAGTGTGCGCTGATCACTGATGGTCGTTTCTCAGGTGGTACATCGGGTTTATCAATTGGTCACGTTTCCCCAGAAGCGGCAAGCGGTGGTGCAATTGCCTATGTTGAAAATGGCGATAAGATAGTAATTGATATCGCAACTCGCGAAATCACATTAGCTCTTTCTGATGAAGAGCTTGAAGCTCGTAAGCAAAAGCAACTTGCACGCGGGAAAGATGCTTACAAACCTCTAGATCGTGACCGTTATGTTTCATCTGCACTTAAAGCCTATGCCTTACTAGCCACCAGTGCAGACAAAGGAGCTGTGCGTGATTTAGCTAAACTTGAGGAGCTTAGTTAATTATGGTTTCTCAAGAGCTCGATTATTTTCGCGCTATCATTCAAGCGAACATGGAGCCGCTTGCAAAAGTCACTGAGGTTAGCGAAATGGCAGATCTTAGTGCTCGGCTAGGCAATCATGTGTGGTTAAAGCGTGAAGACCAACAACCTGTTTATTCATTTAAACTACGCGGTGCATTTCATAAATTGAGCAAATTGCCAAAAGGTTCTGATGTGATTACAGCATCGGCTGGTAATCATGCGCAAGGCGTAGCTCTAAGTGCTTCATTTTTAGGGCATAAAGCAACTATTGTTATGCCTGTTACAACACCAGAAATTAAAGTGAATGCAGTGCGTTCTTTAGGTGGTGAAGTGGTATTACACGGCCATCATTTTGATGCTGCAAAGGCTCATGCTCTAGAGCTCACAGAGCAGCGCAATGGGGTGTTTGTACCACCGTTTGATGATGCAGATGTGATTGTTGGTCAAGGTACCGTTGCTCGTGAATTAATGCAGCAACTCAATGATCTTGATGCAGTCTTTATTCCTGTAGGCGGAGGTGGTTTACTTGCAGGCATGGCAGTGTACATTAAGTCGTTACGTCCTGATATTAAAGTCATCGGTGTTGAAGCCGATGAGAGTGCCTGCTTAAAAGCAGCCCTTGAAGCAGGTAAGCCGGTTGAGCTTGACCGTGTTGGTAGCTTTGCAGATGGTGTAGCAGTCAAAGTCATCGGCACAGAAACGTTTCGTTTAGCACAAAAGTTTTGTGATGAAGTGGTGACTGTAACGGGCGATGAAATCTGCGCAGCAATGCAAGATATCTTTGTTTCGACTCGCGCTATAGCTGAACCTTCAGGGGCGCTATCAACAGCTGGCTTGAAAAAATGGTGTCAACAAAATGGAGTGAAAGGTTTAAATGTAGCCGCGATTTTATCGGGTGCAAATTTAAACTTCGACCGCTTACGTTATGTTGCTGAACGAACAGCTCTTGGCGAAAAGAACGAAGCATTGCTTGCCGTGACTATCAAAGAAGAGAAGGGCAGCTTTAAGCAGTTTTGTAACTCGTTAGGTGGCAGAGCTATCACCGAATTTAATTATCGCTATGCAGGCCCTGGCGAAGCACAAATCTTTGTAGGTATTGCTTTAAGACAAGGCCAACAAGAGCTTGATGAGCTAAAAGCGACACTGACAGAAAACGGCTATACGTTTTGTGACCTATCAGATAACGAGCTGGCTAAATTGCATATTCGTTATATGGTTGGTGGTAAAGCGCCAGCTCAACTTCATGAGCGTTTATTACGCTTTGAGTTTCCTGAATACCCAGGCGCACTGGCACGATTCTTAGATACCCTTGGTAGTAACTGGAATATTACTTTATTCCATTACCGCAACCATGGTGGATCGATTGGTAATGTGCTGGCGGCCTTTGCTATTGAACCGAGTGATTATGAGGTATTCAATGAGCATTTGAACCGTTTGGGATACAACGTTCAAGATGAAACGAACAACCCATGTTTCACCCAGTTCTTAACTAGCCAAGGTCAAGAACTTAGTGAAGTTAAAGCGGCAAATCAGTAGCTTAATATAATCAAGACTGTTCACTAGCAGTCTTGATTTTTCCTCTATTTTTCCTATAGTTAATGCACGGTTCTAGAGCAAGGATGATGCGTGCAAGGTATAAAAAGCCTACTAGGGTTAATCTGTTTAATGCTCTCTATGAGCGCACTGTGCGCTGATAAAGTTAGCTTACAATTAAAATGGACTCACCAGTATCAATTTGCAGGCTATTATATGGCTGCAGAAAAAGGCTTTTATAAGGAAGCGGGCCTTGATGTCTCTATTATACCTGCCGATCCAAACCACCCAGATACCTTCCCTAAAGTGTTAAGCGGCAAAGCTGACTTTGCTATTACTCACTCAGGCATATTACAAAAGCGCCAGCAAGGCGCACCGGTTGTTGCCCTTGGGGCAATATTGCAGTTTTCGCCTTATTGCTGGATGGTAAAAAATAACTCAGATATTTTTCAGCCTAGAGACTTTGCTGGTAAAAAGCTAAGTAAAATCGGTTCAATAGAAAATGCTGAGTTACTGGTGATGTTACAGCGTGCAGGATTGAGCCTAGAAAGCTTGATGGCAGCTAGCCATGAAGGAGGCGTTAAAGAGTGGCTTGCCGGTGATATAGATGCGGTGCAAGTTTATGTCACTAATGAGCCTTACACGATGACATTGCAAGGAGTAGGTCACCGACTCATTTGCCCGCAAAAGTTTGGTTTGAATGTGTATGGCGATATTTTATATACCTCTGAGCAATTTTTAGCGAAAAAGCCAGAGGTTGTTGAGCGCTTTTATCGTGCCAGCTTAAAAGGGTGGCGTTATGCCTTATTACACTTAGAAGAAAGCATCGATTTAACCAAGCAGCACTATGCTACCCAGAAAAGCGTACAAGAGCTGGCCTATGAAGCGCATGTTTTAAAAAGCTACATCCAACCTCCAGGAATTAATCTAGGCAATATGTCGATGGCAAAGTGGCGCTTGATTGCAGATTTATATGGCTTAGATCAGGATGAGTTTGATCAGGCTTTTGAAGGCTTTATGTATGATCAACAGCAAACAGAAGGGTTTGAGCTATCTTGGATGCTGATCCTTGCAATCATTTTAAGTATTGCATGTGTGCCATTGTACATTCGCTTGATCAGCAGTAACCGACGTTAAATAAGATAAAAACTGTTATACTGCTTTTTATTTCTTGTCGCTAAGTAGTTATGACACTTGCCGAGCACTTTGCTGCCTTAGATGCACTGCTATTTTCAACCCGCCAATACTGGCAATGTACCGCATTTGATTTTGATGATCTTCCTTGGCCTGAATTAGCCCACTTATTATGGGCGCTGGATGACCAACAAGTGAGTGAACTAGATGCCGATCAGCAAGCTTTATATCGTTATTTTGCTGATGAAATTGAAAACATTGAACAGCTGGCTGAGTTGTGTGAGTTACCTGCTATCAATTTGGCTCGTAATGAGTTTCCGTTTTGGATAAGTAATGGCATTAAAGGCCGTAAATTTGAGCAATTACAAGACTTTGTTGCAGCTGTTAGTCAGCAGTCATTTAACCAGCCCGTTTTAGAATGGTGCGCAGGTAAGGGGCATTTAGGTCGTATGTTGGCATTTAATGGAGCGCCAAGTGTACATAGCATTGAGCTACAACAACACTTGTGTGATCAAGGTCAGCACAGTGCTAAGCAACAGCAATTGGCAATGCAATTTTCACAAGCTGATGTATTAACCGACGACACCGATGGTTTTTTTGAGCGCCAGCAGCATGCAGTTGCTTTACATGCCTGTGGTCGTTTGCATCAAACATTTATGCAGCAAGCGAGCAAAGCGAAAACCCAGCAAATCAGCTTTTCACCATGTTGTTATCATTTATTCACAGATAACGCCTATCAAGCAATGAGCGAGCCTGCAAAACAAAGCCAGCTTGCGCTTACTCATCGCGATTTAAAACTAGCGCTGCAAGAAACTGTGACCGCACCAAGCCGAGTTGATAAGGTAAGAAAAACAGAAGTTGAATGGCGACTTGGGTTTGATGCATTACGTAAATCACTCACTGGTGAAATGCACTATGTAAGTGTGCCATCAGTGAACAAAGCTATTTTTTCTGATTCTTTTGGTTCATTTTGTTTATGGGCTGCTGAGAAAAAATCATTATCACTGCCTGAAGGTATTGATTACAATAAGTTTTTAACTATAGGTAAAAAACGCAAAAGGGTTACTGAGCGAGTTGAACTCGTCCGACATGTATTCAGAAGGGCAATTGAAGTTTGGCTCGTGCTCGATCGTGCTTTATATTTGCAACAACAAGGTTATCAAGTAACAGTTAGTACGTTTTGTGAAAAGCAGCTGACACCAAGGAATATCTTGATCCAAGCTAATTATTAAATACCGTAAAGAGGCGCAATGAGAAAGTTAAAAAATTTATTCGAAAATAATAGACGTTGGGCTGCGCGTACGAGTGAAAGTGATCCTGAGTTTTTTAAAATTCTATCAATGCAGCAAAATCCAGAGTACCTGTGGATCGGTTGTTCTGATTCACGTGTACCTGCAAATGAAATAGTAGACTTGCTACCTGGAGAGTTATTTGTTCATCGAAACGTAGCAAATGTCGTTGTTCATACTGATCATAACTGTCTTTCGGTGATGCAATATGCCGTTGAAGTACTTAAAGTGAAGCACATAATGGTCGTTGGCCACTATGGTTGTGGTGGTGTACAGGCGGTATTGAACGGAGCGAGTTTTGGTTTAATTGATAACTGGCTTCGTCATGTAGGTGATGTAAAAGAAAAACACATTGAACAACTCAACTCATTACCAGAACAAGAGCGTTTAAATAGCCTGATAGAACTCAACGTTATTGAACAAGTACGTAATGTTTGCCGTACTAATATCGTCCAAGATGCCTGGGCAAAAGGTCAAGATTTAACAATCCATGGTTGGGTTTATGGTTTAGCCAATGGCCACCTTAATGATTTAGAGTCGGTAGTAACTTGTGCTGAAGAAGCCAGTGATACATACGGAATTGCGGTTAAGCGTGTTTTCGAACGCGTTGCCGAAAAAAGTTAATACCGAATATGGTAGAAAAAAGGAGAGCTAATTAGCTCTCCTTTTTTATTGTTCGTCTTGTTTGCTAGCAAGTTGCTGCTCAAGTAAAGCAACTTTCTCTTCAAGCTCAGTGAGTTTCTCACGAGTACGAATAAGTACTTGGCTTTGAATATCAAACTCATCACGGCTTACAAAGTCCATCTCAGCAAGTTTGTTTTGAATAGCTTGCTTAGTCTTGCCTTCGACTGTTTCGGCAAGGTTTTTCACGCCTTGTGGCATGTTATCAGTGATTTGCTTAGCGATTTCTTCAAGTTTTGCTGGGTTAATCATCTTCGTCCCTTGAGTCACGTAAAAAAACAATCTTACCTTATTGGCTAGGCGTAGTGTAGTGATTACGGTAAAATTGCCCGTCCTATCTTTGGATAATTTCTTTAGGGGCTTATGAAACTCAACCCAAAACAAGATGAAGCGGTAAAATATATCAGTGGACCGTGTCTGGTATTAGCCGGTGCGGGTTCAGGTAAAACGCGTGTTATTACTAATAAAATTGCTTACTTGGTGCAAAAGTGTGAGTACCAAGCACGTAATATTGCCGCAGTTACATTTACCAATAAAGCTGCAAAAGAAATGCGTGAGCGTGTAACGCAAACACTGGGCAAGCAAGAGTCGAAAGGCTTATGGGTTTCAACGTTTCATACGCTTGGGCTTGAGATTATCAAAAAAGAGTTAACTACTTTAGGTTTTAAACCTGGTTTTTCGTTGTTTGATGACCAAGATACCAACCAGTTATTAGCTGAGCTGACCGAAGAAGAGCTTAAAAAGGACAAAGATTTACTTAACCTGCTGAAGATGCAAATAGGTAGTTGGAAGAACGAATTGATTCTACCTGAGCGTGCTGTTCGCGAAGCCCGTGAGCCGCAAAAAGCGTTATTTGCTCAGTTATATGCTCGTTATCAAAATCAACTGCGCGCCTATAATGCCCTTGATTTTGATGATCTGATCATGATCCCAACTTTATTGCTTAGTCAAAATGTCACGGCACGTGAGCGCTGGCAACAGCGTTTTCGATACTTGCTGGTGGATGAGTATCAAGATACGAATACTAGTCAGTATCAGCTAGTTAAGCTATTAGTGGGTGAACGAGCCCGGTTTACCGTGGTAGGCGATGATGATCAATCTATCTACTCATGGCGTGGTGCAAAGCCACAAAATCTGGTGCTATTGAGTAAAGATTTTCCGGGCTTACGTTTAATTAAGCTAGAACAAAACTACCGAAGTGCTGGACGAATTCTTAAAGCTGCAAATATTCTGATTGCTAATAACCCGCATGAGTTTGATAAAAAGCTATTCAGTGAACTTGGTTATGGTGAGCCCATTAAAGTAATTGGCTGCCGAGATGAAGAGCATGAATCTGAGCGAGTGGTTGCAGAGATCATTTCTCATAAATTCATGAAGCGCACTAGTTATAAAGATTATGCGATTTTATACCGTGGTAACCACCAAGCGCGAGTGTTTGAAAAAGCACTCATGAGTAACCGTATTCCTTATAAAATCAGCGGCGGTATGTCGTTTTTCTCTCGCTCAGAAATCAAAGATATCATGGCGTACTTGCGCTTATTGGTGAATCAAGACGACGACAACGCATTTTTACGTATTGTTAATACGCCACGTCGTGAGATTGGTACTGTCACACTGGAAAAGCTAGGTACCCTTGCTAATGAAAAGCATATCAGCTTATTTGCTGCATGCTTTGAGCCTGAGCTTGCGCACCGATTAAAAGGGCGTGGCTTTAATGCCTTAGCTGGCTTTGCCCGTTGGGTAGTTGAGCTATCTGATAATGCAGTTCGGGGTGATACCCTTGAAGCAGTAAAAGAACTAGTTAGGCAAATTAATTACGAAGCTTATCTGTATGAGTCATCACCGAGTGCAAAAGCTGCTGAAATGCGCATGAAAAACGTCTCAGAGCTATATCGTTGGATCACCGATATGCTGACAGGTGATGCAGATAACCCACCGCTGAACCTTGCTGAGGTGGTTAGTAAACTGACCTTGCGCGATATGCTTGAGCGTAACGAAGAAGAGGACGAATCTGATGCCGTGCAATTACTAACATTACATGCTTCAAAAGGCTTAGAGTATCCGTATGTGTTCATGGTTGGCATGGAAGAAGGCTTATTACCGCACCAAGTAAGTATTGATGAAGATAACGTTGAAGAAGAGCGTCGTCTTGCCTATGTAGGAATTACACGCGCCCAGCAAGAGCTAGTAATGACCTATGCTAAAATACGTCGTCAGTTTGGTGAAACCTCAGACACAGAGCTAAGTCGCTTTGTGCAGGAGTTACCACAAGATGACTTAGCCTTTGAAGCGAAGAAGCCACCTTCCTCACAAGCTGAGCGTATGGAGAAAGGCCAGGCACGAGTGGCTAATCTAAGAGCGATGCTTAAGAAGTAATGAATTGTGCGCTAGGTGCTTCGTGCTCGAAGGGAGCCAGCGCATGCTGTTTACCAATAAACAACGATAATCCGTGCTTATCTAGCAAAGTGCGGTAGTTAAAAATCGACGGACCTTTAGCTATTACTTGAATATTTTGCAACTTAGTAATAGCTAAAACACCTTGTAGTTGCAAATGATAATTCTCTTGCTGTAGAACACGCTTACTGAATGTTGAACTCAACAATAAGTAATCGAACTGGAACTCAGTTAATAAGTTTAACTCACAGCGATCTTTAGCAAATTCATTTAAACCAATCGAAAACCCTTGTGCGACCAAGCTTTTTAAGTTTTCAATTTGTATCGCTGAAGCGTAACGAATTTCTTGTTCGTTGAACAATAAACACATTCTATTTGAATCGTGTGCGTTTAATAACTTACACAGTGCCTGAAAGTTAATACGCTCTAAAACTAATCCAGAACAAGAAAACAGTACTTTTTCGAGTTGGCTGTTACTTGCTAGGGAAAAGGCTTGTTTTAGTAGATTAAGCTCAACTTCGAAGTGCTGAACACGATCGGTCGCAAATTTTTTGAGGACTTCAAAGCTAGTGCTACCAAGCACAGGGTGCTCACCAAATGCTTCTAGTAAAGACTCAGCGTGAGTTTTTTCATCCAAGGTAATGATTTCTGCACATCTAAAGTGCATAGGCAAATCATCTAGGTGATGCATATTCTCTACATCATGCTGTACATTACTGGCATTAAGCAGTGGATGAAAACACTCAAAGCGATTTCGGCCTGCATTTTTGGCGTAATACATCGCGGCATCCGCATCGCGAATAATTTCATCAGTGTGTTTGTAGCTTGGTTTAGAGTAGGTGATACCAATACTGGCACCACTTTGAATACATTGACCTTTCATACAGAAAGGTTTTTTCATAATTTCGATGATACGTTTTGCAACATCTTGTGCTTGTTGTTGTTCAGTTAAGTGAGTTAGCAATACCACAAATTCATCACCACCTAAGCGTGCGAGTAGATCATGCTCACGAATACAATGCGAGAAAGACTCTGCAACACCAATTAAAAATTGGTCACCTGCCTGATGACCAAGGTGATCGTTTATATCTTTAAATTTATCAAGGTCAATAAATAGCACCGCAAATTGCTGCTCTGGGTAGCGCTGGTAATGCTGCAATGTTTTTTCAAGCTGAGTTAAGAACAAACTGCGATTAGGTAAACTAGTTAATGAGTCGTGGTGTGCATCGTGATACAACTGTTGTTCTATTTTTTTTCGCTCTTCAATTTGCATTTGCAGGTGCATATTAGCTTGGCGAAGCTCTTTAGTTTTTTCAGTGACTCGATGTTCCAATTTTTGGTGACTGAGCTTTAACTCTTGGTTGGCTAGATGAGTTTGGATGACGTTAGCAATTTGATGTGATACAAACGTAATTAGCTCACAATCATCCTGACTAAACTCATGTTTATTATTATAAGCTTGGCAAACAATGAGACCTATAACACCTTGCGAAGTTTTGAGCGGAGCACCTAACCAACTAGTCGCTGTGCGCTCTGATGGAACATTAACGGGCCTCTCTACACCGCCAAGTTTGATGAGCTCTTTTGCTCTTTCACTGTCTATGACCTGGCACTTTTCAGTGCTGAGAACCAGTTCACTGTAGCCTTTAGCAAATGGTCGTGGTTTGCCATTATCGTTAAACTCATCGACGCAATAAGGAAAACTCAACCAATGAGATTGTTGGTCATACAATGCGATGTATAAGTTATCTGCATAGGTAATATTTTTGATAATGCTATGAACATGCTGATATACATCGTCAAGGTTTTTACTTTGCGTTGCCAGCTCTGATATTTTGAATAGCAGTTGTTGGCGTTCGAGAGCATTTTTGCGCTGTTGAATTTCGTCGTTAAGTGCTTGGTTACTTTGAGTTAATGCACGGGTTCGAATTTTAACTTCAGACTCTAGTAGTTCACGCTTTTTCACTCGTTCAATTGCTGTTGCTAAGTACAGTGACATAGCTTCTAGCAATTCAATTTGTTGCTCTGAATAGCATTGGTTTATGTCGTAGCTTTGCGCAACCATTACGCCAATAATGACTTTTTCACGGTAGACGGGTACGCCCACCCAGTGCTCTGCAGGTGTACCAAAACATTTAAGTAAGCCTTGTTCAACAGCTTGCTCAGTCTGTTGTTTGGTAAAGTAGCTGGTTTTACCTTGCTTGAATACGTAACCCGTTAAGCCTTCTTTGAAGTACTGCTCATACTTTAATGGTACAGAAAGACCATCTTTTTCATCAGCGAAATAAGACAACTCAAGAGTATCGTAAACCGGGTTATGCAATACAACGAAGAAGTTTTTACTCGGAATATAGTCTTGTAAAATATTATGAATAGCGGGATAGAGCAGGGTTAATTCGGCAACAGTACTTGCTTGCTCTGATAATTGTAAAAGAGCATTTTGCAAGTGATGTGATTGCTTATACTTTTGTAAAAGCGATTTTAAGCGAGCATTCTTACGGGCTAGCTTATCAATGTGTGTTGCTGAATCTTCCAATGATTTAGAACCAGATCTTATTGTTGTTTAAATTTCGTCCTATATAGTTCCACTTTTTTATTAGATCGTCAAGTAACAGATGTTAACAAAATGGTAATTTATTATGGGTCTGAATTGGCTACAGAGCTAGCTTAGCGCTTTAAAATAGACATAAAAAAAGGGCCTAATAAAATTAAGCCCTTAGTATTAGTTTTAAAACTATTACTTGCTAGTCATGAAATCGATAGCAGCGCTGATTTCATCTTCAGAACAATCCATACACGTACCTTTAGGAGGCATTGCGTTGAAACCGTTAAGCGCGTGATCTAAAAGTGTATCTTTACCTTTAGCGATACGAGGAGCCCAATCATCAGCTGATTTAGGAGCACCTAGTGCGCCAGTACCATGACAAGCAAAACAAGCTGCTTGGTAAACTTGCTCACCAGAACGAGGACCTGTAGGCTCAGCAGCGGCCGCAGCTTTATCACCTTCTAGATATACAGAACCAATTGGCGCTAGACGCTTTTTAATTGCATCTTCAGTCAAAGAGTTGTCATACGCTTGTGCATATGCCGTTGTTGCTAGCAGTAATAATGCAGCTGATAGTTTTTTCATTTTGCCTTGCTCACTTCGATTTGAACGTGATCAATCACGATATCTGACGGAAATTAGAACGATTATAACGCTAAGCCACAATTTATAAAATGATCTAAAAGGCTTTTTCTATAGAAAAACCTTCATTTTTTGCGTTAGCGCAAGAAAAGCCTGCATTAGATGCTGGCTATTTGCCCGATTATTAAGCGAGTTCTAATACTTTTTTTACTAATTTTTCGATACCTGCGTCAGCATCTAAAATGCTTTGTGCCAACATATAAGCAGGGGTTGTGACCACTTTATGCTGCTGATCAACAACGATCTCATTAACTGCACAGTTCTGATGTGCACCGCCAAGCTGCTCGATAGCTGCTGCTGTATCAGCGTCGTTACCAATGGTGGTTTTGACACCCTTGCCATATATAAGTGGAAGCATCGCAGGGGCAATGCAAATATACCCAGCCGCTTTATTGGCCTCGACAAAGGCTTTCGCAGTTGTAAGTACATCACTTTGAACTTGGGCATCTACGCCCTTGACTGCAAAATCTGATAAGTTTTTCGCGGCACCAAAACCACCTGGTACAATCAAAGCGTCGAATTCATTTACATTTAGCTCTGTAAGGGCTTTAATTTCACCACGTGCAATGCGAGCAGCTTCAACTAACACATTACGGTTAGGTGCCATTTCTTCACCTGTTAGGTGATTAATGGTATGCATTTGTTCAATATCAGGTGCGAAGCACTCATAGCTCGCGCCTGCTTTGGCTATATGTAATAAAGTTAATACTGACTCATTGATCTCTGCGCCGTCGTAAACGCCGCAACCTGCTAAAATAACTGCCACTTTTTTCATTTTTGAACTCTCCTTAATGCGATTAGCTTTAGTTTAACAAGGATACGAGTCAGCCGACAAAATAAAAAATTTTTGTAGCTCGATAACTCGCAAAGCGTTATGAATAGCTGTTTATGCCTTTTTATAAATTACTAACGAAAAAAAAAGTATAAAGGATCGCTATGATCTTTGATCCATTATGCTAGAATACTCCCCCGGTTATGAAAAGGGATGTTAATTCGGTATCGAATAAGCAAAAGGTTATCGCTACTAAAACCGTTTTCCACATCGGACTAAAATAATAAAAAAAGAACGTCGTAATATCTTTTTTAAATCAAAACATGAACTTACTAAAATTTCCTAAATGTTTTTTCATTTTGGGAGAATTAACTCTGTCTGTTATCTACAAAGTTATCCACAGCTTGCTCTTTAATAAACCTCTATTGGTTAATAATTCACAGTCGTTTTCTTGATGGCCTTATGGCATGCTTACAAACAATTTAATGTTATTCAATTAGGATCCAATTTCACCATGGCTCAGATCCCTGAAAATCCACTTATTCTTGTTGATGGTTCTTCTTATTTATTCCGTGCATATCATTCGCCACCACACCTTACTAACTCAAAAGGTGAAGCGACAGGCGCAATCTATGGCGTAGTTAATATGCTTAAGAGTTTGATCAAGCAATATGATCCATCACACATGGTGGTGGTATTTGATGCCAAAGGTAAAACCTTCAGAAATGACATGTATAGCGAATATAAAGCTAATCGCCCACCAATGCCGGATGACTTACGCACTCAGATCGCACCATTGCATAACATTATTAAAGCAATGGGTTTTCCGCTTATTAGTATTGAAGGTGTTGAGGCTGATGATGTCATTGGTACGTTTGCGCGTATTGCTTCAGAGCAGCAACGTCATGTACTGATCTCTACCGGCGATAAAGATATGGCGCAGCTTGTTAATGAGCATGTCACGCTTATTAATACGATGACTGATAGCATTTCAGATCCAGACACTGTGGTTGAGAAGTTTGGTGTTGGCCCTGAGCTGATCATTGATTATCTTGCCTTAATGGGCGACAAAGTCGATAACATTCCAGGTGTTGATGGCTGTGGTCCAAAAACAGCGGTGAAATGGCTGCAAAAATATGGATCATTGCAAGGTGTAATTGATCATGCTGGTGAAATTAAAGGCAAAATTGGTGAAAAGCTTGCTGCAGCACTTGATCATCTGCCACTTAGCTATGAATTAGCAACAATTAAGTGTGATGTTGACGTTGAGTCGGATCTAGAAAGCTTTAAGCTGCAAGAACCTAATCGTGACGAACTTATCGCACTCTATGGTGAGTGTGAGTTCCGCCGCTGGTTAGCTGAACTACTTGATAACCCTAAAGATGCTGACACTCATTTAGATTTACCAACAGAAGCTAACGAATTACCAAAAGTTGCTGATGCGCATTATGAAACAATTTTAACTGAAGAACAGCTTGATACCTTAGTGACGCAGTTAAATGATGCCGAACTTTTTGCTTTTGATACTGAAACAACCAGCCTCGATTATATGCAAGCGCAATTGGTCGGTATGAGCTTTGCGGTTAAAGCAGGAGAAGCAGCGTATTTACCGGTAGCACATGATTATCCAGATGCGCCAGATCAATTAAGTTTAGAAACTGTAATGGCAAAAATTGGCCCAATCTTAGCTGACGAAAACAAAGCGAAAGTTGGACAAAACTTAAAATACGATAAAAGTGTGTTAGCGAATGCTGGCTACGAGCTAAAAGGCATTAAGTATGACACTATGCTGGAGTCGTATGTATTTAATAGTGTAGGTAGCCGTCATGATATGGACTCACTGGCACTTAAATACTTAGGCCACAAAAATATTAGCTTCGAAGATATCGCTGGCAAAGGTAAAAAGCAGTTAACATTTAACCAAATTGAGCTTGAAAAAGCGGCACCGTATGCCGCTGAAGATGCAGATATAACACTTCGTCTTCACCAAGTTTTATGGCCAAAAATTGATGCAGATAATCAGCTAAAGTCGGTATTTGAAGACATAGAATTACCTCTCGTTTCTGTGCTTTCTGATATTGAACGTACAGGTGTTGCAATTGATAGCAACATGCTGGCAGCTCATAGCCAACGTTTGGGTGAACGCTTATTAGAACTTGAGCAAGAAGCCTATGATATTGCAGGTGAAAAATTTAACTTAGGCTCGCCTAAGCAGCTACAAGCGATTTTGTTTGAAAAGTTAGAGCTTCCTGTTATCAAGAAAACACCAAAGGGTGCACCTTCAACTGCAGAAGAAGTGCTGCAAGAATTAGCTCATGATTACCCATTACCTAAGGTGATTATTGAGCATCGTGGTTTGTCAAAACTGAAATCAACGTACACAGATAAACTACCGCTAATGGTTAATGAGCGCACTAAGCGAGTGCATACTTCTTATCATCAAGCAGTAACAGCAACAGGGCGTTTAAGCTCAACTGATCCTAACTTACAGAATATTCCAATTCGTTCAGAAGAGGGACGTCGTATTCGTGAAGCCTTTATTGCTGCTCCTAGCCATAAAATTGTGGCGGCCGACTACAGCCAAATTGAATTACGTATCATGGCGCATTTATCACAAGATAAAGGCCTACTCACTGCATTTGCAAATGGCTTAGATGTTCATAGTGCAACAGCAGCAGAAGTTTTCGGGGTAAGTCTTGAAGAGGTTACCAGCGATATGCGCCGTAAAGCAAAAGCGGTTAACTTTGGCTTAATTTATGGCATGTCGGCATTTGGTTTATCACGTCAATTAGATGTGCCACGCCATGAAGCACAACATTATATTGATAAATATTTTGAGCGTTTCCCAGGCGTACTTGAGTACATGGAAACAACTCGTGAAAAAGCAGCAGAGAAAGGCTATGTAGAGACGATTTTTGGTCGTCGCTTACATTTACCAGAAATCAATGCACGTAACGGTGCTCGTCGTAAAGCTGCAGAACGTGCTGCTATCAATGCACCCATGCAAGGCACGGCCGCAGATATTATCAAAAAAGCGATGCTTAAAGTTCATCAATGGGTGAATGCACAAGCTGAAGGTTCAGTGAAGCTTCTAATGCAAGTGCACGATGAATTAGTTTTTGAAATTAAAGAAGAGTGTGTTGATGAGTATAAAGCTGAAATATGTAAGTTAATGTCAGAAGCTGCTACTCTCGATGTGCCATTGATTGTTGAAGCCGACAGTGGTGACAACTGGCAGCAAGCTCACTAATAGTCGTAATAAATGAGAGCTGTCAGCTATCAGCCGTCAGCTTTCAGACTAAAAGTTAGCGATTTGCTTGACCGTTATATCGCCTTTTATCTCGAATCTAGCTTCCAATGTAAGGGTCGCGGCATAAAGCCGCTGCTACAGGTAGGCGTGAAACTTGTTTCGCGCGTCTGACCGCTGAAGGCTGATCGCTTCTATATAGAACATCGCTTCGAGCGACCCTACTTAACCAAAAATAAATCATTACTCGTTAACTATAACCCCAACTCCCGCAATCTCTTTACGTGTTGACGATAAAGCTCAATAGGGTCAACTTCACGAAAATTGTGTAAACCAATAAACTGATTAATCTCATCTAAGTGGTTCATTTCATAATTATCTTTAATTACATAGCCTAAATGACTACTACAGCGTGATATAAGGCCATCATCTTTTCCTAAAATGAGTAATGAGCCAAGTAGCATGGGCAAATCAGTTAGATCCAGTATATTAGTGAGTGCTGCTGTACCACTCCACGAAAAATAGTACACACCATTTTCGGCAACTATCTGACCTTGCTCGCATTTATTTACCGGTAAGCCTTCAGGGTATTTTTGATTAAATGCGTTCGCACCCTGAGTACTTAAGCTATTTAATGCACCAAGTGTGTTTTGTGGTAATTCACTGTTACCTGATAGTAGTGAAATAACACCACCAAGCGCATCAAATATTAACTGGGCTGCATGTTGTGCTTGAGAGTTTGCTGGCAGTTTTTGATTAATAAGATCAATAATTTCACTACCATAATTTGCCCCTCCGATACTGGTTACGGAGGCAATAAGATCAGGTCTAGTTGATGCAACGTAGCGCACTGTTTGCGCACCTTGGCTATGGCCAATCAAGTTTACTTTTTTGGCGCCAGTCAGTGCTAAAATTGTTTCGACTTGAGTGAGTAATTGTTCGCCTCGTATCTCAGAGCTATTTATAGCAGAGACCGCTGGTGTGAACACCAAGGTACCATCTTGGTTGAGACTGGTTGCAACATTATAAAAATAATCGAGGCCGAGTAAATTATCAAAACCCATTAGCCCGTGAACTAAAACAACAGGATATTGTGTCGTTGTTTTTTTTGCATGACAGCAAGGATTCATGAAAAAAAGTAAGGTAACAAATAAAAATAGGGGGATTTTCTTCATACCTTTTACTCTTCTACTGCAATTTTTATCACTAACAAGCCTTAAAAAAGTCTGATTTTAGCGTGCTTTAAATTCACTTTACCCTAAATTACGGCTCGCTGTAATGTTAATTTAAGGTAAACAAGAAAAGATGGTTTTAGTGTTTCGTTATATCTTTATCAATTTGTGTTGTTTCTGCGGTTGTGCAATTTATTTTTAATCTGGTATTTGCTAAAGTCCGCGCCGTCCTCATCCTGTAGGACATCCTGTTGATGATGCATCTGAAAGGATGCAACGTATTGATAGCTTCTCCCCAGTTTGCTATAACGACTCACTCCTTGTTGAGTGAGTCGCTTTTTCTTTCTCTTATCATACAATTCATTGCACAAATCAACGCAAGTGATACCATCAAAGTGATTCTTATTTACTTTCGAAGGAATGCGTTATGTTTAAATCTATGGCAATTGCTGCCTTTTCATTATCGAGTATTTTAGTTGCCCCTTTAGCCAGCGCAAACTGGCAAGTTAATAATGAGCAAAGCAACGTGAGCTTTGTGTCTATCAAAAAGAACTCAGTTGCAGAAGCGCATCATTTCAAAAAAGTATCTGGAACACTAGATGAGCAAGGTCAATTTAAGTTGATGATCGACCTGGCATCGGTTGAAACACTGATCCCTATCCGCAATGAGCGCATGACTAAGCTATTATTTGAAACGGCTAAATTTCCTAATGCTGTGTTAACTGCTGATTTAAGCAAAACATTGTTAAAACTTGAGCCTGGCCAACATGTACTTAAAGGTTTAAAGGCTGAGTTAGACTTTCATGGTAATAAAAAAGACCTAACAATTGATGTGCTTGCTAATATGTCACCGAAAGGCGATGTAACCGTATCATCTTTTACACCCGTTATTATTAATGCGAGTGATTTCAAAGTAACAGAAGGTATTAGCGAACTGCAAAAGCTTGCAGGTCTACCATCTATTGCAACAGCTATACCTGTGACATTCTCTTTGACGCTTGATAAAGATAAATAATGCAATCACTTGCCGAATTAGAAGCCGCTCTTCAGGCTCCCGATAAACCCTTTGATCAATGGCAGCCACAAAATTGTGGGCAATTGCCAATGACGATTGATGCGCAAGGGCGGTGGTTTTATGCCGGCAGTGAAATAAAACGCGAGGCAATGGTTAAGCTCTTTGCCTCAGTTCTTTGCAAAGAAGTTGATACTTATTTTTTAAAAACGCCGGTCGAGAAAATGGCCATTACAGTCGATGATGTGCCTTTTGTTATTATTGATTGGCGTTTTGAAGACACAGAGCAAGGTCCTGCGCTTTGTTGTGTCGATAATTTGCAGCGTGCATGGCTCGTATCAGCAAAGCAACCATTGGTATTACGTGAATTTGAAGGTGTCAGCGTGCCTTATGTACAATTAGTACATGGCTTGGCTGCGCGGGTATCGAGAAATGTGTATTATCAGTGGGCTGAAATAGCCTGCTCAGATGAGCAGGGCTATTATTTAGAATCATTAGCCAAGCGTTATTACTTAGCCTAAGTGTTTAAGCTTCTGGTTGTTCGTCAGACTCAGGAGCTTCAACTTCAATTGGTCCTAAAAACCACTCATCTAGCTTTTTAGCAACTTCAGGTAAGCCTGTGCCTTTTAATGAAGAGAAGGCATGAACTGTAATATCACCATCTAAGCTACTTAACTCACGGCGAACTTGTAAAACTTGCGCTTTACGTGCGCCCTGTTTGAGTTTGTCGGCTTTCGTTAATAGTGCCAACACTGGAATTTCACTACCAACGGCCCAGTCGATTAAGTCACGGTCTAAATCTTTTAACGGATGGCGAATATCCATTAAAACAACGATACCTTTTAAGCTTTGACGCTTTTGTAAGTATTCACCTAGCGACTTTTGCCATTTTTTCTTCATTTCGATAGGTACTTTAGCGAAACCGTAACCCGGTAAGTCGATAAGGCGTTTATCGGCATCAAGTTCAAAGGTATTGATCAGCTGAGTACGACCTGGTGTTTTAGAAGTTCGAGCTAACTTTTGATCAGTCAAAGTGTTTAGAGCACTTGATTTACCAGCATTAGAGCGACCAGCAAACGCGACTTCAATCCCCGTATCAGCAGGTAAGCGTGAGATATCAGGTGCGCTGGTAACAAAGGACGCAGTGTTGTATTTGATACGAGATTTGAGCACAGGCTCTCCTAGTCTTTTATAAAAAATAACAAGCAGTGGCTAATTTCCACTTAAGGCACGTATTTTATACTATTAAAGCAGCATTCAAAAGCGTATTTAAGCGTGCTAAATTGGCTTTAAATTAGGAAAATTACTAAGTAGAAACTTAATCTAAGTCAAATCCCTATAAATTATGAGCTTAATGTGGGCAGAAAACGTGCCAGAGAATTTATTATCGTGTAGAATATAGAAATCACAACATCCATATTGTAGATGATACAGGGTCGGAAACAGAGAATTCACCATGAAAAAAATAGCACTATCTTTAACTATATTGCTTGGTACGTTGTCAGCAAGCAACGCAACAGCATTTGATGGCGATGTAAACGCAGGTAAAGAGAAATCGGCAACGTGTGCGGCTTGTCACGGCCCAGACGGTAATGCACCGGTTAATATCTACCCTAAAATTGCAGGCCAACACGCAGATTATATCTATAAACAATTACAAGAGTTTAAATTAGGTATGACATCTGGAGGCAAAGAAGGTCGTATGGATCCAGTAATGAGTGGTATGGCTATGCCGCTTAGCGATCAAGACATGAAAGACCTAGCTGCTTACTTCTCTTCTTTAAATATGTCTGAAGGTACAACACCTAAAGATGTAGTGGAAGTGGGTCAACAGCTTTATAAAGCCGGTGATGCTGAGCGCGGTATTCCAGCATGTGCTGCGTGTCACGGTCCACGTGGCAACGGTACATCACTAGCAAAATTTCCGAAAGTTTCGTTCCAACATCCAGAATACATCAAGTCACAACTTGAAAAGTTCCGTGATGGTACGCGTAATAACGACTTAAACGGTATGATGCAAGATATCGCTAAAAAGCTAACAGATAAAGACATCGAAGTACTTTCAAAATACTTAGGTGGCTTACACTAAAGTCTGATTGCGGATAGAAATACTCCGTATTAATATGTGATTAGTGTGAAAAAAGCAGCGCAAGCTGCTTTTTTTGTATTTAACACATGTCGAAATCTCCTACTCTCGTGTGAGACATTGTCCATAGTGAGCTGTAAGCTAAATCCTATTTTTATTTCTATTTTTAGCATAACTCTTTGTTATTAAATGGATTGCACTTGTTGCAATATCTTATCTGTAAGAAAAATTATATAAATTAGTTGTAACAAAATTATTAATGAGTAAATTAACCACTGTCGCTGAGACATCAAAAACAACATGGACAATGTAATAAGGAAAGTGATTGCGGCAAGTCTTTAGGGGTTGACACTGGTTAGGTGTCCTAAAGGAAATAACAAAAAAGCGTCAGGATTGACCGAGAATAATAAAAGCTCATGGAAGTTTAATAATAAAAACAAAATGGAATGCTACACGGAAGGTTAAAAAAATAACAAAATGGATAAACAATAATAATAAAAATAATAAAGACTAAAAAGTCGAAGGGAGAAGTGTCCAGATAATTGGCGCTCAGATTAGTAGGCGGTAGAGATGTTTTCTCTACCGCCTTTTTATTTGTCCTGTTACAATAGCCACCGTTTGTACTAAAAGTATAAAAAGTGCGCAGTTCGTCAAGTTGACCAACCACATCCGCACATCGAATTCTTCTGGTTATGCCAGCATTACAATGCCACAAAGGCGTTGTACACAACCTCTTAAGTGAGATGATCAAGATATGAGTAGAAAGAAAAAGTCGCGTAAAATTCCATCAAATGGTCCTGTACGTTTAAGCAAAGAAAAGCTTAAAGAAATGCGCGCGTTAAAAGAGCAGCGAGTTAAAAAGACCAAAGGCGCTAAACCAGGGTCTCGAAATGCACCTGATGCACTAAGCGCAGAAAACGCAGCAGCGAACAATCAACCGAAAGATAAGCGTGTTGGTAGTAAAAAGCCTATTTCTTTAGTTGCCCCTAAGGCCGAGCCGAAAGTTGAAATGAAACGCAACTTGAAACCAATGGTTGAGCTTAAAAAAGTGGCTGAGCCTGAATTAACGCCAGAGCAAGAGTTAGAAGCGCTAGAAAATGACGAGCGTCTACTGAAGTTGGTTGAACGTCATGAGCGTGGCGAGTTATTAACTGGTAAAGATGCTAAGTACTTTAATAGTCGTATTGCTCGTCATCAGGCTTTATGCGAGCTATTAGGTATTGAAGATGAAGACGAGTACGAAGATGACTTTGAAGATGATTCATTCGATGAAGGTGAGTCTGACTTCGATAAGTACTTATCAGATGACTTAGCCAACGAATGGTTTGATGACGAAGATGAGGATGAGCGATGAGCACAACCTTGATTATTGCCATAGTAATTGGTGCGGCAATTATCGCAGGGCTTGCGTTTTATGCAGGACAACTTCTTTATAAACTAAAAGAGCAAAATAAGCTTATCGCCAAGAAGCAAGCTGAACATGAGCAAAAGCTTGCAGCATCAAAAGCAAAACGTAATGCAAAGTTAGCCGATAGCATTCATTTAATTGCCCGTGCAATGAATGAAGAGCAATGTGAGTTCTCTGAAGGCTGCTTACGCATTTGGGTGCTGATCTCTCAATACAGCTTTGCAGAAGAGTTTGAGTTAAGTGAGCGTTACCCCGGCATCTTTAAAATGTACGAAGTCGTAAAAGATATGCCAACGCACGATGCTCGAAAGAAATACTCTAAAAAAGAGGTTTTCAAAATGGACACCGTTCGCTGGCGTGCTGAAGAGCAGCATAGCGATGAGATTAAAGCAGATTGCGCCCGCATAATTGAAGAGTTTAAAGCCGCGCCAGGCAGCGAAAACGTAGTATTCAATTAAGCAGAAGTTGTGATTTAAGCAAAATAAAAAGCAGAGCCTAGGCTCTGCTTTTTGTTGGGCTAGATAACTCGTGAGAAACGAGTTTGCTTGATTTGTTGTTGTAGGTGCGCATCAAAGCACATACAAATAATACGAATAAATAAATTACCGCGGGCTGTTACTGTGATCTTATCTTGGCTAACAGTCACCAAGCCATCAGCAAGCAGTGGGTCGAGTGCTTTTAGTGCCTCACAGAAGTAGCTAGCGAAGTTGATATTAAATTGTTCTTCGATTGCTGGAATATCAAGCTCAAACTGGCAGATCAATTGTTTGATTACTGCGGCACGTAAAGTATCGTCATCAGTTAGAGCGACACCTTTACATACTGCACTGCCAAACCCTTCTTGCACAGCTTTGTAATAGTGCTTTAACTCTTTTTCGTTTTGTAAAATAGCATTGCCAATTTGCGAAATAGACGACACGCCTAAACCTAATAAGTCACACTGTCCATGCGTTGTGTAACCTTGGAAATTACGATGTAATTGACCTGCGTTTTGCGCAATTGCCAGTTCATTGTCTTTACGGGCAAAGTGGTCCATACCGATAAACTGATAACCCGCCGCTAACATCTGCTCAAGTGTATTTTTGAACATAGTGAGCTTATCGCCAGCAGATGGTAAGTCAGCGTCTTTAATCTTGCGCTGTGCTGCGAATCTATCTGGTAAGTGAGCATAGTTAAATACCGAAACGCGATCGGGGTTTAGTTCAATAAGCTGTGCAATCGTCTCTTTGAAGCTCTCAGGCGTTTGCAAAGGTAAACCGTAAATCATATCGGCATTAATAGATTTAAAGCCAAGCTCACGAGCTTCACTAATCAAGCCTTTTACAGATTGCACGCTTTGTGGACGATTAACCGCCAGTTGCACATCATCATTGAAATCTTGAATTCCAA
This sequence comes from Pseudoalteromonas sp. SCSIO 43101, assembly GCF_023650775.1. Taxonomy (NCBI): domain Bacteria; kingdom Pseudomonadati; phylum Pseudomonadota; class Gammaproteobacteria; order Alteromonadales; family Pseudoalteromonadaceae; genus Pseudoalteromonas; species Pseudoalteromonas sp. SCSIO 43101. The sequence continues at coordinate 362,077 of NZ_CP072673.1, forward strand.
ACGAGACACGATTGAAGCCAAGCTTACGTAGGTGAACTAGCATGCCATCAGCTAAAGAACGAGGGTCAATCTCAATACCACGCTCGGCATCATCAGCAAAATTAAAGTGCTGTTCAACTAACGTCATTAAGCGGCTCATTTGTTCTGCCGATAAAAAAGTTGGCGTACCACCTCCTAAATGCAGTTGCTCAACTTTATAATCAGCAAAAAGCGTTGCTTGCTCAGCAATCTCAAGCGCTAAATTATCTAGGTATAAATCGGCTTTGGATTGATGACGTGTGATCACCTTGTTACAGCCACAGTAATAACAAAGCTGACTGCAAAAAGGGATATGGATATACAGCGATAAAGAACGGCTTTTCGACGCTGCAATCGCGTTTATCATATCTTGTTGGTTATAACCATCAGCTAAAGACAATGCCGTTGGGTAAGATGTATATCGAGGCCCAGAAATATTGTACTTGTTGATCAGAGATTGATCCCAGCTTGGTAAATTTATCACAGTCAGCACTCCGCAATTGATTGAGCGGCTATTTTAACGAGTTTACTGATCTAGCTATTTGATCTAGAACAATGTCGGAAGCTAGAAACTAATCGGCATGCTTTAAGGTTGTTGTAAAAACAAAAAGTTTACTATTTGAGCAATTGAATTAGTGATTGTTAAAATAAAGGGTTTTGCTAGTGACAAGGTTACAAAAACTTTTTATACTGCATCCCGCTTTAGTCAGTTAAACCTGCTAAACGCATCAAAAATTTAGCTTTCGCTAATACATTGGCCCCTTAGCTCAGTTGGTTAGAGCACACGACTCATAATGAGCGGGCTTAAGTGGTAAGAGTAGAAAAGCAAGTCCAAGCTTTAAAAATGTGGCCCTATAGCTCAGTTGGTTAGAGCACCCGACTCATAATCGGTAGGTCCCTGGTTCAAGTCCAGGTGGGGCCACCATCTCCACTAAATAAGTGGGTTAGATGGTGAATGACTACTTACTTCTTCCCGTTTTACCAGATAAGTCGCCAACCCCGACCAAGGTCATCTTGGACCACTTAGAATTTCCCTTATTTTCGTTTCAAAAAGTAGCCACGTTTGATTGGGGATCGCCCCTAGTAACGAAATTCGTGTAATTTTTTGGTAACTATGAATTTAGTTGAAACCCTGATTTTAACAGGGTTTAATCTCTGACAGCTCTATCAAAACGCTCATATCCAATAACAACATGGTCAAGTACATCGATACTGAACATTTTTGCGGCTTGTTTAATTTGTTCGGTAAAATGAAAATCTTGCTGACTTGGTTTTGGATCACCTGATGGATGGTTATGAATTAGAATAATAGCTGGTGCGTTAATTAAAATGGCTGTTCTCAATACTTCAGCCGGACGAAGTGATATCTGATTTACCGTGCCAATCGCTATAACTTCATAATTGATAATTTGATGCTGGCTGTTCAAGTTCACCACGATAAAACGCTCTTTGGTTTCATGTTTCAAATGCTTAAACACTTGATAGACCTTCTCTGGACTATCAAGTGTTACATTCAAAATGTCATCATCTACTTCCCTAAAGGTATAGACACAGCTTATTTCACGTAATATAGCCACACTTAGACCTTTGCTTTTCTTGGTCCAGTAACGGCTTTTAGCTGAACATCTAACTCTCCTATTTCAACAGCCTGAATTAAGGTGTCGATTGTTGTCAGTAAATTTTCTTGCTTACCCACTTCAATCGCAACTTTTCCTTTCTGTAATTCCAATGACTTGTTGCCATACTTTATTTCAAAGAACCAAGTATCATTCACTTGATAGAACCACTGTCTTAGCTTCTTAGGTTGCTTTACTCGTTTCTTCTCTCCGGTAATACCATCGGTTATCCAAACCTCTTTATAAGCGGTATACACCTCATTTTCCAATAAGCAAGCAGCCATAGCACGTTGTTCGTTTAATCGGGCAATCAGTTTTTCGCGTTTAACTTGAATAGGCTCGATAGCTGGAATAGTCGGACGGGCGGTACATTTCAATTTTGCTAGTGTTGATTGACTCATTACTTCACCTGTTGGTTATTTAAGACCCTATAACCATCCAGTCATTTTCCAAACATTAGCAACGGGAAATATAAAAAAAATGCCAGCATATTGCTGGCATAAGTATTTAACTGATGGAAACTAAGAATGTTTATTTCTTCTTAAGATCGCCATACCAATCATAAGAAGTGCGGAAATAAAGCCAAAGCTACCACCACTGCTGCTTTTGGGTGTATCTGCAATAGGTTGAGTTATTTCTTTCTGCCACTTTGAAGCATCATTTGGGTACGCGTCAGAATTATCACCGTAGCCATCACCATCGGTATCTGTGCTTTCACTTGCATCATTAGGGAATGCATCAGCATTATCTCCTGTACCATCAGAATCTGAATCTATCCATTCTGTTGAATCATTTGGAAATACATCTGAATTGTCCCCATAGCCATCACCATCAGTATCTGTGGTTTCACTTGCATCATTAGGGAACGCATCAGCATTATCGCCAATGCCATCAGAATCTGAATCTATCCATTCAGTTGAATCATTTGGAAATACATCTGAATTATCACCGTAGCCATCACCATCGGTATCTGTGCTTTCACTTGCATCATTAGGGAATGCATCTGCATTATCTCCTGTGCCATCCGAATCTGAATCTACCCACTCAGTCGGATCACTCGGGAATGCATCGCTATTGTCCCCATGACCGTCACCATCAGTATCAGCCCATTCGGTAGGATCATTAGGAAATGCATCTTGTTCATCAGGATAACCATCACCGTCGGTATCAGTTACACCATCATCATAGTCAATATTATCTGGACGCAATAAACCAATACATTCAGCATCAACGTTTTCAGTATTAAATTTAGTCGGGTGGCAAGTCATAGTTTCAAAGTTATTCAAACCATTAGATAAAGCACCTTCAATGCCTGTATCTAGCACCGAATTAACAATGCTGATTTGCTTGGCTTTGGCACCATTAGCTTCAATAGTAAATGTGCATTTAAAATTAGACGCGTCTAATTCCGAGCAACTGGTTGTAGCTCCCATTGATGCAGTTAATACAGTTTGAATATCAACTACACCATCAGCTTCCAATAATGCGTCTGTTTGGTATTCATACCAAGGAGCTTGCCATCCATCGGCTGTTAACTCACTAACGTATGTTTGAAAACCACTGTCTAAACTACTCAATGAAGCAACTATTGAATCAAATTCAAAAACATCATCTGCCGCAACAGCCGAAGCCATATCAACTATTGATTCACTTCCAGTTTCATCCAAATAATTGAACAACAATGCACTGTATGGGTACATCCAATCATCGCTGTAAGAAGTGGCTGTAATCTCAGAAATAGAACGTTCACGGTGCCAACTTTTCATTTCGATCATTGTTGCAAGAGGATCAGTTCCACCATATTGTTTTGCACCAGCTAAGTAATTAGCCATTCCTTCATCAAACCACACGAAGCGATCATTTTCATACATTTGAGTCTCACCCCACATACCTTTTACTAAATAGCGTGAGTTTAAGTAATGTACGTATTCGTGACGGGCTAGTTCTTCAAGAACAAACATCTCAGTATCAGGTCGATCAAAGGTATATAAAGTTCCGTCTTGTTCAATGTAGATACCACCATTATTGGCATCTAAGCCATATAAGTAACCTTGGAAGGTTTGATAATCTTCTGGCGATCCATAAATCACAAAAGTGGATTTTTCATTAGGGTCATCTTGTACCGCATCAGTGATGCCAGTATTACGGAAAAACAATGAACGAGTGGCTTGCAGGGAGTTGTATATGTGGCGAGCACGTTCTTCAGACAATTTGGTTTTGAAGGTAATATCACCAAAAGTAAACTCTGAAGGTAACGCAAAGTCTCGCATTTCTTCTATTAATTCATCCGTAACGCACAGAAGGGAGTCACGCTCAAACACTGTGCAATCCAAGCCAGAATTTGATATTGAACGCAATAATGCGACATGTGGCTGACTAAACTTACTCGTTGCATCCAGTACTTCTTGAACGGCTGTAACAATCTCATTGGTAATCCCTATCTCAGCCATAGCAAGTAGTGCGTGTATTGCATTAGAAGGTACTGGGTCATCTACATTTATGTTGTAAATGTATTGCGCCAAGATATTAGGCATTTCAGCATCATCATACACATCTTCACCGACAAAATAGCGCACCATGCGGTTGTATTCGTTGATAATGCTATTAGCCGCGCGATACAGTCCATATTGATTTTCTTCGCCAGGAGCGGTGAATTTATCCTGAATTATCGATAAGCGGCTTTTCATATCAGGTACTATGCTTGACCACTTAGCTAAGCGTGTACCGCCATCATCTACTTCCATAAAATCAAAATGGGAGTAGTACGACCCTAAAGCAATGAATAACTCAGCAATAGTGATTTGATGAGTTTCATCAACAGTACTGCCATCGTAATTAGCCATGATGACATCAAAAGCTGCTTTAATTTTTGATTCATCTACCGGAACCGAATGCGATCCACCTTGAACCATATAGTTGTAATACATGACGCGAAGGTAAAACAGCTTGCCGAAAATACGTTCAGGAATGTAATCACCTGAGTTGATTTCAGAAACGATGGCATCTGCCACGTTATTGATATTTTCTTCACTAAACACAGTTGTATCTTCATCAAACTTCACCGCTATTGAACGAAAACAATCGTAACCAGCAGACACTTCATGTTTTAAATATGCATTAGATACGTATTCAACAAAATCATTACCCGAGTAAGAAGCAAATTCACTTGGCTCACAAGTTTCAGGAATAATTTGATCACTTGATGCAGAATTCATCGAAATCGTTTTTGATTGCGCTTTCGCGAAAGCTAGCTTTTGTGGTGCTCTTGCTGTTAATGGTGTAGGAAGGAGTGGAACGGAAAGCTCATTTTTTATGTGTGCAATGCCTTCATTGCCGTGAAAGTAACCATGCACACTTGTAGCGTTCGCATTGAGCGATAATACAGAGGTTAGTGCTATTGCAATAGCTGATAATGAGTGCGTACATCTTATCATTTTTATTTCCTTTTAAGGTTAATACCCAGTTAGCTTCTAACCAGTTGGCAAGAAAGAAAACATAGGCTTAACCATATGAAATAAAATAACTTTAAGTGTTAACTCCACCGACAATTACTTGTACATTACCGACGAATTACATGGCTGGAGTGCCGTTGAGTAGAACTTCAAGCGGGAGTTTAAGCTGCTCGTTAGTCTGAAAATTTAACAACTATACTGTATTTTTCTTTGCTTACGCTAACTAACTCTAAATCTCTTAAAATGCCAATAATATGGCTTCCATATACTGGGCTTAGGCTACTTTTCATAGTGTTGGATTGATATGTTGAAATATAGTGACCAACACTCCCTTCAGGTGATTTAGTCGCGTGAAACCCACCAAGGACACTTTGCCCCTTAAAAGCTGAAAGCAAACTATTGATAATTTCTGATTTTATTAATATTGGCTTTGATGGGAACATCAGCTTAAATCCATCTGCTAATGAGCCTGTATAACTAAATTTAGACCTTCCACCTGCTGTAGTTGTTGTTTTCATGTTACTCCAATGAATCAATTGCTTATAGCTGTATTTAGCCGTTATTTTATTTCATTGAAGTATTAAATGAAATCACTTGGAGCATTTGTACGGGGCCGACAAGAGGATTTACATATCCGACAAATTACATAATTTCCCATTTCTGATTAGTGAAGTGGCGGCATCCAGTTCCAGTATCGTTGCCAATTAATTCTTTATTGGGAGAATAAACCGCGTAGGAAAAGTCACGGCAGGTTTGATACAGTACAGGCATCGTTTTGTTTTCATAAAAATCGCTAGCCGTTACGTGAAATTGATAGCATGTATCAATGTTTACCCAAAAGTACTCTTTATGCTCAACACCTGAATGTAAAACACGTTCTAGCTGAGAAAAGTCCCAGCTAGAAAATGCTTCGATATGATCGATTGCCCCGTCGTGATTTTCATCGTAACCACCGTTAATTGAACCTCTATTATACTGACTAACTTTTAATAAAAGGTCTTGTGATAAATTGCATTGCTGTCCTTTAAGATACGTGCAGGATGCTACATTTAATAGGCCTGAAAACACTATTAAGACCTTGAAGATAAGATTAACTTTCATCAAGTTTTACACTTCTTCTTAATGCAACTAATTGACGGCCTAGGTCTTGGAAATAAACAAAATCTGAATTTATAGCAGTTACTTGTTTTAAGTAGAACTTTCCTCTTGTATTAAAAATACAATAGTCACCGATTTTCGTTCTTGCGTAAGGGTTATAATCGGAAGCATTGTCCAATGCCTTTGCTCTAAGCGCTGATTGGGTATCTGGACAGAAAAATGCACCTTGTTCTACATAACCTTTTCCATTTTCAATTTTTTCTTTCTCGACAAGGGTTGATAGTCTTCTTACATCATCCCATCTTTTATCTGATTCGCGGTAATAATTCAAAGCTAACTCAATATTTTTATCAACTCCCAAACCACCTTCTTCATATATTTTCCCTAGCATCGCGGAAGCATCCTTGAAGCCGCTGCTTTCAGAACGCTTAAACCAAGAGGCTGCTTTTTGGTAGTCCTTAGTTAAGCCCATGCCATTGTAAAACATCCAACCTAAATTAAACTGAGCGTACCTAGTTTCTAACCCATTAGTATTAGCTGCTTTTTCCAACAATTCCCTTGCTGCTTCGTAATCTTGGCCAACTCCTACACCATTCATATAGTGCCAGCCTAATTGTGCAAATGCAGGTGTGAATCCTTGTTGAACAGCTAATTTAATGAGTTCTACACCGTTGGCTTCATTCTTCGTAACTCCCCATCCGTTGGTTGTCATTCTGCCAAGTAAATACGTGCCCGATGCATTGCCTGAGCTATGAAGCTCATTTACAAGTTTTAATGCTTCAGAATTATCATTTCTCTCATACAAGTATATTCTAGCTAAATAATATTTCGCTTCATCACTTCCATATTCTGCTGCTCTTTTGAAAAGCTTCTGTGCATTATCAATTTCAGTTTTTATATGCGGAGAATAATAATATAGCTTTCCAAGCTCTAAACTAGCGTAAGATAAAATTTCATTATCATAAGAGCTTTCTTCGATAACAGCTTTGTAAGTATCAACAATAAGATCGTATTTCCCTAATACCTCAAAAAATTCTATATAAACTTTTAACTTATCCAAAGATGAAATGTCAGCGGAATTAGCTAAATACCTTGTTAATGTTGAATAAGAGTTTTCTTGCTTCACTTCGTACTTAGACACAAGAAACACAAGTTCCTTTTTATCTAAATTAATAGCTACTTCAGCCGCCGTGTCAAAATAGCCATATTGTACGAGCTTTTTAATAACCTGCCTCTGGCTATCACTATCTTTCAATAAAATAAGTGACGTGCTTGCTCCTATAGGGTTGTCTTGCTCTACATATGTTAACGCAATTTTTAGAGTGTACGGCTCATGCTCTTTATTTTCACCAACAGCAGCATCACAAGCCATTAGAAATATTTCTGTGCTAGAAAAATGCGTTCTAGCTGACTTTATTAATTTATCATGGCGTTGTTTCCTAAAAGTTTGAACTATCTTGCCAGCCTGTGATCAGATCATCTATATCCTACTAGCCCGTGCAACAACAATGAGCAAAATCACAAACTGGTCTCACTATAATCAAGCCCTCGTTAACCGCGGTAATATTCGCTTCTGGTTTGACGAAAAAGCAACGCGTCATTGGTATAACGAATGTACTCACGGCGGGCGTGGCCGCTCTAATCATTTCTCTGATCTTGCTATTGAAACTTGCTTAACACTCAAAGCTGTCTTTGGCTTGTCGTTCAGGGCACTACAAGGGTTCACACAATCGGTATTATCTTTGATGAAGCTTCCGCTTGAAGCCCCAACCTACAGTTGTCTGTGTAAGCGCAGTGCTGAGTTGAATATTAAATTTCGCAGTAAAGTCCGCACCACTGGATTTGTAGATATTGTAGTTGATAGCACAGGACTTAAGGTGTTTGGCGAAGGTGAATGGCATGCACAGAAGCACCACGTAAAGGCAAGAAAAAAGTGGCGAAAACTGCACCTTGCGGTGGATGCCAACACGCATGATATTGTGGGGGCGCAAATGACGCTCAGTAACGTCACCGACGGCGAGACCCTCCAAGATTTGATAAGACCATTACGTCGGCGTATAGATAGAGTGAGCGCTGATGGTGCTTATGATAGCCGCCGCTGCTATGCAGAAATAACTGAAAAAGGCGCGATACCTGTTATCCCGCCGAGAGAGAATGCACGGCTGTGGACTGATAAGCATCCACGCAATGAGGCTGTCATGTTGTGCAATAAGTTAGGAATCGCACAATGGAAAAAGCTCAGTGGATATCATGTGCGCTCATTAGCAGAAACAGCGATGTACCGTTTTAAACAGTTGATGGGGGCTAAGCTAAATGCGCGTGATTACAATCGCCAACTGGTTGAAGCGATGATCAAAGTGAAGGCGCTAAATAAGATCAACACCCTTGGTCTGCCTAAATATCAGTAAGTTAAGTGAGTTTATTAGAGAGCTGCATTTGATCAACAAGGCCATTTATCATTCGACTTTTCGACTTGAGCCGATGATTTATATTCATCACATATTGCTACTCCATTGTTTGATATTTCGTTTGCTAAATACCAAGAGGACTTTGTTACTTCATGCGCTGACTTTGAAATGACTACAGCCAGTATTGAAACGATACCTGTAATAAATATCGCATTAAAATGATCATTAAGTTTTAAAGTCACCCACCTGTTAGCTGCTATATGCTGTTGTGACTCTGCTTGTAGTAAGCCGAATACAATCAAGCCACCAACTAAAACACCAATAACTAGGTGGCTGATTAATCTACCTATTGAATTTGCATCCTCAAAAGATTTAGCCCCAATGTTTACCAAGTAAATGATTGCAGTAAGAGTAAATATTACGCCTAACACAATTTTTAAAGTCTTTGACATTTTCTTTATTCCTTCTATTGCAACATTAACCAATTAACTATTCCGTATGCACCAAGGCAAAAAGCGGCAATAGTAAATAATCTGGATAAAATATTTGGCTCTCCTGCATAACCACACTTAGGGCATCGTGTTGCTCTGGAAGAAATTTCAGCATTACATTCGGGGCAATAACCTAAACTCATTACATATCCTTTGATTGTATTTTTAATTAAGCTTCCCTTCACCCAAGTGAAAAGGAAACAACAATAAAGGTAAGTAAATTCAATCAATTGGAGGTGAACGAATCCGACAGATAGGTGAACATAGCCGACTTTTTTACAATATCAGCTATGTATTTTACTTAGGTGACTGAGTTATAAACTCTTTTGGCGACTGCCCGAAAGCCGTCTTAAAACTTCGGCTAAAATAACTGGAAGAATTAAAGCCCACTAAATCGGAAGTCAGTGAAATAGATTTACCTTCAATTAACAATTCCTTTGCTTTTAGCAATCGGTAATTTCGAATGTACTCGGCTGGCGTTTGGTTGAATAGTGCCTTTAGCTTTCGTTGTAACTGCCTTTCACTCATGGCAATTGAGTCAACTAGCTTTTCGACACTGAACTCATTGTCCGCATAGTTCTTCTCGACTAGTTGATTTAAACGCTCAATGAATTTTTGATCGCGTTCACTAACAATGCTTTCAATGGGGTCGCCTGGATTTTGCTGAGTTTTAAATCTTAGCTTTTGGCGCTCCAGTGTATTTTTAACTTTTAGGAGCAATTGCCGAGCTTCAAAAGGTTTTGCTATGTAGTCCACCGCCCCCAATTCGAGCCCTTTTAATTCGCTTTCTTCATCCGCTTTGGCTGTTAATATAATGGCAGGAATATGACTGGTATTATCATGCTCAGTAAGGGCTTTAACTAACGAGAAACCATCCTTTTCTGGCATCATGACATCTGAGATTATCAAATCTGGAATGTGTTCAATGGCGAGCTCTAACCCTTTTGAACCATTGGCTGCGTTGAATGTTTTATAATCGCTTGATAGTAAATCGACCAAGAAACCTCGTAATTCATCATTGTCTTCTACAATCAGCAGTGATTGTTGTTCTTGATTGCTAGATGGTGCCTTACTAGCACCAAGCTCTATTATTTGCCTTTGAGCAGGAGACTCTTGGTTGCTTTCTATGCAAAAATCATTAATGATTAAACTAAAAGCAACTGAACCAGTTTTACTTAAGCAGTTTATATTCCAACCATTTTGGCTACATATATCTCGTACCAGCGATAAACCCAAACCAAACCCTTGTTCAGAATCGGATTGACCTAATCGTTCGAATCGATCGAATATTTTGTTTGCTTGCTCATTTGCTAATCCTGAGTGTTGATTCTCAACAATGAGCTGATATTTACCATCGACCAACGTTGAATCGAGTTTTACCCAACCTTCAGCACTTGTGTATTTCAATGCGTTGGAAAGTAGGTTTTCAAGTATCGAAACCAGATCTTCTTTATCTGCTTCTATGATTGCGTTGCTATTAAGATGTTGATGTAATTCAATCTCTTTTTGCTGCATCAAAGGCTCAAAGGCAATCACATAACGTATAAGTAAGTCATCAATATTAATAGGCTCAACTTGCTTTTCTTTTTGTTCAACTTTACTAAGGTGCAATATCCGCTCAACCAAGCCAAACAATCGCTTGCCATTATTCTTAGCCAAATGAATAAGCTTTTGCTGCTGCTCAGTTAAATTAGGTTGTTGAGCTAATTGTTCAATTGGTGCATTGATTAAAGTAATAGGAGTTCTAAGCTCATGAGATATATTGGCAAACAGCTGATTTTTTTGCTCCAACGTAGATGCTAGCTCAGCCGTTTTTTCATCTACTGTTTTCTGCAGTTGTGCTTTTTGCCTTAATAGAAAGCTTGTTCGATACAGGTAATAACCATAGCCCGTGAATATCAATAATAAGAAATATAAGGTTAGTGCGATATCTGATTGGTAATAAGGTGGGCTTACCAAGATGTTTACGTCACTTTGTGCATTATTCCATTCTATTCCATCGTGTGAATATTGGAGTTCAATGCGATACAAGCCTTTTGCTAAACCACTGAGTTGAATACTGCTAGCATTACCATTATTAATCCACTTACCTTCATTTAAACGATACCTAAATTGGCGTTGTTTGGGTTGAAAGAAATCATCAACGAAGTACTCAAGTGCAATCGTGTCTGTTGACGCCATGAACTCTAAACTAAGGGGAGCGCTAACTAATGTTTTGCTATCGGGTGTAATCCATCTCAAACTAGCAGCAGAATCACCTTGTATTAATCTCTCGGGAATAATTTTTGAAACACCATCAATACCTGAAAAATAAAGGCTTCCATCGACGCCAGTTGCAACACCTTTGGTATTAAACTCACTACTTTGCAAGCCATCATGTTTAAAGAATGCTTTTAGTTGATTCGTTGATTTATTCCAACGATACAGACCATTAAACGTCGATAACCAAAAGATGTTTTGCGACTCCTTTGTTATAGCCTGAATGTAGTGACTTTTTAGCGGTAACGGATAGTGCTTAAACGTATCTGATGATGATTGATATTGATAAACTCCGTTGCTGGTGCCAAGGTATAGCTCTGCACCATCGACATACAGATAGTACACAGTAACTTGGGGTTGGTTATCGCTTAATTGTAGTGGGTAGTGGTGAATTACATCACTTTCAATATCATAACGATTTACTCCGTCCATCGTACCAATCCAAAGTTGGTTACTCTGGTATTCTGCAAGTGTATAAATATTGGAGTTTGCTTTGATACCCCGTGCATTGCCACTAACACCCACTTGCTTAAAATCACCCTGATATTCATCCACCAGCGTTGTTAATCCACCACGCCAATTCGCTACAAAGATCTGGCCTTGTGTAGTTTCAACTACATCTAAAACTGCACCTTCCCCTGCAATATCAGGTATTAATTTGGAATGGTCATTGTGTGAGATCGTATTCAATGCGGCATCAAGGTGATACAAGCCATTGTTTGTCGCCAACCAAAAACTGCCGTCTTTAGATGGTTCTATTTTTAGGGTAAAGGTATCAAGCACTAACTCTGCTTTACCCAACCTACCATCATCTGAAATTGGGTAGCGATATAAGCCACCAACAGCGCCAGTCCAGAGATAACCATTGTTGAGCGTTAATGAATTTATATCGTCGGATTTAAGGCTATTTGGAGCCTGTTCTGAATACTGATAGGTTTGAATTGCAAAGCCATTAGCAGGAATGGCTATCACACCTCCTTGAAAACTGCCTAGCCAAATGGTGCCATCTCGACTTATAAATACTGAGCGGACATCGCGGGTGATATTTCCAAGCTCATAAGGTTTAAGCATTGGGTAATTGCTGAAATTTTGAGTTTCAAATGAAAATTGACTCAGACCATTATTAGTTGCAATCCACAACGAATCTGCGTCTTCAACCAAGTTAGGTACAGTCAACTGCTGGTACTCTGGATTTGGGTTAAATCGTTCAAAGCACTCACAATCTGCTTTAAATCGGCTTAAGCCACCAAGTACAGTGCCAATCCAAATTTCGTTCTCAGTCGTATTAAACAATGTATAGACTGTATCAGAACTCAGGCTGCGATCATCATTCGAATCATGATGGAAGTAATCAAAGCGTTTTAACGTAAGGTCATAGCGATTTAAACCGCCACCCCAAGTCGCAATCCAAATATAATTACCTTGTCTTGCCAATGAACGAATTGATTTATGATTGGTTCCATTACCATTATCACTGACAGGAAAAGTCGATACCTCTTGCGTAGTTATGTTAACTACATTTAACCCATTATCTGTGCCTAACCATAGCTCATTACCTACTTTCAGTACTGATTGAATATTGTTGTGAGACAGACCTTTTGAACTATCATAGCTGGTAAAACTATCTGACTCTTTATGGTATTGGCTGATCCCATTATGGGTCGCTATCCATAGAGAATTGTCAGGTGCCAGATAAACTTGATTAATACTATTTCCCACCAAGCTATTTGCATCTGTCGGATCATAGCGGTATACCTTGAAATTCTGGCCATCAAAACGGTTCAGTCCATCCTCAGTCCCAAACCACATATAACCATCACCATCTTGAGCAATGGTGTATACCATACTATTTGATAAACCATCTTCAATGGTATAGCTGGTGTAGTTAGGGTTCGGTAAAAATTGCGCGGCTGATGATGCCGAATAGATGAATATAAAAAGTAAAACCGTCCGTAGTAACGCCATAATCAAGTTAAGTTTTTAGAATTATTATAATGATAAGCAAATCATACTTTATTTCTTGCTCGGTCTCATACACTTAACCGACACGCTCATGTCGGCATCCGACAAAACACCAGAATATCGTTGTCTCAAGATCGAAACCACAGGAAGGTTATATGGTATCAATAAGGAGACATCATGCTAACGAACAATCAGATCAACCAGATAGCCGAAATGTTGATTGAATCAGGTAATCTTAACGATGATACTAGTGAGCATATTGGTCTTATTTTGGAAAACATTGCTGGTATTGAGCTATTGGATGACGACCAACTCAATTCGCTGCATTCAAAAATTGAGCAAGCAGTAAAAAACCTCAAAAGCTCATAGAAAGCCCACCTGCATAGCCTGAACCCGAATAATTTGGTGCAGAGTTTATTTCACCTGAAAGGATATCCAGATCCGTTGATTTTTTTAACAAGACACAGTAAGTACCTAGTGTTCATATCAAAGAATATCCGCGTACGGATCCCACGGTAGTGCCCAGTAAAGAGAAGCCTTGAACCAACTGGTTCAGGTTTAATACCAGATATACTCAAGTGTTCTTTAGTTTTTAAAATACGGCTAGAAACAATCAGGTTTTTATCAAAAATCTAAATTTGATGGAGTATATCTGGTATATCCCTACATTGTATTAACGGGTTATTTTCATGGTAAATACTGACTTCTGTCCGTAATAAAAGTTTACCTTCAAATAACTCATTGCAGGCAAAATCCATTGCCGTCTGAATTTTCTCTATTACCTGCGATTGCTCCGTAACAGTTGCATTAACATAAATTGCATCATGCTGTGTGCAGATAAAGTCAATGTCATGGTACTTAGCTAACTCTATGATAGCTAAGCGCATTAATGCTGCGCCATTCGATTGCATTGGAAAATTAAGAAGTTGCGTATCTTTTATCTTATCGTCAACAAAGTAAGTCCAACCATCCTGTGATTGCATAAATTTTTGCTCTCGGGCTCGGTTGATGCCAGCGTTTATCCATTGCCAGTAGGCTGAGAATGTTTCCTTATGCCAATCGTGAATTTGCTGTGCTTTGTTATAAGCTTGTGCCATCGATAGGTTGCTTGAATTAGCTTTAATATCTTTTGGGCGTTGTTTCCTAAAAGTTTGAACTATCTTGCCAGCCTGTGATCAGATCATCTATATCCTACTAGCCCGTGCAACAACAATGAGCAAAATCACAAACTGGTCTCACTATAATCAAGCCCTCGTTAACCGCGGTAATATTCGCTTCTGGTTTGACGAAAAAGCAACGCGTCATTGGTATAACGAATGTACTCACGGTGGGCGTGGCCGCTCTAATCATTTCTCTGATCTTGCTATTGAAACTTGCTTAACACTCAAAGCTGTCTTTGGCTTGTCGTTCAGGGCACTACAAGGGTTCACACAATCGGTATTATCTTTGATGAAGCTTCCGCTTGAAGCCCCAACCTACAGTTGTCTGTGTAAGCGCAGTGCTGAGTTGAATATTAAATTTCGCAGTAAAGTCCGCACCACTGGATTTGTAGATATTGTAGTTGATAGCACAGGACTTAAGGTGTTTGGCGAAGGTGAATGGCATGCACAGAAGCACCACGTAAAGGCAAGAAAAAAGTGGCGAAAACTGCACCTTGCGGTGGATGCCAACACGCATGATATTGTGGGGGCGCAAATGACGCTCAGTAACGTCACCGACGGCGAGACCCTCCAAGATTTGATAAGACCATTACGCCGGCGTATAGATAGAGTGAGCGCTGATGGTGCTTATGATAGCCGCCGCTGCTATGCAGAAATTACTGAAAAAGGCGCGATACCTGCTATCCCGCCGAGAGAGAATGCACGGCTGTGGACTGATAAGCATCCACGCAATGAGGCTGTCATGTTGTGCAATAAGTTAGGAATCGCACAATGGAAAAAGCTCAGTGGATATCATGTGCGCTCATTAGCAGAAACAGCGATGTACCGTTTTAAACAGTTGATGGGGGCTAAGCTAAATGCGCGTGATTACAATCGCCAGCTGGTTGAAGCGATGATCAAAGTGAAGGCGCTAAATAAGATCAACACCCTTGGTCTGCCTAAATATCAGTAAGTTAAGTGAGTTTGTTAGAGAGCTGTATTTGATCAACAAGGCCTATCTTTTGCTAATGACCAGACTGTTTTGCCATACCCTAATCCGATTTGTACAGTTTTAAATATTTGTCGTACTTCAGGGTGAGTATATTTTGTAGCACTAGGTGGAGCAAAACCCGCTTGCTTTGCTAAAGCAATATACACATCGCCATCTACTGTGTTGTATGCCTGCATCAATTTCTGATCACCCGATAACACCGCAGCAATACCAATTTCTTGCTGGCACCAGTCAATTGCAATAACGCAGTGTTCAGGTTTTGGAGTGATAAGAGAGCGTATCCAAGCCCCTGCATTTAACAAGTATCCTTCCGATGGTTTAGGGCTGTTACGACCTGTTTTCTGACTCATCAAAAACAAGCTTGGTTTGATATATCCATCGTTGCTTAGATGTCTTAAATCGCTTGAATTAATAGCGTTGATGAAAGTAATCGAGTGATAAAACATGGTTAAACCTGGGTGGTGATTTGCCAATTCTTTTAAGTAGCTCTTATCTAAGTTTAAATAACTGCCATTACCCCACGTTTTCCATGGTATATTGTTAATATTAGCTAATAACTTTAGCCTCTCATGGCTCAGTTTTCGGCCTTTTTTGTCAGAGGTCGTTACATAAATCTCACCATATACATCATTTACTTTCTGCTGAATTCTATCAATGGTATCCGCTTGGTTTACGAACCAGTCATTGAGTTTATCTTGATCTATTGGAAAGCCAGCCCCTTGTTTATCCAGTTTAACGATGGCCTTTATATACTCACCTCGAATGACCATTTGTTGAATAATGGCATTAGTTCTTATTGAATCCTGTAGCCTTGCATTTAACAGATCTAAAACTCGCTTAAAGAGGATTGTTTGTCTATGGCTATGGCTTGTCTCTAATTTCACATTAAAAACGTAATACGCGTTTTCTATACTGAGGTCTGCTGATTGATACTTTGGATGCGTTAGCATCAACATTTTGGCTTCAGCGGTTAAGTCAATCAAAGGCACTTGGGTCAATTGAAAGCCTGTTTCTAATGCAGTTTTGACTAAAGCAGTTAAATCAGAAGTTAACCATATAGCTGTAGGGTGCTGTTGCTGTAATTTTGTAAGTCTTATCTCTAACTCACTACCTGATCGGCAATAGACACTTACCTGATTTACCATTGGTGATATACCGCAGCAATATTCTAACTGGTAGCCATTGCTGCTTATATCGCTTCGGATAGAAACGGAGAGGATATCCATATCACGACTCCATTGTCATTACTTCATCGAGGCTAAGCCGCCTACCTTCGGCTGGCGCAATGCCTGCGTAGAAAATACGGCCATTCTCTTCAGAGCGTTTTTTCCACCTTGCTCCTTTTCGATTAACCAACCAATCAACAAACTGATCATACTGAGGCTTACTTTGTAGTCCTTCTACTTTCAATTTTTCTTTAATAATTGAAGCTGCAACTTCTGATTGTTCGTCTACTTGCCAGTGTTTACTGAAAATAATATCAAAGTGTTCAAAGTACTGCTCTGTCAGTGCTTTTACATCATTATCTGTATCAGTTTGTATGCGGTAGTTGTCAGGACAACGTTCTTCGTAACATTGCTCTGCATAAGCTAAAAAGCCTGATAACTCCGCCTTCAACCTTTCCTTCACTGTTGGGTCAGGTTTTTCGTCCACCATAGGCGAAATGCTTATATACAATAGACGACTGGTCATGAAATTATCACTAGTGACTTCTGGTGAGAAATTTGAGCATATCCACATTCTGGCATTTAAGTAAGCAGTGTAAGCCTGCTTGCCTTTACGCTCTATCAGTACAGGATCAGATCCTGCACTTGCCAGTGTTTTAAATTCTTCGCTAGACAAGCACTTGCGGTTGCTAGCATCGGGATAAATCACTAACGCTGCATGTTCAAAATGACTATTTAGAAACCGCTTTTCATTCGAGTTTATCGATGCGTTGGATATGGCGTTGTGAGCAGGCCCATAGAGTTCTTGCCCAATAATACGGGCAATTGCCGATTTTCCTTCTTCGCCATTTTCGCCATGCATCCATAACATTTGTCGCCCTTGATAGTTGCCAGTGTAGACACCGTACTGCCATGCGGCAAAAGCAATTGGGTCGCTCATTCTGTCAAGTATTCGCTGCCATGTGGGGAATTCCACGTTTGGGTCTGGAAAGTATTTGCTGCGATGCAGACACCAATTATCATCACCAGGCAACCCCATGATAACTGGCTCGGCAACTAACTCGGTATGATTGAGCCAATACTTAACCAATTCATTAGCTTTGCGTGGTGGTAGTGGAACACCTAACTCCTGTAACCAACGAGTCGATATTTCACGCGCAAGTATTTTATCAATTTCCTTTTCTAAGATAGGTTGCAAGGTCTTATCTTGCTCTGAAATAACTTCATAAGTAACTAGTTGCCCATTGACTTCGCTTTGTTTGAAGTTGGATAGAAAATAGCTCGCCGCATAGTGCATCGAGATAGGGTTGTCGCTATTTAACTCGGGAGATATAACACTGGACTCGAGTCCCGACTCAGCTATTGCTAGCTGAGCGGGAGATAACGAATCATAAATCGCTTTAGGTATGCAATCGAGCGCCTCGTCCCAAGGAATGCCTTTTCTGGCACACTCTCGTTTTGCAATTAACAAGCTATCAGTGTCATCACGCTTTAATGTGTGTAGACGTTCCTGAGTATGCTTCGTTATCTGAGCCATTACGCAACCTCGTCGTACGCATCAATATGACAGAAGCTAATCCATTGGCTGAATTCCCTGCCATCATTGCCCTTCACCTTTTTACTACGGACTATGTAGGTGTCTTCTTCATTGATACCAAACTCTACAAGGTAGTCATGTACCAACTTGCCTTGACCATCAAAAATGACACCTTTTTTATCTCGCCACTCGGACGATTTAGTATCAAGGTACATACTCTGCCAACGTATTTTTACGTAGGGGTTGTTGTTTTTCGAAAGAGCTTCGAAGTACTCAACGTTGCGAATTTTTACAGGTCGCTCAGCGTCGTTGAAGCTGGTCATACGGTCTTTAACTTCCTCTAAGGTTAGCGGCCTTTCGTCGCTAGTTATGTCGGCAGTAGCGGCTTCAACCTCAACTTGGTTCGCGTCTTGGTTGATACCTGCTTCGATGGCGGCTACTAGTTTTGCTTTATTAAAAGTCATGGTGATTACCCTCTTGTTGACTTTGTGCCTAATTAACGTAATTAAGCGGTTAAGTTTGCCTAAATCGGCGGTTTCTAGGCGCAGCTGTCCCTTACTCGATTTCAGAGCAGCTGCGCGGTTTTTATTACGGATTAAGTTTGTTAAACGGTACGCTGGAGCGTTATTCGTCTGGATTGCCAATTAACGCTAGGTAGTGGTCTAAATGTTCAATCGTAAAGTCACGCTTCACCATGTCGGTAAAAAGCTTTTCGATTAACAGCACATCATTGGTTTGCGTCATGTCTTTATGCCAGTAGACACTGATTTCCAGATCGTTAGCACCTTCTATGCGCTCACCGTCTTCGTCGAGCTGATAACATAGGACAATGCTGGTTAACTCAGTAGAATCTAAGTGGCTTAAGTCATACAACTTCTGACCTTGAAAGTAAGTATCGATGACTTGAAGCCCTTCAAACTCGCCATTTAGCTGAGGCTCTAGGATTAATGCTATCCACTCCCAGAATGTCATTTCTAACGAAATGGGCGCGGAAGTTAACTTTAACCTTAGCTTATTGGTGTCAGGGTTAGCGGTTAACCAATACGGTTCAAGTATTTGACGTAGCGGTTCGCCAACAATTGACACCATAGCTTCATAAGCGGCTTCTGATTGCTCAAAGAAATTGCTTACGGCGTTAATGTTGGTAGGGTCAGTGTTTAGTGTAGATTGTGTCGTCATTTTGTATCTCCTTAGATAACGTTGTTTGCTTTCGACAGGGACACATCTTAGAGATTTGAAAAATGACAAGTAGTGTGACTGCCCATTGTTAGGTGGGCAGCTCGGATACTTATTTTTATGAAGAGTTAATCTAGAGGTACTAAGTTTTCTTTAACAAGCAGCGGAACGAAATCGATAAAATGTAATCCTTCATATTGTTTATGAGTTCGTTTGTTACTGGGAGGGCCTTTCAATATTGCAGTTGACGGTGTTTCGGGTTGGTTTTTAAAATACTGTTTAAGTTTGCTGTCATCCATTTTTAAATAACCTTTGTTAGCTGCGTCACTATTTACATAAACTTGATTGTTAATTTCTTCAGCCAAAGCCCCCACTGGAACATATGCTTCTATACTCCAAACCTTAAGTGCTATTTCATAGACTTTGTCTGCATATTTTTCTCTCTTTGCTAAATCTTTCTGTTGTTTTGCTCGGGCTTTAACTCGGTTACTTAAGCTAATGTTATGTTCTTTTTTAAGGCGATCGCGGTGTATTTCCACATAATGATCGCCACATAAGTCTAGATAGGCAGTAGCGTAACGAGCAATTGTGAGAGCTTCTATTGCTTGTTTGTATAAATTAAGTATCAGCGCGTTGTCGGTAGCTGATAGGTTTAGCACTTCAATGCATTGGATTAATACGTAGATGGCTAAATGAGTGCTTTCTATAACAGGTTGGTTGGTGTCAATATAAGCCTTTAATCCGCAACTTAAGCCACCAAGTTCCATAGCTTTCGTTTGGTAGTATTCGTCATTCATTCGGTCATCATCAAAACCAAGGTTCTTAATCCCTTCTAATTGCTCAAACAACATTTCCAAGGTTTCAGAATCCGGTTCTTCATCACCAAAAATAATAGATAACGCATCGTCAATTAACGGAATAAAGTGATCCCGTTGATTAGTTAATAAAGCTTGCTTGATTTGCTCTAAGGTGGTGGTTTTATCGATGATGTGTTGCAGTGAATACAAGTTTCAGCTCCTATAACTGGTGGTGTTGGAAATGCTTAGTTGATTGATCCGATTGATTAAATCTGCTTGCATTTAATACGGGATGAATAGCAGCTGCATGATCTTAAATCCATATACTGTATATACTCCAGTATTTTGTTTTTTTATTAATTAATTTTTTAGTAGTGAGGTTTTTTAGTTAAAACTCGCTTTGTGTGGAGTATATGAAGTATGCCCCAGAGGTCGCGGTGATGGGAGTTGGAACAACTCACGTACACCTGTTGGTTGGATACAACCAACATATTCTTAATAATTCCTGTGGGCTTGTTTCTTCTTGATCTTTTGGTAATACGTTGACGCACCTGCTGGGGTTAAACCACAGGTGCTTATAAATGCAGCAATAATATCTTTCCGCTTGATACCATCCTGAAGCTTCATTTTTAAGTAAACTTGAGTGGCTTTATCCATCTTGGTTTCAGGTAAGTCTTTCTTTGTTTTGACCATAACTATCTTCAATAAATTTTTATTTCAGTATCTACAAGGCACAGGAAATCAGACAACAGTTGAAAATTAACCAAGTCTTGCTGATGATAAATTTATCAATTTGCGAGGTGGAACTGATGATAGAAAAGCAAATACGGCTACCAAGTGGTCAACTGATTGGGCGAATTACTGATGTTGGCAATCGTATTGAAGCAAGAAGAACGGACGGTGTATTACTTGGCTGGTACTGTAAAGCTTCAGGTAATACTCGTTTGGCAAATGGACATTTATATTGTTGGGGTAATGGGGTTCAAATGTTACTTTGAACCCTTAGCCTTTTTGTCAGCTTTCACTTTGGGTTTACGAGTTAAAGTTGTTTGAATCGGCGATTGATTTGAGGCTTTAACACGATATTCCAAGTAAATAACATGTTCTCCCGATTTCTGATCGAACAATTGTTTAACCCGCTTCAGTTTAGAATTACCGTCAGATTCAAAACCAAACAATTTATCAAGTATATACAGCGCTTTATTCCACCAGCCAACGGATGATTCATGTAAAACATCGTTAAGCAACATGGTTACCTCCAATTGGTTGTAATCGTTCCAAAATATCACGTGCTTTGGCTGTAATATCTTTTCGTTCTAGGTGGGCGTAGATTTGCGTTGTCTTGATATCTGTGTGACCTAGCACTTCTTTTACCTCATACAAATTTAGACCGGCTTGAACCAAGCGACTTGCACAGGTGTGACGCAAATCGTGAATTTTAAAATTTTCAATGCCAGCACGTTTGATCGCAGCTCTAATACCCTTGGCTTGATAACCTCTTGGTTGACCTTTTGAGTTCGTAAATACAAATTCTTCAGACAACCGATTTTCGAATCGACGTTTAAAAATTTCTTTAACTCGGTTTGTCATGTAGATAATAGATTCGTTCCTGACCTTTGGTCGCCATAAGTTCAATGTACTTTCTTTAATATTTATTGAATCCCACTTAATAGCAGCAATTTCTGAGTATCGCGCTCCAGTATCAAGAAGGCAGACAACCAAATCGTAATTATCTTGATATCGACGGTTTTCTTCCGCAGTTCTGTACTCATAATCGGGGCGAAACGGGCGTTTACGCTTAGGATCTAATTCGGTAAGCAACCTTGCTTCTTCTTCGTGGGATAAGTAACGTAAGCGATGCTTAGGTAACTTAATTTTAGGGAACGATACTTCTTTCACACTGTAACCATGCTCTTTAGCCCAATTTACAGCACTTCTAATGGCCTGAAAATTATGTTTAATAGTTTGTGGTGCTATACCTTCCTTTTCACGCGACACCTTAAATTTAGTTAAATCTGAGTCACGAATCTGGTCTACATAAACATCAACATTAACTCGCTCGGTTACTGTTTTGACGTTGGTAAATGCATAGTTTTGGCTTCCAGTACCTTGTTTTTCATCAAGGTATCCATTCAGAGCTTCGCGCAATGTAATTCTTGGTCGCTCTCCTAATTCGTCAATCTTATGCAGTTCATCTCTCCATTCTCGCTCCATACGTTCCGCTGTTCGCTTATTTGAAGTTTTTGAACTTTTACAGTAGGTTTTTCCGTTAAAGTTAAACTGGATGTAGTAGTTACCAACACCGTTTCTTTTAAATACACTCATAATCATAAATCCTATTAAATTGACTCGTACCAAGTCATACAGCTTCATAGCTATTTATGTTTGAGTTCAACAGGCTTACCAGATCTCGGCGAAACTTTTATCCTTGTTCAGTGCCAAGTTAGGTTGTTAATTGTTATTGAGAATTTCAGCTGCTTGATTTGCTACAGCATTTTGCTCCAAGTGAGAATAGCGCTGTGACATTGAAATATTTGAGTGCCCTAAAAGTTTAGAAACTGCAAATAAACTCATGCCATTTTTTACTAATTTAGAAGCCGTTGTATGACGAATGGAGTGAGTGCAAAATCCATCCAAACGAAGTTCTTTATATACGTTTTGAATAGATTTAGGTGTAGTTCTGCGTAAGCCACCTATTTTTGATGGGAATACGAGTTCTTTTTGGGAGCTTGATTCATATCGGCGTTTTAAAATATTTAATGAGCGTTCTGTAAGTTTCAGAACAGATGCCGTATTTGTCTTAGTTCGCCACAAGTGAAGTTCAGCTGCTTCTAAATCAACAGATTCCCAGTGTAATTGTTGGATTTCATTTAATCTAGCCGCAGTATCCAGCAATAAAACGACCAGATCATAGTCATCTGGATTTTTGTTCAGTTTCAATCGTTCGAGTAGCTGAACTTCTTCCTGATTAGACAAGGTTCTAGTTCGTTGATTATTAACACGTAGTTTAGGTATTACGAGATTTTCTGGTTGCAAGTAACCGGCTGATTTTGACCAATTAACAACCCCTTTTAAAGTGGTAAGCATTAACCTGATAGTGCCTTCTGTAACCCCATCTTTGCGTCTAAGCGATACTAACCTCGTTAAGTGACCACCATTTAAGCCATGTAAATCAGCTTGGAGTGAATACACACGCGATAGTTGAGCATTCAGCGCTCTAATCTGTGTATCAAGGTTTTGTTTATTGACCGAGCCACTCTTGCTAGTTGCGTATTCCAGTATTGCTTCAGCTAAAGTGATAATCGGTCTATCACCTAATACGTGCTGCCTATACAGCGTTTCTCGTAGTTGACTCTCAAAGCGCAATGCTAGTGACTTTTTAGTAGTTTTAGTACTGCGAATTACCGTCTTGCCGTTGATATTGATTTCACAGTAGTAGAACCTTGAATTCTTACGTTTATAGATGGACATGCATTACACCCTGTTTAAACAATTATGTATACCGTCCAGCCTTTGAGGGTCGTTTACAACATCTACAACCATCTAATAATTGAAGGCTACTCAATAGGTTAAGCAGCAAATTTTTTAGTTGGCATCCTTTTGTTAGTTATAAATTTAGTTTTATTTGCGATCGCGAGATATAATGTCTCGGACGTGAAGGAGGAGAAGAAATGAGTTCAGTAGTACATTCGAAAATAGCAAACATAGCAGCATCTCTAGGCTTAGAAATGCAGCTTGACTTGGATTTTGACTCAATAATAAAGAATCTCAATGATCTAGATCTAAAAGCAGATTGCACTCTGTTTTGCGGTGACAATATAGACGTCTTGGCATCGCTGTATGAATCACAGCAAAATAACGTTGATTTTTGCTATATAGATCCCCCCTATAACACGACTAATTCATTCATCTACAATGATACTAGGGTGAGTCAGCAGAGCGGCTTATTTGGCTCTCATTCTTCATGGATGTCATTTATGTTGCCAAGGCTTGTTTGGGCGCGTGAACTTTTAAAAGACACAGGGATCATCACTGTTAGTATTGATGATTATGAACAGCCTTATCTAAGAATTCTTCTTGATACTATTTTTGGAGAAGATAATTTTATCGGTAATATAGTTGTTTGCAGAAGCGTGAATGGAAAAGGTAGTAAAAAAAATATAGCGGTGAACCATGAATATGTCCTTGTATACGGTAAATCTAGCAAAAGCAAAATAC
Source organism: Pseudoalteromonas sp. SCSIO 43101 (assembly GCF_023650775.1). NCBI lineage: Bacteria > Pseudomonadati > Pseudomonadota > Gammaproteobacteria > Alteromonadales > Pseudoalteromonadaceae > Pseudoalteromonas > Pseudoalteromonas sp. SCSIO 43101. Next base: position 386,426 of record NZ_CP072673.1, read on the forward strand.
TTGGAATGGCTGATGACACTTCAAAATATGATAAAGAAGATGAATATGGGCGCTATAAAGTGGATGGTTTATTTAGGAAAAAAGGTGACGCTAGTAGACGAGAAGACCGGCCCAACATGTTTTACCCACTATATTACAATGATGAAGGAAAAGTATTTACAGAAAATACTACGGGCAATCTAAAAGAAGTATATCCTCTTGATAGCAAAGGGATAGAGCGTCGCTGGCTCTGGGGTAAAGATAAAGCGAAAAATGAGGCTTGGAAGCTATACGCTAGTCCAAATGGTGTCATATATGTTAAAAACTATAGTACAGCAGAAAAGAGAACCAAAATAAGAAGCTTGTGGAGTGATAACCGATATTTAACAGAAAGAGCCACCAAGCAAATAAAAGACATTTATGGAGATAAGGTCTTTGAAACCCCGAAGCCCATTGAGTTAATCGAAGACCTTCTGTTTTCACACACTTCTGATAGTTCGTTAATATTGGATTTTTTTGCTGGAACAGGCACCACAGCTCATGCAGCACATAATTTGAACTGTATCGACGGTGGTAAACGCAAAGTCATTTTAGTTGAGAAAGACGAATCTATAGCGCCATCCCATATCGCAGCAAAAATGGGATTTAATCTTATATCAGACATCACAGAAAAAAGGCTAAAACACATTTCTAATATTGATACAAATTACAAATTTTCTGTACATACTATTTTATAGATAAAGCCCTCCTTTCTCTGGCAAATCAAGCTCTGACATTTCAGAGCTTTTAAATTAGAACAAACCCCACTAAAAAGTAGCTCTTTACGCATCAATTGCAACGCGATAACATCCTGATATATTTTACTTTATCAAGGAATGAAATTTTGCAGTATAGCCGGTTAAACAGAGTTAATAAAAAATATACACAAGGTAGTATTAGAAAGCGTATTGAGCAGTTCTTCTTAGATAATTTGGGAGTAATTGTAACTAGAGAGCAAATTCAACAAGTAGCCACCAACCCAGATACAGGTCTTGTTCCTGAGAATTGGCACCAGCGACTTTCTGAATTGAGAACAGACTTAGGTTACACAGTATTGTCATGGAGAGATACAAAGGATCTAACTGTTAGTGAATATGTCATGCCAAACGCTGAAAAACGCGAAACGGCTAAAAGCAGAAAAGCAATCAATAAAAAAATAAAAGCAGATCTACTTAAGCTTAACCCCATTTGTTCTCATCCTGATTGCAACCTGAAAGAAGGTGATATAGACCCAATAGGCGGTGGTACTGTTAAACTACAAGTTGATCATAAGACTGCGCATGCTGATAATGATCAGGGTGAACACACATTAGAAAACTTTCAATTACTTTGTGGTAGACATAATGTAATTAAAAAGAACTTTTGGGATGATCAAACAGGTAAAATTAACACTATAGCTATTTTACAAGCTATTCCAGAAAAAGATAAAATGCTCGCCTTAACTTGGTTAAAGGGATACTTCAAAGAATAATATTTTCTAACTCAGTAAAATATTTTAGGAATCGCGATGGTTTATAAGTCCGAACAAAATACAATTGAAGATGCATTAGAGCAGGCTGAATTTGAAGAACGTGCAGATTATTTAGAGTTCGAAAAGCTTAACGATTGGACTGTAACTAGTAAGCACTTCGACAATATTCAAAAGAAGTTAATCCAAGTTGGTGCAAAATTAATTACAGGTCCAAGGGGAACTGGCAAAACACATCAAATGCGCTTTGCTCATTACTCTTGTGTAAATGACAAATCCAAACCTTTGTCAATTTACGTTACTTTCAACCACTATTTGCGACTAGAAACCTACCTTCATGAAAGCTCGAACGCTATAAGCATATTTCACTCATGGGTGCTGGCAAAAATAGTCATAGCTTGCTTCGAAGAATACAAAATATTACCCCACAATATAGAGTTCACCGAGTCGGATTTAAGAAGCTTTATTATTGATATTGAAAAGCAGAATTACTCTGAAGAATATAAAGAATTAGTTTCTTTTTTAAATGTCAGAACCGTTCAGGATTATATAGAAAGCGTTCTGTCTCACACAAATCGAAAACGAGCTATTTTATTATTAGATGACGCGGCACTTACTTTAACCAACGACTATTTAGTTGAGTTTTTTGATATTTTTAGAAGCTTAAAAAGTACAAAAATTTCACCAAAAGCAAGTGTTTACCCCGGTTCAACTAAATATGGCCCAAGATTTCACTTGGGGCAGGATGCTGAAAGAGTTCCGTTATGGCTAAATGTTTCTGACCCTGAATATATTGATTTCATGAAGGCCGTTATTACTGCAAGGTTTAGTGATAATCTAACAATAGAAGATGACATGAAACAACTTTTAATGTTCTGCTCTTTTGGAATACCAAGAGCTTACATTATGTTTATTAGGTCATTCATTGAATCTGATCGGAAAACTGCACAATCAAAGTTTAATTCAATACTTGAAGAAAAATGTAAAAATATCATTGAGGAATATAAATCTATATCCCAAAAGCTGAGTCAGTTTACTGGAATTATTAACGTTGGAGAGACGTTTATAAACTCAATTCTCAGTGAAGTAAAAGCTTTTAACTATGAGAAGACTCAGTCAGTGGAAAAGGTCATATCGATAGGTATATCGGATATCGATAACAAGGCCGAAAGAATGATTAAGTTTCTTATTGAAGCAGGGTTACTTTATGAGCAAGATGAAGTTTCCCATGGGCCTGGAAGAAAGCTTCGAAGGTTCATTCCACATATATCGTTGTTAGTTAATACAAAATCACTAATTAAGAGTCGGGGCTTTAAAGCTTCTGACATATTAGATGTTTTAAACAACAAAAAGCCACCGCAACCCGTAAGACGTAAGTTTAATAAATTACTTTCAAATGATGACATTTCCTCATTAGTTTTAAATTTACCTCCATGTCCTTCATGTCAATCGCAAAGAATTGCTGAAGGACAGAAATTCTGTCATATCTGTGGCAGTGAATTGGTTGATGGTTCTATTTTTAAAAAGTGTATGAGTCAAAAATTATTGGAAATTCCACTTACGCCTTTTCAAAAGAGAGTTATTACAGAAACTCCGTATGAAACTATCGAAGACGTAATATCTTCAAGTGATACTGCAGCCGAGCTTAGACGCATAAAGGGAGTTGGGAAGGTTCATTCAGAGAGAATCGTTAACAAAATAGTTTCATGGACCAATGAGTTTTTATATTAATGGCGAAAACAAAACAAACATTCAACCCATCAATATCTGGCACACGAAAGTCTTCAAGCATAAAGTCTATCAGTTTCTTCGATAATGAATATATTGAGGAAGATAAGTCTCCGATTGATCTGTTTAACGCTAAAAAGCAAAATAATTTAAGGTTATTAGGAGCTTCTCTATTAGACCCTACAACTGGTGCTTATACGTCACTAGCTGCAGAAAAAAGCGCTGAATGGCAACAACTTTCAAACTTACTAATTCTAGGTTTCGTATCCTCTGTAGAAAGTTATTTCCGCTGCGTAATTAGGCGCTTAATATCAATCGACGAACATAGCCGAAAGCTAAGCTATAAACACATGCTTCCTTATGGTGCAGCGATGTATCATCATACATCTTTATTGCCTGAAGCATTACTAGAAAGTACTTCATTTCATAACAGTAAAAATATTAAAGAAACTGTCAACAAATTTACCGGTATTAGCCTGAATGATAACAAGTATAAAGAACTCGCAGATATATTTGATGAATTCGATATTGTAGGACATCTCAGACATTGCGTTGTCCATCGTTCAGGACATTTAGGATCTACTAACGCTATGGCTCTCGGGTTGGATGAACATTACATATACCTAGAAAAACCAATACATGTAGATTTACCAGCTATACAAGAGATTGGGCTAGTTTGTGAAAACCTAATACGAGTTGTAAATGACGTGCTATTTGCTGAAGTTTTACTACGAAGTTCGAAGTATTTCGATTGGACTGGTGACCTTAGAAAAGACAAAAAGAATTTTGCATTATTTTTTAACTTATTTTCGCCAGAGTCTGCTGATAAAGATAAAAAGCTTAAGTCATGTTATATTGAGTTTATTAGCGTTACAAACGCGAAAGTAAAAACTCGATAGATATACTGATCACACCTTTACTTATAAAGTATAAGTATGCCTTGCTCAGAAAGCCCTGTAAATCCATATAGTTAGTTGGATTGAACTATGTGCTATTAGGGAATGTGTTAGCTGAAATTAGATTGATACTCTATATACTGGAGTATTTTGAACTATTTTTGAATTAACTTAAGATTTAAATAAATTAAAAAAACAAAAACGTTAGGTATGAAGTATCATCACTGCGTGTTTTGGATTGATGATATTTTATTAACTAAAACTAGCGTTATTACAGATAACTGTACGATATTATTTATGATAAACATCATCATTATCTTAAACGAAAGGTGCTGCCCTTGGCTTGTGAACGTTATTAAACTTGCTGCAAACGTTATAAAAAGACAAACAATTGATACTTTATAGAGGGAAAAAAACACTTCTGCATTTCCATCTTCAAGCCACCGTTTGAAGAACTTATACTTCTGTAATGAAAATAGAAAAGTAGCCATCGCCGCAAGGAAGCCAAGCATTGTGAAGCTAAAACCTGCAACAATAGTAGCCAATGTTCTTATGTCTGTGAAACCTAAGCTGATACTATATTTGGCTTTTATAAGAAAATAAATGAATCCAATAATCACACCAATTGCGGGAGAGAAATAAACCCACTTTTTAAGCTTTGTGATTTCCGTCTTTCTCATTGCCCCCCCCTAAGTCATCAAAAGTATTTTGATCATTAGCAGATACAAGGTTAGCATCAATATCTGTCTTTGCGTTCGTCAGGTTGCTTATAAAAGAGTTATATAAAGTCTGGAGTTGAGCATTTGAGTCAAACTTTTCACCTATCTGATCGGCAAGAGACTTACGTTTAGCGGAAGGCGACAATTTATCAGAAAGAGCGTTCTCATTATCCAGCCAATAGTCCATCAACTGACCTTTGAGTTCGCTGTGTTTCGCTTTAGCACCAATTCGAACGATCCCAGATTTATCTTTTTTATTTATAATTTTCTTTAAAGCTTCTTTGATATTTCCCTGCGTTGACTCTACAGTAATCTTAAACCCACCAATGCCAGAATTCGTATCTCCAAAGAGTTCAGAAAGTATAGCTTTACCAGAACCATTGTCAGCATCGACATCAACGAAGATGCTATTCACAACCTCCATTTCTAGTAAATCTTTTTTAGTCGCGTTGGAGGATAAAGCGGAGAATTCAATTTCGTAATCGTTTAACCCTAACTTCTTTATCAAGTGATTAAAGTAGTCTGCAAAAGTATCAATTCTTGGACAGCTAATCCCACTAGCGATTGCTAAGATAGAGCGATCAGATGAAAGGTGGATGTGGGAAGTAAAAGCAACTTTTTCGTTATTATGCAACTTGTCTTTGATGTCACCAACTGAAATACTGTTTTCATTTATCCGCTTTAACAAGTCATTATTATTGGTTTTCAAAAAATAATACGTATTTTTATAACCGTCTATTTTGGCTAGGTAAAGTTTTTCATCGCCATATTTAAAGCTACCTTTTAATGCATTATTGTTGGACTTACAATAAGCACTCAAAAGACCAGAGATGTTGTGAATTAGTTTCTCTTGCGTTGATATTTTCCTTATAAAATAAGAGAAGTAATACAGCTTCATTAGCAACATCCATATATAGTTTAATAGTGATTAAATCTGGTACGGAATAACTTACCATATCTCCAAAAAAATGTAAGCACCTGCTCTTTTGGAAGAAAAACTTTAAAAAGTACCGAACACATACAAACCTCGTTACGAATTCGGTACTACAAGTCTAAAGGCCACATCAAACTTCGCTATATCTGCACTGAGAGCATCTTGCCCGCTGGGCCTCATAATCGTTAGGTCCCCAGTTCAAGTCTGGGAGGGGCCACCATTTTCTTTATATTAAAACATGTAAATCAACGCTTTACACCAATCTTTAACAGTTTTGTTCCACCCATGTTTTTATCCTTAAAATTCAACCAAATAAAATTATTTTTAATTTTTTAAAAATATTTTGTCAGGTTTTTTGAGTTTGTCTCGTCTATAGCTGCAAATGACACGAAATTGTTCTATTCGGTGGTAGCGATAGGCAGTGTCTTATGTATCTATTTTTACAAAAAGGACAAGCTCATGACGACTACAACATCAACTGTGAATACGCTAAAACTTGATTCAACGAATGCACCATTTAGTGATGCTGCTCTTTGGTTAAAAGAAGGTTGGGGGCTATTTAAAAAGGCGCCGTTTAAACTTTTCTTACTAATGACACTGTTCGCTATTTTGCCTGGGCTAGTGCAACTATTGCCAGCACCTATAGGTTTAACAGTATCAAAGTGGTTAGCGCCTATGTTAATGGCAACCGTGTGGCCTTTATTGTTTAACCTAAATAGTAATCAAGGCTTTTCATTTCGACACAATACAACATGGGCGAAGTGGGGACGAGTTGCGGTTTGGTCAGTAGTGGGTATTTTACTCGCGCTGGTGCAACTTGCTTTAGGGAGTACTTTGATTGGAAGTGAGCAGTTATCGGCATTATTATCTGGTCAGTTTGTTGATGTTGAGCGTTGGCGCGTAGGAGTTATGTTTGTATCAATTGTTCCTATGAATATGCTGCTTATATTTGTGGTACCTCTGTTACTTTTAAGTAATTCTTCACTTAGTGCAGCTGTAAAAGAAAGCCTTGCAACAGCACTAAGAGTGATTAAACCGCTAAGCGTGCTTTGTTTGATTAATATGCTTGTTACCTTTGCTGCACCGTATAGCCTTTTACCTATGCTACTGATGGGGCCTGTATTAGCGTGTACTTTCTTTTGTGCCTATAATCGTCTGTTCAAATAATAATAAAAACATGGAAGTACAGTGAAAGCTGATGTTCAAATAAACACATTGCTGAATGAATACGCGCCGCTGTTGGCGCGTGTTGCTGCAACCTACGAGATCAATCAAGCGTTACAAGATGAGCTAATTCAAGAGATGTCATTGGCGCTTTGGCGCGCATTTGAAAGTAATGAATCATCACCAGATATTGCCTTTCGAGGCGATGCTAGCGTAAAAACCTATATCGCCCGAATAGCTCACAATAAAGCAGTTGATCATGTGATTAAAGAGCAAAACCGTAAAGAGGTTGCAAGCTCTGAGAGTGTTGATTACACCCAAGCTTTAAGTGCACACAAATCACAAGACGACAGTTTAGATTTAATGGCTGCCCTGCGTAAATTAACGCTGAAATATAGGCAGGTGCTTGCTCTACAGCTTGAAGGGTTTAATCAAAGTGAGATAGCCGAAACACTGGGTCTGTCTGAAGATGCTGTTGCGAAACGTGCAAGTAGAGCAAGGCAACAACTTGCAAGCCTAATGGAGTGAATGAAGTGGATAAATTCGAAGCAGATGATCAATTAGCTAAGTGGCAGCAGGCATTCGTGCAGGCAACGCCGAAAGTGGATAGCGCTGCATTAATTGCACAAACACAAAAGTCGCGAACTAAATTAAAGCTAAAAGGTTTAATAGACTCTTTATTAGGTGTTGTGGTAACCGTGTTTTGTATTTACGCCATGTTGTTTGAGGCAAAACATACTTATGAAACCTTCATGTTTGCACTATTAGTGCCTATTCCACTAGGTTTTGGCGTTTGGTCTTACCGTTTAAGACGAAAGCTTTGGCGGGCTGAAACGCTAGACGTAAACGCGATGCTCAACTTTAAAGAAAGCCAGCTGAAACACCAAGTTCATTACTGGTATGTGAGCTTTATTGGCTGTGTTGCTCTTTGGTCCGCTCTGCTAATTGTTGCCTTGTTTAACATGGTTATGTTTAAAACATACAGCCTATGGCTTATCCAGCTTGGTATCAATGGCATTATAGTGTTCGCTGTTTATATACGTCATAAAAAACTAAAATCACAGCTTGCTGCAGCGCTAGAGAGTATTCAAGCGATGCGCTGATATTGCTACTTGACGGGCTGTTCCTAAAACTTATATAACTTGTTATTCAAATAATAATAAAGGATATAAAGATGGAAGTTTTATACAGTATTTTGTTTTGGGGATCGCCAGTCGGCTTAGGGTTGTTCTTTTTCTTATCCTGCACTGGGGCTGGGGTACTTTTCTGGGGGATTGCGCAGCTTAAGAAAGCCTCATCAAATTAAAAAGCCGATGTGTGAACATCAGCTTTTTAATTTTAGACTTTAACTATTTGTAACCGTTAGGGTTATTACTTTGCCAGCGCCACGTATCTTGCATCATTTCATCGATGCCTCGTTCAGCTTGCCAGCCAAGCTCTTTTAACGCTTTTTCTGGTGCTGCATAGCAAGCTGCAATGTCGCCTGCTCTACGCGGTGAAATTTGATATGGGACAGCTTGACCGCTGGCTTTTTCAAAAGCGGTAACCATTTGCAGTACTGAGTAACCATTACCTGTGCCAAGGTTAAATACGTGTGCACCTGTATCAGTTGCAATACGGTTAAGTGCTTTTAAGTGACCTAATGCTAAATCGACGACATGGATATAATCACGAACACCTGTACCATCTACAGTATCGTAGTCATCCCCAAATACACCTAGCTTTGCTAGCTTACCCACTGCGACTTGCGAAATATAAGGTAATAAGTTGTTAGGTATACCATTCGGATCTTCACCAATCAGGCCGGATTCATGCGCGCCGACAGGGTTAAAGTAACGTAAGATAACAAAGGCAAAGCGTTCATCTGATTTTGCGATATCTTGTAGCATCATCTCAACCATAAGCTTTGATGTGCCATATGGGTTGGTCGTACCGCCAACCGGGAAGTCTTCACGAATTGGCAAACTTGCAGGGTCACCGTATACAGTTGCTGATGAGCTAAATACCAACTTAAATACGCCAGCGTCACGCATGGCATCAACCAAAGTCAGTGTACCTTGTACGTTGTTTTGGTAATACTCAATAGGCTTTACAACCGATTCACCAACCGCTTTTAAACCAGCAAAGTGAATAACACTATCAATTGCGTGTTCACGGAATATTTTGTCTAGGCAGGCTCTATCTAAAATATCACCTTGATAAAACGTGACGTCTTTGCCAGTGATTTGTTTTACGCGAGCCAATGACTCATTCGATGAATTACTTAAATTATCAAGAACAACAACGTCAGTGCCTTGTTGTAATAATTCTAAAACGGTGTGAGAACCGATGTATCCGGCTCCGCCGGTGACTAAAATGGTCATAAAATATCCATGAACTATACCTGGTTGAATTAGCCTTATTTCAGCACATTTTGCGTCAAATTACATAAATAAATTGTGATTCATAACAATAAAGCAAAAATATGAATCGCTTGTTTTTGATTACATTTTGCACCATATTGGTTACACCTAAGTGTTTAGATATTAAGCTATAGTTAATTGTCAGCAGCTAAAATTTAATCATTAGCTATACCTGATAAGTGGAGAAACAGATGAATACAGTAAAAAAAATTGCCTTAGCAATGGTCATTGCACTACCTGCTTTTGCTCATGCAGGAGAGGCAAAAGTTAAATGGCATGACTTTAACGATTACCGTGATGTAGAACCTGGCAACAATTCACCAAAAGGTTCATTTCATAAAAATGTGGCGAAAAATTTTGAAAAACACTTCAACAAGCTTGCCGAAAAGTTACCTGAAGGCTACACCTTTAACGTTGAAGTGACAGAGCTTGACCTAGCCGGTGATGTGCGTTTTGGTACCATGAATGAGTTACGTATCATCAAGCCAATTTACTTCCCACGTATCGACCTAAATTATTCGATTACCGATAAAAACGGTAAAGTGATAAGCGAAGCAAATGATATCAAGCTTAAAGATATGGGATTTATGGATCGCATGAAAATGGGGCGCGATGAAGCCTACTATTACGATAAGCGTTTAATCACTGATTGGTTTGAAGATGAGTTATTGCCGTCGTTAAATCTGGGTGAATGATAGCTGTCAGCTGTCAGCTGTCAGTTTAAAGTTGAGCTGTGTTGTTTGTGGGTCTTGTAAAAGACCTACAACTTGGGAGGCGTTTATCGCCGAAAGCTGCTCCCACATGTAGGCGTGAAATTTATTTCGCACGAAAATATTTGCACCAAGATAAGTGAATGAGGAAGTGATGATAATACTTTTTTGTTTCCCTCTAAAGCGCAGCGCCTCTTAGCCTCTTTGTGAATTAAAGATCTTTTTCCAACCACAGAGGACACAGAGAGCACAGAGGAAAAGAAGAGAGATTCAAATAGTGTTTATGTTCAGCGAAGCGTCTCTTACCTCTCTTTGTGAGATTAAATGTCGTTGGTGTAGGCGTGAAATTTATTTCGCGCGTAAGCCTCTATAAAAATAGAGGCTTCTACGTTACTTAAACGTCGCTAACAGTTGTAGTAACTGTTGCAGTTTAATAACGGTTTTTTTCAGTTTTTCTTCGTCCATACCGTCGTTGCTTAAGCTTTCTACATCAGCAGCAACATCGAGAACGTAAGGTTTAAAGCGTTTTGCTTCAAAATCAAAGCCAGCATCTTTTGCAAATAAGGCTTTGAATTTACCATGGCCTTGCTGCTGTAAGTCATCTAATTTTTTATCAGCATCAAGTGCCTGACGATAAACGATTTTTAGGTTAGCATTGAGTTGTTCAATAATTGAATCCATTTTTTTCCTAAAGCTTTAGACTGCAATGCCGATATAGTACGTGGATTGTCATAAAAAGTCAGGTAATGAACTATGAATATATCAGGATCAAGCCTACCAGCGATGAGTGGCGGTGGCGAAAGTGCAGAAGTTTACAGCGCATCGCTTGCTAAAAAACAGCAAAAGGCTGATGGTGCTGCGGCACTTGCACTTATCGAAGGCGCAGCAACATCGAGTGCTGCAGCGCAAACACCTGCTAAGTCGGTAACTGCGACACTAGGTAACAACGTAAACGTATACGTTTAGTTGTTAAATTAGATAGGGCGTGTTGACCCTTTATGATTGATTTTGCAGCAGTGTGTTTGGTATTTAGGCAAGGCAGAGCCTATGTAGTGTGGTTGTTCCACATAAATAGGCGATAACGCAGCATTAATGCCAAACACGCGCTGCCCTTCGGGTTCTTCCTAGGGGCGATTAACTCTTTGTTACTCGATTTTTACTTAGCCCACTAGGTTACAAATCTCGCGCCGCGATTAAATCGCCCCTAGAGTGAACAAATTTCAATCAATAAAGGTCAACACGCCCTTAGATCGATAGGCGTTTTACTTTTTTCGCCACCGATCTCGCGCACCAGCTTAGGAACCAAGAATCCCGGCAATGCTGCCAGCATAGCCGTCACGATTTCCCGTGCCTGACTCTCAGCTATATCAAAATGGCTGGCACCCTCAACTTTATCTAGTAGATGTAAGTAGTAAGGAAGTATATCTGCCTCAAATAGTGCTTCACTTAGTGCAACTTGTGAATCAACAGAATCATTCACATCTTTCAGTAATACCGCTTGATTTAATAACGTAACCCCCGCGACTTTTAATTTTTGCATAGCCGCTTTAAAGTCATCATCAATTTCGTTGGCGTGATTGATATGGTTTATAAACACCACTTTTAAAGGCGATGCAGCAAAGCGCGAACATAGCTCATCGGTAATTCTTGCTGGGATCACCACAGGCAAGCGGCTATGAATACGCATGCGTTTAATTTGCGGTAGCTGTTCGAGCTCATCCATAAACCAACTAACAGCATCGTCCTTGGCCATCAATGGATCACCACCACTCAAAATGACTTCGTTGATGTTGGCGTCGGCTTTTATATATGCCAGTGCCTCAATTAAACTGCGTTTGTTTAATTGGTTTTCTTGATAAGGAAAATGACGTCTAAAACAATAGCGGCAATTTACAGCACAACCGGTTTTAAACATTACTAAAACGCGAGAGCGATACTTGTGTAATAAGCCCGGTTGATTATTATCTTGTTCTTTTAGAGGGTCTTTATCGTAACCTGTTTTTGCTAAAAACTCTTGGTGTTTTGGCATCACTTGCAGCAAAAGAGGGTCGTTTATGTCGCCATAACGCATTTTTTTGATAAAAGGCAGTGGCACACGGACAGGAAAAAGACTGCGTGCTTTGAGGTCTTTTTCGTCTACTTTGCTTGATAATCCTAGCATTTCTAGCAAGCGTTCAGGACAAGTGACAACATTTGCCAATTCTTTTTGCCAGTTTTTATGCAAATTTACTTCATTTCTTTGTATCATTGACACGTAGATTACTCGAAATTATTTAGACAGAGGAAACGATGGCGAATTATAGCACCAATGAGTTCAAGGGCGGCCTAAAAATTATGTTAGACGGCGAACCTTGCAGCATCTTAGAAAATGAAATGGTAAAACCAGGTAAAGGCCAGGCGTTTAACCGTGTTCGTATTCGTAAACTTATCACAGGTAAAGTACTAGAAAAAACATTCAAGTCAGGTGAATCAGTTGAAGGTGCAGACGTAATGGATACAGATTTAGCGTATCTATACACTGACGGTGAGTTCTGGCACTTCATGAACAACGAAACATTTGAGCAAATCGCTGCTGACGAAAAAGCGCTTGGCGACAATGCAAAATGGTTAGTTGAAAATGACGTTTGTACAATCACGCTTTGGAACGGTAGCCCAATCGCTGTGACTCCACCAAACTTCGTTGAATTAGAAATCACTGAAACAGATCCAGGTCTAAAAGGTGATACAGCGGGTACTGGCGGTAAACCAGCAACATTAAGCACAGGTGCTGTTGTTCGTGTTCCTCTATTCGTACAAATCGGCGAAGTGATCAAAGTTGATACACGTAGCGGTGAATACGTGAGCCGTGTTAAGTAACAGGCTTTGTTAATACCAATTCGCAATAATACTTAATCATTTTGAGGGATTAAACCTGTCGCTAGCAAGGTTTTATTGCCTCAAAATAGACCACTTAATTAAGCGAGTTGGTATGAATTATTATAAAATCCCAGCTTCTGCTGGGATTTTTTTTGGGAAACACTATGTCTAATGTCCTTTGGCAACCAAGCGCCGATATTGAAACTTTACGCCACCGTGCCGCTATCATCCGCCGTATTCGCGAGTTCTTTTATGCACGTGATGTTATGGAGGTTGAAACGCCAAGCTTAAGTGCGGCCAGTGTAACCGATGTGCATTTAGCGACATTTAGTACCGAGTTTGTTGGTCCTGGTCATGCTGGTGGCTTACCACTTTATTTGCAAACGTCACCTGAGTTTGCCATGAAGCGTTTACTTGCTGCAGGCTCTGGGGCTATTTTCCAGCTATGCAAAGCCTTTCGTAATGAAGAGGCGGGTAGTCATCATAATCCTGAATTTACAATGCTTGAGTGGTATCGTCCGGGTTTTGATGAATTTGCCCTTATGGATGAAATGGATGAGCTTATGCAATTAGTGCTTGGCGTAGAAAGCGCAGAGCGACTAACTTATCAACAAGCTTTTATGAACGCCTTAGGTGTTGACCCTTTAACCGCTAATATCAGCACTTTGCAGCAACTAGCAACGGAGCAGGGCTTTGCCGATATTGCTGCGCATGAAACGCACCGAGATACCTTGTTGCAGCTATTATTTTGTATGAAGGTAGAGCCAACGATTGGCCAAAAAAAGCCTTGTTTTGTTTATCATTTTCCAGCTTCGCAAGCGGCTCTTGCCCAAATTTGCCAACATGATGAGCGAGTCGCAGGGCGCTTTGAGTTATATTTCAAGAATATGGAGCTGGCAAACGGCTTTAATGAACTAACAGATGGCAAAGAGCAAGCAGCTCGCTTTAGTGAAGACAATCAATACCGTGAAGCGAATGGTTTAAAGCAAGTGCCAATGGATGAGCGCTTAATCGCAGCGCTAGAGCATGGCTTACCACAATGTGCGGGTGTAGCGCTGGGTATTGATCGACTCATTATGCTGGCAACGAATAAGCAAAAGATTAAAGACGTACTCGCCTTTGATGTTGAAAGGGCTTAATTTATTAGGTTCTAGGAATTTGGGTGCTAAGTAAAAACTTAGCACCGAATTGCTTATAGCTCGTAAATAAATGTCACACCGGCAACCATTGGTTCGCCAAGCTGCGTGTAAGTGTGAGTGGTGTATCCATCTAATGGGTCGTTACCAAACTCAAAACCACGGGTTGGTACGTCTTCGTCAAATAAGTTACGTGCCCATGCATTAATGCTCCAATTATCACCTTCATAACCAAATGAAGCATTCACTAAATTCGTGCTTGGTGCTTTTGAGTTATGGCTATCAGAGAAGTAATAATCGTCTTTACCCTCTAAACCAATCGATGCATAAAGTGCAGGCGTAAAGTTATAACGCGCAGTGAATGCATATTGGTACTTAGGTGCTTGTGCTTGGTCGCGACCATCTTGATCAAGACCTGATTGAGCCACAAAGTCATTGATTTCTGTATGTAGATAACCTGCACTACCTGTTAGTAGTAAATTGTCAGTTGCTTGGAAGCTACCTTCAATTTCTAAACCGTAGTTTTCGCCAGAGCTGGCGTTATCGATATAGCCTGTGAACTTTTGACCTTCAACTTGCCACGATTTTAGCTGCATATCTTCTCGATACATATAAAAGGCGGCTAGACGTAACACAAATTTATCGTCTAGAGAGCTGCCTTTAACACCAAACTCACCGCTCCATAAGTACTCAGGGGCAAATGATGTGTGATTAGCAAAAAAGTCAGCATCGAGGTTTAAGCCTTCGTCTTTTGCTTTTGCTAAAGCTTCAGAGTTAATACCGCCAGCTTTATAGCCACGGGTGATGCTGGTGTAGATCATGGTGCGATCAATGACTTGATATTCAAGCGCAAGCTTACCACCGACCATGACATCATCAGTTTCTTCAATAAAACCGTTATTGTCGGTGTAGTCGCCTTGGTACTGTTCAACGCGCAGACCTGTAATTAAGGTTGTTTTTGGGCCAATAGGTGTAGCTAACTGCCCGTATGCAGCAATATTGCTGGTTTCATAATTTGATGCAAAAGGTTGTGCCAGCCAAGTGTATTGGCGCTCTAAATCGACTTCGCGGCCTTGGTAATAAATACCTGCCACCCAATCGCCCGCTTTGCCATTAAATTGTAGCTCGGCTGCTTGATCTTTTCGGTCGCGTAAATAGGTATCTGTTGAGCTATAACCCCACTCATGTAGGCCTGCAGCACATAGTTCAGGCTGAGCTTCATCGTTACATACCCAATCTTCGTCGAAGCTGTATAGCAGCTCGCTGTCGATCCCTGAAACATTTAGGCTTACATCAAACCAATCGAAGCCGGTGTAAATGTTTGCAAGGCCAACGGCGATACTTTCTTGATTATCCTCACCAGGCTCATCAGCAACGCTATTACGGCTATTATCGAGCGTGAAAGCATCATAACCGTTATTAATATCAATATAATGAACGTTAAGTTCTGTGCGTAAGTGGCTAGTTAATTGGCTGTGCAATTTAAAGCGAGAAACGAGCTCGTCTTGTTGTTGGGTATCTTCACCTAAATAACGGTTTTCTACATAACCATCAGACTCGCGTTGATAAACACTGGCACGTACTGCAGTATCATCAGTAATACCAGTACCTGCTGCAATACCTGCTTCGTAGCTATTGTAGTTGCCCGCACCCAGTTGCACTTTAACGCTTGGATCAAAGGTTGGCGCAGCTGATTCCATTTGAATCATGCCAGCTAAAGCATCAGCACCAAAGCGAGTTCCTTGTGGACCGCGATAGATTTCAACTTGGTCGATATCAAATAATAGCGAACTGCCACCTAAACCAGAGTAGTTAATGCCGTCAATAACTAAGCCAACCGACGGGTTAATAGGATCAACAAATTGCGAGCGTAATCCAACACCACGAATTTGCACGAAACGACCACGAGATGCGCCTGAGGTAAAGTTTACGTTGGCAGCGCTAGCTAGCATCTCATCTAAAAACTTTGCACCACGTTGATTGATTTCATGGTCTGAAAACAAGCTTGCACTGGCACTTAAAGTTTGAATGTTCTCTTTTTGGAAATCACCGGTAACTACAATTGTTTCCAGCTCACCGTCTTCAGCGTAAGCAATCGAAGATGCTGCGAATAAAGGCAGGATGGCAGCAGATAATAATGATAAACGTCGTTTCATGCGGGTTCTTAACTCCATTTTAGGGACTGCTATTCTAGCAACCTAGCTAGCCAAATGGCTATAAATACCAATTCGCAATAATACTTAAGCATTTTTGACGGGTTATATCTAGCATTACCTGCGAGGCTTGCTTGCCCAAAAATAGAACGCTCAATTAAGCGAAATGGTATAAATCAATTTTTATGGTATAAACGCAGGCAATTATACGTAAATTGATTAGGAATACGACTATGACCTTTAGAGTAGACTTTAAAGTGCGTGATTATGAGTGTGATTTACAAGGAATTGTAAATAACAGTGTTTATTTTAATTACTTAGAGCATGCTCGTCATGAGTTTTTACATGCCCAAGGTGTCGACTTTGCAAAGCTAGCAAGAGAAAAAGTAAACCTTGTGGTGCTTCGCAGCGAAATGGATTACAAGGCATCACTTGTGCCTGGTGATGAATTTTATGTTGCTGTTGAGCCTGAGCGAATTAGCCGCTTAAAGTTTGCGTTTAGACAAACGGTATACCGTAAACATGACGATAAAGTAATGCTTCAAGCTTTGGTCATTGGCACATCAGTTAACGAAAAAGGTCGTCCTTTTTTACCAGAAGAAGTCGATAACTTATTCAAATAGTCTGCGTTGTTCTTCGAAAAGCTAACTTAGAACAATTTTTTACAGATAAAACATGTTTTTTTAACGATCAATTGCGTTAAATGTTGTTATTATTACTACATTGAAATTTGAGTTGTAAAAAAATATGAAGTTAGTAGCCTTGCCTCTTCTTTTAGTACTATTTTGCATGGGTTGCTCATCGACCGGTACTGTATCGAGTGAGCAATTAAAATATACACAGTGGCAATTATCAAAAGTGAATGGTTTAGCAATTCCTGTATCCCAAACTGCCTCTATACGGTTTATTGAAGCGATGCAGGTTAATGGCTTCGCTGGTTGTAATAAATTTTTTGGTGAGGGTGCGCTAAACGAAGATATGCTAACAGTCAATAAGTTAGGTATGACACGTAAATCGTGTGGCGAGCAAATTGATGATCTTGAGCAGCAATTACTTTCAACGTTGAAGGAAGGTGCAGCCATTAATTTAAATGGTGAGCAACTAACCTTGCAAGGCGAGCATCACTTTACCTTCATTGCAAAAAACTAAAGTTGCTGAGCTTGCAGCAATTTTTTAACTGACGTACACTCAGGGCGTTTTATAAGAAACGAATTTATACTTGTCGGAGTGCCTTTAACAAGGCTGAGATCGCGAAAGCGGGATCCGTGAACCTGATCAGGCTAACACCTGCGTAGGGAACAAGCTGCCTCAATGGGCGCTTGTGCGCCAAATTTCTGGGGCATAAGCGGCGCAGGCTGCACTAGTAAGCATTAGCTTATTAACAACGATCCAATGGCGTTAGCCACTCTCTATTGCTTTTGCAATATCTGACAAGACAACCCTTAAAGTAATGAGGTAAGTCATGTCAAATACAACAACTAAACCATCTCGCCGCGAAGTGCGTGCGGCAGCATCTGATTATATTTATAACTTAACTGGGCAACCCTTTCCTAATTCTCATAAAGTGTATGTGGAAGGCACACAAGATAATGTGCGAGTAGGGATGCGCGAAATCACCCTTAGCGATACCTTTATCGGTGGCACTGAAGAGAACCCAGTGTTTGAACCTAATGCCCCAATTCGCGTTTACGATACATCAGGCCCTTACACTGACCCTGATTTTAAACTTGATGTGCGCAAGGGACTTGAGAAATATCGAGAAAAGTGGATTGAGAGTCGCGGCGACACTGAAGTCTTAGACTCAGTCACTTCACATTTTTCTCAGCAACGTATGGCGGATGAAGGCTTAGATCATATTCGCTTTGAGCACTTGCCAAAAATCCGCCGTGCTAAAGCGGGTAAAAATGTGACGCAAATGCATTATGCGCGACAAGGCATTGTGACTCCAGAAATGGAGTATGTGGCAATTCGCGAAAACATGGGACGCGCTAAAATTCGTGAAGAGTTACTTGCAGCGCAGCATAAAGGCGAATCGTTTGGGGCCAGCATTCCTGATTTCATTACCCCTGAATTTGTGCGTGATGAAATTGCACGTGGCCGTGCGGTGTTACCGAATAATATCAACCACCCGGAAACCGAGCCAATGATCATTGGCCGAAACTTTTTAGTTAAAGTGAACGCGAATATTGGTAACTCATCAGTCACCTCATCAATCGAAGAAGAAGTTGAGAAGATGGTGTGGTCAACGCGTTGGGGCGCCGATACGGTAATGGATTTATCAACAGGCCGCTATATTCATGAAACCCGTGAATGGGTGGTACGTAATTCACCAGTACCAATTGGTACTGTACCTATTTATCAAGCGCTTGAAAAAGTAAACGGTGTTGCCGAAGACCTTACGTGGGAGATTTTCCGCGATACCTTGATTGAACAAGCTGAACAAGGTGTTGATTACTTTACCATTCACGCTGGAGTATTACTTCGTTATGTACCTATGACGGCAAAACGTGTTACCGGTATTGTGTCGCGCGGCGGTTCAATCATGGCCAAATGGTGTTTAGCACACCATAAAGAAAACTTTTTATACACTCACTTTGAAGAGATCTGTGAAATTTTAAAACAGTACGATGTGTGTTTTTCACTGGGTGATGGCTTGCGTCCAGGTTCTATTGCAGATGCCAATGATGAAGCCCAGTTCAGTGAGTTACGTACTTTAGGTGAGCTGACAAAACTTGCTTGGAAACATGACGTACAAGTATTCATTGAAGGCCCTGGCCATGTGCCGATGCATATGATCAAAGAGAACATGGAAGAGCAGCTAAAACACTGTGAAGAAGCACCGTTTTACACCCTCGGCCCACTGACAACGGATATTGCACCGGGGTACGATCATTTCACATCGGGTATTGGGGCCGCGCAAATTGCCTGGTATGGCTGTGCCATGCTTTGTTATGTAACACCTAAAGAGCATTTAGGTTTACCAAATAAAGAAGACGTTAAAGAAGGCCTTATTACTTATAAAATTGCCGCCCATGCCGCTGATTTAGCAAAAGGCCACCCTGGGGCGCAAGAACGCGATAACGCATTATCAAAAGCACGCTTTGAGTTCCGTTGGCACGACCAATTTAATCTAGGTTTAGACCCTGAACGCGCTCGTGAGTATCACGACGAAACACTGCCACAAGAATCAGGAAAAATTGCACATTTTTGCTCTATGTGTGGCCCTAAATTTTGCTCGATGAAGATTACTCAAGAAGTACGTGATTATGCAAAAGATCTTGAGGCTAGAGGCATTGATCCGAATAACGTGGGCGATGCTATCGAAATCAAAATGGTCGATGTTGAAGCCGAAATGAAAGCAAAGTCAGACGAGTTCAAAAAAACAGGCTCTGAGATTTACCACAAAGCAGTTTAATTGATGGAGCTAGGCATAGCGATAGGTTCTGGGTTTTTACCTAGAGCCTAGCGCCTAGAAAGTTTATGTCTTTAAAGATAGCGATACTTGGTTTTGGCTTAACGGGTCGTTTGACTGCACTAGCACTTGCCAAAGAGCATCAGCTAAGTGTGTTTGAGCAGGATGATCAACATGCTAGCAATAGTGCTGGCAGTGTTGCCGCAGCGATGTTGGCACCACTCGCTGAATCAGTACTGTGCGAACAGGATCTAGCATTACAAGGGCTTAATAGTATTTCACGTTGGCAGCAAATCTTAAGCGAACTTGATGAGCCTGTATATTTTCAACAAGCAGGCAGCTTAGTGGTTGCTCACCAGCAAGATAAGGGCGATTTACAAAGTTTTGTGAGCCGTTTACAGCCCCTTGGTAGTAATCAAGCGAAATCTTTGTCGAGTATTCAAATAGCCGAACTTGAGCCTGAGCTTGCGGGGCGTTTCCATCAGGGGGTGTATTTACCCTGTGAAGGGCAGCTAGATAATCAGGCATTTTATAGCGCCAGTTTTAAAAAGCTTACATCGCAAGGAGTTCAATTTAAATTTGCTTGCAAAGTTGAGCTGAATGGTCATCAAGTGAATGGTCAAAGCTTTAATTATGTATTTGATTGCCGAGGCTTAGGTGCTAAACAGAATGAGCCTTTACTTCGCGGAGTACGAGGTGAGGTGGCGCGTTTATATGCACCAGAGGTGAATCTTACTCGACCTATACGACTGATGCATCCGCGCTACCCAATTTACATTGCACCAAAACCAAACCACCAATTTGTGATTGGTGCTACGGAGATTGAATCGCAAGACACAGGCAAAGTCACAGTGCGCTCTGCACTTGAGTTATTGTCTGCTGCTTATACGGTGCATAGCGGTTTTGCTGAAGGGCGTATCGAGAGCTTGCAATCGGGGCTTCGTCCTGCGTTTGCAGACAACCGCCCTAAAGTCAGTATACAAGATCGAGTTATCAGTATTAATGGCTTATACCGGCACGGTTATTTACTTGCGCCTCAGGTGGTTGATGAAGCTGTTAGCTTAATTGCTTAAGGATAAAAATGAATATTTTAATTAATGGTCAGTCAGTTACAGTGAGCGACGATACATCTCTCACTCAGGCCTTGAATCAATTTGGCGCTAGACCCCCATTTGCGGTTGCTGTTAATGGTGACTTTGTACCTCGCAGTCAGTGCGATGCTAAAATCCTCAACGAAGGCGACAGCATTGAGTTATTGTCGCCGATTCAAGGAGGTTAAGATGGATAGTTTTTCGGTTTATGGTGAGCAATTTAGCAGTCGTTTACTGATTGGCTCTGCACTCTATCCTTCGCCAAGTGTTATGCAGGATTCGATAGTGGCCTCACAGGCTGACATTGTCACCGTTTCATTGCGTCGTCAGCAAAGCGTTGCAGCGGGTGATGATTTCTGGCAATTGATAAAAAACACTGGCTTAAAGGTGCTGCCAAATACTGCGGGTTGCCACAGTGTGAAAGAAGCGGTGATGTTGGCGCAAATGTGCCGCGAAGTGTTTGCTACTGATTGGATCAAATTAGAACTAATAGGTGATGAATATAATTTACAGCCTGATCCAATTGCACTGCTCGAAGCCACTAAAATTTTATTGGCTGATGGCTTTAAAGTTTTACCTTATTGCACCGATGATTTAGTGCTGTGTCAGCGTCTAGCTGATTTAGGTTGTGAAGTATTAATGCCTTGGGGCGCACCGATTGGAACAGGTAAGGGTTTGCTGAATCCTTACAACTTAAAAATGATCCGTGAACGTTTACCTAACCATACTTTAATCGTTGATGCGGGTTTAGGTTTACCATCTCATGCCTGCCAAGCGCTTGAATTAGGGTATGATGCCGTATTATTAAATTCGGCAATTGCAGGTGCTGGTTGCCCTGTAACTATGAGTAAAGCGTTTAGGAATGCTGTTGAGGCGGGGCGATGTAGCTATTTGGCTAAAGCGATGCCTGAAAAAGACGTAGCAAGCCCGTCAACGCCAACTCTCGGTATGCCGTTTTGGCATCAAGAATAAAATGTGAGGAATAACATGAATCAGGTTGTATGGACCATAGCAGGCTCAGATTCGGGCGGCGGCGCAGGCATTCAGGCCGATATCAAGGCAATGCAAAGTTTTAATGTACATGGCTGTACGGTTATTACTGCTTTAACGGCACAAAACAGTTTAGGTGTAGAAGCACTAAACCCGATTTCAACAGCGGTTATTGAATCACAATTACTCGCGTTAGCCAGTGATATGCCTGCCAGCGTTATTAAGATTGGCATGCTTGCAAATGTGCAGCAGATACAGCTTATTAGTGAACATTTAAAACATTACAAAGCAACTTGGGCAGTGCCGCCTTTGGTTGTTTATGATCCGGTTGCTATTGCTTCAAGTGGTGATTTATTAACAGAAGAAGATACTGTTAGTGCCATCAAAGAGTGTTTATTGCCATTAGTCGATGTAGTAACACCGAACACGCACGAAACGCAGTTATTAACCGGTGTTTATTTGATTGGCCCAAGCGCAGTGAAAGAAGCCGCTGAAAAGTTAACAAGCTATGGTGCAAAAGCGGTGATCATTAAAGGTGGTCATTGGGATTACCCAAGTGGCTATTGCATTGATTACTGCGTGCAAGGCGAACAAGCATATTGGCTTGGCAACGAAAAAATTCAAACTCCGCATAGTCATGGCACTGGATGTAGTATGGCGTCGGTAGTTGCTGCTTGCTTAGCAAAACAGTACCCACTTAAAGATGCCTTCATTTTAGCAAAAGCCTATATAAACCAAGGTTTAAAAGCGGCTGTTCGCTATGGTGAAGGTATTGGTCCTGTTGCACATACTCGCTTTCCAACAACGCTGGCGGATTACCCACAAGTAATCGAAGCGGGGAGTTGGTTAGGTGATGAGCTCGACTTTGATTGCCCGGTTAATTTTACCATGGCAGCAGGCTTTGCAGAATGTGACTCGAAACAGCTTGGTTTATATGCCGTTGTAGATACCGTTGATTGGTTGGAGAAGTGTTTAGCCGAAGGGATTAAAACTGTTCAATTAAGAATGAAAAATGCAGACGATGCTGCACTCGAAGATGCGATTGCAAGTGCAGTTATGTTAGGGCAGAAATACGGTGCGCAGGTGTATATCAATGATTATTGGCAATTGGCGATTAAACATGGTGCTTATGGTGTGCATTTAGGGCAAGAAGATTTACAAACCGCTAATTTAATTGCCATAAAAGAGGCTGGGTTACGTTTAGGTGTTTCGACCCATGGTTTTTATGAGATGCTACGCGCGCATAATTACAGACCAAGTTATATGGCGTTTGGCGCTATTTACCCAACCACCACCAAAGACATGACAGGGCAAATTCAAGGCTTAGAAAAGCTCGAAAAATTTGTACCTTTAATGGCTGATTACCCAACAGTCGCAATTGGTGGGATTGATTTATCACGTGCAGAGCAAGTGGCGAGCACGGGTGTTGGTAGTGTTGCCGTAGTACGTGCGATTACTGAAGCCGAAGACTACCAAGCAGCCATTGCCAAGTTAAAACACGTGGTCGAAGGTCAGCCTTAATATGAGCGCGTTAAGCGACAAAGAGCAAATTCGTTATAGTCGCCATTTACTAATAAAAGAGGTGGGGCTTGCGGGTCAGAAAAAGTTAAAGTCTACACATATTGTGGTCGTCGGCGCTGGTGGGCTTGGCTCACCGGCATTGTTTTATTTAGCGGCTGCAGGTATCGGAACGCTCACTTTGATAGACGATGATAAGGTTGAGCTTTCAAACCTACAGCGACAAATACTGTATAAAGTAAACCACATGGGGCAGGCAAAAGCGCAGGCGGCTGCTAAGGTGATAAGCAGTTTAAATAATCAAATAAAGGTTAATCCATTATGCCAAAAACTTGATGAAACTAACTGTTCCGAGCTTCTTAAGGGTGCTGACATCATCCTAGATTGCAGTGATAACTTTACTACCCGCTATTTGGTTAATCGCTATTGTTTAGCTAGGTCTATTCCACTTGTTTCAGCTGCAGCTATCGCAACACAAGGGCAGGTGATGAGCTTTGATTTTCGTGATGAAAATAGCCCTTGTTATGGTTGTGTATTCCCGCAAACGGATGAGCAAACTGCACTTAATTGTGATAATGCTGGGGTATTGAGCCCGTTACTCGGGGTTATGGGGAGCATGCAAAGTTTATTGGCTATCAATATATTGCTTGGCCATAAAGCGGGCAGTGAGTTTATTCAATTCGATGGGCTAACACTACAACAGCAGCGCTTCAGTATACAAAAAGATAGCGAATGCTCAGAATGTAATAACAGTGTGTGGACACGTTGTTAGCAAACCACTTTTTAGCTAAAGTGGTTTGCTTGGGTATATTAGTCGTTAATTTTCGCAAATGGTGTGCCCATGCGCGTCACTGTTTCAGGGTGTTGATCTGATAAGAACTCAGCTTGATTTGCACCCCAAGCTAATATAACAGTAGAGCCTAATTTAAAGCGGCCCATTTCTTCACCCTTCTTAAGGGTAATTGCATTGTCACCTTCAGTTGGGTAATTCCAACTAAATACATCTTTACCCGCTGGTGGCGTTACTGTGCCTGCCCAGATAGTCTCAATGCTAGCAACAATTGTCGCACCAACAAGTACCATAGCTAGCGGACCAATTTCGGTCTCGAATATAGCCACGACACGCTCGTTACGAGCAAATAGGTTAGGAACATTTTGTGCTGTTAACGGGTTAACCGAAAATAAATCACCCGGTACGTAGATCATTTTGCTCAGCGTACCATCAACAGGCATATGAATACGGTGGTAATCTTTAGGTGCTAAGTAAATAGTCGCAAACTTACCGCCTAAAAACGGCGCAGTGTCTTCTTCATTGCCGCCAAGTAACGCTTGTAAGCTGTAGTCATGACCTTTGGCTTGAATGATTTGACCGTCTACTACATCGCCTAATTGGCTTATTGCACCATCAACTGGGTGAGCAACAATGTGGCTTTCCTCAGCAAGTGGACGAATACCTTCTTTTAATGGGCGAGTGAAAAACTCATTAAAAGTTTTGTAATGAGCTGGATCTGGGTATTTAGCCTCACTCATATCAATTTTGTATTGTTTGATAAACAATTTAATCAAGGCCGTTGTTAAGCCACCCGCTTTTGCTGCTGCTAACTTGCCAACCATGCGCGAAATGAAATGTTTTGGCATGGCATATTGCATAGCAATTTTGAATTTATCTAAACTCACTTGTTATTTCCTAAATAGTTATACGCGAGGAGCGCGTGCACCAGCACGGCCGTCGGCCATAGTTTCTAAAATTCGGTGGTAACTGTCAAAACGAAGTTCTGAAATTTCACCATCATCAACAGCTTGGCGAATTATACAGCCAGGATCGTTTAAGTGCTTACAATCACGAAAACGACAGCCACCAATAAAATCACGGAACTCTTTAAAGCACCAAGTAACGCGCTCAACATCTAAATGCCATAAGCCAAACTCACGAATTCCTGGTGAGTCGATAAGGTTACCGCCACTAGGTAAATGGTGTAATCGCGATACGGTGGTTGTATGCTGGCCAAGGCCGCTGTTTTCAGAGACTTCTTGAGTTAAAATTTCAGCGTCGGGTAGCACTGTATTGACTAAGGTTGATTTACCCACACCGCTTTGACCAACAAAAATACTGTTTTTATCTACCAGCTTTTGTTTTAGCTCATCTATGCCATGACCTGTTTTATTACTGACTAACAGTACTTGGTAACCAAGGTCGCGATAGATATCGAGAATTTCATCAATAAAAGCAAGGCCTTCATCGTCTATTAAATCTATTTTGTTAAGTACCAAAATAGGCTCAATACCCATGTCTTCACAGGCAACTAAATAACGGTCAATAATGTTTGGCGTAAACTCAGGAAGCACAGCTGAGACCATTAAAATTTGGTCGATATTGGCAGCGACGACTTTTACCCCGTCATAAAAATCAGGGCGCGTTAATTGTGAGCGACGTTCATGGGTTGCTTCAATAACGCCAGCTAAGTCGCCCTCGCTAACTTTTGCTCGGCGAAAAATAACTTCATCACCACATACAAGGCTCGATACGGTTCGCCGTATATTACAACGTAATACTTCACCTGACTCGGTTTCGATGTCGGCATGTTGACCAAATCTACTTATTACAACTGCATTTTCGGCAGGGCCTAAATTATCATTTTGCCATTGCACTGCAGCCCCTTTCTGTTGCTTTTTATCTGCATTAGAGAGGCGTTTTTGGTGATTGGCCTTAATTCGACGTGATTGGCCTTTACTTAATTTCTTTTGTTTTGCCACTTTTGGCCCATAACTTGATTAAATGTCGGGCTTTTTGAAAAAAAAGCTTTAGGTCGACTGATGATACTAATATGATATATCTAAATGCGTTGGATCTAAAGGAAAGCACCGCTAAGGTAACTATGTCTTTTCATAAATCAAATCTTATCTGGCTCGACCTGGAAATGACTGGCCTCGAACCAGCAACAGATAAAATACTCGAAATTGCCACTGTTGTCACCGACAGTGATTTAAACATCTTGGCTGAAGGCCCTGTTATTGCTATTCATCAAAGTGATGAACTGCTTGATGGCATGGACGAGTGGTGTACAACTCAGCACGGTCAATCTGGTTTAACAGCTCGCTGTAAAGCAAGTACTTTCACTGAACAAGATGCTATTGATCAAACATTGGCATTTTTAAAGCAATGGGTGCCAGCGGGTACATCGCCTATGTGTGGTAATTCTATCGGCCAAGACCGCCGCTTTATGAATAAGTACATGCCTGAATTGGAAAACTACTTCCACTACCGTAACCTTGATGTGAGCACAGTTAAAGAACTTGCGCGTCGCTGGAAACCTGACGTGTTAGCACAAGTGAACAAAAAAGGTTCACATCTAGCCCTCGACGATATCAAAGATTCGATCATGGAATTAAAGGTTTACCAAGAAAAATTCTTTAATTTGTAAAAAACATTTGCAAACACATCGGATTATTGTAGAATCCTGCCCCGCTTAAGACGTTAACCCCCGCGGGGTTGGTATGTCTTTAAGTAATTGAATGCGGCACTAGCTCAGTTGCCAGAACGTTTCACCGCAACCTTCAGGTTGTGCGACAACGGACAAATTACTGACTACTTAAAAGCGGCACTAGCTCAGTTGGTAGAGCGCAACCTTGCCAAGGTTGAGGTCACGAGTTCGAGCCTCGTGTGCCGCTCCAATTTCTCACCAAAAGAAATTGGCTTAAGTTTCAAGGGGAAAGTAACTAACTTGAAGCTTGTAACTTAAAACTAGTAACTTATTGTGCGGCACTAGCTCAGTTGCCAGAACGTTTCACCGCAACCTTCAGGTTGTGCGCCAACGGACAAATTACTGACTACTTTAAAGCGGCACTAGCTCAGTTGGTAGAGCGCAACCTTGCCAAGGTTGAGGTCACGAGTTCGAGCCTCGTGTGCCGCTCCAATTTCTCACCAAAAGAAATTGATATAAGTTTCGAGGGGAAAGTTGAAAGCACCAAGCTATTCCAACTTTTAACTTGAGTCTTATAACTAGTAACTTATTGTGCGGCACTAGCTCAGTTGGTAGAGCGCAACCTTGCCAAGGTTGAGGTCACGAGTTCGAGCCTCGTGTGCCGCTCCAATTTCTCACCAAAAGAAATTGATATAAGTTTCAAGGGGAAAGTTGAAAGCATTAGCTTGAAACTAGAAACTTGCAGCTTACAACTTATTTATGCGGCACTAGCTCAGTTGCCAGAACGTTTCACCGCAACCTTCAGGTTGTGCGACAACGGACAAATCACTGACTACTTAAAAGCGGCACTAGCTCAGTTGGTAGAGCGCAACCTTGCCAAGGTTGAGGTCACGAGTTCGAGCCTCGTGTGCCGCTCCAATCTCTAATAAATCCCCAAACACTTTTTAAAAAAATTAGAAGTTAAGATATGCTTGCAGCTTACAGCTAGTTTTAGATCTGACCTTGAATCGTGGCGACAATGCGTCTAGTACCACCATGGTCTCGGTGTTCACCTAAATAGATACCTTGCCAAGTGCCTAGCATTAAACGGCCTTGGTTAATTGGAATAGTGAGTTCTGCACCTAATGTGCTGCTTTTTATGTGGGCAGGCATATCATCATCACCTTCATAATCATGGCGATAATAACTTTGTCGTTCTGGCACAAAATGATTGAAGTGACTTTCCATATCCATTCGTACAGTAGGATCTGCATTTTCGTTAATAGTTAAGCTTGCAGAAGTATGCTGAATGAAAAGGTGTAATAAGCCTACTTTGTATTGCGTTATTTCAGGAAGTTGACGAAGTAGCTCGTCATCAATGATGTGAAAGCCTCGCGAACGAGGCTTCAATTGAATGATTTTTTGCTGCCAGCTCATAGTTTATCAAAGCTAACTTCAATATTGGCGTTACCATCAGCAGAAGTGAATGGAATTAACACCTTGGCACCTTCACATTTATGAGCGATTGTATGTCCTTTACCAGACACGACAACTGGCGTAGCCATATCAAACTCATAGCCTTTTTCGCCGAGTAAGTTTTTAGCGCCACCTGTCACCATGTTAGTAATTTCACCTACCATGTCGGTTACTTCTTCGTTCACCGTATCAGGGCGTTCACCTAGCATTCTTTCCATAATGGTTAGTGCCAGATTTTCATCAAAGGTGATTGAAAGCGAACCTTTAGTTTGTGGGCCAACCATACCAATCAAACCTGATACATCGCCACGGGCTAATTCATCTTTTTTTAAACTAGGTTTGCCCGGCTTTAATTCTGTTTGAGCCATGGTGCTCAATACATTTAATAATGATGATAAAAAAGGGTTGATGAACTCCACATTCATTATTTAATTTCCCTTAGGTTTCGAAATGCCATTAATCATACTTTAAGTGTAGTGGTTGTTTCAAACACCGCACTTATTCTTTGCACTTTTCGCACTTGCCATGTGCTTCGATAGTTTGTCCTGAGACAATAAATCCACTTTCTGCAGCTAAGTTATTAAGCTCATGAGATATTACTGTTGAATGTAATTCTTTTACATAACCACAGCTGTCACAAATTAATAATTGTACAGGGTGAATGTGATCAAAATGATGGCACAACATAAATGAGTTGGTGCTTTCAATTTTATGAATAAAGCCAAGTTCCGATAAGAAATCGAGCGCTCGATAAATAGTGGCTGGTTTTGCGCCTGACTCAGTTAATTTGAGTTGTTCTAATAAGTCATAAGCACCGACACCACCCTGCGCACTAGCTAATAGGCGGAATACTTTTTCACGGATAGGTGTGAAACGTGCACCACGATTATCGCATACTTGTTTTGCTTTACTGACGAGTGATTCTATATTCATCTTCTCTTATCCTTACGCTACCGTGATATACTAACATACTGTATTGTAGTTGCAGTGTTTTTATTCGCTAACACGTTTCAAGGGAGTTTTCTTAATGAATGAATTGTTAGCTGCGTTCATTTTCTTTTTTGCCGTTATTGATCCGATTGGCACTGTGCCCGTTTTTATTGCAGTTACACGTTGGGATGATGCTAAATTTAAGCGCAAAGTTGCGTTAAAAGCTGTTGGTGTTTCGGCACTGGTTTTATTGTTTTTCGTTGTGGCTGGTGAGTTACTTTTAGACGCGATAAATATTCCGCTTTCGGCGTTTCAGATTGCCGGAGGTATTGTTTTATTACTTTTTGCTTTATTGATGATATTCGGTGAAAGTAAACCAGAAACAGAGATCAAAAGCGTTCGAGATAGCACTGAAACCGCTATTTTCCCATTGGCGATACCTTCAATTGCCAGCCCAGGTGCCATGCTAGGTGCGGTATTGATGACCCGAAATACCGAATACACTTGGTATGAGCAACTTATAACCTCATCGATCATGCTTTCTGTATTAGTAATCGTGCTGGTTTTATTACTGCTTGCTACACATGTTCATAAGTTAATTGGTGATAGTGGCGCGAGTATCATTAGCCGGGTGATGGGCTTAATTTTATCGTCAGTGGCGGTTACTAATATTTTAGGCGGTATTGCTCACTACTTTGGTTTAAGTGTTGTCGGCTAGTTTTAATTTAAAGTGCATTTTCAGTGATTTAAACTTTGAATAATTGCCTTCTTTTATCTAACTTTAAAGAAGGCAATATAAAATTTAAGGAACAAAGAATGCTAATCAAAAATGTCGTCTTATCTGTTTTTCTGATTTTTAGTTTAGGTGCTTGCATGGAGCCGACCTATGATAGTGGTAAGCTAAAAGTCATCGAAGTAACAGATCATGATTTTAAAATTAATGGTGAAAGCGCAGTAACCGTGATTGTTGGTCATGCCAATGTGGCGGAATACAGCTTCTCACTTCGTAAAAGTGATTTAAAGAAAGGCACGCTTCTGCAGTCTGTGTCTGACAGTAATCCAAATGTACGTGCTGATGGTACCTTCTTTAGTGAATATTATGTGCAATCAAAAGATCATGATACGCGCGCATCAATTGAAATTGTAGAAATGGATCCTGTTGAGAAAGTAGCGCGAATTGCAGTGGGTGCTAAGCTCGTTAACCTGAAAAACGAAGACTACAAAGAGCTTGAAATCACGGTATTGGAGCTTACAGGACAAAACCTTGAGCATCTTCTAAATGAAGTGAAGATGTAACTTTTCCATTTTTGCTTATTCATCAAAGAAGTGAGTTTGCAGTACACTTCTTCACCTCTTTTCATCATCTGATCTTTGATTAAGCCATGCCGTGAGCTTGCTTCGGTGGTATAATGGCTGCAATTTTTCATTTCGGTGCATACCAATGGGGTATGTGTCATCGCTATTTTTAGCGTTCATCGTATTAGGTAATTTAAGTTGCAAGTAAATGCATTGATCTTAAAAGGGGCCATGTTATGAGCACAACGACATTAAACCGCCGTTTTTCCGTGGCACCCATGTTAGATTGGACTGATCGTCACTGTCGAACCTTTCACCGTAAAATGACTAAGCACGCTGTGCTTTACACTGAGATGGTGACAACAGGCGCTATTTTATTTGGTAAAGGCGATTACTTACACTTTAATGAGCATGAAGGGCCAGTCGCATTGCAACTTGGTGGATCAGATCCTGAAGCTTTGGCTAAGTGTGCAAAATTAGCGGCAGAGCGCGGCTATCATGAAGTTAATTTAAATGTGGGCTGTCCGTCTGATCGCGTGCAAAATGGTCGTTTTGGTGCTTGTTTAATGGCTGAGCCTAAACTGGTTGCTGACTGCGTTGCTGCAATGAAGGCCGAAGTGACTATTCCTGTTACGGTTAAAACTCGTATTGGTATTGATGAGCAAGATTCGTATGAGTTTTTATGTGCCTTAATAGAAGCAAGTCATGATGTTGGTTGTGATGACTTTATTATTCATGCGCGTAAAGCGTGGTTAAATGGCTTAAGCCCAAAAGAAAATCGTGAGATCCCACCTCTTGATTATCCTCGCGTTTATCAGCTGAAAAAAGATTACCCGCAACTACACCTAAGCTTGAATGGTGGCGTGAAAACGATTGCTGATAGTGTGGCGCACCTTGAGTATGTTGATGGCATCATGATTGGCCGTGAGGCGTATAGTAATCCGTTTATTTTGTCTGAAGTAGACGAAAATATTTATGGTGATGAAGCCTTTACACTGAGTCGCCATCAGGTTGTGCGTGCAATGTATGACTACATTGAAGATGAAATGAGTAAAGGCGCTAACTTTTGGCATATTGCTCGCCACATGTTGGGGATTTTCCAAGGCCAACCTGGGGCGCGTGGTTTTAGACGCCACCTTTCAGAAAAGGGTCATGGTAAAGCGGCTGATTTATCTGTTATGGATAAAGCCTTGAGTTTTGTCCCAGAAGCCTAATCACAAAGCCTATTAAAAAAGCCTATTAAAAAGCCACATTTCGTGGCTTTTTTTGATCCTAAAATTTAGTGAAAAAGTTAATTTTTTAGTCAAATTAGTTATTTTTCATTCAGTCACTAGTCAGCCAAAATCTCAATAAATCCACTTCAACTGATTGTATTTAAATAATAAATTTTGTTTATTCGTTAGTTGGCACAAGAATTGGAATCTCCTAGCTGTATTAACCCAATAATCAACAGGAGAGTCACATGGGTGTATTAAATCGCGTAAATGACATTATTCAGGCAAACCTTTCTGCAGCATTAGATAAAGCTGAAGATCCTGAAAAGTTACTTAATCTACTCGTGCAAGAAATGCAGGATGCACTGACTGAATGCCGTGCAACCGCTGCGACATTTTTAACGCAAGAAAAGCAAATGAAGCGCGAAATCGCAGCTAAACAAGCAAAAGTAGCTGACTGGCAAGCTAAAGCAGAAAAAGCACTAAGTAAAGATCGTGATGATCTTGCCAAAGCTGCGTTAGTTGAAAAGCAGCGTTTAACGACAGAAATCGAAGCGCAACAAGCTGAAATGGATAAAGTTGCTGAGTCACTCGCAAAATTGACAGAAGACTGCCAGCGTTTACAAAACAAGCTTGCGGATGCAAAAGCCAAACAGCTGACTTACATGCAAAAAGAACGCGTTGTTACAGCACGTTTAAAGGTTAAAGAGCAGCTGCATAGCAGTAAAGTTGAAGATGCATTAGCACGTTTTGACTACTTAGAGCAGCGCGTTGAAAACATTGAGTCACAAGTTGAAGCGTATGAACTTACGCAAAGTGATGCCGCAAATTCAACAGCAGCGCAAATTGCTGCCCTTGAGAAAGATGAAGCAATCGATAAACAGCTTGCTGATTTAAAAGCAACGATGAAGCAGTCGGCTTAGGAGGTTTATGATGAATACTTATCACACATCGACACGTTGGTACCGTGATCTGAGTAACAAAAAGATCTCGGGTGTGTGTAGCGGACTCGCTGCACGCTTAGGCTTCCCTGTGTGGTCAACCCGTTTGGTAATGATCATACTACTTATTCAAATGCCGCTGTTAATTGGCGTGGGTTACTTAGTGGCTCATTGCACTTTACCAGTAAAAGGCTACTAGGAGTCGATCATGAAAACGTTAGCTATCATCGTTCTAGCAATGTTACTACTATGCACTGATGTAGTTTCATTTGTATCGTTTGACTCATGGCAGTTGCCCTTATCAATTGCTGATATGAGTTGGGCTGGCCTTGAGGTCATCGGAGCAATTGTAGCTGTGATTGCTGTCGTTGCTGGTGTTGCGCTATTCACTATTGGTCTACTTGGCGCAGGTGTTGTTGCTCTGATTGGTGTTGTGCTTGCGTTTTTATTTGGCTCAGTAATGATTGCATGGCCTCTTTTATTGATCGCAGCATTGTGTTGGTTGATCGCCGATAACAAAAAATCACCAGCTTAAGGTACTATTAAACTGCCTTAATACATAAAATATGCTAAATTTAGCGGGTAAGTTAATGTCTTAACAAGGATTAAAACATAATGAAACTATGGCCCGCACTCTCTTTTCTTACCGCAAGTTTAATCACGAGTACCTTTTCATTTGCCCATAGTGGCCATGACCATAATGATGTTGCTGAAGTAACCGTAAGCAACGCGCAGGTACGTGAGTTTTTACCAGCCAGTAAAGCAAGTGTTGCTTATTTAACTATTACCAACCCAAGTGAGCATGCAACAGTACTAACTAAAGCGGAACTGGATGGTTTAGGACGTGTTGAAATCCATCAGCATACCCATGTTGATGGCATGATGAAAATGGAGCAGGTTTTATCATTAAAGATCGATGGTCATAGCAGTGTTGAGTTTAAACCAGGTGGTTATCACTTAATGGTGTTTGAACCTGAAGATCAACTAAAAGCAGGGCAAGAGCGTAAACTCACGCTATATTTTAATGATGGCAATCGAGTTTTCACCCAAGCCAAAGTTGTGTCTTTACAAGAAATGTCTGAACAGGCAGCACAAAAAAGTAAAGAGCACTCACATCACTAGGAGGTATTATGTCTGAGCATAAAGGAAAAATAGCCAGTGCATTACTTATTGTATTAATTATTTTTTACGCGATTGCTGTTTACTGGAGTAGTGAGCCGGATCGCATGGATGTTGTTAGCAAGGCAAAACAAGAAGCGCAACTGCGTGGCGAAAAGTTTGTCACTGGCTACACAACAACGTCAACACTGATTGATGTTGCAAGTACATTGTTAAATAAGCCTGGTGGTTATTTATCAAATGATATGATGCCACCTAGTGTGATGATGGATAATATGCCTGCCTGGGAATACGGCGCACTTGAGATGACCCGTGATTTAGTGTTGTCTATGCGTAAAGACTTCAGCCGTTCACAATCGCAATCTACTGAGCATGAAGCTCTAAAAAAAGCCCAGCCACAGTTTAACATTAGCTCTGTTGCATGGGCATGGCCGAGTGCTGAAACAGAGTATCAAAAGGGCATTGATTTATTGGTAGTGTACCGTACTCAAATAGCGGATCAGAACGATCGTGATAGCCAGTTTTATGCCCGTGCTGATAATTTACGCAGCTGGTTAAAAGAAGCTGAAAAGCGACTTGGCAGCTTAAGTCAGCGATTAAGCGCGAGTGTTGGTCAAGACCGTTTGAATACAGATTTAGCTGGCGACACTGCAGCTCATCAAGCAACTTATACACCTTTGCAAAACCAAGTGAAAACATCTTGGTGGCAAATTGATGATGTGTTTTATGAATCTCGTGGTGCAACGTGGGCATTACTGCACTTTTTACAAGCGGTTGAATATGATTTTGCTGATGTATTAGAAAAGAAAAATGCTCGTGTTAGTCTGCAACAAATTATTCGTGAATTAGAGGCCACACAAGAAACAGTGTGGAGCCCAATGATTTTAAATGGCAGTGGCTTTGGTTTTGTAGCTAACCACTCATTGGTCATGGCGAATTATATTTCTCGAGCCAATGCGGCTCTAATTGAACTTAGCGAACTTTTAGCGCAAGGATAAAATGATGAAAAAGTACTGTTTAGCAGCAGCCCTTTCAATGGCTTGTTTAGCCCCAACAGCGCAAGCTGATACATTATTAGGTTTATACTTAGGTGTTGATGGCTGGCAATCAGATAACAGCGGTAGCTTTGCTCAAGACGGAAACTTACAAAGCTTTAAATTTGATGATGAAACGTTTACGAGCTACTACGCAGCGCTTGAGCACCCAGTGCCGTTAGTACCAAACATTAAACTAAAATACACTGAGCTTGAGTTAAATGGTGATACCACCCTAGATGAAACCTTTAGCTTTGGTGGTTCAGATTACGTTGTAGGTACGCAAGTAGGCACTGTCAGCGATTTATCACACATCGACTATATTCTCTATTACGAAATCTTTGATAATGATTTAGTTTCTATTGATTTAGGTGTGAATGCGAAACAATTCGACGGTGAAATTACGGTAACGGGTACATCGCAAGATGGTGGCCAAAACACGACTGAGCGAGTTGATTTCTCTGGTTTCGTACCTTTAGTTTATGGCCGTGCTGAAGTTGGCTTACCATTAACGGGTTTAAGCGTATTCTTTGAAGGTAGTTTACTAGCTATTGACGATAGCAAAATTCAAGACTATCAGGCGGGCATTGCATACGCTTTACTTGATAACTTAGCAATTGATATGGATATTAAAGCGGGCTACCGCTCAATGACATTAGAGCTTGATGATATTGATGATATCTACACTGACTTAGATGCATCAGGCCCATTTGCGGGTATTCAAATCCACTTCTAATCGAGCCATTCGATTTATACTAAGCTGGCTGCTTTATTTTAAAGCTTGCCAGCTTACTTCAAATTCATCTTCTAATGCTGTTGATAATATTTGCTTATAAGCTTTGTTTATTGGCGATGCAATTAGCTTTCGTAACTCATCACCCGTTTGAGTAAACTTATAATAACTGAGTACCAAGTCATTACTTTTCGCTATTAGAACCAAGCGTTGATTCATAAAGCTCAGTACTAGTTCTTGGCCTGCTTTTAAAACGGCTGATTCGATTTCTTTTCGGTATAGTAAGTTAATATCCATTAAGGTAAGAATATCAGGAAAGCTAACGGGAGTTTTTCCTAAGTTAAATGACACTTTGTTACCCTTTCTGAGCAAATCAAACAGCGATGGTTTTTTATAAAAGCCGAGTAAAATTAAGTGGCTGTTGTCTTTTTCATTAAAGCCACACAGTGATGTACAGCGTTGAAGGGCATCAGCTTCTCGCTGAGTCATGTGTTTAAGTGTTTGCAGGCTTTTAATTGAAAAGGTACCCGGTGAGACTGTTTCACCAGCTAGTATTTTCGCCCACAGTTTCTGCATTGATGAGTTCGCTGTGTCTTCACATAAACTAATAAAACGCTCTATCCAATCAAAATCGGGCTGTTGTTGACCAGTAACATCCGGGCAAAAAGCCATGGCCATCGACATAATGGTTTCGATATTTTCTTGGCGCTTTATAAATTGAATTTCTTGGCGAGTTTGGGCGCGCTCTAAAAGGCTGGCTTGAGCTCTTATTTGATAGGCTAGCTGTTGCTGACCTTGTGCTGAGTAGCTGTCATTATCAGCATGGTTAATCCTAGCAGATGAGGCTTTATGAATTGGATAGCCGAGCTGATTTTCTATGATATTAGCAAGATTAACTCTCGCTTGAGCTGCTTTCACTGTCATCGGTAGCAATCGCCTTCTCTTTTGTTGCTAACTGCGCATGGGTTTTGATGTTATTGAGCGCCAGCTTTACTGTGTTATTGAGAATATACTGGCTTAATAAAGCAAGGTAGCCACCAATAATTGGGGTATTAACCTCACCATTTAGTGAACACTCAATATTAACGTTATCGCCTTCAGGTAAATAGCGGATAGTGCCTTGGGTAATGTGTTCTTTATTAAATAATATATTAAATGAAAGCTGAGTATTGTCGAGTTGGGTGATGGTCATTTCACCTTCGCCAAAGCGACTTTGCCAAAATTGATGTGCACCAACGCCCTGACTTGGCTCAGCAATGATAAATTTAATGCTCGGGTCCACTGCCTGCCATGGTTGCCACTTTGGCCATTGACTAAAGTCGCCAACAAGACTCGCAATCTCGGCGCCGCTTGCGTTCACTTTAATTGACTTGTGAACTGTATATTGCGGTGAAAGCATCAGTCCAATGACAAGTGAGATCAGAATGCCGATAAAAATCGCTTTTAGGGTAAAAATGAGTATTTTAATAGTCTCACCTCAGGCAATTGTTTTATAACTTTCATAACATTATACGTAACATAGACTATAATCTGTTTGATACTATATAAGCTATCACTAATGTATCATAGTTAAATAAGTGATAGAATTTTGAGCGTCGCTGTAAAATGGAGTGGAACCATGGTTACAGTATTATGGGCATCACTCTAAGGAATTATTAATGGCATCAGAGAGTAACGACTTTTTGTTTAGTGACCAAGATGACGAACAGTTAGTGGATGAAACTGTCTCTGATTTTTGGGACGTA
Organism: Pseudoalteromonas sp. SCSIO 43101; assembly: GCF_023650775.1. Lineage (NCBI taxonomy): Bacteria > Pseudomonadati > Pseudomonadota > Gammaproteobacteria > Alteromonadales > Pseudoalteromonadaceae > Pseudoalteromonas > Pseudoalteromonas sp. SCSIO 43101. The sequence goes on from NZ_CP072673.1 coordinate 423,510, forward strand.
TTAATTGTCGATGATGATCCAGAAATACATTCAGTGACTAAGCTTGCTCTTTCAGGGGTTGAGTTCTGGGACAAAGGCTTGCGGTTCCACCATGCCTATTCAGGTGCAGAAGCACTCGAATTACTTAAAAATGATCATTCGATTTCGGTGATTTTACTTGATGTAGTCATGGAGTCAGATGATGCTGGCTTAAAAGTTGTAAAGCAAGTTAGAGAATGCCTCAAAAATCACAACGTGCGAATTATTTTACGAACCGGACAACCAGGTTATGCACCTGAAGAAAAGGTTATCCGCGAATACGATATAAACGACTATAAAACCAAAACAGAACTAACACGTAGTAAGCTTATTACTGCACTTGTTACTGCTATTCGCTCATATGAGCAAGTTTGTCAGCTAGAATTTCAAAGCCGCGCTTTAAATAATATTTTGTATGCATCAAAAGCCATTCTTGGTTTTACCGATATCAAAGCTTTTTCGATGGCGGTTATCAAACAGCTTTCAATTATTTTGGATTGTGAACCGCAAGGCTTACTGTGTGGTTCAATCGAAGATGATAATCAGGTTTATGTTTTAGGCGGTTGCGCTCAATACAATGAGTTTATAGGTCAAGGTGTTGAGCAACTTGATGATGGTCGTATCATCATGCAAGTGAATAATTGCTTGGCGCAAGGTGAACATCAACATACGGATATTGACAGTACATACTTACTCAAAAGTAAAAATCGCCAAGCAGCTATTTACTTAGAAACCGAGCACACGCCAAGTCCTTCGCAATTACAATTTGCCGAGATATTCCTGACTAATGTCAGTGTTGGCCTTGATAATGTTAGATTGTTCAACCGTTTACGCGATGCTGCATATAAAGATATTTTAACTGGCTTATCGAATCGTAATGATTTCATGAATAAAGTTGAGCGTTACTATCAACCGGGTAAAAGTGATTTTGTATTTTTATTAATTGATGTTGCGCAATTCTCTGATATTAATAACGGCTTAGGTCAAGAGATCGGTAACTTATTACTGAACGCAATTGTCGATAGGTTACAACAAGAGTACCCTAATGCTGAGTTGCTCTCACGTATTGGTGCAGATGTGTTCGGTCTATTGTTACCAGTTAATGAGTGTGATGTTGAGCTACTTCGCGAGCATTTAAGTTTGCCTTTTAATGCGGGCGAACACATTTTGCCAATCAATTTTAACATCGGTTTATGTTATCAAGGTGACTTTCAAAAAGCGGGAATTGAGACATTAAAACTGGGATACATTGCTCTTAACCAAGCTAAAAAACAATCTTCTGAAATGGTGGTGACTTATACCCCAGATATGGAAGAGAAAATGGCGTGGCGTTTAGGTATCATCAGACAACTTCGCCAAGATTTCGAACAACGTAAATTAGAGGTTTGGTTTCAGCCGCAACTTGATTTAAATACCCTTGAGATTATTGGCTGCGAAGCGCTGCTTCGTTGGCCTTCGGGTAATGGTCAGTATATTTCACCGGCGATTTTTGTTCCTATGGCTGAAGATGCAGGCTTAATTGTTGATATAGGCCAGTGGGTGCTAGAGCAAGCATGTTTGCAGCAAAAACGCTTAGAAGCATTAGGCTTTTCAATAAGTATTGCTGTGAATGTGTCGGTGCCACAATTTAAAGTTAAAGGCTATGCACAGCAAGTTAAAGACACTTTAACAAAATACAATGTAGAGCCGCAGTTTATCGAACTTGAAGTAACCGAAAGTGTGGTTATGGATGAACTAGCTAATGTGATCACGACATTAAAAGAGCTTAAAGAGTTTGGCATTGAGATTGCGATTGATGACTTTGGTACAGGGTTCTCGTCGTTGAGTTATTTGCAAAAATTGCCGCTTGATAGACTTAAAATTGATCGTGCTTTTATTAAAGATTTACCAGGTCAAGATTGTCAGGCGATTGCAGCGTTAATTATTTCTCTTGGTGCAAGGTTAGGCTTAAAAACTATTGCAGAAGGGGTCGAAACACAAGCGCAAGCAGATTATTTAGCCCAGCTTGGCTGTGATGAAGTGCAAGGCTTCATGTACGCTAAGCCTATGCCAGAAAAAGAGTTAATTACCTACCTGCAAGCTAGGCAATAGCCAGTTCCAGTAAGTGCATACTAATTAAACAGCGCCCTCCTATGTGAAGGGCGTTTTGTTTTCTATAATAATCCATAAGAGTGAGGTATAATTCGCCCCTTTTGTTAGCAGAGTACACTTTATGAGCGCATTAAAAGCCGAGCGAGGCCTGTTTTCTTACCCTAAGTATTGGGCTGAATGCTATGGCACGGCGCCATTCTTACCGACCACTCGTGCAGAAATGGACGCGTTAGGCTGGGATAGCTGTGACGTGATCATTGTCAGTGGTGATGCATATGTTGATCACCCAAGTTTCGGTATGGCTGTGATTGGCCGCATGCTTGAATCGCAGGGTTTTCGCGTTGGTATTATTGCGCAGCCTGACTGGAACTCGAAAGATGCCTTTATGGCGTTAGGCAAGCCTAACTTATTCTTTGGTGTTACGGCGGGTAATATGGACTCGATGATCAACCGTTATACCGCTGAAAAGCGTATGCGTCATGATGATGCATACACGCCAGGTAACATAGGTGGTAAACGCCCTGACCGTGCGGTGGTTGTATATAGCCAACGTTGTCGCGAAGCTTATAAAGATGTGCCGCTGATCATCGGTGGTATTGAGGCGAGTTTACGTCGTATTGCTCATTATGATTACTGGCAAGAAAAAGTACGCCGAAGTGTTCTGTTTGATGCCAAAGCCGACATTTTAATTTACGGTAATGCTGAGCGTCCACTTGTTGAAGTGGCTCACCGTATTGCCGCAGGTGAGTCGGTCGAGACAATTCAAGATATACGTGGTACCGCGGTAATTCGTAAGGAACCATTGCCGGGTTGGCGTGGTAGTGACTCTACAGCTATCGATAAAATCGGTAAGATTGATCCAATTCCAAACCCGTATGGCGCAGATGATGTGGGTTGTAGTAAATCTGAGTTTAAAAAAGCGGGTATTGATCTAAGTGCTGAAGCAGCCAAACCAATAACTGTTCAGCCTGCACGTCCTAAACCATGGGAAAAGACCTACGTTAAACTGCCAGCGTTTGAGCAAGTGAGTGTGAATAAGCCGCTTTATGCCCATGCGTCGCGTATTTTGCACCAAGAAACAAATCCAGGCTGTGCACGTGCGTTATTTCAACGTCATGGCGACCGTTCTATTTGGGTAAATCCGCCAGCATTTCCACTAGAAACAGAAGAAATGGATGGTGTATTTGGTTTGCCATACCAACGTATTCCGCACCCAAGTTATGGTGATGACAAAATCCCTGCGTATGAAATGATTAAAACCTCAGTGAACATTATGCGTGGCTGCTTTGGTGGTTGTTCTTTCTGTTCGATCACAGAGCACGAAGGGCGTATTATTCAAAGCCGTTCAGAGCAATCAATTATTGATGAAATTGAACAAATTCGTGACAAGGTACCGGGCTTTACAGGGGTTATTTCTGACTTAGGTGGACCGACTGCGAATATGTATAAGTTGCGCTGTAAGAGTAAAAAAGCAGAGAGTACTTGCCGTCGTTTATCATGCGTTTATCCTGATATTTGTAAGCATATGGACACGGATCACACGCCAACCATTGAGCTTTATAAAAAAGCCCGAGATGTGAAGGGTGTGAAGAAAATCTTAATTGCTTCAGGCGTACGCTATGACTTAGCAGTTGAAGATCCACGCTATGTAAAAGAGCTGGTTACCCATCACGTAGGCGGGTATTTAAAAATTGCCCCTGAGCATACCGAAGATGGCCCATTATCTAAGATGATGAAGCCGGGTATGGGTGCTTATGATAAGTTTAAAGAGCTATTTGATAAATACTCAAAAGAAGCAGGTAAAAAGCAGTATCTGATCCCGTACTTTATTTCTGCTCACCCAGGAACTAAAGACGAAGACATGGTTAATATGGCGCTTTGGTTAAAGAGTAATGACTTTAAGCTTGATCAAGTACAAAACTTTTATCCGTCGCCAATGGCCAACGCAACGACGATTTATCATACTGAGATGAACTCGTTACGCAATATTAAAAATAACACTGAGCAAGTGCCTGTACCAAAAGGCGCCCGCCAGCGTCGTTTACACAAAGCGATTTTACGTTACCATGATCCTGCTGGTTGGCCGATGATCCGTGAAGCGCTAAGAAAAATGGGCAAAGCGAATCTAATCGGTAAGGGGCCAAACTGTTTGGTACCTGAAGAAGGTCGCAACGAGAAAGCAGCTAAAGGGAAGGGCGGTAAAGGCCGCGCGGCACTGACTCGTCATACCGGTTTTAGCCAGTTTAAAAAGGCCAATACTAAACCAAGAGTTGGTAAAAATAAGCAGCGTGCAAGTAAATAGAAATAAATACGGCCCTTAAAGGGCCGTTTTCAGATTAGATTAATAACCACGTTGCAGTACCTAAGAAGGCAAAGATACCGACAATATCGGTAACGGTTGTGAGTACCACACTGCCAGCGAGGGCAGGGTCAATTTTCATTTTCTTGAGAATTAATGGAATGCTTGCACCCGCAATACCTGCAGCAACCAGGTTCATAAACATTGCAAAGGCTAATACTGCACCGAGCTTAAAGTCCCATTGCCATAGGGCAACAACACCGGCAATTAATATCGACCAAATAACGCCATTCAGTGCGCCAATCGCTAATTCCTTGAGTAATAAGAAGCGTTGGTTAGTTTGATTAATATGGCCAACGGCTATACCACGAATAACCAGTGTTAAAGTTTGACTGCCTGCAACGCCACCCATTGAAGGTACGATACCATTGAGTACTGCCAAAATAGGCAAAATTGCTAAGGTATTTTCAAAAAAGCTTGCCACAATTGCTGCTAGCAATGCGGTTAATAAGTTAACTCCAAGCCAAATAGAGCGACGTTGCGAACTTTTTAGCACTGGCGCAAAGGTATCTTCTTCGTCATCAAGACCAGCGAGGCTTAGCATGCTATGTTCAGCATCTTCGCGGATTACGTCAACGATATCATCGATGGTAATACGACCTAGCAAGTGTGCGTTGTCATCAACAACCGGGGCTGAAATCCAGTTATGACGTTCGAAAAGTTGTGCTACATCACTTTCATCCATTGAAATAAGTATAGACTCACAATCTTCATCCATTAAATCGCGAACAATTTTATCAGATGGGCTTGTCAGCAGTGTAGTTAACGAAAGTGCTCCTAGGAAGCAGTTATGCTTATCAACAACGTATAAGTCATCAGTGCCTTCTGGTAGCTCACCTCGTAGGCGTAAATAGCGTAGCACTACATCTAAAGTAACATCTGGGCGAATTGTTACCGTATCGCTGTTCATCAAGGCACCGGCAGAGCGCTCTTGATAAGAAAGTGCCTGAGTAGCCCTTTCTCTATCTTGCGAGTCCATTGCACTAACTACGTCTTGATATACGGTATCAGGAAGGCTACGTAAAACCTCACCTAAGTCATCGTCGTCCATGTCCTCGGTGGCGGCAGCAATGTGCTCAGGTTCCATCTGCGCAATAATACCAAGACGTACATCTTCAGACAGTTCTTCTAGAACATCACCACGCACATCTGGATCAACCAGCTGCCAAAGCATACGACGAATTTTATGGGGAGAAGACTCAAGTAAAAGGGCTGTATCACAAGGCGCCGTTTTGGCTAACATACCGCGCACTTGAACAAATTGACCACTATTGAGTGACTTGGTCACTTGTTTGAGTTGTTGTAGTGGGTAATCTTGTTCAAAGGCTTCTGGCATTGGCGTCCTTACAACTGAAAAAAGTTTATATAGGCTGAGCAAATACAGCATAGTTGCTTTGTGGTGTATTTGCAGAGATATCGTCGCACTGTGATAAATTTATTAAGAGTTTTGCAACTTAGAAAAGCGAGCGATATAAAAGTAGGATATTTAAAGGGAATTTAAAATATCCTAATTAAGTTTACCGTAAATCTTGAAGGCTTAGCAAATGCTATTCTTGCTCGTGAAAGCGCTGTGCGATTAATTCACCGATTGCAGTTAATGCTGCATCAGCATCAGGGCCTTCACAAACGACTCTAACTTCTTTACCTTGACTGCTTTCAAGTAGCATTAATGCCAATACGCTGTCACCTTCAGCTTCTTTATCGTCTTGATAAAGCGTAATTTTAGCATCAAATTGTAGTGCTAATTGGGCTAAAACAGTGGCTGCGCGAGCATGTAAGCCGAGTTTGTTTTGAATTAAAAAGGTATCTTCAGCGCGCATTATAATAGTGCCTAATTAAATGTCTTGTTCACGGTGGCGAATTTTTACATTGTCATGGCTTTTAGCAAAACTCTCACCAATTGTTTGCGCTAAGTAAACAGAGCGATGTTGGCCACCAGTACAACCAATGGCAATGGTAAGGTAACTTCGGTTGTTACGCTCTAAATGTGGTAGCCATGTTTGTACAAATGTTTGAATTTGCCATGTGAACTTTTGCACTATGCTGTGGCTAGCTAAGTAATCTTTTACTGGTTGATCTAGACCCGTTAGCGGCTTCAAATCAGGTTCCCAGTGTGGGTTAGGTAAAAAACGTGCATCAAATACGTAATCAGCTTCTTTTGGAATACCGTGTTTAAAGCCGAAAGACATAAAAGTGATAATCAGTTTTTTATCCTTTTTACCCAAAATCTTTTCGCGAATTGATTCAGCTAACTGATGAACACTGAGATCTGTGGTATCAATCATAAAATCAGCACGAGTGATCAACACATCGAGTAAGACTTTTTCTTGTTTAATGGCCAGATCAAGTGGCAAAGAATCAATGGATAATGGGTGTAAACGACGAGTCTCTGAAAAGCGTTTTATCAGGGTTTGGTCATCACTGTCTAAGTAAAAAAGTGTTGGATTTGCGAAACCTGGAAGGTACTCAAGAATATCATTAAATTCTTGCTGCTCTTTTGGAAGGTTACGCACATCAATACTGACCGCTATTTTATCGTAGTTATCTGATACGCTACGCACGAGCGAAGGCAGTAAATTGACTGGAATATTATCAACGCAATAATAACCTAAGTCTTCAAGTACTCGTAAAGCGACCGATTTACCTGAGCCTGAGCGACCGCTGATAATGATTAATTCCATTTATGCCTCTGCTGATATAACCTGAAACAGTTGCTGATCGGTAGTAGCACTACGCAGCTGTTTACAAAACTCTTTATCTTTAAGTCTATCAGCAATTGTTGATAAGGTCTTTAGATGAAGCTGAGAGTCACCATCTGGTACGATGAGTGCTACAAAAATGTCAACAGGGCGATTATCAATTGCATCAAAATTGATTGGGGATTCACTCACTATGACAAACGCCTGAGGTTCATCGGCGCCACTCATTCGGCCATGTGGAATAGCAATACCTCGGCCAATACCAGTGCTACCTAGCTTCTCTCGGTTGAGTAAAGCATTTAGGATATCTTGTTGAGATAAATGAGGAAGCTGCTGGTGAGCCAGTTCGCTGATATATTCAAGAATTCTTTTTTTGCTATTAAAAAGGACCGCAGCTTTGCTGCAGTCCTGATTAGTAAGTGAACTTAGTTTCATAATTTAATGTCGAGCTAATTTCTCTTTGTGTTTAATGACTTGGCGATCAAGCTTATCGATCAACGAGTCAATGGCTGCGTACATATCTTGATGTTCTGTAGAAGCGAACAATTCGCCTCCGTTTACATGTAAAGTTGCTTCTGCTTTTTGGCTTAATTTTTCTACATCTAGAATGACATGAACATTATTAATATGGTCAAAATGCCTTTCTAGTTTCGCAAACTTGGTGTTTACATAGTCTCTTAATGAATCAGTGATTTCTACATGACGACCAGTTAAATTTAGTTGCATAAGCATTTTTCCTTCTATGTAAAACGTCTAAATCAAACTCTTACGCTGATTAGACGGAGGTATTGCTAGAGACTCACGATATTTTGCAATTGTACGTCTAGCTACTTTAATTCCTTGCTCAGCCAATATATCTGCAATTTTGCTATCACTCAATGGTTTAGCCGAGTTTTCTGCAGCGACTAACTTCTTGATTAAAGCGCGTATTGCTGTTGAAGAACACTCACCACCATTTTCAGTGCTGACATGGCTTGAGAAGAAATATTTCAACTCAAAAATACCCCTAGGGGTATGCATATATTTTTGCGTTGTTACTCGTGAAATCGTCGATTCATGCATTTCGACCATTTCAGCAACATCATTTAGCACCATCGGCTTCATTGCTTCTGGGCCATGCTCAAAGAAAGCTTGTTGTTGTTGAACGATACAGTTGGTCACTTTTAATAGTGTATCGTTACGGCTTTCTAAGCTCTTAATAAACCACTTTGCTTCTTGTAAGTGAGAGCGAATAAATTGGCTGTCGCTACTTGATTTAACAGAGCGAGACATAGCCGCATATTGGCTGTTCACTCTAATCTTTGGCATACTATCTGGGTTTAACTCAACCACCCAGCGACCTTTTACTTTTTTCACTGATACATCAGGTATGACGTACTCAGACTCTTCGCGTACTATGCTATCCGCAGGCTTAGGGTTTAAGCTGTGAATTAGCGTCATTACTTCTTTAAGCTCATTTTCTTTAAGCTTAGTCTTTTTCATCAAAGTTCGATAGTCGCGACTCGCTAATAATTCGATATGCTCAGATAAAACCATTTTAGTTTCAGCTAAATATGGCGTGTTTGCATCGAATTGGCGAAGTTGAATACACAGGCATTCCTGTAAACTACGCGCCCCAATACCGACAGGATCAAACAATTGAATTCTCTTTAGGACCGCTTCGACTTCATCAAGTTCGATTTCTTCTTCATCACTATTTTGATTAAAGCTCTCGACGATATCTTCACAGCTTACCGTTAAAATACCAGAGTCATCGATAGCCTCAACAATTGCCACAGCAATCGCTTCATCAGTCGGACTAAAGGGAGTTAGCTGTAATTGCCACATAAGGTATTCGTGAAGGGTTTCGGTCGATGCACCTTGATAAATAGATTCATCTTCTGGCATTGGCCCTGATGATGTTGATGGAGCGGCACTCATGTACTCATCCCATGTAACATCCATGGCTAAATCGTCACTTACAGTGTCTTTATTTAGAGCATCACTGCTTTCTTGTTCATATTCGCTAGGTGCTTCGTCTGCAGAAGCGCTGACTTGCACATCGTCAGATTCAGCTTTTTGCTCATTTTTGCCGATGCTTTCTTCGTTGTAATCCGCTTCTTCCACTTCAAGTAAAGGGTTACTATCTAGCGCCTCTTGAATTTCTTGTTGGAGATCCAATGTACTGAGCTGCAACAAACGAATAGCTTGTTGCAGTTGTGGAGTCATTGTAAGTTGCTGGCCCATGCGCAGCTGTAATGATTGCCTCATGTATCCCTAACAATCCTTTTTTTAAGTTATCGATAACTGTGCAAAGACAGTTAAGTTATTATCGATTTATTGTCATTGTTATAAGTCTAGCAGATGCTCTAGTCGGTGGCGTAATGGTTACAGCCTAAATTGCTCGCCTAGATAAACATCGCGTACAGTTTGGTCAGCTAATACGTGCTCAGGTGTGCCTGATGCAATTAGCTCCCCATGAGAAACAATGTAGGCTTTTTCACAAACATCAAGGGTTTCTCGAACATTATGGTCAGTAATTAGTACACCAATACCACGATTTTTTAGGTGCTCAATAATTTTCTTTATATCTAACACTGAAATTGGATCAACACCAGCAAAAGGCTCATCTAAAAGGATAAATTTAGGATTAGCGGCTAATGCGCGAGCAATTTCAACGCGGCGACGTTCACCACCAGATAGCGCCATACCTTGACTATCACGGATGTGTTGGATGCTAAATTCATCTAATAAGCTATTTAGAGTTTCTTCCCGCGTGGTTTTATTTAGATCTTTACGAGTCTCTAAAATAGCCATCAAGTTTTGGTAAACTGTTAACTTTCGAAAAATCGAAGATTCTTGCGGTAGATAACCAATACCCAACCTCGCACGGCTGTGCATTGGCAAAAGGGTAATATCGTTATCATCGATGCTAATTTTACCTTTGTCGCTCGGAACTAGGCCTACAATCATGTAAAAAGTCGTGGTTTTACCAGCACCATTTGGGCCAAGCAAGCCAACAATACTGCCTGCTTCAACTTCCAGACCGACATTTTTAACCACTTGGCGGCCTTTGTAGCTCTTAGCTAAAAGCTCTGCTTTTAATGTGCTCATGGTTGGCCTTTATTGTCTTTTTTATTTTCAACAGGTACTAAAATAGTGTGTACACGATCTGATGAGTTTTCGTCTTTTTCAGCACTGATAAGCTGCTGAGCCATATCATAGGTAATGCTTTTCGCTGTTACTTTTTGACCAGCTTGGGTAACTTCAGCTTCACCGTTTAAGGTTAAGAAGCGTTTCGCAACATCATAACGAACTTCTTCAGCACTGGCGCTCATTACGGAACCATCCGTTTGTTTTTCTTCGAAGTAAGCTGGTTTGCCTGTTGCAATAATTAGCTCTACAGTACCTTCGGTATCACCGCCGTGTGCTTCAAGACGTTCTGCTGTAATACGACGATTACCATGCACGATCTCTACGTTACCTTCAAATATGCCAACGCCATCTTTTAGTTTACCAACTTGGCGATCTGAGCTAATGCTAATTTGTGCGCCAGTTTGCTCGGCAGCGGTGCCGGAAAACGCAATCAATAAGCTTGGGATCAGGAGTAATTTCTTCAGTTTATTGGTCATAGTATATGGTTCGTGTATGGTTAGTTAACTCAACAATTTCGGTTTTTAAATCGGCTTTTAAGCCTTTACCGGTAATCTTTAAATTCGGTCCTGTTAGTGTTACAGGTTGCTTTGAAAACATGGTCATTTTATTAATGTCGACATTAATGTTTTCTGCTTTTATATCTTCGATCATACCGTTATGGGTTAAGTTTTTAGCAACTACATCCCCTTCAAAAATCAGCTGATCATTTTCGTATAAAGTGGCTTCTTTGGCTTTTACTTGCCAAACCTGCTGGTCGCCATAAATAGTAAATACAGGTTGCTCAAAAAAGGTAAACCCTAATTGTTGATACAACTCCATTTTAGCCGCAGCTACTTTATGACTGATTTTTCCTTGCTCGTCATAAGCAGTTTGCTTTAACGCCACCGCAGTGTAATCAGGCGTTGCAATGATCTCGTCTTCACTAGTTATTGTGTCTGCTGATTGATTAAAGTACGGATACCACAACCACACCATGCAACAAACAAAAACAACACTCAGTAAAATACGGGCTATATTCATGCGCTGGTTCCATCGCTAGTTAACGGCTTACCGTTTTCTAACATCAGTAAATCAGTTAATTCACGCACGGCTCCAAAGCCACCTGGTAATAATGTGGTGTAATGAGCCAGCTTTTTAATTAGTGGGTGTGCGTCGTTAACAGCAACAGCAAACCCTACTTTTTCCATTACTGGTAAGTCTGGACCATCATCACCAATATAGGCAATTTGCTCATCAGTTAGCCCCAGTTTATCCTTTAACTCTTGATAAGCAATTAGCTTATCTTCTTGTCCCTGATAAATGTGCTGAACTGTTAGGCTAGTCATTCGCTGCTGAACTATTTGTGAATGGCGGCCAGTAATGACTGCCACTTCAAAACCACTATTTATGAGCGCTTTAATACCAAAGCCATCTTTTGTATTGAATGCTTTAAGTTCTTCGCCATCATTGCCTAAATAAATTCGGCCATCAGAAAAAACACCATCAATATCGCAGATTAGCAATTTTACTTTTTGTGCGCGCTGACTCACATCAGGGCTAAGAGGCTGGTAAAGCTCGGCGAATGTCATTGCTTAAAGAACTCCTGCTTTTAATAGGTCTTGCATATTAAGGGCACCAATAGGCGTATTACTATGATCTACCACAATTAAACCATTGATACGTTTACGTTCCATAATGTTCAATGCCTCAGCTGCAAGCATGTCAGGGCGCGCAGTAGTACATGAACGAGTCATCACTTGACTAATAGCAGTACTATGGATATCAATGCGCTGCTCTAAAATACGGCGTAAATCACCATCGGTGAATAATCCGGCTAACTTTTTGTCTGCACCTATTACCGCAGTCATACCAAGGCCCTTGGCTGACATTTCAATTAACGCATCTTTAATGCTTTGCGTTTCGTTAACGATTGGGGTGGCATCGCCTGCGTGCATAACATCATCTAATGTTAGTAATAAACGTTTACCTAGACTGCCACCAGGATGCGAAAGTGCAAAATCGTCAGCTGTAAAACCACGCGTTTCAAGTAACGCAACGGCTATTGCATCGCCCATAACTAATGTTGCTGTTGTACTAGCAGTTGGTGCTAGGCCTAACGGGCATGCTTCTTTACTTACTTTAATGCAAACATGGACATCAGATAACTTTGCCATGGTTGAATCTGGATTGCCTGTTAGTGAAATCATCTTTGCGCCAATGCGCTTAATAACAGGAATTATGCTTAGTACTTCGCTGGTCTCACCAGAGTTAGAAATACACATCACTACATCATCATGAGTGATCATGCCTAAATCACCGTGGCTTGCTTCACCAGGGTGAACAAAAAATGCGGGTGTACCAGTACTTGCAAGGGTCGCCGCAATTTTATTACCAACGTGGCCTGACTTGCCCATACCGATAACAATGATACGGCCTGTACACTGGAACATTAATTGACAAGCCTTATCGAAATCTTGATTTATATATTGCTCAATTTCTTGTAAGGCTTGTGCTTCAATTTCGAGTACGCGCTTACCTTGCGCGATAAAGCTTTGTTGTGTCATTGATTATCCTATTTGGCTAAAAATATAGCCCTGATATGCAATAAATGCGACTAACAAGAAGCCACCTTCTACTCTATTGATACGACGAGCACCTTTAAAGTTCAATGACATGGCCATCAATACAACGGTTGCTGCAATCATAATAAGTGCATCGCGGTTTGCCGCAGAAGGGTCAATAATTGAAGGGTTGATAATGCCCGCAAGTGGTAATACAGCGAGTAAATTGAAGATATTTGAGCCAACGATATTACCCAGTGCTAAATCGTCTTCGTTTTTTAAAACCCCAGCAATACAGGCTGCTAGCTCAGGTAAGCTGGTACCAATGGCAATGATGGTTAAGCCAATAACGAGATCAGATAAACCAAAATATTTTGCAATATCAACCGCCGACCCAACTAAAAAATGCGAGCTAATAGGTAATAAAATCATGCCGATGACTAACCAAAATACGGCTGATTTTGTGCTCACGTCGTTCGGGACATCTTCACATGCTTCACTGACAAAAGGATCATCTTGGTTTTTCGCGCGCAGTGAGACGATCACTAAGCCACCAATGAATACAGCAAAGGCAACCATCAATGCAATGCCCTCAGTGAATGAAAAATAGTTATCTGAAAACACATACCAAGCTGCTACAGAGATTAACAGTACGAGTGGCATTTCGCGTTTAAGCGTCAAAGATGATACTGAAAGAGGACGCAATAAAGCAGTAACACCAAGTACAAGTAAGATATTGGTGATGTTAGAACCAACCGCATTACCTACTGCAGTATCTGTTTTATCAGCTAGAGCTGCTGATGCTGATACCATCATTTCAGGCGCAGATGAGCCCATAGCTACTACGGTTAAACCAATGATTAGGGTGGGGATCCCCATGTTTTTTGCGAGTGCAGCCGCCCCATAAACAAACCGATCGGCACTCCAAACGAGTGCAGCAAAACCAATAATTAAAATGACAAAAGAAGTCACCATTGTGATACGCCAACATTACTTATACAGATGACTGCAAATAGTAACAAAAGCGAAACTGAAAGTATAAGTAAAAGAATGAGCTGGCAAGCATAAAGCGTGCTGGGCGAGGAATCTAAATTTCAGGTGTGATTAAGTTCTTTGCAGCTAGCTTTAGAATTTATTGATAGGAAATATTACAAAATTTTACGATTTGTTTTTTCCATATTGACTAAAAAACCCTTAAAATGGCAAAACTAGTGAAAAAAGTTATGGAGAGCGACTTGTCGCAATCAATAGTAGAAATCAAGGATGTAACCTTTTCACGGGGCGATAGAATCATATATAAAAATATGAGTTTTAACATTCCGAAAGGCAAGATAACCGCTATCATGGGACCGAGCGGCATTGGTAAAACCACCATGTTACGCTTAATTGGCGGTCAGCTTAAGCCTGATTCTGGTGACATTTTATTTGAAGGCAACAGTATTCCTGGCATGACTCGCAAGGAACTTTATGCTGCCCGTACCAAAATGAGTATGCTGTTCCAAAGCGGTGCCTTATTTACCGATATGTCAGTATTTGACAATATCGCCTTTCCTTTGCGCGAACATACTCAACTTAGCGAAGATTTAATTCGTCTTGTCGTTTTAATGAAATTACAAGCCGTCGGTTTACGTGGTGCACAAGATTTAATGCCGTCTGAGCTTTCTGGTGGTATGGCTCGCCGTGCAGCCCTTGCGCGTTCTATTGCTCTGGACCCTGAACTGATTATGTACGATGAACCTTTTGCTGGCCAAGACCCTATCTCAATGGGGGTGTTAGTAAAGCTAATTAAATCACTTAATGAGGTGTTAGGTTTATCATCACTTATAGTAACTCATGATGTGACTGAGGTTTTGAGCATTGCTGATCACGTTATCATCATCGCTGATCAGGGGGTGATAGGAGAAGGTTCACCTGAACAAATGCAAAATCATCAATCTGAGCTAGTGCAGCAGTTTTTAAACGGCTTGTCTGATGGGCCTGTGCCGTTCCATTATCCAGCTCCTGCTTATGATAAAGAGTTATTGGGAGTGCACAATGCTTGATCTATTTCAGAAGTTAGGTCACAAAACGCTAGGCCGGTTTGCTGCTCTTGGTCGTTCAACACAAATGTTGTTTGGCGCATTAGTGAATATGCCTAACTTCAAAAAAGGCACGCCTTTACTTGTTCGCCAATTATATATGGTGGGCTCGCAATCTCTTTTAATCATCATGGTATCAGGCCTATTCATCGGGATGGTGCTCGCTCTGCAGGGTTATACCGTTCTAGTAGGTTATGGTGCAGAAGATAGCTTAGGGCCTTTAGTGGCATTAAGTTTGTTACGCGAATTAGGTCCCGTAGTAACAGCGTTACTGTTTGCAGGGCGGGCGGGTAGTGCGCTTACTGCTGAAATAGGTTTAATGAAAGCCACTGAGCAATTATCAAGTCTAGAAATGATGGCAATCGACCCACTTAAGCGTATTATTGCGCCGCGTTTTTGGGCTGGTTTTATTAGTATGCCATTGCTTGCGCTGATTTTTTCGGCAGTTGCTATTATTGGTGCTCACTTAGTTGGTGTTGATTGGCTAGGTGTTGACTCGGGTAGCTTCTGGTCAATTATGCAAGCACAAGTGTCGTTCCAACAAGATATTGTTAACGGCATAATTAAAAGTTTTGTATTCGCCATGATTGTGACTTGGATCGCTCTTTACAAAGGCTATGACTGTGTTCCGACTTCTGAAGGTATCAGTAAAGCGACAACAGAGACCGTAGTGCACTCGTCACTGGCAGTATTAGGTTTTGACTTTATTTTAACCGCGGTAATGTTTACCAGCTAATTAGGGTATAAAGATGAATTCACGGAAATTAGAAATTTTAGTTGGCTTTTTTGTAGCCCTTGGTATCGCTGCATTTGCATTACTAGCATTGAAAGTTGCCAATGCTGGTATTAGTGGTAGCGGTGAAACTTACCAACTAAATGCAAAGTTTGAAAACATTGGCTCTTTAAAGGCCAGAGCACCTATTAAAGTAGGTGGTGTTGTTGTTGGTCGAGTTGAGTCTATTTTCATTCACCCGAAAGAGTTTGTACCAGTCGTTAACATGGCGATTGATGCAAATTATTTATGTAAATTTTCAGACACAACATCTATCTCAATTTTAACATCAGGTATTTTAGGTGAGCAGTACTTAGGCATTAATCCTGTTATTGCAGCTGAGTCTGCTGAGCAACGCTGTATGGGTGAGGATGTAACTGCAAGTGAGCATGATTCAGATTTAGATGATTTATTTGGTGTTGAAAGCAAAGCGCTTTCAGATGGTGATTACATTACTGATACAAAATCAGCGCTTGTTTTAGAAGAGTTAATTGGTCAGTTCTTATTCAACCAAGGTGGTGAGTAATTATGTTTAAGAAGTTTTTATTATGTATTGGTGTGTTGTTTTCACTTAACACACATGCTGCTGAGCCTGCGGTTGATTTAAAAGACCCGTATAAAATGGTACGTACGGTGTCAGATAATACCTTTGCACGTATTACTAAAGATCAACCGATTATTGCAAAAAACAAAGAGCATTTACGTGTTATCGTTGAAGAAGAGTTGATGCCTTACATTGATTATAAATATGCTGCACTACGTGTGCTTGGTAATCATGTGTCGAAGGTGCGTGCAATCGAAGATAAAGATGAAAAAGCGAAAGCGATTAAGGAACTACAACGCTTTATCGATGTTTTCCAAAAGTATTTAATTGCCACCTACGCTGGCGTGTTTACTCAATACACTAACCAAAGTGTTGAGTTTGCTCCGGCACAACCATTTAAGGGTAAAGACGTGGTGGTCGTTAAAACCAAAATTGTTGAAGCCGGTAAACCTGATATCAGAATCGACTTTAAAGTACGTGAAGACCGCAGTGGTGACTGGGGCGCGTACGATATGATTGCAGAAGGTATTAGTTTGCTTGATGCTAAACAAAGTGAATTACAAGGTATTTTACGCCAACATGGTCTAGATTATGTTAGTGACTTACTTGAGCAGAAGAGCCAACTGCCAGTGCAATTTAGAGGTAATGGTGGCGATGAGTAAAGTCGAGATTACTCAACTTGAAGATAACCAGTTTCGAGTCAGTGGTGAACTGACTCGAAATTCAATTGGCCGTGAACGCCTTCTGAACGTCAAGCCAGATTCTAGCCATAAAACATGGTATTTTGACCTTTCTGGGTTATCTAGGGTTGACACGGCGGGCTTAGCTTGGTTAATTCACTCTTTCGCAGAATTAAAGCAGCAAGGTATTCACCTTGAACTGCAAAATAGCCCTGAACAATTGCAAAACTTGATGCAGTTGGGTCAGGTCACAAACCTATTTGAGTGAGATTTATGGAAACAAGCCAAGTCGAAACGTTATTACGCGACGAACTAAAACTAGATGAAGTGATTGTTAAAGCAAATGGTAGCCACTACGAAGTGATTGCTGTTGGTGAGTGTTTTGATGGCTTATCTCGCGTGAAGAAGCAGCAGTTGGTTTATGCTCCGTTAATGTCAACAATCTCAGACGGTACAATCCACGCTGTATCTATCAAAGCGTTTACACCGACTGAATGGAAACGCGAACAAAAATTCATTTTACCTCAATAGTCGCAGGGCCTCCTCATGGATCAATTTGTTATTCAAGGTGGCACCTCGCTGGCAGGTGAAGTCACTATTTCGGGCGCGAAAAACGCCGCTCTTCCAATTCTTTTTGCTGCACTTTTAGGACAGGGTAAAAGTACTTTTAGTAATGTTCCTCGTTTACGCGATATCGGCACCACAGAAGCCTTATTAAAAACGCTGGGCGCCAATGTTGAGTGGCAACAAGATAAGCTAATCATTGATGGCGCGACGGTTGATAAAACCCTTGCTCCGTATGAGCTGGTTAAGCAAATGCGTGCTTCAGTGTTAGCATTAGGCCCTTTGGTTGCTCGTTTTGGTGAAGCGCAGGTTTCACTGCCTGGTGGCTGTGCGATTGGTGCCCGTCCGGTTGATATCCATATTCAAGGCCTTGAGCGCATGGGTGCTATCATTAAGGTCGAAAATGGCTACATTAATGCCAAGGTGGATGGACGCTTAAAAGGTGCTGAAATCTTTATGGAGATGGTCAGTGTTGGCGCAACAGAGAACTTACTAATGGCAGCTACGCTGGCTGATGGTAAAACTGTACTTGAAAATGCAGCCCGTGAACCTGAAATAACTGATCTGGCAAATTGCTTAATTGCGATGGGGGCGAAGATCAACGGGGCAGGCACAAGCCGCATCGAAATTGAAGGTGTCGAATCACTATCGGGCTGTGAATACAGCATTCTTCCCGATCGCATTGAAACAGGCACCTTTTTGGTCGCGGCGGCAATGGCTGGCGGTGAAGTGCTTTGTAAAAACACTGATCACCATAGCCTTGATCCTGTGATTGAAAAGCTGCGTGCTACCAATGCTTTGGTTGAAGTGACTGATAACAGCATTTATCTTGATATGCGTGGCCGTGAATTAAAAGCGGTGAACATTAAGACCATGCCACACCCTGGTTTCCCTACCGATATGCAAGCGCAATTTACAGCCTTGAATGTGGTGGCTAAGGGCAGTGCAACAATCACAGAAACGATTTTCGAAAACCGTTTTATGCACGTGCCTGAATTACAGCGTATGGGCGCAAATATCCGCTTGGAAGGTAATACGGCAATTTGTGGTGATACCGAAAGCCTATCTGGCGCGCAAGTAATGGCAACTGATTTACGAGCTTCTGCAAGTCTCATCCTTACCGGTATCGTTGCTCAAGGTGAGACCATTGTTGACCGTATTTATCACGTAGATCGTGGCTATCAGCGTATCGAAGACAAGTTGAGTGCACTGGGTGCAAACATTAAACGTCGTTCTAGCTAATCGCTAAATACTTATAAAAAAGGCCTAACGAATGTTAGGCCTTTTTTATATCTGTATGTCTCTGTAATTATACCAATCCGCAATAATGCTTAATCATTTTGAGGGATTAAACCTGTCGCTACCTGCGTTAAAAATTTCTGATTTAGAACAACTAAATAACGAAACTTTTGCCTTGTTATCAACGAGGTTTTATTGCCTCAAAATAGACCACTTTATTAAGCGAATTGGTATTATTGCTCGTCTTCGAGCTCTGCTACGGTCACCATTACTTTTAAAATTTTACCATCGCGGTAAATTTCAAATTCAAGCTCTTTACCTGGTTCTGTGTTGGCAAGTTTCTCAAGTACTTGTTGTGGATTTGCTACAGGAATACCACCAATTTTAATAACAATATCCGTTTCTCTAATGCCTGCTTTCCAAGCTGGGCCAAATGGATCAAGTTGAGAAATGCGCATCCCCGCAACGGGTGTAAAATTGTCGCTTACATCCTTACCTGTACTATCGATACCTGTGCCACTAAATCCTAAATAGCCACGTACTACACGACCATGTTTGATCAGCTTATCCATAACATCTTTGGCAATAGAGTAAGGTACTGCAAAGAAAATACCTTGAATATCGAGGTTCTCGTGAGTTTTAAACTGCGCCGACGTGATACCTACTAAATCACCCCGTGAGTTGACTAACGCGCCACCTGAGTTGCCTACGTTAATCGCTGCATCCATCTGTAATAGACTACTGTAAGGGCTATCGATTAAGTTCTGTTTGCCTGTGGCACTTATAATACCTTGGGTAATCGTTTGGCCTAAATTAAGCGGGTTACCAATCGCTAATACTACATCACCAACACGCGGTTTAAATTTATCGTTCACCGGGATTTTCGGTAAGTGCTCGGCGCTGATTTTTAACAGTGCTAAATCTGTTTGCGTATCAAAGCCAATCACTTGTACATCATAAAAACGACGGCCATCAGAGAGTGTGACTATAATTAGGTCGGCATTTTTTATTACATGGTAGTTAGTCAAAATATAGCCATCTTGGGTCATGATCACGCCAGAGCCTAGAGCTTGAACTGTATTTTGTCGTTTATAGCGAGGTTGATTCGAAATACTTTCTGAAAAAATAGTGACCACAGATGGAGCTGCTTTTTGTACCGCATCAGCAAAGCTCATGTGTTCTGATGACATTGCTACTGGTAAATTCATGTCAGGTAACAACGTGCTACGAAGACTTGGGCTAAATAACACCACTAAAAAGGCAATGCCTAAACCAGTGAAAAGCGGGGGAAGGATAAATTTAAAAAGTTTTAGCACAGTATTCTTATTATCAGTGAGCAATCCCTTAATGATGGCACAAAAAAAATAACAGCGGCAAGCACCGCTGTTATTTTTTCATGATTTATCAACTAGGTTTACTGAATTAATACGAAAATAAGCTCTCTACCTCGTTTAACACCTAGTACGATGTTACCTTTGGTATTTTCGATGATTTTATTCATGTCACGGATTGTTTCTACGCGTTGACGGTTAACTTGCATAATTACGTCACCTTCTTCAAGGCCGACACGTGCCGCAGGAGAGCGTGCTTGTACGCCTGTAACTTCAACACCTTTACCATCACTCTTCTGGGTATTTTCTAAAGTTGCCCCTTGGAATGCTGGATGTGTTTCTTCGCCAGCGGCTGTGATCGCTGATGCACCATCTAGGGTGACATTAACCGTTTTGACTTTGCCATCTCGGTAAATGCCAAGCTTAACTTTTTTGCCTTCACCAAGAGTGGCTATTTTACTGCGTAGTTCATGGAAACCGCTAATTTCAGTCCCATCAACGCTAATAATTACATCACCGGCTTTGATACCAGCTTTACTTGCTGCGGTATCATCCATTACTTGCATAACGTAGGCGCCTTGTTTGACGTCGAGTTGTTGTGCTTTAGCAAGGCCAGCATCAAGTGGGCGACCCGAAATACCTAATGAGCCACGACGCACTTCGCCGTGCTCGATAATTTGGTCAACAAGGTTTTTCATCATGGTCGATGGAATCGCAAAACCAATCCCCACATTACCGCCAGATGCGCCTAAGATAGCGGTGTTGATACCAATCAGCTCACCATTGAGGTTAACTAACGCGCCGCCAGAGTTACCTTGGTTGATAGCAGCATCGGTTTGAATAAAGTCTTCATAACCTTCTATATTTAAACCGCTACGGCCAAGGGCACTGACGATACCTGATGTTACTGTGTGACTTAAACCAAATGGGTTACCAATGGCAACTGCAAAATCACCTACACGTAACTTATCTGAATCAGCAATCTTAAGTGCTGTTAAATCCTCTGCATCAATTTGCAATAAGGCAATATCTGATTCTTTGTCACTACCGATTTTAGTTGCTTCATATTCGCGGCCATCTTCTAAGGTCACCACCATTTTTTCGGCATCTTCGATAACATGGTTATTGGTTACCACGTAACCTTCTTTTGCATCAATGATCACACCTGAGCCTAGGCCACTAAACTCACGCTTTTGACTGCCGCCACGAGGTACACCAAAAAAATCATCAAATGGTGTCGCACGGCGGCGGACTTCTTTTGAACCTGACACTTGAATACTGACTACGCCAGGTGTGATTTGCTCAAGCATAGGTGCTAGGGTTGGCAATTGTTGTCCATCTACAGCAACAGGAAGCTTTGCCATTGAAATAGTAGGGCTTAATAATAAGCTAGAAGATAAAATAGCAGCACTGATAACAGATAATTTCATTTTCATAGTCCGGGTTTACTCCACTTCAGAGATAAAGCAAAAACTAAAAAGGGCTGCATAAGCAGCCCTTTTCTTGGTTTAGATATAAAGCTGTTATATCTAAAGACTATGGGGTCAAAAAAAAGTTCATCAAGAGGCTTTAGAATGTTCTGAAACTTTCTCTGAACCAGTGAACAAGCCTGTTTCACCAACAACATAGTCAGCTGGCTGAGCTTCAGCACTTGAGCGATCGCCTCTGCGGTCTTGTAATGAGTTTTGTAATTGCTCCGTGGTTTCTTTAGAAAAGAACGGCTCATTTGGATGCTGTTTTTTATCAGCCAGTAACAAGTTATTTGTTTCTTCTACATGGTTTAGCAACTGGTCGTAGTTATCTTTCATTTTAGAAACTAGCTTACCAGTGCTAGCTAGGTGATCAGCCACATCTTGGCGGTATTGCTCAAGGGCATTGTTAGCTTGCTCAACTTGTTGTTCTAGTTCGTCTTGCTTAAATTGTTTTTTAGTTACAAAAGCACCAATGAAAAATGCTGAAATTGCAACGATGATTAGAATACCAATCCAGGTAATTGTGCCCATAAATCTACCCCTTTGGGAAAAAATAACAAAAACAGATGCATCATACCAATTTGCAATAATTCTTAATTAAGCGCGTTGGTATTAAAAGCATTTATAGTCCAATCATTATTAAAATATGCTTAATTTGATTGTGAAATCATACTGCGGGCTAATATACCCTGAGATACGATGCGTGTTAATATACTACGCAAATTTAACAGTGTTTTATTGTAACGACCTATGACTCCATGGCAGAAATACCAACAAGATTTACAACGTGAAGACTTTGTACATGATGCAGCACAAGAAAATGCAGTGCGCCACTTACAAAGACTCTATGATGACCTTACGGCAGACAAACCCGCCGCGAAGGGATGGTTTGCCAAACTATTCTCTAAAGATAGCACGCCGAGTATAAAAGGGCTTTATTTTTGGGGGGGAGTTGGTAGAGGTAAGACCTATTTAGTTGATACTTTCTATGAAGCTTTACCTACTGATCGTAAAATGCGTGTGCACTTTCATCGTTTTATGCATCGAGTACATGATGAGCTTAAAAAATTAAAGAACACCAGCAACCCATTAAATGTTGTAGCTGATATTTTTAAATCAGAAACAGACATTATCTGTTTTGATGAATTTTTTGTTCAAGACATCACTGACGCAATGCTGCTTGGTGGCTTGATGGAAGCATTATTTGAACGTGGTATTGTGCTCGTTGCTACATCTAATATAGTGCCAGATGAGCTGTATCGTAACGGTTTACAGCGCGCACGTTTCTTACCTGCAATTGAGCTGGTAAAAGCTAATACAGAAATCGTTAATGTTGATTCGGGTGTTGATTATCGATTGCGTACACTTGAACAGGCTGAGATTTTCCATAGCCCGCTTGATAAACAAGCTGACGATAATTTATTTGAATACTTCGATAAGTTGTCACCTGAGCCGGGGGTGCTCGACAAGGCAATTGAAATTGAAGGGCGCATGATCAAAACCCGTAAAGTATCAGACTGTATTGCCATGTTTGATTTTAGCGAGCTGTGCGAAACAGCTCGTAGTCAAGTTGATTACATGGAAATCAGTCGACTCTATAACACGGTGATTTTGTCTAATGTAAAATCGCTAGGTCAAGCTAATGATGATGCGGCACGTCGTTTTATCGCATTAGTGGATGAATTCTACGAACGTCATGTCACCTTGATTATCTCTGCAGAAAAGCCAATTACTGAGCTATATAGTGAAGGTAACTTAAACTTTGAATTTAAGCGTTGTATTAGTCGATTACAAGAAATGCAATCGCTAGAGTATTTAGCAAAAGAACACTTAGCTTAGAAGAGCCGTCAGTCTTTAGCCGAACGGTGTTGAATGTAAGGCGCGTCAAGCAAGCGTGACGCCTACGATTGATGTAGGCGTGAAATTTATTTCGCGCGCACTTATTAGCTGATTTTCTCGAATAAAAAACAACCATCAACTAGCAATGTGGTTTGAGTGCTGGTATACTCCCGCGTCTGCCACGTTGCGTTCTATTACCAATTATTAGTTTAGCCTCTAATTTTTGGTTTAAAGTCTTCAACTCGAAGGGGTTAAAGCATTCAACTTAGAGCGGTAATTAATAATAATTACCTGTGGTTTTAATTAAAAAACATTGGATTTTAATAAATGAAAACGTTTGTTGCTAAGCCAGAAACAGTAAAACGTGACTGGTACGTAGTTGACGCTGAAGGTAAAACTTTAGGTCGCATCGCTACTGAAATCGCTCATCGCCTACGCGGTAAGCATAAAGCTGAGTACACTCCTCACGTAGATACTGGTGATTACATCATCGTTATCAACGCAGAGAAAGTTACTGTTACTGGTAATAAAGCAAAAGACAAAATGTACTACGCTCATACTGGTTTCCCAGGTGGTCTTAAGTCTACTACTTTCGACAAGCTTCAAGCTGCAAAGCCTGAAATGATTATCGAAAAAGCTGTTAAAGGCATGTTGCCACGTGGTCCTTTAGGCCGCGCTATGTACCGTAAACTTAAAGTTTACGCGGGTACTGAGCACAACCATGCTGCACAACAGCCTCAGGTTCTAGACATTTAAGGAGCACTATCATGGCAAATCAATACTACGGTACAGGTCGTCGTAAAAGTTCAAGTGCTCGCGTATTCTTACGCCCAGGCACTGGTAACATCGTAATCAACAAGCGCTCTCTAGAAGAGTACTTCGGTCGTGAGACTGCTCGCATGGTTGTTCGTCAAGCATTAGAGCACGTAGAAATGACTGAAAAGTTTGACCTACACATCACTGTTTCAGGTGGTGGTACTACTGGTCAAGCTGGTGCTATCCGTCACGGTATCACTCGTGCACTTATGGAGTTTGACGAGTCTCTACGTCCTACACTTCGTAAAGCAGGTTTCGTTACACGTGATGCACGTAAAGTTGAGCGTAAGAAAGTGGGTCTTAAGAAAGCACGTAAGCGTCCACAATTCTCAAAACGTTAATATTTACGTTTATCAGAATACCAAAAACCCAGCTTCGGCTGGGTTTTTTGTATTTATAGCTCTCTCAGACGTCAGTATTGTTTAAATGAACAAACCCCTTACCACACATAATAGCTTTATAAGAGTAGACTTTTTTATTGCATCTTATTCATTTCTTTCCAACTGGCTTTTAGGCTGTTAGCAAAGCTAATGAACTTTTCTTTCATAGTGCGTTTAACTGAAATCTCGACTGAGCCTAGCCATACGTTACCTTCAATGGTGATGGTTGGACCTTGACCTTTGTTTAGAGCGACTGACTTGTTCTCAACACTGCCTATTACACTAAACAGTTTGGATACCACATTGACATGTTCTGGTACGTAGATTTCGTCGTTACCTAAAATACAGTTTACATATATAGTGACATGCTGATGCTGGAAGATCGCTTCGCTAAAGTCGAGTTCGATAGAGCCTAAACAGTTTGTCAGGTGAATTTCTTTTGGTACCACCCATTGGCCGCTGCGCTCATTTGAACCAAGAATACTACGAAGGTGTAGGCTTTCGTTATCGCTGCTGTGACTATAATGAGGCTTAAATTGAGCATGCTTATGCGATTTGTAGTCAATGTCAGCTTTTAGTTCTAAGTCAGCAACAAGCTCTACCAGAACTTCGTTGCTGGTGGCCGCCATTGCTTGATCTAGTCGGCGTTCAAATGCTTCAGCTGAAATAACAGCATGACTATAGTTATAAATGAGTTGATCGATTACTTCTTCTCTTACTTGATCAATTGGGCGGTCTTCAAGTTTAACGGCCATGGTAGTTCCCTGTTGTGATTTTATAGTTATTATTCATGAAGCAAGGCTTAGGCCAAATTTTATTTCCATATAAATCAAAAGGTTAATTTTTATGGCTAATAATCAATTTCGTTAAATTAACCACAGATTAATAAAATTCGCAACTAAGTAGCTATTTTTGCAACATCGTGAACTTATTACCGATCAGCTTGTAAATCTTTACCGAAATAAATATAAACAGTCGCTGAATCAATGTTTAACTAATTGAAAATTAAGATATAAATAGTTGGCATCATAGTCGCATTACTTAATCTGTCTTTAATCAAAAGGAGAAAGATTATGAACACTTTTAACAAATCTATGATTGCCGCTTTAGTAATTGGTGCAACTAGCATGTCAGCTCAGGCAAGCAGCTGGGAAAATGAAAGTAAAGATGCTTGGATTGATGGTAAGGCAGAAACTGTGCTTCTTATGAACACAAACCTTAACAACTTTGACATCAACACTGATGTAACGAATGGCAAGGTTGTACTTACAGGTAAGGTTGATAGCGAATTAGATAAAGAACTTGCTGAAGAGCTGGTTCTTAGCCTAGACGGTGTTAGCTCTGTTGATAACAAATTAACTGTTGTTAAAAACATGAAAGCTAAGCACATGAAATCAGACAAAGCTGATTCAGCAGAAAGCGACTTAACCGATGCAAAGATCACTACTGTAATCACGACACGTTATTTATTTAACTCAGAAGTAGGTGGTACAGACATTGATGTGGATACTGACAACGGTGTAGTAACACTTAATGGTACTGTTGAATCTGATGCAGAAAAGCAATTAGCGGTAAGCATTGCTGAAAACGCTGAAGACGTTCATAAAGTAATCGATAAATTGAAGATTATTGCTGAATAATAGCAAGCCCTTTAGCCCAGCTTTAGCTGGGCTGATTTAATTCAAGGAGTGAGTTATGGATTTAATACGTATTATTTTATCAGTTTTAATTCCACCCTTAGGCGTATTTTTACAGGTAGGTTTAGGTGCGCAATTCTGGATTAATATTCTTTTAACCTTATTAGGATACATTCCTGGTTTGATTCATGCCGTGTATATCATCGCTAAGCGATAATTACTGCATTAATCTGCAAGGATGAGTAATGGAGCACAGCAAGGAAGGGCTGTAGGAGTAACGGATTATAAACCGCAAGGAGTTTACAGTATGGATAATGTAACTACGCTCAAAGGACAACAAGGAAGTAACAAGGCGTTATGGAGTAGCGCACAATGGCAACGCTTTATGGATAAAGTGAATGGAGATGACAGCAAGGAATAAGCTTAGGCAGGAGCCAAAAAGGATGAAGCTAGCGTAAGGAGGAGACTATATGGAAAAAGTACAAACGCAACCAACACAAGGATTGACCGACAAAGGAGTTGCTTTATGGAACAAGCAACAGTGGCACGAATTTATGGAACACGCGAAAGCGGTTGCGCCACGACTAACAGGGAAGGCTGACGATAAAAACCCGATGTCATCTTCAGGTGACATCGGGTTTTTAACTACTTCAGCAATTTATCTTTATAACTTAAATTGATTCACCGTCTTATTTAAAGCGGCTGCTAATTCATTCAAATCACGTGCTTCATCCGCCAATTCATGAGCATGATCCGCAGTGCTATTCACTAAGTGATTAATCGCTGCCAAGCTATTGTTGATATCTTCTGCAACCACAGTTTGTTGCTCTGTCGAAGTCGCAATTTGATGACTTTGATCTTGCACATTTGTCACAGATTGCGCGATATCTTGTAGAGCTTGCAATACAATTTGTGTTTGCTCAACTGAACCCTCAGCACGCTCTTGACCTTGTTGCATCATGGTTGATGCTTGTTGAGCAATTTGTTGTAAACGGCTGATCATATTGCGAATATCATCTGTTGACTCTTGCGTTCTGCTTGCCAGTGAACGAACTTCGTCAGCAACAACCGCAAAGCCTCGACCTTGCTCGCCAGCACGGGCTGCTTCAATTGCCGCGTTCAGTGCTAGTAAGTTAGTTTGCTCTGCAATTGAGTTGATAACATCAACTACCGCGCCAATATTGCCACTTTCTTGCTCAAGACCCGCAACCACTTTAGAGGCTTCACCAATGTGGCTTGCAAGAGCGGTCATCACTGATTGCGCTTGAGTCGAGCGCTTAGTGCCATCTGCGGTAATAGTTTGCACTTCTTCAGCCGCATTATTGGTGTGCTGAGCGTTACGTGAAATCTCCATCACCGTAGTTGCCATTTCTGTTACTGCAGCACTCACACTGTCTACTTGTTGCTTCTCTTGCTGAATTTCATCGTTGGTTTTTTGCGAAACTGTTTTCAGCTGGCTAGCAGCTTGGCTTAGCTGCTCTGCTTGTGCAGCAGTATTAAGCATCATTGCACGTAGCTTATCGATGAACGTATTCATGTGATGGGCAAGTTGACCCACTTCGTCATTACTTTTTATCTCGATTTTTTGTGTTAAATCGCCATCACCTGAGGCAATATCACGCATGATGTAAGTTAGTTTTGTTAGAGGCTTGGTGATCATTTGCGTCGCCCAAAAGATCATCGCAATGATAATCGCGAGAATGATGATCACAGATGTGGTCGTTGTCATCACCGCATCGTTTACTGGCTCATCAATCATGCTGGTCGGTATTAAAATACCGACATACCAATCTAGGTAAGGAGTTTCTAACTCAAGTCGGTTGTATACAACATAATATTGCTCACCTTTGAATGTAACAAAGCTGCTACCATCTTTTTGGCTTTTCATCGCGCGGTTTAATTCGCTAAAGCCTGAAGTGTCGCTAAATTGTTTTTCGAGGGCATCTAAGCCTTCTTTACCATTCGGTCCTTCATCAGTTACAGACAGCTTATGACCAGTGCGTTTCGATAAGTGTACAACCTTTTGATTGCCATCTAGTAGGAAGCCAAAACCTTGGCCATTAAAACGAATGCCTTCAACCATGTCGTTAATATTATTAAGCTGTAAATCAACACCACCAAAGCCTACAAGTTTATTTTGTTTATTATAAACAGGCTGCTGTACAACTGCTGAGGCATTCCCGGTGGTCAGATCTACAGAAATAGGACCAACATAGAGTTTGTTGATTTTTAAAGCGTCTTGCCACCAACCTCGTTTGTACGCGTAATAAGGCTGGCCGTTATAATGAGAGGTGCGCTCATTTTCTTTAAAATACTCACCTGTTGTTGCAGATGCAAAAAAGGCAGATAAGATGTTGTCGTCGTTACCACTGATGCGGACAAAATCTTGGTTAACACTGTCATATCCAGGTTGGTTATCAAGGCTTTGATCACGTTCAGTCCAGTTGTCGAACCAATTAACTAAGTGCGGATTTGTCACGAAAGTTTGTACAACTTTACCGTATTTGGCAAAGTAACCTTGCATTGAGAGTCGCTCACTCTGTAAATAGCTATCTGCTTCTCGTTGAATAGCTTGGCGTGATAGCTCGGCAATATGGTTAACAAAAAAACTAGAGGCGATGATCAGTAATACACTTATCGTCCCGCCGATGAGTAGTAATATTTTTTTTCGTAAAGAGAGGTTATTTAACATAGGTGCACGTGTTTTTATTATCGGGTAGAGTTATCTATCTAATCATATTTGCACCCAAATCGCTACACTGTTAAGTGAAGGTTAATAATAAATGCTAAGGACTTATTGTATAAATGAGTATTGAAAAGAATAAATTGGTAGTTTTAGGTGCTGGTTGGCTAGGCCAAGCACTTTGTATTAAGGCAAAAGAATTAGCATGGCATGTGCAGGGAACACACCGTAGTAGCGAACATGAATATGACTTTCAGCGTCAGTTTGTACTTGAAGACACAGTGCTTAAACAAGACGTATCACTTGAAGATGCATGGTGGGTGTGTGCAATCCCACCACGTAGCCGCAGTTCAGAAAGTAATTATCTAGCCACTTTGCAAGCAGGTCTTGAGCTTGCTAAATACCTAAATTGCAAAGGCTTTATTTTATGCTCTTCGACAGGTGTCTACCCAACTGACAATGGTCAATACGACGAAACTACAGAAATTAATTGTCAATCAGCGCGCCAACAACTGCTATTTGATGCCGAGCAGTTAGTGTTAAATGCCGGTGGTAAAGTATTGCGTTTGGCAGGACTAGTTGGCCCTGGGCGCGATCCGGGTAAGTTTGTTGCTGGTAAAGAGCTTTCTAGCTCAAGTCAGCAGGTAGTGAACATGGTACAACAGCAAGACGTGATAGCGGCGATTTTGGCTGTACTTGAAAATTGGTCTAACGCGAGCAGCATTTATAATGTTGTCAATCCGGCGCATCCAACAAAAGTGGATTACTACCAGCAAAAATGTTCTGAGCAAGGCAATCAACCACCCACTTTCACAAGCCATGATAAAGGCGAACGAATCATTGATGGTTCAGCGATAGAGACACTGAATTTTCTTTATCAAACGCCTATTTAGCTACTTTTTAAAAGTAAGGTGACCGCCTAGCCGGTATTTACTACCCGGTGAGACTAAGCGTGCAAAGCTTACAATACCTTGTGATGACCAGGTTCGGCGGATCACTTGTAAGCATGGCTCTTCGTTATAAAGATTGAGCCATTCACACATTTCTGGATTTGGCATAATTGCTTCAACCGTGTGACGTGCTTCGGTTAGTGGAGCATTCTGCGATAAATATTCGTGGGGTGTTAGGCTGTGAAAGTCTTGCTGTAAGTAGTCTTTAGCAAGAGCTGGGTTCACAAAACGCTCCTCAACTTGCAAAGGTTGCTCGTTTTCATTGTGCACAATCACACTTCGATAAACATGGCTGTCGACCTCGACACCCAAAGCAATCGCAATTGGCGCTATAGCGCTAATTGATTCCATCACTAAAATAGTACAACTGTAGTTGCTGTTTCGTGCTTTAACTTCATCGGCAATGTTTTTGATTTCAAGTAGTGATGATTGTGATTTGAAGTTGGCAACAAAAGTACCTTGGCCTTGGCTGCGCGTTAAAATACCGGCACCGGTTAATTCACAGAGTGCGCGCCTAGCTGTCATGCGGCTAACTCGAAATTGACTAGTTAGTTCGTTTTCAGACGGGACACGATCGTTTTCTTGCCATTCTCCCGATTGAATATTTTCCAGAATGAATTCTTTTATTTGCGCAAACTTAGGAACGTTCATTATGAAAAGTTTATAGGTAAGTTAATAGTATGTTACAAGGTGACATAATTTCCTTGTATATACAAGATGAGTTGATAAACTTTAAACAAATTTAAATTTAGGCTCACACTGAGCCTTTAGCAAGCATCAAGATAGGTGAAAAATGCACACAACCAACAATGATCAAGCGCTCTGGGATTTACTGATCACAGATGCCAATATCGCCACAATGGATCCTGCTGTCGATGCACCATACGGCGCCATTGAAAATGCAGCTATTGCCGTTAAAGATGGCAAAATTGCCTGGTTAGGTGCACAAACTGATTTACCTGAGTTTGACGCACTCGCAACGCCAACTGTGTCTGCAAAAGGGCAGTGGTTAACACCTGGATTGATTGATTGTCACACTCACTTAGTATTTGCTGGTAGCCGCGCAGAAGAATTTGAGCAGCGTTTACAAGGTGTAAGCTATGAACAAATCGCTGCAAAGGGAGGCGGTATTGCAAGTACGGTACGTGCAACCCGAGAAGCCGACCACGAAACCTTATTTGTTAGTGCAAAAGAGCGTTTAAATGCGTTATACGCAGAAGGCGTGACTACGGTAGAGATTAAATCGGGTTATGGCCTTGATTGCGAAAACGAAATTAAACTACTTGAAGTGGCTCGTTTACTCGGTGAAAATCATCCGGTTGATGTTAAAACCACCTTTTTAGGTGCTCACGCGTTACCGCCTGAATATAAAGGCCGTAGCGATGAGTATATTGACTTGGTGTGCGGTGAGATGCTTGACCGTGTTGTTGAGGCTGATTTAGCTGATGCGGTTGATGTATTTTGTGAAAACGTTGGCTTTAGTAACGAGCAAACTCGCCGTGTGTTTGAAGCAGCTAAAAAGCACAACTTACCGGTTAAGTTGCACGCTGAGCAGCTATCTAATCAACATGGTGCAGAGCTTGTTGCAGAATTTAATGGCTTATCTGCTGATCATATTGAACACTTAGATGAAGCAGGCATTCAAGCAATGGCCAAAGCAGGCACTGCTGCGGTATTGTTGCCTGGTGCATTTTACTTTTTACGCGAAACAAAGTATCCGCCAATTGAACTACTCCAGCAGTATCAAGTTCCTATCGCTATTTCAACTGACTTTAACCCAGGGACTTCACCATTATGTTCATTGCACTTAATGATGAATATGGCATGTACTATTTTCCGCATGACGCCTGAACAAGCATTAGCAGGGGTAACGCGCAACGCCGCAGGTGCTTTAGGTCTTGATGACCGTGGAGTGTTAAAAGTAGGCGCTCGGGCTGATATTGCCCACTGGCAAATATCCCACCCAGCACAATTAAGTTACCAGTTTGGCGTAAATAAACTGTTAAATCTGTGGATTTTGGGTAGACTTAGTTAGATAAGTTTTATTACGCAGTTTGGATTACATGTCATTGATTTTTAGTTTAGCGAGTAGTACTCAACTCGTAAATTTAACAAGTGATGTTGTGCCAGTGTTTTTAGCTGGTAGTGTCTTTATGGCAATGATTTGTGCCTTATGCGTAACCCATAATCCTATTTTGAGACTTAGCCTAGTCGTTAATGGCGTTCTAGGTTTAGCTATCCTAAGTTTAGGATTACCTTGGCTGGTTATATTGCTTGCTTTAAGTTTATGTTTTCATTTATGGCAAGCATTTCGTACCACAAATTGGCTTGCCATAATTTTGAGTGTGGCTAGTGCTATTTTATTTGCTGTTTTATATTCAGCCCACCTATTACTCGATATAGCTTTATATTGGCTTGTTTTCTCTGTTGTCATTTTATCTATCTCGGGCTTTTTTAATTACGAAGAGCCCGAAGATGAAGAGCTGGTTGAGGTTGAGCCCTTGTATCACGATGAGTTAGATGCGACCCCACTCACAGGCTTACCCGATCGCAATGCTCTAAAAAATAGCTTTGTTGCATGGACTGAAGAGCACTCAGCGAACTGCGCACTAGTGATGATCCGCCTTGAAGGTTTTAACGATGTTAACCAGCATATTGGTCGTGACTTTGGTGATTTGTTATTAGCACAATCGGCTACACGAATTAAACAACAACTCAATGCTAATGCTGTTCTTAGTGTGGCAAGTAATACAGGTAGTGCTGAAAAGTTGGCGCATTTAGGGGGGTTAAATTTTGCGTTTATTTGCTCACTTGAAGAACAAAAACATCTTCACGAGCAGTTGATCAGCCAAATTAGGCAAGTCACACTAAAACCATTTAACGTTGCTAATTGCACCATTGAAGTGAAAGTGCGTGCTAGTTATGTGAACTGCGACGAGCCAGACTATAGCTTCGAAAATCTAATTTCATTTGCCAACCTTGCCCTTGACTCAAACCCTGAGCGAGCAATTGTGCCTTATCACCCGCAAATGATGATCGAGCAATTAGAACAACAAGCACGATTGCGCGAGTTAGCACATCTAGATTTTGCCAGCGAACTTGAATTGTATTTTCAGCCGGTTATCCGCAATAGCGACGAGCAAATTGAATTTTTAGAATTGCTGTTGCGTTGGCAACACCCTAAACAAGGCATTCTTTCAGCGAATAAATTTATTGATGATATTCGTGTCGCTGGGCTTAGCTACCCCGTTGCTGCCTACGTTATTGAGCGCGCTGCCGAACTAGCTATGGCGCTGCGTATGGAAGGTATTGAATTACCTCTTAGTATCAATGTGTTTGGCCCTGAAATGCTGCATGAAGAGTTTATCGAGTTTGTTGATCGCATTATGGCTGAGCACCGCTTAGAACCGGGTGATTTAATCATTGAATGCCCGCTCGATTTATTTATGAACTTAGATGAGCAGGGTAAAGCTATGGTTGCAAGGCTAAGTAGTATTGGCATCAAATTGTGTATTGATGGATTTGGTGACACACCTATTTGGCTTGCTAAATTACCTAACCTCAATGTTGAGTATATTAAAGTGGCTGCATCACTAACCGCTGACTTTGCCCATCAAAGCCAAGTTCGCAGTCTGGTTTCTGGCATGGTGGATATGCACAGTCAAAACAATGCGAAAGTAATTTGTGAAGGGGTAGAAACCATAGAACAGCTTAAATTTGTTAAGTCGCTGAACACCTACGCCGCACAGGGCTATTACTTTAATTACCCGCTTAGCAGCGTAGGTATGATGTCATGGTTAAAACAGTGGCGGTTAGAGCATCAGGGTTGAGTTAGCGAGTTTCAAGAGTAAAGTTAGCGAGTTACTAGAGGAAAGAGTTATATAGAGCTTTCAGCTTTCAGCCGTCAGCTATCAGATTGAAAGTTAGCGAGCAGTTTGACTCGTTACATCGCGTTTTATCTCGAATCTTGCTTCCAATTTAAGTGGCGCGGCATAAAGCCGCTGATACAGGTAGGCGTGAAACTTGTTTCGCGCGTCTGACCGCTGAAGGCTGAGAGCTGACCGTTTCTATGTGTTGAGTATCGCTTCGTTCGACCCGACCTCCCCAAAAATCAGCCGTTACATAGCTTCTTTCTAACTTGCCTCTCTCGCCTGCAAATACGCATTCACCAAGGCTGTGATGATTTGGCCGGCATCGTTCATTCCAGCTTCTAAACCTACTGGGTGTTGCGATGGTGCGCCTTCACATAAATGTAAGTAGTGAGCGGTTGTTTGACTGGCAGCTAAATGCACAAAATGTTCTGCATCACTAACACTGAAACCACAGTTAGTATAAGCACTTACAGGCATTAATGAGATGCTGTCTAGGTCTAATTCTACTCCAAGCGGTGCATTATCAAACTGAGCTAAAGCATGTTTACATGCTGAAGATAAATCGACTTTGCGACGGACCTGAATGTCTTGATAACTATCAAACGTGAAGTTCGCGTGAGTCAGGGCATCCATAATCGCTTGGTTATTTTTAAATTCGTGTAAACCCATGACATGATAATCAGCAAGGTGGTTTTCGCTGTACGCATATCTAAAGCCATTGCCGCTATGACGGCCTTCACACTCTCTGAAATCAGCATGAGGGTCTAAGTTAATAGCGTTCACTGGTTTGCCATGTTGCTTACTAAGGGCACGTAATATGCCCAGGCAGTTGTTATGGCCGCCGCCAATTACAATTGGTTCAAGGCCTGCTGCAAAAATCATTGCAAGTACTTGCTCAACGCGAGTGTCGATATCGCCGCACAGTTCACGAAGTTTGGCTAAGTCTGCTTCGTTTTTATTATCAAGGTTAATAGCCTGTTGGTTTAAGTCGACAAGGTCAACTTCGCCAAGTAGCAGCACACGTTCATGATTTAAAAACTGATTATGCGTTTGGTTTAAAAAGCGTTTTAAAAAAGCCTGCCATGCTTGCCCAGAGCCACCATTGCCTAAGTTAGCTCGAGGTCCAATATCTTCACATACGCCAACTAAAACATAGCGAATACCGAATTGTTTTGCATCGATGAGGGCTTGTGGGGCATTAACTTGAGTGTCGAGAAGGGCAAGGGCTTGCCAAGCTTTAAGTTCGTTAGCGCGGCGAGCACATAAGTGCCTCACCGCCGCTTCATCATAAATTTTAAGGTAATTTGTCACCGAGATTAGTCTTCTATTATTTCTAACTCTAATTCTTCAGCAGATAATATAATACCGGTGCTATCAGCGTAAACAAAGTCGTCATCAAAGAAAGATACGCCTGCGAAGTTAACGCCAATGCCATCTTCACCTGCACCTTCACTATCTGCAGCAACAGGAATAGACGCAATTGCTTGAATGCCTAGGTCTAGCTCTTCAAGTTCATCAACATGGCGAATTGCACCGTAAACGATAATGCCTTGCCAGTTGTTTTCTAATGCGATTTCAGCCAGCTCTATATCAATAAGGGCGCGTCGGGTTGAGCCACCACCATCAATCAATAACACGCTGTCGGTACCATCGGTTGATAAAATCTCGCGGATCAGCTCGTTATTTTCAAAGCATTTAACGGTTTTGACTCGACCACTAAAGCTTGGGCGTCCACCAAAATTGATAAACATTGGTTCGAGCACATCAACCACATCTGCAAAGTGGTCGCATAAATCAGAAGTGCTGTAATCCATTTTTTCATCCTCTAAAGAGACTGTCTGTTTAGTACTCAGTATACCCTGATACAACTCAATAACAACGACTTAATAGCGGTTTATTAGTTTAAATCAAAGGAATCTCGTTATCGCAACATTAGTGTCTCAAAAGCGTCACCTAATTGTTATTTTTAGCGCCTAAGCTGAGATGAGTATAAAAATTAGACGCAAAGTATGATAAGGAGCTCACCATGGCAAACAACATACTTACTAAATTGGCAAAAGTGGATGAACAGCTGTTTTTAAGTGTGTTTAATGATGCTTCGCCAATTTGGCTCAGAAGATCAGCGCTCGGGTTTTCGAAAAGTGGCGATGGCGGACTTTACGTAATGTTGTTTTTTGGTTTTTGGTGGTTTACCGAGCAGCTGCATTTTCAGCAACTTGCGATGAGTATATTGGTGGGCTTTGCAATTGAGCGGCCTATTTACTTTTTAGCTAAAAAGCGGATTGCGCGGGTAAGGCCTTGCGATTGCTTAGTGCAAGGCGCTTATTTAGTACCAAGTGATCAGTTTAGCTTACCGTCAGGACATAGTGCAGGGGCATTTGTGGTGGCGACTATTTTGACTATGTATTTTCCTGAATTTGCTGTGCTGTGGTTGATGTGGGCATCAGGGGTGGCGGCATCAAGGGTGATTATTGGTGTGCATTACCCCGCTGATGTAGTGATTGGTGCAGTGATGGGATCAAGTTGTGCAGTATTAGCAGTGATGGTGGTGGAATCTATATGAGAATTTTGTACGGTATTCAAGGTACGGGTAATGGACATATTACTCGAGCTCGAGTGATGGCAACAACTTTTAAAGCGTTGGGAGTCGATGTTGACTATGTGTTCTCGGGCCGTAAAGAACAAGACTACTTTGATATGGACGAGTTTGCTGATTATCGAGCTTTTCGCGGCTTGTCGTTTACCAGCAAATCGGGGCAAGTTGATAGCTTTAAAACATTAAAAAAAGCGCGCCCACTTCAGCTTATAAGAGATATAAAAAACCTTGATTTGCGTCACTATGATTTAGTTTTTAATGACTTTGAACCAATCACCGCGTGGGCTGCTAAACAGCAAGGTATCCCTGTTATTGGTATGAGCCACCAAGCTGCATTTTTATCTGATAAAGTACCGATGTTTGGCCGTGCCTTCTTTCGCCGTGCGCTGATCCGTAACTATGCGCCAGCCAGTGTTTATTTAGGTGTCCATTGGCAACCCTATGCAGAGAACATAATTCCGCCATTTATTGCCAATCATCATCATGATAACCCGGTTATGGTCGAAAATAAGGTATTGGTTTACCTGCCTTTTGAGAATCTAGACAGTGTAGTTGAGTACTTAAAAGACTTTCCTGAACGTGAGTTTTATTGTTATCACCCTGATGCGCAAGATTGTTCAATCGGGAATATTCATTTGCGGGCTCCCTCACGCGTTGGGTTTTTAAATGACCTAGCCAATGCTGGTGGTGTAATTGGTAACGCCGGGTTTGAACTTGCAAGTGAAGCATTGCAGCTTGGTAAAAAGTTATTGTTAAAACCGCTTGGTAAGCAATTTGAGCAGGGGATTAATGCGCAGACTTTATTGTCGATGGGAGCTGCACATGTAATGAGCTATTTAAACCCTAATGCGATGGATGATTGGTTGCAATCTCCACAGAACAAAAAACTCAATTTTCCCAGCGATCCAGCGCCCTTGGTTGATTGGTTGCAAAAAAAACAATGGGGAAAACTGGAACAATTACATAAAAACCTATGGCAAAAGGTTGATTTAGAAGAAAAGCTGATTGTTTAAAGGTACCTTATACTGGAAAATGCACGGCAAATTTAACCACTTTTTATTAGCTGCTTTAAATAGTTTAGCTATACTTTAAATGCATGTTTCTATAAGGCACTTTGAATGAATGTATTACAAAACTTAACTATTAAGCGTCGTTTACAGTTAAACGCGCTCGTTGTTGGTCTTGCAATGATTGTGATGCTGTGTGTAATCATCTTTGAGTCGCGCATGATGCTTAAGCTCAACGAAACAATTCAAAATGCGGAGGAGCTCGACATTCATGAACTTGCGATGCGTAAGCATGAAAAAAACTTTTTGTTTTACAAAGATGTCGATAGCCTTGAGCTTTTTGAGAAAGAGTATTCGCAGCTAAAAATTAAAATGGCGAGACTAGACGAGTTAGTGAAAGATTTGTCGATGGACTCATCTAATCTAAATGAATTTAGACGTCTTGCGAAAACTTATTACGATGACTTCAATGAAGTTGTGGAACTACAAAAGAAAATTGGCTTACACCCTAAAGATGCACTTTATGGTGATTTACGTGGTGCGGTGCATCAAGTAGAAACATTATTAAGTGAGCGCGAAAACTATAAATTACTAGCTTTAATGCTACAGCTTCGCCGCGCAGAAAAAGACTTTATGTTGCGCTTTGACTTAAAATATCTGAGTAAATTTAACGATTTAGTCACAAACTTCCAATCAGAAATTAAAAATGCTGGATTCGATGCAAATTACGAAAATCAATTAATTAATTTGCTTGCGACTTATCAAAGTAAATTTAAGGCTTTAGTTGATGCACAAGTTGCCTTAGGTCTGGATTTAGATTCAGGTGCACTCGGTGAGATGAAACACAGTGTTGGACTCAGTGATGCTATTGTTACAGAGCTGACAGATCAAACAAAGGCCTTCGTCGAATCAAGTGCAGCCACTGCGCAGCTAATTGCACTCATTGTATTTATTATTGCGAGCATTTTAGTGATGGTATTAGTTTACTTTACTAGCCGCTCAATTATTCAGCCTATTGAACGTGTGTACCACACGATTAACGAGATTCGTCGTAATAACGACTTAAGCATGTCGATTACTCAATCAGGTAAAGATGAAATCACCACTATGACGATCGACTTTAATAGTTTGATTAGTGATTTCAAAAAGCTTATTTATGAGGTAAATACAGCGCTAAGTACCCTTAATGTGGCTACAGAGCATTTATCTGAGACGACAGCTGCGACCAGTTCAGGTATGCAAGAACAACTTCATGAAGCCGATATGGTTGCCACGGCGGCGACTGAAATGCAGGCGACGATTCAAGATATCTCGCACAACACTGAAGCTGCAGCGAAAAAAGCTGAGTCAACTAACTTAAGTGCGCAGCAAGGCCGTTCAGAAGTTGAATCAACAGTGGTGCAAATTAATCACTTATCCGATTCACTCGGTAATGCCTCAAGTGTGGTTTCACAGTTAGAAAAAGACGCCGAAACAATAGGCTCTGTACTTGATGTTATTCGTGGCATTGCTGAGCAAACAAATTTACTGGCACTCAATGCGGCAATTGAAGCAGCACGTGCTGGCGAGCAAGGTCGAGGCTTTGCGGTGGTTGCTGATGAAGTACGTTCACTTGCGCAGCGTACTCAAGACTCAACTCAAGAGATCGAGAGTATCATTTCAACCTTACAAGGGCGCACTCAAGAAGTGGTGAGCATTATGCAGCAATGTCGTACACAAGGTGGCGAAAGTGCAGCACAGGCAACTAAAGCCGGTGAGTTACTGCGCTCAATTACCGAAGATGTTCAAACGATCATGGATATGAGTACTCATATCGCTACAGCAATCGATGAGCAAAGCCAAGTGGCTTCTGAGGTGAACAAAAACGTGGTACGTATTCGTGATATCGCTCAAGAGGCATCAGGCCATGCGGCAACTAACGCACAAACTAGCGAAGAAGTGTCTGAGCAAGCGCGTGTACTTTATCAGGCAATAGATAAGTTTAAAGTTTAATGAGTATACCCAAGCCACCCCAAGATGCAGAGTTCAGCGTTTCACAGGTGATTAATATCAAGGCGTTACTTTGCAAGAGTCAGTCCCTTTTAAGAAGTAACAAGGATGAGAGTAAGTTCCTGTGAAGCGCCCAACGGGTTGGTTTAAAAGCGATTTATACTGCGTTATTGATTTGAACAATAGAACCACTATTACTTGCAATCAATGCCTTGCCTAAATCGCTTTTAATTCCAACTGAAACTCGCATCTTGAGGTGGTTTGGGTATATAAAAAAAGCGCGGTGACGGTGCCGTCATCGCGCTTTTTTTTAGGTGTGCTTTATCGAGGCATTTTGATAGGTATTAAGGCACGAACTTAATAGGCACACTGTCCTTATTTGCTTCGTGCTCGGTGACTCTAGCTTGGTATTGCTGCCAAAGCTCGTCATGGTTAGCATGTAGCTCGCTAAGATAGTGCCAGCTAAATAAACCGCTATTATGATTGTCGCTAAATACCAGTCGAATTGCATAATGACCAACAGGCTCAATCTTGCTAATTCCTACTTGCTGCTTATCAAGCACTAGTTTCATCGGCTCATTACCATGTCCTTGTACTTCAGCTGAAGGTGAGTGAACACGCAAAAATTCAGCACTAAATTGAGCAATAGTCTGATCATCAAAATGAACATCTAATACTTTGCTAACGCTGTGATAATGCACTTTAGTGACTTCTTTCATGTGAGCCTCGTATGTACGATTTATAAACTAAAAAGCCTCCAACTGGAGGCTTTTGATTATAACGCTAAATTGTTGATTAAAGAATGAAGCGACTCAAATCTTCATCTTCAACAAGTGCACCTAAATGCTGCTCAACGTAGTTGGCATCAATTGTCAGTGTTGAACCTGCTTTTTCTGAGGCATCAAATGAAATTTCTTCCATTAGTTTTTCCATCACTGTGTGTAAGCGACGTGCACCGATGTTTTCGGTTTTTTCATTTACTTGCCAAGCCGCTTTCGCAATGCGTTCAATGGCATCATCTGTAAACTCAACCTCAACTTGTTCTGTTTTTAACAGCTCACGTTGTTGCTCTGTCAATGAAGCGTGAGGCTCAGTTAAGATACGTTTAAAGTCATCAGCACTAAGCGCTTCAAGCTCAACACGAATTGGTAAACGACCTTGCAGCTCTGGGATCATGTCTGATGGTTTAGCCATTTGGAATGCGCCTGATGCGATAAACAACATGTGGTCTGTTTTAACCATGCCGTGTTTAGTGCTTACCGTTGAGCCTTCGATTAATGGTAGTAAATCGCGTTGTACACCTTCACGGCTAACATCTGGGCCAGAAGCTTCACCACGTTTACAGATTTTATCGATTTCATCGATAAAAACGATACCGTTTTGCTCTACCGCGAAGATAGCTTGCTCTTTTAACTCTTCAGGATTAACAAGTTTTGCGGCTTCTTCTTCAACTAATAGTTTGAATGCTTCTTTGATCTTCAGCTTACGCTTGCTGCGCTTATCACCACCCATATTTTGGAACATGCTTTGTAGCTGGTTGGTCATTTCTTCCATACCAGGAGGAGCCATGATCTCAACATTTGGTTGTGCTTGTGCAACATCGATATCAATTTCTTTGTCGTCTAATTGGCCTTCACGTAATTTCTTACGGAAAGATTGACGAGTAGAAGAGTTCTCTTCTGTTTTTGATTCACCAAATGTATCGCGTGCTGGTGGTAAAAGAGCATCTAAAATGCGTTCTTCTGCCGCTTCTTCAGCGCGGTGTTTAAATTTTTTAGTTTGTTGTTCACGTGTCATTTTAATTGAAATATCAACTAAATCACGGATGATCGTTTCAACTTCTTTACCAACATAGCCCACTTCAGTGAACTTGGTTGCTTCAACTTTAATGAAAGGGGCATTAGCAAGTTTGGCTAAGCGTCGAGCAATCTCAGTTTTACCCACACCAGTAGGACCAATCATTAAAATATTTTTTGGTGTTACTTCAGCGCGTAAATCGTCGCTCAGTTGCATACGGCGCCAGCGATTACGTAGCGCGATTGAAACTGCTTTTTTAGCTTTAGCTTGGCCAATAATATGTTGATCAAGCTCGTGAACGATTTCTCTTGGCGTCATCTCAGACATGGCAGTTCCTATTACAATTCTTCAATAGTTTGGAAATTATTCGTGAATACACAGATATTGCCTGCAATTGTTAGGCTTTTCTCTACAATGTCACGTGCACTTAGGTCGGTATTTTCTAGTAGCGCTGTGGCTGCTGATTGTGCGAAGTTACCACCACTGCCAATCGCAATTAGGTCGTTTTCTGGCTGCACAACATCACCGTTACCTGTGATAATTAATGAAGCAGTTTCGTCTGCGACTGCTAATAGTGCTTCGAGCTTTCTAAGTGCGCGATCACTACGCCAATCTTTGGCCATTTCTACGGCAGCCTTAGTCAGGTTACCTTGGTGCATTTCTAGTTTGCTTTCAAATCGTTCGAAAAGGGTGAAGGCATCAGCAGTACCGCCAGCGAAACCAGCGATTACTTTGCCATTATAAAGACGTCGAACTTTGCGGGCGTTGCCCTTCATTACGGTATTACCAAGTGAAACTTGGCCGTCGCCACCAATAACGACCTTGTCGTCGCGGCGTACACTTACAATAGTGGTCATGATTATTCCTCATCATCGAGCGGCGAAGCCGCTCGTAAAAAGCGATTGATGAGGTGTTTATATGGGTGAATGAACTAAAATCAAGTCCAAAGCCAAATTCCGCAGCCCATTATTTTGATGCGTTTAAGTTTATTCTTGTCACTTTCGGCTAAACGTTTGGTTTCGTAAGGGCCTAAGCGCACTTTATACCAAATACCATTACTGCCTTGTGTTTTCTTTACCTCGGCAACTAAGCCTGCAAAAGCGATTTTTGCTTTTAATGTTTGTGCTTGTGCCATGGTTCTAAAAGAGCCGCATTGCATTACATAAGGGCCTTTTTGTTCAATCTCTTTGACCTCGACTTGAACTTCATGCTCTTTAATCTCCTTAATGAACTCAGGCGTTTTAGGAGGCGGAATGATAGCTTCTTCTTTTTTAACTGGGTTTGCTTGCTGCTCTACTAACTCAGGATCGGCATTATGTTTGATATACCACAAGCCGTAACCAAACCCGCCTACTAAGATAAGCGCAATTAAAACAAGAAAAATTGGGAAGGGCTTTTTTGCCGGGGCTTGTTTTTTATTATTTCGATTTGCTGGTTTTTTATTTATGTAATCGTGTTGTGCCATGATTCTTAATTGGCCTTAAATCATATCTATAGGATCAACATCTAGGCTCCAACGCACCTTTTGCGCTAATTTACTGGTACTTATATAGTCAACCATCTGCGCTAAATATTGGTGTAAGTGAGAGCGTTCCTGCGCCTGAATATGTAATTGAAAGCGATATTTACCTGCTACACGTTCCAGTGGCGCAGGTATCGGACCAAGCAATTGTATACCAGATACGTTCTGGACAGGAACCAAATCAGTTAAAAAATCGACCACTTGATTAATGTTATGCCCTTCTGCACGAACCATGGCCATATTAGTGACAGGTGGAAGCTGCGCATCTTCTCGCTCTGTGAGTGCATAGCGGGCAAAATCTTGGTAACCATTATTTACTAGGTCTTGTAGTAGTGGATGCTCAGGAAAGTGAGTTTGCAGTAATACTTGCCCTGGCTCACCACTTCGCCCAGCACGGCCTGCCACTTGTGTAACTAGCTGTGCTAAATGCTCTGTCGCGCGAAAGTCACAGGAATATAAACCACTATCGACATCTAAGATTAAAACGAGACTCACATCGGCAAAGTGGTGGCCTTTTGCCAACATTTGCGTACCGACTAAGATACGAGCACCACCTTGATTAATATCATCAAGTGCTTTCTCTAAGCTGCCTGTACGACGGGTTGAGTCGCGGTCAATACGACTAATCGGAATATCAGCGAAGGTTTGTGTTAAAAACTCTTCAATTTGCTCAGTGCCTTTACCATTTGGAAAAATCTGCGTGCTGCCACAATCTGGACACTGATGGGGCACCTGATGTTGCTCACCACAGTGGTGACAAATCATTTGGCCAATGGCTTTATGAAAGGTTGCGCTAGTGCTACAACGTGAGCACTCACTTAGCCAACCACACTCATGACATATGAGGGTAGG
The DNA here is from genome assembly GCF_023650775.1 of Pseudoalteromonas sp. SCSIO 43101. Classification (NCBI taxonomy): domain Bacteria; kingdom Pseudomonadati; phylum Pseudomonadota; class Gammaproteobacteria; order Alteromonadales; family Pseudoalteromonadaceae; genus Pseudoalteromonas; species Pseudoalteromonas sp. SCSIO 43101. The sequence goes on from NZ_CP072673.1 coordinate 466,972, forward strand.
TGAAAAACCTCGGCGGTTTAAAAACACCATCACTTGCTTGCCTCGCTCTAAATGTTGACGCATATAGGCAAGGCTGGCATGGGCAATACCAGCTTGTTCTGGTTGGCCTTTCATATCGATTAATTGGAACTGATTATCAGTGCTGGTTTGGGCACGTTCAGTAAGACTCAATAACTGATACTTGTTATTAATTGCTTTGTGTAAGGTTTCAAGTGCCGGTGTGGCGCTACCTAAAACCAGTGGAATATTATGCTGGTATGCTCTATAAGCGGCTAAATCTCTGGCATGATAACGTAACGTGTCTTGCTGCTTAAACGAGCTGTCGTGCTCTTCATCAACAATGATCATCCCAAGCGATAAAAAGGGTAAGAAAATACTCGAACGTGTACCGATCACTATGGCACAACTGCCTTTTTCACAGAAACGCCAGGTTTGTAAGCGTTCATTGTCTGTTAGTGCTGAATGCCATAGCATAATTGGTGTATCAGGAAATCGGCGACGAAAACGGTTAACGGTTTGAGGTGTTAAGCCAATTTCGGGCACTAATACTAAGGCTTGTTGACCTTTTTTAAGTACTTCTTCTAGGCATTGCAAATACACTTCAGTTTTACCACTTCCGGTAACCCCTTCAAGTAAAAAGCTAGTAAAGCCGCAAGCTTGATTAATGCTGGTACAGGCAACGGCTTGCTCTTTATTAAGAGTTGGTTTGTTTCCAACGGTCGGCACGCGTTGCTGCCATTGGTTATCATGTTCGATAAACTGAGTGATCAATTCTTTATCGAGTAGGCCGTCGATGGTTTTTTTTGTAAATCCGAGTGCTTTTAATTCAGTAACAGATGATTTGCCCGATTCGGCTAGCTGCTTTAATAAACTCAACTGGGTTTTTGCTTTTAGTGATGGAAGCTTTGCGCCTTTATCGGTCAGCTCAACCATATTAATACTGGTTTTATCTGGACATTCGCCTTGTCTTAAAGCAGCCGGAAGTGCCGTATGAATGGTTTCACCCAATGGGTAACAGTAGTAGCGGGCAGTAAATTTTAGCAAGGCTAGATGCTGCTCTGATAAAACTGGTGTGTCGTCTATTACATCAATAATAGCTTTAATTTTGTCTGCAGGAACTTCTGTTGATGTTTTTAGAGCGAGTACCACAGCGACCTTTTTTTGACTGCCAAATGGCACACGAACTCGCATACCTGGCTTTAAGTCAGGGCTATGCAGCAGCTGTTCAACTTTATAATCGAAGGTACGCTGTAAAGGGACTTTTATGGCAACTTCTACAAAGTGCATAACAACTCAACTGAAACAAAGATAGAAGGATAATGTACTAAAATTACTGTTAAAAACCTACCAACAAATACTGAACAACAGGCCACTTGATTATTTTTTTAGCGAAAGATGCATTTAAAGCTTGTCGCAAGGTCACTTGAGCTATAAAATACGCGGCCTATTAATTGTATTAACTGCGTATGGTGCCAGACTTCGGGTTTGGAGAGCGATACGGCCTTAACTAGAGGTTCCCTATGAAAGAAGGTATTCACCCTAAGTACGAAGCTATCACTGCAACTTGTTCATGTGGTAACAAATTCGAAACTAGCTCAACTCTTTGTAAAGACATCCACTTAGACGTATGTTCTGAGTGTCACCCGTTTTACACTGGTAAGCAAAAGATTCTAGACACTGGCGGCCGTGTTGATCGTTTCAACAAGCGCTTCGGTGCACTTAGCAGCAAGAAGTAATTTCTGCTGTTTAGTTAAAAGAAGCACCTTAGGGTGCTTTTTTTATACCTAAAATTCATTAAGTATACTTTGAACTCATCACTAACTTACCATCTTAACATATTTCTTTTGCATAACTATTTCTGAGTGTTATGCCCACTATGTCGCTAATTGTGCAGACAAAGTGTAATCCCTTGGCTATATTCTTTTTTGTATAAATGCATACCAATCCGCAATAATACTTAATTAAGCGTATTGGTATCTAAAAGTTATTAAAAATAATAATTTTAAATAATTTCGTAATTAAATGCTGTGAACTTCGTTGAAATGGCGGTTATAGGCTAATTTCGGCTATTTGCAGTGTTCGTGCATACAAAATACAAAAACACGTGCTTAAAAGGCCATAAATAGGTGAATTTTTATGTCTAATTAATCGCAACTATGCACAGAAATTGTGGGGAAATCCTTTAAAATTAAGCGATATAGCTTATAACAGGATAGACCTGATAATACTTGGAATTTTTATACATTACAGGTATCGTACTGATGCAAGCTCTCTCACTTTTTAACTTTTTGCAGGATACTATCGCGTTATGTCAGATTTTCGTGAACAAGCATTACATTACCACGCTCACCCCGTTCCAGGTAAAATTAGTGTTGAACTAACCAAGCCAGCCGAAACGGTTAACGATCTCGCTTTAGCTTATAGCCCAGGTGTTGCTGAACCGGTCCGCGAAATTGCTGCTGATCCAGCAAATGCCTATAAGTACACAGGTAAAGGTAACATGGTTGCGGTTATTTCAAACGGTACCGCAATTTTAGGTTTAGGTAACTTAGGTCCGCTTGCATCAAAACCTGTAATGGAAGGTAAAGCCTTATTATTCAAACGTTTTGCTGGCCTTGATTCAATTGATATTGAAGTAAAACACCGCACAACAGAAGATTTCATCAATACGGTTGCTAATATTGCTGATACCTTTGGTGGTATCAACTTAGAAGATATTAAAGCACCTGAATGTTTTGAAATCGAAAAAGCGCTTATTGAACGCTGTGATATTCCCGTTTTCCATGATGACCAGCATGGTACAGCTATTGTTACTGCTGCCGGTATGCTTAATGCCCTTGAAGTACAAGGTAAAGATATCGAAGATGCCATTATTGTATGTTTAGGTGCCGGTGCTGCCGCAGTTGCTTGTATGGAGCTTTTAATTAAATGTGGCGCACTACGTGAGCACATCTATATGCTTGACCGTAAAGGTGTGATCCATACTCGTCGTGATGACTTAAACGAGTATAAGCAACTATTCGCTAATAATACTGATAAGCGTACATTACAAGATGTTATTGCTGATGCTGATGTATTCGTTGGTGTATCAGGTCCTAACCTATTAACTGCAGATGATCTTAAGCTAATGGCTGATAAACCAGTCGTGTTTGCGTGTTCAAACCCAGATCCTGAGATTGCACCAGAAGTTGCGCACAGTGCACGTAACGATTTAATTATGGCTACGGGTCGTTCAGACTTCCCTAATCAAGTAAATAACGTGCTTTGCTTCCCGTTTATTTTCCGCGGTGCGCTTGATGTGCGTGCAACGGCAATTAATGATGAAATGAAAATTGCGGCAGTACACGCTATTCGTGGTATCGCTAAAGAGTCTGTACCAAATGAAGTACTGAAAGCGGCTGGTGTTGAGTCACTAGAGTTTGGTGCTGAGTACATCATTCCTAAGCCAATGGACCCGCGTTTATTACCTCGTATTGCACGTGCTGTTGCTGAAGCTGCAGTGGAGTCAGGTGTAGCGCAAATCGAGATGCCAGAAGATTACATGCGTTAAACTTAATTACTCAAATTGTATAACGCTAATAAAAAACTCAGCCTTGGCTGAGTTTTTTTATATCTGCGATTATCGGCGGTGATCCGATGGCCGAAATACTTATTCTGAATCAAGCACTGGGATATCTAACCCCATTTCTTGCATAATTCTTTTAACTTCTTCAGGTACCTTTTCAGGATTGTCTTTACGAAGGTCGTCATCATTTGGTAATGGTTGACCTGTAAAAGCATGTAAGAAAGCTTCACACAATAACTCGCTGTTCGTCGCATGACGCAGGTTATTGATCTGGCGGCGTGTACGCTCGTCAGTTAATACTTTTAATACGTTAAGTGGGATTGATACGGTAATCTTTTTTACTTGTTCTGATTTTTTACCGTGTTCTGCATATGGGTGAATGTATTCACCGTTCCATTTAGCCATAAGTTGTTTCGTTGCCTCGGTTGTCAGTGATTTACGCCTTATTCACAGCGCAAGATGCGGAAATTCTATCTCTTTAAAAAAGATAGTCAAATACTAGTTATTTAGCCATCTAGTGGTGTAAATGTATAAACTTCTATGCGTGAGCGATAAATGCTTTGACTTCTCATATTTGATCATCTAACCTTTTAGACGTCTAAACATCCAATTTAGGAATAGGTGATGAAATGAGCGATAAAAATAAAGCGACGATTACTGTTCGTCACGGCATCGAAGCCGATAAACATCATGGCGCGGTTGTACCGCCAATTTACTTATCAACCACCTATTCATTTGCTGATTTTGATACTAAGCGCCAGTATGACTATGGCCGCAGCGGTAACCCGAATCGCGATATCTTAGCTGAAACCTTAGCTGAACTTGAAGGTGGCGCTAGAGGTATTATTACTGCAACAGGTATGTCAGCAGTGCATTTAGCGACTCAGCTATTAAACAGTGACGACACCTTAGTGATCCCACATGACTGCTATGGTGGTAGTTATCGTTTATTCACTTCGCTTGAAAAGCGTGGCCTGTTAAAACTAAAAGTTTTGGATTTAACGAAATCTGAAAATCTCCAAGAAATTTTATCGATTAAACCTAAGTTGATTTGGATAGAAACGCCAAGTAATCCAATCTTGCGTTTAACAGATATTAAAGCAATCACTAGTATTGCTAAGCAGTGTGATGCTTTAGTTGCGGCTGATAACACCTTCTTATCACCTGCGCTGCAAAACCCAATTGAGTTTGGTGTTGATATTGTTGTTCACTCAACTACTAAATATATTAATGGTCACTCTGATGTGGTTGGCGGTGCGGTGATTGCTGCTACGCAAGAGCTAGGTGATGAGCTTGCTTGGTGGGCAAATAATATCGGTATTACTGGTGCACCATTTGACAGTTACTTAACGCTTCGTGGTTTACGTACTTTAAATGTGCGTTTAAAGCAGCATCAAGAAAATGCTTTTGCGATTGCGGAGTATTTAGAAAACTCTCCTTTTGTAAGCCAAGTTTATTATCCAGGCCTTGCTTCTCACCCACAACATGAGCTTGCTAAAGCACAGCAACGTGGTTTTGGTGGCATGGTGAGCTTTGATATTAAAGGCGACATTAACGATGCAGCAGCGTTTTTAACCAGTCTTAAAGACTTTAGCCTTGCAGAGTCGTTAGGTGGGGTAGAAAGCTTGATTTGTCACCCTGCGACTATGACACACGCAGGCATGGAGCCTAAAGCACGCCTTGAAGCCGGTGTGGGCGATACTTTGATCCGTATTTCTGTAGGCATTGAAGATGTAAAAGATCTTATCGCAGATTTAGACCGTGTTTTCAATTTAGTAAAACCAGGTCAAAGCCAGCAAGTTGCTAAAGCTGAAGTAAAACAAACACAGCAAGATACACAACAAAACGCGTCATTTAAGTTAACGCCTGCGCATACGGCATTGTGGTAGAAGAGATGGTAAATATTGTTCATAAATTTGGTGGCTCAAGCTTAAGCTCGGCAGATCGTTATCATGCGGTAGCTAACATCGTTCTAGCGAATACAGAGCAGGGTGACGGTGTGGTTGTGTCGGCATCAGGTAAAACAACCGATACTCTAGTAAAACTTTGGCAAAGTTACCAGCAGCAAGATTGGCAAGCTGTTAGCGATATTTTATTGCTTATTGATAACAATCAACGAGCCTTAATTGAGCAATTACTTACAGGCCAGAATAAACAACAGGCGTTGGCGCAGCTAAATGATGAGCTTGCGGTTTTAAATGAATTAATTAGTCAACAGCAGTTACTTGAGGCGCCTTTACTTGCCCATGGTGAAGTGTGGTCGGCGCGCTTGTTGGCCGCTTACCTAAATCAGCTCGGTGTCGCTGCGCAAGATGTTGATGCAAGGCAGTTATTTACTTTAAATGACGGGCAACTATTACATCAAAAAAATCAGCAGCAATGCACAAGTATAATTAGTAAGTCACACATAAACGTAGTAACGGGCTTTATAGCTGTGGATTGCCAAGGCAATACGGTTACATTAGGGCGCAACGGCAGTGATTACAGTGCGACGTTACTGGCCAGTTATACTTTTGCGAAACAAGTGTCTATATGGACCGATACACAAGGAGTGTTTAGTACAGATCCTCGTAAAGTTAAAAATGCGCTTAAATATGCCAAGGTTTGTCGCGAGCAAGCTAACTTATTAGCGCGTTTAGGTAATCCTGTACTGCATGCTAAGACGTTATCGCCGTTAAAAGGCACCGAGATCAAGCTAGTTGTTAGAAGTAGCTTTGATTGCGATGCAACACCAACCGAAGTAGTAAAAGAAGGCTATAGCAAAGCAAAACGTTTTATTACTACCTTAGATAACATCGATTTATTACGGGTTGATAAACTTAGTAGTGGTGAAGTAGGTGAACTAAGCCAGTTAATCCAACACAGCCTGCACCACTTTACTAAAGATGGCGATACTTACTTATTAGTGCCAGGTCAAAGCACTCATCAGGTTGTAGGCCACTTAGCGGGTCGCGCCAATATTGTTGAGTCTAATTTAAGTGGTTGTGCAGTGGTTGCACCAACAACAGATGTAATTACGCTTACAGATCAAGCGACAGCGCTTTTAAAAGAGCAAAGCATTCATCCTCGTTTTGTACAACAAGATGATAACTATGTGTTGATCTTAAATGACCAGGCAATTGATAGTGATGTTTTAACTCTTCTACATGACAAGTTAGTCAACAAAGGCCAAGAGCTGGCCATTATCGTTGCTGGTCTTGGTAATGTGGGTGAGGTGTTCTTATCGCAACTACAAGCTCAGTTTGCTCGTTTATCTGCTCAGTATAAAGTAAAAGTTGTTGCTCTTTTACGCTCAAAGCAAATGCTTTTTAGTGCCAGTGGTTTAAATACTGAAACATGGCAAGAGCAATGGCACAACGAAGCGCAAAGCTACAACAAAGCTGAGTTATTAGCACGTATCAATGAGCTTGATTATGAACACAAAGTAGTGATTGATATTACAGCCAGTGAGGCCTTTAGTCAGTTTTATCCTGATTTTATAGAACTTAACTGCCATTTGATCAGTGCAAACAAATATGCTGGCACCGCCGCCAGTAGTTGGTATCAAACATTACGTAATAATTTAGCCGAGCGAAATTTATTGTGGCGCTATAACACCAGTGTGGGGGCAGGTTTACCAATTAATTTTGCTTTAGCTGATTTACAAAATAGTGGTGACAGAATTAACCGTATTGAAGGGGTATTTTCAGGTACCTTGTCATGGTTATGCAGCAGCTATGATGGCAGTGTGCCGTTTTCAGATTTAGTGCTTCAAGCTCAGCAAATGGGCTATACAGAGCCAGATCCTCGTGAAGATTTATCTGGCCGCGATATGCAGCGTAAACTGCTAATTTTAGCGCGAGATCTCGGTCTTGATTTAGAGCTTGATGACATTGCTTTAACTCCACTCATGCCTGAAGCGTTAGCAATAGGTAGCTGGCAAGATTTTCTTGCAAATAAGCAGCTACTCGATGATTTTATGACTGAAAAAGCAAACTTGGCTGCAGCTGAAGATAAAGTTGTGCGCTATACCGGTGCTATTACATTAGTAGATGGTAAGGTCAAAGCACAAGTTGGCTTAGTCAATGTTGGCAAAGATGATGTACTAGCAGGTCTTAAACCGGGCGATAATATCTTTGTAATTAATTCACAGTGGTATTTAGATAATGCATTGGTGATCCAAGGCCCTGGAGCGGGCAAAGAGGTCACCGCGGCGGGGATTCACTCAGATCTTTATTGGTTAGTGAATAACCTAAAATAATTTTGCTGATCTTAGTTTAAATGGCTAAGCAAAAAGCGCCCTTTGGGCGCTTTTTTATTATCACAACTACTTATACAAATTGCTTAAAACAGCTCTTCTTCTGTGCTGAGCTTTTCTTCAAACACATCAGTAGGTTGATCAAGTACATACTTGGTTGGCGCAGTGCCTTTAATAAAGTACTCAAAGCGACTAGTGTAATCGTTTTTATGGCTTAAAAGGCCCGTCGCTAAGTCGATACGAACCGATACTAGCCCCTCAGGAAGTTCAATAGGTGCTTCTGGCATACCATCAAGGGCTGCACGCATAAAGTCGACCCATGCCGGTTGCGCTGTTTTAGCGCCTGATTCTGCACCAGATATTTGCGATTTATCGAGGTTATTATTATAGGTCGAACGGCCAAGGGCCTTACCTGGGTTATCAAAACCAACCCATACCGAAGTCATCACATTGCGGTTAAAGCCGCTGAACCAAGTATCAACAGAGTCATTGGTGGTACCTGTTTTACCGGCTAGGTCACGACGACCAAGGGCTTGTGCACGCCAGCCTGTACCACTCCAACCCGTTTTATGAGTCCAGCTACCGCCACCCCAAATAGCACTGTGCATAGCTTGTGAAATTAAGAAAGCATTTTGCTTTGAAATGATTCGTGGTGCACAACGTGGGGCGCTAGTAACCTGAGTATTTGGAATATTTATCTGAGTATCATCCAGAGATGCAAATTCAGGGGTAATGACTTGTTGTGGTTCATCACAGGCAAGTTCAGGCTCTGTTTTAAATAACACATTTCCGGCAGAGTCTTGAATTTCTGAAATAAAGTATGGAGTAATTAAGTGCCCACCATTAGCAAAAGTACTCATCCCCCTCGCAAGTTCAAGAGGAGTTATAGAGGCGCTGCCAAGTGCCAGCGATTCACTACGGTTAATATCACTGTTTAAAAAACCAAACTTAAGCAAATGATCGGCTGTGCGCTCAAGACCAACACCACGTAATAAGCGTACCGAAATTACGTTTTTCGACTGGGCAAGTGCTCTACGAATACGGATAGGTCCATTATAAACCGCAGGACTGTTTTTCGGGCGCCATGCGACACCTTGACTTTTATCCCACTGATTAATTGGTGCATCATTCAGAATAGAAGCGAGTGTATATCCATTTTCAAATGCCGCTGAATAAATAAACGGCTTAATGTTTGAACCTACTTGGCGTTTTGCTTGAACTGCACGATTGTATTGGCTTTGCTCAAAACTATAACCACCAACAATCGCTTTAATACGACCATCTTGTGGATCTAGTGAAACCAATGCGCTCGAAGCTTCGGGCACTTGGCTTAATATATAGCTGTCATCTGCATTTTTACGCAGCCAAATTTGCGCTCCAGCCGTTAGGATTTCACCAGCGGTTTTTGGTGCGAAGCTTTGACGGTATCGCGTAATATATTTACGTGCCCATTTTAAGCCATCCCACTCAATAGTAACTTGTTCGCCGCTTTTTAAAAGCACATCGATTGACTGCTCTGCGACATTTGTTACAACACCAGCCAATAACGGGCCAAATTCTTTAACATCTTTTAGTTTATTTAAGATTTCTTCTTGGCTAAGTGGGCTCTCGTTTTCACTGTCCCATAACTGTGCCGTAGCACCACGGTAGCCATGACGCATGTCGTAAGCATGTAGGTTATCAACAATGGCATCTTGTGCTGCTTGCTGAATATTTGAGTCAACGCTAGCGTAGACCTTAAAACCAGAATTATAAGCGCGCTCATGGCCATAACGTTCAACCATATCAGCACGCACCATCTCAGAGATATATGGTGCATACACTTCAATTTCTGCGCCGTGGAATTTTGCAGTAATAGGTGCCTTAGTGGCTTCTGCGTATTCACTTTGCGTAATGTACTTTTCGGTTAACATACGTCCTAAAACAACATTACGACGGCTTTTAGCACGGGTAGGGTTACGTATAGGATTTAGTGCTGAAGGTGCTTTAGGTAAACCTGCAATCATTGCCATTTGCGCCAAGGTAAGTTCATTTAATTCCTTACCGTAATAAACTTGTGCTGCAGCACCAATACCAAAAGCACGGTTACCAAGTTCAATTTTATTTAAATATAATTCGAGGATTTCGTCTTTAGTTAATATACTTTCGATATGTAAAGCGATGAAGATCTCTTTGACTTTACGGATGTATGCTTTTTCTCGGGTTAAGAAGAAGTTACGGGCAAGCTGCATAGTTATCGTACTTGCGCCTTGTTTCTTTTCACCTGTAGATATGAGTACAATGGCAGAACGAACAATACCAATTGGATCGATACCGATATGCTCGTAAAAGCGATTATCCTCTGTTGCTAAAATAGCATCGATTAATGGTTGAGGGATTTGATCTATCGTAACGGGAATGCGTCGTTTTTCACCGAATTGGTTAATCAATAAACCATCGCGTGAGAATACTTGCATAGGTGTTTGTAATTGAACGTCTTTTAGTACCTGAACGCTAGGAATGTCAGGTTTAACGTAATAGTATAGACCAACTAAAGTGATTAGCCCTAAGAATGAGCAAATGATAATAAATTGTAAAGTTCGCTTTAATAAAATCACTTATATTTTCCCTAAATGGACTCCCAATTAGAATCGGAGACTGCTAGTATATATTGATTAAAAAATGAATAATATTTTTTCAGATAAAAATTATAACTTGTTTATTATTAAAACAAAGGCAAAGTTGCAAACATGCTAAGTCAGCTATTTAAAAAGCCTTCATCTATGATGGTAGGAATTGACATCGGATCGCACTGTATAAAAGCAGTGTTGCTGCAAGAAACAGACGCAGGTATGCGGCTTGAAGCGTTAGCTATTGAACCTATGCCAAAAGGCGCTATGTCTGAGCGTTCTATTCAAGACATAGAAGCGATAGGCAATGTTATCGCTAAATTAAAAAGAAAAATTCCTAAATCAGTTCAAGCTGCAGCAGTCGCTGTTTCTGGTCAAACTGTAATAACGAAAGTGATTTTTATGGATGTATCATTAACAGATGCTGAATTAGAGTCACAAATTGCCATTGAAGCAGATAGCTTAATTCCATATCCACTTGATGAAGTAAATATCGATTTCGAAAAGCTGGCAATCAACGAAGCAGATCCAAGTAAAGTAAATGTTCTTCTTTCTGCAGCTCGTACTGAAAGTGTGCAAGCGCGAGTCGGTGCACTTGAAGCTGCAAACTTAAAGGCTGCGGTTGTTGATGTTGAAAGTTATGCACTAAGTAGAACAATGGATATTTACTACCAACAACTACCTAGTGATGCTTTCAACAAGTGTGTTGCCGTGGTTGATATTGGTGCTGTATTGATGCTTGTCAGCGTAGTACAGGAAGGTGAAACAATTTACACTCGTGACCAAGTTTTCGGTGGCGACCAATATACCAATAGTATTGTTGCTTATTACAACAAGAGCTTTGATGAAGCTGAAATAGGTAAAACAACAGGTGACTTACCACCAAATTACACGTTTGAAGTTCTTGCGCCATTCCAGACATCGTTATTGCAACAAGTAAGGCGTGCAGTACAAATGTTCTTAACTACCAGTGGTAAAGATCAAGTCGATTACATTGTGCTGACTGGCGGAACCGCCATGATTGAAGGCTTAGATAGGTTGCTAATTGAAGAGTTAGGAATCCACACCATTGTTGCTGAACCATTTGCAAATCTTGAAATTTCGCCGAAGGTTGACCGTAATATGTTACAGCGTCATCGCACTCAGTTTGCGATAGCTACAGGATTGGCTTTAAGGAGCTTTTCATCATGCCACATATAAATCTATTGCCATGGCGCGAACAACAAAGAAAAGATTCCCAGAACAAGTTCATTACAATTTTGTTCGGCGTTGTTGTTGTTAGCTTCTTGAGTATGTATTTATTAAGCTCTTTTTACAGCGGCTTACGTGAAGGGCAGAATGTAAAGAACAACTTCTTAAATACTGAAATAGCATTATTAAACCAACGTATTCGTGAAATTAATGAGCTAGATAAGAAAAAAGAGAACTTACAACAACGTATGCGCTTAATTGAAGAGTTACAAAGTAACCGTAATTTGGGAACACAAATTATGGATGAAGTGGCCAATATAGTCCCTGCCGGTGTTTATTTAACTAAACTAGAGCGACATGATAATCGCATTCATGTTATCGGTCGCAGTGAATCCAATAATCGCTTATCGACTATGTTGCGCCAAGTGCAAGGTTCTTACTTATTAGAACGACCGATTATGCAAGGCATTGTAGCTGGTGAGCAAACGTCGCGATTGTTGAGTGACTTTAATATGGATTTTTATGTTAAGCCTTTTGATCAGATAGGTGAGGCACGTAATGAACCTTGATATCAAAGCGCTAACAGAAATAGATTGGAATGAAATAGAACTTGAAAATATGGGCGATTGGCCCATAGCAGTGAAAGCGCTATGTTGTGCGTTTGTGGCTGCAATTGTTTTGTATTTTAGCTATAGCTTATTAGTTTCAGATGAAATTGCTAGCTACCACAGTGCAGTAGCTAAAGAAACTGAACTGCGCCAAACATACAAAGCAAAATATGCGATTGCGAGTAACTTGGAAATATATCGTCAACAAATGGTTGAAATGGAAGATAAGTTTTCGCAGCTCTTAAAACGCTTACCAACCTCCAATGAGACTCCTGGTTTACTAGATGATTTATCTTATGTTGGTACAACTAGTGGCTTAACTTTTTTGAAAATTGGCTGGTTACCAGAAATTGAAAAAGAGTTTTATACAGAACTACCAATTAAAATAGAAGTGGTAGGAACGTATCATGAATTTGGTGAGTTTGTTGGTAAAGTTGCTCAGTTACCGCGTATTGTTAGTTTACATGACTTTACGATTCAAACACTCGGTAATGGCGAACTAACTTTTAGTGTTGTTGCAAAGACTTATCGTTATGAAGGGGGGACTAAAAAATGAAGAAGCTTCCCTTAGTTATTGCAATGGCTATTGTGCTTACTGCTTGTAATGATGATACTTCTGAACAAAAAGAGTTTATTGATCAAGTAAAAGCGAGTACGACGCCTAAAGTTGAACCGATACCTGAAATCACAAAATTTGAGCATTTTGAATATAGTGCTGGTAAGTTACGCAGCCCGTTTGTGGCACCTAAGCCAGAAATAATCCAAAACAATTTAGTACAAGTTAAAAATTGCTTACATCCAGACCCTAATAGGGTTCGTCAACCACTTGAGAAATACCCATTGGATAATTTAGTTATGCAAGGGACTATCGGTCGTGCTGACAATACTTGGGCACTGATCAAAGCGACTGATGACACGCTTTATCGAGTGACAGTGGGTAATTATATTGGCTTGTATCACGGTGAAATAAAACAAGTGCACGACAATTATATTGAATTATTAGAATTAATCCCAGATGGGGCTGGTTGCTGGAAAGAGCGCCTGACCAAGCTAGAAATGTCAGAGGCAAGTACAAATGGTGCAGGTTAATCATATGAAAGGTGAAAAGAAAATGCATAAAGGAATGGCTTGGTTAAAGCACATAAATAAATGCGTGTTAGCTGCGTTAGCCTTAATTGTGGCTCAGACGGCAATCGCTGCCCCTTTATTGTACGACGTTCGTTATAACCCATTAATGCAAGGCGAAACACAATTACAACTTGTGTTTGATGAAGCTCTTACGTTTGAACCTAAAATCCAGGTATATAACTCGCCAGCTCGTATCGAAATGCTTTTTAGTAATGTAGGTGTAGATAATGAAGTACGTGATGTACCAGTTAATCAAGCAGGTATTCAGCATGTAACCAGCACTATGACCGAAGATGGTTTAAAAGTAATTGTTAGCTTAGATAAATTAAAAATTTATAAAACAACAGCGAAAGACAACATTGTTACTTTGCATGTTTCAGACAATCCGATTACAACAGATGACTCAAAGGATGGATTAACCGCTTCTAATAACTATATTAACACAGTACAGTCGATTGATTTTCGTCGTGGTGAAAAAGGTGAAGCGCGTCTATTAGTCTTTTTACAAAATACGCAAGCGGCAATTAATGTGTATGAAAGCGGTGGCAAAATCATTGCTGAGTTTCACCACACAGATATTTTAGACGATTTATTATATCAATTAGATGTGATTGATTTTGGAACGGTCGTAAGCAACATTGAAACCTTCAAAGAAGGCAACATAACACGCATTGAGGTTGAACCAAATGCGGCATTTAAGTTTACGCACCAACAAATTGAAAACATCTTTACCCTCACAGTTGAAAAAGACGATACTCAGCGCGCATACCTTGATGGTGGAATTGAATATCAAGGCCGCCCTATGAGTCTTAATTTTCAAGATATTCCTATTCGTTCTGTATTACAGATTATTGCTGGTTATAACGAATTTAACCTTGTCACAAGTGACTCTGTAACAGGCAATATCACTTTACGTTTAAGCGGTGTTCCTTGGGATCAGGCACTTGATGTGGTGCTGAAGATTAAAGGCTTAGATAAGCGTATGGATGGCACTATCTTGATGGTGGCTCCTGCAGAGGAGTTAGCCGCTCGTGAAGCAAAGGAGCTTCAAGCTAAGCAGCAAGTTGAAGACTTGGAGCCGCTTTACAGTGAATATATTCGCCTTAACTATGCAAAAGCTGAAGAATTTGCTGATCTTTTAAAAACAGACACCAATAGCATAATCTCTTCACGAGGCAGTGTTTCTGTTGATAAACGTACCAATACTTTACTCATCAAAGATACAGCCAAAAGCATCGAAAGCGTGCGCCGTATGGTGGAAACCTTAGATATTCCTGTTAAACAAGTGGTAATTGAATCACGTATGGTGACAGTGAATGATAATGTTCAAGAAGACTTAGGTGTTCGTTGGGGGATCAGCGATGTAGGTAGTGATGGCGCTATTTCTGGCACATTAGATGGTGCCGGTGGTATGTTTGGTGCTGGCTCTTACGATAATATTCCAAGTATTTCTGACCGCTTAAATGTTAACTTACCTGTTTCAAGTCCTGCCGGTAGCATTGGTGTACAAATAGCTAAGTTAGCCAACGGTACAATATTAGATTTAGAGCTAAGTGCTCTTGAAGAAGAAAACCGTGGTGAGATTATCGCAAGTCCACGTATTACTACGGCGAACCAACAAAAAGCTCGCATTGAGCAAGGTACAGAGATCCCGTACGTTGAAGCAGCATCAAGTGGTGCAACTACGGTAACTTTCAAAAAAGCGGTGTTGAGCTTAGAAGTAACGCCACATATCACGCCTGACAATAAGGTCATTTTGGACCTAGTTATTACACAAGATACCCGCGGTGATACAGTGCAAACACCAACAGGTTCTGCTGTGGCAATTAATACCCAAGAGATCCAAACGCAGGTATTAGTAGAAAATGGCCAAACTGTGGTGCTTGGTGGTATCTTCCAACAGCAAATCGTTAACTCAACTAAGAAAGTACCTCTGTTAGGTGATATTCCATACCTTGGTGCGTTGTTTAAAAGTACGAGTGAATTTAACGAGAAAAAAGAGCTGTTAATCTTTGTAACACCAAAAATCCAAATTGAATAAGTGATTTTTTCTTAAGCAACGAGCAATTAGCATGTTTAATTGCTCGTTATCTGGCTTTTTATGCTAATTGACTTGAAATACCCAAGCAATTACTGAGATAATCCCCTCCTTAATTTTGGGGCCAGGTCGTTAGGCGGGGTTTTATTTCAAATTTTAGAGTTCGTTTGTACTAAAAAGATATGGCTGAGAAACGTAATATATTTCTAGTGGGCCCTATGGGGGCTGGCAAAAGCACAATTGGTCGTCACATTGCTGATCAATTACACCTTGAATTTTTCGATTCAGATCAAGAGATCGAGCGTCGCACTGGAGCAGATATTGCTTGGGTGTTCGATCTTGAGGGTGAAGAGGGCTTTCGACTTCGTGAAGAAACTGTAATTTCAGACCTAACAGAGATGCAAGGTATTGTGCTTGCTACTGGTGGTGGTTCTGTGATCAGTAAAGAAGTGCGTAACAAGCTATCTGCTCGCGGTATCGTTGTATACCTAGAGACACCAATCGAAAAGCAAGTTGCACGCACGCAGCGCGACAAGCGTCGCCCATTATTGCAAACAGAAGAAGCACCGCGTGATGTATTAGAACGCTTAGCTGAAGAACGCGAACCGTTATACAAAGAAGTTGCTGATTTTGTTGTCCGCACTGATGAGCAAAGCGCGAAAGTTGTTGCTAATCAAATCATCGAGAAATTAGATTTTTAAAAACCAATAATAAAAAGGGAACTAGCTATGCTTGAATTAACAGTTAATTTGGACGAGCGAAGTTATCCTATTTATATTGGTCAATCTGCTCTTAAAGAGACTGGTCGGCTACGCGAGCACATCGGCGATTGTCGACCTATCATTATCACCAACGACACCATTGCACCTTTATATCTTGATGATGTAATGACGTCGTTGGCTGATCTTAACCCGTTATCTTTTACCATCCCAGATGGCGAACAATACAAATCACTTGAGTGGTTTGAAAAGATTTCGGCGTTCTTACTTGAACATAACTGTGGTCGCGATACTTGTCTTATTGCCTTAGGTGGTGGTGTTGTTGGCGACTTAACCGGCTTTGTTGCTGCATGTTATCAACGTGGTGTGCCTTTTATTCAGGTGCCAACTACTTTGCTTTCGCAAGTTGATTCGTCTGTAGGTGGTAAAACGGCAGTAAATCATCCTCTTGGTAAAAACATGATTGGCGCGTTTTACCAACCACAAGCTGTATTCATCGATACTCAATCGCTGCATACTTTGCCTGAGCGTGAATTTGCTGCAGGTATGGCTGAGGTTATTAAGTACGGCCTCATTTACGACACTGAATTATTTGCTTACCTAGAGCAAAATATTAACAACCTTAAATCACTTGACGAGCAAACTTTGCAGCATGTGATTTACCGTTGTTGTGAAATTAAAGCTTTGATTGTTGCACAAGATGAAAAAGAAGCTGGCTTACGTGCACTGCTAAACTTAGGACACACCTTTGGGCACGCGATTGAAGCACAAATGGGTTATGGCAATTGGTTACACGGCGAAGCCGTTGCGGCAGGTATGGTGCTCGCAGCTCGTTTAGCGCAAACCCGTGGTGATTTAACTGCTATTGAAGTTGAACGCATTGTTAAATTGATTGCTGAGTATGATTTACCTGTTGATATTCCAAGAGATATGACTGGTGAGCAATTTTTAACACATATGCGTAAAGATAAGAAAAATAAGAAAGGTACTATTCGCTTTATTCTTCCAACCCAATTTGGTCAATGTGCGCTGGTAAGTGATGTTACTGATCAGCAGGTTTGTGATTTAATAGCGCGCTAATGCAATCACAAATATTGCCTAGCCGTGCTGCGCTAGTTGATCGAATCGCTCTGCAGTTTGAATATGGGCAAAACCTAATTTGCTTACTTGGTCCATCGGGGCTAGGCAAAAGTTATTTACTAGAAACCTTTATTACAGATAAATACCTCGACTTTAACAAGGCGTTTGTTCAATTGTCGGGAAAAATGACCGACCAGCAGTTTATGACCGAACTGCTTGAACAAAGCTTTAGTAACCCACTGATAGACCACTCTTTGAGTTTGTCTGAAAACTTCTATCAACTTTATAAACAACAGCCTTGTGGTGATTGCTTATGGGTGATTGATGGAGGGCGTCATTTATCTGAAGAGTTAATCCAGCAACTAGAAATTTTAGCAAAGCAAAGCCCGAGCACACTATACATTTTAATAGCATCCCAGTCGGTAGGGCAATTTAGTCAAGCTGTTGAAATTCATCTAGAAGCGCTGAATTTGAGCGAAAGCAAACAGCTTATGCGTTGGTTTTTCGATAACCTGCCGGTTGAAGAAGATCCTGTTTTTCGCACCTTTTTACAAGAGGCTCATGGTAATCCAGCTTTATTACTTGCATGGCAGCCTGAGCAACAAAGCGCAGACATTCGAGTACCAGAAAAAAGCTACAAATTGCTTTATATAATTTTGTTGTTACTCACAACAATGTTGTTAATTATTGGCTTTTTGTATAAAGCGGATATGACCGAGTGGTGGAAAGCGCATTATCAGCAAGATACAGTGAGCGCTGTGGCAACAGCGCTGCCCGCAGAGACGATAGTCAATAGGCAAGTAGAAAGTGACGAGCGAGTATCAGAACAAGCGTTAGATAAGCTAACAAAACCAGAGCAAGCCATTACTGAACATGCTGTAAATACCACCCCAGTTGCTCAACCGCCAGTAGAAACTTCAGAAAAAGAAAGTCATGAGAACGAAATCCATGACAATAATGTTGCTGCGATTGTCGATAGCCTTTTTCCTGCTGAGCAACAACATGCAGCACAAGATAGCGAGCAGCAAAGCACAGAGGAAATAGCGACAGCGATAAATACTAATACTAAGCCGGTAGTAGCTGCGCTCGAGCAAACTACTGAATCTGAGCTAACGCTTGAAGGTAATGCTTGGTATTTAACTCAGCCAGACGATCATTATGTCATCCAATTACTTGCGGTTACTAAACCAGAGATTAGCGATAAATTTATTAGTGAAAATGATTTGCTAGGGCAGGTTAATACATACCGAAGTCTACGCAGTGGTAAGCCTTGGTGGATTGTAACTTATGGCAGTTATGCCACACTGAATGAAGCTAAGAAAGGTGTAACAACACTTTCTGATAATGTGCGTAAAAATCAGCCATTTTATAAAAAAATAAGTAAAATTAAACAAGAAATCGCTTCACTTAATCAGTAAATTAAAACTGATTAGTGTAAAATCGCGCAACACAGAATTGAAGTTAAGAGCAGATGCAGCAAAAGACCAGAGCCTTCCTTAAATGGGCAGGTGGAAAATACAGCCTAGTTGAAGATATTCGTACCCGCTTGAAGCAAGCGAGTATGGATGCTGACACCTTAGTTGAACCTTTCGTTGGTGCTGGCTCTGTATTCCTTAATACGGACTTTAAGCATTATATTTTAAACGATATCAATGCGGATCTGATCAACCTTTACACTGAGCTAAAGCGAACACCTGATGAATTTATTAGCGATGCAAAGAAGTTGTTTGTAGAGCTTAATAACCACCCTGAAGCCTATTATGAGTATCGTGTTCAGTTTAATCAAAGCAGTGATGTGTATGAGCGTGCAATTTTATTTTTATACATGAATCGCCATGGCTATAACGGTTTGTGTCGCTACAACCTTAAAGGTATTTTTAATGTCCCTTTTGGTAAATATAAGCGCCCTTATTTTCCTGAAAAAGAAATGCACTTTTTTGCTGAAAAAGCGCAGCAAGCAACCTTTACTTGTTTAGGTTATGACGAGGTATTTAAGCTTATTCCTAATAATGCAGTTGTGTATTGCGATCCACCATATGTGCCTTTGAGTAAAACTGCATCATTTACTTCTTACGCTAAAGGTGGCTTCAATTTAGATGATCAGGCTAACTTAGCTAATTTGGCTGAGCAAACTGCATTCGAAAATAACACACCAGTGCTCATATCTAATCACGATACAGTATGGACTCGTAAAATCTATAGCCAAGCTTCACTTGATGAAATTCAGGTGAAGCGAACTATTAGTCCGAAGGGCGGTTCACGTAATAAAGTGAATGAGTTAATGGCTATGTATTTAGCACCAAAGAAACGGTGAAATAAATCGCTGCTACAAACAGGCTAAATAAGATGAGCGCGATGATGATGATAGTACTGAGTGAATGCTCATTGAAGTCAGCTTGACGTTTGTCTTCTGATTGCACACCAAAAAATGCCGCGAAGACACTTTGCAATGCACTAATGAATTTGTTCATGCGATTTAGAACTTAGAACCTAAACTGCTAACTTTCTTTGACTCTTCACTACTTGTTAATAATTCAAGTAAATCAAGATAATGGAATTGAGCGCTGCGGCTATCACCAGTTAACCAAGAAAACCATCCTGTTTCTTGTTCAGCTTTCATACATTGAGCAGAAGATGACGATGCGCTTAGTGTATTGCATGAGCAATTAGACGCCGCTGCTAAAAAGTCGTCTTCATCGGCAGATGAAAAAGATACAAACGTAGCAACCGTAAGTGCGGACGCGATTAAGATCCCTATTTTAAAAGCACGCATGAGAATAACCCTTGTTTGTGTTATTTAGACAAGCATACATAATAATTGCTCAAATAACAAACTTAATTAAGGCTGAATTAAATAAAAATATAATAAAATTAGTTCTTTAAAGTAAATTTTATGTTTATTTTTTGTTTTATTTGGGGTTGTCAATGCAAGTAGCTGAATAGAGTTATTGTTCAATTTTTGATTAAATTCACTTTAATTCAATAAGCTAAAAGGACTAGCCTTAAGTAATAGCCTCTTAACAGTCAGCTGTGGTGTTTTAATCAGCTGTCGATTGGGTTACATTATGCGCTCTTCTTGCAGTCGCAAATTATGATGGAATCTTTTATGTTGGAAACATTACAAAAGTATTTAATTGCCCCTTCTATTTTATCAGCTGACTTCGCCCGTTTAGGTGAAGATGTTGATCGTGTAATTGCAAGCGGGGCTGACGTTGTACATTTCGATGTAATGGATAACCACTATGTGCCAAACTTAACCTTTGGCCCAATGATTTGTAAAGCACTGCGCGATTACGGCATCACAGCTCCTATTGATGTGCACCTTATGGTGAAGCCTGTCGATCGCTTAATTCCCGACTTTGCTGATGCAGGCGCATCTATTATTAGCTTCCACCCAGAGGCGAGTGAGCATATTGACCGTACTTTACAACTAATAAAGGATAGTGGCTGCCAAGCAGGACTCGTGTTTAATCCAGCTACGAGTCTTAGTTATCTTGAACATGTGCTTGATAAAGTAGATGTGGTGTTATTAATGTCGGTTAACCCAGGTTTTGGCGGGCAAAGTTTTATTCCACATACTCTCGAAAAGCTTCGCCAAGCGCGTAAAATTATTGATGATTCAGGTCGCAATATTCGTTTAGAAGTTGATGGTGGTGTGGGTGTTGATAACATTGCTAAAATAGCAGAAGCAGGAGCTGATATGTTTGTATCTGGTTCTGCGATTTTCAATCAACCAGATTACAAAGCGGTCATTGATGCAATGCGTAGTGAACTTGCAAAGGTTGAGTCATGAAATACGATGCGGCTTTTTTCGATTTAGATGGCACCTTAGTTGATAGTGTTTATGATTTATACATTGCGATGAACCTGACTCTAACTGACCTAGCATTTCCGGTTGTTACACAGAAGCTAGTTGAAAGCTGGGTAGGTAATGGTATAGAAACGCTCGTTAAACGCGGTTTGAGTGGCGATATGCAAGTCAGTGAGCATTTAGATGAAGCTCTTACTGAGCGAGCTATTAATTTGTTTTATCAGCACTATGACCAAGTTGTGGGTGACTATAGTGCGCTTTATCAACATGTAGAAACAGGGCTTGCTGCACTTGCTGGTATTCCTAAAGTGGTGATCACCAATAAAGCACGTCGTTTTACCGAGAAGCTACTTGATAAACTCTCACTGACCAGTCATTTTCAATTGATTGTGTGTGGTGATGATATGGCAAAGAAACCATCACCTGAGGCTTTACAATTTGCTTGTCAGCAACTCGATGTCAGCCCAGCCAAAGCGGTTATGATAGGCGACTCAAAAAGTGATATTTTGGCAGCAAAAGCTGCTAATGTTGACGTTGTCGCGCTCGGTTATGGCTATAACCAAGGTGAAAACCTTGCTGATTTCAATCCAGAGTACCTCTGCGAGAATTTCTTAGATATAATACCCGTTCTTACTCAAAGGTAAGAGCATTTTAAATTCGTCTTTTTAGTTTAGTAAAAATATAAAGGAACATCATGAGTAAACCAGTAGTGTTAAGTGGCATTCAGCCAACCGGTGGTATGACAATAGGCAACTATGTTGGCGCTATTAACCAGTGGCTTAAGCTACAGGAAGACCACGAAAGTTTCTTTATGTTAGTAGATTTGCACGCCATTACGGTTCGCCAAGATCCAGAGCAACTACGCTCGCGCGTACTTGACGGTATTGCGCTATATGCTGCATGCGGTATCGACCCAGAGAAAGCTGCGTTATTCGTACAGTCTCAAGTGCCAGAACATGCACAGCTAAGCTGGGTATTAAACTGTTATGCTCAAATGGGTGAGCTTAATCGTATGACGCAGTTTAAAGATAAATCATCTAAGCATGCTAATAACGTAAACGTGGGATTATTCTCTTACCCTGTACTGCAAGCTGCTGATATTTTGTTATACCAAGCAGATCAAGTACCAGTAGGTGAAGATCAAAAGCAACACCTTGAGTTAACTCGTGATATCGCAACACGTTTTAACAACCTATACGGTGATGTGTTCAAACTGCCTGAGCCGTACATTCCTGAGTTTGGCGCACGTGTAATGAGCTTACAAGATCCGCTTAAGAAAATGTCTAAGTCTGATGAAAATCCAAACGGTTACATTATGTTATTAGATGAGCCGAAGAAGATTGAAAAGAAACTGAAAAAAGCAGTAACCGATTCAGACGAACAAGTACGTATCTACTTTGATCGTGAAGAAAAGCCAGGTGTATCTAACTTACTAACTTTATTATCTGTGGCTACTAAGCGCTCAATTGAAGACTTAGTACCTGAGTACGAAGATAAAATGTATGGTCACCTGAAAAAAGACACAGCAGCAGCTGTTGTTAGTATGATTGAGCCGATCCAGACACGTTTTAAAGAAATTCGCGAAGATCAGTCACTGCTTGATAGTATTATGAAATCAGGTGCTGAAAAGGCGAGTATTCGCGCTGAAAAAACATTAAAAGCAGTATATGACGCTGTTGGTTTTATCCCGCGTCCGTAAGCTATTACTTAAGTCACATATAAAAATACCGCTTTTAAGCGGTATTTTTTATTAAAAGCTAAGCACAATTAAAACAGTAAACAAACAGATAAGTGCTGCGGCGGTTTTGTCGGTTTTTTCCATTTTCTTATTCCTCATCTGTATTCAACTGCTTAATTTCATAACCTTTATTTTTTAACAAGGCTAATAGGCTATCTTCTCCGGCCAAGTGAGCTACGCCAACGACTACCAGCTCTTTTTGCTGATCAGTTAAATAATGCTCAATATGATTAAGCCAATTCAAATTGCGTTGCTTTATGAGTATTTGATAAGTGTGGGGATCATGTTCTTTCAATGGCATGATGATAAGCTCATTCATTGCCCGCATATTGCCGTTTCGCCATGCAGCGAGCATGGCAATATAATCATGCTGATAGCGAGAAATTTGCGTTAACTGTGATTCAATAAAGGCATTTTCGTTTTGGCTGCCTAATTCCTTAAATAGATGTAATTGATAAGCTAAGCTTTCAAGGTAGGCTAATTTTTTGCTATCTTTTTTAGCTAATTTAGTAAGGTAGCTATCGACACCTTCACCCAAAAGCGATTGCTTTTTCAGCTCCAACGACATCATCAACAAACCCACCATAAACGGGCGAAAGCTATCGAATTCGCTGAGTTGCATGTCATAGCGGTTTAGTTGCTTTTCTAATCGTTGCTTCACGTGTGCTGTCAGCTTGCCACTTAAGGTTTCACCCGCTGGGTAGCTGAGAGCTTTGAGCATTGTCAGTTGTGCCGAGCTATTGCTTGGTGCTGGCATATTAGCTTCAAGTACTAAGGTATCTGCCAGATGATAAGCCTGATTAAACTCAGCAGGTAATGGTATCTCTTTCGGAGGCAAAACATGAATTGAGCCAGCAATGTAAATATATTTATCACCTTTACTTACCAGCCAAACAGCACTTTTAGCAATACTAAATTCACATATTAATAAGCCTGATACTGCAATCGATGAGATGAGTAAGTGTCGAGTCAGTGTTTTCATTACTTAAGCCTGTTAATTAGATGAAGCTTGCCCAGTATATTGGACAAGCTAGATATTACTTATTGAGCTGTTGCTCAATTTGGTGATCAATTTTATTGTTCATTTGTTCAATAGAAGCCTCGATAGAGGTCTCTAATTGCTGATTTAGCTTTTGGGCATTTTGACTATTTAATAAGGTGTTTGGTGATGTAAAAACAATTACCGTTACTGTTAGAAGTGACATCATTTTTAAAACTGAGCTGGTCATAATTTAATTCCTTTAATTGGTTGGTTAGTTTTATCAGCGAAGCAAAATTGGTTGGTAGCCCGTTGATGGAAACTACAATAGCGAGGAAAATAGTGAGTGTCGCTTATCTACATCTAAGCGATTTATTTATAAGGTTCTAAAAAGTTAATCTTTTTAATTTCAATGTTTTATGTCTAATCCTTACGGGGTTAAATAAGGTTTTATTGTCTATTATTTTTGAGTCTGTGCATTTTGATGCTAGTGTAGGTGTATTAAAATAGGAACTAGTAGGTTTTGGTATGGGCTTTAAAGTAAAACATTATGCGGCTAAAACTGTGGCTGCGAATAGCTCATTAGAATGGGAGCTAATTTTAACTGAACTTATTATTGGTAGCCTTTGCGCAGCCTTCGCAAAGGTCGGCTATGACGCAAGCATGCTGCTTATTTTTATACCCAACTTAGTAATCGCCTTAGTTTGCTTTGGCTTTATTGGGCTTTCGGTATTTCATTTCATCAGAGAAAAACGCAGTAAGCCAAGCGAGTAGTATTGATTGCTGCGTTACTTTGCTACTGGAGTGACACCAGGTGAGTCACACGCAATGACTTCAAATCGATAGCCGTATTCGGCATTGTGATCCGGGGTTACTTGCACAATTTCATAATCATTCAGCTCAACAGTTTTACTGTTCTGTGATTTTAAACAGCGAGAATAGCTATCAGCCTCAAAGCTATAAGCAAACATAGCAATTAAGCGTTTACTCCTTTCAAAGTAACCCTTAGTGTCTAAAAACTGACGTAGGTTTTGCGCAGTTTCGCTATCACCTTCAATATCTACATCTCGCCTTAGAATCGGCACAGAATTGCTGCTGTCTGGTAATTGCTGCTCTATTTTTTCACTGAGTTCTTCAACTGCTTTTTGCTGATCAGTAGGTGTCTCCTCTGCAATAGCTTTGCTATCTGCAAAACTGCTGACAACATCGTCTACCACTTCTTCAACTGGCTTGTCGTCAATAAACGAAATTAGATTAATAAATACGACTGACGCTAATATAAAACGCAATATAGCGGTTAACAGCGGTGAGTAACTTTGGCTAATAAACTTAATTCGCTCAGAACCAAACGGTTTTATCAACAAAAGAATAAAAATATAAAAAGGTAAAAAAAGTTGAAATAACAACAATGTAACTAAGCTAATGCCCATAGCCCAAGGGGGTAAATACAAGAGGGTGGCAAAGTTATGCGTGTAGTTAAAATGACTGGCAGAAACATGTGTTACATCATTTACAATACCGCTCGCACTGGCTAACACAAAATTAGCGACACTGGCGTAGAATATTAAAATCAGTGCTTTACCAGCAAGCGAATGCCAAAGCTGATTAAACTTGGGCCAAAATTCAATAACTAACGCAACAATTGTGATAGAGGCGCTTAACCAGCCCGATTGCACAACAATCAGGCTGCTTAATGCTAAAAGATAAAGCTTTTGTGCGGTACTTAAGTTAAACCAAATGGCTTGTAATCGTTCAACCAGCCTTGTTCTATGCGGCTGCCAGCTACGTTGCTGTTGTTGAAACTGTTTATTAGCGCGCCATTTTGCAATTTTTAAATACCTACGCACGCAATTTCCTTTTTAAAGTAGTGGTTTTAAATATCTTCCGGTGTGTGAGCGCTCACAATCGGCGACATCTTCAGGTGTACCTGAAATTAAAATTTCACCACCGCCTGAGCCACCTTCTGGGCCTAAATCGACAATCCAGTCTGCGGTTTTGATCACATCAAGGTTATGCTCAATAACAACAATGGTATTACCATGATCGCGTAAGCGGTGAAGTACTACTAATAATTGCTGAATATCGGCAAAGTGTAAACCAGTAGTTGGTTCATCAAGGATATATAAGGTTTTGCCGGTATCGCGTTTTGAAAGCTCACGAGCCAGTTTCACACGCTGCGCTTCACCACCAGAGAGGGTTGTTGCAGCTTGACCTAAGCGAATATACGACAAGCCCACATCCATTAAGGTTTGCAGTTTACGTGCAATAGCCGGAATTTTATCAAAATATTCACGGGCATCTTCAACAGTCATTTCGAGTACTTGATGAATGTTTTTACCTTTGTATTGTACTTCGAGCGTTTCGCGGTTGTAGCGCTGACCTTTACACACATCACAAGGAACATACACATCAGGTAAAAAGTGCATTTCTACCTTTATCACGCCATCGCCTTGACAAGCCTCACAGCGACCACCTTTAACGTTAAAGCTAAAACGACCGACTTTATAGCCTCGCGAGCGGGCTTCTTGAGTACCTGCAAATAGCTCACGAATACCGGTAAATATACCGGTGTAAGTTGCAGGGTTTGAGCGCGGAGTACGGCCAATTGGGCTTTGGTCAATATCAATGACTTTATCAAAATGATCTAGACCCTTGATTGACTTATACGGTGCCGCCTCTGCGGTAGTTGCGCCATTTAACTCTGTATGAGCCAGCTTAAATAAAGTGTCGTTGATAAGCGTCGATTTACCTGAGCCTGATACACCTGTGATACAGGTCATTAAGCCAAATGGAATACGTAAATCAACGTTCTTTAAGTTGTTACCTGTGGCACCAAATAGCTCAAGCCATTTGTCGTTGGTTTGATGGCGAGCCGCTGGCACTTCAATTTTCTTCTCTCCAGAGAGATACTGACCTGTGATTGAATCTTTGCTCGCTAAAATATCGTCATGGGTACCTTGTGCAATCACATGGCCGCCATGAACACCCGCACCTGGGCCAATATCGATAATATGATCCGCAGCGCGAATGGCATCTTCGTCATGCTCAACCACGATCACCGTATTGCCTAAATCACGTAAGTGAATAAGGGTTTTTAGCAGGCGATCGTTATCGCGCTGGTGCAAACCAATTGATGGTTCATCTAATACGTACATAACACCAACAAGGCCAGCACCAATTTGGCTTGCTAAACGTATACGCTGCGCTTCACCACCTGACAGAGTGTCGGCACTTCGTTCAAGCGATAAATAATTAAGGCCCACATTAATTAAGAAAGATAAACGATCGCGAATTTCTTTGAGAATTTTATCGGCAATTTGTGCGCGTTGACCAGTTAAATTCAAACCATCAAAAAATGCCATGCTTTCACCAATGCTCATAGTGGTGATGGCTGATAGGTTTGTTTGGCCAATAAATACGTGGCGAGCTTCTTCACGTAATCGAGAGCCATGACAGCTCGGGCACGCTTGGCTTGTTTGGTATTTAGCGAGCTCTTCGCGAACCGAGTTTGATTCGGTTTCACGGTAGCGGCGATTCATATTATTCAAAACGCCTTCAAACTCATGGTTACGAGTAATTAAATCACCACGGTCGTTACGGTAGTTAAAGGCAATTTTGGTTTTGCCAGAGCCTTCAAGAATAACTTTTTGCGCATCTTTACTAAGTTCTTGGAAAGGCACTTCTAGGTCAAACTTATAATGCTCTGCGACTGCTTGCAGCATTTGAAAGTAATAAAAGCTGCGTTTGTCCCAGCCTTTAATTGCACCGCCAGATAAGCTTAGCTCTGGATTTTGCACAACACGGTTTGGATCAAAGTACTGGCGTACACCTAAACCATCGCAACTTTGACACGCACCTGCTGGATTATTAAACGAGAATAAACGAGGCTCAAGCTCACTCATGGCATAGCCACAAGTAGGGCAGGCAAAGTTAGCTGAAAACAGCATGTCTTCGCTAAGTGAGTCGTCCATTGCCGCTACATGGGCAATACCACTCGACAGCTCAAGGGCGGTTTCGAATGATTCAGCTAAACGCTGTTGTTGGCCATCTTTTACTTTAAAGCGGTCAACGACCACTTCGATGGTGTGCTTTTTATGAAGCTCAAGGGTAGGTGGATCAGATAAGTCACATACTTCGCCATCGATACGAGCGCGAATAAAGCCTTGGCTTGCTAGTTGTTCAAGCAACTTAACATGCTCACCTTTGCGATCTTTGACGACCGGCGCTAACAGCATTAGCTTACTGCCTTCAGGTAGGGCTAAAACAGTATCAACCATTTGGCTGATGGTTTGTGCTGCAAGAGGTAAGTCGTGAGTAGGGCAGCGTGGCTCACCTACACGGGCAAATAATAAACGTAGGTAATCGTAAATCTCGGTGATAGTACCAACCGTTGAACGCGGGTTATGCGACGTTGATTTCTGCTCAATAGAGATAGCAGGCGATAAACCTTCAATGTGATCCACATCGGGTTTTTCCATTAGCGATAAAAACTGTCTTGCATACGCTGACAGTGATTCAACATAACGACGTTGCCCTTCTGCATACAAAGTATCAAACGCTAAAGACGATTTCCCTGAACCAGATAGGCCAGTGATAACTATCAGCTTATCACGGGGAATGGTTAGGCTGATGTCTTTTAAATTGTGCGTACGGGCGCCTCGGACTTCAATGTTTTCCATGCTATCTCGTTTTATTACCTAATTATTTTTTCAGTATCTCATAATACGCGATAAGATTAATCCTTGATCAAAGAAAAAATCATCACTTACAGGTGATTATTTAGTTTTCGCTTGTGGTAGAATCCACGCTCAAATTTTAAATAGACAGCAAGATCAGTAATTCATGACAGCATCTTCACTCAACTCTCGAGAAAAACGCGCAGCCGTTTCGTTGGCGAGCGTATTTGCATTCCGTATGCTTGGCCTATTTATGCTGATGCCAGTGTTGGCGATTTATGGTCAGCAGTTGGAAGGGTTTTCACCGCTTTGGATTGGCTTTGCTATTGGTGCTTATGGTTTAACACAAGCTGTCTTGCAAATCCCAATGGGTTGGTTGTCAGATAAAATTGGCCGTAAAAAAGTCATTATAGGTGGCCTTTGTGTGTTTGCTCTTGGCTCTGTGATAGCGGCAACGGCTGAGTCTGTGCAAATGGTTACGCTAGGGCGCGCACTACAGGGGATGGGGGCAATTGCCAGTGCGTTATTAGCGCTAGCTTCTGATTTAAGCCGTGATGAACAACGCCCGAAAGTGATGGCTGTAATCGGTATGTGTATCGGTATGAGCTTTGCAGTCGCCATGTTACTTGGGCCAATTGTCGCTGCATCTTGGGGAGTCGCTGGGGTATTTTGGCTTACTGCTGGACTTGCCATTTTAGGTATTTTAATCGTGTTATTTTTAGTGCCAAATGCTGTTAGTAAGGCACCAAGAGGTGATACGCTAGCGACAGTTGATGACATTAAACAACTCATTAAACACCCACAATTAGCGCGCCTTGATTTCGGTGTAATGCTACTTCACCTTACATTAACTACCGTATTTGTAGCCTTACCAGGGCAGCTTATAAAAGATGGTTTAATTGCAGATCACCATTGGTACTTATATATCCCAGTGCTGTTTTTAGCGTTTTTCCTGATGGCACCGATGATGATTGTGGCGATTCGTAAAGAAAAAGAAAAACAAGCCTTTATTGGCTCAATCGCGCTACTTGTTTTAAGTATGTTAGCGATGTCGTTATGGGTTGATTCGGTGATTGGCATTGGCATTTGTATGCTGGTTTATTTTATTGCTTTTAACTTTTTAGAGGCAACCATGCCTGCACTTGTGTCGCGTATTGCCCCTGCAAACCAGAAAGGTTCTGCGATGGGGGTATTTTCATCTACGCAGTTTTTTGGTGCCTTTTTAGGTGGTTTATTAGGAGGTTACGTTGCTCAAGCATTAAGTGCGCAAGCAGTGTTTGCGGCGGCGGCACTTGTTGGGGTAATATGGCTTATCCTTGCTTGGAATATGCAAGTCCCACCAAGAAGTAAAATAATTAGCTTAATGACTGAATTAAGTTCAGAGCAGCAGGCACAAGCGCTTGCTTCTCGTCTTGTTGCTTTACCGGGCGTAATTGAAGCAACGGTCGTCTGTGATGAAAATCGCAGCTATTTAAAGATTAATGATAAAGAATTTGACCTAGACCAAGCACGCAAAGTGGCTGGTTTAATCTAACGTTTTATAGGAGAAGTTCCATGGCACGCGGTGTGAACAAAGTTATCTTGGTTGGTAATTTAGGCCAAGATCCAGAAGTACGTTATATGCCTAATGGCAATGGCGTAGCGAATATCAGCATTGCTACGACAGATAGCTGGAAAGATAAAAACACAGGGCAAATGCAAGAGCGTACTGAATGGCACCGTGTCGTGTTATTTGGCAAACTAGCAGAAGTTGCTGGTGAGTATCTTCGCAAAGGTTCACAAGTGTACATTGAAGGTCGTTTACAAACCCGTAAATGGACTGATCAATCAGGCCAAGAAAAATACACCACAGAAATCGTGGTAGACATGGGCGGTCAAATGCAAATGTTAGGCGGCCGTGGTGAGCAACAAGGTGGTGGCTATCAAGGTGGCGGATACGGCGGTGGTGCTCAGCAATCACAAAGCAATAATAGTTATGCTCCACAGCAACAGTCTGCGCCAGCACAGCAGCAACAGCGTCCGCAACAGCAATCTGCACCACAACAACAAAGCAATAACCAATATGGTGGCGGTTATGGTCAGCAGCAAAGCAGCGCACCTCAACAAGGTGGTTTTGCTCCTAAGCCTCAAAATGCACCACAAGGTGGCGCATCAAATCCAATGGAACCACCAATCGACTTTGATGACGATATCCCGTTCTAGGAAACGTATAATCTAAAAGTGTAAATATAAATCGCTTTTTAATGAAATATCAAATCAAACCCAGTGTGAAAGCTGGGTTTTTTATTTTTTACACTTTTATCTTTTGAATTTTATACTATAGTTAGGTTAACGTAAGTTTGAAAGTGTAAAAAAAGATGATTGATTACAGTGTTGATACTTTGGTGTTTGGAAATGGTGAGCGTTACCCAATTTTGATGGGTAGCGATGATATGCCACACTTTCACATAACATTATGGACAACAACTAAACTGCGATCTAATGGTAAACAATTTAACACCATATCTAATAAACTCGAACATGTGAAATGGTTCCTTCAGTGGCAAGTTGAAAATCAAAGAGACTTATATTCAGAATTTCAGCAAGGTAAATTTTTAGATACAGATGATATTCAAAGTATTAAGTCTCACCTAGCCATTGATATCAGACAACTTAAAATAAGTACTTCAAGAAAAAATAGCAGCCGGAATAAAGTCATCAATTTAGCTGAACGTCCAACTTTAGTTGATGTTATTCCTTCTGTTGGTCGTAACCACCATTACAACCGAATGACCTCTGTTATTGAGTATTTAGATTTTTTAGCGAACTTGGCGGTAAAAGAACAAGCTTCTTCGATACTGTATGCAAAAATTAAGAAAATGACTAAGCAATTCAGGGCGGCTCGACCTAAAGGAAAAGGCCAAAATGTTCTTGATAATACAGAAAGTAAAACGTTACCTGAGGAGCTAGTTAGAGAATTTATCGCTGTTGCACATTATGACAATCCTCAAAACCCTTTTAAGAACGAGGTGATACGGTTTAGAAATCATCTCATGTTTCATTTAATGGAAAAACACGGAATTAGGGCCGGAGAGCTACTATCTCTGAAATTAGAAGATATCACGGTGCATGGTAGCGGAAAATCATTTTGGGTAAGAAGGACTCATGATGATGTTCATTATCCAAAGAAAAAGCAAAGAGTTGCGAAAACGAAAGAGCGGAAATTAAAGATAAGGGACACTACAGCGGAGCTATTGGATAAGTATATTTTACAATACCGCAAGCAGACACCAAACACGAAAAAGCATTCTTACCTCTTTGTCGCTCACCGAAAAGGTGACACTCAAGGACAACCGCTATCTGGTTCTACATTTGATAATACGATAGTGCCAGCAATGAAATCTGTGGACGAAAAATTTTCAGATATACACCCACACTATTTTCGTCACGATTGGAACGAAGGCTTCTCTCAAAAAATTGATGCAAATAATAAGTTGGCGGCAGCGGGAGTTGAGGGCTTCGAATTTATCGATAGTGGTAAAGAAGCGAAAATGAGAATGCAGCAAATGGGGCATTCAAGTGAAAAGTCTGGCGATACTTATAATAAACGCCACATAACAAAAAAAGCGAATGAGGTTAACTTGAATGAACAAGAAGAATTGAACATGAAAGCAGCGGAAGCTAGGAGCGGTAAATGAATAACAGTGCAGCAATTGTTTCACAAAAAAAGGGCATCGTTTTAAAAGGTACTTCAAGTAAAGTATCTAAAGATGGATATAGCTTCGATATTAATTCAAATAAATGGCACTTGAATAAAGATGTTGTGATTCGTTTTCAAGCAGATGTACTGGAGCTTGATCCTATTACGCAAAATGGATTTCGGGAGTCATTAGCAAGATATGCTGAAGAAGCATCAGCTTCACACACCCTAAATATGTATATGCGTTTTCAACGTATGGTGCGGGATACAAGATGTAAAACAATTGATGAATACGTAATTAGAAATTGGCGTGCGATGCTAGATAATGAGCATGAGTGGTATTTGGGCGCTCTTAGAGGTTTCTTAATCAGTTGGTATGACTATGGCTACAAGGGAATTAGTAGCGAAGTTGTTAAAGTACTAGAGGGTATGACCCTTTCGGGAAATCAAAAAGGAATAGCTATTGCAAATCGTTGCCCATATACAGGTGCATTAACTCAGCATGAGCAGATAGCCGTTGCCAATGAACTTATTAGAATGTTTTCAGAAGATCAAATCTCATTAGCGTGTTATAGCTATTTGGTTACTTTGCAAGCCACAGCTCGAAGAAGTGTACAGTTGCGTCAATTAAAAATTGTAGATCTTATTAAAGAACCTTGTTCTAAAACAAAAACGACTAATTATTACCTCAATATCCCAAGAGCAAAACAAAGAGGTGTGGGTTTTAGAGAAGTATTTAAAAAATTGGCAATAACAGAGGAGCTATATCTTACGCTGTTAAATTTAGCGGAAAGTGAAAGTAATAAGTTAGGTGAAATATTTAATATTGAGTTGAATGATAAGCAAAAGGTGTTAGTTCCAGTTTTTATTGACTGGAGTAAAGTTCGGGAGATGGTAAATCATAATTTGTCGAATGATGCGTTAGAACAGCTTTTAACGACAGACCTATTCCACCTTTCATCAAGCCAATTAATAGGTGGCTTTATTAGACAGGCCAATGTCCTGAATCGAGCTGTAAGTGAGAGAACTGGCGAAATTATTCAATTATCCGCAAGGCGTTTTAGGCGCACTCGTGGTACTAACCTTGGTCGAAAAGGGGTAGGTGCATTAATTATTGCTGAAGCTCTTGATCAGTCTGACACCCAAAACGTTAAAGTTTATACAGAGAACACAGCGGATACGGTAACTTATATTGATAAGGCCGTAGGAAAGCAGCTAGCGCCATTTGCTAAAGCATTTAAAGGCGAGATCATTGTAAATTTAGATGATGGTGAGCGAGGCGATGACCCATCTGCTCGTATACCGAATAATGATAATGAAGCTGTAGGTGCATGTGGTACTAATGACTTTTGTGTTAAAGGTTATGAAGCTTGTTATCTTTGTGAAAAGTTTAGACCTTTATTGGATGGGCCTCATGAAAAATTCTTAGAAAGCCTATACGCTGAAAAAGAAACTCGCCTCAAAGCGACAAAGAGTGAGCAATATGCTTCAACTAAAGACACTTTAATATTGGCTGTTGAATGGGTAGTGCAAGCTTGTGCCGAAATGAAGCAAAAGCAAGGAGACACGACTAATGGCTGATAATGTAATCCGTTTTAAAGCGAAAGCAACACTCAATGCTGAGCAAAATCTGAGTAAATTTATTTCTAATTGCAGAACACACTTAACTGTATTTGGAATAGATAAATGGCATGAAAACAAATGGGACACAGTTAAGGGAACAAGAAAGGTGGTTGCCCGTTTTTCAACGAATTTGAAGCCATCTAATTCTTACCAGTACGAACCTTTAGCTGCACCATTTATAGATTTTGCAAAAGCATACATCAAGCATACCTATACAGATAAGCCAGTTTCTAATTTACAACGTCACATGGAAGCACTACGTGTACTTGAAGAAGCCTTGATTTTAGCTACAGGAAAAGCTGATATTTTGATGCTTGATGGCACAGTACTGGGACGATTGGATGAAGTGTTTCATCGGCAATTGTCAGATTCTACAGCAAGAAATAAATCTGGTTATCAAATGGAGTTGATATTGAATTTTTGCCGTGAAAATTTAATTGCCCCTAATCTACCTGAATGGAACAATCCCTATCAAAAAATTAAAGATTTAACTATAACCGTTGATGAAAAAGGTAAGGAGTACCGTTCAGAAAAATTACCCACTAGTGAAGAAATGTTGCTAATTGCAGAGCTTTTCAACAAAGCACCAACTCTAGGTCTGGAAGTTGAGTATTTCACTGCCGTTTATGCGCTACTCATGGTTGCCCCATCTAGAGCATCAGAAACGACAACGCTTTCTACTGACTGTCTTGTTTGGGAAGAAGATCGTGCAGGAGATTTGAAACTTGGACTGCAATGGGTTCCTGCTAAAAAAGGAAAGGCGGGAGTTAAATGGGTTCCAACCCAAATGCAAGATGTAGTAGTTGATGCTGTGGAGCGACTTAAACGTATTGGTGAGCCTGCACGAAGAGCGGCTAAATTTGCAGAAGAACACCCTGAAGAATTTATGATCCATGACGGATGTATCACACCTGAGGGCTTTTCAATAGACAAGCCTTTGTCAATTGAGCAACTTAATGCGGCACTTTCTACAAACTATAAACAGCTTGAGAACCCACGTACAAAATGGCTAGAAAAACTCTTGGAAGACAACGGTGGTAGCATTAGTTACCGGGTGTTAGGGGGGCATGAGTACAGGAAGTACATCAAAAAGTTCCCGAACTGGCCTTACTCGGATAAAAACAAACATGTAAAAGTTTCTGAAGCATTGTTGTTACATCGAGATAATGAGTTTCATGCAGATTTTAGTCCTAGGGGGTTTTCATTTTGGATTCCAAATGTAAATCAGATTAATGATCGTTTTATTCAGGGAGGGGCGAGAGGTGAACGTAGTCTTTGGGTCAAGTATGGATTTAGTTTGAAAAGTGGGGAGAACATTGACTTATCTACTCATAAAGCTAGGCATTGGCTTAGCACTATGGCGGAAAGTGGTGGAATGGATGCACTGACATTGGCTCACTGGGCAGGTAGAGCAAAAGTTGACGATAACAAAAAATATGATCACCGCACAGAAGATGAAAAGGCAGAAGAAGTTGCGGCCTTAATGCTGCCAGAAGATGCCAATGTTTTAGACAAAATAAAAAATCGTATTCCTGTGACTTTTCAGGATATAGGCAAAGATTTGGATGGAGCTGCCATTGTAACTGAGCTTGGTGTTTGTGAGCATGATTATGCAATGTCACCTTGTCAGCGAAACGGTGATTGTGAAACTTGTAAAGAGCTGGTCTGTATCAAAGGCTTCAGTGACTCTTTAGTCTTACTCAAAAAGAGAGAGAATGAGATACAGCAGCAACTTGATAAAGCTTTACTTGATCATGAAATGGGCACTTTTGGTTCAGATCGTTGGGTAACTAATCAAGGTTGGCGATTAGCTCATATTCGAACAAAAATCCGCTTGCTGGAAGACGAGAATACCGCTGATGGCACACCGATTAGAATTCCAGAAGAATATGACCCCTCTCCTGTTAAAGAAATGTTGAGGGAGAAAGGGCTGGTAACTGATGTAGTAAGTCCTGAAGAGATAGATTTTTCTGATGAAATATTCAACCTGATGGAGCTTTAACGATGCCCAAGATCATAGTTACTAGCGACAATATTACTGAAATATTACACCTGATTGATACATGGAAAGGTAAGTTAACTTGGCCTCTTTTATGTGAGCAGGTTAAGTCTATGCTCGGATTGGAGGATGTTACTCGTCAAACTTTATCTGGTTATAAAGAGATTCAGGAAGCCTTTACTGCACGCAAAGAGTTTTTGAGGGAAAACACTGTTGAAGAAGTAAAGACTAAGGATAGTGACGTAGAGTACCTGATGACCCAAATTGAAGGACTAGAAGCTGAGTTAGCTAGAGCCAATAAAACAATAGAGAAATACAAGCAGAGGTTCGTACTTTGGCAGTTCAACGCTTATAAACATGGAATAAGAATAGACTCACTTGATGACGCTGTTGAAATGTTAGAACAACCGTTGACTGAATTGAAACGCAGGACAGGTGGCTCGTAATGGCAACAGGAAAAGGTTTAAACGGTCAACAAAAAGCACAAAAGAATGTAGATGACTTCATTGCTTGGGCTGCATCGCAATCTGATGATGATTTTAAACAGATCATTTTTAGAGGCCAGTTAAATCGTGGTGAAATTGCCAAGGCAGTCGGCTGCGGAAAATCTGCTTTGAATCAGAATCCATTGCTAAAAGAGAAGCTTAATAGTTTGGAAGATGGATTGCGGGAAAAGGGTATTTTACCAAGGCTGGCGGAGAGCGCCAAAGGAGCCAGCAGTAAACCAAAGCAATATGATAATACTACCAACCGAAAGTTATTAGACTCTAAACGCTTATCTAGCCTTGAAGCAGAAAATGTTGAGCTGAAAGCTAAAGTTCAAGAGCTGGAAAAAAGATTAGAACGGTTTGGCGAACTATCAGATACGCTTGCTGAAATGGGGTTCATGCCAAGATGAACTCGGTAGCGCATGAAGATCAATTCCGAGTCACCAGCATCCCATTTGCTTCCTCAAAGATGGTGATTTTCAGCGGTGTGCCGCTGCGGAAGAACTCATACAAAATAAATAGCGGCAAATATTACGTCACCATCAAGACTCATCCTGACGATATTCCAGTGCAACCTGCAATTGGTCAACACTGGTCAGTCAGAGGTAATAGGCTAGTTGAAGATATGGACACTGGTGACTATGTAATGCAGCAACATACGTACGAGTCACCAGTGCATGTTGAATGCCAGTTACCAGAGACAGGTGAACAGCTAATCAAATTTATTGCTAAAGAAAATGACTTTAAGGGTATCGGTGAAAGTAAAGCAAGGGCGCTCTGGGAGCTGCTAGGGAAAGATTTCCACTCAATTGTTAGTAATGGCAGTACTGAGTCTCGTTCGCGCCTTAGAGAGCTTCTCAGTAACGAGTCAATCAATGCATTGTTCAAAGGTTATGCAAAGTATAAAAACCTAGCGTTCTGTAACTGGATGTCTGAACAGAAAATTCCAGCAACGATTCAACAACGACTGTTGAAGCATCATAGTGAAAATTCAATTGGAGCGATAAAAAATAACCCGTACATTCTGGTGGGTTTTGGGATGTCATTTGAAGACATTGATTTAATTGCTTTTAATCCAGAATTGGGCTTCAACATACAAAAAGACGATGACAAGCGCTTAAGTGCAGCCTTAGAAATAGCAATTAGAAAGGAAATTGAAAAAGGCCATACCTATACATCACAAGCAGATCTGCGCCCAAGGCTAACAAAATTACTTAAAGACAAAGAGCTTGTTAGCCAAGCGTTTAAAGCTGGTTGCGATAAAGCGCAATACATCCTCAACTCTGAAACTGGAAATTATCACCCAACAGCTCAGTTGCTGATGGAAAATGTCGTTGCTAAACGACTAAAACAGCTATCTGGGCAAACAGATCTTTATGATGCAAAAGCCAACAGTGCCTACCTGAAAGCCGTTAGTGAGTTGCCTTATGAGTTAACACAGAAGCAAACAGAGGCTGTTACAACGTGTTTAGATAACGCAATTAGTTGTATCACTGGTGGAGCTGGAACAGGTAAAACTACTGTACTTAGAACAGCATTGCGTGCATATCATCAAATGGAGTTTGAAATACACGCTGTAGCGCTGAGTGGTAGAGCAGCTATGCGTTTGCATGAGTCTATCGGTTTTATTACATCAACCATTGCCAAATTGTTACGAGAAGCGCCTATAGAGCCAAATTCAGAACGGCAAAAACATCTTTTGGTAATTGATGAAGCTAGCATGATTGATTTGCCAACGATGTACCGCTTAGTGAATCATATTCACCCATCCGTCAGGATAATATTTACGGGTGATCCTGACCAACTTCCGCCTATTGGTTGCGGTAAAGTGTTGGCTGATATCGTTCTTGCCGAAACAATTGCTAATACCAAACTTGATATAGTAAAACGGCAAGAAGGCACAACAGGAATCCCTGAATATTCGAAATTGATTAATCAAGGCATTGTTCCTGATAACCTTTCATCGGGGGCAATATATTTTCATCAAACAGACAATGAAAATATAGCTACAGTGTGCTGTGAATTATACCAGAAATCACCCAGTGATAGCCGAATTATGGCTCCAACTAAGAAGTTAGTCGCTGATATAAACAAGCTAACGCAAGAGGCAGTTAACCCTCATGGTAATTTGTTGGAATTCACTATGCACGGAGAGCAATATTTTCAAAATTTCAGATTAAATGATCAAATTCTTTTTACTCAGAACCATTATGATAAAGGCATTCAAAATGGCTCTCTTGGCACACTAACCAGCGTTAATTTTTCTGGTGATGTTTATGGTGCTGTAACGCTTGATACTGGTGATGTGATAGAGATCAACCAATCTGTATTGGATTGCATGGAACTGGGTTATGCAATAACCCTTCATAAAGCTCAAGGGTCGCAATTTCCTCGAATCATTGTGGCCTTACAAAAAGGTAAAATCGTAGATAGAGCGTGGCTGTATACCGCAATTACAAGAGCGGAGAGTGAAATTCATATTGTGGGTTCACAAAATGACTTCAGGCATATAATTGAACAACCTAGTAATTCTTATTGCAGAAATAGTTATTTAGTGGACTTGTTAGTTGATTCTAAGCATACTGTGAATGACTCATTTAGCATTAAAAAAGGAGATTTTTTAAGTGATTCCGTTTAAGTTGAAAGTAAGAAATATTCCTTTTATTTTTCTTGTATTAGCGTCCTGCTTTTGGGCATATTTCTATCAATCATCTATATGGTTAAATGAATACGGTAGTTATAAACCTGAATGGTTATTAATCATTGACGGTTTAATAGTGCTGCCAATTTTGTGCTTAGTTTGTATTGAAAATAAAAAGGAAGCTATTACCAAGGCTATCGTATATGGCTGTTTGATTGTTCTGCTTGGAAGTTTAATAATACCGGAGCCTTCAAAATTATATTGGAACTACTTAGAGTCCTTGCGCTATTTGGCTCTTGCCGCTTTTCTTCTATTAGAAGTCGTAACTATTTTTACTGTGATTTTTGCAATTAAGGCATCGTTAGATAAGAGCCAAGATCCAGATTTGTCTATATCTGAACCAATTGAATCAATAGTTGGAAAATCTGCTATTAGTCAACTTTTATGCTTTGAAGCTAGAGTTTGGACATATTTATTGTTTTCCAGTCGAATAAGTAAAAATAACTTCGAGGGTAATAGTCATTATTACGGTTATAAAAAAGATGGAACTAAAAGCAATTTGATGGGGTTTATCATGTTAATTGCTTTTGAGCTTCCAATCATGCATTTGATTTTGCATTTTGTTTGGTCACCAATTGCGGCAAATATTATAAGTGCTTTAACCCTGATTGGACTGGTTTTCTTTATCTCTGAGTACAAAGCAATTTCTATAAGGCCGATATCAATAACTGGTGAAGCTTTAACCATTAGGTATGGCTTATGGAATCCAGTAAAAATACGTCATAGTGAAATTAAGAGTGTCATCTTGAATGATATATTTGTTCGTAGAGCAAGTGACGTGAAACGGTTTAATTTGTCAGGTGTGCCAAATATCAAAATTGAACTTTTGTCTGGTAATAAAATTTATCTGGGTTTAGATTCACCTAGGGACTTTATTGAGGATTTGAGTCGGTATAAAAAAAATGAATTTTGAAATACTTTCTGCAATGCCTACGCCTAAAGAATACGTTGAGCTTCGAGCATTGGTAGGTTGGGGCGAAGTTGATCTGGAAGTTGCATCAAAAGGACTTGAGAGATCATTATTCAATGTTTCAGCACGATTAGGTTCTAGGTTAGTAGGTATGGGCAGAGTAGTAGGAGATGGAGCTATGTTTTTTTATATCCAAGACTTAGTTGTTGCTCCAGAGTTTCAGAATAAAGGCTTGGGTAAGCGTCTGATGGATCAGATAGAGATTTATATTTCTCAAGTTGCGGTTAAGGGGGCTACGGTTGGGCTATTCTCAGCTCAAGGTAAAGAGTCGTTTTATATGCGTTATGAATATATTAAAAGGACAGGCGAAGATTTGGGGCTAGGCATGTGTAAGTTCATCTAATGATAGAATGAAGCCGCATGGATGCGGATACTGCACCGTACTTTTTAGCAGGTGCAAATCCCTCTCCTGCTAAACAAACGAATTACACTCATACTGTTCTCGACTTGTTGGAACAAGTCGCACTCAAATGTTATGGTTATTTACACAGCAAAAATTCATGGATGAATGATTACCGCTGAAGGACTCAGCGCAAATTGCTCTTATTTAAAAGTGTAAATTTAAACATTAAGATATGCTTAATTACGGGCTTGACTGGTCTTATATTTACGAAAAATTCAAAATCGTAAAAATAGAGTGGGGTAAGTAAGTGGTATGCTGATTGATTAGCCCTTATTCTGTATAAGGTTTCCCTACTCACTCAGTCACTCACTTAGGCAGTTTCGTGAAAATTTACGGATACTACCTTTTTAAATGACCAGACACCGTTAAGTGTTTGCAATATTTTAAACCCAGCCTAGTAGCTGGGTTTTTTATTTGCATAACACTCCGTATCACTACTCTTTAATTGAGTCGTGTTGGTTACAAAATAATTCTCATTAACTATTATTGCTAGGTGTTTAAAATTACAAAACTTTTGACAGCGCTGGTTATAGGATTTTTCTGATCTTGCTTTAAATCGCCCTGCAGCCTTGTATTTATAGGGTTCTTGGACAACACTTTGTATATGTTTAAGCAACTAACCTGTGAAATGAAACGAGATTTAACTTCACAATTCAAGCAACCGGTGGTCATCTATATGATGGCCGCGTTTTTGCTATTGGTTGTTTTTAATATTTTCTTAAGTGATGTGCTGCACGACAAAGTGCATCGCACAGGGACTGAGCTTGCCAAACAGGTTTATGAGTTAAATCTCGACCCAGTTGCCTCGCAAGATATTATTGCTTCATTAGCTAAGAGCCAAGGCTTTGCTGTGAGTGTCAGTGACGTACCCTCTAACTTTGCAAATTTTATTAACCTTGAACAAGAGGTGTTTAGCTATAAAACGGTTAATCTACGTCTTTTTCATTGGCCTTCTTGGCTGGTCGAAAGCCACTTATTTATTTTCTTAAATTTAATCTTGCTTGGAGCAGGGTATTGGGGGTTTCGCTGGTGGAAAAAAATGTTCAAGCAATTGGCTGTCGTAGATAAACCAATAATTAATCCAACTAAGAAGCCGAGTATTCAGTCGGCGACAAAAAAAATAGCATCGCCAAAACCTTTAGGCCATCAAGATTTGAATATTTTGTATGGTGTACCCACAAATTATAATCGCTTGTTTGCGTTGTTTTTTTGGAAGACCCCATTTCCTGCCAACCTCGACGTTGATAATTACTTTAAATTAGTAATAGCTAAAGGGTTTGGTGAGCTTGTAAATCGTTCTGTTAAATTGTTGCCATCTGGTGGTATTGCCGTGACCTTAAATAGTGTACCTGCTACTGAAGTCGACAAATACACTAAGCGATTACATCAAGTTATATATCAAGCTTGCTTAAACTACCGAAGTGACTTGTCTCGCTCTGATATTAAAATTGGCGTATGTAATTACCGTACAGGCGCCGATCAGGCCGTTGTATATCAGCTTACGAAATCGGCATTAGCATTGGCGAAACAAAGTGCTTGGCAGCATATTCACCGCTTGCCTTTTGGTCATACACAGTCAAGTATTTTGGCTGATAGCAAAGAGCACCTTTTTGAATATATAAAGAAAAAGCATTTTATGTTGTTTTTTCAGCCGTTGTTTGACTTACAAACAGGTGACATTTTGCAGCACGAGGCATTGATCCGCATACGCCATAAAAACTTAGGTTTGTTGGCTGCGCGGCACTTTATTCCGCACATGAGCAGTAAAAAAGATGTCTTGCTGTTGGATAAAACAGTGGTTTCGCAAGTGAAGAAAATGCTGGTGAACGAAACTGGCACATTAATAGTAAGCATCAATTTGCATGCAATGAATTGGTTTAATGATGAGTTTTGGGTTTGGTTTAAACAGCAAATGGATGATTTTAATTGTACAGAAAAATTGCAATTTGAACTCAGTGAAGATGATTATTTAAAACAACATAAAAAGCTTAGTGCACAATTTGAATGTTTAGAAACACTGTCGGCAGGTATTGTTATCGATAATGTTCGCAGTGCAGAGCATCTAGCAACTTATAAAAAAAATATCAAAAGTGTACGCAGTATTAAGCTGGCGTTTGAGCTTATTCACAATATTGATACTAATACTCAGCAACAAAAAACCGTTAAACAAATAATTACTAAAGGCACAGAATTAAACTTTCCAGTGTATGCGGTTGGGGTAGAAACTCAAAACGAACTCGCTACCTTGAAAAACCTAGGTGTAGTAGCTGCACAAGGTTTTTACTTTGCAGAGCCATTGCAAAGGCTGGCTGATATTACGCCTCATAGTTAGTCTATTAGCCTTCGATATTTAAGGCCATCTAAACCTTGCAGCCCACCAGTATGGACTGCAATAATGCGCGTTCCTTCACTAAAATAACCTTGTTCAATTAGTTGCCAAACGGCATAAAGCATTTTACCGCTATAAATAGGTTCAAGTGGGATTGCGT
This sequence comes from Pseudoalteromonas sp. SCSIO 43101, assembly GCF_023650775.1. Lineage (NCBI taxonomy): Bacteria > Pseudomonadati > Pseudomonadota > Gammaproteobacteria > Alteromonadales > Pseudoalteromonadaceae > Pseudoalteromonas > Pseudoalteromonas sp. SCSIO 43101. Next base: position 509,703 of record NZ_CP072673.1, read on the forward strand.
GTTGCTTAGTAAACGTTTGACAAAACTGCCACAAAGTATCGCTAAACTTTCCGTAGCCACCATCATGGAAATCGCAAAGCAGCTGCCAGTTTTGCTGTAGCATTGCTTTATTGCTGAGCTGCTTTATTTCCTCAATTAAATAGTGAGCTTGCTTTAACACTGCCACACCTAATAACTGAGTATGCTCTGGCATACCTTCAATTAAGCCCGCTAATGTGCCACCACTACCTGTTGGACAAACAAGCACATCACAACTTGGTAAGCTCTGTGCTAATTCTTTGCAGCCTAAAAGCGCTGCTGCGTTGGTGCCACCCTCGGGTAATATGTACGCATTAGGAAACTGCTTTTGTAATTTTGCCAAATAAGTTTGATCGTGCCTTGAACGGTAAGTAATACGATTAACAGGGTGCAAGCTCATACCACATTGTTTAGCGTAATTTAGTGTTGGGTTTGCTTCATCTAATTCGGGGCCGCGGATAATACCATGGGTTTTAAAACCAAATAGTTTGCCTGCAGTGGCCGTAGCATGGATATGATTTGAAAACGCACCACCAAAAGTGAGTAACTCAGATTTCCTCTGTTGTTTCATAGCATCTAAGTTAAATTTTAACTTACGCCATTTATTGCCACTAATTTGTGGGTGAATAAGATCATCACGCTTGATACTAAGGTGAATTTTACGTGCAGTTAGTAATGGGTGATTAACAGTTTGTATTGGTGATTCAAAGAAAGTGTACACGGTATCATTCAGTAAAAAAACACATCCAATTGTAGCAAAGTTGTCTTACAGATAGAAATTAGTCAATTAAACCAAAATGATTTTGTTATTTACTGGCATCAACTAAGGTAATAGATGTAAACTCAGATAATAATTGAACAAAGCTTGTGTTTTGCTTTGCAAGTACATAGCATAAGAGTTTAATTATAAAAAAATAATAATGACCAAATAATTGCCGCTTTTTGGGAATGGAATATATGCGAATTGCTCCTTTATCTCTGTTAATTTCAGTTAGTTTGCTAGCAACTAGTGCATTTGCACAAGATACTGCTACGGTAACTGGCATTGAATCAGAGATCAGTAAAAAACAAGCCGAATACGATAACTCGACCCTAATCCTCGAAAAACACCTAAAAGAAGAAAGTCAGTTACAAAAACAACTCGAATTATTGCGCGCCCGCTCAACTGAGCTAGACAAAGAAAAGAATCAAGCGCTAGATGCAATGAACGAGATGTACCGCCGACTAATTGATGACCCAACCCTTGATATCAGCAATGCGCAGTCGCGCTATCAAAAAGCGGTTGTTGATCACAAACAAAACAAAGATGATATTTCGATGCAATTGGCGGCAATTGCTTCACATAGAAAAGACATTGAGCAAATTCGTGTATCAAAACATACACAGTTAAACACCTTAGAAAGTTTAAAAGAGCAGTTAGCAACGGCACGTGTTGAGCGTTTACGTAACGAATTCACTCGTGAAGGCACATTAGAGGTTAATCACACAATTAACTGTAAGCGCACTGAAACACTTGCTGCATGTGAACAGCGCGGCCAGCAAATGGGCTTACAAAAAGCCACTAAACGTTTTGTAGACCAAATTTTTGCTAACTTAACTGAAGAGCGTTTAGTTGAACCAAAACGCAACCTTGCTGGTGCACAAGTTAAGATTTTAAGTAGCCATGTAGTGAATAGCGCTTTTAGTGGGCAAGGTAACTACAACGTTAACTTAAGCGTGACGATGCGCGGTGATGTAAATAGTAGCCGTTTATGTAGCTTACTTAATTTAGACAACCGTTTTTGTGCAGACTATGGCACACCTTTAGCTGGAAACTTTCAGCCAAGCTACGGGACCACATATTCAGATAGTCAGTTAACATTCAGTGATCCTCAGGATAATGGGCAGGTGGTATCGGTTTCACGTATGAGTGAACAACCTGTAAGCGATTACTCTGTAAAAAAGCCAATAAAGGTTGAACCATTACCTGATCTAAAAAAATCTAAAATGGTTGAATTAACACTGCGTTCAAATGTTTATGATGACGAAGTGTTTATTGATGGTGTGAGCTATGGCGCAACTAGGTTAACGACATCATTACCAAAAGGTTTCCATGAAATTGAAATTCGCAAACGAGGCTACAAAAGCTATAAAGCGCGAATTGATCTGCGTAAAGCGCAAACAATTAATGCAAATCTAGTGAAAGTACCAGAACCAGTTGTTGCTGAGGTTACTACGGCACCAACTCAACCAGTAATAGCACCCGTTGCAAGTATTGTTAATAAAACCAGCTCTGCCAGCATTGTGGTTATACCCGCTGGTAAATTTAAGATGGGTGATATTAACGGCAACGGTTTAGCGAATGAACGTCCAGTGGTAGAAAAAACCATTGCTAATTCATTTGCAATGCAAAGCAAAGAAGTAAGCGTTGGCGAGTATGAGCAATTCGTTGCGAATACGGGCTACAAAACAGAAGCAGAAAAAGATCGCGGCTGTGCGTATTACTTAAATGGTGAACCAGTGTGGGAAGCAACCCTAAACTGGCGTAACCCAGGCTTTGATCAAGAAAGTGATTTTCCGGCGGTTTGTTTAACTTACAATGATGCCAAAGCGTATGCAGATTGGTTATCTGGTCAAACAGGCCAGTTATTTCGTTTACCCAATGAGGTTGAGTGGGAGTACGCTGCACGCGCAGGTAAAGAAACTGAATACCCTTGGGGTAACGAAATTGGAAAGAATCTAGCGAACTGTGGCTGGTGTGGTAGCGAATGGTCAAATAAGAGCGCTGCACCAACAGGATCGTTTTCTCCTAACGCATTTGGCCTATACGATACAGTAGGTAATGTGTGGGAATGGACAAACAAAAAGTCAGGACAGTCTGATGTGGCTGTTCGAGGCGGTGCATGGAATTTTGCCCCTAGCCTAGCACGTGTATCAACGCGCTTAATCTTAGCGCCAGATTTCCGTGCAAACTATATCGGTTTCCGTTTAGTACGCGAACGATAGGAATTTGAAAAGGAAGCAATGGATGCTTCCTTTTTTAGCAATTTAAATAAAGCAGTTGCGCTTTCTCATGATTAGCATGATAGAGTGAGAGCAGCTAGTATAAGAATGAATTTTTCAAAGGTCATCCAGCCTCATGTTTAAAAAACTCCGTGGTATTTTTTCAAACGATCTATCGATCGACTTGGGTACAGCCAATACCCTAATTTATGTAAAAGAAGAAGGTATCGTATTAAACGAGCCTTCAGTTGTTGCTATTCGTCAAGAGCGTGCTGGTGGCCCTAAGAGCGTGGCATCTGTAGGTACTGAAGCTAAGCAAATGTTAGGCCGTACTCCGGGTAACATTAAAGCGATTCGTCCAATGAAAGACGGCGTTATTGCTGACTTCTATGTGACAGAAAAAATGCTTCAACACTTTATTAAACAAGTGCATAACAACAACTTTATGCGTCCAAGCCCGCGTGTACTTATTTGTGTGCCTTGTGGTGCAACTCAAGTTGAAAAACGTGCTATTCGTGAATCAGCAATGGGTGCTGGTGCACGTGAAGTTTATTTAATTGAAGAGCCAATGGCTGCGGCGATTGGTGCAGGTTTGCCTGTATCTGAAGCAACGGGTTCGATGGTTGTTGATATCGGTGGTGGTACAACTGAGGTTGCCATTATTTCACTAAATGGTGTGGTTTACTCTTCATCTGTACGCATCGGTGGTGACAAGTTTGATGAAGCGATTATCAACTATGTACGCCGTAACTTTGGTAGTTTAATTGGTGAAGCAACGGCTGAAAACATTAAACACCAAATTGGTTCGGCCTTCAAAACTGACGAGCCAATTGAAATTGAAGTACGTGGTCGTAACCTCGCTGAAGGTGTACCGCGCTCTTTCACACTGAACTCACACGAAATCTTAGAAGCATTACAAGAGCCATTAATGGGTATTGTAAGTGCAGTGATGGTTGCGCTTGAGCAATCTCCGCCAGAGCTTGCGTCTGATATCTCTGCACATGGTATGGTATTAACAGGTGGTGGTGCATTATTAAAAGACTTAGATCGTTTATTAATGGAAGAAACCGGTATTCCAGTTGTGGTTGCTGATGACCCATTAACCTGTGTTGCTCGTGGCGGCGGTAAGGCACTAGAAATGATTGATATGCACGGTGGTGACGTATTTAGTTACGACTAATGAAGTTACTGTTTGGTCGTACCATCTCTTTGCAACTGCGACTTTTTGTCGCAGTGCTTTTGAGTGTCGTGTTGATCGTGGGCGATCGCTACACTCAAGGTGGTACAACAATCCGCACTAGTTTAAATACCCTAGTTAGCCCACTTATTTATCTTGCCAATTTACCCTATGAGTTATTTAGTATTGGCGCGAAGAATCTGCACACCCGCGAACAGCTATTAACTGAAAACGAAGCGTTAAAAAAGAAGCAGTTACTACAAAGCGAACAACTACAACAATTGCAATTTTTATCTCGTGAAAACGATAAGTTACGAGCGTTATTGGGTTCATCCGCTAAGCAATCAAATCGTAAAATCATTGCACAAGTACTCTCTGTTCACTCTAATCCGTATAGCCATCAGGTGGTTATTAACCGTGGTACAACTGATGGTCTAAGTGAAGGTCAAGCCGTCATTGACGAAATGGGGGTTGTGGGGCAAATCACTCAAGTGGGCTCGACTACTTCTCGAGTACTACTGATGACAGATACAACCCATGCCACACCAGTGCGTATTCTACGTAACGATGTGCGAACCGTGGTTGAAGGGATTGGCAAAATTAACGTAGTAAAGCTTTCGCACGTTCCGCATAGCCTTGATGTTCGCATTGGCGATATTCTGGTTACCTCAGGTCTGGGGGGCACGTTCCCAGAGGGGTATCCGGTTGCAGTGGTGACCGAAATTAACCGCGATGAAGGGCGTCCGTTTGCACAAGTTTATGCTGAACCCATTGCACAACTCGATCGTATTCGCTTATTGGTTGTGCTGTGGCGTAATCAGCAGGAGAGCATGAGCAATGAATAGTCGTCACTCTTTGCTGATTGCTATCAGTATTTTCTTTGCATTGGTTATGGCGTTAATGCCGTTACCGATTTCGTTTGAGCCCTATCGTCCAGATTGGGTGTTAATGGTATTAATGTATTGGTCATTAGCGGTGCCACACCGTTTAAATATTGGCACAGCTTGGGTGGTTGGTTTATTGATGGACCTTGCATCAGGATCGCCATTAGGTGTGAACTCACTGACTTATTCGGTGTGTATATTTATCACTGCTAGTAACTTCCAAAAAATTAGAAACTTTTCTTTATGGCAGCAAAGTATATTAATTGCTTTGTTTTTAACGCTTTATCACCTCATGCAGTTTTGGCTTAACCACTTTTTAATGGGCGTTTACTTTAGCCCCCATTATATGTGGCCAGTGCTAACCGGCATGCTTTGTTGGTGGTGGATTTTCTTAATTTTGCGTAAATATCGCCGTCATTTCAGGATTAGATAATGCAAATCGCAATTTATTTGGCGTCTGCATCACCGCGCCGAAAAGAGTTGCTCAGCCAACTTGGCGTTGAGTTTTCTCAATTTAGCGTTGATGCAGATGAAAGCCAGTTCCCAAACGAAGCCCCTCGTGACTATGTAGAGCGTCTTGCCAGACTCAAGGCACAATCAGGCGTAGCTATGGGTTACATTGACCGTCCAGTACTTGGCAGCGATACCGTAGTTGTAATTGATGATACCGCACTCGGTAAACCGCTGGACCAAGCAGATTTTACTACCACGATGAAGCGTTTATCTGGCCGTACCCATCAAGTGATGACGGCTGTGGCAATTGCTGATAGTGAGCAAGTAAAAAGCTGTCTTGTTGTGACTGATGTCACATTTAAAGTGCTCAGCGATGCTGAAATTGATGCCTATTGGCATAGTGGTGAGCCACAAGATAAAGCTGGTGGTTATGGCATACAAGGCTTAGGTGGGCGCTTTGTTAGTCATCTTTCGGGTAGCTATTTTGCAGTTGTCGGCTTACCTTTATATGAGACAGAGCAGTTATTAAACGAATTTTTAAGAGGGTAACATGAGCACTGAATTACTGATCAACGTTACACCGAGCGAAAGTCGCGTTGCGCTTATCGAAAATGGCGTACTGCAAGAGATTCAACTAGAGCGAATTGGCAACCTAGGTATTGTCGGTAACATTTACCTAGGTAAAATCAGCCGTGTTTTACCAGGCATGCAAGCTGCGTTTGTGGATATTGGCTTAGAGAAAGCTGCCTTTTTACATGCATCGGACATTGTAAACAGTGCCTCGATTGTGGAAGGCGTTGATGAGCAGCCAATAAAGAAAGTACAAGATATTCGTGAGCTTGTGCGCCAAGGTCAATATATCATGGTGCAAGTGGTTAAAGACCCTCTTGGAACCAAAGGTGCACGCTTAACAACTGATATCACCATTCCTTCACGTTACTTAGTGTTCATGCCAGATGCGACTCATGTTGGTGTGAGCCAGCGCATTGAAACTGAAGAAGAACGTTTACGCTTAAAGAAAATTGTTGCTGAATATGGCGATGATGATGGCAGCTTTATTGTTCGTACCGCAGCAGAAGGTGCGTCGGAAGCTGAGCTACGTCATGATGCTGAGTTCTTAAAAAAACTGTGGCAAAAAATTGTTACTAAGCGTAAAAAAATCAGTAAAGAAAGCATCTTGCATGAAGACTTAACACTCGCTTTTCGAACTTTACGTGACTACGTAGGTGAAGACATGGAGCGTATTCGTGTTGACTCAAAGCTCACTTATCAGGAGCTTAAAGAGTTTACAGAAGAGTTTGTGCCTATCTTATCGGGAGCACTTGAATATTATCCTGGTGAGCGGCCTATTTTCGATTTATTCGATGTTGAAACCGAGATTCAAAAAGCACTCCACCGTAAAGTTGAGCTTAAATCGGGCGGTTATTTAATTATTGACCAAACCGAAGCGATGACAACCGTTGATGTAAATACTGGTGCGTTTGTTGGTCATCGTAATTTAGAAGAAACCATTTTTAATACTAATATCGAAGCGACCTCTGCGATTGCACGTCAACTGCGGTTACGCAACTTAGGTGGCATCATTATCATCGACTTTATCGATATGGTCAGTGATGAGCACAAGCGCCGAGTATTGCACTCGCTTGAGTCAGCTCTTGCAAAAGATCGTGCAAAAGCCAACATAAATGGTCTATCTGCACTAGGCTTAGTAGAGATGACCCGCAAGCGTACCCGCGAAAGCTTAGAGCATATCCTTTGTGATGTGTGTCCTGCGTGTTCCGGTCGTGGTTCACAAAAAACGGTAGAAACAGTTTGCTACGAAATTTTACGTGAAATCGTTAGGGTAAACCGTGCTTATGCGGCTGATAAGTTCATGGTTTATGCCGCTCCTTCGGTAAGTGAAGCGCTGATCAACGATGAGTATCACAATCTTGCAGAGCTGGAACTATTTATCGGTAAGCAAGTCAGTATTCAAACAGAGAGTTTATACAACCAAGAACAGTTTGATGTGGTAATGATGTAATGAAGGCAAAAACGGTCTGCTTTTATTGTTTACGTAAGTTATGGCAAGTATTTGCTATCACTCTCGTACTGCTGGCCGTTATTGTCTCTGTTGTGAAGTATTCACTCCCTTATGCGAATGACTATAAAGATGATATTGAAGCGTTTTTGTATGAACGTTTTGATGTTAATTTAGCGATTGGTTCTATCTCGGCTAGCTGGCAGGGCAAAGGTCCTGCCTTAGTCATTGAAGACATTTCGTTTGAAGATAACCAAACCTCACCCATCGCACTAACCATTGATAAAGCCAGCCTTGAAGTAAACTTATGGGAGTCGGTGAAAAGCCGTCAGCTTAAATCGAGCTACTTTGTGATCAATGGCTTTCATGCTGATGTTGATTTACCCACTATGCTTGATTTGGGTAATAACCAGCAAGCAGGCAACTTTGAGCAAAAAGAACTGATTGAAGGCTTATTCCTTGGTGAAACAGGCCACTTTGCAGTGCAAGACAGTAGCCTTAACCTTACCCTCAGTGATGGCAAAGAGCGTAAGCTGATCCTTGAAAACATTGTTTGGCAAAATACCCCAGAGCAGCATCAAGGCTCGGGAACATTAGCGTTACCGGGGATTTCTGTTGGTAGTTTTGACGCCCGTATGGCACTTAATGGCTCAACCCTCGAAACCATGGCTGGTGATATTTATGTCCAAGCAGCGAACGTCGATGTGTCTAAGTGGTTGGCGCAATATATTAATACTGACAAACAGCAGCTTAATTCAGACATCAACTTAAAGACGTGGTTTAGCCTTGAGAAAGGCCTGATCAGCGATGTAAAAGTGCAGTGGCTACCTAGCTTTATCAACTGGCAGCAAAACCAAGAAGCACATCAAATTAGCTTAAGTGAAGGTGGCTTTCATTTATTTCCAAAGCAAAATGGCTGGCGCTTAAAAAGCACCGGACTCACGTTTGAAAGTGACTTAAAAGAATGGCCGACCTTACAATTTGAAGCTCAACTTGGCGATAAAAGCCAAATCTGGCTTAAACAATTTGATTTTGCATTACTCGCCAAGTTATCGCAGTTAAGTAATTTTGAGGTGCTAGCACCATTTTTAGCACGCCAACCCAATGGTCAATTAAGTGATGCCTATTTAGAATTAGGTCAGCAAGATAAGTGGCAGTTCTGGTTTCAAGGTGAGCAAATTAATTGGCTATCGCTGCAAGGCATTCCTGGTGGGCAAGCTATTCGTGTTGATGGCTTAATTAATCAATCAGCTGGTCGAATTCAGTTATATGGCGAGAATAATCAACTGCTCACGAACGGCAGCTTTAGCCAAGATATTGCTTATAACCAATTAAATGTCGAGCTAGACCTTCATCGTTACGACGATGGCTGGCGTATTAGTAGCGATAATATCTGGCTTGATAACGACGAAGTTACCCTTGCAGCTGAGATGATGCTTAGTCTTACTGATGAGCCGCGTTTAGATTTATATGCTGAAGCCTATGCCCCTGATGCCAACGTAGCTGGGCATTATTTCCCATTACCTGTGATGAGCGAAAAGTTGGTTAATTACCTCAATGGGGCAATTAAGGGCGGTGAAGTAAACAAAGCTCAAGTGTTGTTTTCTGGGCCATTTAAAGGTTTTCCATTCAAACAGAAGCAAGGTCAATTTGAAGTTTTAGCGAATGTTGAGAGTGCCAAATATAAATTCTCACCGAGCTGGCCTACAGTTGAAAATGCTAACGTCATTTTACATTTTGAAAATGAGCGCATGGATATCTATAGCAAGTCAGGCAAGCTAGTTAATTTATCTCTCGGAGAGAGTGTGCACGTCAGTATTGCAGATTTAATGAATGCAGAGATACTAAAAGTTGCTATAAACAAGCGCGCCCATGGCAATAAGCTTAATCCTTTCTTTACTGAGACTCCGCTTGCAAAGCCTTTAGCAAGTGTCTTTGAAGTCGTGCAACCTCAAGGTGAAGCAACCGCCGAGATTGAGCTGTTAGTTAATTTACGTTCTGGTCATGTTGATGCGATTGGTGAAGTTGAACTTGCAAATATTCCGGTTTACCTTGCACAACCGGGGATCACACTTAATAACATGACTGGTATCGTTAAGTTTAATAACGATAAAATCGACCTAAAAAATGCTAAAGCAAACTGGATGGGGATGCCACTCACTGCGAGTTATAACAGCGAAAGCGTGGCTGATAACTACCTCGCAGAAATTGATATAAAACTGGCGCTTGAAGCTGAGCCTTTAATTGAACAAGCCCATGGTTTGCTTGCAGGTTACTTAAGCGGTCAAAGCGATGTTGATATTAATGTTTCACTTAATTTTTTACCGAATGATTTCAATTATCGTGCAGATGTGAGTGGCGACTTAATCGGTGTGACTAGCCAGTTGCCGGCACCTTATAACAAGAGTTCAGAGCAAAGTTGGCCATTAACCGCGGTGGTACAAGGCGACCGCATCTCAAATCTGATTACTGCTAATATCGATGAGCAGCTTTTCTTTAATGCGATTTTAGATAATGGTAAACAGAAATTTAGTAATGCCCATTTAGTTTTAGGCGCACAAGATTTAGGTCTTAATCGTGAAGGTTTTGCTGTATCTATCGATTTGCCAGAAACTAAAATAGTGCCTTGGTTTGGCTTAATTGATCAAATTATTGCGCTCACCAAAGTGAAGTCTGACGCGCCAAGTGTGATGCCTGCATTCAATAACGTAACGGGTAAATTTAATAAGCTGGCATTACATAATATCGACTTTAATGATTTTGAATTTCGCTTAGCACCAAAACAATCAGACTTAGAGTTAAGGTTAAATGCTAAAGAATTACGTGCCGACGCACTTATTCCAACCGGTGAAACGCGCAGACCAATTCAAATTTTTACTGACTATCTGCGTATTAACTTCAACGAAGTAGCAGATCAAGCAGATCAAGTTTCTGAACCTGAAGATTTAAGATGGTTAACTCGTGTTCCAGCAATCGAGTTTAACTGCGAAGATTGTAAAGTGGCAGAGTATCAACTCGATAAAATTAAAAGCAGCTTAGTAGGAGAGCAAGGTAAACTCTTGTTCACTGAGCTTGTTATTGACAAAGGCGATCATGTATTGCGTGGTAAGGGGCAATTTGCTGATGGTCAAACACGCTTTACTGGTAACTTACAAAGTGACGATATCGGTGAGTTATTTGATGAATTTGATATCACAACAACAGTAAAAGATTCTGATGCCGATATTAAGTTTGATCTTGCATGGCAAGGCGCACCTTATAACTTTGACGTACCCAGTTTAGCGGGGGAGCTAGATTGGCGTTTAGGTGAAGGTCACCTTACAGAAATTAGTGATGGTGGTGCGCGGGTATTCTCATTACTGAGTTTAGATTCGTTAGTGCGTAAGCTGAAACTCGATTTTAGAGATGTATTCTCTAAAGGCTTTTTCTATAACAGCATGCAAGGCACTATGCAGCTAGAAAAGGGCATTGCTTACACTCAAGATACCAAGCTTGATGGTGTACCTGCCGATTTAACGATTAAAGGCCACACTAACTTAAACACCTTTGAAATTGACTACGACCTGGCTGTTGCACCGCAGGTAACCTCAAGTATTCCTGTTATTGTGGCATGGATGGTCAACCCTGTAAGTGGTCTTGCAGCGCTGGCAATCGATAAAGTAATTCACTCGGCACGAGTGATCTCTGAGATCAACTTTAAAGTAACAGGGAGTATGAATGATCCTGTAGTGAAAGAGCTTGATCGTAAGAGTCGTGAAGTGACGTTACCGCAAGCTGCGCAAAGTCAGCCACAGTCGTCGACGCAATTAAAATTAAAAGATGCCGCATCTTCAGCGAGTTTAGGTAACAATGAAGACTAATCATCAACCACAGGTTGTCGCAGTACAAATGTGCTCAAGCATGAATGCTGAGCAAAACCTCGCTTTTCTAGCAGATACACTGACCAAGTTACCTGCTACTCGGCCATTGCTTGTGTGTTTACCTGAAAGTTTTTTGATTTTTAGTAAGCACAGCCAAGCAAGCTATGAATTAGGTCTACAGAGTGAGGTTTATAAAGCGAAACTTGCCGATTTATGTAAGCAGCATGATATCTGGTTAGCTGCTGGTACCCTCCCTGTTTCGCAGCAAAATGGTAAGTATTTAGCTGCCTCGTTTTTATTTAATAACCAGGGTGATGTGGTTGCACAGTACAATAAAATTCACTTATTTGATGTAGATGTTGCCGACACGACGCGCAGTTACCGAGAGTCTGATGCGACGCAGGCGGGCGAGGATATTGTGGTGGTTGATTCGCCATTTGGTAAAATTGGCCTAGCAGTATGTTATGATCTACGTTTTAGTGGCTTATTCACCGCGATGCAGCGCCAAGGGGCTGACCTCATTTTAGTGCCAAGTGCCTTTACTACAGTCACCGGCGCTGCTCATTGGCATATTTTATTAGCTGCGCGCGCAATCGAAACACAATGTTATGTGGTTGCCGCAGCACAGTGGGGCGAGCACGAGAATGGCCGTCACACTTATGGCCACAGCATTATTATTTCACCATGGGGAGAAACGCTCAGTGAGCTTGCCTCTGGTACTGGGTTTATCAGCCATTGGCTTGATTTAAACCGCTTGAATACAATTCGCCAAGACATGCCTATGCAGTCTCAGCAACGATTTAGAGAGCATTTATTATGAACACGGTTGAACAGCATTTATTACATGACAGCCAACTAACGAGAGAAGAATTAGAAAAAACGCTCGCTTTTATTCATCAACACCAAGTTGATTATGCCGACCTGTATTTTCAATCTAGTCACCACGAATCTTGGGTGCTTGAAGATGGCTTAGTGAAAGAAGGTTCTTACAACGTTGAACGCGGTGTGGGTGTGCGTGCTGTTAGTGGTGAAAAAACCGGTTTTTCATACTCAGATGCGATTAATCTTGAAGCGTTAAATAAAGCCGCAACCGCAGCGCGTAGTATTGCCAATGCAGGCGAAAACAAAACGATTCAGGTGTTCAGTGATGTTGCTGCTAAAGAGCAGTATGCGCCGCATCAACCTATTCAAAGCATGAGCAATGATGACAAAGTAAGTCTGCTACGTGAGCTTGAAAGCTATATTCGTCAATTAGCACCTGATGCTGAGCAAGTGATCAGTTCAATGTCGGCGGTTTATGAAGAAGTGTTAATTGCTGCAAGTGATGGCACCTTTGCAACCGATATTCGCCCGCTTATTCGTTTAAATTGTTCAGTGTTACTTGAGAAGAATGGTCGTCGTGAGCGCGGTGGTGCAGGGGGCGGTGCTCGTTTAGATTATGGTTATTTTAAAGAGTTAGTCGATGGCAAACCGCGTTGGATGGAATACGCGGAAGAAGCTGTTCGCCAAGCGAAAGTAAACCTAGAAGCTATCGATGCACCTGCAGGTAGCATGGAAGTAGTACTAGGTGCAGGTTGGCCGGGCGTGTTACTACACGAAGCGGTAGGTCATGGCCTAGAAGGTGACTTTAACCGTAAAGGCGCATCAGCTTTTAGCGGTAAGGTAGGTCAAAAGGTGGCATCTGAGCTGTGTACAGTCGTGGATGATGGCACCATTGCTGATCGCCGAGGTTCATTGAACGTAGATGACGAAGGCACTCCTGCTGCGTATAACGTGCTTATTGAAAACGGTATTCTAAAAGGCTACATGCAAGATAAGCTAAATGCGCGTTTAATGGGGGTTAACCCTACCGGTAATGCGCGCCGTGAATCGTACGCTCATTTACCTATGCCACGTATGACCAACACTTATATGTTAGGTGGAGAGCACAGCCAAGCCGATATTATCAGCTCGGTGAAAAAGGGTATCTTCGCGCCTAATTTTGGTGGCGGCCAAGTGGATATCACGTCAGGTAAATTTGTATTTAGCGCCTCTGAAGCCTACTTAATTGAAAACGGTAAAATCACGCAACCTATCAAAGGTGCCACACTAATTGGTAATGGCCCAGAAGTGATGCAGCAGATCTCAATGGTAGGGAACGATCTAGCACTTGATAAAGGCGTTGGCGTGTGCGGTAAAGATGGCCAAAGCGTACCTGTTGGGGTAGGTCAACCAAGCCTTAAAATTGATAACTTAACGGTGGGTGGTACGGCTTAATATTCCCTCATTATAGTTATAATGAACGCGAGGGTAATCCCTCGCGTTTTTGTATTAGCTTACTAGCATCCATATACCTGCGGCTATCATAAATAAGTTTTCACTCAGAGAGATAAAGCCGAGCGGCACATTACTGTCGCCACCAACACAGGCGCATTTCAGATCTCGTTTATCGATATACACAGCCTTAATAACCGATACTGCACCTATACAACCAATAAATAATGAAAATGGGCCAACAGCTAAGGCAGGTAATTCAGCTACCATACCTATCGCTACATACGCCTCAATAAACGGGTATACATAAGCGTAGGGCACAATACGCATCGCTAGTAAGTCATAGGTAATAAATGAGTTAGAAAAGCTGTATAAGTCTTGTAGCTTTTGTATCGCTAATACCGCCATTGATACTGCAACGAACAGCATCAGGTTTTGCAAAGAGAATAAAGCCTCACCGCTGGCATAAGTAAAACCGCAGCTGAGTAGCATAGCGACCGCAAAAATGGCTAATACAGGCGTGTAACTGGTGCCCTGTTGGCCAGCCTTAGGTAGATTATAAAAGTCGCGCAAATCATCGTAACCACCAATGCGTTTATCATTGATAAAGGTTTGTGGTGTGGTTTTTACATCATGCTGCTGTTTGAATTCGTCAGTTTGCTCACGGCTGGTTAAGTGACGATCGTCAACATCGTAACCATGTCGCTCTAATAAATCTTTTGATTTTAAACCGAACGGGCAAATATGCTCATCGGTCACCATGCGGTATAAAATTGCAGACTTAGACACAGTGCCTCCTTGTAAAAATGCCTTGAGTACTGCGTAAAAGTTGCTTAATTACACAGTAAACAAGGGCAAATTGTTGCTATAACTGGTTACTTTATTAACAGTTACAAGGTTTGTGCCAGCACTGTTTATTGCTTGGTTATGGTTAAAATAGCATCCATTACTGGGTCTACACCTGCAAAGTAGTCTTTTGCAGAAAGCGTAATTGGCATATCGGGCGCTAACCAAATACGATGGTCTTCAGCTCTGCTTTGCTGGTGGAATTGGCTCGAAATAAGGCCTGTTTGTTTACTGTATGGTAGGTTAAACCAGCCTGCTTCACCTGCCACGTTAGGGCGGGTGCCTGATGGTTCACCTACAAAAATTGCTGGCACTATATTGGTAATCTTAACTGCTAGATCATGGCCTGCCGAAAATGTATTTCGGCCAATTAATATAAATAACTTTCCTTGTGGCTTTAATACTTTAAAAAATGCGGCCGTTGCTACCAAAGGTGGGGTGAGCGAGCCATTACCACCACTGTTATGGCGAAGGTCTAGCACCATATGCTCAATGTCATCGTGTTTGATTTGTGCTTGTAGCTGCATAGCAAATTCAGCAAGGGTGAGATCTTTGCTATTACGTACATCATTGAATTGTACATACAGTAATTTATTCGCTTTTATTTGTTCGCTCCAAAACGGTGTGTTGTTTTTCGCTAAGTATCTAAGCGTAGGGTGTTCAGCAAGTTTTGGTAACTTAGGAAAACCTGCAAATTGCATTGGCTTGAGCGCTGGTGTAACTGTGGTGAGAGCGCCTTTTGGCGAGCTGAGCGTGAGCGTTACCTCGTTACCTTTGCTAATGCCAAGCCCGTTTAGTACATCAAGCAAACTTAAATAATATGGTCCCAGCCAAAGGGTTTGCATTTCATTATCGCGAGCATTAACACGTTTAGTTAACTCAAGAGCTTGCTGGGCTGGTGTATCGGCAAATGCCTCAACTTTATGGCCAACATATTGCTGGTAATCGCTACTTACTTTGGTGATGTATAAGCCGTCACTAAATTGATAAAACTGAAATGGTAGTTGCTGAAAGTTGCCTTTTTCACCCCATGCTGGGATCAATAGATTATGACCATTGCCAAGTAACGCAATTAGCTCCATAAACTGAAAAACAATTTGCTGATCAGTCAGATCAGGAATCGATTTATCAATCTCAGCTACTTTTTCTGCAAACTGTTGTGAGCTCATGTTTTGATACATTGCCACGTGTAAACGTTTAATCTCTGAAACTAAAAATGCTAAATCGGCGCGCCATTTTTGATCTCGATTGAGCTCAGTATTTAAATCATTACCTGCAAGTGATTTGTAACTGGCTGATTGCGCAAAGCGTTCAAAGTGAGGATTAGTACCAGATTTAAATAAGCTGGTGCCAGCAAGTGTTGGGCGGTCATCCCATCTTGCTGCCAGTGCTTTTTTAAGCCAATATTCTGCTTGCTGTTGGTTGTTAAGCTCTGCGTATGCTTCTGCAATTTTCACCATTAAATCGTTAGGGTTACTGGCCCCATTAGGAATGCCTTTTAAGCTAGTCCCTATTGCAAGTGCGCGTTGCAAAGCATTGCTGGCATTTTGATAATCAGCCAATTGAAAATAACTGAGACCAAGTAAATACCAAGTATCGCCATCATTTTGATATTCATTAATGAGCTGTTTTGTGAGTTTATTCACCAGAGCCCAGTTTTGTTGTTTAGCTAATTCTATAGCCGTTGTTTTCGATTGAAAGTAAGCGATTGGGTCGCTTGCACCAACACGACTTGGTTGCACTTTTAAGGCTTGATTTGTTACCTCTAAAGAGTGATTCGTTGCTAAAGCAAAGCTCGAAAAGCTTATTAATAGGCACAATGTTAGTAGTAAAAAATAGGACTTGTACATCTGGAGTCTCAAAGCTGTTTTTTGTTTAAATTAGCGTTAGGGCTGTAAAAAAGCGTCCTAAAACAGGATTTAGGACGTTTTTTGTCTGTTTTATGAGCAGATTTTTAGTGTTTGCTTCTTAAATTGACTCGGCGTTAATCCCGTTTCTTTTTTAAACACCGCATTAAAAGTCGATTTAGAATTAAAGCCAGCTTGAAATGCCAGCTCTATCAGGCTGAGTTTTTGAGATGAGTCTTGCTCTATTTCGCGTTTAACATCATTCACTCTATGCTGGTTGATGTACTCACAAAAGTTGTTCCCCGTTGTGCTGTTAATAGCCCAAGATATTTCTTTACTACCGAGCCCAGTTTGATTTGCTAAGTCGTTTAGTGACAGCCTAGGTTGTCGATAAAGCGATTCATTAATAATCAAGTTATCAATGGTTGATAAAATTTGCTGCGCAAGTTGCTCGTCAGACGAATCAGTTTGTTCAGCTTCGGGTTCTTCAGGCAATGTGACTGGCTCGAATTGAAAGCTATTTTTGATGGTGTGAAACAACAAAAAGCTAAACATTAGCAGTAACAGTATTTCGTTTAATAAATACCAGTGCATCTTTAAATCGAGCGGCGTGATTGGTTGCACATTCATACGCAGCAAATCGAATACGACAATAATGGCAAAAATAAATAATGCTTTGATCAGCCACTTTAATTTAAGGCTCTCAGCATCTGAGCGCGCATGCATAAGTTGTTTGTGGTAGCCCTTTAAAGTGCCATAAGCAAAGTAGAAGTAGCCAAGTTGACTGAGCGAACCGAGTAAAATGATCTCCTGCGTGTAGTGGGTAAAGGCCAAGGAAATAGCCGCAGGAATTAAGTGAACCGCGTAGTGTGATGTTATAAAGGGCTGCTTACCTGTAATCGACAAGGTAAAAAAGTAAATCATAGGCCCATACAGTAATGTAAATGCCGGTGTGATTAAGTAATCAGAAAGGCCTAACCCTTCTAACAGGTTAAAGGCGCATACACAGCCTTGAAATACAAATAGCAGCACCAAGGAACGACTTTGTTTTTGGCTATTAATTAATAATGCACCAAATAACATTTGGAACAGAAAGATACTCTGTGCAAGGTGTACAGGGAATAAAGTGATTGATTGCAAAGTAGTTTACGTTCTTATTCTTTTAACTGAGTTTAACAACTCATCATCACTTTGTAATCATAGGCATAAAAAAACCTTGTGGCAGCACCACAAGGTTTTAATTTAGCTTAAAGCTAATCTTATCTCATCGTCACAAACTCTTCTGAGCCTGTTGGGTGAATAGCCACAACAGCATCAAAGTCTGCTTTTGTTGCGCCCATTTTCATGGCAACCGCAAAACCTTGGATCATTTCATCAACTGTGAAGCCAATGCCGTGTAAGCCAACAACTTTTTCGTCTTCTCCAGCACACACCAGCATCATGTTACAAGCTTGGCGGTGCTGAGTAACCGCTGTGTACATTGCTGCAAAGCTTGATTTATAAACCTTGACGTTTTCAGCACCATATTGCGAAATCGCTTCTTGTTCTGTTAAACCAATCGTGCCAATAGGCGGGTGGCTGAATACCACCGTTGGTACTAGCTCGTAATCCATTTTTAAATCATCAGGCAATTCTTTATTGAATAAGCGCTCTGATAAAATACGACCTGCTTTAACGGCTACTGGCGTAAGTTCAATACCGTTTTCGATGATATCACCTACTGCATAGACGTTTTCAGCTGTAGTGTTTTGGAATTCGTCTACTTTTACGTAACCGCTTTCGTTCACTTCAACACCTGCTGCCGCAAGGTTGATCTTGTCAGTTGTTGGTGTACGGCCAATTGCCCAAATAACTTCATCAACGTTTTGGCTGTGACCATTTTCAAAGTGAATTGTTAAGCTACCATCGCTTTCTTTAACTACTTCTTTTGGAGTGCAATCAGTGTGAAGCGTAGGGCCTTCTTTAGCCATAATATCGACAAGCGTATCAATAATGTACGGGTCAAAAGTACGTAGCGGTTTGTTTTTACGAACAAACAGGTGGGTTTCTGTGCCAAGGCTATGAAGTACACCAGCGATTTCAACGGCAATGTAACCTGCACCAACCACAGCAACACGTTTAGGTTGTGCGTCTAGCTCGAAGAAGCCGTTTGAATCAATACCAAGCTCAGCGCCAGGGATGTTAGGAATAGTAGGACGACCACCAACAGCAACAAGGATATGATCTGCTGTGTAAAGTTCACCGTCAACTTCAACTGTTTTGTTATCAACAAACTTAGCAAAGCCATTGATCACAGTCACACCATTGCTAGATAAGTACTTGTTGTAACCTTGGTGAATACGACCAATATACGCTTCGCGGCTTTCAACTAATTTAGCCCAGCTAAAACCTTTTAACTCAACATCAAAGCCGTAATCAGGTGCATATGCGTTAATAGCTTCAGCGATTTGTGCGCCGTGCCACATAACTTTCTTTGGAACACAACCGACATTTACACAAGTGCCACCCATGTGTTTTGCTTCAATAAGAGCGACTTTTGCGCCACGCATTGCTGCACGGTTTGCAGAGGCAATACCGCCACTACCACCACCAATTGCAATGTAATCAAAATGCTGAGCCATAGTTTGTCCTCAAAAATAGATAATTTTTTATTAATTAATCGATTTAGTAATAACTTGATAATAGCATAATAAAGACCAAGGTTAAGCCCCTTGTATTTCATCAATTCGCCCCAACTTCAAAATCATCTTCGCATAAAATTTGAGAACAAAAATGACAATTGCAGAAAATAACCCACTCATTGGTTTAGAAGGGCTTCCGCCGTTTTCTAAAATTGAACCTGTACACGTAGTGCCAGCAGTAAAAGCGGCAATTGCTGAGTGCCGCGCTAAAATCGATGAGGTACTGGCAACCAAATCATACACATGGAATGATTTAGTACTTCCGCTTGAGGAAGCTGATGACAAGTTATCACGCCTATTTTCACCGGTATCACACATGAATTCAGTCGTTAACAGTGATGAGTTACGTGAAGCCTATGAGCAATGTTTGCCATTGTTATCTGAGTATTCAACGTTTGTTGGTCAGCACCAAGGTTTGTACGATGCTTACAACACACTTCATAATAGCGATGAATTTAAATCATTAACGATTGCCCAACAAAAAACCATTACTAATGCATTACGTGATTTTGAGCTGTCAGGGATTGCTTTAAAACCTGAACAACAAAAACGTTATGGCGAAATCAGTGCGCGTTTATCTGAGCTGGCTTCTAAGTTTGGTAACAATGTTATGGATGCTACACTTGCTTGGCAAAAACACATTACTGATGAAAGTGAACTGGCTGGCTTACCTGAGTCTGCTTTAGCACTTGGTGCTGATACCGCACAAAGTAAAGAGCTAGAAGGTTGGGTGTTTACTTTAGACTTTCCATCTTACTTACCTATTATGACCTACGCAGATAACCGCGAGTTACGTGAAGAGTTTTACACTGCGTTTGTGACCCGTGCCTCTGATCAAGGCCCTAATGCTGGTGAATTTGATAACTCTGCCATTATGAGCGAAGAGCTTGCACTGCGTCATGAGCTTGCCGAGTTGCTTGGCTTTAGCAGCTACGCTGACATGTCACTGGCAACTAAAATGGCAGAAACGCCTGAGCAAGTTTTCTCATTCTTAGAAGATTTAGCTGATAAGTCTAAACCGCAAGCTGAGCAAGAGCTTGCTGAGCTAACAGCTTATGCAAAAGACAAGCACGGTGTGACGGAACTTGCTGCATGGGACTACGCTTATTATGGCGAAAAACTTAAGCAAGAGAAGTATGCGATTTCTGATGAAGTACTGCGCCCATATTTCCCAGCCAATAAAGTATTAAGTGGCTTATTCACTACAGTAAATCGTTTATTTGGCATTAGTGTTAAAGAAGTAACAGAGTTTGATACTTATCACCCTGATGTACGTTTCTTCGAAATTTACGATAGCAGCAATACCTTACGTGGTCGCTTTTATCTTGATTTATACGCCCGCGATCGCAAACGCGGAGGTGCGTGGATGGATGACTGCATGGGTCGTAAAGTACGTGCTAACGGCGAATTACAAACCCCTGTTGCCTACTTAGTGTGTAACTTTAATAAAGCAGTGGGTGATAAGCCCGCCTTGTTTACTCATAATGAAGTGACAACTTTATTCCATGAGTTTGGTCATGGTATTCACCATATGTTGACGCAAGTTGATGCTGCGCCGGTTGCAGGTATTAACGGTGTTGCATGGGATGCGGTTGAGTTACCAAGTCAGTTCCTTGAAAACTGGTGTTACGAAGAAGAAGCGCTGAGCTTTATTTCGGGTCACTATGAAACAGGTGAACCGTTACCAAAAGAGTTATTAGATAAACTCCTTGCGGCGAAGAACTTCCAATCAGGTATGCAAATGCTGCGTCAGCTAGAGTTCTCGTTGTTTGACTTTACTATTCACCATACTTACAAAGCGGGTGAGCCATGTAATATTCAAGCAACACTTGACGAGGTGCGCAGTAAAACTGCTGTTGTTAAAGCGCCAGCGTTTAACCGTTTTCAGCATGGCTTTAGCCATATTTTTGCGGGTGGTTATAGCGCAGGTTATTACTCTTATAAGTGGGCTGAAGTGCTCTCGGCTGATGCGTTTTCTAAGTTTGAAGAAGAAGGTATCTTTAACCCTGCAACGGGCGAAGCTTTCTTAAAGAACATTTTAGAGAAAGGGGGTAGTGAAGAGCCTATGGAGTTATTTAAAAAGTTCCGAGGACGCGAACCGCAAGTCGATGCACTACTAAGACATAGCGGCATTGCTGCATAATAATTTTTGTTGATTTAAAGCGCCGTAAGGCGCTTTTTTTATTAATATTTCTTCGCAAAATTACGCTCTCGTACTATTCTTCTTAAAAAAGAGTTTATAGGAATTAAGCATGTCAAAACTGGTATTAGCCATTGATGATGATAAATATATCCATCATGTGATTGAGGAATCGCTATCGGGCTTTTGCACACTGATCCATGCTAAAAATGGCGACGAAGGATTAAGACAGGCGTTAAAGTACAACCCTGACATCATCTTACTTGATATCGAAATGCCGGGTAAAACGGGCTTTGAGGTATGTAACGAATTAAAAGCCAACCCGCAAACAAAAGACACGCCTGTGATGTTTTTGTCGGGTAAAGCTGATTTACCTGACCGTGTAAAAGGTTATAACGCAGGTGCAGCTGATTACATTGTAAAACCATTTAATGCTGAAGAGCTCATGGCACGTATTCGCGTGTTATATCAATATCGTCAGCACTCTAAAAAGCTTAAAAGTGATGTAGAGCGAGCGCAAATCACTGCCGAAATCGCGATGACAGATTCAGGCGATATGGGTCGTATAATGCGCTACGTTGGGCAGAGCTATCATGCACACGATATCAAAGCGTTATCTGAGCATATGTTTGAGTTTTTTAATCCGATGGAGCTCGATGTAGTGCTGGCGTTTTGGTATCAAGATATTGGCGTATTTTGTAGTGCTGAGGGCGGAGTGTGTCCACTAGAGCAAGAGTTACTCGAAAAACACCGTGATGCAAATCGCTTTGTTGACTTTAGCCATCGCACAATTATTAATTACCCTAAAGTGTCGATGCTGGTTAAAAACATGCCACTTGATGATGCCCAGCTTTATGGCCGTTATAAAGATTTATTTCCGCATATTCTTGAAGTGACTAACGCTAAAGTACAAGACATGGAAAACAATGAGCGGGCACTGACTCAGGCGCAGCAAATAGGTAACTCGTTTAATGAGTTATCTGATCAAATGTACCAAAACAGTGATTCGCGCGAACATGCTGTAGAGAAATTTGCCGCCCAACTTGATGAGCTAAACAAGTCTATTGAGCAAAGTGGTTTATCGGGCAGCGACGAAGTCGCATTTCACTTGCAGCAATTAAAACAAACTCAGCTGATATTTACCTCACTGAATGAAGACTTAGCGTTTATAAAGTTTCAGCTAAAGCATATTATCGAATCGCGTAGTGAACTTTTAGCTAGCTTACAAAAAATGGCTGAACCGAGTGAGACCGAAGATGTCACTTCACAAACGGATATCGAGCTATTTTAAGCCATGCTATACTGGCGCCGAATAATTTAGCTCGGAGTTTTGCGTGGTAATTCATTGTCCTTTTAAAGAAATGCGTCCTTATTTAGATGCCATCGAACAGCGTTTTGGTTTGGCTAAGTGGGCTGAGCAGAATGTTGGCTTTTCGCTTCATTATGACGATCAGGGTCTCAGCTTAAAGAAAAAGGACGAGCCAAAACTTGGTGCTATCCATGTTGATTTTGTAACTGGTGCTGCAGCCCATCGACGCAAGTTTGGTGGTGGTAAAGGGCAGGCTATCGCAAAAGCGGTTGGCTTAAACAAAGGTGCCACGCCAGTGGTGCTTGATGCCACTGCAGGCCTTGGCCGCGATGGCTTTGTACTGGCATCACTAGGCTGTAAAGTGATTTTGCATGAACGCCACCCTGTTGTTGCTGCACTATTATTTGACGGCCTAGAACGCGCCTATAACGATGCTGAAATTGGCCCTTGGATGAAAGAAAACATGAGCCTAGTGTTTGGCTCAAGCCACACTTTACTGGCGCAGTGCAGCGATACACCAGATGTTGTGTACTTAGATCCTATGTTTCCTCATCGTGAAAAGTCAGCCCTTGTTAAAAAAGAAATGCGAGTATTCCAAGAGCTTGTGGGCGGAGACAACGATGCCGATGATCTTCTTGATTTTGCTTATCCGCTTGCTAGTAAACGAGTAGTCGTAAAGCGCCCAGATTACGCCCCATTTCTAAATGATAAAACCCCGAGTATGCAAATCAAAACTAAAAAGAACCGCTTTGATGTGTATGTGAAGGCTGCAATGGTTTAATACCATTAATCCGCAATAATACTTAATCATTTTGAGGGATTAAACCTACCGCTACCAGCGTTAAAAATTTTTCATTAAGAGCAACTTAATAACGAAATTTTTGCCTTGTAATCGACGAGGTTTTATTGCCTCAAAATAGAGCCCTTAATTAAGCGAATTGGTATTTATGTAACCCTTTTAGCTTAGTTTGATTCGTTTTTACCTGTTATTTTTTACGGTTTACATCAAATTGTCATAAAAGGTTAATATTCTACGCGCGTAACGTTACTTGGGAATATCGTTTATGCGCGTGTCATCATTTACTCGGCTATTGGCCGTTTTACTCACTCTCGCTAGTATTTTACTGGCAGCAACCCTGTTCTGGGCTAGTCAAACTTTACTCGGTTTAGAGCAGCAAGATAACGCTTATAATAAGCTTAAAAACACCATCATTATTGATTTAAAAAGTTACCTTGATGATTATTTAGAGCAAGGTGACAGCCAACACTTAAATAAAGCCTCAACGCTAATAAGCGATGTTAAAAAGCAGCATTTAACTGAGCTACCTAATGACTTGGCGGGCCAACTAAATAGCCAACTGACGGCGCTCGATAAAGACATTAATGGTAAGTATCGTGCTTTAGGTAAGCTATCGGGTAAC
Organism: Pseudoalteromonas sp. SCSIO 43101; assembly: GCF_023650775.1. Classification (NCBI taxonomy): domain Bacteria; kingdom Pseudomonadati; phylum Pseudomonadota; class Gammaproteobacteria; order Alteromonadales; family Pseudoalteromonadaceae; genus Pseudoalteromonas; species Pseudoalteromonas sp. SCSIO 43101. The sequence continues at coordinate 533,594 of NZ_CP072673.1, forward strand.
GAAATGGCGCTGCTCGATAACTCGTTAAGGCAAATGGCAGGTTCGGCCTCATCGTTAATTGGCTATGCAAGCAAAGCCGAGCCGCAAACAGTGCTTGCACTTGAGTATTATCAACTTGCTGCTGACTACTACAGCGAAGTTACATCACTCGCTTTGTATACATACAAGTTAGTGCTTAACTATGATCAAGACACTAAAAATAGCCTCAATCAAAGTGTTGAAAACCTAAATGACCTTGCTGCTAAAATAGATAGACTCGAAAACCTAGGTGTTATGAGCGAAGTGGATGAAGACGCTTTGTTTTTTGGTGAAGAAGCTGAAGACTTAGCCGGTGATATTAAAGCTGAACTAAGTAGCTGGCCTAAACGTTTCCCACGTGATTTAGCATCCACTCTTGAGCAAGCTGAGCAACGTCAAACTGGCATGCAAGCACTTCGAGAACAGATTGAAGCCCTATCTGCGACGGTGCTTGGTGCTGAGCAACAGTTAAAAGATGAACAAAGTAATCTTAAGCAACAAGTGTTTATCGTGTTCTGTGTGGCTATTAGCATGCTGGTGGTTTTAGCGGCGGGTGTTTACTTTGTACAGCGTAACCAAGTGCTTAACCCATTGCGCCAATTACGTGATGGTTTTGCTTTCTTAATTGAAAGTAATGAGCTTAAAAACATCGAGAGTAAAAACCCGAAAACCGAAATAGGTGAAATTGCCCATTACTTTAATCAACTGATTGAGCGTCAGCGTGGTGAGGCAGAAGAACGAGCACAAATGCTGAAGGTTATTAATGACTTTATGCTAGAGATGAGCGAGCACTTACATACCATTGCTCAGCAAACAGATGCCAGTCATTCTCAGGTTGAACAAAACCAAGGTTTACTTTCTGATATTCAACACATTGGTGAGCAGGTCAATAATATTAATGGTCAAGTTGCTGATAACGCCAAACAAACTTTTGGTGCGATGGAGCAGAGCCTAGGCTTTGCCGACAGCATGTTAACCGCAAGCTCTCGCACTGAAGAGCGCGTTGAGCAAGGTCTTGATAGCTTAAAAGAGCTATTAAAAGGGGTTGATGACGTTGGCCAAGTTATTGAGGTGATCAAAAACATTGCTGAACAAACAAATCTATTGGCACTGAATGCAGCGATTGAGTCGGCTCGTGCCGGTGAACATGGTCGAGGTTTTGCGGTTGTAGCGGACGAAGTCCGAAAACTTGCCAGACAAACACAAGGTTCACTTGATGATATTAATAGTCAGCTAAACCGCTTAAGTGAAAATTCAACCATGGTATCAGAGCAAATTAGTGCGTTGGCTAATGATGCCGAGCTGCAAACACAAAATGCCCAAGAGCTTAAACGTAACTCAGAAGGCGTAGCTGACAACGCGCAAGATGCCAATAAAGTCGCGTTTGATGCTATGGAGCTTGCTAAGCAGCAAAATGCTTTACTAGAAAACTTTAGCCAATCAATGCAAAGCATGAAGGGGCAAGTAAGCGAGTCGAACTCACTGGTTAGTGATATTCAGCTGCGCCTACAAGAGCAAATGCACACTATTAAATCCAGCTTAGGTTTATAACACTTCAAAGGGCGAACAATGTTTTGCATTGTTTCCCCTTAAATCATGCGGTATTCAATTTTTTGGGTATATACTCTGTACTCTTATTTTCTTTCAAGGAATCACGATGATCGAACAAGGCCAAACTTTACCTGCAGCAACCCTTAGCGAATTAACTAGTGAAGGTATGCAAACCTTATCAACAGAGGCATTATTTGCAGATAAAAAAGTGGTGTTATTTGCCGTGCCTGGCGCATTTACACCAACCTGTTCTAATGCTCACTTACCAGAATTTATCACCTTAGCTGATAAAATTACTGCCAAAGGCGTTGATGCAATTTACTGTGTATCGGTAAACGATGCATTTGTAATGAAAGCATGGGGTGAAGCGCACAATGCTGAGCACATTCGTATGTTGGCTGATGGTGATGCCAGCTTTACTAAAGCACTTGGTTTAGATAAAGATACGGCAAGTTTTGGTGGTGTGCGCTCAAAGCGTTACGCGATGATCGTTGAAAACCAAATAGTAACAGGGCTTTTTGTTGAACAAGATAAAGATTTTGTTGTGAGCCGCGCTGAAGCTGTGCTAGAAAAACTTTGATAGTAATTCGTGCTTAATTAAGTAAATACAAAAAAGCCGGACGTAAGTCCGGCTGAAAGTCCCAGGGGGGAACTGGGGAGATCAACTATTAAGGTTGATACTGTGCATCCAATGTCACACCAGAGAAAGTCTTGTAAGCATTTAAGCTTAAGTGCCAAGTACCTGCTTGTGGGTTACTGAATGTACATGTTTCTGCGTTACCGTTTTTGTACGGACGACAGTCATAGCTTGATGACGTTGGTTGGCTACCAAACTTAACGAATAAGTCAGCATCACCCGAGCCACCAGAAGTCGTTACTGTGAAGCTTGCCATACCTGCTGGTACTTCTAATGTGTAATGTTTCCACTGACCTGCACTTGCCGAGATATCAGTCACTGTGCCGCCACCTGCTTGTGGTGAACCTGAGCCTGAACCTCCGCCTGATACAGTTAAATCACCCACTAAGCTAACACCTGAGTAGGCAGAATAACCATTCAGCATTACATGGTAAGTACCTGCTGTTGGGTTATCGATAGAACATACTTCATTGTTACCGCCTTTGTATGGACGACAATCATAGGTTGACGTTGTTGGTGCGCTACCTGCACGAACGTAAAGGTCAGCATCACCTGTACCGCCACTCATAGTGAAAGTTACGTTAGTAGCTCCACTAGGTACTTCCATTGTGTAGAAAGTTTGGCTGCTAGCAGAGCCACTTAAACCTGTTAGTGCTTGACCATCTTCTAACACATTCCCCGTTGGTGGTGGCGGAGTTGTACCTGATGCCGCTGCAACTGCTGCTGCCGCATCCACAATACCTGTCCCACAGCTAGTACATGTTGCTGGGAAAGAACGGGTTGTTGATTTTAAAATGTTTTCGATTTCATCAGGCGTTGCTGAAGGTTTAGCTTGCTTGATTAGCGCAGCGACACCCGCAACATGTGGTGCTGCCATCGATGTACCTTGCGAGTAGTGATATGAATCGCTGCTTGGGCCTGTTGAGCCTGAGTTGTGAGTTGATAACACACCTTCAGAATCATTAGCAAAGCTTTGCGCGCCACCCGGTGCTGCAACATCAATGTTGCTACCGTAGTTTGAGTAGTATGCACGACCACCGTTACGACCTACTGATGCAACGTTTACTACGCCATTACAGTTACCTGGGTTGTAGTTTGCAGAGTTATCGTTGTCATTACCTGCTGCGATAACGACTACAGTGCCGTTGTTACGGGCTTGGTTAATTGCATTTTGTGTTGTAGAGCTACATGAGCCGCTACCGCCTAAACTCATGTTAATAACATCAGCAGGGTTAGCATTTGCTGGTACACCAGAAACTGAACCACCTGAAGCCCAGATAATACCGTCAGCGATATCAGATGTTAAACCACCACATTTACCAAGTACACGAACAGGAACTACTTTCGCATCGTAAGCAACACCTGCAACACCTTCACCGTTGTTAGTAACAGCTGCAACTGTACCGGCAACGTGCGTACCGTGCCAGCTAGAGTCTTGAGCACCGTGTGTGTAACCACACTCGTTAGCACTGATTGCATCACCTGGATCGCGAGCATCGCTATCACGACCGCCCCCATCGTTTGCTACAGACACGTTAGAGATCATGTCATAGCCCTGAAGGATGTTTGCGTTTAGATCAATATGAGGACGGTAACCTGTATCAAGTACCGCAACTACCACACCGCTACCTGTTGCTGTATCCCAAGCTGTAGGAAGGTTTAAACCACCTGCTTGCTCGTAGTAGTGCCATTGGTCGTCATAACGAGGGTCGTTAGGCGTTGCAAATGGCTTTAACATTTGGTCAATTTCGATGTATTCAACATTACCTGTTGCAAGCACCTCTTGCATGAACTCTTGTGCTTCTTGAGCAGAAAGTTTTTTATCAGCACGCATTACGTGGTGATTATTCATCGCCATTGCACGAACATATTGTGCTTTTACTTTACCTTTCTTACTGGTGAAGTTTTTAACAAAGCCTTTTGCTTTTTTGTTCATCATAGTTGGCGATTGTTCTGCTGCCGACATAGTCATCATTTCATCATTGTTATTTTTATATTTGATGATGAATTGCGTACCAAAGCCTTCTTGACCTTGTAATTTTGCTGCAGTTTCCTGCATAGATGGCGACATAAGTTGGTTTGGAGTAGCCATTGCTGCTGTTGTCCCAAACAACGCAGTCAAGCTCAGTGCAATTGCGCACTTCTTCAAGTTGTTGTTAGTTGTCATAATGATCCCTAGATTGTTATGTAAATCTTCACGGTATTTTTCGCGAAGGGGGACAAAGGTAAAATAAATGTAAATTTAGTTAAAATATCGTTTTATTATGGTTGTCTCTATTTTGGTTATAACCGAATGTATAGACGTCTAAATCAGTCTTTTTATGGTGTTTTTTAATACTTTTCTCATAATAAAGTTATAAATTTTTAGTTTTGAGTTTTTACTTTATTTCGTTTTTTGGTTTTATCTTTTTTGTAAAAACACCGTACTGTTAACACTGCAGCGAAAATAACTTGTTATAATCAGCTAAATTTTTTTAGTGAGTATGAGTAATGACCCAAGTAGACGTAATTGTGATTGGCGCCGGTGCCGCAGGTTTGATGTGTGCTGCACAAGCAGGCTACCGTGGTCGCAATGTTACTGTGCTTGATATGGGCAAAAAGCCGGGCCGTAAAATATTAATCAGCGGCGGTGGTCGTTGTAACTTCACCAATGAAAACGCAAGCCCAGACAATTACTTGTGTGGCAATCCTCACTTTGTAAAATCGTGTTTAAGCCGTTATACCCAACATGACTTTATTGAGCTGGTGGACCGTCACGGTTTGGCTTATCACCATAAAACGCTGGGCCAGTTATTCTGCGATAACAGCGCACAAGATATCGTCGATATTCTTTTAACTGAGTGCGAGTGGGCGGGAGTTAACATAGCGCTGCGTAACGAAGTACTCAGTGTGACCAAAACAGATGCTGGTTATGAAGTTATTACCGAGCAAGACAGCTATCAATGCGAGTCGTTAGTTGTTGCATCCGGTGGGTTAACCATGCCTAAGCTCGGTGCATCACCAATTGGTTATAAAATTGCAGATCAATTTGGTTTAACAGTGTTACCAACCATGGCGGCATTAGTGCCATTTACTTTGCACCAGCACGATAAAGATCGCTTTGAAGGTTTATCGGGGATCAGTATTCCTTGTCTGGTTAGCAGTGAAGATGGCACCCAGTTCAAAGAGAACATCCTGTTTACTCACCGTGGCCTTTCGGGCCCAGCGATTTTGCAAATCAGCTCTTTTTGGCGTGCAGGGCAAACTGTGTACATCAACTTGTTACCCGAGCTCGATTTGAAACAGCAGCTTGAGCAGTGGCGTCAAAGCCAAGGGCAAAAGTCACTAAAAAATACTCTTGCGACAATTTTACCAAAACGTTTTGTTGAAATGCTGCACGACACCAAGGCTATTCCAGATTGCAATGTAAACCAGCTAAGCCATGCGCAGATCGACGCGTTACATGACTACGTTCATAATTGGCAAATTAAACCTAACGGCACAGAGGGTTATAGAACCGCCGAAGTAACGCTTGGCGGTGTAGACACCGACGAGTTAAGCTCAAAAACCTTCGAAGCGAAAAAGTCACAGGGCCTTTATTTCATCGGCGAAGTAACCGATGTCACCGGCTGGCTAGGCGGCTACAACTTCCAATATGCTTGGAGCTGCGGCTTTGCAGCAGGGCAGTATTGTTGATTTGAGTTGCTAGCTGTTAGTTGCTAGGGGAAAGACATTACTGGCTAGGAGCCAGGAGCTAGGCTCTAGGAACTAGGTGCTAGGTTAGCACTTGTTTGGAGGTCGTGCTTTAGCGTTTTTTTATAACGCCATATGACGGCCTTAATAATTTAGCTTACAGCTCCTCCCATACAGCCAAGTTCCGATTTATGGTCTATTATTTCATTTTGCTGAGTAGTAATAATGTATTGGACTCGAGTTGCCCATGAAGCTTAACGACGCACAGATGTTTATTAACCCTGTTTATCGGTTAATAGAAATTACACCTATCCCCGTTACTGTTTCTTCGCCTAGCGGTAAACTTGAATATGCAAACCCGGCACTAAAACAATTATTAGGTTATGAAGGCGATGAAGTGTACGCAGATGATGTTGTTATAACTCATGCTGATGACAGGGAGTTAAATAAAACTATTCGTGCCAAGCTTAATCAGTTCCCTGAGCAGCCATTACAAATCGAAAAGCGTTACAAGCATAAGCTTGGGCATTCTATTTATTGCCAGCTGAACATTGTCGCAGAGGTAGATAATGACGGTAATGTCGTTCGTTATATTTCACAGATAATTGATTTAACAACGGTCAATAAAGAGGCGGCAGCAGATATTCTACTGACATATTTGGTTGATAAATCAAATGATGCCATGTTTATTGCAGACCCTCAGTTTGGTCAAATTCTTAACTGTAATCAATTAGCTTACAAGTGCTTAGGTTATGAAAAAGAAGAGCTACTAAAACTGACTGTGCCAGATATTAACCCAGACTATGATACGAATAGCAAATGGCTGGATAGGGTAGCGCGAATAAAAGCCCAAGAAACCACTATTTTTGAGTCGTGCTTAAAACATAAAGATGGTCATACTTTTCCAACTGAAGTGAGTGTTTGTTATATCGACCATCAAGGAAAAAGTTATCTTCTCGCGATTGTGCGTGACATTTCAGCTCGAAAAAATAAAGAACAGGCGTTGATTGAGCTTGCTAACCTTGACCCGCTTACCCAATTACCGAACCGTCGTTATTTAGAGCAATTATTGAATGATGTATTTAGTGAAAATGGTGATGTGTCTGAGGGAATGGGCTTTATTTATATCGATTTAGATGAGTTTAAACAAATCAACGATCAATATGGCCATGCAATAGGTGATGAAGTTTTAGTATGGGTTGCAAAGCAACTTCAAGCCGCCGTTAGAAGTACCGACTATGTAGTAAGAATGGGCGGCGATGAGTTTTTAGTGACTATATCAGGAGTAACTAATACGATGATTTTGAATCGCTTAGCTCATAAAATTGCGGCTCAGTTTACAAAACCATTTAGTTCTAAAGGTATATCAATTGAGGTTACAGCGAGTATAGGTGTGACAGCGCATTTTCTAGGAGATGGTGTGTACGCAGCGAACCAGTTAATTGAAGAAGCCGATGCGGCTATGTACCAAGCTAAAAAGCAACCTGGAACAACCATTATTCACTTTAGCTAATCGTTTTAAAGCCTTAAGTTACTTTGAAACTTGAAACTTGAAACTTGAAACTTTTCCCGTCTAAGCAGCCACTTCAACACAATTACGGCCGTTACTTTTCGCTTTATACAATGCTTTGTCGGCAACGGTGAGGGTTTCTTTCACGGTTGTTGAAGAGTGAGCTACGCTGTGTATACCAATACTCACGGTAAACTGCACGGTTTGCACTTCATCAATAGTGATGTAGGTTTCTTGCGCCTTTTGGCGAATTCGCTCGGCAACTAGCTTTGCATCAAGTAGGTTACAATTGAGTAGTAACACAAACTCTTCGCCGCCGTAACGGCAGGCTATATCAGCAAGGCCTTGTTCTGAGGTGAGTATGTTGGCAAATGCGATAATAACTTTATCGCCAACATCGTGGCCGTATGTGTCGTTAATGTTTTTGAAGTGGTCGAGATCAGCAATTAGGAGGGTAAACTCTTGCTGATTGGTTGCCATCGCGGCAATCAGTTCTTCACTTTTTCTGTCAAAGTAACGGCGATTATACAGGCCTGTCATTGGGTCTGTATCGACCAAGCGGTTGAGCTCAGTTTGCTGTGCTTTAATTTTTTCGAGGCTCTTAATTCGATAGGAAAGAATAAACGCCATCATTAACGCTTCGAGCAAAATACCTATGCCAACACCGTGGCTATTAATCACGTTTGCGTCGCTGATCCCTTTGTAATAAAGCACCGCCAGCATATTGAAAATAACGAACATAGAGTGGCCGAGCAAAAAGTATTTTGCCAGCGCGTTACCTTTGCGCCACAGCGAAATAGATACTCCAAATGTCACAGTCATCATTAATGCAGCCAAGCTGCTGGCAGGTTTTAATGCACCTACAATATCGAACAAGCTATAAACAAAGTCCGCAACGAGTAAGAACAAAATAATCGAAAGTGCAATATGCTCTTTAGGGTAGAGCTTTTTGGTTTCGAAAATAAGCATTACAAAGATCACTAAAAAGCTTGGCATACTTAGCAAGTTAGAATTGAGTTGTAATAGTTCGGCACTAAAAATACCGAAAAAGTTAGCGGCAACACCATAAGATAGCGCCACCCAAACTGTGCCAGAAATAAGGTAAAGGGCGTAAACGATGTTCTCGATTTTACGTGCCGATAAATACAAGAAAAAGTTATAAATCATCAGTGCTAACATCATCCCAACAAGTAGAGCAATATAATTACCATTCCCTACAAGAGCACGTTTTGAGTGCTCTTCATCAAAAATAGCGAGTGCAAACCATTGATGAGAAAAGGTCACGCTTTTTATGTAAATTGTTTTTTGCTGATTGGGTGCAATATAAAACGAAAATACGGCACTACCACCAAACATGTTGGTTTTAGGTCCTGCTTTATCAAGCTGAATGACCGATTGGTTTATCAGTTGCCCTGCTTGCGTTTCGTAAAAGCTCACTTCTTCTAAGTGATAGGCATCTGGGTTATGTACAAATAAGCGCAGGGTGTCGCTGTAGGTATTTTTTATAACTATTTTTGACCATGTTGTTTTGGCATTCGTGCCTAAAGTGAGCTTGTTTTGACTGTTTATAAAACTTTGCAGCTGAACTTGTGAAAGAGGCATAGTGCCAGAGCCATCAATAAAATAGCTCATATCAAATTGGGTGAGGTCAATGCTACGTTGGTTAATATTAACAATAGGGGAGTTATCGGCGCGGCTTTGATTAGCCAAAGTTAGGCATATTGAGTAGATAACAAAAAGCAGTATAAAGCGCGTAATCATCCCTGGTGCCTGTATCCAAATAAAAATAGTAATAAAGTTTTATTTTTAACGTAAACTGCTGGCTTGTCGAGTAAATTATTAACGAAAAATAAAAAAGCCGCTAACTTAGCGGCTTTGTTGGTTGCGAAAATATATTAACGTAGGTCGAAACGATCTAGCGTCATTACTTTAGTCCACGCTGCTACGAAATCATCAACGAACTTTTGTTTAGCATCGTCAGATGCATACACTTCAGCAATTGAACGAAGCTCTGAGTTGGAGCCAAAGATCAAGTCTACTGGTGTTGCTGTCCACTTAAGTTTGCCTGACTTACGGTCACGACCTTCGTAAACACCTTCTTCAGAAGATTTAGACCACTTCGTTGACATATCGAGTAGGTTAACGAAGAAATCGTTACTTAATGTGCCTGGTTTTTTCGTGAATACACCGTGTTTAGTTTGGTCAGTATTCGCGTTAAGAGCACGCATACCACCTAGTAGTGCAGTCATTTCTGGTACTGATAAGCTTAATAAATCAGCACGTTCTACAAGCATTTCAGCCGGTGATTTCCATGCTGAGCTGTAGTAGTTACGGAACGCATCTGCCGTTGGCTCAAGCACTTCGAATGATTCAACGTCAGTCATTTCTAATGACGCGTCCATACGACCTGGCTTGAATGGTACTGCGATAGAGAAACCAGCGTCGCTTGCTGCTTTTTCGATTGCAGCCGCACCACCAAGAACAATCATATCTGCTAGTGAAATTTCTTTACCGCCAGATGCGTTTTTGTTGAACTTAGTTTGGATTTTCTCAAGTTTGCTAAGTACTTTAGCCACTTCTTTCGGGTTGTTTACCGGCCAATCTTTTTGCGGAGCAAAACGAATACGTGCACCGTTTGCACCACCACGCATATCTGTGTCGCGGTAGCTTGCTGCTGATGCCCAAGCAACACGGACTAGTTCAGATACAGATAAACCTGAATCTAAGATGCTAGCTTTAAGTGACGCGATATCTTTGCTGTCTACTAGTTTGTGATCAACCGCAGGGATGTAGTCTTGCCAAATTAATACTTCTTCTGGCACTAAGTCACCTAAGTAACGAGCTCGTGGGCCCATGTCACGGTGGTTTAGTTTGAACCATGCTTTAGCAAATGCGAGTTCGAACTCTTTCGGGTCGTTTAAGAAACGTTCTGAGATCTTACGGAACTCAGGATCCGCTTTTAACGCGATATCGGTTGTGAACATGATAGGTGCATGACGCTTACCTTTGATGTGTGCATCTGGCACAAGATTAGATGCTTGACCCTTTTCAGGGATCCACTGAGTTGCACCTGCTGGGCTCTTGGTTTTAACCCATTCAAAGCTGAACAAGTTTTGAAGGTAGTTAATTGACCAACGTGTTGGTGTCACAGTCCATGCACCTTCAAGACCTGAAGTGATGGTATCTTCTGAATGGCCTTTACCACATTTATTTTTCCAACCTAAGCCTTGTTCTTCGATACCCGCTGCTGCAGGTTCTTTGTCTAAACAGGTCGCTTTTTTGGCACCGTGAGCTTTACCAAAGCTGTGACCACCGGCGATTAGGGCAACGATTTCTTCATCGTTCATTGCCATGCGGCCGAAAGATAAACGAATATCTTCTGCTGCAAGAAGTGGATCAGGATTACCGTGTGGGCCTTCAGGGTTTACATAGATTAAGCCCATCTCAACTGCCGCTAGTGGACCTTTTAGTTTGCCTTTTTTGTCACGACGTTCGTCAGTTAACATTTTGCCTTCAGGGCCCCAGTATACGTAGTCTGGTTCCCAATCGTCTTCACGACCACCGGCATAACCGAAAGTTTTGAAGCCCATTGATTCAAGTGCAACGTTACCCGTTAGTGCCATTAAGTCAGCCCAAGAAATACTGCGGCCATATTTCTGCTTTATTGGCCAAAGTAAACGACGCGCTTTATCAAGGTTTGCGTTATCTGGCCAGCTGTTTAGTGGGTCGAAACGTTGTTGACCACCGCCAGCACCACCACGGCCATCGAATGTACGGTAAGTGCCTGATGCGTGCCACGCCATGCGGATGAAGAATGGACCGTAGTGACCGTAATCAGCAGGCCACCAGTCTTGAGAGTCAGTCAGTACCTTCTCAATGTCGGCTTTTACCGCATTTAGATCTAATTTTAAGAATTCTTTTTTGTAATTAAAGTATGGACCCATAGGATCAGACTCTGCGCCATGAGCACGAAGTTGGCTAAGGTCTAATTGCTCTGGCCACCAGAATTGGTTTGATTTTATTTCGTTCGTAGCTTGTACGCCTGTTGCCACCAACAGTGATACTGCAACAGCGACTTTAGAGAAAGCTGAAGTTGATTTTTTTAACATTGTGTTGTCTCCAGTTAGAAGTTGGGTGAAATATAGAGTTGTTCTGATTAACTTTCCACTTACAAACTGGGGTTTAAATCGATTGATAAAATCGATAAAATAGATGGTGTGATTGATTTTTCCGAACAAAGCCAGCAATAATGCTGGCTCTAGGGGAGGGGGACATTAAGCTGAAATTCAGCTTATTGTTTATTCTTCAATAAAAGGGACGCCGTTTTTGATCCACTCAGCAGCAGGTTTACCTTTTAAGTAATGATCAAAATATTCCATCATGCGCACCGAAAAATCCACTTGGTTAGGGAATTTCTTCAAGTGGTGTGGTTCACCTTCGTATTGTAAGAAGGTTGCATCTTTACCAGCACGGCGAAGAGCTAAGTAGTATTGAACCCCTTCTTGCCATGGCACTGCATCATCTTTGTCACCAAACATAATCAGAATTGGGGTATTCACTTTATCGGCAAAGAACACCGGTGAGTTTTCGATATATAGCTCTGGCGCTTCGAATAAAGTTTTGCCTATACGGCTTTGCCCTGTTTCGTATTGAAACTGACGGGCAAGACCTGATTTTAAGCGAATACCGCTATAAGCACTGGTCATATTAGATACTGGCGCACCTGATACAACGGCCTTAAACATGTCTGTTTGAGTGATCATAAAGGCGCTTTGGTAGCCTGCCCAAGAGTGACCTTGTAAACCAATTTTATCTGGATCAGCAATGCCTAAATCAATTAACTTTTGAGTTGCGTTGATCATAGTTTGCGTTGATGATTTACCAGGATGACCAATCTCAAAACGGATATCAGGTAAGAAAATCGCATAGCCATTTGAGGTAAACATCGGGAAGTTAGGGCGATGATTTAACTCCATTTTCGGGAAGTCATACATGCGTTGGCTCATATAGCGGTAGAAGTACACAACTACAGGAACCTTATCGCCTTTTTTATAGCCTGCAGGCTTAATTAATACGCCTTGTAAATCTTCACCATCAAACCCTTTGTAGCTAATAAGCTCAGGTTTTTCACCCCATGCAAAGTTGCTAATTTGCGGGTTTAGGTTAGTAACACGTTGTGGCTTTTTGAAGCTAAAATCAGTTTGGTAGTAATCAGGGAATTGCTGGTATGTTTGTGCAGTAAATAGGTATTTGTCGGCATTTTTAGCCTTTTTCACTACGTCATAGCGCTTTTTACCCGAAAGTACTTTGCTGACTTTATTGCTCGATAAGTCAAGTTTGGCAATCTCTGTTTGCTTATCTTGCACGTTGGTTGCGCTTAGCAATAATGTTTCATCTTTGGCAAAACCAACTTGGTCTTTATCAAGTTTAATAACACGATATTGGGTGTTAGTTTCTTTACCTTGAGTTAAGCGCGTTGCCTTTTGTGATGCGACATCAAAAGCCCAAATATCAAATTTGCTGTAAACCAATACTTGGCTGCTGTCGTTCAACCAGCCCGCAAAACCATAACCCGGCTGAGGTGATGGGTAGTCATGTTTATCATCAGCAAAAACAGCGTTAATTGCTTTAGATAAGGTCGAAACCTTGTTGCTACCTAAATCTTTTAGCTGAACTTGGCTATCTTGGAAAAATGCTGCAAATTGACCATTTGGCGCAAGGCTTGGTCTAAATGGATAGTCGCTGACGATAGCTGTTTGTTTACCGGTTTTAACATCAACACTGAAGTAATCTGCATAAAAACCACCATACATAACGCGCTCTAAGTAAGGTCGGTCTGAATAGCCTAATAGTGCTTCGCGATTAGTGTTAAGCGAAACTTCTGGCATGTTTGGTGTGCTTAGCTGCACAACGTGCTGACCATTTATATGATACACAGCTTGGTAGTGACGAAGCTTATTCGCTTTGTTCCATTGCTGCTCTTCGCGAGGCTTAATTTCAGCGTCTTTATTGTGCCAAACGTTTAGGCCCTTCTGGTCGCGTATGGTATCGAAATCATATAAAGAGGCTTCATCTTTGTATTCTTTCAAGACAGATTTTGCGGCGAGTTTAGGGTGGTTTTCAAAGTATAAACGAGCACCATCTTCAGACCATTTTAATGATGCTGTTTTGCCGATAGTCCAGCTGCTATCTGCTGAGTTAATGGTTGAAAGAGCCCCGTTTTGTAAAAGCTGTAAGCTGTGATCGCGACGTCTTGTATCATCATTAACATAATTACCAATTAATAGTGCTGCGGTATTGCTGTTTGGTTGCCATGCAATTTTATTTGCAACAACACCAGGCTCATCAATCAACACGTTAGTTGCAAAGTCATTATTAAGATCAACTAATACAACTTGGTTGTCGGCACCATCGCTGTAGCTTTGGCTTGCTAATAATTGCTCGCCTGTACTGCTAATCGCATAGCTAAATACATTATTTATAGTGTGAGTGGTTTTGTCTTGAAGATTAACAAGCACTAAATCAAAGCTTTTATCTTTTTTATCTGGCTTGATTTCGCTGCTGTTTTCGTCTTTTTCTTCGCCGTCTTTTTTATCTGCTTTTTCTGCTTTCTTATCTAGTCGATAGGCAAGCCATATACCATCATCCGATAACGCATAGTCTTTTACATCGTTAAAAGTCTGTTGCTCGCCATTTTTAGTATTTACTAAAACAAGGTTATTTTTCAGCTGGTCTTTTTTCTTGGTGGTTTCTTTTTCAAGTAGGGTAGGTACCTGAGTAAAAGCCACCCAGTTTGCCGCTTTATTAATAGTAGGGCGAGTACCGCGCTCAACGCTGGTAAGTAGGTGGTTATTGTTTAACGTATAAACCTGACCTTCAGCATTACCGCGATAAGGGTCTGCACTAAAGCTAAGAATTTGGCCGTCTTCAGAAAGTTGGGTGCCTTTTGCGTATTTAAAATCAAACACGTCTTTAAATTGCAGAGCCTCTTTCGCACTAACATGTGCACTACCAAGGCTTGTCACCAAGGCTAAGCTCAAAAGTGATAATTGCGCTTTCATTAGTCTTTCTCGTTGTTTTTAAAATTTACGCACCCAGTGTAGCGTTTTTAATAAACAATTCGAGTAGATACGATAAGTGGCGTGTTTGGGGAGGTGAGCTGATAGCTGTAAGCTTTAAGCTATCAGCCATAAGCTAAAAAAAGTTGTCGGTAGGTTTTGTTAAAAGGGTAGCAGCGGGTTTATCCCGCGTAATTTTAATTTCACCGCTGCGCGATATGAGATCGCGCCTACGGCTAATTTCCTACAACCAAATCTTCTGTAGTTCTGGCCATTGTTTTTCAAATTGTGCACTTGGTTTTGCTTTAAAGTCGCTGCGCACGAATTGGTTCATCTTACCTTCAACATAGGCGAGTAAGAAATTGGCTAGGGTGCTTTCGTCTGATTGGAATGCTTTGCCTTCGCGAAGTTTGCGCTCGCGTAGCACTTGCTTGAATTGAGTTTCTAGCTTCTCGAATAAGCCTTGTACTCGTTCACGTAAACGCTCTTGTTCACCTTGTAAGGCATCACCGGTCAAAATACGGGTAATGCCTGGGTTTTTCTCTGCAAAGGCTAACAATAACAGCAAAATATTGTAGACTCGAGTTTGGCTTTCTTTCTCATTTTCTAAAATGAGATTAATGCGTGATAACAGAGTATCTTCAATAAACTCGATTAGGCCCTCAAACATCCGTGCTTTACTCGGGAAATGACGATATAACGCAGCTTCAGACACACCTACCTCCGCCGCTAGTTTTGCGGTTGTGATACGTTGACCTGGGCTGGTTTCTAACATTTGTGCGAGTGCTTGCAGAATCTGCTCTTTGCGATTACTTCTTTTTGTCGCAGGCATGACCATTCCTTTCTTATAATTTATTACTTGCGCTGTTGGGAGTCAGACAAGCCATTTTTTGTGCAAATGAGTGGCTTATGTTAATGTTTTATTCAGTTTCTTTCCAGCATTTTTACAAACGCTTGGCAAGCTCAGTCATTACGCTCATGGCCAAATCTTTTTTACTTCCCATTGCTAAATCTAGTTGCTCATTGTGCCAGAACAGTGTTAAAGCATTATGATCAGAATTAAAGCCAAGGCCTTCTTTTGATACGTCATTTGCGCAGATCATATCGAGGTTTTTATTCTTTAATTTACCTTGTGCGTAACTGGCAACATCTTGGGTTTCGGCAGCAAAACCAACTGTATAAGGACGGTTTTCGTTCAGCGCGGCGACGTTAGCTATGACATCTGGGTTTTTAACTAAGGTAAGGGTTAGTTCATCACCTAGCTTTTTCATTTTTTGCTCATGAATCGCTGCTGCACGGTAATCTGCCACCGCTGCACAGCCGATAAAGGCATCCGATTGCGCGGCTAGCTCCATCGAGGCGGTGAGTAATTGCTCAGCACTTTCTATATTAGTAAGCAGGGCATTAGCAGGTGCTTTAATTGTCACTGGGCCTGAAATCAGGTTTACCTTTGCACCTAACGCAAGTGCAGCTTCAGCAAGGGCATAACCCATTTTGCCAGAGCTGTGATTAGAAATATAACGAACTGGGTCGAGGGCTTCTCGGGTTGGTCCTGCTGTGATCGTGATGGTTTTGCCTGCAAGTAAAGGCTCAACCTCAGGTTGTGTACACAGCGCGACTAACTCATGAGGCTCTAACATACGTCCTGCGCCTACATCACCACAGGCTTGCTCACCTTTACCTGGGCCCCAAATAGCAACGCCGCGTTCACTAAGTGTGGCAATATTTGCTTGTGTAGCTGGGTGGGCGTACATCTGTTGGTTCATGGCAGGTGCAACCGCGACTTTTGCAGGGGTGGCTAGTAGTAGGGTTGTCAGTAAGTCATCTGCAATACCCATCGCCATTTTCGCTAAAATATTGCTGGTTGCAGGGGCGACTAAAATAAGGTCTGCCCATTTGGCAAACTCAATATGACCCATTGCGGCTTCTGCTGCAGGGTCGAGTAATGAATCAGAAACAATCTCACCGCTTACCGCTTGCATAGTTAAAGGAGTAATAAAGTGTTTTGCTGAGTCGGTCATGACGACTTTTACTTCACAGCCTTTATCTTTTAAACGGCGAACAAGCTCTGCGCATTTATAGGCTGCAATACCACCACTCATACCTAGCAGGATTTTTTTATTTACTGATTTTGTCATTACGTGAAATTTAACCTTTGTCGATATGGGCTAACGATAGCAAATCTTTACCGATAGCATGAAGTTTTCTTTTTTCTTACAGGAAAAAACGCGATTTTATAGTACAGTTTATTAAATGGAATAGTTGTTTTAAGGATGAAGCAATGCCGTTAACCGATCTACCTTTATCAGCAAGGCCGCGGGAGAAGTTACTCGCCCAAGGCGCAAAAGCACTCTCAGACGCTGAGCTATTAGCGATATTTTTACGTACCGGCGTGCCGGGTATGAATGCCATTGAGTTGGCCGAGCACCTACTAGATATAAATAGCACCCTGCACAATTTATTTAATGCCACTGAACAAGAGTTTTGTTCACAAAGGGGGTTAGGAGCCGCTAAATATGTGCAGCTCCAAGCTGTGCTTGAGTTGAGCCGGCGCTATATGCTTGAGCAATGTAAACGCGAGGCACTATTTAATTCGCCACAGGCTGTGTATAACTATTTAACTATTCAGTTGCGTGGCTTACAGCAAGAAGTATTTATGGTGCTGTACTTGGACAGTCAAAACCAATTGATAAAAGACGAAGTGCTTTTTTATGGCACTATTAATGCGGCCTCTGTGTATCCTCGTGAAGTTGTTAAAGCTGCACTACGCAATAATGCGGCGGCACTGATTCTTGCCCATAACCATCCAAGTGGGGTAGCAGAGCCAAGTCAGGCCGATAAATTGATCACTACAAAATTACAACAAGCTTTAGCCTTAATAGATATAAATGTACTGGATCACATCATAGTGGGTGGTGAAAATTGTGTATCGTTTGCCGAAAGGGGATTAATTTAAGCGGAGCTAAGGCAGGAGTGTGTTAAAAATGAGCAGTTTAGGGCGATTTTAGAAATTAGTTTAATTTAAATGCAGTTTTTACTTTCCCTAAGGGCATTCGATCATTATAATTAGCCGCTATCAAATTTACACATGAGCTGATTGGATAAGATCTGTTACTTGATCTTTGCCTGTATAAGCTGTATAAAGAGCGCCCTTCGATTTATCCCGGGGCACAAATACTGGCCTAAGGGAAAATTAAGCTCGAGCGAAGTTATTGGAGATATATAGACATGTCTAAAGTATGTCAAGTTACAGGTAAGCGTCCAGCGGTTGGTAACCACCGTTCACACGCGAGAAACGCGACTAAACGTCGTTTCCTACCTAACCTACAAACTCACCGTTTTTGGGTTGAAAGTGAAAAACGTTTTGTAACACTACGCACTACTACTAAAGGTATGCGTATTATCGATAAAAAAGGCATCGACGCGGTTCTTACAGAAATCCGTGCTCGTGGCGAAAAAGTTTAAGGAACTGAATCATGCGCGATAAGATCCGTTTAGTTTCAACTGCTGGTACTGGTTTTTTCTACACTACCGACAAGAACAAGCGTAACATGCCTGAAAAAATGGAAATCAAAAAATACGATCCTAAAGCTCGTAAACACGTGATTTTCAAAGAAGCTAAAATCAAGTAATTTTAGTTTTCAGAATCTCAAAAACCCAGCCTCGGCTGGGTTTTTTGTTTTTCAGCTTAGATTTGCAGTTTAGAAAATAGCAATCAGCACAAGAATCTTATTTGCTCTGCTGTTTTATCTTGCTTAATTATCAATCTAAGCGTAAAATGCGCGCTCATTTCGGCTTATTAAATTTAATTCCTTGCCTTAAACCGACTGGCCGAAACGGTAGAAGGCTCTATTAACCGTAAGGAATATCCATGCGTCATTACGAAATCGTATTCATGGTTCACCCTGATCAGAGTGAGCAAGTACCTGGTATGATCGAACGTTATACTGGTTCTATCACTGAAGCTGGTGGTACTATCCACCGTCTTGAAGACTGGGGCCGTCGTCAATTGGCTTACCCAATCGACAAGCTTCACAAAGCTCATTATGTTCTTATGAACGTTGAAGCACCTACTGAAGTAATCAGCGAGCTAGAAACTACTTTCCGCTACAACGATGCAGTGCTTCGTAACTTAGTTATGCGTACTAAAGACGCTGTAACTGAAGCATCTCCTCTTGCGAAAGAAGAGAAGAAAGAAGCACCAGCTGCTTAATCGTTTTGAGTTCAAGCATGGCGCTTGCAGTTGAGACAAAAAGATGAGCCAACCGGTTAATCCTTATATGAATCAGCTGACATTATCTGGGGTTGTTTGTAAAACACCTAAATATAGTCAAAGCCCTGCTGGTATACCGCATTGTATTTTTGTTCTTGAACATAAATCGATGCAAGTTGAAGCAGACCTTAACCGTAATAGTTATGTCAGACTTCAAGTTGTTGCCAGCGGCACGCCAATGCAACAACAAACTCAACAATTGCACGTTGGGCAACAAGTGCAAGTGACGGGGTTTTTAAACCGTCACGAAGGACGAAACGGCTTAAGCCAGTTAGTCTTGCATGCTCAACATATAGAAAGAATTTTTTGAGGAATTTTACTCATGGCACGTTATTTCAGACGTCGTAAGTTCTGCCGCTTTAAAGCGGAAGGCGTACAACAAATCGATTATAAAGATCTAGCTACTCTTAGAAACTATGTTACAGAAAGTGGCAAAATCGTACCTAGCCGTATCACAGGTACTAGCGCTAAATACCAGCGTCAGCTAGCAACTGCTATCAAGCGTGCTCGCTACTTAGCCCTTCTTCCATACACTGACTTACATAAGTAAGCAGCGGATTAACAGTTTTTAAAAGGTGTAGAGACATGCAAGTTATTCTACTAGACAAGATCGCAAACCTAGGTGGCCTAGGTGACCAGGTTGTAGTTAAATCTGGCTTCGCACGTAACTTCCTTTTCCCACAAGGTAAGGCAGTTCCTGCAACTAAAGCTAACATCGAAACTTTCGAAGCACGTCGTGCTGATTTAGAAGCTAAGATCGCTGAAGATCTAGCTGCTGCTCAAGCTCGCGCTGACAAGTTAGAAGCATTAGCTGAAGTTACACTAGTTTCTAAAGCTGGTGACGAAGGCAAGTTATTCGGTTCTATCGGTACTCGCGACATCGCTGAAGCTATTTCAGCTGTTGGCGTTGAAGTTGCTAAATCAGAAGTTCGTTTACCTCTAGGTACTATCCGTGAGACTGGCGAATTTGACGTAGCAATCGCAGTACACTCAGACGTATCGGCTACTATCAAAGTAATCGTTATCGCTGAAGCTTAATAGCAATATTAAGTAGAAAAAGCCGCGCTTTATGTGCGGCTTTTTTGTGCCTGAAATTTTTTTATAAACAACGTTATTCATTCGCCTAAACACTATTAATTTCAGCGTGTTGTACCTCCATTAATCATCAGTATAGATACTAATAGTATTAGTTTTTTATGTTTTAAACACACAAGTACTAACCATATAATCTTACCTATTTTGCAAACTAACGTTCTTTTTTCTTAATTTTCTTAATCTTATTAGTATAATCGGATGAGTAAAAGTAAATTGGTTAAAATTGACACTGACAACGCTGTCATTTATATTGTGCTGGTTAAAAAGTAGTAAGGAGTTGAAGTTGAGAAGTTCATTATTACCATATGGAAAGGGTAAACAAACTGGCTTTACATTAGTAGAAATTCTTATTGTTATCGCTATTTTGGGCATTCTGTATAGCGTAGCATTGCCTGCTTACACTGAGCATATGCAACGTAGTCGCCGCGCAGATATTCAACAACAGTTATTGCAATACAGTGCCAGTCTTGAGCGTATTTATTCACGAAATGGCGGCTACCCCAATGCATTTTCAACCCAAAATACTGATTACTACACCTTTACCTATACAGCAACTGACAAAGTATCAGGTGCTGTAAGCGACTTTAAAAATCGTGGCTACAGTTTAAAAGCCTCTCCTAAATCGGGTTCGGCGCAAGCAAGTGATCGCTGTGGTGACTTAACCATTAAACATGATGGTAGTTACAACGCTTCATTTAGTGATTGCTGGGAGTAACTAAGTTGCGTCGAATTGCAGGGTTTACCTTAATCGAGTTAATGGTTGTGCTAAGTGTTATTGGCATTATGGCAGCCCTTGCTTTTCCGTCATTTAGTCAACAGATCTTGCAAGATCGCGTTGTAACTACTGCAAATCAATTAAATAGTGTCTATAAGTTTGCACGCAGTGAAGCGGTAAAGCGTGACAAACCTATTAACCTAGTTGTTAGCAATAAGAACTGGCAAGTGACCCTCAATGAGGGCGGGGCAGACACGATTTTGAAAGAATTTTCGATCACTAAAAGCGGTGTTACTGTCAACTTGGTGGCACTGGCAATTAGCGCCAGTGGCGAAGTCGATAAACAAGCTGAAATTTTAGTTAAAGATGAGCACACAAATACCACAGATTACATAATGTGTGTGCTTAAAAGTGGTCAAAACTGGTTAGTTGAAAGTTCACAGCGAGGATGTGCATGAATAAGCAGGCAGGCTTTTCATTATTAGAGGTGATGATTTCAGTGGTGATTGCTGGAATCGCATTATTAGGGTTGGCTGCTGCGCAGCTAAAATCGCTGCAATATGCAACCAATAGCTTTAATTACACCGTGTCACTCATTCAAGGCCAAAATACTATTGAGCGTTTGTGGCCGCGCATTTGTGAAATTCAAAAAACTAATACCGCACTTTTTCAAGACGCGACTTTTAGAGCTTCGCTAGCACCACAAGTCAGTGATTATCAACTGACTATCCCAGCTAATTACAGTGATGATATGCAAATTAATGTCGCTTGGGTTGATAAGCGCATGACAGACAGTGCAGAAAATCAAATTAGTCTAAATGCCAGTTTCCCAGATTTAACGGCGGTATGCTCATGAATAAACGCGCTCAGGGCTTTACTTTAGTTGAACTTATGGTGGCATTGGCTGCAGGCGCTTTTTTACTAGCTGGAGTGAGTTTGTCTTACTCGGCGATTAAAAGCACTGTTGAAGTGAGTAAAGAACTCGAAAACGCCCAAGAGGTGATTCGCTATACCAGTAAAGTATTCAATCGTAGCATTAAGCAAACTCAGTTAGCTCCGATCATAAGTGCTGATAAAAGCACGATTACCATTACTCAGCCTAGTGGTGTTATTGCCTGTGATGGCTCTGCGACAACAGCGCAAGTGATTGAGGTCTATAGCTTAAATGGTAGTAATTTAATGTGTTCACTCGATGGCGCTACTGCTGAGCGATTACTCACAGGTATCGAAACTTTATCATTTGATATCGCTGGTGAGCTTGTCACAGTAACTGTGAAGCCAAATGATTTACCTGCGCAATTTGGCAATGGCATCAATATTGATATTGCTCTAACAAATGTAATATTAGTTAAAGCATACGGAGCAGGTAGTGTATAAAAAGCAAGGTGGTTTTACTCTAATTACAGTTTTGATCTTGACCAGTATGGCCAGTATCGTGGTGCTTAGTTCACTGCGCGAGAACGTCGTTCAAGAGCGCTTAAGTGGTAACTTTCAAAAGAAATTAAATAGTCGCTTATTGGCTGAAAAAGGTGTTTTTGAACAAGCTAAGTTATTACAACAAACCTTGGATGAGGAAGGTGTATTAGCGGTTGAAGATTTGATCAGTAAAACCAGTCATGCATCTGGTTCAGGTGTTATCGCTGATGATGCAATTTTTAATGCAAGTTTAAGTCAAAATGCTGCAGGTGAGCTAGAAATTGCAAGCCTTGGACAACGATTTGATGGCGATGCACAAAGTAACTTAGTTGCTCGTTTTGCAGTGCAAGGCGCGAAGGGAAGTTCGATTTTCACGAATGCTATGGTGGGTTGTAAAGGGGTTAACTTGTCTGGCAGTGGCAGTATCGACAGCTATGACTCTAGCAAAGGCACTTACGAAGAAACTAAGTCAAATGATGGCGATGTTTCAACGATTGCTGGCGATTCAGATGTGGTGCTATCGGGTCATTCACCGATAAAAGGCGATGTTAAAGCGACCGGGGTGATCTACTTAAATGGTTCATCACCGATTATTGGTAACATCCATTCAAATACCGGTGTTTATATTTCTCCAGGCAGCGGTTTACGTGTTGACGGTAATGTATATACCCGAGGTTATTATACGCATCGTGGCGGGACAGTTTCGGGGGTAGTGCGAGCGAATGGTGATGCAAAAATGCAGTGGTCAACATTCATCACGAATAGCCAAGCTGAAGCGTTAGATATTATGTATGGTGGCTCAGGCGATTTTAAAGATACCTACAATAATCAACAGGATGGTGTGCACTACAGTGATAGCAAGTTTAATGTAAACCCGAATGTTGAACCGATAACCGTTGCTGACCCAACTGCGCCAGATTATGACCCTACAAACCCAGATACGAGTTGTGATCCTTTGATATTGCCAGAGAAAATGGCAGACATCACGGATCAAGTGAGCAGTTATAGTTCTGTTGTTATAGGCCCTACGCAACAATTTAAGCTAAATACCGAAAAGGGTTATTACAGTAGTGGTGGTAGCCAAGTTATTTTACCAAGCCTTGCTGATATTTTCTTGTTTAACTCTAAAGCTCAGAACCAAGCCAATGGTAGTAATAGCAAAGAGTATATTTTTTCACTTGATAGACTCAAGATGACCAGTGACGGCAAAATGGAAGTGTCTGGTGGTGATGTTATTTTACTGATTGATGGTGACTTTTCGATGGAAGGGGACACCAGTCTAACAATAAAAAAAGATAGCAGCTTAACGGTGTTATTAACCGGAAAAGTAAATATTGGTGCAGGCGCAAAAGTAATTACTGAGCAAGAAGGGCTAACCACCAGTGGTCATCCTTCGTTATCATTCTACTCATCATTTAATGGTGTAAATGGTGTACAATTTAGCGGCGCTGCTAATTTATATGCGGCTATTTATGCGCCTTTGACTACGGTGAAATTGTCAGGTAGTGGTGAGTTGTTTGGTAGTGTACGTGGCTCAACAATTACCGCATCGGGGGGCAGTGGCGCTCACTATGATGCTGGTCTATTACAAGTACAAAATGGTGGTACACCAGCCTCTCCAGCACGCATCGTATTTTTAGGTTGGAGCTATAAAACCACAGAAACAACCGAAGAAGAAAACGAATCATCCCTTGCCGAATAACGCAAATCCCCAAATAAAATTGTGTAAGCTCAATTATTTGTAGCTTACACAAAAAAAATTAATTTCATTTAAACCTTTTGAATCCCTCCTTACGTCTAATACACTAAATTCACAACAATAATCATAAAGGACAACATCCAGGATGTTGATAGATGCAGAACAAGCGTTCGCCCAGCAAAGTGAGCATGCCTTGATAGAGCGCGTAAAAAGCGGTGATCAAGCTGCTTATGCAACACTTTATGAGTTGCATGTGAAGCGGGTTTATAGTCTTTGTTTGCGATTGCTTGCAGATAAAGAGCACGCAGAAGATGCAACACAAGAAGTGTTTGTACAGTTGTGGCACAAAATCGCGAACTTTGATGGACGCTCACAATTTTCGACTTGGTTACATAGTGTTACCAGCAATATTGCGATTAGCTACATTCGCAAACATAAAAGCTGGTTTCAAAAAGTAGTGAGTTTTGAACAAAGCGGTATGGATGAGCAAAGTGCCGAAGATTGCGGCGGCTTTAACGGCCTCGACAAATTAGTACTGAGACTACCTGAGCGAGCACGTATGGTTTTTGTGCTTCATGCAATTGAAGGCTATCGCCATGAAGAGATAGCAAGCATGCTTGATATGGCTGTAGGTTCAAGTAAGTCGCAATTTCACCGTGCAAGGCAGTTATTAAAAGAGTGGTATGAAAATGAGTAAGCCAGAATTTGAACAATTTTTAAATGACTCGCTTAATCAAAAGCAAGATATTAGTCCAGAAAAAGACCTTTGGCCGGGAATTGAGCGAGCAATTGCAAGGCCGCAAACACAGCATATTGATAAGCCAACTAATGGCTGGAATAAACTCGGTGCTGTTGCCGCTTGCTGTATTGCAGCCCTTTTGACTGTGCAGCTTTTTGTTGGCCAAGGTGAGTCAAATAGCATGATGGCAATGAGCGATTATTTTACTAAGCAAAAGCAAGGTTTGTTGGTGCAGTATCAAAATCAACCAGCTTTAACCGACAACTGGCAGCAACAACTAAAAGAGTTAGAAGAAGCCGAAAGTGCCATTAAGCAAGCACTTGAGAATGAACCTGAAAACCCAGCTTTATTACAAATGCTGTCGCAGGTTTATCAGCAACAACTGGACTTAATTAACAAGGTGCATGCACCGAAGTGGCAAACAATTTAGGAGTGACAATTATGAAATTACTAGCCTTAACTTTAGGATTACTGCCACTGATGGCAATGGCAGGACAAACCATTAATGAACAAATTGATGTACCTGCAAATAAACGCATTTTTATTGAAAACCAACGTGGTGATGTACGCATTGAAGGGTGGGATAAACCACAACTTAAAATCGAAGGTGAGCTTGACGATAAAGCACAAGGCTATCGTTTAGATGTAGAAGGCAGCCGTGTTGAATTTATCGTAAAAATGCCGCGTAACTTAGGTGGCTGGAATAGCGGTGACGGCTCTCGATTGACCATTTACATGCCAAAAAGTAGTGAGCTTGAATTTGCTGGAGTGAATGTCACAGTTAGTGCTAAAGAACTTGAAGCGGGCGCAGAGATTGATACTGTTAACGGCGATATTACAGTACAAGATATTAGCGGCAACATGAGCTTTGAAACGGTAAATGGGGACGTAAATGCCCATGACCTGAACGGTGATATTCGCTTTGAAACTGTGAATGGCGAAATTAATGATAAAAACTCGCAAGGTGCTTTACGCTTTACCGCGGTGAATGGTGACATTAAGTCAAAGACCAAAGCGCAAGATGTTCGTCTTGAGAACGTAAATGGTGATATTGACTTTGCTTTTGATGCGATTAAAAAACTGCGTATTAATACGGTAAACGGTGAAGCCGAAGTTCACATTAATAAGCTACTTGATGATGCTAATATTCGTTTTGAGTCGGTTAGTGGTGATGCTGAATTTTACTTCCCTGCTAATGTGTCAGCAAAGTTTGAAATTGAAGCTCACGCTAATGGTAAAATAGTCAATGAACTCAGTGACGACAAAGCAACAAAAGCGAAGTATGGCCCATCAAGCGACTTAGAATTTAGTATTAACGGTGGAGATGCTGATATCGAAATGGATACGATTAGCGGCCGCATTGAACTTCGTAAACAGAAATAACGATTAGAGTTACAATAAAGCGGGAAGACTTCCCGCTTATACCAATCGTGTTAAGTTATTGGTCTTAAATAGCGACAGATAAATGAAGTGATAACAAGGCAGAAATTTTGACATGTAGTTACTCTACTTTAGACATTTCTAACGCAGTTAACGCTTTATTTAGCACGCTAGAATGACCAAATATTTAAGTCGATTGGTATTTACTATTTGCACAGCCTTAGCAAGTCGATAGAATAGAGCCATTCAATTTTAGTTTTGTGAAGTTATGGCCAAACCAGATAAGCAAGTCGATACGTTAAAAGTCCCTCCTCATTCAATAGAAGCTGAGCAATCTGTTTTAGGTGGTTTAATGCTTGATAATCAAGCGTTTGACCGTGTTGCTGAGTTAGTGGTTGCCCAGGATTTTTATACCCGCACTCATAAGCTGATTTTTGAAGCTATGGTAAGCCTTGCTGAAGGCGGTGATCCAATCGATTTGATCACTATTTCTGAAAGCCTTGAGAAAAATAACCAGTTAAGTAGTGTTGGTGGTTTTGCCTACCTTGCTGAAATAGCCAAGAATACGCCAAGTGCAGCAAATATTGATGCCTACGCGAATATCGTGCGTGAGCGTGCTGTTATTCGAGAAATGATTGGTGTTGCCAATGAAATTGCCGAAGCGGGTTTTAGCCCTGAAGGGCGAAATAGCCATGACCTGCTTGATTTTGCTGAAAGTAAAGTATTTAAAATTGCGGAGCAGCGTACTAAAAGTACCGAAGGCCCACAAAACTTACATAGTATTTTAGAAAAAACCGTTGATAAAATTGAAGAGCTTTACCAGTCGCCGCAAGATGGTGTAACTGGTGTGAGTACAGGCTACACCGACCTAGATAAAATGACAGCGGGTATGCAGCCTTCAGATCTTATTATTGTGGCGGCACGTCCATCGATGGGTAAAACTACCTTTGCGATGAACTTGGCTGAACATGCTGCTATGACGCAAGATAAGCCTGTACTTATTTACTCACTAGAGATGCCATCAGAGCAAATTATGATGAGGATGCTGGCATCGCTAGGTCGCATTAACCAAACTAAAGTTCGTACAGGTCAGCTTGATGATGACGATTGGGCGCGTCTATCCTCAACCATGGGCTTGTTGATGGAAAAAGGTAAGATGTATGTCGATGATGCATCGGGCCTAACACCAACGGATGTGCGCTCTCGTGCTCGTCGTATTGCTCGCGATCATGGCGGTATTAGCATGATCATGGTCGACTACCTACAGTTAATGCGTGTTCCAAGTTTGTCAGATAATCGTACGTTAGAAATTGCTGAAATCTCACGTTCATTAAAAGCACTAGCAAAAGAGCTGCAGTGTCCGGTTATTGCACTGTCTCAGCTTAACCGTACCCTAGAGCAACGTGCCGATAAACGTCCAATCAACTCCGACTTACGTGAATCAGGCTCAATCGAGCAGGATGCCGACTTAATCATGTTTATTTACCGTGATGAAGTTTATAACGAAGATAGTGCTGAAAAAGGTGTGGCAGAAATCATCATAGGTAAGCAGCGTAACGGTCCAATCGGTAAAGTACGCTTAACTTTCCAAGGCCAATTCTCGCGTTTTGATAACTACGCGGGCCCAGCTATGGACGACGAATATTAATGCGCCTAGCCATTGCCGAAATCAACCTACAAGCGCTTGCTCATAACTTAGCGCAGGTGAAGCGCTTTGCGCCCGGTTGCAAAGTAATGGCGGTGCTAAAAGCTAATGCATATGGCCATGGTTTAGTTAAAATTGCCCAATACCTAAATGATGCAGACGCATTTGCAGTCGCACGCATTGACGAAGCGTTAGCGCTGCGTGCCGGTGGGCTGACAAAACCTATTGTATTGCTTGAAGGTTTTTTTCATAAAGATGATTTACCTATCTTGCTTGCTAATAACTTTCAAACCATCATTCACGATGAAAATCAGCTCGCAACGCTTGAAAACACAGCTCTTGATGCACCTATTGCTTGCTGGTTAAAAGTTAATACTGGCATGCATCGCCTTGGTATTGCACCATCACAATTTGAGTCTTTCTACAGCCGTTTAAAAGCAAGCTCGAATGCCCGTGATGATATTAAACTAATGACCCATTTTTCTTGTGCCGATGACATCAATGATGAAAAAACCGCTCAGCAAATTGCTTTATTTGACTCATTAGCTGATGGCAAAAGCGAGCAGCATTGTCTTGCAAATTCAGCGGGAATTATTGCTTGGCCAAAAGGGCATGGCGAGTGGGTACGCCCTGGGTTGATGTTGTATGGTGTATCACCAATGCTAAATAGCATTGGTCAACAGCATGGTTTAGAGCCGGTTATGCGCTTAACTACGCGTGTTATAGCAATACGCGATGTCGATGCTAATCAATGTGTTGGTTATGGTGGTCGTTGGCATAGCGATAAACCCACTAAGCTTGCTGTGGTCGCGATGGGTTATGGTGATGGTTATCCACGTCATGCTGAGCAAGGCACACCAGTGGTTATTAAATCACAACGCTATGGCATTGTTGGTAGTGTGGCGATGGATATGATCACGGTGGATATTGGTGATAACAGCGACAACATCAAAGTCGGTGATGAAGTGATCATGTGGGGGCCAGAGCTTCCCGTAGAAGAGATTGCCCAGTGTGCGACAACCATTCCTTACGAGTTACTGTGTAATATCACCCCACGAGTAAGCTACGAGTATCAAGAGTAACTTTGTTACTCTTTAATAAAATACACGTCACTGAACCCCATTCGTGCGAATTCTTGGTCACGAAAGTTACGTACTGCTGAAGAGCCTTTTGAAGTCATTTCTACTTGCTGCTCCATCTTTAAATAGTTGGTTAAATCAATGCCTTCAGCTGCAGCGATCGCATGGTACATATCGCGGTATTTATCTTTTGCAAAATTGATTTCGCGAGGCTGGTTTTTAAATTTGTAAGTGATGCGGCGTGCCATAATGAATCCTCAATGTTTATCGCGGCTGATTTTACACTAAAAAATAGCCATAGCCATGACTTGTTAGTATAAGCGGGTTACAATGCAATACTTTTCAAAGACTCGGTAAATCATAATGAAACTTTCAGTAGAGATCAGTAAGTACCCACTACATCAAGACTACATTCCGTTTATCAAAGGTTTTATTGACCGCGTAAACAGTTACGAAGGTCTTAAAGTGATCACCAATACCTTATCAACTCAGATTTTCGGTGATTATGATTTAGTGATGTCTGTACTTAATACTGAAATCAAACGTTCTTATGAAGAGTTTGGTAAAGCTATTTTTGTCTGTAAATTCTTGCATGGTGACTTGTCGCCTAGCGAAGACTAAAATCTAAAGTAGCGCGTGTTATGGAATTTTTGAGCGAAACCTTCTCTGGCTTTACTGCCATGTCGCATTGGGAATATATTGCCGTTGCATTGTCGATGGCGTACTTACTTTTAGCGATTAAAGAAAGCTTATGGTGTTGGCCAGCCGCGTTTGTTAGCACCTTTATTTATACCGTAATGTACTGGAATGGCGCACTGTTAATGGAGTCGCTACTGAATTTTTATTATATGTATATGGCAGTGTATGGTTGGGTGGTTTGGCGTCGGGGTATAAACAATAAAGATCAACTGCCCATTATTTCATGGTCGTTAAAGCGTCATGCAGTGATTTTGTTTGCAACCTCTGTGGCCTCAGTTGCTATTGGTTTCGTGATGACCAATTACACTCACGCTGATTTTGCCTATTTAGATAGCTTTACTACGTGCTTTGCGGTGGTGACGACTTATCTTGTTGCTAAGAAGGTACTGGAAAACTGGTTGTACTGGATTGTAATTGATGCAGCGTCCATGTATTTATACTTTGAAAAAGGGTATTACCCAACCTTAGTACTTTTCGTGTTTTACACCATTATGGCCGCGTGGGGCTTTAAAACATGGTATGAAGAGTACGAACAGCATCAGGCTAAACCGCTTGCACAGTTATAGATGAAAACTGAGCAACAAATTCGCGCGCTTTTTACGCGCTTCAACTCAAATTTAGTTATTACCTCAATCAGTCCGCTGGTTGAGGGGCTAAGCAATGATAACTACTTGGTAAAAACATCAAATCAAGCTTTCTTGGTTAAGCATTATCGAGACCACTGGCCGGCGATTGGTCTTGCTGCGCAAGCCCATTTTGCAAAGCAAAGTTGCTGCCCAGCACCACTTTGGTTAGAACAAGCAACCGATACTGTTATTTTCGAATACGTGGCAGGGAACATTGCCAGCGGTGAATTTTGTAATAGCTTACTACCCGATTTAGTTAATTTACATCGTTACCCTGTGCTTACCGAGCCGATGGATATTGCGTACGAAATTAACTACTACCAGCAAACACCCCGGTACCAGCAACATGCTGAGTTAATTAGGCAGTCACTGGATTATATTGATGGTGCACCTAAAGACATGGGCTTTTGTCATAATGATTTAGTGAAAGAAAATATCATTGTGAATGAATCGGGTATGTTTTTAATCGACTTTGAATATGCCAAAAGTAACGATGTTTATTTTGATTTGGCTGCGCTGGTGGTGAGCTTTACGTTAAATGATGAGCAGCAACTAGCGTTGCTTAAACGCTATCAAGCGTTAGTGTGCGACCATCACGCGTTTAACTTATCAGTTGAAAAGCTGGCAGCGTTTCATGCGCTGTTTTTACTTTTATGTATTTGTTGGTATGAACAACGTGGAGCGGTGGATAAAGTGGCGCCACTGCTTACACAGCTTAACCACTTCATAGAAAAAGTTAAAAATTAAAGACCGCCAATTCGCTCGGCAAGTTCTTTATATTTTTTTACGTCTTCTGGATCAAACAAAGGTTCACCTTTGTCATCTTGTGATTTCGAGATCAGTAAATGTTCGCGAGCAAGACGTTTTACGCGTTCGACTTTTACACCTAAAAACTCCGCGACTTGCTCTGTAGACATTAAACTCATGATCAAATTCCCCTTACATGGCTATACAGCCACCTTGTTATTAATTTTATTAAGTATACGTTAATACCTTGGTTCTGCACGAAAGTGAAGTGTTTTAATGCAAATTGCTGAATTTATGTGCATATAAAGGTCTCGATGCTAGCATTTAGGGCAAGATGCCATTATCATTGCCGGGTTGTCATGCTGATATCGCGAGTTAGCATTGGCGACGACAAATGTGCTCTCGTGGTGAAATGGATATCACGTGGCCCTCCGGAGGCTAAGTTGCAGGTTCGATCCCTGCCGAGAGCGCCATTTGCTCTTCACTTTAATATCTTCTAAGCTCGATTTATTCCTTAAGTAATCTCAAAAAAGCCAATGACTTATCAACCTATCGACTGTGGCGACTACGATAAATACGAATTATGGTGCATGCATAAGTCCCTATTACGAATTACCTTAGTATCTGGTGAACCGTTAGAGGGAAAGGCTGAGAATCTTAAAATAATTAACCCAGAGGGCGAGCACTTAATTTTGAGCACAAAAAAAGGCGAACATGCCGTTCGCCTTGATTTAATTAAAAAGGTTGTCGAGCTATAGCCATTTCTTATTTTTAAAGTAAATGCCAATCCCTACGGTAAGCACCACCAAGAAAATAATAAACAAACTAAATGCATAAGGGCTTTCAGTGCCCGGAATACCACCTACGTTTACACCCAGTAAACCTGTTAAGAAGCCGAGTGGTAAAAATAGTGCTGCAACCACCGACATTACATACATACGTTGATTTAGTTGCTCAGACACTTGGCTTGTAATTGCTTGTTGAATAATTTGCGCACGTTCAATTGAGCTATCTAGCTCTTCTAAGTAACGGATCAACATATTGGTTGTTTCGTTTAAGCGTGCCTTATCGTCTTCATCTAACCACTTATACTTATTGTTTAATAAAGTGATAAGAGCTTCTTTTTGTGGTCTTAAATAACGTTTTAACGCGATTGTCTGGCGGCGTATTTGTGCTAATGATTGATGATCAAAGCCTTTATTAGGTTCGTCAATTTCATCTTCAAAGCCATCGAGTGTGTCATCTAAACTGTCAATAACAGCTTGCATACGCGACGTTAGGTTTTGCGCCAATTGGCAAACTAATTCAGAGATTGAACATGGGCCATTGCTGCCATCGAACGACTCAACAACATCTTGCACCGATAATAAACGGCGCTTACGCGTTGTGATCACGATGTTTTCGTTAATGAATAAGCGTAACGAGACCATGTCTTCTGGGCTTTGCGCAGGGTTTAAGTTAACCCCACGCAAAAATAGCATATTACCATGAGTGACTTTGCTTAAACGTGGACGTGTCTCATCAGCAATCAGGGACTCAAGCTCGAAATCTGTTAATAAGTTACTCTGCTCAAGCCATTCAACGGCCTCAGCTTGGCTATAGTCCATGTGCACCCAAAGTTTTCCGTGTTCAGGTTGCCAATTTTGCAGCTCAGTACTATTTTCAATAGCACGTGCACCGCCTTGTTCGTCTAAAATTAAGACATGAAGTAACCCATTGATCATATTGAACTCTCGTTTTACAAATAGTGCGATATAGTTGATGATAGTTTAGCCTACGTCAATTAAATCGACTTATCGAGTGGATAAATATATTTCGTTGGTGTTTCTAGCTCCGTAGCGTATAAGACACTTTTTTAAAGAGGGCACATTAATGAGCGCAAAAATTATTGTTGGCTGGCGAGAATGGCTTGGTCTGCCTGAACTGGGAATCGAAAAAATCAAAGCAAAAGTTGATACCGGAGCAAGAACCTCATGTATTCATGCTTTTGACATTGAGGAATTTTCAGAAAATGGCGAAGCATGGGTGAAATTTTCTACCCATCCTCTACAAGACGATGTAGAAACAACGGTAGATTGTCGCGCCAAAGTAGTTGAGCGTAAGTATGTGACCAGTTCAAGCGGTCAGCGTGAGCTACGCTACTTTATTGAAACAAAATTAGTCGCAGGAACCCAAAGCTGGCCTGTAAGGGTGACTTTAAGTAACCGTTCAACAATGAAGTTTAGAATGTTGTTAGGGCGTACAGCAATGGAAAATCGCATAGTCGTTGATCCGGCTTTATCTCATTTATTATAGAAAAAGGACTTATCACACGTTGCTACGTGTATGAGTTTATCAGTTAAGGTTTTTAACTATGAAACTTGGTATTTTATCTCGCAACAAAAATTTATATTCAACACGTCGCTTAATTGAAGCTGCAGAGCAGCGCGGCCATGAAGTGAAAGTAATTGATGCACTTCGTTGTTATATGAATATCAATTCAGAGCAGCCAGAAATTCATTACCGTGGTGAAAATTTAAAAGATTTTGATGCTATCGTGCCGCGTATTGGTTCATCAGTGACCTTTTATGGCTGTGCGGTATTACGTCAGTTTGAAATGATGGGTGTATTCCCTGTCAATGAATCAGTGGCGATCACTCGCTCGCGCGATAAGTTACGTTCACTACAGCTACTTTCGCGTAAAGGTGTAGGTATGCCAGTGACAGGCTTTGCAAGTAAACCAGATGATGTAAAAGACTTACTAAGTATGGTGGGTGGCACACCAGTCGTTATTAAGCTACTTGAAGGTACGCAAGGTATCGGTGTGGTATTAGCTGAAACACGCAAAGCTGCAGAAAGTGTAATCGAAGCATTTATGGGCTTAAAAGCCAATATCATGGTGCAAGAATACATTAAAGAAGCGGGCGGTGCTGACATTCGCTGCTTCGTACTAGGCGATAAAGTAATTGCGGCGATGAAGCGTCAAGCGCAAGAAGGTGAGTTCCGTTCTAACTTACACCGTGGTGGTAGTGCGACTTTGGTTCGTATTACTCCAGAAGAAAGAAAAACAGCGGTTGCAGCTGCTAAAGCGATGGGCTTAAACGTAGCGGGTGTTGATTTACTTCGCTCTGCACGTGGTCCGTTGGTCATGGAAGTAAACTCATCACCAGGCCTTGAAGGTATTGAAGTTGCAACCGGTAAAGACATTGCAGGCATGATTGTCGAGTTTATTGAAAAAACAGCGGCATCAAAAAGAACAGCAACTCGTGGTAAAGGTTAAGTAATATAAGCGCTCTATTAAAAGGAAAAGTGCGTGGCTAAGGTTAAGAAAAATACACCGTTTTCAATTTTAGGTGATACGGTGGGTGTTGGCGAACGTAAAACATTTGCGATTGAAGCTGCCAAGCTTTACACCCACTCGCCGTTAAATATTCCAATTGAAGTCGTCAATGGTGTGCAGCAAGGGCCTGTATTAATGGTATGTGCTGCAATTCACGGTGATGAGCTCAATGGTGTTGAGGTTGTTAGGCAGTTGCTTGCTAAAATCGACCCAGAGCAATTGCGCGGTACTATTATTGCGGTACCGATTGTGAATGTGTTTGGCTTTATTCACAAGTCACGCTATTTACCAGACCGCCGTGACATGAACCGCAGTTTTCCGGGCTCAACACGAGGCTCGTTAGCAGGGCGAATGGCGAATGCTTTTTTTACTCAAGTTGCAATGCATTGTACGCATATTATTGATTTACATACGGGCGCAATTCACCGAACTAACTTGCCGCAAATTCGCGCTAATTTGAGTGACCCTGCAACGGCTGCGATGGCAAAAGCTTTTGGCACGCCAGCGGTGATTGATGCGTCACTTCGTAATGGTTCATTACGCAGTGAAGCGGCCAATTTAGGAATACCCGTTATTACCTATGAAGCCGGCGAAGCGCTACGCTTTGACCCAATTGCAATTGCTGCAGGTGTGCAAGGTGTTGACTATGTGATGCGCCATTTAAAAATGGTGCGCGGCAAGCGAGCTAAAAAGCTGCCAGAACCGGTAATTGCAAGCTCAACAAGTTGGATACGTGCCGAAGTTGACGGTATTGTTCGTGCACAGGTATCACTGGGTGAGCGAGTAATGAAAGGGCAGGTACTTGCCTATATAAGCAGCCCACTTGGTGATGCTGAGCTTGAGTTACTGGCGCCACGCAGTGGTATCGTAATAGGTCAGCAAACCATGCCGCTTGTCAACGAGGGAGATGCCGTGTTCCACCTTGCTTACTTTGCTCACGCAAACAGCCTAGTTGAACAACAGCTCGAAAACTTTATTGATGAAATAAGTGATATTGAAGACGAGTTAAAAACCGCAGAGTTAAATAACTAGCCGTTTAATCAAAATATTAAAAAGCCGCAAATTGCGGCTTTTATTTTTTTGGGCCTAAAATACGTTTTATGGTTGGCGCTTTAGTCGCTGTAGGTGGGTTTTTTAACACCATCACAGGGCGGGTGACAAAGATGTTGTTTGGGTAAATCACTTTGTGACCATCAACATGCTCAAGCACTACGTTCATCAAGCCCATTTCAATAATGCGGCCTTCTAAGAAGTTTGCACCGTCAATCACTCTCACCCAAAAGCCAACGCGACAGTCGTTTTGAATAAACATGAGTAAGAAAGCTGTTAGGTTACTCAGCAACGACCAGGCAGCAAAAAGCGCGACACCCAGCATGGCAAAAATTGATGAGCCTAGTACTAACAAGCCGCGCAGTTCTATACCCCAAAAAACCAAGACTAAACACAGCATGACAATAGCAAGAATGATATTGAGCAACAGCTCGGCACGGTATTCACGATGCGGATCAGCTTTGCCTTTAATTGCTTTTAAAAGCAGTTTTTTAGTGGTTTTACGCAGTAGCGGGTAGAGCAAGATCGCAATGATAGTTACGATTAAGTGGTATTGCTCATTAAAGAATTCGACGAAGTCCAAAAGGGATCCTAAGTTAAATATTTTTCATATCGATTCTAGCTTTTTAGCTTAACAATAACACTACCTTAAAAGGTATTTTTAACTGTTACTAGCCATTGCACTGAGTCAATATCGTCATCTTGTTTATTAATTGGTGCGGCAATATCTAGGTGAATAACAGTACCGGCATTTGCTCTACTTGGTGCTAAGCGCAGACCTAAACCCACATTTTGTAGCACGCCTCCATTCGTGCCATTATCTTTGTCGTTATACCAAGCTCTACCAATATCATAGAACGCGGCACCACCAACTTTGAACAATTGTAATAAGTCATACTCCCAGTAGTAGCGCTTCTCTAAAGTCACTAAAAAGCTACGGTCGCCTACTTGGTAGTCTAGCGGGTAACCACGTAGGCCGTTCTCACCACCAATAGTAAGCTGTTTATCAGCAGTCAGGTTTTCAGCATATTGTAAGCGTACTTTGGCGTACCAGCTTTGTCTAAGTGTGGTATTTAGGTAGTACTGTAGTTGCGTGCTGGCAAACAGGTTTTCGACATCATCGATTTCTTCATTCCAGTAGCCATCAAGGTCTGCCTTAAAACGCCATAACTGGTTGTCTCCAGAGTAATGCGCTTTTGATAACGATAACGAATAAATAGTGCGGCTGGCATCGTCGCTAAAATCTTTACTTGAATAACCTAATAAAGCATGAATATTCCAACCGAGGTTTAAATCTTCTGTACGGTAGATGCTATCGAAGTTTCTCACCTTAACGTAATGATCTTCAAACCATTGGCCACTAATGTAGGGGTAACTCAGGGTACGGTCTTCAGCAATTGGGAAGCGCGTGAATGGCGTTTCTTTAAAGGTTTCTTCGCGGTTTTCGATGCCAAGCTTAATACGTTGAGTCCAGCTATTACCAAGTTGTGATGAGTGACCAAAGTAAGCGCGGTTTAGTACCGTTTTTTGTTCAAACTCATTGACCACATCACCTCGGTAATAAAGTGACTCTCGACGTTGATCTGAGTAACTTGTAACACCGTAACTGTATGGCGTATCTATTGAGAAAAACGGGTAGCTTACATCGAGGTAATGACGCTTACCGTCGTCGTTATCTGAGTATTCAAAACGGCCTTGATACCGGCTCGAGAAAATATGCGGATCGTCATAAACAAATAGGTAACCTGTTCGGTCTGCATCACGGGTGCGACTAAATGAGACCCGCTTACCCCAACCCAAAAAGTTAGATTCACGAAACCCGATACTCGACTCATTTTCTCCGCCACTGCGGCTAAAGCTTATTTCTGGTAATAAGGTCCACAGATCGCGAGTAATTACTTTTACATGTACGTTGCCATCACA
Source organism: Pseudoalteromonas sp. SCSIO 43101 (assembly GCF_023650775.1). Taxonomy (NCBI): domain Bacteria; kingdom Pseudomonadati; phylum Pseudomonadota; class Gammaproteobacteria; order Alteromonadales; family Pseudoalteromonadaceae; genus Pseudoalteromonas; species Pseudoalteromonas sp. SCSIO 43101. The sequence continues at coordinate 570,445 of NZ_CP072673.1, forward strand.
ATCAAGCTTTGCGTTGATACGTGCATCATATAGATAACCTTGTTTACGCAGCAATCGCTCAGACTCTAACAATTTACGTGGGTTATACACATCACCTTCTTCGAACAATAAAACGCTGTGTATTACATTAGGTTCTGTGGTCATGTGAGCCCGATTGGCAAAGCGGAATAAAAAGTTATTTTCTTCTTCAAGCTCAGTGTTAAAGACGTTTAGTTGTTCAAGTTCAATGGAGACTATTTTACGGTTATTAGCAGCATCGGGGAGTGGGTTGTCGGCATCGAGCTGGCGGCGTAAGTTATTATCTTGTGATTTAAGTGTGCGTTGGTTTTGACAATAATTACTATCGTCAGTAAATAACTGCTCTGCATGAACATTTGCTGCTATGCAGATTGGTAATAGTGTTATTAACCTAGCAACAAAGTGCGACTTCTTAAATCCCATTTACACCCTTAGTTGAGTATGTCCTATACAACTACTACATACTAAGCGAGGTAAAAAGTCTAGCTTATTATTGTAATTGCGCGACTAAATACTGATGAAGTTGTGGTAAAGCTGCACTGGCTTCTATGCCCTCAGCATTAATCCAAATACTTTCACTGTAATGTTCAAAGTTTAGATTAAAACTATGATCTGTAAAGTGAAAGCGTAATTGATGACGATCAGCGCCAGCATCAAAATCAGCGGTTGTTATTGCTGGAGCGTGTAAGAAAAGCGTAGCCCAAAGTTCAAAGTCTTCGTCGTGTGGCAGCTCATTCGACGTTACGAGAATAATTTCATGCTCGGCATCATACGTTAGTTCAGTCATAGCAGTCCTAATTAGCGGCAAGATAGTCGCGAATGGTATTTAAAAATGGTGCGCCGTACTTATTTAGTTTAGTAAAACCAACTCCCGATACCTTTAAAAACTCACTGTCGTTGGTTGGCATTAACTGCGCCATTTCTGCAAGGGTTTTATCATTGAATACCACATAAGGTGGCACATCATCGGCATCTGCCAACTCTTTACGTAAGGCGCGTAATTTAGCAAACAGCTTTTTGTCGTAATTAAACTGGGCGAGTTTATCTTGGTATACATGTTTCGCCTGTAATCGAGGTTCAGCAAGTTGCAGTGCATATTCACTTTTAAGAACCGCACGGGCGGCTTCTGTTAAGCGTAATGAAGAGCCCTGGGTAATGTCTTGGCTTAATAATCCTTGATGGATGAGTTGCCTTAAAATACTGAGCCAAAATTCCACACTGTGCTCTTTTCCTATGCCATAAGTACTAAGCTGGTGGTGATTGTTATCACGAATGCGGCTAGTGTTTGCGCCGCGCAGCAGCTCAACGATATAACCAATCCCAAACCGTTGCTCAGCACGATACACACACGACAAAGCTTGTTGTGCGACAAGTGTGCCATCAAAGCTAGTGGGTGGGTTTAAGCAAATGTCACAGTTGCCACAGGTTTCGCGCTTATATTCACTAAAATAATTGAGCAAAATTTGTCTACGGCATGTTTGCGCTTCCGCAAAGCTGGCCATAGCATTAAAGCGCTGTTCTTCAACACGACGACGTTGTTCGTCTTCGATATCTTCAAAAAAGCGGCGTACGCGGCCTATGTCTGCCGGGTCAAAATACATAATGGCTTCTGCAGCCAAACCATCACGACCAGCACGACCGGTTTCTTGGTAATAAGCTTCGATACTTTTTGGAATATCGTAATGCACCACAAAACGTACGTTAGGTTTATTAATTCCCATGCCAAAGGCAACAGTTGCAACCACAATTTGAATATCGTCACGGGCAAAGCCTGATTGCACAAATTGGCGTTGCTCGTTACTCATACCTGCATGGTAGGCTGCGGCATTAAATCCTGCATCAGCAAGTTTTTCGGCTACATCATCAACCCGTTTACGGCTGGTGCAATAAATAATACCACTTTGATTTTGCTGTTCTTTTAAATAACGAAGTAGTTGCACCATAGGTTTGAATTTTTCTTCTATGGTGTAACGAATGTTAGGTCTATCGAAGCTACCAGTATGCACGTAAGGGTGGTTAAGCTGAAGTTGTTCAATAATATCGTAACGGGTTGCTTTATCTGCCGTTGCTGTAAGTGCCATCATAGGCACATGTGTAAAGCGTTGCTTTAATTCGTTGAGTCTACAGTAATGCGGTCTAAAGTCATGACCCCAATGCGACACACAGTGAGCTTCATCAATCGCAAAGAGTGCGAGTTTTAAATGACTTAAACGCTCTAAAAATTCGTGTTGCAGTACTTTTTCAGGTGCTACATACAACAGCTTAATTTGCCCGTAGTGCAATTGTTGATAGACAGCTTGTTGCTCTTCAAAAGGCAGGCTGTTATTGATGTATGCCGCTTGTACGCCGAGTGCTCTTAGTTGGGCTACTTGGTCTTGCATCAAGGAAATAAGCGGCGAGATAACCACAGTCACACCATCGAGGATCAAAGCAGGCACTTGATAGCACAATGATTTGCCCCCACCAGTTGGTAGGAGTACAAGCGAGTCTTGTCCGTCTAGCGCAGCGGCTATAATCGCTTCTTGGCCATCACGAAAATCCTTGTAACCAAACACTTGTTTGAGTACGGCTTGTGGTGATCGAACGGGTGTGTTGGACGTTGCGGTATTGGTATTCATCGCCGAGCATTTTAGTGGTTTTTTATTGCGATGTCTTTAGCAATATACCCAAACGACCTTAAAATGCAGAATTCAGCGTTTCACAGGTGCTTAATATCAAGGCGTTACTTTGCAACAATGGCAGTCCCTTTTAAGAAGTAAATACATGGGTTTATTTAGCGCGTTTTGGTTGCGTCACTGCTGAGGGGGCGTAAAATAAGGTTTTTAAACTATAAAGCCAAACTTATGCCTACCAACATTGAGCAGCGAAAAGGCGTCATTTTCGCTTGTTTAGCCTTTTTTATGTGGGGTCTTGCGCCCATTTACTTTAAGTTTCTACAGCAGATTTCTGCTTTTGAAATCTTAATGCACCGTGTTATTTGGTCGGTGTTGTTTTTACTTCTTATCATTGCTGCTCGTCATCAATGGCAGCGTATTCGTGTGGTTCTTGGACAGCCTAAATTACTATTGATGTTGGTGATAACAGCAAGCTTACTAGGCTTTAACTGGGGCTTATTTATTTGGGCAGTGAACAATAATCATATGCTTGATGCCAGTTTAGGTTATTACATAAATCCATTACTCAATGTGTTATTGGGTATGTTGTTTTTAGGTGAGCGGCTGCGTAAATGGCAAGGTGTTGCGGTTGGTCTAGCGCTTTGTGGTGTGTTGCTACAGCTTGTGAGCTTTGGTTCATTCCCCGTAGTTGCTTTCTCGCTGGCTAGCTCGTTTGCTATTTATGGTCTATTACGTAAAAAGTTACCAATCGAGTCATTACCAGGATTATTGCTCGAAGCGCTTATTTTATTACCTGTTGCACTTATTTATTGGTGGTTGATGGCGCCATCAGCAAGCTCTGATTTAACTGCAAATGATTGGCACATTAACTTATTACTCATTAGTGCCGGTGTGGTGACAACTTTACCACTGTTATGTTTTACCGGTGCCGCAAAGCGCCTGCAATACAGTACGCTTGGCTTCTTTCAGTACATAGGCCCAAGTTTAATGTTTATGCTTGCCGTGGCGTTTTACGGTGAAGTATTTGATGCTGAGCGTGTGGTGACTTTTGCGTGTATTTGGAGTGCTTTAGCATTATTCAGCTGGGATTCGTATCGTCAAAGTCGAAAGCAACGCAAAGCGCAGTTAGAGGCAGTGACTAAGCCTGTATAGGCTTAGCTTACTAATTTGTTGCGGCCAGAGTCTTTTGCTTGATAAAGCTTTAAATCGGCCTGTTTTATTAGTTCATCCAAACTATAAATGGGCCCATTATGAAAACCAATCGACAGCGTAAACTTGATGTGGTCTTTGCTAAATTCAGAGCTGTGTTTTTCGACAAACAAACGGAATTTTTCTAAACGCTGTAACGATTCTTGTGGATCTTGATCCGCAAAGTACACCGCAAATTCTTCACCACCGAAGCGGCCTACTAAATTATCTCCAAAATACTTCGCCATACATTGTGATAAACCTTTAAGTACTTCATCACCTGCATCATGACCATAGTTATCGTTAATTGATTTAAAGTGGTCAATATCAATCATGGCTAAAGAGACTGAGGTATCTGACATTTTTGCAGCTTTTAGGTGATTGTTTGCTTCACCGAAGAAATAGCGGCGATTAGGGAGTTTAGTGAGGTAATCAGTGTTTGCCTGCAAACGAATTGTTTTAATGTTTTCAAGCATGTCGACGTTTTGGCTTAGCCGACAATAGAACTCTTCATTATTAAATGGCTTGCGAAGGTAATCGTCAGCGCCAGATTTTAAAAAGCGCGTTGATAAATGCAGAGTATCGAGTGCAGAAATGCCGATTATGGCTTTTTCATCGTTAGAATATAAACGGCGAATTTCAACACAGAGCTCATCCCCATTCATATTCGGCATTTCGTTATCGGTAATGATCACCGATATTTTTGGGTTTTCAGCCAGTACTTTTAAAGCATCAACACCATCAACAGCTTCAATGGTTTGGTATTTGTGACGAGTTAATAAGTTACAAATATGGTGGCGTGTTGCCGCTGAATCATCGACCACTAATACCAATATTTGCTCATTACGAGGTAATCGAGCAAGTTGTTTTTCTAAGTATTGATAGGCTTGTTTATTTTCTTTGGTGATGTAATCAATGATGGGATGTTTTTCAACGATATTACGTGTTGTTTCGTCAAGATTGCCGGTCATTACAATGGTGGGAATGTCGGCAGCGATAGTACAGGGAACTGCTTCTCCGGTTGGTGCGTCAGGCAGAATAAAGTCTACTACTGCACAAAAGTAACTGTGCTTGCTAATAAGCTCTTTTGCCTCAGCTAAGTTACCAGCAATGTCGGCTTCATAGCCAACTTTTTGCGCGATGTGCTTTTGCACTCGCGCAATGGTTGGCGTATCTTCAATTATTAATATTCTTCGAGTCACAACTTGCCTTGAAATAACTTACTGGCGAAACAAAAGTTATTACAAGTTTTAACCCTAAAAGGGTAAAAAAGCAAATTGTTATAGGCTATCTGACTCAGAATAATATTCAACACTTTGTGTTGTTGGGCTCGCAATACGAGAGCGCCCAAATAAGGTATGAAACTTAGTTTTGCAGGTTGTTTGCTTAAGGTATTTGATCCAAGCGCGCTCAATTGGATTGGTCGCTTCAAGGTTACCGGTAACAACTTGTACAAATTGAGTTTGAAATTCATTTTGTGGTTCTAGGGTTTTGTTGTATAAACCCTTTAGAACAACACCATGCTGCTCGAGAATGTCGGCTTCTAGCAAAGTGAAGTGACCACTACGACCAAAACCGCGTGGGAAATTTTGATCATCATAGAATTGACGTTGGCTTGCAAATGCTTGACGAAGTGATGAAATGTCATTGCTCATGGCTTTATCCTCATGCCCTATTTTCTTGCTGGAGTATGGATCAAGTTGTCGATTTTATTAAACAAATTATTTTTATCGTAAGGGTAAAAAATGGATATCGATTTATTGAAGACTTTTGTTGAAGTGGTTCGTACGCGCCATTTTGGTAAAGCAGCTGAAAATTTATATATTACACAGTCTGCGGTAAGTTTTCGGATCCGACAATTAGAGCAAGGTTTAGGCGTTAACTTATTTATTCGTCAACGAAACAACATTCAGTTAACGGCACCGGGTGAGCGATTACTGCCACACGCACAAATGATCATAACGGGGATGCAACGAGCAAAAGTTGATGTGGCGCTTGCTGATAATATGCATAAACAAATTAGTTTAGCGGGCACACCTAATATATGGGATGCTTTTTTGCAGTTTGGTATTACAAACATTGTTTCTGCTATGCCGGGTGTATCGCTAGTCGCTGAAGTAAAAGCACAGCAAGAGAGTACTCGCTTATTGCTTGAACGTACATTAGATCTAGCGGTATTATTTGATCCCCCTAAAGTTGATGAGCTGATTGTTCAACGAATTTGTGAACTCCCTATTATTCCTGTGAGCGCTTTTGAAACTGCAAACAGCGAAAACTTTTTCGATAATCAATATGTTTATGTTGATTGGGGAACAACCTTTTCGTTATGGCATGCCCGAGAGTTTAATGGCCATGCTCCCCCTTATTTCAGAACCAGCACCGGGCGTATTGCACTCGATTTAATATTAAAATGCGGCGGCAGTGCCTTCATTCCACAATTATTAGTCGAAGAGCAGCTTAAATCTGGTGAGCTTTATCATGTTGAAGATGTTGCACATACCTCGCGAGATGTATTTGTTGCTTACCACAGAGATAATGAACAAACCCCTCTATTAGAGAAATTAGTGACATTATTAACTGAGCTGCAAATAAAGGCTTAAAATTAATTTAACTTAGCTTTTATAAAAATTTAATGCCGCAACAGTAGGTTACGTTTTTATTTCAGAAATAATTATATTTTATGAAGGTAAATTGACGTTTTTGTTTCAATTGTCATCTTTTTGTCATTTTTTGCTGTCACACTGCGCGCATTGAAACACAGTATGTGTTTTTTGTTGCGATTATTGAGGAAACGACATGAAATTTGCAAAGTCTAGCTTATTCCTAGCTTTATTTGGTGGTTTATCTTTTTCTGCATTAGCTGATGTAGATGTATATGGTAAAGCAAACGTGACTGTTCAATCATCAGATGATGGCGAAGGGTCTTTCACTGAAATTAAAAGCAATAACTCACGTTTTGGGTTAAAAGGTTCAGAAAAAATTTCTGAAGGCCTAGAAGCTGTTTATAAATTTGAGTTTGGTGTAGACGTATCTGACGCTGATTCAAAAGGCGACAATGACGATAACATTACTGCTCGTAACCAATATGTGGGTGTGAAAGGTAGCTTTGGTCAAGTTGTTATCGGCCGTAACGATACAGCAATGAAGCAATCTCAAGGTAAAGTTGATTTATTCAATGACCTTGAAGGAGATATCAAGAACGCATTTAAAGGTGAAAACCGTTTAGGCGACACAATTTCTTATGCTTCTAAAGACTTCAGTGGCTTCAAAGTATTAGCAACTTATGTAGCTGAAGATGATGTAGATGCTGATGATGGTTACTCAGTAGCGCTAACTTACGGCGATGCAAAACTTAAAGAAAGCAAACTTTATGCATCAGTTGCAGCTGACAGCGAAGTAAAAGGCTACGACATTGTTCGTGCAACAGTACAAGGTAAACTAGGTGACTTCAAACTAGGTGCTATGTACCAAACACAAGAAAAAGTGGATGGTAGTGCAGAAGCTGATGGTTACTTAGTAAATGCTGCTTACCAAATGAATAGCAACACTTTCAAAGTACAGTACCAAGTAATTGACTTTGATGAAGGCGATAAGAAAACAGCTATTTCTGCAGGTGTTGATCACAAGCTAAGCAAAAATACTAAAGTATTTGGTTTCTACTCGACGTTTGATACAGACAATCAAGTTGACCAAGATTACTTAGGTGTTGGTATTGAATATAAGTTCTAACCCAACACTGGGATAACTCTCTAACTTGTCAGCCCAGTTAATTAGCTGGGCTTTTTTATTGCTCTAGAAATAAAATTTTTACCGTAGTTAGCTTGCTTGAATGGTTAAGCTTGTGCGTAGTTTGATTTGCCAGCAAGCCAGCGCTGAATCAATTTATCGGTTAGTTCTGGGTAGTCGTTTAAAATTTTGAAGGCTATTGGTCTAACATGATTGAGTGTTTGTTTATCGCGGTTGAGGTCGGCAATTTTAAATTCAGCTAAGCCAGTTTGTTTGGTGCCAAGTACTTCACCTGGGCCACGAATTTCGAGATCTCGCTCAGCGATAACAAAGCCATCATTACTTTCACGCAGCACACCTAAGCGTTTTTGAGCCGTCGCTGATAATGGCGCATGATAAAGTAAAACACAGTGTGACGCTGTAGCTCCTCGACCAACACGGCCACGTAGCTGGTGGAGTTGTGCGAGCCCTAGCCGCTCAGGATTCTCTATAATAATAAGGCTGGCATTGGGCACATCAACACCCACTTCAATCACTGTTGTGGCAACGAGTACATGAATATTCCCGGCTTTAAACTCACTCATAATGGCTTGTTTTTCTGCGGCTTTCATCCGGCCATGCACTAAGCCAACGTTTAATTCTGGCAATGCTGCTTTTAATTGCTCAGCGCTATCTTCGGCGGCTTGGCATTGCAGAACTTCAGATTCATCAATCAGGGTGCAAACCCAATACACTTGCCGACCTTGCTCTGTGCAGGCTGTTCTAACGCGCTGGATAATTTCGTCGCGACGGGTATCAGGAATAGCCACTGTGGTAATAGGCGTTCTACCAGGTGGTAACTCATCAATCACTGAGGTTTCTAAGTCTGCATAGGCCGTCATTGCTAAGGTTCGCGGGATAGGTGTTGCAGTCATTACTAATTGGTGTGGATAACAGTCACCAAAGCGGCCTTTTTCACGCAGTGATAAGCGCTGATGAACACCAAAGCGATGTTGCTCATCAATAATAATTAATACCAGGTTGTTAAACTCAACCTGCTCTTGGAATAATGCATGGGTGCCAACAATCATTTGCGCTTCCCCTGAGGCAATTTTTTCAAGAGTCGTTGCGCGCTCTTTACCTTTACTTTTGCCACCTAACCAAGCGACTTCAATTCCTAATTGATTAAACCATTGGCTAAAGTTGATGCCATGTTGCTCTGATAAAATCTCAGTAGGTGCCATTAAAGCTACTTGGTACCCTTCGCTTATCGCGGTCAGTGCGCTGAGCGCTGCGACTAAGGTTTTACCAGAGCCTACATCGCCTTGCACTAAGCGCATCATTGGAAATGGGTGCTGCAAGTCACCTTTTATTTCTGCCACGACACGACTTTGTGCATTGGTTGGGCTAAAGGCTAAATTAGCTAAAAATTGCTGCTCAAGCTGATTATGAGGCTTTAATGCAACTGCTTTTACGGTTTGCCCTTTTTGCCGCAGCTTTAATAGGCTTAAGTTTTGGGCTAGTAACTCTTCAAAGACTAAACGTTGTTGGGCAGGGTGCATACCTTGCTCTAGAGCTGTTAAATCAATATCGTTTTGTGGGCGATGTAAAGTCATTAAAGCATCGGCTAAGCGCATTCCAGTTGCCTGAAACTGCTCTGGCAGTAGTTCTTCTACTGGGTATTTACGTAATAGAGCAAGCGCCTGATCGCTAAGTGCACGAATAGATAACTGCTTAAGACCTTCAGTAACTGGGTATACTGGTGTCAGCGTTGTGTTCGTTGGTTGCTCAGATGGGGTATCCGATAAGCTGTATTCTGGGTGTGTCATTTCATAACCAACACGACCACGGCGGATCTCACCAAAGCAGCGAATGATTTTACCTGTACTTAAAGCGTTTTTTTGAGCCGCACTAAAGTTAAAAAACCTGAGTGTTAAACGGCCTGTACCATCATTGACTTGGCAAACCAGCATGCGTCTTTTACCAAAGGTGATTTGGCTGGTTTCAATCGTGGCTTCAACACTAACATGACTATGAGGTTGGAGTTCGCAGATTGGGTGAATGCGGGTGCGGTCTTCATAGCGGTGAGGCAAATGAAACAGCATGTCTTGCACCGTCTCAATATTTAGCTTAGCAAGACGCTCGGCCATTTTCGGGCCGACGCCTTTTAATTCTGTAATTGGGTATAACGCTAAGCTAGGATGACTCAAAAGTGACTCAAATTATTAATTAGTAGACTGTTTTTCAGTTTACTTGCACTCGTTAGTAGCTTCAAGCGGTTGCGTGTGTTTTAAAATGTTCCAGAACGTTTCATCAGCAACAATATCACCATTTTCATCAAGCTCAGGGTACGGCAGCTCTTTTTCGCGGCATTGTTCTGCAATAATAGGGTGGCAGCCTTCAAACAAGATACGATGCTTAATTCTGGCATCAAGCATATCTCGGTTGTAAAGCCCAGCTTCTTCCCTTTGGCGCTGTGCTTCAAATAGAATAAGCGCTGCTGCTACGGATACATTAAGAGACTGCACCATTCCTTGCATTGGGATGATGATGTTTTTATCAGCGTGCGCGAGGGCGCGTGATGAAATACCGTCTCGTTCTTGGCCAACAATGACAGCTGTTGGTTTGGTGTAGTCGATTTCGCGAAAGTCGACTGCATCATCTGTTAAGTGAGTTGCTAAAATTTGTACTTCAGGGTTGTGAGCACGCATCATGGCAACGGCCTCATCGATATCACGATGTAAGTGGGTTTCTAGCCAGTTCTTACTACCGCCTGAGGTATTGTTGGTTAACCATTTTTGATTCTCTGGCCATACAGCATGTACGTGATGGCAGCCCGTTGCGTCTGCTGTGCGGGCAATAGCAGATAAATTATGATGCTTGTGTACTTCTTCTAAACAAACCGTTAGGTCCGTTTGGCGGCGATCTAATACGCGCTTAACACGCTCAAAGCGAGTTGTATCCATAGTTGTGTGCTCGTTGACGGATTCTAATTGGCGCTGATTATACCCTAGGGAACAACAGCTCGGCTAATTGGGTTTTGTAATGAGATCAGCGTTTCTGTTGATTGAATAGCTTCGATGGCTTGTATTTTGTTAATTAACACATCTTGTAGATGATCAATTGAGCGCGCCATCACTTTGATAAATATACTGTAATTACCTGTGGTGTAATAGGCTTCGACAACCTCTTCTAGCTCTTTTAAATGCAGTAAAGTTTGCGGGTAATCACGGGCATTATTGAGATTAATGCCAATAAAGCAGCAAACATCGTAACCAAGCTGTTTGGCATCAATACTGACTTGGGTACCTGTAATAATACCCGCTTGTTTCATCTTTTCGACCCTAACATGAATGGTGCCGGCACTTACAGCAAAGCGTTTAGCAAGTTCTGCATACGCTGTTCGGGCATTTTCCATTAAAGCGTTAAGGATGTTTTTATCGAGATTATCGATTTGATAATTTTCCATGGTATTTCTTAGTGTTAATTGTTGAATCAATAATTTTTATAGCATTATTTTTATGAATATTTCAATGTTAAGTTCTTTTTATTGCGGGTTATTGAAAATAATCTTTGTTTGGTTGAGGATTGCTTTAACAGGAGGAGCCAAGCAGCGGGTTTCTCTAATTAAGCAAGTAACAATAACTGGGAATGAGGCCAATTATTATGAGTTCACACTACCTGCAGCAACAGCAGCAAATTAGTAAAGTAAAACAGTTTTTTTCAAGCCAATTAGAACAACAATTAGGGTTAGTTGAAGTACAAGCGCCGATCTTGGCAAAAGTAGGCGATGGTATTCAAGATAACTTAAGCGGTACTGAAAATGCTGTATCGGTAGCAGTGAAAACAATTCCGGGTAGCCAATTTGAAGTGGTCCACTCTTTAGCAAAGTGGAAACGTAAGACCTTGGCTGATTACGATTTTTCGGTAGGTGAAGGACTTTATACGCATATGAAAGCGCTTCGCCCTGATGAAGAATCTTTAAGCCCAATCCACTCGGTGTATGTTGACCAATGGGATTGGGAAAAAGTGATTTGCGAGAGTACAGAGCGTACCTTAGACAAACTAAAAGAAACCGTAACATCGCTTTATCAGGCGATTAAAGCAACCGAACGCTTTGTGGCTAGTGAGTTTGATTTAACCTCGTTTTTGCCTGAGCAAATCACCTTTGTACACAGTGAACAGCTACGTCAGATGTATCCTGACTTTACAGCGAAACAACGTGAAAAAGCGGTCGCACAAGAATACGGTGCGGTATTTTTAATTGGTATAGGCGGCACACTTGCCGATGGTAAAATTCATGACGTACGAGCGCCAGATTATGACGATTGGTCAACACAAACCTGTAGTAAATTTGCAGGCTTAAACGGTGATATTTTAGTTTGGAACCCAGTGCTTGAAGATGCATTTGAAATCTCTTCAATGGGGATTCGAGTAAGTCCTGATGCCTTAGCTACTCAATTAGCGATTACAGGCGACCAAGCTCGTTTAGAGTTTGATTGGCATAAACAGCTACTCGCGAAGAAGTTTCCGCAAACGATAGGTGGTGGTATTGGTCAATCACGACTCGCTATGTTGCTGTTACAAAAACAGCATATCGGGCAAGTACAAGTAGGTGTTTGGCCTGAGCAGCTAAAACAGCAAGTGGAAGGAATTCTTTAAATTAAGATTTAAAGACCCTGGTAAAAAGAGGCTTTAAGCCTCTTTTTTATTAACTAGTTTTAAACTCAACCTCGACCTTGTTTTCTTCGAGCTTCACTTTGCAAGGTGGATATTGGCGGTTAGTTAAAAGTACTTTTTCGAAAATATGAATTTCGACGCCGGAGTGTAGTTTTTTATTAACTACTAACTGCGCATCTTCCAGTAAATCATGCAAATGATGCTCTAAGCTTGATAGCTTTTTCTCAAGAGTTTCAGCTTGCTCGCAATAGTGCATTTGTGTGGCACCAATTTTTGCGAGTAATTGCTTTTTCTTTTCGGCATCTTTTACTTGATCTGCCTTTTCAATAGCAGTTTGTAAGGTATCAAGTTGCGCATCTGTTTGTGCTAAGTCTTTTAAGCACTGATCTGTTTGCGCGGTTACATCAGCACCTGAAGCGGCTAAGTTAATCACCATTTTAGCACCCGATTCATTGCCAATTTCGCCAGCAATAATCATTTGTGCATCTAAGATTTCTCCGCCGAATAGCTTGCCTTGCGGATTATCTTCTTGGCCTATTTGCAACAGCTTAGTGGCTTTCATCGTACAATGGCTGGCTTGGCGCTCAATGAGAATATTATTGGCTTCAAGATAGCAGTATTGACCATGTGATAAGTGAATGTCACCTTGGCTGATGATATTACATGATAACTTTTTATCTTCGAGCTGGTGGCCAATCACGCCTTGTTTTATGGTGATATCGCCAGCCGCTGATAAATGACCAGACTCTACAGTACCCATAACAGTTATATCGCCTTTGGCATTAATACGCATGCCTGGTTCAACGTTATGAGTAACAATGACGCTGCCTTCAAAGTCTACGTGACCACTTTTTACGTTTACATCGGCAATAGTAAAAATATCATCAACACGCATGCCATTGGCAATATCAACAGGGACACCGGCAATGACAGAAATGAGTTCAAGTGGATTATTTTTAGATATTTCGGTACCTTCACCAGCAACTAATGTACTGCTCTCACCTGGTTTGGCTGGCAGTACATCACCGGTGACAGTAAAGCCTTCTTTACCAGGAGTTGCCGGAATTTGTTTAACTAGTAATACGCCAGGCTCTACGCTAGCTAATTTACCAAAGTCACGCATATCGGCAGTGCCATCCTCTCGTAGCTTTGGTTTTTTTAGGCGATCTTTTAAGGTCTCAACTTGTGGTACAAATTTGGATGGTTGACCATCAATAGGCAAGCGACCTTTTGCTAGCACCCCTTTAGCTACTTCTCCTGCGGGTAATTCAAATTGCTTCTGTAGTAATTGTTCTAAAAAGGTTTGTTTGTAACCTCGGGCTACCCCAGCTTTGATAAGCTCTTTCTTCGCTTCTTCAAGGCTCATTACTTTACCGCCTTCAGCGACGGTTAGCTCGCCTGTAGCCAGCATTTTATCATCGCTCAAAGTTACAACTAAGCTTGCATCATGTTTAGAAGCGACCACAAGCATGCGCTCATTAGAGTCACTTTTGAAGAAATTATTGATAGCTTCATGATCCACTCTGCATTCACAAAATGGTGACTTTTCTAATGCTTCGATAATAAACGCAGCACTAGGAGGCGAGTTTTCATGAACATCTAATAAAACGTTGCCGTTGTGAGCGAGCTTAAACACTTGTAATCCTTTTTTACTACTCTAGCTAAAGGTTTTATTAATTATAACAACAGAGTGCTAGAGAATTGCTTATGAGTCAAGAATTTCGGATGAGGAAAGTGGTAAGTTTTTCTAAAATAGCGCCAGCAACATTGCGTTGCTGGCAAGGAGCTATTAGTTTGTTGACGGTAGCTCCATGATACCGTCAATCTCAACTTGAACGCCTTTTGGTAACGCACGTACGCCAATTGCTGCGCGAGCAGGGTATGGCTGCTTAAAGTACTGACTCATTACTTCGTTAACGATAGCGAAGTTAGATAAGTCAGTTAAAAAGATATTTACTTTCACCATGTCTTGAATTTGACCGCCAGCAGCTTGGCAAACAGCTGTTAGGTTTTTGAATACTTGGTGGGTTTGTTCAGTAAAATCTTCAGAGATAACTTCCATTGTTTCTGGTACAAGTGGAATTTGACCTGATAAATAAACAGCCGTGCCTACTTTAACAGCTTGACTATAAGTACCGATAGCAGCAGGTGCATTATCAGTAGAAATAAAAGATTTGTTCATGATTATCCTTGTTACTTTTTACGATAGACTCTTTGCACATCAGGCATAACGCGAATGCGGCGCATAATATTAGCAACATGAACGCGGTTTTTTACCGTGATGCCTAAATCTATCATGTATAAATTACTTTCTTTTTCGTCAGTCGCTATCTCAACAATGTTGGCTTGGGTTGAGGCAACAACATTGGTTAATTTAGCTAGCGCACCTTGGTGGTTGATAATCTCAATACGAAGGGCTGCAATATATTCTTTCTCTGGGTTATCGTCCCATTTTACAACCAGGTATTTTGAGCGCTCTTTTTCCCAACCACGAATATTTTTACATTCTTGGCGGTGGACAGTAAGGCCTTTACCTTGGCTAATATAAGCTGTTATAGCGTCGCCAGGCACTGGGCGGCAGCATTTAGAGTAGTTAACCAACATGCCTTCAGTGCCGATGATGGTTGCTTTTGCTTTTTGCGCTAGGTCATCAAGATCGCCGGCATCAACTTGCATCAAGCGTTTCGCTATCAGCACACTCATTAAGTTACCAGAACCAATTTCAACTAATAGCTCAAGCACTGTATTTAGTTCATGCTCTTGAAGTACTCGGCGAATGTTTTCATCTGGAATATCATCCAGTTTGGTTTCACCTAGAGCTGAGTCGAGTAAACGTCTACCGAGCAACATTGCTTCTTCATGCTGCTGACTCTTCAGGTAATTGCGAATACCTAAACGCGCTTTACCTGTAACAACAAAGTTTAACCAAGTTGCATTCGGGTGTGCGCCTGAGCTGGTGATGATTTCGACCGTTTGTCCTGTATCAAGAGGCTTGCTCAGAGGGTGAGGTTTACGATTAACACGTGCACCCACACAAGTATTACCAACATCAGTATGCACTGCGTACGCAAAGTCGACAGCTGTTGCGCCCATAGGGAGCTCAACTATACGGCCATCTGGCGTGAATACATAAATCTCTTCAGGGAACAGCTCTGTTTTAACGTTTTCAACAAACTCAAAAGATGAGCCTGCACTTTGTTGAAGTTCCAATAAGCTTTGCATCCATTGGCGAGCACGCTGCTGTGCTGTATTACCTGCATTATCACCGGCTTTTTTATACATCCAGTGAGCAGCAACCCCTTTGTCTGCCATGTGATCCATATCGTGGGTACGGATTTGAATCTCTACAGGAATACCATGAGGGCCAACTAGTGAGGTATGAAGTGACTGATAGCCATTAGTTTTTGGTACTGCAATATAATCTTTAAAACGGGTTTCGATTGGCTTGTAAAGGTTATGAGCAACACCTAATACGCGGTAACAGGTATCCATATTATCAACATTGATACGGAATGCGTAGATATCCATTACTTCGTTAAACGACAGCTCTTTATTGAGCATTTTCTTATAAATACTATATAGGTGTTTTTCACGGCCAGATATAGTCGCTTCGATGCCAGATTCTTCTAAGCGCGCTTCAATTTCAGTTTTAATATTACTGATAACTTCTTTTCGGTTACCACGTGCTTTGACGACTTCTGATCTTAATGCGCGATGACGCATAGGGTAAAGGGCTTGAAAACCTAAATCTTCTAATTCATTTTTAATATCATGAATACCTAGGCGGTTCGCAATTGGTGCATAAATCTCTAGCGTTTCACGGGCAATTCGGCGGCGTTTATCTGGACGCAGCGCGCCTAAGGTGCGCATGTTATGGGTTCTATCAGCCAGTTTTATTAAGATCACGCGAATATCTTGGGTCATCGCCATGATCATTTTTCGATAGTTTTCGGCTTGGAATTCTTTTTTATCTTTAAAGCTAAGTTTATCTAGCTTACTCACCCCTTCAACAAGCTCAGCAACTGTGTCGCCAAAAATTTCAGCTAAGTCTTGTTGGCTAAAGTCGGTGTCTTCAATCACGTCATGCATCAGGGCAGCCATCAGCGTTTCGTGATCTAGGTGCATGCCAGCGAGTACTTGTGTCACTTCGACAGGGTGGGTGATATAAGGCTCGCCACTTGAGCGAGTTTGGCCTTCGTGGGCTTCGCGAGCTACCACGTATGCTTTTTGTACCAGCTCAATCTCTGCTGGTGGTAAGTATTCGGATATTTTCTTTTTGAGGCCTTCGAATAGATACAAAGTCACACTCCAATGCGCAAATGAAGTAAATCGGTAACGGTATGAATAGAATATACGATGAAAAGAAGGGCTTGCCAACGGCTAGTGTAGAAATACTAGCCGTATAGCTAAATCAAAGCGGGGAGCTTGATTACTGGTTGCCACCTACGATAGCAGCCACAGCAGCCATTTCTGCTGCTTCTTGATGTTGTTGTTCTTCACGATCAATTAAGTCCATAGAAGAGCTATCAACTAGCCCTTTCTCAATTTCACGTAAAGCAATAACCGTTGGTTTGTCATTTTCAGCATCAACGAGTGGATCTTTACCACCAACCGCGATTTGGCGGGCACGACGAGCCGCAACTAAAATTAAGTCAAAACGATTACCAATTGCATCTACTGCATCTTCAACAGTTACGCGAGCCATCTCAGCACTCCAAATAAATTCTTAAGCAAAGGCGTAGTTTACTGTACCAAGTTAAATTCGCCAATAGCTTGTGGTTAATTTTTATCTTATTCTTAAAAGTATTATTTAAGTAAGTTCTCTAATAACGCCTGATGGCGCAAAGTTTGGCTTTTTAACGATAAACGTTTAGCCATGACAATGGTTTCGATTTCAGCAAGCGCAGTATCAAAGTCATCGTTCACAACAACATAGTCATACTCATTATAGTGTGATGTTTCTGATTGTGCTTTCGCCATTCTTCCTGCGATTACCTCAGCAGAGTCTTGACCACGGTTATTTAAACGTGATTCTAGTTCTTCTTTTGATGGTGGAAGTATGAAGATAGTCTCAACATCATCTACTAATTTACGAATTTGCTGAGCACCTTGCCAATCAATATCTAAAAATACATCAATACCTGCAGCAAGTTGGCTTTCGATTGCTTGCTTAGACGTACCATAGTAGTTATCAAAAACTTGCGCCCATTCAAAAAAGTCATTTTTCTCAATTAGCGCTTTGAAGTCATCCACAGACACAAAATGATAGTGCACACCGTTTTCTTCACCCGGACGAGGTGAGCGAGTGGTGTGCGAAACCGATACTTTCATATCGCCGTGTTTCTTTAATAAAGCACCAATTAAGCTTGATTTACCAGCCCCTGATGGAGCTGACAAGATAAATAAATTTCCGCGAGTTTGCGCCATGATTTGTCTCTAATAAAAAATAAACAGGCTCGGACTATCACTAATCCAAGCCTTTAATTCATCTATTGTACTTTATTTCGCTAAAAGTGCTCAAGTTTGCCTGCTTTTAGCCTCATGAAAAAAAGACCCAGCAGGTGCTGGGTCTTATAAAAATGCTGTAAAGCGTGCTTATTCAATATTCTGAATTTGCTCATTGAGTAGCGGTCTAGACCCTAACAAACTCAATGAGTTATCGAAAAGAAACCGTTCAGAAATGCCTGTTTGCCCACCAAACTGCCCACCACTTGCTTATGGCTTTTACTAAATCTTAGTGGTGCTTCTTGGCTAAAACTACGGAAAAACAGTGCCGTTTTTATGCTGCTGTTAGAGCTAAAACATAGCAGTTTTGAAGGGCTTTATCGAGTGATTTTTCAACACCTCATCCGTTAGTGGATGCAATAGTATCCAATTTCTGTTTTATTTCGCTATAATGGATATAACTGTATCCACTCGGTCTTTGCGGATGAATTTTACCTTACTTGATGATACCGATGTAAGCCAAGCCTATGCGGCTTATTTACGTGAGTTACGAAAGCAGGCAAAGCTGTCACGAGCGGCGCTTGCTGAGCGAAGCTGTGTACCTGCGGCCACCATTAAGAAATTTGAGCTAACTGGGCAAATTTCATTTCGCCAATTGCTGTTGCTATGGCAGACCCTTGATTCGCTAGATAGGCTTTATCAGCTCACGCAACCTAACAAAGAGCGCACCACTATGCCCACTAGCATTGATGAGGTGTTAAAAGATGAGTTTTAAACCCATTCAAAAACTCGCCGTAACTCGTACGTTAAGCTCAGGTGAGCAGATATCAGTTGGAGTCTTGGCGCAGAATCGGCAAGGCGTTTTTTTTCAGTATGCAGACAGCTATTTGCAGCAGTTTGGCAATTTATCACCGTTTACCTTGCAAGCGAATACGCAAGTTCAAGCCGCACCTAAAGCGCCGCACCAAGGTGTACATGGCGTATTTGGAGATTGTTTGCCCGATGGCTGGGGCATGCTGTTGCAAGATCGTATTTTCCGGCAAAAGGGCATCCTACCTAATCAATTAACGGCGATGGATAGACTGGCCTTTGTCGGTGATAAAGGCATGGGAGCATTGTCTTTTTCTCCGGTGTCTGAGTTTTCAGCCACCACGCACGCGGATATTGATTTAGCGACGTTAGGCTTAGAAGCACAAACGCTGTTCGATTCATCGATGTCAGATTTTATGGATGATAATCACGATGAGTTAGATGGGCATACGCAACAGGTGTTGGCCGCATTAGTCGCCGGTGGTAGTTCGGGTGGAGCAAGGCCTAAGGCACAAATTTATATGCCTGCTGGGGAAACTCAGCATTGTCGAACCTTTGCCAAGCCTGGTGATGAAGCATGGCTGATTAAATTTACTTCTAAAAATCTCGCGCTCGGCCATGAAGAAGGTTTGTGCGAGGCGGTTTATTTACAAATGGCCGAGCTTGCTAAATGTCAACCGCCGCAATGGCAACTCATTGAAGCACCAACTACAAGCGGTGCGCCTGCCTGGTTGGCGCTTAAGCGTTTTGATTATGTCACTGAACAGGCCGACTTAGGCAGCAAGCGCAGTTCAGGTCGATTGCATATGCACAGCGCTTGCGGGCTGCTGGATGCAGACTTTCGAACGCCAAGTTTAGATTATATTGACTTGATCAAAGCCAGCCGTCAGTTGTGTAAATCCCCCGCTGCTGGGCAGCTGCAATTTCGCCGTGCCGTTTTTAACCTGCTGTCGTCTAATCAAGACGACCACAGTAAAAACTGGGCGTTTTTGCAAGCGGATGACGGTCAATGGAACCCTGCACCTTTTTACGATGTTACCTACAGCCCGCATCCATTCAACGAACACGCCACTGCTTTCGGCGGTTATGGCAAAGCGCCATCGCTTAAGGTGATGCAAAAACTTGCTACTAGTGCTGGCTTTGCGAATTGGCATGATGCAAAGCAAGTTATTGAAGAAGTCGCAGAAGCCATCAGCCAATTTACGTATCTTGCCAAGCAACAAGGGATCAGTAAAACAGCAGTGTCTGCGATTGCTAAGACATTGGATCAGCGCAAACAGGCAAATGCAGCGCTTTTTCAATGAAAGTAAAACAAACTTTTCAATTCACAATAAATAAATAGCAAGGTCACCGTGAGCGAATATCAATACTATAAATTTGAGCGTCTGGATGGGTATTTAGATGCTAAAGCACGTCAAGCACTCAGAGCCATTTCAAGCCGTGCCGAGATCAGCGCCACGGCCTTTCAGGTGTATTACACCTACAGTGATCTAAAGGCCGAGCCTTTTGAGCTGATGTTAAAATACTTTGATATCGGTTTTTACTATGCCGATTGGGGCTCAATCGATGTATACATCAAGCTACCAGCAGGAACGCTTCCAGATGCGTTACTTGGCTTTTCAAGTGATGGACTTCATGTTCACGAAAACGATGAGTGGCAGTTGCTGATTTTTTCCCTTGAGGAGTATGATGAGTATTTTGACGATGAGCATGCTGACGACTTTTTCCAGCATTTAGCCGCTTTACGCGGCGGGTTAATGCAAGGGGATTGGCGCCTTGTGTACTTTATGTGGCTCAAAGCGTTTGATTTTAATGATGGCGTTGAGCGAGTGCCGTTAATTCAATTCGATTTTGAGCACCTCAGTGAAGAGGAGCAGGCGTTTGCTGCGCTGTATGATATTCCCTTAGCATTGGTTAAGGCGCTCGCCATGGTGCTGAGCGAACAACCCAGTCACCAAGCCAAACAAACTCAGCTTACGCTTGATGCGTGGATCCATAATCTCTCGCAAGCAGAGAAAGACACGCTATTACGCACGTTGTTTGAGCAAGGCCAGCTAACCCGTCACCAAGCCTTAGCGCTGACGCGAAAAGAACCTGTCAACACAGACGAGATCTATCAATACTGGTTAACCTCCGCCGTCATTTCTCCTTTCATTGAGCAAGCGCAAAGTCAATTACAGCAAGAGCAAGCCGCAGCACTCGCAAAAAAATTAGCTATCGAAAAAGCGGAAAAAGAAAAAGCGTTGACGGATATCTACAATCAACGTGAGCACTACTGGCAGCAATCACAAGAGCAAGCGGATCGAACTTGCGCCAGTGGTTACGATGCGGCATCACGCTATCTGCATCAGCTGTTTGAGGCCTATCAGTTCAAAGCTGATGAAGCGGCGTTTGAACAACGCTTTAAGCGCTTTGTTGTGGCGAATAATAGCCGTAAAGCACTGTTAAATCGCTTGAGTGATTTGCTTTAAACGATGAGGCGATAGGCTGGCCAAATGACGTTAGCAAATAACCGATTGAGGGTTGGTTGAAAGGTTGTAAGCCCACCAAAGGTCTACAAATTGTTACCTATGAAGTCACTTTGTGTAGACCTCGGGGTCTAAGCAACGCGCTTTTACCATCTCTGTGGTAAATACTGCGTGAAATACAAAGGCATCACGATATTGGTTTGCTCTAATGCGGATGAGCCTTGTGTACCCGTTAACTTAAAGGTTTTACTTGGAGTACATTTTTCAACGTAGGATGCCAACGATTTTGCTCTTGTACGTTTACCACTTTTGACCTCCACAGGGACGATATCGCCTTCATCGGTCGCCAAAATAAATTCGATTTCGGCGCGGGCGTCATTCCATGAATAGCTTGGGTCAACGCCAATGGCAGTGAGCTCTTGTTGCACAAAGTTTTCAGCCACATAACCTTTGTATTCATAGTTTTGTTGCTTAATTTCTTTATAACTGCTGCCGAGCATATGATTAAGCAGGCCCACATCAAACAGAAACAGTTTCACCATATTTTCTTTTTTATAGGCCGCTAACGGAGATTTCGGCAATCCTTCAATAGGGTAGTTTGGCAAAGCTAAGCGGCAGCAGTTAAGCCAATGGATCGCGGTTTCAAAATCGCTATAACGAGATTTACGCTCATGCACATGCTTAAATTTAAAGCGTTTAACCGACTCATCGCTGACAAGTGATAGCTGGGCTGGAATGCTATTAAATACCGATTCAATCAGTGTGGCGTCGACCTTGCCCGCGTACTTACCAAAATCGCGGCGATAACCTTCCACTAAATCGGCATGAATTTTTGTGACTTTTTCAACACGCTCTAGAATGCTTGAATCCTTATACTGATACCAAGCAGAAACGGCTTCCGGCATACCACCAGTAAAAAAGTAGTCAGTGAGTTTGTCCATCAATTTGGTGTGTACTGCCGGTGTGCTTGCTTGACTATCAAACGCTTTGATCAGCGCTTGCTCGTTGGATGCGTAAATAAATTCTTGGAAGGTCAGTGGTCGTAAATTGTATTGTTCTACCTTGCCCACAGGGAAGGTGTTGAGCAAACCAATATTCGAGCCGCTGGCAGCGACAAAATAGGACGGTGCTTTTTCAGCAAAGTACTTTAGTGAGGTAACGGCACGTTCACATTCGCCAATTTCATCTAATATCAGCAGATCGGTTTCTGGGTTGAACGCTTGGTTGGTTAACAACTCAATGTTCATTACTAGCTCGTCAGGTGACAGAGAGCCATCGAACGCTTCTTTGTAGGCAGGGTTTTCAAGGAAGTCGATACGAAGGATGTTGGCAAAGGTGTTCCCAAATAACTCTTGTAGCAGATAGGTTTTACCTGTTTGTCTTGCACCATCGATCAATAATGGCTTGCGCACCGGTTGATTTTTCCATGCTATTAGGGCGTTTAGTAAGTTGCGCTGCATTGTCATTTCCCGCCAATTAAGACTGTTAACTGCCTGTAGTATAACTCAGTCTACACTTTTACGCGCAGAAAAGTGTGGATTTTTACATTTTTATGCGCATAAAAGTGTAATTTGATGGTCTTTGGCATTCAGGGATTCACATCATCGCCTTGGCCAACGCGCAAACTAAACCTAAAAGTAGGATATAAATCCAATTATATTGAGTAAAGTGGGAATATAGTCCCACATGTAAATTGTTGGAGTTGCTTCGGATTCAAAGTTGGACTATATTCCCATTAACGGTTAAATAGTGGGAATATAGTCCCTTTGGTTGGTGATATGGCTAAGCGTGACTTACACAATGTACTGTTTCCAAAGCAGCGCAAAATCCTGACGCATTTTGGTGAAGACTTGCTGTTGGCGATGAAACGACGTGGTTTTACAAAAAAGCTACTGTGTGAACGTACTGGTTTTGATCATAAAACTGTGAATAAAGTCTTCGCCGGTGATCCGGGTGTTGCCATAGGCACTTACTTAAAAGTCATGGCCGTTCTTGGCATGGAAAGCAACTTTGCAGAAATGGCCGCTCATGATGAAGTGGGTATCAAGCTGCAAAACATAAAATTGCTGGAAGGTTCAAAATGAGCCGTGAAATCGTCGAAGTCTATGCCGACTGGCAGCTAATTGAAGCGCCTTTGCTAATTGGGCTGCTTGCTTACAGTGATTCAAGCCGAGGTGGCGTGTTTAGTTTTGCCTACGATAAAGCATTTTTAACCTCAGCGTTTCGCTTGCAAATTGATCCAATCCTGACGCTTCACTCCGGTGAACTCTATAACGATGAAGCCGATAAAAACTTTCGCGCATTTCTTGATTCATCGCCTGATAGATGGGGGCGTATTTTAATGCAGCGGCGTGCAGCGATTGAGGCGCGCAAAGGCATTCGAGCAACAAGTCGATTAAACGAGTTGGATTACCTGCTGGGCGTACACGACTCTTATCGGATGGGGGGGATTCGATTTAAGCGAGTAGGTTCGGATGCTTTTTTGGACGACAACTCTGAGTTTGCTGCGCCGCCAATGGCTTCTTTGCGAGAGCTAGAGCACGCAGCAATGCAGATTGAAAAAGACGATAACATCGACAGTGACGAGTATTACCGCTGGTTGAAAATGCTGATTTCTCCAGGCTCATCATTAGGTGGTGCAAGGCCCAAGGCTTGTGTCACAGATGAACAAGGCCACTTGTGGATTGCTAAGTTTCCCAATTTAAACGATACCCATGATGTGGGCGCGTGGGAGATGGTCTGTTATGAATTGGCGTTGGCAGCAGGTGTTGACATGTTTCCAAGTGAGATTAGGCAATTTTCGTCACAGCACCATACCTTTTTAACCAAACGGTTTGACCGCGACGGTGAAAAGCGGCTGCATTTTTCGTCGGCCATGACACAGCTTCAATACTATGATGGTGAACAATCTCAAGGTGCTAGCTACTTAGAGATTGCTGAATTTATTTCCAATTGTGGAGCACAAACCACAGCTGATTTAGCTCAGTTATGGCGTCGAATCGTGTTTAATATTGCGGTGTCCAACACGGATGATCACCTGCGTAACCATGGGTTTTTATTAACAAAGAATGGCTGGAAGTTATCACCTGCTTATGATTTAAACCCGATAGTGGGTAAGCATGGCCTGCATCTGAATATTACCGATGCAGACAACACTTTAGACTACCAATTAGCCTTTGACGTAAAAGACTTCTTCAGACTTTCGCAAACCCAAGCCACGCAAATTTACGATGAAGTATTAATTGCGGTTAAGCAATGGCAAACCGTTGCTAAGCGGCTAGGGATCAGCCGAGCGGAGCAAGCCATGAAACAATCAGCGTTTAACGTTTAATGAGCCAGTGAAACTATATTTTCATTTTTTAGCATATAGAGAAGTTATAGTTTCACTTTTATGCTTTGCCTCATTCTCCATGTGTTGTCACACACCACTTAACTCTTGGGCTTCTGGGGCAGTCTGGGCAAAGCCTTAGTTCACGCCACTTAGGCACACACTAACCCTGCCCATACGATATTTATGACTTGGGGCATTATGTAAATTCTGGGGCAAGTAGCGACCTGTACCCTCAGAAAGCTGCACGATCTGGGCATTTATCTGCCTACTGCGTCCGATTAGTACTGGCAAACTCCGAACTGAACTTAACAGATCAGTGAGGAAGCAAACGATGAACCCAACCACACAATTATCCACCACATCAACACACCCAGCGCGTCAGCAGCGGATTTTGCGCTTGCCCGAGGTAAAGGCAAAAACAGGCTTTGGCCGCAGTACCATTTATGCCCTGATGGCCAGCGGTGAATTTCCACGTTCCATTCGTATTGGTGCGCGTGCCGTGGGCTGGTTAGAAAGCGATATCGACCAGTGGATTGAAACCCGCCGTATCGGTGCTGCTTATGGCCGTGGATAAACCATCAGCATCAACCCCGTTACCTGCCAATGAGGTGAATAACAACATGCCAACATTACCGGCTGGTTTTGCCTATAACGCGCAAAACTGGCTGGTGATGCAACCAGCAGGGCAAGATAGCCCAGTTAAAATCTGTTCTTGGCTGCAAGTAGCTGCTCGTACTCGCGATCCGCAAGGGGACAACTACGGCTATTTATTGCACTGGTTAGACGATGACAATCGCCATCGCTACTGGGCTATGCCCGCAGAACTATTGGCCGGAGACGGCAGCGAGTACCGCCGAATCCTACTCAGCCGAGGCATGCGCCTAAGCAACAGTGTCAAAGCGCGGCAGTTGCTCTCGCTGTTTATTCAACAAATGGGCGAACTGGCCACGCAAAAGGCCATTAGCGTGAACTGCATTGGCTGGCATCATCACGCTTATGTGCATCCGCGCCTCACCTTTTACCCAAGCGAACACAGCAATAACCCGCGCATGGTGCTGCAAACCATGCACCCGATAGAAGGCTTTATTCAACAAGGCAGTAGCGACAGTTGGCGGCAGCACGTAGGCCGTTATTGTCTGGATAACCCGCTATTAATTGTTGGCGTTTGTGCTGCACTGGCTGCACCTTTATTGCATTTGTGCGGGGTGGATGGTTTTGGTTTACACCTCTACGGTGCCAGCAGTACTGGTAAAACCGCAGCGTTGTATCCGGCGTTATCGGTGTGGGGCGAGCCTAATCAACTACGCCACAGTTGGCGTGCCACGGCCAACGGTTTAGAAGGCACTGCGTTAGCCCATAACGATGCCTTACTGGCGCTCGATGAAATGGGCGAAGTTGACCCAAAAGAGGCAGGCGATGTCGCTTATATGCTTGCCAATGGCCAAGGTAAAACCCGTGCAGGCAAATACGGTGAAATGCGCTTACCCGCTCGTTGGCGCTTGGTGTTTTTATCCACTGGCGAAGTGACGCTCGAAAGCCACCTTGCCAGTATTGGCAAGCGCGTAAAAGCGGGGCAGCAAGTGCGCGTGATTGATCTCAGTGCCGATGCCGGAGCGCAAATGGGCGTGTTTAACCATAGCCACGGTATGAACGCCGCCGATTTAGCCGATCATCTAAAACAGCAAAGTCGCCAACATTACGGCTACTTGGCCTTGGACTGGTTACGGTATTTAACGCAGCACAGCGCGCAGGTGCGACCCGTTTTCCAAAACGTACGCCAACGCTTTTTAGCCAGCTTGCCTCCCGAGGCTGACGGCCAAGTGCGCCGAGTCGCCGAAAAATTTGCCTTACTGGCCAGCGCTGGCCTGTTAGCCATTCAAGCAAAAGTACTTGATTGGCCAGCTCAAAGTGTCGAAGCCGCCTGTTTAAGCCAGCTTAACCAATGGATACTTGCTCGCGGTGGTGTGGCCGCCAATGAAGACCAACAAGCCATTCGTCAGGTACGCAGTTTTATTGAACAACATGGTGAAAGCCGTTTTACGCCCAAACAAACCGGTTACAGCAGCCAAGTACGCCAACGCGCGGGTTGGCTTGATTCTACAGGCCCACAAACCCTCTACCTGTTTTACCCAACCGGCTGGCGTGAAGCTACCGAAGGACTCAGCCCAGATCGCGCCGCCAAAGCACTAATGGCCGCAGGCTACCTAATCCCCGATGGCAACCGACCACAGCGCAAAGTCAGCCTGCCCGACAACACCCGCCCACGCATGTACTGTGTTAAAGGCAGCATTTTGGATGACTAACGGGGCGATGAATCCTGTGTAGGCTTGTCGCCTTGCAGTGAACCGCCAGTCAACATAAATAGCTAGCGAGGCTTGAAGTCCAATACAGACAATACCGCCAGAGGCATTCCCGTGAACCGCTAGCGTACCAACAACCAGCACCGAACGAATAACAAATACGCTCAATTATTTGGTTTTAACTCAAATAAGTTGAGAATAATCATAATCGTGGTAGGGTAAGTAACAGTGAAAAATCCCCAAGTTTATGGTTAAGAAAACACCGTGGAGAGAGCATGATCCGCTGCCACCTAGCCCGATTAATGGGTGAGAGAAAAATGCGCATTAGCGACGTGATGCGAGAAACTGGCCTAAGCCGTACCACCGTCACGCTACTTTACAAAGAAACCGCGCTTAAGGTGGACTTAGAGGCATTAGATAAACTGTGCGATTTGTTTAACTGCGATATACACGAACTACTCGAGAAATCGCCTGCGGCCTCCGCTGTGAATGAGAATACAAAATGACCCTAATTAACATCAAAGACCTCGAAGCACATCTCTGGCATGCAGCCCACATTATTACCGGGCCTATCGATGCATCGGACTACAAAACTTATATTTTCCCGATCCTCTTTTTTAAGCGCATTTGCGATGTGTACGACGAGGAATTTATCGACGCCATGGAACAAGTGGGTGATGAAGAGCTTGCTAAAGGCGACATGTTTCACCGCATTCAAATTCCACAAGAGTGCCACTGGAAAGACGTTTTTGCCGAAACCAAAGACATTGGCCAAGCCTTAAAAGATGCGTTTCGCGGTATTGAACTAGCCAACCCAAAGCTACATGGCATATTCGGCGATGCCAGTTGGACCAACAAAGAGCGCCTGTCGGATGAACTCTTAGCTACCTTGCTCAACCATTTCAACAAAGTAAATCTAGGTGTGGCGTTTGTTCGCGACGATGATATGGGCCGGGCATACGAATACCTCATCAAACGCTTTGCTGATAAGGCCAACAAAAAAGCCGGTGAATTCTACACCCCGCGCACCATTGTTCGCCTTATGGTGAACATCCTCGACCCGCAAGCGGGTGAAAGCGTGTACGACCCAGCCTGCGGTACGGGCGGTATGTTGCTTGAAACCATCCATCACGTAAAAGAAAACGGCGGCGACCCACGCCTGCTCAAAATCAAAGGTCAGGAAAAGAACCTCACCACCGAAGCCATTGCCCGCATGAACCTGTTTTTACATGGTCAGGAAGATTTCGATATCGTTCGTGGCGATACGCTGCGCGAACCGAAGTTTTTGGTGAATGATCGCTTAGAAACCTTTGATTGTGTAATCGCCAACCCGCCATTCAGCCTAAAAGAGTGGGGGCACGATCTCTGGTCTGCCGACCCTTATGGCCGTAAACAATATGGTTTAGCGCCTAAAACCAACGGTGACTTTGCCTGGGTGCAACATATGTTTGCCTCGTTAAACGAGCAAGGGCGCATGGCCGTGGTATTGCCCCATGGCGTGCTATTTCGTGGTGGGGCCGAAGGCGCAATCCGCACCAAGCTGCTGCAAGAAAACCGCATCGAAGCCATCATCGGCGTAGCGTCAAACCTGTTTTATGGCACAGGTATTCCGGCCTGTATTTTAGTGTTGCGTAAATCACGTCCAGCCGACCATCAAGATCACGTACTGATCATCAATGCAGAAGAAATCTTCACCAAAGGCCGTGCGCAAAATACCTTGTCTAATGATCAAGCCGACGACATTTTTAACATCTATCGTCAGCAAGAAACCTTAGGTCCTAAAGCTGAAGAAATCGAAGGCGTTGCGCGCTGGGTGGCGTTAGCCGAGATTGAAGAAAACGACTTCAACCTCAATATCGCGCGTTATGTACAAAAACCACTGGAAGAAGAAACCATCACAGTGGAAGAAGCGCTAAAAGACTTCCAACAAAAACTGGCCGCCCTGGAGCAAGCCGAAAATGAACTGGAAGCACTGCTAATCAAGGAAGGGTTTGAACTATGAGCAAAAAGCTCACGGTGATGGTGTCATCCACCGTTTATGGCGTAGAAGAGCTGCTTGACCGCGTATATTCACTACTAACAGCATTTGGTTATGAAGTTTGGATGTCGCATAAAGGCACAGTACCGGTATCGTCTAACGAAACCGCCTTTGAAAGCTGCTTAAAAGCGGTAGAAAAATGCGAACTATTTTTAGGCATCATTACCCCACAATACGGTAGTGGCGTTGATTCAACTGGCCTGTCCATTACCCATAAAGAGATGAAAAAAGCCATTGAGCTCAATAAACCTCGCTGGATTTTAGCGCACGATCAAGTTGTATTTGCCCGCCGTCTATTAATGGATTTGGGTTACAAAACCCAAGAACAGCGCTCAGAATTGACACTGGGCAAAGGCGCAGCGTCCATTTCTAATATTAAGGTGATCGACTTATACGAAGACGCCACCATGGAACAACTGCCACTGGATGATCGCCAAGGCAACTGGGTACAAAAGTTCGATCGCGACGACGACGCCAATCTTTTTGTGGTCGCGCAATTCTCTCGCTATCAAGACGTAGAGCAGCGCCTGACAGAACATTTTCAAAATGTCAGTCAAGTGAGCGCCTCAGTAGGAGCAAGCCATGAGTAAAACGGCCGCACAACTCAAGCAACTACTGTCGCTGGGCGAAAACCAAACCCTTGAATACCTTACAAGCTGCGACTTAAAACACTGCGGCCCGCAAGTTTGCGCCTTTTTAAATACCCAAGGTGGATACCTGCTATGTGGAGTCGATGATAACGGCCAAATTAAGGGTGTAGAGCATGCTGAACAAGTAGCTGAACAGCTCGAAAGCCAGCTTAAATCGACCATTCAACCGCCGGTACTGTTTTCGGTAGAAGTACAGCAAGTCGAAAATAAACAACTATTAGTGGTTGAAGTGCCGGCCGGCAAAGACATCCCCTACGCCTTTAACAGTGACATCTACATACGTGCTGGCGAGCAAACCCAAAAAGCCGATGTCGATACCATCCGCGACATGGTTATGCGCAAGCAAGTAGAACCTACCCGCTGGGAGCGTTTGTTTTCGTCTGAACTCGACGAACAAGGTTTATCAGCCAGCGCTTGTAACAAGTTGCTGTCCGCCAAACGTATACCCAAAGAAGTCGCGCAAGCCGAACAAGGCTTACTGCACCAGTTGCAATTGTTATCCTTGGCCAAATACGGCCGTTTAACCAATGCCGCCGATGTATTGCTGGCCAGTGCGCCAGGTAAACGCCATCCGCAAGCCCGCGTGCGTGCGGTGTGTTATCGCCATAAGGCCGACGACGAATATCAAGATTTACAGCACCTCGATGGCCCAATGGCCGAGGTGATAGAGCAGCTTATTAGCTTTGTGATGCGTAATACGCCATCGCGCGCACGCTTTAGCAGCGCCAATAACCAGCGCGAAGACATCCCCATGTACCCAGAACAAGCGGTACGCGAAGCCATTGTCAATGCCTTTGCCCACCGAGACTACAGCAACTTTGCCGGGGGCGTTAAGGTTGAAGTTAGCCCAGTACACCTAAAAATTTGGAACTCAGGTGCGTTTCCGCAAGGCATCGACGAGCACAAGATTCAGCAAGGCCATATCTCGGTACTGCGTAACCCCGACATCGCCCACGGCTTATATCTGCAAGGCTATATGGAAAAGCTCGGCCGCGGCAGTGTGGTGATCCAACAAGCTTGTAAAGCAGCGGGCCTACCTGCGCCAAAATGGCACTCCGACAGCAGCTCCGGCGTGACCTTGACCCTGTTCGCCACGGAAGTCACCACGGAAGTCACCACGGAAGTCACCACGGAAGCCACCACGGAAGTCGCACGGATGATCAGCCTGATGAGCCAAGAGCACAGCCGCGACGAATTAATGGCATTAATGGCACTGAAAAACGCCGAACATTTTCGTAAACACTACTTAAAACCGGCACTGGAGATCACCCCAGCCTTGGTAGAAATGACCATTCCAGACAAGCCAACCAGCCGTAACCAAAAATACCGTTTAACCGCGCTTGGCCAGCAGCTAAAGCAAAAACTAAAGCAGCAACTAAGCGATAAGAAGACATCATGAGCGCATTAAATAAGAAAAAATTAGAAGATTTACTCTGGGGCGCCGCCGAGTTTTTGCGCGGCCAGATCGACGCCTCAGACTACAAGCAGTACATCTTCCCACTGCTATTTTATAAGCGCCTGTCGGATGTGTATTTAGAAGAATACACCGAAGCATTGGAGATCCATGAAGGCGATGCCGAATACGCCGCCATGCCCATGTTCCACCGCTTTGATATTCCCAAGGAAGCCCGCTGGGAAAAGGTGCGCCATACCAGTAAAAACATTGGTGAGGCTATTCAAAATGCGCTGCGTCTAATAGAAGCCAACAACCCACGTTTACACGGCGTGTTTGGTGATGCTCAGTGGACCAATAAAGAGCGTTTGCCGGATCACCTGCTGTCGGATCTGATAGAGCACTTCAGTAAAATCCCGCTGGGTATTAAGTCGGTCGCTCAGGATGATCTGGGTGAGGCTTACGAGTACCTGATCAAAAAATTCGCCGACGACTCCGGCCACACCGCCGCCGAGTTTTATACCAATCGCACCGTGGTGCATTTGATGACGCGTATCATGGGCTTAAAGCCCGGTGAAACGGCTTATGACCCTACCTGTGGCACCGGCGGTATGTTGCTGAATGCGGTGATGGATCTGCGTGAAAGAGGTGAAGAGTGGCGCAGCGTTCATTTGTATGGGCAAGAAGTGAACCTACTTACCTCGGCGATAGCCCGTATGAATATGTTCCTGCACGACATTGAAGAGTTCGATGTGCTGCGCGGCGATACCCTGGCGGAACCCAAGTTTATTGAAAACGACCAGCTCAAGCAGTTTGATGTGATATTCGCTAACCCGCCTTATTCCATCAAAAAGTGGAACCGCGATAAGTTTGCCGCCGACCCTTACGGCCGCAACCTCTACGGCGTACCACCGCAAGGCTGCGCCGATTATGCGTTTTACACCCATATCATCAAGAGCCTAAAACCCGATACCGGCCGCGCCGCCATGCTCTGGCCACACGGTGTTTTGTTCCGTGATTCCGAGCAAAGCATCCGTAAACAAGTGATTGAGTCCGACATTATCGAAGCGGTGATTGGCCTTGGACCAAACCTGTTTTACAACTCGCCGATGGAATCCTGCGTGGTGGTGCTTAATTGCAATAAACCCGCCGAGCGCAAAAGCAAAGTGCTGTTTATCAATGGCGTGGAGCACGTTACCCGAGAGCGCGCCCATAGTCGTTTGTCTGATGATGATTTAGCTGTACTTTGTGAGGCTTACTTTAAGCCTGAGAAGCAGAGCGACATCACAGCGTTGGTTGACATCGAGACCATCAAAGAAAATCTCTACAACCTGTCTATTCCGCTCTATGTGCAAGCACAAAGCAATGGAGAAGTGCTCGATATTGAGCATGCCATCGAGGCATGGAAGGTCAGCCGGGTGCAATTAAAAAAGCAGTCCAATAAGTTATTCCAAAGCCTCGCGCAGTTAGGTTACGAGGTAGAAAACAATGACAAATAAACAAACCGTTAAATTTGGTGATATTTGCCGCGAAGTCAAGCTCACTACCAAAGACCCGATTGCCGATGGTTATGAGCGTTACATTGGCTTAGAACACTTGGATTCTGGCTCGCTAAAAATTAAACGCTGGGGAATGATTGCCGAGGACAACCCGAGCTTTACTCGTGTATTTAAGAAGGGGCATATCCTGTTTGGCAAGCGCCGTCCTTATTTAAAAAAGGCGGCGATTGCTGAGTTTGATGGGATTTGTTCTGGGGATATAATCGTGCTTTGCCCAAAAAGTAGTTTACTTTTAGATGATTTATTACCCTTTCTTATACAGTCAGATTTGATGTGGAATCATGCTGTAAAAACTTCATCAGGCTCGTTATCGCCGAGAACAAAGTTTGCAGAGTTGGCAAAACTAGAATTGCGACTGCTACAAGATAAAGAGCAGGTTAGATACCTAGGTACACTGAGAGCAATTGAAAGCACGCTTGCACAGGTCGAATTTGTAAAAAATAGTGCAGAAATTCTCTTTCAGCGCTTGATTGATCGTTTTTTAACAAACGATAGAAGTGAAACACCGTTAACTGGTTTTAGTAGATCAAGGCTTAAAAACTTGGTGTCAGTTAACTGCAAATCTGTGGCAGCAATTAAAAACTCCACCACTTCGTTCGATTATGTCGATATTTCTTCGGTAAGCTTCCCTGGTCAAGTAAACGAATTGAATAGCATGAGTTGGATTGATGCACCAAGTCGAGCTCAACGAGTTCTAAGCGCAAATGATGTAGGTGTTAGCACAGTAAGACCTAACCACAGAGCATCATTTTTTGTAGATGATGAATTAATCGGCAAAGTGGCATCAACGGGTTTTTCAGTATTGACACCAAAAGAAAGTAAATATGGAAAATGGATATTTTATGCCACATTAAGTAAACAATTTACGCATTCATTAACAAACTTAGCTACTGGCACAAGCTACCCAGCAGTATCTGACGGTGATGTATTAGCTCAACAGATTGATATTCCGAAAGATAATTTGAATGAGTATATTTCTACACTCGACAATATCAGATTATCGGTTAGTCATCTTAATGAGAAAATGAGTAACTTGAACGATGTCAAAATAAATGTGATTCGAGAGTTAATGGAGTAATTATATGTTTAACGAACAAACCGTCACAGAAAATGGAATTATCGACCGCTTAAAAGGGATAAGCGGTGTAAAGTGGACTTACTGCCATGGAGAGAGCCTGCCCAAACAAGCGCAGGATATCTTCGTAGATGAGTGGCTGAAAGATGCGTTGTGTTCGTTAAACCCCGATATCGCCAAGCAACCAGATTACGCGGATGAGGTGATTTATAAGCTGCGTGGCGTGGTGCTGGAAGCGCGTCATACCGGCTTGGTAAAAGCCAATGAAAACTTTCATGAATGGCTAATGGCCGAAAAGACCTTGCCCTTTGGTGAGAATGGCGACCATATCACCATCAACCTGATTGATTTCGACAAACTCGACAACAACCACTTTGTGGTGTCGCAGCAGGTGCACTATATCGCGGCCACCGAAGTCTATTTTGATATTGTGCTCTATGTGAACGGTATTCCCTTGGTGGTGGGCGAAGTGAAAACCGCTACCCGCCCGAGTGTAACCTGGCAAGACGGCGCCGCCGATTTTATGGGCGGTAAAAAGCACTACTGGAAAAACGTTGAACCCTACTTTGTGCCCAACCTGCTGTGTTTTGCCAGTGAAGGCAAAACCTTTGCTTATGGCGCCATCAACGCCCGGGTAAAAGACTGGGGCCCTTGGCACAATACCGACCTACGCGATGATATTCTGCCCGGCTTGGCATCGGTGCTGGATAGCTGTGAGGGTTTGTTAAACCCGCAAACCTTATTGCAGTTGCTGGAATCTTTCGCGCTGTTTTCAACGGTGAAAACCGGTAAGAACACTCCACCCAAGCGCATTAAAATTCTGCCGCGCTACCCGCAGTTTGAAGCGGCCAAGCAGATTGTTGACCGTGTGCGCAAAGGCTACCCGAAGAAAGGCCTGATCTGGCACTTCCAGGGTTCGGGAAAGTCGTTATTGATGCTCTACGCGGCCAAGATGCTGCGCAGTGATAATGCCCTGAAAAACCCCACCGTATTGATCGTGGTGGACCGCCGTGATCTGGATAGCCAAATCAACGAAACCTTTGGCGGTGCCGACGTTAAAAACCTTATCAAAGTACAAAGCTGCAAAAAGCTTGGCGAACATATCGAACAAGACAGCCGTGGCATATTGATTACCACCATCTTTAAGTTTAAAGATGTCGAGATAGACGATAGCAACCCCAACGGCCTCAACAGCCGCGACAACATTATTGTGTTGGTGGACGAAGCGCACCGCACGCAGGAAGGTGGCTTGGGCGAAAAAATGCGCTGGGCCCTGCCACAAGCGCACTTTTATGGTTTAACCGGTACACCGATTTCCGGTATAGACCGCAATACCTTCAAGTTATTTGGCGCCGAAGAAGACCCTGGCCGCTACATGAATCGCTACAGCTACAAGCAGTCGATCCGCGATGGCGCTACCAACCCGGTGAAGTTTGAACCCCGTTTGGCGGAGCTACGGGTAGACCGTGATGCCATCAACCAAGAATTTGAGCAGCTTGCCAAAGACAATAATCTCGACGACGAAGAAAAAGCCGCACTATCAAAACGCGCGGGCAAATTAGCGGTGATGCTCAAAGCGCCTAAACGCATGGCCGCCGTGAGCAATGATATTGCCGAACACTTTACCAGCCACGTTAAGCCGAAAAAGATGAAAGGCATGGTGGTGGTGTACGACCGCGATGCCTGCGTGCAGATGTACTACTTGCTGGGTGAAAAGCTCGGCTTTGATGCCGTTGAAGTGGTGATGAACGTCGACCAGGCACCGGTAAAAGCCGAAGAAGGCGGTAAAAAAGACAAACTCAATAAAGACTGGCGTAAGTGGCACGACGATTTAGAGCTGCCGATTAAACAAGCAGATTTTGAGCGTTGGCAGCAGATTGATGCCGAAGACCAAACCCAGAAAGACTTAATCGAAAGCTTTAAAGACCCCAAGCATCCGTTGCAGCTAATCATCGTTACCGCCAAGCTGCTCACTGGCTTTGACGCGCCAATCTGCTACTGCATGTACTTGGATAAACCGCTGCGCGACCACACGCTGCTACAGGCCATGTGCCGCACTAACCGCTTGTACGAAACAGACGATGTGCGCAAAGACATGGGCCTCATCATTGATTACCTTGGCGTGTTTGAAAACCTGCGCACCGCGCTGGCCTACAACCCGGAAGAAATCGATGGCGTGGTAGAAGGCATTGAAGCCTTTAAAGAATTATTACCCGCCCAGCTAGAAAAATGTTTGTCTTTCTTCCCGGGCGTAGATCGCACCTTAGAAGGTTTCGAAGGCATCATGGCGGCGCAAGAGTGCCTGCCAACCAATGAAAAGCGTGATGAGTTTGCTGCCAGCTTTGGCGTGTTAGCCAAGCTATGGTCGGCCATTAACCCAGACACCTTCTTAGCCCCGTATCGCAAAGACTACAAATGGCTGGCGCAGATTTACGAATCAGTGCGCCCAGTCGGCCAAACCGGTGCTTTGGTGTGGGCGGCCCTTGGCCCTGAAACCATCAAGATGATCCACGAGCACACCGACATCAATCGCATTCGCGACGATATCGACGAGCTGATCATGGATGAACACGCAATTTTCACCCTGACCGACAAAGAACAAGAACAACGTGCCAAGCGCCTGGAAATTGATCTGATGGGCCGCCTGCGCGGCAGCAACGACCCTAAGTTTGTCGAGTTAGGTGAACGCCTAGAAAAACTGCGCCAAGACTATGAGTCTGGCGTGATCAAAGCCATCGACTGGTTAAAAGGCCTGTTAGATGCCGCTAAAGACACAGTGCAAGCCGAGCGCGAAACCGGCGAGCATGTCGTGACCGAAGAGGACAACAAGCAGGCTTTAACCAAACTCTTCCTGGAAACCCGCCCAGAAACCACACCAAAGCTAATCGGCGATGTGGTTGAGCAGATCGACAAGATCGTAAAAGCCACCCGGTTTGAAGGCTGGCAAAACTCCAACAGCGGCCCGCGCGAAATCCAAAAGGCGCTGCTGGTGACATTGGCCCAGTTTGGCTTGGGCAAAGATAAAGATCTGTTCGCTAAGGCGTATGGGTATATAGAAGAGCATTATTGATGCAATACGTAGGTAGTGAACTTGAAAGGTTAGCGCTAAGCGACGCAGACCCTAACAACGCTGATTTGTTGGGGCGAAGTGCGTTCAACCGTTACTACTATGCCGCTTTCCTTATCACAAGAGAAACGCTTGGATATATGCAACCTAATTGGAAAGGTACACAACATGCGAATATCCCAGAGCTATTAACCACTAGTTTAAAGAAGCCGGCCAAACATGCTTTGACTAAGCAACGCCGGAATGGGTTGATAACTCCAGGGAAAGAAAGTCGATTACTTACAGAGTTGCGCACAACGGCAAGTGAATTAGCACAGTTATTAACACAAGCTTATGATGCACGGATTTTGGCTGACTACGAGCCTGAGATAAAAACTATCAAGGACAAAAATGTTATATGTTTGCAGTCTCATAAGTTAACAACTGCACGCCAATGGCCCGAACAAGCAGACCGACATTGTGCTCGACTAAAACGTATCTGGAAGGAGATAGGCCTTGCTTAAACAACCCGCGATCTCAAACTTTGACGGAATACGAGCTGAATACTGTATTTCAGATTTCATTGTACGTGCGTCTGATGGGATTTTAGTGCTGTATGTACCGAAAGATAAGGTCAGTGATAAAGCGCAAAAGGGATTTGTATCTCTAAAACAGCTGGATAACCTACAGAGCAAGTTAAAGAGAGAGTTCGACACCAGTACTGAGATTGTATTATTGGATGCGGATAGTCTGATAAAAGTCGGTGAAGGCTTTGTCGCTTTACTGAAAAGCACTTTTCCAGACATCATCACTGACGCTCGTATTTCTTTTTTAAATGCACATCGTGTGAGTGCGACAATTGTACTTTCAGAGTTTGTAGATGATTCAAAAAAGGAAGCTGTTGAAGCCTTTTTAACGGCGGTTCTAACACCTGCTCATATAGAGTTACAGGCACTTCAATGGGACGAAGTTGAATTGCCATCATTAATCGAGATATTAACAACAACCAAAAAGTTTCAACCAGTAAAACTGGACAATCTATATGACTTTTTGTCTAAAGATTATCCGGCATTACGAATAGACGGGTTAAATAAACAACTCGATAAGTTGATTAAGAAAAAATTTCTTATTCGAGAACGTGATACAGAAACTTATGTAATGACAGCTCTAGGCCTGAATTTGCTGCCCCAAATAGCAAGCCGCAACAGTTCTGACATAGTGAGAGCGCTTGATTTAGGGAAACGAAAATGGTGAAATACAAAAACGGAGCGGCGGAGAATTGTCGCGAGGGTGTGCATCATGCCCGTTTGCGAAGGCTAGACACAGAAACACCGATGGACAAACGTCCATCCGTGCTTCGCCCGGCTGGACGTTTGTCCATCGTTGTAAATTTTTTGAAAAGTACAGTGTCATGAATGCCGCGCCGCTCCTAGTTTCCTTTAACTCCCTAAGTAAATTCCTAGATGCTCTTCCAGAGAAGCATCGTGAGAACAATAGCGACCAAATCGAGAGCTTAGTTGATAAGTCCCTCCCTCCCGTTGTATCAGAAACGTGTTTAGCGGTGTTGTTTGGATATTCTCTTGATTTTGTCTATGCCTTATCTAAAAAGCAGCACAAGTTTTATCGAAGCTTTAAGATCCAACAGGGTAAGAAAGTTCGAACAATCCACTCGCCTAGAGTAGCGCTAAAAGTAGTGCAAAAGTGGTTTGGTACACACTTAAGTAATGCTGTGTCATTTGAACCTCATGTATGTGGTTTCGTGAAAGGAAAGTCATTTGCAGATGCAGCTAAAATTCATCAAGGTGCTAAGTGGGTCTATTCTATAGATATTGAAGACTTTTTTCCGTCTATCTCAATCTTTCAAATATCTAACGCTTTGGAAAGCCTAGGGTATTCAAAAGATGCCGCAAAACTACTAGCTGACATTAGCTCACTTGACTTTAAATTAGCGCAAGGTTCGCCTGCTAGCCCCGTTCTATCAAATATTGTTATGAAAGACATCGACAAGCAATTGAAAGAACTTGCGAACCAATATGATTTGCAGGTTACTCGTTATGCTGATGATATTGTTTTCTCTGGAAAGGACGTATTTCAGGAGGCGCTTCCCACTGAACTAGAAGCTATCTTCGAAGGGACGACATTTTCACTTAATAAGAATAAAACCTACTTTGCAGACTCTGAAAAAGGTCAGCGATTGAAAATTCATGGTTTGTTAGTTAAAGAAGATAAAATCACTCTAACTAAAGGTTACAGAAATAAGATTCGAGCATTTCGCCACATGGTCGCTCAAGGTAAAGTATCTGAAGATGATCTACCTAGGTTGCAAGGGCACCTGCGATTTGCGGAGTTTATTGCAAGCAAAAATGATCATTAATTCAGCGTATTTTTGCTAGGTGACGCCCGGAAATTCCGGATAGTTCAAACAGTAGCCTGAGTAAAAGCCTAACAAACAACGGCCTAGCCAAAAATATCGAGCTATTTGGCGCTTTTGATATTAAAATCGCATCAACAACACCCCTCCCGCTACCCGTTAGATCAGCGCCCCGCGAGGGGTTACTCGTTTTTAAGGGGTAGTGTCGTTTTTCAGGCTTATGATTTTGGAGCGGCAATTTGACACTCGTTGGTACCCTCATCATTGAGGGTACCAAAACTCGCTTTTATCCACACATCATTCTCTGGCCCACAAAGGTGGTGCAGCAGCGCTAGGTTGATCTGGTGGCTGATCATGTTGCTGTTTCGTTTTCGGTTGTCTTTTTTCAAACCTCTCAGTAATAACCCTGTGCATGATTTTCCTATTTGCTCCGGCGAACTGGGCAGGCAAAAGGCGCGGTTTTGCTGTTTGGGGTGCAAGGTAGCGCGCTTTCCTGTTTTAGATAAAGGCGAAATGCACCAAAAGATACAGGCGTTGGCCGGTGTGTTTGCGTGCAATGTGTTGGTTTGAATCGTGCCATCACTATATGTAGGTAACAAATGTGCCGGTAACACAACCAGCCCGCCTTGCGCGTGGCCATCAACCTCAGGTAAAGGTAGCCAATACAGGTTTGGCCATTGCCCGGGGCTATGCCATTTTTCTACGATCACTTGTGCACCAATGCTATTCAGCCATTGGTGAATGGGGCAGCCTGGGTGCGCTTGTTTAACACGCGGTAACTGATAGGTCAGCCAGCGGGTTAAGCGTTCGGCTGCATTATCGCACTGGCTTAATGCTGGGTAGAGGGTAAACGCGGCATTTCCAACCAGTAACGCGACCACCTGCTGTATCCATTCTCTATCCCAATCGTTACCACTTGCCCATAACACGTCACTTATCACCTTATTGGTTTTTCATGCCGTCTATTTTCAGTCGTCGGGTGCAGACGCGGTGGTGAATTAGATGAAAGAAATGGCCATCAAACTAACCAGTCAAATCAGTTTTTTATTATGACCTGTGCGCGGCTAACTGTTTGATATACATAGTCCAATACAGCGCAGTTTGGCGGCATTTGGCTAGTGCAAA
Source organism: Pseudoalteromonas sp. SCSIO 43101 (assembly GCF_023650775.1). Taxonomy (NCBI): domain Bacteria; kingdom Pseudomonadati; phylum Pseudomonadota; class Gammaproteobacteria; order Alteromonadales; family Pseudoalteromonadaceae; genus Pseudoalteromonas; species Pseudoalteromonas sp. SCSIO 43101. The sequence continues at coordinate 610,262 of NZ_CP072673.1, forward strand.
AAAATCGAGACGCCAAACGATCGTTTGCATTTTGGGTTTAAAAAATCAAACGGTTTGTACTTTGATGCCGAGGTTTGTTTAGGGTGCAAAAAGTGCCAAACCTTGCTTTGAACCAGTAATGGCAAGGCCTGCCGGCTTTGGACTTCAATCGAGACGCCAAACAGTAAATGGGCTAATTTCCCTGTTTGGCGTTTCGATCCAAAAGCCAAACGGATAGTGGTTTTGGCGTATGGGTATAAAGGCATGGGGAAGTGTTTAATGAAGTGCTGCTGTTTATTTTGGCTTGGTATTTGATGAAGAGATGTCTTCCAGCTTTAATGAAGGTTGCTTGTCACTGTTACCATCACAGTACTCAAGGGCGTACCCCATAGCCTTGTAGCTTTTCTCGCGTTTTTTAAACATGCGTTGCAGCATAGGGAGGGCGCAGTCTACATAGTCGTGAATGGTGACTTGTGTTTTGCCTTCCGATTCACGATGAATACGACCGGCATATTGAGCCAATGTACCTTTCCATGCGATTGGCATAGCCAAAAACAACGTATCCAGTCTTGGCAGGCCAAATCCTTCGCCTACATATTTTCCTGTTGCGACGACAACTTGAGCCGATTGAAGATGATTGTCAGCGTTCTTGCGTTCCGCAGCTTTCATGGCGCCTTTAAGTACGACAGTGCTTATACCCATCTCGGTAAGTCGTGAGTGTATGTACTCTGCGTGCTCTCTACGCTCTGTAAGGACTAACGGATGTCCGCCATTTTGAACACACTGAGAGGCGTCTGAGACGATTTTTGACGTGCGCTGTTGGTTATCGACGAGCCAGCGGTAGGCATCGCTTATTTTTGGGCGCTCATCTGTTTTTATTAGCGCAGCTGGCGGTATATCGTAGAGCTGATGAATCATCACGGTTTGAGTAAATTGCTCATCAGGGCTTTGTTTCACTTTGTAGCGAATTGGCCCTGCCGCCATAAAAATGATCTTTTGATGGCCATCTTGTCGCTCTGGCGTTGCTGTTAGGCCCAATACATATTTTGCTCTTACCTCGTTGAGTACCATTTCAAACCTTGGCGCAGACAGATGGTGGCATTCATCAACAATAATGTGGCCGTAGTCTTGAATGAGAGGCGTGATGGAGTTGTCTTTTTTATTAACCAAGCTTTGGTAGGTGGCAATGTCGATAATGCCACTCGGCTTTCTTTTACCCCCGCCTATACTGCCAATGTTTACGTCGGTTAGGAACGTGCGTAATCGCTCTTGCCACTGTTCAAGCAGTTGTCGGCTATGAACCAGTATGAGGGTATTTACTTTGCGTTTTACGATCATGCCAATGGCAGTAACCGTTTTTCCAAATGCAGTCGGCGCATGCAAAATACCGAAGTCGTGTTTAGTTATTGAGGCCACTGCGTCACGCTGGTTTTTTCGCAAAGTGAACTCAGGGGTAAGTTTTAATAATGGTTTGCCGGTTTCACGCTTATCGTCAAACAGTGGCGAAATATTGTGCTCTTGTAGCAAAGCAATCGCGTCATCGAGACAGCCTCGCGGTAGTGCTAGATAACCGTTTTCAATACGAGCACAGGAAATAAACCTCGGAATGCCATGGGTTGAAAAGCGCAAAGCTTGTGTTTTAAAAAACACAGGATTAGAAAAACTAGCTAATCGCTTTAGTCCTGCCAGTAGTGGTCCAGGTAACTCGCTCATCAAAAAGTAGATATGGTTGGCCAAGGTAATAGTCACGTTTTTTGGCAAAGACTCTAATTTTATTGGTGCGGCTTTGGCTGTGATTTCCCAAGGTGGGCGGTTATCTGTTAGCCCTTGTTCGGACAGTAATAGGGTATCGGGTGTAATGGTTGTTATGAGTTGATCAATACTCGATTGCGTGAGCGTTTTAAGATCTGCAAGATACCGCCATTGATCGTCAATCGCATTCAGGTCACTGTCAACAAAGCAACTACGGCCTGAAAGGCGAGCTTCCTTTTGAAGTGGTAGCGCAATGAGATTACCAAAACCGCCTTCAGGAAGGGCATCTTGGTTAGGAAATAGCCTGTCATAGGAGTCAAACGAAAGATTTGGAAATATTTCCATGGCTTTATCAAGCAAAGCGAAACCCAGTGCCCGAGCCTGGTTAGCGGGGATATTGGTGTCAAAAAAGATCCATAAGTGTGCCCCGTTGCCAGAGCGCGAGATTTCTATCGCGTGGGGAATATCAAACGCTTGGCACGCTTTAGACATTGCTTTGACTTCTTCTTGCCAACAGCCTTTGTCAAAATCGGCGGCTAACAAATAGCACGAATTATCTCTCAGTAAGGGATACAGCCCCACCACTTGTTGACCGGCAAGGTGCCTATAAATAATGTGCTCGCTTAACTTGCTAAACTTTCGGTGTGAACAGTCTTGGCATTTAATTCGGGGTTTGTTGCATACCCCGTTTACCCATTCATTATCACAGGCTACGGAATAGCCACTGCGGCCCTGTTGGTTTTGCCAACGATTGGCGAAGATATCCTCTCGCCCACGAAATCGTTGTCTGAATAGGGCGACCTTTTGTTCTGGCGTGAATGTCTGTACTGAACGCTCGTTTTGAGCGCTACGCAAAGCCTCTCTTAATGCGAGAAGCTGCTGCTTTTCGTTTTCAAGCTCAGCTAGCCTGTTATCAATAGCAGAAATGTTTGGGTAGCGAGCGTCATTCATGACAACATAATTTTTATGCGCAGCGCTATGAAGCGCGAACTTGCGGCGGTTTGATGAGCGACTCTGCTGGAATACCTAGCCCTTCATGAAGTTTCCAAATCATTTTTAGCGTGAGTGATCGCTTATGGTTTAGGATTTCATAAACACGATTGCTTTTACCTATCATGGGTTCAAGATCTTTAACCGTTAAGCCTTTGCGCTCCATCTCAAACTTTATTGCCTCAACAGGGTCTGGCAAATCCATTGGAAAATGCTTTGCTTCGTAGGCCTCGACTAACGTAACCAAAATGTCCAGCTTTTCGCCTTCGACGGTATCAGGCTCCGCCATCATTAGGTTTTCGATGTCGTTTAATGCCGCGCGGTAGTCGGCATCTGTTTTAATAGGTCTGATGTCCATTATATATACCTCTTGTTACTACCTTTTGGCTTCAAATCGTTTGCACATCAATTCTGTCGTATTGTGCATGGCTACCTATAAACCGTATGTAAACCACTTTGTAGGCATAATTGATCCAAACGACTATCCGGTATTTATTACCGGCAATGTTAAACACGACACGCCCATCTTTGAGGATGCTGGCATTTCTAAAGTCCTGTTTCACATCCGCCGGTGATCCCCAATCAGCGTTTAATGCATGCCTATACCACGCTAAAGTTGGCTCTTTCGCGTCAATGTATTCTGGGCTGTCTTCCCAAAATGTTTTTAAGGTTGATAATGCGATAATTCTCATAAACAGATGTTAGTCCCAATTTGGGACTTTTGCAAGTTTGGCATTTTTGATGCGGTTAGGAGTTTTTACCGCATCCCCAATTGCCCCATTCCTTGGGGCGGTTCAAATTCCTCTTATTCACCCTATAAAGCTTGGCATATCTGGTGTTGCCCCATTGTCCCAACTGCCCACAGTAAGTGAGCGCGCGCGTTACGGTTTATCTATGATTGTATATCATAAAGTACTTGGTGATACATAATAGCTAATCATTCTTGTGTTTGTGGGATTACGGTGATATGTTTTTGTATATAATTATTCCTAATTGATTCATTAAGGCGTATCGAAATGAGCTATGTAACAGAGCAGATACTAGAAAGTCTTCGAGAAGCTCGGGTACGCAAGGGGTTTAGCCAAAGAGAGTTAAGCGCGCGTTCGGGGGTGCCGCAAAGTCATATTTCGAAAATCGAGTCTGGCGGCGTTGATTTAAGAATATCCAGTTTAATTGCACTTGCCCGTGTACTCGACCTAGAGCTATTGGTTGCGCCTAAAAAGTCAGTTCCTGCCATCAAGTCGATCATTCGAAGCAGCCAAGGGATCAGCGATGAAGGTGAGGCAATGTCGCCCGCATATCAGTTAGAGGAAGACGACGATGACTAATCATGTTTCTACGCTCAACGTGTTGCTCTATGGCGAACCCATAGCAACGGTCACCAACGTGGGCAATGACAGAACGCTTTTTGCCTTTATGGATTCGTACATTTATGACGACTCACGGCCTGTGTTAGGGCTGGGTTTTAAAGATGCACTGGGTGGCTTGCTGACTAACTTTAAACCGACCCAAACCAAGTTAACTCCGTTTTTCTCTAACCTTTTGCCAGAAGAAACCATGCGTCATTACCTGGCAGAGCGTGCCGGAGTGAACCCCGCACGAGAATTTTTTCTATTGTGGGTGTTAGGACAAGATTTAGCAGGTGCGATCACGGTTGAACCTGCTGATGGCGAAGCGCTGCCGCCTAATGTGCATCAAGACATTGACGATGAAACGAAAATAGATGTTCCAATGCGTTTTTCATTAGCGGGTGTACAGTTGAAGTTTTCAGCTGTACAACAGGCAAACGGTGGTTTGACTATTCCAGCAACCGGTCAAGGTGGCTCTTGGATTGTGAAATTGCCATCGTCTCGCTTTGACGCTGTGCCAGAAAATGAATATTCGATGATGGAATTGGCTCGCATGTTGGGGATGGATGTGCCAGAAACGCAGCTACTCCCGATTAACCAGATTGCTAATATCCCAGATGGTATTGGTAAATTTGGCGATGCTTTTAAAAATGCTCAGGCGTTTGTGATCAAGCGCTTTGATCGTGCAGGTGATCAAGCCGTACATATTGAAGATTTTGCGCAAGTGTTTGGCGTCTATCCTCAAGATAAATACAAAAAAGCCAGTATGCGCAATATTGCTCAGGTTATCGGCATCGAAGGTCAAGACGAAGACATTGCAGAATTTACGCGTCGATTGGTGTTCAATACCCTAATTGGCAATGCGGATATGCATCTGAAGAATTGGTCTGTGATTTACAAAGACAAGCGCGCAGCATCGATTGCACCTGCTTATGACTTTGTCTCGACCATTCCTTATATCCCCGATGATAGTGCGTCGCTGAAGGTGAGCCGTAGCAAGAAATTCAGTGATTTCACGCTGGATGAGCTGTCACACTTGGCGGCTAAAGCCATGCTGCCAGAAAAATTGGTGTTAGATACTGCCAAGCAAACCGTGGCAGGCTTTCATGAAATCTGGGCGAAAGAAAAAGCGCATTTACCACTTACCAAGTCGATGATTGAAGCAATCGAAACACATTTGCGAAGCATACCGCTACGCTAAAATGAGAACCGACGCGTACAGAAATGCAGAGGCGTCGGTCATATTGGTTTAAAGATTATGTTTGGTGGCTTGTTTTGTTAATCCAAGCCCCAATTGCCCCATTCCTTGGGGCAGTGTAATTTCCTCTTATTCACCCTCTAAAGCTCGGCATATCAAGTGTTGCCCCATAGTCCCAACTGCCCACGGTAAGTGAGCAAATGGGGGCTTGTTAGTTTCGCCTGATGGGCCTTTTCGGCATGCGGCTGCGTTTGCCATCGAAGAAGGCCAATACTCTGAACCAATAGAGTGATTTTTCATAACCTAGGCTGTACGTTGGGCGTGCTGGCGGGATGAGCCCCAGTTTGCGTCCTAGGCTGACAATCACGTAGAACGTAAGTTTTAGCGTCAGCCAAGGAGCGAGTACCACGAATACCATCAGGCAATATCGAGTCAGTGCGTAGCCTATACCATGAGGTTGATCGAGTAAGGCAATGCCAATACACCAACCAAGGCCTGCCAGCATGGCTATTGGAAAGGTAATGGGGGCGAGTCGCATCATAAACTGCATATTAGCGCCCTCCTGCGTGCTGTTGCGAATGGGGCTCAAAGTTCACCAGCGGTTCAACCACATCAGCCACGGTTTGATGGGCAATACGGCGCTCTTCAAAGTAATCGTGGCGGTCGTAGATACCCTCAACACCTTTTAGCTTATGGTTAAGACAGCGTTCGGCTACGTTGCCTGCAATGCCCAAAGAGGCGGCAAGGCTGCGAAAGGTGCGGCGCAAATCGTGTACGGTGAAGTGTTCAAGTTTGCCCATTTTATTGGGAGGCTGCTTTTTGCGCCCAGGCTCGCGACCAAAGAGTTTAGATATGGCACGGTTGAGTGTATCTGGCCCCATATGTGGGCGATGGCTTGCTCGTCTGGCTGGGAAAACATAAGGCGAGCCACAAGCGCGGACTTGCAGCTCGTTAAACCAGGCAATGGCTTGGCGCGGTAAGGGGATGCTAATGGGGACGCCGGTTTTGCTGCGTTCTTTGGGTAGATCCCACACACCCGTGGTTAAATCCATTTCACGCCACATGGCTTCGCACAATTCGCTTTTGCGCACACCCAACACCAAAAACAGGCAGCAAGCGAGGTAGTTGTCGCGGCCAAAGCTATTGATATGGGTATGAAACACGCTAAAGGCGTAGTGAATTTCCTCTTTGCTGAGCATCCTGTCTTTACTGGACTCCACGCCACCGGCATCGTCCACGGTAAATGCTGCGGCTGGGTTGTTCAGCGTTAAGTCTAGCTTTATCGCATGCCGAAACAGCTGCTTCATATACATCAAGGTATCGTTGGCAATGGTAGGGCGGTTACTTTCTCGAATGCGCTCTAATACTTCGCGTACATGTGTTGGCCGCACGGCTTGGATAGTAAGTTGACCAATCACTGGTGCAATTTCTTTGGTAAAAACACGTTTGGGTATATTGGGGTGCTTTAACCGGCGACTTAAGTCTTTGGCATACCAGTCTTGAAACAGCTGGCTGACATTTTGGATCTCTGGGATGGTTTCAATAGCGCGAATTGCTAATGGATCTTCACCTTGCTGAAGTTGTAGCTGCATTTTAGACGATTCAAGTCGAGCCTCTGCTAAGGTCATGCTTGGATATTGACCGAGCGTGGCTTCTCGTCGTCCGTTTAGGCTGGTATACCTTAGCATCCAATACGGCATGCCAGATTTTCTTACGCAAAAATATAGGCCATTACCATCATTGTATTTTTTATTTGCTGCTGCGGTGCGAGCATAAGACTGCACCTGAGTTGCGGTTAGTTTTGCCATCGTTTGTTACTCTATATTCCTAAGAAATCGTTAAAATTTGCTCACCATTGCCCACCACTGTTTGTTTATCGATTGGTTCGATAGTTGAGTGATTGAACAATCTGCAAGCAGCACGATAAGTGGAGATGGCATAAGGCGGTGGTGAGATAGATGCAAAAATCTGCTCACCAGATACCTTGACTTTTTGCTTATTGAGTCAAAAAAACAGGTCTTGCCCACCATTTTGCCCACCACTTAAACAGCAACTGGTAACGGACATCTGCAAACCGATATGGACGGGAAAAATAAAAAAGCCCTGTATTTACAAGCAAATAACAGGGCTTCTAAGACATTCTTGGACGGGTAAAAAACCTATTCGATATTTTGAATTTGTTCGCGCATCTGCTCAATTAACACTTTTAGCTCTACCGCAGCGTTAGTGATGTCACTGTTGATAGATTTTGATGCTAACGTGTTTGCTTCACGGTTAAACTCTTGCATCATAAAATCAAGACGTCGACCACATGCGCCGCCTTTAGTTAAGATTTTTTTGGTTTCTTTAACATGCGACTTTAATCGGTCAAGTTCTTCAGCAACATCTTGTTTTTGTGCAAGGTAAATAAGTTCTTGCTCAAGGCGAGATTCGTCGATGTCTGTTTTTAGTTCTTCAAGCTTTAGGTTTAGTTTTTCACGTTGCCATTTAGCGATTTCTGGTAAGTGGCTTTCAACAATAGCAACTTGCTCTAAAATTGCATCAAGGCGAGTCGCAATCATTTCTTGTAAGTTCGCACCTTCATCGCCGCGAGCTTGTTTGAAATCTTCAATGACTTCATCGAACCCAGCAATCAGTGCTGTATTTACGCTATCCATATCTAGCTCTTCGGCTTCCATAACGCCAGGCCAACGTAAAATATCAACAGGGTTAATGTCACCATTGCTTTGGTTTTGCACCCATTGTGCGCTTTTAATTAATTGCTCTGCGAGTGATTCGTTAATCGTTAACTCACCAACATGCGCTGGATTTGCAGCAAACTTTAAGAAAACTTCAACTTTACCGCGCTGTAAATGTTTACGTAAACGCTCTCGAATAACTGGCTCCATGCCACGAAATTGCTCAGGTGCGCGGATAAAAGTCTCAAGGTAACGTTGGTTAACTGAACGAATTTCCCAAGTGCCAGTGCCCCATTCGCCTTTAATTTCGCGGCGCGCATAAGCTGTCATGCTGTGGATCATGGATGATTTCCTAGTGTTATTGAATTTACAAAGTTGACTGATTATACCGAATCAGCTTTTAACCTCTAGCGTAAATTTTCTGAAATGTGTTTTTCTGATGTAGTTAATTATGTAAATGAACATGGCATCTAGCACCACATCGACTTATAATGTGGCAAATTCAGAATTAAGGGGATCGTTAATGCGTCCAAGCGAAAGAACACCTAACCAAATTAGACCGGTTACATTTACACGTAATTACACTATGCATGCTGAAGGTTCAGTATTAGTAGAGTTTGGAAACACTAAAGTTTTGTGTACAGCAACTGTTGAAGCAGGTGTACCACGCTTTATGAAAGGCCAAGGTAAAGGTTGGGTTACGGCTGAATACGGTATGTTACCTCGTTCAACACATACTCGTAATGGTCGTGAGGCAGCGCGCGGTAAGCAGGGCGGTCGTACTATGGAAATTCAACGCTTAATCGCACGTGCACTGCGTGCAGCGGTTGACTTAAAAGCGTTAGGCGAAAATACCATTACTATCGATTGTGATGTGATTCAAGCTGATGGTGGTACGCGCACAGCATCAATCAGTGGCGCGTGCGTTGCATTAGTTGATGCGCTAACTTATATGCGTAGTAAAGGTATGATCAATTCAAACCCACTTAAGCATATGATTGCTGCAATCTCTGTAGGTGTATATAAAGGCCAGCCAATTAGTGACCTTGAGTATCTAGAAGATTCTGAAGCCGAAACAGATATGAACGTGATTTTGACTGAAACTGGCAAAATCATCGAAATCCAAGGTACAGCTGAAGGCGAACCTTTCTCATTCGAGGAACTAGATGAGCTACTTACATTAGCTAAGCACTCAATTCGTGAAATTATCGACGTTCAAAAGCAAGCATTAGCATAATAAAGAAGTAGGTTTATTAGTTATGAAAGATTATCAAAAAGAGTTTATTGAATTCGCACTTGAAAAGCAGGTGCTTAAGTTTGGTGAGTTTACTTTAAAGTCTGGTCGCACTAGTCCTTATTTCTTCAACGCTGGTTTATTTAATACAGGTCGTGACCTTGCACGTTTAGGTCGCTTCTATGCAGCTGCACTTGAAGATGCAGGTATTGATTACGATGTGTTATTTGGCCCTGCTTATAAAGGTATTCCAATTGCGACGACTACAGCCGTGGCTTTAGCTGATCACCACGACAAAGATGTACCTTACTGTTTCAACCGTAAAGAGAAAAAAGCACACGGTGAAGGTGGCACATTAGTAGGTTCTGAACTTAAAGGTAAGATCATGTTAGTCGATGATGTGATCACTGCGGGTACAGCTATTCGTGAGTCTATGGAAATTATTGCAGATAATGGTGCAGACTTAAGTGGTGTTTTAATTGCACTTGACCGTCAAGAGAAAGGTAAAGCTGAGTTATCTGCTATTCAAGAAGTAGAGCGTGACTTCGGCACTAAAGTTATCTCGATAGTAAAACTAGCTGACTTAATTAGTTACCTAGAAGCGAAAGGCACAATGGATGAGCATTTAGCTGCAGTAAAAGCATACCGTGATCAATACGGCATTGCATAACAGCTAAAAACGCAAACTATATAAAAAGCCCTGCTATGTTGCTGGGCTTTTTTGTTTATGGACATTTGTGCTTTTATAGCCTTAAATACGGCTAAAAAGTTACTGAAGCGTTAATAAAGTTTCTCTTTTGTGCTGTTTAGATTAAAAAGAACTCAAAAGGTAGTTTTTTTAAAGTTTTCTCAAAAAAGTGCTTGCGTTAATTCGCCGTATCCCTATAATGCGCATCCACCGACACGGCGGACTGCTTACAAAAAAGCAAAACGACGAGTTGGTTGAGTCAAGTAAGACTGAGTTTTGAAAAAATAAACTTTTCTCAAAATTAAGTGTTGACAAAAATAACGGCTTGCGTAGAATGCACAGCCCTTGAGACGCGAAAGTATCTCAAACGTTCTTTAACAATATAAAGCAATCATCTGTGTGGGCACTCGTACAGATTGAGTTCTAACAGCCGATTCTAGTTCGCTAGATGACGCAAACAAATTTAGAGTCTCAATTGAACTGAGTGACCAACGGAAACAAGTTTACTTGTTTCAGCGCAGTCAATTCGATTCGAAAGAATCAAAATTCAGAATTCATTGAGCATGTCCTTCGGGACAGAAAAAACTTTTAATTGAAGAGTTTGATCATGGCTCAGATTGAACGCTGGCGGCAGGCCTAACACATGCAAGTCGAGCGGAAACGAAGAGGTGCTTGCACCTCTGGCGTCGAGCGGCGGACGGGTGAGTAATGCTTGGGAATATGCCTTATGGTGGGGGACAACAGTTGGAAACGACTGCTAATACCGCATGATGTCTACGGACCAAAGTGGGGGACCTTCGGGCCTCACGCCATAAGATTAGCCCAAGTGGGATTAGCTAGTTGGTGAGGTAATGGCTCACCAAGGCGACGATCCCTAGCTGGTTTGAGAGGATGATCAGCCACACTGGGACTGAGACACGGCCCAGACTCCTACGGGAGGCAGCAGTGGGGAATATTGCACAATGGGCGCAAGCCTGATGCAGCCATGCCGCGTGTGTGAAGAAGGCCTTCGGGTTGTAAAGCACTTTCAGTAAGGAGGAAAGGTTAAGTGTTAATAGCACTTAGCTGTGACGTTACTTACAGAAGAAGCACCGGCTAACTCCGTGCCAGCAGCCGCGGTAATACGGAGGGTGCGAGCGTTAATCGGAATTACTGGGCGTAAAGCGTACGCAGGCGGTTTGTTAAGCGAGATGTGAAAGCCCCGGGCTCAACCTGGGAACTGCATTTCGAACTGGCAAACTAGAGTGTGATAGAGGGTGGTAGAATTTCAGGTGTAGCGGTGAAATGCGTAGAGATCTGAAGGAATACCGATGGCGAAGGCAGCCACCTGGGTCAACACTGACGCTCATGTACGAAAGCGTGGGGAGCAAACAGGATTAGATACCCTGGTAGTCCACGCCGTAAACGATGTCTACTAGAAGCTCGGGTCTTCGGACTTGTTTTTCAAAGCTAACGCATTAAGTAGACCGCCTGGGGAGTACGGCCGCAAGGTTAAAACTCAAATGAATTGACGGGGGCCCGCACAAGCGGTGGAGCATGTGGTTTAATTCGATGCAACGCGAAGAACCTTACCTACACTTGACATACAGAGAACTTACCAGAGATGGTTTGGTGCCTTCGGGAACTCTGATACAGGTGCTGCATGGCTGTCGTCAGCTCGTGTTGTGAGATGTTGGGTTAAGTCCCGCAACGAGCGCAACCCCTATCCTTAGTTGCCAGCGATTCGGTCGGGAACTCTAAGGAGACTGCCGGTGATAAACCGGAGGAAGGTGGGGACGACGTCAAGTCATCATGGCCCTTACGTGTAGGGCTACACACGTGCTACAATGGCGCATACAGAGTGCTGCGAACCTGCGAGGGTAAGCGAATCACTTAAAGTGCGTCGTAGTCCGGATTGGAGTCTGCAACTCGACTCCATGAAGTCGGAATCGCTAGTAATCGCATATCAGAATGATGCGGTGAATACGTTCCCGGGCCTTGTACACACCGCCCGTCACACCATGGGAGTGGGTTGCTCCAGAAGTGGATAGTCTAACCTTCGGGAGGACGTTCACCACGGAGTGATTCATGACTGGGGTGAAGTCGTAACAAGGTAGCCCTAGGGGAACCTGGGGCTGGATCACCTCCTTATACGATTTAGAACTTATTTGTTCGTAGTGTCCACACAGATGATTGTTAGTTAGCTAAACCACTTGGTTTAACTAATTAATATGCTCTTTAAAAATTTGGAAAGCTGATATTAAAATTCTTATAGATACTTGTATCTATAAAGAGTTTTCAAAAGTAAAAAATATGCCATTAATCGAAAGATTAATTGGTATCTACTTTAGTATTCTCATCATTATTTGATGAATTAACTTCTGGCGAAGTTAACAGCTGTCACTAACAAAGACCCGTTTGGGTTGTATGGTTAAGTGACTAAGCGTACACGGTGGATGCCTTGGCAGTTGGAGGCGATGAAGGACGTATTAACTTGCGATAAGCCTAGTCAAGCTAGTAAAAAGCGCTTGAGACTAGGATTTCCGAATGGGGAAACCCACCTGCTTGCAGGTATCGTTAACTGAATACATAGGTTAACGAGGCGAACGCGGAGAACTGAAACATCTAAGTACCCGTAGGAACAGAAATCAACCGAGATTCCGGAAGTAGCGGCGAGCGAAACCGGACCAGCCCTTAAGCTTATTATGTGTTAGTGAAACATTCTGGAAAGTTTGACGATACAGGGTGATAGTCCCGTACACGAAAATGCATCTTAAGTGAAATCGAGTAGGTCGGAGCACGTGAAACTTTGACTGAATATAGGTGGACCATCATCTAAGGCTAAATACTCCCAACTGACCGATAGTGAACCAGTACCGTGAGGGAAAGGCGAAAAGAACCCCTGTGAGGGGAGTGAAATAGAACCTGAAACCGTGTACGTACAAGCAGTAGGAGCCCTTCGAGGGTGACTGCGTACCTTTTGTATAATGGGTCAGCGACTTATATTTTGTAGCGAGGTTAACCGATTAGGGTAGCCGTAGTGAAAGCGAGCGTTAACTGCGCGTTTAGTTGCAAGGTATAGACCCGAAACCCGGTGATCTAGCCATGGGCAGGTTGAAGGTTGAGTAACATCAACTGGAGGACCGAACCCACTAACGTTGAAAAGTTAGGGGATGACCTGTGGCTAGGAGTGAAAGGCTAATCAAACCGGGAGATAGCTGGTTCTCCCCGAAATCTATTTAGGTAGAGCCTCGGACGAATACTTACGGGGGTAGAGCACTGTTAAGGCTAGGGGGTCATCCCGACTTACCAACCCTTTGCAAACTCCGAATACCGTAAAGTACTATCCGGGAGACACACGGCGGGTGCTAACGTCCGTCGTGAAGAGGGAAACAACCCAGACCGCCAGCTAAGGTCCCAAAGTCATAGTTAAGTGGGAAACGATGTGGAAAGGCCCAGACAGCCAGGAGGTTGGCTTAGAAGCAGCCATCCTTTAAAGAAAGCGTAATAGCTCACTGGTCGAGTCGGTCTGCGCGGAAGATGTAACGGGGCTAAACTATGCACCGAAGCTGCGGATTCAAACTTTGTTTGAGTGGTAGGGGAGCGTTCTGTAAGCCGTTGAAGGTGTACCGGGAGGTATGCTGGAGGTATCAGAAGTGCGAATGCTGACATGAGTAACGATAATGCGGGTGAAAAACCCGCACGCCGGAAGACCAAGGGTTCCTATCCCATGTTAATCAGGGTAGGGTAAGTCGACCCCTAAGGCGAGGCCGAAAGGCGTAGTCGATGGGAAACGGGTTAATATTCCCGTACTTGGTATAATTGCGATGGGGGGACGGAGCAGGCTAAACAAGCATGGCGTTGGTTGTCCATGTGAAAGTGAGTAGGTTGAGAGTTTAGGAAAATCCGGACTCTTAAGACTGAGACACGAGACGAGCACCTAAGGGTGTGAAGTTGTTGATGCCATACTTCCAGGAAAAGCCTCTAAGCTTCAGATTATACCGAATCGTACCCCAAACCGACACAGGTGGTCAGGTAGAGAATACTAAGGCGCTTGAGAGAACTCGGGTGAAGGAACTAGGCAAAATCGTACCGTAACTTCGGGAGAAGGTACGCTCCTATCTGTGATGAGACTTGCTCTCTAAGCGGACGGGAGCCGCAGTGACCAGGTGGCTGGGACTGTTTATTAAAAACACAGCACTGTGCAAAATCGCAAGATGACGTATACGGTGTGACACCTGCCCGGTGCCGGAAGGTTAATTGATGGGGTTAGTTTTCGGACGAAGCTCTTGATCGAAGCCCCGGTAAACGGCGGCCGTAACTATAACGGTCCTAAGGTAGCGAAATTCCTTGTCGGGTAAGTTCCGACCTGCACGAATGGTGTAACCATGGCCACGCTGTCTCCACCCGAGACTCAGTGAAATTGAAATCGCAGTGAAGATGCTGTGTACCCGCGGCTAGACGGAAAGACCCCGTGAACCTTTACTACAGCTTGGCACTGAACATTGAACCTACATGTGTAGGATAGGTGGGAGGCTTTGAAGCAGAGACGCTAGTCTTTGTGGAGCCGTCCTTGAAATACCACCCTTGTAGTTTTGATGTTCTAACGTTGGTCCCTAATCGGGATTACGGACAGTGCCTGGTGGGTAGTTTGACTGGGGCGGTCTCCTCCCAAAGAGTAACGGAGGAGCACGAAGGTTGGCTAAGTACGGTCGGACATCGTACGGTTAGTGTAATGGTAGAAGCCAGCTTAACTGCGAGACAGACACGTCGAGCAGGTACGAAAGTAGGTCATAGTGATCCGGTGGTTCTGAATGGAAGGGCCATCGCTCAACGGATAAAAGGTACTCCGGGGATAACAGGCTGATACCGCCCAAGAGTTCATATCGACGGCGGTGTTTGGCACCTCGATGTCGGCTCATCACATCCTGGGGCTGAAGTCGGTCCCAAGGGTATGGCTGTTCGCCATTTAAAGTGGTACGCGAGCTGGGTTTAGAACGTCGTGAGACAGTTCGGTCCCTATCTGCCGTGGGCGTTTGAGAATTGAGAGGGGTTGCTTCTAGTACGAGAGGACCGGAGTGAACGAACCGCTGGTGTTCGGGTTGTCATGCCAATGGCACTGCCCGGTAGCTACGTTCGGAACTGATAAGCGCTGAAAGCATCTAAGCGCGAAGCAGGCCTCGAGATGAGTTCTCACTAGACTTTTAAAGTCTCTGAAGGGCCGTTGAAGACTACAACGTTGATAGGCAGGATGTGGAAGTGGTGCGAGCCATTAAGCTAACCTGTACTAATTACCCGTGAGGCTTAACCATACAACGCCAAACGCGTTTTGTGACAGCGTAACAGACAGAAGTTAAGAAACTAAAGTAGACATTTACTTGATATCAGAATTCCGAATTTTAGTTAATTGCTAAGGCGATTAACGACCCAAATTTGCTTGGTGACAATAGCGTTTTGGACCCACCTGACCCCATGCCGAACTCAGTAGTGAAACGAAACAGCGCCGATGATAGTGTGGCATTTGCCATGTGAAAGTAGGACATTGCCAGGCTCCAAATTAAAGAAAGCCCGATTCGAAAGAGTCGGGCTTTTTTGCGTCTGGAGCTTTCAGCTTTCAGCCGTCAGACGTCAGCTGAAATGTGGGGTTGTTTTTTACAGAGACTCCCTCAGCAACAAAACCCTGTAGGAGGCACGTCAGTGCCGAATCTAGACCTTAACAAACACATTCATGGCTAAAGCCATTCCTACAACTACACTCTTCCTAGAACCTAGAACCTTTATGACTTACTCTTTCTAACTCGCAAATCGTGTTTTGTTCAGCTTACTCCCCTTGTCTTTGTTCAGCCTTGGCTAATTGAATGTATTTGGTTTCTACTAGCTGTGAGAGTGGAACAAGTTCGAAGCCTTGCTGTTGTAGTTTTGGGAGTGCTTGCTGTAGAAATGCAACGGTTTCTGGGTAGGGGTGTGCAATAGCGATTGCATAGTTGAAGTGCTCAGCTTTGGTCTTTAGTTCTTCAAGTTGATGTTGTAGCTGGCTTTGGGTGACATTGTTATCAAGGAATACATGACGAGATACGTTTGCGACACCATAAAGGTTGGCAACATTTTGCGCTTCACTTTGGCTAGTTGTTCGACTATCTAAGAAGTACAAACCACGCTTTTTTAGGACTTCCATGGTCCATTTCATAGGCTCAGTTAGCTGTGTTAGCTCAGACCCCATATGATTATTGACACCTTTTACTTGTGGCAATGAGGCTAACGCATGCCCGAGAGTTGTTTGTAACTCGGACTTAGTCATGGTATCTGTTAGGGCTCCTGGACCAAGCGCTTTGCTTTTATCAAGCGCTTGCATTGGAACATGTAAAAGCAATTCTTTATGAGTTTTACTGGCGCGCTCTGCAAAAATTTGCGAATAGGGGGTATGGGGCAAGATTGAGAATGTCACTTGCCCTGGTAATTTTAATATTTCAAGATCGCGCTGATGATTACCTATATCATCGATTACTATGGCTATTTGCTTTGCTTGGCAGAATAGCGGTAGGCAACATACGGCGAGTAATAAGCCTGTTCGTAGATTCACTTTTTGTAATTATTATATCCATTGTGAGCATTTACTTACTGCATAATAACTAGCTGCTTTGCTGTAAGTTGCTTTTTGTCTTGTCTATCTAGAAGTGAGCTAAAAAGCGCCAATTCTTGAATGTTTTTTATTATAACGTCTTGGTCAATTTCTGAAAGCATTGTTTGATTAATACTCACATCTGGGGGAATCCCTTTACCATCGATTGATTGACCTGCAGGTGTGTAATAGCGTGCTGTGGTCAGTTTTAATGCTGTATTACCGTTACCTAATGGAATAAGCGACTGCACAGAGCCTTTACCAAATGAGGTTTCGCCAATTAGCACTGCTCGTTGATTATCTCTTAATGCTGCTGCGAGTATTTCAGCCGCAGATGCTGAGTTCTCGTTAATAAGTAGGGCGATAGGGGCACCATTGAGTATGTCACCCTTATGCGCTTGATACTTTTGATTAGCTTCGTTGAAGCGACCTCTGGTTGAAACAATAGTGCCGTTATCTAAAAACAGATCAGCGACTTCAATGGCCCCTTGTAATGTACCACCAGGGTTGTCACGTAAATCAATTATTAGCCCAGAAAGTGGAAAGCTATTGGTGACTTGCATTTTTGCAAGTTCTCGAGCAACATCGTGCAGTGTGTGATTGTTAAATGCATTGATACTGATTAGTGCAACGCCTGTATCTGCTAAATAGCCACTAACGCTCTGCAAATTAATTTGTTGGCGTTTAATCGAGAAGTTGAGCTCAGCTTCTTTCTCCCTTTTAACTGCTACATCGACAGCGCTTTGCCCGCTTTCACGAATTAATTTCGCTACTTCTTCAATGCTTTTATCTATAATTGGCTGTTGGTTTATACCAATAACTTCATCATTTACTTGTAAACCAGCAACTGCTGCAGGTGATTTATCAATGATGTTGACTATAAATACTCGACCATCTTCTACTTTGACTTCGATACCTAGTCCTGTGTATCGACCATTAGTGCTACTGAAGATGGCATCGAGCTCATTCTCATCCAGATACTTTGAATAAGGGTCAAGGCGTTCGAACAATTCTTCGACTTGTAAATTATCTGGCTGGTTAACAAATGAATTTTGTAGTTTAAGATCATCTACATAATACGTATGAATATTAAAAAGGATTTCGTTTAATTCATGATGCTGAAGAGACTGTAACGAGGGCTTAGAATTAGCCTGAAACGATTGCAGCATCAGGCAGAGAAAGGTTATAAGCATCATTAAAGACAGCTGAGTGAAAAACTTAGCTGGGGAAAAGTGTGCTTTGCAAGAATGTTTAGTTTTTAGCATCAGCTGCTCCTCATAGAGTGCAGCTATTTAATCAATTAAATGCGTCTGCACCATTTTACAGGATTTACTGCGCGTCCTTTGTGGCGTATTTCGAAGTATAGACCAGGATCCGGTTGTCCGCCGCTTTGACCTACTAAAGCAATTGTCTCCCCTTCTCTAACAAGGTCGCCAACATCGCGAAGTAGAGTTTGTGCGTGGCCATATAAGCTCATGAAACCATCGCCATGATCAATAGCGATAACCCAACCAAAGCCATTTAGCCAGTCAGCGTAAACAACTTGGCCGTTCTGTACGCTTTTTACATTACTGCCTTCTTTAGCGCTGATAAGTACGCCTTTCCAATCTATGTTGCCGTGCTTACGTTGCCCAAAGCGATGGCGTAATGACCCTTTAGTTGGCCAGTCAAGTTTGCCTTTACTACTTTGTAAGCCTAGAAGTTCTACTTTTTGGTTTCGTTCTTGTTCTAGCTCTTCTATTGCGGTTATTAGGGTTTGCTCGTTTTCTTTTAGATAATCAATTGAGCTCTTTGTTTCTTTTAATGCTGATTGTAGTTTATTGAGGTTAGTTTTACGTTCTTGCTGTGCATTGACTAAGGCTTGCTGACGTCTTTTTTGTTCGTCATATAAAGCAACTAGGCGTTGTTTAGTTTTTTCAAGTTCAGCTTGGTTGTCTGCAATTTCTTGCTGCAGTGCTTTGAGCTCTTCAATTTGTTCGATGCGTGCTTTATTTAAGTAATTATAATAACTTAGTGTACGTTCAATTTTGGCAGTGTCTTGCTGGTTAAGCAGCATTTTTGAGTAGTCATGGCTACCAGCCATGTAAGCACTTTTTAACTGTGCAGCTAATAAGGTTTGTCGCTGTGCTTGTTGGGCTTTCAGCTTTTGTGCCTTTGCTTGCTGTTCACGCTGTTGTTGCTCGTTTTCTTTAACCGATTGGGCTGCAAGATTTAATGCTTTTGCATTTTTAGCAATGTCGAGTTCATGGGCGCGGAGATCTTTGCGCATTTGGGCAATTGACTTGCGTTGACCTTTAAGTTCAGCCTCTGTTTTTTGTAAAGCTGATTGAATATCTGATAGGTCTTTTTTGGTTTGATCTTCATTAGCAACAACCGAAGTTGCTACTAATGAAGTCAGTATTAAACCAATTTTAAGGAAGTGGTTAATACATTTACTCATAGCTTATTTCAGCGTCATGATTGGTTTACCAGTCATTTCACTTGGCTGCTCTAAGCCGAGTAGGTGGAGCATGGTTGGTGCCACGTCACTTAATGTCTTACCATCATGCGGTGTTGCATCACGGCCAACATAGATAAATGGCACAGGCTCACTTGTATGTGCAGTATGTGCTTGCCCCGTTGCTGGGTTAGCCATTTGTTCAGCATTGCCATGATCGGCTGTGATGAGAGCTTCACCGCCATGTTCTTCAAGTGCTGCAACCACACGACCAATACAGTGATCAACTGCTTCACAAGCTTTAACTGCAGCTTCAAATACACCTGAGTGACCTACCATGTCTCCGTTAGGGTAGTTACAGATGATAGCATCGTATTTACCGCTAGCGATTGCTTCAACAAGTTTATCGGTCAGCATTTCAGAGTTCATTTCTGGTTGCAGATCATAGGTTGCTACTTGAGGTGATGGGATCAGTTCGCGAGTCTCACCAACAAATTCATCTTCACGGCCACCGCTGAAGAAGAAGGTAACGTGTGCGTATTTTTCTGTTTCAGAAATACGTAGCTGTGTTTTACCTTGTTTCTCTAACCATTCGCCCAATACGTTTGTTAAAGGTTCCGGTGCAAATGCAATCGGCGCATTGATGTCTGCTGCATACTCAGTCATCATTACAAAAGCGCTTAACTTCGGTGATTTTTTCTTATCAAAACCACTGAAGTCAGCATCAACAAAGGCACGAGTCATTTCACGTGCTCGGTCAGCTCTGAAGTTAGCAAAAATAACTGTATCACCGTCATTAATTTCAGCAGCTGATTGGCCCTCTGGCACAACAGTTGTTGCAGCAACAAATTCATCGTTTTCGTCACGTGCATAAGCGGCTTCAAGTGCGGTAACGCCATCTGTATAGCTGTATTCAGCAATACCACTAACCATAACGTCATAAGCAAGCTCGACACGGTTCCAACGGTTATCACGATCCATTGCATAGTAACGACCAACAAGCGTAGCTAAACGGCCGCAGCCAAGTTCTGTAAATACGGCTTCGATTCGTTCAATTGATGCTTTTGCACTGCGTGGCGGCGTGTCACGGCCGTCTAAGAAACCGTGAAAGTAAACTTCTTTTGCACCGCGCTTGGCTGCAAGTTCAATCGTTGCGACAATGTGATCTTCATGACTATGAACACCACCTGGGCTTAAAAGACCCATAATATGAACGGCTTTGCCAGCCTTTACAGCTTTGTCAATATTATCAACAAGTGCTGGGTTGCTATCGAACTCACCATCATCAATCGCTTTAGTAATGCGAGTGAAATCTTGGTAAACAATACGGCCAGCACCTAAATTTACGTGGCCTACTTCAGAGTTACCCATTTGTCCTGCAGGTAAACCAACATCAAGTCCCGAACCTGAAATTAATGTATGTGGGCGGGTTGCCCAAAGGTTATCGAGTACTGGGGTATTAGCAGCAAGAATAGCGTTACTTTCTGTGTCTTCACGGTATCCCCAACCGTCTAAGATCATTAATACCAATGGTTTTTTATGCTCTGTCATTATAGCTCCTGAAGATTGGCACTTATATATCACTAGCATACCGTGTTTTATGGTTTTGATCAGCTATCAATATGTCATATTAAAATATTTCACGCCCTAGCATTTTCAATTCAAGCACGTATACTTGCGTGGCAAATTTTAATTAACCCATGGCTATGCGCTGTGGTATCTAAATTTCTTAGTGGAAAACGCATGGATCAATATATTGAATTTATCTCAAATCATCCGGTTTTGAGCATTATCTGGTTGGCATTAGTCGCAATGCTGATCAGCAGTTGGTTTAAAAGTAAATTTTCGGCTATTCGTCAAATCAATCCACAGCAACTTACTTTGCTAATTAACCGTGATGATGGTCAAGTCGTTGATATACGTGCACAAAAAGAGTTTAACTCTGGCCGTATTGCAGGCGCAACTCACTTAAATCCAGAAAAAGCAAAGCAATCTGATTTTTCAAGCCTTGAAAAGTTTAAGACTAAACCCATTATACTAGTATGTACCACGGGCATGACTGCCTCAGGTATCGCAACTGCAATGCATAAAGCCGGTTTTGAGCGTGTTTATGTATTAGCGGGCGGTATGGGCGCTTGGCAATCAGCTAGCTTACCAACAACGACCGGTCGTTAAACAAAGCAGCTAACAGCCCGATAGAGGAATTATTATGAGTAAAGTTGTTCTTTACACCAAAGCATACTGTCCATTCTGCCAACGCGCTTTGGCGTTATTAGAGAGCAAAGGTGTAAACTACACTAATATCGATATTGGTGTTCACCCTGAGCGTCGTGATGAAATGATCGACAAAGCTAATGGTGGTTACACGGTTCCGCAAATTTTCATTAATGATGAACATATCGGCGGTTGTGACGACATGATGGCAATTGAAGCGCAAGGCCTTTTAGACGCAAAGCTTAACGCTTAATAAATTTTAAATATAAAAACGAATACAAGTTAGGAATTACAATGAACGAAGAAAATCAAAACGCAGCAGCAGAACAACAAGCAGGCGCTCAATTCTCAATCCAACGCATTTATACTAAAGATGTTTCTTTTGAGACACCTAATTCACCTGCTATTTTCCAAAAAGAGTGGACCCCTGAAGTTAAGCTAGACTTAGATACTCGTTCTAACAAATTAGAAGAAGGTGTATTTGAAGTTGTTCTTGCTTTAACTGTGACGGCTTCAATCGGTGAAGAAACAGCTTTCCTTTGTGAAATCCAACAAGCGGGTATTTTCACTATCGGTGAAGTTGAAGAAGTTCAGCTTGCGCACATGTTAGGTGCTTTCTGCCCGAACGTACTTTTCCCTTACGCTCGTGAAGCAGTATCAAACCTAGTTAACCGTGGTACTTTCCCACAATTAAACTTAGCGCCAGTTAACTTTGACGCACTATTTGCTCAATACATGCAACAACGTGCTGCTCAAGACCAACAGGCAACTGCAGACGCATAAGCTATGAGTACAGCACAATCAGCTGTTACAGTATTAGGGGCGGGGTCTTATGGCACCGCCCTTGCTATTTGCTTTGCCAGAAATGGTCACCCAGTTACCTTGTGGGGCCGCAATAGCGATGACGTTGCTACGCTTGCAGCTGAGCGGAAGAATCAACGTTATGTTCCTGATGTTAGCTTTCCTGAAACGCTTCAACTAGAAGCTAATTTAGAAACGGCAGTTAAAGCAAGCAAGATCATTCTTGTTGTTGTGCCAAGTCATGCGTTTGCAGGCACGCTTCAAAAAATTAAACCTTGGTTGTCAGAAGGTGCCGAAGTTGCATGGGCTACTAAAGGCTTAGAACCTAATACTGGCCGTTTATTGCAAGAAGTAGCAGTGCAAGAGCTTGGGGATGATATCCCATTGGCTGTGCTTTCTGGGCCTACTTTTGCTAAAGAAATGGCAATGGGCTTACCAACGGCTATTTCGGTATCGTCGACTTCTAAAGATTTTGCAAAGCAGCTGGCAGACCTTTTACACTGTGGACGTTCATTTAGGGTGTATAACAATGATGATTTCATTGGTATACAACTTGGCGGCGCGGTTAAAAATGTGATTGCAATTGGCGCAGGTATGTCTGACGGCTTTGGTTTTGGTGCTAATGCACGAACAGCCTTGATCACTCGTGGTTTAGCTGAGCTTTGTCGTTTAGGTTGTGCATTAGGTGCTCGTTCAGATACCTTTATGGGGATGGCTGGCCTTGGTGACTTAATCTTAACCTGTACAGATAACCAATCTCGTAACCGTCGTTTTGGTCTTGCGCTTGGTAAAGGTGAAGGGGTTGAAGCTGCGATTGAATCAATAGGTCAGGTCGTAGAAGGCTATAGAAATACCAAAGAAGTGTACCTACTTGCTGAGCGTACAGGCATAGAAATGCCAATTACGGAGCAAATTTACAAAGTGCTTTATGAAAATAAAGATGTAAAAGAAGCTGCGATGGCGTTGCTTGGCCGTGAGCAAAAATCCGAATAAACAATCTTAAAAATTCAGATTGTGCACTGTAAAATAAAAAACGCGATTCATGAATCGCGTTTTTTATTTGCAATTTTAACTGCTAGCTAGATTGCTGGTTCTCTAACGTGTCATTAATAAATTCGCTGACTTGCTCGGCTTTTAATGGTTTACAGTAATAATAACCTTGCTGGAAATGACAACCCATAATATGCAGCATATAGGCCTGCTCCTCAGTTTCCACTCCTTCAGCAACCACATTTATATCCAAATATTTAGCTAGTCGCACTATGGTGGCAGTGATATTGCGATCTTGTTCATTCTTATCGATGTCTTTTACGAATGACTTGTCGATTTTGAGCGTATCTATTGGAAAACGCTTTAGGTAACTTAGCGATGAATGGCCAGTGCCAAAGTCATCAAGCGCGATATGTACACCAATTGATTTAATCCGTTTCATTTGTTGTTCTGCAAACTCAGGGTTATCCATCATGGCGCTTTCAGTGATTTCAAGTTCTAAGCAATGTGCAGGCACGTCAAATTTAGCCAAGTTGTCGATTAGCGTTTCGATAAGGCTGCTTTGTTGAAAGTGTAAGGCTGAAATATTAATAGCTACATTACCAAATGAAATGCTTTGCTTTCGCCACTGAGCCAGCTGATTAAGAAGTTGCTCCATCAGTAATTGGGTGAGCGGAATAATTGCCCCATTTTGTTCTGCGAGAGGAATAAACTCATCAGGAATAATGATGCTGCCATCCTCTTGTGGCCAACGAACTAAAGCCTCAAAACCGTACAATTGGTTGTGCTGAGCATCAAACTTAGGTTGAAAGTAAAGCTCAAACTCATTGTTGGTAATCGCTCTAAATAAAGCGCTTTCTTTGGTTAATTCGGTTGGGTCGAGCGTGTGGCGGTCTTTATCAAAAAACTGATAAGTATTACGGCCCATTTTCTTAGCATGATTTAGGGCACTATTTGCGCTGCGCATTAAGTTTTCACAGTTGTATGCATTGTCTGGGTAGATAGCAAGGCCACAACACGCTGTTAGCGAGGTTTCAAAACCATCTAACATAAAAGGGGTCTTAAATTGTTGTAGTACGATGTCTGCGGTCTTTTTGGCGAAGAACACCGTTTTGCCAGAGTATAGGTAGGGCGGCACCAGTACCGCGAATTCATCAGCACCAATTCTTGCAATAGTAAAGCCTGAATTTAGGGAGTCGGTTAAACGACAGGCGACTTCTTTTAACAGAACATCGCCAATCGTGTGGCCCAGTGAGTCATTAATTTTTTTGAAATTGTCTATGTCGATAAAGATGATCAACAGGCTTGGGTAAGTGTCATTACAGGCTTTAATTGCTTTTTCAAGTGATTCTATAAAAATGGCGCGGTTTGATAAGCCTGTTATGCTGTCTTTGGTAGTGAGCTTGAGCATAGCTCGCTCGTTATTCTTACGAGCTGTCACATCAGAAAACATACCAACGTATCTTATAGAGCTTTTCGCAAAGCGTGGTGTGGTCACTTTTGTTATACACAAATCAATGGCGTAGGGTTGCCCATCTCTACGTAAATTCCAAATTTCGCCAGACCAATAACCGTCATTACTTAACTCCTGTTGTATGATTTCTTCGAGTTGCTTATCGCGACCAGCTTGCGTTAATGCTTTGAATTTTTTGCCAAGTACATCGGTTTTTTTATAACCCGATATTTCACTAAATGCGTTATTGATTTCTATGATCCGAAACTGCTCATCGCTGACCCAAATTCCATCTTTAGACTGAGAGAGTAGGGCATCCAATAGCGTCATCTTTTGATTTCTTTGATAATAGATGACCGCTCCAATAAGGATGACAATAGCTAAAAGAATCAGCAGTAAAAGGGGCGCTATGTTTGGGGCTTGGGAGATAGTGGGATTTGAAACAGCAGTAGAAGCAGCACTAGAAAAGTGCTGCATCAGCAAAATGATACTGCCTACTTGGGCGAAAAAGCGCATTAAAATCCATCTTTAGGGAACAAACTAACCTATTTAGGTTAGTCCATAAAAAATGGTCGTGCTAAACAATTAGTAAATATTTATTACGAGCGTTTTTTCAATAAGTTATTGACCGTTCACAAACCCCAGTTGACGCCAAGACTCATAAACAAATACAGCCACAGAGTTAGATAAGTTCATGCTACGGCTATCTTTTTGCATCGGAATGCGAACTCGCTGCTCTTTAGGTAATGATTGAATGAGCTCATCAGGTAGGCCGCGGGTTTCTGGACCAAACACTAAACAATCGCCTAGTTGGTATTGCGCTTGGTGGTGAAATTGGCTGCCTTTAGTGGTACATGCATAGACTTTTTTCGGCTGGCACTTTTCAAGATATGCTTCAAACGACGCATGGCGCTGTACATGGCTAAATTCATGATAATCAAGACCAGCACGTTTGACCCGTTTATCATCCCACTCAAAACCAAGTGGTTCAATTAGGTGCAGCGCATAACCCGTGTTCGCGCATAAGCGAATGATATTACCCGTGTTCGGTGGAATTTCTGGTTGGTACAACACAATATCAAGCATTTGAATCTCATTTAAAAAGGATTAGATCTGCTGCTGAGTATACACGAACTAGAATGAAAAGATGATATACTCAGTCTAGTTACTCTCTGAAGGTAAGTTGTTGTGCAGCATCGTAGTTATGAGTTTTGGGTTAGAACAGCCAGTCTAGTCACCATTGTAATGGTGAGTTTGATGATTGCGGCAAAAAGCTGGGCTTGGCTTGCATCAGGCTCAGCCTCGATGCTCGGTTCATTGACTGATTCGTTAATGGATATCACTGCATCACTGATGAGCTTTTTAGTCCTAGGTTATGCATTACGTCCTGCTGATGATGATCATCGCTTTGGTCACGGTAAAGCTGAAGCGTTAGCTGGGCTTGCACAAGCCGCTTTTATTGCCGGCTCGGGTTGTTTCTTAGCTTTTCATGCTGTTGAGCGCTTATTTAACCCTGTTATTTTAAAGCACTCTGATCTCGGTATTTGGGTTAGTATTTTTGCTATCGTTTGTACGCTTGTGGTGGTATTTGTTCAAACAAAAGTGATTAATCACACTGAGTCAATTGCGATAAAAGCAGACTCTATTCATTATAAAGGCGATTTAATCTTAAACTTGGCTGTATTACTGGCAATCGTATTAGCTAAGTACGGTGTCGCTTATGCCGATCCATTGTTTGCTATTGGTGTGGCTGTTTATTTGCTTTATAACAGCTGGGATATTGCTCGCGAAAGTGCTGACCACTTAATGGATAAAGAGCTTCCTGATGAAGAGAAACAACAAATATTGGAGATTGTGAATAGTCATCAAGACGTGTTTGGCGCCCATGATATCCGTACTCGCCAAGGTGGTAAAATTAAGTTTATTCAGATGCATTTAGAGCTTGAAGATTCATTATCATTGATCAGGGCGCATCAAGTCGCAGATGAAGTAGAGGCCTTAATTCAAACACATTTTGATTGTGAAATGGATATTCTCATGCACCTAGACCCGCTTTCAGTGGTTAATAAAACACGTCAAAGTGCAGCACAAAACTGATAAAAATCACTGAGTACAGCCTGCCTTATCTCGTCGCGTTCACATAACAGTTCGTGGCGTGCACCAGCATAGCTTTTTAGTTGTGCCTGTTTTTGTTTATGTGTAAGTGCAAACTGAGCGGCGTTATCGACCACTGTATCTTGCTCAGCACTGGCGATAAACAAAGGAATATCGACTTTTTTATCGACTAAAGAGGCGATAAAATCAAACGATGCATTGAGCCAACCATAGGTTACCCCACCTAACTGTAAATCATTTTCTGCAGCATACAGCTCTCTGAACAGTTTATAGCGAATTTCACTACTGGTTAGCTCATTGGCTGCAAAGTCGACCGGTAAGTAGTCGCTTTGGCCAAATGCATAACTGTGGCTAAGACCAATTAAAGATGCAATTTTAGCAGCCAGTTTTGCTACAGGCTTTGGTGTCCCTTTGGTATAAATATCAAACATGGGCGCTGACAAAAATGCCCCCGAAAATTGATGTTGATATCGTGACAGGTAATCATAGGCAATGGCGCTCCCCATTGAGTGTCCGAGCAGTACTTGTTTTCCTTGCCAGTGTTGCTTCACTACTGTATCTATAAACATAGCAAAGTCATCAGCATAATCAGTAAAGCGGTTTACATAGCCTTTATGTGTGTTTTCTAAATGGCGATAAGAGCGGCCTTGTCCTTGGTGATCAACACTAAAAACAGCAAAGCCATTTTGATATAGTTCCCATAGCAACTCTTTGTATTTAACCAAAGACTCTATTCGACCACTACTAATAACAACAGCGGTTTTTGCTTGGCGAGGAATAGCATAACCGTAATAAAGCTTACCATGAGCTGTACTCAGAAAGTCTTGCTGTAATTGCTCAGAAAAGAACTTATTAATATTAGGTATGTTACTGACAAGGCTTGCTTCGCTGCTATAAAACATTTACTCACTCTTAAAAGGAAGGCGGATGTTTACACAAAGTCCACCGAGTTCTTGGTTTTCAAGTGTTAGTGTACCATCATGTACTGAGATAGCATTCTTTGCAATTGCAAGACCTAAACCGGTACCACCTGTACTCCTATCGCGGGAATGCTCTTGACGAAAGAAAGGCTCACAAAGTCTTGCAAGGTTACTTTCTTCAACCCCTTTACCGTCATCACAAATAGTGATGTAGATAGCATCTGATTCAATTAAACCTATTGAAATAGAGTGCTCAGCGTATTTAATCGCATTACGTAGAACATTCTCGAGGGCGCTGGCAATTAAGGTTTCGTCACATTTGATGTCGGCTGTTAGTGCCCCATTGACAATGAGCTCTTTATTATTTTGCTTGGCTTCAAATTTAGCATCGTTTAGTACGTGATCAACAATCACTTGCAGAGATTGTTTACTTAACGCCAGTGTTTGGCTTTTAGCCTCTAAGCGAGATACTTGGAGGACATCAGCAATCATTTTATCGAGCTGATTTGCCTCTTTTTCAATGCGTTCTAAATAAGCGTTTTGTGCGTCATCGGCTTGCATTTGCGCAAGTCCTGTGGCCATTTTTAAACGCGTTAATGGTGAGCGTAGTTCATGGGAAATATCTGCGAGTAATCGCTTTTGGGCGCTAATAAGCTGCTCAAGTTGCACTGCCATGGTATTAAAGTCTCGGCCAAGTACACCTAGCTCATCTTGACGAGTAGGGGATACATCGGCACGGGCAGTTAAATCACCATGAGCCAGTTTTTTTGCGGTTTCTTTTAGACTATTAATAGGGGCAATTAAATTACGGCTAAAGAAGAAACTAAGCATTAATGAAGCAATTAAAGCAATGAGTAGTTTTAGCCAAATTGGCATCAGCCATAAGCTGACAAAAAACGGTTTTTTGCGTTTTTCATCAATCTCGTAGAGATAAAATTTACCTTCAGGTACATTCAATACTACAGGCCCATAGGCTTGATATTCATCGGTAAAAATAATTTGCGGACGCATATATTTGGTAAAGTTAAGCAAGCTCAAATCAATGTCTTTGGATACCGGTTCGCTGAGCATCTCAACACCATGCACCTCACCATTTAAGTACAATAATTTATGTTTGGATAAGCGCGGATGAGATAGTACCTCTTGAGTAGATTTACCGTGTTTAGCAACTATGCGTTCAATACTTTTAGCGGTGTACTCAAGATTTTTAAGCATGGGTCCACGCAGGTCATCATTGCCTACATTGCTCGTTAACTGGCTTAAAAACACCAATATAGTGATAGTGGCTATGACAGTAACCCAAAACCAGGCAAAGATTTTTAAAAATAAATAGTGGCGGGGATGCTTTAGCCAGCTCGGTGTTTGCATATTATTCGCCTTGTATTAGTACATAACCACTGCCACGCATGGTTTTGATCCGTTCATTACTCACGTGTTCTGCAATCTTTTTACGAATGTTACTTACATGCATATCGATTGAGCGGTCAAAAGGGGCGAGGCGTCTACCCAGGACTTGCTCACTTATTTGTTCTTTACTTATCACTTCACCTGCATGCTGTACGAGCATAGTAAGAATTTCATATTCAGTGCCTGTTAGGCTCAGTACGATGTCGTTTACCGAAGCCTCTCGCGTTGCGAAATTGATATTGATACTGTTTACACTCAATGAGCTGGCATGTTGACTCGATAAGCTATTGATATGCTCTATACGACGGGTTATTGCTTTAACGCGGGCTAGCAGCTCTCTGTGGTTAAATGGCTTAGGAATATAATCATCTGCGCCCAGTTCTAAACCAAAGATGCGATCAAAGTCTTCGCCTTTCGCGGTTAGCATGATCACTGGGGTAAGCTTATGCTGTCTTAATTGTTTTAACACCTCAAAGCCATCCATAGATGGCAACATAACATCAAGCAATATGAGCTCATAGCTATGCTTAATAGCTTGTTTTAGGCCCTCAGCACCATCATGAACACACTCTACTGTAAAACCTTGTGCTGATAAGTACTCACTGAGTAATTCACACAATCCTGTATCGTCGTCGATCATCAATAGTTTCATTTTGACACCTAGCTATTTACTTCTTTAAGGCTATTTTACTCACTAAATTGTGTAAAGGTGAATCTTTACACAACCTTTACACTGGTTTGCGTTCCTTTGCATTGAGTTAGATATAGTTATCACATTGGTCGGAAACGACAACAGAGCACAACCCAACAAAAGGTAATGATTATGACTATTTCAAAAAAGCTTTCTAAATTCGTACTTGTTTGTGGTTTAGCAGCAGCCAGTGTAGGTGCTACTTCAGCAATGGCGAAAGGTGACTTTAACCGTGGTATGAACCCACAGGCTCGTTTTTTACTTTCTGAGCGCGGCATTGATAAGTTACAACTTAGCGAAGATCAGCAAACGCAACTAAAAGCGATTTTTGCTGAGCAAAAATCGCAATTTGCAGCACTTCGCGGTGATAAAGATGCAATGAAAGCCTCTCGTGCAGCACACAAAGAGAAAATGGATGCGTTATTAGCAACGAAAGCATTTGACGAAAATGCCGCATTGGAGCTGATTAAAGCTCGCCAAGAAAAAGGCCAGCAGTTTGCAATGCTGAAAATGAAATCAGACCATGCAATTTGGCAAGTTTTGAATGCAGAGCAGCGCGAAAGTTATCAAAAAATCAAACAGCACCTTCGTAAAAAAGGTCACAAAAAAGGCCATTATGGCCTGAATAAAGGCGAGCGTTCAGAAGGTTAAAAGTAAATGTTTATGAAAATGCGGCAAATGCCGCATTTTTTGTATTACACTGCAATCAGACTTTATTCTTTAAAGAATGCATCATCATTTTTAGCCAGCATCGCTTCGATGTCTTCAATCATATCTTGGCTAAGCTCATTGGCATTGTTGATAGGACTAGAAATTTTATTATTTTCAAACGACCACTCGCCTAAATCAATTAGCTGGCAGCGTTTTGAACAAAATGGGCGATGCGGACTCTGCTCCGACCATTCGACTTTTGATTTACATGTTGGGCAGTTTACAACTGTTGGCATGGAATAACTCTTAAATAAGCACTTTAGTCAGATCTTACTGAACAGTTAGCTGATAATCCAGTAACGAATTTGTTTTAAAAACTCGTTACTCGGTTTATTTCTTTCAATGAGGTAACTCCATCGGCAGCTTTTTTAAGACCAGATAAACGCAGATTATTAAAGCCTGAACGAAGCGCTACTTCAGCAATTTCTAGCGAATTACCACCACGCATAATGATTTGCGCGATTTCAGGGGTAATTTGCATTACCTCGTAAACACCAACTCGACCCTTATAGCCATCTGTACAACTATCACAACCATTTGGTGCAAATAACTGGACTTCACTGAGCTTATCTTTATCAAAACCTTGGCGAATCAGCTCTTCTTCAGGAAGTGTTTCTGGCGTTTTACACTTAGGGCAAAGACGTCTCGCTAGACGCTGAGCAATAATAAGGCTGATTGAGCTTGCTACGTTGTAAGCTGGTACACCCATGTTCAAAAGACGGGTGAGGGTTTCAGGAGCTGAGTTTGTATGCAGGGTAGATAATACCAAGTGACCTGTTTGTGCCGCTTTAATAGCAATTTCAGCTGTTTCAAGGTCACGGATCTCACCAACCATCACCACATCAGGATCTTGTCGTAAAAAGGCCTTTAATGCATTGGCAAAGGTCATATCTGCTTTCGGATTGATCTGCACTTGGTTAATCCCTTCAAGGTTTATCTCAACAGGATCTTCGGCTGTACTGATGTTACGTTCTGGCTGGTTGAGAATATTCAAACCTGTATACAATGATACTGTTTTACCAGAGCCCGTTGGACCCGTTACTAAGATCATGCCTTGTGGTTGATCAAGTGCATCCATATACAGCTTTTTCTGCTCTGGTTCATAACCAAGAACATCGATACCCAGCATAGCACTTGATGAGTCGAGAATACGCATAACTATTTTCTCGCCCCAAAGGGTCGGTAATGTACTGACACGGAAATCGATACTTTTTCGTTCAGTAATTTTAAGCTTAATACGGCCGTCTTGAGGTTTACGTTTTTCTGCGATATCAAGTCGTGACATTACCTTTATCCGCGCCGATAAACGGCTGGCTAAGCTATTGGGTGGGCTTGCCATTTCATGCAAAATACCATCGATACGGAAACGCACACGGTAGCGGTGTTCATAAGGTTCAAAATGCAGATCCGAGGCACCTTTTTTAATCGCATCCATCAAAATTTTATTGATGTAAACAATAATAGGTGCATCGTCTTTGTCTTCATCTTTAGGTGCTAAGTTTTGTGGGCTCTCTGACTCTAAATCCCCAAGTTCTTTGAATTCGCTTTCACTTAGATGCAAGCTTCCTGCAGCATCAAGTAATTGCTCAATTTTGTTTTCAAGTTGAAGATAATCAACAACGACCACTTCGCATGAAAGACCGGTACTAAATTCAAAGTTTTCAAATGCACCGTAGTCGGTCGGATCTGAGGCGGCAATATAGAGCTTACGGCCTTTTTTTACTAACGGCAGAATATGGTGTTCACGAATGAGTTTGTCTTTAATAAGCTCTTCAGAAATATACGCTACATCAAAATCTCTAATATCAAAATAAGGCACACGAAAGAGGTCTGTACATTGCTCCGCAAGTTCATGCCCATCCATTCCACATGTTTTAGAAATAAGCTCGGCAGTAGAGCTGTATTCGCGCTGCTTTGATTTTACGGTCTCTGCATCAATGCGACCGAGTGTAATAAATTTTCTAAGTAGCGGTGAGTTTATATTCATTGAACACCTAGTTTGATCCTTTATTTGCCACAATCTAACAGAAAAAGTAAGGCTATTACATCAGTCTTGTCTGATTTAGGAAAAATTGCAAAATAATTTCACCATAAACTCAGTCATTTAGAATGCTTGTTGGTACTTTTGTATTGGTTTTGGGTAGGCTTTGTTTAATGAAAATCTATAAACAAAATCAATAGCCTAGTTCGAGTGTGGCAGGTACTTTTTATGTAGCTTTAGCACATCAATTTTTACCTCCTCAAGAGGGCGGTTGTTATCTAATATATCCGTGGCTTTTTTTTGCTTGTCAGCTCTCGACATTTGTGAGGCTATGATTTGCTTAGCTAATTCAGTAGATACATTATCACGAGCTGTAGTTCTTGTTATTTGCACTTCAACCGGAACATCAATTAGTAAGGTGTGATCGCAGTATTTTTCTAGGCCATTTTCAAAAAGTAAGGGAGCAACTAAGATGACATACTGGCTGGTGGCTTGCTTTAATTGCGTGATCATTGACTCCCTAATAAGTGGGTGTAATAAGCTGTTTAGCCATTGCTTTTCTGATTCATCTGCAAAGATAATCGTTCTTAGTTTTGCACGATCAAGCGTGCCTTCGCTAGTAAGTATTTCATTACCAAAATGTTCAGTAATTTTTTTGAGGCCAATAGAGCCTGGCTCGACGACTTCTCTGGCTACGATATCGGCATCAACAACTTGAATACCAAGCTCTTCAAACATGGCGCTTACTGCACTTTTGCCAGAACCAATACCACCGGTTAACCCTAAAACCCAGTTTGCCATAATTAGTAACCTAAATAGTTAAAGTAATAGCTTTGAATTTGCTGACCCCAAAGCAAAGTTACCCAACCTGCTATGGCAAGGTAGGGTCCAAAAGGGATTGGCGTGGTTTTGTCCTTACCTTGAATAAAAATTTGCGCAATGCCGATGATAGCACCGACGACACTTGATAATAGCACTATGGTTAATATATCTTGCCAACCTAGTAGCGCACCGAACACGGCTAATAGTTTAAAGTCACCATAACCCATGCCTTCCTTACCTGTGGCAAGCTTAAATAACCAGTAGACACTCCATAAGCTTAAATAACCAACCGCGGCACCTATTATGGCATCGGTTGGGGCAATGGTAATATCAATAGTAGCGGCAATCAGCGCTAGCCAAACCAATGGGAGGGTTAGCTGGTCAGGCAGCAACATGTGATCTATATCGATAAAGGTTAAAGCGACTAAAACCCAAGTAATCACTATATAAAGAAGAGCAAGCTTCGTTGGGCCAAAAACAGCAGCAACAATTAAACTTAAAACTGCTGTAAGCATTTCAACAATAGGGTAACGAACAGATATAACGGTTTTACAATTTGCACAGCGACCCTTTAAGAATAACCAACTTAGCACAGGGATATTTTGCCAAGCTTTGATCGGTGCTTTGCATTTAGGGCAGGTCGAATTTGGCTTTATCAGATTAAATGGCGCTTGTTCTGTCTGTTGTTTTGAATTGAGCTCATCGGCCAATAAAATACGGCATTCAGTTTGCCATTCTCTTTTCATCATCAGTGGTAAACGATAAATCACCACATTTAAAAAGCTACCAATACATAGGCTAACTAAGCCGACGGTCAAAAAATAAAACCACTGCTGAGTTTGCATCGCAGTGGTTATATCAAGAAAAAAGTTTTCCATTAAAATACCTAACTTCTGGCCATTTATAGGCCGATTTTACTTCGCTGTGTTGAACTATTCTTATTATTCATTTTATCTTGCAAGCTATCAATCAGCGTTTAGAGTTTTGCTTACAGCTATATTTTAAATCACCGATCCTAATTGGAAGATAGGTAAGTACATAGCAACAATTAATCCACCAACCAGCACACCTAATACAGCCATAATCAGTGGCTCAAGTAAACTTGATAAACCATCAACGGCATCATCGACTTCTTGCTCATAAATAGTGGCTACTTTTGCAAGCATACCATCGAGTGAACCCGACTCCTCACCAATAGCGACCATTTGTACGACCATATCAGGGAAAATTTTAGTATTACGCATTGCCCAGTTCATTAAGTTACCTGAACTTACCTCGGCTTTTATTTCTAAAATCGCATAACAGTACACCGCATTACCAGAGGCACCCGCAGCTGAGTCTAGGGCATCGACCAAAGGCACACCAGCTGCGAAGGTGGTTGATAAAGTACGAGCATAGCGAGCAACTGCCGCTTTATTTAAAATCATACCAATTACAGGTAGTTTTAATATTGCCCTATCATTAGCATCTCTGAGTTTTTTACTCTTAAGAAGTGCTTCTTTATATGCAAAACCTGCAGCAACAATAGCAATGAGCATTATCCACCAGTATTCTTGCATAAACTCTGAAATACCAATCACCATTAAAGTAAATGCAGGTAATTCAGCGCCAAAACCATTAAAAATTTCTTGGAATTGTGGCACTACAAATATAAGCAAGATAGATGTAACGATTAAAGCCACCACCAACACCGCAATTGGGTAAAACATGGCTTTTTTAATTTTTGATTTTAAAGCCTCTGCTTTTTCTTTATAGAGTGCAACACGGTCAAATATTTTATCAAGAGCACCGGATTGCTCACCTGAAGCCACTAGGTCGCAATATAAGTCATCAAAGTAACGTGGGTGTTTACGAAGCGCTTGTGAAAGAGGGATACCGGCTTTAACATCATCGCCAATACCTTCCATAAGTTTGGCAACACTTTTATTTTTAGCACCAGAACCGATCATTTCAATTGATTGAATTAGTGGTACACCAGCCATTAGCATCGTGGCTATTTGTCGAGTAATGAGGGCAATATCTTTTGCTGTGATTTTTTGGACGCGAGCGCCGAATAAAGGCTTTGCTTTACGTTTTACTTTCGACGGAATTATACCTTGCTTGCGTAGTTGTGCTTTAACCAACGCTATGCTTTGTCCAGAAAGTTCACCTTCAAGTTTTTTGCCGCGAGCACTCACACCTACCCACTGGAAAGTATCTAAGCTTTTATTTTCAGGTTGTTTAGCCATTTTTTTCTTTGGAATAGAAGAGAGAAAGGTAGCTTGATCCGCTACCTTAGAATGATTAAAACTATTTAATCAAGTGCCACTAAATTTGACAAGAACTAGGTACGTACTTGTTTTTAGTTGCTGAATCAATAGTACAAGTCCAGTTGATTTCTCCAGCAGGGATTTTACCGCTTGCTAGAGCTGCTGTACCAGTTTTTGGCGTCATTGTTAGTACAACTGATCCAGCTTTTGGTTCAGAAGTTACTTTGATTACTCCCGTACCGGCATCAATAGATACTGCTGAACAGTTTTCAGTTTTAGCGTTTGGATTAAAACCAGAATTAAATGCTGCACCTTCAGCTGCATTCATTGCTACAGTTGTTTTTGCTGCACTAGCAAGGTTTACACATTCTGATACCCGAGCTTTTACAGTATAATCTTGATAAGCAGGAAGAGCTACTGCAGCCAAAATACCGATGATTGCAACTACAATCATTAATTCAATTAGGGTGAAACCCTGTTGCTTTTGTTGTGTCATTTTGTTCCTCTCCTAAAGGATATGTTTATTGTAAGTTTAGCTGTAACTTCAGCGTTGTAAAACCAAGGCTCAATTTACAGGATAAATCTTACAGTTTTACTTAAAGTCAGTTTGAGTAAAGCTTGATGATTAACAAAGTTTTACTAGAACATCCTATGTTCAGAGTTCATAAAATTTACTTTAGCATTATTAAGCGTTTTTGGAAGCCATTTTCCTGTTCAATAAGCAGTTTTTCAGAACTTTCCTACCTTTGTTTGATGTAAAATAAGCTTAGATCTAGTTCTTTGTACTATTTATAAACACCTCATCTCTTTAGGAACTTATTGAATTGATTGCAATCTTGTGTAGGTTCAGGACGTGGATATACAAAATAATTAAAAACGCTGAATGAATGTTGGTTTTTTGTTACTAGCTCAGGCTTTTTACGTATTTAATGCTTTTTTAATTTCTTGTCAATGAATTAGGTAAAGCATTAAATACGTAAAGGAGAGTTTTAGCCGTTAAATCGCATTGAAAGGTCGATTGATTGTAAATTTTTTGTAAGTGCGCCACTTGAAATAAAGTCTACACCTGCCTGTGAATAGGCTTTTAAGGTTTCAAGTGTCATATTGCCAGAAACCTCAAGTTTTGCTCGCTTGTCTGTAAGCACTACAGCTTGTTGAATTTGCTCTACGGTAAAGTTATCAAGCATGATGATATCAGCCCCTGCGTTAATCGCTTGTTCAAGCTCATCAAGTGATTCCACTTCCACTTCAACTGGCTTTGTGGGGTGGTTGATTTTAGCCTGTGCGACTGCTTTATCAATTCCACCACAGGCAGCAATGTGGTTTTCCTTAATTAGGAAGGCATCAAACAAGCCGATGCGATGATTCGCGCCGCCACCACACTTTACAGCATATTTTTGTAGGGCACGTAAGCCCGGAATGGTTTTGCGCGTATCGAGTAGTTGCGTGCTCGTGCCTTCAAGTTCTTTTACATAATGAGCGGTTGTTGTTGCTGTACCACAGAGGGTTTGTACAAAGTTAAGGGCAGTTCGCTCTGCAGTTAAAATAGCCCGAGCTGAGCCAGATGCAGTGAAGAGCGTAGAGTTTGCTGTGACTCTGTCGCCGTCATTTACGAGTACCTCAACTTTTACTGAAGGGTCGACTTGGTTAAATACTTCTAAAATAATGTCTTTACCACAAAATACACAGTCTTCACGGGTAATTACCTTGGCATTGGCTAGCTCGTTTTCTGGAATTAGTTGCGCGGTAATATCACCGTCATTTGCGCTTTGGTAATCTAAATCTTCATCAAGGGCAAGTTTTACCAGTTGGCTAATTAAAGTGTGAGGGACTGACATGTCTAAAGCTCATTGTTTATTAATAAATTGGCGAAATTTTACTATGTTTAACTTCTTAATAGAAGACAAAGATTGCCCACATTTATGTAACCTTAGCCTCACTTTAAGCGAGTAAATTAAAGCAACTAGACCCTGAGTTTTTAACCCTTTACACTATTTAACTTTATTGTCATCGTTAGTTTTTAATATGCATATAAATGAATTAGGGCAATTAAACAATGTGTTACAAAGGCCTTGTACACATTTTGATGAGCGCCCTGAAAACGAAGTATCATTACTTGTTATTCATAATATCTCATTGCCAGCGGGGCAGTTTGCAACGCCCTATGTTGATGATTTATTTATGGGGGTAATTGATTGTACGGCACATGAAACCTTTGTTGATTTAAAAGGGTTAAGAGTGTCTGCGCATTGCTTTATTCGTCGCACGGGTGAAATTATTCAGTACGTGCCTTTTGAGAAACGAGCTTGGCATGCGGGTATCTCAATGTTTGAAGGCAGAGAGCAGTGTAATGACTTTAGTGTGGGCATTGAGCTTGAAGGCACAGATACGCAAGCGTATACCCAAGCACAATATAATGCATTACACTTAGTGACTAAGGCGTTAATGGATAAGTATCCTGCAATAAACCGTTCACGCATTGTTGGCCATTGTGATATTGCTCCCGGCAGAAAAACTGATCCGGGTAGTAGTTTTGATTGGCAGTACTATTTTGATTTAGTGTTTTAGTTGAAAGGATATAGGTAAAAGCATGATCTTAATTTCAATAATTATTGCTTTGGTGATTGAACGTTTAGGAGCTCGAGCTGATTACTGGCAAATCGGTTTTTATGCCAATACCTATTTAAAGCATTCGCAAAAGCAACTGTCAGAAAAGGGGTTGTTTAATTCGCCAATTGGTTTTTTGATATGGTTAATGTTACCTGTACTTGCCGCGGGGTTAGTTTATCAACTCTCTGATTTTATTATCTGGCAGTTGGCTGTGAATGTTGCTGTGCTGCTGGTTTGTTTTGGCTGTGCTAAGCAACGTGCTTTGTATAAGTCTTACTTAAATGCCTTAACACGAAACGATCAAGAAGCGGCTACCTTATATGCATTACAAATGGGCCAAAAGAAAACAGAAGATGAGCCGCTTGGTGAGACCTTTGGCCAAACTTTAGCTTGGTTAAATTTCCGCTTTTATTGTGCCGTTATTTTTTGGTTTGTGGTTTTAGGTGTACCTGGTGCGGTTCTTTATGCGCTGGTTCGTACTTTTGCTGACAAAGTAAGAGATGATCACCATGTTCCCTACGCTAAGCGTTTTAAACTAATCCATAGTTTATTGTTCTGGCTTGACTGGTTACCAGCACGGGTTGCGAGCTTTGGTTATTTAGTGATTGGTAACTTTAATAAAGGTACTAGTTGTTGGCTGAAGTATGTGCTCGACTTTTCAGTGAGTAACCGAAAAGTTGTTACGCAAACCGCACTTGCCGCTGAGCAAATCGAGCAACAACATTTTGGCTGTACTTATGAAGCCACTTGCATGATGAAGCTTGTAAAAAGAAATGTCTTGTTCTTTTTAGTGATTATCGCTGCATTAACCCTGTTTGGTGGCTTGGCGTAGGCGCGATTTTATATTGCGTTTTGATTTATAGGTGTGTACGAGTTTTGTCGCGGGGTAAACCCGCTGCTACAAAGCTACTCAATTCAACTAACATTTAAAACCTGACCTCTACCCGCTGCTACAAAGCTACTCAATTCAACTAACATTTAAAACCTGACCTCTACCCGCTGCTACAAAGCTACTCAATTCAACTAACATCTAAAACCTGACCTCTAAAAGCTCAGCTGCCCAATCTGGTCTGACCATTTATTTTTTATTGTTTTTTCCTTTAGAAAAAGCCACTTTAATCCATACTGTTTAATCTTTAGACGAATTGCGTTAGGGTGTAACCGGGCGCTGAGTGTAGTGAAATTGACAGAAATTCGGGTTTTTGATAACGTATGCGATAAATTTGGTATGACCAATTTACCTTTTTGGTCAAAGCACAAGGCTAAGTACCCGATATTTATGGGGTTAGCGCATAATAATGCGGACGTTAATAAATGTCTTTAAAGATTAAAGCAGCAAAGTTATCTGATGTAATTTTACAACAACTTGAGAATATGATTCTTGAGGGGTCGTTAGCGCCAGGCGAAAAGCTGCCTCCTGAACGTGAATTAGCGAAACAATTTGAAGTATCGCGACCATCATTACGAGAGGCAATTCAAAAACTTGAAGCCAAGGGATTAGTAACGCGTCGCCAAGGCGGTGGAACGTTTGTAAAAAATCAGCTTGAAGAGGGGCTCACTGATCCGCTTTTTGATTTGATTAGTAAGCATCCAGAGTCACAATTTGATTTACTAGAATTTCGTCATGCCCTTGAAGGAATTGCTGCATACTATGCGGCTATGCGCGGTACGACAAATGACTTTAAAAAAGTAAAACAAAGCTTTGACAATATTGCGCTCGTTAATGACGACCTTGTGCAAAAAGCAAAAGCAATTAACGCATTTCATTTTAGTGTGGCAGAAGCATCTCATAACGTTGTGTTACTACATTTAGTACGTGGCATGCAGGCATTGCTTGAGCAAAATGTATTACAGAATTTAACTGTACTGTTAAAAAAACCACAGATCAGCCAACAGCTCGCAGAACATAGACGACTGTTGATGGATGCGGTTATTGAAGGAAACCCAGAGCAAGCTCGTCTTGCTAGTAATGCTCACTTAGCCTTTATCGAAGAAGCCTTACTTGAGGCTGGCAAAGAGCATTCGCGGATTGAACGTAGTTTAAGACGCACCAAACAACATTAAGCAAGTGATTAGCTAAGTTTAGTTAACAACTTAATTTTAAGATTTATTAAAATAATTAGTATTTTAAACATAAGGAAACCTCCATATGTCTGAAGTCAATAAAATTGACGTAGACGCGCTAGAAACACAAGAGTGGTTACAAGCCCTTGAGTCTGTTGTGCGTGAAGAAGGTGTTGAACGTGCTCAATTCTTACTTGAGCAAGTGTTAGAGCAAGCCCGTTTAGACGGTGTTGATATGCCTACTGGCACAACCACTAACTACGTTAATACCATTCCGGTAGATCAAGAACCTGCTTACCCAGGTGACGTAAACATTGAACGTCGTATTCGTTCAATTATCCGTTGGAATGCGATCATGATCGTATTACGTGCGTCGAAAAAAGATCTAGACTTAGGCGGCCATATGGCTTCTTACCAGTCTTCAGCTGCATTCTATGAAGTATGTTTTAACCACTTCTTTAAAGCACCAAACGATGTAGATGGCGGTGACTTAGTTTATTACCAAGGCCACATCTCTCCTGGTATTTATGCTCGTGCATTCGTTGAAGGTCGTTTAACAGCTGAGCAGCTTGATAACTTCCGTCAAGAAGTTGATGGTAACGGTCTTCCTTCATACCCACACCCTAAATTAATGCCTGAGTTTTGGCAGTTCCCTACAGTATCGATGGGTCTTGGTCCAATTGCATCAATCTACCAAGCTCGTTTCTTAAAATATTTAGATGGTCGTGGCTTAAAAGATACTAAAAACCAACGTGTATACGCTTTCTTAGGCGATGGTGAGATGGATGAGCCAGAATCACGCGGTGCAATCTCATTCGCAGCTCGTGAGAAATTAGATAATCTATGTTACCTAATCAACTGTAACTTACAGCGTTTAGATGGCCCAGTAATGGGTAACGGTAAGATCATTCAAGAGCTTGAAGGCCTATTCAAAGGTGCTGGCTGGAACGTAATTAAAGTTGTATGGGGTAGCGGTTGGGATATCTTACTAGCTAAAGATACAACAGGTAAATTGCTTCAGTTAATGAACGAAACCATTGACGGTGATTACCAAACATATAAAGCAAAAGATGGTGCGTACGTACGTGAGCACTTCTTTGGTCGTTACCCTGAAACAGCAGCGCTTGTTGCTGATATGACTGATGAAGAGATCTTCGCGCTTAAGCGTGGCGGCCATGAGCCATCAAAACTTTACGCTGCATTCAAAAAAGCGGAAGAAACCAAAGATCGTCCAACAGTAATCCTAGCGAAAACTGTAAAAGGTTACGGCATGGGTGACGCTGCTGAAGGTAAAAACATCGCACACCAAGTTAAGAAAATGGATATGACCCATGTTGAACACTTACGTTCACGTTTAGGTCTACAAGACTTAGTTTCAGACGAAGAAATTAAAGACTTACCATACTTAACTCTTGAAGAAGGCTCTGAAGAGTATAAGTACCTTCATGCACGCCGTGAAGCGCTACAAGGTTACACGCCTAAGCGTATTCCAAAGTTTTCTGAAAGCCTAACATTGCCAGAAGTTGACGCGTTCAAGCCGCTACTTGAAGAGCAAAAACGTGACATCTCTACAACAATGGGCTTTGTACGTGCACTTAACGTGTTACTAAAAGATAAAGGCATTGGTAAAAACATCGTTCCTATTATCGCCGATGAAGCACGTACCTTTGGTATGGAAGGTTTATTCCGTCAAATTGGTATTTATAACCCGCATGGCCAAAACTACACACCTCAAGACCGTGATATCGTTTCTTACTATAAAGAAGCTACATCAGGTCAAGTACTACAAGAAGGTATCAACGAGTTAGGTGCAATGTCATCATGGGTTGCTGCTGCAACATCATACAGCACTAACGATTTACCAATGATCCCATTCTACATCTACTACTCAATGTTTGGTTTCCAACGTGTAGGTGATATGGCGTGGATGGCTGGTGACCAACAAGCGCGTGGTTTCTTACTAGGTGCTACTGCAGGTCGTACAACGCTAAACGGTGAAGGTTTACAGCACGAAGATGGTCACAGCCACATTCTTGCTAACACGGTTCCTAACTGTATTTCTTATGACCCGACATTCGCATACGAAGTAGCGGTAATCATGCAAGACGGTATCCGTCGCATGTACGGTGAAGATCAAGAAAACGTGTTCTATTACCTAACGCTAATGAACGAAAACTACCATCAACCAGCTATGCCTGAAGGCGCTGAAGAAGGTATTCGTAAAGGTATCTACAAACTTGAAACTGTGGCTGGCGATAAAGCAAAAGTACAGTTACTAGGTTCAGGTACTATCATGATGGAAGTGCGTAAAGCAGCACAAATCCTGAGCGAAGAGTATGGCATTGGTTCTGATGTATTCTCTGTAACGTCATTCAATGAGTTAACACGTGACGGTCAAGATGCTGAGCGTTTCAACATGCTTA
Organism: Pseudoalteromonas sp. SCSIO 43101; assembly: GCF_023650775.1. Lineage (NCBI taxonomy): Bacteria > Pseudomonadati > Pseudomonadota > Gammaproteobacteria > Alteromonadales > Pseudoalteromonadaceae > Pseudoalteromonas > Pseudoalteromonas sp. SCSIO 43101. Next base: position 652,616 of record NZ_CP072673.1, read on the forward strand.
ACCCTGAAGCAGAACAGAAGACTGCTTACATCACCAACGCATTAACAGATGCCGTGACTGTAGCTGCAACAGACTATATGAAGAACTATGCTGAGCAAGTTCGTTCATTTGTACCAAGCAGCAACTATAAAGTGTTGGGTACTGATGGTTACGGTCGTTCTGATAGCCGTGAAAACTTGCGTCGTCACTTCGAAGTGAATGCTGGTTATGTTGTGGTTGCAACACTATCTGAGCTTGCTAAACGTGGTGAAGTTGAGAAGTCAGTGGTTGTTGAAGCAATCAAGAAATTTGACATCGACACAAACAAAGTTAACCCGCTATACGCATAAGAGGTTCCAATGAGTATTGAAATTAATGTACCAGATATCGGTGGCGATGAAGTTGAAGTAACCGAAATCCTTGTTAGCGTTGGCGATAAGGTTGAGGTTGACCAATCGTTACTAAAGGTTGAAGGCGACAAAGCATCAATGGAAGTACCTGCTGCACAAGCAGGTACGGTTAAAGAAATTAAAGTAGCTGAAGGTGATACAGTAACCACAGGTTCACTTATCATGATCTTCGAAGGTGAAGAGCAAGCTTCTGCACCTTCTGAAACAAAAGAAGCAGCTAAAGCAGAACCTGCTCAGCAATCTTCAGGTTCAGCGACACAAGAAGTCACTGTACCAGATATCGGCGATGATGAAGTTGAAGTAACTGAAATCATGGTTGCGGTAGGTGACACGGTTGAAGAAGAGCAATCTTTATTAAGTGTTGAAGGCGATAAAGCGTCAATGGAAGTACCAGCGCCAATCGCAGGGACTGTAAAAGAGATCAAAATCGCGACTGGCGATAAAGTAAAAACGGGCTCTTTAATCTTTGTGTTTGAAACTGCATCAAGTGGCTCAGAAGCACCAGCTGCAGAATCAGCTCCAGCTGAAGCGGCTCCAGCTGAATCAAGCACTAAAGAAGTAAATGTGCCTGATATTGGTGGTGATGAAGTAGAAGTAACCGAAGTGATGGTTGCTGTTGGCGATAAGGTTGAAGAAGATCAATCAATCTTAAACGTTGAAGGCGATAAAGCATCAATGGAAGTACCTGCACCATTTGCCGGTACTGTTAAAGAAATCAAAGTAGCAGCTGGGGATAAAGTATCAACTGGCTCACTTATCTTTGTATTTGAAGTAGCGGGTAGTGCACCCGCAGCAGCGGCACCTGCTCCTGCAAAAACTGAAGCAGCTCCTGCACCTGCAGCAAAAGCTGCACCGGCCGAGAAGCCTGCATCAGCACCGGCAAGCAACGAAGGTTTTGCAGATAACAAAGCCTATGCACATGCATCGCCAGTTGTACGTCGTTTAGCGCGTGAGTTTGGTATTAACCTAGCAAACGTAAAAGGCACGGGTCGTAAGAGTCGTGTTGTTAAAGAAGACGTACAAAACTACGTGAAAGACCTTGTGAAGAAAGTTGAATCAGGTCAGCTTTCTGCAGGTAAAGGTAATGCTGGTGGCGGTGAGTTAGGTCTTATCCCTTGGCCTAAGGTAGATTTTGCTAAGTTTGGTGAGATCGAAGAGAAGAAACTTTCTCGTATTCAGAAGCTATCTGGTGCTAACTTGCACCGTAACTGGGTACAAATCCCACATGTTACACAGTTTGATGAAGCGGATATCACAAGCTTAGAAGCATTCCGTAAAGAGCAAAATGCCCTTGCAGAGAAGAAAAAGCTAGGTGTTAAAATCACGCCGCTTGTGTTCGTAATGAAAGCTGCTGCGAAAGCACTTGCTGAATTCCCAACGTTTAACTCTTCTCTATCTGAAGACGGCGAAAGCTTAATCTTGAAGAAGTACATCAACATTGGTGTTGCAGTTGATACGCCAAATGGCTTAGTTGTTCCTGTTTTCAAAGATGTTGATAAGAAAGGCATCATTGAGCTTTCTCGCGAATTGATGGATATTTCTAAGAAAGCACGTGAAGGCAAATTAACTTCATCTGATATGCAAGGCGGTTGTTTCACAATCTCAAGCCTCGGTGGTATCGGTGGTACAGCGTTTACACCAATTGTGAATGCGCCAGAAGTTGCTATCTTAGGTGTATCTAAATCAGAAATGAAGCCTAAGTGGAATGGCAAAGAGTTTGAGCCTAAATTAATGGTTCCATTATCAATGTCATACGACCATAGGGTTATTGACGGTGCACTAGCGGCACGCTTTACTGTGACACTAGCAAGCTATATGAGCGATATCCGTCAATTGGTGATGTAATCGTTTCATAATTTATAAGAATCAAATCCCAGCAAGTTGTTTTTTGCTGGGATTTTTACCATTGGCAATGATACAATCTTTGCCATAGAACAATCTTGGTATAGATATCTGCTCTCCCTTTCTGCCTTGCAGAAACATGGCAGTTAAACTTAAGGGCAGTGTCCCGTTCAAACATTTAAGGTAATAGCATGAGCAACGAATTAAAAACTCAAGTTGTTGTACTAGGCGGTGGTCCTGGTGGTTATTCTGCGGCTTTCCGTGCTGCTGACTTGGGCTTAGAAGTTACATTAGTAGAATCTCGCAACACGTTAGGCGGTGTATGTCTAAATGTGGGTTGTATTCCTTCAAAAGCACTTTTACACGTAGCTAAAGTGATTGATGACGCAGCTGAAATGTCATCTCACGGCGTTACTTTTGGTAAGCCTGAAATCGACCTAGACAAAATCCGTGATTGGAAAGAGTCTGTAATCGGTCAATTAACTGGCGGCCTAGACGGCATGGCTAAAATGCGTAAAGTGAAAGTAGTTAGCGGCTACGGTAAATTCACTGGTAGCAACACCCTTGCTGTTGAAGGTGAAGACGGTACAACAACGATCACTTTTGATAATGCTATTATTGCTGCAGGCTCTCAACCTGTTAACTTACCTTTCATCCCTGAAGATGACCGTGTAATTGATTCAACGGGTGCTTTAGAGCTTAAAGACGTTCCTGAGAAACTACTTGTTTTAGGTGGTGGTATCATCGGTCTTGAGATGGGTACTGTATACCGTGCGCTAGGTTCTGAAATCGACGTAGTTGAGTTTGCTGATCAATTAGTACCAGCAGCTGATAAAGACGTTATTAAGATTTACCAAAAATACGTTAAGAACAAGTTCAACGTAATGCTTTCTACTAAAGTTGTTGGTGTTGAAGCGAAAGAAGACGGTCTATACGTTTCATTCGAAGGTAAAAACGCACCGGCTGACGCAGTACGTTACGATAAAGTACTTGTTGCTGTGGGTCGTACACCTAACGGTAAATTACTTGACGCAGACAAAGCGGGCGTTAACGTTGATGAGCGTGGTTTCATCAATGTTGATAAACAGCTTAAAACAAACGTTGATCACATCTTCGCTATCGGTGATATCGTTGGTCAACCAATGCTTGCGCACAAAGCGGTTCATGAAGCTCACGTTGCTGCAGAAGTTATCTCTGGCCAGAAACATTTCTTCGATCCTAAGTGCATTCCTTCAATCGCATACACAGATCCTGAAATTGCATGGGTTGGTGTAACTGAGAAAGAAGCTAAAGAGCAAGGTTTAAGCATCGAAACTGCAGTATTCCCTTGGGCAGCTTCTGGTCGTGCGATTGCTTCTGCACGTACTGAAGGTCAAACTAAGCTAATCTTCGATAAAGACTCAGGTCGTGTTATCGGTGGTGCTATGGTTGGTATCAACGCAGGTGAAATGTTAGGCGAAATCGGCCTAGCAGTTGAAATGGGCGCAGACGGTGAAGACCTAGCGTTAACTATTCACGCTCACCCAACGTTAAACGAATCAATCGGTCTAGCTGCTGAAATCTTCGAAGGTTCAATCACTGACCTTCCAAATAAAAAAGCAGTTAAAAAGAAGTAAGTTCTTTTGACGAATAGCTTAAAAACCCAGCTTCTGCTGGGTTTTTTGTTTTAGTTTAGAGCTATAACAAACCACTCAGATTAATATCTATTCCCCTTATTTTTAGCTACAATACGCGCCGTTCAATTTTCTGGTAAATACAGTGGCTACTATCTCAAATAACTCCGTGTTAGTACTTCGTGCTTTACAAATGGCTGAGTCTCGTCGTGAATTTAAAGCGCGAGGAGCTAAATTAACGCGTTGTGAGCGCTGTTTATTAGCTGAGCATTATTGTATCTGCGAAGGGGTAGAGCAGGCTGAGTGTGAATCGGCGGTCTGCTTACTTATGTATCACAATGAGAGTTTTAAGCCATCAAATACTGGGCGTTTAATTGCTGAGATCGTTCCAGATAACCACGCTTTTAAATGGGATAGAACGAACCCAGATGATGCTTTGTTAAGCTTGTTGGCAGATCCACAGTATCAGCCTATGGTTATTTTTCCTGCTAGTGATGTTGAAGATGAAACCCGTGTGATCACTGAAGTAGTGCCTGAGGACGGTAAACGTCCATTGTTTATCTTTTTAGACGGTACATGGCGCGAAGCAAAGAAAATGATCCGTAAAAGCCCTTATCTAGATAACTTACCTGTGCTTTCTATTACGCCTGAAAAGCTCTCAGATTATCGATTGCGTGTTGCCCCACATGAGCATCAATTAGGCACCGCTGAGGTTGCTATTATGGTGCTTGAGCTAGCTGGTGAAATGGATGCTACGAAAAAGCTAGAGGAACATTTTTTTAAGTTCAGAGATGCATACTTGCTTGGTAAGAGAAATAAAGGGCGTCCAGAGTAGTTCCTTTTGGATAAAAGAAAAGCGCGAACTATCTCTAGTCGCGCTTGCGGAATCTTCTTAATTTTTTGCATCCTGCAATTGAATCTAATCAACTCCCTAAACTTTGCCACTCCATGCGATTACACTTTACTTATTGGTTCTGTGTAATATAAGGCAATCCCGCCTTGTTTCCTTGTAAGTCCATTACATCCTTGCTGGTAATTACTTTACCCTTCCCTTACGTGTTATCCAGACACTATCCCTTTATTTGCAAATCCGTTGCGATGCCCTAACGGCCTGTCCTTTGTTCCACTTTTTTAACTTCCTGTATAACAACATCCTGCTGTTATTCCATTCCACATCATCCTGATGCTGTCCGTAGGTTGTCACTCCTTTGCGTTACTCTTCCTGAGCCTGTCCTTAATTCCTTATTCTCCAAATGAACCTTATTCCGCGGTTTTATGAGTAATGCTTCCTTATCCATCTACTCATTAAGCTTCTTGCTTAGTTGATGTAAGTAATTATAGAGAAATGGTCAAAGCTGAGTAGGTCAAAATCCTACTTAATCTATTGGTTATTTTATTGTCATTTAATATATATTATTAAATTTCAATTGGTTATGTGTTTTTGGGCAGTGTTTTCTGGTGCTTTTTACTCAATTGCTGCCATATAGGTGAGACATCTCTTACATGTAAATTCCTAAATGGCAGCTAGGTTGATTGAAATATGAGTTTAAACGGGTGCACTTTGCGCTAACTCTAGGTAAAATATTTTGATAATTGTTATTATTTAGGTGCTATAAAATGAAGAAAACAGCCTTAGTATTAGTTAGCGCATTATTGAGCGTGCCGGCATTTGCTGCAGACGTAGTAAATATTTACTCGTTTCGCCAGCCATTCTTAATTCAGCCTATTTTGGATGATTTCACTAAGCAAACTGGCATTAAAACTAATGTGGTATTTGCGAAAAAAGGTCTGATTGAGCGTGTAAAGCGTGAAGGCAAGCACAGTAAAGCTGATTTAGTATTAACCTCAAATTTTAGTGCACTTATTCAATTAGAAGATTTAGGTTTAACACAATCAATTAATAGTGATGTGGTAAATGCGAATGTGCCAAGCACCTTTCGCGATGCGGATGGTCAGTGGATAGCGCTTACTAAACGTGTACGTAATGTATACTCTGCAAAAGAGCGTATTGGTGCTCTTTCTGAGTTAACATATGAAGATTTAGCCGATCCAAAGTACAAAGGCAAAATATGCACGCGCTCAGGCAAACACCCATACAATTTAGGTTTAGTTGCTTCGATGGTTGCTCACCATGGCGAAGTAAAAACTAAGCAATGGCTAGAAGGTGTTAAAGCTAATTTAGCGCGTAAGCCGCAAGGTAATGACAGAGCACAAGTAAAAGCTGTGAAAGAAGGCTTATGTGATCTGGCGTTAGGCAACAGCTACTATTTCGGTAAAATGCTGCAAGATGAGCAGCAAAAATCTTGGGCAGAAGCTGTTTATATTAACTTCCCTAACCAAACTAACCGTGGTTCTCATATTAACGTATCGGGCGTTGTTATGACCCGTTACGCTAAAAACCCTGAAAATGCCTTGAAACTGATTGAGTATATGACCGACAATAAGGCGCAAAATATGTATGCTTCAGTTAATATGGAATACCCAGTAAAGCAAGGGGTTGCATTATCTGAGATGGTTGCATCATGGGGGAAATTTAAAGAAGACAGTCTTCCTCTTGATGAGATCAGCAAATATCGCCCAGTGGCACTGAAGCTAATTGACGAAGTAAAATTTGATTTATAACGAGAACACATCTCGTTTTATAAAAGCTGTTTTTTAACAGCTTTTATTTTATCTGGTATTAATCCACTTATGCATGTGAAGTTTTCGCTGTCGCGTTGGCAGCTTATAGCCTGGCTTATTGGCCTGTTGCTTGTTACGCCATTAGGCTTTTTGTTATTTGAATCTCTGCAAGGGGATTCAGACGTATTTCAGCACCTATTTGACACGGTGCTTTGGGATTATACCCGTAATACGCTATTACTCATTGTCGGAGTGGGACTATTAAGCTGCGTTATTGCTTTACCGTTAGCTTGGTTAACTGCCTATTGTGATTTTCCGGGACGTAAGCAGTTTGAGTGGGCTTTAATGCTGCCATTAGCAATGCCAACGTACCTCATAGCTTATGTGTATACTGACTTACTTGATTATGCTGGGCCAATTCAAATAGCGCTAAGAGAGTGGTTTGGTTGGCAATCACCAGATGATTATTGGTTTTTTGATATTCGTACGTTAACCGGGGCCATTATTATGATTGCTCTGGTACTCTATCCATACTTATTCCTTATTTTTAAAACAGCGCTTAGAGAGCAGTCTTTTAAATTAGTACAAGCTAGTCAGTTGATGGGGTTATCGCCATTTAAAAGTTTCTTAAGAGTTAGTTTGCCCCTTGGTCGAGGGGCTATTGTGGCAGGAATAACATTAATCAGCATGGAAGCAATGGCTGACTTTGCCACCGTTAATTATTTTGCGGTGAGTACATTAACGACTGCTGTTTACGATACTTGGCTTGGCTATTACTCATTGACGGCTGCAGCGAAAATCTCTGGCATTATGCTACTCATTTTGTTTTTAACCATCATGGTGGAGCGCTTTAGCCGACGTAATCAAGCTGTATATGAACGTCAGTCAAGTATCAACAGCGCAACATTATATCGCTTAAAAGGCTGGGCTGCATGGGCTGCAAGCTTAGCTTGCATGTTAGTTCTGTTACTTGCTTTTATACTGCCTGTAGGGGTGTTAATTAAGTACGCCATTGCGTATTCCGATGAAGCATGGAATGGGGCATTTTTTAATTACGCTTGGCAGAGTTTTAAAGTCGCTGTTGTGGTGAGTATTGCAACCATCCTATTGAGCTTGTTGGTATTGTTTTATCAGCGAATTGCTAAACAAGCTTACTCTTTACTTCCTGGACGTTTAGCTAGTACAGGTTATGCCTTGCCAGGTACAGTGTTGGCCATTGCCGTATTACTCCCATTAACTCAGCTAGATGATGCATTAAATAACTGGCTTGAGCCTTTTGGTTTATCGCCTGGGTTACTTTTGAGTGGCACTTTATTTGCCATGATCTTTGCTTATGTTGTGCGTTTTTATGCGATTGCGCATGGTGCGCTTGAAAGTAGCTTTCTGCGTATTAGTCCATCGCTAGATATGGCTAGTCAATCAATGGGCAAAGGACCATTACAAACCTTATGGCGGGTACATTTACCGTTGTTAAAACGAGGGATTCTTACTGCTGGTTTGTTAGTATTTATTGAGTGCATGAAAGAGTTGCCAGCAGCTTTATTACTTAGGCCTTTTAATTTTGAAACGCTTGCGACCCATGTTTTTCAGTATGTTAGTGATGAGCAGTTAGAGCTTGCGTCTATTTCAGCTTTGTTTATCGTGTTAGTTGGGTTAATACCTTTGTATTTCGTTAATCGTTCGATGGAGCAAAATCACTCATGAGTCATTTGATAATTCAAGACCTAGCTTATCAGTATAATGGCACTAAGGTATTGAGTGAACTCAATCTTAATGTTGAGCAAGATGAAATTGTTTGTTTGCTTGGCGCAAGTGGCTGTGGCAAAACCACCACCTTAAAGGCAATCGCGGGGATTTTACAGCCCGAGCAAGGCTATATGAGCATAGATTCAAATGTGGTCAATGATAGCGGACTATTTGTTGCACCTGAAAAACGTAATATCGGCATGATGTTTCAAGACTATGCGTTATTCCCTCATCTAACGGTTAGTGACAACATTGCGTTTGGCCTCAGTAATATGAGCAAAGCACAAAAGCGTGAGCGCGTGGACGAAATGCTCAGCCTTGTTAAATTAGATGGTTGTGCTGGACGTTACCCTCATCAACTTTCAGGTGGTCAGCAGCAACGAGTCGCGATTGCTCGTGCTCTTGCTTATAAGCCAAGCTTATTATTACTTGATGAGCCATTTTCGAATATTGACACACAAGTACGCTTTGAGCTTATTGCAGATATACGTCGCATTATTAAAGATCAGCAGGTATCTGCGGTATTTGTTACCCACTCGAAGGAAGAAGCTTTCGCGTTTGCCGACACGCTTGCGGTTATGCATGGTGGAAAAATCGCCCAACAGGGCTCCGCGGAGCAGTTATTTAGCCAACCTAACTCAAAGGTGGTTGCAGAGTTTCTTGGTACGGGCATATACTTAACGGCGAAAGTATTAACGCCAACTGAATACGAAACGGCGTTTGGTGTGGTTCACTCATTGACGGCGAACAATGTAGATTGTCAGCAAGGTCAAGTGTACATAAGACCGCACTATATTCAGTTGTGCGAAGCTGCTCACAGTGACGCAAACAGTTTAACAATCTTGCAAAGACGCTTTATCGGTACGCGTTATGTGTATCGTATCAATATTGCAGGGCAAGAGTGTGAAGTTGCCGCAGAGCAAGATCGCGTGTTAGCTGTTGAGCAGCCTGTAAAAATAAAAATAATGCCGCACACAGTCAATTTTTTTCATGATTAATCAATCTTGAATCCTTGGCTAGGTGCAAATAACGAGAAGCTAAGGATTCACTATGGCGCAAGCGCAATCTGGGATTTGTGCTGAAGCAAACTTACATGGTTTGCACCTGTTTTTTAATGTTTACGATGGCCATGATGAGTCATTACGTAAAAAACTAAAACGCGTCAGCGTTATTCAAGATGAGTTTGCAGATCAGTTCTCTGAAGCCATGCTGTCGTGCGTGGTTGCCCTTGGTGCTCAGTATTGGCCGCATATCCTGCCCGAATTTATTCCAAGTCAATTACAAAGCTTTCCTAATGTGACTCATAGTGAGCATGTGATCAGTGCACAGCCTTTTGACTTGTTTGTACAAATTCGCTCAGACCGCGAAGATGTAAACCATCTATTTGCTCTGCAAATTCTAAAGTTATTAACACCGGATGTAGAGCTGGTGGAGCAGGTACGTAATTTTCGGTTTTTAGATGGGCGTGATTTTAATGGCTTTATTTATGCTGGTGATACCCCTCATGGTCGTCAAAAGCGTAGCACGGCTCTTATCAACAAACCGGGGCACTTTGAAGACCAAGGCAGCTATATTCATGTGCAGCGTTTTGTGCATGACTTGAGTGTCTGGCAGCATTTGTCGTTGTTCGAGCAAGAACAAATCATGGGGCGTACGCGTCTTGATAATACCTTGATTGTGCCTGCTGTAGAAACTAGTCATGCGGTTCGCAGTGAACTAAAAGATGAGCACGGTCAGCCACTATTACTTAATCAAAGCATGCCATTTGGTGATGTGCATAAACAGGGGATTTTGATGGTTTCGTGTGCGGCGCAAGGGGATGCGTTTGAGCAGGTATTAAAGAGCCGGTTGGGGCAGGGCGATTGCTATGATCATTGGCTCGATTTTACTCAAGCCGATATGGGATCTGCGTTTTTCGCCCCGTCAGTAAACTTTTTAAAGCAGCTTTAAACTGTATCGAATAAAGTGCGCACGCGATCAAGCGTGACATCGATTTCTGAAATCTTCGCAGGGGCGATAAAAATAGTGTCGTCGCCTGCAATAGTGCCTAGTACACCATCCGCCTTACCTAGAGAATCAAGTAATCGAGCAATTAATTGAGCTGCGCCTGGGCTAGTACGAATAATGATCATCATTTCGTTATGCATAATATCGATAACAAGCTGACGCAGAGGGCTTTTCGCTGTTGGTACACCCATTTCAGCCGGTAAACAATAAACCATTTCTTGCTTTGCATTACGGGTACGTACAGCACCGAACTTGCTTAACATGCGAGAGACTTTACTTTGGCTAATATTATCAAAGCCTTGCTCTTTCAATGCTTCGACAATCTCACCTTGTGAGCCGAAGTTTTCTTCTTTTAATAGCGCTTTAAACGCTTTGATTAGTGCTTCTTGTTTGTCTTGTGGTTGCATGTTGCCGCTTCTTTATTCATAAAATGTGGAGTAATTCTACACAACTCTGCATATTTATGCAGTATTAGTTTACAAAGTCGTCCAAAATGCTGTGTCTTTACAGCTAAGTTTACAACTATGGTCGAAATTATACGCGAAATAAGCAGGATAAATTTGTTTTTAGTCGCTAATTTCATTATCTTTAGGGCCACAAATATTTCCTACCTCAAATTACGGAGAATTCCAATGAAAGTTGCTGTTTTAGGCGCAGCTGGCGGTATCGGCCAAGCATTGTCTTTATTATTAAAAACAAGTTTACCTGCAGGTTCTGAATTATCGTTATATGATGTTGCCCCTGTTGTTCCTGGTGTAGCGGTTGATCTTTCTCACATCCCAACAGACGTTAAAGTTGAAGGCTTTGGTGCTGACAACTTAGACGCAGCATTAGCTGGTTGTGATATCGTTCTTATCCCAGCGGGTATGCCACGTAAGCCTGGCATGGACCGTGCGGACCTTTTCAACGTAAACGCAGGTATCATCAAAACATTAGCTGAAGGCATCGTTAAAAACTGTCCTAAAGCGTTAGTAGGTATTATCACTAACCCAGTAAACGGCACTGTGCCAATCGTTGCTGAAGTATTCAAAAAAGCGGGTACTTACGATGCTAACCGTGTATTCGGTATCACAACGCTTGACGTGATCCGTTCAGAAGCTTTTGTAGCTGAACTTAAAGGTTTAAGCGCAACTGAAGTTAAAGTTCCAGTGATCGGTGGTCACTCAGGTACTACAATCCTTCCTCTTCTTTCTCAAGTTGAAGGTGTTACTTTCACTGATGAAGAAGTTGCAGCATTAACACCACGTATCCAAAACGCAGGTACTGAAGTTGTTAACGCTAAAGCCGGTGGCGGTTCAGCAACTCTTTCAATGGGTGCAGCAGCAGCGCGCTTCTGTATGTCTTTAGTGAAAGGCCTACAAGGTGAAGAAGTTGTTGATTATGCATACGTTGCAGTTGAAAACGGTGACGCAGCATACTTCGCACACCCAGTACGTCTAGGTAAAAACGGCGTTGAAGAAATCCTTTCTTACGGTGAGTTAAGTGCATTCGAAGAGCAAGCTAAAAACGACATGCTAGCTACACTTAACAAAGACATCCAAGAAGGTGTTGATTTCATCAACGGTTAATTCCGCCGGATGATAGGCGCTTTGCTTATTCGTTAACTTAGTAAAAGCGCTGAAAACAAAAAAGCCTGCAAATGCAGGCTTTTTTAATGGCTCGAATAAATAGAGTTTAATGATCGCGGGCAACGGCGATGCGGGCCAAACTCTCTAATGCTTGTTTGTAAGGTGTGTCTGGTAAGAAAGCAATACAAGCAATCGCTTTGTTAGCTTCTTGTTCTGCTTTTTGCATCGCAAACTCAAGCGCTTTAGTGTCAGCTAGTGCTGCTAGAATGCTCTCTAAGTGATCCATACCATTACCAAGCTCAATAGCTTCTCGTACCAGCTTAACTTGCTCGGGAGTGCCTTTTTGCATTGCGTAGATAAGCGGTAGGGTAGGTTTACCTTCAGCTAAATCATCGCCAATGTTTTTACCAAGTTGCTCGGCATCGGCGTTGTAATCAAGGACATCATCTACTAGTTGGAATGCAGTCCCAAGATGCATTCCGTATAAGTTTAATGCTTCAAGGGTTTGTTCATCTTGCTCAGTAATAATTGCGGCAAGGCCTGTTGCAGCTTCGAACAATTTGGCTGTTTTGCTGTAAATAACCTGCATGTAGCTTTGTTCTGTGGTGTCAGGGTCGTTACAGTTCATTAGCTGTAATACTTCACCTTCAGCGATGATATTCGTTGCATCAGCCAAAATTTGCATAATTGGCATTTTTCCAAGGCCAACCATTAGCTGAAACGAACGTGTATAGATAAAATCACCCACCAATACGCTTGCTGCATTACCGAACTCAGCATTTGCTGTAGGTGTGCCGCGGCGCAAATGTGACTCGTCGACAACGTCGTCATGCAATAAAGTAGCGGTATGAATAAATTCGATGATAGTGGCAAGCGTAATGTGGTCTTTACCCTCATAACCGAGTGCTTTTGCCGCTAAAATGGCCAACATAGGACGAACGCGTTTACCGCCGCTGTTTACTATGTATAAACCGAGTTGGTTAACCAATGCGACATCTGAACGCATTTGGGCATGTATAAGTTGATTGACGTCATCCATTTCATTTTCGATTAACGTCTGGATAGCTTTTATATCCATTGATCTCCGAGCCAATATTTATGGGTATACGGGGCTGATTGTACAACAAAAAAAGCACTTGCTCGATATTTTGTGATGATTCATTAAAAAAACACTGTAAAGTTTTTTATTTGAGATCAATTTTGCCAAGATAAATTTATAACCTTGATTAATAAGTGATCAGCTTTTTGAATTTTTAAAATGCGTATTATTAGCGTAATTTAATTGTCATGAGATCGTAAAAACCGCTTGGCATGTGGTGTTTTTAGGATAGAATAGAGAAAAATATTGAATTGCTCTCAATGCAGCTATTTTTTATTCATTTTATCGAAAAAGAGGCTTGCTAGTTTTTGCACATTAGCGTAAACTTCGCGCCCTATTGAAGAATATTTTAGTTGCGTCGATTTGAGGGCGCACAGACGGAGTTAATTATGTACGCGGTTTTCCAAAGTGGTGGTAAACAGCACCGTGTGACTGAAGGTCAAACAATTCGTCTTGAGAAATTAGACGTTGAAACTGGTGCAGCAGTTGAATTTGATTCAGTACTTTTAGTTGCTGATGGTGAGAAAATCGAGATCGGTGTACCGTTCGTAAACGGTGGTAAAGTAACAGCTGAGGTTGTTTCACACGGTCGCGGTGAGAAAGTTAAGATTGTTAAATTTAGACGTCGTAAGCATTCTCGTAAGCAAATGGGCCATCGTCAATGGTTCACTGAAGTTAAAATCACTGGCATTAGCGCTTAATTAGAGGTACTGAGAAATGGCACATAAAAAAGCAGCTGGTAGTACTCGTAACGGTCGCGATTCAGAAAGCAAACGCCTAGGTGTTAAGCGTTTTGGTGGCGAATCAGTTCTAGCGGGTAGCATCATTGTTCGTCAACGTGGTACTCGTTTCCACGCTGGCGCAAACGTAGGTATCGGTAAAGACCACACTATCTTCGCAAAAGCAGATGGTAAAGTTCAATTCGAACAGAAAGGTCCTTTAAACCGTAAATACGTAAATATCGTAGCTGAGTAATCATCTCGATATTTGAAAAACCCCGCCTTTGCGGGGTTTTTTGTTTTAAGGCGCATAATAGTGCGTATAAATATATACCTAAGCACCTTGGCATTGGGTGCTGAATAGGGCACTTAGGTATATAATAGAGTTATTAACAAGCCAATCTTAAAGTGAGTAATCATGAAGTTTGTAGATGAAGTAGAAATTCGTTGTGACGCGGGTGATGGCGGCAGCGGTGTCGTATCTTTCCGACGTGAAAAATATGTACCAGATGGCGGTCCTGATGGCGGCGACGGCGGCGATGGCGGCAGCGTTTATCTACAAGCCGATGAAAACTTAAATACGTTAATTGATTACCAATTTGAGCGTTTTCATAAAGCAGAGCGCGGCACAAATGGTCAAAGCCGTAACATGACTGGTAAAAAAGGCGCTGATTTAACGCTTAAAGTACCTGTGGGTACACGTATCATTGATGTTGATACTGAAGAGTCATTAGGTGATTTGACCAAGCATGGTCAAAAGGTTGTTGTTGCAAAAGGTGGTTTCCATGGCTTGGGGAATGCACGTTTTAAATCAAGTACAAACCGTGCGCCTCGTCAAAAAACACTAGGCACACCTGGTGAAGTTCGCAGCTTACGCCTAGAGCTAATGCTACTTGCGGATGTTGGCTTACTTGGTTTACCAAATGCCGGCAAATCAACGTTTATCCGCAGTGTTTCTGCAGCTAAACCAAAAGTGGCTGATTACCCGTTTACGACGCTTATTCCTAATCTTGGTGTAGTACGCCCAGACGCTAATAAGTCATTTGTAATTGCTGATATCCCTGGTCTAATCGAAGGGGCTTCAGATGGTGCTGGCCTGGGTATTCGCTTCTTAAAGCACTTAGAGCGTTGTCGTGTATTACTGCATATCATTGATGTTATGCCTGTTGATGGCACAAATCCTGTTGATAATGCCTTTGCGATTATTAATGAGCTGCACCAATACAGCCCTAAACTTGCTGAAAAGCCGCGCTGGTTAGTGTTTAACAAAATTGACCTATTACCAGAAGGTGAAGCTGAAGCCCTGTGTAATGAAATTGCCGAAGAGCTAGGTGAAGAGGCTAATGTTTACCGTATCTCTGCTGCGAATAAACAAAATACTCAAGCACTTTGTCATGACATTATGGCGCTACTTGATAGTATGCCGAAAGAGAAATTCGCTGAAGAAGAGAAAGAAGAAGTTGAATTTAAGTGGGATACTTATCATCAGAAAGCGACCTCTCAAGACGATGATGATTGGGATGACGACTGGGATGATGATGACTACGATGTAGAAGTTATCTACCAACGATAAAATTTAAAACTGAAAAGGAGCCATGCGCTCCTTTTTTATTAATAAGAAAAAAGTATTAAGGTTTAGTGTGAAAATTTCAATGATTGCTGCTATGGCAAATAACCGAGTAATTGGTCAAGACAACCAAATGCCATGGCATTTACCTGCCGATCTGCAACACTTTAAAAAAGTAACCATGGCAAAGCCTGTGATCATGGGCCGTAAAACGTTTGAATCAATAGGCCGCCCTTTGCCAGGCCGTCAAAATATTATTATCACGCGTAATGCTGATTATACCGCAGAGGGTATTGAGGTGGTTACTTCACCTGAGGCTGCGCTGGAATTGGTTGCTGATGTTGAAGAAGTAATGATTATAGGCGGTGGAAATATATACGAACAATTTCTATCTCAAGCAGATCGTCTATACTTAACATTCATCGACCTTGAAGTGGCCGGTGATACGCAGTTTCCAGATTACGAAAGTGTTGCTAATTGGACAGTTGTAGAGCAAGAACAGCATCAGCCTGATAACAAAAACTCTTACTCGTATACCTTTGTAACGCTGTATAAAAATTCGTAACATTATTGCGGTAAAAATAATTAGTTGGTACAATATTACACAATCTTGGTAAGAAGAAAGTATTACATAAGGGCAAAATATGATGAAGTTACCAAACATGTTACTTGCAGCGGTTGTTGTTTCAGCGTCAGTTGCGTATACAGCACCAGCAAAAGCTGATGATCAATTAGCGGTTTCAATCTGTGAGTACATCGCTGCTGATGATAAAAACCGTCTACGTAGTAAGCTGAAAAGCTCACGTGTGAAAATCCGTAATATCTTTGATGCTGTAAAATGTAATGGCAACAATATGCTTCGTCATGCAATTGAAAGCGGTGCTGCTGATGCTGGTGAATACATCGTTAAGAACTTATCTAAAAGTTCTTTAGAAGACGGTGCAGACATCGCATGGGCTGAATCAAACGGTCACGGTGGTTCACCACTAATTGCTGTTATTAAAGAGCGCGCAGGCCTTTAATTTAAACGCCAATAGAATTTAAGAAACCGCACTCGTTGCGGTTTTTTTGTGCCTGAATAACACCTTATAAAGTGAATACATATAAAAAAGCCGTGTTTGCTTTCACAAACACGGCTTCTATCTTTGTTAGATCGTAGCTCGTTTACAGCTTCTTAAACTTTAAACGCGTCTACCGATAAACGTAGTTCTTCGGCTAACTTAGCAACTTCTGAACTTGAAATATTGGTTTGGTTTGCGCCCTCAGCTGTTTGCTCTGCAATTGCCACAATTGACTCTAAGCGTTCGCTAATTTCTTGCGATACTTGTTGCTGTTCGTGAGCGGCTGTCGAGATCTCTTCACTTACATTATGAGCTTGTGCAACGGCTGCGGTGATTGAGTCAAGAGCTGTATTTGCAAGGTCTGATTGCTCAACACACGACTCAGCTTGTTGCTTACCTTTCGACATTGCCGATACAGCAGCCTCAGCGCCAACTTGAAGCGATTCAATCATAGCTTGAATCTCTTGGGTCGACTCTTGAGTCTTGCTTGCAAGAGAGCGTACTTCGTCAGCTACTACGGCGAAGCCTCGGCCTTGCTCACCGGCACGGGCTGCTTCAATGGCTGCATTAAGCGCGAGTAGGTTAGTTTGCTCAGCAATGCCACGAATAACATCTAAGATGCCACCGATTGATGCGCTATCTTTGTGTAGTTTATTGATAACTTGTGATGCATCATCCACTTCACGAGCAAGTTGTTCAATAGTCGCTTTATTTTGCGAAGAAATACCTTTAACACGGTCAGCTTCTTTATCTGCGTTCTTGATTTCACTTAGTGCTTGTTGAGCGCTACTGCTTACTGCTTGTGATGTGCTGCTCATTTCAGTGGTTGCTGTCGCAGCTTGTTCAACTTGCGCTTGTTGATTACGAATGGCCTGGCTAGATTCTTCAGTGATTGCTGAAGTCTCTTCAGAGGCTGCAGCAAGCTGTGTAGAGCGAGAGATAATGCCTTGAATAAGCGTACGTAAACTTTCGATTAGCGTATTACAACTACGCGATAGTTCCCCAAATTCGTCTTTTGCTGAATCGTCTAGACGTTGAGTCATATCGCCGCTAGCGACAATATCAAGAATACGGTTTACTTCAGAAAGCGGTTTAGTAATACGGCTAACAGTAATAGCTGCAACAGCAATGGCAATTAAAGTGGCGATAACCATGGCAATCCAAGTCCAAATGGTTGCCGTAGATACGTTCCCACTTACATCTTGCTGTAAGTCAAAAGCAAGGACCGTTGCTTGGTCAACAAGCTCTTTAAGTTGCTTTAGAGCTTCAGTGGTTGATTTTTCTGCATTAGCCAGCTCAGATTGAGTTTGTGCAATTGCATCAATGAGACGTTTTTTATTTGCTGATAAACTGTTGTTGCCGCGAACGTTGTCAGCAAGACTTTCAAAATAACCATTTAGGTCATTATATAAATCCGCATTATTATCAATGATAGCTGGACGGATAAGGCCAAGGCTTCGTTCAACTTCTTCTAGGTAATAAGTTTGTTCGTTTTTGATGATATCTAAGGTATTAAGCGTTTTAACCGTTAGCATGTCTGTGCTGTTAGTTACTACTGATTGGAAGTTATTTTCCATGTTATTGGCAGCTTGATAAGCACGCGAGTGGTTTTCTTCAAGACCATCAATATCAATAATATCAAGTACAACAGAGTTAGCATCTTCAGCACTTATCTCGATGTTTTCAAGCTGGGTGCGCAGTGTTTTGTTGAGCTCAAGTTGAGTTTGTTTGTCTGCAAAAAGGTTATCGACAGATTTAGCAAAGCGTTTATAAGTTTGTTCAACTTCTTGGCTGCTTTGTTTCAGTTTCGGATCGTTACTAACTACCTGTTGTAAATCTTGGTAGGAGTTATCGTAACGCTTTTTCTGTTCGTTAAAGTTTTTTCTAAGTGCAGCTAATTCATCTTGTGATGTAGTGTAAAAGCTCGCTTGCGCTGACTTACTCATCAAAATGAATTCAACTTGCAACTCATAACTTTTGTCGAGAGCCGGTAATGACAGCTGATTAACTCGCTGTGTCGATTGATCAATGTTGGTAATTCTGATCAACGAGTTACCACCAATAAATAGCAGGAGTAACGTAATAACAATAAAGCCACCCCAAATTCGCTGTCTAACGGTCAAGTTCATATGTAATTCCAGAAAATAGTACTAATCAATACTTATCGGCAAGGTTGCCAATTAGTTAAGTAATTAAATTTAATTAGCTTTAAATTAAATCAACTTTAATTTATATAAATCTAACAGATGTTCAGCTATTTTTCAGTTTATTTAGATAAAAGAGTGGGATTTTTCGACAAAACAGTCTTTTTTGCTGAGTTCCATGAGTGTCATTGCGCCTCCCCATACACAGCCAGTGTCGAGGGCATGAATATTTTCGGCGTTTACTTTACCTTCTAAAGCGGCCCAGTGACCAAATGTGATCTGTTGATTGAGTTCAGAAATATTCGGATGCTCGAACCAAGGTAGTATTGAGCTATCTTCACTAACGCTGGTTTTATTGCTGAAATCTAGCTCACCGAGCAAATTTACAAAACGCATACGAGTGAAGTAATTAACAATATAACGAAACTTGGCTTCATTACTCATCGTTGATTGCCATTCTAATGGATGGGAGTCATACATATTGGCAAAGTAATGATTGGCATCGCTACCTTGATAGCAACTTTCTGCAAAGCGAGCGCGCTTTAATGCTTTTTTAATCGACCAATTTGGATTTAAGCCGGCATGGCTTATTAGCATGTCGTAGCGTTCAAGCCACAAGGCTAAAGGCTGTTGTTGCAAAAAATGAATATATTCAGAGCGTTTTGGACTAGAAAAAACAGCATCAAGCTTATCTTTAGGATTTGCTGGTTTATTTAAATAATGACAGGCAATAAGGTGTAAGTCATGATTACCAAGGGTAATGGTCACACTGCCTTGCATTTTATAAAGACGCTCGAGGCAGGCGAGTGAGTCAGGGCCTCGAGCGACAATATCGCCAACTAAGTAAAGGTGATCTTGGCTTGGGTTGAAGTTGACACGTTTGAGTAACGTATCAAATTCACAGTAACAGCCTTGTAAGTCACCAATTGCGTAATCAGCCATTGTTACCTAGTGCAAAATGTTTGGACAGGCTAAACGAAAAACGTCGATTGGCGCTTCAAACTCAGTACCAAACTCGTTACGCATGGTGTAATGACCTTGCATTGTGCCAACCGGGGTATCAAGTACAGCACCACTGGTGTATTTATAGCTTTCGCCAGGAGCAATAGTGGGTGTTTCACCAACAACACCTTCGCCTTGTACCTCAACTTCTTTACCATTGGCATCGGTAATTAACCAATAACGACTTAAAAGCTTAGCGCTACATAAGCTGTGGTTTTTAATGGTGATTGAGTAAGCAAAAACGTATTTATCTTGTTCAGGCTCTGATTGACCTTCTACATAGAAGGTTTCAACCGAAACCTTAATTGGAGAACCTAAATTACTGCTTGTTGTCATAAATCCAATTAGCTATATCAATAAATTGTTGTAAAGATAGGCTTTCTGCACGAAGAGTGATATCAATACCTATACCTGTTAGTTCTTCAGCTGTAAGTAAGTTAGATAAGCTATTACGCAGTGTCTTACGACGTTGGTTAAAAGCTTCTAAACAAACGGTGTTTAATAACTTAGTACTTTTAGCTGAACGTTGTTCTGGCTTTTTAGGGATCAAGCGGATAACCGCTGAATCTACCTTAGGTGCAGGCTTAAAGCATTCAGGTGGCACATCAATCACTGGCATTGCGTGGCAGTAATACTGTGTCATCACACTTAAACGACCAAAGGCTTTACTGCCAGGGCCTGCTACCATTCGTTTGACAACTTCTTTTTGCAGCATAAAGTGCATGTGCTCAACATTATCTGCGAACTCAAATAAATGGAATAGCAGCGGGGTCGAAACGTTGTAAGGTAAGTTACCAAAAATCTTTAACTTTTCGTCAGACTTGATCAGAGAGCTGAAATCGAACTTCATTGCATCGCCTTGATGCACTGTTAATTTAGGCCCTAAAAATGGGTGGCTCGTTAAACGTTCTGCTAAGTCTTTATCTAGCTCAACAACAGTTAGATGGCCACTTAATTCAGCTACAGGCTCAGTGATTGCACCAAGGCCTGGGCCGATTTCTACTAAATTGTCTTCAGGTTTAGGATCAATAGCCGTGACGATTTTGTCGATGATCATGTCATCGTTTAAAAAGTTTTGACCAAAACGCTTACGAGCGCGGTGTCCTAAATGTACTTTATCTGTCATTGATTCTGTGCTTTTTCATGGGCGAGCTTAATTGCTTCGCGGATCGCTAATTCAAAACTACCTACATCAGCAGTACCAGTGCCAGCTAAATCTAGTGCCGTACCATGGTCTACTGAGGTGCGAATAAATGGCAGGCCAAGGGTAATGTTGACCGAATTGCCGAAACCTTTGTATTTTAGCACAGGTAATCCCTGATCGTGATACATTGCAAGCACAGCATCTGCTTGTGATAGATATTTATCTTGAAACAGGGTGTCAGCTGGCAATGGGCCAATTAAGTTCATACCCTGGTTATTCAGATGTTCTAAAGTTGGCGTTATGGTGTCAATTTCTTCAGTGCCTAAATGGCCATCTTCACCCGCATGCGGGTTGAGTCCACACACTAATATACGCGGCTTTTCAATACCAAACTTAGTTTGTAAGTCATGGTTTAAAATCGTAGCCACTTTACTTAAACGTTCAACAGTAATCGCACGAGACACATAAGCAAGTGGTATATGTGTTGTTACGAGTGCCACGCGTAAGCCTTCTGTTGCTAGCAACATAACTACATCGGCAGTATTTGATTGCTGTGCGAAATACTCAGTATGACCACTAAACGAGATACCCGCTTTGTTGATAATACCTTTATGGACAGGTCCTGTGACAACAGCTGCAAATGTACCATCCATGTTTTTTTCGCTGGCGATACGTAGCGTATCCAACACGTATTGACCGTTAGCGTCATTAAGTACGCCGACTTCAACGTCAGTGCCTAAATCCACTTGATGTAAGTAAACACTGCCAGCAGGTGCAAGGCTTGGCGCTTTGCTATCATCAAACTCAATTAAGTTGATATCTAAGCCAAGTAATTTGGCGCGCTGTTTTAAAAGCGCACCATCAGCAATCACCACCAGTTGGGCATCCCACTGGTGCTGCGCTAACTTGATAAGTAAATCAGGGCCAATACCGGCTGGCTCACCTGGGGTAATTGCGATTCTAATGGTCATAATTTTTATTCTGTTGGGAAAATATCAACGTGCGCTTGCTCACGCATTTCTTGCTGCCAGTTGAAACTTTCTTCTTTAAATTTACGATTAAACAGTAGCTGATGTGCGCGGTTGCGCTTAGCTTGTTCAGTTTTATCTGCTACACGCTTGTCAAGAAGCTGTACAATGTGCCAACCGAATTGAGTTCTGAATGGCTCACTGATTTCATTTTTATCTAGAGAAAGTAAAGTATTTTTGAATTCTGGTACATAAGTACTTGGATCAGTCCAATCATATTCACCACCTTTCAATGCTGAACCTGGATCTTCAGAGTATTCTTTAGCAAGTTCGCCAAAATCTGCTTTGCCTTCACGTAGATCTTTTGCAAAGCCTTTTAGCATGTCACGGGCTTTTTCTTCACTTAAAATTATTGATGGTTTAATTAGAATATGGCGTGAACGAACTTCAGTCGTTTCAACTACTTGGCGGCCACGAACATCTTGCACTTTGATAATGTGGAAACCTGCACCTGAACGTAGAGGGCCAACGATATCGTCTTTTTTATGGCCTTTTACCGCTTCAGCAAACAGCGATGGCATTTCGTTGATACCCATCCAACCTAGCTGACCACCTTCAAGTGCTTTTGAGCCACTTGAAGATGAAATAGCGATACGCTTAAACTCTTTGCCTTCTTTTAAAAACTCGATAACCTTTTCTGCTCGAGTTTTAGCACTCGCGATTTCATCTGCTGACGCATCACTAGGAATATCAATCAAGATGTGACCGATATCGTATTCTTCGGCACTTTTGCCTTGGGTTTCCATGATTTTTAGAAGATTATCGATTTCTTGCGGGCTGATATAAATACGACGGTCAACGTTCGCACGCATGACTTGTTGCGTGGTGATTTCTTTACGAATTTCTTCACGGTAAGCTGTATAGCTTTCACCTGCTGCTTCGATAGTACGGCGTAAATCCGCAATTGTACCGCCTTGCTCACGAGCCATGTTTTCAAGTGTTTGGTCTAACTGAGAGTCAGAGATCTCTAAACCCATTCGCTCAGCAAGTTGCATCATCAGAGTTTGGTTTACTAAACGCTCAATAGCTTGAATTCGAAGCGTGTCATCAGACGGTAACTCTTGACCTTGCTCTGCTGCTTGAGTTTTTACACGGTTGATAATGGTGTCGACTTCACTTTGTAGAATAACACCTTGGTTAACAACACCAACGACTTTGTCAATTTCGACAGGTGTTGCGAAAACGCTTTGGCATAGGCCAACTGTTAATAATGCAGATGCTAATAATTTTTTTAAATTCATACTTTTTCTAATACTCTTGCTAATAGTACTGCGGTACTAGTTATTAAGAAAATACGGTCTACGATAGCCAAAAATACCTTGTTGTAATAATTTTTGTGCATCATAACGGCTTTTACTTCCAAGCCCTTTTAATACGATATTGAAGCCAATACTGGTATCAAAAGTTGCTTGTTCTTGACCAATCGCCTGGTTCAAATCTGTTTCGATTTGACGACGGCCTGTGATTTGAAACGCCCAACAGCAGGATTCATACTGAAGACCGCTGAAAACTTCAATACTACGACCGCTTTCTAAATCGCGGTGGTAGCTACCAACAAACTGCCAATCTTGCGATAGCGGAATGCTTGTAAATAAACCAATTTGCTCGATTGTATTGCCTGAGACATCATTTGCATAGCGATGGTTCAATTGCACGAGCTGTTTATCGTCACCTTTATAATCTAAGGTGATATTTGATTGAATAATATCTTTGCCGTCAGTGTCGTACTGAATCCCACCTGATAAATACCAGCGACGGTGCCAATGTAACATGGTTTGCGCTGCGAACAAGGCATTGTAGTTAGTATCAACATTAATGCCTTGTGTTGTAGGTTTTGCGTCATTACTTAAATAAAAGATTTGTCCGGCACTAAAGTTAAATACTTCTTCGTTTTCATTGCTAAATAAGCGGGTTGTCGCACCTAACGTAAATTGGTTCGCAGTGGCAATACGGTCGATGCTTGAGAATCGACGGTCTCTAAATAAACCAAAAAAGTCGTCTTGTAATTTTGTTGTATCGTAAAGGCCAATGTTTGATTGGTCTTTATTAGGGGTGTACAAATACTGAATTTGTGGTTCAAGTGTTTGAATACCATCTTTAAAGAAAAACCCAGTATCACGTTCAAAATTTAATTGGCTGTATAAACGCACTTTTGGCAGAGTACGCGTGACCTTTTCGTCGTAGTCGGTTCCTGTTAAATCACCATGCTGGTTATATTCTGTATGCAGTAAACTGAATTCAGATAAAAATGACCATGCATATTCTTGGTAACCAAAGCTTGCTTTCGGTTCGATATGAACACGACTTGCTTCATCAATGACTGCGTTATCATTAGTGAAATAGCTAAGCTCACCATCAAGGGTTAAATCAACGCCATAAAAATCATACGCATCAGTTTGCGAAAAGCTAATTTGTGGCAGTGCCGCGTATGACTCGCGGTGATCACCAAGTACTTCAAAACTTTGCAACTTGATATTGGTACGCCAAGTGTCACCTAAGTGAGTTAGTGAACCTGTGCGGTATAACTGAGTATCTGTGCGAGTCGCATAACCAGAATTTAAATCAGTTAAGTAGTTATCATCACTAACGTTAGTAATATCTATATTACCGCGCCAGTTTTCACCAAAGTAGCTTTGCTGCTGCCAATGGAATAGATAACGCGAGTCAACATTTGGTTCTTCATCATCTTTATCTAAGTATTCAACAGCAATAAGACCGTTGTTTTGCTCCGTTAAATAACGAAATTCACCAATAATCTGTAAACCGCGCTTTGACATATAGCGAGGCGTAATGGTGGCGTCGTAATTAGGTGCAATATTCCAGTAATACGGTGTGATGGTTTCAATACCGTAGCGGCCTGAACTTGAGAAGTTAGGTGTTAATAAGCCTGATTTACGGCGGTCATCTAATGGAAACGTAAAATAGGGAATATAAAGAACCGGCGTATCAAATACCCGTAATACGGTATTGTGGGTTTCGCCCCAACCATCTTCACTGGATAGATCAATTTCGTCAGCTTCAATTGCCCACACCGGTGTTTCGCCCGGGCAGGTAGTAAAGCTTGCGTTCATCAGGTTTAAGCCAGACTCGTTTACTGTTAGTTTTTCTGCGCCACCATGACCAAGTTGGTCGGTGAGCTTATAATCAGCACCAAGCAAGCTTAATTCAGAATTATTTAAATCCGCATTGAGCCCAGAACTATTAATTTGGCTTACTTTATCGCGATAAACGATAGGGCCGGTTGCATTAAGTAACCCACGTTGTTTGTCAATCAGTGCACTTTGTGCGGACAAATTCATCGTTAGGGTGTTAATATCTACATTACCGGTAAATTCTGCGCTTTGGGTACCCAATAGTTCAATATCATCTGATTTGATATCGATCATATTAAGTTCAAGGCCAGGGAGCGGTTG
This sequence comes from Pseudoalteromonas sp. SCSIO 43101, assembly GCF_023650775.1. Classification (NCBI taxonomy): domain Bacteria; kingdom Pseudomonadati; phylum Pseudomonadota; class Gammaproteobacteria; order Alteromonadales; family Pseudoalteromonadaceae; genus Pseudoalteromonas; species Pseudoalteromonas sp. SCSIO 43101. Next base: position 677,580 of record NZ_CP072673.1, read on the forward strand.
CCAAGCTCTGGTTTGCATTGAAGTGCCACAAAGATTGTGTGTCAGTTCAGTTTCGGCGAACGATGGTGCGCTAAGTACGCTTAGCATCATTATGCCCCAGGTTTTGCTCATTTAATGACCTTAATGCTCTTTGGTTGGATATAAGCTAGACATAATAAAGGAAAACAATGGCAAATACAGTAATTGACTTAGTGAAAAATAGATATCTTACTAAATGAATCGTTATAAAAGTTTACAGCAGTTTTTAAATCCTCATTTTAAAGAGGATGAATATCAATTAGCCGCCATCACTGGGGATGCGAGCTTTCGCCGTTATTTCCGCGTAAATACAAGTGAACAGAGCTATATCGTCATGGACTCAGACCCCAATAAATTAGATAACACGCCTTATATAGAACTCAATAAAGTGTTTTCTCAACATGGCTTTAAATTACCAAAAATTCTTCAAGCAGATGAAAAGCAAGGTTTCTTCTTATTGAGTGATTTAGGCAATACTCATTTGGCCGATTTACTGGGCGACGAAGACCGCACTTTACACTACAAACATTTAATAAAGTTAAGTGCACAATGGGCGCAAATCCCACCTGCCCAACATATGAAAGTATTTGATGGTGAGTTTTTACAGTTTGAACTGAGCATTTTTAGAGATTGGTTAGTTGATAACTTTATTGGTGAGCAACTTTCTGTTGATGAACAGCAAATGTGGCAACAGGCTTGTGAGCTATTAGTTAATAATGCCCTTGAACAACCGATTGTTACGGTTCACCGAGACTTCCATAGCCGTAATATTATGCGCACAGGACAGCAATGGGCGATCATTGATTATCAAGATGCCGTACAAGGGCCAGTGTGTTATGACCTTGTTTCGTTATTAAGAGATTGCTATTTTAAGTTGCCAGAGCAAGAGCTAGATTACCTTTTACATTACGCTTATGACGAATTTTGCGAGCAAAAGCTTTTGCAAGACATCTCATTTACGATGTTTAAACGTTGGTTTGATTTAACTGGCGTGCAGCGTCATTTAAAAGCGGCAGGTATATTTTGCCGTTTGAAATTGCGTGACGGTAAGTCTGGCTATTTGAGTAATGTACTGCCAACCCTTACATACATCAGTAATGTCAGTAAAGAATACCCAGAGTTAACAGCCCTTGGCCAGTGGATAGAGCAGATAATTATTCCACAGACTAAGCAGCGTTTAACAAAAGAGATGAAATGAAAGCAATGATCCTAGCGGCAGGGCGCGGTAAGCGCATGATGCCGCTAACAGAAACGATGCCAAAGCCGATGCTAAAGATTAACGGCAAGCCATTATTAGAGCATCATATTAATAACTTACGCCAAGCAGGCATTACCGATATTGTCATTAACCTTGCTTGGCAAGGTGACAAAATAACAGAGTATTTTGCTGATGGTTCGCAGTTTGGTGTATCGATCACTTACAGCCAAGAGCGGGCTGGGGGTCTTGAAACCGCCGGTGGTATTATTCAAGCATTGCCGTTATTGGGTGAGCAATTTATTGTCATCAATGGTGATGTGTTTACTGATTACGATGTTACTTCGTTGATGCAGCTTCATCTGCAAGCAGGGGAGGCGCATATTGTCCTTGTTGAAAATCCTGCTCATAATCCTGATGGTGATTTTGCTCTAAGTCATCTAAGCCCAGATAGTCAAAAGTATACTTTTTCGGGTATAAGCCGCTATCATGTTGATTTTTTTGAAGGTCTCAGCGCAGGTATTCGTCCACTTGGGCCCATTTTGAGAGAAAAACTCACAGAGCATCAAGTTTCTACTGAGCTTTATTTAGGTCAGTGGGATGATATTGGCACGCCTGCCAGACTCGATGAAATAAATCAGCGTTTCACTTTGTAATAACAACAGAGGTTTGCCAAATTATGTGGGGAAAAGTACTCGGTTTTTGTTTTGGCTTTATGTTTGGCAAGTTTATTGGTGCCTTACTAGGTTTATACCTAGGCCATATGTTCGATCGCAGTTTAAAACAAGACTTTGATAAAGCAGGTGGTTTTTCTGGTTTGTTTAAAGGCGATGACATTAACGAACGCCAAGCACTTTTCTTTTCTAGCTGTTTTGCAGTGATGGGGCATATTGCCAAATCGAATGGTCGCGTTAGTGAAACGCATATTCGTGCTGCAAGTTTGTTTATGGACGAAATGGGCCTATCGGGCGATGAGCGCCGTGAAGCTCAAGATGCCTTTCGTAGCGGTAAAGAAACGGACTTTTCATTAAAAGAAACCGTTCATGACTTTAAGGAGCGCTTTGCCCGACGTCATGATTTATTGCAATTATTCCTCGAAATACAAATTCAAATGGCCTTTTCTGATGGCCACCTTGCAGAGCAAGAAAAGCAGCTCTTGCAAGAGGTGAGTAAGCAGCTTGGTATTTCGCGCACTCAGTTCGGATTTTTATTAAAGCGCTACCAAGCCGAATTTGCGTTTCGCCAGCAACAACAGCGCTTTTATGAGCAGCAACGTCAACAAAGCCAGCAAAATCGCAGCAGTCATAGTGAACAAAGAGGGCACAGTGTGCCACCCAATAATGGTATGAATCGCGCGCAAGCTTTGGCTCTTTTAGGCTTAAACAATGATGCTTCTGCGCGAGATATTAAAGTAGCCTATCGCAAACTCATGGCTCAGCATCACCCCGATAAGCTGGTATCGCAAGGTTTACCAAAACATATGATGGAAGTCGCAGTAAAGAAAAGCCAAGATATTCAAGCAGCCTATGAGTATTTAAAAAAGGCGGCGTAGGAAGCCATCAACTTCTTTGAGCAGCCTCTCGTGCTGCTCAGGCTCTGAAGGCACACCAAATAACTCTCTTTGTCGGTAGTCATATTTTGCGTGTTTTCTTACCCAGCGTTTCCTGTCTTTTACGCTTTGCAGCGTGTCAGGGTTACCCTCACTATAGAAAATATCTAATAACGGTGGGCTGATGGTCGATAGCGTAGCATTGAGATGCTGGTTACGAATACTGTTGGGTAAATAACTCCCTAAGCTAATAAAGGCGTTAAGTTCGTTATTTGGAAAGCTAGCATAGTGCTCAATTAATAGCCCCGCACTGGCACCTTGAGCCACAACAACTATGTTGCCGCCCTCATCCATTGCACTGTTATACAAGGCATTGAACCTGGCTATTAACTTTAACTTGTAATCATCAAGCACAGCTTCACTAATATTGGGTGCACCTGTAACAAAATGAGGCGCTTGTTGTGCTTGGGCTGGCGTGGCAGGAGCAGTTTGTTCATCGCTTTGCGTAGTTGACTCTTCAGCGTCTTCAGAGCTCTCAGATGGCTCAGGCATTGCCATGTCAGCAGGGTGCCAATCAATGTCTGGCATAGTCATGGCAAGAGTTGCATAGCCAATTTCATTTAACTGTTTACGTAAAAAGTTAATGCCAGCATTGTTTGTTGGTAAGTGCTGCCAATCGGGAATAATGAGCACAATTCCACGTTGACTTGCAGCCATCGATTGACGATATAAGCTGATAAACTCATCTTCACCAGCAAGCAGGGGACGCACTTCGTCAGTTGGTAAAAAACGTTGAATATCATTTGTGACCAAGCTTGACCAAGGCGTCGGTTTGATAAAGTCGGCTGCATTCACGCTGCTAATCAACGCAAAACAGGCTGCGTAAACTAAGCGATGTGAGGATTTTAAATTCATGCCGATATTACCTGAGTCATTAATTAAATCAGTGATTAACTAGGTTATCGGCAGTGTTTATTAAATATTTAGCGAATTGTCTTAAAACTCAGGAGCAGCTTCAAAAATCAGTGTTTCACCGCTGGCTGGGTGAGCTAAGGTTAGCATTTCGGCATGCAGTTGTAAGCGAGGAGCCATGGCGAATGCCTCGGGGTGAGCATACAACTTATCGCCTAAAATAGGGTGACCCAATGACAGCATATGCACACGCAGTTGGTGAGAACGCCCTGTAATTGGGGTCAGCTCAACACGAGTTGCATTACCTTCATATTCAAGCACTTTAAAATGGGTTAATGACGGTTTGCCATTGTCGTGATCAACCATTTGCTTTGGTCGGTTCGGCCAATCACAAATAAGTGGTAAATCTACCGATCCAGTTTCTTGCTCAAGCTTACCAAATACACGAGCAATGTAGCGTTTCGCGGTTTTTCTATCTTGAAACTGAATGCTTAAATTACGATGCGCTTCTTTGTGCATAGCTAAACAAATAATGCCAGAGGTAGCCATATCAAGGCGGTGAACAATTTTCGCCGTTGGAAAAACGCGATTAATGCGAGCAATAAGGCAGTCAGCGTGTTTTGGGTCTTTTCCCGGCACAGTAAGTAAACCACTTGGTTTATTCACAATAAGTAAGTCATCATCTTGATAAACAATACTTAAATAAGGTGTCATTGGGGGATTATAATTGAGTAACACAGCCAGCCTCGATGATATGCAAGGGCGCTATTTTAAAGGAGTATGAGCGCATACACAATGCCAGTGCTGGTTTTTGAGTAGTAGCTAAGATACAGTAAATTAAGGTATGGAGTTTAAAGAAAAGGACAAATGAATGTTTCGCCTTGGTTTAATTCGCTGTAAGCCTTGTACACGTTGTGGCTTAGAAGTGAATGATCTTGAGCCAGAGTGTCCGCATTGTAAAGGCTTTTCAGACCTACAAGCAGTATATTTGAAGCAAGCTTACAAAGACGATTTAATACAAAGAAATAAAAGCTTAGCTAAGTTATTTTGTAAGCTAGCGGCAGTGGCCGTAATTATTACCCTTGTGGTGTTTTTTGTATAAAAAAACGCGATGTGAAAGCACATCGCGTTTGTAGTTTTGAGTTTAGCGCTTCAACGTTAGTGCGAAACGACAATTAAACGAATTGCATCAAGTTTAACTTGGGCTTTTTCGATGTAAGTAGTGAGTTCGCTACGCTGCTTATCAAAGAAGCTCAGCTCTTCATCACGAATATTCGGATTGATTTGCTTAAGTGCTGTTAAGCGAGCTTGCTCTTCACCAAGGGCGGTTTGCATTTTCTCTAGTGATTCAGCACGCAGTGTTTCTAGCTTTGTTTGTGCCATACCTTGTGCGCTGGTGATCATTGGGTGAATGGCACTTTGTAGCGCGCTGGCTAATTTACTTGCAGTTTGGCGACCAACCGCAGACAGCTGCTGATTGAAAGCATCAAAAGCAACATTATCAGCCAGATTGTTACTGCCCTTATCTAATAAGATACGAATAGGCGTTGGTGGTAAGAAGCGGCCAACCTGAAGTGCTTTAGGCGCCATCGCCTCAGCAATGAAAATGAGCTCTACAAAGAAGGTACCAGCAGGTAGCTTTTTGTTTTTCAGTAACGCCACAGAGGCAGTACCAAAGTCATCATCACAAATCATGTCTAAGCTGCCTTGCACCATTGGGTGGTCCCAGCTGATGAAATGGGCGTCTTCTTGCGAAAGCGAGGTGCTGCGATCAAACGTTACTGTGATGCCATCATCTTTTAAACATGGGAAAGATGGATTTAGCATGTGCTCAGTTGGTTTTAAGATAATGGTATTTTCACCTTTATCTTCTTGGCTTACACCAAAAGTATCGAACACATTGATCATGTAACTTGGTAGTGTAAATTGATCGTCTAACTCTTCGATATCTGCAACAAGACTTTCTGCTCGGCCTTGGCCACTTGAATGCAGCTCTAGTAAGCGGTCACGACCACTTTCCATTTGCTTACGAAGCTTGGCATTTTGACCTGCCACTTGTTCTAGCAGTGGGTCTAGCTCTTCTTCATCGCAATTGTGTGCACCAATAAACTCAAGTAGTTCTTCGCCATACTCTTTATACAGCATTTGCCCTGTTGTCGATGTTGTTTCAAACGCATCTAAGCCTTCGTTGTACCAACGTAATAACACTTCCTGTGCGGTGTTTTCAAAATACGGCACATGAATGTTTACGTCTTGAGTTTGACCAATACGGTCAAGACGACCAATGCGTTGCTCAAGTAAGTCAGGGTTGAGCGGTAAATCAAACAATACTAAGTGATGCGAGAATTGGAAGTTACGACCTTCAGAGCCAATTTCAGAGCAAAGTAGAATTTGTGCGCTGTCGTACTCGTCGGCAAAGTAAGCAGCTGCACGGTCACGTTCAACAATCGACATACCTTCGTGGAAAACAGAGGCTTTAATCGCTTCACGCTCACGTAGAATCTGTTCTAGGCTAAGTGCGGTTTCGGCTTTAGCACAGATAAGCAGTACTTTTTCGTGTTTAAGGGTTTTTAACGTTTCGATTAACCAATCAACACGTGGGTCAAATGCGCCCCAGCTAGCATTTTCACCTTCAAACTCTTGGAAGATCTTTTCAGGAAATAAAGCTCGAAGGGCTGTTAGCTCAGCATTTTGAATGCCGCCCATGTTACCCAGTACCGACATCGCCGTTTTATATTGTTTAGGCATTGCCATAGGGTATGCATGAAGCTTACGGCTTGGGTACCCATCAATACCGCTACGGCTATTTCTAAATAAAATGCGACCCGTACCATGGCGGTCTAACAACATTGATAAAATTTCGTTGCGCGCCGTTTCATCACCTTTCTCTGCTTCGGCTAAAAGATCAGTGATATCGGTTTCTTTTAATAGCTCTTTTAATGTTGCACGAGACGCATCATCAAGGCCTTTTTCACCGAGTAATTGGTTGGCTGCTTCGGCAACCTCTTTGTAGTTACTTTCTTCTTCAACAAACGCATCGTAGTCGTAGAAACGATCTGGGTCGAGTAATTGCAGGCGTGCGAAGTGGCTGCGATGGCCTAGTTGATCCGGCGTTGCAGTTAATAAGATAAGGCCTGGAATGTCTTGGCTTAACTCCGCTATACGTTGGTATTCAGTGCTTGGTTTACCATTATTGATACTTAAATGGTGTGCTTCATCAACAACCAGTAAATCCCAATCAGCCAGAGTTGCTTGCTCAAACCAGCGTTTTTTCTTACTTAAAAATTCAAGGCTAGTAAGTACTAACTGTTCTGTTTCAAATACGTTTGGTGAGTCAGCAAAGGCTTCATCGCAACGCTCTTCATCAAAAATAGAAAAATGTAAGTTAAAGCGGCGTAGCATTTCTACTAACCACTGATGTTGAAGGTTTTCAGGCACAACAATCAGTACGCGACTAGCGCGGCCACTGATGATTTGTTGATGTAAAATCATACCTGCTTCAATGGTTTTACCTAAACCCACTTCATCAGAAAGTAATACGCGTGGCGCAAAACGTTTACCGACTTCTTGTGCGATATAAAGCTGATGCGGAATAAGGTTTGCTCGCTGACCAATTAAACCTTTTAAAGGTGATTGTTGGCGCTCAAACTGATGCTGCCAAGTTTGGTAACGTAGAGTGTAGCGGTCAAAGCGGTCCACTTGACCTGCAAATAAACGGTCTTGTGGTTTATTGAATTTGATAAAGTGATCTAAAAAAGTTTCTTTTAACTGTGCTTTTTCACCGTTATCAACGCGTGTGCCATGATAGCATAGTAACTCGCCTTGCTCTTCAACTGACTCAACTTCTAATTCCCACTCTTCAACGCTGCGAATAACATCACCTGGATTAAATGCGACACGAGTAACAGGTGCTTCTGTTAAAGAATAAACTCTGTTTTCTCCACTGGCTGGAAATAAAATGCTGACCTGGCGGCCTTCAAGGGCAACTACGGTGCCTAATCCTAAATCTGACTCAGTATCACTGATCCAACGCTGACCTAAGGAAAAATTCATGTATGTCTCGTCTATGAAGAAAAAAGGCGGCTATGTTACCTGTAACGCCATGCTACTTCAAGGCAGTAAACTCGCCGCACACAATTAAATTTAGTCAACCTTTTTAAGTCATTATTAAAGGTAAAAATTGTATGTATTCTAACCGGTTAAATAATTATATATTTGTTTGTCATAAAAAGGACTTTTGTCGTAAATAGACTAAACTGAGTATATACCTGACGAATAAACCATAGCTTCATCCGCCGCTTGTTTAGTTTATTGGGTATAGCATAAAAATCATAAAACGTAAGGAAAGTGCTATGGAAAAAGCTTCGAACCTTGATAGTAAAATGTATGTGCTTGATACCAATGTGTTACTCCACGAACCCCTCGCTTATTTATCTTTCCAAGAACACGATGTTGTTATCCCCATGACAGTATTAGAAGAGCTCGACCACATTAAAGATAGAAAACATGACGTTAGCCGTGACGCCCGTGTTGCTATTCGTGGTTTAGATGAAGTGCTAAAGGACGCTTCGCCAGAGCAAATGTTGCAGGGTGTCGCGCTCCCTAGTAACAAAAAGGCTAAAACAGATTCTCGTGGCCGCTTAATTATCGTTAATGACCATTTATTTGCAGACAGTATTTCAGGTTTACCAGGCAACGAAAATGACCACCGAATTATCAATTGTGCTGTGCATTTACAAAAGCAACATAGCGACAGCAAAGTGGTGCTTGTAACTAAAGACATCAATATGCGCCTCAAAGCGAAAGGGGCCGGGCTTAAATTTGTTGAAGATTACAGAACTGACCAATTAATTGATGACATAGCGTTGCTTACTAGTGGCTATAAAAAAATTGAAGGTGACTTTTGGCAACATGTTGGTGAGTGCGAAACAGAACAACAAGGCCGTGATACCTATCACCATGTTGCAAAAAGCACGATTAGCGATGTGTTCTGTAATGAATACATACTCGATGAAAGCGACCACTTTGCGGCTCGAGTAACAAGCTACGATGATAAACAAATTACTTTAAAAGATATCAGTGTTGAACGTTTGATGAGTCATACTGCTTGGGGCGTTAAACCAAAGAATGTGTATCAAGGAATGGCACTTGATGCACTGCTTGACCCAAGTATTGAACTAGTGATCTTAACCGGCCCCGCTGGTTGTGGTAAAACAGGTATTACTGCAAGCTTTTTTTCAATATTTGTGCAGACCTATCTACAGACCTTATTCTTACTGAATAAATTGAGTATTTATAACAGGCTAAGATCTAATCTCTCTAACATGTCATTAAGTGTGACTTAAAGAATAGAACCATTCATCAATAAATATAAATAATGGATTTAACCTGCAAGAGGCACAAACAAAAATAATAAAGCTAAGGTAAATCTAAAATGCTAATTAATGAAAATCGTTCTCAAAGGAGAACTAAAATGAATAATCCAAGTGAAAACAAAAACCCAAGAGTATTGGATACATCGGCACTAGTTCATGATCCAAAGTCACTTCTTGCGTACAGTGAAGACGTATACATCTGTCTAACAGTTCTAGAAGAATTAGATAACTTAAAAGAAAGAACTAACAAATCGGTTAGTGCTGATGCTCGTGTATGTATTCGTATGCTTGAAGATATAATAAATGGGCACAGTGCAGAAGAGATGGAAGCTGGTATTCCACTACCTTCTACTGAAACAGCTAAACGAGGAAAACTGTTTATTGGAATTGATACCCAGCTCGATATGGCTAAAGAGTTAAAGCACGGTATTGGAAGTGACGCTGACAATAGAATAATTAACTATGCACTGTATCTTCAGAAGGACTTAGATAAAGACGTAGTAATTGTTAGCCGTGACATTAATATGCGCTTGAAAGCTCGAACCGTAGGGGTCATGGCAGAAGACGTTGCCGTAGATAATCAAATATCAGATATTGATCTTTTATACACAGGGGTACAAGCCTTTAAAGGAGATCTTTTTGATCGAATTAAATCAGACAAAGACTTCAAGGTTTCAGGAGAAGTTTATACTTTCCCAATAAGTCTATTTAATGATGAAGTTCAGCCAAACATGTATTGGTACGATGAAGCTGGACACATTGGGCGAATTTCAGAAGTAACAGATACTGAGGTATTCACAAAGTTATTGCCTCGTAAACAAGAAAAAGTATGGGGCATTTTGCCTAAAAATCAGCGTCAGGCAGTAGCTTTAAGCCAATTAACAGATCCATATTATGACTTAAATATCATCCTTGGCCCTGCTGGCTCCGGAAAAACTTTTTTAGCAGTTGCTTCGGCGCTGCATCAAGTATTGGAGTTAAAAAAGTACAAAAAAATCGTTGTGGTGCGCTCCAGAGACTTTATGGACGATGATCCGGGGTTTTTACCCGGTGACCTGACAGAGAAATCAATGCCGTTATTAGCAGGTATAACAGATGCGCTTATATCAATGCATTCAGGTGATAACAATGAAGGTAATATTAGTGCAACTGTTGAGCATGTGATCGAAAAAGCCAATATAGAATTTACTAGTATGGCTTACTTCCGAGGTCGTTCAATAGACGATGCTGTTTTAATCATTGATGAAGCTCAAAACATGACTAGAGCGCAAATTAAGGGCATGTTAAGCCGTGGTGGCAAAAATTGTCGCACAATCGTGTTGGGCAACTTAGCCCAGATTGATGATAAGTTTGTCACACCCGCATCTTCAGGTGCTAGCGCGGCTGTTAACGTGTATAGAAACTATGAAAAAGGCTCAGTATTGATATTTGATGAAGTAGAGCGTAGTAGCTTGGCTGAATTCACTGAAAAGAACATGTAGGCATCAAACTACAATTCACATTTCCTTATAATATTGCGACAATAGCCACTGCTTTTTGCAGTGGCTTTTCAGAGAAGCCCGTTCCCACGAAAACAGGACGAAATGGATTTACTCTGAACTAAAAGATTAAATATTCACAAAAACTGAGTGACATAGGTGCGTGGCCTAGCGTTGCCGTTTTTTGGTGTATTGATGTCTTTTAATAAAGAAGACCTGCTAGTAAATATAAAAAGGCAGGCAAAACGATTATCTAAATTATTAACTATTCCCCTTGGACAAGCCCAAGAAGCCCTAGCTATTTGTCTTTACGGCTGTGACAGTTACAGCGATTTACTAGTAAAAATAAAAGCTGAATCCTTTGACAACCCATTGATAGCACTGTCTGCACTCTCACCAAACTCGGAAATATTTTTAGTAAAAATATTAGCTAGCCACCTAGATAGCATTATTGGAAATTTTGAAAAAAAATTTCCCGGCTCCAATATAAATGAAGAGATGGTCGTATCCCTGTTTGGGCTTAGCTTTTCAGAGTTCAAACTCAAAATATCTACCTAAAGTTGTACAAATACGTAAGTTGTCATTTTGTTTTTTGGCGATATTATAATATGAAGGCTGAACGGACAGCCTACGCCTACACATGTTTTTCGCCTTGAAAAACGTGAACAGTGAAGCGGAGCATCCGTAAAAATTTGGTTATTTGAACAATAAATAAAGCAATGTGTTGGTAGGCCATTGTTTATTGGAAAGTTGTTTGGAGAACTAAATGATCTCACTTTATCAATTAAAGAATAAGCTCAATAAACAAGCAAAAGAGTTTGCTGAGTTATTAGAGTTTCCTGATCTTTACGCCCAAGGCCTGTGGGCTAGAGGTGTTTATAACTGCCCTTATTTTTCTGATACCCATAAATATCTCTCTGAAGTATTTGAAAAGAAAAAGCTGGACTCAATTCTAAAGCACGATTCCCTGAAATATTTAATGATCAACGAATACGATGATCAAGAAATTATTGAATCGCTTCATAAAGAAATTGAGTCAATGGCAAACCGTATTGAAAGCCTGATGCTGGTAGATATCGAAACATTAGAGTTAGTTTCAGTGATATACCAAGTTTTAGGGTTGCCTGAAAATGCCAAGTTTATTGTAAATACAGGTGCAGACTTCCGCTTAGAGTGGCGACCATACTTTGATGCCTTTGATGATCCGTTGATAGTTCAATATGCAGATTTAAAAGTTCATGGTTGTTATTTCAGGCTAATCGCTTGCAAGTTTCCGTTTGAAAAGCTTTCCTTGGATGACATTAGAAAATACATGTACATCAATCATGTAAACCATAATGGTGAGTTTGAAGGCTGTATTTCTGAAGGAAATACATTTTCTAAGCATGTGCACTGGCTGGTGTTGACACTTGAATTATTCAGTAGCGGCAAAGTAAATAAGGCTCAGTTCAATCCAACAACCTTCAAAATCGAAGGTATGCGCTATTTGGTATATGGCTTCCCATTGATTCCTTCCTTTGTATCTGATTGGCACAAACCTGATTTATGTCTACGAGTCAAAAATCTAGATGGCGATCAGAAGTTCATTGTTCGTATCGAACAGCAAGATCTTGTTTTTTATGCGAGGCGCGTTGATACCAACTTTTTTAACACAATCGATTATGAAAAATACATTTCGTTGTATCAATCTAGTGTTCTGTCACATTTTGATGCTGACAACAATTTGCTTAAAGTTGATGGGGTTAAATATCTAAGTTTTTTTCGTCCTTTTTCTGTAGAAGATATGAAAGGAGTTCAAGCATGAGACCTAGAGTAAAACTAACCAACGCAAAACTTATCTCAATTCAATCTGATACAGAGGAAAAAGTTGAACGGGTGCTTTACGGCACATTTGCTGACGAAAATGAAAATGGTAAAGAAGGAGATGCTTTATTCACGATAAAGGTTTTGGAAATCAATGGTCTAGAAAGTAAGTGCTTTGGTGTTGACTTTTATATCTTAGATGCTGAATCTAAAGAGTTTGATGTAAATGCATTTGAGTTTAATTTAATGCATGAGTGTATGTATTCTCCTAATGAGTTATTAGAGCTGCGAGATATGCTCCCGGCTAGTTATTAGTAAGGGAATACGTTGGATAGAATATATTTAAAGGATGCCTACATAGTATCTGTTTACGACTATAAAGAATTTGAAAAAATATTTCTTGGCGAGTTTTTATCAGGGGGGGTTATTGAAGATGAAACATTCAGGTTTCGGCCATTTCAGCAAATCGTGACTTCAAAGATTGTTAGCAAATCTGCTGATGAAGATAAGTTAGAAATATACACACATAGTGGGAGTTGTTATGTGATTGATGCTGACCATAAGTTAATTGATATTTCATTTGTTGAACTGGTTGTTATGAGAGCAGGAGCTTATTCGGCAGATCGAGTTTTAGAAATGAGAGAGCAACTTAAGTCTCAAAATAAAAGCCATTGAATAGCGAAGATAAGAAGTCTGATGAGATTATTATTTGTCACTTACCTCTTTGAAAAATTTGACGATAATCAAATATTCATAAATGTTTATACAGCATCAATTGACTTAGTCAAAAATTTGCATTAGTATTAGAAATGTATATTTGTAAGAGAATTTTATGTCTAAAGCATTTTCAAAAGTCTTAGTAATGACGCTTATGCTGGTTGCCTTTGTAGGGCAAGCATTTGCGTATTCTGCTATGCCTTGCGAAATGTCATCAGGTTCTCACGAATCACACATGAACATGAACATGAACATGAACATGAACATGAACATGGATCATGGTGATATGAATAAAAGCAGTAATGGTCAATCAGAAGATTGTTGTGACGTTGAATGTATTTGTCCTGCAAATGCTTGCTCATCTACGACAGTCCTAAATTCCAGTATTGATTCGACAGATATTCAAATATTCAGTGAATCTGTAGCTGCTCTGCAATCTAAACAACCTCATTCAATTTCCACTTCCCTTTATCGTCCACCAATTTTTGCCTAATACAGGATTAGTGCGTCCAAATTTCTCGCACATGTAATTAATTTTTCTGTTAGTCAATATAGCGTCGTAGCGCTATAGATATTTTCCAGCGATGTCTGGGGGCAAAAATGATCAATAAGTATTTAAAAATAGCAGTAGTAATGCTGCTTTCACCTGCGTTTGCAAACGCCAACGAACATAACCATGCAGACAATCACGACGTAACACCTTTGGAGTTAATCGTTTATAAAACCCCTACTTGTGGGTGTTGTAAAAAATGGATAACTCATATTGAAGACAAAGGGATCGTTGCGCATTCCAAAGATTTCCGAAACATCGGCAACATCAAAACTAAGTATGGTATCAAACCTAATTACCGTTCATGCCACACGGCAGTGAGTAGAAATGGATTTGCCTTTGAAGGTCATATACCTGCTAAATTTATTCAGCAGTTCTTATCAGAAGAACATCCCAATGCGATTGGGCTTTCAGTTCCAGCAATGCCAGTTGGCTCTCCCGGTATGGAAGTCGATGACCGCTTTATGCCATACAACGTGTTAATTCTATTTAAAGATGGAACGAGCAAAGTCTATGCAAAAGTTAAGACATACGAGGAGCAATTCTAATGAAATTGAACTCTTCAAACCTTACTTCACTTTCAACTGCATTAATACTCGGCTTATCTGTATTCTCAGCTCAAGCTGAGAAAGTAGTGTCGCTTGAACAAGCTATCACCTTAGCTCAGCAAAATGATCCTTGGCTTCATGGTAGCCGATTGAAACAAAGTGCAGTTGAAAATAGAAGTATTGCTTCAGGTACTTTGCCTGATCCGAAAGTATCGCTAGGGATAATGAATTTACCAACAGATACTTGGGATTTAGATCAGGAAGGAATGACTCAGCTAAAGGTTGGCGTCTCTCAAATGTTTCCGAGAGGCGACAGTCTAGAGATCAAGAAAGACCAGTTACAAATTGAGTCCACGAAATTTCCACTGTTACGAGAGGATCGTAAAGCTAAGTTGAAAAGCCAAGTGTCACAACTTTGGTTAGATGCTTACTTAGCCCAACAAACTATTAAATTGATTGAAGATGATTGGTCTCTCTTTGAGCAGATGGCAGAAGTGGCTAAAGCTAGCTATTCAAACGTTGTTGGTAAAACTAGACAGCAAGATGTTATTCGTGCTCAGTTGGAAATCGTGCAGTTAGATGACAGATTAACTTCGCAAAAGCAGAAACTAGAAACGACAATCGCTCGTCTCAATGAGTGGCTTCATATTTACGATGCGGATCGTTTGAATGAATCATTCAACTTTGACGCGCAACCATTAGAGTTTAGCGTCTCAAAAGAATTGCCTTCGATTCAATTGAATAATCCAACAGTCCTAAAAGCATCTAATTACTCAAGAAATCTATTGGCTCAGGAGCTTTCGAATCACCCAGCCATACTTGCGATTGATATAAAACGCAAAGCTTCAGAAAAAGGAATTGAGTTAGCCAAACAGCAATATGAGCCGCAATGGGGTGTTAATGCTAGTTATGCCTATCGCGACAATATGCCCTCTGGTGATAGCCGAGCTGATTTATTTTCTGTTGGGGTAACGTTTGATTTACCCTTGTTTACCGAGAACAGACAAGATAAGCAAGTTGCAGCTTCTATTGCAGATTCAGAGACTATTAAAACCGAGAAACTATTACTGACAAAGCAAATGATCAGTGTTTTAGAAAAAGAACTAAGACAGCTTAAACGCTTATCAGATAGACAATCTATCTATCAAGAACAACTCCTTAAACAAACTCATGACCAAGCAGAAGCGTCATTGACAGCCTACACAAATGATGATGGCGATTTTGCCGAAGTTGTTCGAGCAAGAATTGCCGAATTAAATACCAGAATATCAGCTTTAAGAATTGATGTTGACGCACTTAAAACAGTTGCTCGTATCAACTATTTCTTTGCGCATTCTCAATCTAACTCAAATGCTGAACATAAGTCGATGCAAACTTCACACAAAACTAATCAGCACTTATCCAGTCAGCAATTTGGAGAAAAATAATGTCAACGAATACAAAAACAATTATTGCCATCATCATTGGGGCAGCACTTGGTGCTGGAGCATTGAGTTTATATCAAGGTACTGGCTCAAACAGTAATAGTAATGAAGCAACATCAGGAGAAAAAAAGCCTCTGTATTGGGTTGCACCGATGGATTCTAATTACCGCCGGGACAAGCCCGGTAAGTCGCCTATGGGGATGGATCTAATTCCAGTGTATGAGGAAGGATCATCTGGTGATGACTTTGGCCCCGGAGCAGTAAAAATTGCGCCTCATGTAGTGAATAACCTTGGGGTTCGCACTGCACCTGTTGAACTGAAAAATATGCATACTGAAATCTCAACGGTAGGTTATGTTCAATATGATGAAGATAAGCTAATTCATATCCACCCACGGGTTGATGGCTGGATTGATAAACTTTACATCAAAGCAGCAGGTAACCCTGTAGAGAAAGGGCAGCCTCTTTATACACTATATTCTCCTCAGTTAGTTAATGCTCAGGAAGAGCTGTTAATAGCGTTAAAGCGCAACAATAGTTCTTTAATTTCAGCAGCCAAAGATCGCCTAAAAGCGTTACAGCTTTCAGCAGACTTTGTTCAAAAGCTAGAAAAGACACGAAAGGTTCAGCAAACAATTACCTTTTATTCACCACAAGCAGGTGTTGTCGATGGTTTGAAGGTTAGAGAAGGTTTTTATGTAAAGCCGGGAAACACCTTATTAAGCATTGGCCAGCTAGATCAAGTTTGGGTTGAAGCAGAAGTGTTTGAACGTGACGCAGCCTTAATTAAAAAAGGACTTCCTGTATCAATGACACTGGATTATTTACCCGGTGAGGACTGGGCTGGTGTCGTTGATTATGTTTATCCAACATTGAACAGTAAAACACGCACACTCCGAGTGAGATTGAAATTTGATAACACAGACTATCAATTAAAACCAAATATGTTTGCACAAGTCTCTATTCACGCTAATCAAGCTGATAGCACCATCCTCGTGCCTAAAGAAGCCGTTATTAGAACAGGTAAACAGGACAGAGTAGTACTTGCGTTAGGTGATGGGCAATTTAAATCTATTGAAGTGACTATTGGCCGGGTTGATATCGACAGCATCGAAATATTAGACGGCTTAAATGAAGATGACGTTGTGGTGACATCTGCCCAATTCTTGATTGATTCTGAATCAAGTAAAAGCTCTGACTTTAAACGAATGACTCATGATGAAGTGCCTAACTCTGTTTGGATGCAAGGGGATGTTAATAGTGTTATGGCAGGGCACCGCATGGTTAATATTTCACATGGCCCTGCTGAAGCTTGGGATTGGCCTGAAATGGTTATGGATTTTACTGTGGCTGAAAAAGTCGATATTGACTCATTAAAGTCAGGTCAATCTTTGCACTTTGAAGTGAGCAAAACCGAAGACGGTGGATATGAAATTACTGGAATTCATATCATGAGTGAGCCTGAAGTATCATCAGCAACAGTATCTGGTTTGATTAATGCGATTGATATTGATACACGGATTCTAAATATTAGCAGAGGCCCAATAGAGAAATGGGATAGACCTGCTGCGACGATGGATTTTATCGTCGCGGACAATATAGAAATGGTTGATTTCAATGTCGGTGATAATGTCACTTTCACTTTTGAGGTTAGAGATGACTTAGTTATCACTGACATTTCTCTTGAATCAGATGAACAACACGGCAAGGAAAATAAAGCTGCTGTTGATCATTCTAATCATTAAGTGGGAGAAAAATAATGATTGAATCAATTATTAGATGGTCTATCGGCAATCGTTTCTTTGTTTTGTTGATTACCTTAATTATCGCGTTTGGTGGTTTGTATTCATTACAAAAAACACCAGTAGATGCACTCCCCGATCTTTCTGATGTGCAGGTTATAATTAAGACGAGCTATCCGGGACAGGCACCACAAGTAGTGCAGGATCAAGTGACATTTCCTCTTACTACAGCGATGTTATCAGTGCCGGGGGCGCAAACTGTTCGTGGTTACTCATTTTTTGGTGATTCCTACGTCTACATTATTTTTGATGACGATACTGATTTGTATTGGGCTAGAAGCAGAGTACTTGAATACTTAAGCCAAGTAGCATCAAGCCTGCCTGATTCGGCAAAACCTCAATTAGGACCTGATGCAACAGGTGTGGGTTGGGTATACATTTACGCTTTAACAGATAAGTCTGGAAACCATGATCTAAGCCAATTAAGAAGCATTCAAGACTGGTTCTTAAAGTATGAACTACAAACTGTTCCGGGCGTGTCCGAAGTTGCCGCCGTTGGTGGTATGGTTAAGCAGTATCAAGTGCAAGTAGATCCTGATAAATTGAGAGCTTACGATATTCCTCTAAGTTTAATACAAATAGCCTTACAAAAAGGGAACAAAGAAACTGGCGCATCCGTTGTGGAAATGGCTGAAGCTGAATATATGGTTACCGCAACGGGGTATATTCAATCAGTTAGTGATATAGAGAAAATCCCACTTGGTATTAACGAACAAGGCACGCCATTGCGTATTGGTGATGTTGCTACCGTTAATTTAGGGCCTCAAATGCGCCGTGGTATCGCAGAGCTTAATGGTGAAGGCGAAGTTGTTGGTGGTGTTGTCGTTATGCGCTTTGGTGAAAACGCTCAACAAACCATAAACGGGGTAAAAGAAAAACTTGAATCGCTTAAATCTTCTCTACCAGAGGGGGTGGAGATTGTCCCTGTTTATGACAGATCGAAGTTAATAGATCGTGCTGTTGATAATCTTTGGAGCAAGTTGCTAGAGGAGCTTGCAGTCGTTGCTATTGTCTGTGTGGCTTTCCTATTTCATCTTCGCTCATCTATTGTGGCAGTTGTTACGCTGCCATTAGGTATCTTGGTGTCGTTCATTATCATGTATATGCAAGGCATCAATGCCAACATTATGTCTTTAGGCGGTATCGCTATTGCGATTGGTGCGATGACTGATGGTGCAATAGTGATGATTGAAAATATGCACAAGCATATGGAGAAAACACCACTAACAGATGAAAATCGCTGGCAAATTGTTGCTAAGGCTGCGAGTGAAGTAGGCCCTGCACTATTTTTTAGCTTACTGATCATTACAGTCTCATTCTTACCTGTATTTATCTTGGAAGCGCAAGAAGGAAGAATGTTCTCTCCGCTCGCCTATACAAAAACCTATGCAATGGCGGCATCAGCAGGTTTGGCGATCACATTGGTGCCTGTTTTGATGGGCTACTTTATTCGAGGCAAAGTTGTTTCTGAAAAGAAAAACCCGTTAAACCGATTATTGATTGCTATCTACATGCCTGTTTTAAAGCAAGTCATGAAGTTTCCAAAATCGACAATAGTAGCAGCAATATTAGTGACTATCGTTGGCTTTTGGCCTGTCGATAAAATTGGTAGTGAATTCATTCCGCCATTGGATGAAGGCGATCTCATGTATATGCCTACTACCTATCCCGGTATTTCAATTGGTAAAGCAAGGGAGTTATTGCAGCAAACAGACAAGCTTATTCGCACTGTGCCAGAAGTTGAAACTGTATTTGGTAAAGTAGGAAGAGCTGAAACTGCAACCGATCCTGCACCTTTAACCATGATTGAAACCTTTATTCAATTGAAGCCACGAGAGCAGTGGCGAGAGGGTGTGACTACTGAATCGTTAAAAGCTGAGTTTGATAAATTGGTTAAGTTTCCGGGCTTAACGAATGCTTGGGTTATGCCAATCAAGACCCGAATCGACATGTTAGCAACAGGCATAAAAACGCCTGTGGGTATTAAAGTCGCCGGACCAGAGCTTGATGTGATTCAGGAAATCGGCCAACAAATAGAGCAAATTTTACCCGAAGTTACAGGCACAGCATCAGTTTACTCAGAGCGAGTTGCAGGTGGACGATATATCAAGGTTGATATTTCACGCGATAAGGCAAGTCGCTTTGGGTTAAACATCGAAGATGTTCAACAAGTGGTTTCTACAGCTATTGGTGGTATGAACGTTACCCAAACGGTAGAAGGTCAAGAGCGTTACCCTGTTAACTTACGCTATCCGCAAGACTATCGAGACTCTCCTGAGCAGCTATCACGATTACCTGTTGTAACACCAAGTGGTCAACGCATTGCACTAGGTGATGTCGCAGATATTCGAGTTGAGAACGGTCCGCCGGGAATTAAGAGTGAAAATGCTCGTTTAAATGGCTGGACGTTTATCGATATAGACGGTGTTGACGTAGGTACTTATGTTGAAAGTGCAAAAATACACTTGGCTAATAATCTAAAACTACCAGCAGGTTATTCAATTACTTGGGCTGGGCAATACGAATATATGGAAAGAGCGAAAGAAAAGCTCACCTATGTATTGCCTTTAACACTCGCCATTATTGTTATTCTACTTTACTTAAACTTCAGAGCGTTTAGTGAGGTGGCTATCATTATCGTTACCTTGCCGATGGCGATGATTGGTGGCTTATGGTTGATGTATCTGGAAGGGTTTAACTTCTCTGTGGCTGTTGGCGTGGGCTTTATTGCTCTAGCTGGGGTAGCGGTTGAGATTGGTGTGATAATGTTGGTCTATCTCAATCAGGCACTTGCTGAGCTTAAGGAAAAAGCTGAAGAGCGAGCTGAACCTATCTCTGATGATGCATATCAAGATGCATTATTGCACGGTGCAGGCTTACGAGTTCGTCCAGTAATGATGACAGTTGCAACAATCATTATCGGCTTGATGCCCATTTTATATGGTACAGGAACAGGTTCGGAGATTATGAGTCGTATTGCTGCACCTATGGTAGGCGGAATGACAAGTGCTGTGCTACTCACTCTTATTGTGCTCCCAGTAATTTACTCAATCGTTAAAAAGCCAGAATTAAACGCCTTTAACAAGGAGCTTTCTAAGGCGGAGCTAAAAAGTAATGCTTAGCACGGCTAGAAAATATCACAAATGGCTAATGGCATTTGTCGGAATACAATTCCTCTTCTGGTCTATTACAGGCGTGTATATGGTGACTATGGATATTCACTATATACACGGCGAAACCTTGGCTAAGAGTGAGGAAGCCAAAATAGATTTAGCAAGTATGGATTACTCCATTGTAAAGCTAGCTGCGGATTATCCTAAAGCTAGCCAAGTTACACTTACTCAAAGTATGGGCCGTCCTTTGTATTCTTTTATTAATGGAGAAAATGGAAAAGTAGCAATAGATGCTAAAACTGGAGCTGTTCAGGCACTTGTAGATGAAATCAAGGCTAAAGAAATCGCACAATACCATTATGCGCTGAATCATCAAATCGACAGCGTAAGGTTGATTAAGTCAGCGACAAACTTGCCTGCTGAGTTGTCCCCAAGGCATTTACCTGTTTGGAGAGTGACGTTTGAGCAATTCTCCACACCGACATTTTATATAAGTCAACAAACAGGATCACTTGTTGCCAAGCGTCATGATTACTGGCGATTGTTTGATTGGATGTGGCGGTTCCACATTATGGATTACTATGATGGAGAAAACGTATCTAACTGGTTTTTGTTCTTGGTCGCAACTCTAGGTCTAATGGGAGCAATTACTGGCGCAGTATTGACTTATTACCGAGTGCTTTCCCCAAATAAAAAGGGAGTCATTTTATGCGACTATTTAAGTTAAATACAACGATACACAAGTGGCTTTCTTTATTTGTTGGTTTACAACTGCTTATTTGGTTGGGAACGGGCCTTTACTTCAATTTGATGGATCACAGTAAAGCCAGTGGTAATGAACTTAGAGTTCATTCTCATCATGAAGGTAGCATTACAGGCTTTGACCTATTCCCTATTAAAGACATTACTAGTAATGCTCCGCAGGAAGTAAACCTTATATGGGTTTTACATCAGCCTTACTATCATTTTGTGTTCGATAAGGGGCAGCATAGCTATCAAGAACGCCACTCAAAGCTATTTGATGCTGTAACAGGAAAGCTATTTAATTTGTCTGAAGAACAAGTACTAACTTTGGCAAAAAACTCCTACTCAGGACAGGGTAAGTTAACTACTCCAGTGTTATCTCAACCTCCGTTTTCTGATCACGTAAGGCAGCAAAATCCTATGTGGCAAGTTGCCGTTGAGGATGAGAACAATACAACTATTTATTTAGAAAGTATTACAGGTCAAGTACTTCGCCATGCCAATGATGATTTCAGATTGAAAGATCTGATGATGAAGCTTCACTTTATGGACTATGGCAATTCTGGAGGATTTAACCATTGGTTGATCATTGCATTTGCTTTTGCAACGCTATTCCTTTCAATTACTGGTGTTACTTGGCTGATACAACAGTATCGAAGTGGTTTACTGAAGCTAGGTTGGGGCACTAACAGGCAAAAAGTGGCAGTGACGTTTTCCAATGAAAATACTATTACTGACATCTCAGCAGTTGGTCGCTCAACTGTACTAGAAGGGCTAGCTAGTTCACATGTATACCTTCCTTCAGGTTGCGGTGGTGGCGGTACTTGTGGCAAATGCGTGTTCTTAAGTTCAACTAAATTACCTATCACACTATCTGAACAGGAACATTTATCTCAGGAGCAACTTAAGGAAGGTTATCGGCTTGGATGTCAGCATAGGTTCTCTGAAATTAGTTCGATTGAAGTTAATACTGATCGCAATATTGAAAATCATGAGCTAGTTGTGGTTGCGACTAATTTCATTACTCCTTTTATCAAGGAAGTGAAATTTAAGCTGAAATCAGGCAAACAGTTGGCATTTAAAGCTGGTGCATATATGCAATTTGATGTGCCAGCAGGGATGAATAGCTTACGTCCAGATGATATGCCAGAGTGCTATGAAAAATACTGGGATAGCTACTATCATGGAAAATTTTCTCATAACGGTGTAACTCGCCACTACTCATTAGTTAACTTTGACGAGGAGTCTGATGAGTTAATGTTTAATATCCGTTGGCAGACCGCAAAGAATGGTTTTAAAGCAGGAATAGGTTCAAGTTATTTAGGTTCACTCCAAGTAGGTGAAACGATAACTGCAAAAGGCCCTTTTTCTGATTTTTATGCCACTTCAAATAAAAAAGTTAGTCGCGTGTTTATTGGTGCGGGTTCAGGACTTGCACCACTGAGGTCTATTATTTTTGAACAGTTGAAAAAGCATAAAGATAAAAGTGGTTTGACTCTTATCTATGGTGCGCGAACTGAAGATGACTTGCTATACCATAATGAATTGAAGTCACTGAGTGAGAAGCATAAAAACTTCTCTTATATTCCTACTCTTTCTAATCCTTCAGAAGAATGGCAAGGGCACTCAGGCTATGTTCAAAAAGTACTTCTGCCGTATATGAACCAAAAATCAGAACTGCTTTTGGCTGAGTTTTACTTGTGCGGTCCAGAAGCAATGATGAGTGAAGTGGAAAAAATAATTACAGATGCTGGGATTCCAAGTAATCAAATTTTCAAAGATAAATTTAGTCGTTAATCCATTAAATAAATAGAGGTATATATGAAAACATTAATTAAATTTTTAACCGTAATCAGTGTCGTTTTTAGTAGTGCGGTATTTGCGCATGTGCATCTTGAAAAAAGTGTGCCTGCTGATAATGCAATGCTAATGAATCCTCCAGAAGAGTTAACTTTGGTGTTCACCAAAGAGGTACGGGTTGTAAAAGTTTCATTGGCCAATAAACAAGGCGAAGAATTTAAATTTGGATTCGAGCCTTCTAAAGTCGCTACTAGCAAATTTACATGGAAACTACCTAAATTAGCTCCTGCAAACTATGCTGTGGATGTAACCTTCTTAGGTAACGATGGTCATAAAATGAAACATAGCTTCGGCTTTATGGTTCACTAAAATAGGCGGTGTGATTGATATGGAAATGTATATCTGGAATACAGTCATTGTACTGTCAAAAATTGTATTTTACGTCGGCTTTGCCTGTATTGCTGGTTATACATTTTTCAGGCAAATATTTGAGAATAATGAATCTCATACTAATGCTGTAATAGCGAATTTAACGTGGACAAGAACTTATATAGTTATGGCTTTGATCGCTAATATTACTTGGTTCTTTGCCAGTACTGGTGCAATGGCAGAAGAGGGAATTCAGGGGGCGATAGACGCTGATATATTGGCTATTATGTGGGACTCCTCTGTCGGCACTGGAGCTTTGCTTCGAGCGCTTGGGCTAGTTACCGCAATAATCGCTTTAGCTTTAAGGTTCAAACTCGCTGTGAACTCGTACTTAAAACAAAGCGCTTTAATGTTGAGTTTATTAATCCTTGCATACTCATTCACGTTACTGGGTCATATTTCTGAGTTAGGCACAATTGAAAAAGGCTTGCTTATTTTGCATGTGCTCGTTATGGCATGGTGGTTTGGGGCGTTATTGCCACTAAAACAGGCTTGCCATCAGCTAAGTTATGCAGAACTTCATTTGCTGATGGAAAGCTTTGGCAAACAAGCAAGTTTTACATTGAGCCTATTGTTGGTAGCAGGCCTCTGGCTCGTGATTCAATTGGTCGGAAGTCTTGATGCACTAATAAGCTCAAGTTACGGACAAACACTGTTGTTTAAATTGGCCCTTGTAGTGTCTATTTTGGCACTTGCTGCTAAACATAAACTAATACTCGTTCCACAACTTAAAAATAGTCAAGGCAGAGAGGCTTTATCTAAATCTATCTCGATAGAAATGGTAGTAGCTTTTGCCATTTTATCTGTAACGGCTGGGCTTACTAGTGTTGTTGGCCCTGCAAATTAAAACCTAAAAGAGAAAATGAAAATGAAAACAATAAATATCCTACTCGTTTTATTAATGACGTTTAGTTTCGCAGCAAACGCTCATGGTGATAAGAATAAAGACAAAGGATTGTTTAAAGGTGTAGATACACCAGCCGCAAAAGTTGTTTTGGCATTTCATCAAGCACTTGAAACTGGCAATCAAAAACAGGCTAGAGCGCAGTTAGCGGATGATGTCACCATTTTCGAGGGAGGCCGCGTTGAAAGGAGCGCTGATGAATATGCTCATCATCATATGTTGTCGGATATGAAGTATTTAGCAGCGATGAAGAGCGACACACTTGAACATCAAGTGACGATACTTGGAAATACAGCTATCTCTGCCTCGCGTAGTCAAACTAAAGGTACTTACAATGGTGAAGAACGTGATTATCAAGGGATGGAAACAATGGTTCTCGAAAAGCAAAACGGTGAATGGAAAATTAAGCACATTCATTGGTCACACTAATTTATTGGTCAAACCTCGGAGAGTAAAATGAGAATTAAAGATCCATTACATCAAATTTCTACACCGCGTAGACGCTTTGTACAAGGTTTAGCTGCTGGCGGTATATTAGCTGCTTTTCCAAGCATTCTTCATGCTGCTTCATCTTTAGTGGCTGGAACAATAACAGGTACTGTGCCCGAACTAAGTGGAGAAATAATAGATCTGGTGATAGATGAGTCACCCGTAAACTTCACAGGTGTTGTAAGAATGGCTACAACAATCAATGGCTCAATACCAGCTCCTACCTTGCGCCTCAGAGAAGGTGATGACGTTACTATCAGGGTAACTAATAAATTATCAGTGCCGAGTTCAATTCATTGGCATGGGATCATTCTTCCGTATCAAATGGATGGCGTACCGGGTATTAGCTTTAAAGGTATAATGCCGGGTGAAACCTTTGTTTATAAATTTAAGCTGCAACAAAGCGGCACATATTGGTATCACTCACACAGTGGCTTTCAAGAAATGACAGGTATGTACGGCGCATTAATTATTGAGCCAAGAGAAAAGGATATTATTAGTGCTGACAATGAGCATGTTATCCAATTGTCTGATTGGACTGATGATGACCCAATGGATTTGTTCCGCAAGTTAAAAGTACAGAGCGATGTATTTAACTTTAATCAACCTACTGTTCCAGAGTTTTTTGATGACATTTCAAATAGCAGCGTTTCAAATGCGCTACAACGCCGGGAAATGTGGAATAAAATGAGAATGAACCCTACAGATCTTGCAGACTTATCAGCATCTGCAATGACTTTTTTAATGAATGGTTGTGCGCCTTTGACAAACTGGCGTGGAATGTTTAAAGCTGGCGAAAAGGTTAGGCTTAGATTTATTAACGGTTCTAGCAATACGTTTTTTGATGTAAGAATACCTGAGCTGAAGTTAACAGTTGTACAAGCTGATGGACAAAATGTTGAACCTGTGACAGTAGATGAATTTAGATTTGGTCCCGGTGAAACTTATGATGTACTTGTCGAGCCAAAAAATGATGCATATACGATTTTTGCACAAAGCATGGATCGCTCAGGTTATGCTAAAGGTACTTTATCAATGGCACCTAATATTGATGCACCAGTACCTGCTCTAGATCCCGTTGAATGGTTAACGATGACAGATATGATGGGGAATATGGCCCAAGGTGGTGAGCATTCCGCGATGGCAGGTATGGCAGACATGTCGGGCATGAATTCTAATAAAATGGATCATAGTGCAATGGGTCATGGAGCGATGGCAATGGATCATAGTAAACATGGAATGACTAAAAACCCATTAGCTGTTGCTAGCACTAAAGTGCGTCATGCAAAAACAGAGTATGGAGCTTCTGTTGATATGCGTGTTGATATGCCTAGAACAAACCTTGATGATCCCGGTATAGGTTTACGTAAAAATGGACGCCGTGTTTTAACACTTGCAGATTTACATTCTCTTGAGGGAATTACAAACCAGCAAGAGCCAGAGGCTGAAATTGAATTACATTTAACTGGAAACATGGAGCGTTATAGCTGGTCATTTGATGGCTTGGAATTTGGAAAAAGCACGCCAGTTCACATGAAGCATAATCAACGTTTAAGAGTTATTTTACAAAACGATACAATGATGACACATCCCATGCACCTGCATGGTATGTGGAGCGATTTGGAGAATGAAAAAGGTGATGTACAGGTTCGTCGCCATACTATCCCTGTACAACCAGCGCAAAGAATTAGTTTTTTAACAACACCTCATGACGTAGGTCGCTGGGCATGGCATTGCCATTTATTATTCCACATGGATGCAGGTATGTTTAGAGAGGTAGTTGTATCATGAAAAAATTAATACTAACCAATACGTTAAGACTATTATTAATAGGTTTGCCCCTTATAAGTGTATCTGTATCTGCAAAAGATGAGATGACTGAGATGGGTGATTCTAAAATGCAAGCACAAGGTGGAGATGCACCTAAAGATGCTAGAGACCCCCATGCTTATGCAGCAGGTACAACTTTGACTGAAGGTCCTTATGCACTCAGTAGCGACAAACGACTGACTTTGGCAGATGAGCATTCATTTTACGCGCTACTAGGGGATCGTCTTGAATATAATGAGCAAACAAACGCAGGTGTTTTTGACTTTCAGGCATGGTATGGCACTACTTTTGATAGATTAGTCATCAAAACTGAAGGAGATTTTAGCGAAGGTAATTTAGAGGAGAACCAAACAGATTTTCTATGGGGCCACGCAATATCTGCTTATTGGGATACACAAGTCGGTATTCGACTTGATTACAATAACGAAGGTGAAAACCGCAAATGGCTAGCTTTTGGTTTACAAGGTCTAGCCCCCTACTGGTTTGAAATTGATATGACTGCGTATTTAGGAGAGCAAGGTAATAGTGCATTTTCGATCGAAGCTGAGTATGAGCTATTACTTACTCAAAAGTTAATTGTTCAACCACGAGCAGAGTTGACGCTTTACGGTAAGGATGACGTCCAAAATAACCTTGGTAGTGGCTTGTCTAGCAGTGCTATTGGTTTTCGGGTTCGTTATGAGTTTACCCGCCAGTTTGCTCCCTATGTTGGCGTTGAGTGGACAAATAAATTTGGTAATACAGCCGACTTTGCGAAGTTAAATGGGCAAAGTACTCGTGATACTGCTTTTGTTGCAGGTATCAAGTTCTGGCTCTGATATGAAGAAATACTATATTGACTTGATGAGAGCTACCGCAACTATATTGATGGTAGCTTTCGTTTTTTGGGATTTAAACCATTTTAGTTATGTTAGGAAAGGCCTAGCTAATAGTTTTTTTGGAAAGAACTAAGAGCAGTAATAGTAAGCTACTTCTTGTTTTCAATCGGTGCCAGTCTGGTGTATACCTATCAAGGTGGAATATCAGCTAAGAAGTAAAGTTGGCGAATGGTTAAGGTTAAAGAGTCAAGGCAAAAAACATCGCCATTGAAAGACGTACAATAGGCCATTTTATCACTTTTGATGAACGGGAATTGGATGTGCCCGGGATAGAACCGATTGTTGCAAAGTACTGCGCTTAAAGCTGAACAATTGGAAAAATGATCCATTACTCAATACCTAGTTATGAGCGTAGGGTTTTTATTTCTTTTAATGGTGCTCATGCTTGGCTTCAATCTCATGAGTATAAATTAGACACCCCTTTTATACTTGTGAAGTTAAAGCTGTTTAAAAAAGTAAAAAGTAAAAAGTAAAAAGTAAAAAGTAAAAAGTAAAAAGTAAAAAGTAAAAAGTAAAAAGTAAAAAGTTTAGGTTTTAGTTCAAAGGTTGATCAAGATCATAAAATTATTTTTATAAAGTGGCTAATATTGTAGGTGATAAATAAGGAATTAAAATGTTTGGACTTTTCAAGTGGTTTAAAATAGTGGTAATTACTCTGTTGCTTACGCAGCATGGCTTTGCTATTGCTAAACCAATGAATTGTGAAGAACATCAAAATGGATCTTCCGACACGCATATTATACAACCAAGCAAAAATATGCATCATCAATCAATGAATGACAATAGTCACTATCACACTGAAAATTCGCAAGATTCTAAAAACCGTCATGGTGATGAAGACTGTGAAAAATGTAAAGCTGGTGATTGTGTTTGTTGTGAAGGCGGTTTTTGTACAAGCTTTCATTTAAATGCCTATCTTGTGGAAGCGCAAGACGAAGGTATTTGCAATATTCATTCTGAGCTAATTCTACAGCGTATACCCCTACCAAAATCTGGTATCCATCTCTTACTTTATCGTCCACCAATTATTGGCTAATCACGGGATCAGTGCGCCTTTTTTTCGCCAGTCCCATCAAAAATAAAACGATTTACTGATTGGTTTAAATTACCAACCGTTTTGAACAATTAGCACAATATTTTTTGGAGGCATGATGAACATGCTCAAACTATTGCTATTTACAGTACTTAATGCTGTCGATTTTGACCGAGATTTCTCTTTTACCAAAAAATTAGTTTTTAGCTTATTCACTAGAATTAGTACTTGACCTGTGTCTTAGACACAGGTCTAAGCTGAAGATGAGAGTACAAACTTAGCTAAAAAACTGAGGAGTGAATATGAAAGTTGCGGAGCTGGCAAAAAGCCTTGGAACGACTGCTGATACGGTGCGCTATTACACCAGATTAGGATTGTTAAAACCTGCTAAGTCAGTGAACGGCTACAAGTCATACTCGAATAAAGAAGTATCGAGACTTAAATTCATTTTAAGTGCCAGAAACCTTGGTTTTTCCGTTGCAGATATCAAGGAAATTATTAATGAATCTGAAGATGGTAAAAGTGCGTGCCCATTAGTCAGAAGCCTGATCAAAGAGCGGCTTGAAGAAACAGAAAAGCAGTTTCAAGCAATGTTGGCACTTCGAGGAAAAATGTCTTCTGCGCTTTCTCGATGGGAAGAAATGGAAGACAAAGCACCGACTGCAAACATGGTTTGTCATCTCATCGAAAACTTTGAGCAAATTAAAAAAGCATAGGAGGAAAAAGGGTGGCTACTAACACAAATATAAAAACTGAATCAGGCTGTTGCTGTCAGGCAAAAGCTCAATCCTCTTCGTGTAAAAGTAAGGAGAATACGTTGGAGAAAGTATCACATAACCAACAGCTTATCATTGAAGGTGCTGGGTGTGCTAGCTGTGTAGGCAAAATTGAAGGGGCGTTGAAGGCAACTCTTGGAGTCGTCAGTGCGGAAATGAATTTTGCTGATAGGACAGTAACAGTTTATGGGACAGCTAAAACAAAAGAGTTGATCAAAGCTGTTGAGTCAGTGGGGTATAACGCGAAGCCAATTGATGATAGCTCAGCAACAGATGCGCTTGATGAGAAAGAGGCTGCGGATTTTGCATATTACAAAAAGCTAATGCGCGATACGTTTATTGCCCTTTCACTCGGCGTTCCTTTGATGATCTACAGCATTGTAGTTGGAGAAATGACGGTTGAAACAAACCTTGAACGAATTTCTTGGTTGGTTGTAGGCATTTTAACTTTTGGTGTTATGTATTTTTCAGGCAAGCATTTCTATGTAGGAGCATGGAAGAGCTTCAAAAATCATTCAGCCAATATGGACACCCTAATTGCTTTAGGAACAGGCACGGCTTGGTTGTATTCGATGGTTGTCGTGTTTGCACCTGACGCTGTTCCATTGATGGCACGGCATGTTTATTTTGAAGCTACCGCCATGATCATTGGCTTAATTGATTTAGGTTTAGCATTAGAAATCAAAGCCAGAGGTAAAACCTCTGAGGCCATTAAACGTCTTATCGGCTTGCAAGCCAAAACAGCAACCGTGGTTCGTGACAACAAAGAAGTTCAGATAGGTATTGAGCAGGTTTTATTTAACGATATTGTGAAGGTAAAACCGGGTGAAAAAATTCCCGTCGATGGCGTGGTATTGGAAGGACACACCTCTATTGATGAGTCCATGCTGACAGGCGAACCTATGCCTGCTGAAAAAGCTGAAGAAGATGAGGTTGTCGCAGGTACTTTGAACAAATCAGGCATGATTTTATTTAGAGCCACACGCGTTGGTAAAGACACGGCGCTTGCACAGATCATCAATATGGTGAAACGAGCACAAAATTCGAAACCGCCGATTGGCCGTTTGGCCGATGTTATTTCAGCTTTTTTCGTACCTGTCGTGATGATCACCTCTGTGTTAAGTGCGCTAGCATGGCTTAACTTTGGACCTGAGCCAGCCATTGCTTTTGCCATCGTTTCAGCAACTACTGTGCTTATTATTGCCTGCCCGTGTGCTTTAGGCTTGGCAACACCCATGTCTGTCATGGTGGGAGTAGGAAAAGCAGCAGAAGCCGGAGTGCTTATTCGCAACGGTGAGGCACTGCAAACCGCCTCTAAAATCACTGCCATGATTTTAGATAAA
Organism: Pseudoalteromonas sp. SCSIO 43101; assembly: GCF_023650775.1. Classification (NCBI taxonomy): domain Bacteria; kingdom Pseudomonadati; phylum Pseudomonadota; class Gammaproteobacteria; order Alteromonadales; family Pseudoalteromonadaceae; genus Pseudoalteromonas; species Pseudoalteromonas sp. SCSIO 43101. Next base: position 708,290 of record NZ_CP072673.1, read on the forward strand.
ACGGGCACTATTACTGAAGGGGCACCTAAGGTAACCGATATTATTTTAGCAAAAGCTACTGACGAAAAAGACGTACTACAGCTTGCAGCAAGTTTAGAAAGCGGCTCAGAGCATCCTTTAGCGCAAGCGATTGTTGAAAGTGCGTTAGATCAGGATATTGAGTTACTAAAAATTGAAGCCTTTAACGCCATTACGGGTTTTGGTGTAGAAGCAAGCTGCAACAACAAAGCCCTGCTTTTCGGAAACGATAAACTAATGAAGTTAAAAGGCATAGACCTCACAGGCTTTGTTGAACAAGCACAGTCTTTAGCCAAAGAAGCCAAAACACCTATGTACTTTGCTGTAGATGGTGAACTTGCAGCAATCATTGCTGTTGCAGATCCTATCAAGTCAGACTCAATCTCTGCTATCAAACGGCTTCAGGCTAATGGTATACGCGTCATCATGTTAACGGGTGATAACAAGGAAACCGCTGCCGCCGTAGCTAAAAAAGTGGGTATTAGTGAGTTTCTTGCTGAAGTGCTGCCAGAAGATAAAGCCAACAAGGTGAAAGAGCTACAAGAAGGCGGCGAAATTGTTGGTATGACAGGAGATGGCATCAACGATGCTCCTGCGCTAGCGTTAGCCGATGTTGGCTTCGCCATAGGCACAGGGACTGATGTAGCTATCGAAAGTGCTGACATTACCCTAATGCGTGGTTCACTTCATGGCCTTGCTGATGCCATAGCGGTAAGCAAAGCTACTTTACGAAATATCAAACAAAACTTGTTTGGCGCGTTTGTCTATAACGTAGCCGGGATTCCTTTTGCTGCGGGGGTTCTATATCCCTTCTTTGGCATTCTGCTTAGCCCTGTAATTGCAGGTGCTGCAATGGCGTTTTCGTCATTGACTGTAGTGTCAAATGCAAATCGACTTCGCTTTTTAAAGCAAAAGAGCATTAAGGAGAATCACAATGATGGTTATTAACTTATTAGGCTTAATGTTAATCGCGCTGATTGTTTGGTGGTTTTGGCTATATAAACCCAATAAAACAATCGTTCAAGGTAATGAAGTACTCATTGAAGTGAGGGATGGTGTGTATTCCCCATCCTCAATTCAGGTGTCTGCTAGCCAACCTGTCACTCTGAAGTTTATGCGCAAAGATCAATCCCCCTGCGCTGAAACAATGCTTATTCCTTCATTGGATATAAGCGAACAGCTTAAATTAAATGAAATTACTCAAATTACCCTATTGAACTTATCACCGGGAGAGCATGAGTTTCACTGTCAGATGCAAATGTATCGCGGTGTCTTAAAAGTCGTTTAGGAGGGCAATATGAAAAATCAACACCCTAATTTTTGGTCAACACCTACAGGCTGGGCTGCACTGGCACTTATTGCCGCAGTGACCTACTTCTTAGTGCTTGAGCATGGTCAACATATGCTGCAATTTCTTCCCTACTTGATTTTATTGCTATGCCCCTTGATGCACGTATTTATGCATGGCAGTCATGGTAAACATGGTCACGATCATTCACATGCGCCTGATGAAAAAAAGGAAGAGAGCTTTCAAGAACTCACGGATAAAAATGCAGCCTATCGCGATGGCTACATACAAGGGTTAGAAAAGGCACGTAAGGAATCACATAAAAAGGAGAGCAGTGATGAATGAAACATATGATTATGACTTATGGTCAATGGTGATACTGAACTCAGCAATTTTTATCTTTTTTGCCTTTAGTTTTGTCAAACCAAAAACATCAACTGATTGGAGAAGTCTAAGCGCGTTCTCTGCCTTTATTGTTGCCCTATTTACTGAAATGTATGGCTTTCCTTTAACTATCTATTTTCTGTCGGGGTGGCTGACGGAGACCTATCCAGAAGTAAATTTCTTTGCGCATGAAAATGGGCATTTATTACATACTTTCTTTGGATTTCAAGGTGATGCCCATTGGGACCCATTTCATATAGTGAGTATGGTGTTAATTGTTGCAGGTTTCTTTATGTTGTCTTCAGCATGGAATGTATTGCATCACGCGCAAAAACATCATCAATTGGCTACAACTGGATGGTATGCAAGGTGTCGCCACCCACAGTATGTAGCTTTCATTCTAATCATGTTCGGCTTTTTATTGCAGTGGCCGACAATCCCAACACTTGCGATGTTTCCGATCTTAGTCGTTGTTTACGTCAAGCTAGCGAAACGCGAAGAAGCACAAGCGATTGCTGAGTTTGGTTCGGAGTACCACAGGTATATGGAATCGACACCAAGTTGGATCCCAAATTTTAATAAAAGTGTAGAAGGTAAAAATCATGAAAACGTTAACTAAATCAATTTTATTTATTAGTTCACTACTTATAACCACTAGCTCATTTGCCCAAAACAATGAGCATAAGCATGAAGGTGCGAACAAAGCTGATATGCATCAAGGCATGGCAATACCACATGAGAACATGGGAGAAATGCACAAAAAGATGATGGAAATGAAAAAGGAAGTCCATGCCATTAAAACTGAAAAAGATCCTGAAAAGCAACAGCAGATGATGGTTGAACATCACCGTTCAATGATGAAGATGATGCAATCCATGCACAAAAACATGGAAGAAATGCCAATGCATCAACAAATCAAGATGGCTGAACATCATTTAGAAATGATGGGGAACATGATGCCGCAGATGAACCGTAAAATGGAAGAAATGAAAGATAGCAATCAACAGCATTCACACAAACATTAGGAGAAAAATTATGAGCGATTTAAATCATAGAGTTGGCGTTAAAGAGCAAAATTTAGTTGTTCGAAACCTAAAGCTTAGCAATGTCACAGAAGAAAGCTGTGACGAGTTAGTAAAAGAAATAGATCAGCTTTTTGGTATAGATGAAGTTAGTTACAACATCAAAGAAGGTGAAATACACCTTGCCTATGATGCCGCAAACGTAAGCCTTGATGGGATTGAGGAGGTAATCCGTAAGTATGGCGCAGATGTTCATGATGATTGGTGGACACATACTAAAGAAAGTTACTATAAATTTGTTGATCAGAACATCAAAGATAACTCTGTTCATAAGCCTTGGAGTTGTCATCAAGCACCTTCGGGGGCTGGCCGGAAAAACAAATGAATTCATAAAAAAGTGTATAGATAATTAGTTAGTCAAATGAGGTAACAGTGATGAAAACACCCTATATAAAAGCTCTTTTATTGCTTACATTCGGTTTATATTTAGTGGGTTGTTCCAATACCACTTTTTATCATAAATACATGATGAGAGGTCAGGTAGTAGAAAGTTCTGATAATCGAACTCTAATCTGTATTGGTGCTAAGCATGGCGCAGAGGTTGGGCAAAAATACAGTGTTATTAGATTCCATGAAAGAATAGTATTGAGTGAAGGTGAAGATCCCTACACTATCGAAAAGGTAGGAACGGTACAAATTACTAAAATTGTGAATGATCATTTCGCAACTGTAAAGCTAGTGTCTGGTGACATTGCAGCGAAAGATATGGTGGAACTTGAAAACTAATAAAGTGGTGGCGAAAGCCACCACAAGAGCATAACAATAAAACTTAATGAAAAAACTTTAGTGTTATTTTGTACAACCTTTGAGATTGTTTGCTCAGTTCTGGTTATCTTGATGCCAGTACGACAGAAAAAATGTTACATATGAATTAGAAAGGTGTGGGCTGGCATCCTAGGTCTAATCTTAACAGTTAAGGGGCCGCCGAATAGAGCTATACCTTTACATCAGCAGCATAATCAATGCTCCCGCGATCATAAATAAGTTTTCAGATAGCGATACAAATCCAAGTGGCACACTGCTATCGCCGCCTACACAGGCACACTTTAACTGGCGTTTGTCGATGTAAACGGCTTTGAAAACTGAAATTGCTCCAACTGTGCCGATAAACAATGAAAATGGTGCCACTGCGAGAGGCTGTAGTTGGGCAACCATACCAATACCTGCATATGCTTCAATGAAGGGATAAATATAACCATATCTTATCCATCTCATCGCTAGTAAATCATAAGTAATAAACGAATTTGTGAAACTGTATAGGTCTTTCAGTTTTTGCACCGCTAAGAGCGTCATTGAAAAAGCTATAAATAGCATCAGTGTTCTGATGGAGATAAATGAGCCGGAAGCAAAATGTTGAGATGCGACAGCAAGAAGTGCAGCTATCGAGAAAATGGCTACAACGGGCGTGTAGGTTGTGCCAGTTTGACCTGCTTCATCTTTACCAAAATACTCTCTTAAGTCATCGTATCCTCCGACACGCTTTCCTTCAATAAAGGTTTGTGGCGTAGTTTTGACATCATGCTTAGCTTTGAAGTCATCAGCTTGTTGTCTTGACGTGAGCTTATGATCTTCTACATCATACCCTTGCCTCTCCAGCAAATCTTTCGACCTTAAACCATAGGGGCAGATATGTTCGTCAGTGACCATTCTGTACAGGGTAGCTGTCTTAGTCATCTTAGTCTCCTTTGTTCAGTGTGCCTTCAAACTTTGGGAGCGGTCGTTGCTCAGCCTGAGCTTGTGAGCTGACCTTTCCATTTTCAGAAATATCTTTAATCAGCCATTCCATTTCTTTTATTTCTTTTCGTTGGGCTTTAATAATACCATTTGCCAATTCACGCACGCGTACATCCTCCAAAGTTGAATGCTCACTAGTAAGAATAGCAATGGAGTGATGAGGAATCATCGCTTTCATGTAAGCAGTGTCAGAAATTGTGCTTTGAGAGCGAACAAGATAAAGACATATGGCAAACAGTATTGTCGCCAATAGAAAAATAGCCATGTTGAGCTTCTTGTTACTGTACATGCCAAGCATAAAGGCCAGCATGATCATTGCCATACCTGCTCCCATATACAACGCCATATAGATACGCGTTTCACTAAACCATATATGTGATACTGCGTAAGTGTTGAGATACATCATGACAAACATAGCAATGGTTGAGGTGATGATCATTGCAGCAAATCTTGAGTATTTCATAAGTAATCCTTACATTGATAGTGTAAATATTTCCCACTGTTAGCCTATTATTCTCTACATGTGGTCATGTTCTCGAAAAAGTGCAAGTAATGAGCCAGTATCAATAAGAGTATTTGTAATACGATTGACTCAATTTCAGCTTATATCTAAAGTTTAAGTTTTGAACTTATGATAGACACAGGCTAAATTGGCTTTAGTTAACAATCTAATGGGAGAACTCAAAGCACTACAAGCTGAGCTTCAACAAATGGCAAGCTCGTGTACAAGTGAAGCGTGTGAAATAATTAAGTCACTTTATAGTTAGAATTGTCATTCATTTTCTATCCGTAGTGTACGAATTTCTATTTTTTATTACGTTCATGTACGAAATTTATTTAATATACTTTCGTTCATTTAATTGTTAAGGTGTGCGAAAGTTACAGGTTTCGTATATATGAAAGTTGGTTTTGCAAGAGTTTCAACTAAAGAACAAGATTTAAATGTTCAACTGTCCAAGTTGGACGCTCAGGGCTGTGAAAAAATATTCCAAGGCAAACAGTCTGGTGCTTCGATTCGAAATGAAGAAAAGCTTTAGGAACTCATCGACTTTATCAGCGGAGTTTTTCAAGTTAGTTGTCGCCTCAAGTTAAATTTTATGCCGCCCGCATTTCTTCTTTTTTCTCAGGGTTTAAATTTACTTCATTTATCATTGACCAGTCTCGTGACTTTCCTGACCAACGACTTGGGTTATTCAATTTAGCTGCGTCGTTTACCTGCTGACGCTTAGCTAATATTTCTTTATCTAAACCTGAATGACGTTGGTTTGGCGTCACAAATTTTATACCACTGTGTAGGTGCTCATTATTGTACCAATCAACGAACCCACTTACCCATTCTCTTGCTGCGCTTATATCTTCAAATGCCTTTTCTGGGTATTCTGGGCGATACTTTAACGTTTTAAATAACGACTCAGAGTATGGATTGTCATTACTTACTGACGGTCGACTAAATGATGGCACAATCCCTAACTCCTGTAATGTTGCCAGTAATGTCGCGCCTTTCATTGGGCTACCATTATCTGAGTGCAACGTGACTTGCTCGCGCTTTATTTGCTCCCGACTGCAAATATCCTTCATTAAATCTGCGGCTAATTCACTTAACTGTGTGTCGTAAACCTGCCAGCCAACAACCTTTCGACTAAAAATGTCCATCACTAAATATAAGTATAAAAATTGCCCTTTTACGCTCGTTGGTAAATAGGTGATATCCCAAGTGTATACTTCATTTGCACGCACTGCTTTCAATGCTCTTGGCTTTTTCATCGGCTTAGCTGGCTTTACTTTTTCTCTATGCGTTAATAAGTTATGTGCCTTCATGACACGATAAAACGAACTTTCAGACGCTATCCATATGCCCTTATCAAGCAGCTTAGGGACTATTTTACTGGCCGGTAAATGCCCATATTCGGCTGAATTAACCGTATTAATAATGCGCTGCCGCTCTAACTCTGTGAGACGGTTTGGCGGCTGTTTTTTCGTACTCGTCCGTTTGTCAGTCATATCGTCTGCTTCAATCCATCGCTGAACGGTTCTTAGTGTCAGTCCAAGTAACTCACATGCCTTTTCTTTCCTTGCCCCTGAAGCCTGTGCGTTTGTGATAAGCGTTATTAATTCATGTCGCTCAGTCGCTGTTGTTAATCGTCCTCGTTGAAACCCCAAAGTGCATCCGCTTTTTTTTTGAGCACAAGCAGAGCGGCAGTTTCAGCTAAGGCCTTATCTTTGCGATTCAGTTCTTTTTGCAGTTGCTTTATTTCTTGCTTAAGCTGTTTACTGTCTGACTTTACTGTTTTATTTGAAGGTGGTGTTACTAAGTCTTTCTTCCATTGCTGAATATGATGCGGATAAAGCCCTATATTACGGCAGTATTCATTTATGGCGGCTTCATCTAAACTTCCACACTCAATGACCGCGTTGAGCCTTTCTTCTAAACTCCAGTCTTGTGGTCGTTTTTCTGCTGTCATTTGGCTACCCGTCTGGTGTATTTCAAGTTGATGCTTTTTTGCCAGTGCTATCCAACGTTGTAACGTTGAATAACCGACACCTAAATCATCTGCAATATCTTCTAAGCGAACATCATCACATTGAGATAATGCTTTTTCAACAGCTTGAACTTTAAATTCTTGTGTAAATTGACGTCTCATTTTATTTGCCTCTGCTAAATGTTAGAGGCGACAACTATCCTGACACAGGGGGTCAGGGAAGGTGATGAAGTTATTGTTACTCGCCTCGACCGTTTGGGACGGTCGTTAAAATCTATTCTTGAGGCAATTGAAAGCATCCATAAGAAAGGTGCTTGTTTGAATATTATCGACGGCTCTCTCAATACCAAAAATGATAATCCGTTTGCCACTGCCATGATCAACCTATGTGGAGTATTTGTGACTGTGCATAATGATTGAGATTGATCTCATTTTAGACTGAAAGGTTTTAAAGGGATGCCGCCAATCTCTCTTTTTATGAAAGTATGATTTTTTAATCATAATATCTGAGACTCAATCAGTTATATTACGATAATTTGATGCTATTTGCTAACGGCAGCTCCTCCGACATTGCGGACATTAGCATCAATGAATACCTTATGACTTCACTTAGCCAAAAGCGGAAGTTAGCTTTTGAGTTATTAACGAAAATTCAGAGTGTAAAGCAGACGTTGAAGAGTCAATAATAAACTTCAATTTAAACACTCTAGTGCATTAACGGCTGCAACTAATTTTGTCGTTCTAGAATTGGCGGAATTTTGCTGTTCCATATGAGAAGTAAACACACCAGTCACCATTCAATAGTTTGGCAAAACCTTGTGTGACTCATACTTGTGATACCGCTGACATGAATTTGTCAGCATTTCTTCCGTTTTTATCTGTCCACATTTAGGACATGCAATAGTCGATTAATGTTCTATATTCTGCCCGTATGCCTCTAACAGAGTTAACTATCTAGTGACTTAATGATCCCGCATGCTTCAATAGTATTGTTCGAACCACAAGCACTAGCCATCTGTTGTAATTCAGCTTTAAGCGCCCTTAATTCTTTCATGCGTTTATTCACTAGTGCAAGTTGCTGATCAATTAATGCATTAACGCTAGAGCAGCTTTCTTCTGGCTTATTTTTTAATTCGATAAGACGTTTAATATCATTGAGTGATATATCTAGGCTGCGACAATGTTTTACGAACTCCAATTGTTTAAGTGCTTTACTATCATACAGCCTGAAATTACCTTCTGAACGGTTTGGATTTAACAGTAATCCTTCTCTTTCATAATATCTAATTGTTTGTATAGAACAGCCCGATTTTTTAGACAATTCGCCTATTTTCATCAATTTCCCCCAGACATTTGATTCTATAGTTACTATAGAGTCTGTAGTATAAGTATGCAACGAAAAGGATATATAAAAAATGACCGAGAAATATTTAAACAATACGAATATCGTTAATTTTGAACACAAAGATATCCAATCCCTGATCGATCAGCGAGGATGGCAAAGCTTAGACGATTTCAACAAAATTGGAGCAGCATACCAATTTGTGAAAGATGAAATAATGTTTGGCTATAACAAGAGTGATGATATAGCAGCAAGCGATGTACTAGCAGATGGTTATGGGCAATGTAATACTAAGGGTAATCTGTTAATGGCGCTATTGCGTGGACTAGGTATCCAGTGTCGTTTCCATGGTTTTACCATTGATCAGCAATTACAAAAAGGGGCTATACCTAGCTATGTATTTTGGTTAGCACCTAAATACATCATTCATAGTTGGGTAGAAGTTTATTTCGATGGACGCTGGATAAACTTAGAGGGCTTTATATTGGATGAGCAATACTTAAGCTCACTACAGCAGAAATTTAGCCAAGCAAAAGATGACTTTTGTGTCTATGGTGTTGCAACAAAGTGTTTCTCTTCACCAAACACAAATTGGTGCGGCCAAGATACCTATATTCAAAAAGAAGGTATTCATGACGACTTTGGGCTTTATGATTCCCCTGATGAGTTTTATCTTGAAAAGGGTACTAATTTGTCGGGAGTAAAACGTTGGATGTATCAAGGTGTGATTCGCCATTTGATTAATATGAATGTATCAAAAATTAGAAATACAAAAGCACTGGAGGTACAAAATGCACAACCATAGTCACAGTCATCAGCATTCTAAAGATGATCGTATTGGTTGGGCATTTTTTCTGAATGTGACATTTACTATTATCGAATTTATAGGTGGTTGGCTCACTAACAGTACGGCGATAATGGCAGATGCAGTTCATGATTTGGGTGATAGCCTGTCTATAGGGTTTGCTTGGTTATTGAGTCGTTTTTCAAATAAAGAAGCATCAGATAGGTTTAGTTATGGTTATCGTAGACTTACTCTCTTTGGCGCATTGATAAACAGTATTGTTTTAATCATTGGCTCAATTTGGATTTTATTTGAAGCAATTCCAAGGCTGTCCAATCCTGAAATGCCTGTAGTCGAGGGGATGTTAGGGCTAGCGATACTCGGCGTTGCCGTTAACGGATATGCTGTATTAAAATTAAAAGCGGGTGAAACATTAAATGAGAAAGTGCTGACATGGCACCTTCTTGAAGATGTACTTGGATGGGTTGCCGTTCTTATAGTCTCTATCGTACTGTTGTTCGCTGAACTGCCGATATTAGATCCCCTTTTATCAATAGGGTTCACGCTGTTCATCTTGTTTAATGTTTTCAAAAACCTGAAATCAACACTCGTTTTATTTCTTCAAGCTGCACCCGATAAAGAGACTCAAAAGCGTATTAAACTATCACTAATGGAATTTCCTGAAGTTAATGGTATCCACCACATGCACTTTTGGTCACTAGATGGTGAAAGTCACGTTTTAACAGCGCACCTTGAGCTGAGTGACAACTTTGACGTTAAAGAATTAATTAGGCTTAAACAAGAAGTTGCAGCTAAATTATCTTCCTATCATTTATCGCATACAACGATAGAGTTTGAGTTTTTAAATGAAAATTGTCGGGATGAAGCGCAGTAAGCTTTATCAATAAAATGTTGGGCATACAATATAAAAAGCAGCTTAATTAGGCATAACCTATTAATTAAGCTGCTTTTTGGGCTTTAAATTTCGTCAGATTACTGTTTGTTACTCTCAGAGCCATGCGCCCATTGATATAAAACAGGTAATACAAACAAAGTTAAAATGGTAGAAGATACAATACCGCCGATAACGACTGTTGCTAGTGGTCGTTGTACTTCTGCACCAATTCCAGTGTTTAGCGCCATTGGAATAAAACCTAAACTAGCAACCAGTGCCGTCATTAAAATAGGTCTTAAACGAATGATGGCACCTTCAATGATCGCTACGTAAAGGTCGCCTTTTTCATGCCAAAGATCTCGAATAAAAGCCAACATAACCAAGCCATTTAATACGGCGACACCTGACAATGCTATGAAGCCGACACCTGCCGAAATTGATAAGGGCATGTCTCTTAAATAAAGTGAAAATACGCCCCCAGTTAATGCTAAAGGCACGCCACTGAAAATGATTAATGCATCTTTTAATGAACCAAATGCGATAACCAAAATACCTAAGATTACAACTAATGTGATCGGTACAACTAAGCTTAATCTTTTACTCGCTGACTCTAGTTGTTCAAACGTTCCACCATAATCAAGCCAGTATCCTGCTGGGATTTCTCCTTCCTGATTAATTTTAGCTTTCACTTCTTTTACAAAGCCGCCTAAATCTCTGCCACGAACATTGACGGTAACCACAACTCTTCTTTTTCCGTTCTCACGGCTAATTTGAGCAGGTAAAGACTCTGATTTAAGCTCTGCAACTTCTTCAAGTGGCACATAGTTACCACCCTCAAGTGGAAGCGGCAGGTGCTTCAAGCCATTGATATCTGTTCTTGTTTGCTCTGGTAGGCGAACAACTAACTCAAATCGTCTGTCACCTTCATAAATGATCCCCGCAGATTCTCCACCAATTGCAGTAGCAACCCAGTCTTGCAGTTCTGAAACGCTCAAACCGTATCGACCAAGCGCTTCTCGTTTAGGAATTACTGATAAAGATGGAACACCTGTGACCTGTTCCATTCGGGCATCAGCAGCACCGTCCACGGTTTTCACAATATTTAGAATATCTTTTGCGGTAAGTAATAATCGATCTAAGTCATCGCCAAATACTTTGATGCCCACATCAGCTCTAACGCCAGAAATCAATTCATTGAAACGCATTTGAATAGGCTGAGTGAATTCATAGTTGTTGCCCGGAATGTTTTTCAGTACTTCTTCCATTTCTTCAACTAATTCACTCTTTGGCTTTGAAGGTTCGGCCCATTCTTTACGTGGTTTTAAAATAACAAAGATATCAGCAATACTCGGTGGCATTGGATCAGTTGCTACTTCTGGTGTGCCGATGCGCGAGAATACTTTATCAACTTCAGGAAACGCTTTAATACGTTGCTCAAGTACTTCTTGCATTTCTACTGATTGCTCTAGGCCGGTAGAAGGTATTCTTAGCGCTTGGACTGTTATATCCCCTTCATTTAGCTGTGGAACAAATTCACTACCCAGCGTTGTTGCTAACCAAAGGCTATACCCCATTAAGAGCGTCGAAAATGAAACGATAACCCAACGAAATTTCAACGCCATTTTTAGCAATGGTTCATAAATAGACTTGGTTGAACGAATAACAACACTTTCTTTTTCGCTGATTTTACCTTTCATAAAAACAGCTACAGCAGCAGGAACCAGTGTAACTGAAAGGATCATTGCGGAAATTAACGCCATAACGACAGTTGCCGCCATAGGGTGGAACATTTTCCCTTCAACGCCAGTTAGCGTGAAAATGGGGATGTAAACAACAGTGATAATTGCCACACCAAACAAGCTTGGACGTATCACTTCTGAAGTGGCTTCAAAAACGGTATTTAGGCGTTCTCTTAAGTCTTGCCTATGACCGTTGTGTTGGGCCTGTGCTAACCTACGGACAGAGTTTTCAACGATGATGACAGCCCCGTCCACTATCAAGCCAAAGTCCAATGCGCCGAGACTCATTAAATTGGCAGATACTCCTGCTTGCACCATACCTGTGATTGTCATTAACATGGAAATAGGGATAACAGCAGCGGTAATGAGAGCTGCACGTAAATTTCCAAGTAGAATAAATAACACAACAATAACTAAAAGCGCACCTTCAACGAGGTTTTTGGTAACGGTTGCAATCGCTTTATCTACTAACGTTGTTCTGTCGTAAACAGGCTCTGCGGTAATGCCCTTTGGCAGAGATTTTTGTATTTCGCTGAGCTTATGTTCCACTTCTAAAGCAACGGTGCGAGAATTCTCACCAATCAGCATCATGGTTGTACCAAGCACTGTCTCAATGCCATTACGAGTAGCAGCCCCTGTTCTAAGTTCTTTGCCTATAGCAACATTGGCAACATCACTTATTTTTACAGGAATACCATCGTTCTTTTTGATGATGACATTGAGGATCTCATCTATTGTCGCTAGTTGCCCAATGGAGCGTACTAAAACTTGCTGTCCGTTTTGCTCGATATAACCCGCGCCACGGTTATCATTATTTTTACGTAATGCATCAGATATTTCTTCAAAGCTCACACGATAAAAAAGTAATTTTTCAGGTTTCGGTGTTATGTGATATTGCTTGTTGTAGCCGCCGATACTGTTGACCTCAATGACGCCTTTAACTTGAGCCAATTGCGGTTTAATGATCCAGTCTTGTATTTCTCTTAAGGCAATAGCGGTATAAGGCTCTCCATTAGGCATTTTAGCATCAGGAGAAGCTTGTACGGTATACATAAATATTTCGCCAAGCCCTGTCGAAATAGGACCCATTTCTGGCTCTAAGCCAGAGGGAATAACGCCTTTTATCGCAGCTAATCTTGCATTGATTAAGTTGCGAGCAAAATAAATATCGGTTCCCTCTTCAAAGATAACGGTTACTTGAGATAATCCATATCTTGACAGGGAGCGGGTGTGAGACAGCTTTGGCAATCCGGCTAAGGCTGTTTCTACAGGAAAGGTCACCCTTTGTTCCGCTTCCAAAGGTGAATAACCGGGGGCAGAAGTGTTTATTTGTACCTGCACGTTTGTTATATCTGGAACAGCATCAATGGGAAGTTTTTGATAACTCCACATACCAACGCCGATGATTACCATCAGCAAGCTTAATACTAAGTAGCGCCTATTTATTGCAAGACGCAAAATTGATTCAATCATATTGCGTCTCCTAATCGTCGTCTTCTACTTCAGATTTCAATATATCTGCTTTTATCAGATAACTGTTTTTGTTTACATATTCAGTGTCTTTACTGAGGCCACCAATAACCTCGATATAGTTCTTATCTGAACGTCCTAATACAAGCGGTGCAAATTCGTACTCTTCATCTTCTTTAACAAATACACCTAATTGTCCCCCCAGTTCTTGGATAGCAACTTTCTCAACGGCTAAATCCACCTTGAATTGATTTATTTTGACGTTGCCTTTTAATAATTGACCTGACGTTAGCTTTAACTCAGTGTTGTTTAAACGTACACGTGCTAAAACATAAGACTGATCTTTAGCTGGAATTATATTGGTGATGGTTGAGTTGAATGCCTGTTCACCATGCTCAATATCAACAGGTTGACCGACTTTAATTTGATTATATTGGCTGGTAAACACCTTAAATTCAGCCCACAAGGTGTCAAAATTGACGATTTCAAACAAGCTAGTGTTTTGCGTGATACCGCCAATATTTCCATTTCGCTGTAAAACAGTCCCAGAAACAGGCGATGTTATTTTATAAGTATTTAAGCTCTCATTAGATTCAATAACGGCTAATAGATCGCCTTTTTTTACCGTATCACCAACAGTGGAGTTTATTGTCTTTATAACGCCGTTATATCTAGCGCCAACTTGAAATAATTGTTCAGCGCCTATCGTCGTAGAGCCGTATACAGGGATAGTTTGGTTCAACGTTTTTGAAGCTAAATAGGCTGTTTCAACACCAACCTTTTTTGCCATGTTATTGTCGATTTTGCTTATGCCTTCTTCGCCTTCATGTTCATCTTCACTAGCGAAAACACTTTGAATGGGTGACAAATACCCAATAAAAATCAATAGTGCGAGTAAATAGTTTTTCATTTTTAATTCCTAAACGATTCAGTTAATAACTGAATCAATAAATTGTTATTAAGCTTAAAGTGATGCTTTTTTTAGAGTGACAGCGCTTCGTTTGTTAGTTTTTCTATCTCTGCGCCATAAATTAGGGCAGCAGATGCCGCATCAATGAGGGTTCGCCGAGCATTTAACAGCTCTTGTCTAGCCGATACATAATCAAGATATCCATATCGACCTTTTTGATAGGCGTCTTGAGTATCTTCCAGTGCATCTTCAAGCATTGGGATAACCGACTGCTTTAATGAATTAGCTGTTAATATGGCTTGTTTTCTATTGGAGTATGCTCGTAGTAAGTGATTTCTAAACCTCAACTTAGTCGCCTCTTTCTCTATGGCAACTTGGTCACGCTCTGCTAGCGCACTAGCGATTGCACCAGAATTTCGCTTTTCAGCAAACAAAGGTAAGCTAAAGCCAGCGACCAGTGCCGTATCATTGGCTTCTTGAGAGCGCCTAACACCAACAGACCATTTGATATTGGCCGTTGACTCTGTTTTAGCTAACTGTATTTCAGCCTCTTTTAGTCGCTGTTCACTTGCATAGATTTGAATAGCAGGGTTCTTCTCTAACTTCGCAAAAAGGCTGTTAAAGTCACTATCATTGCCAAACTGAAAAAGATCCCCTTGTACTTCAGAGAAGGTTACAGAGTTTTCCCCCCAGTAGGCTGCTAATGAGAGCTTCAAATATTCCAAGCGCTTTTGTTCAGATTGAAGGGTGAGGTTAGCCTGAGCAATAACTGCTTTTGAGCGTTTCACTTCAGCCTCAGGAGTAGCACCTGCGCGGTTACGCTGAGATACAATCTCTAACGTTTCTTGTGCTAAGCTCAAAGCATTTTCTGCCAATATAACTCTTTGTTGGGCTGCAAGTACTTCCACGTACTTCTCAGTGACTTGAGCCATTAAATTAAGCGCAGAGACTTCTTTCTCAGCATTGAGTAGTGCTCTTGATTTTGAAACAAGTCCAATCCGCGCTGAGCGTTTATCTCCCATTTCGATAACCGAAGATAGAGCGACTGTTAATTCAGCACTGTCGAATGCATTAAATTCACCTGAGCCTGCAAAGTTCTCAGCTTCAACTTCTAGTTCATAAGCAGGATTTAAACTTGCTGTTTGTTCTTGTCCTGTTAATGCGGTTTGTTTGAAATCAAATATTTTGAGTTCAGGATTTTGTTTAAGCGTCCACTGAATTGCCTCTTGAAGATTTAACTGCTTTTCAAAGGCATAAACATTAAATGTAAAAAGTGACAACGCGAGAAACGCGATATATTTAAGCCGAGGTGTTACACACCTCAAAATTGCTATCTTGCGATGCACACAGGTATTAAGTGCCATGTATACTTTCCTATAAATTTATATGTTTTTTTCGGTCATTAACATTTGACCTTTCATAATTTTCTATAAAATTTAGGCGTATTTAGGTGGGCGGAATGGCACCGAGATATAGCCTTTTAGCTCAGGAGAAACTAAGGCGTAGGTAAGGAAATATTCTATTGCTTGGAAAATGTTACAGGAAGAATCAGCATTTAAAAATAAGTGACAACAGCAACAAAAATTACAATTATCAATTGAAGAGTTGCTATTATTCACCTCAAGCATATTGGAGTCTTCTGGAGCTTTTAGCGGGGTAATAGACTTAGTTAGTGATGAACTAAAAGAACTTTCACTTAAGTTTATTTCAAGCTCTTCTAGCGAAAAAAACACAGACTGCACCGCGATTAAAATCATTATCACGTATGATATATTTGATTTGATATACGATGAGTGCATTATTTTCATTTCTCTGCTTAATACTTTAGCTGTAAGATGCGGCGAGCACCGTTTAAAACGACAAGAGCAATTATCAAACCAATCACTAAATCTGGATAACGACTGCTTGTTGCTGTAACTAATAAGCCAGCTAAAATTACACCAACGTTTGCGATAACGTCATTTGCGGAAAAAATCCAACTCGCTTTCATATGAGCGCCGTCTTCTTTGTTGCCAAATATCAAAAACAGACAAGCAACGTTAGCGATTAGTGCTATTCCACCAAATATCATCATTAAAGAAGAGATCGGTTCACTACCGTAAACAAAGCGTCTTACGACTTCGCTCAAAGCACCTAGCGCTAGAATAACTTGAAGCACACCAGATATATGTGCTGCTCTAAGTTTCATGCTAATACTTTTACCTACGGCATAAATAGCTAAACCATACACAGCAGCATCAGCAAACATATCTAATGAGTCTGCAATTAGGCCAGCAGACTGTGCAATAATCCCAGCAATTACTTCTATAAAAAACATGACTCCATTAATGGCTAACAACCATTTTAGGGTTGATGCTTCTTTCATCTCATTTTTTTGGGCTAAGTCTTTTGCTTTTGCAGCTTCTGTACTGCAACTTTGTTTAGTTGACTCTAACTCTGCACCGAGTTTAAGTTGTTGTAACTTTTTTGTTATCTCATCTAAATTTTCATCATGAAAAACTTTGACTAAGCGATTAGGAATATCAAACTGCAATCCAACTGAAGGCTGAATTGAGTCAAGAGCTAATCTGATCAATCTCTCTTCTGAAGGACAGTCCATTTGAGGCACTTTATATGTACTGACAAACGCGCCACTATAGTTATCTAATTGTGTATCAATTTTTACGTCTTCGTTGGTAGGAGATGATTGACACTGACCACTACATTTTTCTGACATATTTAACATTCCGAAACAATATTAAAATAAGTATAAAATCTATAGTGGCTATAGAGTCAAATAAAAAGTTATTTAATTTGAAAAGATTGGGAAGTAACTCAAATAGCTATTCCAAGAAAATAATTGTTGGGGGGTAGTGACAGCAAACACTGCTAACATTATTTGGACTGCCCGTTTTATACCGATGTTTATCAAAGATAAAAAATAGAAGAGCTATCTAGATAGAATAAATTAACCGATGATCCTAATTCCACATTAAAGTCGCGTTGGTGTGTTACTAATTGTACAGAGGATCTAAAACAAGATTTAAATTTAAAAGTAAGAGCAACGACTATATTGTTGGAACACTTGTCATGAGATACGCTAAGCCTAATGTCCGGTTTCGTATCAAAGTGAATTTTAGCTGAAGTAATTTTGTACCATCGTTTACGACTGCTTCAGGCTCAAATCTGACGAAGATTTCCTAGTACTCACCCAATCTGGCTTGATGAGAAATAATCTCAAACATTATGCGTAGCCACATATTCGCTCAACTTGAGCGGGATCTTATAAAAGCCAGAACCACAGAAGGTCGTGAAGAGGCTAAAGCTAAAGGCAAACACATGGGCAGATTGCCTGCTTTATCAGACAAACAAGCGAAAGAATTATATAAAGATAAATTAAATGGTGAATCGATCTCTGCATTAGCGAAGAAATATTCTGTTAGCCGCCCCACGGTTCACCGAATTATTGAAAGAATGGAACAAAAGAAATAATAAATAAAAGGAGACGTTATGTGGTCTGATAAAGAATCAAAAATTGATTTCTTAAATTTTAATGAAACGGCTGAGTCAATAAAAGATCTTATAACAGAAAAGGAGTTAATGCCTATTAGTATAGGCGTTTTTGGTGATTGGGGCGCTGGAAAATCGACGATTCTTGAACTTACTAAGGCTTCTCTGGAAAGTGATGAACAAGAATATATCCAAGTACATTTCGATGCATGGACTTTCCAAGGGTATGATGACGCTAAAGCGGCGTTACTAGAAACAATTGCATCTACTTTAGTTAAAAAAGCAGCAGACGATAAAAATCTCAGTGCAAAAGCAAAAGAGTTTGCTGGACGAATAGATAAGATCAGACTGATGGGATTGCTAATGGATGGTGGTGCAGCATTAGCTGGTATACCAACTATGGGTGGTATACAGAAGATCATGGGACTATTCAGTGGTGGTGACGATGGTGAACTGGATGTTGATGATGTAAAAGGTGCTGTCGATGGCGCTAAGGATGTCGCGAAGAAAAACAAAGGTTTGATCAAAGATAATAAATCATTTTCACCTCCTAAAGAAATTAAAGAATTCCGAAAAGCATATTCTGATCTGTTAAAGGAGTTTGATAAGCCACTTATTGTCTATGTCGATAATTTAGATCGCTGCTCTCCATTTAATGCTATTTCGACCCTTGAGGCGATCAGGTTATTTCTATTTTTACCCAATACTGCATTTGTTATTGCCGCCGATGAGGACATGATCCGCTTGGCAGTGCCTGAGTATCACAAAGGTGCATCTCAACGACATCAAACTGATTATTTAGACAAGCTTATTCAAATTCCTGTGCATGTACCAAGACCCGGCGTTCTGGAGATAAGGGCATATTTAATGATGCTTACTGCTCAAGATCACGGCGTTACCGATGCGCAATTAGAAACGATAAGATGTGCCCTTGAAGAGTCATTAAGGCTGTCGTGGAAACAACCACAAATTACCGTTGACGAGCTACTTCAAGATCACGAGATTGAAAAGCATTCCGAACTCAGAAGTAAATTTGTGGTTGCTGAACAGTTAGCTCCACTATTAGCTGAATCCACAAACATTAACGGCAACCCTCGCATAGTTAAGCGATTACTCAATCAGGTTAAGATGAGAAAGAAAACCGCTCATCGCAGAGGAATGCAGCTTGATGAAAAAACTATCACTAAGCTGGTAATTTTTGAGAGGTGCTTAGGCACTCAGGCTACCAACAAGCTTTATGAATTAATTGATAAGGAAAACGGATATCCAAAAGTATTAGCGGATCTTGAAAATTCAGAAGTCGAATTTGACGAAATTAATTTACCTGAAGAGTGGAAACTCGACCTAGCTTTTATTGATAAATGGTCGAAATTACCTCCCATGTTCACTGAAATGGATTTGACACCAGCGGCATATCTGAGCAGAGAAAGCATTCCAATGGGGGCTGTTAATTCGGTAATGTCTGGAGCCGCTCAAAAACTCGTAGAAGAATTAATGAAGCAAAAGGTAAGGGTCAGTGGCGTTAACTCTACTGCGATTACCACAACTCCGAAGGAAGAATACATGTCAGTCATGGATGGTTTGATTGAAAACTTTAAGTTGATTGGTGATTGGACCGAAAGACCAACAGGCATTTATGGGGCTGTGTTACTTGCCAAGCAGGATGATAAATGTAGCTTAAGTCTTCTTACATTTTTAAAAAGCTTGCCCCGCCAAAGATGGCTTAATCCAATTTTAAAAGAACTAGAGGGAACTAAGTAATATGGGTACGTCCGCATCGTCAACAGGACCAAATAATAAGAGTCCACTTATTCCATCTTGGGCAGAGCAAGGAGATCCTGTCACAATAGAACCTGCATCAGGTACTGATGGGGATGAGCAAGCTGGCTCTGATAATAATCAAGCTGATGATCAGAATGACAATAGCAATGATATTGACAATGACAAGGTTCAACAAGAAATCGGTGGTTCACCTACAGCAACACCGCCTCCAAATAGGTTTGCCAGTGCCAGAAGAGCATTTGGTAAATATGCGCAAACAGGTGGCTCAACCTCAGATCTAAGGCGTTCATTAAAAAGTTACTCTAGAAAAGGCTCTGGCGGAGGTAAAAGCACAAGCAGGAGACTATCAAGCGGCATAACTGCTGGTTCTGGATTGCTTGGTGTCATGCGTGGCGACACCGTAACGGTTAATAATCAAAGCTTATCATTAGGTGATCTAACTGGGCTATCGACTGATCAAGCAATCGACAAAATTGCTAGCCATTTAGCGCCTGATAATGCCGATTCGGATGCTGTAAGAGTTGCGTTGGATTACGCACTAGAAGAAGCACTCCCCGATACAGAAGAATTTGACCCAAACAGTTTTACTGACGAAGTTATCCAAGAAGCCATAGGCTGTTATTTAACAGACCTTATTTTTCAGGATGTGGTTGAAGGCATGGGCAGAGCTTGGTTTCATGTTGAGCCAGCAAGCAAGCATCATCAAATGGAAGTTGAATTAAGGGAACTAATAAAAGTGATTACACAAGAGCAGTTAGACAAAGTAACTAATGGCAACCCCAGTACTATTAGCAAAGAAAATATTACTAAAATTCAAGCCGATGCTATTGCTATGACGGTTGATGAATGGGAGAGCTTTAATGACTAATTTTTACTTTAACCATGACCCTGCTAACTTGCCTGACTTTTCTGATGATTGTCATCCTGTCCAAATGTTTCATACGCATCAAAATGACATCACTAAGCACAGCTTGGTGTCAAAACAACTACTACAAACAGTTCGTGATTTAGGATTGAATGTAGATGCTGATTCAATAGATCTGATAACAATTGCTACCGCCGTTACCGCTGCTGATACATTTGAATTAAGGGATAATGCAGAAAATGCATGGGCTAGAAAAATGCATTTGCATGTTCCTGTAACTGATGAGGATATGTGGAATTTTGTAGAACCTGAACTGAGTTCTTTGCTCAACTTTCTTACAGGCGATCAATGGCTGTTTACTTTTGAAAAAACAACTATGCCGATGCCGACTCCTAAAACAAGTGAGCAAGCGAAAGCAAAAGCAAAATCATTAATTGGACTCAACTCTGTTTGCCTTTTTTCTGGTGGTCTTGATAGCGCAGTTGGTGCAATTGATATTTTGAACGGAGAATCAGATTTAAAGCCTCTCTTGGTTAGTCACGCTTATCGTGGTGATGGCGCTAAGCAAGAAGACATTAAGCAATTATTATCCCCGCCATTCGGCGAATTGTCCTATTCAATGTCTCCCCATATTATTAAGCACTTAGAAGGTAAAACTGACATTAGTATGAGGGGAAGAAGCTTTAACTTCCTAGCTATGGCGGTACTTGGTATATCAGCCTTAAGAAATGCTAATTGCGATAGCAGTATTGAAACTATTGTCGTCCCAGAGAATGGCTATATTTCTATAAATCCGCCGCTTACCAGAAGACGGATTGGTAGCCATAGCACTAGAACTACTCATCCTAATTTTCTAAGCAGGCTTGAATCTTTGCTTAGAGACACTGGGTTTCATGTCAAATTTGTAAACCCCTATCAATTCAAAACTAAAGGTGAAATGTTAGCGGAATGTGTTGATCAAGACGCAATTAGAAAAGCAGTTCCCCTAAGTGTTTCATGCAGTCATTGGCACAGAGAACATAAACAGTGTGGGCATTGTGTACCTTGCCTTATTCGAAGAGCGTCAGTTTTTCATGCTGGTTTTACACAAGATGCGCCATACAAGACAAAGCGGTTGAGAGATCTTATCAAAGAAAAAGATACTCGCGATGATCTCCAAGCGGTTCAAACTGCCATTATTAGATTGAAACAATCCGATAACTATCGTTCTTGGCTTCGAAGTTCAGGGCCAATACCACAAGAAAAAGATATACGAGAAAAATTAGAATCAACTATTAAGCGAGGATTGGCAGAGGTTGAATTATTTCTCCAAGCGGATAAATCGTCATGATGGATCTTCATTGCCACGTTGATTTATATCCAGATCATCAAGAGGTATTGAACGACATAAAAAGCAGTAATTATTACGTGCTATCAGTAACTACGGTGCCTTCAGCTTTTGAAGGTACTGTCCAGTTAACAAGTGGCATAAAACACTGTAAGACGGCCTTGGGGCTTCACCCTCAACTTGCTCATCTAAGAAAAAATGAATTAGCACTATTCGATAAGCTAGTTGATAGAACTAGATATATTGGAGAAATTGGACTGGATGGCTCAAAAGGTTACGCTGATTACTTTGATGATCAATTAGAGGTTTTCACGCATATTCTAAAAAAATGTGAAGGCTTTGATGACAAAATACTAACTATCCATAGTCTTAACGCGACTGGTGAAGTTCTTGAACAACTTAAGTTACATCCCAATGCTGGTACTTCTATTCTTCATTGGTTTTTAGGTACTAAGAAGCAAGTTCTAGAAGCCGTCGAGCTAGGCTGTTTCTTCTCTATTGGGCCAGCCATGCTAACTTCAGCCAGAGCTAAAAAAGTAATATCGTGGATACCTCAAGATAGAGTTCTACTCGAAACTGATGGACCTTTCGCCAAAGTGGCGGGGAATATTCTGTTTCCTTCAAGTGTTGGCACTGTTACTGAATATCTGGCTGAAATTTGGTGTAAAAATAAGGCTTTGATAATAGAAAAATTGTCAGTAAATCTTAGGTGTTTAACATCAGTCAAGTAACTAATTATACGTCACGTAATCTTATAACAATTTTATTCAGGTTTAATCGGTTTGTTTGAAGTATTTGTATTAGCTATAGCACTCAGTATGGACGCGTTTGCAGTATCCATAGGCTTAGGTTCTAAAAAAGTAGTAAATGCTGAAAAGCTCTTTATTAAAGCCGCTGCTTATTTTGGTTTTTTCCAAGGCTTTATGCCTCTTTTAGGCTATTACAGCGGTAAAGGTTTATCATCTTGGATTGAAGATTATGCACCTTGGATAGCTTTTATTTTGCTAGTATTTATCGGTGGCAAAATGATTTATGAGTCCCAATCTGAAGGAATTGAAGAAGATATTGCTAATGTTACTCATCGTGTGCTATTTGTTCTTGCTATTGCCACCAGTATTGATGCAATGGCGGCAGGTTATGCAATCACATTGCTTGAGGTAGATATAGCCGTAGCTTGCTTGATAATAGGCGTCACGACGTTTGCCTTTAGCTGGATTGGTGTGAATATCGGCGAAAGAAGTGGCGTATGGCTGGAATCTAAAGCTGAACTATTTGGTGGTTTAGTGTTAATCGCAATCGCATTTAAGATATTACTTGGTTGACACAGAACCACCGAATACTAGGCTACTTACCTGAGCAACATGCATTGCCTTCTTGAATAGGAGGACACTTAACTGTTCCATAAGAGCAATAAACGCAACAATCACCTTTTAACGGTTTAAGTAGTGCTTTACAGCTTTCGCATTCGTAATACCATTGGCAAGCGTTTGTAGGCATGGTTTCAACTTTGCTAAATCCACATTCAGGGCAAGTGATTTTAGATTCTAGTTCTATACCTTGCATACTGGTTCCTTAATGGGCTTAACAATATCTAAAATAGACATTACGACCATCCAAATGATCCCAAAGTAAAATAAGTAAGTGCTCCAGTCGTATTGCCATAAAGGATAAAGGGTCAGCAATACTGCAATTGGGCCAATGACACTTAAAACGCCTCTCAATGAATCTCGATGTTGATACCAATTATAGAAATTAACTAACAACGCTAGTGAAGCAAATAATGGCAATAAGGTGTTCACCGCTATCCCTTCAAAATGTGAAAGAAAACCTAACCCAAGAGCAGATGCCAATGAGCCGAGTGCAGGAAAACATGCTGTGCAGCTAAGGGCGGCTAGCCAAACGCCACCAGAACCTACTTTATCTAGAATTTTATTGATCATAACTATCTACCTCAATTTTTAAGGTAGTATAAACTCCGTACATAAGTACGGGGTCAATAGCTATTTAAGTGAATTTATTACCGGGCAGGATTGAGGGTCTTGATTGGCCTTGCAAGAATCTGTCATATCTTGAATTACTTTCTCTAATCGCTGTAAATCAGCAATTTTATTACGAATGAGATTAAGTTTTTGCAACCCCATCGACTCAATATCAGCGCAACTGTCACTTAGTGACATAAGCGATTCAATTTCTTTCAGCGTAAACCCTAATGCTTTAGCTTTCAGAATAAATTTGAGTTGACTGGTAAGGGCATCGCCATACATTCTGTAACCAGACTCTGGTTTTAAAGGTTGCTCTATCAGACCTTGGCGCTCATAGAAACGGATTGTTTCAATGCTAATGTTAAGTTCTTTAGCAAGTTTACCTATGGTTTTCATTTACATACTCTTCAATCAACAAGTGCCATTATAGTAATATTCAAAATTGACCTTAAAGTAGAAGAAATAATTTTCTCAATTATTACGTTATCTATTGGATGTTATCGGTCACGGTTTTGTAATTGCTAACCGTGACGATTAATATTCAGTATACTAACGTACTTCATCAGTACGGTGCGCAGCACGTAATAGGCTTATTATGTCCTCTGTGTCAATGTTCTCATCCACTAATGCTTGTTGCAGAAGTACACTAACTTCAGGAGATGGAGACAAGTTTTCGAGCTTCATATTTGCTAAAGCTTGCTTGAGCGTGTGTGGATTTTTTATTTTCACTAATTATGGCCTTAAGCTTGCGTATTCAAAAAAACTCCAAAACTAGAATTGAAATCTACTATAGGTTTTGTTTGCCGCCAAATAATAACCTTTCAACGGTTACTATTTTGTACTCCTATCAAAAGTAACCTCTCATAGGTTACTTTTTCAAAAACTCAATCGTAATCACCACTTCTTAGCATTTGAACTGGAGAGTCTATGACCCTCACTCTATACTATAACTACTCAGGGCGAACTATAGAGGTTTACGATGAATAAGAATCTTGCATTCAAGTACCCAAAACTTAGTGACGTTCTCGACTCATTAGAATCCGATACTACAAGCTTTGACTATGCCGTTTCGGAAGGTAACGAGTCTGATGATGATGAAATTACATTTGAGACTCATCCCTTTTATTCGCAGGTTGGTGATCTAGGAGATCTTGAGATCCCCGATTCAGATATTTACTAATTAATATCGCCGTCTTTTAGTTGGCTTTGTAGCTTTTGAATTTCTAATAACAGTGCCTGATTCTCTGCATCTTTTTGCTCTGCGCTTTCTATCGCTTTTTGCCTTTCTAGCTCAAGGCGAGTTTTGTCTGATTCTAGTTCGTTAATCTTTAAAGACTTTTTAAATGAATCAGTTTGTTGCATAGTTCTTTTACGACTCGAAATATAGTCTTCTAGAGAGCCTGCGCTGCGGTGGGTCATTTCCCTTTCCATCTGAAGTGCAATTGCAGTTTCATTAGCACTAAAGCCTAACTCTAATGCAGCGTCCAAATGTTTATCAAGACTATCTCCGGAAAATTTATGGCGTAATGAATAAATCGATTTACCTTTAGGCCAGCCAAGTTCTGTGGTGATTTCACTGAAGATCTTGCTGATATTCTCAGCGGTTAATGGTTGAAAGCTGTTGGGGTCTAAGAATAAATGACCTTCATAGTTGCCAGTATCAATGTTGGTGAGAAACTCTTCCAAATCATTCTCAATGAAATTCCTGACAGCGAGCACTGTAGAGAACCTAAAGCTCACTGGCATAGTATTTCCTTGCTTAGCCAGCTTTGGAACAATTGATAAACTATCTTGCTTGTTGAGGAAGAACTCTCTTTCGATGATTTCTTTAGAAAATTGAAGCCTACGATAGCTACTAACAGAAATCGGGCGGCTACCCGTTTCATTCATGATCTGCGCAATTAGCAATAGTGACGCTCGCTCATAGCCCTCATATTCATTAATTATGTAATTGTTAAGTTCTTCTAGCTCATACTCACTTGCATCTTTTCTGTTTCGGCTTCTGGTATCACAATCTCTAAATAATTCTGGATATAGTGAATTATTGTTTGGCTTTTCATTTCTAGATACGGCGATTTCCTTCAAAAGTAATGATGATGTTATCTGATATGAAAACTTATTGGCCGGATCAAAACCAAGAATATTTGGGTGATATGTACCTTGCTTTTGTACCCAATGATAAAAGTTATAGATTGGCATCAAAAAGTCGCTATTGACCGTCTGTTTAGCAACGTTTTCATCACCTCGATATCGTGAATCTGTTGTCGTTTCTTTCAAGCAGAACGTCCTAAATTCCCTCATGCGAGAGTCATTCATTTCAAGCCAGCTTATTTTATGTTTACCAGAGTTCAAAAATTTAAATAATCGTCTGATAGCCTTTCGATAAGTGCGTATAGTTTTGGGGTTTCTATCCAGCTCAATGATAAAATCTGTAGGTGCCCAAAGAACCTCTCCGTTGATATCTTGGTAAACATAGTGGTCTTGACGATCATAGTGTACTTTTGTTTCAGTAATACCGTTACTCATCTGAAACCTCCAACTTTAGTGGAACACCATGATGCCTATTAGCGCTAAACTCTGCGGCATCAACCGTATTGACT
The DNA here is from genome assembly GCF_023650775.1 of Pseudoalteromonas sp. SCSIO 43101. NCBI lineage: Bacteria > Pseudomonadati > Pseudomonadota > Gammaproteobacteria > Alteromonadales > Pseudoalteromonadaceae > Pseudoalteromonas > Pseudoalteromonas sp. SCSIO 43101. The sequence goes on from NZ_CP072673.1 coordinate 734,461, forward strand.
AGTTGATTCCTATTACCGATAAATAACATCGACTCTCTAGATGCGTTTATACATGTGTAAAGCCATGATTTATCAATCAAATAGAAATTATCCAAAATAACTAAGGAATGAGTAAATTGATTCCCCTGAACTTTGTGCACCGTAATTGCATAACAAAGCGCAATACTTTCAATATCATCTAATGACAAATCAATACAATCACCACCAATGTCTATCTTCATCCAACACTCACGCCCATATGCAACGACAGGCTTTTCGTATACTTCTACTATGTTTGCTAACGTACCAACCGATACATCAATAAACTTATTAGATTTGGCAAAAATAATTGGCTCCCCCGCGTAGAAAACAGATTCACCAATTTCTAGCTTTGCTACTTTTTTCCGGTCAAAACGAATCCGCTGAACTTGAGAATTTATGTCATCGCATAACTGAGGATTCGAACAAATGATCTTAGGTACATCACTTAACATTGAAGTCAATTCGAACCAAATATTGATTGTAATGGTACTAAGCATCTCGTGAGATTTATCTTTAGTATGGTACATACTTAGGCTTTGTTCTTTTGACACGTCAAATGCGGTAATAGCATCGAATACTGATGATGCAGTATTATTAAATAAAGAGTTAGAGATCCGTTGGATATCTGAATTCGATGTCGAACCGTAGACTTCAAAAAGCCCTGTAATCGCATCATGTTTTAAGTCAGCAGCCTGTTTGAGAAAAGCTCCCGGACCAATTGGTGGCAATTTGTATTTATCGCCAATAAAACAAATGTGAGCATTAAGAGGAACAACCTTTAATAGTTTATATAACGTTAACATATCAACTGAATTTGAATTTTCTATCAGTATAAGTGCTCCTGACAATGCGCCTTTTAGGTTTCGCTTTTTTGCCTGTGAAATGAAGCGATTAATAGATTCTCCCTTTAAATTAGGCAGTATATTGTCTCCATTACAAACAACTGAATTAACTCTCCAAACGTTAATACCATTATTAAGGCATACATCAATGATGATCTGGGATAGCAAAGACTTTCCTGTACCAGCTTCTCCTACAATAAAAGAAACAGGTCGATTAAAGGCATTACCTAATGCCTGTAACTGAAGAGAATTTAGTTCAACACTGTGGTGATCTAATATTGATAACGTTTCGTCAAACGCCAACGAATTCGTATCAAATAGCTGCTTTATCTTAGATAAACGCCTGTGAAGTAATGCATTAATTGCCTTTTCAATCGCCTGATGACCTAAGATTTGTATAGTGTCATTTTGTTTGTTGAAACAAAGTGTCTGAAAAGCACAGTCTTCAATTTCATTAAGTTCAAGCCCAATGCCTGCTTCAATCAGTTCAGCTTTGACTTCATTAGCAGGTAACGCCATATCACCGTTATTGCTATGTGCTGAATAAAGTAGTGATTCAACAAATGAAATAGCTCTACGCTTATCGTTTAAATTGATATCAAAGTTAGCTCTTACTTTTTTGTCTAGTGACTTCCATGTCCGCTTTGCAGCATTTACAGATGTTATAGGATAGAGCAGATATGGATTCTTTTTTATCAAGCTAATTGCGTCACGGCCTAGTAGTTGACGAGTACTTTCAACATACTCAACTGGTAATTTGTGTCGTTCAAAAAATAGATTTAATTCACTTTCACCAACAGCCTTAGCCCAACCATCACAAAGATTTTGAGCCATAACTGGTGAGATTTTTAGCTTTTTACAGTTAGATAACTTTTTAGCTGAGTAACTTTGTAAAACTGCAAATAAATCTTCACCAAAAGCGAGATTAAGTTTCTTCGTCCAATAGCTATTTATACCGACAAAATGGGCGTTGTAGATAAGGAAATCACAAAGTACCTCAGTTGAAATTTCTGCGTTGGGGGGCAGCTTTAAAGCCTCATCTACAATGAACTGTGAGCCATATTCCTTATCAAAGGAATAATCACCAGTCGCTCTCCAGATTTCTCCTGTTTGCGGGATTGACGTAATCGCACCGAATTCAGCCTTAACGACTATTTTTTCACGTGCAACCTTTAATAAAAATATAGATGAGATACCACGTTTATCTTGTGTATAGTGCCGAACTAAAGTGACTACGCCTATTAATTGCTTAACTTCTTCGTTAAACGATATATTATTTATTTGCATCACACGTCACCAACATCCATGTATAGCTTTGGAATATACCGACCTGTTGCCAACAAAAACTGTTCCGAAGCAAGATCTAGTTGAATAGAGTTAAGCTGAGTCTCTAATGCCTTAACTTTCAATTCAAGCTCATTATTGGAAACCGTGTTTTCTAAATCTTCTTTTGCTGAATTTTCTTCTACCACATCATCAGGTTGCTCAATCTCCAGCCCTTTTTGTTCTTGTACTAGCTTTTCTATTGGACCATCAGGCGCAAATATCTTTTGTAGATCTTCATTTGTATCAAGTGTTGATTTAGGCACATTATGCATCTTGAAAATTTGAATCTTGTTAACCCGACCTTGATACAAAGGGATAACAGGCGAAGTATTTACCCAATCTGCTATCTTTTTAGCATTCTGTTTACCGATATCCTGAGAAGATTTTCTGCGCTTATTCACCATGATTTACTTCCCCGGAAAATCAATAATAGAGGTTCTTTCGTCAGCATTTTCGTAGTCGATACCATGTTCGTCTAAAAGCTTTTTCAGCTTTGTATTTTCGATGCTAAGCTGCTTGCTCTTTAGATCAGACTGCTTAAGTTGTTTTTTCTTCAGATCAAGCTGGGATTTTATAGACAAACGTACACTTTCAATCTGGTTCTCTAGCGTGCAGTTTTCTTCTTCCAAGTGTTTGTTAGTCACTCGAAGTTCAATTAACTCGTATGCCAGCCCTTGGTGATTAGCTTTAGATATTTTCAGCTCTTCCTCTAGCTCTTGTAGGGCGTTCTTTTCTTTAGTGTTGGCTTGCAGCTTGGCCTTAAACTTCAGCCTTTCCCAAAGGTTAAGTTTATTTTTATCGCCATAAATTTTTAATTTTAAGCTCGTGGGTATAGCATCTAAAGACTTTGCAGACGTTGTATATGGCGGAATATCATATTGCTTAACAACTTCCTTACTATTTTGTTTACCGTTCCAATTTCTAAGTCCTGTAGGGCTGGTAGGAAAGAATTCAAGGACATATTTTCCTTTGTCATCAACTTGTTTATTACCTTGAACCAATACAAAAGGGATGCCTTCGTTTGCCCACTTTTCAAGTATTTCTACTTTTCGTTCAATACGCTCAAAGGCTTCTTTTTGTTGAGGATCTTGGTTTTGATTTGTCTTAGCCATTAGGTTGCCCCCCTTTGAAAATACTCTTACTTCTTTCCATTGCGCGTTCATGGCTTTCTATCAAAATAGATAAGTTATCGCTTTGCTCCTTTGCTCGCATACGTTCAATAGGAAGCATTGAAAAATCAGTTAGGACAGCCTTTAGCGCAATTAAGTCTTCTTTCATTATGTTTAGTTGAGTTCGTTTTACTTCTTGGTATGCACAGCCCTTACAAACAGATGGCTCACAAGGAGACTTATGCTTTTTAGCTTCATTCTCTTTTTTATGGCAAGTTGCGTGTGGTTTAGGTTTGTGTTTGTGGCCTCTAGCATCAAGAACTTGAGCAATTTCATTACTTTTTTCTTCGTCAGGTAATTCGCTAAAGTCTTTCCCATATTTATCTTTTGTATAGTTATTGAACCTGACACTCTTTTGTAAAACCCGGTAAACCTTTTTCAAATAAGATGTATATTTGCCAGCCATCTCTTCGGTGCCCATGAGCAAAGTCAGAATGTCTTTTGCCGTTGTTTCAACGCCTACTTCAGCAATGATTTTATCTAGAGCGTTATTTTCTTCTTTTATCGCAATAGTAGATTCTGCTTTCTCATTTCGAGTCAGTTTAGTTTTATGATGAAGTTGCTCATGTGTTTCTCTTGCTGCTGGCTCTGTCACATACACCGTTGTTTGTTCGGGATCGATATGACCTAGTTGATGACACAAGGCCAGTAAGTCTGCATTTTTATATTGATAGTGATAAATTATTGCGTAGATGCGTCTGAAAGGGTGGGTATCAGAGTGTATTTCAGATTCACCCAAAGTCATTTTTAGGAATGCATTGCCAGTGACCTTTGAGTCTTTGCCCTTGTTAAAGTGATATTTATAGTGTTTGAAGTTTCCATGATCATCAATTCGAAAACTTGGTACATTAAACAAGCCGTCAACATCAACAGCTCCCCATGCTTGTTTCAGTTTAATTAAGCACTTGATTGCTTTAGTGCTGCCATTATTGGTTGTGTACCAGCGGCGTTCACCATTTTTCTCGTTATAAAAGCACGCTTGATACCAATTAAATTTTTTATCTTTGCAGCGGAAGAATTCTTCCGTAATACCAATCAGTGGGTGCTGGATTTCTGCTTGTCTTCTTGCGTTATAAGTTTGCAATATGACATAACAAGAGGTCATCAATAACGTTATTATCTCGGTTACAGAGGACGCATCAGAATCAGTGTCTGAAGTTGTTAAACTTGATTTGTGAATTTCTATGCCGATTAGTTTCTCTAGCTCCTTAACCTTACTAGAACTTGCTAAAAATTCAGGAAATCTACCCTCAGTGAGTGTTCTTGGGCGCACCCCTTCGTTAATACACTTATTTTTTAATTTAGTAATTTCACTTACCAATGAAATTATTTTAGATGAATATTCATATACCCACAGATGAGAGCCGCCCAATAAATTTATGACATGTTGCAGATCCAAGTTCCTTGTTCTACCCGCAACTTTACCAAGCATCTTAGAAAGCTGATTAGGGTTAGTAAAAGGAATAAATTGCAATCTATCCTCGTTGTCTAACTTTGCAAATCTGTTCCAAGTACCAAACCAATTATTTAATGATTTAACGGCTGGTTGCGAAGGGGCAGGAGTTCCTTTGGATGCTAAACGAATATCGAATTTAACACCCTTTGATTTTAGGTGTTCGGTTACTTTTTGGTAAACACTAGTTGGAACTTGATTTTCAAGACTGACTGCCCCGATACATTGGGCAATTTTAGGCACTCTTATACTCGTTACTTTAGAGTTTTCGGTATTACCGTCTTTGATTAAAAATGGCTCTAATTCGTCATTCTCGATTAACAAATCGACAAATGAGTTAACTCGTTCATGCAAGGCTAGTGTAGTTGGGATACCGCCTTCTTTGAGCGTTACCTTCATCTTATCAATTTGCTTTTGATTTACTCCATTTAAAACAAGATGACCATGTAAGCACATATATTCAATGAATTGCGCTGCAACGTTGAGTTGTGACATTACCCCTGTTTTTACAAATGTTGGTGTATGCTTGGCCCTGTTTGCATAAATATCGACGATTTCAATGAGCGCCTTGGCGTAGTCAGGATAAACCAATATAGGCACTGGGTGCTGCCATCCCGCAGCACCGGGAACCCATATATCTCGTAGATCTACAGATCCTTTTTGCAGCAGCGTTTCATTAGCTTTTGCTCCAGTGATCTTCGCATGATAATGTAAAACAGTACCGTCAATAGCGAGTTTTTCATCTGTAACTTGTAACAGTTTTGCATTTTCTAAAAGTAGATCATCATGCTCTTCCAGTATATCTTCTGGCTTTATATCTTTTAAGAATTGGTACTTAAGATTACTGTTCATTTTCTAATCTCCCTTTAGCATCTTTGAACATTAGAGGATTGGATAACTCTACATATTTCACTAATCCAAACGTAAATCGCATGTCCGGTGCAATATACTCCTCAAAATATTCTCTACCATGCTTTGCCAATAACACCTCTCCACGTGCAATGTAATAAGCTTGATGTCGCAGTGTTTGTACAAATTCATCAACACCCAGTTCAACGCGATTGAACTCACATCCTTCTCCTGTATGGCACTTTCGACCTTTACAGAGGCTATCTTGCTTAGACTTGTCAACAGAAGCAAAGATATCTGTACAAGATGAGCCGTCTGCTAAAACGAACCAATTTGGCAGATCCTCTTTATGCTTCGCTGGTGCTACGATTAAATCTTCGTCAATATTGCTGCGATCTAGGCCGTACTTCTCTATTGATGCTTCTTTGTGTCTAAACTGAACCGTTGTCTCAAATTTTCGCTGGAAGTCTGCATTATTGGCTTCATATTCAATCACTGCTATAGGGTGAGTTAGATAACCAGAAGTTACCTTACTGGTTGCATGATTCCGTTCTCGTTGTGAGTTAACTAAGCTACCGTCGATACCTTTCCGAAGATTTATCTGATGCTTAGCTAGCAACTCCATGCGAAAAAATGGAAGGGTGTAGTGTTCACGTAATCTGTCTAAAATATCTGCTGACAGGAAATTTAATTTTGTCGAACCCGGAGTATCCCAAATACTTTCTGGTTTAAAGCCCATTCGTACCATGTTGGCATGATGTTGAGTAAGAAAACTAACCACCTCACGAATTTCTTTTTCATGCGATTCAATCGTAACAGGCGAAGTCTCTTTACCTACTTTTCCTTTGAATCCTGCAAGAACAAAAGCACCTTCTGATAATTGCTCTGGAAAATTTGCACGAGTCAATGTTGCTATTACATCTTTATTCCAAGTTGTTCTGATCACTAATCTTATAAAGCACACAAGCAGAATATTTTTAGGCAAAAATAAACCTGACCAGAAAAATTCTTTCATACCAGTAGCAGTATTTCGAAACCAATGCTGCACATATGGTGGAATTAACTCTGACTTTTGTAGGCAGTAAGTGGTTTTCATTACCCCTATTGATAGTTGATGCCTTAGGTAGGCTCCCATTACCAATTCACTAGTAAATTCCTTTTTAATCGCGCTTACTCGTGATTTTAGGGCTTTCCTACCGTCTTCAATTTGGTTGTCTTTAACTAGCGTTGTAACTGTTTCTGGAATATCTTTGATATAGAAGCCGTTTACGTCTTTTTCCGTGTATTTGTCAAAAGTGGCTATAAGTTGCTTGTAGTATTCAACCTCTTTCTTACATGCATTCAGTATCTGGTTTATTGGCTTTTCAAAATGCTCCTGTACATTTTTACGAAGCTCAGATAGTGACTGATGCTGGTTAAGGATAGGGCTAGGTAAGACGTCTCCATTTTCATCGACAGGTTCTATTAATTTTTGCGAATCCAGCTCTTCCGATGCACTGAACCGAGATTTAAATCCACAGTTTTTTATTTCGATTAGATTGTTAATTTTTCCTGCATGTTTACTTAGGAATGTTCTTATAGCTTGGCTTTTAGCTGCCTTTAGTTTTATATCCTGTTTCTCAATGATATCTTCAAGCTGAGCAAAACCTAATCTGAAATCTCTTTGCTCTAATTCAGATATTGGGCTAGTAAGGATATGCCTTACTTGAGCCACCTCAAATGATGTATCAACGATATAGCCTAAAGTTCGCTCTATGTCAGATAAAGACGTGGAAGGCATCGGCGTGGTTGTTGTGTAAGTTTGTAGGTTGTTTAACGCCGTTACTAGCACGCTGTTCAGTTTTAATAAGGGCTTTAATTTAGTCAGGTTAAATTTAACGGTAACATTACTCTTTTTGCCGTTAGTTTTGGAATAACCTTGAAAAGCCATTGTTTTAATTTTTTCTCTTGGGTTAATAGTCGAATCAATCTCAAAATCTTTTAGTAACCTTCCATTTTGAGTAGGGGTTTCGCATAAGATCAGGAAATCGCGAATGAGTTTTAGTTTTTCGTGCTTTTCGTCAGGGAAGTGATTGGTGATCAATAACTCTAGCTCTATTAAACCCTTGGAAACATTATAAGTAATCAAGTCTTCGGGCTTTTTAGCAATAAGTAATCGAGCGTGATTATAGCCTTCTTTTTGAATCAGCATTAGGACTTCTACTAGCTCTTTTATCATATCGCTATCATTAGGGATAACAGTTGAGTCAGTCTCAAGCTTGTTTAGGCTGCATTCACCAACACTTCCAGATGGTAAAATAGATCCGAGTATGAAAGTGTCAATTCTGTGATCTACGCCCGAACAATTTACGGTATATTGTGGCTTAAATTTTAATTGGCCTGAGCTGTTGAAGTTGGTTTTGAAGAGGTCTTTTGCTTTTTTTAGCTCAGGAGCAGTTAGTCCATGATCAAATAGTTTCTGTCTAAATAGTGTACTTAGCTGATTCAACTTTCTGTTTGGCAATGCCTTATGTAAATTTTTCTCAAAATCGATTAGCGCTTCGTTAATGTTATCTGGCGTTAATTGGCTTAATGGAGAGTTAAGTAATGTTTTTATTTGAGAATTTTTAGGCCACTGGTCAATTTCACGTAACAATTTCTTAAAGCTAACAATTACAGAATACTCAAAAGGAGTTTCTTTTGAAGTGCTTTCTAAGTTGATTAAAAGATTGTGTAAAACCGAATCCATTACAAATAGATTTGGAAAGGTATCGGGATCAATAATGGTAAACTTGATTTTGTTTTTCAAACCAATGGTAAAAAGGTCAATGTTAGGGTTTTTCTTAAAGTCTACATTTGTTGATAATAGTGTTTGATAAGCCAATTCTGTCGCATTAAAACCATTTTCTATGGGGTCACTGAATGACTTAAAAAAACTTCTGACTAATGTGCTGTAGTTCTTGGCCCTGCTTAAAGGAAAGTGATTAATTATCACTAGCTCAATTGACTTGTAACCTTTGATTAGATCTTTGATGGTTATAGTCACTGGGTTACTTACTAATAAATGGACCAAGGCTTGATGTTCTGCTTCATTTTCATCTATCAGTTGTAGTAATTTTGATATCGCCAATCGTAAATTGTAATGTGCTAGAGATGATGTGTTTTCATTTTCATCATCCCATTTTGAGTTGATTAAACAATGTTGTAAAAAGCTGCCTTTTGGGGCTAAGCTTTCGAAAATTGGGTTGTCGATGTTAAGAATGCACTTATTTTTATAATTTTTCATGGTCTGACTTAAGTATACCTTTATTTTTCACATCGAGCTGGAAATATTGCTTGATAAATAATGTTATCACTCGGTCGGTCGGTGTGTCTATTTTAAGTATAGAATACCTCAAAACCTTACTCGCGCTTGCCAGCGCCCTTGAAATGATTATAGAAAAAGGCATTTACGATAAAGTTATTGTTACCCGTAATACTCCTGAAATTGCTGAATCAATCGGCTTTTTACCAGGCACGGAAGAAGAGAAAATGGCGCCTTGGTTGGCTGCGATCACCGATACCTTAGAGGTACTACATAAAGGCGATGAAAACCCAATTTCGAGTCGCAATTACATTATGGAAAAAGCCAACGTACAGTTTAAATCAGTAAACTTTATGCGTGGTCGCAGCATTCAAAATGCCGTTGTTATTTTGGATGAGAGTCAAAACTTAACTGCGTCGCAGTTGAAAACTATTATCACTCGCTGTGGCGAAGGCACTAAGCTAATTTGCTCAGGTAACCTTGCTCAAATCGATAGTAACTACTTGACCCCAGTGACCTCTGGCTTAACTTATATTGTTGAACGTTTTAAAGATTTTGAGGGCAGTGCTACTGTTAACTTAAATGGTGTAGTACGTAGCAGGTTAGCCAGCTTTGCTGAAGAAAATTTATAGCTTGCCAGTATACTTATGCCTCGTTAACCTAGCTGTAACGAGGTAAGGTACATATAAGCCAGTGAATTTTTTACCATTAAAGCATTATTATCGCTCTTTGGCAGTGGCACTTATTGTGCCGCTGCTGGTGGCGTTTTTTTTGTGTTTACACCTGTATAACTTAAAACTTGAGCGAGTGATAGAAAGCAGGCAAAACGGATTTAATAATATTACTGCTCAGCTTTCCCATGCGATGAATGCCGCGGATGGCCTCATAGACACCATGTTCAAGCTTTATGAACAGCCACTTTCTTATGATTTTGATCCTAGTTGGACACGTAATGTGAATCAATATGATCACTATTACTATCAAAGTGTGGGCGATGGAGTGGGGGGAGATAGTCGGGCAAGGAAAGTTTGCCTCAACGGCTTATGCAATTAATCAATGGCGACGAGTTATTGCCCTCGGCCCCTCGTTTAATACCACTCTGTCACTTATTCAATCTTTAGAAGCCGTGGCTTATGTTAATGAGCAAGGTTTTGTTTATATTAAGCGCCGTAGCATAACAAAAAGTGAATTTCTGACCAGTGTGTTAGATAATAAATTTCGACCTTTATTAATAAATAGCAACAATCTTGCCTCTAGCTCAGTGTTGACCATTAATGGTCATGCCTATTTTGCAATTGGCAAGCAAAGAGCTGCTAATAGTCGCGATTACATTGTGTTGATTTATGATCTTGAAGCAATTTCTAATTGGTTAAAAAAAATAGCGCCTAACTATGGTGAGTATATTTTTATCAATCAAGATAACCAAGTTATTGCCAGCTCAAAGGCAACGCTTAATACGACCATTAGTGCCAGCGAACATTGGCCGCATGTCGCGGTAGATATGCGCAAAAATAACGATAGTCATTTAGTACAAGAAGCTACCAACTTACCTATTTACACTCGTTTCTATGAATCACAGCAAGCTCTTAGTGAACCAGTTGGCTATGACATCTTTTTAGAGTTCGCATTTTTGAGTGTTTTTTTAGTGATGATGTTCAGCGCTGTTTTTTGGTTGAGTCAGCGCATTTTTGTAAAACCGATGACGCACTTAATGAATTACCTTGAGCAGCATGATGAAGGCAAACAAGCGTTAGTTCATTATCGGATTCCTGTTGATTGGCAGCCTTGGTTCAGCCGTGTGAAAAAGGTGTTTAGTCGTAATGAGGAGCTCGTTCAATCCTTACAAGAGGCAAATAAAGCGCTTGATTCCCAAGTACAGGTAAAGTCAAAACAATTGCGCCGTAGTATTGATGCGAAAGAGCGTCACTTAGCGTTATTAAATACTATGCTAAATAACGTGCCGGATCTTATTTACTTTAAGAATATCGATGGCTCGTTTTTAGGCTGTAATAAGGCGTATGAGCGTTATATTGGCTTGCCACAAGAGAAGTTAGTGGGCCAGCAATTATGTGATATTAGTGATGATAACGGCGAATTAAACGAGCTTGAAAAGCAAGTGCTTAAAGACCGCCAAGCTTATCAAAAAAGATTGACCACAGAAGATAGTAGTTATCTGTTTAGCATTGTGCCATTTTACAACGAGCATCAGCAATTTCTTGGCACTATGGCGATTGGTCGTGATATTACCGAGCAGCATAATGCGCTTAATGCATTACAAAGCTCTGAAGCTAAATTACGCAGTGCTATGGAATATGCTGCTAATGGAGTGCTGTTGGTTTCGCTTGAAGATCAGGTGCTGCAAGCAAATAAAGCAGCACGTAGAATCTTTGCAATTGAAAACGCCAATGACCTCAAATTAATAGACTTATTTGCAGAGCCATCTTATCAGACGCTAAAGGATACCTTGACAGAGTTACTGCATGAGAAGAAAAAAGTTTATCACTTTAGTCTTGAGCAGCAAGAGCAACAGCGGTGGTTACAAATTAGCGTGTCATTAGTTTGGAATGCTGAGCAAACACCCGATTACTATGTTGTTCATGTACAGGATGTGACGGATTTAGTGCAAGCAAAAGATGATGCAGAGCGAGCAACATTAGCTAAAAGCCGTTTTATAGCTAACCTAAGTCATGAAATACGCACACCACTTAATGCTGTACTAGGCTTAATTGATGTGATTGCACTGCAAGGGTTAACACAGCCGCAGCGTAACCATGCCGAGCAAGCAAAATCTGCAGCCAATAGCTTGCTTACCTTATTAAATCGTATGCTAGATTTTGCCCGCGCTGAAAGCTCGCAAGTACAACTTAATAAAGCCCCTTTTAGTGTGCCTGATTTAATCGATTACTGTCAGGGGATCACAGCTCCCTTATGTGCGAATAAAAATATCGAGTTTAAAGTCAAATGTGACCAAAGTATTAGTGATAACTTGGTTGGTGATCAAATTTGCTTGCAGCAAGTATTAGCTAACCTACTCACTAACGCAGTAAAATTCACCGAGCAAGGTACAGTGACATTAAACTTAATGCTGGTGGAGGAATCTGCTGAGCAGCAACTTATTTGTTTTACAGTCAAAGACACCGGTATTGGTATTAGTAAGGCCGATCAAAGCCGCTTATTTGATGCATTTACCCAAGGCGATGAATCATTAACGCGCTCTCATCAGGGGGTTGGTTTAGGTTTAGCGATTGTTAAATACGAAGTTGCTTTGATGGGAGGCGAAATTAAGCTTGAAAGTGAAAAAGGCAAAGGCAGTGAATTTTGCTTTTGCTTGCAGCTCGATAAAGCCGTAGAGCCTGTGAAAAAAGAGCTGGTTTCATTGCCTTCTAGTACTGATCTATCTGGACTTTTAGTACTTGCTGTGGATGATAATCCACTAAATTTAAGCATTATTAAAAGCATTTTAGAGCAAATTGATGTCACTGTTGTGTGTGCACACAGTGGTGAAAAAGGCATTGAGCTGGCAAAAAGCCTCAGACCTGATCTCATTTTTATGGATATTCAGATGCCAGAAATGGATGGTTGTCAGGCAACGCGTATTATTCGTCAGTCTTTCACTAAAGAGCAAATGCCTATTTATGCACTCACTGCACACAGTGAAAGCGAAGATATTGAGCATTCTATTTCGGCCGGTATGAATAAGCATCTCACTAAACCTATTGTTGCCAGTAAATTATTTTTAGCAATGAGTGAGTTGGATAGGCCAAAAGAAGTCTTTTTTGATCAAGCTTTTATAATGTCTCAGTTTGCAAATAATACTAAGTTAGTATTAACTATGTTGTCGAAGTTTGCGACTATGGCAGCTGAGCAGCTATTACAAATCTCTACATTAAAAACTACCAATGAGTTGGTTCGTGTAGTTCATAATGTTAAAGGATCAGCTGGCAATCTTGGTTTTAAGCGATTGTCAGCGTGCGCACAACAATGTGAAGCTAGGCTTAAAGCAGATGGCGAATTGCCCGAGCAATTAAATGATGAATTGCAATGGCAAATAAAACAGGTCATTGCATTTATCATTGAACAAGGATCTACTGATGTTGAAAAGAGCCAAGGTACTGATTGTTGATGACGATCCGTTAAATCGCTTGGTATTAGAGAAAACATTACAGCAAGACTATGATGTTTTTTGTGTAGAGAGTGGCGAAAAAGCACTGACGTTTTTAAAAACGGAGACTGTTGATTTATTGATCTTGGATATTGTGATGCCAGGCATTGACGGTTATGAAGTGCTAACTAAGTTAAAAGAAAACGCTGCCACCAGTATGTTGCCTGTTATATTCATTTCTGCAAATACCAGCCATGATGACGAAGCTAAGGGCCTTGAATTAGGCGCGATGGATTACATCACGAAACCATTTAGTGCTGCTATCGTTCGTGCCCGTGTACGCAATCAGCTGCTGATCAAACAAAAAAATGACTTACTCGAAATGCTCGCCTCAATTGATGGCTTAACTGAGATCCCAAATAGACGTTATTTGGATGAAAACTTAGCGCGAGAGTGGCGCCGGTGTCGTCGAGATCAAACTCCGTTATCAGTGTTATTAATGGATGTCGATCATTTTAAACGTTACAACGATTGCTATGGCCATCGTGCAGGTGATGACTGCTTAAAAAAAATTGCTCATGCCTTAGTTGGGGCGTGTGAGCGAGGCAGTGACTTTGTTGCTCGTTATGGTGGTGAAGAGTTTGCTGCGGTACTTCCAAATACCTTTGCCAATGAGGCTATCTCGTTTGCAAATAAACTACGAAATGCAGTGAATGAGTTAAACATTCTACACAAAGCGTCGCTAAATGCCGACCATGTCACAATTAGTATTGGTATTGCGACCACAGAAAATGGTCAGGTTTATGCAGAACAAACCTTGCTAGAAGAGGCTGATTTAGGTCTTTATCAGGCTAAAGATGCCGGGCGAGATCAAATTGTATCGAGAATGATCGCTGTAAATGAATCAGAGTAGGCAAAGCCTACTCTTAACTTTAGCTTGCTAATTAGCCGTTACTTAGCGATTTATAAATTGTATCACCCACACCAATTAACTTATCATTTTTAAATACGAGTGGCGTACACTCGTCTTTAGTCATCTTGCCATCAGAATGAATGCTATGTGTTACATAGAATAATACCTGATAAACATCATCACCTTGCTTTAACAACTCGGTAAAGTTAGGTGTATTCAGTTTGTTTAATACGGTTTGGTAGCTTGTATCTAATGCGAGATTAGAAATCACTTCACGGTTACTTTTATGCTGTTTTTCCCAGCTAGAAGAACTACCAGCCCAATGAGTGTCGGCTTCACCGTCAGAAACAGCGATGACACAGCCAGTTAAAAATGGTGCAGTTAGAGCGGCAATTAGAAGTGCTTTTTTCATGTTTTTTATCCCTAAGAAATTGTTTTATAGTTAAACCTTGATAGCAAACTGCTTGCCAAAAATTTTATTTCTAATAAAATCATTGGGTTAATGTTATTTTGCGCAATGGGGCTAAGTAAAAAGTCACTAACTACTTAGCTCTATTGACTAATATATTGCCTTTTAGACCAACCTGTTACGCATCTCGCCCTGATTAAATGCCTGAATATTTAAAGCTATTTCGTTAACTAAGCGAACAATAGACTCTTGGCTTGCCCATGCGATGTGAGGCGTGAGCAATAGGTTTGACCCTTTGTAGAGTGCTAGCGGGTTTGATTGCTCTGCGGGTTCTTTGCTGAGTACATCAACACCAGCTCCAGCAATGATATTATTAGCCAATGCATCTGCTAAATCAGCTTCATTGATGATACCACCACGGGCGGTATTAATAATGATGGCTGACGGTTTCATCATTCTTAACTCTTCCGCGGCTATTTGGTTGCGAGTTTCATCAGTTAGCGGGCAGTGAACACTAATAATATCCGCTGTTTTTAGGGCGTCATTAAAACTGACGCGACCTTCACGAGGTGCTTGGCCTTTACGCTCACTGATGATGACTTTGGCACCAAAGACTCGTGCTACGTCGGCAACGGCTTTACCCAGTGACCCATAACCAACAATTGCCAATGTTTTGCTGGCAATTTCATTAAAGCTGTAATCTAGGCGACAAAACATCGGGCTTTTTTGCCATAAGCCTTGCTGACAATCATTAATGTATCTGTGAGTATTACCCAATAAATTAGTGATTAGAGTAAAGGTATGTTGCACCACACTTGGTGTTGAATAGCCCGCTACATTTGTCACTGCAATGTTATGCTTCTTAGCCGCCTCTAAGTCAATGTTGTTAGTACCTGTGGCTGCAACGCAAATGAGTTTTAATTTAGTCAGCTTAGCCATGGCGTGCTGATCAATCACCACTTTATTACTGATAACTACATCTGCATCTTGGCTGCGCTCAACAACTTGTTCTTGGCTGGTTAAGTCATAACAGGTTAATTTACCTAATTGCGCTAAGGCATCTAACGAAGTGTTGGCTAATGTCGCTGCATCAAGGACAGTAATATTCATGTGCTTTCCTTTTTTAATTTATTGCTTGACCTTGGGGTGTACTCCAAGGTTTATAGTGAGCATAATAAATAAACGCTTCACAATGGAGACGGTGATGAAAATAGGTGAGTTTGCCCGTCAGTTGGGTGTCTCAACAGATACGCTAAGGTACTACGAAAAGCATGGTTTGTTAACGCCAAGTTCGCGTTCAGACGTAGGATATCGTTTTTACTCTGAGGATGATTATAAGCAAATGGCTTTTATTCTCAGAGCAAAGAATGTTGGCTTTAGTTTGGCTGAGATTAAAGAGCTACTTCAGATTAAATTTCATAAAGATCAGCACTCTTGCCATGAAGTTAAAGAGATGACGTTACAAAAACGTGATCTCGTTGCACAAAGAATTGCAGAGCTTACTCGCTTTTATGACTCACTTTCATTATTGGCAGATAAATGTTGTGGCGGTGAAGAACCTGCTGAAAACTGTTCGATACTAACGACGCTGGAGGATATCGATGGACTTACTCATTAATTTTTGGCACCTGTTTTTACTCTCAGCACCTTGGTTAATGCTAGGCTTATTCATCGCAGGTCTTTTAAATGTGTATTTGCCTGCCAACTTTCTTAATCGCCATTTAGGCAAAGAAGGCTTATGGACCACAGTGAAAGCGGCCTTTATTGGTGCCCCAATGCCACTGTGTTCATGTGGCGTAATCCCTGCGGCAATTGGTTTAAGAAGAGCGGGGGCGTCAAAAAGTGCCACCACAGCATTTTTGGTATCAACTCCTGAAACTGGGGTCGATTCGGTCTCCGTATCTTATGTGTTATTAGGTCCATTTATGGCGGTGATTCGCCCTATTGCAGCCGTATGCAGTGCGATTGTGGCAGGTGTTTTAGTAGGTAAAGACAGTGAACTTCATCAACAGCAAAGCACAATACCAAATAAAGAAAGCACTAAAACAGACTCTTGTTGTAGCAGTAAACAACCAGAGCCTATGACCGCATCAAGCTGTTGCAGCAAAGAGGCACCTGTTAAGCCCGCGCAAAGTTGTTGTAATAAGCAAACGCTTAAAGAACCTGAGCCTGTTAAAAAAACAAGCTGTTGTAGTAGCAAGGAACTGCAACCAACACAGGGTCAGCAACACAGTTGCTCAACAGAAAAAGAAGCACCTTCGCAGAAAAGCTGTTGTAGCAGTGAGCACTCAACTAAAACCGTTGAAAGTCGTTTTAGCAAACTGAAACGCGCGGTGAGTTTTAGTTGTAACAAGCTGCTTGAAGACACCATGATCTGGTTAATGATCGGTTTATTCTTTGCTGCTCTAGTACAAACTTATGTACCAGAATCTTATTTAAGCCAGTGGGGTAATGGCATCCTTGCGATGCTGGTGGTCATTTTAATCAGTATTCCTATGTACATCTGTGCGACTGCATCGACACCTATTGCGGCAGGCTTATTATTCAGTGGTGTGTCCCCCGGTGCGGTGCTCGTGTTTATGTTAGCTGGGCCAGCAACTAATATTGCAACGCTTGGTGTGGTTGGAAAAGAGCTTGGCAAGCGAGCAGTATTTGCCTACCTATTAGGGGTAATTGGAACGGCGCTAGCATTTGGCTTTTTAACCGATTATTTAGTGGCGCAGTATGGTTTTGTGGTTGCGCCTATGATGGGCGAAGAGCATGAAGTTTTACCTCATTGGTTAAGTCTTGCAGCGGGTATTGTATTGGCGATTTTAATGCTTAGATTGGTCCTCAAAATGGTATTAAAAAAGTCGTCTCAAACTGGTAAGAGCATTACTTAATTATTTGTTATAAAAATATTTTTTTACATTGATTGGGATTTAAGTTGGTTAACTATCGCGTCTCGGTTCGCATTTAAAATTGTCTGAGTTATAATCCGCCAATTATTTTTAACGGCACGCATCGCGTGCCGTTTTTTAACTTAAGTAGTTTTTAATGAGTGAAAGTGTGGATAAATACGCCGACATAAGACCTTACAATGATGATGAAGTAGCTGATTCAGTAGCGCGTTTGATTGCTGATAATGCCTTTGTAGATGTAATCGCTAAGTATAACCTACCGCGCTTTTTATCGAACTTCCCATTTCTTACTCGTCCATTGGTACGCAGCCAACTGCGTAAAAAATGGGGTAACACCTCATCGGTTGAGCAAGTTCAGCATGAAGTGGCTGATTATTTAAATAAATTAATTACCCGTACGACTTCAGAAGTGACGTTTTCTGGCATAGATAAACTAGATCCAAAACAAGCCTACTTATTTATCTCGAATCATCGCGATATCGTGCTTGATCCTGCATTAGTGAATTGGGGCTTGTTTAAGCACAATATGCCGACAGTGCGCATCGCAATTGGTGATAATTTACTGCAAATCCCTTATATCACTGAGTTAATGCGTTTAAATAAGAGCTTTATTGTGAAGCGTTCAGCGAAAGCACCCAAAGAGATGCTAAAAGCGCTGTCGCAGCTGTCTGCTTATATCTATGACTCACTCGCTGAAGGCCACTCAATTTGGATAGCGCAAAAAGAAGGCCGAGCAAAAGACGGTTTTGATCAAACAGATCCAGCCCTTCTTAAAATGTTGCAGTTACAAGGTCGCAAGCAGAAAAAAGAATTTGCTGAATATGTGCGTGAATTAAAAATAGTGCCAGTGTCTATCTCTTATCAATACGAGCCGTGTGCGATTGCTAAAGCGAAAGAGCTTTATCATAAACAGCAACATGGTCAGTATATTAAACAACAAGGTGAAGACATAGCAAGCATTGTTGAAGGCTTTAGTACAGCCAAAGGTCATGTGCATTTAGCTTTTGGTGAGCCAGTTGAATCAGGCTGTGAATCGCCTGAGGAGCTTGCAAAAACGATTGATCAGCAAATAGTTGATTCGTTTTTCTTACACCCAGGTAACTATATAGCGGGTGGTTGCACGCAAGCTATAATTGATGAAGAAGATGCCGCTGCCTTTAATGAGCGCATGGCGAAAGTGCCAGAAGAGTTAAAACCTCTTGTATTAGCGATGTATGCAAAACCATTTCATCGTAAAGCAGAACTTGCTACAAGCGAGTCTGAGTAAGCGATACAGTTAGTTTAAGAGGCCACTTTTTAAAGTGGCTTTTTTTATGGTTAATTTTCAGGCTATACTTTTAATATTCTTTATTAACCGGCATTTGTGATGCAACAAATTGAAATATTTGAAATTCCAAGCCCTTGCAAAGGGATATGCCAAGTTAATAACCGAGGCTATTGTAAAGGCTGCTATCGCAGTCGGGATGAGCGTTTTTATTGGAATAAGTTTACTAACGCGGAAAAGCGTAAAGTGATTAGCTTATGCCAACAGCGTTACAAACGTTACCTTCAGAAAAAACAGCAAGCACAACAGCAGCAAACAAACCCTGAGCAAGGTGGTTTTGATTTTTAAAATTCAGTGAGGTGGTATTTTGATTTTAGAAAGTGCACCGTACCGTTTTCATCAAGCTTCTTGAGTACCATAGTCAGTTGTGGAATTATTGCTTTATGGCGTTTGTGAACAAAGTGATAGCTCTGCATTGGCATTAACACTTGTTTATGAAAGGCTGTTTGATTAAAGTTTGGGTGCTTAGTTGACAGTAAAAAGTCTAGCAATATTGTCCCTTCAACACGTTTTTGTGTTAGTAAATTAAGCTGAGCAGTGACATTTCTGACTTTGATAACATCACCATTAAATGGGTGACGTTCGATATAACTCTGTGCAGCTGGGTAGCTTGATTGAATTGCTAAAGACTTGAGCTCTTCGTATTGACATTGCTGGCAATTTTTCAGCAGAACTAAATTAAAATCAAAAAGCGGATAATCGACTTTCAATAAATTAGGATAATTATCCTTAACATCAGCAATGCGACCTAACTGTCCATCGAGCACACCTTGGTTAGCGGCCACTAAAGCATTTTGATGATTGAAATCGATAATATGGACCTCATAACCTATTTCCTTATAAGCCATTTTCATTAAATCAATAACATAGCGAGCTTGTGGTGTATCGGCAGGACGATTAAAAATCAGTAAGTTTGTGCTGGCGTTACTTAAGAAGCAAAAAAGCAGCAAAAATAAGGCAATTCCGTAATTAAGATACTTCGACAACGTGCATTCCTTGCGTACATAAATTGCTCGTTAATCTACTTATATGTGCCTCCAAAATCAAGTTTGTCGTGGTCTTTTTAGCCTAATAAAAGCGATTAAAGCGGTCTAATTTTGTTATACTTGATAAATCAAAAAATTTATTGCTGAGAAAGTATGAGTTTCAATTTATGTAAATTGCCGCGAGAGCAAAAATATCAAATTCAATTGGATTACGAAGCGTCTTTTTGGGCCTATCAAATAAAGCGCGGAAAAAACACGCGTGAGGGCGTCTATACTGCAATAAACAATCGCCCTATCTCTGAGCAAGCTTTTCTTAAGCAGCAATTTGAGCATTACCTTTCGCTAATGAGCTAACATGGCAGACTTCAGATTTTGTTTACTTGAGCCGATTAAAACGCCCTTAGTAAATAAATTTTATGACAAAAACAATGCCCGTGGTCGAGCGACCAAAGCGGATCAGGTGTGGGTTGTTTACAAAGAGTTAGAAATAATTGCTGCCTGCCGGGTTCAAGACCAATCAGGACAATTGTTTTTGTCTACTCTTTATGTTGATGAAATGTGGCGGGGTCAAAAGATAGCCTCACAATTGCTTACTACTGTAACTGATGCACAAAAAGGAACCGTTTTTACCTTCGTGTACCAAAATCTGATTGATCTTTATCTACAAAATGGGTTTAACTATGCATTAACATTACCCAATTCTTTGCAATCGTTGTTTGAGGTATATGCGCATCGAAAAGTAGTTGCGATGCACTTTACGCGTGACACAGTGCCAAGTTAGCAATTTGGAACGTCAATGACTAAGTTCTTCTCCAGTATAGCGTTATTTTTTATTTTGACTTGTGGCTTGTTTAGCCATTCAGCCTTTTCCCAGGTAAAACGTTTATCAACAAGTGAAGGCTTATCACAAAGTTATGTTAACACCATGCTCATCGATAATAGTGGATACTTATGGTTATCGACTGAAGGGGGCCTCAATCGTTACGATGGTTATCAGGTTGTGCATATCAAAGGCCCTAATGGTGAACTTGAAGACTCAATCATTGACCGTATTTACCAAGACCCGCAAGGTTATATCTGGATAGCTTCCCTGCAAGCGGGTTTATTCCGTTATGATCCCACCTCCGACACTTATCAGCAGTTTATTGCTAAACCGACCACTGAAGAGCAAATTTTTATTGAGTCAGTGTTTAGCATGGTGGCTGTTGATGACAAAACACTATGGCTAGGGCGTGGTTGGGATTTTGCCAAGCTAGACTTAGAAACGAAAAAAATCACCTCTATTTTTGAAATTCCTGAGCGGGTAAAAAGCAGTGTTATACGTGAACTTTACGCGTATCAAGGTTTTATCTTTATGGGCACTAGCAATGGCGCTTATGTTTATGAACTTGCATCTGGCAAGGTCCGTAAGTTAGAACATTTGCAAAATGAGCCAAGCCACATCTACCAAAACTATGTGAAGTCATTCTCGGTGATAAACAACAATACTTTGTTAGTTGGGGCTGTGAGAGGACTATATCAGGTAGATATTAGTAATTTGCAAGCCATGTTTGATACTCCTGACATCGCCTTTAAAAATAAATCACTGATCAGTGATTTGAATATTTGGAAGATTATTCCAGAGGCTAACTCAGTTACCTTAGGCACTGATAAGGGCTTATTTGAATATAACCTAGAAACTGGCGAGTTAGTTAAGAATATGCGCTTAAAAGAAAGTGGCTATACTCTAGCTGATACCAGCATTATTGATATAGTGAAAGACCGTTCTGGTGGGATGTGGCTAGCAACCAAAAATGACGGTGCCTTTTACCAATCTTATGATAACTACAACTTTATCAATGTTACAGCCAATACATTAAAGGGTGATGGATTATCTCATCATTCAATTTGGAGTATTACAGAGTTTCAAAATCGCCTTTGGCTTGCTACGCATAATGGTTTAACAGCGGTTGATTTAGAAACTTACGAAAGCGAGGTTTTCTTAAAGGATTATCAAGTCGATCTTATTACAACTGAGTTTAGTATCTACCAAGTAATGCCCTATAAAGATAAGCTATGGTTACATACCAATCGAGGCGTTTTAAGTTTTGATCCGAAAACAGGGCAGGCAACACCAGTAAAAGCGGCAGATCCAGAGAAACAGGTTTTAATTAATGATTGGGTTCATGGCATATTGTTGATGCCATCGGGTGACCTTTACTATGTTCATCCTGATTACGGCATGTTTGTTTATAATATTGATAGCCAAAAAGTCACCCGGTTAGGCGGTAAATTTGATGAGTTTGAGCCGTTCTTAGCTTACGGTTTTTTGCCTGCATTATCATCAAACCCAGAGGCACCTCTATTTTATAATGCAGGTATTCTCTATCAAGTAGATCCTAACACATACGAACTAACCACGATTTATACAGTCCCAGAGCAACACGAAAATGTGGCTGTGAATGTGATGTCATACATCATAGATAACAACAATGTACTGTGGTTATCATTATCGAATTTTGGTTTGATTGGTTTAGATGCCGATACTTATGAACATATTTACACAATTGATTTAGAAAAGAATAAGTTAGGTACATTGCTTTACGATATGGTACTTGATGAAGCGGGCATGATATGGATGAGTAGCCACAAAGGATTATGGCGACTAAATCCAAATAATCTGCACTTTCAACAGTTTACTGGCTCAGAGGGGTTATTCTCAACCGAGTTTAATAGTGGTGCATTTACTAAGCTTGAATCAGGGCAAATTGTCTATGGTACGTTAAAAGGATTTACTTACTTTTATCCAATGGATAACCACTATCAGCAAGCTTTAATTGATCACGTTAATATCACTAATCTTGATTTGATGTCTCGTGATTTACCCGCTGAGTTAAAACAGCCAATCGACAGTGTTGTCCTTGAGCATGATGATATAGGATTAGAAGTTGCGTTTTCGGCAATGGCATTCAATTATCAAGAGCGTATTATTTATGAATATCAGCTTGGGGATGGCCAAAAAACGTACACACGAAATAACAACCGTGTGTTATTCCCTAAACTCAGCGCAGGAAAATACCATCTTAAAGTTTGGGCTAAAGATCCATTAACGGGAGATTTAACGCCGCCCGCTATTTTGAATATCGAAGTAAAATACCCACTTTGGCGCGCACCACACTTCATTATTTTATATGTGATTCTGGTTGCACTATTTGTAGCTGCTTGGATATTTAGACGTAATCGAATGCAACAAATATTGCTAGCAGCTCATAAAGAAAGTAAAGAGAGTGAAGCGCGATTAAAGCTCGCTCTTGAAGGTAGTCATTCAGGTGTATGGGATTGGTCATCGCAAAGCCCAATTATTTATCAACCACGTCTTAAAAATGAGCTCGGCTATGAGACCGATAGCGTAAACTTAGATGATTATTTAGCAAAGATTCACCCACATGATAAACAAACCTTCCGTTTAGAGTGGTTAGAGTTTTTATCGACTCAAAAAGGTTATTTCAATTGTACTTACAGGCTGCGTCATGCCGATGGTAATTGGCGTTGGTATAAAGACTTTGGCAAAGTGGTTGAATGGCAAGGCAATGCTCCTGAAAAAGTAGCTGGCACTTATACGAATATGACTCGTGAGTTAGTATTTGAGGAAAATGCTCGCTTGTTTGGTGCGGCATTCGAACAAACACGAGACTGGGTATTTATCTTAGATAAAAACTTACGTATTCGAGCTACCAATAAATCCTTTCAAGATGCATTTGGTTTTCCGGCTGAGCCGCGTTCTAGTCGCTCGTTAACCTTAGGGATGCCAATTCCTACACGAATTCATTACTTGCGCATTATGCAAAAGCTTAAATCTGGTGAGCACTTCTCTGCAGAAGATGTAGTTTCAGTTGCGAGCGGTGAAAAGCGCCAAGTATTGATAAAAATAAGTGCAGTAGCAGGTAATAACCGCCAACTTGATAGCTATGTGATTATTGTTACTGATATTAGCGCGCAAAAGCTGGCTGAAAGTGAGCTACATTTACTCGCTAATTATGATGCTTTAACCGGCCTACCTAATAAAACCTTGTTTAATGATCGGGTGGTCCACGCTATTGAACAGGCTGATTATCATCAAACAAAAGTGGCGTTATTAAACGTTAATATTAAGCGCTTTAAGCATTTTAATGATTCACTTGGGCGCGAAGAATCAGATGAACTAATCAAGCGAGTTGCTAAGCGCTTAAAGCATGTACTTCGCCCGCAAGATAGTGTGGCACGTTTCGATGGTGATGAGTTTGTGATCCTTGCTGAAGATTTTAAACAGCTGGATGAATTACTATTACTATGCGCTAAAGTAATGGATTGTGTTGATACACATATTGAACTGAGCCAACAAGCGGTAAAAGTAAACCTTAGCGTCGGTGTTGCTGTTTACCCAGATGATGCAAAAGACACAAAAGCGTTATTAAAAGCAGCTAATGTGGCACTTTATCACGCGAAAAGTCATGTTGAAGGGTGTTATCAGTTCTATAAGCAAGAAATGAATTTACAAGTGCAGCGCACTTTGCATTTAGAATCTCAGTTAAGTAAAGCTTACCAAGAGCACGAGTTTTGTAATTTTTATCAGCCAATAGTAAGCGCAGAAACTTGCCAAGTTGCAGGGCTTGAAGTGCTTCTACGTTGGCCGAGTAATGATGAATATAAACCTGAAGACTTCGCTAATGCCGCAGAAAGTTCAGGGCTTATTACCAAAATTATGTTGCAAACTCTATCGAGAGCATTGATTGAATTGCGCCAGTGGCGTACTACGCATCCTGATTTATATATTTCAATTAATCTCTCCGCCCTTGATTTTGAAAGCGAAAATCTGGTTGAAAAAATACATCAATCAATAAGCGCAATTAATGTACCTGCGAGTGCATTAGTTTTTGAAATCACCGAATCAGTTATGATGCATGATTCGGATAAAGCGCAGCAAAGTATGGAAAAGCTCAAAGCGCTAGGTTGTCGTATTTATATGGATGACTTTGGTACGGGCTATGCTTCACTGACCTATTTAAAACGTTTCCCGGTCGATGTACTGAAAATAGACAAGAGCTTTGTTAATGACATCGGAGTCGATAAAGGCGATGAGGCTATCATTAACTCAACACTTACCCTTGCAAAAAGTTTAGGTAAAGAGTGTGTAGCTGAAGGAGTTGAAAATCGCACCCAGTTACAATTCTTACGTTCTTTAGGGTGTGAGTATTTCCAAGGTTATTTGTTCAGCAAACCTGTGGCGGGAGACGAAGTGAAAGCGCTTTTAGATACACAGTGGAGCGATGAGTTTTTAGGGTAAAGCTAAACGCTTTACCCTTTTAGTTAATCTTGGCGCTTTCCGCAATGGCGGCAATAAAGGCTACGATTACGGTTTTTCAGTTCGTTATGAATCGCTTTGTTCGCCTCTTGCTGACTTAACCCTAGTTTATAACGCAAGTTTTCTAAGTGTTCCTCTTCAACGGGTGAAAGATGGCCATCTTCAATAGCTTCGTGTACCGCATCGGTAAAAACTTGTCTACGTTTTCGTAGCTGCTCAGAAAAACTCGAAGCTAACAAACCAGTTGGAATTGCCACCATGCCCATACTAACGAGTGTAATAGCGCCACCAAATAAGCGACCAAGGGGGGTCACAGGCACGACATCGCCATAACCAACGGTTGTTAGTGTGACCATTGCCCACCACATTGCTGCAGGGATAGAGCCAAATTTATCGGGCTGAACATCATGTTCAATTAAATAAATACCACATGAAGCGATGATCAGCACCACAGCCATTATAAAAAATGCCGCAAGCAAGGAACTGCTTTCTTCTTTAAATGAGTTTAAAAGTAGTTGCATGGCGCGTGAATAACGAGTGAGCTTAAAGATCCGCATCAACCTAAGTACTCGTAAGAAACGTAAATCAACACTCACAAACACCATTAAAATGGTGGGTAAAATGGCAATGAGATCAATCAGCGCCATAGGCGAAAAGAAATACTTAATACGAATTTTTGAGTTTGTTAACGGGCTTTCTTTATGTGCGCTTTTATCTACACAACACCAAAGTCTAAGTACATACTCTAAGGTGAAAATACCGACAGAAATCAGCTCAATCATTAAAAATTCGTGATGATATTGTTTTGCTAAAGGGCCGACCGACTCTAAAACAATCGCCACTACATTGATCATGATCAGTGACATTAAGAACACGTCAAGTGTACGACCAATACGCCGATACTTGCCGTTGCCTTCAAAAACGCGCGCTGTGTAATTTCTTAACCGCTGCAAAATAATGATCCATTTATTAGTTTAGTTTTAGCACCATATTAATGCTGCCTTCTTCAAAATCGCGGGTGATCTTAAACCCTAGTTTTCGTGCCAGCTCAATCATGCCAGTGTTTTCCGGCAGGGTGATCCCGGCAATTTGTTTAACGCCTTGGTTTTTACAATGCTCAATCGCGGCATTCATTAGTATTGTACCGAGCCCTAAACCTTGGCAGTCAGAGCGCACCACAATTGCAAACTCTGCATCTAGCTTGTCAGGATCCATCAACACCCGAGAAACTCCTAGTGTGCAGGCTGAGCCGTTTTGCTCTTGGCTGACAATAAATGCCATTTCTCGGTCATAATCAATTTGCGTCATTTTTGCCAGCTGATCATGATTAAATTGCGGTAACTCACCAAAAAAGCGCTTATATCTGTCTTCTTTACTCAGTGACTGATCAAACTCTAAATGTGCTTGTTCATCTTCAGGTTTTATAGGTCTTAATTGTGCTTGAGTGTTATTTTTAAGAGTAACTTCTTTAACCAGTTCAATAGGGTAGGGGCGAATACACAAACGTTTACGATTTGCTTTTGCTTTATAACGGCTCAGGCCAATTGTCGCATCAAGTACTAAAAATTGTCCATTGCTGGCTAAAATAGGATTTAGTTCGACACTGGTGATATCAGGTTGATCGATTACAAGCTGCGAGATACGTGTTAGCAAGGCGCATAAGCGATACTTATCGACTTTTTCTGGTAGTACGCGATCTTTAAGTACGCCTTTATCGTGCGCTGCAGCAATCAGGTATTTTGCCAAGTTCATATTCAGTGGTGGTAGTGCCACTGCAGCTTGAGCGAATTCAAGTCCGGTGCCTGCTTCACCAAGTAAGATCACTGGGCCAAAGTTAGGCTCTGTTTTAATAGCTATACGCAGCTCATTAGCACCTGCTCGTGGCGCCATCTTTTGCAATGAAAAGCCTTCAATATGGGCATCAGGGTAGGTGTTTTTGATTCGTAGCAGCATGGCAAAAGCTGTTTGCTCAACTTCTTGCGCATCATTTAAGTTAAGGACAACACCACCGACTTCTGATTTAGAGGGAATACTTGGGCTAATTAGTTTTAACGCTACCGGAAAGCCCAGCTCTATGGCTTGTTCTTTGGCTTCGGTTGGTGTGTAAGCAACTTCAGTTTGAATACAATCAATACCATAATGAGTGAGTATTTGGCTTGCTTCATGGGTTGATAAATAGCTTTGCTCTTCGGCTAAAAACTCATTTACGACTGTGCGTGCTGCGTCTTTATTTATTTTTGCATCATCGGTGTTTGATTCTGGCGTTTGCGTTAAATGCTTTTGGTTACGGCGATAACTTACCAAGTGCATAAACGCACCAACCGCACCTTCAGGTGTACGGTAAGTTGGAATGGCATTATTAGCGCAGACTTTACGTGCGGCATACGCAGCATCTTCACCCATAAAGTTTGTCATAACATAAGGGCGAGCCATCTTCGGGATTTTTTCTAAGGTTTCGACAATAATCTCAGCATAGTCTTCACTCGGTGCAAGCGCAGAAGGGGTATGAATGATCAGCAGGTTTTTGACTTCTTTGGCTTGCAGCAAAATTTCTAAGGCTTGTTGATAGCGCCTTGGTGCTGAGTCACCAAAAATATCCACCGGATTCGAGGTCATCTCTGATTGCGGGATCACTTTATTAAGCGCCGCTCTGGTCTCGTCGCTAAGCTCAGCTAGTTTTCCTGAGCTCTGTAATAGCGTATCCACTGCCATGACACCTGGGCCGCCACCATTTGTTAAGATAGTCAGTTGTTCGACTTTTAGTAATTTTGGGTGCATTGCCAGTGTTTGTGTAGCAGCAAAAAGCTCACGTAAGTCGTTTACCCTTAGCATACCTGCTCGCTGGAATAGCGCATCATAGACTGCATCTGAGCTTTGCTTGCCACCAGTATGGATCTCTGCAGCAAGAGCGCCCGCACTGGTTTTACCGGTTTTAATGGCAATGACGGGTTTACTAAACGCAGCGGCTCTAGCTGCGGAAATAAAGCTACGAATATCTTCAATATTATCGATATACAACAAGATAGCTTTGGTTTTTGCATCTCGGCCTAAAAAGTCGAGTAACTCATCAAAGTCGATATCAAGGCAGTCACCGACAGACACAAAATATGAAAAGCCAATCTCTTTATTTTTGGCCCAATCAAGGATTGTTGAACAAACGGCCGCTGATTGGGATACAAAGGCGAGTTTTCCTGGACTGGCAATCGTATGTGAAAAACTGGCATTTAAGCCGATATGAGGAATGAGTAAGCCTAAGCAGTTAGGTCCTAGTAAAGACACATTTGCTTGAGTTGCAGCCTCTTTTAATGCTTGTTTTTGTTCTACATTTAAACCCGCAGCAATCACCACCGCATGTTTACAGCCAAGCTCACCAAGTTCATTAATGATGTTGATTAAGGTATTTTTGTTAGTACAAATAACGGCAAGGTCGGGTACTTTTGGCAGTGCAGCAATGCTTGGATAGGCTAATACCCCGTGTACAGCGCTGTGATTTAAACTAACCGGCATGATCGGGCCTTTAAAGCCCCCTTGTAGCAAATTGCGCATCACCACAAAACCCGCTCGATTAGGGGAATTTGAAGCGCCAATGACCGCGACCGATTTAGGATTAAAAAAATGGCTAATACGTTTAACGCTCATGCTGTTTCCTTCGCTTGCGCTGTTTGTTAAAACTTCAGGGTCTGTTAAGTTTAATACACCCAAACTAGAACCGACACGCTTCTAAAGTATTAAAAGTGATACTCATAAGATAACCTGTTTATAACTACTTTTCGAGTCAAAAACAGTGACCTACATCAAGGAGAAAAGCATGAATAAAGCGCAACCATTTAATATCGTTATTGCAGCGTGTGCATTAGCGGTTGGTTTACTTGGATTAGGTTTTATTTTGAAAAGTGCGGCCCTTGATGTAAAGGGTATGGAGCGCACTGTTCACGTTAAAGGTTTAGCTGAAATGGAAGTGCCAGCTGACACCGTTATTTGGCCATTACAGTTTTCAGATGCCGACAATAATCTTGAAAAATTAGTTGGTCGAGTTGAAGAGAAAAGCGATGCGGTTGTGGCTTTTTTAAAGTTACATGGTTTTAGTGATGAAGAAATAAGTCTTGGTAGTCAATCCATTATTGATAAGCAAGCCCGTGAATATGGCGGCGAGAATCAGCAGTTTCGTTATATTGCCCGTAATAATGTCATTGTTTATTCAAATGACATCGAAAAAGTGCAACATGCATTAGGTGCAGTAAGCCAATTAGCGAAGCAAGGCATCGCGATAGTACAAGACAATTACGAAACGCGTATTCAATATTTATTTAATGGCTTAAATGAAATTAAGCCAAATATGATTCAAGAAGCAACCGAAAAAGCCCGCGAAGTGGCAATGAAATTTGCCAAAGATTCACAGTCTAAATTAGGTAAAATTAAAACAGCGCGTCAGGGGCAGTTTTCAATAACAGATAGAGATTCAAACACACCTCAGCTGAAAAAAGTGCGTGTTGTTACCAGTGTTGAATATTATCTATCTGACTAAACCCAATACCACAGATAAAGGCAGCCGCATGCGTGTGCATACAATAACCATGCGGCAAAGCGCACCTAGCATAAAGCCACCACTAAATGCCACAGCCACCCCCAATAAGCCAAACTGATCTTTTAACAGTACTGCCATTAAAACCGTGACACTGGTTGCGCCAAGTAATACGTACAAGTTGATAAGCGGGTTCCCTTTTAACTTGATCATGCTACTGGCTAAAATTCTTGCTGGTAATAACAGCTGCCCGAGTAACAGCAGCATTAAAATCCAAAACCCTTCTTGCAATTGGCTTTCGCCATAGAGAGTGAGTAGTGGCTTTGCGAGCAGGGCGAGTAGAAAAATAGCGGCAAAGTTAAAACGCCATACTACTTTCATTAACTCGCTAAGTTGCTGCTCGGTCGTCTCATCAGCCATTAAAATGGGTTTTAAATATTGGTTGGCAGCATTGCCTAAAATAGTCAGTAAGCCAGCAATCACTACCGCAGGAAAGAAGATACTCACGCCTTGTGCACCAAACCAGTGATGCACCAGTAAGACATCGAGTTTTGCTACCAACACGGTTCCTGCGCCACTGGCGAGCATGATCAATGAGTCTTTACACCATTGCTTGGTTTGGTAGCGGGCAGTGCTTGCGACGATCATTTTTTTGATTAACCAATATTGATAAATGACTACACATAAGATGCTACAAAACAATAGGATACAAATCTCGACTAAGGATAAGTCACCACGTATTAGATAGACTAAAAAGCAAAACCCAGCCGTTAACAATTCAAAAATACACTGCTGCGTTATCAGGCCAATTTGGGGTTTGTTTAAAGCCACTAAAAAAGCAGATTGGCTTTGCATAATGGCGCCAATTGGCACCAGTAATAGTAAATAAACCACATGCTCTTGGGCGCTTTGGTGCGGTGAAATAGCCTGAAAGCTAATCACCACAGCAGCGACAAAAATCACCCCGAATAAACAAGATGCAGCTAAATAAACATGTTTTAAGCCGCGTAATAACTCATGTTGCTGGGCTTTGTAGAGCGGATAGCTAATACGCATTAAAGACGATGCAAAACCCATGCTCGCGGGTAATAGAAGAATTTCACAAAGTGCGAGTAATGCCGCGAACGTGCCAAACTCATCAGTACTTAATAACCTTGCAAGGCACAAGGTAAGTACAATACGGCTACCGTGGTTAAGGGCTGTAAAGCTGCTGAGCGATAAAAACGCTTTAACAACATCCTTATTCATGGAGTTATTGATTGAGCGCGTTTAATAACTGCGCCGTTGGTACCTGCAAATAGGCCGCACACAGTAGAACTTTGCTATCACTACTCGTTGGTTTATTGGCACTGTAAA
The DNA here is from genome assembly GCF_023650775.1 of Pseudoalteromonas sp. SCSIO 43101. Classification (NCBI taxonomy): domain Bacteria; kingdom Pseudomonadati; phylum Pseudomonadota; class Gammaproteobacteria; order Alteromonadales; family Pseudoalteromonadaceae; genus Pseudoalteromonas; species Pseudoalteromonas sp. SCSIO 43101. The sequence goes on from NZ_CP072673.1 coordinate 765,236, forward strand.
AATGCTTGAGAGTATTTATCAAGGCACTGACAGCAGTTGGGCTATGGCTTTGGTCTACTTCCATCATGGCTAATAATGCTGAAAACTCATGTTTTGCTAGCATTTGGGTTGTCGTGTTTTGCGCTATAAAGCAACCAATAGGGGTGAGCTGCTGCTTATTTAATGTTTTTAACGCACTTCCTAGGCTCTCGTTGCTTTCAAATAACATTAACGAGCGCAAATAATTAAAGGGCAGTTTATCGGGCTGACACTGAGTAAATAAATGATGTAGTAGGGTATTCCCTTGGTTGTCTGTTACGCAAAAGGCATTTTGAAACTTAAGGCCTGGAGTGAAAAAACTCAATTTATCGATATCATCAATCAAGCCCACGGCTTCACTTGGTAGCGGGCTTGCTTCGAGTAAATGCGCTGCAACATTTTGTAAAAACAAATATTTAACTTCACTACTGCAAGCTAATTGATAGATATGTTGTAATTGTGCCGCTTGCAAAACCCCCGATAAACTTTGGTAATCGGCAATGAGTTCTTTTAACTGATGATGTTGTAGTCGGCTGTTCAATTGCTCAATCGCGCTTTGCATGGAAATACTCGCTTTTTATTATTTATACATTTATAGCTCAACTACTTGTTTAAATAAATAAAAAAGGCCGCTGAGCGGCCTTTTTCAAGTCTTTATTGTTTAAGCTGCCTGTTTCTTAGCAACCCATTGGTCAACAAACTTCTCAAGTACGTTTAATGGTACTGCACCATTTTTAAGTACTACGTCGTGGAATTCACGAATATCGAATTTATCGCCTAGTTTTTCTTTAGCCGCTTCACGAAGCTCTAAAATTTTCAGCATGCCCACTTTGTATGCCGTTGCTTGTGAAGGCATTACAATGTGACGCTCAACCATTTTAACGCCATCAGACGTCGCATTTGGTGTGTTATTTACGTAGTAGTCGATACCTTCTTGACGAGTCCACTTCATAGCATGGATACCTGTATCTACTACTAGGCGACATGCACGCCATAATTCCATCGCAAGACGACCAAAATCTGAATATGGGTCTTCGTATAAGCCCATTTCTTTTGGTACTAGCTCAGAGTATAAACCCCAACCTTCAACATAGGCTGTGTAGCCGCCAAACTTACGGAACTTAGGCACACCTTCAAGCTCTTGCGCGATAGCAATTTGCATGTGGTGACCTGGAATACCTTCGTGGTATGCAAGTGCTTCCATTTGGTATGTTGGCATTGCTTCCATATCGTAAAGGTTTGCGTAATAAATACCTGGGCGTGAACCATCTGGTGCAGGTTGTTGGTAGAACGCTTTACCTGCTGCTTTTTCGCGGAATGCTTCAACAGCTTTAACCTTAAGGTCTGCTTTTGGCTTAACAATGAATAGCTCGTCTAGACGAGACTTCATGTTATCGATAAGCGCTGTTGCCTCATCAAGGTAACGTTGTTTACCTTCAGCGGTATTCGGGTAGTAGAACTGCTTATCAGTTTTCATGAATTGCATGAATGCTTTAAGGTCACCTTTAAAGCCTACTTTGTCCTTAATCTCACGCATTTCGTCGTGAATACGCGCGACTTCAGCTAAACCGATTGTGTGAATTTCTTTCGCTGTTAAATCAGTTGTTGTGGTACGTGCTAGCGCATTGTTGTAGAACGCTTCGCCGTCAGGGAATTTCCAAGCACCATCGCGGTCATCAGCGCGTTTTTCTAACTGAGCTAAGAAGTTAATTAGCTTAGTGTAAGAAGGTTTTACTGCTGCTTTTAGGGCTTTTTCAGCATCGCTGATAAGTGCAGATTTTTCGCTATCGGCAATCTCTAATGCATTAACTTTACGTTTAAAGTCAGCTAGTAACGTTGAGTCTTCACCGTCATGGAATGGGGCGCCGCGTAAGATATTATTGCTTGAATCAATCACGTGTGGGAAAACAAACTTAGGCGCGATAATGCCTTTATCTGCACGTACTTCAAGATCTTTGATTAGTTGATCAATAACCGTTGTAACACCATTTAAACGTGAGATATACGCTTTAGCATCAGATACATCGGCAATTTGATGTTGGTTGATTAAAAACGCAGGGATCATCGAGTGAACACCAAACATTTGGTTCACAGGGTAGTTGTAATGACGCCATTTGAAATCAGCAATTTCGTTTTCTAAATCTTGCTTTTTAAGGTCGTAGCTTACTTTTGTTGCGTCATCTAATAGGTCGCGGTTAATTGCGTTAAGTGCAACTAGGTCAGCTTTAGTTTGTTCAAAGTCTTCTAAAACGCGCTCTTCGCTGCCATCATCCCATTTGTCGTAATCTTTTTTAATGCCCATGTATGTTTGATAAATAGGGCTTTTCATTACATCACGGTTAAAAGTATCTTCGAAGAAGGCATTGGCTTTATCGATTTCACTTTGTACAGGTTGGCTCTGTACACTTGGTGCAGGCTTCGGTTGCTCTTGCATTTGTTGGCAGCCGCCAAGTAATGCAACACTTACCGCCGCAGCGATGAAGGTCAGTTTACGCATTATCGTTCCTTTGTAGTTGTTAGAAATTTAATTATAATTCTTAAACGAATAATTCTAGCAGGTCATTTAAAAAGCGGTGGCCTTTTTGGCTTACCTGCCAGTTATCTTTATCATCAATTAGTAAGCCTTTTGCAATTGCATCAGTCAAGGCTTGTTCCTGACTTGGCAGTGACAAACTTGTAAGCAAAGGTAAATCAGCTTTGGGGCAGGGTTCGACTAAACGAAAACGATTCATAAAGAATTCAAAAGCTAAGTCGTCTTCTGCTACTTGCCATTGTTCGTATAAATACGGTTTGGCAAGATCCATATAACCTCGTGGGTGTTTTACTTTCACCGTACGGGTGATGACTTTATTTTCATCGGTAATTTTACCATGTGCACCGCAGCCGATACCGAGATAATCGCCAAATCGCCAATAATTCAAGTTATGACGGCATTGGTAGCCGGGCTTCGCGTAGCCAGAGATCTCGTATTGCTCATAACCTGCAGCTGCCAGCAATGCTTGACCTTGTTCTTGAATATCCCACAGAGTGTCGTCATGCGGTAAGGTCGGTGGCTTAGAAGCAAATTGAGTATTCGGCTCAATCGTTAGTTGATACCAAGATATGTGTGGAGGATTAAGCGCGATGATTTTTTCAAGGTCGCTTAAGGCATCTTCAAGAGATTGTCCGGGTAAGCCATGCATTAAATCAAGGTTAAAGCTATTTAACCCCGCTTGGTGTGCCTGTTTAGCTGCATAGCTTGCTTCGTCAGCACCATGAATACGGCCAAGGGCTTTTAGCTTGTCATTTTGCATGCTTTGTACGCCAATCGAAATACGATTGATGCCAGCGGCAACATACTCTTTAAAGCGACCTGTTTCGACGGTACCGGGATTAGCCTCTAGGGTAACTTCACAGTCATCACTTAGGCCAATTAATCTGTCGACTTCACCTAGTAAGCGGGTATAAGCGTCACCCGTTAATAAGCTTGGGGTACCGCCACCAATAAATATGCTGTGGATTTTACGCCCTTGCACCAAGTGCAAGTCGGCCTTGAGATCATCAATTAGATGCTGAACATATTCTTTTTCGGGGATTGTGCCTTTTTGGCCATGGCTATTAAAGTCACAGTATGGGCACTTTTGCACGCACCAAGGCACGTGCACATATAAACTTAAAGGCGGTAAACTCACAGGCCGCCTTTTTGCTGCAATTGCGCAAGTAGTTGTTTTAAAGCTTGGCCGCGATGGCTAAGGGCATTTTTTTGCTCCTTAGTTAACTGAGCGCTAGTGCATTGCTCAGACGGTACGTAAAAAACAGGATCATAACCAAAACCACCCTGACCATCTTGGCTATGGGTGATTTCGCCTTCCCAACTGGCACTACAAATAAGTGGTGTAGGGTCGTCGGCGTGGCGCATTAATACCAAAACACACCAAAAACGCGCACTGCGAATTGGGTTATCAGCAAGCTCTTTTAATAGCTTGTCGATATTATCTTGATCGCTTGCACCCGCTCCGGCAAAGCGTGCAGAGTATACACCCGGTGCACCATTTAGGCCGTCAACTTCAAGACCTGAGTCATCAGCAATAGCGGGCATGCCAGTGATCTTTGCAGCATGGCGCGCTTTAATAATGGCGTTTTCAACAAATGTGGTGCCTGTTTCAGGCACGTCTGGTACTTGAAAATCGCTTTGTGGAACCACGTTAATATTAAGAGGGCTGAGCATACTTGCCAACTCTTTTACTTTGCCAGGGTTACCCGTGGCTAAAACCAAGGTGTTATTCATAGGTCTATTAATCTACGTAAAATTTTTGCTGAAACTTCAGCGTTTGTACTTTGCCATTTTGATTTATTTCGATATCAAAACGGTAGATTTCTTCGTTGCTATAATCGATTTGAGCTAGGTAATAAATTGCATCGCCTTCAACAACTTCTTTAAACTTAAGCTGCTTTTTATTGCCAAGCAAATTACGTGCTGTGCCTGTTAAAGTTGCAGTCTGTGCTGTTTTATCGCTGTTTTTTAATACCGAAATATTAATAATCCCTTTGCTAGGGCTACGCTCTAAATCGTAGTTTTTGGCGATATTAGGCTGGATAAAGGTCGATGGAAATGCAATGTAGTGAACTTCCCAAGGGCCAAGTACCTTGTACTGAGCGCCTGCCTGTTCATCCGCTTTGGCATAGCTTGTAAATAAACTTAATACAATTAAAGAAAAATAAATAAATTGCTTCATGGTATATCTCACTTAACAAAAGAGGCCTTTCGGCCCCTTACTGCGTCACGTTAAACGTTTAGCCAATTAAATCCAACAATAGAAACTGTAAAAACTGTAGACCAATAATCAACACTAAGATTGATAAGTCTAAACCACCTAGTGGTGGAATAACCTTACGAATAGGGCGTAACATAGGTTCAGTTAGCTGGTGGAATACAGCTTCAATTGGGTTGTAACCCTGGCTTACCCAGCTTAGTAAAGCACGAATAATTAAAACCCAAAATAGTAAGTTTAACCCTTCTTTAACGACAGTTATTAAAGCCTGAATAAATACCGGACCTGGCGCCCAAGCATTATAAAACATCAGAAAAATAACACTGAGTTTCGCTACTGCAACTAAATAAGCAAGCACTAACGAAGCAATATCAAAGCCACCCACTCCTGGAATAATTTTACGAAGCGGGTTTACTGCGAACGAAGTGGCTTTCACCACAAACTGGCTCATAGGATTGTAAAAGTCAGCTTTTGCCGCTTGTAACCAAAAGCGTAAAAGGACCACCATTAAAAAGAGATCAAAAATAATCCCAACTAAAAAGTGCATGGCTTGCATAATTTTACCTTAAAAGTAAGCTTAAAGTTCTTTTTCCATCGCTTCAGCGCGGGCTATACAGGCATCCATTGCATCTGCAACAGTACCTACTAAACCTTGTGATTTTAAATGCTCAACCGCTTCGTGAGTGGTACCACCTTTAGAGGTTACATTTGCACGTAGCTGAGCAATACTGATGTCTGGTTGCGAAAGTGCCATTTCGGCTGCGCCTAGTGCAGTTTGTTGTACTAAACGGCGCGCATCTTCATCACTAAAGCCAAGTGCTTTAGCTTTTTCTTCGATAGCTTCCATAAATAAGAAGAAGTAAGCAGGTGATGAACCTGTAACAGCGATGATGTCGTTGATTTGTGACTCTTGCTCAACCCAAACAACAATGCCTGTACACTCAAAAACTTGTTGTACAAACTTGTGCTCTTCAGCGGTTTCGCCTGCGCCATATAGACCTGAAACACCACGACCGAGTAATGATGGTGTATTAGGCATACAACGCACCATTTTCACGTCTTGACCTAGCATTTCACGTAAACGGTTTACGCTAAGGCCCGCTGCCACTGAAATAAATAGCTTGTCGCTAAAATCAACGCCAGAGTCTTGGAATGATTGGCAAAGATCGCCCATCATTTGTGGTTTAACAGATAAGACAATTACATCAGCATCGCGAAGTGCCGCGTTGTTATCCGCGGTAGTTTGCACCCCGAAATCAGCAGCAACCTTAGCTAATTTTTCTTGGTTGCGATTGGTTGCAATGATGTTTTTAGCTGCAAAACCGTTCTTTACCATGCCGCCAATGATGGCGTAGCTCATGTTACCCGTGCCTATAAATGCGATTTTTTTGTCTGACATATGTCTGTTATCACCTTTTAATTTCGTTGGCCAAATATATCCGTGCCAATGCGTACCATGGTTGAACCCGCAGCAATCGCCGCTTCAACATCGTTACTCATACCCATCGACAAGGTGTCTACTTGGGGATATTGGGCCTTTAGTTTATCAAAGCAAGCGCTTAATTGCTCAAAATATTGTAATTGTAGCTGGGCATCGTCGGTTTTGGCAGGAATTGCCATCACACCGCGCAAGCACAAATTAGGGCATTGACTGATAAATTCGGCCAGTGCCATTAGCTCGTCTGGGTGGCAGCCTGACTTAGCCTCTTCTAAACTAATATTAACTTGAATTAATACATTGAGCGGGGCTTTGTCGGCTGGCCGTTGCTCATTAAGACGTTTTGCAATTTTTGTGCGGTCAACACTTTGCACCCAATCAAAATGAGAGGCTACTTGAGCACTTTTATTTGATTGAATAGGGCCAATAAAGTGCCAAATAATGTCTTTATAATCAGCCAATGCTGTTACTTTTGTTACCGCTTCTTGGACATAAGATTCGCCGAACTGGCGTTGGCCATGCTCATAGGCAGCAATAATATCGTCGGCAGGTTTTGTTTTTGAAACAGCCAATAGGTTGATTGATTGCTCATCGCGGCGATTATTTTTTGCAGCTTGAGCAATTCTTGCGTAGGCGGATGTAAGTCGTTCTGCTATTGTAACCATATAATTATCAGTTGGTTGTGGAGTCATAAATGGATATTACCGAATTATTGGCCTTTAGTGTGCAACACAAAGCCTCGGATTTACACTTGTCATCAGGCGTATCACCTATGATACGTGTTGATGGTGATGTGCGCCGTATTAATATTCCAGCATTAGAACAAAAAGATGTAAATAGTCTGGTATACGATATTATGAACGATAATCAGCGTAAGGACTACGAACAAAATCTCGAAGTGGATTTTTCTTTTGAAGTACCAAACCTTGCGCGTTTTCGTGTAAACGCATTTAACTCAAACCGTGGCCCAGCGGCGGTGTTTCGTACTATCCCAAGTGATGTTTTAACGCTTGATGACTTAGGTGCGCCTGATATTTTTAAAACCATTTCCGATAATCCGCGTGGTTTAGTGTTGGTTACAGGCCCGACTGGTTCTGGTAAATCAACTACCTTAGCGGCGATGGTTGATTATATTAATCAACATAAGCATCACCATATTTTAACTATCGAAGATCCTATCGAATTCGTGCACGAGAATAAGCTGAGTCTCATTAACCAACGCGAAGTTCACCGTGACACGCATAGCTTCTCTAATGCACTTAGAAGCGCATTACGTGAAGATCCGGATGTAATCTTGGTGGGTGAGCTTCGTGACCTTGAAACAATTCGCTTAGCGATGACCGCGGCAGAAACAGGTCACTTGGTGTTTGGTACCTTGCATACTACTTCTGCACCAAAAACTATCGACCGTATCATTGACGTATTCCCTGGTGAAGAAAAAGACATGGTGCGTTCAATGTTGTCTGAATCACTACGTGCCGTAATATCACAAACCTTACTTAAAAAAGTGGGCGGTGGCCGAGTAGCAGCCCATGAAATCATGATAGGTATTCCTGCTATCCGAAACCTAATCCGAGAAGATAAAATCGCGCAAATGTATTCATCAATTCAAACCGGTGCGTCCCATGGAATGCAGACCATGGATCAATGTTTAGCAAGCTTAGTTAACTTCGGTATTATTACAACCAATGATGCGCGTGCTAAAGCACAGGATAAAACCCAGTTTGGTGGTTAACGGAGTTATTTTAAAATGTCTTTACCTTTAAATCATTTTTTACAAGTTATGATCGACAAAAAAGCGTCTGACTTGTTTGTTTCTAGCCAACTGCCTGTCAGTGCAAAAATAAACGGTGAGCTAGTACATCTTACCGACGAAAAGCTTTCTGATGAAGCTTCACTCGATTTGGTTGAGTCAGCCATGAGCGATAAGCAGCGTAAAGAATTTCATGATACTAAAGAGTGTAACTTTGCGATTGCAACTGATGAGGGCCGTTTCCGTGTTTCTGCTTTTTGGCAGCGTGACAGAGCTGGTATGGTTATTCGTCGTATCGTGACTCAGATACCTGATGTGAATGAGCTAGGGTTGCCGTCAACCTTAACCGATGTGATTATGGCTAAACGTGGTTTAGTTCTGTTTGTGGGTGGTACAGGTACGGGTAAATCGACCTCGCTCGCTGCGCTTTTAGGTTATCGTAACCGCAACCAGCGAGGTCATATTTTAACGATTGAAGATCCTATTGAATTTGTTCATGAGCATCGTAAAAGTATCATTACTCAACGTGAAGTAGGTTTAGATACAGAAAGCTTCGAATCAGCGCTAAAAAGCTCGTTGCGTCAAGCGCCTGATGTAATCTTAATTGGTGAAATACGCTCACAAGAAACCATGGAGTATGCATTAAGCTTTGCAGAAACAGGTCACTTGTGTGTGGCAACACTGCATGCGAATAATGCTAACCAAGCAATCGACCGTATTATGCACTTAGTACCTAAAGAAAAGCACGATAAGTTAAAATACGACTTAGCACTTAACCTTCGCGCTATTGTTGCTCAGCAGTTGGTTCCAACTGCCGATGGCGAAGGACGTGTAGCTGCTATCGAAATTTTGCTAAATTCGCCTATGGTGGCAGAGCTTATTAAAAAAGGTGATGTTGGTTCTATCAAAGAAACCATGGCGAAATCGAAAGAAATGGGTATGCAGACCTTTGATCAAGCATTGTTTGAGCTTTATAAGCAGCGTCGCATTAACTACGCCGATGCGTTGCATCATGCTGATTCGCCAAATGACCTACGCTTAATGATTAAGCTACAAAACAATGAGCAAAGTGGCGCAGGCTTTTTACAAGGCGTGACTATCGATGGTCTTGATGGAAAGAGTGACACATAAATGGGATTGCGAGTAAGTTTAATCAGCTGGTTATTACTATTAGTGAGTACGTTTCATGTATACGGTAATGACAATAAAGGTGTGGTTATTTTTATTCGCGATGATGTTTATGACGATTACAGTCGCTTTTTGAATGGTCGTAAGCCTATTGAAGTTAAAGACTTCAGTGGTGCTTACATTCGTCGCGATGTAGTCGATATGATCATAGCTCAACAAGCATTGAATATAGGCGGCTACACTAAGCCATTTCGCTACCACAAAGGTAATGCTAATTACCGTAATACCAAGCTGTTAGAAGATGGCCAGCTTTTACTCAGCTTTGATAGTGTATGGTCTGTTGATGCAAAGTCGCTTGCAGAGTCGGTGTACATATCAGATCCTGTGATTCGAAATGGTGAGTATTTTGCGGGCATTTTTACCTCACCGAACAATAAAAAAGCGCTGCAAATAAAACAGCTTACTGACTTTAAGCAATTAACTGCGGTGTCAACGCCACGCTGGCAAACCGATTGGCAAACGTTATCGGCTCTGCCACTGAAAGAATTACTTAGAGAAGACGAGTGGCTAGGACAAGTCCGCACTGTATCGATGCAGTGGGTTGATTTTATGATGATGCCCCTGATGCCCAGCCTCAATAATCGTTATTCCTTAGAGAATATTGAATTGGTTGCTGTGCCTAACCTTTTACTTCAGCTTAAAGATAGCCGCCACTTTATCATTTCGAAGAGTCATCCCGATGGCAAAGAAGCCTTTGCTGCAATTCAAAAAGGGCTTGCACAACTTCGTCAATCAGGTGCAATTGAAAAAGCCTACCGAGAGGCAGGCTTTATTCCAGATTTAAAAGACTATATTGTGATTAACGAAGAGCGCTAGTCGCCGTAAAATTGTTCAAAGAAGCTTTCTAAGATGATCACTGCAGACATGTTATCAACATTGCCTTTACCAAGGTTTCGATAGCCACCTTGTTCGAATAAACGGGCTTTGGCATCTGCAGTTGTTAGTCGTTCGTCATGAGTTTCAACCGGAATAGCAAAGTGGTTGTGTAAGCGATTAGAGAACTTCTTCGCTTTAAAGGTCACCTCTTGATTCGTACCATCCATATTAAGCGGTAAACCAACTACCATTAAATCAGGTTGCCATTCGTCCACTTGCTTTTTAATGAGCTGCCAATCAGGAATACCATCTTTCGCTTTTACTGCTTGTAAGCTTGATGCTGTTCCTGTGAGTTCTTGACCTATAGCTATACCAATGCTTTTGGTTCCAAAGTCAAAACCCATTACGGTGCGTTCACCCACCGGCTTAAAAGTTCGTTTTGTCATAGTCTTAAAATTTTAAATGTTAAGCGTGGCCTGCTTCAGAGCTTAATTGCCCGACATCAAAACCGAGCATAGAAACCGCTTTTTCCCAGCGTTTTTCGACTGGAGTATTAAAGATGATTTCAGGATCAGCTTTGATAATTAACCAGGAGTTTTCTAACAGCTCTTGTTCTAATTGGCCTTGATCCCAGCCAGCATAGCCAAGAGTGATAATAAATTGATCAGGTGCCTCACTTGTGGTTAAGCTTGCTAACACATCTTTTGAGGTCGTGATCATAATGTCACTGCTGAGCTTTTGACTCGCTGCATAACCAGGCTTTGGCGAATGTAAAACAAACCCGCGATCGGTTTTTACAGGTCCGCCAGCATACACAGCTAAGCCTGCAGCTTGTTTGCTTTTGTCGTTATCAATTTCGATTTTATCGAGTAGCTCGCCCACAGTGATGTTGATAGGCTGGTTAATCACCAAGCCCATTGCACCATCTTGATTGTGCTCACAAATATAAGTGACAGCACGCTTAAAAAAAGGGTCTTGCATGCTCGGCATCGCGATTAAGAAATGATTCTCTAATGACTGCATAGGTCGCCCCTTTTGTTGTTTAAATTAAGTATGGCTCAGTTTTCTTTCAATGGCATCAAATAAGTGACCAGTGATTGAAATATCATAAGCAGCTTCAATCTCTTTTACACACGTTGGCGCAGTGACATTGATTTCAGTTAAGCGGTCGCCAATGATATCTAGACCAACAAAAATAAGGCCTTTTTCTTTCAATGTCGGCGCAACTGCTTCAGCAATTTTGCGGTCAGAGTCGCTAATAGGGCGTGCTTCGCCACGACCACCCGCTGCTAAGTTACCGCGCGTTTCGCCATTTTGTGGAATACGCGCTAAGCAATATGGCATCACTTCACCATCAACTACAAGTACGCGTTTGTCGCCTTGTTTGATTTCAGGAATATAATTTTGTGCCATTGCAAAACGGTTACCATGCTCGGTTAATGTTTCGCAGATCACACCTATATTCGCATCATCCTCTTTAACACGAAAGATAGATGCCCCTCCCATGCCATCAAGCGGCTTTAAGATAATATCTTTATGCTCAGCTAAAAATGCACGAATGTCTGCTTGGCTTCGAGTTACCAACGTATCAGGGGTATGTTCGCTAAACCAAGCTGTAAATAGCTTTTCGTTGGCATCACGTAAGCTTTGAGGCTTGTTGATAATAAGAGTACCGGCTTGCTCGGCACGCTCTAAAATATAGGTTGCGTAGATATACTCAGTATCAAAAGGTGGATCTTTACGCATTAAAATTACGTCTAAATCAGCTAAAGCAATAGTGGCTTTTTCTTCTAACTCGTACCAGTGATTTACATCATCAAAAACACGGGCTTTGGCTGCAGTTGCATAGCCTTGACCTTGACGCAGAGACAGGTCATCCATTTCCATGTAGTAAATTTCGTAACCGCGCTTTTGTGCTTCCATCATCATTGCAAAGCCAGTGTCTTTTTTAATATTAAAGCCACTTATTGGATCAGAGATTATGCCTAACTTAATTGCCATTATTTTGCCTTAGAATCGTATGCCATACTGTGTTTTGTTACTTTGATATATGGGTGTTTTTACGGTTTTCAATTCGCTAAATCGCCAAACTGTAATTGCAGTGCGCTTAACACGGTCAGGGCCGCTGTTTCTGTCCGCAAAACACGAGGGCCTAAACGAATATCAACAAAATTTTGTTGTTTAGCTATATCGATTTCTTCATCGGTAAAACCACCTTCAGGACCCACTAAAAAACGCACGCCCTCGCTAGGCACATGAATAGTTTTAATGCTGTGCTCAGCACGTGGATGTAAGGTGAGTTTTATTGCTTCACTTGCTTGCTCTAACCATTCTTTTATATCGATAGGAGGATGTACAACTGGTACATAATTGCGGCCAGATTGTTCTGCTGCAGCAATTGCAATTTTTTGCCATTGTTGGTGTTTTTTCTGCAGTCTATCGCCACTGAGTTTTACACCACAACGTTGACTAAAAATAGGAGTGATTTCTGTGATACCTAACTCTACAGATTTTTGAATAGTGAAATCCATTTTATCGCCACGAGAAATACCTTGGCCCAAGTGAATTTTTAAAGGCGATTCAACATTATGATCAATAAATTCTTGTGGCTCGACCACCACATTTTTTTTGCTGACTTCAATAATCTCACTGAGGTATTCACCTCCTTCACCATTAAAAATCGAGACCTTATCACCGACTTGCATACGTAATACACGGCCAATGTGACCTGCTGCATCATCATCAAGTGCTAATGGTGTGTTTAAAGAAATCGCTGAGGGTTGGTAAATATGTGGAACTCGCATGGCTGTCACTTATCAATAATTTTAGCAATATGGTAAGTATACAGCGGTTTAGGTGCAATTATTTATTTGTTATTTAAACTCATCTTTGGCAGTTAAGGCGTGGGCAGTTGTTTCGGCTATTTCAGATTGGCAAGATAAGTGATTAATGTGAGCTGCATCAGGGCAGGGAGTAAAGCCAAAGCCTTGTCCTTCTTGCTGCACTAAGTAACGTATTTTGTGCAATGAGTTATAGATAAACTTTTGTGCGTCGTCTGCCAGTTGGTAGTCAGTTTGGTTTATCAATACACCTTGTATGTTGTGATGTTCATGTAAATAGCTAGCTAATTCTGAAACACTAATCTCATTACTAAAATCACAGTAGCAATAATCTTTAACGAGTTGATCGAACATGAGCTTTACCATGCTACGGCTATTAGCTCCAGCCACCACAAGGGTTGAGTTTTCGGCATTTGCAAAATAGTGCTGAGCAAATGCACGACTAAACTCATTATCGATATCAACTAATAAATAATTATTAACTTTAAATGGCATAACGCCTCACGATTCAAGAACTTCCGTATCAAATTGAAAACATACTTATTAGTAAATAGCCTATTGCACCGAAAACGGCAAACTCAATACAGGCTATGCCAATGTTATCTTGGTGGTCTACTTCTAACGATGTGTCGATATTGGGTAAAGATATATATTTAATAATATAGCTCAAAATATACAACAATACCCACATTGCACCGCAATGAGATACTAGAGTGAATAAATTTTCTACCATCTTACCACTAATAAAGGATGCACTGGCAAGACCAGCATAACCCGCAAGTGCTAGGCCAATAGACTTACCCGCATAGCGAATACCAATAGAAGTATTTTCAAGATTAAAATTACTTTGTAGCGATGCACCTTGGTTGGCTTTGGCAAAGCGATACTCTCGGATTTTACTATCAAGGGCAAACATACCTTGCAGCACAAAAAAGCTTACAGTGGCGATCAGCAAGCTGCTATAGCCTTGGGTATGGCACCAGTTATATAGACCAAGAGCAATAATACAGTTTGCGATTAACATGCCTGAGTCGACTAAAGCAGCACAGACATTTTGTTTTAATATGGCCGCTTCTTCGTTAAAGCGATGCAAAATCCATTTACGGTGAATTAAGTGACCTATTTTGATAAAGCTAAATAACAGCACAATAAGTAATAGGACCTTGAGCGGGTTAGACTGCGCTGCACTTAAGCTAATTTCATCAAATATATAGGCAATGGTAGCAATAACAACCATGATCTCACTGGCAAAGCTGATCCCCATAGCAAAGTTATCATGCTGTGCAAGCTCTTCTTTAAGCGCTTGTTTTGCTTTGATTTGCGTTAGAATACGTAGCAGTACTATAGTGACGCAAATTACAGCGAAACTAATAGCAATCGCGACTAAACTAGTGTTAGATAGTGATAAATATGACATGCAGGTCCCTGCTAAATAATTCTTTGATAATCATTCTAGTACGGTTATTGGCAAGTTAAAAGAGAGTATTTAATGAGTAATTTACACGCGCTTACCGAGTCACTACATCAGTTAGGCCAAACCCGCTTCGAGAGCCTGTATAAAGGGCAAGCGGAGCAAGAGAAAATTATTAACTTATTGTCTTTAAGTGACTTTGCGTGGAATTGCTTACAGTCTCAACCAGACCTAAAAGATTGGTTACTAGATGATAATGAACTCACTAACCGTACGATTGAAGCTCCGTTAAACAGTGCTGAAATTAGCGAACTTGACGACAATGCAGCGATGGCAAAGCTGCGCTTATATCGCGAAAAGTACTGGTTGAAAGTGGCTTTTCTTGATTTGTGTTGTGCTAACCCAATTGCTGACAGTATTGCTTATATCTCAGCGCTTGCAAACCAGCTTATCGATAGTGCTAATCAATGGGCATTTGCACAAGTAGCTAAAGTCAGCGGCATGCCGCTTGATGATGACGGTAATGCAATGCCAATGTTAGTTTTAGGCATGGGGAAACTTGGCGGAGGAGAACTTAACTACTCATCTGACATTGATTTAATTTTCTCTTATCCACGCGATGTTGCAACACAAGGTGGTCGCCGCTCCATTGAAGCCCAGGTGTTTTATACTAAAGTGGCGCAAAAACTAATTATGGCGCTTAACCAAACTACGGTAAATGGCCAAGTATTTCGGGTCGATATGCGTCTGCGCCCATTTGGTGAAAGTGGGCCTTTGGTGATGAGTTTTAATGCAATGGAAGACTATTACCAAGAGCAAGGGCGTGAGTGGGAACGTTATGCCATGCTAAAAGGGCGTTTAATTGGTTCAGAAAATCGTTATTGGGACGAGTTTTATGAATTGCTTCGCCCGTTCGTTTATCGTCGCTATATTGATTTCTCGGTGATTGAATCGTTACGTAAAATGAAGCAAATGATTGCTCAAGAGGTACGCCGAAAGCGCCTTACAAACAATATTAAATTGGGTGCAGGCGGCATTCGAGAAGTAGAGTTTATAGTGCAAGCTCTGCAAATGGTGCGAGGAGGGCGTGAAGCTAATTTACAAACTCAGTCATTATTGGTTGCTTTAAAAGAGCTCGTAAACAACCAAGTTATGTCGAATAAAGAAGCTGAGTTATTAACACAGAACTATTTAGATTTACGTCAAATTGAGCAGTACCTACAGATTTTCGATGATAAACAAACGCAAACCTTGCCTGATGACGAGCTAAACCAACAACGTTTATGTTATTTGCTCAACAAAGAAGATTTTAATCAGTGTTTAATTAGCATTGAGCAGACCATGTCCCAAGTACATAGTGAATTCGAACAAGTGATTGGCTTTGAAAGTGAAACGGCGGATCCTTGTGAAAGTGAGTATATTAGCGCTTGGGAAATGACTGATGTTAGCCTGATGTGTGAGCCGAACCTTGATTGGCAACCGGCGCTTGAAGATTTTAAAGCGCGATTAACTAAGGCGAAAATTGGCAGTCGAGGTCGTGATATCCTCGATAAATTAATGCCGCTTTTACTTAAACAACTCACTGTAACTAAAGCGAGCTGTGATGCCTTTACCATGATTTGCCAAGTACTGAATAAGATCATTTCACGAACCGCCTACTTGGAGCTGTTATATGAAAATCCCGGTGCGTTAAATCAGCTGGTTTCACTTTGTTGTCATAGTAAATGGATAGGTGAGCATATTTCTCGCTACCCAATTTTACTTGATGAGCTGATCGATCCTCAGGTGCTCTATAAACCGACGCCTCTGTCTGCTTACAAAAATGAAATTAGACAGTATTTCTTACGCATTGAGCATGGTGACTTAGAATTGCAAATGGAAGCACTTCGTCAGTTTAAACAAACACATCAATTACGTATTGCCGCAGCAGATGCAACAGGTGTTCTTAGTGTAATGAAAGTAAGTGATCACCTTACTGCGCTTGCTGAGGCTATTGTAGAGCAAGCTGTAAATATAGCATGGCATGCCTGTGTTGAGCGCTTTGGTCAGCCAGCGAATACTTCAGAGCAAGAAAAAGGCTTTGCAGTGATAGCGTATGGCAAAACGGGCGGTTTTGAAGTCGGTTACGATTCAGATCTTGATCTTGTGTTTGTGCATAACCACGATGGTAGCAGTTACACTGATGGTGATAAGTCGATTGATTCTAGGCAGTTCTACTTAAAGCTGGCGCAGCGCTTAATGCACTTATTCAATACTCGCACCGCTTCTGGCATTTTGTATGAGCTTGATACTCGCTTAAGGCCTGAAGGAGCGTCTGGGCTACTGGCTATTAATCTAGAAAGCTTTTATCACTATCAACAAACTCAAGCATGGACTTGGGAGCATCAAGCACTAGTCCGCTCACGAATGATTTATGGGCAAACCTCATTGAGCGAGCGTTTTGCACAAATTCGCAAAGACGTTTTATGCCAAGCCCGCGATAATGAAAAGCTGAAAACAGATGTCGTTGAGATGCGTGAAAAAATGCGCGCTCACCTTGCTAAAGGGAATGATGAGCTATTTGACTTAAAACAAGATAGGGGCGGTATTACAGATATTGAGTTTATCACTCAGTACTTGGTGTTGAATAATGCTATGCAGCACCCTGAGCTAACTACTTGGTCTGATAATGTGCGTATTTTAGCTGATGCAGCTCGTTTGGATTGTATCAGTGAACAAATGCAGCAAGAGTTAATCGCTGCGTATATTGCGTATCGTTCACGCTATCATGTGATGAGTTTGAATCAGCAAGGGCGTTGTGCGCCACGTGCTGAGTTAACTCAGCACATCGACTTAGTAAGTCAGGCGTGGCAGCAGGTGTTTTAGCTTTTTAAGCGACGGCAGTTTTCGCGCACATAAGCTGAGGGCAGCTCGGTTATTACCGCTGCTCTTTGCTTAAAGCAGAAGTAAGTGTAAACCTCATTTTCGAAATCATCGTTGATGGCGCGGCCAACTTGGTAAAGTGTTGAGACAAAATTACTATCAACGCGAAAATGGTCTTTTACCACATAGTCTTTACTTAAATACCAGTACAGCACGATATCTTCGTGGCGGGCATAATCCGCGAGTACATCTTTTAGAGTATTACCACTTTCAAAACGACGTGGTTGAATCTCTCCAGTCCAGTTTGGCGATGAAGGATCGACTACTTTTTCACGTTCAAAAAGTGCTACATCAAGGCTGGTTTCTGGCGTAGGCAATTTAAGAACGTACTTATCTCGTTCGTTATTTTTGTCATTTACTTGGTTACGTAGTGCTGCATAAAAGCGCGATAAGCCTTGTGCCGCAGCATTCTTAGTATCTTTCATGTCCATTACTGGACCACTACCGAATAAAAAGTAAATAGCAGCAGCAATTAAAATAAATGCTAGTGATAAATGCTTAACCCAGAACCACATTTCTAATACTCTTGTTGTTGATTAGCTTTATAAAACCATACAAACAGCAAAATGTCACTCTACTTGTAATAAGAAGGGGCATTCTTGTCTGGACGGGTTTTAAAGCGGCGATGTAGCCACATGTACTGTTCTGGCGCTAAATCGATGGCTTGCTCCATACGTTGATTTACATGAGTAACATCAACAAGATCATCACCACTTGGGAAGTTTTCAAGAGCAGGTAACACTTCTAGGTGGTAGCGACCATTTTCATCACGACGACTAGTTAAACTCACCGTTTCGCAGTTGCGGCTACTTGAAAATAGCAGCGTCCCCGTTGTTGTTGCAGCTTCTTTTACCGCATAAAAGGGGGCAAATTCACAGCGTTTACGGCCGTAATCTTGATCTGGCAAGTAGTAGCAAACTTTTTTATTTTTAAGTGCTTTTAATAAGCCTTTGACATCTTTTTTGCCAATTAAGTATTCGTTTGAACGAAGACGACCGTTAGTCGTGAAATATTCCATCAAAGGGTTATTGTGTGGGCGATAAAAGCCAATACCTTGGTGTTTTACACCCATAATACGGCTCGCCATTTCTAAGTGTAAAAAGTGTGGCACAAGTAACAGAACACCTTTACCTGCTTGCTGAGCCTTTTCAAAGTGCTCAAGACCTTTAACTGAACCAAACACTTTATTGATACGCCACTGGGGCCACCACCAAGCCATGCCGGTTTCCATCATTGCAATACCGGTATTTTCCATATTTTTAAGTACTAATTCACGTTGTTCATGTTCTGGCATATCAGGAAAACATAAACGAATATTCACTTCAGCAATATGACGGCGGCGCTTCATAAAACGGTGTACTAAACGACCAAGTAGTTTTCCAAGCGCTAGTTGTAATTTATGTGGTAACCAAGAGATAAGATATAAAAAGAACACGCCAACCCAAGTTAACCAGTAACGAGGGCCTAAAAAAGACGCCTTAAAAGGAGATGAACTAACCACAAAAAAATCTCTGAAAATAAAAAAGCTAGTTTAACTGTATGTCTTTAAAAATACAAAAAAGCCAGCACGAGGCTGGCTTTTAAATAAGGACTCATTAGAAGAAATTACTAGATTTCTTTTAAACCTTGGTTAATTGCCGCAAGGTCTTCGCTTGTTAGTGTACCAGCAGCTTGCTTCAAACGAAGTGTTGAAACAACATAGCGGTAACGAACGTTTGCTAAATTACTTTTTGCATTATAAAGGTTTTGCGTGCTGATCAGTACGTCTACGATAGTACGTGTACCAACTTCAAAGCCTGCTTCAGTTGCTTTAAGCGCACTTTCAGCAGAAACAACAGCTTGTTGTAGAGCTTTATAAGTTGCGATGTCAGATACCACTTGGTTGTATGATGTGATAACTGAGCGGGTTACTGCACGTAAGCTTGCTTCTAAGTCTTCACTTGCCGCGACATAGTAAGCACGAGCTTGCTCAGTTGCAGCGGTAGTTGCACCACCTGAGTAGATAGGCAGGCTAAAGTTTACGCCAATTTTAGCACTATCTTCACGTGGCTTATGTGAGTTACTGTTTAAGTCAGTTAGGCTGTCACCATATGAAGCATTTAATGTTAGCTTCGGATAATGCCCCGCTTTTGCTAAATCGATTTGATCTTTAGCAATATCAACCGTGACTTTTGAAACTTGCAGATTTAAGTTGTTGTCTTTTGCAATTTCGATGTAGTCAGTTGACTGTTTTTTAGGTGCAACCGTTGAAAACGTTTCGGTATTCAACATATCTAATTTAGCGTGGTATTTACCTGTGATTTCGCGAAGCTGCTCACGAGCTGTTTCAACACTATTCTTAGCAACAATTTCTTGCGCAACAGAGTTATCGTACTGAGCTTGTGCTTCGTGAACATCAGTAATCGCTGTTAAACCAACCGCATAACGTTCTTTTGTTTGTTGCAATTGGCGCTCGATAGCGCGCTTTTCTGCTTGTACGAACTCAAGGTTATCGATTGCACTTAGTACGTTGAAGTAACCCTCAGCAACACGAACGATTAAATCTTGGCGAGCAAAGTCGTACTGAGCATTTGCTTGTAGTGCTTGTTTATCTGCAATACCAAGTGAATTCCATGCGCCTAAATCAAACAGTGTTTGGTTTAAGCTGATACTACGGCTAAACTCATCAGGATCATAGTCATAACCGGTATAACCCGTTGCATCATTACCGTCATAAAGATCTGATTTGGTTGATTGGTAACCAAGGCTTAAACCAATTTGTGGTAATAGTGCACTTAACGCGCGATCGCTCTCATAGGCTTGCGCATCTGCTTGGGCTTTTGCTTTAAGTACGGTAGGATCGTTTGCCGTAGCAATCTCGTATACTTGCAGTAAGTCTTCAGCATAACTAGCTGTTGCAGTCAGTGCGCTTGAAAACCCGATCAGCGCAGCGAGTAGTGTTTTTTTCATTGTTCGTTCAGTCCTTAGACAATTTTGTACTGTCACCATGGTACTCTTTTTTAATGAATAACCAAAAAAAAATTACGTAAATCTGCATGTCCAAGTGTAACAGAATATAATTGGCCGTAACATTTACTTAAAACGTAAAGGAAATAGTGAATGAAAATATCAGCAATCTCACAATTTAACCATGATGACATAGAGTTAAAGCCGATTGAGCGTGTTTATGATGGTTTCTTTAAAATTAATACTTATCGCTTTCATCATGCATTGTTTGCTGGTGGTAAATCGGTAGAAGTTAAACGCGAAATATTAGAACGTGGTCATGCTGTTGCAGTACTTCCTTATGACCCTACGACCGACCAAGTTTTATTAATCGAGCAAATCCGAATAGGTGCGTTAGCATCCAAGCAGTCACCTTGGTTGCTTGAGTGTATTGCAGGCATGGCTGATGGCAGTACTGATTACGAAGATGTTGCTAAGCGAGAAGCATTTGAAGAAGCGGGCATTGAGCTTAATGAGCTAGAATTTATGATGTCTTACCTTTCAAGCCCAGGTGGTACAACTGAGCGTTTGTATTTATATTTAGCACGCACTGACTTAGCTGGGTATCAAGGTGGAATTTTTGGTCTAGATAATGAAGATGAAGATATCAAAACTCATGTAATGTCATACGATGAGGCTATGTTACGTTTAGAGCAAGGTGAAATAGACAATGCTGCCACAGTTATCTCATTACAGTGGTTAGCACTGAATAAGCAACGTATACTGTCTGATTGGAAAAACTCATAGGGGATTATTTTGTCGTATGTCAGTGCCCAGCAGCGTTATATTCAAAGCTTACCTAAGTATTTAACTTTGTGTGAGCATAACTATGTGCGTGCGCTTAAACTATTACCACATGAGCGTCGTGTAGGTCAGGAGCGAAAGGTGCAATTAGGCCATAGTACCTTTGCTGTTAAAGTTGACGATACAGCAAAATACACCACAGATATTTCTATTAGCCAAGAGGCGGGTAATTTAGCCTCAGTTAAGCCTTTGTATTTAACTGTGCGTATGTACCATGATGCGAAAGTAGCCGAAATTGTGCATCATGATTTTCATCAGCGTATTAAGCCTTCTTACGCTTATCCAAACCCGAACATGCATCAAAAAGATGAAAAATATCAGCTTAATGCCTTTTTGTATGACTGGCTGATTGCTTGTGTTGAAAATGGCCGAGCAGTTTTAAATTGGGATGTAAACAATGGCTTGGTTTAGTAATGCCTACCATTTTGATAAAACAGCGCTAAAAGTCGCTCATATCACTGACTGCCATCTATCAAAAGATACTAGTGGTGAATACTTTAGCGTGAATACGGCAGCATATTTTGCGCGTTGTTTACAGGCTATTGCTGAGCAAAATGCGGATTGTGTGGTGTTTGGTGGTGATTTAACACAAGATCACAGCAGTGAGTCTTATCAGCTTTTTGCTAAGTTAATAGAAGACGCAGCGCTCAATTGTCCGGTATTTTGGCTGCCGGGTAATCATGATGAACTTTTTGAATATGAAGCGCTTACAAGTTCACAAATTCTAAGTAGTAAACGTATTACCTTTTTAGGTGGGCAACTACTTTTGGTAAACTCAAAAGGTTCGACCCCTGCAGGCTGGGTAACACAAACACATTTAAATGAATTAAGCGAGGCGATAGGACAAGTCCCGAGCGTAGTGTTTTGTCATCATAATCCGCTACCTATTCAGGCTTACTTAGATAAGCATATGTTAGAAAATGGTCCGCAGTTTTTAAATACCTGTGTCAACAGTCAGCAGTGTATTGGCGTGTTCCATGGCCATGTTCATCATGAGTACACTCAAAACTACCGTGATCTCAGCGTGTTTGCGACACCAGCCAGTTCGATACAATTTACTAAGCACACCATGGCATGGCAGCAAGAGGACTTAGGCCCTGCATTTCGACTCATCAACTTAAACATTGATGGGCAACAAAATTTACTGTTAAGCACGGATGTAGTATGGCTAAACGAGTAATTTATATACACGGTTTTAATAGCTCTGAGCAATCTTATAAAGCAGTTCGTTTTGGTAAGCATATGGCGCAATTCGATGTAGATTATCAGGTGCCGCGACTAACTCATGAGCCGTTACATGCAATTTTACAATTAGAACAACTGTTAAATGATGATACTGTATTACTAGGTAGTTCATTAGGCGGTTTTTATGCGACCTATTTGTCGCAACGTTATTCGATACCCGCGGTGGTAATTAATCCTGCGGTTCGCCCATTTGAGTTACTCGATAACTATTTAGGGGAAAATTATAACCCGTATCAAGATAGTCACTATGAACTTGGTACTCGTCACATGGATGCATTGCGCAGTTTATATTTGCCGCAATTAGACACCCCTTCATTGATTTATTTGTTACAGCAAACGGGCGATGAAGTACTGCCTTTTCAGCAGGCGGTTAAATATTATTCTCAGTGTAAGCAACACGTTGAATTTGGAGGCGATCATAGTTTTATCGGCTTCGAACAAACCTTTGCAAGTATTGTAGATTTTCTTAAAATCACGTAAAACATAGCTAAGCGCATAAAAGATATAAAAACTATGAGTCAGCAAAATTATAACGCCGAAGCAATTGAAGTCTTAAACGGGTTAGAGCCCGTAAAACGCCGCCCAGGTATGTATACCGATACGGTTCGTCCTAACCACTTAGGTCAAGAGGTTATCGATAACAGTGTCGATGAAGCAATGGCTGGTCATGCAACAAAAATAGATGTCATCCTTCATGAAGATAACTCGCTTGAGGTTATCGATGATGGCCGTGGTATGCCAATTGATATACACCCTGAAGAGGGTATTCCGGGTGTGGAACTTATTTTTACCAAGCTGCACGCTGGTGGTAAGTTCTCTAATAAAAACTATCAGTTTTCAGGTGGTTTACACGGTGTAGGTATTTCGGTTGTGAATGCGCTATCGACTCGTGTTGAAGTTACCGTCCGTCGTGATGCACAGCAATTTCGCATGGCCTTTGAAAACGGCGATAAAGTTGAAGACTTAAACGTGATTGGCACTGTGGGCAAACGTAACACAGGTACAACCGTGCGTTTTTGGCCTGATGCCAGCTATTTTGACTCAGCTAACTTCTCTCTTACTAAGCTTAATCATTTATTAAAAGCCAAAGCGGTATTATGCCCAGGCCTGCGCATTAAGTTTACCAACAAGCAAACTAAAGAAAGCCAAGAGTGGTATTACGAAACGGGCTTAAAAGACTATCTAGTTGAAGCAGTTAAAGGCTTTGAAGTATTACCAAAAGAACCTTTTATTGGTGAGTTTTCAAGCTCAACAGAAGGCGCTGACTGGGCTGTTGTGTGGTTACCAGAAGGCGGTGAATCGATCGCTGAGAGTTATGTTAACTTAATTCCTACCGCTCAAGGCGGTACGCATGTCAATGGCTTGCGTCAAGGCTTGCTTGAAGCAATGCGTGAATTCTGTGAATTCAGAAACTTATTACCACGAGGCGTAAAGCTTACGCCAGATGATATCTGGGAGCGTTGTAGCTACGTATTGTCGGTTAAAATGCAAGACCCGCAGTTTGCAGGCCAAACGAAAGAGAAGTTATCATCTCGCTCATGTGCTGCGTTTGTCTCGGGTGTGGTGAAAGACTCATTCAGTTTATGGTTAAACGAACATACTGAAACCGCTGAATTATTAGCTGAGCTATGTATCTCAAATGCACAGCGCCGTTTACGTGCTGCTAAAAAAGTCGTGCGTAAGCGCATTACCTCAGGCCCTGCATTACCCGGTAAATTAACTGATTGTAGCGCTCAAGATAATGACCGCACTGAACTGTTTTTAGTAGAGGGTGACTCTGCAGGTGGTTCAGCAAAACAAGCGCGCGACCGTGAATTCCAAGCAATTATGCCGCTTCGCGGTAAAATATTAAATACGTGGGAAGTTGAGTCTGGGCAAATTTTAGCATCACAAGAGGTGCATGATATTTCTGTGGCCCTTGGTATAGACCCTGACTCAAGTGATTTATCTGGTCTGCGTTATAACAAAATTTGTATTTTGGCCGATGCTGACTCGGATGGATTACACATTGCCACCTTGCTTTGTGCGCTGTTTGTTCGTCACTTTCCATCGCTAATAAAACAAGGCCACGTGTACGTAGCTATGCCTCCGCTATTTCGTATCGACATTGGTAAAGAGGTTTATTACGCCCTTGATGAAGATGAAAAGAACGGTATTTTAGCGCGCATTGAAGCCGAGAAAAAACGCGGTAAAGTCAATGTTCAACGCTTCAAAGGGTTAGGTGAAATGAATCCGTTACAATTACGCGAAACGACCATGGATCCTAATACACGTCGTTTAGTGCAATTAACCTTGGACGAAGAAGAGCAAACTATGGAAATGATGGATATGTTACTTGCGAAGAAACGTTCGTCAGACCGCCGTCAGTGGTTAGAAGATCACGGTAACCGCGCTGAAGTTTAATAAAGTGTGTGGCAATCTAGTTTCTAGCAAAGAATTAAAGGGCAAGACAAAAATGAAAAAAATACTGACCTCAATATTATCGCTGAGCTTGTTATCAGCGCCTGTAATGGCAAAAGATATTCTTGATAAGTTAACAGTTACTGATGGTTTTTCTATTAGTCTGTTTGCTGATGATGTTGAAAATGCGCGTCAAATAGCGGTTTCAAAAAGAGGCATTGTTTACGCAGGTTCCCGTAAAGCAGGAAATGTTTATGCTCTGATTGATCACAACAGTGATGGTGTGGCTGATAGAAAAATGGTTATTGCCACAGGTCTTGAAATGCCATCAGGTTTAGCAATCAAAGACGGTGACTTATATGTGGCTGAAGTGTCACGCATCATTCGCTTTAAAGACATCGATAAAAACCTAAAAGATCCAAAATTCGATGTGGTTTACGACAAGTTTCCGACTGATCGTCACCATGGTTGGAAGTTCATTAGTTTTGCGCCAACGGGTGAGCTAATTGTGCCTGTGGGTGTGCCATGTAACATTTGTGCTGAAGACGACAAGTACGGTCGTATCTTTTCGTTAGATGTGGATACAAAAGAAATTAAAACAATCGCCAAAGGAGTTCGTAACTCAGTTGGTTTTGATTATCACCCTACAACTAATGCATTTTGGTTCAGCGACAATGGCCGTGACATGATGGGTGATGATATGCCACCTTGTGAAATTAACCGTGTTGGTGAAGGTGAAGAGGGCGCCCATTATGGTTTCCCTTATGTTCACGCAGGTGCAATTTTAGATCCTGAGTTTGGTAAAGGTAAAAGTATTGCCGACTACAAATCACCAGCTCTTGCATTAGGTGCTCATGTTGCACCACTGGGTATTCATTTTTATAACGGCAAGCAGTTCCCTGCGAAATACAAAGAACAGCTGTTTGTTGCTGAGCATGGCTCTTGGAACCGCAGTAAAAAATCAGGCTATAGAGTGATGCTAGCGAATGTTGAGCAAGGTCGTATTACTAAGTACACCCCGTTCATCACAGGCTTTATGCAAAACGAAGAAACATTTGGTCGCCCAGTTGCATTTGCAGAGCTTGCAGATGGCAGCTTATTGATCTCAGACGACTTTGCTAACGCGATTTATCGTGTTAGTGCTAAGAAAAAATAGGTAAGCGTTAATGAGTGATACAGATACCTTGCTGATGCAAGGCGTAGAACAACAAACAATGGGGCGCTTTACTGAAGACGCCTACTTAAACTACTCAATGTACGTCATTATGGACCGTGCTTTACCTCACGTAGGTGACGGTCTAAAACCTGTACAGCGTCGTATCATTTATGCAATGAGCGAACTGGGGTTATCGGCGCAAGCAAAATATAAAAAATCAGCGCGTACGGTGGGTGATGTACTAGGTAAATACCACCCGCATGGTGATAGTGCTTGTTACGAAGCGATGGTGTTAATGGCACAACCGTTTTCTTATCGCTACCCGCTGGTGGATGGTCAAGGTAACTGGGGTGCTGCGGATGATCCTAAGTCATTTGCTGCAATGCGTTACACCGAAGCGCGTTTATCTAAGTTCTCAGAAGTTCTACTAAAAGAGCTTGGTCAAGGCACCGTAGATTGGACCGCAAACTTTGACGGCACACTCGATGAGCCAATGGTATTGCCTGCGCGTTTACCGCATATCTTACTTAATGGTGTAACCGGTATTGCGGTGGGTATGGCAACTGATATACCCCCACATAATGTTCGTGAAGTTGCCAGTGCTTGTTGTTTATTACTTGATAAGCCAAAGACTGAAATCGAAGAGTTGCTTGAGTTAGTGCATGCGCCTGACTACCCAACAGAAGCTGAGATCATCACACCGAAAGACGATATTCGTAAGATTTATCAAACTGGACGTGGCTCTATCAAGATGCGTGCAATTTACACTGAAGAGCAAGGCGACATTGTGATCACTGCGCTGCCTCACCAGTGTTCAGGTGCAAAAGTGCTCGAGCAAATAGCAGCTCAAATGAATGCTAAAAAGCTGCCGATGGTTGCGGATTTACGTGACGAATCTGATCACGAAAATCCAACCCGTATTGTAATTGTTCCACGCTCAAACCGCATTAAAGCTGAGCCATTAATGGCTCACTTATTTGCAACCACAGATTTAGAAAAAAACTACCGTGTAAACCTAAACATGCTTGGCCTTGATGGTCGTCCGCAAGTTAAAGATTTACGTAGTATCTTAACAGAGTGGTTAACGTTCCGCCGCGAAACAGTTCGCCGTCGCTTACAACACCGTTTAGATAAAGTACTCGCACGCTTACATATTTTAGAAGGTTTATTAACGGCCTTTTTAAACATTGATGAAGTCATCGAAATTATCCGTACTGAAGATAAACCAAAGCCTGTTTTAATGGAGCGTTTTGGTTTAACTGATATTCAAGCGGAAGCGATTTTAGAGTTAAAACTACGTCATTTAGCAAAACTTGAAGAGTTCAAGATAAAAGGTGAGCAAGATGAGCTTGCGCTTGAGCGTGACAAGTTAGAGCAAACTCTTGGTTCAGAGCGTCGTATGTCGACCTTGATGAAGAAAGAAATCCAAGAAGCGGCAGAAATGTACGGTGATGAGCGTCGCTCGCCTGTCGTTGAACGTGTCGAAGCTAAAGCACTTAGTGAAAAAGATCTTATCCCTTCAGAGTCAGTCACCGTTGTATTATCTGAAAAAGGCTGGGCTCGTGTCGGTAAAGGTCATGATTTAGATGTTGAAGGACTAAGTTATAAGTCAGGCGACAGCTATAAAGCCTCTGCGCGAGGTAAGAGTAATCAGCCAGCAGTGTTCCTTGACTCAAGTGGTCGTGCTTTTGCGACTGATGCGCATAGCTTACCTTCAGCACGAAGCCAAGGTGAGCCAATGACTGGGCGTTTTAATTTAAGCTCTGGCGCTAACTTTGAGCATGTGGTGATGGCAGAAGATAACCAAGTGTTGTTAATGGCTTCAGATGCGGGTTACGGCTTTATTAGCGACTTTAAAGATCTTGTGAGTAAGAACAAAAACGGTAAAGCGCTGGTTAGCGTACCTAAAGGCGGTGAATTACTCGCGCCAATTAGAGTTACTGATGTAGCGACAGATTACTGTATGGCTATTTCTAACGAAGGCCGAATGTTGTTATTCCCACTGCGCGATCTACCTAAGCTTAGTAAGGGTAAAGGAAATAAGATTATTTCTATTCCTAGTGCGAAAGTACAAGCTCGTGAAGAGTTCGTAAAAGTGCTCGCGGTTGTACCAGAAGGCAGTAGTGTAACCTTACATGCAGGAAAGCGAAAACTGACACTTAAACCAAGTGATCTTGAGCATTACCATGGCGAACGGGGTAGGCGAGGTAACAAGTTACCGCGTGGTCTACAACGGGTAGATGAAGCTGTTATTGAATTTACACAAGTTGATGATAATGAAGAGCCAACTTCAGAAGTAACAGAATAAAAATAAGGCCCGAAAGGGCCTTATTTTTTGCATCAATTCGCTATAACTTTCATTGATGCCGGCTTAGAAAAGTTAAGATAATGACCATTATCAGCTTTTACTTCCATTAATTCCTGATGACTTGTATGCCCGGTAAATTGAGCTGTTCGTCGATAAGAGAGGTTCGGCCAATCTGATAATACAACGGCTACACCGGGGGCTGCTTTTATATAAACTGGGTGTTTATAAATAAAAGAAGGTAGTTTGTAACCAGAGCGTTCATTTGCACTGAGGCAGTACTCACTTTGATCTATTAAGCTCACAATACAACCTAAGGCTTCTTTTGAACTAAAAACGCGCATTGATCTTGGCTTAGAAAAGTCAAGGTAATGGCCATTTTTAGCAAGTACTTTTTTAAGTTTTTCATGTTCAACAGTTCCATTGAACGTAGCTATACGGTTATAAGACAAATTAGTGTAATCAGATAACATGACTTGCAAACCTTGTGGTGCTCTCACATAAATTGGCTTCTTGTGCACAAATGCAGGTAAAGAACTTACTTTTTGCCCATCCTCAAGACAAAACTCCTCATTTGTTTCGATATTAACAATACAGGCTTTTGGCTTGTCAAATGTACTGACTATCGAGGTTGCTAAATTTTGTTTTGCGGGTTTTAAATTTTTAGCTGCTAAGATATTTGAACCACAGTGAATCGAAGCAAAAACAGGATTGGCAGACTGTTCGATATTGATATGAAACTTATTCATTTTATCTGTATTTAATCGATTCTCAGGCAAATTAAAAGTTTTTGTACCTGCTTTTTCAGTGACCACAATTAATTGGCAGCTAGACTTTGCAAAGTTATCTTTATACACCGCACCAGATGAGCCATGAAGCGCAGGATAGATAAAGCTTGAAAGTTGCTTGTTGGGATCATAAAAGCCAATCAGAGTCGTAATGGCAACATCTTGCTTGTAAGGTGTTCTTTGCAAATTACTCATCGTATTTGTATCTACTACAATATTACTCCACGGTTCCATTTTTTTACTAACAGGATTCCATTTTGTGAAACCTGTCATTGAACTTGGAGAAAAATTAGCTTTGCTTTCAAAAAAACGCTGAATACGATTTAGCTCATATGGAGTGTGTAACGTATATTTATTGAATTCGTAATACATTGGCCCACCACCAGACATTGATCCTTTACCATATTGGTGGCCATTAAAAGACGCAATACACGTTTCCTTATAGCAACGGTCTTTGTAAGTTACTATAGATGAAAAGTTAGGTATAAATTTATCTAAATCCGCATCCCAACCCCAGGTTGAGTTACGTTCATCCGCAGGACGATGCAACACACCATCTACACCACCAGGGTAGTGTCCCATACCATAATTATGGCCAAGTTCATGGCTAAACTCATTTCCTTCAGAGCGGCGCAAGGTGACCATTCCAGCCCCTCCGGATAAACCATGAACAAAAATACCGTTACTATATTTACCGATAGCATTATGAGCGGTTAATTGTGCACTACTGAATGGATGTGAAGTGGGACCAGACATTCCTGAAGCGTTAATTCCATAGTTAGCGTTATTAATACCGTGGGAAAATAAGTTCTTTGCGATTTGATGACGCATATCACCGCTATAAACCCCTCCTTTACTCGGATCTGAGTCGGTAAGTAAGTTACCATTTGGCAACATTACTTCAGTAAGGTGAATCGGCTCGAACTTATTAACTGTTAATTTACTGAGCGGGACTTGTTGGAAATACTGTCGATGTAAGTCTGGATCATTTTGAAATGTGAATTTGTCACGATAAGGCGTAAGTAAACCAATATCTATTGTGTTAATGATTAAGTTTGAGCTTCCACCTACAGTAACGTTCTTCAGCTCTCCTTGTTTCTCTTCAAACTGGAAAGAGAGGCGCATATTTGGTTTAACAACAGATGCGGGGACTATAGTTGAAAATGTGTCTTCACTATAACTAATTGGATTGTCACTATCTTCAAACCCAAAAGGTTTAGTGAAGTTTTCTGGCGAGCGCATATATGTTTGGTAAAGCAGGCTATTATTGTGATCAAGTACGCTTAATATAATTTTTGCATCATTATTCAATTTATCATGTGGCTTAAACATGATCATCGTTCTTCGTTCGGCTACCAAGTGAGGTTGAATGTCGTCTTCAACCCCATTTTGTGATGGCGTAATTGAGTTTTGTGCAAAAAGGACCGTGGCTGGGAAGTTTCCTGTTGTGTCACTATGAAACTCGTTTTGATTAAATGTATTGGTCTGTAAGGCCGATGCATTAAAGGAGTGACACAAAGCAAATGAGCCAAGTAACGCTATGACTATAGGAGTTTTTTTCATTAGCACTTACCGTTTTTTGTAGTTTATAAATAGGGTAGGGGTATGAAAAAGTTAGCATTTTAAAAGCCATTACTCTTTAAGAGGCTTCATAATTTTTTTTGAGAAAAATCTGTAAATACAAAGAGGCCTCTCACGTTTGTTTGTCGTTTTTATGCTCATTATTTGTAGTGAAATGATGATATATTGCTTAGGCTTACACATGTGCGCTTAAAGCTATGGCTATGGCACTTTTCACGTTATAATGCGCGCTGTTTAGTACGAGGAGAATTCGTTTGTTAGCTTTTTTTCGCATCATTTTCATGGCTTTATTTATAATTTTAAGCTGTGTGTTTGGTTTGCTCTTATGTATTGTTAAGCCATTTCATACCAATAATGTACATATTATTTCAGGTTGGTTTTGCAAGGTAGCTAAAATTTTAGGTGTAAAACTTGAGCTTAAATACCACGATGATCCAAAAAATATAGGCCCTGCTGTGTATGTGGCAAATCATCAAAATAACTATGACCTATTCACTTTACCTGCCATGGTGCCAGAGAACTGCGTAAGCCTAGGTAAAAAAAGCCTTAAATGGATCCCGTTTTTTGGTCAGCTGTATTGGTTATCGGGTAACATATTGATTGACCGTGCAAATCGTTCAAAAGCCGCAGGCACAATTTCTAAATCAGCTGAGAAAATAAAACAAAAAGGTCTATCTGTTTGGATGTTTCCTGAGGGCACACGAAGCTATGGTCGTGGTTTATTACCTTTTAAAACAGGGGCATTTCACACAGCAATGAGTGCTGATGTGCCCGTTGTGCCAGTTTGTATGAGTACAACGCACAAAACTATTAAGCTAAATCGCTGGGATAATGGTACAATTTACCTCGAAATGTTAGCGCCGATTTATCTTGATAAAGACGTATCTGCTCGTGACCATGCTTCACATGTTCATCAGATTATGGCTGCTAAAATAACTGAATTAGATGCTCAAGTGAGAAACAAATAATGGAAAATTGGCGCGAAATTACTGAAGACATCGTTACTTCATTACTTGAAGATGGCTCAGATCCTGAAGTACTTTATGAAGTGGAACACCACTTTGTTAGCGAAAATTTTGAAAAGTTAGAGCAAGCAGCTTTAGCCGCTTTTAAACTAGGCTACGATGTTGAAGAGCCAGCTGAACTTGAGCTAGAAGACGGCGAGAAAGTATGGAGCTTTGACGTGGTTGTTGAGTGTGAGCTTGACGTAGAAGCTATTATGGAAGATGTCGATAAGCTAGAAGCACTTGCTCAGCAAACAGGTGTTGAATACGACGGCTGGGGTACTTACTTTCAGGAATAAACAGCTAGAGAGCTGTCAGCTTTCAGGGATAAAGTTAGCGAGTTGCTACTTTCTAACTTTCCCCTAGAAACTTTCTAACTTCCTCCTTTCTAACTCATACCTATTTCGTATTCGCTAGCCAATCTATAGACATTTGTAATCAATTAGCGATAATAAAAAACTCGATATTTTTATGCGCTAAGCTCACATATGCTTATTACCTTACCCATTGCCGAACTTGTACCAGGGATGTTTGTTGACAGTGTCAGTAAGCAACAAGAGCATGTAAATAGTATTAAGATCAAAACACGTGGTTTAGTGCGTGATAAAACAATTATTCAACGCCTGATCTCTGAGGGGGTTGAAGAGCTACTCATCGACTTTACACAAAGCGATGTTGCACTGCCTAAAAAATACCAACCAAAACCTGAACCAGCTAAACCAAAAGTTGAACAAAAGCCTGCAGCTAATGGATCACCGCAAGGGATCACGGTTCAACAAGAGTTTCTAAAAGCCAGCGTGCATTACGAACAACATAGCCGAAAACTGCAAAGTTTCTACTCTGATATTACATCGGGTTTGAAAATGAATGTATCGGTGCTTGATGATATCGCCGTTGATATAGTCAGCTCGGTATTTCGTAATCACAATGCATTAACTATTTTAACTCGCCTCAAAGATAAGCATATTTATAACTGGCGGCACATGATCAACACCGCGATTTTGGTGAGTGTGTTTGCCAAGTATTTAGGCTACAAAGAAAAGACAATTAAAGAGCTGGCAATGGGTGCATTGATGCACGATATCGGTCAAGCGAAAATGCCACAAGGTGTACTATCTAAACCAAGCGCTTTGAATGACAATGAAATGCAAGTTGTTAAAAAGCATGTGGCACAGAGCCTTGGCTTAGTAAAAGGTGAAAAGGGCATTACACCATTAATGCTCGATATGATAGTAAATCACCATGAGCGTTTAGATGGTACAGGTTACCCACGTGGTATTGCTGCTGAAAAGCTTAGTCGCGCAGCACGAATGATGGCCATTGTTGATGTTTATGATGCGATGACTGCAGATAGACCTCATCAAATGGGTGAAGAGCCAATCTCAGCTCTGCGTTATTTACTTGCTAATAAACAATTGTTTGATTCTGAATTAGTACAACGTTTTATTAAATGCTTGGGTGTGCATCCAGTTGGCACAATCGTTAAGTTAAACAATGAGCGCTTAGCGCTAGTTATGGAAGGTAACCACGAAAATCCTATTAAGCCAAAGATAAAGGTTTTCTATAATGCTAAGCACAAGCACCATATTACAGCTAAAGATGTCGATCTAAGCGTAGAAAAAGAACTAAAAATTATGGCTAGCATCAAACCATTAGATTATCAGCTTAATTTGGCTCGTTTGTTAAAAGAGCATCTGCTTGTTTAGACTTAATACAGCGTTTTTTGGCGCTGCGTTTTGCTGATATAAATGCACCACTAAAACAACTTGTCATTAATACCAACCAAAGCAAAGAGCCTTTTTCCACATGTAAGGCCACGCAACAGAATAGAAGCGATAAAACAGCACTCAGCATAGCACCTAGCCAATAGTGATTAACTGGGTTATCGCAATCACCTGCTTTAGTACAAGCGCAATAGTTTGCTTTACAAAAATAATGAACGCTGACACCGCATAATATCAGTGCTGCAATAATCAATGCGATTTCCATACTCAAGCTCTACAGAAAAACCTTTATTTTTAGTCTAATAGGACGTGAAATAGATGTCAATGCAAATGATAACTACTATCACTTGGTGTTTTTGTAATCAGACCTCTGATGAGTTTTAATAAGTTGTTATCTTGTTGTTAAAATGTCGGTTTTTTACCTAATTATAACGAAAAATTACAGTTTTTTGATCTTAATTAAGGTAATGTTCGAAAGTTTGTAATTATTAGAATAAAACATCTAATACCAACATACAGCGCTAATCTTTTATGCTTAACTAATAGGTTGCCCTCGTTGTTGGATTAGCTTTCGCACAAGTTTGCAAGAGGACACAGATTTATGAAGTTCACTAAAACACTTATTGCAGCATCACTTGCTGTTGTTTCTGCTGACAGCTTTGCTGCAGCTTTCCAATTAGCTGAGCAAAACGTATCAGGTTTAGGTCGTGCATACGCTGGTGAAGCAGCTGTTGCTGATGACGCGTCTGTTGTTGCTCGTAACCCTGCACTTATGTCTTTATTCAAAGACAAGCAAATTTCAGTTGCAGGTATTGCGGTAATTCCAGATGTAAGCTTAAAAGGTGAAAGTGCTGCGTACGGCTTAGATAAAAGCTCTATCGATGATGATAGTATCGCTCCATCTGCATTTATACCTGCAGGATACTTCACTATGCCTTTAAACGACAAAGTGTCTTTAGGCTTTGGTGCTTTTTCAAACTTCGGTCTTTCAACTGAATTTAAAGACGATTACGCAGCGGGTTCTATCGCAGGTGAAACTGAAATCGTTACAATTAACATGAATGCAAGCGCTTCATACAAAATTAATGAACAGTTCAGTCTAGGCCTTGGCTTAAACTATGTTTATGCAGATGCTAAAGTTGTTCGTAATGCAGGTACTAACCCGTTTGGTTTACCAGCTAGCACGCAAATCGCTCACCTTGAAGGTGACGACTACGGCTTTGGTTGGAATATTGGTGCAATGTATCAGTTAGACGAAAACAGTCGTTTTGGTTTTAACTACCGTAGCGAAACTGATATCGACTTTGAAGGTGAGTACTCAAACCAACTTCCAGCAGCTGTTGGCGGCTTAGCGGGTACTGTAGTACCTGGTGAGTTAAAATTAACTTTACCAGCAATTGCTGAGTTCTCGGGTTCACACCAAATTGATAAGAAGCTTGGTGTACATTACAGCATCTTATGGACTGGTTGGGACAGCTTCCAAAAGTTAGAAGCTTATACACCAAGCCAAGAAACGCCAGTATTCTCTAAAGCAGAGAACTTCTCTGATTCAATGCGTTACTCTATTGGTACTGACTACCAATACAGCGATGCACTTTTACTTCGTGCAGGTATTGCCTACGATGAGTCGCCAGCAGACCAATCACACCTTT
This sequence comes from Pseudoalteromonas sp. SCSIO 43101, assembly GCF_023650775.1. Taxonomy (NCBI): domain Bacteria; kingdom Pseudomonadati; phylum Pseudomonadota; class Gammaproteobacteria; order Alteromonadales; family Pseudoalteromonadaceae; genus Pseudoalteromonas; species Pseudoalteromonas sp. SCSIO 43101. The sequence continues at coordinate 800,017 of NZ_CP072673.1, forward strand.
CAATCTCTATCCCTGATACAGATCGTTTTTGGTTCTCATTTGGTGGTAACTACGCATTTAGTGAAAACTCAAATGTTGATTTAGGTGTAAGTATCCTTCGTGGTAAAACACAGAACTTCTCAGAAAAAGACAGCTTAGCGGCTTCTTTAGGCCAAGATGTTTCATGGGAATATGAATCAAAAGGTCACGCAGTACTAGTTGGTGCTCAGTACAACTACAAATTTTAATTGTGACGCGACGTAAAGTCGCTGCTACAGAGCATTAAAAAGCCGCGCTATAACAATGTCATAGCGCGGCTTTTTTGTAAGCGTGATTTTATATCACGCTTAATTACTTGTAAGTTATAGACTTTCGATTTTCGCTTTTTGCGCTAATAGTTTGTCTTTCGCATCTGTAAATTCAGCCAGTTTAGCATGCTCTTTAGCAAGCACTGCTTCTGGTGCGTTATTTACGAACTTCTCGTTAGCTAACTTGTTTTGAACTTGTGCTAAGCCTTTTTCTGCTTTTTCAAGCTGCTTCGCAATACGAGCAAGTTCAGCTTCAACATCGATTAAGCCAGCCATTGGGATCATGATCTCAAGGTTGCCAACATACGAAGTTGCACACGCTGGTGCATCGTCTTTGTTATCAAGTAGCGTGAACTCCTCAAGCTTAGCAAGAGAAGCTAAGAATGCTTCGTTTTCCGTTAAGCGGCGCTTGTCTTCATCAGATGCGTTAGCAAGCAATACAGATAGAGGCTTACTTGGGCTGATATCCATTTCACCACGGATGTTACGAATAGCAAGAATGAATTGCTTAACCCACTCTAGGTCAGCCATCGCTTGGCTATCAACATTTGCTTCATTGTAAAGAGGGAAACCTTGAACCATGATGCTAGTGTTGGCAGTTTCGATACCTGCAAGTGGCGCAACACGTTGCCAAATCGTTTCAGTGATGTAAGGCATTAACGGGTGCATCAAGCGTAGTAGGCTTTCTAATACTGTGATTAAGGTATGACGAGTACCACGTTGTTGTGCTTCGTTACCTTTAAACAATACTGGTTTAGTAAGCTCTAGGTACCAGTCACAGAATTGGTTCCACGTGAACTCATAAATGGTGTTTGCTGCTAGATCAAAACGGTAGTTTTCTAGATGCTCAGTATAGGTTTTAACAGTTGCTTCAAATTGGCCTAAAATCCAACGATCAGCTAGTGAGTACTGTTTTTCAGCATCTGTAGCGAAGCCACAGTCTTGCTCTTCTGTATTCATTAATACGTAACGGCTCGCGTTCCATAGTTTGTTACAGAAGTTACGGTAACCTTCAAGACGATTCATATCCCAGTTGATATCACGACCCGTTGAAGCCATTGCCGCAAGGGTGAAACGCAGTGCGTCTGTACCGTGTGCTTCAATACCATTTTCGAATGTTTTACGGGTATTTTTCTCAATCTTCTTCGCTAGTTGTGGCTGCATCATGTTACCAGTGCGCTTTTCAACCAGGCTTTCAAGGTCGATACCGTCAATCATATCGATAGGATCAAGTACGTTACCTTTCGACTTAGACATCTTATCGCCGTTTTCATCACGGATAAGGCCAGTTACGTAAACGGTTTTAAATGGTACTTGTGGCTTGCCGTCTTCATCTTTGATGAAGTGCATGGTCATCATGATCATACGAGCAACCCAGAAGAAGATGATGTCGAAACCTGTTACCAATACGTCAGACGGGTGGAAAGTTTTTAAATCATCAGTGTTTGCCGGCCAGCCTTGCGTTGAGAAAGTCCAAAGCGCAGATGAGAACCAAGTATCTAAAACGTCTTCGTCTTGTTTAAGTGCAACATCATCAGCAAGGTTGTTATCGCGGCGTACTTCAGCTTCGTCACGACCAACGTATACGTTACCTTCGTTGTCGTACCAAGCAGGAATGCGGTGACCCCACCAAAGCTGACGTGAAATACACCAATCTTGTACGTCGTTCATCCACGAAAAGTACATGTTCTCGTATTGTTGAGGTACAAATTTAATATCGCCATTTTTAACTGCTTCTTTCGCAGGCTCTGCTAGAGGTGCTACGCGAACATACCATTGGTCTGTAAGAAGTGGCTCAATTACTACGCCAGAACGGTCACCGTAAGGTACCGTTAGGCTGTGATCTTCGATTTTTTCTAGTAGGCCAAGTTCTTCAAATTCAGCAACGATTGCTTTGCGAGCATCAAAGCGGTCAAGGCCGTGTAAACGCTCTGGAATTGGCGCATCTAACTCAAGCTCTTTACCGTCGAATGTGTAGCTTTCGCCTTCGCTTAATACAGCAGCATCTTTATTGAAGATGTTGATCATTGGTAGTTGGTGACGTTTACCCACTTCGTTATCGTTAAAGTCGTGGGCAGGCGTGATTTTCACACAACCTGTGCCTTTTTCCATGTCTGCATGCTCATCGGCAACAATTGGAATACGACGGTTTACGATAGGCAGTAAAATTTCTTTTCCGATTAGGTCTTGGTAACGCTCATCATCAGGGTTAACAGCAACACCTGAATCACCTAACATTGTTTCAGGACGTGTTGTCGCAACAATGATGTAGTCTTTACCATCTTTGGTTTTTACGCCATCAGCAAGTGGGTAACGTAGGTTCCACATGTGACCTTGTTTGTCTTTGTTTTCAACTTCAAGATCAGAAATCGCTGTGTGTAGTTTAGGATCCCAGTTAACTAGGCGCTTACCACGGTAAATTAAATCTTCTTTGTGAAGACGTACAAATACTTCTTTAACTGCTTCAGAAAGGCCTTCGTCCATAGTGAAACGCTCACGGTCCCAATCTACAGAAGCGCCTAAACGACGTAATTGTTTAGTGATCGTGCCGCCTGAGTGGTTTTTCCATTCCCAGATTTTATCGATAAATGCATCACGGCCTAAGTCGTGACGTGTTTTACCTTCTTCAGCAGCAAGCTTACGCTCAACAAGCATTTGTGTTGCGATACCCGCGTGGTCAGTACCTACTTGCCATAATGTGTTGTTGCCTTGCATACGCTTTAAGCGCGTTAGCGTATCCATGATGGTATCTTGGAACGCGTGGCCCATGTGTAAGCTACCCGTGACGTTTGGTGGCGGGATCATAATTGAGTATGCGTCACCTTGGCCAGACGGTTTAAAGTAGCCATTTTCTTCCCAGCCTTGGTATAAAGACTGTTCAATATCTTGCGGATTATAGGTTTTATCCATTACACAGAACCTTAAATAAATGCTTAAATGTCAATTTCTTGCGTTGCAATATGGGCGCCCAGTTGGCGAAGCTTTTTAAACCGCTCACGGGCGGCTTGTTTAGCATTTGGCTCAACGGGTACGAAATCATAAACCTGCTGAAAACGACGGATAAAATCCGGTAGGTGTTCAGCTAAGTTGATTAATATTTTTCTGTTGCCGACAGGTGGAGTCATACCAATCTCAACCGGAGCGCCACCTTTAGGGCCTTCACCTTGTAAGTTGTGAGGTACGAAACTATCTGGTTCAAATGACCAAATAATGTCGTCGATTGTGTGGGCCGTGTCGGTGTTATCGGCGTAAATAAATACGCGATGACCTAGACGATACTGATCAGCAGCAATTTTGGCTGCAAGATCGAAAACAGCGTCTGCCGTTTGGTGGACACTATCATCTTGTTTTAGAACGTAAAATTGTGCGTTCATATTCATAGTGACTTTCGTCCCCACAGATACACAGATCAAAGCAGGGATTTTGACATAGAACGCGAATTGCTTCAATTAATAAGGCGCCATTTGGCGCCTTATTTAGGGTTAGTTTTAAGCTTTCGACAAGGCTTAATCGTGACTTGCTTCACTTATGCCCGCACGGTTTAACAAATACTGGGTTAACATAGGAACCGGACGACCAGTTGCACCTTTGTTTTTACCGCCGCTGCGCCATGCTGTACCTGCGATATCTAAATGCGCCCAGTTGTATTTTTTGGTGAATTTAGATAAGAAGCATGCTGCTGTAATCGTACCTGCAGCACGACCACCTAAGTTGGTAAAATCAGCGAATGGGCTTTCAAGTTGCTCTTGATAGTCATCCCATAGCGGAAGCTGCCATGCGCGGTCGCCACTTTGCTCAGACGCTTTAAGTAGGTCATGGGCAAGTGGGTTATGGTTAGATAGTAAGCCCGTTGCATGTGAACCCAGAGCAATAATACACGCACCCGTAAGTGTTGCTACGTCGACAACAGTATCTGGTTCGAAACGCTCAACATAAGTTAGGGCATCACACAGCACTAAACGACCTTCAGCATCAGTGTTTAACACTTCAACTGTTTGACCTGACATCGTTGTTAAAATATCACCAGGGCGATAAGCATTTGACCCTGGCATGTTTTCACAACCGGCTAAAACACCGACAACGTTGATAGGTAACTGCATTTGTACCAATGCGCGCATAGTACCAATAACACCCGCTGCACCACCCATATCGTATTTCATTTCATCCATGGCTTCGCCAGGCTTGATTGAAATACCGCCTGAGTCAAAGGTTAAGCCTTTACCTACTAATACGATAGGTGATTGGTCTTTGTCGCCACCTTGATAGTTGATTACTGACATAACTGATTCATTAGCACTACCACGACCAACCGCTAAGTATGAATTCATGCCAAGCTCAGCCATTTTTTCTTCACCAATAATATCAACGCTTACATTATCGAAGTTATTAGCAAGCTCTTGTGCTTGTTCCCCTAAATACGCAGGGTTACAGATATTTGGTGGCATGTTGGCAACGTCTTTACATAATTTGCTACCTGCAGCGATTGCTAAGCCATGCTCAATGGCGCTTTCGCCAATTGTTAACTCGCGGCGTGTTGGCACGTTGAAAACAATTTTACGAAGTGGGCGACGCGGATCGCTCTTTTTGCTTTTCAGTTGGTTGAAGGTGTATAAGCAGTCTTGAGTTGTTTCAACTGCTTGGCGCACTTTCCAGTAGGTGTCGCGGCTTTTAACGTGTTGCTCTGTTAAAAAGCATACTGCTTCCATTGAACCGGTTTCGTTTAGCGTGTTAATCGTTTTTGAGATGATTTGTTTATATTGTTTGTCATCAAGCTCACGCTCTTTACCACAACCGACTAACAACACACGCTCACTCAGTACATTTGGTACATGATGTAATAGCAATACTTGGCCTGGTTTACCTTCAAGGTCACCGCGGCGTAGCAAATTTGAGATATAACCGTCACTGATTTTATCTAATTGTTCACCAATGGGGGATAAACGACGTGGCTCATAAACGCCTACTACAATACATGCGCTACGTTGCTTTTCTGGACTACCACTTTTTACGCTAAATTCCATTGTTACTCCTGATATTGAGTCGTATAACCTTAGTTTATAAGGGTAAGAAATTCTTTTTCGAGTCCTTTCTTACATTTTTTAGTTTAATAGCACTAATCTTAGTACATAAACTATGACTCTATTTATGTGTTTTTGAACTTTATCTTAATGTGAATATCAATATCACATAATAGACGCCATCTGCACCATTTATGCAAGATTATATGTTCTTGCTAGGTATGATATTTAACTTTGATGGCATATAATAAAGTGAGTAAAATAACTAGTTTACTCAAAATTCCTTACTATTCCAGTGAAACTCGATGTTTAACAGGGGCGAGCATTGCTAATTTTTCGTTATTTGACCACTGAAGTCTTCAAGTCGCAGGTCGCCGTATTTTTAACTTTGATGACTATTTTTGTGTCTCAAAAGTTTGTCGTTATCTTAGGAGACGCCTCTGAAGGGGGTCTTCCAGCTAAACTTGTGCTTTCGATGATTGCACTAAAACTTCCTCAACTAGCTTCTCTTATACTGCCTTTGAGTATCTTCTTGGGTATTATTTTGGCGTACAGTCGCATTTATGCCGACAGCGAAATGACTGTTTTCAAAGCCTGCGGTGTTAGTGAGTGGTACGTGGTTCGTGTCACACTTATCTCAAGTACTGCGATGGCTGTTTTAGCTGGGGCGCTGACACTTTATGTTGCGCCATGGGCCAGTGAACAAGAATATCAATTAAAAGAGCAAGCAAAAGCGGATGCTGGCTTATCGGCACTTCGTGCAGGGCGTTTTCAGCAAACTGGAAACGAAAAAGCGGTTGTTTTTATTCACAACATCGAAAATAGCGGAAAAGAGCTACATAAAGTATTTGTTGCTCAGCTACCCGATCGTGAAAAAGGTGACTTAGCACGTTTGGTGTATGCAGAATGTGGTGTGGTGATTGAGCAAGAAAACGGTGAACAGCAACTTGTTCTTAACGATGGTAAGCGCTACGAAACAGATGGCGAGTCTGCTGCGTTAAACTTAACAGAGTTCGATGGTTACAGTGTGCAAATTCAAGATCAAGAAATTGAACATCAGCGCCGTAAGTTAGAAGCTATTTCAACGCTTGATTTATTCAAAATGAAAACCTCTGAAGCCATTGCACAGTGGCAGTGGCGTTTAGCTATCCCGCTTTCAATTCCATTATTAACCTTATTAGCAGTACCGCTAAGTGTGGTGAATCCGCGCCAAGGTAAATTCGCTAAATTGGTGCCCGCAATCAGCTTGTATTTAGGGTATTTCATTTTACTGAATGCCGCTAAATTTGCAGTTGAAGATGGCAAAATCCCACCTTCAATTGGCTTGTGGTGGATTCATTTATCAGCTTTGTTTATTGGTGGTTTCTTGATTATTAAAGGTCGTCCGCTCGGCGCATGGTTAAGGTCAATTGTGACTAAGCGGGAGCTAAGCATATGATGAAAACTCTCGACTGGTATTTAGGCCGCAGCATTATTCAAACAACCGGTTTTGCTTTAATGGTACTGGTGGGTATTAGTACCCTGATTAAGTTTATTGAGCAGTTAAAATCGGTTGGTCGTGGTAGCTATGATATTGCAACCGCGCTGATCTACACCATATACAGCATGCCGGGTGATTTGGTTATTTTCTTTCCTATGGCTGCACTGATTGGCGGATTGACCGGTCTTGGCGCTTTAGCATCCAACAGTGAGTTGGTGGTAATGCAAGCCGCGGGTATGTCACGTCTGCAAATTATTACTTCAGTTATGAAAACCGCTATGTTTATGGCGATTTGTATGATGGCGCTTGGTGAATGGGGCGCCCCTGAAGCACAGCTCAAGGCAAAAGAAATACGCAATCAAGCAATTTATGGTGGTGATGTTTTTAATGCCAAGCAAGGTGTGTGGGCAAAAGATGGCAGCAATTTTATTAATATCGAAGATGTCGACCAGCAAGGTACGTTACGTGGCGTGCATATGTATCACTTTGATAAGTCGTTGCAACTTACTCAGATCACAAAGGCTGAAGAGGCATTAAATCGTAAAGATGGCTGGTTACTTCGTGATGTGAATAAGGTGGTGATCACACCTGAGCAGATCAGTACTGAACAGCACAAGGAAGAGTTTTACGACTCGCAGCTGACCGCTGAAAAGTTAGGAGTTGTATCAGTGAAGCCCGAGGCGCTTTCGTTTACTGGGCTTTGGTCATATTTAGGTTATTTGCAGCAAAATGAGCAAGACACCAGCACTTATGAGTTAGCTTTATGGCGTAAGGTTATGCAACCGGTATCTATAGCCGTTATGTTGTTAGTTGCCTTATCGTTTATATTCGGCCCGCTTCGCACAGTAACCATGGGGGCACGTATCATCATGGGTGTAATAACAGGTATTACTTTCCACTTAACCAATGAAATTTTTGGTCCTGTGGTGATGGTTTATCAAATTCCAGCTGTGGTTGGTGCTGTGTTACCAAGCTTACTGTTTATAGGGTTTGCTACTTATCTATTGAATAAACGAGTGTAATGCTCGTTTAAAATGCACAAAAAAGCGTGGTTTGTTGCCACGCTTTTTTTGTACTTGATGTGTTGCTTAATCACTTAATCAAGTGAGCGATAAATACGTTTATTTTCTTCTTTGGTGAGGGTGATCACTTCAGTTTTTGCGATGTAATCTTGCAATGCGCGCTTATTTTTAAAATCGACCAACACCACTAAATTACCTAAACCTAATAGCGCAGTAATGGCTCTAAGTGCACCTTGTTGCCAGCTAATTAATTGACCATCGAGGGTTTGCACCTTCAAACGCCATGCCCGCATACCAATTGTTTGGCCGCTTTTAGCCCAGAAGTAGCTAAAGAAACTAATACTCACTATCACCAATAACGCACTACGAATGCCATACAATAATGGTGAATTTTGAATGAAAGCGGATACATCTTCAGCGTCACCAATACTTAGTAAGTCTAAAGAAATTAGCCCTTGAACAGCTAATAAATACAGTACGGTAGTCAGCATAGCAAAGGCAATGATAACCAAGGTATCGTAGATTAAAGAGGCAAAGCGGCGCCAGAAACCGGCACGTGGAAACTCAGCTGACATAAACAATCTCATCCAATTAAATTGCGCAGTAGTTTAGCAAAGTCCTTCGCAAACAAGAAATACTTAACGGCCGTTTAGCAAGTCGACAAACAGGTCTGACCTGCTATAGTTGAGAAAATAATAAAAAATGAGCACACAATTATGGCCGTTTCTCAAAGCGAAACCCATCAGGTATTTAATCAACCCAAACCACTTGAAAACTACAATGCCTACGAGGCTGATACCGTATTACAGTATTGGCAAAACCGTTTTGCAGGGCAGTGGGGAACTGTGCATTTAGCTGCGTTTGGGGAGCAAGTGGGTGGCGTATTACTGCAAGCTGGTTTTTTAGCAAACAAACACTTACCAGAATTAACGACTCACAGTCGGTTTGGCGAACGCATAGACCAAGTTGACTATCATCCAAGCTATCATGAGCTGATGCAGCATGCCATAGAGCAAGGTCACTGCGCATTGCCTTGGCAACAACAAAAAGCCGGGAGTCATGTTGTAAGAGCTGTGATGGCAGTGCTGCACAATCATGCAGATCCGGGCTCCGGCTGTCCATTAACCATGACTTTTGCCAGTGTGCCAGCTATTGCCAGCCAAGAAAATATCGCAGCTATGTGGCTACCTAAAATAATGGCAAATCATTACGACCCAGATAATAAGCCTTGGTCTGAAAAAAAGGGTGTCACTATAGGTATGGCGATGACCGAAAAACAAGGCGGCTCTGATGTTCGAGCCAATACCACTAAAGCCGCAGCTATTAATGAAAGTGGCGCAGGGCAATTATATGCTTTAACTGGGCACAAATGGTTTTGCTCAGCGCCCATGAGTGACGCATTTTTAGTACTCGCTAACACTGATGAAAACCAATTATCCTGCTTCTTAGTGCCGCGTTGGCTCGAAACTGGTGAGAAAAATGCCATGTATATTCAGCGTTTAAAAAATAAGTTAGGTAATCAATCGAATGCGAGCTCTGAAATAGAGTTCAGAGGCGCGCATGGCTGGTTGCTAGGAGAGCCAGGGCGAGGCATTGCAACTATTATTCAAATGGTCGCTTTGACTCGTTATGATTGTATGCTTGGTTCAAGTTCGTTGATGTTGCAAGCTGTGAAAGAAGCGATATGGCACACTTCAGGGCGAAGTGTATTTGGTAAAAACCTGCACCAGCAGCCACTAATGCTTAATGTACTGGCAGATTTAGCTATCGAGGCTGAAGCTGCACTTGCTATTTCCATGCGTATTGCACATGCTCTTGATAATCAAGGTAATAGCAATGAAGTTGCATTAGTACGCAGTGCCACTGCAATAGGTAAATACTGGATCTGTAAGCGTGCGGTGCAGCAGACCTATGAGGCTATGGAATGTATTGGGGGCGTGGGTTATGTGCAAGACAACATTATCAGTCGACTTTATAAAGAAGCACCTGTTAACTCAATTTGGGAAGGTTCTGGTAATGTTCAGTGCCTTGATCTTTTGCGTGTATTTAATCGTGAGCCTGAATCTCTGAAGGTGCTTATGAATGAGCTTGAAAAGGCACGCAGTTTGAGCCTCGACTACGCGACAAAGTTAGATGAACTACAACGAATGCTCACTGATGCCGCGAATCTCGAAATGCATGCTCGACGCATAATTGAAAGGCTTGCGCTACTTTGGCAAGCATCAACGCTATTACAATTTGGCGAGCCACTTATTGCAGACGCGTTTGTGAAGAGTCGTCTAAATGAAGTGAGTTTTAGCCAGTACGGCTGTCTTAGTCATGACATCGATTGTCAGGCTATTGTTTCACGAATGATGCCAAAACTCTAAAGTTAACAACTTGTTTAATTATTGTGCGGTTGAGTAGTGGCACCGCATAAAACGCTTGCTGCCTTACCTATTCTTTGTATAATGCTTGGCATAGAGACAAAAGCAGCTTAAAAAGCTTTTGCTCTAAAGTGGTTTTTCTTTATCTTCTCGTGTTTAGAAGGTTAAAGAAAAATGAAGCCAGTATGATGGAATTGGTAGACATGACGGATTCAAAATCCGTTGCCTTCGGGCGTGGCGGTTCAAGTCCGCCTACTGGTACCACTTTTTAACCCTAGCCAATTGGTTAGGGTTTTTTTATGCCTGAAAGCTATCAGCTATCAGCCGAGTGATCGCCTATCGCCTAGTACCCAGAACCTAGGACCCAGAGCTTATAACTCAAATTTAAGTACCAACTCCACCACTATTAAAGCAACTTTTGTTCTATTTATAACCGACCAAGCTCAAACTATGTTTGATCTACAAATAACCATGAAAAATGTGTGCTTATTTGCTTGGAAAGTAACCGTTTAAGACTAGAGTACGATGGTGTTTGCATGCGTCTTATAATACAATTTGTTTTCTAAACTATAAGTGAGGTCAATCACTTAGTGCACAATATCGGGTAAGGTAACTTAGCGTGGGTACATACGACTTAAAGCGTATAGTTGAAAGTATTTCAAATTTAAAAAGTGAAAACTTTTATAATGCAATATGCCTGTCTTTATCGGAAGTGCTTGGTGCTTCTCATGTTTTTTTAGCTCAAGTTGATGAGTCGACTTTGCATGCGACAACCATCGCTTTGGCTGAGCATGACGAAATTGTAGAAAACATCAGCTACGATATCCGCTGTACGCCATGCAACGATGTAAGGTGTGGCAGTATCTCAAGTTACAGCTCTGGAGTTCAGCAGCTATTCCCTAACGATCAGTTACTTGTTGATATGGGCATAGAAGCCTATGTGGGTGTGCCTTTACAAAGTATATCTGGCAAAACAGATACTATTCTTGTCGCACTATTTCAGCATGAAATAAACGATGCGATGCAAATAGAGTCTTTCTTCTCGTTATTTACAGGTCTTATTCAGCGAGAAATCGAAAAAGACCGCTTTATTGCTAAACTTGATTTTGCAAATCAACTTATCGAGCAAAGCCACGAAGCGATTTTTATTTGCGACCATAATGTACATATTACTTATGCAAATACGGCATTTACTGAAATGACCGGTTACTCGCTGAGTGAAGTATTAGGGCAAAACCCAAAAATTTTAAGCTCAAACAAGTATGATCCACATTTTTACAAAGCGATGTGGCATCAAATTAATACAGAGGGTAAGTGGTCTGGTGAAATAACGAATAAAACCAAACAAGGTAAGCTGTATACGCAATTTTTATCTATTACCAAAATGCAAAATAATGGTGAAGATTGCTATGTTGCGTTTATTTTGGATATCACCGAGAAAAAAGAAGCTGAACAGAAAATCTATTTTCACGCAAACCATGACCAACTCACCGGTTTAACCAATCGTTTTTACTTTAAAGAGTATTTATGCAAGCTAATATCGTCTTTGTCTTACCAAGATGATGCGAATACTAACTTAGCAGTGATCTACTTCGATGTTGATAAGTTTCAAGACATCAACACAGTCTACGGCTTAACGTTTGGTGATAAGGTACTATGCGAGCTGTCAAAACGGCTTAATGGCAGTTTTAAAGAGTGTGCTTTTTCGCGTATTGATGGTGATAGCTTTGCCATCTTACAAACTTATCAGCACGTTAGTGAACTTGAGCATGTTTGCAAACAAATTACCGCGTTACTTGTTGAACCTTTTTCGATTGGTGGAATTAGTCAGCAGGTTTCAGTTACGCTGGGAATGAGTCAATTTGAGCAAACTGAAACGGCTACTTCAAATTATAAAATTGAAAAGGTTGCCCGTCGTTTAATACGCCAAGCTGAACTTGCCACCTTAAATGCCAAGCAAACAGGTGATGAGTACCTGTTTTTCTGTAAAGAGATGGATAACAAGGTCAAAAAACACAATTTGTTAGTAGAACAGCTTACCCAAGCTGTGAAAAACAATGATATTGAAGTGTATTTTCAACCTATTATCGATATTGAAAATAACACAGTTGCTAAATTCGAAAGTTTAGTCCGCTGGAATAATCAAGGCCAATGGCTATCACCTGCTGAGTTTATTCCTTTGGCTGAAGAGTCTCGGGTGATTATTCCACTCGGTGAACTCGTGTTGACTAAAACTTGTCAGCAAGTAAAAGAGTTAGAAGCAAAAGGTTATGAAAACGTTGTTTTTAACGTAAACCGTTCTTTATTTGAGTTTACTGAGTATAACCCTGAGCGTAATACATGGCTTGAGATTATTAAAAGCCAAGGGGTTAAACCATCCCAAATTTCATTTGAATTAACCGAAAGTGTTTTAGCTCCAGAAAATACCAATCATCTAGATGTGTTAAGGCAGTTGAAGCAAGCAGGGTGTTTAATTTCATTAGATGATTTTGGTACGGGTTATTCGTCTCTTAGCTACTTACGCCGTTTTCCTGTCGATGTACTTAAGCTAGATAAGTCTTTTATAGATGAAGTACATGTTGATTCAGGTGACGAAGCGCTGGTCAAATCAATTATTCAAATGAGTCGTGTTCTGGGTATTAAAGTTGTTGCTGAAGGGGTTGAAGAACGCGAACAATTGGCTGTACTAACAGAAGCTGGCTGTGACTATATCCAAGGCTATTACTTTTCAAAGCCATTGCCAGCAAGCGATATACTGCCATTTTTAACGCAATTTCCTCGAGCGCAGTAGGTAATTACGGTATGATTTTGATATCAACCTGCTAGTAAAAGCTTACTATGTCAAAATCAACTGCGAAACAAAATATAAAGACGATAGTTTCAGCTATTAAGGCTGAAGAGCAGTCGCTAAGAGCGCTTTATCCTATACTTAATCAGCAAAATACGATTGCTATGGCTATTCTACTCGTGTCGTTATGTTCACTGTTCGGCGTTGCGACACTCTATTATTTAGCTATTATTCCTGCATGGCTGTGTATCATTTTGGCTGCTTTTATTACCTCGATATCGCATGAACTTGAACATGATCTGATCCATAAGCAGTATTTTAGTAATCGTCCTTTTACACATAACCTGATGATGCTAACCGTGTGGCTAATGCGGCCAAATACGGTTAACCCTTGGTATCGCAGAAAAATTCACTTACATCACCATAAAGTATCCGGCACCTCGCAAGATTTAGAGGAGCGCTTAGTGGGCAATGGCATAAAATCACCATTTTTGAGGGTGTTGGTTATCACTGATGGCTTGCTAGGTTTATTAATTAATACCAAGCGATTTAATAAAGAAATTAGTGGCTTTAAGTTTTTACGAGTTTTTAATGCTGGCTTTCCTGTTGCAACAGCGTATTTTGCGACTCTTTATGGGGTAATTGCTTACTATGCTCTGCAATTTGTGCAGCCATTTACATTACCCGCTTGGGGAGTAGAGTTACTTACTGGGGCTGAATTCTTAATGGTGGTACTTATCGTGCCTAATATCATTCGCTCAACGTCTCTTAACTTGGTGACATCTTCAATGCATTATTATGGTGGTGTAAATAATTTGCTAGAACAAACGCATGTGATCACCAGTCGCTGGTTTTTACCGTTTCAATTATTTTGTTTTGATTTTGGTCGCACACACACAATCCACCATTTTGTACCGAATCAGCCTTTTTACATTAGGCAATTGATCAGCAAAAAAATACATCCTATTATGGCCCAGCATGGGGTACGTTTTAATGACTTACAAAGCTTAAAACATGCCAATCACTACCCAGTAAAAGAGCAGTCATCTCAACAAGGAATTTAATATGAAGGTAACAGGTCGTTGTCATTGTGGTGAGGTAACTTACAATGCAGAAGTTGATGAAAATAAAGTGATTAACTGTCACTGTACAGATTGCCAAATTATCTCGGGTGCGCCTTTTCGCACTGTTGTGGTGTCTGTGCCAGATGGGGTTACCTTTACAGGTGCTGAGCCAAAAGAATATATAAAAATAGCCGAAAGTGGTAATCAGCGTGCGCAAGGCTTTTGTGGTAACTGTGGTACAGCCTTGTACGCGACTTCTGTAGGTGCAGGTGAGCGTATTTATGGCTTACGTATTGGCGCTGTAGAGCAAGCTGATGAGCTTATCCCTAAAGCGCATATTTGGTATCGCTCACATAAGCCTTGGCTCGATAACCTAAGTGATATGAGTATCTTTGAAACCGCACCTAATTAGCTGCCCCTTTTTGTTGTTGGCCGATAGTTAGATTTCGGCCACTTAAATAACCAAACAAAGCACACAGTAGACTTGATGCAATACACAGCCAAAGTGCTCCTTCCCAATTATTAAAATAACTATGTAAGGCACCCGCAATAATAGGGCCGGTTGCAGCCAATAAATATCCGATACATTGTGCCATGCCCGACAAAGCTGCGGCTTGCATTGAGTCTTGAGTTCGCAGGCTTACGAATGATAAACCTAGAATAAAACATGCGCCTGAACAAAAACCTAGAGTGATTGACCAAAACATCGCGAAACTAGGTGCAACTAATAACCCAAGTGAACAAAGCGCCCCAAGTAACGCAAGGCTTAAAGTTAAAATACGTTGATCTTTTAATTTGGCAAGTAGCGGAATAAGCACAATCCCTGGCAGGGCGGAGGCAACTTGAAAGGCGCCTTGTAAAGCACCAGCATGCTGCGCACTATGACCACCCTCTATTAAAATGCTGGGCAGCCAACCTAGCATGATATAAGTGAAAAATGAGTTAAAGCCGAGCAGTGAAGTGATTTGCCAAGCAAGTGCTGAGTGCCAAATTTTGCTTTGTGTACTACTTGGCACAGATGATTTTTTTGGCATGGTATGTTGCTTAAGTTGTGGTAACCACACAACAGTAGCCAGTACAACTAATAGGGCATAACTGGCGAGGGCTAATTGCCAGCCAAGTTCTTTATATTCTGCCAGCGGAATGATTATTGCTGAATAGCTTCCGCCAAATATCCCCATTGCCAAAACATAACTAGACGTCATAACAGCCACTTTATGGGGAAAGTCCCGTTTTATCAGGCTTGGCAATAACACATTACCAATCGCGATACCGACGCCAATCACTGCAGTGCCAATAAATAACACTGTGGCTGAGTCAATAACGCGAGATACGACTCCTACGCCTATAAGCACAAGGGCAATGAACAGCGATACTTCAAGACCGCACTTTTTAGCAAGGCTCGCCGCCATGGGGGAGGCAATAGCAAACGCGATTAAAGGTAAAGTAGTCAACATACCGGCTTGTGATGCACTTAACTGAAATTGTTCAATGATTTGTTCAAGTACAGGTGCGATCCCAGTGATAGGAGCACGTAAACTGGCTGCAATTAGAAAAATGCCCAGTACTAATAGAAGGTTACGAATTACGTTTTGAGAAGATGACACGCTGTTTGGAAAGATAGCTATAGGTACTTTTATCATACCAAAACACTAAACAGCGTGGGTGAACTATGAGATAGCTCACCAAATAAAACGGTTACTTAAAACTGATAGCTTGCTGATATCATGGCGTTGCGCGGTCTACCCGGAAAGTAGCGGTCGCCACTAAATGTGGTGTAGTCTGCGCGCTCAGCATAGTGCTCATCGGTTAAATTGTTTATTCGTGCAGTAAGGGTAAAGTTAGGTGTTAGCTGCCATGCTGCTCTTAAGTTAACTAATGAGTGGCCTTCGTAACTATGCTGGTTTTCAGGATCAGTAAAGTAGCTGCTGGTGGTATGCAGCTCAAGTCCAACACGTGTTATATCGTTTGCTTGCCAAAGTAGCTGTAAGTTTGCAATGTTACGTGGTGCAGTATCAATGAGATTGCCATTGATATTAACCCCACCGAGTAACTGATTATAACTATATGTGTGTTTGGCATGACTTGCGGCTATTTGCATCGATAAGCTTGGTGTAATGGCATAGGCTAATTCAAGCTCAACACCACGATGCTGGGTTTGGCCGTCGTTGACATAATAAAAATCACTGTCGCGGAAAATGGTGTTCTTTTTATTCATTGCATAAATGCTAAATACATAATGCAGTTGTGCTTGTTGACCTTTTAAACCAAGCTCGAGGTTTTTAGCTATTTCAGAGTTAAGATCTGCAACATTTTGTTCGCGTTGTAATTGATAAAGCTCTGCCGCTTGCGGTGCTCGATACCCTTCTGAAGCATTGGCGTAGATAAACTGGTTATCAGCATATTGATAGCTTAAACCAAGCTTTGGCGAGAAGTTCGTAAAGCTATTTACGCTACTTTCTGGTCGAGAATAACGGCACCCGCCCATTGCGCATGCTGTGCCATCTTCTTTTGTACGACCAGCCAACATATGGTTAGTGTAGTCATAGCGCATACGCTCGTATCGACCACCAAGACTGATGAGTAAGTCATCAAGCTGCCAATCAAGGTTAACAAATGGTGCTAATAGGGTGCTAGTTACTTGATAATCGTAATGTTTACCTTGAGGCACGGTGGCGACTAAAAACGCTGAGCCTTGAGTCGGGCTATCCTGATATTGTAAAAAATCAGCATCTGTCAGCTCACCATCAAAGCCAATTGTTAAGAGGCTTGCACCAGTTAACTTATGCTGCCAGCTTGATTGAAGGCCAACACCTTGCTGAGCATTTTCTTCAAGGGGAGTACCCGGTAAAAAATGCTTAAAGAAGGTCATGTTTTGGTCGCGGATATAAGGCGTTAGGGTAAAGTTGTTAGCCTCATCTTGTGTCCAATTTAGTTTTGACCAAATACGTAAAGAACGCGCTTTACGAAACGCATCTGGATCAAAATTAGACTGTGCTATTTGCTCGTCTTTATAACTTTCAAAGCCTTCTATGTAGCCTGCAGTTTGTTGATCTAAGTGAGTGTAGGTTAGGCCTGTACTTACACTTAGTTTTTCGCCATCAAAACGGTGACGCAGTGATAGCTTTTCTTGGTCAACACTTTCGTCATCACGGTAACCCGTATCTCGGGTGATCGTGGCATTAATGCCTAAACCTTGCTGGCCAAAATCACGGCCAGTGCCCAGTTTGTAGCGGGTGTAGCCAAACGATCCGTAATCAAAACCAAGTTGGTTGTGGTCATAGGTTGTATCTGGGGTGATCACGTTGACTACACCATGTACTGCGTTTGAACCGTAAAGAGCAGAGCCAGGCCCTTTCAGTACTTCGATGCGTTCTGCCATTTCAGTGTGGGCTTCGAATAATTCATTGATGTTGCAAAAACCAGCTGCGCGAAGTGGAATACCATCTTCAGCGGTAAGTAAGCCGCCGCAGGCTCCTGCACCAGAAAGTACAGGCGAACGTAAAGCGGGTAAATACTCTTGGCCGTTACCGTGTTGAAGATTAGCACCAGCAACCTGTTTAAGGGCTTGTTCAATGTGAGTTGGAGCGATAAGCGCCAGTTGCTTTTGTGAAATACTGCTGACCACAACAGGCAATGGATCTGACAACACTTCGCTACGCGAGGCCGTAGTTGTAATATGTTCTAGTTCATTATTAGCAAAGGCTTGTTGATTAAATAATGAGGTGCTCACAAGCACTGAGAGTATCGACAACTTCATGAAAACCCTTTGGTTAGGTACAACAAAAACCAAAGGGTAACTGCTTTTTAGGATGGGTAAAAGCTTTCGCGATTAATAACTTTGTCTGTTATGAGCTTCGGCGATGCACTGCAAAACCTGCCAGTACTGCAACTAACCAAAACAAGCTACTGCCGCCAGTACCATTTCTGTGCGTGACATTGGCTACTTTTTCTTCTTTTACGCGGGTTTTAAATTGCGCCAATTCAGCATCGAGATTTGTGATCATGTCATCAACGGCACCATTAAAGCTTGCCAGCGACTGCTCTTTTGCCATTTCATCTATGCCAATAGCTGTGCTGCGTTGCTCTGCTTTATGAATACCTGGAGCGCGAAACAGCATTTTTCGGCTTTTTACATCAAATACGGCGGTATCTACAAAGGTTTGTACTGAGTTTTCATTGCCCGGAATCACATATAAACCAACAATAGTTAGATATAAAAATGCAGCGTTATTTTCTAAGCTTTGCGACACCTGGTCGTACGAAACAAGCGCCATAATATCCACATCATATAAACGAGATACTTGCTCTAATGCGGTAAACCCTTCGCCGCCTTTTAAATAAGTGCTTGGGATCACTTCAATGCGGTCTATGTAGTCATATTGCATAAACTGCTTTTTAACTTTGTTTAGCAGTGCCACTTCGTCACTATGATGCAAGCCACCATTGTACTTGTTAGGGATAAAGGCAATCCCTACAGTGGCAGGTAAGTTCAAGGTTGGGATGGTCGCTTGATGGGCAGCTCTGTCTTGCTGATCTGGATAAAGGTACTCAACCAAAGAACTTGATTGCGTTTTTTGATTTCCATATTGACTCATTATGGCACTACAACCCGTAAGTGCAGCAATACTAAATATCAAACACCATTTTAGTGCATTCATAAATTATCCTTATTATGTAGTGAGGAAGCGTTTGTTTGCGTTGGTAAATATAACGACAAACGATGCAAACGGAGCTGTAACTCAGACCCAGTTTTTCATAAATAGTGCCAAAGAAGTTTAAAGAAATGTAAAGATTGGCTTTCTAATGTGTTGATATGTAAATAGTTACGTTTTTAAATTGTAACCCTTCATCTATGATTCAGGCTAAAACGTTAGGCTTTTTACCAAGAGCAAACGTTAAGGGTCTCTATTATGAATAAATTAATTACTATCTCAGTTGCCGTTTTAGGTTTAAGTTTGATACCTATGGAAGCAAACGCGAAACATGATCGTGACCATGATAGATACGAACAAAAACACGAACGTAAAAAGCATAAAAAGCACCACAAACATAAGAAACACCACAAGCATTATCATCATGACAAACATGATCGCTACTATGATCGATATGACCGCTACAGCTATCGTGATTTGCCACCCGGTTTATACAAAAAAGTAGGGCATGGTGGTGGCTTACCACCAGGTTGGTATAAGCGTTATCATCATGGTGATATTCTTGACCGTGATATATATCGCCATGGTCGAGTGATTAAACGTCGTGACCGAAATGGCATTATTGCCATCGAAATCGACGATCGCCTGATTCATCTAGTACACGATACGCGAGAGATTTTATCAATTGTCACTCGCCATCGTTAATCCTGTCGAAAGCCGCTTAGCGGCTTTTTTTTTGCTTGTTTCATATCCAGTTCAGAAAAACTTGCTACGCTTAACTGAAACTAATAGAAGGAACACTCGCATGAAAGCATTGTTAACTGTTGCAGTGATAGGTTTAAGCCTAGTGACGGCTGGCGCACTTGCAAAAGACAAGGATAAGGATAAAGGTAAAAGTCTCCCGCCGGGCCTTGAAAAAAAACTTGATAATGGTGGTGATTTACCACCTGGTTGGCAAAAAAAATTACGTAAAGGCGATATCCTAGATCGTGATATTTACCGCCGCGGTAAAGTGATTAAATCACGAGATAGAGATGGTCTAATTTCAATTCAAGTCGACGGTACTGTCGTGCGTTTAGTGGAAGACACCCGAGAAATTATTTCTATTTTGAGCCGCTAATTTTGTTTGCATCGATCATGACTTATGGATTGAGTTCACTATTGGCCATGCTGCTAGTGGTCTCAATCTTGCCATTTTCATACTCCCAACATTATCTAATTCGCAGTTGTGATTTTGTTCGCTTGCAAGTGGTTTACCTTGCTTGTGCGAGTTTAATTGCGGCAGGTTATTTAATTAGCACCACTGATTCATGGCTTTTTATTGGTTGCGCAGTTGCAAGTATCATTGTGCTGATTTTGCAAGTCGGATGGATTTACCCTTACACAAGACTAGCTAATAAAGAAGTTGCCTCAAGCAATAAAAGCGATAAGCACAGTATTCGTATCATGTCGGCAAATGTACTGATGTCGAACACTGAATATGACAAACTCATTGGCTTAGTTAAAACGCACCAACCTGATTTCCTCATTACGTTAGAGTCTGATCAAACTTGGCAAAATAAACTGAGCAGTTTAGAGCAAGAGTACCCATATCGTGTTTACTGCCCAAAAGATAATCGTTATGGCATGCACTTGTACAGCAAGTTTAAAATCAAACAACAGCAAGTTTGTGAGCTTATAGAAAGCGATATCCCCTCAATTCATATTTTGTTTGAAGATGCCGATGGCGTAGAAGTACAAGGGCACTTTATTCATCCAGCTCCCCCTAGCCCCACAGAGGAGGACAGCTCGTGCCCCCGAGATACTGAACTCATTATTTTAGCGAAAGC
Organism: Pseudoalteromonas sp. SCSIO 43101; assembly: GCF_023650775.1. Taxonomy (NCBI): domain Bacteria; kingdom Pseudomonadati; phylum Pseudomonadota; class Gammaproteobacteria; order Alteromonadales; family Pseudoalteromonadaceae; genus Pseudoalteromonas; species Pseudoalteromonas sp. SCSIO 43101. Next base: position 820,526 of record NZ_CP072673.1, read on the forward strand.
ACTTAAAAACAGACTGCGACCTTGTATCGTTGCTGGTGATTTAAATGATGTTGCTTGGTCACGCAGCACACGTTTGTTTATGCGTATCAGCGGTCTATTGGACCCACGTAAAGGGCGCGGGTTTTTTAACACCTTTCATGCAAGTTACTTTTTTATGCGTTGGCCACTTGATCATCTTTTTCATAGTAATGAGTTCAGTGTCAAGCGAATAGAGCGTTTGGAAAAATATGGCTCTGACCATTTTGCCCTACTTACAGAGCTTGTTTATAACCCAGACTCAGCTAATCAAAAACAGCTAGAACAAATAGACAAAGAGGAAGCGATTGATGAGTTGAAAATGCCTGCTGCGTCCAAGCAGCAAGTGCCAATGTTTAAAGAGTAATAAATATTAGGTGTAATACCAACCCGCAATAATACTTAATCACTTTGAGTGATTAACCCACTCGTTACCTACATGAAAAATTTCTGACTTAGAAAAACTAAATAACTAAATTTTTGCCTGCTATCAACGAGCTTCTATTACCTTAAAATTGATCTCTTAATTAAGTGAAGTGGTGTAAAAAAGGGCTCATATGAGCCCTTTTTATTTTAATCGTTGACCATAATGGTTTTAATATTAACGAATTCTCGTAACCCAAATCCGCCGTGTTCACGGCCATAACCACTGTCTTTTACCCCCCCAAATGGCAAGTTTGGTTGCGCAAGACCATAGCCGTTAATATTGACCATACCAGTATCAAAGTGCTGCTTTGCAAGCTCAATGGCTGCCTGTTCGTCTTTTGAGAAAATACCGCCGCCAAGGCCATAGCGAGAGTCATTAGCGATTTGCATTGCCTCAGCATTATCTTTTGCTCTGATAAGTGATGCGACAGGGCCAAATAATTCATCAGCGTAAGCAGGCATTCCTGGTTTAACATTCTCAAGAAGGGTAGCGGTGTAGTAAAAGCCGGTGTGCTCAGCAACCTTGCCACCGGTGATAATATTAGCTCCAGCATTGACTGAGTCTGTAACTTGTTGATGCAGTTTATCACGCAGATCTTTGCGAGCCATTGGACCGAGCGTTGTCTTTTCATCATTTGGATCGCCAAGCACAACTTGCTCAAATTGTTCTTTAATTAAGGCTTTAAAATCATCATATAACGCATCAACAACAATAAAACGTTTTGCTGCTACACAGGTTTGCCCATTGTTGATCAAACGACCTTGTGTACATGCGCTAATGGCAGTATTTAAATCGGCATCATCAAGTACGATATAAGCATCATTACTGCCAAGTTCTAGGACGGTTTTTTTCACTTGTTTGCCAGCTTGCTCAGCAACTTTTTTGCCAGTTTCATCGCTGCCAGTAAATGTCACCCCACGAATAGCTGAGTGCGCAATTAGCTCGCTTGCAGTTTTGCCGTCAATCAGTAAGTTTTTAAAGCAATAATCATCAAAGCCTGCTTGTGAAAACATTTGCTCAATCTTTTCGGCCATGCCAAATACATTACCAGCGTGTTTTAGCACCGTGGTATTACCCGCCATGATATTAGCGCAAGCATATCGAATAACCTGATAAAGCGGAAAGTTCCAAGGTTGGATACCTAAAATCACACCAATTGGTTGGTAACTAATAATTGCATGACCGTCCTGCATATCTCGCTTTTCATCAGCAAGCACTTGAGGCCCTTGTTCTGCGGTGTAGCGACAAATTGCAGCACACAGCTCAACTTCTTGAAGACCTTGTTGATATAACTTGCCCATTTCATCTGTCATCAGTTGTGCTATTTCTTGCTGATTAGACTCAATCACTTCTGCTAGTTGATTAAGTAATTTTGCACGGTGTTCATGTGATGTAGTGCGCCACTTTAAAAAAGCTTGATGGCATTGTTCAACCTCACTTTGTGCTTGTTGAAGTGACAGTAGATTATAAGTATTTAAAGTTTGCTCATTGGCTGGATTGATTGTAGTAACAGTATCAGTCATCATTATCTCCTTACAAAATTGTAGGAGAGAGTCTGCAAAGCTAATACCTGTTTTTTATTTTTCTATGTTTTTGTTTTGTAATAACTTTATTTTTATCTTGTGTTTGCTTCGCTCTCTTTTTATGTAAATACTGCAACAGGCTGCAAAACTTACAAGGAATACGTAATGACAAATTCTGTGTTAAATACTGAACTTGCAATTATTCAAGCGCCGATGGCGGGTGTGCAAAATGCTAAGCTGACTGTGGCTGTTTGTGAAGCCGGGGGGCTTGGATCGTTGCCTTGTGCTATGCTTTCGACAGAGCAGCTTAAGTCAGAACTTGATTACATAAGCCTGAATACTGATAAGCCATATAATCTTAATTTCTTTTGTCATCAGACACCTGACTATACATTGGCTCAGCAAACTGCTTGGCATGGGGTGCTAGCACCTTATTTTGAAGAGTTAAATGTAGATGCCTCACAATTAACCCGTAATGCTTCTCGTCAGCCAATTAATCAACAAGTGATAGATATTATCGCGCCCTATAAGCCCGCTGTTGTCAGCTTTCATTTTGGTCTGCCAAGTAAGGATATTGTTACTCAGATCAAAGCGTGGGGCGGGACTGTTCTTTCATCAGCCACAACGTTAGATGAAGCGCGCTGGTTACAAGCAAATGGGGCCGATGCGATTATTGCACAAGGGATTGAAGCAGGCGGCCACCGTGGGCATTTTTTATCGATGGATTTATCGTTGCAACCCACTACTGTGCAATTAGTACGAGAGTGTGTAGAGCTTGATATACCCGTTATTGCAGCAGGGGGGATCTGTACTTCTGAAGATGTAGCACAGTACCAAGCCTTGGGCGTGATTGCAGTGCAGGTAGGCAGTGCTTACTTACTTTGTGAAGAAGCTACAACAAGTGCTTTACATCGTGAAGTATTAAAAACGGCCGAGCCAGATTCTACAGAATTGACGACCTTATTTTCAGGTCGCCCAGCACGAGGAGTTCGCAACCGAGTCATGCAAGAGTTAGGTGCAATGCCAGAGCAGGCACCGCCTTTTCCTTATGCGTCGATTGCGATGACCGCATTACGCTCAAAAGCCGAAGCCAAAGGCGATAGTGGTTTTTCACCGCTTTGGTGTGGTGAGCGCTTTATTGTTCGAGAAGGTATTAACGCAGAGCAAATTACTACGATATTAATGCAAGGTTGGCAATCTTGACTGATCCCCAGTTACTTCCGCTAGGTGATAGTTATCATCAGCTTGCCAGTGAATTTCGTAACAAGCTTGCTGGGCAATGCTCTATAAAACGTTGCGCTAAAGGTGATGTTTTATTACAACAAGGCGACGAACAAGATGCTGGTTACTTAATTGTGTCTGGGGTGCTTGGCGCATTACATGCATCATCACAAGGCGTGCAAAAGTGTAAAGAGTTTTACTTTCAAGATGAATTTGCACTGCTTTATGGTAATTGGTTAACTAAAACCCCTGCGCTTTACCAACTTAAAGTAATACGTGATGCTGAGCTTATTAAGGTGCCTTTAGTTTTACTCGAGAGAGCCGACTGGCAAGCAATCAAACATAACCTGATTAGTCAGCAGCTACTATTTAAAGAAGCAAAAGAAGCATTTTTATTACTGAATACGCCAGAGCAGCGTTATCAATATTTACGGGATCAAAAACCGCACTGGCTTGAACAACTGAGTTTAAACGAAGTTGCTATGTATTTAGGGATCTCAGCTATTTCTTTATCACGAATTAGGCGGCGTCTTAACTTAAGTTAAGGCGCAGCAAAACAGTGAACATTACACTGCTGATTTTTCAGGAGTCGTTATGTTTATTTTATCTCAATGCTTAGTGGCCATTGCCACATTACTCGATTTGGCTTCATTTCAGTTTAAACAAAGACAAGCAATTTTAGCTTGTTTGTTTAGCTCTGTTTTACTCACATCTGTGCACTTTATGCTGCTCGATAACTTAAGTGCAGCATGTTTAATGCTGATCGCAGCACTACGTTATGGTTACTTTATTTTTGCGCGCAAAACTTGGGTGATGATTGCATTTATGCTTTTGAGCATAAGCGCAGTGCTATTTACTTGGCACACTTGGGTGAGTTTTATTGCCCTAACAGCGACCTTAATTCAGACTTATGCTTCGTTTCAGAGTAAAGATTTGTTACTAAGGCTTTTTATGCTCTTAGGTACACTATGTTGGTTAACACATAATGTTCTGATTTTCTCGCCAGTAGCAGTGGTAATGGAAGCAGTGTTTTTATTGAGTAATTTACTAGGACTTTGGCGTTTTTATATCGCTCCAAAAGCGATGAAAACATGTCAATAGATGCATATTCAAAGTGTTACAGCATGCTTTCCATTTAAATAAAACTAAAGCGAGTCAGCAATTCGCTTTAATAAAAAGGTCTCGCGCTGAATTGATAATCCCTGTTTATCACTCATTGCCATAGTGGTTTCATTATGTGCTATGGCATCAAAAATATTTACCCATTTAGGGTGCATGCCATTTTGCACTTCGTAATGTTCCATTTTTGGCTCTGCAAATTCATCGCTTATTTCACAGAAGTAGCAATAAGACTTGATATGAACACAGTCGAAGTCGTCTTTGTACCAAGGCCTGATTTCTTCGTATAACCCCAGTGGTCGGTTTACTTGGATGTGTTGTGCGCCTGTTTCTTCATGTAATTCTCGGTGAAGCCCTTGCTCAATGCTTTCGCCTTCATCAACTCCACCACCTGGTAGGCTGTAGTCATCATAACGGGCGGTATATAAAAGTAGTATTTGTTCACCCTTTAATACGATAGCGCGCGCAGTGTTACGAATAAATATCGTGCCATAGTCATTACTTAAACTTGGGTGAATTACTTTTCTTAATAGCTTCATGGGATTACAACTTTAAATTAACGCAAGTACAGCTCAGCTTAATATTGAATGCGCCATAATAACCTTTTTTTAGCATTTAATTCATTATACTTACCCCAAATTGAAACTAATAAGGTAATATAACTGGAATTAAGAACTATTTAGGTATCTAGCGTGTTTGGTTTTCTTTTCGAAAAAAATTTGCGTAGAATGGTGAAAAAAGCTTAGGAAATGAATATGTTGAACGTACTTTTGGTCGATGATGACAGTGAATTTAGCGATGTAGTTTGTCACATAGTGGAGTTTCTTGGGCATAATATAAATACCGCAGCAAATTTGGCAGAAGCGGAGCAATGGTTTGAAAACAACACGTTTGATCATGTCTTTTTAGACTTCATGTTGCCAGATGGCAGCGGCCTTCATTTACTTGAGCATTTAAAAGCAATAGGTCAATCTCCTCGAGTCACATTAATTTCAGGGCACCCTTCAGTAAAAGGTAAGCTAGCAGAGATGTGTGAACCTAATGTGGGGCATCTTGTTAAACCTTTACAACGCGAAGATATCGAGCGTGTACTCAACCCGAAAAAATCAGCCCCTAAGAAAAAAGCAACACCAGCAATAAAACGTCATTTTGGCACCTTGATTGGTGAATCTGAGGTGATGCAGAAGCTTTATACTATGATTGAGCGTGTTGCAGCCACTTCTGCCAATGTGATGTTGATGGGTGAAAGTGGTGCAGGTAAAGAAGTGGTTGCGCAGGCAATTCATAATGCGACTGAGTGTGATGGTCCGTTAGTGGCAACCAACTGTGGTGCATTTTCAAAAGAGCTGATTGGTAGCGAATTGTTCGGTCATGAAAAGGGCGCGTTTACAGGGGCTATTGCGCGCAAAGAGGGTGTATTTGAACAAGCTGCTGGTGGTACTTTGTTTTTAGATGAAGTCACCGAAATGCCGATTGATATGCAACCAAACTTACTACGCGTTCTTGAAAGCAAAAAAGTAACCCGAGTGGGTGGCACCAAAGAGCAAGCAGTGAATTGCCGTGTTATTTCTGCTACCAACCGCACCTTAACCGACCTTGCGCAAAACAATGTTATTCGTGAAGATATTTATTTTCGTTTAGCGGTATTCCCCATTGATATTCCACCGCTACGTGAGCGAAAAGAAGATATTCCACTGCTCGCCAATGCCTTTTTAGAGCAACTCAATGAAGAAAACGGCACCGACTTTAAATGGCAAGCAGCGCAAATCAAAGAGCTAGAAGGGCATGATTGGCCTGGTAACGTGCGTGAGCTTCGCCACGCTATTCATCGGGCTTTTATTATGAGTGACCCTAAAGGCACAGCTATTACCTTGCCTGAATCATTAGAGTCTCCGTTCTCTAAAGTGAATAAAGAGAGCCAAGCAAATCAAGTTGTTGCAGGGCAAACTATTGAAGAAGTTGAAAAAGAGTTGATCCACGCTACTTTAGATAAAGTACAAGGTAATAAGACGATTGCAGCACAAATGCTGGGGATCAGTACTAAAACTCTTTATAACCGTTTAAATGCTTATGGAGGCATTGGCGAATATAAATAACAAAGGATGGCTATGAATAATAACGAGTCTTTACGAAAAATGGTGCACGACGCCCGTGCGCCACTAAACCGTATTTCAATGAATGCAGAGTTAGTTAAGCTCGTATTAGAAAATGATATGCCAAAGCAAAAAGCACTTGAGGCATTAAATAAAATAATAGCTAATTGCCAGCAGTGTAGTGAGCACTTACAAGAAATAAGTGACACTCACGGGGCTGACTAAGCACTCATAGATTAGGAAGTAAATGCACAAACAAAAAGGAAAAATAGCGATCAATTGGGCTGGCTTTATTGCCGTGGTGCTCTGTATCGTGGTGGCTAACGCTTTTTTAGCTATTGATAGTATTCGCTCGCTCACTGAAACACAAAACAGCCTAGATAACACGAACTCGCTCAATACAGCAATTGAGCGATTACACTTATCTTTGGTGCAAGCTGAATCGGGTCAACGTGGTTATTTACTCACTGATCGTGAAGATTACTTAATGCCTTACAATGATGCAATTGCCTCGATGCAAGCACAGATAATGCTTGTGAAAAGTTTGCATTCAGAAATACCGGGTCAGGCAGATCGCATTGCTCGTTTTCTTTACTTAGTAAATGACAAAATTGCGGTAATGACTAAAACGACCGATCTGGCTTTAGCCAATAAAGACGTTAAGGCTCGTAGTTTGTTATTAACTAACCAAGGTCGCGATTTATATAAAGAAATTCGCCTAGCAGTTGATGAAATTCAAATGCGTGAGCTTAATTTCAAGATAGATCAGTTCACTAAACTCTCGCAAATAAAAGACGATGCTAAGTTAACATTTGCAATTACAGCTGTTACTAGCACTTTATTAATTATTGGTATGTTCTTGTTAACACGTATCAATTTGCGTAACCAAGCCAAGTACCGAGCTGAACTTGAAAATCAAAATGAGAACCTTGCGGCAAAAGTAGCAGAGCGCACCCAAGAGCTGACCATCTATTCAGATGAATTAAGCCGCTCAAATCGAGAGCTTGAAGAATTTGCTTTTGTTGCAAGTCATGACTTACAAGAGCCACTGCGAAAGATTCAAGCTTTTAGTGACCGCCTTGAAAAAATGTTCAAAGATGATCTCGGTGAAAAAGGCATTGATTATATTAATCGCATGAAAAACGCAGCCCAGCGAATGTCTAATTTAATTAATGATTTGCTTGAATTTTCACGAGTAACGACTCGGGGCAAAGACTTTACTGATACTGACTTAAATGAGGTTGTTGCAGAAGTACTTGATGATCTTGAAATCGCGGTTAATGAATCTGAAACCACTGTTAATCTCGATAAGTTACCGCACATTCAAGCTGATCCAAGCCAAATGCTGCAATTATTCTTAAACATTCTGTCTAATGCAGTGAAGTTTAGGCGTGAAAATGTGCCGCCTGTAATCAACATTAGTTACCAGCGAACCAAAGAGTTTAGTCAAGTTCATAATGCAGAGGTAGAGTGGGAAATAATTACTATTTCAGACAACGGAATTGGCTTTTCTGAAGAGTACCTAGAAAAAATATTTGTACCATTCCAGCGTTTGCATGGTCGCTCTCAATATAAGGGCACAGGCATAGGCCTATCAGTTTGTCGCCGAATCGTTGAACGCCATGGTGGAGAAATCACGGCGAATAGTCGCGTTAATGAAGGTGCAAGCTTTACAATTAAATTACCTGTGGAAACATCGCTTTTCACACTACAAGGAGAGGCGTAATGCCACTTAATAAAGTTAAACCAATTACTATTTTAATGGCTGACGACGACGAAGATGATCGTTTATTAACCCAAGATGCATTGGCCGAAAGCCGTGTATTGAACGAGCTATTTTTTGTTGAAGATGGTGTAGAGCTGCTTGAATATCTTGAGCGTAAAGGCAAATTTAGTGAAAAAGAAAAATCGCCACGTCCGGGCTTGATTTTACTTGATTTAAATATGCCGCGCATGGACGGTCGAGAAGCGCTCCAAGCAATCAAAGCGAACCCTAACTTGAAGGGCATTCCGGTTGTTATTTTAACCACATCAAAACAAGAAGAAGATATGGTTAGAGGCTATGACTTAGGTGCTGCATCATACATCACGAAACCGGTTACTTTTGAAGGTTTAGTCGAATTGATGCAAACACTAGGAAAATACTGGGTAGAATTTGTAGAGCTGCCAACATCACGAAACGATTAATTCCGATTAGCGACAATACTTAATTAGGCTAATTGGCATAAGGAGCCAGAATGTTAGATAAGGTAACCCGATTACTCTTAGTAGAAGACGATGAAGATGACTATATTCTCACCTGCGACTACCTAGAACAATTAGGTTCCCATACATTCGATGTTGAGTGGTTAAGCTGCCCAGAACAAGCCATTAGTGTGCTTAGCGAAAACAAGCATGATATTTGTTTGTTAGATTATCGCTTAGGTGCCTCTGATGGCTTAGAAGTGCTGAAACGGGCCGTTGATAACGGTTTTCGCGGTCCGATTATTATGCTGACAGGGCAATCTGATGAAGCTCTCGATTCTGCAGCACTTGATGCTGGTGCGGTTGATTATCTTGTCAAGAGTGAGATGAACTCTAGCCGCTTTGCCCGTGCTATTCGTTATGCTTTAGCTCGCCGAGATGTTGAAGATGAGCGTGTAGAGCGCTTAAAAGCCGAAGCAGAAAACCGCTCTAAAGACCGCTTCTTGGCACATTTAAGTCATGAGTTACGTACACCATTGTCATCCATCTTGGGTTACACTGAGTTACTTATGCACAGCGATAAAAATCTACATGCCCAAAATGAGTTGAGCGTGATTTATAGAAATGGTAAGCACTTATTGAGCTTACTCAATGATGTCCTCGACCTATCAAAAATAGCGGCTGATAAACTTGAACTAAACTGCTGTGATGTCAATTTAGATAGTTTAATGACTGATGTTTATACCCTAATGCGTGTCTCAGCGCTTGATAAAGGCTTAACTCTTAATTTTGAGTCACAACAGGCACTACCTCTAGTGATCAATACCGATGCTACTCGGTTGCGCCAAATTCTAATTAACATCATTAATAATGCTATTAAGTTTACTAACCAAGGTGAAATTACCGTTCGTGCTTGGACTGCTTGGGTCCAGGAGCGTGAAATGCTGTTTTTTAGCATTAAAGATACAGGCTTAGGTATTCCAGCAGAAAAACAAGCATTGATATTTAAGCCATTTGAACAAATTGCTGATGTTGAATCCCGAGATGTGGGGGGAGCAGGGCTTGGCCTTGCAATTTGTTCAGAACTACTGAGCCGTATGCAAGGCAGTATTGAACTTGAGTCAACCCAAGGCGTGGGCTCAGAGTTTACTCTTTCTATTTACCCTGGCAACATTCGAGATATTGAACGCCAAGTACTTCGCTTTGATTCAAACCCAGATTTTCAGCAAAAACTAACCACGCTTAAAACAAGTGGGCGGGTATTAGTGGTAGACGACCTAAAAGATTTACGCAATCTGGTTGGTCATATGATCACCAGTACTGGCGCAGAAGTAGAATATGCAGAAAACGGTAAACAAGCGATTGAAAAAGTAGCTAATGCAGAGCAAGCAGGTAAGCCTTTTGATATAGTATTTATTGATTTGCATATGCCCGTTATGGGTGGCAAAGAAGCCACTATTGAGCTTCGCAAAATGGGTTATCAAGGGCCCATTATTGCCCTCACCGCCGCCACTATGAAAGGGGTGAAAACAGAATTAAGTGCGCTTGGCTTTAACGATATGATTGCAAAACCTGTTGATGCTGGGTTGCTTTACCAAGTGCTAAATCATTATATTTGCGAAGGTAAAACTGAACCTGTGGTTGAGCAAGATGACAGCCCTGAAATGACCATACAGAGCACTCGCTATTTATTGGTGGAAGATGACAGTGATGCGGCGCAAATCACTCAGTTATTGCTTGAAAGTTTAGGTGTTGAAACGGTAATAGCACCAAACTGTGTTGCGTGTCTTGCGACACTCAAAGACGATCAAAACTTTGATAAAGTCTTACTCGACATGCACTTGCCAGATGGTGAAGGCCTTGATTTAGCAAGCGAAATTAAACAGCGCCACCCTAACTTAAAGTTAGTTATTGTTAGTGGCGCAGAGCCAGAGCCTAAAAAAATCGAACCTCTTGAGATTGAGCAAGTCCTCTTAAAGCCGATTAATCTTGGCTTGTTATCAGAGCTTATTGACAGCTAATTGAATGCCTAACTACTAGCTCAGGTTCAAATAATGTTTGTAGCGGTGGGGTTTGTTTTTGATAAACATGATTTAACACCCAGTCCGCTGCCATACGACCCATTTCATCTATTGGGTAGTTAACCGTGGTCAATTGTGGGTAAACATGGCGGGTGAAAAACACGTTATCGTAACCCATAATCGATAATTGCTTAGGTAAAGTTAAACCTAAATCTCTAGCACTTGCCATGGCACCAACCGCCATTTCATCATTGGCACATATCAAAGCAGTGAAAGGATGCGTTTGTTGATGAAGGGCTTTTAATCCTTCATAGCCGCTCTCTTCCATAAAATCACCTTGGAATAATAAGTTTTCATCAAACTCAAGGTTAAACTCATGTAGTGCTTGCTTATGTCCTTCTAGGCGGTCTTTGGCATCTTGTTTCCAAAGAGGCCCGCTGATGTAGGCAATTTTTTTATGACCATGCTCTAAAACATGTTTAGCAGCTAAATAACCACCTTTGATATTGTTAAGCAGAATACAGCGGTCACTGAGTTCACTGATATAGCGGTTGATCAATACAAAGGGAGTTCGACCTTTACTGAGTTTAATAAGATACTCGTCGCTAACTGCTTCAACATGCAAAATAAGTCCATCGCAATTACGACTAATCAGAAATTCAATGCCTTGTTTTTCGCGTTCTTCATCACTATGACCAGCAGCAATAATGAGATGTTTGCCTTGATTACGAAAGGTATCTTCAATGCCACTCATCATAGGCCCGTAGAATGGACCTTGTAATTCAGAGACCAATAAGCCAACACTGTTAGAGCAATTTGATGCCAATGACTGAGCAATTGAATTAGGTCTATAGCCAAGTTTATCCATTGCAGCAGTGACCTTTTTACGGGTGGTATCACTGACATTTGCATTGTTGTTCATTACTCGTGAAACGGTTGCAAGGGAAACACCTGCAAGTTTCGACACCTCATAAATGGTGGGCATGTTATTCCTTACTAAACAAAGTTATGGATGCTGCTTTAACGATAAGTCGGCACTGATCTGCTCAACTGTTTGATTATCAAGAATATACCTTTTCATGATAAAAGCGACAAGCATACTACCTATTGCAGGGTAAAGGGTAAATGAAATTAAGATACCCGAAAGTGTCTGCTCACTCAGTTCGGTATTTGCTTCATAGCCATAAAATGCGAGTAACCAACCTGCAATTGCACCACCAAGGGCAAGACCAAGCTTAATAAAAAATACTACGCTCGCGTAAACAAGGCCTGTCAGTCTTTCACCAGTTTTCCATTGCCCATAATCTATGGTGTCAGCCATTTTTGCCCACAATAAAGGGGTCGCCATTTGCGTGAAAAAACACCATAAAAAGTACACCACAAAGGCAAGTATCAGCTGCTTGCCAGGCAACCAAAATGCCACGCAACTAATTGCTGCAGAGATATATTGCAAACGAATATAGGCGGTTTTCTTATCAACTCGTTTACTCAGTGGGTTCGCACAAGCACAACCAAGAATGTTACCTATCATACCGATGGTAACAAAATAAGTGACTAGCTCGGCTTCACCAAGTACATATTTTACATAGTAAATGGCAAGGGTTGTACGTAATACCATACTGGTTAACAGCATAAATGCAGCAAAGCACAACACCTTAAACGGGCCATTTTGCCAAAGCGTGCTCATGCGGTTTTTCCAGCTTAATGATGAGCTGTTATGAGCCGCAACGCGTTCTTTGGTAAAGCGAAAACAAATTAAAAATAGAATGACGCCTAAGCCACTCATCAAGGCCATAGTGAGTTGATAGCCTGTGGCGTTGTCACCTTTTCCAAGCCAGTTGACTAAAGGCAAAGTACAGGCGCTGACAATTAAGCCGCCGAGCATGCCAAATACAAATCGATAAGACTGAATAGATACTCGCTCTTTAGGGTCGCCACTTAATACTCCCCCTAACGCTGAGTAAGGAATATTAATAGCGGTATAAACCAGCATCAGTAAAGTGTAAGTAACAAAAGCGTATATTACTTTACCTGACTCAGGTAGGTTTGGCGTGGTGAAGGTGATCATACTGATCACCCCGAATGGTAGGGCAAGCCAGAGTAAGTAGGGACGATAACTTCCCCACTTAGTACGGGTTGAATCAGTTAAAGCCCCCATCAATGGGTCAGTAATTGCATCAACGACTCTCACCACTAAAAACAAGGTGCCAACAATAGCGGGTGAAATACCAAAGATATCAGTATAGAAAAAAGTTAAAAATAACATCACTGTTTGAAAGATGATATTACTTGCTGTGTCGCCTAATCCGTAGGCTATTTTTTCTCTTTTAGTCAGCATGTGTGTTCTCGATTGTTGTTATTTTTATCGCTGTTTAAGTAGTGTGCGATATTGTTTTGCGCTTTCTTTTAAAATGCGTTGTTGGTTTTGATAATCAATATAAACTAATCCAAAGCGCTTTTCGTAGCCATACGCCCATTCAAAGTTGTCCATTAAGCTCCACGCAAAGTAGCCTTGAATATCGACGCCTTGGCGAATTGCATCACAAACCGCATTTAAGTGGGTATGATAATAATCTACACGTTCAATGTCGTTCACTTCACCGTTTTCTAACGTGTCGGCCATGGCTGCGCCATTCTCAGTGATATATATTTTTGGCAAATCATATTGCTGATGCAGTGATACCAAAAGCTCAGTTAAACCTTGTGGGTAAACTTCCCAGCCCATATCTGTAACACGTACACCCGCAAGGCTTGCTTCTTCAAACCAGCCATCAGCGGTATTTTTGTAGTGTATGCGGGTATAGTAGTTAACGCCAATAAAGTCGACGGCTTGGCTAATTATCGCCATATCGCCAGCAACAATAGTGGGCTTAACTTCATCAGCTAAATCATTAAATAAAGATGGGTAAGCGCCTTCTAAAACAGCTTTGATATACCATTGATTATGGTACTGATCAGCAAGTTCTGCGGCTTTTATATCATCGGCTGTTAAAGGGTAGGTCGGGCTGAAGTTTAATACGATACCCGCTTCTGTTTCTGGGCAGTTTTTACGTAATACTTGCATGGCAAGGCCATGAGCAAGCAATAAGTGATGAGCTGCTTGACGACCTGCCTGTTGTGATTTAATACCAGGTGCATGTACACCCACCTCATAACCCAAATAGGCACTACAAAAAGGCTCGTTCAAGGTTGCAAATGAATCAACCAGGTGACCCAAATGGCGAGTCACAAGTTCGGCATATTCTTTGAATTTATAGGCCGTTTCACGATTTAACCAGCCACCATTATCTTCAAGGTATTGGGGTAAATCCCAGTGATATAAAGTAACATAGGTTTTAATATTACGTGCTTTTAAAGCTGTTAATAACTGAACATAAAACGCCATTCCTTGCTCGTTTACCGAGCCATCTTGAAGCATGACTCTAGGCCACGAAATAGATAAGCGGTAAGCATCTACGCTCAAGTCTACAATCATCTCGACATCTTGCTGCCAACGAGCAACATGGTCACAAGCTACATTACCATGACTTTGGTCTGCGATGGTTCCAGGCTTTTCACAAAATGTATCCCAGATACAATCGAGGCGTTGCTCGCGTGCACCTTCAATCTGAAATGAGGCTGTTGCAACACCGAAAGTGAACTCGGGTTTGAGTAAAGGTGAATCAGGTAACAGTGAAATTGATTTATGCACAGTTGATACGCGTCCTTCGGGTTAGTGTAAGACTTAGCTGATTAGAGTTTAGACTCGGCTGTAAGCGCTTACAATTTTTCCGCAAATAAATTGCTAAATATGATTAATATGTTATAAATGTAAGCGCTTACATTTAATGTTGCAACATATTTCGCTATTTGTTGTTAGTGATTAAGTACCAAATTTTGCTGTAACAAACTGATAAATATAATTAACTAGAGAAGAAAATTATGGCTCATGTATCAACTCCTGTTTCGGCTGCTTCAAGCCAAGCAGATATGCCAAAGCAACACTTCGCACTGGCATCATTGACCACATTATTTTTTATGTGGGGATTTATAACTTGTCTAAATGACATATTAATCCCTTACTTAAAAGGTATGTTTTCACTTAACTATACGCAGGCTATGCTCATCCAATTTTGCTTCTTTGGTGCGTATTTTGTGATGTCAATTCCGGCAGGTAAGTTGGTCAGTCGAATTGGCTATCAGCTTGGTATTGTTGTGGGTTTGGTGGTTGCATCCGTTGGTTGTGCACTATTTTACCCTGCCGCTGTTGCCCATGTTTATGAGCTATTTTTACTGGCCTTGTTTGTACTGGCATCAGGTATCACTATTTTACAAGTATCTGCAAATCCTTACGTAAGCGTACTTGGTCCGCAAAAGACAGCCTCTTCACGTTTGACTATGACACAAGCATTTAACTCATTAGGAACGACGGTTGCGCCAATTTTTGGTGGTTGGTTGATTCTATCTGAAATTAGCCAAGCCACGGCAGAAGAAGTGAAGCTACCTTATTTAATGTTGTCGTTAAGCTTATTAATACTTGCCGTTATCTTCGCATTTTTAAAGCTACCAAAACTAGGTAAAGAAAGTGACAGTGAAGCGGCTCATCAAGATTTAGAAGACTTTGTTGATTTAGGCAGTGTTTGGCGTTATCGCCATTTAATTTTAGGCGCCGTAGGTATCTTTGTGTATGTGGGCGCAGAAGTGGCAATTGGTAGCTTCTTAGTGGGCTTTTTGACCCTTGATAATATTGCGGGTTTAGCAGAAAAAGAGGCCGCTCATTATATTAGTTATTATTTCGCAGGAGCCATGGTTGGTCGCTTTATTGGTGCGGCTGTAATGCAAAAATTTAATGCAGGTAAGGTATTAGCATGTCATGGCTTACTTGCCGTAATGCTTGTTGTGATTGCCATGACGGGTGAGGGAAGCCTTGCTATGTGGGCAATTTTACTCGTGGGTCTATGCAATTCGATTATGTTCCCAACGATTTTCAGCCTAGCGCTACATGGTCTTGGTAAATACACCTCTAAAGGCTCAGGCATTTTATGTTTAGCGATTGTGGGTGGTGCAATTATTCCTCTATTACAAGGTATTTTAGCGGATTCTATTGGTGTGCAAATGGCGCTATTTTTACCAATTGCATGTTACTTATACATTACTTACTTTGCGCTGGTTGGCTCAAAAGTATCGACTCAGACTCAGCAATCATCATAGGTGAAAAAAATGAAATTGAAAAAAACATTCACTCTCTGTTCGTTAATGATGGCAAGCGTCAGCATGCTAGGTTGTAGTGGGCAAGACAAGGTTACACACGTGAACGCTGAGCAAGAAATTTGGCCAAACATCGAAACAGGTATTGCAGCAAATCCAGAGATGGAAGCAAAAATTGCGAAAATACTCACAAATATGACTCTAGAGCAAAAAATTGCTCAAATGATCCAGCCAGAAATTCGCGATATTACCGTTGAAGATATGCGTAAATATGGCTTTGGTTCTTATCTTAATGGTGGTGGAGCATTCCCTAACAATGACAAACATGCCAGCGCCGCTGACTGGATTGACCTTGCTGAGAAAATGTATCAAGCCTCTATAGATGACTCGCTCGATGGTAGCTCTATACCTACCATGTGGGGCACCGATGCAGTACATGGTCATAACAACGTTATTGGTGCGACATTATTCCCACATAACATTGGCTTGGGTGCGACAAATAACCCTGAGCTAATCGAAAAAATTGCAGCTGCTACAGCGCAAGAAGTGATGGTAACTGGTATCGACTGGGTGTTCGCGCCAACTGTGGCTGTTGTGCGTGATGACCGCTGGGGTCGAACTTACGAGGGCTACTCTGAAGACCCTGAAATTGTTAAATCTTACTCAGCAGCTATCGTTAGAGGTTTGCAAGGCGCGGTTGATGACGATTTCTTATCTGATAAGCGCGTAATTAGCACTGTTAAACACTTTTTAGGCGATGGCGGTACCGAAGGTGGTGATGACCAAGGTAATAACACGGCATCAGAGCAAGAGTTATTTGATATTCATGCGCAAGGTTATGTTGGTGGCTTAGGTGCGGGTGCACAAACCGTGATGGCGTCATTTAACAGCTGGAATGGTGAAAAAATTCACGGCAGCAAATATCTACTTACCGACGTGTTAAAAGGCAAAATGGGCTTTGACGGTTTTGTTGTCGGTGACTGGAACGGCCACGGTCAAATTCCGGGGTGTACTAATGGCAATTGTGCACAAGCCGCAAATGCGGGCCTTGATGTGTATATGGTTCCGACAGATGCATGGAAACCACTATACGAAAACCTCATCAAGCAAGTGAAAAGTGGTGAAATTGCGCAAAGCCGAATTGATGATGCGGTAACGCGTATCTTACGTGTAAAAATGCGCGCTGGTTTGTTTGATAAACCAAGCCCAGCTAAGCGTCCGCTTTCTGGTAAAACAGAGATTATTGGCAGTGCTGAGCATCGTGCAATTGCAAAACAAGCGGTACGTGAATCATTGGTGCTTTTGAAAAATAAGCAAGCGTTATTACCTCTATCACCAAATACAAATGTATTAGTTGCAGGTCAGGGTGCTGATAACATTGGCATGCAGTCTGGTGGCTGGACGATTACATGGCAAGGCACAGGCAATGAAAATAGTGACTTCCCGGGTGGTAGCTCTATTTTTGATGGCATTAAAGCAACCGTTGAGCAAGCCGGTGGGCAAGTTCAATACGATGAAAATGGTGCCTTTGAGACTAAGCCAGATGTTGCGATTGTAGTATTTGGTGAGCAGCCGTATGCAGAAGGCAATGGTGATTTAGATAACCTTGAATATCAACGCGGTAATAAAACTGATTTAGCACTTCTTAAAAAGTTAAAAGATGCGGGTATTCCTGTGGTGTCACTATTTATTAGTGGTCGCCCAATGTGGGTGAATGCTGAGCTTAATGCTAGTGATGCGTTTGTTGCAACTTGGTTACCTGGTAGCGAAGGTGATGCAATTAGCGATGTTATCTTTAAAAAGCAAGATGGCTCTATCAATCATGACTTTAAAGGTAAGTTATCTTTTTCATGGCCAAATAATCCTGTAGGTAACCAAAATCGTGGTGATAAAGATTATGCGCCACTACTGCCTTATGGCTTTGGTTTAACTTATCAAGATAAAAATACATTAGCGGATGACCTGAGCGAAAAATCACAAGTTTCTGCTAAATTAGAAGACTTAGTATTATTTGAACGTGCCGTAAAAGCACCATGGTCACTACAGTTGCAAAGTGGTTCTGAGCTGCAAGCTATGACCAGCAGCCGTGCAGCATTAAATGCTGTTAGCGTAAAAACCTTTGATAAAGACGTGCAAGAAGATGCGCGCGCAATCAGCTTTAATGGTAAGGAAGCAGCTGCTGTTCGTTTAATGGCGGCGTTCCCGTCGGATCTGCGCTCATACGTTGAAAAAGCTGGTCAGTTAGAAATGCAAATTAAAGTAGATCAAGCTGCTGATGCGCCGTTAATGCTAGGTATGCAGTGTGGTGAAAACTGTGACGGTCAATTTGATATTAGCAAACAAGTTAAAGGTACAAGTGATTGGCAGACGCTAACCGTTGATTTGAGCTGCTTTGCTGAACAAGGTGTGCAGCTTGGGCAAGTGTTCTCACCGTGGCAGTTAGCTACTGAAGGTGCATGGCAAGTATCAATTGCTAAATTATCATTAAGTAGCTCACACACGCAGGACTCTTCAGTCTCATGTCAGTAAAACCATATGTCGTTATTTTGCTAACAGGTGTACTTAGCGCCTGTCAGCAAACTGCTGAGCCTGTCAAAGCTAGCTTAGGTGATGGATGGCAGTTAGTTTGGCAAGATGAATTTTCACAAAATACTCTTGATTTGGCTAAGTGGCAACATGAAGTCAATTGTCGAGGTGGCGGTAATGATGAGCAGCAATGCTACACCGCACGAAGTGAAAACAGTTTTGTCAAAAATGGCTTATTGCATATTGTTGCTCGGCAAGAGCAATACACTGGGCCTTTACATAATCGCGATGAAGTAAGCAGCGATGCTGAGCGAGAAAAGGTGGCAACACAGCCTTTTACTTCTGCACGTTTACGTACTAAAAACTTAGCTGATTGGCGATATGGCCGTTTTGAAATTCGCGCTAAATTGCCTGCAGGACAAGGGGCGTGGCCTGCGATTTGGATGTTACCTACTGATTGGCATTATGGCCGCTGGGCATCTTCAGGCGAAATAGACATCATGGAAGCTGTGAATCTAAAGACCCTTACTGATGACAAAACAGCGCCAACAGGTAGCCTTGAGACACGCGTACACGGCACTTTGCATTACGGTGGTCCTGCGCCAGAAAATGTCTACAGTGGTACGCCTTATCGTTTCAGCGAAGCAGATAACCCGGCTGATAATTTTCATGTTTATGCCCTTGAATGGCAACAAGATGAAATTCGTTGGTATGTTGATGATGTTCATTATGCGACATTTCACCACGACCATTGGTATTCAACATCACAACAACAAGACGGCTCGTTTATAGAAAATAAGGGGTTTGCTCCATTTGATCAGCGTTTTCACTTACTCCTTAACTTTGCTGTAGGCGGAAACTGGCCTGCAAATGTGAATGACAAAGGCGTTGATTTTGCGGGTTACCCTAAGCAAATGCTGGTCGATTATGTACGTGTTTTTCAATGTAGTAAAAATATTGAAACAGGCATTGGTTGTGCAACTACACAGCCATCTGCAGTACAAATAAAGGGTAAGTAAATTATGAGCCAAAAGCCTGCAGATACATCGCCGAACTCGTTGTATCAGCTGGCTTTTGGTTCATTCTATCGGTTGAGCTTTTGTAGTAATAGCTGTCTTAACCTTCTCGCTGTTATTTCGTCGATATCTGCTAATATCCCTTGTACAGGCTCAGCTACATGGCTTGCTAAATCCACATCATCAGCAAAGACATAATGATTAAATAGTTGCTGCCATTTCTGCTTGTGCTCGTTTGGTAAGTCTTTAATCGCCAACATACTGTGCAGCATGGCATCAAATGGGTTTGCCAAATACTCTGGGGCTTGTCGCCACCAATAGTTTACTAATACATTAAATGGACTGGTCGCGCTAACCTGATGCCACCATAGAGCAGGTATATAGATAGCATCGCCAGGGGTAAGGGTAGCTGATTGAGCCTTTGAAAGAGCCTCTTTAAAACGTGGAAAACGGCTCAAATCTGGGTTACTAAAATCAACTAAGCTAATTGCTTGTCCAGCAGGTGTAAACTCCAGCGGGCCAACGTAAAGGTTATTGACCTGATCGGTTGGCATTAGAGTAAAAGTGCGTTCACCAGCTGCAACACAAGCTAGGTTATCGGCATTGTCATAGTGAGCCGCAATCTGGCTATGATTCCCCACCCAGAGGCTTGTAAGGCAATTATAATCGGTCACTATTAATGGGTTCTCAAGGCTAAAGCCCGGAGCGCAATACTCTACTGCAGTGGAACCCATATACAACGAATCATTATCGGTTTGCGACAGTTTTAATGCTAGTTTTTGCAATACAGCCTGAAGACTATCGGCGTGCTGTGAAAAATTAAGCCCCGATAAATCAGCGTTATAAAAATACCGACCATGATGAATTGCCTCGCTACTAAAGCTTCGCACCGGAGCATTATTGGCAAGACCTAAAAGATAGTCTAAAGCGCTTTTAGAGCCTTGTTTAGCTGCAATCACTTGGGGCCAATCAGCACAGAGATCTCTTATTACCAGTGGTTCAGTAAGCTCAGCTAAAAAAGGTTTAAGATCAGCAATGCTTGAAGCCTGGCATTCTTTTATTGGCGCAGCCGCAAACATTACTGCTGAGCCCATTTTCTATTAAGCAAATGAGGGATTTTTTCCATTGATGCCAACACCATATAAATAGCCTGCAAGTCACCTTGCTGTTGTAACTGCTTAAGTTGCTCAGCGGTTAAATCGTGTAGTACCTGTTGGTTAATGGTATAAAAGCCGTTCACTGTGACTTTTTCGCCATTTTTATCCGCATATTCAATACTGAAAGATTCGAGTAAATTAACGCTAAGTAAACGCTCAAAAAAGTGGTTAATTGTTTGATGTTCTTGATGTAACGCGTTAAGTACTTGAGCAATATGGTTTAAATAATCGCTATTACCACCATGTTCAAGAAAAATTGCTTCGCCATCGCGTGTGCTTATGCGTGGGCTATCTAAATCAATATGTACCACCAGTGATTGCTCAGGAATGCCATTGTTATACTGAGTTTGTTGACCAATTAAAAATGGCTGGCGCTGCATACTCAGTGGTAAGTAACTCAGCTGTAATTCACCTTGTTCGTTAAGCAGTAAGTTCTCGCCATTTTCAAAACCAAATAAAGCTAAGGCTTCGAATTGACCTGTTTGAGGGTGCTTACGAAATACGATAGGTTGATTTGCTTGGACTTTAGCAAATTCACTTGGAAATACGGTAGCGCAGCTAATATTATCGCCCCAGTTAGCACCGCGTGTGGTGATGACTTTTAGGTCTTTATGGCTGATGTTATCAAGTAATACATGATTGGCCATTGGGCCTCCTAATGCTGAGATTAAATAGGTTGTATGCCAAATTGCTGAATATGATTTAACAGCTCGCGGTTAGTTGGTAGTTGTTGTAATCCGCGTTTGGCTTGTTGTTGGTTAGCACTAAAGTGCTCAATAATAGCCGTTGGCATTGCAAGTACAGGGAATTGTGGTAGTTGTTTCATACCATAAAGTACATACTGGTAACTGGCCGCAGAGAAGACCTCTTGAGTGCGGTCAAAGTCGTTTAGCCACGGGCTTTGATATTGCCAAAGTGCTAAGTTTTCTTGCAGCTGCGCAGGAATTGAGTTTGCCTCTTTATGAGCTTGCCAATAGGGGCTAGTGCGCTTTGACAGCACATAATGCAGCTTTAAAAACTCAATGATACGTTGCCAGCGATAATGGCATTGCTCATCAAAACGCTTTGCCAGTGTCGGCATTGCTGCACGATGAGTGGGGAAATTGGCAAGTAAATTATTAAGACCAAGTTCCACCATGACTAACGCTGAGGCTTCAAGTGGTTCAATAAAGCCTGCAGACATACCAATAGCTAAACAGTTTTTATACCAAAAACGGCGTCTATAGCCGGGGTTAAAACTGATTTCACGAAATTTCAATTCACTTTGTTCTGTGCCAGGCTGGGTTTTTGCAATGTATTTGCTAAGTGCATGTTTCGCATCTTCGCTACTGGCAAAGCGGCTTGAGTACACCATACCAAGACCACGGCGGCTTTGTAGGCCAATATCCCAAATCCAACCCGCATCTTGAGCAGTGGCTTTGGTATAAGAAAGAATCTCTTGTTGCGGGTTTAAATAAGGTACCTGAACGGCAACTGCTCGGTCGTTAAATAGCACATCTTGTTGCTCGATTAGTTCGATACCGTAATGCTGATGTAACAGCTTTGCGTGGGTGCCAGAGCAATCAATAAATATATCACCCGTGATAGCGCCATGATCGTGTGTTTGTAATGAACTAATATAGCCATCCTCATCACTATTGATGCTTTCAACATGGCTGACGATATGCTCAACTTTTAGTTTTGTAGTGCAGTGCTGTTGCAGCAGTATGGCAAACTTACCAGCATCTAAATGATAGCCATAGTTTGCTTCACCTTGATAGGCGCTATGTAAGTGGTTTTTCGGCGCTTTATGGTGATCGCACAAGTAGGTTTGGCTTGCCACTGCGTGACTAAAACTCACGGCATCTTTGTTGGCAAACCAGTAAGGTGCAATATTTAATTGCTGATAAGCCACCGGTAAGCTGAATGGGTGATAATAATGTGCGTCGCCTTCATCGTCGCACCAGCTATCAAAGCGTGAACCCTGTTTAAAAGACGCATCACAGCGTTGAATAAATTCACTTTCGCTAATGCCGATGGTTTTTAAGGTTTGTCGCATGGTTGGCCAAGTACCTTCACCAACACCTATAGTGGCAATATCTGGCGATTCAATTAGTGTAATGTGTGCGTTGTGAGTTAAGTGGGGTTGGGCAGCAATTAAGCCTGCAGATAACCAACCCGCAGTACCCCCACCTAAAATGACGACTTTTTTTACTTCATTCTGTTGCATGTTCAAGGCTACCTAAAATGCTATATAGACAAACTAGCATAATTGCGAAAAAAAAAAGCCGCTGTTGAGCGGCTTTTTTGACAACAAAATGCTAGAACGAGTAGCGGAAGCCGATGTTATAGCGCGCACCGTATTGGTTTGCACGTAACAGCTGCTCTGAGTAACGAACGTAGGTACGTTGCGTTTCGTCTGTAAGATTTAGACCTTCAACAAACACCGTTAGTTTTTCATTAACTGCGTAGTTCACATTGATATCCCACTGGCCGTAAGACTCAGTAAAGATAGGTGAAGCATGTTGGTCAAAGCCTGTTAAGAACTCATCACGCCAGTTATAAGAAATACGTGCTGATAAACCGTCTAAATCATAAATTGCTGAGAAGTTAGCTGAATCACTTAAACCAGGTAAAGCAAATTGATAGCCGATTGCATCTCGGTCAGCTTCAACATCACCAAATACGAAAGTCGCGTTGGCTGCAATACCAAAACCTGAATCACCAAACATATGTTGAGCTGCCAGTTCCCAGCCCCATAGATTTGCTGTTTCAACGTTGTTATCACGCGAAATGAAGAAGCTTGCGAGTGGATCTGTATCGTTACCAACGATAGGCGTGCCTTCTTCTGTACCTTGGTTTTCGTTGATCTTATCGTGAATTGCTTGGTCAGATGGTTGCTCACCTGCAGCTGCTAAATCTTCACGAGCTTGCTCTGCACGATCACCAATGAATGGGTCAGTAATGCCGTCGATCGTTTCTTCAGTTGTAATATTAACTAAGAAGTTATCAACTTGCTTACGGTAGTAACCTGCTGATACATAGCTGCCTTCACCGTAGTAGTACTCAAGTGATAGGTCGATATTGTCAGCGGTATAAGGTTTTAAGTTTGGGTTACCTACAGCAACTTTTCGTTGACCAACTTTAGGGTTACCTAAAAATGACGTTGTTGAACGAAGCGCGCCAACTGGAGGGCGAGCAAGGCTTCGGCTGTAAGAGAAACGAGCGATGACGTCTTCAACTACCTCGATGTTCATATCGATGCTAGGTAAAAACTCTTTGCTGCTACCTTCACCATTTGAGAAAGAGCGCTCATCAGCGTAAATGTATGACCACTCGTTACCGTTAACCCATTCCATTGCAACAGCAGGGCGCTCTAAGCTGTTTGCTGTAACATCCGTTGATTCGTAACGTAAACCCGCAGTGATGTTCACTGGCATACCGTTGAACTCTGTTTCGAAGTTAGCTTGTGCGTATACGGCTGTTGTTTCTTCGCTGACACGGTGATCGTCATCGATTGGACCTGATTGCACCATACCATTTACATCAGCAGGCCAGCTACATGCACCAATGCCGCCATCTGGGTGATCACAGTCAATGCTTTCTGCAATCGCAACGATGTCATCAAAATCAGCATCATAATAGTAATTTAATAGCTTATCGCTACCACCGCCAGAGAAACCGTCAAGTAAACCTGAGCTATCTACTCGAGTGAACATGCTGTCATCGTACCAATCAGCAGAGTTTAACCACCAACCAGCAGCTAGCTGACCTGAATAAGCAGTCGTGGTGCGGAAGTCGATTTTAGTGTGTGACATACCAAAGTTAATGCTCGAAAGAGCACCGCTGTCCTCATTATACCAAGTACCTTTTAGTTGATATTGGTCAAGGTCATTCGTGTTAGTGTCTTTGTTTACACCGGCGAAAAGCGTCCCCATGTCGCTAGGTAAAATTTCTGCTTGGCCATTAGTTAAGGTCATATCGATTAGCGGAATTTCGCCTTTGCTGAAGTCAGCCATTTTTTCGTCGATATTGACGGTTGGGTTTTCACACCATGAACATGAGGTGTTACCGATTATCATAAATGCATCATGGCCAATACCAACACCGGCACTTTCTGCCGATGAGTTGTGTGCATCAAACTCAATGTTTAAGTTGTCTGTTACTTGCCAATCAATGTTTAAACCAAGCGATTTATTTTCGTTGGTTGTCGCGCCACGATTTAAGTTTGTAGAGTAGTCACCACCAATCTCAGTTACTTGAGTGTAAGTACCGTTTTCATTGATAGTTGCAGCACTTACGTTACCGCCATTATTGAACCAAACACCAAAGCTACGACCATCTTTTTCAAACTCAAGCTTTGAATACGTGTAATCGACTGTCGCTGTAATACGGTCATTAGGTGCATATTGCAGCACAAGTTGGCCATTGGTACGTTTACGTGAATTGTCAGAAAACGCGTAACCAGCATTCTGAGGATACCAAGTAGCACCATCAGCGCGTTGGTTGTTATCTGTGACAGCTAAATCAGGAGATGATGAAATATCAACATTTGGGATCCAGTTATCAACCGCCATTGATTGTTCACGGTTATCACGCTCTTGCACTGAACCTGAAATTAAGATACCAAATTTGTCATCGTTGAATGTGTTGCTGTAAATACCTGAAAGTTCAGGTGTTACATCGCTACCTGTTTCGTTTGATGTATCGTGAACGGCTTTTGCGCCAATCGATGCGTGTAGGCCAGGATTAGAGAGAGGTTTTGCAGTGGTGATATTAACGGTTGCACCAATACCACCGCTAGGGATATCAGAGCGAGCTGTTTTGTATACCTCAACACCACTCACACTTTCAGTTGCGATATCACCAAAATCAAATGAACGACCACCGGTTGTTGGCATTTGACGATTGTTAAGCGTTACTAAGTTAAATTCAGGACCAAAACCACGAACTGTAATTTTGCTACCTTCACCGTTACTTCGGTCAATAGACACACCGGTAATACGTTGTAAAGATTCAGCTAAGTTGGTATCTGGGAATTTACCAATATCTTCTGAAGTAATTGCATCAACAACACCTGCAGATTGACGTTTGATATCCATTGATTTTACAAGACTTCCGCGAATACCGGATACTTGTATTACTTCAATATCACTCGCTTTGTCGGGCTGTTCTTCGGCGACAGCTGAGTGAGGAACTAGCGCGCTTAGACCCATTGCCATAGACAGGCTAATAGCAAGCTGCTTTTTCTTGAAAAGTGTGTGGTTCATGCAAATCTCCAGATTTGGTTTTAAATAATGTTGTCGTCTATTTTTTTGTAAGCGCTTACATTTTTTTCCAAAAAAAATCGCCGAACCCGATTTTATAAATGTAACCGCTTACATTACGTTATTGGAAAGTAAAACAATCGTCAATATAAATAACGAGTTAAGATCAGGGTAAATTTCTATGCTTATGTTATTATTAGAAATATTTTATAAGTAAGTTTCTGTTTTTTAGGTACAAATCCTGCAGGTTTAAGCTGGAATGAGAAAAATATAGTCTTTTACATTTGTTAAATTGAGGAGGTTGCGTGCAATCAGTAAAATGGAATGGTGATGTATTCACCTCAAGTAAAATTATTTGTGTTGGTCGTAATTTTGCAGCGCATATTGCAGAGCTTAACAATGAAACACCCGCTAGTATGGTGTTGTTTGCAAAACCAAATAGTGCCATCACAGATATGCTTAATAGTGAACACTTAGGTGAAGCTTTACATTACGAAACTGAGCTTTGTTTTTTAGTTAAAAACAAGCAACTGGCAGCGGTTGGACTTGGCCTCGATTTAACCAAACGTGAACTACAAAGCATACTTAAAGAAAAAGGCCTACCTTGGGAGCGTGCAAAAGCCTTTAATGGCTCAGCATTGTTTACTGAATTTGTCGCTGTTAATGACAGCTTGCATTATCAATTTAGTCTAAAGATTGATGGTAAAGAAACTCAACTAGGTGACACAAAGCTAATGTTGTTTAACGCTGAGCAAATTTTAGCTGAGATCAGTGAATTTATGGACTTAGAGGATGGCGATATAATTATGACAGGCACGCCTGCCGGGGTAGGGAAAGTCGCGGCTAATTCAACCTTTGCTGTAACACTTATGGATGGTCAACAGGAGTTATTATCTCATCAGTGGCAGGCTCTGTAAGTGGGTCTAAAATGTAGCGCTGATAATAAGTTGAAAACTCAGGAAAGCTTTGTTCGAGCCAAGTTCGTTGGCTTTGCTGGTATCTCTCACTTGGCAACACCTTGTTTTTCAGCGCCTCATTAATCTGTACAAGTACTTTTTCGGCATAATGATTAGGCGCATTCGTTGAGCAACCAATGGCGCCAAAAACAATACTCTGTGCTGGATTAACGATGGTGAGTTTTTGAATATTCTGTAGGTTTTGCTGGTTGTAATAATCAGCAACAAATGGGTAATCAATAGTGTAATCAATGTAGCCGTGTTCTAGCTGTGATAGCAGAACAAAATTTGGGCTACTGCCGTTACCACTTAGTGCTGCACTTTCGTAGAGTTTGGTATTTTTCGCAATCTTATCTAATTTACTGCCAAACTTACGCGCACTATTTTGACCATAAATAAAATTAGCATCAGTGAATAAAGAGATTAGTGGCACTGGATCGCCATGTTTTTGTTTAATCTTTAATGATTTTTCTTCAGTACTTAAAACACTGAATGGTGGGTACACTGTGGTTGGGATTGAGTAAGTAACATGATTATTTTTTTTACCTCGATGGATCATACAGGCATAGCATGCCATTTTCCCGTCAGCGAGATATTTACTGCCACGCTTTTGCGGTAATATCACTTTGCTGTGGTTAATTTCGGGTAAGGCTTCAATCAACATATCGGTAATTTCATTGCATAACCCACCATGGGGGTTAGCTTTGCTTTTCTCGATAAAGAAAGGCTTAGCATCATTTTCAAACCAGGTAATAGTGAGTTGTTCTGAGGCATCAGTTTTCGGGGCAAAGAACGCCCCCGCAACCACGCATAATACTTGTTTTATGTATTTACTCATCAACAACCTTGCAAGTTAAGTGCTAAGAGTAACTATACACTATAGTATTAGGAAGCGTGTAGTTTGAATAGATAAATGATGAATAAGTATTGGTTTTCGTTTAATCCAATTGCTTCGCATTGAAGAGCAAGTTCAAGCATTTACCTATTCATTTTCTAGTGTTTTTTTGTATTCTTTAAAGCCAACCCCTGTCCAACGTTTGAATGCTTTGGCAAAAGCACTTTCATCTACATAGCCAAAGTACAAAGCAAGGTGTGCTTGATTCGCACTACCTTGGCGTATCAACTTCTTGGCTAGTTCACAGCGAACTTCATCACTTAACTTTTTAAATGAGTAGCCTTTTTCAGCAAGCTTGCGATTTAAGTGCCTTTCACTCACAGCCAATAAATTACTTATTTGTTCACGTTTTAAATTGGGTTGCTTAAGTAAAATTGCACTGACTTTATCAACATAACTCTGTGGTTGCAGTTGCTTTAGTTGTTGCTCTGCCAGTGATTGCATTTGTTGTTGCACAGCTTGATTAACGTTACGTTGTTGCAATTGCCAATCATCATCATGATAAATTAAGTAATTTTCGTTGGTGTTAAAAAGCAATTCGGCGTCTCCAAAAATGGCGCGATAGCTTGCTATATTCCCTTGCTGAGAATGCGTAAATGCAACCACCTTGGGCTTTATTGGTGCACCAGAGATCCATTTCGCGCCACAGGCAACACAGGCAAGAACTGCCTCTATCCTTATTGCTGTAGGAGTGCTAAAAAAGGCATCAAAAGTGACTTTCCAGCCATTTTTTGAATGTGATTTACTAAACTTACCACCTTCACCTATTAAGGCTGAATAGGCAATTAAGCTGTCGACAGCATCACCTAGAGTCGGACAACTAAATAGTAAGTAGCCGAGCATATCGTAACTATCGGGCTTTAAACTTAAGGCTATTTTAAGACCAAGTTCATTGTCATTTAAATCTGTCAAAGCTTGCCAAAGCGCATCTTGTAGCGCCATCGGCAGTCTTCCTTCACTTGGGAATTTTTGAATTTGCTGGTATAAATTAGCATCTAATTGTACATCTAACGCGGGAAGAATATGCAAAATAGCCTTGCTAAAGCCAGGTGTTACGCTGTTTGTAGTCATGTGTGTTCTTCTTATTGTTGTGTGATTTTTATAGCACAACTAAGAAATGATGTCTCGTTTTAACTGGTTTTTGTCCTGTCATCGCTATTACAAGTTTTTAAAAAATAGTTAATCTGGTTGTCACACTTTGATTTATCTATGTAGGAATGAGTATGCATCCATACGTTGTAATTGGCGCAGGCCCAATGGGTCTTTGTACTGTTCGTCGACTAGCTGAGACTGGCATTGATGTGATTGGTCTTGAAGCACACAGTGATGTAGGTGGTTTATGGGATATTAATAGTCCAACCAGCACCATGTATGAATCAGCTCATTTAATTTCATCAAAGAGAATGACCGAGTTTGCTGATTTTCCAATGGCAGAACACGTCGCAACATATCCAAAACATGATCAAATGCGTGAGTATTTTCAAGCCTACGCTAAACATTTTGACCTCTATAAGCATTACCGCTTTGGAGCATGGGTTTCTCATTGCGAGCCAGAAGGTGAGTTTTGGCGAGTTAGCTATGTGCAAAATGGCCTGCAAAAAGAAATTTTAGCGAGCGGTTTATTGCTCGCTAATGGTACTTTGCATCACCCTAATCGGGGACAGTTCAAGGGCTCTTTTGCAGGAGAGCAAATTCATTCAAGTGAATATCGAAGTGCAGGCTTATTTTCAGGTAAACGTGTTCTGATAATTGGTTGTGGCAACTCTGCGTGTGATATCGCAGTCGATGCGGTTCATCGTGCAAAATCTGTAGATATGGTGGTACGCAGAGGTTATTACTTTTTACCGAAATTTGTCGCAGGCAGGCCTACAGATACACTTGGTGGTAAAGTGCGATTACCGAATAAATTGAAACAAATAGTCGATGGTACATTAGTTAGGCTTATTTCAGGCAAACCAAGTTCATATGGCTTACCTGATCCAGACTATAAAATGTATGAATCGCACCCTGTGGTTAATTCATTGTTTTTACATCACATTGGTCATGGTGATATCAAAGTTAGACCATCAATTGCTGAGTTAACCGAGGAGGGAGCCGCGTTTACTGATGGCAATAAAGCTGACTATGATTTGATTTTAGAAGCAACGGGTTACAAGTTGCATTACCCGTTTTTAGACCAAGCTCACCTTAACTGGCAGGGGGATGCTCCTCGCTTGTATTTAAATGTGTTTAATCCATTACATCAAAACTTGTATGTGATGGGGATGGTTGAAGCAACTGGATTAGGTTGGCAAGGCCGTGATGATCAGGCAAAGCTAGTTGCTAAAGTGATCCGAATGCAACTAGATAACCCTACTAAAGCGGCTAAGTTTGCTGAAAAAGTGAAGCGTAAAGCAGCTGTCAGAATTGACGGTGGTATGAATTATTTAGAGCTTGAACGCATGGCGTATTATGTTCATAAAGCTGACTACCTAGCGGCGATTAATGATGAAATGCGCCAATTAAAAATGGGATAAATGATGTCTCAAGCAAGCTTAATCACTTTAAACTTAATTTTGGCCATGATGATGTTTGGTATTGCGCTTAGTCTCAAACTTGCAGACTTTAAGCGTGTACTTAAGGCACCTAGAGGACCTATTACAGGGTTATTAGCTCAGTTTATTTTACTGCCGCTGATAACGTGGTTACTTACTTTAATGGTTCCTATGCCTGCTGAAGTTGCATTGGGACTTATTCTTGTTAGTAGTTGTCCTGGAGGTAGTTTTTCTAACATTGTTACTTTCCTAGCAAAAGGCAATACCGCGATGTCGGTAAGTATGACAGGAGTAGCAAGTCTTGCTGCAACTGTAATGACACCGTTTAATTTTATGCTTTATAGCAGTTTGAACCCAGATACGGCTGTGTTGCTGACCCAAATTAATGTCCCTGCAAGTAATATTCTTGTGATTGTTGCTCTAGTGCTGGCGTTACCACTAAGTTTGGGACTACTTGCTGCTAAATTGTGGCCTGTATTCGCAGCTCGTAGTGAACCCTTTTTTAGATTTATTTCTCTGCTTACCTTGTTCTTATTTGTATTAATTGCACTTACCAGTAATTGGTCCGCATTTATTGCTGGTGCCAGTATTTTTCTGCTGGCGGTGATTGTTCATAACGCGATTGCACTATTGGTTGGTTTTTCGAGTGCCAGAATTATGAAACTGAATAAAGCGGATACGCGTGCGATTACGCTTGAGGTAGGGCTGCAAAACTCTGGTTTAGGCTTGGGTATTATTTTTACTTTTTTCGATAATTTAACAGGCATGGCCATTATTGCAGCAGCATGGGGATGTTGGCATCTAATTTCAGGTATGGGGCTATGTTTTTACTGGCAACACCATGATCGTAAACACGGTATAAAGATCGCAAGTAATAAAGAGGTTCAATGTGGCTCATAAGATCATGATAACAGGTAGCCAAGGCTATATCGGCAAACGGTTAGTCGAGTCGCTATCAACACAGCATAAGCTGGTAGGTATTGATATTGTTGATCTCCCTCAAACTGGTTGTCATTACTATCAACTTGATGTGCGTGATACGCGACTCGCAGAAATTATGCTTGAACACAATATTACACATGTTGTGCACTTAGCGAGTATTTTACAACCGTCTAAAGATGCCGTTCGAGACTTTGATATCGACGTCAATGGCACTCGAAATGTGCTTGAAGCATGTGTTAAGGCAAATGTGCAGCATATTACGGTAACGAGTTCTGGAGCTGCCTATGGTTATCACGCTGATAACCCTAGCTGGTTAACCGAACAACATCCGTTAAGAGGTAATGCTGAATTTGCTTATAGCCATCATAAACGCTTAATCGAAGAGCTATTAAAAAACTATCGATATACGCATCCGCAGCTAAAACAGTTAGTACTTCGCCCGGGGACTGTGCTTGGTAAAACTACTAATAATCAGATTACTGATTTATTTAATAAGCCAAGAATAATTGCCATTAAAGGCAGTGACTCTCCTTTTGTGTTTATCTGGGATGAAGATGTCTTAGCGATTATTTTACAGGGGGTTACAGAAAATCGTGAAGGCAGTTTTAATTTAGCTGGTGATGGAGCTATGGGCATAAAAGAAATTGCTAAAGCCCTAAACAAACCTGTCATTGAGCTTCCTGCTTGGCTTTTAAAACTCAGCTTACGGGTCGCGAAGCTATTCGGAATGACCCAGTATGGCCCTGAACAACTTAATTTTTTACGTTACCGCCCAGTACTTTGCAATCAAGCACTGAAACAGCAATTTGCCTACCAGCCACAAAAATCGAGTAAAGAAGTATTTGCTTTTTATCTCAATAATAACATTAAGAGGCATCCATATGATTAATCCATCGTTACCCGTTGCTGTGATTACTGGTGCGGCTTCTGGGTTGGGTTTAGATTTAGCAAAACAGTTAGCAACTCAATATCAATTAGTATTGATTGACCTAGACCTTAAGCTGTTGCAAGAGCAATGCGGACAAATAATTAATGCGCAATTATATGGCTGTGATTTAGCGAACAAGGACGAGCTTGATGAGTTAATAACGCAGATCAAAGCTAAGCATTGCTCAATAGCGTTACTGATTAATAATGCAGGGATTACGCATCGTTCTTTGGCTCGCATTACTCGTCCAGAGGTAATAGAAAAAGTAATGGCTGTTGATTACTTTGCGCCTGTACGTCTTGTGTCAGGCTTAATCGAACCATTACAGCAAGCACATGGCAAAATCGTAAATATCAGTTCTATGGCTGGATGGATGCCTGTTATGGCCAGAGCAGGCTATTGCGCAGCTAAATCTGCGTTACACCAATATTTCGAAACATTTCGCGCTGAAATGCGCCCAACGGGCGTGTCGGTGTTGATGGTATATCCTAGTTTTTTAGATACTCCGATTGATAAAAATGCATTAAATGGCGATGGCGGAAAAACCAACCATGCCCGCTCAATGGTTGGTAAAATGCGTACGAGTGACTGGATGGCAAAGCAAATTTGTGAGGCTATTCGACTTGATAAGCAACGGCTTTTCCCTGATAGATTTACATATTTTTCGGCGTTGTTATACCGCTTAATTCCAAGTTTATACATGCATTTTATGGCACGTAAATTTGCCAGTGAGTGGGAGGTTGCGTAATGGTTTTAATAGGCTTAGGGGCGGCTATTATTTTTGCCTTTGCAGTGGAAGCTATGACTGGCTTTGGTAGCATCGTTATTGCCTTAACAATTGCAGCATTATTTATGGATATTCAGCAAGCAATGCTGTTACTCGTGCCACTTAATTTACTAATGACTTCAGTGATGGTGTTTAAGCTGCGTGCGTATATTCAGTTGAATTTGTTAGCAAAGCAGATTTTACCTCCAATGCTGCTTGGCACAATGATTGGTGCTTTACTAACGCCTTATTTTCCAGCGCAATTAACAAAAGTATTATTTGCTTTATTAATCATTTGGTTTGCGGGACGTGCCATTTGGCAAGCGTCAGCTATGCCTTTGAGTAAGCCTGTACAGCTTTCCGTGATAGGTGGTGCAGGTATTACGCATGGTTTATTTGCATCAGGAGGGCCTCTTCTTGTATATGCAATGGCTCGCAGTGGTTTAGACAAAACTTCATTTCGCGCCACGCTTCTAACTATTTGGCTTATTTTAAATAGCTGTTTAACTCTTTGGTTTCTCATCTCAGGACAATTAGCAGGGCAGTTGGGCCACTTTCTAATGCTCGCCCCATGTGTTCTGTTTGGGGCGCTTATTGGTAACTACTTTCACCATACAATTAATCAAACACAATTTTTACGCTTAGTCTTTATCACTTTATTACTGCTTGGAGTGTTGCTGTGCTTAACCGCACTGTGGCAGTGGTAGTAGGTGGCTATGTAAATTGCTGAATATCAGCACTCTCTGAGGAATTTGAATGCACACAAAAACAAAAATTAATGCCATTACCTTAGGAATAATCTTAGCAACAGGTAGCATGGCTGAAGTAAAAGCAGCAGATGACAAAGAACTTGAAGTAATCTTAGTTTCGGCCCAAAAACGTGTTGAAAGTGTCAAGGATGTGCCTTTATCGATCACTGCCATATCGGGTAAAGAGCTACAAAGTAAAAACATTAACGATAGTGAGGAGCTGTCATCACGTATAGCAAACTTTAATATCAGTCAGTCAGGGCAGGGCTACAATATCACTATGCGCGGTTTAGGCTCTGGCCCAAACCAAGGTTTTGAGCAAACCGTGGGTACTTATGTTGATGGCGTTTATCGTGGTCGTGCTTATCAAATGCGCAGCGCTTTTGTTGATCTCGAACGCTTTGAAGTATTGAGAGGGCCACAATCAACGTTATTTGGTAAAAATACCACCGCAGGAGCTCTGAATATAACGAGCGCAGCACCCACTGAGGAGCTATCAGGTTATGCAAATCTTAGCTATGAGTTGAATAATGGCAGTACTTTTGATGGTGCTATTAGTGGAGGCGTAACTGAACATTTTCAGGCTAGAGCAGCGGTAAAAGTAATTGACCAAGATGGTTATTTTTACAATACACTGCAAAAGCGTGATGAAGTTGGGCGCGATGGGGTTTTTAGTCGTTTAACTTTGACTTGGCAGCCTTTAGAGAGCTTGGATGTCTCTTTGAAGTATCAACATGACGAAGAAGATAATATTGGTATCACACCAAGCCAGCCAGTTGCAGAGCCTGTTTTATATAATGCGCCATTACCTGCCGTATTTGGGGATGTAAGTAGTTATGTAATCGGCGATAAGCTTAACAAAGGTTTGTCCACTTTAGGTGAAAATGAGCAAGGGGAGTTCAAGGCTGATTATTGGACTTTAAATGTTGAGTGGGATTTAGGCCAACACGTACTTAGTTCGGTAACAGGGTGGCAAGATTATACTATGTTGCAAAGTAATGATGGTGATCATGGCCCTGCACCTCTAACCTATCGCCAAGCGAGTGATGAAAGTTTTCAGCAGTTCAGTCAAGAGCTGCGTATTAGTTCGTATAATGATGGGCCGTTTAATTATATTGCGGGTCTATACTTTCAAATCACAGAACTCGACTTTTCTGAACTGTATCGAATTTATCCACTTAATGCGATAGGTCCACGTGATTATCAATCTGACAGCGATACACAAGCAGTATTTGCAAAGTTTGATTATCAATTTGCACCTAATTGGCAGGCATCATTAGGTTTACGATACTCGCAAGAAGATAAATCAGCATCAAGACGTTTAAGCATGATCGAGCTAAGCTCAGGTACACCTATCAATGATATGGCACAGGTGAATGTCCCAGCAACTTTGCAAGCAATGGGGTTACCTGCAGTTTTACCTACATCAATGTATTTAGGAGTTTTAAGCTCTCAACTAGGGCTTGAGCAACATCAAGTAAATGGTGAACGTAATGAAAATGAATTCAACCCATCGCTTTATATCTCCCGTAAGTTTGATGATGCAATGGCCTATGTATCAATGTCGACAGGGTCTAAAGCTGGTGGCTATGACGCGAGAGCTAATTTAGCATCAAATTGGCAATTTGAACCAGAAAAAGTAATAGCCTATGAAATGGGCGCTAAATTTACCTTGGATGACGGTGCTGCTGATTTGAATATCGCAGTATTTAGTATGCAGTTTGAAGATTTACAAACATCAACATTTGATGGTGTTGCAGGTTTTTATGTTGAAAATGGCGCTGAATCATCAAGCTAAGGCGTTGAACTCGATGGTCGTTGGTTAATTGCCGACAACTGGCAGTTGTCAGGCAATATTGCGTATCTTGATTTTAGCTGGGATGAGTTTACAGGTGCCAAATGTTTTAACAGTGCGATGTATCAACCATCAAACCTTGAAAGCTCAGGTAAAACCTGTGACTTAAGTGGTAAAACAGGGGCGTATGCGCCTAAATGGTCGGGCAGTATTAACCTTGATTATATTAAAGAGTTTGGTTCAGCGATGGAGTTTACTTTTAATCTTGAGAGTGAATTTAAATCGCGTTATTTCACTAATTACGATCTAAATCCATATACAGCGCAAAGTGGCTACGGCAAAGTCAATATGCGTTTCGGTTTAATGGATTTAGAGTCTGGATGGTCTGTTGCATTGTTAGGTAAAAATTTAACTGACAAGATGACTAGTAGCTACAGTACAGATATGTCGTTCGCACCGTCAGGAATGTATGCAACATGGGTTGAGCCAGGTAGAAGTATAACTTTGCAAGCAGGGTATCGATTTTAACTAAGTTCATTGTGTGGTTAAAGCCCTGCATAATTAACTGCAGGGCTTTTTACTTAGAAAGGCATTGGATAGTTTTTGAATACCTGTGCCACTTTTTCAAGGGCTTCATCTGTTAAGTCAATTGAAAAAGCATCGATATTTTCTTTTAACTGCACCATAGATGTTGCGCCTATGATTGTTGAGCTAACGCCATCTACTTGATTACACCAAGCAAGTGCGAGTTGTGAAGGTGTTAAATTAAAGGCGTTAGCAATTTCAACATAGTCAGCAATCGCAGCTTGTGATTGTGGTGTGTCTCTGAATAGGCCATTACGTTGCACTAGTGTCCAACGGCTTCCTTCAGGACGTGCGCCATTTAAGTATTTACCACTTAGCATGCCGCCACCAAGGGGTGACCAAGGCAGATAAGCGATATCTTCGTGAATACATTGTTCTATTAAATATGGCCAATCTTTAGCGTGCAATAAACTAAATTCGTTTTGAATCGATACCATACGCGGTAGATTGTGTTGCTCACTTAAACGCAGGTATTGACTAATGCCCCAAGGGGTATCGTCCGATAAACCACAATGTTTAATCTTACCTGCCTTTACACAGTCATTCAGACCTTCGAGAATATCTAACATGCCAGCGATATTTTGCTCAGTGTTTGCCTCTGAAAAACGAACGATGCCAGGCCATTGTTTAGCAAAGTGTGGTGAAGTGCGGTTTGGCCAATGTAATTGGTATAAGTCTATAACATCAGTTTGGAGACGTTTAAGTGAAGCATCGACGGCTTCAACCACCCCCTGACGGGTAATGTCGCCTGCATCGCGTACCCAAGGTAAGCCGTTACCTGCAATTTTAGTTGCAATGACAAGGTCATCACGTTTGTCTTTATTACGCGCTAACCAATTACCGATGATCTCTTCTGTTTTACCGTAGGTGTCTGGAGAAGGTGGTACGGCATACATTTCTGCGGTATCAATAAAGTTAACGCCTTTATCTAATGCATAGGCGATTTGTTCATCGGCATCGGCTTGGTTGTTTTGCATACCCCATGTCATGCTACCTAAGCAGACACGAGATACATCAATACCACTTCGACCAAGTGGGCTATATAGCATAATAGATCCTTGTTAATCGCTAGAATGGGCTTTAAGTGCAGTTAATAACTCATCATTTAACTGGGCTTTTTTACCCGTTTTAAAATTAAACATAACCACTTGTGATGAGCCAATTGTTGTTACTGTGTCTTGGCTCTCACTAAATACAGTGTAATGCATCATAAAACGATCTTGTTCAATATCACTAATCTTAACACCAACATGCACTGTATCAGGAAATGTCACCGGACGTTTATAGCGAGCATTGTTTTCGCTGATCACCGGGCCGACACCTGTTACTTGTAAATCTTTAAGAAAGCCTAGTTGAGTAAAAAAATCGATACGGGCAGTTTCAAAGTAACGAAAATACACCACATTATTGACGTGTTGCAGGGCATCCATTTCACCCCATGCAACATTAATTTTTGTTCTGATAGGATGTTGTTCTATAAACGATTGCATAGTAAATCTTAGTTGATTGTGAGAAAACTTAGGTTAGCAATATGCTGCTTTTAGCTCAAGGAAATTAGAAAAGTCAGTAGATTGTGCTAGATTTATAAGTTCACGCTTACGTAAAGTGTGAGCAAAATGAACACACATTAAAGGACCTTAATTATGCAGCAACTAACCTTGAGGGTGATAAAGTGGATCGCACTTTTCATCTTACTTGCTCTAGCTTTGCTCTGTTATAGCATGGGCACAATGTCAGGATTTATCGCTTTAATTGTCGTGGGCTTGTTATTAGAAGCCGCGTTTTGGTTATTTGGTTCACGGCTTATCAGCCGTAAAAAGCCAAACCAACAAACAAGCCAAACCTCTTAGCTTGCACTCTCAGAAAGTTTAAATACAATAACTGTATATATAAACAGTTGTTGTATTCCTGATGAAAAAATTCATTCATATCGATATGGACTGCTTTTATGCAGCTGTAGAGATGCGTGATAACCCCGCGCTTGCCAATGTGCCACTGGCTATAGGCGGTAATAGTCGTCGCGGAGTGCTTTCAACAGCCAACTATATTGCCCGTAAATATGGTGTTCGCTCGGCGATGTCTAACTATCATGCCAAGCAATTATGTCCTGATTTGGTTATCGTGCCTGGACGAATGCAGGTCTATAAAGAAATCTCAACGCAAATTCGTGCTATTTTTGCAAAGTATACTGACCTTATTGAGCCTTTATCTTTAGATGAAGCCTATCTAGATGTAACCGACAGTACTGCTTGTAGGGGCAGTGCTACGCTGATGGCACAGCAAATTCGCCAAGAAATCTATGATACGACGGGGTTAACCGCATCAGCAGGCGTTGCACCGATTAAATTTATTGCCAAAATTGCCAGTGATGAAAACAAGCCTAATGGTCAGTTTGTCGTATTGCCTGATCAAGTTGATGACTTTTTGGCGAGTTTACCGCTTGGCAAAATTCCCGGCGTTGGCAAGGTGACATTAGAAAAGCTGCAACTTAAAGGGCTTTACACAGGGGCTGATGTGCGCGCGAAAGGGGTTAACTGGATGCAGCAACACATTGGTAACTTTGGCGTGTCATTATATCAAAAGTGTGCAGGTGAATACGTTGGCAAAGTCTCGACTGAGCGAGTACGTAAGTCACTCAGTGTTGAGCATACCTATGAATACAATAAAAATAATTTAGACGAGTGTTTAAGCCAGTTACCTCGTTTGATGGACGAATTAACTCGTCGCCTTGATAAACAGCAATTAAGCAACTGCATCAATAAGTTATCGGTAAAAGTAAAATTTGCCAACTTTGTTGTCACCAGTGCCGATCAAAGCCACCACCAATTAGACGAACGCATTTTTGCTGAGTTAATGAGCAAAGCCTATGAGCGAGGTAATAACCAGCCAGTGCGCCTGCTAGGGATAGGTGTCGGAATAAAGAGCCAAGCGCATGAGCATTTTCAGCTGAGTATATTAGACTAAAGGTTAACACCTTGGTGCTTGAAAGTTTGTTAGTGTCTAGTTGGGGTGCTAGGCCTATCTAGTTCAACACCTTAGACAACATTATAACTTAAAAAGAGAGATGACTATGCAATCGGTCGTAATCGTGCTGCTCGGAATAGTCGGTATGTTGTTCGGATGGTTCTTTTATTCGAAATTCATCGCCGAAAAAATATTTAAAATGGATGATAATTTTATCACACCAGCTCATGAACTTGAGGATGGTGTGGATTATGTGCCAACCAACAAAGTTGTGTTATGGGGCCACCATTTCACCTCTGTTGCAGGTGCTGCGCCAATTGTTGGCCCTGCGATTGCCGTATATTGGGGCTGGGTGCCTGCGGTACTTTGGGTGGTATTTGGTACTATCTTTTTTGCTGGTGTTCACGACATGGGGGCTCTATGGGCCAGTGCGCGTAACAAAGGCAAATCAATGGGCGCTTTATCTGAAAGCGTAATCGGTAAACGCACCCGTGCGTTATTTATGATTGTGGTGTTTTTAGTGCTGCTGATGGTGAATGCGGTATTCGGTGTGGTAATAGCCAAATCATTTGTATCACAGCCTAACGCGGTATTCCCTGCTTGGTCAGCGATTGTTGTGGCCTTAGTAATTGGCCAGTTGCTACGCCGTAAAGTGTCGTTAATTCCGCTTTGTTTAATCGGTGTAGCGATTCTTTATTATACCATTTACCTTGGTAGTAGCATGCCGATTGCGTTACCTGATGAAATGTTCGGCTTAAGTGCTAATGCGAACTGGATCATTATCTTATTTATTTATGCGGCTATTGCTTCATTATTGCCGGTATGGATGCTGTTACAGCCACGTGACTTCATCAACGGTATGCAGTTATTAGTGGGATTAGTGCTGCTTTATGGTGCGGTATTTATTTCAATGCCTGATATCACAGCGCCTGCGTTTAATACCCAAACGGCGGTAGATACACCAAGTATTATTCCATTGCTATTCGTGACCATAGCCTGTGGTGCGGTATCTGGTTTCCACGGTATTGTGTCATCAGGTACTAGCTCTAAGCAGCTTAATAAAGAAACTGATGGTCGCTTTGTTGGTTACTTAGGTGCAGTAGGCGAAGGTATGCTTGCGCTTATTACATTGGTTGCAGTAAGTGGTGTTGCACTTGCGGTATCACCAGAAGAATGGCACGAAATATACAGTCACTTAGGTGCCGGTAGTGTGAGCGCCTTCATTAATGGTGGCGCTAACTTAATTGAAAATGGTTGGGGTATCTCACAAGAAGTGGCATCAACCTTACTTGCTGTAATGGTTGTGTTGTTTGCGGGCACTACGATGGACTCTGGCGTGCGTCTGCAGCGTTATATCATCCAAGAGTGGGGCGATATTTATAATATCAGTATCATTCGTAACGGTATTGTAGCTACGCTAGTTGCAGTACTTAGCTGTTTATTACTTGCCTTTGGTGCTGGTGGTGCTGACGGTAGCGGCGGTATGATCATTTGGCCGTTATTCGGTTCGACTAACCAAATCCTTGCAAGCTTAACCTTACTGGTTATCTCGGTAATGCTAATTAAAGCGAATCGTTCGGCTAAATACACCTTGATCCCAATGAGCTTCGTATTAGTTATGGCGTTCTTTGCTGGTGTTATCAAACTTGGTGAATACTACCAACAAGGTAACTGGTTACTGGTGACACTTGATTTGTTAGTACTGGTAGTGAGTGTTCTGGTTATGCTTGAAGCTTGGTCTGTGATTGTTAAACATCGTAAAGATTCAACACAGGTTACAGAGCAGTAAACTTAGCTTGCCAGCCTTATAGTTAGCTATCTTACTTGGCTGGCAATAGCGCTCTAAATCAATGATAATAAGGTCCTATGTTTCTAACAGCAGGACCTTTTTTATGGCATACCCTCATGCAGTTGCAGCCCCTCAATTAGCGGATGCAGATCACGATGCATTGATTATTATCGGTGATGATTTTTCTTCTTTAGCGGACGCAAGCTTAAGCCAAGCTATTAACACTCAACAAGCTGTAGACGCGCGTATTGGCAAACAAGTAACATTACTTGTAGTTGACTCAAAACGTGTTATTTTAGCGCCTACAGGTCCTCTAAACCGTGATTATGATGATGTACGTCGTTACTTTGACGCGGCAAAGCAAGGTGTACTAGAAGCGAAAGCATCGGGTAGCACTCAGCCTGCTATTTTACTTGCAAATGTAAATCAAGACAGCCGTTACAAGCATGCCCTTGAAGTGGCGTATTTAGGTGCTTGCCAAGCGCTGTGGCAACCTCTTGAAGCACGTGAGTTCCACGGTCAGGCGATTGAACCAATCAGCCAAATTAGCTTAGTGGGCGCAGATGACGCGATGAGCAAAGCCCTTAATGCCATTGCAGCAGGTCAATACGCTGCACGTGACTTATGTGGTACAGAACCTGAGCGTATGGCACCACCTCGTTTTGCGGATTATTGCGTTGAGTTATTTGCAGGTAGTAAGGTGTCTGTAGAAGTGATTTCAGATATCAATACCATCGATAAAGATTACCCAATGATGAGCACCGTAGCACGCGCATCTTACGCTGTTGAGCGTCATCACCCACGAGTTGTAAAGCTAGAGTATGTTCCTGAAGGCGACGTTGAGCGCACCTTAATGTTTGTTGGTAAAGGTTTAGTTTACGATACCGGTGGTGCAGACCTTAAAGTGGGTGGCTTTATGGCAGGTATGAGCCGCGATAAAGGCGGTGCAGCTTCGGTTGCAGGTTTTATGAAATCAGTAGCTGACTTTGCTCCTAAAGGCGTAAAAGTAATTGCTTACTTAGCCGTAGTTCGTAACTCAATTGGTTCTGATTGTTTCGTACCGGATGAAATCATTACCAGCCGTGAAGGTGTTCGTGTTCGTATCGGTAACACAGATGCTGAAGGTCGTTTAGCAATGGGCGACTTACTAAGCGAAATGAAAGATCGCGCCCTAAACGAAGTGAACCCTGAGCTATTCACTGTTGCAACTCTAACAGGCCACGCAGCACGTGCTATGGGCCCTTACAGTGCGTATGTTGAAAATGGTCCTGCTCGTGCAGCTAAAATTTCTCGTCAAATTGCTGACCTAGGCGATTTATGGGCTGATGGTGCAGAAGTATCACGCAGCCGTCGTGAAGATTATGACTTCATTCGCCCTCGCACGTTAGCTGACGATGTATTATCAAGTAACAATGCAGCTTCTGCAGTGACAGCTCGTGGTCACCAATTCCCAATGGCATTCTTAGCGATTGTCGGTGGTTTAGATAAACATGGCACTGAATCTGAAAAGCCATTACCGTATGTTCATATGGACATCGCAGGCAGTGGTGTAGAAGGCGGTGATTGGCAACATGGTAAGCCTACCGCAGCAACAGTAAGCAGCTTATTCGCTCGTTATTGTTTATAAGCTAAAAGCTATAAGTTTGAAAAGCCCCGCACAGCTGTGCGGGGCTTTTTTTGTGGTGTTAGTCGAGCTTGAAACGGTTAACGACATCACTTAACGCTTGTGAGCTTTGCTTTAAGTTTTCACTGGCGTTTGAAAGCCCTTCGGTATTCGACAGTGATTGCTCAGTTGATTGCGAAAGCTCATTAATCCGTAAATTAACCTCATCTGCGGCGCTGGTTTGTTGCTCGGTAGCGCGGGCGATTTGGCTGTTCATATCTTTGATAATAGTGACAAGTCGCTCAATCTCACTCAGTGAACTATTTGCTTCACCTGCCTGTGAAACGGTTTCGCTTGATAATTGTTGGCTTGCCGATACAGCATCAACAGCAGCTTGTGCGCCGGTTTGTAGTTTACTGATCATGGCTTGAATTTCGTCAGTACTTTTACCTGTGCGACTTGCTAATGTACGTACTTCGTCAGCTACAACAGCAAAGCCTCGACCTTGCTCGCCAGCACGTGCTGCTTCAATGGCTGCATTGAGTGCCAGTAAGTTGGTTTGCTCTGCAATGCTGCGGATAACATCAAGTACTGAGCCTATGTTGTTACTCTCTGCAGCGAGGTCGGCTGTTACCTTACTAACTTGTTCAATATTATGCGACAGGGTCTCAATGGCGGTAATGGTCTTGTTAAGAACCTGCTTACCCGCTTCTGCATTTTGCGCGGCTTCATTAGCGGCATGCTCAGCTTGATCGGCATTTTGACTGACATCGTGAATTTGATGAGTCATTTGTTCCATTGCGGTTGCTACTTGAGTCGAGCTGTCGTTTTGTAGCTCAATAAAAGAGTGATTTGTTTTACTGGCATCATCAACGCTATGGGCAAACTGATTTACTTGATCTGCATTGTGGGCAACATGTTTCAGTGACTCACGCATTTTTGCGGTGTACAAATTAAAGTAGCGCGATAAACGAGATACTTCATCATTGCCATTTTCATCAAGCTTTTGGGTTAAGTCGCCTTCACCTTGTGATATGTCTTTCATCATGTCGGCAGCAAGTTGTGTCGGTCGAAGAATGCTATTGGCAATTAGGTAGCTTAGCGCAACTAGTAGGGCAATGATCACTAGCGCGGTAATAATCACATGATTACGTAGCGAAGAGAATGCCTCTTCAATGGTATCGATGTAGACACCAGAGCCTACAATCCATTGCCATTTATCAAAGCCTTTTACGTAGGCAATTTTATCAACTGGCTCGTCTTTACCTGGCTTTGGCCATTTATAGGGAATAAAACCTTCACCTTGTTTTTTGACAATATTAACCATGTTGACAAATAACGGCACGCCGTCTGGATCTTTACTGCCGGCTAGTGATTTACCATTTAATTCGGGCTTAAATGGGTGCATGACCATAACGGGTTGATAATCATTAATCCAAAAGTAATTGTTATCGTCGTAACGAAGTGCAGAAATTGTTTCGAGGGCTGCTTGTTTGGCTTGTTGTTCACTCAGCTTACCTTGCTCGAATAAAGCATAGTTATGCTCGATAATAGAGTGAGCAGACTCAACAAGGTTTTTGGTTTTTATGTATTGCTCTTGTTTTAGCGAGCTAAACTGCTGCATCAAACTTGAGACACTCAAAAATATTAAACCTATCACTACCACACTCACTAACATGGCGAGGCGCTGAAAGATCGTAAAACGGCGTAAGTAATTCATGTGTATTCCTTCGTCATGCTCTTAAGAGCAATGTATTAAGCGTAGCCAAAATAGGTCGAAAATCTAGTTAAATAGTAGAATACATTGAGACAAAAAAAAGGCTGATTTAACAATCAGCCTTTAGTCTAAGTTACCGAAATTAAAAGTGATTACTCAACGTTAAAGTGTCGGTTAAAGAAACTTGTGATAGTTTGGTGTAAGTGCGTTTGTACGCTTTTGCCACGTAAACTGTGTTTTGAGCCTGGGTAAGTCATCATTTCGAACTGCTTTTCTTGATCTTGCAGTTG
Organism: Pseudoalteromonas sp. SCSIO 43101; assembly: GCF_023650775.1. Taxonomy (NCBI): domain Bacteria; kingdom Pseudomonadati; phylum Pseudomonadota; class Gammaproteobacteria; order Alteromonadales; family Pseudoalteromonadaceae; genus Pseudoalteromonas; species Pseudoalteromonas sp. SCSIO 43101. The sequence goes on from NZ_CP072673.1 coordinate 864,774, forward strand.
TTTGAATAACTTAGTGGCATGAGTGAATAACACGTTATCATCAGCCATCCCGTGATAAATCATCAGCGGGCCTTTTAAACCTTCAGCATAAGGGAAAACAGCACTTGCTTCGTAACCTTTAGCATTCGTTGCAGGGTGACCTACATAACGCTCTGTGTAGTGAGTGTCGTAGAGTGCCCAATCAGTTACTGGCGCTCCAGAAACACCCGCTTTGAAGTAATCGCCCGCTTTAAACATGGTCATAAGCGCCATGTAACCACCGTAGCTGTGGCCATAAATGCCAATACGCTCAGGATCAACGTAATCAAGGGTACGTAAAAACTCAACGCCTTTGATTTGATCTGCTACTTCTGCAACACCTAAATGTTTATAAATTACGTCTTCAAACTTTTTACCACGGTTGTATGAACCACGGTTATCAAGTTGGAAAATAACATAGCCTTGTTGTGCCATGTACTGGAAGTACAAGTTTTTACTACGCCAGCTGTTCGTTACACGTTGGGCATGAGGACCGCCGTAAACGTTAACAATAACCGGGTGCTTTTTACCATCTTGGTAATTAGTTGGCTTGAATAAACGATAATGCATGATTTGCCCGTCTTCAGCCGTTAACGTGCCGTACTCTGGAGTGATTAAATCAGCTAGGTAAGGCGTTAATGGGTGTGATTTATCTAACTTGTTTTCTTCAAGCCAAGTGATAAATTCGCCATTAATTTTACGTAATGCCGCAGAGCCAGGCTTATTCACTGATGAGCTGTTATCGATAAAGGTTTTGTTATCTTTAGCAATTACTACATTGTGGTAAGCACCAAGCTCAGTTACGCGTTTAATTTCGCCTTTTTTGAATAGCGGTACGCTGTAAAGGTGGCTCTCGAGAGCTGTGTCTTTACGACCCGCAAAATAAACGATGCCTTTTTTCTCGTCGATACCTTTTAAGCTATCAACTACCCATTCACCTTGAGTGATTTGACGGATCATTTCACCGTTTGTGCGATATAAATAAAGGTGTTTAAAACCGTCGCGCTCAGATGCCCAAACAAAATGTTTTTTATCGTTTAAGAACTGCAAATCAAAGTGCAGGTTAATCCAAGTATCGCTGGTTTCTTTTAGGGCAACTGTTTGCTTTTTAGTTTCGCTATTATAAAAACGTAATTCTAAGTTATGTTGCGAGCGGTCTTGCCACTGGTAAGAAAGCGTTTTGTTATCCTTTAACCATTTAGCTCTGGCAATATAAATATCTTGCTCGTCGCCTAAATCAACCCAGTCGGTTTTTTGATTGTTGATGCTCACAACACCTAACTGGATTTTAACGTTGTCGGTACCAGTAAACGGGTAGCGTTGGTTGAAAAGCTTTACTTCATCAGCGTAAATTTCATTACGAATAGCTTCTTTTACTGGGCTCTCATCAACACGGGTATAAGCGATTTTAGATTCATCACCTGACCACCAGTAGCCAGTCATACGGCCCATTTCTTCTTGCGCAACAAACTCGGCCATACCATTTTTAATTACGCCGCCGCCATCTTTACTTAATTGGATTTCTTGACCCGTCTTTAAGTTAAGAGCGTACAGGTTTTGCTCACGAATAAATGACACATAGTGCCCTTTTGGTGAGAAACGCGCATCGGTTTCAAATGCTTCTGTGTCCGTTAATTTACGGCTTTTAGCTGAATTAAGCTCATAATAGTAAAGGTCGCCATTAAGCGGGAATAAAAGCGCTTTACCATCTTTTGACCATTTATATTCTAAAATCCCTTTGCCAAAAATACGCTGGCGCTCACGACGTGCTTTTTCTTCGTCAGATAAGTTTTCAGGACCAGAAAATAGTGCTGCAGAATCAACTAATAGGCGGTTTTTGTTATCTTTTAAATTGTACTCCCATAAGTCGTAGCGGTTGTAATCATCCGTCTTACCTTGCAGGTAAGTTACACGACTGCCGTCTGGAGAAAATTTAAGTTGTACAGGGGCTTTGCCTGCTAAGCTTGGATCGTCAAAAATACGTTCAAGAGTGAGGGGGTCAGCGGTCACACTGAATGCTGTTGCCACGACTGGCAAAGCAAGTGAGAGAGATTTAATTTTTTTTAGCACAGGAGTACCTTCGCTCGAATAAAAACTGCAACGATGGTAATGGTAAGCTTAGTCAACTGCAACAAAATGCTATAAAGTAGGGTATGTTTACCCAATATCAAAGGATTTATTGATGAAAAATACTGACACGCCGTTTTCTTTGGCCCCAGAATTACAACGCGACTGCATCGAACTTGCTGATTGGCCACTGTGTAAAGTATTGCTGATGAATGATAGCCAATACCCTTGGTTTATTTTAGTGCCAAGAGTCGCTGGTGTTAAAGAAATTATTGATCTTTCTGAAGAACTACAAATTACCTTATTACAAGAATCGGGCAAACTCAGTAAACTATTACAACAGGTATTCAACCCAGACAAACTAAATGTGGCGGCATTGGGTAACATGGTGCCGCAATTACATGTTCATCATATTGCACGTTTTACAGCCGATGCGGCTTGGCCAACACCAGTTTGGGGAAAATTACCCGCAGTGCCTTACACTGATGAACAAATTTCCGCATTAAAAGCGCATTTTTAAACTATTTGTTCTAGTAAGATTGGACTAAGCTAAATGAGTGATGCGTAAAGGGGTACAGAATAAATGAAACACACAGTGTTTGCCATGTTGCTTATTCTGAGCTCTTTTTCGTGTTTAGCAAAAAGCTATTACTTTGTTGGTAGTCATTTTCCTGCGATTTTAGAACAAGATCAACAGGGCACAGTGGTTGGCTTAGGTGCCGATATTGCCCACGAAATTTGCAGGCGTTTAGGGCACGAGTTGGTTATCGATATCATGCCACTAAAACGCGCTTTAAAAATGGTAGAGCAAGGTCAAGCTGATGCCATTATAGGTCCTTACAAATCTATTATACGTCAGCAGTATATGCAATTTAGTGACTTACCTTTTTACGAAGACCCGATTGTTTTATATACCAAAAAGAACAATGATGTGACTTGGGTTGGAAACTTTGCCAGTTTACGAAAAGATATTATTGGTACCATTCGAGGTTGGAACTATGGTCCTGAATTTAAACGTAACGAGGCAAACTTATCGCTATCTGAAGTGGGTAATGTGCGGGCTAGTTTTTTACAGTTGATGCATAACCGAGTTGATTTAATACTTACCCATCCTCGCGCAGCAATGCCTGTGATCGAAAGCTTAGGTATCGATGATAAAGTCATAATGTTATCGCCGCCGGTGACGGTTAATCAGGGCTACTACGGCTTTAGTAAGCAACGCGAACTCGATGAGTTTATTGAAGCTTTTAATACTGAGTTTCAAAAGATGCTGATCAACGGGGATATTGTAGAGCTAAACTCCAAATATGGTTTGAACTTCATCGCACACTAGTCGTGTTTTACTAGGGGTCAGGCAATAAAAAACGCTGCAATTGCAGCGTTTTTAATATTAAAGAAGCATTAACCTTAAAGGCCTAATACTTCTTTACCTTGTTTGAAAGTAACATCAACAGGGATGTTAGCTTGGCTTAGTTTTTCTAAGTCTTTAGCTAGTTCAGCTTTGATATCGCCATGAGTTGCGATTAGCTGATCAACTTTTTGGTAATCACCGTCACCTTGAATAGTAAGGATTAGGTTAGATAGTTTCTCCATTGCTTGACTCATTTTCTCCATGTTAACGCTGTATAAGCCGTCAGCATTTTTAGAGAAGGCGCCTTCTTCAGCGAAGAAGTTAAAGCGGATCATGTTCGCTTTACCGTGTGCGCTTGATGCACCAAAACGCACTGAGCGGAAGATACCGGCCATAAAGGTGATGTAGTAATCTTCTAATGTGCCCTCTGTGATCTCACCTTTCTTAAGCAATTGCTCAACCATGTAAAGACCTAAGATATCCGCTTTACCTTCTTCAAGGGCACTTGCATGCTCTTGGAGTGATTGGCGAACAGTTCCTTTACCAGTGATCGTGTTTTTAATACCTAAACCGTGCGCTACTTCGTGGAACATAGTGTTTGCGAAGAAAGCATCAAAGGTAATGTGTTTACGTTGTTCAGGAACAATTAACTGCTCTGAAATTGGCACTAAGATTTTATCGAATTTAGCGCGCATTGCGTTTTTAAGCTGTAAACGACGTGTGCCTTTTTCTAGCTGTACTTGTTCATCATTTGGCAGGTTGATAGCAATTGTTTTACTACCTGCATTTGAGTGGCCTGCGTAATACACAACATCATAAGCATTTAGGTCAGCATCAGAGCCAGGGACTTCTTGTTTGTATTTTTCGTCTACAGGTAAACCTTTTTGTAGCTCAGGTAAGAAAGCGGCAAATTTAGCTAAGCGCTCGCTCCATGCTAAATCTTTAATAAGTACATAAGATTCATACGCTGCACGGTAACCAAATAGTTGATCTTCATAAGTTTCGATAGGACCAATAACCACGTCAATTGGATTATTCTTCATATCCATCCATGCAAAATCAGAAGGTTGGAAGTCATCACTTACTAGTGCTTCTGCGCGCATGCTAAGATAGTTAGCGAATTCTTTGTCATCAGCAAGCGTACTTGCTTCACGTAACAAGTTAGCTGCTTTTTCAAGTTCTTGTGCGTACTCAACTGAGTAAGCCACACTGTAAAGCTGGCCTTTTTCGTCACGTTTTATCACCGAATAAAGACCTGTTTTGTCATCAACCGTTGCGTTGTTTAACTCTTCTTTAGTGATATCGCTTGGATAAAATTCAGCACCTAGTGGTTTTTCTTCATAGCCCGATAAGAAAACTTGGTCGCCGTTTAAGCGATCCCAAGGGCCATAGTTGATATCTGCAAACTTCTGAACTTTTTCATCATTAATTTTTGCAAGGAAAGCGTCTTTGTTATCACCAAATGCTTGACGCCAGAATAGCTCATCCATAATTTTTGATGCATCAATTAATTTGCCAACCATTTGCTTTTGGTTGTCACTTAAATGGCTTAGGTCAGAAGTAAGCGTGAAGTCTGTGTATATGTCTAAACGGCTTTTCTCTGCATTGATTAGTTGTGGGTTGTTTTGTTCAGTACTTTGTTTTGTTTGCTCTGCAGCAGGCTTAGTTTGAGAAGTGCTAGCTTGCTCGTCAGAACATGCGCCAAGAAAAACAGCACCTGATAAGATAAGTGCTTGGCTAATTTTATTTAATGTCATTTTTTTGCCCGTTAAAAAGTGAGAGTCATTGCTTAGAAAACGAAAAGTCTATGCATTAAAGCAAACCTGACATATATATGGCAAGTTTACTACGCTAGAAGCAATATTTATTTATGAGTTAGGAAGTTAAAAAATATAAAAATAGATAATTTCTGTGAATTTCTTAACTTTAGCGCTAAGTTAGACAATACTAAAACTATAACTAATCTAATAATGTCAGTCATTAGTCTGTCTTTGTTTGGGCGGGCTAATCCAAGAGGATGGCACACATATGTCAACAGAAAATGCATTACTGACCATATTGGTCGACAGAATAAATAACGACACTTTAGTGTTACCTACCTTACCGGAAGTTGCAGTAAAGGTTAGGCAAGCCGCGGATAATCCCGAGGTAAACTTGATGGATATGGCAGATGTCATTTCTCATGATCCAGCATTATCAGCACGAATGATCAAAGTTGCGAATAGTGCTTTTATGGGGCGCTCAGTTAAAGTCACAAATCTACACCAAGCGGTAACACGAATTGGTCTTCGTCAAATCAAAAACATTGCTACCGCAATGGCAATGGAACAGCTGTTTGTATCGCACAATGAGCTGATCAAAGGCTATATGGACAAGGCATGGCAAAAAACGCTTAAAGTAGCGTGCCACTCAATTACCTTAATGGACTTCTTTTTACGCAGAAACAAGCAAACCTCGCTTAATCGCGACACAATCACCTTAGCGGCATTAGTTTATAACATTGGTGTACTGCCAATTTTAACTGAAGCCGAAAAGCACCCAGAGGTGTTCGCAAACCCAAGTTTCCTTGCACATGCTATCCAAAAATTAGGTGGCAAAGTAGGTGGTGCAATTATGCGTGCTTGGGGCTTTACTGATGAGTTTGTAGAAGTTGCTGAAAGTTGGGCAAATCCAAACTATCGTCCAGAACATATCTGCTATGTTGATTTCATTCGTATTGGCGCAATTTTAGAAGGGATTTTACAGGTTTCTGATAAGTCTGCAGCATTACAAACCTACATGGATAAAGGCGTGATTGAATCACTTGATATGTTCAGTGAAGATGAATATCACGATATGCTTAACGAAGTAAAAGCGATTTTTACTGACTAATTTAAACAAAAAGCGCGACTTAGTTAGTCGCGCTTTTAGTGTTAATTAACCTAAGAGTTAATTTTATAAATCTTCCTTGTCGCCTAAGCCTTGAGTCAGCTCTTCTAGCATTTGCTTAATTTCTTCTGACGCTAAGATAAAGTCAGCATCAAGTTTTACTGCCATATCTTCTTTTGGAATGTCAGCGTTTTCTTCTTTTAGTGTTTCTGAGTAGCTTAAACGTTTAATCGAGCCATCGTTTTGCAGCATGAATTTGACGCGCTCTTGCCAATCAAGAGCAAGCTTAGTTACACGCTTACCATTTTCTAAATGAGACTTAACTTCGTCACATGATAAATCATGGCCTTTTAATTTAACCTGAGCGCCACTGTCATCTGCTTCTTCAAGTTCTGCATCGTTACCGATTGAAAAGCCTTCAGGCGTACTGAAATTAGTTAACCAATCAGTTAAAAATACATCTAAATCATAATTAGCAAATGCAGGTACGACAGGAAGTGTGCCAAGTGATTTACGAAGTAGGGCTAAAAGCTCTTCTGCTTTATTAAAGCTTGCGCTGTTAACAACAACCCAGCCATTCTTTTGGTCGATAAACGCAAACTGTAGGCTCGATTTTTTGAATGCTTGAGGTAGTAACGTGTGTAGAATATTTTCTTTTAGTTCGTCTTTTTCTTTTTTCTTAACTGGGCGGTTTTCTTCCGCTTCTATTTGCTCAACTTTTTCTGTAACCATTTCATTGATAACGGCAGCTGGCAGCACTTTTTCTTCACGCTTTGCGCATACTAAAATGCTGTCTTGAGAGAAGTGAGACAGGGTTTGCCCATGCTTACCAAACGCTTTTGTCCAACCAAAAGTTGAAAGCTCTTGGCCGGTACATGAACGAAACAGGTCTTGCTCTAGGGCTTTGTCGAAGTCTTCTTGAGAGTATGAAACGTCTTGTTTAAAACGGTAACAGATAAGGTTACTAAACCACATAATTAGGCTAATCCTTTCAATAAATTTGCCCAATCATAGCAATAAAAAACTGATGCCGAAATGAATCATTTCGGCATCAGCTCTATTTGCTTATGAGTTAAACATTGAAAGAGGTTTTGGCATGTTTTTCGGAAAACTAATATGGTAGTGCAAGCCTTTACCGACTTCGCTTGATACCTCAATATCGCCACTTAGGGTTTGTTTAACGAGGTTAAAGGTAATATGTGTGCCCAAACCACTGCCGCCTTGGTCGCGTTTAGTAGTAAAGAATGGGTCGAAAAGCTTTTCTAATTGCTCTTTTGATACGCCATTACCATTGTCTTTAAAGTCGATGACAACTTCGTCATCTTCTTCTTTGATAACAATATCAATAACACCACTTTCAATACCTTCAAAACCATGAATGAGTGAGTTCATAATCAAGTTTGTGAAAATTTGGCTGATAGCACCCGCAGGTAGGTTAAGCGTTAAATCATCAGGGCAATCTAAATTAATGTGATGCGATGTTTTTTTGAGTTTTGGATGTAAAGAGCGGATCACTTCACCTAAATACTCTTTAAAATTAATTGTTCGTACCGCTTCACTGGCTTGGTCGACTGCAATTTGCTTGAAGCTTGCAACCAGCTCAGAAGCACGGTCTAAGTTACTGGTGAGTAAGCTGGTGCTTTGTTTAGCATCATTAATAAATTCTTCTAGTGCTTTTGGCGACAGAGTCTTATCTTTGTAAGCTGCTTCAATTTGGTCTAAGCGCTCTTGTAAAAAGGAAGTTGCAGTAACACCAATCCCAATAGGTGTATTAACATCATGAGTAATACCTGCAACTAAGCCGCCTAACGCAGCCATTTTTTCTGAGCCTACTAAGCGCTCTTGTGCCATATTAAGTTCATCAAGGTAGCGTTGTAACTCAGTTTGCTTAGTTATTAGCTCTTGTTCAGTTTGCTTACGTAAATCGATTTCTTCAGTAAGTGTTAGCTTTTGTTTTTCAAGCTCGTATTTTTGTTGCTGCAAGTCCATCATAGCTTGGCTTAGGTTTGATGTTTTGCGTGCGACTTCTTGTTCTAACTGCAAGTTATGTTGGTCGAGCTTTTCATTACTTATCAAAAGTTCTTTTTGGGTATGTTCGAGCTCTTCACGGTAAAGTACCACTTTATCAATTAAGCGGTTGAAAGATTCTTCCATTACTTTTAATTCGTTATGCTCAACGGTTTTGATCTCGATATGGCGACCTTCTAAGTCGTTTAGTTCTAGATCTTCAATTTGTTCTGTGAACTGTGCCAATGGCTCGGTTAAGCGCTTTCTAAATGCGAGTAAGAAAAGAATGATCAAAAAGGTGGTTTTGATCATCGCATTTCCGATTAAAAAATAGATAGAAATCATGATGCGGCTAAATACCACTTCACGGCTTGAGAATAGGGTTACGTCGCCTACTTGGGTTGTTTTACCCGAGAATTCAAAAATAAGTGGGAATGTATAACCAAATAAACCCGACGGCGTATCTTCGATAATTGCTTCTTCTTGAACTAACTGTTGACTGTAAAGCTCATGAATATCTAACGAACGCCCTAATTGTGAGAGTACCTCACCACTATCATCACGCACAATAATGCCTTCGATCATAGGGATTGCCAGTAGGCCCTCAGCCGTCGTGATGGTTTGTTTATCGTTCAGTTCCCAAATTGCACGGGTTAAACTACGGCTAAATGTTTTTTGTAAAGTAGTTAACTCGTCGCGAATGTAATCTTTTGTATTAACGTACTCAGCAATAACCTGTCCACACGTCACCACGAAGGTTAGTAAAAAGTAGACAGAGAGCACATTTGTTAATAATTCTTTTGACAGGCTTTTTTGTAGCATGGAATATCCATAGCTCCTTGGTGACAATTGTAATACATTCAGCTAGTTCTAAAGTTAGCTAATAAATGGTTAAAAAGAAATAAATATATCCTTTTTTACTGGAACATTTATAAATTGTTAGTATTTTTTGAAAAAGCTTAGCCTTACTGCGCTTTAAAAATTGTGTTATAAATTTATTTCACCTTTAACTTTTTTAACATTAGCCTTTTTTAATGTTGTATTTGCTACAGCAAAGATTTTTATTTCATGAATAATCCTAATTTTTCAGTACTGGTCTGTGATGACTCAAATATTGCCCGTAAGCAGGTAGTGCGCTGTTTAGGGGATTGCTTGAATGCAGATATTCAACAAGCAACCAATGGGCGTGAAGCACTTGCGTTACTGCGCGAACATAATTTTGATCTACTCTGTTTAGATTTAACCATGCCTGAACTGGATGGAGTCGCTGTGCTTGAATCTATTAAAGCAGAGAAAATAGAATGCTTTGTAATAGTTATTTCGGCTGATATTCAGACTGAAATGAAGCAAAGAGTAGTAAAGTTGGGCGCCATTGATTTCATTGATAAACCAATAGAACTTGTTCGTCTAAAAGCAACTTTGCATAAATTTGGTATTCATTAATCTTTTAAATAACACAAACGCATAATTTATCTTTTCTTTAAGGGTTGACAGCCTGACTACATTTAAGGCAGTCTAGAGTCTATGAAAACATTTAATCACGCAACGACCATTATTATTACAACCATCATCCTTACTGGATAGTGGCATAGGTCGGTGCAACAAATTTATAGGCCTGTGTTCACTAGAACACAGGCCTTTTTCGTTTATGGAATGAGGAAACATAAATAATGCGAGTATTAAAATTTGGTGGGTCGTCCTTGGCCGACTACGCATGTTTGCAACAGGTAGCTCAGTTAGTCAAAGAAGAATTACGCGATGAAATGCTGTTAGTGCTATCAGCTCCAGGTGGTATGACTGATTCATTAGTCGCGTTAGCAAGTACTGCAGAACATGGGCAGGACTTTAGTGAGCTATGGCAAGCATTGGCTGCGCGCTGTGAACAACTAAAAGCTGCTGTTGAAGCTGATTTTGGTCAGGTAGCAAGTTGGCCTAACTTGAATGAACTGAAGAATAAACTTGATGGTGTTGCACTTTTAAAGTGCTGCCCAGACCAAGTACGTGCCTATACTATTAGCTTTGGTGAGCGCGTAAGTGTTGCTTTGATGGAGTGCATGCTTAAACAAAGCAATGCTCGCTATCTAGAAGCGACTGATTGTATTGCCTCTGTGGGCGGCTACATTGATGCTGAAGCTGACTTGGCTGCAAGTAAGTTGCGTTTTCAAGAAGCACTAAAAGCTGCACCGAGCACTATTTATATCATGCCGGGCTTTACTGCTGCTAACGAACAAGGTGAGCTAACAACACTTGGTCGAAATGGCTCAGACTACTCAGCGGCAATTGCTGCAGCATGTTTAGAAGCCGATGTATGTCAGATCTGGACTGATGTTGATGGCGTTTATAATGCTGATCCTCGTTATATCAAAAAAGCGTCTAAGGTTGATTCACTATCATATAAAGAAGCGATGGAGCTTTCTTATTTTGGGGCGAAGGTATTGCACCCGAAAACGATTTTACCTTGTGCCAAAGCGGGTGTGCCGTGTGAGATCAAAAATACACATAATCCACGTGCTGAAGGCTCAGTGATCAGTAACGACAGTGTATCTAACGAGCCTGTTAAAGCGCTATCAAGTCTACAAAACCTTGCTATGTTAACTGTTTCAGGCCCAGGTATGAAAGGTAAAGTGGGCATGGCATCAAAAGTATTTAATGCACTTGCTCATGACAATGTTTCAATTGTTTTAATCACTCAATCTTCATGTGAATTTAGCATCAGTTTTTGTGTTCATGAAAGCGACCTATCGCTTGCCCTTGAAGCACTTCAGACTGCTTTCGAATTAGAATCACAAGCTGGCCTAATCGAACCAGTTCAAGTGCAGCGTAACCTTGCTATTGTCACTTTAGTAGGCGATAACATGCGTGCTCACAAAGGGTTAGCGGCTAAGTTCTTTGCTTCGTTAGCACAAGCGCAGGTTAACATCGTTGCAATTGCACAAGATTCCACTGAAAGTGCAATTTCAGCGGTCATCGACGGTGAGTTTTGCAACGACGCTGTAAAAGTTTGCCATGAAAATTTCTTTACCCACATTCCTTCAATTGATGTTTTTTTACTTGGTTGTGGTTTGGTTGGTCAAGAGCTTATTCAGCAGTTACAACGACAACAAGCGTGGCTTGAAAAGCGTAACATTAAGCTGAACTTATACGGTGTTGCTAACTCAAGACAGCTTTACCTTGATAGCGAAGGTATTGCTTTTAATGGCTGGCAAGACAAACTAGCCGAGTCAGAGCAAGCATTTGATTTAAGTTTGGTGGAGCAATTTGTAAAACAAAACCACTTAATCAACCCTGTGATAGTTGACTGTAGTTCGGCCGATAAGCTTGCTGCGCAATATGTGGATTTCTTGAATGCCGGTTTTCATGTTGTTGCTGCTAACAAAAAAGCCAATACTAGCTCATATGCTTACTACCAAGATTTAGTTGCAGCAACACAAAAGAATAATCGTAAATTTTTATACGAAACAAACGTAGGTGCAGGTTTACCTGTACTTGATAATCTTAAATCGCTATTTGGTGCGGGCGATGAACTCATTAAATTCAGCGGTATCTTATCGGGTTCATTATCGTATATGTTTGGTGCACTACAAGATGGTTTATCACTTAGTGAAGCAACATTAAAAGCAAAAGAAAGTGGATTTACAGAGCCTGATCCGCGTGATGATTTATCTGGAACTGATGTTGCTCGAAAACTACTGATCATTGCCCGTGAATCTGGTCTTGAATTAGAACTAAGCGATATCGAAGTTGAATCAGTTTTACCAAAAGGGTTTGCAGAAGATGATTCTGTAGCAGATTTCATGGCAAAACTGCCATCGCTTGATAGCGAGTTTAACGACCGCATCCAAAGTGCTGCAAGTGAAGGTAAAGTACTTCGTTATGTGGGCACTATTGAAAATGGTCAATGCAAAGTCGGTATAGAAGCCGTTGATAGCAGCCATGCTTTATACGATATTCGTGACGGTGAAAATGCACTGGCAATTTTAAGTCAGTATTATCAACCTCGTCCGTTTGTGATTCGTGGTTATGGTGCAGGTGCTGAAGTAACGGCTGCGGGTGTATTTGCTGATATCTTAAAAACGTTAACGCGCTAGGAGCAGGTCATGATCCGTGTATACGCACCCGCTTCAATCGGGAATTTTGCTGTCGGCTTTGATGCACTCGGTGCCGCGCTCGCACCTATCGATGGTACTTTATTAGGCGATGTTGTAGAGGTTAGTGCCGCAGAGCAAGATACTTTTGTATGCTCTGGCGACTATGCCAGTAAATTGCCTGCAAATGCTGAAGAAAACTTAGCTTATCAATGTTTAATTCACTTTAAAGAGCACGTTGCGCCGACTATGTCAGCGGTAAAGCTTGAGCTTAAAAAGAATCTACCGATTGGCTCAGGTTTAGGTTCAAGTGCTTGTTCTGTAGTGGCTGCGTTCGCGGCCCTCGATAAGTTCGCCGAAACGAATTTATCCCAAGAGCAACTTATCGAGTTGATGGCTGACTTTGAAGCCATTGTTAGTGGCGGCCGTCATTACGATAACATCACGCCGTGTTATTTAGGTGGTTTGCAATTAACGGGTGAACTCATTCCGAACAAGTCAATTTCGTTACCTGTTGATAATCAATGGTATTACGTAGCGGCTTTCCCTGGTTTTTCACTGAATACCGCAAAAGCGCGTTCGGTCTTGCCAACGCAATTATCAATGCACGACAGTGTTGAATTTGCACAGCGGCTTTCTGCGTTTAGTAGCTTATTGCTCACTGGCCGTTTTGATGCTGCATTATCAATTATGTCTGATGAAATAGCCGAACCGTATCGTGCACCGCTTATTCAAGGCTTTGTCGAAGCGAAAAGTGCTTTACCAGAGCTTGGCGCTGAAATTGTCAGTATTTCAGGTGCTGGGCCAACATTATTTACCGTGTGTAAGAGTCTTGAAGCTGCACAAAAGTGTGCAGCGTGGCTGAATGATAATTACATTAATGAGCAGGGCTTCTGCCATATCTGCCAACTTGATCAACTTGGCACGCGACAGCTTTAAAGAATTTAAGGAATAAACATGCAATTACATAATTTAAAAGATGAAACACAACAGGTGTCGTTTGTGGAAGCGGTAAAAACGGGTTTAGGCCGTAATCAAGGTGTGTTCTTCCCTGATAGCCTATCGCCAATGCAAGACATTGATACTTTATTAGATTTGGACTTTGTTAGTCGGAGTAGTAAGATTTTATCGCACTTAATTGGTGATGAATTACCTGCTGATACCGTTGCACAGATGGTGCAAAACGCTTTTAACTTCGATGTGAAGTTGGTAGAAGTTGAAAAAGACATTTATTGTTTGGAGTTATTTCATGGCCCAACGCTTGCTTTTAAAGACTTTGGCGGTCGTTTTATGGCTGAGTGTCTTGCCCAATTTAACCAAGGCGAAAAAGTCACTATTTTAACGGCCACATCGGGCGATACTGGCGCAGCCGTTGCTCATGCATTTTATAACAAGCCAAATATCGATGTCGTGATCTTATACCCAAAAGGTAAAATATCATTAGCGCAGCAAAAACTATTCACTACTTTAGGTAATAACATTCACTGCTACGCCGTTGATGGTAGCTTTGATGACTGCCAAAGTATGGTAAAACAAGCTTTCTTAGACGATGAAATTAAACAAAAGCTAGGTTTAAACTCAGCGAATTCAATCAACATCAGTCGTTTAGTTGCGCAAGTATGCTATTACTTTGAAGCAATTGCGCAATTACCAAAAGAGCAGCGTAGTAAAGCGCATATCTCAGTACCTAGTGGTAACTTTGGTAATGTATGTGCGGCGATGATTGGTGCTGTACTTGGAATGCCTGTTGCTAAATTAAGTGCCACAACTAATCAAAACGACACTGTGCCACGCTTCTTGCGAAATAAAGAGTGGGCGCCAAATGACACACTTGAGTCTTTATCGAACGCAATGGATGTGAGTAAACCGAATAACTGGCCACGCGTTCAATTTATGCTAGATAACGAATGGTTTAGCTATGATGACTTTTATTCAAGCTGTGTTGGTGAAGAAGAAACAAAAGAGGTGATGAAAAAAATTCATCAGACTGGTTATATCGCAGAACCTCATACTGCAATTGCTTATCAAGGCTTGAAAGAAAATCTAGCCGACGGTAGTGCAGGTATATTTTTAGCGACCGCACACCCTGCTAAATTCAAAGACAGTGTAGAGCAAATTTTAGACATTGAACTGCCAATGCCAAAACCGCTTGCTGATGCATTGGCAAAGCAGTGTTTGGCTGAAGATATTAAGTTTGATTATCAATTGCTTCGAACAGAGTTGCTAAATAAATTAGCTTAATACTAAAAAAAGAGCGGCGAAGCCGCTCTTTTTTAATGAAGTAATGAATGACTATGACGGTTTAAAACTCGCATGCATAAAATGACCACCGCAGCAATACATAGCAAAATACTGATCACTGAGACTAATTCATTTTGTGTCCATTGCATCAAAGTGAAAGCCGAAATAAAAATAATAAATGGTTTAAATTCATAGTAGTAGTTGGACTTTTTTTGTTTAACTCGCTGGCTTATATGATCTGTTCTTCTAGCTTCTGAGCGCATTCGCCAAATGTTAGCGCCTAATAAAAATAAAGTTACACCAATTAATGTTGGTACATAATTATTTGCTAATGTGATGCAGCTCATGCCGAGAAAGAAGTATCCGTAGGGGACTAATTCATATATAGGTTTAGCTAACATGTACTTATACCATCCTTGATATTGACTAGGAATATAAGCTTAGTTCGCTTCTATTGAAACGCAATAAAGCGTTGATAATTTTATCTAGAGTGACATTTTAAAAATATATGTAATATTTTAAATCTATAATTTTTTTTTATGTATCAATAAAAAAATATCATTATTAAAACACTGTGAAATAAATTCAATCCCTGTTTAAATATGTTCATCTTTACAAGATAGGCAAAAGTGCGTTTTAAGCGTACAATACAGCCTTCAAAAAACACCATACACGTTGCCTTAGGAGACCCCATGTTAGAACGTAGCATGAATATTTCGGATTTCGATCCAGAGTTATTTGCAGCCATCACTAAAGAGACGGCTCGTCAAGAAGAGCACATCGAACTGATCGCGTCTGAAAACTACTGTAGCCCACGCGTACTTGAAGCGCAGGGTTCTCAGCTTACCAACAAATACGCTGAAGGTTACCCAGGCAAACGTTACTATGGCGGTTGTGAGCATGTTGACGTTGTTGAGCAACTAGCAATTGATCGTGCAAACGAATTATTCGGCACAGATTACGCTAACGTCCAACCGCATGCGGGTTCACAAGCAAACGCAGCTGTTTTCCAAGCTCTTCTTCAGCCGCATGATACAGTACTAGGTATGAGCTTAGCTCATGGTGGTCACTTAACTCACGGTTCACACGTTAACTTTTCTGGTAAAACGTATAATGCAATTCAATACGGCCTAAATGACGAAACTGGCGAAATTGATTACGCTCAAGTTGAAGCACTTGCATTAGAGCATAAGCCAAAAATGATCATCGCTGGTTTCTCTGCATACTCAGGCGTTGTTGACTGGGCTAAATTCCGTGAAATCGCTGATAAAGTTGGTGCATATTTATTCGTAGATATGGCTCACGTTGCTGGCCTTATCGCAGCGGGTGTATACCCAAGCCCAATTCCTCATGCACACGTTGTTACTACGACAACTCACAAAACATTAGCAGGCCCTCGTGGCGGTCTAATCGTTTCTGCATGTGGTGATGAAGAGATCTACAAAAAGCTAAACAGTGCTGTTTTCCCTGGTGGTCAAGGTGGTCCTTTATGCCACATCATCGCTGCTAAAGCGGTTGCTTTCAAAGAAGCATTACAGCCAGAGTTCAAAGCGTACCAAGCACAAGTTGTTAAGAACGCTCAAGCTATGGTTGAAGTACTTCAAGAGCGTGGCTATAAAGTTGTTTCTGGTAAAACAGACAACCACTTATTCCTTCTTGACCTAATTGACAAAGATATCACAGGTAAAGATGCTGACGCTGCACTAGGTAACGCTAACATCACTGTTAACAAAAACTCAGTACCAAACGACCCACGTTCACCGTTCGTAACGTCTGGTCTTCGTATTGGTTCTCCGGCTATTACTCGCCGTGGTTTCAAAGAAGCTGAGTCAAAAGAGCTTGCAGGCTGGATCTGTGACGTACTAGACAACATCAACGATGAGTCTGTACAAGCAGAAGTAAAAGAGAAAGTTAAAGCTATCTGTAAAAAATTACCAGTTTACGCTTAATTACTGGTTAAACCGTAATTAAGATAACAATAGCGTTGTTTTTTGCTATTATAAAGGCCGCTTAGTAAGCGGCCTTTTTTTGTTTTTTATAAACGGAAGTTGAACCCTATGCATTGCCCTTTTTGCACCGCAAAAGATACCAAAGTAATTGATTCTCGACTTGTTGGCGGTGGTCACCAAGTTAGACGTCGACGTGAATGTAACGAATGCCATGAGCGCTTTACCACCTTTGAAGGCGCTGAACTTGTGATGCCAAGAGTGATTAAGCAAGACGGTAGTCGCGAACCATTTAACGAAGATAAGTTACTTAATGGCTTGCATCGCGCTTTAGAGAAACGCCCAGTTAGCACTGAGCAGGTCGACGAAGTCGTTAACATTATTAAATCTCAACTTCGTGCTACTGGTGAGCGTGAAATATCTAGCCATTTAATTGGCGAGTGCATCATGGAGTCACTGAAAAAACTCGACAAAGTGGCCTATGTGCGTTTTGCATCTGTATATCGTTCATTTGAAGATATCCGCGAGTTTGGTGAAGAAATCGCTCGTTTAGGTGATTAACTATGTCATTCACAGAGCTTGATACTGCTTATATGGCGCGTGCCATTGAGCTTGCTAAACAAGGGCGTTTTACCACGACTCCAAACCCTAATGTTGGCTGTGTACTGGTTAAAGATGGCGAAATAGTCGGTGAAGGGTTTCATCAACTAGCAGGGCAGGGCCATGCTGAAGTAAATGCCTTGGCTGTGGCTGGCGACAATGCGAAAGGCGCCACAGCATATGTAACTTTAGAGCCTTGTAGTCATTATGGACGCACTCCGCCTTGTGCAGAAGGTATAAAAGCAGCTGGTGTCAGTAAGGTTATTGCTGCCATGGTCGATCCTAACCCTGCGGTGAGTGGTCGTGGTCTACAGATTTTAGCCGATGCTGGTATTTCAGTGGCATCCGGTTTACTTGAGCAACAAGCGCGTGACCTAAACAAAGGCTTTTTAAAGCGTATGGAAACAGGGGTACCATATGTGACTTGTAAAATGGCCTGTAGTTTAGATGGCAAAACTGCGCTAAATAATGGTCAAAGTAAATGGATTACTGGTCCTAAAGCGCGCCAAGATGTGCAAGCATATCGTGCGCAAAGTTGCGCTATCTTGACGGGGGCTGACACAGTCATTACTGATAATGCAAAACTCAATGTGCGCGTTGATGAACTGCCATTTGCTATGCCTACATCCTTGCCTTTGCGCCAGCCTACTCGAGTGATTATTGATTCACAAAATAGGTTAACGCCTGAACTTACATTATTTAGCATTGAAAGTCCGGTGATTATTTTCACTACATCGCTTGATAAACAACATCAATGGCCTCACTTTGTTAAACACGAAGTTGTACAAGCAGTTAATAATAAAGTTGATTTATCGGCGGTTTTAAAGCGTCTTGCTGAACTACAATTTAATCAGATATGGCTCGAAGCAGGAGCGACCCTTGCAGGGGTGTTTGCTGAGCAGGATTTAATTGACGAATACATCGTTTATATTGCCCCTAAGTTAATAGGTGATATGGGCAAAAGCTTACTAAACTTTGCAGAAGTTACCGTGATGAGTGATATCACTGAACTGACCTTTACTGATACAGTGATGATTGGCGACGATATTCGCTTAACAGCTACAAAGCAAAGCAAGCCACAAAAATTGAAAAATAAAGAGTAGCACTATGTTTACTGGAATTATTGAAGCAACAGGTAAAATTGTTGAACTAACACAAAAGCAAGGCGATCTGGCTATTCGTATTCAAAGCACTAATTTGGATATGAAAGACGTCAAGCTCGGTGACAGTATTGCCACTAATGGTGTGTGTTTAACGGTTGTCGCTAAACATAGCGATGGTTTTAGTGCTGACTTATCTAACGAAACAATCAGCTTAACTGGGTTTGCGCATTATAAAAAAGGACAAACAGTCAACCTCGAAAAAGCCATGCAACCCGTTTCTCGCCTAGGCGGGCATTTAGTATCAGGTCATGTTGATGGTATTGCGACTGTAGAAAGTATCAGTCCTAATGCCCGTGCAACAGAGTACTGGTTAAGTACAGACAATGATTTAATGAAATACATTCCGTACAAAGGTTCGGTATGTATTGATGGCATTAGCTTAACGGTCAATGAGGTCGAACAAAACCGCTTTAAGCTTACTATTGTTCCGCATACCGCTGAGCAAACAACGATTGCAGAATTTCAGGTGGGTACTCAGGTGAACTTAGAAGTTGACCAGATTGCTCGCTATTTAGAGCGCCTAATAAAAGGGGCCGAACAACCTTCCCGTTCAGACATATCAATGAGCTTGCTAGCACAAGCTGGCTTTATTAAATAAGCAAAGATAGTCACTATTAATAATACTCTCATGGGCATATTATGAATTTACACAGCGCGCAAGAAATTATCGATGACATTAAAGCCGGTAAAATGGTTATTTTAATGGACGATGAAGACAGAGAAAATGAAGGCGATTTAATCATCGCAGCAGAGCATATCAGTGCAGATGCCATCAACTTTATGGCAACGCATGGCCGTGGTTTAATTTGTTTAACTATGACACAAGAGCGTTGTCAACAGTTAGAGTTACCACTCATGGTTAAAAATAATGGTGCTGCTTTTTCGACTAACTTCACCATGTCTATTGAAGCGGCGAAAGGCGTAACGACAGGTATTTCTGCAGCTGATCGTGCTCGTACAGTACAAGCTGCTATTGCTAAAGGTGCCGTGCCAAGCGATATTGTTCAACCGGGGCATATCTTTCCTATTATGGCGCAGCCAGGTGGCGTGCTAACTCGAGCGGGTCATACCGAAGCGGGTTGTGATTTAGCGCGTTTAGCGGGCCTTGAGCCTTCATCAGTGATTGTTGAAATCTTAAATGCTGATGGCACTATGGCACGTCGCCCAGATCTTGAAATATTTGCTAAAGAGCATGACTTAAAGATTGGCACTATTGCAGATTTAATCGAATACAGAAACCTAAACGAAACCACCATCGAGCGTGTTGCCAAGTGTAAATTGCCAACTGATCACGGCGAATTTGATTTAGTTACTTACAAAGACACCATTGATGGTCAACTTCACTATGTCCTACAAAAAGGTGAAGTATCTAAAGATGAGCCGACGTTAGTTCGTGTTCACTTACAAAGTACCTTCAATGACATCTTATTATCAGATAGAAGTGCTGATCGTAGCTGGGGCTTATCAGATGCTATGGCTTATATCGCTGAGCACAACGGCGTACTGGTTATTTTAGGTAAGCAAGAATCAACGGAAGACCTAGAAGCAACCGTTAAAGCATTTGCTGCACAAGATGCTGGCGAAAATGTTAGTCACCGTAAATTCCAAGGTACATCGCGTACTGTGGGGGTGGGTTCACAGATCCTTGCTGATTTAGGTATTGAAAAGATGCGCTTGATGAGCCGTCCTAAAAAGTACCATGCGTTATCTGGTTTCCACTTAGAAGTGGTTGACTACGTTGAGCCGCAGTCATAATTAGGCAAATTGTTGGAAAACAGATTTACTAGGCTACTTTTATATTTTTGTGGTATTATGCGCCGTAATTTTTGCGCAATCGCAACCGCTTAAACTTATTTTTTAGGGTTATTAAATGAAAATTATTGAAGGTAACAAATACGCACCGGGCAAAAAGTTTGCCATTGTCATTTCTCGCTTTAATGACTTTATTGGTAGCAGCCTATTAGCAGGCGCTGTTGATGAGCTTAAGCGCACAGGTGGCGTATCTGAAGACGACATTACTGTTGTTTACGTACCAGGTGCCGTTGAATTACCTTTAGCAGCGAAACGCGTTGCAGCAAAGAAAGAACACGATGCAATCATCGCTTTAGGCGTAGTGATCAGAGGTGGTACGCCACACTTTGATTTAGTCGCTGGCGAATCAAACAAAGGTCTTGCGCAAGTATCTCTTGAGTATGATATCCCGGTTGCATTTGGCGTATTAACCACTGAAAGCATTGAGCAAGCAATTGAGCGCGCAGGTACCAAAATGGGTAATAAAGGCGGCGAAGCTGCTTTAGGTGCGCTTGAAATGGTTAATGTGTTAGACAAAATTTAAGTTTAAGGAATCTCTGTGAAACCAGCAGCAAGACGTAAAGCACGTATCTTAGCACTTCAAGCCGTATACTCTTGGCAGTTAAGCGGTAACCCGATTGCTGATATCGAACAGCAAATGTTAATTGAAAATGATGTGACTAAGATCGACGTCGAATATTTCAAAGACCTAGCACGCGGTGTTGTTGTTAACTGTAAGCAATTAGATGAAATCGTTGCGCCACATTTAGCACGCCCAGCTGATGAGTTAGACATGGTCGAAAAAGCAATTTTACGTCTGTCTGGCTATGAGCTGAAATTCCGTGAAGACGTACCTTACAAAGTAGCAATCAATGAAGGCATTGAGCTTGCTAAGATGTTTGGTGCTGAAGACAGTCATAAGTTTGTCAACGGTGTACTTGATAAAGCAGTGAAAGAACTGCGTAAGTAAGTAGCACCGTAAAAGGAGAGCCGGCTTGGGCCGGCTTTTTTGTGTATGAAGGAATTTGAATTAATCAATCGTTACTTTAAAGGCCGTGGTATTATTCGCCATGATGTGAACATAGGTATTGGTGACGATTGTGCCTTGGTATCTGTGCCTGAAAACTGCCAATTGGCAGTAACAACAGACACGTTAGTTGCGGGGGTACACTTTTTTGATGACATCTCTCCTCGTGCTCTTGGGCATCGAGCTTTAGCTGTTAACTTAAGTGATCTGGCGGCTATGGGTGCAGAACCAACGTGGATTTCGGTTGGCTTAACTTTGCCAGAAGTAAACATAGAATGGCTTGAAGAGTTCACCGAAGGTATGCATGAAATTGCAGAGTACTTCAATGTGCAGATCATTGGCGGTGATACCACCCAAGGCCCTTTAACTATTACAATTTGTGCTAAAGGCATCGTACCTGAAGGCAAAGCACTACGTCGTAGTGGTGCTAAAGTTGGCGATTGGATTTATGTAACAGGCCCATTAGGTGATGCTGGTGTGGCAATTGAAGCTCGTAAACAAGGACTTGATATTGCCCCTGAACATTTAAATTATTTAAATAATCGCTTTGATTACCCGACTCCGCGTGTTGCAGCGGGGCAGGTGTTACGAGGTGCAGCCTCTGCGGCGATTGATATATCTGATGGCTTATTAGCTGATTTAGGACATATTTTAGCGCTATCGCAAGTCAGTGCTGTGATCAATGTCGATAAAGTGCCAGTCTCTGATGCACTAAACTCTTCAATTCCACGTGCAGAGCAGTTTGATTATATCTTAAATTACGGTGACGATTATGAGTTGCTGTTTACTGTGCCTGAAAGTAATAAAAGCATGGTTGATATGAAGTTGCGCCAATATGGTGTTGAAGCAAGTTGTGTTGGGCAAATTAAAAGTGGCGAAAGTGACATTGAACTATTACTTGATGGTGAAAAATTTAACTATCAAGGCAAGGGTTTTCAGCACTTCACGAAGGAGCCGGTTTGAGCAATAACCGTTTATTCAATTTAAAACGCCCACACCAATTTTTTGGTTTGGGTTTTGGCTTAGGCCTTGCGCCTAAAGCTCCAGGCACCTTTGGTACCTTTGCTGCATTGCCGTTTATTTTTACCACAATGTACTTTCCGCTATGGTTACAGATTGTGTTTGCAATCGTGATCAGCGTATTTGGTATTTGGGCATGTGGTAAAACGGCAGATGACTTAGGGGTACACGATCATCCTGCCATTGTTTGGGATGAAGTTGCTGGTTATTATATCACCATGATTGGTGCTGCACTGAATTGGCAGTCACTGTTGGTTGGTTTTTTGTTGTTTCGTTTTTTTGATATCGCTAAACCAGGTCCTATCAGAATTCTCGATAGACGTTTACACGGTGGCTTGGGCATCATGGCTGATGATATTTTAGCAGGTATATTTTCATTAATTTGTGTTCAAGCCTTGTTTAAAGCTGGCTATTTGCCTTTTTAAACGATGAGTTAAGTGTTACTTGGTGGCAAGTATATGATGCGATTTCTAGTTGTCTGTTTGTTGATGCTTTGCAGCATGCCTGTGTTTGCATCTATTACTGACTATGTCGTTAAACAGTGGAACATCCAAAATGGCTTGCCATCACAATCTTTAAAAAGTATTGCTCAAGATGAGCAAGGCTATATGTGGCTAGGCACACAGTTTGGCTTAAGCCGATTTGATGGTAATACTTTCACCAACTTCAATACGCAAAATAGCGACTTCCTGCCAAGTAACGGTATTAATAAGTTATTGGTTGATAGCACTGGATTACTTTGGGTAGGTACCAAAAATGGCTTGGTGACACTTGATCCTAAAACTATGATGTCGCAAACCTTTAACGTCAAAGGCCCTGTGCGGGATATTCTTGAAGACTCCAAAGGTAGTATCTGGATTGCCGCGAACGGCCTTTATTATGTTGCTCGAAATCAAGTCACACTAAATCAAAACTCAGCGTTAATCGTACCGGTATCTAATGCCACTGCAATTACGCAAATTGTTGGTTCAGTGAGTCAAATGGCTTTGTCGCCAGAAGGTATTTGGCTGGTTAATGAGCGTCACTTACTGCGCTTAACTAATACCTCTTCTGACTTTGCAAAATTACGATTAGAACTCACTGCAAAAGTGTCATTACCTGAACGATTAGCACAAACCATTATTCATGATATGGCTTGGCTTGAAGGTAACTTATACCTAGCCTCTGAGCTAGGTGCTTATTTTCTTGATTTAGATGATGAGCTGCGTCCATTCCCACTGCCAAATGCGAGTAACTCTGCTGTTTATAAGTTTATGAGTGACTCTGATGGGGCGTTATGGATTTCGACCTATGGTAGGCTGTTGTTTCGTGATAACTCAGGTGATTGGCAATGGGTTGAGCCAAGTCAGCTAGATCAGAGTATTTGGTTTGCTGATATCTTTCGTGATAATCAAAATAATATTTGGCTGGCAAGCTTCAGTGAAGGTTTATGGCTTGCTCATGAGGGGCGTATTGAACGTCACTCTGCTATTTCAAATATGACAGAAGCGGTGATGGCTATTAGCCAAGCACCTGATGGCAAATTATGGGTGGCCAATCGAAGTGGTGTTGGCTACTTCGATTATAACAAAAATTTTGTAAATCAAATTCCGAGTAATCAATTTGGTCGAGCTGCGGTGCACGACTTACAATTTGATGGTGACCGTTTGTACATCGCAACTGGTCGCGGTGTGTTTTATTACGAAAACCAAAACTTATATACAGTCCCTGGGCGAGCGCTACGAGATAACCCTGTATTCGCAATTAGCCGTTCTAGCAAAGGCGGTTTTTGGCTTGGTACTGGCCGAGGTATGTATCGCTTAAGTTATGGTGGTTTAACACCATTTGCTTACAATGCATTCTTAAGCAGTAAATTTATAACCTATGTTCTTGATGAGCAAAACTTTGGCTTAATTGGTACCAGTAAAGGGGCTTATTACTTTACCGACCGAGGTATTGAGAAAATTGGCGACCAAACTAGTTTAGAAAGTGCTTACGTCACCAGTATTTTAAATATTGAAGGGGTGGGGATATTAATAGGCTCACTTAACGATGGTCTATTTTATCGCAGTACCAAAGGTCAGTGGCGTCAGTTAGATGCGACCGATGGTCTACCGTATGGGTCTATTTTTAGTCTCGTTTACGATAAGCAGTTAAAGCGTATTTGGGTAAGTACCATGAAAGGCGTATATCGCATGCCGGTAGAGCAGTTTGGTACTGACATTGAGAGCTTAAAAGTAGAACAAGTGATCTCATCGTTTGACCGTCAGCTCGATGGTAAAGCTAGTCAATGTTGTGCCGGTCTTGGCCATGATGCTGTGGCAGATACAGGTAACTCTATTTGGTACCCAAGCCTACAAGGTGTTGTTGAAATTCCAAAGAGTGTTGAGCTTTTTGGTGTGCAAGCTCTGAAACCTCGTATTGAAAGCCTGATCACGCCGCTTCGTCATTTAAGTACGGCAACCTTAGGTAATAAACCTGAGCTGCAAATTGATGAGCGTGATGTGACATTAAAATATACTGCGATTGATTATTATGCCCCTTCAAGTATTGAGTTCCGTTACCGCTTAAGTGGCTTGGACAGTGACTGGCGTTATGCTAATACTCGTCGTGAGGCAATTTATACCAACTTACCGCCGGGTTCTTTTTTATTCCAGCTTGAAGCAAAACGCCGTGGTGAAGATTGGCAAAAAGCACGTCGTACTGAGTATAGTTTTGTGGTGCCGCGTCGCTTTGACGAGACTATCTATTTCAGACTTTTGATCACCAGCAGCTTTATTTTATTGTTTTATCTTGTGTTCTGGGTATTTAGAGCGCAAGAGAAACGTAAACAATTAGCTCTTGAGAGCTTAGTAACAGAACGAACTGTTGAGCTTCGTGAAGCCAACGATAAGCTTAATCAAGTAAATTCACAGCTTAAGTTAGTTAGCCATTCTGATGAGCTTACTGGATTACGTAGCCGCCGTTTCTTGTT
The DNA here is from genome assembly GCF_023650775.1 of Pseudoalteromonas sp. SCSIO 43101. Lineage (NCBI taxonomy): Bacteria > Pseudomonadati > Pseudomonadota > Gammaproteobacteria > Alteromonadales > Pseudoalteromonadaceae > Pseudoalteromonas > Pseudoalteromonas sp. SCSIO 43101. Next base: position 889,911 of record NZ_CP072673.1, read on the forward strand.
TGATCAACTACCAAAAGATATCGAGCACTTCCAGCGAAACTCGCAGTCATTACAAGCGCAGGGCAAATCATTGGTATTGTTGATCATTAACTTTGATAACTTTAGCCGAATTAATGATGCTTATGGGCCACTTGCAGGCGATAGCTGTTTACAGCAAATGGCAACCTTACTTAATAGCCGTACACAAGGTTCTGACTATGTCGCACGTTGGAGTGGTGATGAGTTTTTACTCTTACTACGTGATTTCAAACGTACAGCGATAGACAATTATGTTGCTGATTTATGTGAAGCGATTGCAGCAAATCCATTTAGATTACCAAATGGTGAGTCAACCACCATTACTGCGTCGATTGGCTGGTCTTTCTACCCATTACCTTTATTGGGTGGACAAGTTATTGGTTGGGAAACTTCAGTCAATCTTGCTGATATCGCATTACATCAAGTTAAAAAGCGTGGTGGTGATGGTGTTGCAAACATTACCTTTGATGAGCAATTAGATGCCTTTGAGTTCGAGCAAAGCAATAATGTTGATCAGCAGCTCAGTGCATTACAAGCTAATGGCTTAGCCGATATAAAAATTTGGATGCGATAGAGTTTCCATTGGTATTATACCAACCCACAATAATACTTAATCATTTTGAGGGATTAAACCTGTCGCTAACTGCGTTAAAAATTTCTCATTTAGAACAACTAAATAACGAAATTTTTGCCTTGTTATCAACGAGGTTTAATTGCCTCAAAATAGACTACTTAATTAAGCGGATTGGTATTAAAAAAGGAGCTTTAAAGCTCCTTTTTTGTGAATGCTGTTTGGCTTAAGCCATGAACTCTTTGATGCTAGCTAAGATGCCATTAGCATCTAAGCCCATTTCGGCGTGTATTTCATCTTGCGTGCCATGCTTAATGAATTCATCTGGAATACCTAAGTTTAAGATAGACACGTTAGCCTTAATTGCAGCTAGGTGCTCATTCACAGCAGAACCTGCACCGCCCGCAATGGCGTTGTCTTCTAAGGTAACAATCACATCATGGCTAGCTAGTAATTCGCTAATAGCATCAGTATCAAGAGGCTTAATAAAGCGCATATCAATCACTGTTGCGTTAAGTTCATCGGCGACTACTTTGGCGTTCTCTAATAGCGTACCAAACGACAAGATTGCCACTTTGCTACCTAGCTTGATGCTACGCGCTTTACCAATTTCAATCGCGCTCATTGTCGATTCAACGTCACAATTACCCGCACTACCTCGAGGGTAACGAACAGCAACAGGTTGATTGCATTGGTAACCTGTATACAACATTTGGCGACACTCATTAGTATCGCTTGGTGCCATGATAATCATGTTAGGAATACAGCGCATAAAGCTCAAGTCATAGGCTCCTTGGTGAGTTTCACCATCTGCACCTACAATTCCTGCACGGTCAATAGCAAATAAAACAGGTAAGTTTTGTAATGCCACATCGTGGATAAGTTGGTCGTAAGCGCGTTGCAAAAAGCTTGAATAAATAGCAACAACAGGTTTTAAGCCTTCACAGGCAAGGCCAGCTGCAAGCGTTACAGCATGTTGTTCAGCAATAGCTACATCAAAGTATTGCGCAGGGTACTCTTTAGAAAAGCGCACCATGCCAGAACCTTCACGCATCGCTGGGGTAATTGCCATCAGCTTGTCGTCTTGGGCTGCCATATCGCATAACCAGTCACCAAATACATTAGAAAATGTAGCCGCGCCAGGTTTTGATTTTGGTAATTTAGACATGCTAGGATCAAATTTTGGTACGCCATGGTAGCCAATTGGATCCGCTTCAGCAGGTTTATAACCTTTACCTTTTTGTGTTTTGATATGCAGTAACTGCGGACCTTTGAGATTACGCATGTTACGTAAGGTATCGACCATCATATTAACATCATGACCATCAATTGGGCCGATGTAATTTAGGCCTAACTCTTCAAAGAAAGTACCTGGAATGACCATACCTTTTAAATGTTCTTCCATTCGGCTGGCAAGCTCTTTCACAGGTGGTAAGCCTGAAAGAAGTTTTTTGCTACCTTCACGAATATTGGTGTAGAAGCTACCAGACAAAATACGTGCAAAGTGATTGTTTAGTGCACCCACGTTTTCAGAGATCGACATTTCATTATCATTTAAGATAATTAGCACATTAGGGTTTACATCACCCATGTGGTTCATCGCTTCAAATGCCATACCTGCAGTAATCGCACCATCGCCAATAACAGCAACTGTTTTACGATCTTTACCTTCTTTTTCAGCAGCAATGGCCATACCTAGTGCAGCCGAAATTGAAGTGCTCGAATGACCTACACTGAAGGTGTCGTAAGGGCTTTCTTCACGGAATGGGAAAGGGTGTAAGCCGTCTTTTTGACGAATAGTATGCATTTGGTCACGACGACCAGTTAAGATTTTGTGTGGGTATGCTTGATGACCCACGTCCCATACTAAACGATCTTCAGGCGTGTTATAAACATAATGAAGCGCAACCGTTAGTTCAACAGTGCCTAAACCTGATGCTAAATGACCACTACTTTGCGAAACTGAGTTAAGTAGGTATTCGCGTAACTCTTTACTAAACGCAGGTAACTTGTCTTGCGCTAAATCACGCAGTTGTGCTGGTTCGTCAACCAAACTTAATAATGGATACTTGCTACTATCAAGTGTCATGATTTTATATACATCCTTCGCTAACCAGAGTGCATTATAGCCCATTGCTGCTCTGATTTTTTAGTTATTTTGTCTTTCTTTTTTAGGCATTAATAATTACGTTCAACGATATAGCTAGCAAGGCTTGCCAGTTCGCTGGTGTCGTAATCAATTGCCTCAAGAGCTTGATGAGCTTGAGCCAGTAAGTCTTGTGCTTTTTGCTTTGCACCTGCCATTCCCAATAAAGCAGGGTAAGTTGCTTTATTGGCGGCAATATCTGAACCTTGTGGCTTACCTAATGTTTCAGTATCAGCTTCTACATCTAGGATATCGTCTTGTACCTGAAAAGCCAGACCTATTGCTTGGCCGAATAAGTTCAACTGCTTTAGAGTATGTTCATCGCAGCTATTAGCACTTAATGCACCAAGTGTAATTGCACAGTTTAGTAAGGCGCCCGTTTTTAACTGATGAATACGCTCTAGCTGAGACACGCTAATTTCTTTACCAGTCGCTTCTATATCCAGTGCCTGTCCACCTACCATACCTTCAATACCTGAGGCTTTGCTTAACGAGGCTATCATTTTTACCTGCTGGCTCGCAGGAACTGAAAATCGGTGGTTGGCGATTAAATCAAATGCTAGTGTTTGTAATGCATCACCAGCGAGTATTGCTTGCGCTTCACCATAGACAATATGACAGGTGGGACGACCACGTCTTAAGTCATCGTCATCCATTGCAGGTAGGTCATCATGGACTAATGAGTAGCTATGAATACATTCAATGGCAGCAGCAAGAATATCGAGATCGGCCTTGTTAGCACCCATCATTCGGCCCGTCGCATATACAAGGTAAGGACGTAAGCGCTTACCACCATTTAAAACACCATAATGAGTAGCTTCTTTAATGTTCTTTTCGGTATTAAGTGGCTGTGCGAAATAGCGATTTAAATGTGCCTCAACGTCTTCTCGAGCGCGTTGTAATTGTTCTTTTAGTTGCACTTAATTAGTCCAAGTTTGAATCAAAATTGCTAAGAGGAGCTTGGCTATCGTTACCCATTAAGATGGCAACTTTTTGTTCGGCTTGTTGCAACTTACCAGATGAAGCATTCGCCAGCGCAATACCACGTTCAAATTGTTTTAGTGATTGTTCTAAAGACAATTCACCTTGCTCCATTTGTGCAACTATTTGAGATAATTCATCCAGCGCTTCTTCAAAGCTTAAGTTTTCTGGTTTCTTTGTTGCCATTGTGGCCTCGATAGCTGTTAGAAAGTGAGGCCAATTTTAGGGGGAATGCTAAACTAGGTCAAAGAATGATGTGTTTTTTTACGCATAATCCATTTTCAATATGTTATTTTTACGCTTTTACATACAGCTTAAACTTGTAGCTTAAAAATCTTACATTAAAATATAATTAATTCATTTAATGATTTAAGTATTTCAATTGCTTGCCGATAAGCAGTTAATAATAAAAATTTGATGCCTGAGGGTGTCGTGTAATTGTTCCTCTGGAGGGGTATGTGGATTTAGCAACCATAATAGGTATTCTTGGTGCCATAGGCTTAATTGCTATGTCGATGGTGTTAAGTAGTGACGGCCAAGTTGCAATGTTTTACAACACGCCTTCGGTAGTCATTGTATTTGGTGGTTCGATTTTTATCGTGTTATCGAATTTCACCATGGGGCAATTTTTGGGCATAGGTAAAGTGGCTGCTAAAGCCTTTATGTTCAAAATCGAATCTCCAGAAGAATTAATTGAAAAAGCAGTAGAATTAGCTGACTCAGCACGTAAAGGTGGTTTTCTAGCATTAGAAGAAGCCGAAATCCCCAACGGTTTTATGCGTAAAGGGGTGGATATGTTAGTGGATGGTCATGATGCTGATGTTGTTCGTGCCACTCTGCAGAAAGATATTTCTCTCACCGCTAATCGTCATGAACTTGGCGCAGGCTTATTCAAGTCACTTGCTGATATTGCCCCTGCGATGGGTATGATCGGTACGCTAATAGGTCTGGTTGCTATGCTATCAAACATGGATGACCCGAAAGCAATCGGCCCTGCGATGGCGGTTGCACTTTTAACAACATTATATGGTGCTTTCTTAGCAAACGTTGTAGCAATTCCTATTCAGGTAAAGCTAGAACTACGTAAAGATGAAGAAGCTCTTAACCAACGCTTAATTCTCGATGCAGTACTAGGTATTCAAGATGGCCAAAATCCGAAAGTCATTGAAGGTATATTGAAAAATTACCTAGCTGAATCAAAACGTAAAGTTGATACCGAGGAGTAGGGCATGTCCGATCAAGAGTGCAAATGTCCACCACCAGGTTTACCAGCCTGGATGGGAACCTTCGCAGATTTAATGTCATTATTAATGTGCTTCTTTGTACTCTTACTTGCTTTCTCGGAAATGGATGTACTGAAGTTTAAGCAAATTGCTGGTTCAATGAAGTTTGCATTTGGTGTGCAAAACAAAATTGAAGTAAAAGATATTCCAAAAGGGACCTCGGTAATAGCAATGGAGTTTACCCCTGGTAAACCTGAACCTACCCCTATCGAAACGATTCAACAACAAACCGTAGAAATGACTCAGCAAATGCTTGAGTTTCAAGCTGGTGATGAAAGCTCTGCCGGTGGTCGTCAAGAGCAACGTGGTAATAAGCGTGGTGGTGAATCGCAAAGTACGGCTCAGCAACAAGCATTGGAGCAGTCAATTTCTGCGGCTGACCAAGAACAGACTAATGAGCTTGTGAAGAAAATTGCCCAGCAGCTTGAACAGCAAATTATGGATGGTGCGATTGAACTTGAGTCATTAGGTCAACAAATTATTATTCGCATCCGTGAGAATGGCTCATTCCCATCTGGCAGCGCCTTTTTACAGCCTAAGTTTAAGCCTATTATTCGTGATATTGCGACACTATTAAAAGATGTGCCGGGTGAAATAACCGTGTCAGGACATACTGACGACTTCCAAGTATCAAATGAGCTTTATACTAATAATTGGGATTTATCTTCAAAACGTGCAGTTGCCGTTGCAAGCGAAATGGAAAAAGCCCCTGGTTTTGATAAATCTCGTATGATGGTTGTAGGTCACGCAGAAACTAGGCCTCTTGTACCGAATGTGACTGATGAAGATCGCAAGCGGAATCGTCGTGTCGAAATATCTATCATGCAAGGTAAAGCTCACGAATCTGACCCTATTGATGTAAGACAATAAATCAATTAAAGTGAAACTTCATTAACACATGTAATGGAGTATAAAAATGAAAAAAGTTGATAAGTACAGCTATATGCCAGGTAATGGCGGCGGTGGCGATGACAATGATGATGGTAAAACGCAAGGTGAGTAACTTTGCCTCATTGGATTGATTCTGTCATTGTGACATTAGATCATAGCTGGGTGTTCATTCTGAGCCCGGCTATTTTTGTATTTTATCTTCGTAAAGATTGGCCCGCACTTTACTTTGCTGTTATCACGGCAGCCTTCTTCTTGTTCGGAACTCTTATTTATTCTGCTCTAAAAGCATTTGATGATATTTATGTGTGGCGCTATGTTGTGTGGGCTTTTAATGATATTGCTTGGATGGCTTTAATTGCCTACTTGGGGATTAAAGACAAAGTCTATTTATGGCAAAGTGCTTTAGGGCAACTGGTCGTTATAATGGCTCCCATATTACAGTTGTTTCGTTTAGTCGATCGTCATCTTTGGGACTTATCGTACAGCACCTATATGTATAAAACCCTGTTACCTTTAATCAATGTTGGTACAGTGGTTGTGTGTTATCTACCTCTTATTTACCTTTTCACCCGACGCCGGCAGCAGGCGTAAGCCATTCCTAAGTTAAAATTCCTGTGCTAGAATACTGTTTATAAAAACAGTATTAGTGTTGCGTTATGAAACTTTACATTGCCGAAAAACCGTCATTGGCGCGAGCCATTGCGGATGCACTGCCTAAACCTCATAAAAAACAGGATGGTTATATAGAGCTTGGTAATGGTGATTGTGTCTCTTGGTGTATAGGGCATTTACTTGAACAAGCCGAGCCAGATGATTACGACACAAGTTTTAAAAAGTGGCGATTCGAGCATTTACCTATTGTGCCTGAGCAATGGCAATTAAAACCTAAAGCAAAAACACGCAAACAACTCACCGTATTAAAAAAGCTTATTAAGCAGGCAAGCGTAATTGTTCATGCTGGCGACCCTGACCGTGAAGGCCAGCTATTGGTTGATGAAGTGATCGAGCAGGTCAAACTGAGCAAAGCCAAAAAACAGCAAATTCAACGACTATTAATAAGCGATTTAAACTTAAGTGCAGTTAAAAAAGCACTTAATAATTTAAAGTCGAATCGCGATTTTATTCCCTTGAGTGTGTCTGCATTAGCTCGCTCACGTGCTGATTGGCTATTTGGCATGAATCTAACTCGGGCTTATACGCTTGCTGGGCAAAAAGCAGGGTTTGGTAATGTGTTATCTGTAGGTCGTGTTCAAACACCTATTTTAGGTCTTGTTGTAAATCGTGATAATGAAATAGCTAACTTTGTAGCGAAACCTTTTTACGAAGTATTAGCTCATCTTGAAACTGAGCAGCAGCAAACATTTTCAGCTAAGTGGCAACCAAGTAAAGCATGCGAACCTTATCAAGATGAGGAGGGGAGAGTATTACATAGAGGGCTTGCTGAAAATGTTGTATCACGTATAACTAATCAACCAGCTAAAGTGGTTGACCTTGAGCAAAAACAAAAAAAACAACAATCACCGTTACCTTATAATTTATCAGCTTTACAAATCGATGCGGCAAAAGCGTTTTCAATGCCTGCACAAAAGGTGTTAGATACCTGCCAAAGCTTGTATGAGCGTCATAAGTTAATTACTTATCCTCGTTCAGATAATCGCTATTTACCAAAAGAGCATCATAAAGATGCAGCGAGTATTATTGCTGCTATTGCTAATAATGAAGGCCAAGCAAGTGAAGCTTGCAAGCAAGCTGACACCAGCAAGCGGAGTAAATGTTTTAATGACAGCAAGGTTGCGGCACACCACGCTATTGTTCCTACCGAAAAACAACTTCGCTCAGCATCATTAAATAGTGATGAACAAAAAATCTATCGGTTGATCTGTCGTCATTATTTAATCCAGTTTTATTCTGACTATGTCTTTAACGAAACCAAAGTAACAGTCGAGATTGCTGGTGGACTTTTTAAAGCCGCTGCTAAGCAAGATGTTAGCTTAGGCTTCAAAACATTAATGGGCAAAACAGAGTTAAAAGATGAGCAAACCTTACCTGCTCTTGAAAAAGGTCAGCAGCTGCATTGTAATCAGGGGGACGTGGTAGACAAAATGACTACACCGCCAGCGCATTTTACTGATGCTACCTTATTAAGTGCTATGACAGGCATCAGCCGCTATGTGAAAGACCCTGAGATTAAAAAGATCCTTAAAGAAACTGATGGACTAGGTACTGAGGCTACACGGGCAGGTATTCTCGAGCTTTTATTTAAGCGCCGCTTTTTAGAGCGTCAGGGTAAAAATATTTTAGCTACGGCAACAGGTAAAGCGCTTATTAGCACTTTACCTGAGCAGCTTGCTAGCCCTGACTTAACTGCTAAGTGGGAAGCATCATTAGGGAATATAGCTGAACAGCATATGAGTTATCAGCAATTTTTAACGCCATTACTGACTGAGTTACATGCTTTAGTTGATCAAGCCAAACAGTGCGACAGCCAAGTTTTTGCCCAATTACCAAAAACGCCGCAAAAGCGACGTTTTAAAAGAAAGGCTAAGCCTAGAGCTAGGTCAGCCTAAACTACTTTTTGTTAAATAGGGCAACCGCGGCATTACTCATTGCAGTTATCCCTGTAGGAAGCGCCTTTTTGTAATCAGGTGCAAACTTACTTGAATGTAAAGAAGGTAATGTTGCGCCAGATTGCATTGCAGCATCATATTGACTAGGTTCAACACCCCCTAACCAAAACAAAGTAATTGGTACATTTTGTTCTGTACGACCATAAAGGCCAAAGTCTTCACCAGCCATTACAGCTTCAGTTTCAAGTACATTGTCTTCACCAATCGCATTAGCAATCGCTGAACGTACTAAGTTGGTTTGAGTTGGATTATTGTATGTTGAAGGAATTGACTCATCTTCATGCACATATACTTCAGGTGCTAAACTTTTATCAAGTCCCGCACTTAATGCGATGCCTTTCGAAATTCGTTTGATCGCTGCAATTTGTTGTAAGCGAACTTCAGGGTTATAACTGCGCAGTGTAAGTTGTAGTTTTACTTCATCTGAAATGACATTGTGTTTGGAGCCACCGTGAATTGAGCCTACCGTGATCACTGATGGCTCTAGTGGTGACAATTCGCGACTAGTAATTGTTTGTAGTGCCAACACAATACGTGAAGCAATCACAACTGGATCTATTGTTGTGTGTGGATAGGCACCGTGACCCCCTTTACCTTTTACAGTAATATCAACAGAGTCAACACTAGCCATCGTGTATTCTGTTTTCATACTGACTTTACCAGCAGGAACACTGGCACTTACATGTAACCCAATAACATGATCTGGAGTAGGGTACTTAGTAAAAAGCCCTTCTTTAAGCATGGCTTTTGCACCACCACCTACTTCCTCTGCTGGTTGTGCGACCATCATTAAAGTACCTTGCCACTGATCTTTATGTGTCATTAACTGTTGAGCTGTGCCAATAAATGAACTCATGTGAATATCATGACCACAACCATGCATTACGCCAACGGTTGCACCAGCATCATTTGTTACAGTAACTTTAGAGGCATAGGGTTTACCAGTTTGCTCAACAATTGGTAATCCATCAGTATCAGTGCGGATCATTACTGTTGGGCCATCACCGTTTTTATAAATCCCAACAACGCCAAAACCACCCACGTTATCTGTAACAGTAAAGCCTAGTTGCTTTAATTTTTTTGCTAGCTTCTGGCCTGTTTGTTTTTCGTGGTAAGACAGCTCAGGAGATTGATGTAAATCTAAATAAAGCTTTTCAATCTCAGGCATGGTTTTTTGAAGGTTTAAATCTAGTGTTATTGCTTGCGCGAATGGACTAAGAAGTAACAAAGCTGCAGAAATAGTAGATAATTTCATAATGACCTCGACCCGTGGGGCTTGTAATTGTTATGTTTGCCACTATATAAAAACCTAAATACTTATATAGTGCAATCGATCAAATGAATAATATGATAAAACTTACCCAGCAAAATTTGCAGCAAGCATTGGGTGAAACGTCCGCTGAAAAATTAGTATTACTTACTTTTTACTCTTCGCAAAACCCAGAGTGTCATCAGCAAGCTGCTATTTTAGAAAAAATCGCACATGAATATGGTGAGCATTTATTAGTAGCAACATTAGATTGTGATGTTGAGCAGGCACTTGCAGGACAACTTGCACAGCAAATCGGTTTACAAGCATTACCTACACTTGTGATGTTAAAAGATTCAGCGCCTGTAGATATGTTACCTGGCGCTCAAACAGAGCAGCAAATTCGCGATGCGCTAGCCAAACATTTACCAGCTCAAAACGAGTTATTACTAGAGCAGGCTAAGCAAGCGTTAATTAATCAAGACCTAAACAATGCCTTTAACTATGCAAAGCAGGCTTATGAGCTTGATCCAAACCATACACGTGTAAAGTTAGTTTTAGCTGATATCTGTATTCAAATTCATAAATTGGAAGATGCACAAGCATTATTAGATTCGGTTGCAGAAAGTGAACGTGATGCGTATTTCACAAATATTCAAGCAAAGTGTGAACAAGCATTAGCTGCAACAGATTCACCAGAAATAAAAGCACTGCAAGATAAAGTTGAAAAATACCCAAATGATTTAGAGATAAAAGTAGAACTAAGTAATGCTCTTAATAGTGCGGGCCGTAAAGAAGAAGCTTTAGAGATGTTATTTAATGTACTTAAAAAAGATCTTAACTACGCAGATGCAAAACCAACCTATCTAGAAATTATCGCTTCATTACCTGATGGTGATGCCTTGGCATCTAAGTATCGCCGTAAGTTATATAGTATCTTGTACTAATTCAGAGTTGATTGATAAAGGCGCCATTAAAAATAGTGGCGCTTTTTTTATTTAAAAACTTGCGTATTACCTAATATCGATAATACTTAAGATCCTCTCGAGAAAAGTTGACTGTATTTTGTACAGCAAACTGTGTTTTTTACTGCCTTTAGCTTGTTTTTTGCGCGAAAGGTAAGTTTTTAGTAGTTTTCTACAAAAAGTGCTTGCGTTAATTCTTCGCATCCCTATAATGCGCATCCACTGACACGGCGGGCAGCAACGAAAGACGCTGAACAACGTAGCAGAGAGTTAAGTAAAACTTCGGTTTAAAACGGTCTAAAAAGAAAGTTTAAAATTAAGTGTTGACTCGAAAAATTAAGGATGTATTATACGCATCCCTAGCGACAACGTCGCAACGTTCTTTAACAATATAAAGCAATCATCTGTGTGGGCACTCGTACAGATTGAGTTCTAACAGCAGATTCTAGTTCGCTAGATGACGCAAACAAATTTAGAGTCTCAATTGAACTGAGTGACCAACGGAAACAAGTTTACTTGTTTCAGCACAGTCAATTCGATTCGAAAGAATCAAAATTCAGAATTCATTGAGCATGTCCTTCGGGACAGAAAAAACTTTTAATTGAAGAGTTTGATCATGGCTCAGATTGAACGCTGGCGGCAGGCCTAACACATGCAAGTCGAGCGGAAACGAAGAGGTGCTTGCACCTCTGGCGTCGAGCGGCGGACGGGTGAGTAATGCTTGGGAATATGCCTTATGGTGGGGGACAACAGTTGGAAACGACTGCTAATACCGCATGATGTCTACGGACCAAAGTGGGGGACCTTCGGGCCTCACGCCATAAGATTAGCCCAAGTGGGATTAGCTAGTTGGTGAGGTAATAGCTCACCAAGGCAACGATCCCTAGCTGGTTTGAGAGGGTGATCAGCCACACTGGGACTGAGACACGGCCCAGACTCCTACGGGAGGCAGCAGTGGGGAATATTGCACAATGGGCGCAAGCCTGATGCAGCCATGCCGCGTGTGTGAAGAAGGCCTTCGGGTTGTAAAGCACTTTCAGTAAGGAGGAAAGGTTAAGTGTTAATAGCACTTAGCTGTGACGTTACTTACAGAAGAAGCACCGGCTAACTCCGTGCCAGCAGCCGCGGTAATACGGAGGGTGCGAGCGTTAATCGGAATTACTGGGCGTAAAGCGTACGCAGGCGGTTTGTTAAGCGAGATGTGAAAGCCCCGGGCTCAACCTGGGAACTGCATTTCGAACTGGCAAACTAGAGTGTGATAGAGGGTGGTAGAATTTCAGGTGTAGCGGTGAAATGCGTAGAGATCTGAAGGAATACCGATGGCGAAGGCAGCCACCTGGGTCAACACTGACGCTCATGTACGAAAGCGTGGGGAGCAAACAGGATTAGATACCCTGGTAGTCCACGCCGTAAACGATGTCTACTAGAAGCTCGGGTCTTCGGACTTGTTTTTCAAAGCTAACGCATTAAGTAGACCGCCTGGGGAGTACGGCCGCAAGGTTAAAACTCAAATGAATTGACGGGGGCCCGCACAAGCGGTGGAGCATGTGGTTTAATTCGATGCAACGCGAAGAACCTTACCTACACTTGACATACAGAGAACTTACCAGAGATGGTTTGGTGCCTTCGGGAACTCTGATACAGGTGCTGCATGGCTGTCGTCAGCTCGTGTTGTGAGATGTTGGGTTAAGTCCCGCAACGAGCGCAACCCCTATCCTTAGTTGCCAGCGATTCGGTCGGGAACTCTAAGGAGACTGCCGGTGATAAACCGGAGGAAGGTGGGGACGACGTCAAGTCATCATGGCCCTTACGTGTAGGGCTACACACGTGCTACAATGGCGCATACAGAGTGCTGCGAACCTGCGAGGGTAAGCGAATCACTTAAAGTGCGTCGTAGTCCGGATTGGAGTCTGCAACTCGACTCCATGAAGTCGGAATCGCTAGTAATCGCATATCAGAATGATGCGGTGAATACGTTCCCGGGCCTTGTACACACCGCCCGTCACACCATGGGAGTGGGTTGCTCCAGAAGTGGATAGTCTAACCTTCGGGAGGACGTTCACCACGGAGTGATTCATGACTGGGGTGAAGTCGTAACAAGGTAGCCCTAGGGGAACCTGGGGCTGGATCACCTCCTTATACGATTTAGAACTTATTTGTTCGTAGTGTCCACACAGATGATTGTTAGTTAGCTAAACCAGTTGGTTTAACTAATTAATATGCTCTTTAAAAATTTGGAAAGCTGATATTAAAATTCTTATAGATACTTGTATCTATAAAGAGTTTTCAAAAGTAAAAAATATGCCATTAATCGAAAGATTAATTGGTATCTACTTTAGTATTCTCATCATTATTTGATGAATTAACTTCTGGCGAAGTTAACAGCTGTCACTAACAAAGACCCGTTTGGGTTGTATGGTTAAGTGACTAAGCGTACACGGTGGATGCCTTGGCAGTTGGAGGCGATGAAGGACGTATTAACTTGCGATAAGCCTAGTCAAGCTAGTAAAAAGCGCTTGAGACTAGGATTTCCGAATGGGGAAACCCACCTGCTTGCAGGTATCGTTAACTGAATACATAGGTTAACGAGGCGAACGCGGAGAACTGAAACATCTAAGTACCCGTAGGAACAGAAATCAACCGAGATTCCGGAAGTAGCGGCGAGCGAAACCGGACCAGCCCTTAAGCTTATTATGTGTTAGTGAAACATTCTGGAAAGTTTGACGATACAGGGTGATAGTCCCGTACACGAAAATGCATCTTAAGTGAAATCGAGTAGGTCGGAGCACGTGAAACTTTGACTGAATATAGGTGGACCATCATCTAAGGCTAAATACTCCCAACTGACCGATAGTGAACCAGTACCGTGAGGGAAAGGCGAAAAGAACCCCTGTGAGGGGAGTGAAATAGAACCTGAAACCGTGTACGTACAAGCAGTAGGAGCCCTTCGAGGGTGACTGCGTACCTTTTGTATAATGGGTCAGCGACTTATATTTTGTAGCGAGGTTAACCGATTAGGGTAGCCGTAGTGAAAGCGAGCGTTAACTGCGCGTTTAGTTGCAAGGTATAGACCCGAAACCCGGTGATCTAGCCATGGGCAGGTTGAAGGTTGAGTAACATCAACTGGAGGACCGAACCCACTAACGTTGAAAAGTTAGGGGATGACCTGTGGCTAGGAGTGAAAGGCTAATCAAACCGGGAGATAGCTGGTTCTCCCCGAAATCTATTTAGGTAGAGCCTCGGACGAATACTTACGGGGGTAGAGCACTGTTAAGGCTAGGGGGTCATCCCGACTTACCAACCCTTTGCAAACTCCGAATACCGTAAAGTACTATCCGGGAGACACACGGCGGGTGCTAACGTCCGTCGTGAAGAGGGAAACAACCCAGACCGCCAGCTAAGGTCCCAAAGTCATAGTTAAGTGGGAAACGATGTGGAAAGGCCCAGACAGCCAGGAGGTTGGCTTAGAAGCAGCCATCCTTTAAAGAAAGCGTAATAGCTCACTGGTCGAGTCGGTCTGCGCGGAAGATGTAACGGGGCTAAACTATGCACCGAAGCTGCGGATTCAAACTTTGTTTGAGTGGTAGGGGAGCGTTCTGTAAGCCGTTGAAGGTGTACCGGGAGGTATGCTGGAGGTATCAGAAGTGCGAATGCTGACATGAGTAACGATAATGCGGGTGAAAAACCCGCACGCCGGAAGACCAAGGGTTCCTATCCCATGTTAATCAGGGTAGGGTAAGTCGACCCCTAAGGCGAGGCCGAAAGGCGTAGTCGATGGGAAACGGGTTAATATTCCCGTACTTGGTATAATTGCGATGGGGGGACGGAGCAGGCTAAACAAGCATGGCGTTGGTTGTCCATGTGAAAGTGAGTAGGTTGAGAGTTTAGGAAAATCCGGACTCTTAAGACTGAGACACGAGACGAGCACCTAAGGGTGTGAAGTTGTTGATGCCATACTTCCAGGAAAAGCCTCTAAGCTTCAGATTATACCGAATCGTACCCCAAACCGACACAGGTGGTCAGGTAGAGAATACTAAGGCGCTTGAGAGAACTCGGGTGAAGGAACTAGGCAAAATCGTACCGTAACTTCGGGAGAAGGTACGCTCCTATCTGTGATGAGACTTGCTCTCTAAGCGGACGGGAGCCGCAGTGACCAGGTGGCTGGGACTGTTTATTAAAAACACAGCACTGTGCAAAATCGCAAGATGACGTATACGGTGTGACACCTGCCCGGTGCCGGAAGGTTAATTGATGGGGTTAGTTTTCGGACGAAGCTCTTGATCGAAGCCCCGGTAAACGGCGGCCGTAACTATAACGGTCCTAAGGTAGCGAAATTCCTTGTCGGGTAAGTTCCGACCTGCACGAATGGTGTAACCATGGCCACGCTGTCTCCACCCGAGACTCAGTGAAATTGAAATCGCAGTGAAGATGCTGTGTACCCGCGGCTAGACGGAAAGACCCCGTGAACCTTTACTACAGCTTGGCACTGAACATTGAACCTACATGTGTAGGATAGGTGGGAGGCTTTGAAGCAGAGACGCTAGTCTTTGTGGAGCCGTCCTTGAAATACCACCCTTGTAGTTTTGATGTTCTAACGTTGGTCCCTAATCGGGATTACGGACAGTGCCTGGTGGGTAGTTTGACTGGGGCGGTCTCCTCCCAAAGAGTAACGGAGGAGCACGAAGGTTGGCTAAGTACGGTCGGACATCGTACGGTTAGTGTAATGGTAGAAGCCAGCTTAACTGCGAGACAGACACGTCGAGCAGGTACGAAAGTAGGTCATAGTGATCCGGTGGTTCTGAATGGAAGGGCCATCGCTCAACGGATAAAAGGTACTCCGGGGATAACAGGCTGATACCGCCCAAGAGTTCATATCGACGGCGGTGTTTGGCACCTCGATGTCGGCTCATCACATCCTGGGGCTGAAGTCGGTCCCAAGGGTATGGCTGTTCGCCATTTAAAGTGGTACGCGAGCTGGGTTTAGAACGTCGTGAGACAGTTCGGTCCCTATCTGCCGTGGGCGTTTGAGAATTGAGAGGGGTTGCTCCTAGTACGAGAGGACCGGAGTGAACGAACCGCTGGTGTTCGGGTTGTCATGCCAATGGCACTGCCCGGTAGCTACGTTCGGAACTGATAAGCGCTGAAAGCATCTAAGCGCGAAGCAGGCCTCGAGATGAGTTCTCACTAGACTTTTAAAGTCTCTGAAGGGCCGTTGAAGACTACAACGTTGATAGGCAGGATGTGGAAGTGGTGCGAGCCATTAAGCTAACCTGTACTAATTACCCGTGAGGCTTAACCATACAACGCCAAACGCGTTTTATGACAGCGTAACAGACAGAAGTTAAGAAACTAAAGTAGACATTACTTGATATCAGAATTCCAGATTTATTAATTTGCTCAAAAGAGCGAATTAAAACCAAATTTGCTTGGTGACAATAGCGTTTTGGACCCACCTGACCCCATGCCGAACTCAGTAGTGAAACGAAACAGCGCCGATGATAGTGTGGCATTTGCCATGTGAAAGTAGGACATTGCCAGGCTCCAAATTCAGTCGTAAGACTTAAAATTTAAAATAATAAGAAAATTGAAAAGAATTTTCTTGGTGACAATAGCGTTTTGGACCCACCTGACCCCATGCCGAACTCAGTAGTGAAACGAAACAGCGCCGATGATAGTGTGGCATTTGCCATGTGAAAGTAGGACATTGCCAGGATCCTATTAAAGAAAGCCCGATTCGAAAGAGTCGGGCTTTTTTGCGTTTTAGCTGTCAGCTTTCAGACGTCAGCTGAATGATCGCTGATGGCTGAAAGCTGATAGCTCTGTATTGGGTTTCGCTGAGCTCTACCCAACCTACGCCAGACCCTCAAACTTTCCCTTTTCTAACTCGTATCTTTCCCCTTTCTAGCTTGTAACTTTACTCTCGCTAACTCGCTACAGACGATACTTGTCCTTGCTTCACTGACTTTGTTATGCGATAAAGCGTTTTAAATTTGTAATACAATTAAGGTTTGATGTGTCTCGTAAGAAAACAACCAAGTCGAAAGGCTCTTCAGGTTTAAATCGTAAAAATAGTGAAGCATTTATTGCTAAGTTCTCATCTCATCCTGATACACATCTATGTTCGTCGGGTTTAATGTATAAAGTGATTGATGAGCTTGAAGGGGAGCGAATTACAGAGTTCGACACAGTAGTCATTAATCAGCGCATTATGCTTGCTGATGGCACTGTGATTGCCGACAGTTACAAAGCGGGTATGCCAGAGGTGTTTGCATTATCTGAAGCAATCGAAGGGTTAAAAGAAGGCTTGTTGCTAATGAATATTGGTTCTCGTTATGAATTTGTGATCCCTCCAGAGCTTGCCTGGGGTAAAAAAGGTAACGGTGGCAAGATTGGCGCAAATGCAGTGCTTCATTTTGACGTTCGTTTAATGCGTTTAGCTTAATTCTCTTAGTGTAACAGCCTTAGCATAACTCGACAGAGTAATTAAAACGCGTTAACGTTCACTATTGGTTACTGAGGAACATTATGGACGCATTTGCTTCACGAGTTTACTTTCTTCGCCATGGCGAAATAGCTACGCCTGGAATTCTTTCTGGGCAAGTCGATGTTGATTTATCTGAACAAGGCTATAGACAAATGCGCCAAGCCTCAGCTGAACTCAAAAATTTAAATGCCATATATAGCTCACCGCTGAAGCGTTGCTCAGTTCATGCTGACTATTTAGCAAATCAACACAGATTGAACGTTCGGTATTATAACGCTCTGAAAGAGTTCAATTTTGGAGATTGGGATGGCCAAGACTACCAGCAGCTTTGGCAGCAAACAAGTAAACCTCATATCGGTGATTTTTGGCAGCATCCTTGGCAAGTAAAAGTACCGAATGGTGAAGCTATGGCTGATTTTTATACTCGGGTAGATACATGGTGGCAAACGTTTTTAGAATCATTGTGTGAATCTAAACATACTCAGTCATTAGTAATTAGCCACGCTGGTGTGATCAAACAAATTCTAGCTATTGTTTGTCAAATGCCTAAACAATCAGCTACACATTTAAATGTTTTCCATCTCCCATATGCTGGGCTTATAACACTCGATGTATATATTGATGAACAAGGACAGGCTTGGCCAAAAATTGTTTTTTAGCCATCTAGAGCGATATTCATTGAATTATTTACTTAGCCCGCCATAATACTCATATGCTATGGAATGGAGTGCAATTCTCCAGCTGTTCCCGCAACTGTAATCCATCTAAATAATGGTTAGCCAGATACTTAGCACTAACAATTAATCATCGAGCGGGTCAACTCACATCATTTTCTGGTACTTACCAGTGCTTTCTTGTGCGTTGCTATTACTCGCCAAGAGAGAATAAACTTGCAACAAAATAGCCTTAGCGCTGCGCCATTAATATCAGTTTCTGATTTAAGTTGGGGTACTGCGAATAAAACCATACTTAAATCAATTAGCCTTGAATTAAAAGCAGGGCAATTTATCGGTTTACTCGGCCCTAATGGTGCTGGTAAATCAAGTCTGCTGCGCTGTCTTTATCGTTACTTAAAACCTCAGCAAGGAGCCGTGCTGCTAAGCGGTGAAGATATTTGGCAAATCAGTGCTGATGAATATGCAAAGCAGGTTGCGGTGGTTTTACAAGAGTCTCCATCGCAGTTTAATTTGTCATTATTTGATGTTGTGAGTCTGGGCTTAACCCCTCATAAACGACTTTTCAGCGGTACCTCTGTCAAAGATAAGCAGCGAATATATCAAGCGATTAAGCAGGTTGGTTTGTCGCATCATAGTGAGCAAGCATTTGATTCTCTCTCTGGTGGCGAAAAGCAAAGAGCGCTCATTGCACGCTCTATCGTACAGCAGCCTAAGCTGTTGATCATGGATGAACCAACTAGCCACCTCGATGTTAAATACCAAATTCAAATAATGGAATTAGCAAAGTCCCTCGATGTGACTGTGCTTGCTTCTTTCCATGATTTAAATCTCGCAGCAAGTTTATGTGATGAATTACTGGTGATTGATGAAGGTCGCTTGATTTGTCAGGGACAACCAAAAGCGGTGCTAACAGAGCAGCTGTTAAGTGATGTATTTGGTGTATGCGCAACAGTATCTGCTCATCCCCAATCAAACAATGATAAGTATATTCCACACATTACTTACTTCTATGGTTATCAGACTCAGGAGTATCAACGTGACTGATGCAATACGTTTAAGTGTCTGTATCCTAGTTGGGCTTATTAGTTGCTTTTTAGCTCTTAGCTTTGGTGCTGCAAATACACCACTGAGTGAAGTATTTGATGGCTTATTTAGCCAAGGTAGCGATGAGTTTGTGCAGCGTATTATTTGGCAGCTACGCATGCCAAGAACCGTACTGGCATTTTTAGCGGGATCTGGGCTTGCCCTTGCGGGATTAATTTTGCAGACCGTAACCCGAAACCCACTTGCTGATCCTTATTTGTTTGGAATTTCTTCGGGAGCTTCATTCGGTGTCGTGTGCTTTATAGCCCTAACAGGCGTGAGTTTTGGTTTTAGTATGTCAATTGCAGCATTTGCCGGAAGCTTACTCTCTATGCTGTTGCTCATTGCTATTGCAGGCCGTCGCCATGTTGGCCAAGTTGAAGCCATGTTACTTGCCGGCGTTGCTTTATCATTCTTATTTAGTGCTATGACTAGTTTGCTACTTTATTTTAGTGATCCTCAAGCCATTACAGCTATTTTATTTTGGACCATGGGCAGTTTTTCTCGTGCGCAGTGGGATACTCTTTGGATGCCATTTATAGTTATTACTGCCTGTATGGCACTGATGATTGCTTTTCGTCGTCAGCTTAATGCAATGCTACTTGGTGATGAAAGTGCCGCGACTTTGGGGATTCATGTACAGCGCTTTCGGATCATGATGCTACTGCTAAGTTCATTAATAACTGCAGTGCTTGTTGCTATGTGTGGTGGCGTCGGTTTTGTTGGCCTGATGATCCCACATATTGTGCGTTACTTTTCGCCACAAGGCAGCAGCCATAACTTAATCATGACTTCGCTAGTCGGCGGTATTTTTATGGTGTGGGTTGATGTGCTATGCCGAACCTTATTGAATAATCAAGAATTACCCGTTGGTGTGATCACAGCAGCTATCGGCAGCGTGTTTTTTTTATTCTTACTGTATTTTCGTAAACAGAGCAGGTAGTTAATGTTTAATATCATGCCAATTAACCAGCAGTTTTCAGCTATTATTCAAAAAAAAATAGACCTTAAAACGAAGCCGCTTGGTGCGTTAGGTCAGCTTGAAAGCTGTGCTAAACAATTAACGCTTGTTTTCTCAAAGCAGCTCGATAGTGAGCAGGCGCTTCTAGCCTTTAAACCGGTTATTTCTAGCCCTACTCTGGTTGTATTTGCTGGCGACCATGGTGTTGCAAGCCAAGGGGTGTCAATTGCTCCTAGCTGCGTTACATCACAAATGGTGGCAAACTTTGCAGCAGGAGGCGCAGCGATCAATGTATTTTGTCGTCAGCTAGGTTGGCAGCTCGAAATTGTTGATGCCGGAACTCTCAGTACTGCACATGGTAAAGGTGTGCATAACCAGCGTTTAGGTGAAATCACCGCACCTTTAAATACCGAAATGGCGATGTCTCTTAGTCAAGTTAAAAAAGGGGTTGAATTAGCAAAGCAGCGAGTTCATTCACTCTATGAGCAAGGCTGCAATACCATCGCGTTTGGTGAGATGGGCATTGGCAATACCACAAGTGCTGCGGCATTGATGGCTGCCTTGTTGTCGTTACCTGCCAGTCAATGTGTTGGTAAAGGCACAGGCGTGAGTGACGAGGTTGTTGCTAAAAAAATCAAGGTTGTCGAGCAAGCCCTTCAATTACACCAAGCTCATTTTAGCGATCCACTAATGACGCTTGCGGCATTAGGTGGTTTTGAAATTGTTCAGATCACCGGTGCTATTTTAGCTGCTGCCGAGCTTGGCATGGCTGTGATCGTGGATGGCTTTATTTGTACTGCAGCAGCGCTTGTTGCAACTCGGATTAATGCAAACGCTCGCGATTACATGCTATTTGCTCATGCCTCTGATGAACAAGGGCACAAAGCAATGCTCAATGCCTTGCATGCAGCACCTTTATTGCAGCTTGATTTACGTTTAGGAGAGGGCACCGGGGCTGCGCTTGCCTTACCTTTATTGCAAGCATCTTTGGCGTTTTACAATGACATGGCAAGTTTTGCCGATGCCAATGTTGAGCAAGTAGTTTAATATGAGCACTGAACTTAACACATCAAATACTACCCCAAGTCAGCTTCAGCTATTTTTACTGGCGCTTAGCTTTTTAACGCGCATACCCGTTAAATTAAACTTTGTAGTATCGAGCACGGCACTCAATCAGGCCAGCCGTTATTTTGCATTAGTCGGGGTGTTATTAGGTGTACTTTTAGCGCTAAGCTTTTTGTTGTTGAACTGGTTATTCCCCGCTGCTATAGCAATAGCGTTAGTTATGGCCTTTAGCTTGATAATTACAGGGGCATTTCATGAAGATGGCCTTGCTGATGTGTGGGATGGCTTTGGTGGTGGTTGGCACGTTGCAGATAAGCTCAACATTATGAAAGACAGTCGCTTAGGGACGTATGGTGCAGCGGCGTTAGTGATGGCTTTATTAATTAAGTACCAAACACTCGTCGCACTCACCGAAGCAACCAATATTCTTGTTATTGCACTTGTTCTAGGGCAAAGCCTAAGCCGAGTTGTAGCAACAAGCTTAATTGCAGATATGGATTATGTAAGTCAGGATGCCACATCTAAAGTAAAACCAATAGCGATGTATTTAAGCACACAAAGTTATCAAATACTGCTAGCAACTGGCGGCGCAGTCTTGGCAATAGCCTGGTTGTTTTTTGGCTTCACTCTAGTGCAATTACTGATACTCATTAGCGTGCTTTTTGTTACTCGATTATTATTAAAGCGCTGGTTTGAAAAACAATTATCTGGCTTTACTGGCGATTGCCTAGGTGCTGCCCAGCAAGTGTCAGAGCTTGTTACCTACCTTTGCTTGGTGAGTCTATTATGAGCCAACAACATACTTTAATTTTAGGCGGTGCTCGCAGTGGTAAAAGTCGTTTTGCTGAGCAGTTGGCAACTAATTCAAACAAACCGCTTATCTACGTTGCTACCGCAAACGCTGGCGATGAGGAAATGGCTGCCCGAATTAGTAAACATCAAATAGAACGAAGTAAGCATTGGCAACTTGTTGAAGAGCCTTTGTATTTAGCCAAAGCATTACAACAGCATAGCCAGACTGAAAACTGTATTTTAGTGGATTGTTTAACGCTGTGGTTAAGTAATTGCTTATGCCAGCATGGTGAGGCATTTTGGCTTGAGCAAAAAGCGGCCTTACTCGATGCGCTAGTGCAATTGCCGGGTGAGGTGATCTTGGTCAGCAATGAAGTGGGTCATGGTATCGTGCCGCTAGGTGAATTAAGCCGTCAGTTTGTTGATCATTCAGGTTGGTTGCATCAAGCCTTAGCACAGCAAGTTGCACGTGTTGAGTTTGTGATTGCAGGTCTTGCACAAACCTTAAAAAGAGAACAATGATGAAAACATTAATGGTGCAAGGCACGACCTCAGATGCAGGTAAAAGTACCCTTGTAGCAGCTCTTTGCCGGATCTTTGCAGAGCGAGGCATTAAGGTTGCCCCCTTTAAGCCACAAAATATGGCATTAAATAGCGCTGTAACCGCTGATGGTGGCGAGATAGGTCGAGCACAAGCTCTGCAGGCTATAGCAGCAAAAGTGCCCGCAGAAGTCGATTTTAACCCTATCTTGTTAAAGCCCAATAGCGATACAGGGGCGCAGGTTATCGTCCATGGCAAAGCGCTTTCGAATATGGAAGCGGGCAGTTACCACGATTACAAAAAAGTGGCTATGGATGCGGTTCTTACTTCGCAGCAGCGCTTAAGTGAGCGTTTTGAGTTATTGGTCGTTGAAGGAGCTGGCAGTCCTGCAGAAATCAACCTACGTGAAAATGACATTGCTAATATGGGTTACGCTGAAGCGGTGGACTGCCCGGTAATTATTATTGCTGATATCGACAAAGGCGGTGTGTTTGCTCACTTAGTTGGGACGTTAGCGTTATTGTCTGAGTCGGAGCAGGCGCGAGTTAAAGGCTTTGTAATTAACCGCTTTCGGGGTGATATTGCGTTATTGCAAGGCGGTTTAGATTGGTTAGAACAATATACAAATAAGCCCGTGCTTGGGGTTTTACCTTATTTACATGACTTAGCGTTAGATGCAGAGGATGCTGTTGCTATAAGTAATCAGGTCGATAAACCGCAATTACGGATAGCAGTTTTGTTATTGCCTCATATTAGTAATCATACCGACTTTGATGCACTGCGATTACAACCAGAAATCGATTTACAGTATGTACGTCATACTCAAGCTATTCCTAATGTCGATTTGATCATTATCCCTGGTAGCAAAAATGTTTTAAGTGACCTAGCCTTTTTAAAAAATGAAGGTTGGCATAAACAAATAACACGTCATTTACGCTATGGCGGTAAAATACTCGGTATATGTGGTGGACTACAAATGTTAGGCAATTACCTAGAAGATCCACATGCTGTTGAATCTAATTTAGGTAGTGCAGAAGGACTAGGGCTTGCTGACTTTAAAACGCAATTAGGGCAGCAAAAAGTACTAAGCCAAGTATCTGGCATACTTCATTTAAATAATAGCGATAACGCAATTTCAGGTTATGAAATTCACGCCGGGATAAGCCAAGGATCAGCACTTAAAAAGCCATTTTTGAGTTTTAATAATCACCCGAGTGGATTTAAAGAGGATGGTTTTATTAGCGATGATAACCAAGTGGCGGGTACTTACTTACACGGCTTGTTCGATACGCCAGAGGGCGTGGGCGAGTTAACAACTTGGCTTGCTCCAAATAGCCAAATTAAGCCAATTGATATTAATTTAAACCGTGAACAACAGTTAAGCCGTTTAGCGAACGTGGTAGCAGAGAATCTCGATATTGAACAAATCATCAATATTTATGAGAACTTCAATTTAGAGCATAAGGAACAACAATGAGCGAACAGAATCAAGATAAGCACCAACAACGCCAGCAAAAAGTAAAAGAAAAAGTAGACGAACGTATTGCTGCGGCACAAAAAGAGCAGGGGATTTTTCAAGTTATAACTGGCAACGGTAAGGGCAAATCTACCTCTGGTTTTGGCACTGTAGCACGTGCGGTGGGTCACGGAATGAAAGCGGCTGTGTGCCAGTTTATTAAAGGCACATGGGAGTGTGGTGAACGTAACTTACTCGAAAAAGCAGGGGTTGAATTTGTCATTATGAACACAGGTTTTACCTGGGAAACACAAAATAAAGAGTCAGATACCGCGGCTGCGCAAGTGACGTGGCAAGAAGCAAAAAGAATGCTGAAGGATGAGTCGATTAACCTCGTTATGCTAGATGAAATAACCTACATGATCACCTACGGCTATATTGATTTAGACGAAGTGCTAGAGGCAATTAGCTCTCGCCCTGCTATGCAATCGGTAATTATTACAGGTCGTGGTGCGCACCGTAAACTAACCGACTTAGCTGATACAGTCAGTGAAGTCAGAAACGTAAAACATGCTTTTGATGCCGGTATCAAAGCGCAAAAAGGATTTGATTATTAACATGAAGGCCATTAAGTTTGCACTCTTAGGTTTTTTATTTTATTTACCGGCACTTACACAGGCCCATGAAATAAACAAGCCACAGCGCATTGTTGCTTTAGCGCCGCATATCGTTGAAAACCTGTTTGCGATTGGTGCAGGTGAGCGCATTGTTGGTACCGTTGACTATGCTGACTTTCCTTTGCAAGCGAATGATATTGAACGAGTAGGTGGCTATTACGGCATTAACATGGAAAAACTGTTGTCGTTAAAACCGGATCTTGTACTAGCTTGGAAAACGGGTAACAAAGCTGAAGATCTCGCTTATATTGAAAAGCTAGGTATTCCAGTTGCTTACAGTAATCCTAATCAGGTTGATAATGTTGCCGATGAACTACGTAAACTGGGTACGCTTACGCATTTGCAAACAAACGCAAATAAAGTTGCCAAAGAGTTTGAAGATAAACTCAATGCTATTCGTACAGCTCAAAAGGGCAAACCGAAAGTTTCGGTGTTTTATCAATTATGGCCTGAACCTATGATGACGGTTGGTGGAAACACTTGGATCAATCAGCTATTAACCATTTGCCATGCCGACAATGTGTTTGCTAATAGTGATACCGACTATCCGCGTATTAGTATTGAAAATGTATTGGTTGCCAAACCTGAAGTGGTGATTATTCCAGATGAAAAATCGAAAAAGCCTCAGCCTAAAATTGATTGGCGCCAATGGCCCGAATTGCCAGCGGTGCAGCATAACCAGTTTATTAGTGTGAACGCTGACTTATTGCACCGTTTTACAACTCGTATGCTTGATGGCTTGACTGATATGTGTGGTAAAATAGACATTTCTCGTCAGCAAATACAGGCTTCAAAATGATCGACTGGCAAACATTTCTAGATACCGAACTTGCGAAACCTTACATGCAAGAAACCTTGCAATATGTGGCAGATAGGCGAGCAGAGGGTGTTACCGTTTATCCAAAAGATGAGCAGGTTTTCTCTGCTTTTGATGTCACACCACTAAATGAAATCAAAGTGGTTATTTTAGGGCAAGACCCATACCACGGAGAAGGTCAGGCCCATGGTCTTTGTTTTTCGGTATTGCCTGAAGTTAAAAAGTTACCTCCGTCATTGAAAAATATGTACAAAGAATTGGCGACAGATATTGAAGGTTTTGAGATACCACATCATGGTTATTTGCAAAGTTGGGCAGAACAAGGTGTGTTTTTACTCAACACTGTACTGACTGTTGAGCAAGGGCAGGCTCATTCTCATAAGCACCTTGGCTGGGAGCAATTTACCGATGCAGTGATTGCGCTTATCAACCAGCACTGTGACGGTGTGGTGTTTGTATTATGGGGCGCACATGCTCAGAAAAAAGGTAAACACATAGATACCTCGCGTCATCATGTGATTCAAGGTCCGCATCCATCACCGCTTTCTGCTCATCGTGGCTTTTTTGGTTGTCAGCATTTTTCAAAGGCAAACCAGCTACTTATTGATCAAAACAAAGCGCC
This sequence comes from Pseudoalteromonas sp. SCSIO 43101, assembly GCF_023650775.1. Lineage (NCBI taxonomy): Bacteria > Pseudomonadati > Pseudomonadota > Gammaproteobacteria > Alteromonadales > Pseudoalteromonadaceae > Pseudoalteromonas > Pseudoalteromonas sp. SCSIO 43101. The sequence goes on from NZ_CP072673.1 coordinate 915,817, forward strand.
GATCAATTGGTCGTTGCCACAAATTCTATAGCACAAATGCAAAAGGCCCTTGCGGGCCTTTAATTAAAAGTCTAATTCATCAAGCTCAACGCTGTCTGTGAAATAGTCTAACTCCTGTAGTTCTTTGCGAAGTCTATGCTTATCTTTTAGAGCTTCGATTTCGCGCCATTTTCTCTTTTTATTTTTTGTAGAGGTCTTTTTTGTTGTGCTAGGACCTTCTAATATTTCTAAAATATCGTCTAGGCTATCCATGAACTTCTCCTATTGATTTTTTGAACCTCGGAAATACCTATACCACAGGCTGCTCAAAAATAGAATAAAAAAGTGACAATACTGTTACAGAAGTGTGATTGATAGATGAATAGATCAAAGGTTTAGTTATTTTAGAAACAAAAACGCCACCTAGCGGTGGCGTTTCAAAAAATGCTGTAATTTAAATTACATTGCTTTAAAACGAGCTTCTAATTCAAGCTGCGCTTGTGCAAAAGAACGAATACCCTCAGCAAGCTTTTCTGTTGCCATCGCGTCTTGGTTATGTAACCAACGGAACTGGCTTTCAGTCAGTGGTGCTGGTTTTTCTTCAACAGCAAAGTCGCTTTCTAATAAGTACTCTTGTGCATCAGTTAATTGGCCAAGCTCTTCTAAAAGTGCAGGGCTGATAGTTAACTTATCACAGCCAGTAAGCGCGATGATCTCGCCTGTGTTACGGAAGCTTGCGCCCATAACTACAGTTTTGTAATCATGGCGTTTGTAGAACTCGTAAATGCTACGTACTGATTGCACGCCTGGATCGTTTAGCGGATCAGTTGGTTTTTCCATACCATTAGCAACATGCCAATCCAGGATACGGCCAACGAATGGTGAAATTAAAAATACATTCGCATCGGCACATGCGCGAGCTTGTGCTTCAGAGAATAACAGCGTTAAGTTACACTTAGTGCCTTCTTTTTCAAGCTGTTCTGCGGCTTTGATGCCTTCCCACGTTGATGCAACTTTGATTAGGATTTTATCTTTGCTAACACCTTCTTTTTCGTAAAGGCTCAGTAAAGTGTGGGCTTTATCGATAGTCGCTTGGGTATCAAATGATAAACGTGCGTCTACTTCTGTTGAGATATAGCCCGGTACGATTTCGCTAATTTCTTTACCAATTAATACAGCAAAGTAATCACATGCTAACTCAAGTTGTTTAGCTGCATCTTGCTCGGTTTCTTTGGCATATTGCCACGCTTTATCTAAATAAGGCTTATACGCTTCAATTTCACTGGCTTTTAAAAGTAGAGATGGGTTTGTTGTTGCATCTTCTGGTTGGTGCTTTTTGATAGCTTCGATATCACCCGTATCTGCAACAATAGATGAATGTTGTTTAAGCCTTTGTAGTGCTGAAGTCATTTGCTTTCCTCATTCCAAGCAAGTTAAAAGAAAATCCATTATAGCGGCCTTTATGCTGCAACACTATGACAGTGTTTAATAGGTCAAATGTCCTTAATACAGAAAACTAGAACATTATGTATGAAAGAACAGCGGATAAAGGCAGGACGAAACAAAACGTGCATTTTGATTCAATTAATGTTGAAATTGACATCAAACAAATTACAAGTCAATAGCTAAGTATGATCACTGTTATTTCACCTGCAAAAAATTTAGATTATGAAACACCAGCCACGACCGATAAATTCACTCAACCTGAATTACTCGAGCACAGCGAAGAGTTAATGTCAGTTTGCCGTGATTTAACCCCAGCGCAAATTGGCAGCCTAATGAAAATCAGCGATAAACTAGCGGGTTTGAATGCGGCACGTTTCGCCGAGTGGTCACAGCCATTTACGCAACATAACGCAAAACAAGCAGTGCTAGCCTTTAATGGCGATGTGTACGGTGGATTAGATGCACAAACTCTTAGTGATACCGACCTAGATTACGCACAGTCGCACTTACGTATTTTGTCAGGCCTTTATGGCGTACTGAAGCCACTCGATTTAATGCAAGCTTACCGCCTTGAAATGGGCACTAAACTAGAAAACCCTCGTGGTAAAAACTTATACCAGTTTTGGGGCAGTGTTATCGCCGAAAAGCTTAATACTGTGCTTGCTGAACAAGATAGCAAATATTTGGTAAACCTTGCTTCGAATGAGTATTTTAAAGCGGTTGATAAAAAAGCCTTAAACGCTCAAATTATTACTCCACATTTTAAAGACTGTAAAAACGGCCAATATAAAGTGATCAGCTTTTATGCGAAAAAAGCTCGCGGCATGATGGCACGTTACATCATTGAAAATAAAATTACCCAATTAAGTGATTTAAAAGATTTTACCGTTGCAGGATATTACTTTAGCAGCGATGCAACAGCAAAAGAATTAGAGCCTGTTTTCTTACGGGAAGAGCAGAACTAATTTTTTAGTAAAATGAATTAGAAGAGCCGTGCTAAGCACGGCTTTTTTGTGCCTGTATGAAACTGGCGCTTATTTTGCAGATTATTCGCTATGTTTCTTAAATGATCAGGTAATCGTATGTTAAAAATACCAACCGTAGGTGAGGCCGAAAAACTTATAGAAGAAAAACTCGGTGGCTGGGTTGATATCATTATAAGCCATATTCCAAACTTTATTGTCGCAGTAGTCATCACTATCGTATTTTCATTACTGGCGCGTATCGTTGGCTCAATGCTTAGAAAGCTATTACGCCGCTCGTTAGAGTCTTCGCAAATAGCAGACTTAATGTCATCGATAGCCAAGGTTATTGTGTTATGTGTAGGCTTATTCGTAGCTCTTGATTTCCTGGGCCTCAGAGGCACGGTCACCTCATTACTTGCCGGTGCTGGTATTGTTGGTCTTGCGATTGGTTTTGCCTTTCAGGATATGACAGAGAATCTTATAGCAGGTATTGCTATGGGGATCCGCAAACCATTTAAAACAGGTGATGTAATTCGCACCGAAAGCGTGTTCGGTACAGTACGGGCGATTAATCTTAGAAACACCCTCATTGAGAACTTTTATGGGCAACTTATCTTAGTGCCTAACAAGATTCTATTTAGAAATATACTCAGTAATTACAGCACGTTAGGTGTGCGTCGTATTGAGGTGCCAGTGGGTATTTCGTATGCTGACGACCCAGAACAAGCCGCAGAAGTGATTGTTAAAAAAATCAATGAGTTTGATTTTGTTATTAAACAAGAAGAAACCGCCGTTTACGCCGAAAGCTTTGGTGATAGCAGCGTTAACCTACTGGTTTGGTTTTGGATTAAATACCCTGGCGAAGCGGATTTCATGACCGTTCGTCACAAGGCTGTTGTGGCAGTAAGAAACGCGCTAAGTGAAGCTGACATGACCATTCCATTCCCAATCCGCACGTTAGATTTTGGTATCAAAGGCGGCGAGAAATTAAACGCCATGATAAGCGAAAAACACCAAGATAAAGACGCAGAACCACAAGCGACTGATGAGTAAAATTTACTGACTCATCGGCGTGATTTACACAGGGAAGTGTAGTTGTAAGGAGGTGGGAGGTTAATTTAAAGATATAAGCTGAACCTTGAGATGATTGCTAAGGCTAATAAGCTAAGTTTGATTGTAGTAGTATAAAGTAGGAATATATCTGGGTTTGATCTGCTTAAGATGAGTAAATGATGGCGATGGTAAAAAAGTATCACAGTGACTGCCCAATAAGAAAAATGGATGCTAGCACAGCTCGCTTCAGGAAATTATGCGAGTGACAGTGAGTTACTTCGAGATTTGATTAGAAAAGAGCAAATGCGAGCTTATGAAATTGAGGCTATTCGTATGAAATTGATTGAAGCAGAGAAAAGTGGACTCTCAGATAAACCATCCAGTCAAATGTTAGCTAGTTTCAAGGAAGAAACGAGTAAGGATGAGAAGTTATAAACTTAATATTCAATTCAAGCCAACCTTTGTGAAACCATAGTCTTTAACTCTTATTACATATCATTTTTAATCCATGCTCGTTCATTAGGGTAGTCGATTATAATTCTCAAATACCTAAGCGCTGAGCCCCCTAGCGCACCGTCAATTTGTTTGTCCATCATAGAAGACATAAATTGATGAAAGTTTTTATCTTCTCTTCTAGTAAACCAAACTGGGCCTACTACTTTATTTGCAATTTTTATTTGTGGGACTCTGATCATTGATTGTTTAGATAATGAACATGCTTTTTCTATAACCAGCCATTCAGGATGAGATTTCATCCAATTATCAAATATGGATGCAGTGATGAAAGAGGTTGCAACTTTTTCACCGGATACATTAAGTTGCTCTAGAGCTTCATTTGAAGGCCAAGCAGAAGCGCCCGTATCGAATAGCATTGGAATCGTTACACCATCTACCGATATATTAATGCTCGGAAAAGCTAACGTATAATTACCTAATTCATTCTTTTGGAAACCTAGAGGTACTTCTGAGAAGTTATCGGTTTCAGGTAGTTTGGATAAAATTGTGATGCTTTTATCTAGGTAATTAAAATCGATGATTTTTTCAGCATGCCACCTGCCGCCTAAGGTGCCATCCAACTTGTTAGATGAACTTATTTCTCTTCTTGGAACTACTTGTAACTGACCTGCCCACCAATTGTTCAGTCCTGCGATGGGTATCCAAGCACTTTTATCAAATTGCGGCATATCAGTAACTTTAATAACACCGTCTTCAGTTTCTTTATTTTCAATCTTCCATTGATATTTTTCACTGAGTTCTTTTGAAATAGCATTCCAACCTCCACCAGTATCAGTGAAAAATTTCACGGTTGTGCCATCACTGAGCTTTGGGGTTAAGTAGATTAAATTATTTTCAAATTCGCTTGGTAGTTCATTGGGTATGCAAAACAGAGGAGTAAAAAGTAGTAAAGCAAATATCAGTTTTTTCATAATATACCTTCCAATGGTGATTTGAGCACAATGGTGCATTATGTCGATATCTGAGAAATAACACAAATAACCTAAATTGGTTAAATAAGCATGAAGTAAGTTGACAGTTTTAACTCGCGCGAAATAAATTTCACGCCTACAGTGAGCCATTTTTGACTTAGCGCTTAAAATTTACGGCTTAAAGCTTTTAATTAACGCGCTGGTTTTTGCTTCGCTTCAAATTTTAGTCCACGGTTATTCCCCCTAAGCGAGGGGGTATAATTAAAGTGGACACCTGTTGCGCAGCACGCTACACTTTAGCAATGATCAAGACATTCAAACATAAAGGCTTGAAAAAGTTCTTCGAGACTGGAAGTAAAGCAGGGATTCAAGCTAAACACGAGCGCCGTTTGAGAATGCAACTAGTCGCTATAGATACCGCTTCGATTATTGAAGATATCGACTTACCTGGATTTAAGTTGCACCCATTGAAAGGCAATCGAGATGGTGTTTGGTCAATAACTGTAAATGGTAATTGGCGAGTAACATTTGAATTCAAAGATGGTAACGCCTACATATTAAACTACGAGGATTATCACTAATGACTATGCATAATCCACCGCATCCGGGTGAATTTATTTCCGATGTATATATGGAGCCTTTCGGTTACAGCTGTAGATTTGTCGCGAAACAGTTGGATGTCTCACCTTCAACTCTTAACAGAGTCCTTAAGGGGCAGAGCTCCATTACTCCTGAAATGGCATTAAGATTATCTAAGGCTTTGGGTAGAAGTCCTGAAAGTTGGCTATCGATGCAGGATAATTACAATCTTTGGCAAGCTAAACAAAATGTTAACCTAACCAAGGTACACCCTATTAGTTTTGCAGTAGCGTAATAAGAATAATCACAAGCTTGCTGCTACTTTGGCTGTTCACCTGAAATTTCTTGTGTGTTATTTATAAGAAATAAGCCATCGCGCGAAATAAATTTCACGCCCACGGTGAGCTATTTTTGACTTAGAGCTTAAAATTTACGTTTTATAGCTAGGTTCTCGTGTTTGGTTTCGCTACGCTCAAACTAACCTACGAGCTTAAAGTTTTGTCTTACAAAAAAAGCGCAAGCAGTTTAACTGTTTGCGCTTTTTATTTATTCGATATGCCAATGATTAGTGAAGGATACGTGCTCTGATTGTCCCTTCAACAGCACTAAGCTCTTTAAGAGCTACTTCTGATTGATCTGTATCTACATCAATTACTACGTAACCAATCGCTTCGTCTGTTTGTAAGTACTGGGCTGCGATGTTGATTCCGTGCTGTGCAAACGCTTGGTTAATTTGCGTTAGCACACCTGGGCGGTTGTGGTGTACGTGTAATAAACGGCTGCGGTTTGCAAGCTCAGGTAATGATACTTCAGGGAAGTTAACTGCTGTAATAGTTGAACCATTATCTGAGTACTTAGCAAGTTTGCCTGCTACTTCAATACCAATATTTTCTTGTGCTTCTTGTGTTGAACCACCAATGTGTGGAGTCAAAATCACGTTATCGAACTCGCGCAGCGGTGATACGAACTCTTCATCATTTGATTTTGGTTCTACAGGGAACACGTCGATTGCTGCGCCGCTCAGCTTTTTATCACGCAGTGATTCTGCTAGAGCATCAATATCAACAACAGTACCGCGAGAAGCATTGATCAAGATGGCGCCTTGCTTCATTACTTCAAGCTCTGCCATCCCAATTAGGTTCTTCGTTTGCGGTGTTTCTGGTACGTGTAAGCTAATAACATCGGCACGTTGTAATAACTGAGTTAGGTTATGAACTTGCGTTGCATTACCCAGTGTTAGTTTGTCTTCGATATCGTAAAACTCAACGTTCATACCGATATTTTCAGCCATGATACCTAGTTGTGTACCAATGTGGCCGTAACCAATAATACCTAACGTTTTACCACGTGCTTCGAATGAACCGTTGGCTGATTTTAACCAACCACCGCGGTGCGCTAGGGCATTACGCTCTGGAATACCACGAAGTAATAATAAGATTTCACCAAGTACTAATTCTGCCACAGAGCGTGTGTTTGAGAATGGCGCGTTAAATACCGCAATACCACGTTCACGGGCACCTTGCAGGTCGACTTGGTTAGTCCCGATACAGAAGCAGCCGATTGCGACTAGCTTTTCAGCTGCTTCTAATACCGCTTCATTAATATGAGTGCGAGAGCGAAGGCCTACAAAATGCACATCTTTAATGCGCTCAATGAGCTCGTCTTCAGGTAAGGATGTTTTTACGTAATCAATATTACTGTAGCCATTACGCTTAAGCGTTTCTACAGCACTTTGGTGCACGCCTTCCAGCAAGAGAATTTTAATTTTGTCTTTTGCTAACGATACCTTACTCATATCCTCATTCCTATTTACTTTATTTGCGGCCCATTTTTGGTGCCGATAATGACTTTATCTGCGCCACGATGGGCAAATAAGCCGTTTGTTACTACGCCAACAATCTGGTTGATTGTTAGTTCTAATTCTTTGGCGTTGCTGATATCTAAATTGTGCACGTCTAAAATGACGTTACCGTTATCTGTTACAACACCTTCACGGTAAACAGGGTCACCGCCTAGTTTTACTAGTTCACGAGCTACATAGCTGCGTGCCATTGGGATCACTTCAACCGGTAGTGGAAATGCGCCTAATGTTGTAACTTCTTTAGATTCATCAACAATACAAACAAATTGTTTTGCTACCGCTGAAACGATTTTCTCGCGTGTCAGCGCTGCACCACCGCCTTTGATCATTTCATTTTGTGGGTTGATTTCGTCTGCGCCATCAACATACACATCAAGGCTTGATACATCGTTTAGCTCGAATACTTCTATACCCAGTGCTTTTAACTTTTCAGTTGAAGCCTCAGAGCTAGAAACCGCACCAGTAATGGTGTCTTTTACTGTATCAAGTGCATCAATAAAGTGATTCACTGTAGAGCCTGTACCTACACCAACAATGGTATTTTCGTTTACAAACTCAAGGGCTGCCCAGGCAGCGGCTTTTTTTAATTCATCTTGCGTCATAATTATGTGCTCAGTTAGCTGTCAGAGAGGGTCTATAGTATACAAACAGTTTGCTTACCATTGGTAGATTTTCTCTGGGGTTATAATGTATTTTAACGGTACATCCCACGATTCAATAGGCAATGCTGGAACATGCTGACATTGATGGGCAAGGCCGATCAAAATCGGTTTTTGCCAGTTTTCTTGGTAATACCGAGCCAACGTTTTGTCATAAAACCCGCCGCCCATTCCTAAACGGTTACCTTGATCATCAAATGCCACTAATGGCATAAGTAAAATATCAAGCTTGTCTAGAGGACATATTTGACTGCAATTTAACTTGGGTTCCAAGATACCATAGCGGTTTGCAGTCATGGGTGAATTTTCTTCATACCTTTGAAAGTATAAAGTTGTACCGTTGAAGGGGTGGATTATAGGCAGGTATAAATGTTGTCCTTGCACCCATAATTCTTTAATTAACAATGAGGTGTCTAACTCTCCGTCATTACTAAAATAAATGCCGATATGGGCGTTTTTAGGTGTTTTTAACGATTTTAAGTGTTGAGTAAAATTCACTTTTAGCGCAATCGCGGCATTTTTTTGTTGTTCAACAGTCAGTGAATTGCGCTTTTTTCGAATGGATTGTCTGATTTCTGCTCGTGTGTTGCTCATGTCAATATTAGTGTTAACTTTCTAAAAAGGAGAAAAGTTCAGGAAAAAGCTCCACTACACCCAAAATGATTAATAATAAAATGACCATCGCAATAAGCGAATAGAGTAGTGTGTTTGAGCGTTTTTTAACGGGCTCTGTTAATTCGTCTTCAAGCAGCAGAGCATCTTCTTGCCAGCTATCGTCGCTATCAGCAACACTATTATTTTCTGGCTCAGGTAAACGTTGCTCTAGGTCATCTAGCTTTTCTTCTAGGCGAATAAGGCTACTGGTAATGTAATCGAGGGCATCGAAAATACGTTCTTCACGCTCTTTGGCTTGTGCGGCTAAATTTGTTGATTGGCTGCTGGTGGCTGTTTGATTAACGCTTTGGAGTTTAGCTTTAATGCCTACACTGGCAAGCAACTTAGCTTGTTTAAGTGCTTTATCTTGCTCGCTCGGCGCAAATAATGGCTTATGCTCAAACAGGGTCGCTACTTTGTCTGTTGTTGTTTTTAGTTTTGCGGCTAGTTGTTCTGTTGCTTGTGTTTGGTCGACACCGGCTTCAAGGCCTGCAAACATCACACGAAATTTTTCTGCCATTTGCTGATTATCCAAATCCTTAAATCAATGACTTGAGTATATACCCAAATAGATTGGTGGAAAAACAAAAGCCCGCATAAAACGGGCTTTTTCTATTATGGGTTTGCAAATACGCTGTTTAGTATTTTGCTGATTTGCTTTCGGCTGGTAGTGATTTAAGGATAAAATCACGTAAGTCATTATTTGATGATTCTAAATCAGCATGGCGTAAATACATCATGTGACCACTACGATAGCCTTTAAAGCTTAAGCGATCTTTCATTTTGCCACTTGGATCTAACTGCCACATTGTGTATTTAGCATCAAAGTAGTTTGTTGCACCGTCGTAGTAGCCAGATTGGATCATCACGTTTAAGTATGGGTTTTGTGCCATTGCTAAACGTAAGTTTTCACCTGTGTTGTTGCCTGAGCGGTCCCAAGGGTGAACATTACCAAATAGGTTATATTTGATATCTGTTTTGTAGTTAAGCTCTTCACGAAGATAATAGTTAATTGCAGGCGTGAATGAGTGTAACCAAGAAGTCAGTTCTGCCCAGTAATCAGGAGACTCACCTGCATCACGTTTGTCGATACCTAGGTAACGAGAATCTAAACGACCCACTGTTTGGCCGCGCTCACGTAATAACTCTTTCCAAAAGAAATTAGTTGGAATATCAAGGTTGTTTTGCTCAACAAACTTCTCAGATAAGCCTGCGTATTTTGCTGCTTGCTTAATGATTGCTCGCTTTTCATCTGCAGGTAAAAAACCACCTTTAGCAATTGCTGGTAAAAACTTATTAACGGTGAACTGTTCAACTTCAGGTAGTAACTCGTCTAAGTCTTTTGCTTGTAAGTCTGCGCTGAGGGCTTTGTGGTACCAAGCTGTCGCTGCAAAGTAAGGTAGGCGGTTAGCAGCTTCTACCGGGCCTTCACGTTTAATACCAATTTCAGTTGGTGATACTAAAATAACGCCGTTGATATACATCCATTGGCGATTTTGTAATTCGTGAGCAAGACCAGAAACACGAGTCGTACCATAGCTCTCACCAATTAAGAACTTAGGTGAGCGCCAGCGCTCGTTGCGAGAAACAAAAGTATTTAACCACTCTGCTAAGTATTTGATGTCAGCGTTAACACCAAAGAACATTTTTTGTTGGTCTGATTTACTCGGAAGCTCACCTTTTTCGTTTTCAAGAACACGTGAGTAACCCGTGTTAACTGGGTTGATATAAACAATATCAGCCACGTCTAAAATTGAGTAAGGGTTATCTTTTACGCCATAAGGTTGAACTGGGTAGCCTTCGTCATCAATTTTTAATACACGTGGTCCAGTATAGGCAAGGTGCATCCATACTGAGGCAGAGCCTGGGCCACCATTGAAAGAAAAGACCAAAGGACGTTTTGTTCTATCGTCTACTTTATCGCGGGTATAATAAGTATATTGCAGCGTTGCAACGGCATCGCCTTGCTCATTCCAAACCGGTTGTGTGCCTGTGGTTGCGGTATATGAAAAGCGCTCACCATTAATGCGAGCTTTATGCTCTGTCACTACTTTGCTGTCAACGTCAATACGACGTCCATTATCTGCAAAGCTTGGAGTACTGAAGGTCAGTGTTAGTGCTGTCACTGACAAGCCAATAAAACTAACTAGTTTCATGTTGATTCCTTATTATTCGAATTGCAACTATTAAAAAGTAAAGCCAACTCGATGACAAACTAATGAGACTAGTGACCAATATTAGCTGTTAAATAGTAAAATAACCGGAAATGCTGAACGATTACAAAAAAGTGCATTTTTTTAGCAAAGATATTTTGCTTAATTATTTAGCTAGATTAAAAAATGACGTATATTTAGCGTGTTTATAATCTGTGTACACGTGCTTAGAAAAGAGAAGTTGCAATGCAAAGAGTATTAGTCGTCGAAGACAGTAAAGTAGTACAGCAAGTGTTACGTCATCTCGCTGCTCACTATTTAGATGTAGCTGTTGACTTTGCGTGGTCTTTAAAAGAGGGCGTCTCTTTAATATCAGAGCACGATTACACCTTAGCCTTAGTCGATTTAACACTACCGGATGCGATGAATGGCGAAGTAGCTAAATACACCTTATCAAAAAATATTCCAACCGTGGTCCTGACATCAAAGATTGATGAATATATTCGCCAGCAAATGTTAGAGCTTGGTGTAGTAGATTACGTGGTTAAAGATAACCGTGATTCATATCATTATGCGATAAAGCTTGTTGCGCAACTACTTAGAAATGATGGGAGTAAAGCGCTAGTAGCCGATGACTCAGTATTGAGCCGCACTTTAATGAAGCAAATGCTCGAAAAGCAATTGTTTGATGTACGCGATGCCCAAGATGGTGAGCAAGCATTGCAAATGTTAAAAGACGACCCTGAGATTAAGTTGTTACTTACAGACTATGCAATGCCAACAATGGATGGTTTTGAGTTAGTGAAAGCGGTGCGTAATTTCCGTGGCCGTGATGACTTAGCAATTATCGGGTTATCCGGTGCGGGTAAGCATGGCTTGTCGGCGCGTTTTATTAAATACGGAGCAAACGACTTTTTAACTAAGCCGTTTATGAATGAAGAATTTCATTGCCGTGTTATGCAAACCATGGAGCAGCTTTCTTTAATAGCCGATATAAAAGAAAGCGCCTACCGCGACCATTTAACTGGCTTGCATAATCGTCGCTATTTTTATCAATACGCAGAAAAATTACTTAAAAATGTTGAGCAAGAAAACGTACTGGCCTTGCTTGATATCGACTTCTTTAAAAATGTGAATGACCAGTTTGGTCATGAAGCAGGTGATCAGGCTCTAAAACAAGTGTCTTCATTTTTAAAGACTAAATTTGATGACTTCACTATCGCTAGAATTGGCGGCGAAGAATTTGCAGTGGTTCTGCACAATATGAATTTAGCTAACGCAGAATCTAAACTCAATATTTTCAGAGAGCAGTTAGCGAGTCATGCTTTTTCAATTAACGGTGAGCCTTATTCATTAACGATGAGCATCGGTATGACCCTATTCCAAAAAGTATCACTTACAGCTGCGATGCGCATTGCTGACAAAGCCTTATATCAAGCCAAACAGCAAGATCGGAACTGCTTAGTTCAGTTATAGTTGTGCTTACTGCACCAGCGCTGGCTAATTGTTAAAAAAATGCACCATTAGGGTGCATTTTTTTTGTGCAAAAACTAGTTTCTATTCATAACCAATTGAAATTAAAGAATAAAAAATAATGGCACAAAGGTTGGATTGTATAAACCAACAGGATAACAATAAGCGTCCGAAGGGGGCCACTATGAAAATGATTAGTGCAATAATAAAGCCATTCAAACTTGATGATGTACGTGAAGCATTGGCTGATTTAGGCATTGAGGGGATGACAGTTGTTGATGTAAAAGGCTTTGGTCGTCAACGCGGTCATACTGAACTATATCGTGGAGCTGAATACCAAGTCGATTTTATTCCAAAAATCAAACTTGAAATTGCAACTCGTAGCGAAAATTGTCAACGCGTAGTTGAAACCATCACAAAAATTGCTTCAACAGGCAAAATTGGTGACGGCAAAATTTTTGTTTACGACTTAGACCAAATCGTTCGTATTCGTACAGGCGAACTAGATGAAGAAGCAATTTAAGGGGGAATTATGGAAAACACTATCGTAGAGTTGAAGTTCTCACTCGACACTTTTTACTTTTTAATGTCGGGTGTTTTAGTAATGTGGATGGCGGCTGGTTTCGCTATGCTGGAAGCAGGTTTAGTGCGTGCAAAAAATACAACAGAAATCCTAACTAAAAACGTTGCACTATTTTCTATTGCCTGCACTATGTTTTTATTAGTGGGTTACAACATCATGTATGTTGATAATGCAGAAGGCGGTTTCATTCCTTCATTTGGCGCATTAATTGGCACTCAAGCTGCTGATGCGGACCACTCTTTAGAGTCTGATTTCTTCTTCCAAGTTGTGTTCGTAGCAACGGCTATGTCAATCGTATCTGGCGCGGTGGCTGAGCGTATGAAGTTATGGGCATTCTTAGTTTTTACTGTTGTTTTAACTGGTTTTATCTACCCAATCGAAGGTTACTGGACTTGGGGCGCAGGCTTCTTATCTGAAATGGGCTTTGTTGATTTCGCTGGTTCTGCAATCGTTCATGGTGCAGGTGCTGCGGCAGCGCTAGCTGGTGTACTTTTCCTAGGTGCTCGTAAAGGTAAATACGGTAAAAACGGTGAAATCTATCCAATTCCAGGTTCTAACTTACCGTTAGCAACACTTGGCACATTAATCCTTTGGATGGGGTGGTTTGGTTTTAACGGTGGTTCACAACTACTTGTTTCTGACGCTGAAAATGCAACAGCAGTAGGTAAAATCTTCTTAAACACTAATGCAGCAGCAGCGTGTGGCGCTATTGCTGCACTATTCGTGTGTAAAGTGTTATGGGGTAAAGCTGATTTAACTATGGTTCTAAATGGTGCATTAGCAGGTCTTGTAACAATTACTGCTGAGCCAGCATCACCAACTCCATTACTTGCTTGTTTACTTGGTCTATTAGGTGGCTCACTGGTTGTGTTTAGTATTGTTGCGCTTGATAAAGCAAAAATTGATGATCCAGTGGGTGCTATCTCTGTACATGGTGTGTGTGGTTCATTAGGTATCATGCTAGTACCACTTTCAAACTCAGATGCAACCTTTGTTAATCAATTAATTGGCTTAGTATGTATCTTAGGGTTTGTGTTCATCGCATCATCAATCGTGTGGGCAATTCTGAAAAATACCATGGGTATCCGTGTTACCGAAGAAGAAGAGTTGAACGGTATGGATCAACATGACTGTGGTATTGATGCTTACCCTGAGTTTGTATCAGTTCGCAGTAACTAATCTAAGTGCGTGCAGTAGCACGTACCTAACAATATCATTGTGTGTTCAAATCAAAGCTCTACTTAGGTAGGGCTTTTTTGCATTTAAATAACTTTTTTCTAATAAGCGAAATAGTTATTTTTGAACTATGCTTTAAATTCCAAACTAATAAGGAAAAACTATGGATAACAAACTCTTACTTATAATCATTTCACTATTTTTACCGCCTGTGGCAGTATTTTTAAAAGCAGGTGCAGGCAAAGACTTAGTGATTAACATTATTTTATGCTTCATCTTTTTTATACCAGCAGTGATCCACTCGCTATGGCTGTGTACACGCTAAACGAGTTTAAGTGACTGTTAATTTTACAGGTGTTAACATTGCGCTGTTCAAGGTGTATTCCTGTAAAATTAACTGACCAATAGCGAACTCAATGGCTGATAAAAAAACTCCTGCAAAAAAATCGTCTAGCAAACCTAAGGCGACATCAAAGAAAAATACCACTAAGCGCTCACGCGCATCCAAAGGCCCAGCTAAAGCCAGTGTAACAAGAAAACTTTGGTCAATCTTTTGGAAGCTTTCGCTCGCATTGATTATTGCTATGGTGCTGTATCTAATTTATTTAGATGCCAAAATTACCCGTCAGTTTGAAGGCAATAAATGGCAGTTACCAGCACAAGTTTATGCCCGTGCAATGAGCTTTTATCCTGGGCAATACTTGTCTCAGCAAGAGGTTATTTGGGAATTGAACCGCTTAAATTACTCATCTGTAAATAAGCTAAGCCGTACCGGTCAGTATGTTAAATCAGCCAATAGTATTAAAGTGTATCGCCGTGAGTTTGAGTTTTATGATGGCCTAGAAGATTCACAAGTAATTGAGCTGCGCTTTTCGGGGCAAAAGTTAGCAACAATCAAAGATAAGTTTGGTCGTCGTTTGAACAGCGCACGATTAGAGCCGGTACAAATTGCCCGAATTGGCAATGACTCAAAACAAGATCGTGAGTTTGTGCCGCTTGATAAATTTCCACCGATGCTAAAAGACACCTTGCTGGTGGTTGAGGACCGTAATTTTTATCAACACCACGGCGTATCTGTGTGGTCAATTATGCGCGCTCTATACAGTAATATTAAAGCTGGTAGAACAGTGCAAGGCGGTAGTACCTTAACTCAGCAATTAGCAAAGAATATTTATTTAACCCGTGAGCGATCGCTGGTGCGTAAGTTTAATGAAGCGCTTATCGCATTAATATTAGATTATCGCTACAGCAAAGATGAAATATTAGAAGCCTACCTCAATGAAGTGTATTTGGGTCAGTCTTACAATCAAGGTGTTCACGGTATGGGTCTTGCCGCTGAGTTTTATTTCTCAAAACCTGTGGATGAACTTGAATACGATCAAATTGCACTGCTTGTGGCTATGGTCAAAGGTCCCTCGTATTACAACCCGCGTCGTTATAGCGAACGTGCAATGGAGCGCCGTGATCTCGTACTTCGTTTAATGGTTGAAAATAAGCTTATTGATACTCGAGAATACCGCGCGGCGTTAAAGCGTCCTATTGATATTGCACCGATGAAAGACAGCCTGCAAAAGTCATATCCGGGTTACTTAGAGTTGGTTAATCGCGAATTAAAACGTTTGTTACCAGATCAGCAGGTGTTAGATGCTGGGGTACGTGTCTTCACCTATTTTGACTTACAAAAGCAAACAGCAATGGAAGAGTCTATTGAAGCAAGTTTACCTTACCTAGAAAGACGCCCAAAAACAGAAGAGCTTGAGGCGGCGATGATCTCTGTTAATGTTGAAAAGGGTGGGGTCTCAGCATTAGTTGCAGGTCGTGACGTACGTTATTTTGGTTTTAACCGAGTGCTAGATACTAAGCGTAACATTGGCTCATTAGTTAAGCCCGCAGTTTATTTAACAGCATTTGAAAGTGGCAAATTTAATGTTGCCACTTTAGTGGATGACTCGCCGCTACAAGTGACTAATGAGCAAGGTAAAGTATGGCAACCTGAGAACTTCGACAAGCAGTTCCGCGGATATATGCCATTATATAAAGCATTTAGTAATAGTATTAATATTCCTGCAGTTAATACTGGTCTTGATGTTGGTGTAGATAAAGTGGCCGATACCTTGAAGCGTTTAGGTGTAGAAGGGCGTATTGATCAATACCCATCATTGCTTTTAGGTGCACTTGAGCTTTCTAGTTTTGAAGTGGCACAGCTTTATACTACCCTTGCCGCAGATGGCCAGTACCGCGAATTAACGTCTATTTCAGCACTGACTGACTCAGTAGGTAAAGTACTTTATAAACATGAAGTGGCTTCGCAAAAACGCTTCGACGATGCATCAATTTACATGACCAAGTACGCAATGAAACGGGTGACCAAAGACGGCACCGCTAAACGTTTAAACGCCCACTTCCCATCAATCCAACTTGCAGGTAAAACAGGCACTAGTAATGATTTACGCGATAGCTGGTTTGCCGGTTTTGACCAAAACACAGTTACTGTTGCATGGATTGGTCGCGACGATAACAAGAGCACAGGTTTAACAGGCAGTGTTGGTGCACTAGAAGCCTATATTCGCTACCTTAAACCACTCAACCCTGAAGCCATAGCGGATACTCGTCCTGCTTCTATTCGTTGGGCCTTTATTAACGAAGAAACCGGTCTGCAAGCGCCTCCGGGTTGCGGTAAAGTTGTGCAGCTACCAATCCGTGTCAGTGAGTTTGAGCCCAGACCAACTTGTGTTAGAGATTAATAACACCTTAAATAAACGAATTGGCAAAGAATAAAAAAAGCCCCAGCATTGAAAAATGCTGGGGCTTTATATTAGCTTTCTTAACGCTTATTAAAGCTTCGCGAATGCGCGCTCTGCTGCTGCAATAGTATCGTTGATCTCTTTTTCAGAGTGTTCAGCACATACAAAGCCAGCTTCGAATGCAGAAGGAGCTAGGTAAACGCCTTCTTCAAGCATTAAGTGGAAGAACTTTTTAAAGCGCTCTAAATCACACTCAGTCGCTTGTTGGTAGCTAGTTACTTTTTCTTTGTCAGTAAAGAAGAAGCCGTACATGCCACCTGCGTAGTTTGTTGTAAGTGGAATACCTGCTTTTTTCGCTGCGGCTTCAAAGCCTTCACAAATTGCTTTGCTCTTAGCTTCTAGTTCATCGTGTAGACCTTCAGCGCATAATAACTCAAGCGACTTTAAGCCTGCAGCCATGGCAATTGGGTTACCTGATAATGTACCCGCTTGATAAACTGGGCCGACAGGTGCGATGAAATCCATGATTTCTTTCTTACCGCCAAATGCACCCACTGGCATACCGCCACCGATTACTTTACCTAGGCAAGTAAGGTCTGGTTTGATGTTGTAGTAAGCTTGTGCGCCACCTAAAGCAACACGGAAACCTGTCATTACTTCATCAAAAATAAGCACTGATTTGTATTCATCACACACTTCACGTAGACCTTCTAAGAAGCCAGGTACAGGTGGAATACAGTTCATGTTGCCAGCAACTGGCTCAACGATGATACAGGCAATGTCGTCAGCGTATTTTTCGAAAATTGCTTTGACTTCATCAAGGTTATTAAACGACACCGTTAATGTGTGCTTAGCAAAATCTTCAGGGATGCCCGGTGAGTTAGGTACACCCATAGTCAATGCGCCTGAGCCTGCTTTTACTAGTAGTGAGTCGGCATGACCGTGGTAACAGCCTTCAAACTTTAAGATTTTGTCACGGCCAGTGAAGCCACGCGCTAAGCGAATTGCACTCATGGTTGCTTCAGTGCCTGAGCTCACCATACGTACTTTTTCGATTGATGGTACGAGCTCTTTTACTTTCTCGGCCATTAAGATTTCAGTTTCGGTTGGCGCACCATAGCTTAAGCCATTTTCAACGGCTTCTAATACCGCTTGTTTAATAGCTGGGTGGTTGTGACCCATGATCATTGGTCCCCATGAACCAACGTAATCGATATAACGGTTACCATCAGCATCAAAGGTAAAAGGACCTTCAGCTTTAGTGATGAATAAAGGAGTACCGCCAACGCCATTGAAGGCACGAACTGGTGAATTAACACCGCCTGGGATTGATTCTTGTGCGCGATTAAAAAGATCTTGGCTAATTGTCATGAATAGTCCTATTGGGTTGTCACGTTAAATGAGTTGGTTTGCAAGGGCTCAAAGAACCCAAAACGAAGCGTGTTAGCTATTACGTTTACGGCTGAACCAAGGCACGTCGACTTCATATTGCTCAACTTTGTCGGCAACATCTAAGGTTAGAGCAAATAACGCCATGCGAATTAACACGCCATTTTGTACTTGGCGAAAAATTGCTAGGTTGTCGTTGCTATTTAAATCGTTATCTAGCTCGTTTGCTTCTAAACGGCTATCTCTAGGAAGTGGGTGCATCAGTACTGAGTTGGGCTTACAGTGTGCGTTGTAAATTGCTTGGCTGATACGAAAACCACCACGGTATTTGTTAGCTTCTTCTTGTGAAGGGAAGCGTTCCTCTTGGATACGGGTTTGATACACAATATCTGCCGCCAAGTTGCCTTCCATTTTATCCACTACTTGTATTTTATGACCAGCGTTATCAACAGCATCCAAAATGTAGTCTGGCATTTGCAAGCCATCAGGTGCCACCATAGAGAATTTTACGTCTTTATAATGACAAAGTAGTTTAGATAGAGAATGTACAGTACGGCCATATTTTAAATCACCTACAAGGGCAATGTGCATACCGTCGATACCTTGGTCGAAACGACCAAGTTCACGTTCGATGGTTAGTAAGTCAAGCAAGGCTTGTGTCGGGTGCTCATTCGAACCGTCACCGCCATTGATAACAGGTACATCGCAACCTGTGGCAAATTCAGCAACAGAGCCTGCGTCTGGATGGCGCATTGCAACTGCATCTGCATACGCTGAGATTACGCGAGCTGTATCATATAAAGACTCACCTTTTGCTAACGCAGAGCTTTGCATGCCCGTGGTTTCACGAACTAAGCCACCAAGTAAGTTAAATGCAGTGCCGAAGCTTACACGGGTACGTGTACTTGGCTCGAAGAACAAGTTCGCTAAAATTGCGCCTTCTAAAACATTGGTGCGCTTTTGCTTTTTAGCATAAGGCTCCATTTTCTTAGCAACTTCAAAAATACGTTCAATACAATCTCGATCAAGCTGATTGACCGACAGGATATTTTCACCTTGGAAACTTAGCATGGGGTTTGTTCCTAATTACATTTATTGGGCGCTGGCGCTCGGTATGGGAGGCCGCATAAATTTGCGCAGTACTATAGCAAATTTTTAGCGTACACAGCAGCAAATTATAAGTTAGGTTTAATAATTGCCAGTGCCACGATAGCTAAAAGGATGAGTACTGGAACTTCATTAAAAATACGGTAAAAGCGATCGCTTCGTGTATTACGGTCATGCTTAAAGTCAGCCAGTAATTTAAAGCAGTAGCCATGGTAGATGTAAAGAATAATTACTAACACAAGTTTGTAGTGCAGCCACATGCTATATCTAAACCAATCACGGCCATATTCAAAAATAGTGAGTACGCCAAACACCAGTGTTAAAACGGCAAACGGTGTAACAAAATAAAGTAAACGACGCTCCATTACTTTAAGCATTGAGTTGCAGGCTTTTTCTTCACTCATTGCATGGTAAACAAATAGTCTTGGCAGGTAAAAAATACCTGCAAACCAAGCAATCATAAAAAATACGTGGAAAGTTTTATAAACTAATAGTGCAGTCATTTAAGCATCCATTTTAATTGTTATAACAAGCTGTTACGTATGGTAAGGATATGTCTGATTTGGTCCCAACGCAAAAGTCCCATAATTTGTTGGTTATCAAGCAGGTTGTAAATATACACTGCACCGCTGCGCTTATCTTTTAGTAAGTCAAAGGCATCGGCTAAAGTGGCTTGGCTACTTAAGCCCGCAAGGCTAACATATTTGATATTACTTTCTTGGTCAGACATCAAACTTAAATCATACTCTGCGAGGCGGTAGCCATTTTCTTCATCATGAACAATAAGAGGGGTTTGGCTATCAAGGGCATCCAGCGACTCTTTGATTTGTTGTTTGTCGTCACTGTAGAGTAGCTTGAATTGTTCATCCATTTCATCCATCACCCCGACTTTTTGCAATGCTTCGGTGGCTGGTGATATTTGATATTCAAGCCCTTGGAAATCGAGTTGTTGCATAAAAATAGAGCGGTTACCAAAAAACTGCAGTGCAGTGACATAGGCCGTTGAGATCACAATCATCGCAGGCACAATAATCTCAGGACTTGAAGTTAACTCCATAACCGTGGTTAAAGCTGCAAGTGGTGCGTGTAATGTCGCGGCCAATAACCCTGCCATGCCAAGCATGCTATAGGTACCTGTGATATCAACACCTGGGCTAATAAACTGTGCAAAAAAGGCCATTAAGGTGCCCATCAAAACTCCTAGCCCAATAACAGGGCCGATGATTCCGCCGGGGATACCTAAACCAATAGCAAACAAGGTGGCGAGTAATTTGGCAATCAAGATGGTTGTTAAAAACTGCACATCGTCAGGTGATTCAATAGCAATAGTAATAGCACTCATACCAGAGCCCATTGCATGAGGGACCATATAAGCAATCAAGCCCGCGATAAATCCTGCCAGTAATAGGCGAGGAAACATGCTAAGTGGTTTAAATGTGCGAATTATGAGCATTAAGTTTTGGTTAAACGCATAAGCAACAGCGCCAAGTGCCATACCAAAAATGATTAAAAATGGATAATGCCAACCACTCAATGGGTTCATGGTGATAAGCGCAAGCTCTGAAGCATCACCGAAGACAAATTGAGTTGCTAATGCCCCTGTAACCGCTGCAAGCATGATGGGCACGAAAATATGCACTTTATATTCCCTGAGCACCACCTCCATTACAAATATGACGGCTGCTAGTGGTGTATTAAACGATGCGGCAATACCAGCCGCGACACCACAACCCGTAAGAGTGCGCATTGCATTATGGGGAAGGTGTAACTTGTCGGCGAGTAAACTCGCACCTGTTGCGCCCATATGTACTGATGGACCTTCTCGACCAACTGAAAAACCACTAATTAGAGCTAGTGCACCACCGACAAATTGGTTGACCGTGTTATAGAGCGGCATATGACCATAATGTTTTTTAATGCGGTGTATTACGAATGGGATGCCAAGGCGATAATGCTTAAAGCCTGTTAAGGCGGCAAATAAGGCAATTAATAAGGCTGCACCAACAGGCATTATCACCCGTTCGTAAGTTGGTAAAGTGGTAAAATCGTCGGGCTTATCTAAAAATAAGCTTTGAAAAAACATGATGGTGAGGCGAAAAAGTATGATCAACACTGCCGCAATTAACCCTGCACTTACACCAAGTAAGCACAATTGCACAGATGTTTTAGGCTTTGCTAGGCGACGTCTTAGTCTCTCAAGCCACATGCATATTTCCTCACAGCACTTTTGAGCTGCAGTTTAGCAAATCAAATTCACTAAGTCGTTGGGATTTTATAATTTATCCGCATTTTGGGTAAATTTAGCTAATCTGTGCTGTTGTTAATTTGCTTCGTTAATTCAGGTAAGCGAGCGGTAATTGCTTTAGATAATTCATCTACAAGCGGTGCGTGTTTTTTATGAATAACTGTGTTTATAGCCAATTGTCTTAAGATAACCACAGAGAAGTCATTTTGAAAAGTGTTGATATCGCTATTCAGTGCAGGGTAGAGCGCATAATCTAGACGGCCTTTTTTTAACATTTTAAGGGTATGGCTTAAGTCTTCGTTATTAATAATTTCTGCCTTAATATCAAACTCGCTGAGAATTTCGGTATCACCAATAGAGCTCATAATTCGATTATTTGGTTTAGCTAAAATATCCCGGTCACATGGCCTTGATTTTCGACACAAAAGTACCAAGTTTATAATGCCAAGACTTGGCTCAACGACAATCACGTTGTCGAACTTTTTTAGGTTGCTTTTTGAACGCACAATATCACCGTCAACCACGCCTGCGTTCAATAGCAATACGCCTCTTCTAGCCGGGGTTGCTTGCATCTGAACCTTGATATTTAAATCACTATAAACATCAGCCATTATTTCTTTAAAAGGAGTGATGCGAGGTATATCTATATAGGTTAACAACAATTTTTTTGGCCGAGAGTAGTTTGTTGCTAAAGAACTAGTGCCAGCAAATAAATCATTGAGTAAAGTGATTTTAGCCTGATTTTCCGCATTATCTCTCATACCAATCACTAACGGGAAGTCTGGAAACTGAGTCACTATTTTTGGCTCTGGGAAGTTCTGCTGCCTTGCAAAGTAATTAAGAACTTTTGGTGCACTAATCGCAAAATTAATTTGCTTAGTTTGCATTAAGTGAAACAACTCTTCATCGTTTGTTGTTTTTACTATGCTGTCTTCATAGGATTTGATTACTTTTTTGATAACATCAGGGTAGGTGTAGGGCCCAACAACTCCTACTTTATTTTCACTAAAAAGCTGTTCAATATTTTCAAAATCCTGTGGGTTTGACTGGGTAGTAATAACCGCTATTTGGGAGTTTAAGATAGTTGGTGAGGCAATAAAACCAGGCATTATTTCTGAAGGCCAAGCAGGATAATAACCAAGGTAGCCTGTTAACTCGGCTTTTTTTATAGCATCCTGCCAAGGTAAGTATTCAACCTCAAGACTTATAGATTGTTTAGCAAGCGAGCTTCTTAAAAAAGCGATGGCATCTCCGCCATTTTCCATTTCACTGCTAGCATATGGAGGGAATTCTAGTGAGGTTATTTTCCAAGTTTCTTGTAACCTTGTACTAGCCGCTGAAGATGAGCTGAAAACAAGTATAATAAGAGCATAAAAACAAGTGCGCATGGTAAAAAGTTTTTATTAATTGTTTAATAAGTATACGTCTAAATTAGATTTATTATCAGTATTTATTTGCTTATTTACAGCTCATAACATTACAGCTAAAGCAGTGATGCTTTTGGTTATACATGCGTTTGTCGGCCATGCTTAGCAATTCATCAAATGATTGAGCATCGTCGGGGTATAGTGCAAAACCAACACTCGCTTCAACTTGCAAATCACCAAACTCAGATTTTATAGGCGCTTTAATTGCACATATCAAGCGTGATAGCGCACGGTTTATTTGTGCTTGGCTCTCTATGTCGGTAACAATAACCACAAACTCATCTCCACCAATGCGTGCAACGCAATCGGTCTTGCTAGCTGTATCTTGTAAGCGTTTGGCAACCTCTACCAAAACTTTATCCCCCATAGCATGGCCATGGCTATCGTTAATCGGCTTAAACTTATCAAGATCAAAGTACAAGCAACCTACTTTAGAGCCTGTCTTTTCAACCCGAGCAAATTCTTGTTTGATGAAACGCTCAAGCGCATTTCGGTTCGCTAAACCAGTAAGATGGTCTGTTTGTGCCAGCTGTCGTATTTTTTTCTCTGCCATAACTCGTTTCGTAATATCGAAATTAACGCCAATCATACGGTTGCCGTATATTCTGCCATCAGCATTGATATAGCGGGTTTTGCCAGAAGGCAGAACTATTTGAAACTCTGCGTGGAACTCTTCGCCATTTAAGATCGCGAGTTTTAGCTTGTTGGTCACGTCTTCATATTCATCTGGATGCAGGCTATTTGCCCAAGCTGAATAGTCCCCTTTAAATTCTGATTTTGGGATCTCGAATAAGGTATGCATCCAGTCATCCCAAATCAGTTCGTTAGTATCAAAGTTCCATTCCCATATGCCAATATGTGCGGCATCAGCTGCCATAGACATACGCTGGTGTAAGCTTTCAAGCTCGCTTTTAGCTTGTTTTAATTCAGTCACATCTTCAGATACATCCAGTAAATATTGTGCTTTACCGTTGCTGTCTTTTATTGCGAGTTTACGGGTTTTTAGGTAGTGAGTATTGCCATCGATAGTGATTGGATTTTCATCGATAGTAAGGGTGTCATCTCCTTTTAATACATCGCGATCGGTTTGCACGAAGCTGACTGCTTGTTCATTACTAAAAATATCAAAGTCATTTAAGCCGATTAGTTGATTTTTACTTTTACCAAGTAGTTGCTCACCGGCCTTATTTACATGGCTAAATGTTAAATGCCCAGCTTCTTTCACAAACAACATAATTGGCAAATTATCGAAAATAGTTTGCGTAAAGGCTTCTTGATTTCGAATATCAGAGAGATCTTTTATGGTTGCAACATAAGGTCCGGACTCTTTTTTACCAATTGAACTGATTGCTAAAGTTATAGGAAACCGCTTTTTGTTCACTCGTTGTCCTTTTAAAAGTCGGCTGGTCCCTTTACCTGCACTTTTTTTGCTAAGCTGTGAGTCTCGTAAAATTTCATCAAGTTCTATAGAATTTTCCGGTATGAGAGTGCGAATATGTTTACCAATTAAGTCGTGTGGCTGGTAACCAAAAATGTGGATAACAGCAGGGTTGGCAAATTCAATTCTCCCTTCATTATTAAAGCTAATAACCGCATCTTTTACCGTACTAAGCACAGCTTTTAATTTTGCCGATAACAAGCTCCTTGCTCTGAGCTCAACAACACCCAGTACAAGCAGGCTTAATGCTGCAAGAATAAAAATAATAAGTTGAGCTAACGTTGAGTAGTCATGGTTCGTAACATAAGTGGTATATTCAGTTTCAAAAACCGACATCGATATCATGCCGATGTAATGCATCCCCGAGATTGCACTGCCCATTATCAAGGCAACGACCAGATTCATTCGTGTTTTATGAACGCCTTTGGCAAGTCGAAAATCATTAATCTTTAGTGCGATACCTGATAAAACAATAGCTACGAGAATAGACAAAGAGAACAGCCAAGGTTCATAGGCCATTTTTGCAGGTATAACCATCGCCATCATACCAACAAAATGCATACAACCGATTCCTGCACCCATTAAAATACTTCTGAAGAATAATCCTTTATCCGTTTGTAAGGCAGGGGATAGTACGATGTAACTGGCAAATACACTTGGTAAAATTGAGACCAAGGTGATGCTAATATTGTATTCAATAGGGATGGGTAAGTTATATGCAAGCATACCAACAAAGTGCATTCCCCAAATCCCTATTCCTAAAAAGCAAGAAGCCATGATGGTCCAGACCTGACTTTCATTTTTTAGATAAGAGTGCTTGATACGGGCAGATAATAAAAAAGAAATATAGGAAGCGAATATGGCTATGAGGATTGAAGCAGAAACGAGTAGTAAATCGTAGTCTGCCGGAATGACCTGTGCACTGTTTAAGTGATCAGTTATAAAGTGAAGCTTGAAGTGCTCTATCACAATTACCTTTCCTCAGTGCAAAATATCGCCAGCTAAAATGTAGTACAAATTAACTTTAGTCCAATACAAATAGGTTAGCCAATTGTCCCGCTAAATTGAGTTGCCCCATGTGGATACTTGATTAAAACACTCGGGTATTAGATAATTGCAACCATTATAGGTTTTGAGGGTTTTGGTATGTCAGATGAGTTGCCAATCAAGTTCAGCGATGCAGCGGCTGTTCGTGTTAAACAGTTAATCGAAGAAGAAGAGAATCCAGATCTTAAACTGCGTGTTTACGTCACGGGCGGTGGTTGCTCAGGATTTCAATATGGTTTTACTTTTGATGAAAAAGCTAACCCTGGCGATTTAGAAATTGTAAAAAATGGTGTGACACTAGTTGTTGATCCCATGAGTATTCAATATCTGGTTGATGGTACTGTTGATTACACTGAAGGACTTGAAGGTGCACGCTTTTTTGTGAATAACCCGAATGCAACAACTACCTGTGGTTGCGGAGCCAGCTTCAGCGTTTAATTAGGTATTTATGAAAGCCACTTGATGTGGCTTTTTTATTGCTTTAACTTCTCATAAAACCCCGTCTCAGCTAAATATTACGTATTATTAGCAGGATTTTTTGCGTAGCCACGCTTACAGACATAGTTAGAGCAGCAAGGGCTCATTCCTCGTGTGACAAGTAAAGTGTGTGGTGAAACGCAAGAGCGAGATGTGTAAGAAGCCTTTATTGAGCATGCATTTGTGTCTGCGCTGTTCGTGATGGGTATCATATTGTGAAGGCAATTTAACAGCTTTTATCAGGCGTTTTTGATTTTAAGTGCCATGCTATTTTCAACTGTGGTTTGTTCTTAGTTTAATTGTATTAAAGCAACCTTTTGGTATCGTGATAAATAACAATATAGTATTGATTAATACTCATAATGTTTAACACAACCTAGGTCTAGCAACAAAAGAGGCGATTTAGCGAACCGGTGCCCAGCGTTTGCATCCGGTACTGTTAACTACCTTTTTGTGATTACTGCCGATGGTGAGTGCATTGGCAACGGTTGTTGCCAGTGAGTTAACATTTGTCACAGAGTACTTTCGCCATTTTGTTGATGCTCAGAGATCGTCATTAGTTATCGGTAAATTCGTTACTGTTTAATTAAAAATGAGTGACCCTAGTGTTGGGTCACTTTAATCATCAGTAAAAAGAAGCCTAAAACTAACGCAGATGCGATTAAAATATATACAAATCCTTTCTTGCCTTGCTTAATTGGTACGCCATTTTGTTTTAAAAACAGGTACCAGACCGCACACAGTACAATTGGCAACAAAAATAATATACGAAACATTTCCTAGCCTTTTTCAGTATTTACATACACTTTAAGCATAAATATGCAGAATTTAAAGCGATACTTTCATCTTGTTACGCTTCCAATTGATCAATTTTTTGGTACAGTTAACCAGTTAACTATAGAGCACTTGCTTTTATTTTAGCTACACTTTGACTTGTGTACAAAAACGGTTCATACCTAAAAGGTAGACATTTGTATCATTAATTACTCAAAGTTAAAGTTATTAGTATATAATGTATCCAAGAGTGAGACGGGCAAATTTCGCTCTTAAATTATTAACTTGAATCATCTAGTAGGAGATGTATTTTATGATGGGTAAAACTGTTTCTTCTGAAGAAAACTCGAAATTAACGAAATGGCTTAAAACTAAACGTCACGAAAAAGGTCACACAATGCGTAGCCTTGCTCAGGTTTTAGGTACACCACATTCTTTCATTGGTAAAATTGAAAACCAAGAACGTCGTTTAGATGTTATTGAATTCATGCGTTATTGTGATGCTCTAGAAGTTGACCCATATGAAGGTCTTAACTTGCTAAAAGACGCTTAATTATTCATTACTAAAAGCGAAACGCCGCTTTTAAAGTAATATAAATAGTGCAAGGAAGCACTGTTTAATCCCCTCCCTTGCACTTTTTCAAATTAATCACATTCGTATAAAATATGTTAATTACTTTGATGATAGTTGTTTTCTAACGCATAAAGCTTATGGCGAATTAAGAATAAAAATACGAGTGATGGGATCACCATTAGTGCTGTTAGTACAAAGAACATCGCCCAATTACCCGCTAACCAGTCGTCAATAACCACGCCGCTATAGCTTGAAAGCAAGGTTCTTCCTAAATTACCTAATGAAGCAAGTAACGCATAGTGAGTGGCACTAAAAGCTCTGTCGCAAAGCATAGATATGAATGCCACCATGGCAACCAGAGACCAAGCTTGGGTAAAACCATCAACGATAATAGCAAACGCGTATAGGCTTAGTTTAGGACCAGCAATTGCAATCCAAGCAAAGGCAAGATTTGAGGCTGCCATCGCAATACCACTAATAAATAAGCCTTTAACAATGCCATAGCGTTGATTGAATAAGCTACCTAAAAAGGTAAAGGCGATGGTGAGAATAGCAGTGCCAACTTTAGAGAAGGTTGCAATATCGCTATTTGAAAAGCCCACTTCTTTATAAAACACGATAGACATTCGACCCAAAAAGGCTTCACCGATTTTAAATAAGAAGATAAAGGCCAATAATGCCAATGCTGTTTTTACGCCATTACGGGCGAAGAAGGTTCTAAACGGATCAAAAACGGTTACAGCAAGCCAGGCAACGATTTTAGCAAAGCGAGTTTGTGTACTGCCAGCAAGCTTTTGTTGATATGTTTGTTCAAGCTCAGCTTGAACTGCTTCGCGATTTGATTCTGGCTCTTTTGCCCACAATACGCTGCTCATCAATAGCAACATCACTCCAGACAAGAAAAAATAGACTTGCGGCCAATCAATCGAAGGAATGTCAGCCATATAAAATGGCAGGGCGCCTAATAAGGCATAGCCGCTCCACCATCCTGAAGTGGCCATTGCTGCAGCTGCGGTGGTTTTATGGCTCTCATTTTCGGCCAAAGTATCGATACGAAACGCATCAATAGCAATATCTTGAGTCGCTGAGGCAATCGCAATAACAAAACACAATGCGGCTGCGAACCAGAGGTTGGTTTTGATATCGAGCCCTGCAAGCGAAAAGGTACCAATAAAAATGACCGACTGACAGAGTAAAATCCAGCTGCGTCGCTGGCCTAGCCAATTATATAAAAAAGGTAACTTTATACGGTCAACGAGCGGTGACCATAAAAAGTTAATGCTATACGCACCAAACACGATGCCGAATAAACCAATCATGCTACGGCTCAGGCCTTCATCTTTTAACCAAGCCGACATGACAGAGCCAATCAATACCCAAGGAAAGCCGCTACTAATACCAAAAATAAAAATATTGATTAAACGTTTATCTTTGAAGTACGAGAAATACTCTGAAATAGAAAGGGTTTTTGTCATAGTGTTGCCAGTTTTAAGGGGCTTGCGCCCCTATTTATTATTGATTAGCGTCTAGCACTTTTACGTTTAAGATAACAACCGGTGTTTTTGGTACAAAGCTGTAACCAATTTTTTCGTTGAATGCAGTTTCGACACGCATGATTTTATCTAATGTGTCATAGCCATCCATTACCATACCAAATACAGCAAAACCCCAATCACGGCCTGGGTTAAGGTGATCGTTATCGTCCATGTTGAAGAAAAACTGACGCGTACCTGAGTGTGGTTTTCGGTCTTGGTATGCCATAGCGATACTATACATATCATTTTTTAAACCGTTGCCGCTTTCATTAAAAATAGGGTCGTTTTCGTGCAGACCATCGTAATCTTTATCGTAACCACCACCTTGAATAACAAAATCACGTTCGTTGTCTTCATCACGCTCAACACGGTGAAATACACTACCCTGATAACTGCCATCTGCAACGTAAGTTAAAAAATTATTTACTGTAATTGGTGCTCTTGAGCGATCCATTTCGACCACAATACTGCCAAGCGTAGTGACAATTTCAACGCGTGGAAACATGTTGTCTTTTTGAATAAATTTACCCTCAGTCGCTGCGAATGAACTGTGAGCAAACAACAATACAAAACTAAGTAAAAAAATACGCTTCATAGTTAACCTTCTAAGTAGGCGATTAATTCTGGGTCAGATACAATGCGGGTAATTATTTGTTCAGTCAACTTATTAAGCTGACCTTCTATTTTTGCGCGATCATGTCTGAGCGGCCCTTCAATAGTCGCATTACCTTGGTAAATTTTATTGAAAGTGCTCGCATTTTTGACCACTCGTACCCCAAATTCTATTGTTGCATTGCTGCTATGGGACATCATTTTTTCTGTAACAACCGCTTGTAGCTTGTGAATATCTAATTCAAAACGCGTTGTTGATAAGTTTGAAATGTTTGCACCATTTCGGCTTAAAGCACTGTCTAAGGTGCTTTTTACAGAATCAGTAATTCCTGGGCTTGCAAGAGTTTTAATCTTGTCAGATTCAATTATTTTTAGGGTTACGTTGTCGCCACGTAAGTCAATCACGCTAGTACTAACATTGGCACTAATATTTGAAATTTTCCCGCCTTGATATACTGGGTTAAAAATTAATTGATTAGGCTGGTTGCTACACGCAGTAAGTGCGGCTAACAAATATAAAGGAAGTAATCTTTTCATGAAGTAAGCTCCATTAATTATTTTTTGTAGCACTCAGTACTACAAACTTCTTGTTTGACCCAAGTAACTTACAATTGCCGAACATGCGTTTTAATTTTTCATGGTAGTCAAGGTGACGATTACCAATTATTCTTAATTCACCGCCTTGTTTTAATGTTTGTTTTGCCTGTTTAAACATTTGCCAAGCAATGTGATCCGTGACGGCTTGTGCTTGGTGGAATGGTGGGTTACATAATACAATGTCAGCACTATTCGGCTTAAAATCGGTTAAACAGTCGTTTTGGGCAAATTCACACTGCGCTAATTGCTCTGGTAAATTGTGAGTGACGTTTAATTTAGCTGATTCAACGGCCATATACGACTCATCTACGAACGTTATATAGGCGTTAGGGCAACGATTTAAGGTCATCAAGCCAACAACACCGTTACCACAGCCTAAATCAATGATACTGCGTGATTTGCTTGTTTGCGGTAAATAGTTAAAGAAAAAACGCGCGCCAATATCTAATGAATCTCGTGAAAAAACATTTGCATGGTTTTGTATTTCAAATTCACTACCTTCTAGAGGCCAGTTAACAGGGTAGGGAGCTACTTTATTAAGACCACTGGTTTTACTGATGACTAAACGAGATTTTTTTACCGCTAAACTCGTCGATGTTTCACCAATATACTGGCTAAAGGCTTTGATGGTTGAATTATGGATATCTTTCGTTTTACCAGCAGCAATAACATCGATGTCACTAGGCAAAGCAGCACTAATTGCAGCAAGTTGATGCTGAAGATAGCCTAAATTGCGTGGCACTTTTAAAATCACTAAATCAACCTGATTAGGTAACGCTGCTAATGAGTCCAATTGTGTTAAAGATTCTGTTGATAGCTCATTGGCTTGTAAATTATAACGAGTAGCTTGGTGGGCAATATACGAGTCGTTAACTGAATGAACTGTTAATGTATTTAAAGCACAGGCTAACGCGCCAAAGCTGTCATTGAGTATTAGGATTGAATTTGCATGCGGATAGTGCTCTTGTACATAATTGACAAGGTACTCATCGCCTGAGTCCCAGGCTTGAAGACTGCGATTTTTTTGATCTAACGGAAAGCGTTCTAGGGTATAGGTGTTATCACCGAGCTGTGCTTGGGTGGTCATCATGATTTTACGAATGTATTAATGTATAGGTAAATTCTAACATGCAACAGCCAAACGCCAACCCTAATCATTTGCCTGAGGGGTTTTATTATCAAGCTAATTCATTAAGTGCACAAAAAAGCCTCGAGTTATTTTACTATCTACAGCAGCACCTAAATTGGCAGCAACCAACGATAAAGGTATATGGAAAAAGCCATGTGATCCCGCGTTTGCAATGCTTTATTGCTGATCCGAATGTTAACTATGGCTATTCAGGGTCACAGCTAATTGTTGAACCGTGGCCAGAGGTGCTTGATGCTATGCGTGCGCGTTTATCTAAAGCAATGCATATTCCATTTAATGCATTATTGGTAAATTTATACCGTGATGGGCAAGATTGTATGGGCTGGCATAGTGATGATGAGAAAGAACTTGGTGAGCAACCAACAATCGCTTCTGTATCACTAGGGGCCGAACGGATATTTAAAATAAAACATAAACACAATAATGAACAACATAGTGTTGTGCTGCAAAGTGGTAGTTGTTTAATTATGAATGGATTTAGCCAGCGAGATTACCAACATAGTTTACCAAAGCAGCAAAAACTTAAACACCCTCGAATTAACCTTACCTTTCGTTCAATCGTATAAAATCATTGGCAAAATGAGTCATGCCCTTGATATAGTAGCTAACAATTATTTTGCTATTAAAGGTCTATGACACATGTCAATGCAACAACAAATTGAGGAAAAGCTCGCGGCAGGTATCGAATGTAAACACCTAAATGTTGTCAACGAAAGTCATATGCATAGCCGTGGAACCGAATCGCACTTTAAAGTGGTTGTTGTGAGTGAAGAGTTTGCTGGTAAACGTTTGCTTGCCCGTCATCGTCAAATAAATGAGCTATTAAAAGATGAATTAGCAAACCATATTCATGCATTAGCAATTCACACTTTTACTCCAGAAGAGTTCAGTGAACAACATGGACAGGCACCTGAGTCACCGAAATGCTTAGGTGGCTCAAAGTTCGATTAAATTAGCAGGACAGTCACCTAAAATTAGATGGACAGTCACTGTAACTAGCTTGTTACTTGGGTATTTTAAGCTCGAAAGATTTAAGTGGGTCTGAAAAGTTTTTACTGATCAGACCTGTATTTTAACTATTAGCCTTTAAACTAGCGCTAATTTTTATTGTGATAGATATAGGATGATCAATGGTCATTAAGCCGAAAATTCGTGGATTTATCTGCACTAACGCGCATCCAGTAGGGTGTGCTGAGCACGTACAAGAACAAATTAATTATGTGAAAGCGCAAGGACCACTAAGCAATGCACCTAAAAATGTATTAGTGATTGGTGCGTCTACAGGTTACGGCCTAGCATCACGTATCACAGCTGCATTTGGTGGCGGTGCTAAAACGCTAGGTATTTTCTTTGAAAAAGAAGGTAGCGAACGCAAAACAGGTTCTGCAGGTTGGTACAACACTGCGGCATTCCAAGCAGCTGCTGAAGAAGCCGGTTTATGGTCTAAGAATATCAATGGTGATGCGTTTTCTAACGAAATTAAGCAAAAAGCAATTGATACAATCAAAGCTGATTTAGGTAAAATTGATTTAGTTATCTACAGCCTTGCGTCACCTCGTCGTACTGATCCAAATACAGGTGAAACTTACTCATCAACACTTAAGCCAATCGGCTCTGATATCACAACGAAGAACTTAAATACTTCAAAGCGCGTGATTGATGAAGTAACCGTTGAAGCGGCAAGCCAAGAAGACATCGACAATACAATTAAAGTAATGGGCGGTGAAGATTGGGAAATGTGGATTGACGCGCTTAAAGAAGCAGATGTTCTTGCTGATAATTTTAAAACAACAGCTTACACTTATATCGGTAAAGAGTTAACATGGCCAATTTACGGTCATGCGACAATTGGTAAAGCGAAAGAAGATCTTGACCGTGCAACACAAGCAATCAAAGAGTCTACAAAAGACTTAAATGGCGAAGCGTATGTTTCTTCATTAAATGCGGTTGTGACACAAGCAAGCTCAGCAATTCCAATTATGCCTTTATATATCTCTGCTTTATTCAAAGTAATGAAAGCAGACGGCACATACGAAGGTACCATTGAGCAAATTCATTCGCTATTTACTGAGAACCTTTACGGTGAAACGCCACGTTTTGACGAAGGTGGTCATTTATTCCAAAACTACAAAGAGTTAGAAGATGATGTTCAAGCTCGTGTACAACATGTTTGGGATACAGTAGATACAGATACAATCGACGAATTAACGGATTACGTGGGTTACCACAATGAGTTTTTACGTTTATTCGGTTTTGGTATCGACAGTGTAGATTACGAGCAAGATGTGAATCCTGATGTTGCGATTTCACAACTAATCGATTAATTGCTAAACAAACTGATTTTGAAAAGTCGCTTTTTTAAGCGACTTTTTTGTTTCTGGGTGAAAATAAAACACCATCAATAGCACTTTGGTCTATATTGAATTTTATTCAAATGGTTTTTGTAGTCTAAATAACCGTATCTGTCGTATAAATTTCATATTTGCTCTCGCATAGTCACCCTGATTGATGTTAAAATTCGGGCAATATATGTGAGGAGTTTACTGCGTTGCTTGTTTGGGGTGTTAAACAGGCTATTCTTTGATATTTAGAGTTTAACTTGAGCATATCAAATGGCGACGTGGTTGGTACGATTTTTCAGTTTCTTTCCGTTAATGTAATGCAAGTGCGTATGATCAACATAAAAAAAGGTCTGGATTTACCGATAGAGGGCGCACCTCAGCAAGTTATTCATGATGGTTCTGCCGTCAAACGTGTAGCTGTGCTAGGTGAAGAATATATTGGTATGCGTCCAACCATGCATGTTCGCGTGGATGACCAAGTCAAAAAAGGCCAGGTACTTTTTGAAGACAAAAAGAACCCAGGCGTCTTATTTACTGCACCAGCTTCTGGGGTAGTAAAAGAAATTAATCGTGGTGCTAAACGTGTGCTGCAATCTGTTGTTATTGAAGTTAATGGCAGTGAGCAAATCACCTTTGACTCTTTCAAGGCCGACGAGCTTTCGAGCTTAGACCGTGAAAAAGTTAAAGAAGTACTAGTTCAGTCAGGTCAATGGACAGCACTTCGTGCTCGCCCATTTAGCAGAGTAGCTGCTTTGGATGCAAATCCTAGCTCTATCTTTGTTACGGCTATCGACACTAACCCGCTAGCTGCAGATCCTGCAGTAATCATTGCTGAGAATACTCAAGCATTTGAAGCTGGTTTAGCTGTGGTATCTCGTTTAACTGACGGTAAAGTATTTGTTTGTAAACAAGCTGGTAGCCAAGTGCCTAGTTCATCAATCCCTCAAGTAGAAGTACATGAGTTTGGTGGCAAGCATCCGGCTGGTCTTGTTGGTACACACATTCATAACTTAGACCCAGTTTCTGCAAGCAAGCAGGTTTGGCACTTAGGTTACCAAGACGTAATTGCGTTTGGTAATTTATTCCTAACAGGTGAAATTTTCACAGACCGTGTAGTTTCTCTTGCAGGTCCTCGTGTTAAAAACCCACGCTTAGTGAAAACTCAGTTAGGTGCATCTTTAGATGATTTAGTTGCTGGCGAATTAGAAGACGGTGATAACCGTGTAATTTCTGGTTCTGTATTATCTGGCGCTATTTCTCAAGGTCCACACGCGTTCTTAGGTCGTTACCATGTTCAAGTATCTGTATTACTTGAAGGTCGCGAAAAAGAGCTGTTCGGTTGGATTGCACCAGGTGCTAACAAGTTCTCAGTAACACGTACCTTCTTATCTCACCTTGCTCCTAGCCGTCTATTTAACATGACGACTTCAACAGGTGGTTCGAAGCGTGCCATGGTTCCAATTGGTAGCTATGAGCGTGTTATGCCTTTAGACATCCTACCTACACTATTATTACGTGATCTAATCGCACGTGATCTTGATGGTGCAATTTCGTTAGGTGCGCTAGAGCTTGATGAAGAAGATTTAGCATTATGTACCTTCGTTTGTCCAGGTAAATACGAGTACGGTTCAATCCTACGCGATTGCTTGACTACGATCGAGAAGGAAGGCTAGAGAGATGGGTTTAAAGAAATTTCTAGAAGATATTGAGCCGCATTTTGAACCGGGTGGTAAACACGAAAAATGGTATGCGCTTTACGAAGCAGCTGCGACTATTTTCTACACGCCAGGTTACGTAAATAAAGGCAAAA
This sequence comes from Pseudoalteromonas sp. SCSIO 43101, assembly GCF_023650775.1. NCBI lineage: Bacteria > Pseudomonadati > Pseudomonadota > Gammaproteobacteria > Alteromonadales > Pseudoalteromonadaceae > Pseudoalteromonas > Pseudoalteromonas sp. SCSIO 43101. Next base: position 951,093 of record NZ_CP072673.1, read on the forward strand.
CACACGTTCGTGATAACATCGACCTAAAACGTATGATGATTTTAGTGTGGATGGCGACGTTCCCTGCAATGTTTTTTGGTATGTTCAACATCGGCCATCAGGCTGCAGGTGCTTTAGCGCAAGGTTTTGAACTAGCAAACACATGGCAAGTTGGTCTGTTCCAATTATTCGGTGGTGAATTAACTGCTGACTCTGGTTGGGGCGCGAAAATGTTTTACGGTGCCTGCTTCTTCCTACCTATCTACGCAGTAACGTTTGCTGTAGGTGGTTTCTGGGAAGTACTATTTGCTTCAGTGCGTAAGCACGAAGTAAATGAAGGTTTCTTCGTAACATCTGTACTGTTCGCACTAATCCTGCCTGCAACGATTCCTTTATGGCAAGTTGCACTAGGTATTACGTTTGGTGTTGTAATCGCTAAAGAAATCTTTGGTGGTACAGGTCGTAACTTCCTTAACCCTGCTCTTGCCGGTCGTGCGTTCTTATTCTTCGCATACCCAGCGCAAATTTCAGGTGACACAGTATGGACAGCCGTAGATTCATTCTCTGGTGCGACTATGCTAGGTCAAGCAGTGGTTGGTTCACTTGATTACAGCAACATGGAACTATGGTGGAATGCGTTCTACGGTTTCATTCAAGGTTCTGTAGGTGAAACGTCAACACTAGCACTATTAATCGGTGGTTTATTCCTAATTTATGTGCGTATCGCTTCTTGGCGTATCGTTCTAGGTGTATTCCTAGGTATGGTTGCAACGGCATTCTTACTAAATACAGTTGGTTCTGAAACTAACGCAGTATTTGCTATGCCTTGGCACTGGCACTTAGTTCTTGGTGGTTTTGCATTTGGTATGTTCTTCATGGCAACAGACCCAGTATCTGCATCATTCACAGACAAAGGTAAGTTCGCTTACGGTGCGTTAATCGGCTTTATGGTTGTAATGATCCGTGTTGTTAACCCGGCATTCCCTGAAGGTATGATGCTAGCAATCTTATTTGCTAACTTATTTGCACCATTATTCGATCACTTTGTAGTGCAAGCTAATATCAAGCGGAGGTTGGCACGTAATGTCTAGTAATAACGAATCAATCGGCAAAACGCTAACCGTTGTTGTTGCACTATGTTTAGTGTGTGCAATCATCGTATCGTTTGCTTCAGTTCAGCTTCGTCCTTTACAGCAAGCTAACAAAACACAAGATATTCAACGTAATATCTTAGCGGCTGCAGGCATTGAAGTATCAGGTACTGTGTCAGATACCTTTAACTCAAAAATTGAAGCTCGTGTTGTAGACATGAACACAGGTGAGTTTGTTGAAGGTGCTGATCCTAACTCATTTGACTTCGAGAAAACAAAATTCGACCAAGCTCGTAGCTTTGCGTTGAAAGCAGAAGGAATTAAAGACATCGCTGGTATTCAGCGTATGACAAAAAATTCACCTGTTTATATTTCGAAGAAACCTGATGGTTCTACAGATGCAATCATTCTACCAATCCAAGGTTATGGCCTTTGGGGTGTAATGTACGGCTTCTTAGCGCTTGAAAGCGATGGTGAAACAGTTAAAAACATCAACTTCTTCAAGCACAACGAAACGCCAGGTCTAGGTGGTGAAATCCAAAATCCACAATGGACTGCTAAATGGCAAGGTAAAGAGTTACCAATCAATATCATGAAGAGCGGTGCAAAGAATGAACATCAAATCGATGGTCTTTCTGGTGCAACATTAACTTCAAACGGTGTTGATCATACAGTTGACTTCTGGACTGGCGAGCATGGCTTTGGTCCATTCCTTGCGAAAGTACGTGAAGGAGCGTTGAAATAATGGCTGATACTAAAGAAATGAAGTCGGTCCTATTTGGCCCGGTATTCGCAAATAACCCGATCGCATTACAAGTACTAGGTATTTGTTCTGCGCTAGCGGTAACATCAAGCTTAAAAAATGCACTAATCATGTCAATCGCATTGACACTAGTAACAGCGTTTTCTAGCTTGTTTATTTCGTCAATTCGTAATCACATCCCATCATCTGTACGTATCATCGTGCAAATGACGATCATCGCATCACTTGTAATCGTTGTTGACCAAGTACTGCAAGCGTTCTCTTATGCAACAGCTAAAGAGCTTTCAGTATTCGTTGGTCTAATCATTACAAACTGTATCGTAATGGGTCGTGCTGAAGCATACGCAATGAAGTCACCACCGTTAATGTCTTTCCTAGACGGTATCGGTAACGGTTTAGGCTACTCAGTAGTACTATTAACTGTTGGTTTCATCCGTGAGTTATTCGGTAAAGGTTCACTATTCGGTGTTGATATTATTCCACTTGTACAAAATGGTGGCTGGTATCAACCAATGGGTCTATTGATTTTACCACCGAGTGCATTCTTCATTATTGGTTTATTCATCTGGGTACTTCGTACCTTTAAGAAAGACCAAGTAGAAGCAAAAGCGTAAGGGGCGAGCAGTGGAACATTATATTAGTTTATTTGTAAAAGCGGTTTTCATTGAAAACTTAGCTTTAGCCTTCTTCCTAGGTATGTGTACTTTCCTTGCAGTATCGAAGAAAGTAACAACATCAATCGGCCTAGGTGTGGCAGTTATCGTGGTACTAGGTATCTCAGTACCTGTAAATAACTTGGTTTATCATGCTGTTCTTGCACCAGGTGCATTAGAGTGGCTTGGCTACCCAGAGGCAGACCTTAGCTTCTTACGTTTCTTGACTTTCATCGGTGTTATTGCAGCACTTGTACAAATTCTTGAAATGGCATTAGATAAGTTCTTCCCTGCACTTTATAACGCGTTAGGTATCTTCCTACCATTGATCACAGTTAACTGTGCGATCTTCGGTGCGGTATCTTTCATGGTTGAGCGTAACTATAACTTCGGCGAGTCTGTTGTTTATGGTATCGGTTCAGGTGTGGGCTGGGCACTAGCAATTACTTTACTTGCTGGTATCCGTGAAAAAATGAAGTACTCAGACGTTCCTGATGGCTTACGTGGTTTAGGTATTACTTTCATCACAGTTGGTCTGATGGGTCTTGGCTTTATGTCATTCTCTGGTATTTCACTTTAATAGGTAGCGAGGATAAATCATGAATGAGATTTTCTTAGGCGTTGGTGTTTTCATCGCTATCGTTGTTATTTTAGTTTTAGTTATCATTGGTGCTAAATCTAAATTAGTAGCAAGCGGCGATATCATCATCGGAATTAATGGCGACCCAGAAAAAGCTATTAAAACATCTGCAGGTAGCAAGCTATTAGGTGCGCTAGCTGATTCAGGTATCTTCGTTTCATCTGCATGTGGTGGCGGTGGCTCTTGTGGTCAGTGTCGTGTTCACATCAAAGAAGGTGGCGGCGATATCCTACCAACAGAACTTGATCACATCTCTAAAGGTGAAGCTCGTGAAGGCTGCCGTTTAGCGTGTCAGGTAAATGTTAAGAACGACATGGAAATTGAGCTTGAAGAGTCAATTTTCGGTGTTAAAAAGTGGGACTGTACGGTTATCTCTAACGATAACAAAGCAACTTTCATCAAGGAGCTTAAGTTACAAATTCCTGATGGCGAGTCAGTACCGTTCCGTGCCGGTGGTTATATTCAAATTGAAGCGCCAGCACACCACGTTAAATACGCTGACTTCGATATTCCAGAAGAGTATCGTGGCGACTGGAACCACTTCGGTTTCTTCGATCTGGAGTCTAAAGTAGACGACGAAACAATTCGTGCATACTCAATGGCTAACTACCCAGAAGAAGAAGGCATCATCATGCTTAACGTGCGTATCGCTACGCCGCCGCCAAGAGACCTAAGCCTTCCATGTGGTAAAATGTCTTCGTACATTTGGTCACTAAAAGAAGGTGATAAAGTGACTATTTCTGGCCCATTCGGTGAGTTCTTCGCGAAAGACACTGATGCAGAAATGGTATTCGTAGGTGGTGGTGCAGGTATGGCACCAATGCGTTCACATATCTTTGACCAACTTAAGCGTTTACAATCTAAGCGTAAGATGAGCTTCTGGTATGGTGCGCGTTCTAAGCGTGAAATGTTCTACGTAGAAGATTTCGACGGCTTAGCTGCAGAAAACGATAACTTTGTATGGCACACAGCACTGTCTGATCCACAACCAGAAGATAACTGGGAAGGTTATACAGGCTTCATCCATAACGTACTTTATGAAAACTACTTGAAAGATCATGAAGCGCCGGAAGATTGTGAGTTCTACATGTGTGGTCCTCCAATGATGAACGCGGCTGTTATCAACATGCTTAAAGATCTTGGTGTAGAAGACGAAAACATCTTATTAGATGACTTCGGTGGCTAACACCATACACAAAACAATAAGTTTTGGTTAGAATACAGGCCTCGTAGCACATAGTGTTACGAGGCTTTTTTATTTCTATACCTAACCCTGTGGTATCTAAAAGGTGAATGCTATGAATAGAGTGTTTTATCGCCAAGGCTTGATGGCCTTTTTTCTATTAACTATGACTTTACTCATGGCTGGCTGCAGCCAAGCAGATAAGGCAGAAGAGCTTTATTTTGAAGGTAAGACAATGGGCACCACATATCACATTAAGGTGTTTGCAGAGTCTTCAAAGGTTGCAGGTGTTGATTTACATCCTGAAATTAAGCAAGTGCTTAAAGACGTAAATCAGTCAATGTCGACATACATTCCAGATTCAGAAATTAATCAGTTTAACAATTTACCTGCGGGGCAGGTGATGCCAATTAGCGCTGATTTCAGAAACGTAGTAGCTGAATCAATCCGCCTTGGTGAATCAACGAAAACCTTAGATGTCACTATGGGACCACTTATTGATTTATGGGGCTTTGGCCCAGATAAAAAGCCGACTAAACGCCCAAGCGATGAAGCTTTGGCAGCAATGGTTGCAAAGATAGGAGTTGATAAGCTTAAACTTACTGATGCGGGTTTAATGAAAACAATTGATGGTTTAGAACTCTCGTTTTCTGCAACCGCAAAAGGCTATGGTATCGATAGAGTCGCACAAGTGATAGAAAGTCATGGCTTGAAAAATTATATGGTAGAAATTGGTGGCGAGTTGCGTGTATCGGGTATTAAGCCAGACAACATCACTTGGAAAATCGCTATTGAGCAGCCTGATGCTGAGCCTGGCGTTCGTAAAGTGCATAAAGTGATTGAGCCTGGTACCAATGGTATTGCAACATCAGGTGATTACCGCATTTTTTACGAAATGGATGGTGTTACGTATAGTCATCTAATTGACCCAGAAACAGGTATGCCTAGTCGCCATGATTTGGTATCTGTTACAGTTTTGCACCCATCAGCGATGACTGCTGATGGCTTAGCGACAGCGCTTACTGTGATGGGCATGGAACGTGCGCAGCAATACGCTGAGCAGCATGATCTTCCAGTTTATTTAATTGGTAAGTCAGACAATGGCTTAGTAACTTATTCAAGCCCTGCTTTCAAACCTTATTTGTAGCAGGGCAAGAAGCAGTGCATACCCAAGCCACCTCAATATGCAGAATTCAGCGTTTCACAGGTGCTTAATATCAAGGCGTTACTTTGCAACAATGGCAGTCCCTTTTAAGAAGTAACAACGATGAGAGTAAGCGCCTGTGAAGCGCCCAAAGGGTTGGTTTAAAAGCGATTTATACTGCGTTATTGATTTTAACAATAGAACCACTATTGCTTGCAATCAATGCCTTGCCTAAATCGCTTTTAATTCCAACTGAAACTCGCACCTTGAGGTGGTTTGGGTATATAATACACGCAGCCTAATAAATTAGGCTCGATTTAATTGCTGACGATAGGGGCAAAGCAATGTCACTTTTTCTTCTTACATTTGGTCTACTTATTTTAATTGTGGCAGCGATGGCTGTCGGCATGATTGTGCAAAAGAAATCAATGGCCAGTAGTTGCGGTGGCTTAGGCGCTGTTGGTATAGACAAAGCCTGCGACTGTGACGACCCATGTGACAAGCGTAAAAAGCGCATGGCAAAAGAACAAGCCTGGAAAGAGAATCAAATTCTCTAATCAGAAAAAAGCGCCCAAAGGCGCTTTTTTAATACCTACCTTTATGTAGACAGTCACTGTAATTTCTTATCACAATCTTGCGGCAGAATATATCTTGTCTAAACTTTAGTTACAGCCCATGCATTTTAAATTATCAGTTCAAGGAGTGGACGATGGCTTTAGCAAGGAAGCGGCAAATCTGTTTGTCGAATACTAAATACTATCACTGTGTATCCCGATGCGTTAGACGCGCCTACCTTTGCGGAGAAGATACTCTCACAGGTAAATCATATGAACACCGCCGAGGGTGGGTTGAAGATCGTCTGCTTGTTCTTGCGAAGGTATTTTGTATTGATGTGTGTGCTTATGCCGTGATGAGTAATCATACTCATATTGTGCTTTATGTAGATGATAAAAAAGCAAATAGGTTAAGCGACAAGGCCGTTCTTCTACGCTGGAAGAAGCTCAGTAAAATGACGCCTTTAGGTCAAAACTTCCTCCGTGGTGAGCACTTGAGTGACGTTCAACAGGCCTTTTTAAATAAAGAGGTTGTAGAATACAGAGCGCGCCTTTCTAGTATTAGTTGGTTCATGCGAATGCTTAATGAGTATATTGCCAGGCGTGCAAATAAAGAAGACGAATGTACCGGGCATTTTTGGGAAGGGCGCTTCAAGAGCCAAGCACTACTTGATGAATCTGCTCTTTTAGCGTGCATGGCCTATGTTGATTTAAACCCTGTTCGTGCAGAGGTTGCGAGGACCCCAGAGCAATCTAACTATACAAGTTTTAAAAAGCGAAGCCAAAGTGCGAAGAATTCAAAACAACCTAAGCTACTAGCTCGTTTTGTTGGTGGTATGAACAAGAATAAATCAAAGGGGATACCTTTTGAGTTAAAGTCATACCTGTCACTTGTAGAGCAAACAGGCCGCTGTATTAGCACGGATAAACGCGGATATATAGATCATCATTTACCTCCTATCCTTGAGAGGCTTAATCTCGAGCCAGCAAATTGGCTAACATTAACAACACAGTTTGAACATTTATTTCACGGTGCTGTAGGACGAATACAAGCTATTGAAAACTACTGTAGTAAAACTGCTCGAAAGCGGCGAAGGAATATAACAAGTTGTAAGTTATTACTTGCTAGCTAATCTTAAATTTCTCTCAACTTTTATTTTTTGCAAAACATTGCAGCTAACTCGTACTTTCAATTCTCAGAAAGCTAAATCTTTTATCTTGGTTTTTACTAGTGGATTAAGCTAATAGGGTAGGTTGCCTACAAAACGAGTATTTTAGGTTAAAAAATCTAAAGTATTTGAAGATTTAGTAGGCACTTTTAAGAGTGCCTGTCTTTCAAAGCGTGTTTTTAATTATGGGTGACTGTCTTTTGTTATTAACTTTCTAGATTAATTAACTCAGTCCCCAAAATAGCATACTTATTTATGCCGTCGGCTTGTAAGAAAAAAGCAGCAGGGGCGTGAAGAGATGGTATTGATGTAAATATACTTTTGCACGCGTAAACTGGCCATTTTGAGGTGTTTTTTAATTTGTTCATATCACCCGAAAAACAGCTATAGCCTTGTTTTAAAATATTTTTATAGCTACTTTCTGTAAGCGTTAACGATTTATTTAAAACAAAGCTGTTACCTGCCTTAAAGCTTAGGCTGCTTGCATCTAAACTCGTATAACCTTGGCGGATACTACTTATATCACCTAGCTCTTTAATTACAGGTGACTGTCCTTTATTGTTAATTGCAATATCTATCTGGTAATCACCTAGCTCACTATTTACGATTATGTCGTCTATTAGTAAGTCGACCCAATTGTCTTTAGCGTTAAATGGAATAGCGTGATATTGCGATATCCTCGCGTCTTTCCACTCCCCCGAAGTTAACGAATCAATCGTCTTTTTGTATAAAACACGGTTAACCTTGCGTGCTATTTGTCGGTTTGGATCATTAGGGTACGCTCCTGATTCAATTAATATTGTTCTAATACCCTTTTCCGAAAAAGTATCCCCAAAGCTACGGTATGAGTAACTGTCGTTGTACTTTCCTAAGTGGCCTGGGATTATTGTTTCAACCGTTTTAGCTAAGTGGGCTATAAACTGCATAGCCTCGCCGCGACTTTTATTTACTTCTCTCGCTTCGTTATAGGCTGGCGCTAGCACTGAAATGGTGGCTTGTTTACCTTTTTTTCCTGCTCCGTAATATGCGTTCTGATCATGTAAATTAAAGCCAAAGTCAGGTTTAAACTGATTTGCGGCAGCCATTAGTATTTGCCCTTCTTTTGTGCGAAGAGCTTTAGCATCGCGATTTAAATCAATTCCTTGAGCATTATAACGGGTTTGTACGGCCGCGCCGTCAGGGTTCACCATAGGGATTATGAGAAGGGATATTTTCTGTCGCCAGCTTTTTAGCCATTGTGCGTTTTCATCAGCTGTTATGAAGCTTAAAAAGTCCATAAGTGCGGCAGTTGCAGTGTTTTCGTCGCCGTGCATTTGGCTCCACATCATCACTTTGATTGGGCCTGTGCCAATTTTAAGAGAATTGAGTGCCTGTCCTTGAAATGAGGTACCAATTTGTTCTAGTTTGACGCTAGGATGCTTTGCTACGGTTTTTAAGTGTGGCTCGATATCGGTGTAATAAATCGCGGGTTTATTTAAGCCATTCACTACGGTGTCTTCAATCGTATTTGCGAGTGCGCTGTTACTTAATGCTAAAATGGCAGCAGCGAGTGCATATTGACGCATAACTATCTCTTTTATTCTTTATTTTTGGTTTTGTTAGAATATTATATTTTAATGGGTTTGGCTAATCCTTGCTCAGTATTTAATCTTCAGTTAGTACTGACTTAGTATGCTTAAAACGGTATTTATGCTTTAAAACGTTATTAATATGCTATTTTCATTTTCTTCATTGCTTTTAGCTATATAAAATAAAGTATTAATTTTAAATACTTAGCTTTAATTAAATCGGTTTTTTACACATTGATAGCGTGTGGTTAAACAATACTTAACTTTGTGCTGCCAAATTCTACTTGTACCGTCTGTTGACTTTGTTATACTCCACACCGAAATTTCAGTAATTACTGAAACTTTATTGATGAAGATCATATTACCGCATTTGAAAATAGGGTAAGCCACTTACCTAAAATGCAGTAAAAGCAATAAAAAGGCGTGGGTTTTGCGAGCAATTAATCAGTCACAAGGTGCCAAACAGTCTAGCTTAGCTAGGTTGCAACTGGCTGCGCGTGCATTTTTTGCTGGTAAAGAACTAATGTCAGTTTTAGCCTTGTTGCTGATTAACTCAGCCATGCTAATCAACGGTACATTAGAAGATGCTCAAGGGCTAAGAAGCTTATTAAGTGAAGGTGCTTTATACGAAATCCCACTACTTAATGTGTTGAGTTTTTTAGCTTACCCTGTGGTGTCTTGCCAATTACTTATTGGTTTATGCTGGTTGGTCTTCCATTTCTTTCCTGCGCGTCGTGCAGGTGTCATTTTACGTAAAGCGGCCTTCGCTGCGCGTGAAACGATAAAGTCTTTAGTAGTACACAGTGCTCATGGCTGTCGTGCTCCTCCTCGTGTAAGTGGTTGTCTGTAAATAAGCTTTGTTGCTTAAGTTCAGCCATTTTAGTCGTTTTCTAAGTTGTCTTTACTAAAGCACCTAGTGGGTTTTTTACGCCCAAATTTCAGTCAGCCAACCTAAATTCCCTTACTTTTTAGCGTGTCGATTTGTCGTGCTCGTTATTCAGCCGAGGGATATCTGTAGCATCTGTTGCAGAAAAGCGTCGTGTACTTATTTCGACAAGTGTTAACTTTTAGGTTGTAGGATATTCCTTTGTCAATTCGAAACCTTTGTAATATTGCTCTAGCGTCTTTAGTGCTGGCTTTGTCTGGCTGTAAAGGCGGGGTACTCGATCCAAAAGGTCAAATTGGTGTCGACGAGAAGTATTTAATTATCGTAGCTACGGTATTAATGCTGATTGTTGTAATTCCAGTTATTGCCATGACAATTTATTTTGCATGGAAATACCGTGATGGACGAGATCAAGAAATTTACGCTCCAAAATGGGCGCACTCAAACAAGATTGAAGCTGTAGTTTGGACCATTCCTATCATTATCGTTGCGATTTTAGGTGTGATCACATGGCAGTCAACGCAACAACTTGACCCATATAAACCACTTGAAGGTAAAGGTGAGCACCTTACTGTTGAAGTTGTTTCTTTGAACTGGAAATGGTTATTCATTTATCCAGAGCAAGGCATCGCTACAGTGAATGAGCTTGTTTTTCCTGCCAATGTGCCTGTGCAGTACAAGATCACCTCAGAAAGCACCATGAATTCGTTTTTCATTCCACAGCTTGGTAGCCAAATTTATTCAATGGCAGGTATGGAAACAAAGCTTCACTTAATAGCTGATGAACCGGGTACTTTTAAAGGCTTCTCTGCTAACTACAGTGGTGCAGGTTTCACCGGTATGAAGTTCGATGCCATTGCAACAGCCACTGAAGCTGATTTCGATGAATGGGTAAACAAAGTAAAAAATACCGGTTCTGCACTGACTAAGCAAAGCTATGTTGAACTAGCAAAACCAAGTGAATACGACCCAGTTAAATACTATGCCAGCGTAGATAAAGATATGTTCCATTCAATCGTAATGAAATATATGCAAGCGCATGGCTCTCACGGTGCAATGCAACACGCTATGCCAGAGCACTCAGCTCATAAGAAGCACAGCGAGGACGAGGAATAATCATGTCGTTGTTAGGTAAATTAACATTAGACGCAATCCCGTTTCATGAACCAATTATCATGGTTACCATGACGGTTGTTGCTGTCTTAGGTCTGTTAGTGGCAGGCTTAGTAACAAAATATAAAAAGTGGGGCGTGATTTGGCACGACTGGATCACCTCAATTGACCATAAGCGTTTAGGTGTTATGTACATCATTCTTGCGCTTATCATGCTTTTCCGTGGTTTCGCGGATGCCATTATGATGCGACTGCAATTAGCAATGGCTACCGGCGGTGCAAGTGGTTACTTACCACCAGAGCACTATGACCAAATCTTTACGGCGCACGGGGTGATCATGATCATCTTTATGGCGATGCCGTTTATGATTGGTTTAATGAACATCATTTTACCTTTGCAAATTGGTGCCCGTGATGTTGCATTCCCATTCTTAAATAACCTTAGCTTTTGGTTAACTGCTGGCGGTGCAATCCTGATTAATATCTCACTATTCTTTGGTGAGTTTGCGAAAACAGGTTGGGTTGCATATCCACCGCTGTCTGAGCTGTCATTTAGTCCAGGTGTCGGGGTCGACTATTATATATGGGCCTTGCAGATATCCGGCTTGGGTACCTTATTAACATCGGTAAACTTCTTAGCGACTGTATTTAAAATGCGTGCACCAGGCATGACATTAATGAAAATGCCTATTTTTACTTGGGCATGTACGTGGGCGAATATCTTAATTGCCGCATCGTTCCCAATTTTAACTGCGGTACTGGCAATGCTAACGCTTGACCGTTATCTCGATTTCCACTTTTTCACCAATGAATTAGGTGGTAACGCGATGATGTACATCAACTTATTTTGGGCATGGGGTCACCCTGAAGTTTACATTCTGATCTTACCTGCGTTTGGTATTTTCTCAGAAGTTATCTCAACTTTTGCTGGTAAACGCCTGTTTGGTTATAAGTCGATGGTTTATGCAAGCGGTGCGATTTCTATTTTAGGTTTTATCGTTTGGCTTCATCATTTCTTTACTATGGGCTCAAGCGCTAACGTTAATGCCTTCTTTGGTGTTATGACCATGGTTATTGCGGTACCGACCGGGGTTAAGTTGTTTAACTGGTTATTCACTATGTACCGTGGTCGTTTACGTATTACTGTGCCTGTCCTTTGGACTTTAGGTTTCATGGTGACTTTCACTATCGGTGGTATGACCGGTGTGTTACTTGCTATTCCTGGTGCTGACTACGTATTACATAACAGCTTATTCTTAATTGCTCACTTCCATAACACCATTATTGGTGGTGCGGTATTTGGTTATTTAGCTGGTTTTGCGTTTTGGTTCCCTAAAGCAATGGGCTTCAAACTTGACGAGAGCTGGGGCAGAAGATCTTTCTGGTGTTGGTTAATAGGTTTCTTCGTTGCATTCATGCCGTTATATGTACTTGGTTTCTTAGGTATGACACGTCGCTTAAATCACACTAACAACCCTGATTGGAACATTTGGTTATACATTGCAGCTGGCGGTGCGGTAATCATTATGTTCGGTATCTTGTTCCAAGTTGTGCAACTTGTAGTGAGCTTCAAAAATCGCGAGCAACTTGATGATACAACGGGCGACCCGTGGAATGGTCATACCCTTGAGTGGGCATCTGCTTCACCTCCGCAGTACTACAACTTTGCGAAAATCCCACATATTGATGACATTGATGCGTGGACAGATATGAAAGAAAAAGGCTTAGCTTACAAACAAGAAGCCTCTTATAGCCCAATTCATATGCCAAAAAATACATCAGCAGGTGTATTAATGAGCGCAGCTTTAACAACCTTCTGTTTTGCCATGATCTGGCACATTTGGTGGCTTGCAGCCTTTGGTTTACTGGGTGCTATCGTGGTGTTCATCAAACGTTGTTACACCAGCGATGTTGATTACTACGTGCAACCAGATGAAATTATTGAACTAGAAACGTCTCACAATATTGCCGCTACGAAGGAGGTGAATGCATGAGTACCATTTCTGCAGGACTCGACACCTTAAACAGCGCACACGGTCATGTCGATGCACATGACCATGAGCACCACGATACAGGTGGTAACACCGTATTTGGTTTCTGGCTTTACCTAATGACTGACTGCCTGTTGTTTGCATCATTCTTTGCAACCTATGCAGTATTGTTCATGAATACTGCTGGCGGTGTGTCCGGTAAAGACATTTTTGAACTTGATTTTGTTGCGGTTGAAACCGCAGCACTACTACTCAGTAGTATCACTTTTGGTTTTGCGATGATCTCTGCTCACGGGCAGAAAAAGGCGGCTACTTTAACTTGGTTGCTGGTTACCTTTGCCTTTGGTGCTGTGTTTATTGGTATGGAAGTATATGAATTCCATCACCTAATTGCGCATGGCAATGGCCCTCAGCAAAGTGCCTTTTTAACATCGTTCTTCTCTTTAGTGGGCTTACACGGTCTTCACGTTACAGCAGGTCTTATTTGGATGACTGTCCTGATGATTGAAGTTGTGCGCCGTGGTTTAAACCCACAAACAGTGACACGCCTAAGTTGTTTAAGCTTATTCTGGCACTTCTTAGATGTGGTGTGGATCTGTGTATTTACCGTTGTTTATTTAATGGGAGCAATGTAATGAGTCACAGTGAATCACATGTAATTAATAACTTAGAAGTTCATGCACATAATGATCAATCACATGGCAGCGTTAAAGACTATTTAATTGGTTTTGTATTGTCAGTGGTTTTAACGGCTATTCCATTTTGGGCTGTGATGAGTGGCTCGTTTTCTAAAACGACCACTGCATGGTGCATCGTGAGCATGGCGATTGTGCAAATTTGGGTGCATTTGAAATATTTCTTACACCTAAACTTCAAAACAGAAGACGGCAAAGCAAGTTCATTGTCGTTTATCTTTAGTGCTTTAATCATCGTGATGGTGGTTGGTTTGTCGGTGTGGATCATCTACGAATCGAACGCCATGATGATGTACTAATAACAATTACTTTGTAATTGGTAAAAAGATTTACGAAAGGAGCTGGTTAGTCTGAGGTTGTGTCTCCAGTTCTTACAGTCTGTTACTAACTAGTTTCTTTCGTAATATTGCGTTTGTGCTGAAAATTAGAGGAGTCGAGGAAGTGTTTCGACGTTATTTAAATGTCACTAAACCTGGCATTATCATGGGCAATTTGATCTCTGTCGCGGGGGGATTCTTGCTAGCCTCTCGCGGTGATATTGACCCATGGTTAATGATCGCAACCTTACTAGGGTTATCTTTAGTAGTGGCATCAGGATGCGCGATCAATAACGTAATTGATCGTGATATTGATGTTGCTATGGCGCGCACTCGCAAACGCGTCACAGTAACTGGCGAAATGTCAGCAAAGGCAGCTATGGCACATGGCATCGTGCTTGGTGTTATTGGTTTCGGCTTATTAGCTGTGTATACCAACGTAGTGGCACTCTTATTTGCTACTTTTGGTTACGTCATCTACGTAGGTGTGTACAGCTTATATATGAAACGTCGTTCTGTGTACGGCACCTTTGTAGGAAGTTTATCTGGCGCAGTACCGCCTGTAGTGGGGTATTGTGCCGTGACTGGGCAGTTTGATGCTGGTGCTGTGATTTTATTGGTTATGTTTAGTCTATGGCAAATGCCTCATTCATATGCAATTGCAATCTTTCGTTATAACGACTACCAAGCGGCCAGAATTCCTGTGTTACCTGTAGCGCAGGGGATCGAGAAGGCAAAGCATCACATTGTTTTATATATCGCCGTGTATGCGTTGGTTGTGATGTTATTAACCATTAGTGGTTATACAGGTTTAGCCTTTATGGCTGTAGCTTGTACAACGAGTTTTTGGTGGTTGCTAATGGCGCTTCGTGGCTATCGTCGCAATATTGATGTAAGCGGCTGGGCGCGCCAAGTGTTTGCTTTTTCAATTGTAAACATCACGGTTTTGAGCATAGCTATGGCTTTAGATTACCATTCGGTAGCTCCACAGCTACTTGTTTTAACTTAGAAAAAAGTTGCTAACATATCCCAATGTTACAGTAGCAAAGGCCCGGTTTTTTTCTCCACCGGGCCTTTTTTCTTTGTCGTTATTAAAAGCGAGCCGCTTGTTCAACTACAATGCCGTGACGAGCCGCTAAACGGCGATGATCTTTATCATAACCCCCACCAATTACGGTTGCGACAGGTACATTGCGCTCAAGGCAGCGCTTGAAGACTAAATGGTCGCGTTGCTCTATCCCTTGCCAGCTTATATCAAGTTTACCTAAACCATCTTGCTGCCATACATCAACACCTGCATCATAAAGTACTAAATCTGGGTTTAGGGTGTTTAATAAATAACTCAGAGTATCGTCAACAACGCCTAGGTATTCACTGTCAGCGACATTCGGTGCTAAACCTATGTCTAAGTCGCTGGATGATTTTCGAAACGGAAAATTCTTTTCACAGTGAATAGAGCAGGTATAGGCGTAGGGCTGATGTTCCAGCATTGCTGCGGTACCATCACCTTGATGAACATCTAAATCAAAAATAAGTATATTGGTCACTTCGCCACTTTTTATCAGGGTTTCGCTGGTGAAAGCTAAGTCGTTTACCATGCAATAGCCTGAGCCAAAGTCAGTATGAGCATGGTGAGTGCCACCGGCTAAGTGACAAGCGATGCCATGTTTAAGTGCTAAGCGTGCTGCTTGTAGGGTGCCAAGTGGGGCGGTAAAAGTACGTGCCATCAGCTCTTTTGACCAAGGTAAGCCAATGCGGCGCATCGCCTTTTCATCTAATCTATTATGCCAAAGGTCGTTGATGTAATTTTCACAGTGCACTAATTCAAGGGGCTCTGGGGTGCCAAGCACCGGCTGTGTTAGGTTGTCATTTATTAATCCAAGGCTTTGTACATGCTCATATAAATAAGCAAACTTACTCATCACAAAGCGATGGTTAGGATCGAAACTAAACGAGTAATTTGGGTGATACACCAAGGGTAAGTGGGGATTTAACTGCATAGCTCATTGGATAGCTGAATTTGCTACAGCATAACGAATCTACTGGCAAATGTTTACTCTGGTGCGTGAATTAAATGGCCTAACTCGCGATGTAATAATGCTTCATCACCCAAGTTTAGCTCAATCAGTCGTTTTAAGTGAGTAATACTATCAATATCTATATGTTCACAGCGAAGGCCTGCATGTTGATGCTCAATATGGCACAGCTCCACTTGCATTTTTATCTCGATATTTGACTCTGGCAGGGTAAAGATTAAGTCTGCCTTACTATGAATAGGCACTAAAAATGAATCACTTTTAGTAATAAGCGCACCTTGCAAAGATAGATCAAGTAACTGACAGTGGTAGTCGTTATCTTCGATGCGAAGGATCGCAGGGCAAGAAAATAATACCCGCGAAAACTCTCTGCGTTCATTCATAACTTTATCTCCACCTATATTAACTTAATGAGTATAGATCATTATGAAATTAGTGAGAGAAATGATTATAGCAACAAAAAAGCCCCTAAATCGGGGCTTTTTGAGTATCAGCTAATTAGCCAATTTTTTTGTATTTAATACGCTTAGGTTGTGCCGCTTCTGCGCCTAAGGTTTTCTTCAGCCACTCTTCGTATTCTGTGTAGTTACCATCGAAGAAGTTAATTTGGCCTTCGTCACGGTAATCAAGAATATGTGTAGCAATACGGTCAAGGAACCAACGGTCATGCGAGATACACATTACACAGCCTGGGAACTCTAAAATAGCGTTCTCAAGTGCACGTAATGTTTCAACGTCTAGGTCATTGGTAGGCTCATCCAGTAGTAACACGTTACCACCTGCTTTTAATAACTTAGCTAGATGTAAACGGTTGCGCTCACCACCTGATAAGTCTTTAACGAATTTTTGTTGGTCGTTACCTTTGAAGTTAAAGCGGCCAACATAGGCACGGCTTGGGAATTCAAAGTTACCAATTTTTAATACGTCTTGGCCGTTTGAGATTTCTTGGAAAACGGTGTTGCTTTCGTCCATGTCACCACGGAACTGATCAACGGTTGCAAGCTCAACAGTATCACCAACAAGGATCTCACCGCTATCTGGCGTTTCTTCACCACTTAGCATTTTGAACAGGGTTGATTTACCCGCACCATTAGCACCGATAATACCTACGATAGCGCCTTTCGGCATTGCAAAGTTTAAGTCATCGATTAATACACGGTCGCCAAAGCTCTTCTTTAGGCCTTTGACTTCGATAACTTGGTCACCTAAGCGTGGACCCGGTGGAATGAATAGTTCATTCGTTTCGTTACGCTTTTGGTAATCGTTTTGCTGTAGCTCAGAAAACTGTGCCATACGTGCTTTAGACTTAGCTTGACGGCCTTTAGGGTTTGAACGAACCCATTCAAGTTCTTGCGCGATTGATTTTTGACGTGCTTTTTCAGATTTCTGCTCTTGTTGTAAACGTAAATCTTTTTGTTCAAGCCATGATGAGTAATTACCTTCCCAAGGAATACCTTCACCACGGTCAAGCTCTAAAATCCAACCTGCTACGTTATCTAAGAAGTAACGGTCGTGGGTTACAGCTACCACGGTACCTTCGTAGTCGTGTAAGAAGCGCTCTAACCAAGCAACAGACTCAGCATCTAAGTGGTTGGTTGGTTCATCAAGAATTAGCATATCTGGTTTTTCAAGTAGTAAACGACAGATCGCAACACGGCGTCGCTCACCACCCGAAAGGTGTTCAATTTTTGCATCCCAAGGTGGTAAACGTAATGCATCAGCTGCACGTTCTAACACGTTGTCGATATTGTGACCATCGTGTGCTTGGATGATAGCTTCAAGTTCACCTTGTTCTTTGGCAAGTGCATCGAAGTCAGCACCGTCCATTGCATACTCGTTGTATACTTCATCTAAGCGATTCAGTGCATTTTTAACTTCGCTTACTGCTTCTTCTACTGTTTCGCGAACAGTTTTGCTTTCGTCTAAAACAGGCTCTTGCGGTAAGTAACCGATTTTAGTGCCTGGTTGAGGGCGTGCTTCACCTTCAAAGTCTTGGTCAACACCAGCCATAATGCGAAGTAATGTTGATTTACCTGCACCGTTTAGACCTAGCACACCAATTTTTGCGCCTGGGAAAAAGTGTAAAGAAATATCTTTTAGGATAGTGCGCTTAGGTGGCACAACCTTAGAAACTCGACTCATCGAGAATATAAACTTATCTGGTAACACCATGAAAGAAGCCTTCAATTTATAAGAAAAATTAACAGCAAGTATTGTATACCCAAACTACCTCAAAATACAGAATTCAGCGTTTATGATAGGCTTAATATCAAGGTGTTATTTACTCAAAAAGTCATATATTTTAATTAATGACCACTCAGAAATATCACTTCATTTGGACATCTAAACATCTAGAGGTTGAAATTTCTAACTATCCGTTCATAATTAGCAGTCAGATAAGTGTGCTCGGAGCCAGCTATGCCCATTACAGTAAAAGATGAATTGCCAGCCATTGCAAAATTACGTCAAGAGAACGTGTTTGTAATGCCAAAAAGTCGTGCTAAAACGCAAGAGATTCGTCCAATGCGTTTGGCTATCTTAAACTTAATGCCAAACAAAGTTGAAACCGAAGTGCAATTTATTCGATTATTAGCTAACTCACCGTTACAAGTTAATGTTGAGTTGTTGAGGTTGGATACTCATCGCACGAGTAGTAACTCTGAGCAGCACATGGATACTTTCTATCGTTATTTTTCAGAAGTGAAAGATAATAACTACGATGCCATGATCATAACAGGCGCGCCGCTTGCTCATTTAGAGTATGACGAAGTTGCTTACTGGGATGAACTAAAAGTTATTTTAGATTGGGCAGAGCAGCATGTTACGTCTACGTTGTTTTCGTGTTGGGCGGCACATGCTGGGCTTTATCATCACTATGGTCTGAAGCGTGATCTGAAACCAAATAAACTCAGTGGCGTATTTACCCATAAAAGTTATTTTGATCATGCGGCACTTACCCGAGGCTTTGATGACACCTTTTTAGTGCCACATTCTCGCTATGGTCATATTGATATCGAGAAGATCAATGCCTGCGATGAGCTGGTTGTGTTAGCAGGCTCTGAGCGAGTAGGTGCCTATTTAATTAAAAATAAATCAGGTAGCCAAGTATATATTACGGGCCATCCAGAGTACGATGCCCATACCCTAAAAGGGGAGTATTTGCGTGACCAAGAAAAATCAGCTGATGCGCCTAAGCCAGAAAACTACTTCCCTGACGATAACCCAGATAACGAACCGTCGAAAACGTGGCAAAGCCATGCCTTTTTATTGTTTTCGAATTGGTTAAACTATTATGTGTACCAAACTACACCGTATGATATTAACTTAGTTAGCCAAGATGTAAGGACTAACAACTATGCCGAGTAATGCAGTGAATAAACGCGAACAATTAACCGAGGCGCTAAAACAGCGAATTTTTATCCTCGATGGCGCGATGGGCACCATGATCCAAGAACATAAATTAGAAGAACAGGATTATCGCGGTGAGCGCTTTAAAGACTGGCATGTACTTATTAAAGGCAATAACGACTTATTAAGCCTGACTCAGCCAAAAATCATTGCTGATATTCACCGTGCTTACTTAGAAGCCGGTGCCGATATCATCGAAACCAATACTTTTAATGCCACGACTATTTCGATGGAAGATTACGACATGGCTAGCCTTAGCCGCGAAATCAACCTAGAGTCAGCTAAGCTTGCACGCAGCGTATGTGATGAGTTTGAAGCAAAAGATCCAAGCAAGCCTCGTTATGTTGCAGGCGTACTTGGACCAACATCAAAAACCTGTTCTATTTCGCCAGATGTAAACGATCCAGGTTATCGAAATATCAACTTTGATAAGCTGGTGGCCGCGTATGTTGAGTCAACACTTGCACTTATGGAGGGCGGTGCAGACCTCATTTTGATTGAAACTATCTTTGATACGCTTAATGCAAAAGCTGCTTCGTTCGCTGTGGAAGAAGCATTCGAACAGGCTGGTCGTAGTTTACCTGTGATGATCTCAGGCACCATTACCGATGCCTCAGGCCGTACTTTATCAGGCCAAACAACAGAAGCTTTTTATAACTCAATTCGCCATATTAAGCCGCTATCAATCGGTCTTAACTGCGCCCTTGGCCCTGACTTACTGCGCCAGTATGTTGAAGAGTTATCCCGTGTTTGTGAAACCTTTACCTCGGTGCATCCAAATGCAGGTTTACCGAACGAGTTTGGCGAATATGATTTAGAAGCCCCTGAAATGGCAACAGAAATTATTGATTGGGGCAAGTCTGGCTTTATCAACATTGTAGGTGGTTGTTGCGGCACCACACCGGCTCATATAAAGGCGTTTGCGAAAGGCCTTGAAGGTGTTAAACCTCGCCAATTACCTGAGCTTGAAGTGCGTATGCGCTTATCGGGCCTTGAAGCGTGTAACTTAAACTAGGAAACCGACATGACTGACCAAATTGCTGTATTTACTAACGTCGGTGAGCGTACCAATGTAACAGGCTCGGCTAAGTTTAAACGCTTAATCATGGAAGAAGATTACGAGACTGCCCTCGATGTTGCCCGTGAACAAGTAGAAAATGGTGCGCAAGTGATTGATATCAATATGGATGAAGCCATGTTGGATTCGAAAGCTGCGATGGTAAAGTTTTTAAATTTAATTGCATCAGAGCCTGATATCTCAAAAGTACCTATCATGGTCGACTCATCGAAATGGGACGTTATTGAAGCAGGCTTAAAATGTATTCAAGGTAAAGCCATTGTTAATTCAATTTCACTTAAAGAAGGTGAAGAACCGTTCATACGGCAAGCCAAAATAATAAAACGTTTTGGTGCCGCTGCGGTTGTTATGGCGTTTGATGAAGCCGGTCAAGCTGAAACCGCTGATCGTAAGTTCGAGATTTGTCAGCGTAGCTACAAAATACTTGTTGATGATATTGGCTTCCCGCCAGAAGATATTATTTTTGATCCAAATATTTTTGCTGTAGCAACGGGCATTGAAGAGCACGATAATTACGCTGTTGAATTTATTGAAGGTACGCGTCGAATCAAGCAAGGCTTACCGCATTGTAAAGTGTCGGGCGGTGTATCGAATGTATCGTTTTCGTTCCGTGGTAACAACCCGGTACGCGAAGCTATCCACTCAGTGTTTTTATACCATGCGATTAAAGCGGGTATGGATATGGGTATTGTAAATGCTGGCCAATTAGCGGTTTACGACGATATCCCCGAAGAGCTGCGTAAAGCAGTGGAAGATGTGATCCTCAATACCGACCCCGGTGCAGGTGAGCGACTTGTTGAACTTGCACCAAAATACTCAGGTATGGCCCAAGCAGAAAAAGTTGAAGATTTAGAATGGCGTACATGGCCTGTTGAAAAGCGCCTTGAGCACGCGCTAGTAAAAGGCATTACTGAGTATATCGACGAAGATACTGAAGAGTGCCGTAAGAGCAAAGCTAAGCCAATTGAAGTTATCGAAGGCCCGCTTATGGATGGCATGAACGTAGTAGGTGACTTATTCGGTGCGGGTAAAATGTTCTTACCTCAGGTTGTTAAATCTGCCCGTGTGATGAAGCGTGCCGTTGCCTATCTTGACCCTTTCATTGAAGCTGAAAAAGAAGAAGGCGCAACGAACGGTAAAGTGGTTATGGCAACCGTTAAGGGCGACGTGCACGATATTGGTAAGAATATCGTAGGCGTAGTACTGCAATGTAATAACTACGAGGTCATTGATCTTGGTGTGATGGTGCCGGCAGAGAAAATTTTGCAAACTGCTATTGACGAGAAAGCCGATATTATTGGTTTATCAGGGCTTATTACCCCTTCGCTAGATGAAATGGTGCATGTTGCTAAAGAAATGACTCGCCGTGGTTTTGAATTACCGCTACTGATTGGTGGTGCAACAACCTCTAAAGCGCATACCGCGGTTAAAATTGAGCCGCAGTATGATAAAGGTGTGGTTTACGTAAATAATGCTAGCCGTGCTGTGGGTGTGGTCTCTAATTTATTGTCTAAAGAATTAAAGCCAGCTTTTTTAGAGAAAACTAAAACTGAGTATGAAAAAGTACGTGAACAACAAGCACGTAAAAAGCCGCGCTCAAAACCAGTTACTTTACAGCGTGCTCGCGACAACGCAGCTAAACTCGATTGGGACAACTACACGCCACCTGTACCGAAAAAGCTGGGTGTGACTGAGTTTAAAAATGTTTCGATTGCGACGTTAAGACAGTACATCGACTGGACACCTTATTTCATGACGTGGTCAATCGCTGGTAAGTACCCACGTATTCTTGAAGATGAAATTGTTGGTGAACAAGCTAAAAGCTTATTCGCTGATGCCAACGCAATGCTTGATGAGCTTGAGCAGTCAGGTGCGCTACAACCTCTAGGTGTCATTGGGTTATTCCCTGCAAACCGAGTAGGGGATGACATTGAGATTTATACCGATGAGTCACGTACAACGCTTTTAACTACATCGTGTCATTTGCGTCAGCAAACGGAAAAAACCGACTTTGCTAACTACTGCTTAGCTGATTATATTGCGCCAAAAGGCACCCCCGATTACTTCGGGGCCTTTGCGGTAACTGGTGGTCTTGAAGAAGATGACCTTGCCGATGCCTTCGATGCTAAGCAAGATGATTACAATAAGATCATGGTTAAAGCAGTTGCAGACCGTTTAGCAGAAGCCTTTGCTGAGTATTTGCATGAGCAAGTGCGTAAAGAGTATTGGGGCTATGCGGTAGATGAGAATCTATCGAATGACGAACTTATCCGTGAAAACTACCAAGGTATTCGCCCAGCGCCAGGTTACCCTGCCTGTCCTGAGCATACAGAGAAGAAGAAAATTTGGCAGTTACTCGATACCGAGCAGCGTATTGGTATGAAGCTAACCAGTTCATACGCAATGTGGCCGGGAGCTGCTGTATCTGGCTGGTATTTTTCTCATCCTGAAGCTAAGTACTATGCTGTGGCGCAAATTCAAAAGGATCAGGTTGAAGATTATGCCAAGCGGACCAACATGACACTTGCAGAAGCTGAGCGTTGGTTGTCGCCTAATTTAGGCTATGAACCTGAATAGTAGTTAGTTATTAGCTTTAAATTTTAAATGAAACGAGCCAAATCTGGCTCGTTTTTTTACTGCTATATTGCCATTATTTTGTGCCCATTTTTTGATCATACTTTTTTATCTTTAATGCATTTTCATAGCTTAATTATTGGTAATTTCCTTCTAATTTAAATATTTGTGTTAAAGTTATTGAGGTTGAGCAAGGAGTCTAAGGTGGAATTGTGATTGATACTGTGAATGCAAGCGAGAGAGATAAAGCGCGATTCTTACGCGTATTTGCATTTATTGGTGCAGTGACCTCTTTGTTGATGTCGGTCACAAGTTATCAAGATGGCTACATCGCGTTAAGTTATTTATTAATTGTTGGCGTTGTAATTTTTGCTTTGCCTTTTTTAATAAAGGGGCGTGATCAATTTATCTCAGTACTCATGCTATACGCACTTTATGCAATGATGTGCTTCTTAACTGTCTCGGGTGGCAGCAATGGCACAGGGCCGTTATGGCTATTTATTGTATCTCCCGTGACCTTTTTTATTCGTGGCTTAAAGCGCGGTGCCTTTGATCTTATATTACTCGCCATTATTATCTCGGTGCTTTTCTACTTTACCGATCAATTAGGTTATTACAGTTATCCGAGCTACTACTTTCCTACACGGGTCATGCTGTGTTTCTCGATTTTATGTATTTTGGCCGGCTTCTACGAATATTACCGTAATAAATACAGTTTGCAGTTAATGGAGCAACTTAAGCTTAATCAAAAGCTTGCTCGCACAGACGCGATGACAGAACTCGCTAATCGTCGCTATGCAACAGAATGTTTGCAAGATGAGCGCTTTGGTGAAGGGTCAGTGTTTTTACTGATGGATGTAGATAACTTTAAGCAGATAAACGATACCTACGGACATCAAGTGGGCGATGAGGTGCTGATATTTTTTGCTGATGTATTTAAAAAAGTGTGCGCAGAAGGAGATGTTATTTCCCGTTGGGGGGGCGAAGAGTTTTTAATTGTGATCCCGACAGGCTATGAACTTAGGGCCAGAAAAGTAGCTGAAAAAATACATAAAAAACTCGCTGAAAAGCCATTTAAGAGTGGCCAGCATCGTTTTCATGTCACCTTAAGTATTGGCTTGTACGTGCGCGTTGCTGGTGAGAGCATGGATCATTGTTTAAACATTGCCGACAAACGGCTATACCGTGCTAAATCACAAGGTAAAAATCAAACGGTCGCTGAAGTAGATTTAGCAAAGCATGAGCCAGCTTAAAATATAAAGCCGCAATAAGCGGCTTTATTGATTGCTCAAATTAATGGCCTTTTTCAAAGTCGCTGACTTCACGCTCAGCTTCTTCTTTCGATTTACCGTATTTTTGCTGAAGCTTACCAACCAGCTCTTTACGGCTACCTTCAATTTTATCTAAATCATCATTGGTAAGGTCACCCCATTTACGTTGTGCTTTACCTTTAAGCTCTTTCCAATTGCCTTCTAAACGATCGCTGTTCATCATAATCTCCTTACTTTGTTAAACATTCACTTTAATAAAAGCAATCGCTGTACCATATGTTTTATTTGGTTAACTTGTTGATTAGTAGTTGTTTTATTTTTTATGATAGTAAGAAGGGAGGATAGAAAGTTGCAATTACTACGTAGTTTTTAAAGAAAGTCTGTAAAATTTTCTGTTCCGGTAGTTCTTTATGCTGCTCAGTGACTTTTAGATGTATAGCGATTTATTATACGTATATATTCTTCAGTTGATTTGAGCTTACGTAAGCTCTCGTTAAATAGGTCTCTTAAGGCTTCGTCACGAAATAAAAAGCCGTTCGAATTCTTGCCAAATAATGCAAATCGTTGCACTGGTTCAGAGACATCAATTTCCCCCTTGATGTTAATTAATGCTCGGTAATAGTCAAAAATTTTACCGTCCATCTGGATCACCTCATAGCGCTTTCGATACAAAAGTTGAACTTGTGCTAATTGATCATAAGTTTCTGCGTATTGTGGATTTTCTCTGGCCATTACTTGATATTCTGGCGAGAGTAATTCTTTAGCACCTTGCCATGAAAGAACACTAAAGTGTTTTAATTGGCCAATAGAATTAAGCTGAAGGTTTTGCTTGGTTAGGCTAAAAGCAAAGTTCTCATAGCTGTAAGCAATATCTGAAAAGTAGCCGCTCATTCTATGAGTATCGATAACTTTTTCATTTATATCATAAACAACATCAACTAAGTTTTCATTGTATAAAGTGATCCGTCTTGCATAGGGGACGTAGACGAATTGTATTTGATAACCATGTGCACCGAGTGTCGCGCGAAGCAAGTCCGGAATAATGCCGGAGTTGTCTTCAACCATTACCCAAGGCGGCATGGTATTTCCAAGTGCTACCGTAATTTTTTGCTGACTAAACGCATTTTGAAACGGCAAAACCAAAAGTAGCAAGGTGCTTAAAATGTGAAAGTAAATCCTGAACAAGTTAATTCCTTATCCTGATTTTTGTTTGGTTGCTTAATCAAGAATAAGCCTAAACAGGCAGAATGCAATGTTTTCACTTGTAAAGCTCGATACAGAAAATAAGCCTCTATTCATCGCAACTTTTGATTTTTTGATACAATGCGCGAAAAGAAAGTAAGAGATACCTAACGTGCTGCCAGTTCAAGATATTTATCAATCACTGTTAACCACATTACAGAGTAACCCTATGGCCTTATTGCAAGCGCCACCGGGAGCGGGTAAATCAACATGGCTGCCTCTTACCTTGATGCGCGAAGGGCACTTTAAACGCATTGTAATGTTAGAGCCAAGACGACTCGCCGCTCGCAATATTGCTCAGTACTTGGCAAGTCAGCAAAATGAAAAAGTCGGCGGAAGTGTCGGCTTACGTATTCGTGGCGAATCAAAAGTAAGCGCTGCAACAAAGCTCGAAATAGTCACCGAAGGCATGCTGACGCGTATGTTACAAAATGACCCAGAGCTAAGTGATGTTGATTTACTTATATTTGATGAATTTCACGAGCGCTCAATTGCTGCTGATACAGCTTTGGCATTTGCCCTCGAAACACAGGCGGCACTTCGCGATGATTTAAAAATTTTACTGATGTCGGCAACCTTAGACGGCGATCGTTACAGTGACTTTTTTAGCTGCCCTATTATCTCATCTCAAGGGCGAAGCTACCCCATTGATGAAGTGTATATTCCACTTAAAGACGAAAGCCGCTGGCTTGATGATATACCCGCCGTGATAAAACAGGCGCTTAGTGAGCAAACGGGTAGTGCTTTAGTATTCTTACCAGGACAGCGTGAAATCATACGCGTTCAGCAATCCCTAAACGATTTAGCTGATAGTGTCGAAGTATTTAGCTTGTATGGTGAGCAAAATAAAAACGAGCAACAAGCTGCTATAGCGCCAGCTAAAAATGGCAAACGCAAAGTGGTATTAACCACCAATGTGGCTGAAACCAGTTTGACCATTGAAGGAATACGCATTGTGGTTGATAGCGGCAAACGCCGTGCTGCTAATTTCAATTTAAAAACCGGTGTCACTGAACTTGTTACTCAAAGTATCTCTCGTTCTTCAGCTATACAGCGCGGTGGTCGTGCTGGACGTATTGAGCCGGGGGTTGTGTATCGATTAGGCTCTAAGCAAACCTTTGAGCGCCGTAACAGCCATGATGCGCCAGAAATTCTTACCAGTGATATTAGTCAGTTGTTATTAGAGACAAAACAGTGGGGGGCATCACTTGCTGAGCTAAGCTTACTCGACCCACCAAGTAGCCAGCAAATTAAGCAGGCAACGGCACTTTTGAAAATGCTCGAAGCTATTGATGAAAATGAAAAACTGACCTCGCTTGGCAGCCAAATGCTGAGCTATGGAGCCGATATTCGCCTCTCGCACATGCTTATTAAAGCAAAGCAACTAGAGCAGCGTATGCCTGGTATTTATATATTAGCGGGGTATTTAACTGCACTGCTTGAAAGCCGCATTAGTATGCCTGCTGATCTTAATTTGGCATTACATAGTCAGCACAGCAAACCGCACCCAGTATTTAAGCAGCAATTAACTTATTGGCTATCACGCTTGCAGCTCAAGCCGGTTGATGAGCTTAAAACAGAGTATTTAGCGGTGCTGGTGGCGCTTGCTTTTCCTGACCGCCTAGCAAAAAAGCGCGGTAATGGTTATTTACTTGCCAATGGTGCGGGCGCAGACTTAAGTGAGGAGTTTTGGCATAACGATGATTATATTGCCATTGCTCACATGGGCGGTCATAAGGGAAACCGTGTTTTCGCTGCTGTTGCCTTTATGCCAAGTGAGCTTGAAGATGAGCTTTCGCATTTATTTACTGAGCAAACTCGCTGCGAATACGATGAGAAAGCAGGGCGCTTTATCCATCAAGATGAGCTCAAGCTCGGTGCTATAACCATAGCGAGTCAGCCAAGTAAACAGCCCCTAGATAAGAGCGAGCGCACTAAAGCGTGGTTAAACTTATTTAGTAAGCAGGGCTTTTCGTTATTTAATGAACAGCCCGACAGTGAGCAGTTACTGATTCGAATGAGCTTAGCAAGTAAGCTATTACCCGAATCATTCCCACTTTTTAATCGTGATGAATTAATCGTTGATAACCAATGGCTTGCACCTTATTTTGATGATATTAAAAACCTTGAGCAGTTAAAAAAGTTTAACTACAGCGAAGCGATTAAAAGCTGTTTTGATTGGCAGCAGCAAAGCTTATTAAATGAATTACTGCCCTTACGATTAATCGTGCCAAGTGGTTCAAATGTAAAAGTGACTTATCAGCTTGATGGCCCTGCAAAGCTAAGTGTTCGTATGCAAGAAGTGTATGGCATGACCAGTACGCCTTTACTTGCGCAAGGTAAGTTGCCGTTATTAATGGAGTTATTATCGCCAGCTCGGCGACCGCTGCAGCTAACCCAAGACTTAGCTAACTTTTGGCAAACAAGTTACCGCGACGTGCAAAAAGAAATGAAAGGGCGTTACCCAAAACATTTTTGGCCAGACAACCCTGCCATCAGTCAAGCGACCAACAAAGTGAAAAGTAAAATGTGACTGTAATGAAGTGAGCGCTTAGCTCAGCTTTATTGCCTACCTTAGAGCTGTTCACTTCATAAACCGTTACAATTTCTAGCCTTGTTTTGGTTTCTCTTTTACTGGTTGTTTAGTAGTCTGAATTAGTCATTAGTAAAAAAGAGAAAGTCGGTGTCTGCTGCTATAACCCTTACTCAATACGTTAAAAAACGCACAGGTGTGCCCATTGGCCATAAAGATTCGCTGCGCAATATGCTGGCACGTTCGCTGGGGGCGAGTTCGTTTTATCTATTTTGGCGATATTGGAACCCGGTGTGGAGCTATTATTTGTCTCGTTATGTGATGAAGCCTTGCAATGACATTATGCCGGTTTGGTGTGCCGTTGTGGTGACCTTTGCCGTAAGCGGAGCGCTGCACGATTTAGCAGTGAGTTTAGTGAAGTTAAAGCCAATATTCTTTTTTACTCCTTGGTTTACTGTGATGGGCGCTATGGTATTGGTAAGCAAGTACAGCCAACTTCAGTTTAGCTCTGCTCCTTGGTGGTTAAGAGCGCTCGCCAACATCAGCTTTATTGTGCTGGGCTATTGGTTGACGAGCTTACTTTTTTAGCGTTTTATTACGTTGCTAAAGGGTAGTCGGTGTAGCCTTTAGCACCGCCTCCAAATAAGGTATCTGGATCATGCTGAGCAAGCTCAATACCTTGTTCAATACGAGCTGGCAGATCTGGGTTGGCAACAAACGGACGACCAAAGCCAATTAAATCAGCCCAACCTGCGGCTAATGCTTGCTCTGCTTTATCGCCAGTGTAATTGCCTGCATAAATCATTAATCCGGCATAGTTTTCACGTAGTGCTTGCTTAAAGCTTTGCTCCATTAGTGGCGCGTCATCCCAATCAGCTTCGGCAATGTGCAAGTAAGCAACGTTTAGGTCATTGAGTACTTTTGCTGCGCCAATATAGGTTTCAAAGGGGTTATCATCAACCGTACCATTGAGTGTTGTGAGTGGTGCAAGGCGCACGCCTACACGCTCAGCGCCAATTTCATCACAAACCGCTTGTGTCACTTGTTGTAAAAAACGTAAGCGGTTTTCTAAACTGCCGCCGTATTCATCAGTGCGTTGGTTCGACTCTGAATCAATAAATTGATTAATTAAATAACCATTAGCAGCATGTAGTTCAATACCATCAAACCCTGCATCAACTGCATTACGGGCAGCTTGGCGGTATTCGTTTATAACCTGTTTGATGTCGTCATGGCTCATTGCGAGTGGCAGTGATGTGGCAACAAAGTCGGGTTTGTCATCTTCATCAATAAAAACTTTTACGTCCTTGGCTGCAATAGCTGATGGCGCAATGGGTTGCTCGCCACCCGTGTTACTTGGGTGAGACACTCGGCCAACATGCCAAAGCTGAGCGAACATAATGCCACCAGCTTGATGAACTTTGTCGGTTACTTTCTTCCAACCGACAATTTGCTCGGGAGTATAAATACCCGGCGTCCAAGCATAGCCCTTACCTAGCGCTGATATTTGTGTACCTTCGCTAATGATTAAGCCTGCGCTGGCACGTTGGGCATAGTAGTCGGCCATTAACTCATTGGCGATATCACCCGGTTGTGATGAGCGAGAGCGAGTCATTGGTGGCATAACAATGCGGTTTTTTAATGTATGACCGGCAAGTTGTACGGTTTCGAATAATTTGTTCATTACGGCTCCTTAAAAGCGAATATGCTTTCAGCATAACGAAAGTTATTTATGAAATTAATGCCAGTAATCACAAAACACTTTTGCTAAAAATGAAAAAACTATAGCGTTAACCTTGGTGCTATAAAGTCTAAAAATGCTAATACTCGTGATGACACACCGCTGTTTTGATAATACACCGCATGCACTTTTTCGCGGCGATTAGGGCTCAGCACTTCGCCTTCGAGCACTTTTACTAAACGGCCTGCTTTTAAATCTTCATTGATCATAAATTCCGACAACAAGGTAATGCCGTGACCTTGAATACAAAGCTGGCGAACAGTTTCACCACTTGAAGCACTGATTGAAAATTTAAGCTCTAAAGGTGTGGTTAGCGGCCAGTGGTTTAAATGCGGTGCATCGGTAAAACCAATAAGTTGTTGTGAGGCTAAATCGGTTAGCTCATTTAATGGTGGTGCAGCTTGTAAATAATCAGGGCTTGCTACTAGCTGTAGTTTGCTTATGCCCAAAGTGCGCGCATGCAAGTTTGAGTCAGCAAGTTCGCCAATACGAATGGCAATATCGGTTTTATGTTCAAGCAAATCGATAATGTTGTCGTGGCTGGTGATCTCGAGCTTTATATCAGGATAAGCGTGATTAAAGGCTTTTAAATGTGGCGCTAATTGGTGAAACACAAAGGGGCTCGCGGCATCGACTCTTAACTTTCCTGATGGGGCACTGTGTAGGAGTTTCAAGGCTTCTTCGCCTTGTGCAAGCTGACTCAGTGCTTCTCTAGCATAGCCTAAAAATAACTCGCCTTCTTCGGTCAGCTCAATGCGCCTTGTGGTGCGATTGAATAAAGTAACGTTTAAGGATTTTTCGAGCCGAGTCACCGCCCGTGATATTTTTGCTACTTGCTCATCTAAGGCATTGGCTGCACTTGAGAACCCGCCGGTATCAACCACGCTAATAAATGCTTCTAAATCTTGGGTATTGGAGACAACACTCATGGCTTTACCTTTTCATTTTTGACAAAAGTATTTTGTCACTATCGCTATTTTTTGCAAATTTAATTTTAGCCACAATAGTCGCACTTTCAAAAATTAATAGAGGATATGTGATGCCAATAGCATTACTTGCGTTAACTCTCAGTGCGTTTGCCATAGGCACCACTGAGTTTGTGATTGTCGGCTTAGTACCAACTATCGCTGATGATTTGATGGTTTCGTTACCGAGTGCTGGGTTACTTGTTAGCTTGTATGCATTAGGGGTTGCGGTGGGGGCGCCAGTACTAACTGCGCTTACTGGGCGCTGGAATCGAAAACATGTATTACTTAGTTTAATGAGTCTTTTTGTTATCGGTAACTTACTGGCTTGGCAAGCACCTAGTTATGGTAGTTTGATCACCGCAAGGGTTCTAACAGGCCTTGCTCATGGGGTATTTTTCTCGATTGGTTCAACCATCGCTACCGGGCTTGTCAGTAAAGATAAAGAAGCCAGTGCTATCGCGATTATGTTTACTGGTTTAACGGTTGCATTAGTAACTGGTGTGCCATTAGGGACTTGGATTGGTCAACATTTTGGCTGGCGAGCGACCTTTTTAGTGGTGTCTTTGTTGGGTTTAATAGCACTTATTGGCAGTGCATTTTTAATTCCAAGCAACTTAAAGCAAAGTAAAGCAGCCACGTTGGGTGAGCAATTAAAGGTAATGGTGCAACCTAGGCTTTTACTGGTGTATTTGATGACCATACTTGGTTATGGTGGGACATTTACTGCCTTCACTTATTTAGCGCCTATTTTAGAGCAGCAAACTGGTTTTGCATCTGCCACCATTAGCTTAATCATGCTGGTTTACGGGGTATCGGTTGCTGTTGGGAATATATACGGTGGTAAGTTAGCCGATAAAAAGGGCCCGATTAGTGCGCTTACTATTATCTTTAGTGCTTTAAGTATTGTGCTATTAGTACTGACCTTTACCATGCAATCTAAAGTAGCAGCGGTACTAACCATACTCGTATGGGGTGCATTTGCATTTGGTAATGTTCCTGGGCTGCAAGTTTATGTGGATAAACTTGCTGAAAAATTCACACCCAATGCCGTTGATGTGGCCTCTGGGTTAAACATTGCAGCGTTTAATATCGGTATTGCGCTAGGTTCAGTGTTAGGAGGCGTTGTCGTTGAAAACTACTCATTACAAGACACTGCTTGGATTGGCGCTATTATTAGTTTAGCGGCGTTAATTACAACAAGATACAGCGGTTATTTAGATAAACGAGCGCTTATAAAGCCACAAACAGCTTAAAAATAAACTATTGATAGTTAGGGGGTTTGTCGTTATTTTAGGTTCGTAATTTGATTCTTAGTCAATAACTAAAACCACAAGGAATAACGATGAAGCACCTTTATTTTCTGGCTATTTGTTTGCTAAGCGCATTTAGCAGCCATGCAAAGCAAGCTAACCCAGAGCTGACAGCATTAGCACAGCAGTACTTCAATACCATGGTTGCAACACAAGCACCTAATGCCACCAAAAAAGAGTTAGAAGCCTTTTTAGCTTTATTAACTGACGACGTAGCAAACCAGCACTTACCTTATCAAACTGATGATTCAAGAGAACCAGATGGTAAAGCCATGATGCGCAAAGGCATGACTTTTTACCTTGGGGCGCACACTGAATATCAAGCAAACTTACTCGATACCTTTATTTTTAATGATTCGGCCATTGCCTTACGTTATACCCATCACGCTAAAGGTATACACCCACAAAACCAGCAAGAAATTGAATACACGCAAACCATTATGGATGTGCTCGAAATAGAAGATGGCAAGATAGCGGTTATTCGTAAATACCACGAATGAATCCATCAATTTTGAATTAGGCTACTTTTCTACGATCCTTTTTCATATAAATAACCTAAACTTAATGATGATAAATTTAGTTCGTATCAATGACATTGGCTTAAATTTAGACTGAGTAAAATTTTATTTGTGCGGTGATGTAATTTAAGTGCATCCCAAAAATGATGTTTTATCTGTAATTGAGAATGATGCTAAACATAACTGCATTAAGTTTAGGAAACCAACATGACAACAAGACAAACAGTATTAGCGGCAGCGTTGCCATTGGCATTACTATCGACATCAGCGATGGCTGACTTATCGGCTACGGTTACATTGGCGTCAGATTACACCTTTAACGGTGTGAGCCAAACCATGAATGATCCAGCGATTCAAGGCAGCTTAGATTATGCCTTTGCGGATTCAGGTATGTATGTGGGGACTTGGGCTTCAAATGTAGATTTTGGCGATGGTACTGACATTGAGTGGGATGCGTATTTCGGTAATTATGTTGAGATAAACGACGCCCTTAGTGTTGATTATGGTATTGCTTACTATTCATACCATGGTGAAGATTACTCAAGCGACGGTAACTATTTTGAGACTTATGCAAAGTTTGGCTATACCAATAGCCTAGGTTTCACAGAACTTAACTTTTGGTACGCTTGGGATTACTTTGGTACCGATGCAGGGCATGTGATTTCTATGGTTGCCCATACCTTTGAAATTGCATCAAATCATGCAATTCGTGCCAGCTTTGATATTTCTAATTCTCTCGATGGTAATAAGTTTGCCTGGGATGGCAACGATAAATCATACAATCATTATCGTTTAGCTTATCAAACAAGCTTTGCAGGTTTTGATTTCGAGCTTGCTGGCGAAAACACCAGCCTTGACTGGGATACCGCAGATGAGCGAATTGTAGCGTCTATTTCACGCAGCTTTGATTTATAAGCTCTGCTTTAATAAACGAAACGGCTAACCTTGGTTAGCCGTTTTTTATGCTTAGAGTATCTTAATGGATGAGGATTAAATCTCTTCGCCTTCGTGCTGCATCGCTAAATCATCAAGCTCAGCAAGGGTGTAATCAAAGTCACTCGTATCGACTTCGTAACGTATTTTCACGCCATAACCACCTTGGCAAAGTGTCGCAGTGACTTTAGCCACTGACCAATGTTTAAGCTTGTTTAAAAACCGATTGGCGGTTTGCTGTGAGTCAAAGCGATAACTGACTTGCGATTCCATCTTTTTTCTAGCCTAAAATTTTTTCGAGAGTGTATGAAATTGCTCTGTTTAAATCAATTGCTCATTGAAAAACGCCAATGTGCGTTGCCATGAAAGCTCTGCCTGCTTTTCATCATAACGCGATGTGGAGTCGTTATGAAAACCATGATTTGCTTGTTCATACATATGCATAGTGTAAGGCACTTGATGGGCTTTTAAGTCGCTCTCGTATTCTGGCCATGTTGCATTAACGCGGTTATCAAACTCAGCTAAATGCACTAGTAGAGGGGCTTTGATGTTTTGTCTGAGCTCTTTGACTGCGGGGGTGCCGTAATAGGGTACGCCTGCATTAATTAGTTTGCTATCAACTGCTGCTAGGTAGTTGACCATATAACCACCAAAGCAAAAGCCTACCGCACCGAGTTTGCCATTACTATTTGGGTGTCTTTTTATATATTCAGCTGCGGCGATAAAATCTTGTTGGATTTTTTGTTTATCCATAGAGCGCTGCATTGTACGCCCTTCATCATCGTTGCCAGGGTAGCCACCAAGAGGGTGTAATGCATCTGGCGCAAAGGCAATAAAACCGGCTTTGGCAAGGCGACGAGCAACATCTTTAATATAAGGGTTTAAGCCTCTGTTTTCGTGGATCACTAAGACTAATGGGTGCTTACCGGTTAAATTAGCGGGTTCGACTAAATAACCTTTTCCTTCGCCATGACCTTTAAACGAATCAAAGGTTTTATAGCTGGCTTTAATATCAGGGTCATTAAAGGATACTTGCTCAGCTAATGCGTAGTTTGGCAGTAAAGCGCTACTTAGCATTGCCATTGAATAACCAAGGGCTGCTAAGCCACCAAGCTTTTTCATAAAGGTGCGGCGATCCATTAAGCCATGGGCGTATTCATCGTACCAATCGAAAGCTTCTTGGGGAATGTGGTTATGGCGTTGCTCAGTCATACTTATATCCTTTAAAAACGAGTTAGGTTTATAACTTTAGCTGAAATATCAGCGATTAACAGCCAATTGCTTTGTTTGCATTAGTACATCCATAAAGCGGCGCTGCCAAATAGCCTTAAAGGCTTTGTTAAATAGGAATAAAAATATTAGCGGCATTAGCAACAGCTTTAAAATCAGCAGTGACAAGATATTCAAAAAGTCGATAAATAAGTCTTCGACGGCAGCCACCATGTTGCTAATGCCAGAGGTAACGGTATCAATAATTTTACTCACCTGTGACGATTGGTTTTGATTGAGTGATGCGTTAAGGTTTTCTAATTGTTCGTTTAAGGCGTCTTTGTCTAGGTTAAGCGCTCTTTGTTGCGCGAGTACAGCATTAAATTGCTTTGTTAATTGCTGCTTTTTATCAAGTAGTGGCTTGGCTTGTTCAAGCTCAGTAAAAGTGAGTCTTTCAGACAAGCTGCGGGTTGCTTGAATCGCTTCTATTTGTGTTTCGATCTCTGCCAAATCACCTTTGAGCTCAGTGGCTCGCTGGTGGTTTTTAATTTGCTGCTCATTTAATAGCGATAACTTGTCGAAGATAGTTTGTTTTTCACTATCGACCTCAGCTTTTAGCTTAGCCGATAGGGCAGAGGCATTATTTGCACTGCTATTAACAGTCTCTACTTTTTCGCTCACAATTTCACTTTGCTGGTTTATTTGCTCATCTAAGAATATCTGGCTAACGAGGCCTGTTGTAAGCACCACCGCAGGTACTAAAAAGCGAATTAAAATCAAGCTTGCCATAATCTTATGACGTACGTTAGGCAAATAATTACGCCATTCACAAATAAAGTAAGCGACAACTGAAACTGTAAATACACCGCTAAAAATAACTCCAGAAGAAATGGTGTATAAAATGCGCTGTAAGAATAACGAGCCTATTGCAAGGCGCATGGCATCCGACATGTATTCTGCTAAGTCATTTACTGGGTCAAGAAGCTGTGCAGGTTGAATACTGGCAATACCAATGCCCACTTCGGCTGATTGCAACAGCGATATAGCAGCATTGACTGTTCGAGATGAAGCATAGACAAGTGTTGATTGCACAAGGGCGCTGTCGATAAAGCGCATGATGAAATGGTTATAATGCTCTAGCCAACAAAAAAGTAGCAGTATTGAAAGAGATAAATACTTGATAAGATGTTGCTTAGTTAGCATAACGCCCCCCGACAGTTTTTACGCTTACTCACGCTACACTATTCATAGTCGTAGAAGCAATCTAATAGGATTGAATTATTTTGCCGCTTAACTGTCTATGAATTGCTATTAATCGTTTTAGAGGAAATATGAAAGAACCTGCATCAATTGGTCAGTGCTGTATTGAAGATTTAGATCCCGTGCAAGACTTAGGTCGCTTAGTCTCTTATTTACGTTCAAACCTCGTTACTCACCTTGATGATGCTTTAGAGGATAAAGAGCTAACGTCGGCCCAATATATTGTGGTTGTGCTACTTGCGCGTGGTAAGGTAAATACCTTGGCTGAGCTTTGTGAGCACATGATGTATGACCGTGGCGCTATGAGTCGGTTACTTTCTCGTTTAGAAGACAAGGGCTTGGTTGCTAAAAAGCAGTCAGTTGAAGATCGCCGTTCAACTCTTTTATGCCTCACGAAAAAGGGCCAACAACTCTATCCTGAAATTTTACCAACCGTAAATGATATCTATCGCAAAGCACTTACAGGCTTCTCTGATGATGAGCAAAAGCAACTCGCAAGCTTGCTGTTTAGAGCAATTCATAATTTAAAAGCATAAATTTCTCTAAGCGGTACATTGTCGCTGTTAGAGCATTTTGATAATATAGTTGCCTAGGCATTTAATTTTAACAAGTCCGGGTTGTTATGTTTGAATCATCTTTGCTCGTGCAGCTTCACGCGCAATTTCCAGCTCATCAATTTAGCCCAGAAGGTTTGTCGGTTGTTCATACAGGCCGCTTTGCTAATGCCATTGTTTATCGTTACAAAGATGCGAAATTTGATTTAATTATTAAAGACTTTCAGCACAGCCCATGGTGGGTGAGAAAAACTATCGCGCCGCTTTTTATTAATCAGGAGTACAAGGGGCTGGCACGCCTGCAAGACTTAGACGGAGTGGTCGATAACTTTTGTCGTTTGTCATCTATTGCTATTGTTTACGATTTTATAGAAGGCACGCCACTTCGCCAGCTTGCCTTGCAACAGCAGCATTTACCGAGTGATTTCTTTAAAGAGTTTGAGCGTTTAGTTGCAAAAATGCACCGCCGCGGCGTGGTGCATCTGGATTTACGTAATTTGGGAAATGTGATTTGTTCAAAAGACGGTAAGCCTTACATTATTGATTTTCAGTCAGCGATTCGCTTTGCACGCTTTCCGCGTTGGTTACAGCGTTTTATGCGTGGTGCTGATATGAGTGGGGTTTATAAAGCGTGGCAGAAGTTAGCCAATGATTCATTACCACAAACGAAGGCTGATTATTTACACGACTTTAATCATGTTCGTAAGCGTTGGATTTTTAAAGGTTATCCCATACAACGCGCCTACTTATGGTGTAGTGGGGCAGTAACTCAGATACTCAACTCTGACTTTATTCGCAGTATATTAGATAGATTATAAAAAGCGCGCTTGCACGCGCTTAATGGGGAGAACTAGTATTTAGGCCAGCCATTAGCATCCCAATTAATGGTGCTTATGAGCAATTTTGGCGTGCCATTATCACCTGCATCATAGGCATGACGAACAATCACATCGGTATTTAAAATGTCTTGTCCTCCTGGGCCTACCCATTGGCTATTACCCGCATCAAGAATGCTGCCGCCGCTGGCTAACATGTTGATGCCATTTTTATCTAGATATGGACCACGAATGTCAGTAGAGCGACCGTAAGCAATGCGGTATGTACTATTGGTACCATCACAGCATTTGCCAACCGAAACAAACAAATAGTAGTAGCCCTGGCGATACACTATGGTAGGTGCTTCGATCCCACCTGAGCGACTAGCTAACGAATAGATTTGGCCAAATGGTTTCATGGTCATCGGGTTAATACGTGTGAGTTTAATGCCCGAATTCCATGAGCCAAAGGCAAGCCAAGGTGCACCATCTTTTGCCACTACAAGATCTGGGTCGATGGCGTTGTAATTATTGCTATTGGTGGTATTGATTACTAAACCATCATCACGCCAATCACCTGTTGCCACACTACTTGCAGAAGTAAGGCCAATAGCACTAACACGTGAACCAAAGGTCGAAATAGAATAATAAAGCCAGCTGCGGCCATTGTAGCTTTTTAATTCAGGCGCCCAGACATCAATTCCATCATGATCTGGCACGTAGTTACTCCACCAGCTTAAACCATTTGAGAAAATCGGTTG
Organism: Pseudoalteromonas sp. SCSIO 43101; assembly: GCF_023650775.1. NCBI lineage: Bacteria > Pseudomonadati > Pseudomonadota > Gammaproteobacteria > Alteromonadales > Pseudoalteromonadaceae > Pseudoalteromonas > Pseudoalteromonas sp. SCSIO 43101. The sequence continues at coordinate 989,050 of NZ_CP072673.1, forward strand.
CGCATCATTCCAATCTACACCGTTGCTTGAATACTTACCGTAGATACCTGGGCCCGTTTGAAAAACCCACCAGGTGCCATTTTCATAGCCAAGGGTTGGATCGTGGGTGACTAAATTACCTGTAAGTGGCCAGTGATCTGCAGTGCCATTTGTCGTTGATGGATCAAATGGTGTTGATTCAACATTAGCAAGCTTGGTTAGTTGCCATTGCTGCGCATCGCTGCCGTTGTAGCTCCACTGGCTAATATTCGCTCCATCGTTGCCATCAAAAGCATATAAGTCGAGTGCTTTACCACTGTGATCATTTATGAAGCTGTAGTAGCCGCTACCTTCATCATTAATTTGCCAATGTTGACTGGCAAGATTAGCGTATTCATATTGCACAACATTGCCACCATCGGCAGTTGAGAAGTCAAACACTTCGAGGGCTTTACCACTATTTAGATTAATAACCGAATAGTTGCTGCCACCTATGTTGGTAATTAACCAGCGCTGAGTATCGTGATTAGTGTTAGCCCATTGACTGACATTCGCACCATCATTGGTTTGTGCGCTGGCAACTTCAACAAACTTAGCACTGTACTTTGATTTAATCGTGTATACGCCATTATCAATCGCATAGGCACAGGGAAGTATCAGTGTTGATGCAAAGCTAAGCGCAGCGAGCGCTTTTTTTGAAAGTATCATTGTGTCTCCAAATCATTGTTATTGAGCTTTCCTTGTGTGTTCTGCTCCTTGGATGAGTTTTGATCAACACCAATCAATTAATAGCAGTGGTGCAGATTAAAACTGTTTATAATACTTTATTATATTATTACCTTTGTAAAGGTTTTGGTGGGAATAATTAACAAAAAATTTACTTTCAACTGTTTTAGAGGGGGCGAAAGTGTTTTAAAGAGATACAAAAAAACCACTCAGTGAGTGGCTTTTCGGATGTTATTGAGTAATAAACTGACTGGGAATATCCCATTTCAGGGTATGTAGTTGACCTTGCCAAGTTTGAATGGTGATCCACAGTTTATCGTCTGCTGAGATGGTTTTTGGGGCAATAGCATGGGCATGCTGACCATGATTTGTACCATGCATTATGCCTTCTTCATCTTTGGCAAACTCAGTCAGTGACAAAGGCGCTTTACCAATATTTAGGTAAGCCTGACGGATATTGCTGATGTCACCTTGATTAAAAGCAATAAAAAAATCTTTTACGTATTCATTGTGGTGTGAGTAAGGAGCATCTTCATTGAGCGGCATCGGCGCGATTTTAAATTCACCCGCTTGTTGCTCTTGCCAAAGAGCAGGAAACTGGGGATTTAATGATTGATAAATAAACCATACAGGCAAAGCTAGTATTACAGCATGCAAAATGTACTTTTTACGTTGCCACCAAGTTGCTTGTAAACGAGCCATTAGTTTGCCTCCTGAACATTATTTACTGGCGCAGCTTGGCGCGCTTTTACCGGTTTGCTATTAACTAATTTAGCGGCATACATCATAAAACCTGTGATTGACATTCCACTTAAAATTAAACCAAAAATAAACCAAATAACTTTTGTCCAAAGACCGCCAATATTACCGTAATGCAGTGGATCAGCGATATGCGACAGGGTTTGTAAAGCGTTCATCGTCTCAGGGCTTTTGCTTACTGCAATTTCACCAGTCCATGGATTGACTGATGTTGAGTAGGCGTAGTTATCATAGAAAATAGTATCGCCACTTCCCATGATGTTAAACATGCCACGGTTATGCTCAGGGAGCATCACATAGCTTGCTTTGAAATCTGGGTATTTCTCTTTGGTAATCGCTAATGCCGCTTTTAAGTCTGTAGGCGGTGTTTGTTTATCTGCAGGTAAGACTGACACAGCCACTAGCGGTGCGTGCTCTTCTATGTCTATTTCGTTATGCCACATGATGGCTTGTACTAAATACCACAGGCCAGTCAAAGCCATCACAGCCATAAACCAAATTGACCAAACGCCACTTAGGGTATGTAAATCTTTTAGAAAGGTTTTTTTACCTTGGTTAAAACGTAGTTTTGGCTGACTAAATGCGCGCCAAAAGTTTTTATAAATCACTAAGCCTGTTACTAGCGCACCTAAAATGACAAAAGCCATGGCGCTGACTAGGTAGTAACCTACGCTGTAACCTTCTTGCCAAGGGAAGAATAGCCAGCCGTGTAGGGTACGCATAAATTCAATAAAAGAGATCGTGTCATTAACAGCTTGTACTTCGCCTGTATATTGATTGACGTAGGCCACAGCATAAGGTTTGTCAGTATCGGTGAAAATAACAGCATTCACCAGATAAGGCTCATAAGTGAGAACACTCATCACATCAGCTGTAGGGTAGGCTTTTTCAACGCTACTAATAACTTGATCAACACCTAGTGCTGGTAAGTCATTTGGGTTGTTTGCACGTGCTTCACTGTTAGTGAGCCAAGTAAGCTCATGGCTTATCACAGACACAGTACCTGTGATACAGATAAAGCAAAATAGCACCCACAAAGGGAGCGAAAACCAACCATGTAGTTGGAACCAAAGACGTTTACTCATGGTAAAAATAGCTCGACGTTAATTGATGATAGTAATTGTTATCATTTAAATTGTACTACAATGTTTTAAACAAACACAATCACTGTCGTCGAACTAGTAAAAAGGCTATTAAGCGCCTTTTTCGGAATTTTGATTCAGGGTAACAATCCGTTGTGGGAAAGGAATTTCGATATCCGCCCCCTGAATTGCTTTAAATACATTGCGGTTAACCGCTAATTTAGTCTCTATAATTTTGGTGGTTGGCACCCAAAAGCGATAGCTCAAGGTAACACCGCTTTGTGCAAAGCGCTCAATACCTACTTGTGCGTGAGGAGAGTCACTAACTAGCTCATGATCGTTTAAGACTTTTTCGATAAGCTCAATAGCTAGGTCAGCATTTGCATCATAAGCTATGTCTATTTCGCCTTTGACTAGTGAATAGCTAAACGAGTTATGTAAAATCTCGCCAACAATATGTTTGTTAGGAATGGTGATTTCGACTTTTTCTTCGTTAATAAGAATCGTGTGGCCAAGCTCAATGGTTTTAACTTGTCCGCTTACTCCTTTCACTTCGATAGTATCGCCAACGACAAATGGCCTTGTTGCAATGATCGCAAGACCAGCGCCGTAGTTTGAGAGCATGCCTTGCATTGCTAAACCTGCACCTAATGATGCGGCACCAATCGCTGCCACAAAAGGCGTGACGCTAATGCCTATTTTACCAAGGGCAATAACTAAGAACATGATGATCAGCAATACTTTTATGACATTACTGACAAAGTTGGTGAGGGTGATATCGATATTATGACGCTGCATGAGGCCAGCCACCATATTCGATACTTTTTGCGCAATCCATAAGCCAAAAAATAGAATTAAGATGGCACCTACAATTTGCATGCTATAGGTGACTAAATATTCCATTATCAGATTGTAGTATTTTTCGACTTGTTGTATTTCTGAGTCAATCATGTGTTTTCCTAACAAGGTTACTGCGAGCGTTGACTATACCAGAATATGCTGAATAACAGGATAGAGTATTGGCACTATAATAGCGCTTAGTAGTGCGCTTAATGCCATAGCTACAGAGGCAAAGGCGCCAGCTTTTGGCTGATCAGCAATCAATGACGCTGTACCAATGGCGTGACATGCAGTGCCAATGGCAACGCCTTTTGCTTGAGCGTTGCGAATATTTATCAGCGAGAAAATCAAATTACCAAAAATAGCCCCTAATACGCCAATAAAGATCACCATTGCTGCGGCCAAAGAGGGAATGCCCCCCAGTGATTCTGTCACTAATAAAGTGATCGGTGTCGTTACTGACAAGCTGGCAAGTGATGCACTTAACTGCGTGGGTGCGTCAAAAATATAGCATATTAGCGATGCTACCAGCGTCGCATTGAATACCCCTAAACTACAACTTATAAGAATTAATAGTAGGTTCTTTTTTACATGTATAAATTGCTGATAAAGCGGTAAAGCTAAAGCCACAATCGCAGGCTCAAGTAACCAACTTAAAATTTTACTGTGTTCGGCAAAAGGTGCATAAGGGAGTTTAAATATCACTAACAGCGCCGCAATTAAGACAATTGCCCAGCACACAGGGTTGCTAAGTGCTTTGGGAATGGCATGGTGTGCTTTAGAGTTCAAAAAGCGTAACACTAAGAAAAGAGCAATAATAAAAGGAACGCTTAGCCACCATAAACTAACTGTCATTTTCACGTCCTTTAAAGTAAGCAATAACAGAGCCTATTAGTAAAACACTGGTCAGTGGCACTACAAAAAAAATAGTCAGTAATAAAGGCCAATTCTGTGTAATTAAACCTAGGTGCTCAATAATGCCAACCCCAGCTGGGATGAAAAATAACGGCATATAATTAAGTAAAGGGCTGGCTGTCGGTTTTAAGTGTTGTTCTTTCACTAGGCCCGTTAACAGTAATACAAGCAGTAACACCATACCTAGCAATGGGGCAGGGAAAGAGCTTTCAAGCAAAGCCGTCAAATATTTAGCAACGGCTAAACAGCCAAGAATAATGATACTACTGATGAGGTATTTCATGAGTCAGGATGATTGCGAATAAAGTACAACTACATCATACCCTTGTCAGTTGTACTATGCGACTTTAGCTTACCATGATTTTGCATTATTAAATTTGATGTCTTCAGCGCCTTTCGCCTTCGCAATAGCCTTTTTGGTATTAGGGTTCATCAGTAAACGAATTTGACTCCATGTTTCTTTAGCGAGAATTTTGCGCTGCTGTGAGCGATAGCTTTGCTGAGTAATTCGTTTAATTGCAGCAAGGGTATCCGGCGAGCGGGCCATCAGTGTTTCGAGTACAGCGTCTGTTTGTTTATCAATGTCATCAGTTAGTTGCGTAACTAAGCCATATTCTTTTGCGTCTTCAGCCGAGATAGGGCCTGCATGACTTGCCAACCAAAGAGCTTGGTCGCGTTTCATCAAGCCAGCAAGTACCACGTTAGCCCCCATATCTGGGCAAAGGCCCCAACGCGCTTCCATGATGGCTAATTTGGCATTTTTATCGACGATGCGGTAATCAGCACCGAGTGCGATTTGCATGCCGCCACCAAAGCAATGTCCGTTAATTTTAGCAATCACTGGAATACTTAAATCTTGCCAACCTAACACGACTTTCTGCGCTAGGTTTTGGTTTCCTGGTAACCATTTGAATAAGAGTTTGACGATATTACTCGGCTTTTTCATCACCGCAGCAACATCTAGCCCAGAGCAAAAGTGTCCACCTTCGCCAGATATAACGACAGCGCGTAAATTGCGATCGCGTTTAATTTTTTTTATTACGTTTGAAAGCTCAACAAACATAGCAAAACTTAGTGCATTTTGTTTCTCGGGACGAACAAGGCTAACCCATGCGACTTGTTGTTTTATTTCTAGTTTTATCATGGTAACTCCTCTGACCTGTTTGCTAGAGCTTACGAGTTAATTACAACTAAGTAAAGAATTGCTGATGTGTCGCAAGGAATCACTATATTTTCCAAAAATGGGTAACCTTGTCATATATTTAGTTACAAATTGATGTATATTTTTAAAACAAAGATGCTAGTTCATAGCTAGTTTGGTTTTGTGAATAGTTAGATACTTTCACAAAATCCCATGACACGACTAGACTTAGCTTTAAGTCGCGCTACAAGGAGTAAAAATATGCTGATGCGCAACACAGCTCGCATAACTAAACAATCATCTCGTTCTTTGGCTTTTGCTGCTTTTTCAGTAGCTTTAACAACCACAATGGTTGGCTGTTCAGATGATAAAGCACAACAACAAGCTACGCCGCCACCGGCCGTATCAGTATTTAATGTCGTCACACAAGAAGTTGGTAATTACCGAGAATTTGTTGCGCGTACTGAAGCATTCCAAGAGGTCGCAATTAGAGCCCGAGTTGAGGGGGAATTAATAGAACGTCACTTTAATGAAGGCTCGTCTGTTGAAAAAGATCAGCTTTTACTAAGGATTGACCCATCTGAATATCGCTCAACGGTCGCAGAAGTTGAAGCTGACCTGAAAAGTAAAATTGCTGCAGCGGATGCTGCTGAACGTGATTTAAAGCGCGGAAGAGATGTGGCCGCACAAGGTTTTATTTCACAATCAGACCTCGATAAACTCACTACTAACTTTGAGCAAACGGCTGCAGCTGTAAAAGCGGCTGAGGCAGAGCTTGAAAAAGCAAAGCTTAATTTAAGTTATACAGATATTCGTGCACCGTTTGCAGGGCGTATTGGTAAAGTAAATTATGATGTTGGCAATATTGTTGGTCCATCATCAAATGAACTCGCAGAGCTTACCGATGTTGACCCAATTTACGTGAGCTTTCAGGTTGAAGAAGCAGATTACATCTCTTATCGCCAGCAACATCAAGCACCTTCAGATAAAGACCCTCGTGATGTGCCCATTGACTTAACTTTGCGTTTACCGAATAACTCGACATTTCCTGACAAAGGTGTACTGGATTTCGCAGATACTAAAATTAATCGAAACACAGGTACGGTTGAGCTTAGAGCTGAATTTGATAACCCTGATGGCATAGTTATGCCTGGCTTATTTGTTACCTTAATCGTTGAAAGTACCAATAAACAGGAGCTGGCATTAATTCCACAAGTAGCGGTACAAGAAAACCAGCAAGGTAAGTTTGTACTTGTTGTTGATGATGAAAATAAAGTTGCTATGCGTATCGTCAAACTTGGTCGTCGCATTAATGCTATGTGGGTGGTTGAGTCAGGCTTAGAAGCTGGTGAAAAAGTCATAATCGAAGGTTTACAAAAAGTTCGCCAAGGTGCTGAAGTGAAAGCGGTTGAAAAAAACGTCGATGAGACAACTGGCACTATTTCTAGCAAAGCTAACTCTTAGGATTGAGATATGATCAGTAAAACTTTTATATCTCGCCCAAAGTTTGCCTTGGTAATATCGATTGTTATTACTATTGCGGGTTTAATTTCAATGGCATTGTTGCCAGTGAATATGTACCCGCAAATTACACCTCCGCAAGTTCAAATTAGTGCCAGTTACCCAGGTGCAAGTGCACAAATAGTTGAAGAGTCGGTGATCAGGCCCATAGAAGAGCAGGTTAATGGTGTTGAAGATATGATGTATATCGAATCAACATCTTCTAATAACGGTACGGCTAATATAACCGTGTACTTTAAGGTCGGAACAGACACAGATATAGCCCAAGTTAACGTACAAAACCGTGTCGCACTCGCTGAAGCAGGCTTACCTGAAGAGGTGAAACGCCAAGGTGTGTCGGTTAAGAAAAAATCGAGCTCGATGCTACTGGGTATTAACTTATATTCGAACCAAGAAAATATCGACGCAATTTTCTTGAGTAATTATGCGACAAACTATTTAACAGAGCCATTAGGGCGTATTAATGGAGTTGCATCTGCTGAAGTAATGGGCGAGCAAACTTATTCTATGCGCTTGTGGTTACGCCCTGATCGGATGGCATCACTTGGATTAACGGTGTCAGAGGTTCGAGCTGCGTTGCAAGAGCAAAATACCATAGTCGCTGCGGGTAAGCTTGGTGCTGCGCCTTCTGAACCGAGTCAGCAGTTTGAATATTCAATTCAAGCTAAAGGGCGCTTAAAAACCCCTGAAGAATTTGGTCAAACCATTATTCGCTCAAGCAAAGATGGCAACTTTGTACGCTTAAACGATATTGCACGTATTGAATTAGGTGCAGCAAGTTACAGTACAACAGCAAAGCTAAACCAGCAAGACACTGCGTTTATTGTTATTTATCAGCTGACAGAAGCGAATGCTACTCAAGTTGCTGCTGATGTAAAAGCACGTATGGCAGAGCTTGCTAAACAGCTACCGGATGGTGTTGAGTACTCAATCCCTTACGACACAACAGAGTTCATCAATCGTTCTATTGACGAAGTGGTTATTACTCTTGTTCAAGCGGTCGGCTTGGTTATTTTAGTCGTGTTTTTATTCTTACAAAATTGGCGCGCTACGCTTATTCCAACGGTTGCTATTCCAGTATCGTTAGTGGGGACTTTCGCGTTTATGATGATGATGGATTACTCCATCAACTTGATCACTTTATTCGGTTTAGTCCTTGCAATAGGTATTGTTGTGGATGATGCCATTATTGTAATTGAAAACGTTGAGCGAATACTTAAAGAAGAAAAATTGCCAATTAAAGAAGCGGTCACAAAAGCGATGGAGCAGGTATCGGGGCCGATAGTGGCAACGACCTTAGTATTGCTTGCGGTGTTTGTGCCTGTTGGCTTTATGCCCGGAATAACAGGGGAGCTTTATAAACAGTTCTCGGTGACTATTTCGTTTGCGGTACTCATTTCTTCTTTAAACGCACTGACATTAAGCCCAGCTTTGTGTGCTTTATTGTTAAATGAAAAAGCCATGAAGCCGATTAAATGGTTAGCGCCTTTCGAAAATATTATTACTCGCTCGACCAGTGGCTACAGTAAGGTTATTCAATTTATCTTAAAACGCACAGCAAGAATGGCGCTGTTTGCAGTGGTTATTTTTGCTGCGGCAGGGTGGTTGGTGAAAACAGTTCCTACGGGCTTTGTTCCAGCAGAAGACCAAGGATTTCTTTTTGTTGATGTGCAATTACCTGATGCCGCAGCAAGCGGTCGTACTAAAGAAGTGATGCACAAACTGGGTGATATAGTGAAAAATGAACCTGCCGCAACCGATTTTATTGCGGTATCTGGCTTTTCATTACTAGGTGGTGCAGGTTCTAATAATGCTTTGGGTATCGTCGTGCTCAAAGATTGGGAAGAGCGTACAAGTCCGGAGCTTGGATTACGCGCGGTACTAACGCGTTTAATGGGTCAGTTTTGGGCTATGCCAGATGCGCAAATCATGGCATTTAATCCCCCTTCAATACCGGGTCTTGGCACGAGTGCTGGCTTTGAGTTTAGATTACAAGACAGCGAAGGGCGTGAACCTGCTGAGCTTGCACAAGTGTTAAATGGCCTGATTTATGAAGCCAACCAGCGTCCAGAGCTTTCTAATGTTTACAGTACATTTAGAGCGAACGTTCCACAGTATTTTCTTGAAATTGACCGTAATAAGGCAAAAGCTCAAGGGGTAGCGCTTAGTGATATTTTCTTAACTTTACAGGCGCAATTAGGGTCGTTATACATTAATGACTTTAACCAATTTAGCCGTACTTACCGCGTTATCATGCAGGCGGAAAGCCGTTTTCGTCAAAACCCTGCAGACTTGCAGTACTACTATGTACGAAATGATGAGGGGGCAATGGTGCCGCTCACCACTTTAGCTAAACTTGAGCCAATTCTTGGCCCAACAAGTTTGACCCATTTTAATTTATATCGCAGCGCCAGTATTAGCGGACAGCCAGCAGCGGGTTATGCCAGTGGTGATGCTATTAAAGCAATGCAAGAGTTGGCTGAGCAGCTACCAACGGGCTATGTCTATGAGTGGGCTGGGCAATCGAAACAAGAGATTGAAGCCGGAAATATGGCGCCCATCTTGTTTGGCTTAGCGGTGGTGTTTGTTTATCTATTCTTAGTAGCGCAATACGAAAGTTGGACAATTCCGTTCTCGGTAATTGCAGCGGTACCGCTGGCGTTATTTGGCGCCATGCTTGCGCTATATGTGATTGGTATGGAAAACAACATCTATGCGCAGGTTGGTTTAGTGCTCCTGATTGGTCTATCCACCAAGACCGCTATTTTAATTGTTGAATTTGCTATGGAAGAGCGCGCGGCAGGTAAAAGTATTTTTGAAGCGGCTCTTAACGCTGCAAGATTACGCTTTAGGGCTGTATTAATGACGGCACTCTCGTTTGTGCTTGGTGTATTACCGCTGGTGTTTGCAAGTGGCGCAGGGGCAGGTAGTCGTATATCGCTCGGTATTACCGTGTTATTTGGGATGCTAGCTGCAACCATCTTTGGCACCTTGTTAGTTCCGCTATTTTATACATTAGTGCAATCAATGCGTGAAAAAATAAAAGGCACAGCGAGTTCAGAGTAAAAATTCTTAAAATTACAAAAAAGTCAGGGTAACCTGGCTTTTTTTTTGGTAAAACTCAAAAGAGGTTTGTTATCATAGCCGAATTCAAAGCGATACACATGTGCAGAGGTTTAAGGAATGGCTGGTCCACGCTTATACAGTGAAGAAGAAGTAACTCATCAGGCTTATGATATCTTTTTAGAGTTAGCGCCTGATAACTTAAGCGAGCAAGATATTGCTTATTTTAACGAGCACAGAGAAGAGCTTGGCTTTATTGAAGAAGGTGAGCCTGACGAGCAGTGGCAAGATTTTGTTGCACTAGAAATTGAACCTGAGCTGTTTGTGCAAGTCTTAGTAGGGCTTGAATTCGACAATCAAGATATTTTATTTGCGAAAATATTAATTAGCCGAGACAAAGATGCACCGTTTTGCCACATCCTATGGAAAGATAGCGAATAACTCTCCAGCCGATGTTTGACTCTACTTTTAGTTGTTTTAATTCAATAAAACGAATTATTTTGCCCGCCCTGCTCGTATGCAGTTGGCAGGCTTTTGCTGTTGATCCGTTTGAAGACTTTCATGAATACGGACAATTATCAGAAGAAGAAATTCATAAAATTCATAAAGGCGAGTTGCTGTATGGAGATATGGAGTTTGGCTTTATGGTAAGTCGTGGCAATACCAACTCAACTAGTTTCAAACTCAAAGGTAATCTCTACCAAGATTTTGAAAAATGGCGCAACCAATTTAAGCTCGATACTTTATACAAACGTGACCGCAATGAAGAAACCGGTGATGAAGAAGTCTCAGCTGATCGAATATTTGTATCAGGCCAAGGCAACTATAAGTTAAATGTGAAAAATGAGTCGTTTTTCATTTATGGTGACTACGAGCGAGATAAATTTAGTGGTCTTGAGTTTAAGAGCACAGTAGCGACTGGTTACGGTAATCGCATTTATCAAGGCAGTAAGAATAAAGTCGATATCGATGTTGGCCCTGGTTTATATCGTTCGGTGGCTGATCAAGATACGGCTACAGAAGAAGATCAAACAAAAACGGGTTATCTACTTCGTTTAGCGCTGCAGTGGGAGCGTACGGTCTCTGCGCGAACTCGCTTTAATCAAGACGTTAGTTATGAGCAATCGTTGTCAGGGTTAAACTCGCGTTTAAAATCAGAAACCTCATTGATCAGCAAAATCATGGGTGATGTTTCACTCAAATTTACCTATATGTATCGCTATAACTCAAAACCAGAGGAAGATAAGCTTAAGTACGATTCTGAGCTGAGTGCGACCTTTGTTTATAGCTTTTAAGAGAATACCTCACTATGTATCAACATAAGCAGTACGCTATTTTTATTTTTGTTATATTAGGCTGGATTGGCGGCTTCATCGCCTTAGCTTGGAATTTAATTGGTGCAGATATTCCGCTCATGGTGTTTAGCGCTATTTTGGTGCTGGTGGCCTTTTTATTCCATGGTTTAACCATCAAGGTCAACGATAAAACCGTAAGCTGGGCATTTGGACCTGGTGTATTTGGTAAAACAGTAGCTTTTGATGAGATTGAGTCTGTTCGAGCGGTAAGTAACTCATTTCGACATGGCATAGGCCTTCGTATTACTCATGATGGTTGGGTTTATAGTGTATCAGGATTCAGTGCTGTAGAACTGGCAATGAAAGACGGTACTTACTATCGCTTAGGAACCAACGACCAAGATGGTTTACTTGCTGCACTTAAATTGCATATTACTGAAGCTTTACCAGAAATTAGCAAAGAGGCTACGTCAGAAGCAGAGTAAATGATCAGCTATTTGACAGCAGTATATAGACATAAAAAAAGCGCCATAGGCGCTTTTTTTATGTCTATATTTTAATGGCTGTGACCACAACCACCTTCACCGTGCACATGACCATGTGCTAACTCTTCTTCAGTTGCATCGCGTACTTCAAGTACTTCAACATCAAAATGTAGCGTAATACCTGAAAGAGGGTGGTTACCATCTACAATGACGTCTTCGTCTTGAATTTCGATGATCATCACTGATTGGTCGCCAGCATCTGTCGTAGCGCGGAACTGCATACCAACTTCAATTTCCATACCTTCAAACATTGATTTTGGTACTGCTTGCATTAGGTCATCGTGACGCTCACCATAGCCTTGCTCTGGTTCAACGGTTACGCTGAATGTGTCGCCTGCTTCTTTACCTAATAGCGCATTTTCGAGGCCTGGAATTAAGTAACCTGTGCCAACGATGAACACTAGTGGCTCACCATCGAAAGAGTTGTCGATGGTGTTTTTGTTATTATCCAATACTGAATAATGCATTTTTACCACTTTGTTTGCTGCTACGATCATAGTCATTCCTATTTATTCATCTTCGAGAGAGTAAGGCAGAGCTTGAATTGATAACTCTACCTGAGGGAGGTGTTTTGCCCGCAAAATTTGGCCTGCTTCATTATCGTTAGGAAGCACAACCAGACCCATTAAGGTTTGCGTTTGTTGATTATAACTTTGGCTGATAAGCTTGCCGGCACGGCGCCAGTTTTCGCCCATTTGTGTTTCAAGCTCAAGCTCATCAAGTAAGCCTTCAGCTTTGCCTGACACGATATACATAGCACGTTTATTTTTGCCTAGGTATTTCATACGGGCTACGGTTTCTTGCCCTGTGTAGCAGCCTTTTCTGAAACTGATACCACCGAGCGCTTGCAAGTTAACCATTTGCGGTACGTATTCACCAATAGCATCGCTATTTAATGATGGCTCACCAGCAGCAATAGCTGCTTGTTGCCATGGAGCGTCATCTTCAAGCGCTATTACGTTATCAGGTAAGCTAAACTCATCATTGACCATAAGTAATACGCGGTTATTTGCAAGCTTGAGGGCTTTACCGTCAGCAAAATCTACTGCGCTATGCTCATCATCAAAAGTAATTGCTAAGGTTTCTAAAGCCGCTGTTAGGTCATCACCTAATAAGCCAATTAGCTGTTTTTCAGATTGCTGAATTTCTACTTGCGAAAATACAGCATATTTTTTTAACTCGACTAGAGATTGTTCTACCTCAGGCTTTGAAGCTGCCAGGTAATAGCTGTCAAGGTGAGAAAACAACCTAAACACACCCCAAAGCTTGCCTTTTGCATTACAGTGGCCAGCCCAAAGGAAGTTATCATTGCTTAACTTGTTGATATCTTGCGTGATTTGTCCGTGAAGGTAAGATAACTTATCTTTGCCTGTCAGGCTGATAAGTGAATAAGATAAAGGACATGCGTAAACAGTCGACATAAAAACCTTCTTTACGATATGAATGAGCGCTAATGATAACTTAGTTAGGGTAGCAATTTAAATAGCTGTTTATTCGATAGCAATTTGGTAAACTGCAGACAAATAAGTACGAGGTTTAAAATGACTGAAATTCACAGTAAAGAACGTATTCGTTGGGCATGCCGTCGCGGTATGTTAGAACTAGATGTTTTATTTATGCCATTCGTTGAAGAAGCGTTTGACTCACTATCAAAAGAACAGCAAGCTGTTTTTCAACGCTTACTTGAGTGCGATGATCCTGATTTATTCGCATGGTTTATGGGTCACGAAGAGTGTAAGGACCCAGAGCTAAACGGTATGGTCGCGTTAATTTTAGACCGAGTTCGTGTATAGATTTACCGTTACAAATAACACCACAGACCACAAACCCTTTGTGGTCTTTTTTTGCTTGATAGCCATCATATTATGCTTTGCTTACCAGCATGTTTTCGCTCAGCTTTTGGCGTGTTTAGCTTGTCTTTTTCTAGCCATTCTGTGTTTTAAAAAAGCCCAACATGCACAGCCTGAAAATGGCGTTATTATTTTAGAGCAAACAGAGCTTAGGTTCGTGAACGACAATCTTAAAATTCAAGGCCAGATAATGGCTAAAAGTTATGTGTTTGCTAATTTTGTAGTGATAAGGCTGGCGGGGTTTTATAAATCACACTGGCTGATAATTAATGCAGCCAGTGTTGATGAAATGAGTTATTCGCGGTTAAAGCGTGCGATTATTGCAGTGCAGCAACCGTCTTAGGGGTTAAAATTGTTGGTGTGGGATTCTCGTTTTGCTCAGGATAATCAATAGTGTAATGAAGGCCACGGCTTTCTTTGCGCTCAAGTGCGCTGCGAATAATAAGCTCTGCGACCTGCACTAAGTTTCGAAGTTCTAACAAATTATTTGTAACCCTAAAGTTAGCGTAGTAATCATGAATTTCTTGCTGTAGTAACTCTACTCGGTGAAGCGCGCGCTCTAAGCGTTTTGTAGAACGGACAATACCGACGTAATCCCACATAAATAATCTTAGCTCATGCCAATTATGGGTAATAACAATTTCTTCGTCTGAGTTAGTTACACGACTTTCATCCCATAGTGGTAAAGCTTCAAGGGCTGGGCTTGAATCTATTTTGCTTAAAATATCCTTTGCGGCAGCATGAGCAAATACAATACATTCAAGTAGTGAGTTACTGGCCATGCGATTAGCACCATGTAAGCCTGTGTAAGCTACTTCGCCAACCGCATAAAGGTTGTCTAAATCTGTGCGGCCATTGAAGTCGGTCATAACACCACCGCAGGTATAGTGTGCAGCGGGTACTACCGGAATGGCTTCTTTGGTAATGTCGAGACCAACACTTAAGCATTTTGCGTAGATAGTCGGGAAATGCTCAATGATAAAATCTTTTTCTTTATGACTAATATCAAGGTATACACAGTTCGCGCCAAGGCGTTTCATTTCAAAATCGATAGCGCGAGCAACGATATCGCGAGGAGCAAGTTCTCCGCGTTCGTCAAAATCTTTCATAAAGCGGGTGCCGTCAGGGCGTTTTAAGTAAGCTCCCTCACCTCGCATTGCTTCTGTGATTAAAAAGTTTTGCAGTTCTGGGTGATATAAACTAGTTGGGTGGAATTGATTAAACTCCATATTAGCGACACGACACCCAGCGCGCCATGCCATAGCGATACCATCACCACTGGATACATCAGGGTTAGAGGTATATAAGTACACTTTACTTGCACCACCTGTTGCAAGTGAAACGAACTTTGCTTTAATTGTTTCAACTTTTTTATCGACACAGTTCCAAACATATAAGCCATGAACATGTTTGCCTTTTTTAGCTAGGCTTTTATCAGTGATTAAATCAATGGCATTGTAGTTTTCTAATAGGGTGATATTAGGGTGTGCTTGAACTTGGCTAATTAAGGTCGTTTGTACTGCACGACCTGTAGCATCAGCAGCATGTAATATGCGACGATGGCTGTGACCGCCTTCGCGGGTTAAATGGAAACGTTCTTTACCTTTTGAATCAAATTCCATATCAAAAGGCACGCCTTGTTCAATGAGCCACTTTAAACACTTTTTAGCATTGCTAGCGGTGTAGTGGACTGCGTCGCGGTCACATAACCCGCCACCTGCATCCAACGTGTCTTCAACATGAGATTCAATGCTGTCATTCTTTTTGTCAAATACTGCTGCAATACCACCTTGAGCATATAAGGTAGAACCTTCGGTTAACGCTCCTTTACTAAGTACTGTCACTTTACAGTGATTAGCTAGAGATAAAGCAAGAGAAAGGCCAGCGGCGCCGCTGCCAATGATAGCGACATCAGTAATGTGATGTTTATTTTGGTTCATGTCTGTGGTCTTTGCGGTTACAATGCTCGGCTAGTAGTGCCAAAAGTTTGAGCAAATAAATTTTTATGTGGTATACGTATATGTACCATATTTGCTTTAACACTATTAGTCATTTTAATACGTTATACCAATCTTATTAGTTTTATCGTCACATAAACAGTTTATTGTTAACTGTTTTGAATTGTGAATTTAATATAGATAACCGTTGATTTTTAGGCAGTTATTAGGATTTCCGTGTAATAAGATTGGTATGACTCAATTTATTTGCGTGCTATTTTATAAAAAAATCATTTTAAACTGAACTTTTATATTCATGGTGCAGTCAGAGTTTGTGTAAACAATGGCGAGTATATGAATAGCAAGCAAGAATCAAACAGAGGAGTACCGGCTCGAATGAGCGAGCAGGATTTGGATTTAGCGCTAGTTAAAAGGGTCCAGCAAGGAGATAAAAACGCCTTCAACCTATTAGTTAGAAAATATCAGAATAAAATTGCAGGTTTGATTTCACGTTATGTATCAAACCAAGGTGATGTTGCTGATGTCGCACAAGAAGCCTTTATTAAAGCCTACCGTGCATTGCCTAACTTTAGAGGGGATAGCGCCTTTTATACTTGGTTATACCGTATCGCCGTAAATTGTGCTAAAAATTACTTAGTTGCTCAGGGCCGTAAGCCCCCAGCTAACGATGTTGATGCCGAAGAGGCAGAGTTTTATGACAGTGCTGATGCTATGCGTTCAAACGCATCGCCAGAAAACCTGTTATTAAGTGACGAAGTACGTGCTGTAATTTTTAATACGATTGATAGTTTGCCTGAAGATCTTAAAACCGCGATTACCCTTCGTGAAATTGAAGGTATGAGCTATGAAGAAATAGCCGTGGTTATGGATTGTCCTGTGGGAACGGTACGTTCACGTATTTTCCGTGCCCGTGAGGCGATTGATAATAAATTGAATCCATTAATAGGTGAGTCTTAGTATGACAAAAGCAGACGTTAACAAGTTGGATAATGAGCAGTTATCCGCGTTACTTGACGGCGAGCAGCAGTTAACTGATCAAGCGATCACAAACGACGATGTGTCTACATTTGGTCGTTACGCAATGATTGGTGATGTAATGCGTGCTGAGGCAAATAATAACGCTTTTAACTTTGACATTGCAGATGCAGTGGCTGAAGCACTTGAGCAAGAACCTGTATACGCTGATTTCGCGAATAAAACAACGGTACCAAAAAGCGAAGAAATCGTGGCGGCAACAGGCACAGATAACGTAGTAGCATTTAATTGGCGTCGTCCATTTGCCCAAGTGGCAATTGCTGCCAGTGTTGCTATGTTTGCGATTGTGGGCGTACAAACTTTGCCACAAAACACCGAAGTACCACAAAATGACATTCCAACCTTACAAACAGTACCGTTAACTGGTATGGCTTCTCCGGTAAGTTACTCATCTGAGCAACCTGCGTTAGAGAATGCTCAGCAAGGTTTACGTGAATTACAACAGCAACGTATTGGTGCATTAGTTCTTGAACATCAACGTCAAGCGCGTGTTGCATATTCGCTAGAAGAATCGCAAACTGCAGAAAATGCAGAAGAGGAAAAAAACTAATTAAATGAAAGTTTTTACTTTTATTTTGTCGCTGGTATTAACGGCCCCTGCCATTGCTAGCGACGAAAATCCCGCCAAAACATTGTTACATGATATGGCTACGGCCGTTCATACTCGCAATTTTGATGCATCGTTTGTAGTTGTAAAAGGCCAAGCGATGGAACCGTATCGATGGTTACATGCAAAACAAAATGATATCGAACTTGAGCATTTAAGTTTGCTTAACGGTGCTGGTCTTGAAATGGTGCGTGTTGATGATCAAGTTACTTATTTTGAACCGCATTCTGAGCCTTATTCAGTCAAAACAGACTCTATAGCTGGACCTATTCCCGAAGTGCTTTTTAAAGACATCGATAGACTAAGTGCTCATTATGACTTTGTTCTTGGCGGAAAAGGTCGTATTGCTGGTCGTTCTGCACAGTTAGTGCGCATCGAATCTAAAGATGAATACAAATATAACTATTGGATCTGGCTTGATACAGAGTCTTCGTTGTTACTTAAATCAGCCTATGTAAATCACAAAGGTGAGATGCTAGAGCAATTACAACTAACTCATATTAGCGTTACAGAGCAACCTGCGCCGATGTTAGTTGAAATGCAAAACCGTGAGTTTCCTGCTGTGCTTTCAACGAATGATATTGCCAGTGATAGCGACGGCGCAGCGAATGATTGGAAAATTGGCTGGCTCCCTGATGGCTTTAAGCTGTTAAAATCAGACCGTCATAAACTCGACTTAAACAATGAACTTGCTGACTATTATTTATATTCAGATGGGTTTGTTGAAGTATCTGTTTTTATTCAAAGACCCTTACCCGGTAAACGTGCAAGTGGTGCTTTAACATCAGGTGCGACGACGGTCTATGTTCACAATGGTGGTAGCTTTGATGTATCGGTTGTTGGTAATATCCCAGCTATGACAGCCAAAGCTATAGCAGAGTCGGTAGCGCGACCTCTTTAAATTATGATTGAACAAACACTCTCTGTCGTGTCAGTTAAAGGCACGACAGCGAATTTAGAAGCAGAGCAAAAGCAAGCTTGCGCAGGCTGTAATGGTCGCTGCGGTTCGCAGGTCTTTGCTAAGCTGTTCGGAACAGCAAAAAAAACCTTTCCGTATACATTCGAAAAAGAGCTACAGGTAGGGCAAAAAGTAACCTTGGCACTCGATGATAGCCACTTGGTCAAACATGCAATGGCTGTTTATATGCTACCACTTTTGTTTAGTTTAGGGTTTGCTTTAATCGCATTTGCGGCTTTTTCGCTTGCTGAAGGCTGGCAAATTTTAGCAGCCGTCATTGGTGGCTTAACGGGCTATGTGATAGCTAAATCAAGGGTTAAGAGCCTAAAGCATGATATTAAAGTAATAAAAATTCACCCAATTGCTATTCCTTTCACTCAAATAGATGGTGATTAAAGCCAATTAAATGTAAAATTGCCGCTTTATACACTTAGTCCATTTTATATAGAAGTTTAGAATCCAGTTTATGAAGCATATCCGTAATTTTTCGATCATCGCCCATATTGACCATGGTAAATCGACTCTCTCTGACCGTCTTATCCAAGTTTGTGGTGGTTTAACAGACCGTGAAATGCAGCAGCAGGTGTTAGATTCAATGGACATTGAGCGTGAGCGTGGTATTACCATCAAAGCGCAAAGTGTAACGCTAAATTATAAAGCTAAAGACGGCGAAACATACCAGTTAAACTTTATCGACACGCCAGGACACGTTGACTTCACATACGAAGTATCACGCTCACTTGCAGCCTGTGAAGGTGCACTTTTAGTTGTTGATGCGGGTCAAGGTGTAGAAGCACAAACCTTAGCTAACTGCTACACAGCAATTGAAATGGACTTAGAAGTTATTCCAGTTCTAAATAAGATCGACTTACCACAAGCTGATCCACTTCGTGTAGCAGAAGAAATTGAAGACATCATTGGTATTGATGCCCTAGATGCTGTGCAATGTAGTGCTAAAACAGGTATTGGTATTGAAGAAGTACTCGAAATCATTGTTAAAGATATCCCGCCACCAGAAGGCGACAAAGATAAGCCACTACAAGCGCTTATCATTGACTCATGGTTTGACCCATACCAAGGTGTTGTATCATTAGTACGTATTAAACACGGTGAATTACGCTCAGGCGATAAAATTAAGATCATGTCGAATGATCAAGTTCATATCGCAGATAAAGTAGGTATTTTTACACCAAAGCAAACTAACACGGGCATCTTGAAAACCGGTGAAGTTGGCTTCGTAATTGCGGGTATTAAAGAAATTCATGGTGCACCAGTAGGTGATACTATTACTTTACAGCGTAACTCTGCTCCAGAGCGCTTACCAGGCTTCCAGCGTATTAAACCACAGGTTTACGCAGGTATGTTCCCAATTTCATCTGATGACTATGAATCATTCCGTGATGCGCTTGATAAACTGAGTTTGAACGATGCTTCGTTATTCTTCGAGCCAGAAAACTCAACAGCACTAGGCTTTGGTTTCCGATGTGGCTTCTTAGGTATGCTTCACATGGAAATCATCCAAGAGCGTCTTGAGCGTGAATACGACATTGATCTTATTACAACTGCACCAACAGTAATTTACGAAGTAGAGACTAAAGACGGAACTAAACAGATAGATAACCCGTCTGACTTACCGCCGGTGAATAATATTCTTGAAATCCGTGAGCCAATTGTTGAAGCTAACATATTAGTACCGCAAGAATTTTTAGGTAACGTAATTACGCTTTGTGTTGAAAAGCGTGGTATGCAAACTAAAATGAGCTACCATGGTAAGCAAGTTGCGGTGACGTACGAATTACCGATGGCTGAAGTAGTAATGGACTTCTTCGATAAGTTAAAATCAACAAGCCGTGGTTTTGCATCACTTGATTATAACTTTAAACATTTCCAAGCTTCAGACATGGTACGTGTTGACGTATTGATTAATGGTGAGCGCGTTGATGCGTTAGCTATTATTGTACACCGCGATATTGCACAATCACGTGGTCGTCAGTTAGCTGAAGCACTGAAAGACTTAATTCCACGTCAGCAGTTTGATATTGCGATTCAAGCAGCGATTGGGCAGCATGTTATTGCGCGTACAACAGTTAAGCAATTACGTAAAAACGTAATCGCGAAATGTTACGGTGGTGACGTGAGTCGTAAGAAAAAACTGCTACAAAAACAAAAAGAAGGTAAAAAGCGAATGAAGCAACTAGGTAACGTTGAAGTACCTCAAGATGCATTCTTAGCTATCCTTAAAGTTGGTAAATAATTAGAAGTAAATAAAGGAATTAATGCATGGCGGGTTACTTTTCTATTTTCTTAGTGTTGTTAACGCTAGGCTCAGGATTAATTTGGTTAATTGACCACTTTATGTTTGCGCCAAAGCGTCAGCAACGCATTGCCCTTGCTCAAAACGCGGCAGGTGGTGAGTTAGACGAAGAAACTGCTGCATTAATTGCGCCTGAGCCAAGTATCACTGAAACGGCTAAATCAATTTTTCCAATGATTGCGGCAATTACTATTTTCCGCTCTTTCATTTTTGAACCGTTTCAAATTCCATCGGGCTCAATGATGCCAACCTTATTGGTGGGTGACTTCATTTTAGTACAGAAGTACTCATATGGCATCAAAGATCCAATTTGGCGTAGTCAGTTAGTTGACGTTGATGAACCTGAACGTGGTGATATTGTGGTATTTAAATACCCATTAGACGAGCGTGTGGATTACATTAAACGTACGATTGGTTTACCAGGCGATAAAATTGTATATCGCAATAAGCACCTTTATATTCAGCCGAAATGCGCCGAAGGTGTGACTCAGCAAGGTGATTTGCTGTGTAATGAATACAACAAAATTGATATGGAAATCCTCAATAGTGACGAGTTCAAGCAGGGTTCTATGAATTTAGTGCGTTTAGAAGAAAACCTAAGCACAGTAAATCATAATATTTTGATTAACCCGCAAGCTCCTGAAATGAAAGGCCGTTATTATCAACAACCAGGTACACGCTCAGACGAGTGGGTTGTTCCTGCCGATCATTATTTCATGATGGGTGATAACCGTGATAATAGCCAAGATAGTCGCTTTTGGGGCTTTGTACCTAAAGAAAACTTGGTAGGTAAAGCCGTCTTTATATGGATGAGTTTTGAATTTGAAAATGGCCCAGATGACTTTTTACCAGGCTGGGTTCCAACTGGTGTTCGCTTTGAACGCCTAGGTAATATTCAGTAACGATGAAAAAAAACGTAACAGAGTTATACAACAGAATAGGTTATACATTTACTGATCAAGCTTTGCTTGAGCAGGCAATGACGCACCGTAGTCATAAAGGCCAACATAACGAGCGCTTAGAGTTTCTTGGCGACTCAATTTTGAGCTTTGTGATTGCAAATGCGCTATATACTAAATTTCCAAAAGCACGCGAAGGTGATTTAAGCCGTATGCGTTCGACCTTAGTTCGTGGTCAAACATTAGCTGAATTCGGCCTTGAATTTGGCTTAGGCGATTACTTACGCTTAGGTCCAGGTGAGCTTAAAAGCGGTGGTTTTCGCCGTGAATCAACCCTAGCTGATGCCGTTGAGGCGATTATTGGGGCAGTGTTCTTAGACTCAAACATTGAACAATGTGGTGAGTTAATTTTAAGCTGGTACGAGTCGCGTCTTGACGCAATTTCGCCGGGCTTAAATCAAAAAGATCCTAAAACATTACTTCAAGAATACTTACAAGCGCGCAAATTATCGTTACCTGGCTACACTGTAATAGATACAAAAGGCCAAGCGCACAATCAAACATTCACGGTTGAATGTATTGTTGAAGGGATGGATAGCATTATCTCAGTAGGTAGCTCTCGTCGTAAAGCTGAGCAAAAAGCCGCTGAAAAAGCCTTAAAGATACTTAAAAATGAATCTTGATGATTTAATTAGCAAAGAACCTGCAGAGCTAGACACGCACTGCGGGATGGTTGCCATTGTTGGCCGCCCAAATGTAGGTAAATCAACCTTACTTAACTATATTGTTGAGCAGAAGGTGTCGATTACTTCTCGTAAGCCACAAACTACACGTCACCGTATCATGGGTATTCATACCGAAGGTAAATACCAAGCTGTTTATGTGGATACACCTGGCTTACACGTTGAAGAAAAACGCGCTATTAACCGTTTAATGAATCGTGCTGCATCAAGCTCAATTGGCGATGTAGAACTTATAATCTTTGTGGTTGAAGGCACACACTGGAATGAAGATGATGAGATGGTGCTAAACAAAGTACGTCAAAGTGGTCGTCCAGTGTTATTAGTTATGAATAAAATTGACCAAGTTAAAGACCGTGATTTAGTGCTTCCGCACATGCAGTTTTTGGGTGGTAAATTTGATTTTGTGGCTATTATGCCAGTCTCTGCAAAGCAGGGTAAAAATATTGATTTAATCAAAGATGAAGTGAAAAAGCGTTTACCGCTTTGTGAGTTTTACTTTCCTGAAGACTACGTAACAGACCGTTCAATGCGCTTTATGGCGGCAGAAGTTATTCGTGAAAAGCTGATGCGTTTTATGGGTGATGAGCTTCCATATTCAGTCACCGTTGAAATCGAGCAGTTTAAATGGCTAGAAAACGGTGTTTGGCAAATTAATGGCTTGATCCTTGTTGAGCGTGAAACGCAAAAACGCATGGTGATCGGCAATAAAGGCGAAAAGTTGAAAGTGATTGGCCGTGAAGCTCGTAAAGACCTTGAAGACATGCTGGATAACAAAGTCTTTTTAGAACTTTGGGTAAAAGTGAAGTCTGGCTGGGCTGACGATGAGCGTGCGCTACGTAGCCTTGGCTATGGTGAAGACTAAGTAAAGTCTTACACGCCATGGACAGCGAATTCTACACAGCATACTTGCTGCACCGACGTCCTTTTAGTGACTCGCAAGTAATGCTTGATATGCTGGTAGAAGGCGTAGGTCAGCTGAGAATGCTGGCGCGCATTAGTGGTCGCCAGGCCACTAAACATAAAGCACAACTACAACCTTTTCAATCTCTGCTCGTGCAATACAGCGGTAAGTCAGATTTAAAATACATCAATCGTTTTGAGCCCCATGGCGGGCAAACCGTACTGTCGGGTACTCAACTCTATTGCGGTTTTTATTTGAACGAATTAACCAACCGTATCGTACCTATAAATGAGCCGATGGAAAGTGTTTATCATCTTTATAAGAAGCATCTCGACGAATTATCAACGACTAAAAACCTACAAGCTGTACTACGCTCTTATGAGTTTCAACTGTTAGAGATGCTTGGATATGGCGTAGATTTTAGTGTTGATGCTGAAGGTGATGTAATTAACGATGCAGCAAATTATCAGTACTTTGCTGAATACGGTTTCTTGCTGCATGACGACCCCCATAGTGGCTTTTCAGGTAAGCAATTAAATGCTATAGCAGCTCATGACTTTAGCGCCCCTGATGTGTTATATATGGCAAAGCAATTAAGTCGATACTTACTCAAGCCTTTACTTGGCAAAAAGCCATTAAAAAGCCGTGAGTTATTTATTAAGTAGGCTGATGAGCAGCCTTGAATCGTTGTTTTAAACAGGTAAAAAAATGAAAGATATTCTTCTTGGTGTAAACGTTGATCACATTGCCACTTTACGCCAAGCGCGTGGCACGAGTTACCCAGATCCTGCGCATGCCGCAGCTGTTGCAGAGCATGCTGGTGCAGATGGTATCACCATCCATTTGCGGGAAGACCGTCGTCATATTCAAGACCGTGACGTATATGTGATGGCAAAAACGATTCAAACACGTATGAATCTTGAAATTGCAGTCACTGATGAAATGATCGGCATCGCCCTTGAAGTAAAACCTGCTTATGTTTGTTTAGTGCCTGAAAAACGTGAAGAGCTAACTACTGAGGGTGGTCTTGACGTTGTGGGTAATTTTGAAAAGGTAAAAGCAGCAACAGAAAAACTGACAGCTGCGGGAATTAAGGTTTCGTTATTTATTGATGCTGACAATGCACAACTTGACGCTGCAAAAGCTTGTAATGCACCATACGTTGAAATTCACACAGGTGCTTATGCCGATGCAGAGAATGACGAAGAACTTCACACAGAACTTGAACGTATTCGTAACGGCGTACAATATGCCGATAGCTTGAGTTTAATTGTTAATGCAGGCCATGGTCTTAATTATCACAATGTAAAACCAATTGCTGCAATGCCAGAAATTTACGAATTAAACATTGGTCATGCGATTATTGCGCGTGCAGCGATTGATGGCTTAGAAAAAGCAGTAAGCGATATGAAGCGCCTGATGATTGAAGCGCGTTTGTAAACATACGCTTTAATCTGTCAGCCCTTTATTGGCGCTGGCAAGTTTTGAATAGAGAGCGCGATGGATGCGATATCCACCGCGCTTTTTATTTACTTAAGTAAACTATCAATTGTGCAAGCAATGAAGCTAGCCAAGGTGAAAGGCAAAGTAGGGCGACTAAATACTGATGTTTTTTCTTAAAATTTTTTAAAACACCATCATCTATTGCCGACAATTCGCCTTTCTTGATTGAATGAAACACAATTGAGTTAGGTTTTGCTTTCATTAAGCGGGCTTGGCTTTCGTATGTTTGCCACTGCTCTGTGTAATTGGTTTTTACGTAATTATTAGCTTCAATACTTAGTTTTTTATAGCGGAGAAAAAACCAAGTGAGTGAACTAGCACTAAAGACGATAAGTAAGATAAAGTACAAAGCAAGTTACCTCGTATATTTAACAACGCGTGTACCCGTAGAATAAATAATATCGTTACTAGGGCATGAATAGTTAGGCTTGAGTGCTTTGCAAGATTGCTCAGGTGTATCAAAACAAAAATCAAAGCGGGTTTGGGTTTTCACAGCTTTATCAGTAATATTTTTCGCAAGCTCATTCCAATGCCAATTAGTGATAACATCTTTTGCCGCACTGGCAAATACAGGGTTTGTAGAGGCTATTACTCGAATATCTTCAATCTCATTTTTTGGCGTAATGACATACTCAATGGTCGCGCAGCCTTCTGCTGCTTGGAGCACCGCTTTTTTCGGATATCTGGCAGGAAAACGCTCAAGTTGCTGCCATTTTGTTGCTTTTAATTCATCATAGCTAACAGCTAAATCCGCATACTCTAGTTCCATTGGTTTATTTGTAGTTGAAGTACAGCCAAACACAAGTAAACAGCCAGCTAGAATTAGATAGTTTTTCATTAATATACTCCTTTATATCTTTTTTGAGTGCTTTTTATCGTTGCGGCTCAACCATACCTGCATCACTTAACAAATTATTTAGCTCATCAATCAGCTCAAACAATTCAGGTTCAATGTAATTTAAATCGCAATCGCTTTTTAGTGATGTTTCGAGTGTTTCGGCAAGTGATTTTAGTTTTGGTACGCCGGTGTAACAACACGCGCCATGGAATTTGTGCACTATGCTAAGTACATGTTCACAATCTTCTTTTTCTATAGCTTCATTAAGTAGGCGTAAGGTTTCAGGTACACTGAGTAACAACATGTTGAGCATTTCTAGTGCTAACTCTTCTTTACCGCCAGCGCGTTGTAGCGCTAATTGCCAATCAAGGCGGGCACTTTCAAATGGAGGTTCTGAGTCAACTGTGGCAGCTTTGCTTCGTTCGCGATTAATCGGCGATTGTGGGCTATGATCGCTAATTATTTGTTTTAGCATATCTTCATCAATAGGCTTAGTTAAGTAACCTTTAAAACCATCTTTAAGCAGCTGTTCTTTTTCACCCGCTAATGCGTGAGCAGTAACTGCAATGATTGGCGTATCTTCATTGAGAGATGACTCGCGGATAAGTTTACATGCGGTAATACCATCCATAATTGGCATTTGGATGTCCATGAAGATCAAGTCATACTTATGGCTTTTACTTAGACTGTAGGCTTGTGAGCCGTTGTGTGCCGTATCAATTAGCTCAATCTGTTCTTCAAGTAAGGTGCAAATAAGCTTTAGGTTGGCATCATTATCGTCTACAACTAGTACTTTTAGAGGTAATAACTTTTCAGTGCCTTGTTCAATGTTATGCACTGGATGGTCAAGACGATAAGGGGCAGCAAGTACTTCACATAATTTACGATGGTTAAGTGGTTTGCTTAAGCAAGCATCTGCGCCACTACCCACAAAGGCTTCGCGCATATTGTGCGAGACCGTATTGAGCATAATATATAAATAATCAGTGACTGGGCGCACTGCTTTTACATAACTCTTAAGTTGCTGCATATCGTCAATTGTGGCGGTATGACCAATGATACAAATATCGTAACTGAAGTCTTTATTGATCTCATTTAAGAAGCTTTCTTCATCTATACAAGCGGTAACGCGAGTTTGCCATTCATGTAAAAGCGATAAGGTTGCTTGATGTGTATGCTCATGAGGCTCAAGGTAAAGAATACGTTTATTAATCAATGATTGGGTCGGTAAGTCACTAGTAATTGAGTTACTTGGCGTTCTGAATACGGCATTGAATGTAAAGCAGGTGCCATTACCAGGTGCTGAGTTCAGGGTAATACGACCATTCATCGCTTCAACAATGTGTTTGGTGATGATTAAACCAAGACCTGTGCCACCAAATTTACGGGTGATACTTGAGTCTGCTTGGCCAAATGGTGTAAACAAGGCATCTTGTTTATCCATTGGGATGCCCACACCAGTATCGGTGACAGACACTAAAATAGAGGCGCGCTCTTCATCTAATAAGCGGTAGCCAACATCAACCTTGATTGAGCCTTTTTCAGTAAATTTAACGGCATTACTTATAAGATTTATCAAAATTTGTTTAAAGCGGGTCGGGTCGCCAGTTAGATTGTCAGGTACTTGTGGATGGATAAATATCGATAGATCAAGTTGTTTTTCGTGTGCACTTGGTGCTAACAAGGTCATAACTTCATTAATATTGTCACGGAGCTGGAATTGCATTGACTCAAGCTCCATGGCACCGGCTTCTAATTTAGAAAAGTCTAAAATGTCACTGATAATCGTTAATAAGCTATTTGCAGATAGCTCAATAGTATCGAGGTAATCTTTTTGATGCTTATTAAGCGGGGTTTTATAAAGCTGACGCGTAAAGCCAATTACACCATTTAAAGGCGTACGTAATTCGTGACTCATTTTGGCTAAAAAGTCTGATTTAACACGGTTAGCGTCTTGCGCGTCTTTTTTGGCAATACTTAACTGAATATTCTGAGTTTCGTATTGTTCTAAGGTCTCGCGGTAATCAGAGGTTGCCTGATCAATATGCTTTTGCATCTCATCACGTTGCACTACCATGGTTTCTGAAATGGTATTTAAGCCTGTGCGTAATAACTCAAACTCACCAAACATTTTTTTATCAAGACCTGTATCTACTTTCCCTTCAATTAATTTGTCGGTAGCTAGTACTAACTTATTAAGTGGTTGAATAAACATGCGGGTCAACCTAAATGCTAATACGCTCGCAAGTACTAGTGCTATGAGTATCACCACGCCACTGACCAGTAAGGCGCGTTGCTGGCCGATAATGGCTTGTTGTTTATTAAGCATGATCACCACATTACCTAGTGATGCTTGATAGCTATTATGATTCCAAATCGTGTCTTGACGGCTATGATTAATAATGGCGGTAGAAAATGTTAGATAGTGATCAGAGTTGTGTACTTGAATCCCATCCATACTGTTAACATTGCTTTTAACAATTTCTTTGAATTCACTTTGATATTTACTAAAAATCACTAACTCATTGTTTTCATCGAAAATAGCAATTGATTGGATCGCAGGGGAGTGTTTGTTATGAGTATGGCTAACTAAGCGGGTTAGTAAGGCTTTATCACGCTTTAGTAATGGTTGTTCAACAGCAATGGCTAAGGGCTCAATAATAGTAACGCCCTGCTGATATAAAATTTCATCGAGCTCAATGTAACGATTTATTGTAAAATAACCGCCCAGCAACAAGCCTATGATCACAGTCGGTATAAGTGTAAGTATTAAGACTGAGTCACGTAAGCCAAATTTAGTCATAAAGAATGTTGTTATCATTATTATCGTTGTTTAAGAGTATATACTTAATCCCGCTTTATCAATAATTAAGGTGTTGCCCAATGGCACAGATTTTCAAAGCCAAAAAGAAATCCGTTTCGCAAAAAATGCTAACCCTCAATGTCACTGCTATGGACCATCAAGGACGAGGCGTTGCTAAGCAGGGAAGTAAAGTCTGTTTTGTTAATGGTGCTTTGCCGGGTGAAGAAGTAAAAGCGTTATTGATTGAAGATAAGGCACGCTTTGCCAGTGCTGATTGTAAAAAAGTACTATCAGCCTCAGTGCATAGGGTTACTCCTTTTTGTCAGCATTATCAGATTTGTGGTGGTTGTCAGTTACAGCACCTTAATGCAGAACAACAATTGGTTGAAAAGCAAACTGCGGTTAGTCAGCTGTTTAGCAAGTTTGCCAAAGTTGATGACTTAAATTGGCAAGCACCTCTGCTCAGTGAAGAGCGCCATTACCGTCGCTCTGCGCGTATTGCTGTAATGCATGACAAAGCCGCAAAGAAAATGCGCGTAGGGTATCGAGCTCAAGGGTCTAAACAATTGGTGAGCATTGAAAGATGTGATGTGCTGAGCAGTACTTTTAAAGACGTTTTTTCAGTTTTTGATGTTCTTATCAACAGCCATTCAGGTCTTAGTAGTATTAGTCACCTACAATTATGTGAAGCTGATAATGCGGCCTTTGTGGTTATTAGGCATACCAAAGCTATTAATGCAGAGTTAAAAGCCATTGTCGTAGCGGCGTGTGATGAATATAGCTGGCGTGTTGTGTGGCAATCACACAGTGGTGAAATTGATCACAGTGACCATCCAATGCCGTACTACCAGATACCAGCTTATGATTTACGCTTTGAATTTGGCCTTGAAAACTTTATTCAAGTTAACCCCCAAGTGAACCAAGCTATGCTTCATCAAGCAAAACAGTGGCTTGATTTACAAGGTCATGAGCAGGTATTAGATTTATTTTGTGGTATTGGCAACTTTTCATTATTGATTGCAAAGTATGCTAAATATGTTATTGGTGTTGAAGGGGTCGATTCTGCGGTTGCATTAGCAAAACAAAATGCGCAAACTAACTCATTGTCGAATACCGATTTTTATTGTTTTGATTTAACAAAATCAATGCAATCAGCTGCTTGGTTTAGTGCCGAACTTGATGTGTTAGTGCTTGATCCATCACGTACTGGCGCAATGGCAATTTTAGAGCAGTTACCACTTACTCAGTTTAAAACGATTTTATACGTCTCTTGTGATCCTGTTACTTTAGCCCGTGACAGTGCACTTATTTTACAAGCAGGCTTTAGCATTGAAAAAATTGGGCTTATGAATATGTTCCCGCATACTGGGCATATTGAAACGATGGCGTTATTTCACAGGAGGTAAAGCGCACATGGTAGCCACTAGACAGTCACATCAGCTTACAAAGCCGAGTGATTTTGCCAGCCGTATCGAGCTGTTAGCGCTAACAGAAGACAAACATACCTTATTAGAGCAAGCTCACCAATTGTGTCTGCATTGCGATGATGCAAAACGTGAAAACACAGCCATTGAAATGGTAGAGATTTTAGCCGAGCTAAATTTAGATGCAGATTCACTTGCCACGGCTTTTTTAACACCTTATTTCCTAGCTGAAAAAATCTCGATTGAAACTGTGACCGAAAAGCTTGGTGATCACGTTGCGTTATTACTAACAGGTGTAAGCCAAATGGCTACCATCAGCACCTTAGCCCATCAAGGCAAGGGCACTGTTCAAATTGATAATATCCGCCGTATGCTGCTAGCCATGGTTGAAGATGTGCGTGCAGTGGTGATAAAACTCGCTGAACAAGTATGCCATTTGCGTGATGTTAAAGATGCCAGTGAAGAAGAGCGTGTAATTGCCGCTAAAGAAACACGTGACATTTTTGCACCCCTTGCTAACCGTTTAGGAATAGGTCAGCTTAAATGGGAACTTGAAGATCTTTCGTTTCGTTACCTGCACCCCGACACCTATAAAAATATCGCAAAACAGCTCGATGATAAGCGACTTGCTCGTGAAGCCTATATGGAAAATATGGTTGCTTTAGTAAAAGCACGCTTGGCCGAAGCGGGTATTGAGGGTGAAGTGTATGGCCGCCCGAAGCATATCTACAGTATCTACAAAAAAATGGCGCAGAAGAATTACGAATTCGATCAGCTGTTTGATATTCGTGCTATGCGCATTGTGGTGGAACGCCTGCAAGATTGTTACGCAGCATTAGGTATCGTGCATACCAATTGGCGGCATTTAAATAAAGAATTTGATGATTACATCGCAACACCTAAACAAAACGGCTATCAGTCAATTCATACAGTGGTATTTGGCCCTGAAGGTAAAACCGTTGAAATCCAAATTCGTACTAGCGAAATGCATCAAGATGCTGAGTTAGGTGTTGCTGCGCATTGGATGTATAAAGAAGGGGCATTGCCAGGACGTGGTTCTGGCTATGAGCAAAAAATTAGTTGGTTACGTAAGTTACTACAATGGCAAGAAGAAGTAGTTGATGGCAGTGACTTAGCGGAAGAGCTCAAAAATCAAGTAGTTGAAGACCGAGTTTATGTGTTTACACCAAAAGGTGATATTTTCGATTTACCACTGGGTGCGACGCCACTTGATTTTGCTTATTACATTCACTCAAACGTTGGTCACCGTTGTATTGGTGCAAAAGTGTTTGGCAAAATCGTGCCCTTTACTCATCAGCTCAATACCGGTGATCAGGTTGAAATTTTAACTCAAAAGCAACCTAACCCAAGTCGTGATTGGTTGAACCCATCGCTAGGTTATATTAAGTCATCGCGAGCACGCTCTAAAATCCATCATTGGTTTAAACAGCTTGATCGCGATAAAAACTTGAGCGCCGGTAAAGAAATATTAGAGAACGAGCTGCAAAAACTAGACTTAACAACCAAAGACCTTGCGCCAGCAATTGAGCGATTCAATCTTAAAGGCATTGACGACCTGATGGTTGCGGTAGGCGCAGGTGATGTTCGCTTAAACCAATTATTAAACTTTATTAGTGACCGTGATGATGACGAACCACAAATTAAGTTTAAAAAACCAAAAAGTGTCACAGGTGATAAAAACGGCATTGTTGTTGATGGGGTAGGTAGCTTAATGAGCCATGTTGCTAAATGCTGCCGACCTGTGCCGGGCGATGAAATCATTGGCTATATTACTCAAGGCCGTGGGATTGCAGTTCACCGTGAGGATTGTGATTCGTTTGAAAAACTTCGTGATAAACATCCTGAGCGGGTGATATCAGTAAGTTGGTCAGACGATGTAAATGGCTCTTACTCACTAACTATTAAAGTAGAAGCCACAGATCGCTCAGGCCTTATTAGAGATATCAGCTCTGTCCTTGCAAACGAAAAGGTGAATGTGCTTAACATGAATGTCAACACCGTTGAAGATAAGCAGCTTGCGCTGTTTTCAATGCAGGTTGAAGTACATGACTTATCGAGTACTAACCGATTATTGTCTAAGTTACACCAAATCGAAGGTGTACATGATGCAAAGCGTGGTCATTCGTAATGAGTGATAAACATGCCATTGAGCAGTCGTTATCAATTATGGCCAAACTACGGGACCCAGAATCTGGGTGCCCGTGGGATCTAAAACAAGACTTTAAATCGATAGTGCCGCATACCCTCGAAGAAGCTTACGAAGTAGCAGACTGCATTGAAAAAGGTGAACTCACTGAGCTTAAAAGTGAGCTTGGCG
Source organism: Pseudoalteromonas sp. SCSIO 43101 (assembly GCF_023650775.1). Classification (NCBI taxonomy): domain Bacteria; kingdom Pseudomonadati; phylum Pseudomonadota; class Gammaproteobacteria; order Alteromonadales; family Pseudoalteromonadaceae; genus Pseudoalteromonas; species Pseudoalteromonas sp. SCSIO 43101. The sequence goes on from NZ_CP072673.1 coordinate 1,021,087, forward strand.
ATTTACTTTTTCAAATCATCTTTTATGCCCAACTTGCTAAAGAGCAGGGCTTATTTGATTTTGCAGATGTGGCAAATACACTAAACGATAAATTAATTCGTCGGCATCCGCATGTCTTTGCAAAGCAAAGTGAGCTGTCGGACGCAGAACTTTCGGCGCAGTGGCAGGCTATTAAAGCGCAAGAACGAGCAGAAAAATCTACTTCACCTCAAATGAGTCTTTGGCAGGATATTCCTGATGCGATGCCAGGTCTTTCAAAAGCTAAGAAAATTCAACAGCGCGTAGCAAGCCTAGGTTTTGATTGGCCAAGTTATCATGGGGCCCTCGATAAAGTCGCTGAAGAAGTCGACGAAGTAAAAGAAGCGCTGGCTCATGACCCTTATTCAGAACACAGTGCAGAAGAGCTTGGCGATTTACTGTTTGCAACGGTAAATGTAGCCCGTCATATTAAACACGATCCTGAGCAATTATTACGAAGTGCCAATGCTAAATTCGCGTCACGCTTTGAAAAAGTGGCTGCCTACTTAGATGAACGTGGCCAAAGTTTAGAAACGGCCAGTCTCGAAGAAATGGACAACGCATGGGAAGCCATTAAAAAGCAGGCCAAGTGAGCCTGTTTTGATACAGCTTGGGTACAGTGTAACCAAGCTCGTTTTTTGTGCACTTATTTGCTAATTTTATCTGGATTGATAGCAGCCCCTTTGCTATAATTTCGCCCCGTCTTGATTCTATATTATTCCTTTTAATTCCTGATATTCTAGGGTTCGCATGAGTACAAAATTTATCTTCGTAACTGGCGGGGTTGTTTCTTCGTTGGGTAAGGGTATTGCAGCAGCGTCATTAGCCGCTATTTTAGAAGCACGTGGTCTTAACGTGACTATTTTAAAGCTGGATCCTTACATTAACGTTGACCCAGGCACTATGAGCCCAATTCAGCACGGTGAAGTATTTGTAACTGAAGACGGTGCAGAGACTGACCTTGACTTAGGTCACTATGAGCGTTTCATCCGTACCAAAATGACTAGCCGCAACAACTTCACACAAGGTCGTGTTTATGAAGATGTATTACGACGTGAGCGTCGTGGTGAGTACCTTGGTGCAACAATTCAGGTTATTCCACACATCACAAACGACATTAAGCAACGTGTATATGACGGTGCTGAAGGTCGCGATGTAGCAATCGTTGAAATTGGCGGTACAGTTGGTGACATCGAGTCACAACCATTCTTAGAAGCAATTCGTCAGCTTGGCACTGAAATTGGCCGTGAGCGCGCATTGTTTATCCACCTAACGCTAGTGCCATTCTTAGGCCCTGCAGGTGAAGTTAAAACTAAGCCAACACAACATTCAGTAAAAGAATTACGTTCGATTGGTATCCAACCAGATATCTTAATCTGTCGTTCTGATCGTAAACTTCCAAATAACGAGCGCGCGAAGATCGCACTTTTCACTAATGTTGAAGAGAAAGCTGTTATTTCATTACCAGACGTAGAAAGCATCTATAAGATCCCTGCGTTACTTAAATCACAAGAACTAGATAACTTCGTATGTCGTCGTTTCTACCTTGAGTGCCCAGAAGCAGATTTATCTGAGTGGGAACAAGTGTTATATCAAGAGTCTAACCCAACGGGTGAAGTGACGATTGGTATGGTTGGTAAGTACATCGAACTACCAGATGCTTATAAATCAGTAAACGAAGCATTAAAGCACGCAGGTCTGAAAAACCGTCTAACCGTGAACATCGAATATGTTGATTCACAAGACTTAGAAAGCAAAGGTACAGAGTTACTCTCTCACCTTGATGCTATCTTAGTACCAGGCGGCTTCGGAGGCCGTGGTGTTGAAGGTAAGATTTTAGCGGCTAAATATGCACGTGAAAACAAAGTTCCTTACTTAGGCATTTGTTTAGGTATGCAAGTAGCGCTTATTGAATATGCGCGTAACGTTGCAGGCCTTGAAGATGCAAACTCAACTGAGTTTAACGCAAAATCAACACATCCAGTTGTTGGTTTAATCACTGAATGGCAAGATGCTGACGGTAACGTTGAAATCCGTGATGAGCAATCTGATCTAGGTGGTACTATGCGTTTAGGTGCTCAGAAATGTCACTTAACACCTGGCTCTAAAGTAAGTGAAGTATACGGTAGTGACGAAATTGTTGAACGTCACCGTCACCGTTACGAAGTGAATAACCACTTTGTAGAGCAGCTTGAAAAAGCAGGCTTAAGTTTCACAGGCTTATCTGAAGATAAGAAACTAGTCGAAATTATCGAGAATAAAGATCACCCTTGGTTCATTGCCGCGCAATTCCACCCGGAATTCACGTCAACACCACGTGATGGTCACCCGCTATTTGAAGGGTTTGTTGCAGCAGCACACACTCACCAAAAAGCGTCATCGTAATTTAAGTAGGCCGTGCTATATGCACGGCTTATTTGTTTTAAAAGCCAGCAGCAATAAAGCTGGCACTAACTCACCATTTTCGGGAAAAGAGGAATCAAGATGTCAGAAATCGTAAAAGTGATTGGTCGCGAAATCATGGACTCGCGTGGTAACCCAACTGTTGAAGCTGATGTACATTTAGCTGATGGTTCATGGGGCCGTGCTGCAGCACCATCTGGTGCATCAACAGGTACTCGCGAAGCGCTTGAATTACGTGATGGTGATAAAGCACGCTACCTAGGTAAAGGTGTTTTAAAAGCAGTAGGCTATATCAATAACGAAATCGCTGAAGCTCTTAAAGGTCAAAACGCAGTTGATCAAAAAGCTGTTGACCAAGTTATGCTTGACTTAGATGGTACTGAAAACAAAGAGAAACTAGGTGCGAATGCTATCTTAGCTGTGTCTTTAGCAACAGCTAAAGCGGCTGCAAACTCAAAAGGCGTAGAGCTTTATGAGCACATTGCAGATCTAAACGGCACACCAGGTGTTTACTCAATGCCATTACCTATGATGAACATCATCAATGGTGGTGAGCACGCTGATAACTCTGTAGATATTCAAGAGTTCATGATCCAGCCAGTTGGCGCGACAAACTTCCGTGAAGCGTTACGTATGGGCGCTGAAGTATTCCACAGCTTAGCAAAAGTACTTAAAGCTGAAGGTCACTCTACATCAGTAGGTGATGAAGGTGGTTTTGCTCCTAACCTTGAATCAAACGAAGCGGCACTTGCTGCAATCAAGGTAGCTGTTGCAAATGCAGGTTATGAGCTTGGTAAAGATATCACTCTAGCTCTAGACTGTGCGGCATCAGAGTTCTACGACAAAGAAGCAAATATCTACGACCTTAAAGGTGAAGGTAAAAAATTCACTTCTGAAGAATTCAACCACTTCCTTAAGGGCCTTACTGAGCAATACCCAATTGTTTCAATTGAAGACGGCTTAGACGAGTCTGATTGGGATGGTTTCGCACACCAAACACAACTAATTGGCGACAAAGTACAATTAGTAGGTGACGATCTGTTCGTAACTAACACGAAGATCTTAAAGCGTGGTATTGATAACGGTATTGCTAACTCAATCCTTATCAAGTTCAACCAAATCGGTTCATTAACTGAAACGCTTGCAGCTATTAAAATGGCTAAAGATGCTGGCTTCACAGCTGTTATCTCTCACCGTTCAGGTGAAACAGAAGATGCAACAATTGCAGATTTAGCAGTGGGTACTGCGGCAGGTCAAATCAAAACGGGTTCATTAAGCCGTTCTGACCGTATTGCTAAGTACAACCAATTACTTCGCATTGAAGAAGTATTAGGTGAGAAAGCACCTTACAATGGTCTTAAAGAAGTGAAAGGTCAGTAATCAGCCCTAACTATTTAGACTTTAAAAGCCTCCTTCGGGAGGTTTTTTTATATTTTAATTAAAGCTGAAATTGCTGTTTTAGGATCTCGCCGGTGAAGCTGGTTTTTAGATAAAAACCGCGAGGCAAGGTTTGTATTATTTGACCATTCGGGCCAATTGCATCAGTCAGCGCTTTGCTATTGGCTGCTTTTGGCCTTATTTGCATAACATCGCCTAAGTGGCCCGAAATCTCATCCACTCGACCTAGAGCTATTAGCTCCATTTGTTCTTCCCAATCACGTTGTAAGAGTGCGTCTTGCTCGGCCGTTGGCTGCCACAAAAAGCCGCTGCCTATGGTGCGGTGAAAAGGTAGAATTTCGCGTTCGCCTAAAATAGGTAACCATAAAACATGATTCAACTTTTTACGAACCGTACTTTGCTGCCATTTCATCCCAGTTACATTCAGTAGTGGTGTTACAGAAACAAACGTCGTTTCGAGTGGTTTGCCTTTAAATGAAATGGGCAGAGTTTTTAACTCAATTCCTAATTCTTCAAAATCAGGCGTTGGCTTTGAGCCTGCAGTTGCGCCAAGCACATATTCGATAAGTTGCCCAGTCCAGCCTTTTTCACGTAGCAAGTCTTCAGGTGTTTTAAAATGATATTGCTCGGCTAATTGCCCTAAAGTAAGGCCTGCTATAGCATCAACACGTTGCATTAATTCATTTATAGAAGCGGGTTTTATCGGTCGCATAAGGCGTTTATTTGATTGTCTAATTAACCGGATCATGATAGCAAATGTGCGCCTTAGTGGATATCTTTGTGTTTGAGTGTTTTTTGCGCACGTTAAGTGTGAGCTAAAAATAACCAATTAATTTTTTGGATATCCAGGTCTAAGTATATGATATTTAATTTAATTATTGTTTTTGTGTGTTGTTTCTATTTCATTAATTAGTCAGTTGTTTGTATAAATACAGATATATAAACATGTTTATCCACAGTTTCTGTGGAGAAAGTGGATATTTTAACTGTGGATTGTGGATTTGTTTGCAATTTAGGCATGGTTTACAAAAGTTATGCACAAACTGTGGGTAAGGTGATAAAAATGCGGTTGTAAATAGTTATTTTAATCAAATAGGGTATTTTTATAATAATTACATCGTAACGCCTTGATTAAACATGTTTGTTAAAAAATAAATTTTCAATCTAATTTAGGCTTAGGTGTAAAGTGTTTGCTGTATCGCAGGTTATGTGGAACAATCAATAAAAATCGACTTACAAATGAGGCACTAAGGTGATTGATGCCGAAGGTTTTCGTGCCAATGTCGGAATTGTAATTTGCAATAATCAGGGACAAGTATTTTGGGCTCGTCGCTATGGTCAACACTCTTGGCAATTTCCCCAAGGTGGTGTTGATGACGGTGAAACAGCAGAGCAAACCATGTACAGAGAATTACACGAAGAAGTGGGCTTGCTTCCTGAAGACGTTGAGATCGTCGCAAGTTCTAAACATTGGTTACGCTATAAATTACCCAAGCGTTTAATTCGCAGAGACTCAAGTCCTGTGTGTATTGGGCAAAAACAAAAATGGTTTTTACTGAAACTTCGTTGTAAAGATGAAGATGTAAATTTACTTAAAACTCATCACCCTGAATTTGATGATTGGCGATGGGTGAGTTATTGGTATCCGGTTAGGCAAGTTGTTTCGTTTAAGCGCGATGTATATCGTAGAGTAATGAAAGAGTTTGCCCCGTTTGCAATGCCGTTTAATAAACGAGAGCAACACAAAGATCATTGGCGACATAAACGATAAGGGTAACCTTATTTAAATTAAAGGAGCAGCATCATGTTAGCCACGCTCAGATCAATTGCTGAGGCAGTGTCGCAACAGGCGGACTTAACTAGTGCGCTAGCGTGTTTTGTGCAAATGGTAAAAGATGCCATGCAAACACAGTGCTGCTCGATTTATTTTGCAGATTATAGTCAAGACAATTTTGTACTGATGGCAACTCAAGGCTTAAACCCTGATGCGGTCGGTAAATTTCGTATAGGCTTTACTGAAGGTCTTGTAGGTCTCGTTGCGCAGCGCGAAGAGCCTATCAATATTGCTTTTGCAAAGTCTCATCCACGTTTCAAACTCTCACCCGAAGTTAATGAAGAAGGCTACAACGCGTTTTTGTCAGTACCAGTGGTGCATCAGAAAAAGGTTTTGGGTGTTATCGTTGTTCAGCAGAAGCTGGCGCGAGTATTTAGCCCTGATGAAGAATCGTTTTTAATTACTTTATCGGCGCAGCTTGCCTCTCAGTTAGCCCATGCAGAAATAAAAGAGCTGTTAAGGGTAGATGAGTTTTCTCATCAAACTTCTGTTTTAAAAGGTGTTTCTGGTGCTCCCGGTATAGCAATCGGCGAAGCTTTTGTAGTAATTCCAAAGCTAGACTTTACTTCTATTGAGTTGCAAAAAGATGAAGACATCACCACTCAACGTAAGTTATTTACTCAAGCGGTTGCTGCCACTAGAAATGAGTTTAGCACTTTATCAATGACCCTCAGTGATTCGATACCGCAAGAAGCCCTTGCTGTGTTTGATGTTTACCAACAGTTACTGGATGCAAAAAGCTTAGGGCAAAATGTAGAAGCGCAACTTCAGCAGGGCTGGAGCGCTAAAAGTGCACTTAAAATAGTCATCGAAAAACTAATTTCACAGTTTAATGCTATGCAAGACCCATACATCAAAGAGCGTGCAGTTGATGTTAAAGATATTGGATTGAGGGTTTTGCATCACTTAGTCAATACAGAGCATGCAGCAAAGCCTTATCCTAAAGAGACTATTTTAATTGCCAGTACACTCACACCAGCCATGCTCGCAGAAGTGCCAAAAGGTCATTTAGCTGGGGTGGTGAGTGTCAATGGAGCTGCAAACAGTCATGCATCAATTTTAACGCGTGCAATGGGGATCCCTGCAATATGGGGTATAGAAGATTTACCTTTACTGCAATTAGAAGGTAAACCAATGATTCTAGACGCTTATGCAGGGCGTTTATATATTTCACCTTCGCAAGTGTTACATCAGGAATATAGCCAACTTAAATACCAAGAAACGCTATTGAATGATCGCTTTTTTGCAGAGCAAAGTTTAGATGCTGTTACATGTGATGGCGAACATATAAGCTTGTTAGTTAATGCTGGACTTGAGTTAAATATAGAGCATGACAATAAACCTTTCTGTGATGGCGTTGGACTTTATCGTACTGAAGCTTGGTTTATGCAAAAAGGTCAGTTTCCTTCACAGTCAGAACAAGAAAATTGGTATCGTGAAGTGCTTACTAGTTATCACCCCAATCCAGTGGTGATGCGTACACTCGATATTGGTGGCGATAAAGTTTTAGATTACTTCAATATAACCGAAGAAAATCCATTTTTAGGTTGGCGTGGTATTCGCGTGACCTTAGACCACCCTGAGCTATTTTTAGATCAACTCAAGGCGATGCTTAAAGCCAATATTGGTTTAGGTAATCTAAAAATTATGCTGCCGATGATCAGTGGCTCAGAAGAAGTGGATGAATCATTAAAACTGCTCGAACAAGCCTATTTTGAACTAAGTGAGCAATATCCTGAGCAGGCAATTGAACGACCAGAAATCGGTGTAATGTTGGAAGTTCCTTCGAGCGTATTTATGCTTGAAGAGTGGTCGCAAAAAGTCGATTTTTGTTCTGTGGGTAGTAACGATTTAACTCAGTATATGCTTGCAGTTGACCGGTCAAATGCGCGTGTTGCAGAGCTGTTTAATCCTTATCACCCAAGTGTACTTCGGGTGCTGTTAAAAATTGTCCAAGAGTGTCAGCAGCATGAGCTGCCATTTAGTTTATGTGGTGAGTTAGGCGGCGACCCAGAAGGTGCATTACTGCTTATTGCTATGGGTTATCGAAGCTTGAGTATGAACTATTCTTCGATTAGTAAAATTAAGTTTGTGCTTAGACGTTTAAATGTTAGCGATATGGAAAAGTTACTTGCCGAGTGTTTATTACAACCCACTGCAAAACATGTACTTAGGTTAACGCGTAACTTTATGATTGAACATCAGCTCGGTGAGCTATTTTACACCCCAAGCCAAGGTCAATCATGAGGGAAAATTGTGCTGTGAAGCGCCCAAAGGGTTGGTTTAAAAGCGATTTATACTGCGTTATTGATTTTAACAATAGAACCACTATTACTTGCAATCAATGCCTTGCCTAAATCGCTTTTAATTCCAACTGAAACTCGCATCTTGAGGTGGTTTGGGTATATATATTAGTTTAGTATATGTATATAACAAATTGAATATATGAGTGTGCTATGCATGACGTAATACTTTTAATGGTGTACTGCGCAATTTTGGGCTGTGTGGTTGGATTTTTAGCAGGTTTATTAGGCATTGGTGGCGGTCTTATTATCGTACCGGTACTTAGTGCGCTACTGGTTTCGTTTGATGTTGCAGACCCAAGCCATGTATTAGTTATCGCGATAGCGACATCGTTAGCATCCATTATTTTTACCTCGACATCTTCAGCCCTTGCTCATCATCGTAATGCTAACGTACCGTGGGAAATTGCTCCTTGGGTCATGACTGGGGTTGGACTGGGTGCATTAATAAGCGGATTTGCAGCAAGCTTTATTCCTGAACAACTATTGCGCTTTGTTTTTGCTGGGAGCGTTGTGTTTATAGCCTTGAGAATGGTGTTATCAACACGCACCAAAGCTGCCAGTGAAAAGCCGCTTCCTTCAGGACCTATTCTTGGCTTTTTATGTGCCATAATGGGGGCGTTGTCAGGGCTAATAGGTATTGGTGGTGGGGCGCTGATTGTGCCGCTACTGCATTATTTTTCTGTTGATATTAAAAAGGCCATTGGTTGTGCTGCAGCATGTGGTATTGTCATTGCGCTGTTTGGCTCGGTGGGTTATGTATCTGCTGGGTGGCAATTAACATCGTTCAGTGATGGATTTGCCGGATTTGTGTATTTACCTGCTTTAGTCGGGATTGTGGTTACCTCGTCGCTAATTGCGCCTATAGGTGCCAAAGCCACGCATTACTTGCCAGTGGCAACAATAAAAAAAGTATTCGCGCTATTACTTGTAATAATTGCGCTTAAAATGGTGTTTAGTTAAAGGTTTTTAATTTTATGGCTCTTCAATTTCCAGATATCGATCCGGTTATTTTTTCGGTAGGCCCGCTCAGCGTACGTTGGTACGGTTTGATGTATTTAATTGGTTTTGCTTTAGCAATGTGGCTTGCTAATCGTCAAGCTGAAAAACCAAACTCAGGTTGGACAAAAGAACAAGTAAGCGACTTGTTATTTTACGGCATGCTCGGTGTGATACTCGGTGGTCGTATTGGTTATGTGTTGTTTTATCAGTTCAGCTATTTTATTGAAAACCCACTGTATTTATTCAGAATTGACCAAGGTGGTATGTCGTTCCATGGCGGTACCTTAGGTGTGATTACCGCAATCGCCATATTTGCTTGGACACGTAAAAAGTCATTATTTGAAGTAGGTGACTTTGTGGTGCCATTAGTGCCACTCGGTTTATTAGCAGGACGTATTGGTAATTTTATTAATGGTGAGCTGTGGGGCCGAGTGACTGACGTACCTTGGGCGTTTATCTTCCCTACAGGTGGGCCAGAGGCTCGTCATCCATCTCAACTGTACGAAGCCTTTTTAGAAGGTCTGGTGCTGTTTTTAATTTTACAATGGTTTATTAAAAAGCCTCGTCCAGCGGGAAGTGTTGCTGGGGTGTTCTTGCTTGGCTATGGTGTGTTTAGATTTATTGTTGAATATTTCCGAGAGCCAGATGCCCATTTAGGTTTATTCGCAGGCGTTATTTCAATGGGGCAAATACTGTCATTGCCGATGGTAATTGGTGGTCTTGGTTTGTTAATATGGGCCTATAAAAAGCCGCAACACAGCGTGGCAAGCAAAGCATAACATGAGCTAATCAATGAAACAGTATTTAGATTTATGTCAGCGCATAGTTGACGAAGGTGTGTGGGTTGAGAATAAACGCACAGGTACCAAATGTTTAACCGTTATTAACGCTGATCTTGAGTATGATGTAGCGAATAACAAGTTTCCGCTAATTACAACACGCAAAAGCTTTTACAAAGCCGCCATAGCTGAATTACTTGGTTACTTACGAGGTTACGATAGTGCTGCACAGTTTCGTGATATCGGCTGTATGACTTGGAATGCAAACGCAAACGAAAACAAAGCTTGGCTTGAAAACCCACATCGTCGTGGTGAAGATGATATGGGGCGTGTCTATGGAGTTCAAGGCCGCAGCTGGCAGCGCCCTGACGGTAGTCACCTAGACCAACTTAAAAAAGTTATCAATAACTTATCTAAAGGCATAGATGATCGCGGTGAAATAGTCACTTTTTATAACCCAGGTGAGTTTGAGCTAGGCTGTTTACGCCCTTGTATGCACACGCACACCTTTTCTTTGTTAGGTGATACTCTATACTTAACTTCATACCAACGCAGCTGCGATGTGCCGCTAGGTTTAAACTTTAATCAGATACAATGTTTTGTGCTACTTGCTTTAGTTGCACAAATTACCGGACATAAACCAGGTAAGGCGTATCATAAGATAGCCAATGCACATATTTACGAAAACCAACTTGAGTTGATGCGTGATGTGCAGCTAAAGCGTGAGCCTTTCGCGTCACCAGAATTAAAAATAAACCCAAACATTAAATCACTTGAAGACATTGAAACCTGGGTTACAAAAGACGATTTTGAAGTAGTAGGTTATCAGTGTCACGATGCAATTAAGTATCCGTTTTCAGTGTAAGAACAATAAAATTTAAGGAGAAATCAATGAAAGCTGTGATCCCAGTTGCTGGTCTTGGCACGCGTATGTTACCTGCGACAAAAGCAATTCCTAAAGAAATGCTTCCTATTGTTGACCGACCACTGATTCAATACGTTGTAAATGAGGCAATTTCTGCAGGAATTAAAGAAATTGTTTTAGTGACGCATTCAAGTAAAAACTCAATAGAAAACCACTTTGATACCAGTTTTGAGTTAGAAGCAACGCTTGAAAAGCGTGTTAAGCGTCAGTTACTTGCAGAAGTACAATCAATCTGCCCGAAAGATGTAACGATTATTCAAGTTCGTCAGGGTGAAGCTAAAGGTCTTGGCCATGCTATCAACTGCGCAGCACCTATCATAGGTAATGAACCATTTGTAGTTATCTTACCGGATGTGATCATTGATGATGTGGCCAGCGACCTTAAAAAAGATAACTTAGCCGAAATGATCCAGCGCTTTGAAAGCACAGGTGAGAGCCAAATTATGGTGGAGCCTGTTCCGCAAAATGAAGTAGATAAATTTGGTGTAGTGGACTTAGGTGATGTAAAAATCCAGCAAGGTGAAAGTGCTGCAATTTTAAACATGGTTGAGAAGCCTCCGATTGAGCAAGCACCTTCAAATCTTGCTGTTGTTGGCCGTTATGTATTGAGCAAAAATATTTGGCCATTACTTGCAAAAACTCCTGCAGGCGCAGGCGATGAAATCCAATTAACAGATGCGATTGCTATGCTAATGGAAAAAGAAACTGTCGATGCCTACTCAATGAAAGGTAAAAGCCATGACTGCGGCAGTAAAATTGGTTATTTAAAAGCGATTGTTGAGTTTGCACTGGGTCGTGATGAATTCAAAGGTGAGCTTACAGACTTCATAAAGTCGCTGGTAAAATAAGTAATTTAGATTTCTAGTTAAAAATTACTTCATAAAAGTGCCTATATGGCACTTTTTTATTATTTACATAAACCTTACAATTGTCGATCATTACCCAATAAAGGATTTTTCTGATATACCTTTGTCTTAACGCATTGTTACTATTGAATGTAAATGAATAGTTTCGTTTATGGCTGTTTTCCAAAAATAATTAACACAAAGGTTATAGTCGAAACGTTAATACGTTAGTGGTTACGTTTTATATCTCAAATTATCTTTTAAGTGTTGATGTACAGGTAAGTACTAACAATATGCTCTTCTTTTAATAAGAAGCTAATTTTAATGGTACTTTAAAGAATCCTGATTATGAAATGTTACTTAAAGTCTTTGCGTTACAGTTTATACCTGATGGTGTTACTAGCTGTAGCTGGCTGTAGTAATAACCCATTGCCTTCTATTCTTAAAAATAAAAATATTAATATTACTTACCTTTTTAACAAAGCGTTTAAGCAATCAGATACTTTTAGTGTACTAATTCAAACGAGCCCAGATAAAGCAGCAATAAACTATAAATCAGTTGAAAATGTTAAGCAGATTCAAGATATCGATCTCAACTCTGTCTCTGAGCCATCAAACAAAACGGAGTTTCCTGAGCACAATTACAGTTTTGCTTTACAGCTTATGTCTGTTGAATCAGAACAAAGCCTTGCCTATTCATTTAAAAAAATGGTTAAGCGTGCGCCGAATATCTTCCAAGGAAAACCGATACTTAATATCGAAGTTGCTAAAGTAAATGAGCATACTTATTATCGCCTTAAGTTTGGCCGTTATAAGTACTTTAAAAATGCCAAAGCCGATTGTGAGGCTATTAAGCGGCAAGGAATTGATTGCTGGGTTGGTAACTACACTGACAACCGAATATATTTTTAGGGTCAAAGTTCATTCTAAAGGTGGCATTTTTATTGCTAAGTTTTAAGTCTGTTTTTGAGAATCGACGTAATCATGCATTTTTCTATTTTTTCTAAATACCTATTGATAGCCATCAGCTTAACTGTTTTAACAGCCTGTATGATGAGCCAAGAGCATAGCCAGCCTGAGCAACCATTTACGCATTCACAAAGCGCAGCTATTGCAGCAGCCAAAGCAGTAGAACCGGGCGTGCAATTAGGTTTATATTTAACACCGACAAAAGTAAGTCACCGTGTATTAGAGCTAAAGCGAGACTACCCTGATGTTTTGCATGGCCTGGATTTTCGTTATAAAAAGCGTGAGCACAAAGGCGTAACCGTGTATGGACTAAGAGCTGGTCCATTTACAAACTATACTCAAGCTACTGCATTTTGTGAAATAGTAAAAAAGCTAGGGCAAACTTGTGTGACAGCTCCTTTTGTTGGACAGGTGCTGTAGCTACTGCTTTTGCGTCAACTAACTTTGCTATTCCTGTTTTAACAACCTCACATACTCAGTCTGAGTAGCGATTAATAACTTAAAACAGATCCATTACAAAGCGGCTTACTTCCTTTAATCACAGAGTTTCTTGCTTCACTATTATCTAGCTATATCTAGCAAATAATAATACTTAGGCATAATTATTGCTTTGTACTTACTAAGTTTAGTGAGGATGGCAATTATGCGCCTGTTATTTTATTCAGTTTTTTTAGTGTTGGTGGGTTGTAGCTTAACTGAAGAGCCACAAAGTGCGCCCCCTAGAGAAACCCCAAAATCGCCAATGGCACCATATACGGTGCATCAATACGTTGCTGATTTAAGCAGTCAGTTGAGCCGTATTCAAGGCCCTTATAAAGGTAATGCTCGTATTGCTGTTACCAGTTTTTATATGGCTGATGGCTTAGGAACTGATTTAGCAGAAGATCAGGGCAGTGGCTTAAGTCAGCAAATTCAAGAAAGTTTATTAACGCAATTTACTCAGCTTGGTTTTCATACTATCGAGTATCGGTTAGAAAATACTTTAAATTTGCAGCAATCGGCCGATAGTGTACTTAGTCGTGATGTAAATACCTTACGTCAACGTCAGAATATTGACTTTGTTATTACCGGCACACTGACGCGGCAACAACATGCCTACATAGTTAACGCCCGATTGGTAAATACCAAAGATCTGCGAATAGTGTCAGCAGCAAGCACCGAGATCCCCATTAATGTCATGTGGGGAGCTGAAAAAGTTCAGCAGCGTGATGGCCAGTTGTATCGAAGCGAATATTAAGAGGAACTCATTTAATGAAACGTTTAATTTTAACTTTATGTTTGCCTTTAGGCTTTGGTTGCTCTTCGATGATAACAGGTGATGCAACACAGCATGATAATGAGCCTCAGTTAACTGCTCAAAGAGAAGTCGCCGCGCCGCAGAGTAACGACAGTGTGTTCCAAACTAATAAGGCGGTGATGAACAACAGCACTTTTACCGCTGCACCAACGCGTAAAAATATTAATCATTATGTGCGTGGCATCATGCAAGACTTAGTTGAAAATTTGCAATATGTTAGCGATACCACGCCGGTTGCTGTTTCAAGTTTTGTGTACCTTGATGCTGATTACAACTCAACGAATTTGCTAGGTAATCAAATTGCCGAAAGTTTCATTCATGAACTGCACGCATTTGGTGTACCTGTCATTGACTTTAAAACTACTGATTATATGCGTGTCACGCCAAGTGGTGACTATGTTTTCAGTCGTGATTATTTAGAGCTAAGCCAAGATCAAAATTTTAATTATGTATTGGCAGGTACCTTGGTTAATCATCAAAGTGGTGTGCTCGTTAATGCCCGTATTGTTGGCTTAGCAAGTAAAGCGGTTGTAGGGTCAGCGCAGGGTTTTATCCCGCAATCAGTGGTTGATGCCCTTGATAGCACCAACCGTAGTGATGGTATTACACTAAAACAAGCAAGTGAGTAAGCTATGAAAGGTTTTATCTTAGCATCGTTAACGCTCGCGCTATCCGGATGCCAATTGCTGCCAGAGCAATCAGCAGAGCCGAAAAACGCACAGGCTTCAGCAAATGGTCAGTTAGATTACGTTGCTATGCTGCAAGCAGTTGAACAAAACGACATGCAGCAGGATAACGCTAACCATCGTCTATTTGTGCCATATCAACATCATAAAACAGTTGTCAATTATGTCGAGCAAATGGCGCTTGAGTTAGTTGATACTATGCAACAAGAAAGTGAGTTAGGAATTGCTATTACTTCTTTTGTCGATTTAGATGCAAGCTTAAAAACCAGCTCTCAACTTGGTAATCAACTATCGGAAACAATGCTGCACCAGCTGCAGAAATTTGGCTTTGGGGTTGTTGATTTTAAAGCGATGGATGTAATTAGTGTGACCTCACGTGGTGATTTTGTGATGTCGCGTGATATAGAAGAGTTAGCCGAGCGTCGCATTGCCAGCCATGTACTTACAGGCACGCTTATATATCGCCCTAACGGCGTTGAAGTGAATGCTCGAGTGATTAATTTAAACTCAAAACTTGTTATTGCCAGCGCACAAAAAGTGATCCCGTATTTTGTGCTAAAAAATGAGTCAATCCAATCTGCAACAGCTAGCGTTAATTAGCTCTTGCATTACACCAATCGGCTATTCTCGAGTCGATTGGTTTATTCTCCTTGATTAGCAAAGCCTTAGACCGTTATAATTTTAGTTACAAGTTACAAGTTACAAGTTACAAGTTACAAGTTACAAGTTACAAGTTACAAGTTACAAGTTACAAGTTACAAGTTACAAGTTACAAGTTACAAGTTACAAGTTACAAGCAATCCCTCAGCTTTTGAGTGGCCTCTTAGTTAAATGGATATAACGGCCCCCTCCTAAGGGGCAGTTACAGGTTCGATTCCTGTAGGGGCTACCAAGTTACCTCAGCACCCCCTAAGCTTAATTAACCCGTTACTTTTTCAAGCTCACCTGTGCGCCATGGTTCAATGATGATTTTGATATGGTCGTTTGGTTTAAACAAGGTATCAAAGGCACCTTGTACGCCGTCGATGCCGACTTTTCCTGTGCGCATTTTTTGCCATGCAATTTTACCTGAAGCGATGTTCTCGAGTGATTGAGCAAATTCTTCTGGTTGATAGTAATAAGAGAAAATAAGGTCTAACTCTTTGACAGTTGCATAGGAAAAATTAACGTTAAGTGGTGCAGTATGTACACCTGTTACAATGATTTTTGCTTTTGCTGGCGCACGTAAAATGTAGTCGTTTAATAAGCGGCTGACACCGGCGCATTCAAAAATAACTACCTTGTTGCTACCTGCAAGCACAGCGGCTTTAGCCACTTCATCATCCGCCATAGGGTTAACATATTCAGTAGCGCCAAATTCAAGGGCAATTTGTTTTTTGCTTTCTTGCGGATCAGAGGCAACGATGTGTTTTACGCCTTGTAACTTTAATGCGGCAATCGCGGCAAGGCCAATTGGGCCACAACCAACTACGATTGCAACATCATCATTATGCATTTGTGCGCGGTTCACTGCATGCAGGCCAACAGCAAGTGGTTCTGTAATGGCTGCCGCTTCTGATGGAACTGCATCAGGAATAGGTAACAACAAAGCTTCATCAACGATAAAGTATTCAGAATAGGCACCATACAGCCCTGGAGTTACACCTACGCCAGCACCGCCAGCAGAGAGTAAGATTGGCACTGAGGTTACACGGGTTCCTTTAGCAAGTTCGCCTTTGGTATTTGGGCCGTAGCTGACGATTTCTGCCGCATATTCATGGCCCAATAACACTTCTTGGTCATCGCCAGCATCTTTTGCCATGATGCCAAGATTTTTATAGATATCGAATACATCACTGGTGTGGCGTGTAATATGAATATCTGAACCGCAAATACCGCAAGCTAGGCTTTTTACGAGTACTTGGCCGGGTCCAGGAGTGGGAATATCAATTTGTTTTACATGCAACTTGCCATTTTGCATGGCAACAGAATTCATTTGGCTCATATGTGTGTCCTCAATTCACCTTATTTGTGAATTACTAGACTAAAGTAAAGTACCTGCCTTAATCTTGACTTTTTGCGACAAAAACACCGCTTATTGCGACATTGCTGTTTATAAACCGCTCATTGTGGAGTGTTCAAAGTTAAAACCCTAAAAACGATTAGGGTTTTAACTTTAACATTACAGAGGTTTAGCTGAAGTAGGCAGTATTGAGATATAAGTGAGTTAATACACCTGCAAAGTAACCGAGTAAAATAACCGGTGACCATTTTAAGTGGCTATTAAAGGTGTAGATCCCTCGCGCTTGACCCATTAGTGCAACCCCTGCCGCAGAGCCAATTGATAACAGGCTACCACCAATTCCGGCTGTTAAAGTGATGAGCAGCCATTGACCGTGCGACATATCAGGCATCATTTGTAACACCGCAAACATCACAGGAATGTTATCTACAACGGCTGACATTAAACCAAGAATAATGTTCGCACCGGTAGCAGACCAATTGTTATAAAGTAAGTCAGAAAGCAGCGCTAAGTAGCCGATAAACCCTAAGCCTCCAACACAAATAACGATGCCATAGAAGAACAAGAGCGTGTCCCACTCGGCTCTTGATACACGGCTAAATACATCAAAGGGAACAACGTTACCTAAGCGAGATAAGCGTTCTTTGTCACCTTCACGCTCTGCTATGGCGCGCTTTCTGGCAAGAGAGCCGGGGAGTGTCACGCGTAAGAAGTAACCAAAAAACTGTAAATAGCCAAGACCCATCATCATGCCCACAACCGGTGGTAAACCAAAGGCGGTTTTTAGCACCACCGCGGTGAGTATTGTCAGTAAGAATAAGCACAATATGCGAAGCGCACCGCGTTTAAGTTCAATATCTTCATCGGCCGTATCCGGGTGACGGTTATTGATAAATAAAGACATAACAAATGCAGGAATAATATAGCTGACTAAAGCTGGTAGGAATAAAACAAAGAACTCGGTAAAGGCAACAACATCGGCTTGCCAAACCATGAGTGTCGTGATGTCACCAAATGGGCTGAATGCGCCACCGGCATTTGCGGCTATTACAATATTGACGCACGACATAGCAATGAAGCGGTTATCATTTGCTGCTACCTTCATTACCACTGCACATAAAAGTAGGGCGGTAGTTAAGTTATCGGCTACAGGTGAAATACAAAATGCCAGTACACCGTTTATCCAAAATAATTGTTTGTAGCTAAAGCCCCTCGCAACCAGCCAGCTTCTTAGGCCATCAAATAAACGGCGCTCTTCTAGTGCATTGATGTAGGTCATCGCAACGAGCAAAAATAGCATTAACTCTGAAAACTCTAGCAAGGCGTGACGAAACGCGTTAGTGCTCAGATCGGATAAGTTTTGTGCGCTATATTGCCAAGCAATGAGGGTCCAAATAATCCCTGCTGCAACTAATACGGGTTTTGATTTGCGTAAGTGAATTTTTTCTTCAAGTATGACTAGTACATAAGCAAAGATAAAAATAACAAGGCAGATAATACCAATAGGATGGGTAAGTAAATCGATAGTACCAGTTGACGCAGCATGAGCTTGGCCACCGACACTTAGCAAGGAAAGGAGCAGTCCTTGTATTAGTTTTTTCATTTTATATTCCAATTAATTCATCTTAATTTGGTTACGGTTTGAGTAAATGTAGCTGCAGACATTTTAGGTTCATTGTTTGCTTTATGTAACAATATGGTAATTAAAATGTTGGTATTTTGAATATAAATATCGGTGATGGCGAGAGCAGACCAGTTGGTTAATTTATTTTTTAATCAATAGGTTGTAGTTGTTTAAATAATATAAGGGCTGCATTCAGCTGCCCCAACTTGAAAATTATGCAAAGTGTTTTTCTAAATCGTCAGAGCCACCAATGTGCTCACCGCCTATGAATACTTGCGGTACTGTCTCACGACCTGAAATCGCTTTTAAGCTGGTTAATGATGCGTGTTGACCTAATATAATTTCTTCGTACACATAACCCTTTGCTTCTAATAATGCTTTAGCTTTTGTACAGAATGGGCAATTAGGTTTCGTAATAATGCTCACTGACTCTGGTTTTATTTGCGCAGGGTTAATGTATTCAAGCATGGTATCAGCGTCAGATACTTCAAATGGGTCGCCTGGCTTTTGCGGTTCAATAAACATTTTTTCGATAACACCGTCTTTTACAAGCATAGAATAACGCCAGCTGCGCTTACCAAAGCCTAAGTCGTTTTTATCAACTAACATACCCATGCCGTCAGTAAACTCACCGTTGCCGTCTGGCAGTAGGGTAATATTTTGGGCTTCTTGGTTTTGCGCCCAAGCATTCATCACGAATGTATCGTTTACAGAAATACAGACAATGTCATCAACACCGTTTTGTTTAAATACAGCAGCAAGCTCGTTATAACGTGGTAAATGTGTTGATGAACAAGTAGGTGTAAATGCGCCAGGTAATGCAAATAGCACAACCGTTTTATCTTTAAAGATTTCGTCAGTAGTAACGGATTTCCACTGCTCGTCTACACGTGTTGCGAATGTAACGTTTGGTACTTTTTGGCCTTCGATATTGTTTAACATTGTTTTGATTCCTCTTGATTTGTTGAGTGCTATTATGCGGTTTAATTTTTGATAGCTCCAATCGTTTGTTTGTATTAATATGATAGATAAAAGCTATTAAAGGTGCGGTTATGAATTTAAAAGACTTCGAATATGTAAAAGCGGTTGCACAGTACAAGCACTTTAGAAAAGCAGCAGATGCCTGCTATATCAGCCAACCTACGCTAAGCGGGCAAGTTAAAAAGCTTGAACAAGAATTGGGTGTTGTTATTTTTGACCGTTCAACTAAGCAGGTCACAATCACCGCTCAAGGTGAGCAATTACTTAAACAGATCACATTTATTCTTGAGCAAACGCAAGTGCTCAAAGAAATTGCCGCCAGCTCACACGATCCACTAAAAGGTAAAATAAATGTAGGGATTATTCCTACCATCGCACCTTATTTACTGCCAACGCTATTAACATCAATGAAGCAAGCTTTCAGTGAAACCCAATTTTCATTTACTGAAATGCAAACAGCACAAACGCTGCTGGCCCTTGATAATGGAGAGATTGATATTGCAATTGTTGCTGATGTAGCCGGTTTAGCGCCTTATCATGTTTCACCGCTTTATAAAGAAGATTTTTTGGTCGCGGTGTCAGAGCAACACGTATTAGCAGAACACACTGAAATAGCTTTAGCTCAATTACAGGATTGTGATTTATTAATGTTAAACGAAGGGCATTGCTTTAAGGATCAAGCAGAGCAATTTTGTTTTTCAGCAGGGGTCGAGGTGTCAAATCAATATAAAGGGAACAGTATTGAAACCTTACTCGCGCTGGTGGCAATGGATGATGGTGTCACTTTTGTTCCTAAGCTTGCATGTACACCACGTGAAGGAGTGAAGTACTTAGCGATTGCACCAAACCAGCAACGGCAAATTGTTATTACAACACGCAAACATTACCCACACATATCTGGGGTAGAGCAATTAGCTAATTGGCTAAATGCTCACAAGGGATTACAAAGACATTTACTCGCTAGCAGCTAATTCAACAATATCATTAATTTGAATGTTAGGCAGAGGTTGCTGATCAATACTCACGGCAACCGCTGATTGCTGATAAAGCTGAGTCACTTTTACCTGATTAAGTGTCGTGATTTTATGCGGGAGTTTATTACCCTGTGCATCCGTTAGGTAATTATGATGGGCAATATTTAAAACTTGCCCTTGCTCGAGACTATGAGCCTTACCAAGGTTTATAATCAGCCTATCGTTTTCGATATGCAGTATTTTACCTTGCGTGGGCAAACAGGCCATGGCTGCTTGTAAGTCATAGGTTAGAGTTTGGTTTATATCACTAATAGCTTGGCCATAGTCGGTTGCCCAAAATCGGTCACTATAAACATCGATGATCTCAGTCTTTTTATACGGCCAAATGCCTTCAGTTTGGTAGCTTTTTTGCCAAAGTTTTTCGTAAGTTGTGCCATCAAAGAGCACATAATCAACTTTATATGCACGCTTAAAACTGTCATCCTGCCAAAATGCATAGTCGTTATTAATTTTATGGTTGACCGACAAATCACGAATACGACTTAGTAACACATATTGCGAGTTACTTCGGCTAGTGATTTCCTCAAGTAGTGCATTACTATAATCGTATTGCTGAGTGAAAAAGTGATCTACCCTTAGCGGCATGTTGTAATAAGCCGTTGGCTTAGCTGCCATTTGTGTATTGCTTAAGCTATTATATAGGTGTTCGCTTATTGCTTTGTTTACGTCAAAAATTTGGCCCATACGTGCTTGCTCGCGATTGGCAAGTTGGCTTTGTGTAACAGCAATAAATTTAGTGTATTGGTTTGCAGGGCACTCTTCTGCTTGAGCAAAGATGTCTAAGCGAAGCGTAATAGCATAGGTGTCGTTATGACGATCTTCGCTGATTAATTCTATTTTCTGGATTTCACCGTGGCTACTTATTTTCAGCTGATCTTGCGTCAAAACCCCGTCAACTAGAGTCTGTACAGAGCTTACTCGAGCGCCAGAAAACACTAACGCCTGAGTAATGGCATCTTTAATGGCGGCAGATTTGGCTTGGCTAGTATCGCCATTTTTTACAACTGCATGGCCTGTAGATTCAAACCATTGCGCTAAACTATTGTTAGAAAACAAAATTGTAAAAGCTAAGCCAAGGCTTTTTAAGCAGGCTATTGTTTTATTGTTCATGCTGACACCTAGCATTAAAAATATTGAATAACCTAAATGAGCAAGGACTGTACCACAGTGGCATTAAACGTGCATATTTGTAGACAAGAGTTTTAAGCGGAAGCAAATTATGCGAGTACTTCTATTAGGTGGGCTAGTTGCCTGCGCAGCATTAACAGGCTGCAGTAGTATTTTTGATAAACATGTAGAATACACTTACATTGAGCCAGATAGCTACCCGGTGCTAAAAGCTGTGGGTTATGCGCCAATAAGTGCTCAGCCTGGCAGTAATGAATCGCAGCGTACTCTACTTGCGATAAAAGCCTCAAAGCTTGAAGCTTACCGCGAGCTTGCTGAGCAAGTTTACGGGCAAAGAATTTCCGCAGGCACTACAGTGCAAAACAGCATTGCTCATAATGATCAATTACAAAGCCAAGTACAAGGTGTGATCAAAGGTGCACAGGTTATTAAAACCTATGCAGTAGGGGACACCTACGCAACTGAATTACAGCTTGATATGAAGCGAGTGCACGATTTATACATCGGCGAAGTAAAACCGCGCCAAGTGAAAAAAGTAACATATTATTAGGTGCAACTTAGTCTAGTTGTAACCTATTGGCTTGCCGCATAAGTCCAGCAAATTCTGCAAGCATAAAAAAACGCGATAACTTAGTTATCGCGCTTTTTTAATGAAATAGTATTTAGGCTTTCAAGTTGTGAACGATTTTCTTATCGCCTTGAATAACACTGCCGCCTTGGTCGTAGGTCATCGATGATGGCGCACCGATTAAAATATCCTTAAGTTGTTTAACACTCAGCTGTGCTTGATGGGCTGCATGGGCATTAACATCGTTTTTCTTTTTGCAGCTTGATAGTAAAGTGTTAACTTGCTTGATAAGTGAACTCACTTCGTCATCTTGCGAATCATTGTGCGCAACAAGCTTTTGAACTTCTTTATCAATTGTTTGGATTTGTTGTAACAGAGAGATTTTTTGTTGGGCAATACTCTTTAATCCATCGCCACGTTTTGCAGCAATGGCTGTCAATTCATCATCTAACAGCGCA
Source organism: Pseudoalteromonas sp. SCSIO 43101 (assembly GCF_023650775.1). Lineage (NCBI taxonomy): Bacteria > Pseudomonadati > Pseudomonadota > Gammaproteobacteria > Alteromonadales > Pseudoalteromonadaceae > Pseudoalteromonas > Pseudoalteromonas sp. SCSIO 43101. The sequence continues at coordinate 1,043,341 of NZ_CP072673.1, forward strand.
GCAATAGACTCTAAGCACGAAACTTGTTGTGTTAGTTTACTGGCAATTAAATGATTATGATCAGCCATAGACATCAAACTCGAATGCAGCAATGTTCTTTGCTAACTTCTCAGCATCAATTTGGTATTTACCTTCGCTGATTGCTTTTTTCAGCTCAGCTACTTTATTGCTGTCAAAGCCAGATGATTGCTCAGCTTTTTCTTGCAAAGACTTAAGCTGTTTAGCTTGAGGTGTTAAGCTCACAGAATCTGCACTTGCTTTAGGTGCGGCTGACTTTGCAGCAGCTGCATTAGCATTATCTTTTTGTAAATCAAGCTTCTTTTGCTTGGTATTTGTCAACACAGAAGGCTGTTGTTGACCATTATTGACATTGCTTACCATAATTTTGACCTATACATTACCCAACATATGCCTTTATATCGGCGGGCACAGCGGATACTTTAGCATAAATATAAAAAATTAAATATTTACTTGTACAGACTCGACCCCATCCACACGTGCATTTAATACTTTACCTGATTTTTTGTTTTTTACACGTACTAATTCGTCTAACGTGCCATCTTCTAAAGCAATCCCAGTGGTCTTAATTCTTAAACCGCGTAATGAGGCATAAATAGTGACATTATCGCCTTTGCAAACCATACACACCTGACGCATTACAATAGGGCTGCCATCACGCAAGTTACGTTTGCTACGGCTGCCAATAAGTATAGACTCATCTTGTACGTATTGCGTTCTAACAAACTGCTTTGGTTTCATTTCAACACGTAAATGCTCTGGACGGATGACTTCACCACGAGCAAGGTTGGTTGTTACAACAACCACAGGTTCGAGCTCAATTATGCGGACATGGACGTATTGGGTCCAACTATTTAGGTCTTGGCACTTAAGTTGTACAGTTACCTGCCGATTAAAAGGAGGTTCTGTTGGTAACTCTTTGTTTATTGGCGACTCACAAAACCTCTCAGGAATGCGACCATCTAATGGTAAAGCACTTATTTGTGGTTTGGTGTCCAGATCAGGGAGCTGTTCGCTAACAAAATCGATAGCGATTTGTTGAAGTTGCTCGTTATTATAAACTTCTGCCTGCAGTTGTGTTGCAAACAACAGGCTAGTAAGAAAATAAAAAACACTGTATCTTCGGCTTTTTTTTAACAAACTCATATTGTTTCGACTATGCTTATGGTTGAAAACAAGGTATAAATATTTTGCGTCAAAAAACAGACGCTTCGTAACCTTATGTAGCTTTAACACAAAGAAGGCAATTATTGTTCCAGCTCTGATTGTTTATCTTTAGGAGATTGAAATGGCAGGCATTTTAGACTCAGTTAACCAGCGTACTCAGTTGGTTGGGCAAAACCGCCTTGAATTACTATTATTCAAACTCAGAGGGCGACAACGCTTTGGTATCAACGTGTTTAAAGTAAGAGAGGTTTTGCAATGCCCACCACTTACTAACATGCCAAAATCAAATGCGTATATTCGCGGCGTTGCGCACATTCGTGGCCAAACTATCTCTGTTATTGATTTATCGATGGCCGTAGGTGGTCCGGCAATTGAAAATATCAAAGACAGTTTTATCATCATTGCTGAGTACAACCGTTCTGTGCAAGGGTTCTTGGTTGGCGGAGTTGAGCGCATCGTTAATATGAACTGGGAAAAAATAATGCCACCGCCTTCAGGTGCGGGACGTTATTCATACTTAACAGCGGTCACTGAGATTGAAAATGAGTTAGTTGAGATACTTGATGTAGAAAAGATCTTAAACGAAATTTGTCCAGTTAACACTGAAGTGAGTGCTGAAGTGGTTGGTGAGGGTGAAATTCAGCGTGATTTAGGTGAGCGTATTGTCTTTATTGCTGACGATTCAGCGGTAGCTCGAAACCAAGTTAAACGTGCGCTTGAACCGTTAGGTGTACAAACTGAGTTAGCTAAAAACGGCAAAGAAGCATTATTACGTTTACGTGAGATTGCTCAGCTTGATTGTAAAAATGATATTACTGAGCGCGTTGGCTTATTGATATCTGACGTAGAGATGCCGGAAATGGATGGTTATACCTTAACCGCCGAAATTAAAGCAGATCCAAAATTATCACCTCTTCATGTGATCTTGCATACCTCTTTAAGTGGGGTATTTAACCAGGCAATGATTGAAAAAGTAGGTGCCGATGATTTTATTGCAAAATTTAACCCAGATGAATTAGCAACAGCTGTGAAAAAGTGGGTTCATTGTGATTAATTATTTATAGGTGGTATTACTTTGGAAAATAAGCATTTACAACAAAGCGAATACGATCAATTCCGCTCTTTCTTAGAACAACAATGTGGCATCGTGCTTGGTGATAACAAACTTTACTTAGTAAAAAGTCGCCTAGCGCCGCTTATGGCACGTTTTAATGTCGAGTCTTTATCACAGTTGGTAAGTAAAACCTTAAGTCCTCATGAGAGGCAGCTTCGTGCCGCTGTGGTTGATGCGATGACCACCAATGAGACGCTTTGGTTTCGAGACCAATACCCATTTGAGCTATTGAAAACGAAGCTATTCCCTGAACTTAAAGATGTTCGTCGACCATTGAAAATATGGTCAGCGGCAAGTTCATCAGGGCAGGAGCCATACTCTATTGCCATGTCGGTCGCTGAGTTTCAGGCTAAAAACCCTGGCGTATTAAAGATGGGAGCGCAAATAATTGGCACAGACATTTCTAATACCATGCTTGATATGTGTAAGAACGCTGAGTACGACTCGTTAGCCCTTGCTCGTGGTTTGTCGATGGAACGACGTCAGAAGTTCTTTAAGGACAGCGGTAATGGAATGGCTCAGGTTGTTGAACCTATTCGCAAAATGGTGAGCTTTAGACATTTAAACTTACTAGATTCATACGCCTTAATGGGCAAGTTTGACATTATATTTTGTCGTAATGTGTTAATTTACTTCTCACCAGAAGTAAAAGCTAAAATCATTTCGCAATTTGCTCAAGCTTTAAACCCTAAAGGTTATCTATTTTTAGGTGCATCTGAATCAATGGCGGGCCTTAGTGACAGCTTTGATATGGTTCGTTGTAACCCTGGTATTATCTATCAAAAAAAGTAAACTCTCCTTAGCAACCTAGTCCTTAGGTTGCTAAATTTATCTATTTTTCAGTCTGTTATACAAATAAAGCTTACTCCTTATTTTTGGCTTATCTTTTGCATTGTTCACTGCAGAGTCAATTTTTTGGAGATGGTTATGGCTATCAGTTTTGATAAAGCATTTGGAGTTCATCCGCATGCGATGTTGATCCGTTCACAACGCGCTGAGTTATTAGCGACAAATATCGCTAATGCTGATACGCCGGGCTATAAAGCGAAAGACATCGATTTTGCCTCGGCATTAAAAGCGGCAAAAAGCAACCAGCAAGGTTGCAATAGTATGGTAAGAACCGATGCTAAACATATTGCCGGAGGCAGTCGTTTTGTTGGTAATGCAGAAATGTTTCGTACGCCAAATCAAGCAGATACAGGTGATGGTAACTCGGTTGATATACAAATGGAACGAAACTTGTATGTACAGAACTCATTAGAGTATCAGGCAAGCCTGCAATTTATGAGTAGTAAAATTAAAGGCCTTAAAAAAGCCCTCGGTAGTCAAGGAGCTTAATCATGAGTTTGTATAATGTTTTTGATATTTCAGCAACCGGTATGAGCGCGCAAAATGTCCGCTTAAATACTACTGCCAGTAATATCTCGAATGCGAACTCGATTAGTTCTAGCCAAGATCAGACGTATCGAGCGCGCCATCCTGTTTTTGCTGCAGAGTTGACTAAAGCGTCAGCATCACAAAGCAATCCTCAGGGCTCTTCTGTTGGCGTTAAAGTACTAGGCATTGTAGAGAGTGATAAGCCTCTGCAAATTGAATATAACCCAAACCATCCAAGTGCGGATGAAAATGGTTACATCTATAAGCCTAACGTTAATGTTGTAGAAGAAATGGCAAATATGATTTCTGCCTCTCGCTCTTACCAAACAAATGTGCAAGTTGCTGATGCAGCTAAGCAAATGTTAAGTAAAACACTGTTGCTTGGGCAGCGGTAACCGAGGATAAGTTATGAGTAACGACATCAGCAGTGCGTCATCCACGTATTTAGATAATTTACGTTGGCAAGACAATCAAAATAAAACAGAAGAGAAAGATGATACTTTAACGCAAGAAGACTTCTTCTCACTTTTAACACAACAGTTGTCGTTTCAAGACCCAAGCAAGCCAGCTGATAATGATCAAATGATTGCGCAGATGACGAACTTCACTATGGCTGAGGGTATTTCAAACTTAAATGAGAAGTTTGAATCACTGACTGCTTCAATGACATCAAATTCTGCGTTACAGGCTTCTACCCTTGTTGGTAAGCAAGCGTTACTTGAGTCTGACACGATTGATTTTGATGGTGAAAATCTCGCTAAAGGGTCGGTAGTTGCAGAAACTGCCGTTGAGTCTCTAACGTTAAGAATAACAGATTCATCGGGCCAGTTAGTGCGCACGATTGAATTAGGTTCGCAGTCAGCGGGTGCACTTCGTTTTGAATGGGATGGTAAAGATAACGATGGCAATGTACTCCCTGAAGGTGAGTATGACATCAGTGCTGAAGGCTTTGTAAATGGAGACTACAGCAGTATGCCAATGGCGACCTTTAAGAATATTGAAAGTGTCAATATTAATGGCGCCAGCGGCATTATCGTAAATACAAAAGAGGGTGCGGTTAGGCTAACTGATATAGCTGAAATCGCATAAGTAAAAAAGGTTTGGGTTAGCTTAGGCTAAGAGATAGGTTAGAGGTGAGTTATGAGCTTCAATATTGCATTAACAGGCTTAGCAGCCGCGCAAAAAGATTTAGACGTTACAGCAAATAACATTGCTAACGTCAATACCACGGGCTTTAAGGAGTCTCGTGCAGAGTTCGCTGATGTGTACGCATCATCAGTATTTAGTTCTGGTAAAACAAAAAATGGTGACGGTGTAAGAACAACAATGGTGGCACAACAATTCCATCAAGGTTCATTATCTTTCACTAATAACTCACTGGACTTAGCAATTACTGGTGAAGGTTACTTTGCCATGGCAAATGACCTAGGTGCACAAGATTTTACATATACTCGTGCTGGTGCGTTCAAACTTAATAAAGACAACTTTATTGTGGATGCTAGCGGAAACTACTTACAAGGTTTCCCTGTTGATGAAGCAACGGGTGATACAACTTCTGTTAGTTTAAGCACATCTTCTGCGCTACAAATTCCTGATGCATCAGGTTCTCCACGCGCTACGACCAATGTTTATTCGTCGTTTAACTTAGATTCTCGTGCATTAACGCCAGCAGTTACACCATTTGACCCAGAGACAAGTGCGTCGTACAACAGTTCAACATCAACCACGGTGTATGATTCTTTAGGTGAGCCACACATTTTACAGTTCTTCTTTGTTAAAACTGACGCAGCAGTGACTGGTAATGATAATGAATGGCAAGTGTTTGCAACACTTGATGAAAAGCCGTTTGCTGCTAATGGTACTGAGCAAACTGCGTCGCCATATACACCTATTTCAACTTTTCAGTTTGACTCAAGTGGTTTACCACAAAGCACAGATGGGACTGCAAATACGGATGCTACGTTTAATCCATTAACAATACCTTCAGGCGGTATATCTGGTTTACTGTCTAATGGTGCGAGTTTCCCTGATGATGTAAACATTAACTGGCGCGATGAAGCTGGTACAACGAATAAAATACCGACTCAATATGCAAGTAACTTTGAAGTGAAAGCGCTTGAGCAAGATGGTGCGACTGTTGGTCGTCTATCAGGTATCGATATTGGTACCGATGGTAAAATTGTTGCTTCATACAGTAATGGTGATACTTCTTTCCTTGGCCAAGTTGCGATGGTACGTTTTTCGAACTCACAAGGCTTGCAACAAGTAGGTAATACTGCTTGGAAGAAGAGTTTAACATCAGGTGAGCCGATTGCTGGCGAACCAGCTTCAGGTACTTTAGGTTCAATTAACTCATCTGCGCTTGAGCAGTCGAATGTTAACTTAACTAGTGAACTTGTTGATTTGATCAGTGCGCAGCGTAACTTCCAGGCAAATTCACGTGCGCTTGAGGTTAACTCAACACTACAACAAAATATCCTACAGATCCGTTAATTTTAGCGGCTCTAAGCTAAATCCGACACGAAGGCTGCTCCCTCTATTGGCAGCCTTTTTTCATTTTACCGACCTCATTTTTCTTTCCTATTTTAGCGTCAATTTTACTTTGGCACTTTTATTGCATTTCTTAGTTATCGTATTTTTAGTGAGTCAATGTTATGGACAAAATGGTCTACATTGCCATGTCGGGTGCAAAGCAAAGTTTGCGAGGTCTTGAACTCAAGGCCAACAATCTTGCTAATGCTAACACCACTGGCTTTAAAGCTGATTTTGCACAAGCTCGCTCTATGCAAGCCTTCGGTGAAGGTTTGCCATCTAGGGTGTTTGCAATGCAAGAACGCCCTGGATCTAATATGGAATCGGGTGGCTTTGTTGAAACTGGCCGCGAGCTTGATATCGCGATGAGTGACCGTGGTTGGTTGAGTGTACAAGATGCATCAGGCAATGAGGCGTACACCAAAACTGGCACATTAAACATTACTCCAGATGGCGCGTTGATCACTAGCCACGGCCGTCAAGTAATTGGCGAAGGTGGTCCAATTATTTTGCCGTTACCTATCGAGAAAGTTGAGTTTAGTGAAGATGGCGCTATTCAGGTTCGCCCACAAGGTGCGCCTGCTAACTTTTTAGAAGTAGTTGATCGGCTGAAAGTGATTGAGGCTGATAACACTCAGCTTGAAAAAGGTAATGACGGATTATTCCGACCAAAAGAAGATATGTTGGTAAATGATCTATGTGGTTTTTGTGATATTTCACCGAACGTGAAAGTACTGTCGGGAACGCTTGAGATGTCGAATGTAAACCCAGTGCATGAAATGGTCGACATGATCAGCAATCAACGCCAATTTGAATTACAAGTTAAATTGATGAAAATAGCCGAAGAGCTCGATGAGCGTCAAGATCAGCTGTTACGCATTGTTTAAGATGACTGAGAGGGTAGAGTTATGAATCCTGCATTATGGATCAGTAAAACCGGGCTTGACGCCCAGCAAACCGATATTTCGGTGATCTCAAATAATCTCGCGAATGCCAGCACGGTCGGTTACAAAAAAAGCCGCGCCGTATTTGAAGATTTACTATATCAAAACATTAACCAACCAGGTGGTCGTTCGTCACAAGACACTGAAATGCCATCGGGCTTAATGCTAGGTGCCGGTGCCAAAGTGGTTGCTAACCAAAAGAACTTTTCACAAGGTAACATGCTTACCACAGAAAATTCATTGGATTGGATGATTTCAGGTCCTGGTTTTTTTGAAGTGCAATTACCTGATGGAAATATTGCCTATTCACGTAATGGTCAATTCACAACTGACGAAGATGGTCGAATTGTGACATCGGGAGCGGGTTTTCCCTTGCAGCCTGAAATGAATGTTCCAGATGATGCACAATCAATCACTGTTTCGCAAGACGGTGAAGTGTCAGTTCGTATCGCAGGGCAACCAGACAATGTGGTAATTGGTCAGCTAACTATTAGTGATTTTATTAATCCATCGGGTCTTGAGCCCATGGGGCAAAACTTATACACAGAAACCGCTGTTAGTGGTGCGCCTGTGCAAGGTAACCCAGGTATCGATGGTTTAGGCAGTGTGGTTCAAGGTTCTCTTGAAACGTCTAACGTGAATGTGACAGAAGAGCTCGTTAACTTGATTGAAACACAACGAATTTATGAAATGAATTCAAAAGTGATTTCAGCGGTTGATGAAATGCTTAGTTACATTAATCAGCAGCTTTAATGGGTAGGAGGCAGCATGCGTAATATTATCTTAGTCACATCGGCAGCATTAATGCTGGGTGGTTGTATGACAACGCAAAATCATCATGTGGTTCAGGATGACCCTTACTATGCGCCTATGTACCCGGAGCCTACAACAGAGCCTATGGTACCAACGGGGTCGTTGTTTGATAGTTATTCATCAAATGACTTGTACTCAGATAAAAAGGCTCTACGCGCTGGCGATATCATCACTGTTAAATTGCAAGAGTCTACTCAAGCGACCAAAGCAGCTAAAACCGAAACAGATAAAGAAACGGATGCGAGTTTAGATCCAGTAATTGGTCTGGGAGGTAATCCAGTTAACATTGGTGGTGATAGTATTCAATTTGGTATTGGCTCGGGGGCATCGTTTAAAGGTGACTCAAAGTCTAATCAATCAAACAGCTTATTTGGTGATATTTCTGTCAACGTGATGCGTGTTTTACCCAATGGAAACTTAGTTATTCGCGGTGAAAAATGGCTTACGTTGAACACTGGCGAAGAGTTTATTCGCCTTGAAGGCTTAGTTCGTCCAGAAGATGTTTCAGCTAGTAATACAGTAACATCAAACCGAATTGCCAATGCGCGAATTCAATATTCAGGTAAAGGGCAAATTCAAGAAACACAAAGCGCAGGTTGGCTGTCTCGTTTCTTTAGTAGTTCGCTTTTCCCATTTTAGAGGAACAAAGTCATGAATGGGTTTAAATACATCATCGCTCTTTGCTTAATTAGCCTGCAGTTTTCTGCACAGGCTGAGCGAGTCAAAGATGTATCTATGGTTGAAGGTGTTCGTGCAAACCAATTAGTCGGTTATGGTTTGGTTGTAGGTTTGCCAGGCACAGGTGAACAAAGCAGATTTACTCAACAGAGCTTTAAAGCCATGTTAAATGGCTTTGGTATTACTTTACCAGATAGCTTAAAACCTAAGATTAAAAATGTTGCAGCCGTTGCTGTTCATGCAGAGCTACCGGCATTCAGAAAACCAGGGCAAACCATAGATATTACGGTTTCGTCTATCGGGAGTGCAGGTAGTTTACGCGGTGGTACCTTATTACAAACCTTTTTGAAAGGGGTTGATGGTAATACGTACGCGATTGCACAAGGCAGCTTAGTTGTTGGTGGTCTAGGTGCTGAAGGAGCTGATGGTAGCCGGGTCATTATTAACACGCCAACGGTAGGTCGTATTCCAAACGGTGCCATTGTAGAGCGTGCTATTAAGAGCCCGTTTATGCAAGGTGATTACATTACCTTTAATTTAAACCGCCCTGATTTCACAACGGCAAAACGCTTAGAGCAAACAATTAATGATTTAGTTGGCCCTGATAGCGCGCAGGCAATCGATGCAGCCTCAGTTCGTGTATTGGCACCGCGTGATGCATCGCAACGTGTTGCGTATTTGTCTACTCTTGAAAACTTAGAGTTTAAGCCGGCAGACACCGCTGCAAAAATTATTGTTAACTCGCGCACTGGTACAATTGTGATTGGTAAAAATGTGAAGCTGCAGCCTGCGGCTATTACGCACGGTGGTTTGACGGTCACTATTGCTGAGCAGCAAAATGTGTCACAACCAAATGCCTTAAGTGAAGGTGAAACAGCTGTCACAAATCAAAGCATTATTGATGTTAATGAAGATGACTCACGTGCTTTTGTATTTAACCCAGGTGTTAATCTTGATGATCTCGTTCGAGCCATCAATGAGGTTGGAGCCGCACCGGGTGATTTAATGGCGATTCTAGAAGCTTTAAAAGAAGCGGGGGCGATAAACGGGCAACTGGTTATCATTTAAATTAAAACGCGCTTTCGAGCGCGTTTTTTGTTTCTACATCTTTTAATCGTTCAGCATATAAACATCATTCAAAACCTTGGCTCTGAAGTTACACCATTCCTGTATCCGTTATTAGCTATTCATTTATATAAGATTTTATTGGCGCAATTTTTGCATTTTAAAATTCATTATTAACTATTGTGTCAAAAAGCTGATGGATACTAATCATCTCGACAAGCAAAACTTTTTTGATTTAGGCAACTTAGACTCGTTACGTCAAAATGCCTTAAAAAGTGATGCCTCTAGCGATGCGTCAAAAGAGGCGCTGAAAAAAGCGGCGGCACAATTTGAATCTATCTTCACTCAGATGCTGCTTAAAAGCATGCGTAAAGCAAATGAAGCGTTTGAAGATAAAGACAGCCCATTTAATTCAAGCGGCGTTAAGTTTTTTGAAGACATGCATGATCAACAAATGTCGGTTGAGCTTTCATCAAATGGCTCGCTCGGCCTGGCTGACTTGATAGTTCAGCAGCTCTCGCCAGACGGTAAACAGTTTACCCCGGGCTCTGTACTTAGAACGACAGCTGACTTTGATAGTGACAAACGCGTAAGCGGTGCCCTTGATAGCACTACTGAGGTTAAGGCTAAAGCACAAGCTGTTACAGATACATCAGCAAACGAGCAATCAAAAAGCCGCTTTGAAGATGCAGAGTCTTTCATTAGCTCTGTTTGGGAACATGCAAAAAATGCGGCTGAAAAAATTGGTTTAAACCCTGCTGTAATGGTTGCTCAAGCGGCGCTTGAGACTGGGTGGGGTAAACACATCATCAGTAAAGCTGATGGCACCAGTAGTAACAACTTATTCAACATTAAATCGGATAGGAGCTGGCAAGGCGATAAAGCGAGTAAAGTCACGCTTGAATTTGAACAAGGCGTGCCAGTTAAAAAGCAAGCTAGTTTCCGTTCTTATCAATCGATTAAAGACAGTGTTAATGATTTTGTGGATTTTTTAAATGAAAACCCACGTTATCAAGAAGCACTCAATAATACCGCAGAGCCTGCAGCCTTTTTAGATTCGTTACAAAAAGCAGGCTATGCAACTGATCCAAATTATGCCGATAAAATTAAGCAGGTATTGAAGCGCGTTGAGCTTCAAAGCGTCGCTGCTTCATTGGTACGTTAAGGAGTAGACCCTCATGTCATTTAGCTTATATGACATAGCAAATGCAGGTATCAGAGCTAACTCTGAGCTTTTACAAACCACCAGTAAAAACATCGCCAACGTTAATACCGAGGGCTATGTGCGTGAGCGTACTGAGTTCACAACCATGATCGATAATCAAGTGGGTCGTGGTGAAACGTATCGCTTACTGAATGAATTTGCACAAAAGCAATTAAATAGAGATACCTCTAATAAGGCATTCTTTGATCAGTTTGTAACTGAAGCAAGCCGTGTCGATAGCTTGTTTTCTGAAGAGTCAAACAGCTTATCAACCAGTATCAACTCGTTTTTTAACAACGTACAAGAAAGCTTAAACCAGCCTTCATCATCTGTAGCACGGTCATTGGTTATGACTGATGCACAAAGTCTAATTGACCAAATGGAGCGTTTATCAGGCATTGTTGCAGATCAGCAAACCGTAGTTAATGATCAATTAGATATTTTTTCTGAAGAAGCAAACGACCTTATTCAAACTATCAGTGAATTAAATACTAAGATAGCGTCAGTAGATGGCACCTCACAAGAATCAGGATCTAGCTCGCTTTATAATGAAAGGGATAAAGCGATTCGTGATTTATCTGAGCTAATCGATATTGAAACAGTTGATGGGCCCAATGGTTCTAAACAAGTATATATGGGAACAGGCCAAGCTTTAGTAATACAGGACGGAGCTTTTAACCTGTTTTCTTTGACGGGCGACCCTGATCCTAATTTTAAAGAATTACACTTAGATACTAATGACGGTAAAGCTATTTCGCTAGAATTAGATACAGATAAGTTAAAAGGCAAAATTGGCGGCTTACTGGCATTTCGTGACGATATTTTAGTGCCAGCACAAAATCAATTGGGTCAAATGGGTTTAACACTGGCCGATGCTTTTAATCAGCAAAATCATTTAGGTATGGATGGCGATGGCAATTTAGGTGGGGATATATTTAAAATTCCTACCGTTGATGCATTTGCTTATCAAGCTAATATTGGTAATTCGAGTATGACGGCAACGGTTGAGCCTGGACAAGGCAGTAATTTGCCGGCCAGTGATTTTATTGTGAAATACAGTGATACGAATGAAGTTGAAATTTACCCTGTTGATAATAAAGGTGAGGCGATTAAGGATGCCAACGGCAATGATATTTTTACTACAGCTGTCGTTGACCCAGCCACAGGTAAGGTTAATTTAGTCGATAACAGCCCTGCAAATGATGGTTTAGATTTGTTTGGCTTAGAAATAACTCTCGATATGACTAACCCGCCAAGTGTTGATGATCAATTTATGGTTAAACTCAACTCTCAAGCATCAACAAGCTTAGAGCTTGCAACAAATCGTCCAGAAGATATCGCACTCGCTTCACCTATTCGTACAGCAAACGATATTAACAATACTGGCACTGCCAGTATTTCAGCAGGAACAGTGTTAGATGTTGGTGCCTTTTCAACCGAACCTATCAACTTACCAAATGGTGAAATAACCGTTCAAAAAACAGCCGAACCTGATGTGTACACAGTTACTGATGGGGTTAATACTTCAAGCTTTACTGGCACACCACCATTAAATAATGTTCTTCAAGCTGCTGGCGGTGGATTTCAAGATTATGGTTTTGACTTTAACATTGAAGGAGCGCCAGCACTTGGCGATACGTTCACTATTGAAGCGAACGAAGGAGGTTTTGATGATAACCGTAACGGACAGTTTTTAGCTGACATTCAAAACGATAACATTGTCAGGCAAAACGTTTCAGCCAATTCAACGAATAATCATAAAAATCTAAATCAAGCATACACAGGTTTAGTATCAGATATTGGTGTAGTTACTTCGCAGGCACAGACAAGTCAACAAGCATTCACTGCATTAGCAGAGCAGTCAGAGGCTTGGTATGAATCTCTATCAGGGGTAAACCTTGATGAAGAAGCGGCAAACTTACTGCGCTTTCAACAGTCGTATGCGGCATCAGCGCAAGTGCTTGCCACTGCTCGTTCAATATTCGACACCTTACTTAATTCAGCGAGGTAATTATGCGTTTATCAAATAATTTAATGTACCAAAGTAGCGTTAATAAAATTCTTGAAGGTCAGCAAGGTGTTGCTAATGCACAAGAGCGCGTGAATACTGGGCAAAAATATTTATCGACCTCTGAAAGCCCGTCTGCTTACTCACAAGCAGCATTATATACGAATAAGATCCAAACAAATGAGCAATATACTAAAAATATTAATCAGTTGAATGGACGGCTAGAAACAGAAGAAAGTATCTTACAAAGTATCAATACCACCATTCAAGCTGCCCATGAACTGACCATTAGAGCGGGTAGTGGTGCCATGAGTGATGATGACTTAAAATCTATTGCGAGTGAATTAAGCGAGCTGCAAAAAAGTCTAGTGAGTTTAATGAATAGTCAGTCAGAAGATGGCAAGTATATTTTTTCTGGTTATCAAGATAGCACGCAAACATACAGCCTGAATACGCTAACTGGGCTATATGAATATCAAGGCGATCAGGGACAGCATAAAGTAACAATAGCTAAAGGTGTTGATGTTCGCTCAAGTGATAATGGTTTTACTGCGTTCGAAAAAGTGAATGCCCGCCTTGATGTAGTATCAAATGAGGGAACAGCGGCAGGCGGTGTTATATCGGGTACTGTGTATGTCAAAAAACAAGCTGATTTTGATAAGTTTCATCAAGCGAATTACGACTTGAACCCGACGGCATTGCCTGCAGATAATACATTTCAAGTCGAACTTGTTGCGGGTGTTAACCCTGGTGATCCAGATACTTATATTATTAATGACGGCTATGGTAATCCAATCACCCCAGCTGTCACTGGTGAATTTACAGGGAAGCCTATTGAATATGCAGGCATGGAGTTTAAGCTTGAAGGCACTGCACCAGGGACATTCGAGTTCGAGTTAGAGGCTCCACATAAAGAAAATGTACTCAATACTATGCAAAACTTAATCACCAGTTTAAATAGTAGTTTAGCAGGTGATGAGCTTAATGATGCACTGGCAGACGGCTTAGACCAATTACAAAGCGCCAGCGAACAAGTGGTATTTACACAAGCAAGCCTAGGTGCTCGAATGAATTTGGTTGAAAGTGTCACAGATTCAAATAGCGCGATAGATATTAATAATAAATCGAGTAAATCAAACTTGGTTGAAGTTGATATGGCTGAAGCAATTAGTGACTTAACAAGACATGAAACCGCATTACAGGCTTCGCAAGCAACCTTTGGTCGTTTAGCAAATTTAACGCTTTTTGATTATTTATAATTAAATTCATACGGTAAAAGTTTGCCTTTCTATCAGGCCAGTGGCAAAAAATTGTCACTGGCCTTTTTATTTCTTATATTTACAAAATATAATATTTAAAACTTATTTAAAAACAATGTGTTAATTTTTTTCTTTGAGCTGGCACATTTCCTGCTTTTAAGCTTTGCAAAGCGCGTGGTTCCTCACAAGTTCATTGGACCACACTCTGTTTAAACCTAGGAGATGGTAAAATGGCATTAACAGTCAATACTAATGTGTCGTCATTAAACGCACAACGTAACTTAGCAAAATCAGGTGAAGGCTTAGCCACCTCAATGGAGCGCCTAGCATCGGGAATGCGTATTAATAGCGCTAAAGATGACGCAGCAGGCATGCAAATTAGCACGCGTTTAACCTCACAAATTAGTGGTTTAGCGGTAGCGCAACGTAACGCCAACGATGGTATTTCAATGGCGCAAACCGCTGAGGGGGCATTGCAGTCATCTACCGATATTTTACAACGTATGCGAGAGCTATCGCTACAGTCGGCGAATGGCTCTAACTCAAAGGAAGACCGCGAAGCGCTGCAAAAAGAAGTGACCGCCTTGCAAACTGAGTTGACCCGTATAGCCGATACGACCACTTTTGGTGGGCAAAAATTATTAAATGGTGACTACGGCACGCAACAGTTTCAAGTAGGTTCAGACAGCAATCAAACCATTGGCGTAACCTTAAACTCTGCAGCCGCTGAAGATATAGGTCTAAGAGGTAAAGGGTTTAGTTTGGCTGCAATTGACGGGTTTTCAGGTGCCAGTGAAACAGCTAAAACATTTGCATCTACGGATTCATTAAGTGTAACTGCCGGTGGGCAAACTAACACAATTGATTTAACCACAGGTATGAGCGCGGCAGATTTAGCTGGGCAATTCAATAGTACCGAAGGGGTGTTTGGTGTTGGCGCAACCACACAAGTTGCGGTGGGTGGATTTGGAGTTTCAAATACAACTGCTACAGATGTTGTTAAACTTAACGTTGCAGGTGTAGAAATTTCAGCAACGGCTGCAGCAACGGGTGATGGTACAGTTGCAGCATTGAACACCGCAATTGACCCCGCAACAACAGAGGCACTTGCTGCTAAAGGTATTACTGCTTCGGTTGTAAATAATACTGGTGATGCCGGTGATGATTTATTGGTGTTTACTAACGATAGTGGCGAAAACATTGATGTAACAATGGAAATTCAAGGTGGTGCTACTGATGGGTTAAGTGGTACTGTATCTGCTTACGATGGCAATGCAGTGATTGCTGGTGGTGTAACAGTAACTGCTGCAGCAGACACAACTGAAAACAAAGCATCAACAATTACTGGGCGTTTAGATGTTTCTAATGCAGTATTGGATTCTGACTTTTCTACATTAAGCGTTACTGGTACGGGCACTTTAAATGGTGCAACAACAACCAACGCTACGCTTGATACGACGACTAGTCTTAGCTCAGTAGCAACCATTGATATTTCAACCGCGGGTGGATCGCAGTCGGCAATCGATGTGATTGATGCAGCACTACAGCAAATTGGTAATGAACGTGCTGAACTCGGTGCTACGCAAAACCGTTTTAGCCAAACAATTAGTAACTTGGCAAATGTACAAGAAAATGCATCAGCCTCACGTAGCCGTATTATGGATACCGATTACGCCACAGAAACAGCACACATGACCAAAAACCAAATATTGCAACAAGCGGGCACCTCAATCTTGTCGCAGGCGAATCAAATACCACAAGCTGCAATTAGCTTACTAGGTGGTTAGTTTTTTGTTTTACTAATGCTGGTTTATACAAACGCACTTTAGCTTAAAGTGCGTTTTTTGTTTTTGGAAGTTAGAGGCGATAAATAAGGGGGTTGTAAGTTATTATAAAATAAAGGATTGTAAAATTATTAAATTATTTTTAAAAAAAGCTAAAGTTAAATAAATCTCTGCCGTTAAATTAATTAGTACAGGGCTTGAGCAGATAATTGTGAAAGCGCTTGGTTAAATTAAACAGTAATATTACGAAAGTAATTAGGAGTTATATTATGGCTATTTCAGTAAATACCAATGTATCGTCACTCAACGCCCAACGTAACTTAGCAAAATCGGGTGAAGGTTTGGCCACCTCAATGGAGCGCTTAGCGTCGGGGATGCGTATTAACAGTGCCAAAGATGACGCAGCAGGCATGCAAATTAGCACGCGTTTAACCTCACAAATTAGTGGTTTAGGTGTAGCCCAGCGTAATGCTAACGATGGTATTTCAATGGCGCAAACCGCAGAGGGCGCATTGCAGTCATCTACCGATATTTTACAACGTATGCGTGAGCTGGCACTACAGTCAGCAAATGGCTCTAACTCAAAGGAAGACCGCGAAGCGCTGCAAAAAGAAGTGACCGCCTTGCAAACTGAGTTGACCCGTATAGCCGATACGACCACTTTTGGTGGGCAAAAATTATTAAATGGTGACTACGGCACGCAACAGTTTCAAGTAGGTTCAGACAGCAATCAAACCATTGGCGTAACCTTAAACTCTGCAGCCGCTGAAGATATAGGTCTAAGAGGTAAAGGGTTTAGTTTGGCTGCAATTGACGGGTTTTCAGGTGCCAGTGAAACAGCTAAAACATTTGCATCTACGGATTCATTAAGTGTAACTGCCGGTGGGCAAACTAACACAATTGATTTAACCACAGGTATGAGCGCGGCAGATTTAGCTGGGCAATTCAATAGTACCGAAGGGGTGTTTGGTGTTGGCGCAACCACACAAGTTGCGGTGGGTGGATTTGGAGTTTCAAATACAACTGCTACAGATGTTGTTAAACTTAACGTTGCAGGTGTAGAAATTTCAGCAACGGCTGCAGCAACGGGTGATGGTACAGTTGCAGCATTGAACACCGCAATTGACCCCGCAACAACAGAGGCACTTGCTGCTAAAGGTATTACTGCTTCGGTTGTAAATAATACTGGTGATGCCGGTGATGATTTATTGGTGTTTACTAACGATAGTGGCGAAAACATTGATGTAACAATGGAAATTCAAGGTGGTGCTACTGATGGGTTAAGTGGTACTGTATCTGCTTACGATGGCAATGCAGTGATTGCTGGTGGTGTAACAGTAACTGCTGCAGCAGACACAACTGAAAACAAAGCATCAACAATTACTGGGCGTTTAGATGTTTCTAATGCAGTATTGGATTCTGACTTTTCTACATTAAGCGTTACTGGTACGGGCACTTTAAATGGTGCAACAACAACCAACGCTACGCTTGATACGACGACTAGTCTTACGTCAATTGCTGATTTAGATATTTCATCTGCAGGTGGTTCACAATCGGCAATCGACGTGATTGATGCAGCACTACGACAAATTGGTAATGAGCGTGCTGAACTCGGTGCTACCCAAAACCGTTTTAGTCAAACAATTAGTAATTTGGCGAATATTCAAGAAAATGCATCGGCATCACGGAGCCGTATTCAAGATACTGATTACGCCACAGAAACAGCGCAAATGACCAAGAACCAAATACTGCAACAAGCGGGTACGTCTATCTTGTCACAAGCAAATCAGTTACCGCAAGCGGCACTTAGCTTATTAGGTTAATAAGTCAAGCAAATAGCGTATAGGTTTGCTAGCTAATACTTAAAGTCAGTATTAGTATTAAAAGGAGGTGGCTTTGGCTACCTCCTTTTGTGGTTTAAGGGTATAAATTAAGCTATTGTTAGTCTGAAAAGCACACAGTTTAGGAGGCGTTATGAATACCATTACTTCAAACGCAGAAGTTACAATAACATCAACACCGTTAGCTGGTGAAGATAAGCAAGTAGGGCAGTCTGGAGCGGCATTGACTCAACGTAGTGTTGATGACGTAAATAAAATGGATGAACAAGGCTCTCAAAACCAGTTAAATAATCAATATTCACAGCAAAGCTCTGAGGGTAATGGTTCACAAAATCAACAGCTTGAGCGTGAGCAGCTTGAAAAGGTGGCGCAGCAATTGCAAGAGTTTATGGGAGAGATGAACCGTAGCCTGCAATTTCAAGTTGATGAAAACTCTGGGCGTGATGTAATTAAAATACTTGATAAAACCAGTGGTGAGTTAATTAAGCAGTATCCTTCAGAAGAAGTACTAAGTTTAGTGTCTAAGCTTTCTGAATCTGCCGGTATTTTAATTGATCAAACTGTTTAGCGGTACTTGCTACACGTATATTTAGTTAGCTTATTTTAAGGTGTTTAAAGAGGTGAAGTATGTCTATTACGTTTAATGGTTTAGGTTCAGGCTTAGCAGTATCAGATATTGTTGATGCGTTAGTTAATGCTGAGCGCACCCCTTTTACTTCACGTTTAAATAATAAAGAAGCAACCCTAACGACAGATATTTCAGCTGCAGGTGCACTAAAATCTGCACTTGAAAAATTACAAACGTCAATGGGAGCACTAGGCGAAGTTGATAACTACCAAAAGCGCAGTATTTCTGGTAGTGATGACTTTGTAACCCTAAGTTCTGACAAAGATGCGGAGCCTGGTGGTTACAATGTAAAAGTAAACAACCTTGCGACTGAACATAAATTGATGTCAAGTGCATTTGCAGAAGATGCCGCAGTTGGTGAAGGGACGTTAACTATAGCGTCAGGTGAGAATAGTTTTGATATTGATGTGTCAGATACTGCAACCTTATCTGAAATTCGTGATGCGATTAACGATAGTAAAGACAACGACAGTGTAACAGCAACGATTATCACCGGCGATAATGGCCAGCATTTAGTTTTATCAGCTAAAAACAGTGGTGTTGAAAACGCAATAAAAGTTACAGCAACTGATGCAGATGGCAATAATACAGACGCAGCAGGTTTATCGGCTCTAGCCTATGACACCGATTCAGGGGTAACAAACATTAGTGAAGTGATTGCTGCAACAGATGCTTCTATCACCATAGATGGTAATTTAACAGTTACAAGCAGTGATAACGAGTTTGCAAATGTTATTGATGGTGTAACGATTACCGCTAAAAAAGCACATGGCACTGATGACGACGATAGCACCCTTAAAATTACAGAAAATAATAATAATATTAAAGCCGGTTTAAATAGCTTTATAGAAAGTTATAACGAATTACTTGAGCTTAGCAATAACTTGGGTAAATCAGGCGAAGACGGCGCTGGTGTGATGGCTGGTGACTCTATGCTTCGCGGGGTAATGTCAAAACTCCGTCAGCAATTAACCAGTGAAGTAACCCTTAGTGATGGCAGTAGTTTGTCGCTATCAAAACTTGGGGTTGAAGTAGACCGTTACGGTAAGTTAAGCCTAGACACTGAACGACTAAACGAACAAGTAGAAGCCGATGTAGACCTAGTACAGGAGTTCTTTATAGGTGAAAATGAAGACGAGGGTGGTTTTGCACAATCTTTTGATGAGCTAATGAGTTTTTATACAGATTCAGATGGTATTGTACAAAACAGAATCGACAGTAAACAGACTCAGTTAGATGGCTTAGATGATGAGCGCATTGATTTTGCAAGAAAAATGGAGTCGTTAGAGTCTCGTTTATATGCACAGTACAATAGCATGGATTTACTTGTAGCCCAAATGAACTCAACCAGTAGCTATGTACAAGCGCAGCTTGATAACATGCCTGGCGTAGTTAAAAAGAGCGATTAATTTATTCCTTTCATTGTTTGAGCGCCAGATTATCGGCGCTTTTTTTGCCTCAATTGTAGTCGCGCAATTTATATCGATTACAGTTATATAACTAAGCTAAATATATAAAGTAAGAATGTGAAAGCAACTAAACGCTAATTAGCGTTTAGTTGCTTTATATTTAGAAATAGCTTTGTGTGATTTACGCTGGTTGATGAGCTCAGCCTGAGTTTTGTCTCTGGCGTTTTTAAGTTTTGCTGTAGCGGTTAAAATTTTGACTTGTATAGCTAATAACTCTTTTTCTTGAGGTGGTGTTTCACTCCTACACCAATGCTTCAACTCTTGGTCAATAGCTATTAACGTTCGGCTTGCCAGCTCAATCTCTGTTTTATCTATGTGCTCTGACAATGCAATGAGTAATGCATCTAGAGCGATATAATTCGGCATTATTGCTCAGCTTTAGGTATGCGCTCTTCGAGCGGAATAGAATCCCACCCTTCTTTTATTTCTTTAACGATACGAATAACATCGTCTACTGCTGCAATATCGTTGTTTACATTTGCTTTAGTTAACCTGCGTTGGCAAAAATCGTACAGCGATAGTAAGTTGCTTGATATATCCCCGCCATGCTCAAAATTGAGTGCATCTTGTAGCGCACCAAATAATAAAATGCAGCTAGAAATATTTTCACCTTTTTTTTCAAATTCTTTACGCTCAATAAAGCCTTTAGTCGCTGCTAAACGTCCGATAATGTTGCTGAAAATCAAATTGATCTGCTCATAAGGAGACATTTCATTAATGTTGCTAACGCTAACTTGACTGTACTTTTTTATCGATATGTGTGCCATGAGAAAATCCTATATTAAAAACACCGATTCATAAAAATAGATAAGCAATATTAATGCCATTGATGTTATCTTTCTTTGAGCATTTCTATAGAGATTATAGCAACGAGTATAGAATATTTTAAAACTCAAACAAGCTAAATTTTTAAGTTGGTTCTTTAGTATTAAAATTTAGTGCTAAGTGACTATTTTTTGGCGTTGATGTCAATAAATTGCCGCTTAGCGCTTGCATCCCTCCTAAACTCGCTTACAATTTAGAAATTAACTAACCTCGTGGTAACTGTGGTTCGCCAATAATGATCTTAATTTTAGACAATAATAATAATCGTGCGATAGGTTTACATGCAGCACTTACCTTCATTGGTGAAACTGCACAATTAGTTGATGAGACTTCGTTACAGTCTTTTTGTGAAAAACATCAACAGCAAGAATGCATGGTCATTCTTGGTGCTTTACAGCAGCTAAATCACGAGGCTGTGATCAAACAGTTTCCTGCCATTCCGTTTTTATTAATTGGTGAAACACTCAAACCGTTACTAAGCATTGCTAATGTCGTTGGTTTAATTTGTGAGCCGTTTAACCATGACGTAACTACTCAGCTATTGCATGATTGTCAGCAATATCAGCGCATGCTACCGGGTGACCATAAACAAGCTAAATCCAATAAGTCATTTGATGGTTTAGTCGGTGAAACCGAAGCTGTAAAAGATGTGCGCTTTTTAATTGAGCAAGTAGCAAAAACCGATGCAAATGTGTTGATCTTAGGTGAGTCAGGCACAGGTAAAGAAGTTGTTGCACGTAACGTTCATTTACTCTCTAAACGCAATACCGGACCATTTGTGCCGGTAAACTGTGGTGCTATCCCTGGCGAGCTTCTAGAAAGTGAGCTATTTGGCCATGAAAAGGGTGCTTTTACGGGCGCTATTTCTGCACGAAAAGGGCGCTTTGAATTAGCGCAAGGCGGCACGCTGTTTTTAGATGAAATTGGTGATATGCCTTTGCAAATGCAGGTTAAACTACTACGTGTGTTGCAAGAGCGTAGCTATGAGCGAGTAGGGGGTACTAAGCCTATTCAAGCTGACGTACGAATTATTGCTGCAACTCACCGTAACCTTGAAGAAATGATTGAAAAGGGCGACTTCCGTGAAGACCTTTTTTATCGCTTAAACGTGTTTCCAATTGAAAACCCTTCGCTAAGTGAGCGTGCTGACGATATTCCTCTACTTTTAAAAGAGTTAATGCGTCGTGTTAACGAGCAAAGTGGCACAACGGCCAAATTTACTGAGCGTGCGATTCAAAGCTTAAAAGAGCATGCGTGGCCGGGGAATATTCGTGAGCTTGCTAATTTAGTTGAGCGTATGGTGATCATGTTTCCTGATAAAGTGGTTGATGTGCCAGACCTTCCAGCTAAATATCGTTATATCGAAGTTGAGGCTTATGAGCCTGAGTACCCTGAAGAGTTGATGGAGCGAGATGCGTTCAACGATATTTTCAGCACTGGCTTTAGTGATTATGATGATGAAGAACCTGATGTACCAGCAACAACGGTTGACTCAGGTTTACTCCCTGATGAAGGCATTGAGTTGAAAGAGTATCTTGCTGAGCTAGAAATCAGCTTAATCAGCCAAGCATTAGAGCGCTACGATTATGTTGTTGCACGTGCAGCAGAAATTTTAGGTGTTCGCCGCACCACACTGGTCGAAAAAATGAAGAAATATAACCTAACGCGCGACTAAGCCGCGTTAGGTGACTTCCTCGATTTTATCTATTCGTACTCACTGATTATCTCAGCCTTTCTAAAGCAATCATTGCTATGATCATTTACCATGCCGCAGGCTTGCATATGCGCATACACAGTGGTTGGACCTAAAAACTTAAAGCCGCGCTTTTTTAAATCTTTGGCAAATGCTGTTGAGGCTTCAGTAATAGCCGGATAGTCTTCTAATTTATCAAGGTTGTTTACCAAAGGCTTGCCATCGACAAACTGCCATTGGTAGTTTGAGAAGCTGCCAAACTCTTTTTGAATTTCAATAAAACGTTGTGCGTTATTGATAGTCGCAGCTATTTTGGCGCGATTACGAATAATGCCTTCAAACTGCATTAACCGTTCGACGTCGTCTTCGGTCATTTGGGCAACCTCTTCAACTACAAAGTTTTTGAAGGCACTGCGATAGCCATCACGCTTTTTAAGTATGGTATACCAACTCAGTCCCGCTTGTGCTGACTCTAAGGTTATAAACTCAAATAAACGGTGATCATCATATAATGGCACCCCCCATTCTTGGTCATGATAGGCCACATAATCTTCTTTGCTGGTATCGAGCCATGGGCAACGACAATGGTGTTCTTTTTGCATTATTCCCTCGCGATTGTCATTTTTTTGTCAGTGTTGTTTTTGTCTTTAATTTATTGAAATAAAACAAAAATAAATTTGGTACGAATTGTGCATTCAGCTAGGTAGACACGATTTTTTGAGTATTGATTATGGCCTTAGCAAATGTCCTAAAACCACAATTTATCACAGCCAAACAATATAACCCATGCTTACTACAAGAAGAGTATGTGGGTGAGTTGAGCGAGTTGCGCCAACAAGCCAGCTGGTTGGGTCATTTGGTGGATACTATGCCCGCAGGTGTAGTTGTTTTAGATGGCCGAGGTATGATCGCGAAAGCAAATCAAATTGCCATTGATATGCTAGGTGAGCCCCTTGAAGGTGAAAAGTGGTTTAGCGTTATTCAACGTTCATTTCGACCACAACAAGATGATGGGCATGAAGTATCACTCAAAGATGGTCGTTTAATTAAGCTTGATATTACTGCGCTTGCCCCAGAGCCAGGACAGTTAATTTTAATGACAGATTTAACTGAAACCAGACGTTTACAAAAGCGGATGGCACATATGCAGCGCTTAAGTGCGCTTGGCAAAATGGTTGCTTCGCTTGCTCATCAAGTCAGGACGCCGCTATCTGCTGCCATGTTATATGCCGCAAATTTAGGCTCAAAGCGTCTCCCAGAAAGTTCTCGTGGTAATTTTCATACAAAGCTAATGTCGCGTTTAAAAGATTTAGAAACCCAAGTGAATGACATGCTGTTATTTGCCAAAAGTGGCGAGCAACAAGTGGTTGAAAGTGTGTCGATGCAGCAGTTACTTAATGAAGTAAAAGCGGGTGCTGATGCTATGGTTGCTCAAAATAACAGTAAACTTAGCGTGAACTTACCAGAGCCAGATATTGAAATTGTGGGTAATAAAACCGCTCTGGCGAGCGCTATTCAAAACCTGATCCATAACAGTATACAAATCATTGGCTCTGAGGCTGTGGTAACACTGAGTGCTGAGCGTGACGAAACTAGCGAAAACTGTGTTCGCATCAGTGTCAGTGATAATGGCCCAGGTGTTGATTTACGCCATGCCAACAAATTATTCGAACCTTTTTACACTACCAAAAGCCAAGGCACGGGGCTTGGACTTGCAGTTGTAAGTTCAGTCGCCAATGCGCACCAAGGACGGGTTGAAGTGACTAATAATGCTCATGGGGGAGCATGTTTTAGTTTGATCTTGCCAATTAGTGCAGAACCAATGTCAGCGGAGGCAAAATGAATACTAACTCTATTTTAGTCGTTGAAGACGACGCAGGCTTACGAGAAGCGCTAATCGATACCCTTGAAATGTCGGGGATTGATTGCGTTGCTGCAGATAGCGCTGAACAAGCGATGATCTTGCTTAAGCAAAATAGCTATTCATTGGTTGTTAGCGACGTGCAAATGGGCGCTATGAGCGGCCTTGACCTACTACGTAGCATTAAACTTAATTATCCTGAGCTGCCGGTATTAATGATGACGGCCTATGCCACCATTGATGATGCTGTAGAAGCAATGCGTCTAGGCGCGATTGATTACATGGCAAAACCGTTTGCCCCTGAAGTGCTACTTAACATGGTGAGCCGTTATTTGCCTGAAAAGGAAAAAGAAACTGATGGCCCAATTGTTGCCGATCCATCGAGCATTAAGTTATTAGAACTTGCGAGTAAAGTTGCGCGCTCCGATGCCAGTGTTATGGTACTCGGCCCAAGTGGCTCGGGTAAAGAAGTGTTGGCTCGTTTTATCCACGACAAATCAAATCGTAGCGATGCCCCCTTTGTTGCTATTAACTGCGCGGCTATTCCGGAAAATATGCTTGAAGCAACCTTATTTGGTTACGAAAAAGGGGCGTTTACCGGCGCTATTCAAGCCTGTCCTGGTAAATTTGAGCAAGCTCAAGGTGGTACCATCTTACTTGATGAAATTACTGAGATGGATTTAGGCTTACAAGCTAAATTACTGCGTGTACTTCAAGAGCGCGAAGTAGAGCGCTTAGGCGGACGTAAAACTATTGAACTTGATGTTCGCGTACTCGCCACAAGTAACCGAGATTTAAAAGAAGCGGTGAGCGAAAATCTATTTAGAGAAGATTTATATTATCGCTTAAATGTGTTCCCGCTAATGTGGAAACCACTAGCTGAGCGTCCTGGCGATATTATTGTATTGGCTGAGCATTTGATAGAGCGTCATTGCCTTAAAAGTAAAGAGCCTATCGCTCAACTAAGTGAGAGTGCGAAACAAAAGCTGCTATCGCATGCTTGGCCAGGTAACGTACGAGAGCTTGATAACGTTATTCAACGGGCGTTGATATTATGTGATGGTAATAGTATTCATCAAGACGATGTTTTTATTGAAGAGTTGTTATCTGCGGATATCAAGCCAGTCGCTACGCCATCACACAATGCACCGGCTTATCAAGAGCAGCCTGTAGAGGTTAATTTAGATACCGTGCCACAAGTAAGCGAGCAAGGTAATTACAAAGACGAGCTGAAAGATAAAGAGCATCGTATTATTTTAGAAACCTTAGCGCGCTGTAATGGTAAGCGTAAAGAGGTTGCAGAAACCTTAGGTATTAGTCCACGCACTTTACGTTATAAACTGGCGCAAATGCGAGACTTAGGTATAGCCTTACCTGCATAGATTCCTTCCAAAAAGTTAAGCAAACAAGCTCACATTTTTGTGAGCTTGTTTGCTGTCAAAACTCTGACAAACCAAGATTGCTGTTTAAGCTGTTGAAATTGTTGTGTTTATTTTGTGGCACGGTTTGTGCTTTATCAGTTCATAAGTAAACTGCATTGTCAGAGAGTATTATGAAAGTTCAAAACAGCGCATTATTTCAAGAAATGCAATCTATGGCCTTAGAAGCAGGCCGTAGCAACTCAATTAATAATTTACCAACACAAACTCAGCCAACATCGTCGGCACAGTTTGGTGATTTACTTACTAATGCACTTGATACAGTGAATGGCTTACAACAAGACGCTAAGCAAAAAGTAACGGCAATGGAAATGGGCGACCGCAGTGTTTCTTTAGCTGATGTGATGATTGCTTCGCAAAAGTCATCAGTGGCATTTGAAGCAACGGTTCAGGTTCGAAACAAACTTGTTGAAGCTTATAAAGAAATCATGAACATGCCTGTGTAACTAGGTAGTGGAGAATTATTGTGGCGCAATCTAATCAATCAACTGATCTAGCCTTAGCAGGCGGTGGTATCGATTCAACCGATACCGATGATCAACAAGAGCAAAAGTCAGGCTACCTAAGTGCCTTAAACGGAGTAGACGTTTTACGTCAGGTTACCTTAGTGATTGCTTTGGCAATCTGTTTGGCTATCGCAATTTTCATTATTATTTGGGCTCGTCAGCCAGATATGCGTCCGCTTGGTAAAATGCCAACGGAAGAGCTTATTCAAACGTTGGACTTTTTAGACGCTCAAAAGATTGATTACGAACTCGATGGTAACGTCATCTCTGTTGAAGAAGGTGAATACCAAAACATAAAGCTATTGATGGCTCGTGAAGGCCTAGAGCAAGCGCCAAGCTCAGGTACTGACATCATCATGCAAGACATGGGATTTGGTGTAAGCCAACGCCTTGAACGTGAACGTTTAAAACATGGTCGTGAGCAACAGCTTGCGCGTACCATCGAAGAGCTAAAAAATGTTACTCGCGCCAAAGTACTTTTAGCTATTCCAAAAGAAAACGTATTCGCTCGTCGCGAAAAACAGCCCTCAGCTACAGTAGTGCTAACCTTAAAACGTGGCCGTTCGCTTGATGGTGAAGAAGTTGACTCAGTGGTTGATATTGTTGCCTCAGCGGTACAAGGTTTATCGCCAGAGCGTGTTACCGTGACTGATCAAAATGGTCGCTTACTTAATTCTGGTTCACAAAACTCACTCGCGGCACGCTCTCGTAAAGAGTATGAAATTGAGCGTAAGCGTGAAGAAGAGTACTTAAATAAAATCGATAGTATTCTAATTCCTGTAGTGGGCCTAGGTAACTATACTGCACAAGTCGATTTAAACATGGATTTCAGCGCAGTTGAAGAAACACAAAAACGTTATAACCCAGATTTACCGGCAGTGCGCAGTGAAACAACTTTCGAAGAAAATAACATAGGTGGCCTCGCTGTCGGCATTCCTGGTGCGCTAACTAATCAGCCGCCAGTAAACTCTAATATTCCTGAAATTGCTGGCCAAGGTAGTGCGGGTTCAGCAACGAATCCTAGTCGTTCGCATAAAGAAGCAACACGCAACTACGAGCTTGATACAACTATTTCGCATAAGCGTCAGCAAACCGGTGTTATCCGTCGCATAAGCGTTTCAGTTGCCGTTGATTATGTGCCGCAAGTGGGTGAAAACGGTGAAACAACCATGGTTCCTCGCTCTGTAGAAGCATTGTCAAATATTCGTCGCTTACTACAAGGTGGTGTTGGTTTTGATATGCAACGTGGTGATGCACTTGAAGTTGTAACAGTACCATTTGTTCGTGAAGATGTTGGGGAAGCAATTGAAGTTCCGCTTTGGGAGCAAGATTGGTTCATGAAGATGCTACGCTTAGCATTAGGTGCTCTGGTTATCATTGTATTGATTGTCTTTGTAGTAAGACCTATGTTGAAACGTCTAATTTACCCAGACGATACACTAGAGGAATATGATGAAGATGCATTAAGTGCTGGTGTAGATATTGGTGATAGCACGCTAGATATGCTAAATAAAGACTTTGACTCTGCTGCTGTAGGATTCTCAAGTGATGGTACACTACAGCTGCCAGACTTACATGGCGATGAAGATTTACTCAAAGCAGTTCGTGCATTGGTTGCAAATGAACCAGAACTGTCTTCTCAAGTAGTGAAAGCGTGGTTAACAGAAGATGACTGATCAAGAACAAAAACAATTACCACCGGCGTTTGATGTTGATAAATTAGACGGCGTTGATAAGGCGGCAATCTTATTGCTGAGCTTATCAGAAGAAGATGCTGCGCAAATCCTTAAACACTTAGAGCCTAAGCAAGTGCAAAAAGTGGGGATGGCAATGGCTGCGCTTGATGATTTATCGCAAGCGAAAATTAGTGCAGTCCATAATTTGTTTATTGAGCAAATTCAAAGCTTCAGTACCATTGGCTTCCAGTCTGAAGACTTTATCAAAAAAGCGCTTACCGCAGCGCTTGGTGAAGATAAAGCCGCCAGCCTTATTGACCAAATTGTCATGGGGTCAGGTGCGAAAGGTCTTGATTCACTGAAGTGGATGGACTCAAAACAAGTGGCGAATATTATTCGCAATGAGCACCCTCAGATTCAAACCATTGTTTTATCTTATTTAGAACCAGAGCAATCAGCAGAAATTTTGTCGCAATTCCCAGAGAAAGTGCGTTTAGATTTAACTATGCGTATTGCTAATCTTGAAGAAGTTCAACCGGCAGCATTACAAGAGTTGAATGAAATCATGGAGAAACAATTCGCCGGTCAAGCTGGTGCGCAAGCTGCGAAAATGGGCGGCTTGAAAGCTGCTGCTGATATCATGAACTACCTAGATACCAATGTTGAAGGTCAGTTAATGGATTCAATCCGTGAACACGATGAAGAGATGTCGCAGCAAATCCAAGACCTTATGTTTGTCTTTGAGAACTTAATGGATGTTGAAGACCGTGGTATTCAAGCAATTCTTCGTGAAGTACAGCAAGATGTATTAATGAAAGCAATTAAAGGCACAGATGAAGCATTGAAAGAGAAAATTTTAAGTAACATGTCAAAACGTGCCGCTGAATTACTCGCTGATGATCTTGAGGCGATGGGCCCTGTTCGTATTAGTGAAGTTGAAGCTGCACAGAAAGAAATTCTTTCTACGGCACGTCGTTTGGCTGACTCAGGCGAGATTATGCTTGGTGGCGGTGGTGGTGAGGAGTTCCTGTAAGCCATGAGTAAGTCTTCTTTTCATACCGGACGTCCAGTGCATGCCAGCGAAGCTGCTGATGAATTACTTGAAAACTGGCCAATCCCTGAAGTTACGCAAGATACAAAAAAACTTGCTGGGCGCTCAACTGCATACGGCACGCCTCTAGCTGATTTATATCGTAAAGAACAGCAAAAACAACAAGCTGACGAACAACCAGAAGAGCCTGAAATCCCGTCATTGACTATGGCTGAACTTGAAAAAATCCGTCAAGATGCCTTTGAAGAGGGGCTAAAGCAAGGCCATGAGCAAGGTTACATAGACGGTTTTGAAAAAGGCGCTCATGAAGGTAAAGAAGCGGGGTTTAAAGAAGGTGTTGAGCTTGGTAAGGAGCAAGGCCAAGAAGAAATTAAGCCTATTTTAGAAGAGCAGCTCACTAACTTGAGAAGCTTGCTCGATAGCCTTTCTCAGTCTTTATCTAAAGTAGATGAAAGTGCAGAAAAGCAGTTAGTGCAGCTAGCGGTCATGTTAACTGAAGTATTAGTTTATCAAGAAATTAAAACTTCACCAGAAGTCATTTTGCATGCTTTAAAGCAGGCTATTGACGCTTTGGGTGAAGAACAAGCGAAAGTACGTATTCACTTACACCCTGATGATATCGATTTAATTACCCAAAGTTATGGCGAGCAAACCATCGCAGATAATCATTGGCAGTTAATCGCAGAACCCACATTAGATCGTGGTGGCTGTGAAATTAAAACCCCACAATCATCCTTAGATATGACAATTAAGACCCGCGTCAAAGAAACGTTGGAAAACTTTTTGCATAGCAGTGGTATCTAACACTTTTTAGACTCATTATGAGTGCTCAATCTATGACTCTAAGCGAACGCTTACAGCGCTATGAAAAACATATCAAGGCTCCCAAACCTGCTGTTGCTGGTATTCTGACGCGTGTTGTCGGTTTAACACTTGAAGCAAAAGGGCTTAGAGCACCGGTTGGCAGTCAATGTAAAATTGAGACCATCAATGGATTTGTTGATGCTGAAGTGGTTGGTTTTAATGACCAAACACTTTACTTGATGCCGAATGATCATATCTCTGGTGTACTGCCTGGTGCGCGAGTTATTCCAAAAGTAAACGAAACAGGATTGCCTGTAGGAATGAGCTTACTTGGCCGAGTGGTGGATGGTCTCGGTCGGCCGCTTGATGGCTTAGGTGCCATAAATGCTGAGCATCATCTAAAGTTTGCACAAAGTCCAATAAACCCGCTGGCAAGACGTCCTATTAGTCAGCCTATGGATGTAGGTGTTCGAGCCATCAACTCCGTTATTACTGTAGGTCAAGGCCAGCGTATGGGTCTGTTTGCAGGCTCAGGTGTCGGTAAATCAGTGCTACTAGGTATGATGACTCGCGGCTCTGAAGCTGATGTAATCGTTGTTGGTCTTGTGGGTGAGCGTGGTCGTGAGGTAAAAGAGTTCATTGAAGAAATTTTAGGTGTTGAAGGTCGCAAGCGCTCGGTGGTAGTTGCCGCTCCAGCCGATGCCTCGCCATTAATGCGTTTAAAAGGCTGTGAAAGTGCAGTGACCATTGCTGAATATTTTCGTGATCAAGGTCTTAACGTGTTGTTATTACTAGACTCTGTTACGCGCTATGCCATGGCGCAACGTGAAATCGCCTTAGCGGTTGGTGAGCCTCCTGCGACTAAGGGTTATCCGCCTTCAGTATTTGCTAAACTGCCTGCGCTGGTGGAGCGTGCCGGTAATGGTGGTGAAGGGCAAGGTGCGATCACCGCGTTTTTCACTGTGCTTAGTGAAGGGGATGATATGCAAGACCCAATTGCTGACTCTGCCCGTGCTATTTTAGACGGCCACATTGTTTTATCTCGAGATTTAGCCGACAGTGGTCATTATCCTGCTATTGATATTGAAAAATCGATTTCTCGTGTTATGCCACAGGTTGTATCTGAAGCGCATATGCAACAAGCTCGCGTGCTAAAACAAGTGTATTCAATGTATCAACAGAACAAAGATATGATCACACTCGGTGCGTATCAAAAAGGTACCGACCCTATGCTTGACCAAGCAATTAATATGATGCCACGTGTGAATCAATTCCTTCAGCAAGGCATGAAAGATGTGATCAGTTATGATGATGGTCTACAAGGTCTTGCGCAGTTATTAGGACAAGGTTAATGGCTAAAAGTAAACTTGATTTATTGTTAAAGCTTGAGAGCGATAAAGAAGAGTCTCTACGCATGGATTACTTAAAAGCGCAGCAGCACTTACAAAGTAACCAACAAAAACTGCAAGGGCTGAATAACTTTCGCATGGAGTATTCTCAGCAGTTACATTTGAAAGGTCGCTCTGGTTTGTCTAGTGCCGGGTTTAGTCAATATCATGCCTTTATCGCAAAAATTGAAGAAGCGATACGTCAGCAAGCAAGCACTGTGAATACCGCAAAGCAAGTTGTTACGCAGCGAAAAGCACTGTGGTTAAAACAGCAAGTGAAAGCTAAAGCAGTTGCGAAGTTAATCGAAAAGCAAGCTGAAAAACAAGCGATGCAAGTGGCTAAAGCGGAGCAAAAAATGCTGGATGAGTTCGCTTCAAATCAGTTTTATCAACGTCAACTTAAAAACGCACTTCTCTAAAATACGACCTTTTTTAGGCATGTTAATTGCATTTACCTAATCAGTAGCATTAATTTTGGCACTTGCGGCGGCAAATTGCCTCTTTAGTTTTAGGTGAATTATGGTGATCAGTGATATCAATTTGCAGGTTAAAACTGAGCAAGGTACTGGTTTTTCAGGCAAAGAATCAGAGTCTAGCGACAAAGCATCGGGCTTAAGTTTTTTAACTTCACTAACACAAGCAAGTGAAGCGGCAAACGCGCAAGCAAAAAGTGATGCAGGTGCTGACTCAGTTGATGAAACTAAAGCTATCAGTACTTCTGAAGAGCCTAAATCAGATGCTAAACCTGGTGATGAAAGCACAGCTGCTGATGCTAAAGCTGCAACTGCTACCACCTCTTCAGAACAGCAATCTAAAACAAGTCCAGATGTTCGTAATGAAGCTGTAACTAAAGAACAAAGCGATGAACTTGCTCTTGTAGAAGATGAGGAAAACTCACTGCTTTCGCAAATTAATGCGGCTCAAGCTATGAGTACGCGTGTTAATAAATTGATTGAAAATAATGATGTTAGCCCTGTAGTTGTTGATAAAAAACCATCCCCAATCGATACCATTACACCTGTTATACCTTCACCGATGACAGACGTTGCACAAACCGATGATTCAAAAGCCGACGCGGAAGGCGATAATTCAATAGCAAGCTTATTACATAAGTCTAAAGTTGCGACTGCGGTAGATAGCCAGCTAAAAGCGATGGGTGATTTACCACCAAAAGATAGCATAACCCCTGTTATTGACAGCCCATTAACCGATAAAGAAAAGCAGGGTGTTTCAGCTGTTAATACCCCTGATACAAAACCTCAGGTAAGTAATCTTAATAATGCAACTGAACAAACAGGCGGTAAAAAGGCTGATGTTGAATTAGATGCTCTGTTGAAATCTACTCAAAAACAGCAGACTGCGGATTTAGAAGGTAAAACGAGCGAAGTTAGTTCAAAACAAACTCAAAGCCACGTTGATAAATCTGCAGCAAGCATCATCGACAAGAAAGTGACAGATAACTCAATTGTTGGCCTATTCGCTAAGGTACAAAGTGGTGATGGAGAGGCTGTGAGTGAGTTCGCTAAAGGTTTGTCGCTAACCTCTGAACAGCAAAAGCAACTTGAGCAACAAATAAATCAACTGAAAGCTGATAATAAACTCAGCGCTGATGAGGTGGCAACAATCAAGTCGCTATTGTCTGAATTAAGCAATAGCAAGTCAGCAGCACAAAGCCCTGTATCACAATTTGCTGTAGAACAAGACATTGCTAATGAAAATCAGGCAAAACAAGATACTAAATTAGCTGACAATAAGGCTCTAGATAACAAGTTACCTACAGGCGTCGAAAAGCAAATCACGGCGTTGACTAAGGATGAACAGCAAGCGCTTTTAAATAAAGTGAATACTCAACTGCAAACGTTAACGCCGGGCACTGCTCAGTACGAAAAGCTCTCTGCGGCACAAACCTTGCTTACAGAGGCTATTAATGCTCCAGCTAAAGTAAATACAGCCACAGCAATGCCTGTTCCCGCAGCAACAGTCACAGCTGAATATAGCAAGGCGAAACAAAATAGCTCAGCGCAAGTTACAGCTGATGCAAGCAAAGCAATGATTGGTGATGACGTCACAACAGAACTGGATACAAAACTCAATACCGAACGCACACAAGAAGCTGTTACCCCGCGCGTAGCTCAGTTATTTACTCAGATTACGGCTCAAGCAAATGCAACAGTACAACCAGGTACTTATGAAATGGCTCATCAACAATACGAGCAAGCGCTTGAAGTACAAACAATGCATACGCAAACAACAGCACAAACCCAGGCTCAATCTAAATCAGTGGCCCTTGACCCTGGAGTAATGCAAGCGATTAACATTATAAAAAGTGATGCAGCAAAAATGCTTCAAGAGCGTGTTAGTGCATTATTAAATATCAATAATAAAGAAGCTGAAATTCGCTTAGACCCGCCAGAAATGGGCAGTATGCAAATTCGTATACGTAGCGATGCAGAGCAAGCTCAAATTAATTTTGTTGTACAAAATCAGCAAGCAAAAGAAGCTTTAGAGCAGTCAATGCCACGTTTACGAGAGATGCTAGCGCAGCAAGGTATTGAACTTGGTGAGAGTAGTATTCAGCAGGGTAACCCTGAGCAACAACAAGAGCAGTCAGGGCAAGGGCAGTTCGCTGGAAAACAACAAACACAAGAGCAGCAACAAGAAGTAACAGCGCAAAGCTCCGAAACTTCTCGACAACAATCTTCATCATCAATAGATTACTATGCATAAGTCCTGCTATTATAAGAAATAAAATAGTTACAGCCTGATGAACAGATTGCTGTAACTTTGAGGGAAGTGACAATGGCCGAAGAAGCAAATTTAGAAATAGAAGATACGGGTAAAGGCAAAAAGAAACTAATAATCATCATTGCTGCTGTAGTGTTGATAGTTAGTGCAGCTGCAGGGTACTTTTTATTTATGGGCGATGATGCCCCTGAAGAAAGCCTAGCAGATGAAACCACAGTGACTGAGTCCGCTGCACCATCGAGCTCCGCACAAATTGGTTCGGCTTTATATGTCGCAATGCCACGTCCATTTGTATTTAATGTGCCCGGTGCTAGTCGAGACCGTATCGTACAGATAAAAGTTCAGCTACTAGTGCGCGGTGAAGTAAACGAAGAAACTGCCAAAAAACACATTCCACTTATCGAAAGTACCTTACTTGGCGTTCTTTCAACAACGACCGCAGATGAATTATGTACTAGCGAAGGTAAAGAGTCAGTGCGTGTCGCTGCACTTGAAAAAGTACAATCAGCATTAAGTGATGTTGAAGGTAGCAAAGTGATAGAGCGGGTATTATTTACCGGCTTTGTGATGCAATAAGGGGTCAGCGTGAGCGATTTATTATCTCAAGATGAAATTGATGCGCTCTTACATGGCGTCGACGAAGTCGAAGAGGAAGATATTCACGAAGGTGATGACTTAGACAGTAATACCTTACAGTATGACTTCTCATCACAAGATCGTATTGTCCGTGGTCGTATGCCGACCCTGGAGATCGTGAATGAACGTTTTGCCCGTCATATGCGAATTAGCTTATTTAACATGATGCGCCGCACCGCAGAGGTGTCGATTAACGGCGTGCAAATGATTAAATTTGGCGAATATATTCACACCTTATTCGTGCCAACCAGTTTGAACATGGTACGTTTTCGTCCTTTGAAGGGCACAGGCCTAATTACCATGGAAGCCCGATTAGTATTCATTTTAGTGGATAACTTTTTTGGTGGAGATGGTCGCTATCATGCAAAAATTGAAGGCCGAGAATTTACCCCTACAGAGCGTCGTATCGTTCAAATGCTGCTTAAAATTATCTTTGAAGATTATAAAGAAGCATGGGCACCGGTAATGGATGTATCTTTTGAGTACCTTGACTCAGAAGTTAACCCTGCGATGGCTAACATCGTAAGTCCAACTGAAGTCGTTGTTATTAGCTCTTTCCATATTGAGCTAGATGGTGGTGGTGGTGATTTCCAT
This sequence comes from Pseudoalteromonas sp. SCSIO 43101, assembly GCF_023650775.1. Lineage (NCBI taxonomy): Bacteria > Pseudomonadati > Pseudomonadota > Gammaproteobacteria > Alteromonadales > Pseudoalteromonadaceae > Pseudoalteromonas > Pseudoalteromonas sp. SCSIO 43101. The sequence continues at coordinate 1,078,460 of NZ_CP072673.1, forward strand.
ATTGCACTGCCGTACTCTATGCTTGAGCCTATTCGCGAATTACTCGATGCCGGTGTGCAATCAGACACCGAAGACACTGACCTACGTTGGAGTAAAGCATTGCGTGATGAGATCATGGATGTTGAAGTGGATTTGTCGACTCAATTACTTGAGGTCGATTTAACACTACAACAAATCATGGAGCTTAAAGCTGGCGATATTATCCCTGTGGAAATGCCAGAACATATCACCGTCTTTGTAGAAGAATTGCCGACCTTTAGAGCAAAAATGGGTCGTTCTCGTGACAATGTTGCACTACAAATTAGCGAAAAAATTAAACGCCCTGAATCAGTTAAGTCAGAACTACATGTGTTCACAAAAGGTGGCAAAAAACTGGATTCAGATGCAGAATTAGCAGAACTAGAAGAAGATCTACATCTATCAGAAGGTGTGGATTTAGACTGGTAGTCGATTTATAAGGTTAAACATAATGAGTGATGATCAAGATACAATGGACGAATGGGCTGCGGCATTGGCCGAAGCTGAAGAAGCCGAAGGTGGTTCAGGTGATGCGGCTGTGGCTGAACTTGATGAACTAAAAGATGAAAGACATGAGCTGTCTGGCGACGAAAAACGTAAACTTGATACTATCTTGGACATTCCTGTTACTATTTCGATGGAAGTGGGTCGTTCAAAAATCAACATTCGTAATCTATTACAGCTCAACCAAGGTTCAGTGGTCGAACTAGATCGAGTAGCTGGTGAGCCACTTGATGTATTGGTTAATGGCACCCTGATTGCGCATGGTGAAGTAGTCGTAGTAAATGATAAGTTCGGTATTCGTTTAACTGACGTTATTAGCCAAGTTGAACGTATTAAAAAGTTACGATGAATGCTTTAGTTGTTTTAACAAGTGCGGCGAGCACTGTATTTCCCACGGCATCACCAACGGCAGATTTATTGTCTATGGTGATGTCTTTGCTTTTAGTGCTTGTGGTTATTATTGCCTTGGCTTTTTTGGTAAAAAAATTAAACCCAAACCTTGCCAACAGTGATGAGTTTAAAGTAGTGCGTAGCTTGCCCTTAGGCTCCCGTGAACGTTTGATGGTTATTGAAATTGATAACGCTCAACACTTAATTGGTGTTACCCCGCATAGTATTAATTACTTGCATAAGCTAGAGACACCTCTACAAGAAAAAGAACTCCCAGAACTTGCCAAGAAGTTTGGTAAGCTACTGAACCCACAATCACCTTCAAATAAAAAGAATTAACGCTATGATCAAGTGGATACTTATTTTAGCAAGTTTGCAGTTTTTGCCGTCGGTTAACGCTGAGGGTATAGAAGCCCTGACTATTACCACTAACCCTGATGGTTCTCAAGATTACTCTGTGACGCTACAAGTGTTAGCGATCATGACTGCGCTGAGCTTCATTCCAGCGGCAGTGATTATGATGACCTCATTTACACGCATTATTGTGGTACTGGCAATATTACGCCAAGCAATAGGCTTACAACAGACGCCATCGAATCAAATTTTGTTAGGTATGTCGCTGTTTTTAAGTATTTTTATTATGGCGCCAATTTATCAGCAGGTGAATGAGCGCGCTATTGAGCCATACTTGAATGAGCAAGTTACCTCAGTACAAGCACTTGAGCTTGCTAAAGAGCCAATGAAAGCTTTTATGCTCTCGCAAGTTCGTATAAAAGATTTAGAGACCTTTGCGAAAATAGCTGGTTATGAGCAATTAGACTCGCCAGAAGACACCCCACTGATTGTTTTAATCCCAGCCTTTGTAACCAGTGAACTGCAAACGGCCTTTATCATTGGTTTTATGTTTTTCATTCCCTTTTTGATTGTGGATTTGGTTGTGGCCTCCGTATTAATGGCCATGGGTATGATGATGCTTTCGCCGATGATTGTATCTTTACCATTTAAGATCATGCTATTCGTGTTAGTTGATGGCTGGGGTCTTGTCATGGGCACACTTGCGAAGAGTTTCGGGCTCGGGGTGTAACAATGCACTTCAAGGCACATAATTAGTTAGGAGAGACAAAATGGAACCGGAAATTTTTGTCGATATTCTGAGTGATGCACTATTTTTAGTCATTAAATTGGTATCGGCAATTGTGGTGCCAGGCTTGTTAGTCGGTCTTGTGGTGGCAGTTTTTCAAGCGGCAACATCCATCAATGAGCAAACATTAAGCTTTTTACCCCGTTTGTTAATTACAATTAGTGCATTAATTTTAGGCGGTCACTGGTTCACTCAAGAGCTTATGGACTATTTTACTCGTTTAGTGATGTCGATACCGGAGATTGCAGGCTAAATGGAATTTCCATTTGCTGTCATTATTCAATGGCTCAGCGATTTTTTGCTACCATTGGTGCGTATTAGCTCCATGATCATGATTATGGCAGGCCTTGGTGCGAAGAATGTGCCCACTCGAATTAAACTTGGTTTAGCGGTAGTCGTTACCTTTGTTGCTGTGCCTATGCTGCCACAAGCGACCTTCAATAACCTATTCTCCTTTGAAATGATCCTTGTCGTTATTCAGCAAATGCTTATTGGTGTGGCGATAGGCTTTGCTTCAGTACTATTACTAAACACTTTTGTACTAGCTGGGCAAATACTTGCAATGCAAACTGGTCTTGGTTTTGCGTCAGTTGTTGATCCATCTAACGGCATGAATGTCCCCGCGGTTGGTCAGTTCTATTTAATTTTGGCTACCTTGCTATTCTTCGTATTTAACGGTCATTTAATGATGATTCAAATGGTCATTCATAGCTTTGAGGTACTACCAATCGATGGAACTTGGTGGTCCGTTGATCATTACTGGGATATCGTCACATGGGGCGGTTGGATGTTTACTACTGCCTTGGTGCTTGCTTTAGCGCCACTGACGGCGATGCTTGTTATTAATATGTCATTTGGTGTAATGACCCGTGCGGCACCGCAATTAAATATTTTTTCGATAGGTTTTCCGTTTACCTTGGTGGCTGGTCTTGTGATTATTTGGGCTACTCTAGGTAACTTTATGACTCAATTTGAGTTTCAGTGGTTAAAAATGGTTGAGTTAATGTGCAGCCTAGTTGGTTGTACACCTTAGGAGCGCGCCATGGCTGAAGATTCAGGTCAAGAAAAAACCGAAGAACCCACAGGAAAAAAAATAGAAGACGCCAAGAAAAAAGGCCAGGTTGCTCGCTCAAAAGAGTTAGGCACTATGTTTGTGCTTATCTTCTCGGCAATTTCTTTATTATTGTATGGTCCTGAAATTGGTAAGGGACTTTATAATGTCATGGGGCGCTTATTAAGCCTTAATCGAAATGAAACCTACGACACCACTAAAATGTTCTCTGTGTGGGGAATAGTTGCGGATGCTTTACTATTCCCTATGGCAATGTTTGTTTTTATTATTGTAATTGCAGCTTTTATAGGCAATACACTATTAGGAGGATTTAACTTTAGTTGGCAAGCGGCGGCACCAAAAGCGAGTAAAATGTCACCAGCTAAAGGCATAAAACGTATGCTTGGCCCTCAAGCTGGGGTAGAGCTGGTCAAGTCTATTTTAAAGTTTGCTGTCGTTGCCGGTTTTGCGGTGTTTTTAATCAATACCTTCTTTGATGAAATACTACATTTAAGCCAAGAAAGCGCCCCTAGTAATTTTATTCATGCGCTTGAAATTTTATCTTGGATGTTCCTTGGGCTAACTTGTACATTAATTATTATTGCCGCCATTGACGCTCCTTACCAAAGTCATAAACACCATAAAGAGCTAAAAATGACCCTGCAAGAAGTGAAAGACGAATACAAAAACTCTGAGGGTGACCCGCAAATTAAAGCGCGTATTCGTCGAACCCAGCGGGAAATGTCGCAAAGGCGGATGATGCAAGATGTTCCTGATGCAGACGTTATTGTAACCAACCCGACTCACTATTCTGTTGCACTAAAATACGACACAGCTAAAGCTGGTGCGCCTATTGTTCTTGCCAAAGGCGTGGACGAGCTTGCTATGCAAATTCGTAAAGTGGGAAAGGGTAATGACGTGCCAATTGTCGAATCGCCAATGCTTACTCGTGCGTTGTATCACACTACCGATGTTGGTCAGCAAATACCTGATCAACTATTTACCGCAGTAGCGCAAGTGCTAGCTTATGTTTTTCAGTTAAAACGCTTCCAAAAAGGGCGCGGAAAACGTCCTGTTCCGCTCAATAAGAAGCTACCAATACCAGATGCTTACAAATATTAATTAATACCTTTATAACTTGGAATAGTTATTGCAAATTCCGTGTAGTGTCAATTTTTTGAAATTGTTGAATTATGGAATTTAAAGCGGTATTACAACAACTTAACAGAGATAAAAAAGAATATGCTAAGGGTATCGGTACGCCGTTAATGGTACTTGCTGCGCTGGGTATGGTGATATTACCTCTGCCTCCGTTTCTTTTAGATATTCTTTTTTCGTTTAATATTGCTTTAGCACTCGTGGTGTTACTGGTTACGGTTTATACCATGAAGCCCCTTGAATTTGGTATGTTCCCGGCGGTTCTACTGATTGCAACTATCATGCGTTTAGCGCTGAATGTTGCCAGTACCCGTGTGGTATTGCTAGAAGGTCATAATGGTGGAGATGCAGCTGGTAAAGTTATCGAGGCCTTTGGCTCGGTTGTTATCGGCGGTAACTATGCTGTTGGTTTAGTGGTCTTCCTTATTTTAATCATTATTAACTTTGTGGTTATCACCAAAGGTGCTGGCCGTATTTCTGAAGTATCAGCTCGCTTTACTCTTGACGCAATGCCTGGTAAACAAATGGCGATTGATGCTGACTTAAACGCAGGTTTTATCAGTGCAGAGCAAGCCCGTGAACGCCGTGAAGAAGTCACCCGTGAAGCCGACTTCTATGGTTCAATGGATGGTGCGAGTAAGTTCGTAAAAGGCGATGCAATAGCAGGTATCGTCATTCTAGTGATCAATATCGTTGGTGGTTTATTCGTCGGTATGATCCAACATGACTTATCTTTCAGCCGTGCGATGGAAGTATACACCTTGCTAACCATTGGTGATGGTCTAGTTGCACAGCTGCCTTCACTATTACTGTCTATCGGTACCGCAATCGTTGTTACTCGTCAGAATGAGTCGCACAATATGGGCGACCAAGTTAAGACACAGCTAGGTAACGAAAAGTCACTTTATATTGCATCAGGTATTCTGATCATCATGGGTCTAGTACCAGGTATGCCGCACATCGCATTTTTAAGCTTAGGTGCTTTACTTGGTTACCTTGCTTATTTCACACAACAACAAAAAGCGAAAGCAGAAGCTGAAAAAGCCGAGCAAGAAGCAAATGGTGGCGCACCAGGTACAGGGGTTGCCAACAAACAAGAGCAAAAAGAACTGGGTTGGGATGACGTTCAGCAAGTTGATGTTATTGGCTTAGAAGTAGGTTATCGCTTAATTCCACTCGTTGACCAATCTCAAGGTGGTGAACTGTTAAATCGTATTAAAGGTGTGCGTAAGAAACTGTCTCAGGAGCTTGGTTTCTTAGTACCTCCTGTACATATTCGTGATAACTTAGAACTCGACCCTAATGCATACAGAATCACTATGATGGGTGTTTCAAGCGGTGAGGGTGAGCTTAAACATGGTGATGAGCTAGCGATTAATCCAGGCCAAGTATTTGGTCCAATCAAAGGGGTTGCCACAAAAGACCCTGCATTTGGATTAGATGCGGTTTGGATCAAACCTGACCAAAAAGATGAAGCACAATCACTTGGCTATACCGTCGTTGATTCAGCAACGGTAGTTGCAACTCATATTAGTCAGTTACTCACGAACAGTGCTGCTTTACTACTTGGTCATGAAGAAGTACAAAACTTATTAGATATGTTAGCGAAGAGTCATCCACGTCTTGTTGAAGGACTGGTTCCTGACGTATTACCACTTACTACTATCGTAAAAGTGCTACAAAACTTACTCAATGAAGGGGTGGCAATTCGCGATATGCGCTCGATTGTTCAAACCCTTGTTGAGTATGGTCCACGTAGCCAAGACCCTGATGTACTAACGGCTGCAGTGCGAATTTCACTTCGCAGACTTATCGTTCAAGACGCTGTTGGTATGTCTTCTGAGATCCCTGTCATTACCTTGGCGCCTGAGTTGGAACAGATGTTGCATCAGTCACTTCAGAATGCAGGTGACGAAGGTGCCGGAATAGAGCCAAGCCTTGCAGAGCGACTTCAACAATCATTGAATGAAGCGCATCAAAACCAAGAAATGGCCGGTGAACCTTCGATACTGTTAACGTCAGGAATGTTACGTACTGTGTTATCTCGCTTCGTTAAGTACACAATCCCAGGTTTAAGGGTGATGTCTTATCAAGAGGTACCAGACGAAAGACAGATTAAGATTGTCAGCTCAGTAGGCCAACAATAGGATAGTAAAGGGGTTGAACCATGAAAATTAAACGTTTTTTTGCTAAAGATATGCGCACTGCACTGAAAGAAGTGAAAGATGAGTTAGGTGTTGATGCGGTTATTATGTCGAACAAAAAGCTTGCTAACGGCGTTGAAATCGTTGCAGCTGTTGATTACGACAAAGCAGCCCCGAAAGCCGAAGCTAAACCTGCAGTGGCACAATCAGCACCTGCACCACAGCATAATTTTGTTAAGCCTGAGCCAATGCGTGCTAAACCTGAGCCGCAAGCGAAAGTTGCTGATAGCCTACAAGCGTTACTTGAGCGTCAAGCCCCACGCCCTCGTTCGCCAGAGCTGGCGTCAATGTTTAGTCAATCTGGTATTGATACGAGTGAACATTATCAACCAAAAGAACCAAGCTTTGAGCAGCAACAGCCTGAATATAAGCAAGCTCCTCGTTATCAGCAGCAAGCAGCACCTCGTGTACAAACTCAAGCTCATAGCCTAGGGTTTGATGACGATTTAGACGCAGGTTTTGATGATTTAGACTCACCCGCTGATCATAAAAACTCAGCCCCAGCTAATCAATCAGAAATAACGACTATGCGCGAAGAAATGAATGCGATTCGTCAATTACTTGAACACCAAGTATCTGGATTAATGCAACAAGATATGGCGCGCCGTGATCCAACACGCGCTTGTATGATTGATCGTTTAGCTGGTATGGGGATTGAGCGTGATGTTGCTGAGCAAATGGCGTGTTTTATTCCTGATGATGTATCTCGCCAACAAGCATGGCAAGCGCTGCTGCAAATGGTTGAAAACCAAATGCATACAACTAACAACGAAATCCTACGCCAAGGTGGAGTTTTTGCACTAGTTGGTCCAACGGGCGTTGGTAAAACAACCACAGTTGCGAAATTAGCAGCACTTGGAGCACAAAAATATGGTGCTGATAAAGTTGCACTGATCACCACTGATACATACAGAATTGGTGCCTACGAACAATTGGCTACTTATGGTCGTATTATTGGTTGTGGTGTAAAGCAAGTAAAAGATGCGAATGAATTAGCTGAAGTGTTATACCATTTACGTAATAAGCGTCTAGTATTAATAGACACTGCGGGTATGAGCCAACGAGATTTACGCTTAACTGAACAATTAAACACCTTAATGCGTAATCAGCGTGTTGATATTCGTAGTTATTTAGTATTAAGTGCTACAGCGCAGATAAATGTGTTGCAAGAAACCGTAAGACACTTTAAAAAGGTTCACCTAAGTGGCTGTATCTTCACTAAATTGGATGAATCTTTAAGTTTAGGTGAGATTATTAGCATAGCGATTCAAAATCGTCTGCCAATAGGGTATCTTACTAACGGTCAGCGCGTTCCTGAGGATATTCGCGTAGCGAATGCTGAAAAACTAGTGAAAAAAGCTGAACAATTGTATTTAAAACGAGCAAAAGCACAACATTCAAGACGTCAAGCAGTAGCGTCGAACACAGTAGGGATGTATGATTAACACAGTATTAGATCAAGCAAGCGGCCTGCGCAAAATGAATCAAAATAATAATAGTGGCGTTAAAGTTATCGCTGTTACTGGCGGTAAAGGTGGAGTGGGTAAAACCAACGTCTCACTCAACACCGCAATCGCATTAGGCCAGCAAGGAAATCGTGTATTAGTATTAGATGCCGATTTAGGTTTGGCAAACTGTGACGTGATGCTTGGCCTTCGTGTTGAACGTAACTTATCTCATGTTTTGTCGGGCGAGTGTGAGCTTGATGAAATTCTCGTCGAAGGCCCTGCAGGAATCAAAATTGTACCAGCAACGTCTGGTTCTCAAAGTATGGTTGAATTATCGCCATCTGAGCATGCAGGTCTTATACGTGCATTTAGCGAGTTAAACACTGAGTTTGATATTTTAATTGTTGATACCGCCGCAGGTATTTCAGACATGGTATTAAGCTTTTCTCGTGCAGCCCAAGACGTTGTTGTAGTTGTATGTGATGAACCCACCTCAATTACTGATGCTTACGCACTTATAAAAGTACTTAGCCGTGAGCATGGCGTATATAAATTTAAAATTGTTGCCAATATGGTGCGCAGTTTGCGTGAAGGGCAAGAATTATTTGCTAAACTTTCAAAAGTAACGGATCGTTTTTTAGATGTTTCGATGGAGTTAGTAGCAACCATTCCTTATGACGAGAACATGCGTAAGTCTACGCGCCGTCAAAAAGTAATCGTTGAATTATTCCCGAATTCACCAGCAGCGGTGGCGTTTAAAACATTAGCAACAAAAGCAGTTAAATGGCCGATCCCTAATCAACCGTCTGGCCATTTAGAATTTTTTATTGAAAAACTAGTAAACGGCTAACTATGACAACATCGGTGAATAAAGCGATGGGATATCAATCAGCACAAAATTTAAATGCGATTGTTGAAAAACATGCCTCTTTAGTGAAAAAAGTGGCGTGCCATCTAATTGCTCGTTTACCTGCCAGTGTGCAACTCGATGATTTAATTCAATCAGGCATGATAGGCCTGATTGAAGCGTCAAAAAACTTTGATGCTAGCAAAGGTGCTAGTTTTGAAACCTTCGCAGGTATTCGTATTCGTGGTGCTATGCTGGATGAAATTCGCCGAGGTGACTGGGCTCCACGTTCAGTTCACCGAAATGCCCGCCTAGTGGCAGAAACCATTGCCGAATTAGAGAGCACGTTAAATCGTGAACCAAAAGACACTGAAGTAGCTGAAAAACTTGATATTACACTGGATGAGTACCATCATATTCTACATGATGTAAATTCTAGTAAAGTATTAGGCATTGAAGACTTAGGCGTGGATGAAGATGTCATCACACCAGTAGGTCAGGATTTAGGACTAGACAAACCGTTTAATAACGTTAAAAATGAGCGGTTTAACCAGTCTCTATTAACGGCTATCCAATCGTTACCAGAAAGAGATGCTCTCGTTTTGTCTTTGTACTACAACGACGAAATGAACTTAAAAGAAATAGGACACATACTCGATGTTAGCGAGTCGCGTGTGAGTCAAATACATGGTCAGGCGATGATTAAGCTCAAAGCAAAAATCAATGACTGGATTAATTAGTAGTAAGTAAATAAAGGTTCAAACCTCACCGGAGGATGTTTTGGATAAAAACATGAAAATTCTTGTTGTTGATGATTTTTCTACAATGAGACGTATCATTAAAAATCTATTAAGGGATTTAGGTTTTACCAATGTGCAGGAAGCTGACGACGGTTCAACAGCATTGCCAATGCTACAAAATCAAGAATTTGATTTTGTTGTAACAGATTGGAACATGCCTGGTATGCAAGGTATTGATTTGTTACGCGCAATTCGTGCTGATGATAGCCTTAAGCATATTCCTGTGTTAATGGTGACAGCTGAAGCGAAAAAAGAACAAATTGTTGCTGCTGCTCAAGCAGGTGTTAATGGCTATATCGTTAAACCATTCACTGCTGCGACACTTAAAACCAAATTGGAAAAAGTGTTTGAACGTTTAGGTTAATCTAAGGGGAGAGGCTTATGTCAGCACTTGCTGCGCCTCAAATAAGTTTAGAGCAAGCTCGTCAACTTGTTGAGTATCTTGAAAATGGTGAACAAGAAAAAGCTGATAAGCTAATTCTTGATGCTGCGTCAAAAGAGCAATCAGAGTTGTTTGCTGAAGTCGGTAAATTGACGCGTCAACTTCATGAAGCGTTAAAAAACTTTGACCTAGATACTCGTCTCGCTGATTTAACTACCGACGCTATCCCAGATGCTAAGCAGCGCTTAAATTATGTTATGGAAATGACAGAAAGTGCCGCCAATAAAACTATGGATGCAGTTGAAGCAAGTTTACCGATAGCGCAACAACTTGCTGATGAAATTGCTGCAATTAAGCCTACTTGGGATCGTTTAATGAACCGAGAAATTGAACTCGGTGAATTTAAATCGTTATGTCATAGCCTAGATAAGTTCATGAATAACTCGCACACAAAAACCGATGAGCTTCAAGGCTTGATGACCAATGTGCTGATGGCGCAGGATTATCAAGATTTAACTGGACAAGTTATTCGTCGTGTCATTGAACTAGTGCGAGAAGTAGAAGACAGTTTAATTAATCTCTTAACTGTGTTTGGCAGTCAAGAAGATGGTCATCAACAACAAGAAAAACAGGCCATAGAAAAAGCACCTGCACCAAGTGACACACTAGCAGGTCCTGAAGGGCCGATTATTGATAAAGAGTCTCGCGATGATGTTGTTTCAGGACAAGATGAAGTCGATGATCTATTATCAAGTCTGGGCTTCTAAGAGGAGAGTAGCTGCATGAGCTTTGAAGTCGATGAAGATATATTACAGGATTTCCTTGTTGAAGCAGGAGAAATCTTAGAGCTATTGTCGGAGCAATTAGTTGAGCTTGAAAACAACCCAGAAGACAAAGATCTATTAAACGCCATTTTTAGGGGCTTCCACACTGTTAAAGGTGGTGCAGGTTTCTTAAGTATGACTGAACTTGTTGATGCTTGTCATGGCGCAGAGAATGTTTTCGATTTATTACGCCAAGGTGTACGCACTGTTACGCCTGAGCTAATGGACGTAATATTACAAGCCCTTGATACTATTAATGAAATGTTCGCCACGATTCAAAATCGCGAACAACCAGAGCCTGCAGATCCAGCCCTATTAGAAGTCCTTCATAAATTAAGTCAGCCGCCTACTGCAGAAGAGCTTGCAGGTGAAGATTTATCTGTAGCAGAGGACGTTGCAGTTGCACCTGAAGAACCAGCAGTTGAAGAGGTTGTTGTTGATACGCCTGAAGTCACAGCAGATACAGCAACAGACAACATCGATGAAGATGACCCATTTGCGTTCGATATGTTATTTGATGGCGGCGGTCTTGCTGATAGCAGCGCTGAGTCTCAAAATATTGACGAAATCACTGAAGATGAATTCGAAAGCCTGTTAGATGAGCTGCATGGAAAAGGCCAAGGACCAGCAGCATCTGCTCCTGAGTCAAATAGCAGTGACAGTGATGATATTACCGATGATGAATTTGATAGTTTATTAGATGAATTGCACGGTGTTGGTAATTTTGGGGAAGTAAAACAAGATAATACTGCCAAGCCTGAAGCTACAAGTTCTATTGAGCCAGCCTCTGCCACCCCTACTGCGGAGGCAGCAAGCAGCGATTCAGACGATGAAATTAGTGATGATGAGTTTGAGGCACTTCTTGACGAGTTACATGGCAAAGGCACAGCTCCTCAATCATTGGAAAGTTCAACCGCGGAAAAAGCACCTGAGCCACCAAAAGCTGAACCTACAAAACCTGCTCAGCCTGCAGCCTCTAAACCGGCACCTGCACCTGCACCGAAACCTGCAGCTAGTAACCCTGCTCCAGCTCCTGCAAAAGCGCCAGCAGCTTCAGCGGCACCGAAAAAGGCTCCGCCTCCACAGGCAGAAACAACGGTTCGTGTTGATACCAAACGTCTTGACGAAATCATGAACATGGTTGGTGAGCTTGTATTGGTTCGTAACCGCTTGGTAAGTCTTGCGAATAACAGCAACAGTGAGTCAATGGGTAAAGCCATCTCGAACCTAGACGTGGTAACCGCAGACTTACAAGGTGCGGTAATGAAAACCCGGATGCAGCCAATTAAGAAAGTATTTGGTCGTTTCCCACGCGTAGTTCGTGACTTAGCTCGTAGCTTGAAAAAAGACATTAATCTGCAGCTAGTAGGTGAAGAAACCGATTTAGATAAAAACCTTGTTGAAGCACTTGCTGATCCATTGGTGCACTTAGTACGTAACTCTGTAGACCATGGTATTGAAATGCCAGATGTGCGTGAAGCTGCAGGTAAGCCGCGTACAGGTACAGTCACGCTCTCAGCATCACAAGAAGGTGATCATATTCTGCTTACCATTCGTGATGATGGTGCTGGTATGGATGCTGATAAGCTGAAAAAAATCGCAATCAGCAAGGGTGTAATTGATCATGATCAAGCAAGCCGTTTGTCGGATACAGAAGCATACAACCTAATATTTGCTCCTGGTTTCTCAACGAAAGAAGAGATCTCTGATATTTCAGGGCGCGGTGTCGGCATGGATGTGGTTAAAACTAAAATAACCCAGTTAAATGGTTCGGTTAACATCCAGTCGGAATTGGGCGTAGGTACTGCACTAGAAATTAAGGTGCCATTAACGCTTGCTATCTTACCAACTCTAATGGTTGTTGTAGGTGAGCAAACCTTTGCTCTACCGCTTGCTGGCGTAAGCGAAATTTTCCACCTTGATTTAACTAAAACTAACGTAGTTGATGGCCAACTGACAATAATAGTTCGTCAAAAAGCGATTCCGCTTTTCTATTTACAACATTGGTTAGTAAAAGGTGCCAACCGCCAAGAGCGTAAAGCAGAAGGTCACGTGGTGATTGTACAAATAGGTACTAAACAAGTGGGCTTTGTTGTTGACTCATTAATTGGTCAAGAAGAGGTGGTTATCAAACCTTTAGATGCCTTATTACAAGGCACGCCAGGAATGGCAGGTGCGACAATTACTTCTGATGGTGGGATTGCATTGATCCTTGATGTACCTAGTATGCTTAAACATTACGTTGGCTAATAATAAATAATAAAGTGCAGTGTTTAGCTGCACTTTAAATGATATAAAACAAGAGAGTGCCAATGGCAGTCAAAGTATTAGTTGTTGATGATTCAAGCTTTTTTCGCCGCAGAGTAAGCGAAATTTTAGAGCAAGACAGCAATATTCAGGTAATTGGTTTTGCCGTTAATGGTCGTGAGGCGGTAGATAAAACCCGTGAATTAAGACCTGATGTAATTACTATGGATGTTGAGATGCCAGTTCTTGATGGCATTAGTGCTGTGAAAGAAATAATGGCAGCAACACCGACTCCTATTTTAATGTTCTCATCACTCACCCGTGATGGTGCAACAGCAACCCTCGATGCACTTGATGCTGGTGCTTTAGATTTTTTACCGAAAAAATTCGAAGACATTGCACGTAATAATGAAGATGCAATCGCGCTTTTACAAAATAAAGTAAAAGAAATTGGTCGTCGTCGCCTCTCTCGTTTTTCGCGCCCAGCACCTATTTCGAGACCAACTCCGGCTCCTGCACCAAGGGGCAGTAGCGCTACAAGTACTAGCAGCGGTATTGTTCAGCCTGATCGCAGCTTTAGCCGTTCAGCTCCTGCTAGTTCGCCTGCGGAATCGTCATCGAGTACAAGTAAAATTCGAGCTTCGGGCAAGCAATATCAGTTGGTTGCTATTGGTACATCAACTGGTGGGCCGGTTGCGCTACAGACCATTTTAACTCAGCTGCCTGCTAACTTTCCGCATCCTATTTTGCTTATTCAACATATGCCAGCTGCGTTTACTCCTGCTTTTGCAGCACGCCTCAATGGTTTATGCAGAATCAATGTGAAAGAAGCGCAAAATGGTGACCGCTTAATGCCAGGTACAGCCTATTTAGCGCCAGGTGGTCAACAAATGTTGATTGAAGGGCGCAGCGGCTCTCGTACATTACGTGTGTTTGAAGATGATAGCCCACGTATTACTTATAAGCCAAGTGTTGATGTTACCTTTGCGAGTGCAGCAAAAACCTATGGCGGTGATGTTTTAGCCGTGGTGTTAACGGGTATGGGCGCTGATGGTCGTGATGGAGCGCGTATGCTTAAGCAAGTCGGTGCAACCATTTGGGCGCAAGATGAAAAAACCAGTGTAGTGTATGGTATGCCACAAGCCGTTGCGAATGCTGGTTTGGCTAGTGAAAGCTTAGCGCTCACAGATGTTGCAGCCCGCCTAACGCGTGAGACTGGCTGTGGATAAGCTGTCTTTTCTCGGCTTAATTATCGCAATTAGTGCTATTGCATTTGGTTATGCATTAGAAGGCGGCGTTGTCACAGCTTTGTTCAATGGACCTGCGCTGATTATTGTTCTTGGCGGTACGCTTGGGGCTGTTATGCTCCAGACCCCTGGTAGTGTTTTTGCAAAAACACTCAAAATTAGTCATTGGGTGTTCTTTCCGCCATATCATGATATTGATGCAGCTATCGAACAAGTAAAGCGCTGGTCGCACAAAGCACGCCAAGAAGGTTACTTAGCGCTTGAATCTGAGGCACTTTCTCATACAGATCCATACGCGGCAAAAGGGTTGAGTCTACTCGTTGATGGTATCGATGAGCAAAAGCTTAGAGATACCCTTGAAATTGACTTAATGCTTGAACGAGAGCGCTTGTTAGAGGTTAGCCGAGTTTATGAAGCGATGGGGGGGTATAGTCCAACAATTGGTATTTTAGGTGCGGTACTTGGTTTGATTCAGGCAATGCAATTTATAACAGATCCTGAAAAATTGGGTGCGGGTGTCGCCACCGCTTTTATCGCTACCATCTACGGTGTAGGTTTAGCTAATTTATTATTCTTACCTATGGCCAATAAGTTAAAGCAGCAAATTGAACAAAAGATGCTGTATCATGAATTACTTGCTGAAGGCATTATTGCTATCTCGCAAGGTGAAAGCCCACTGAATATAGAACTAAAACTTGAGGCGTACCGTGTTGAGCGTCCAAGCTTAGTTGAAGAGTAATTTATTATGATGCGCCGTCGTCTGCGTCATAACACGTCAAAAAACCAACATACCGAGCGTTGGCTTGTTTCTTATGCCGATTACATGACTATCATGTTTGCTTTTTTTGTGGTCATGTATGCCATAGCAATTAATAAAAATGAAGACTTTCAAATTCTCTCCGATTCGCTTGAGCAGGTTTTCGAGAAATCAGCTCGTGAGCAACAGCAAGTTGGAACCGGAGTGAACGGCACCGGAATTTTAACAGACAGAGTCAGTCCAGAAAAAGACATCCTTTACGGTGAAAGTATCCGAAAGGATGAGCAAGGGCCTGAATTACTTGATGGGCAAAGTGAAACGAGTAATATTGATAAAAAGCATCTAGGCAAGCCCCTTGATAGTTTGCTAACTAAACTACAATCTGCACTCATTGATGAAATTCGTGATGGTGAAGCAAGTTTAGAGCTTCATCAAGACTGGCTTATTATTGAACTAAGCTCAGGTATGTTGTTTTCTTCGGGCAGTGCTGTTGCACAGCAACGTGCAAAGGAAGTTGTAGGTTTAGTTAGAGATATTATAGCGCCTGTTGATAACTATATCCGCGTGCGTGGTTATACTGATAACGAAGGTATTCGTAATGAAATGTTTCGCTCTAACTGGGAGTTATCGGTAGCCCGTGCAACATCAATACTTGTTGAACTTGAGAGTTTAGGTATTAATCCTGCTCGAATGGCAATTGAAGGTTATGGTGAATATTCACCTTTCGCTAGTAATGACACTGAGCAAGGTCGCGCGGAGAACCGTAAAGTGGTCGTAGCGTTATCGAAGTTTGGTTTACCCCCCGAAGAGCCGCAAAGTACTGAACAAGAATCACAAAATCAACCGGAAAAGACGACAGAAATTGAGTTGCCAAGTGATGATAACAGCATTAAAGTGATTCAATTACCGCACGGTGGCATTAGGATTACCACGCGCAATGAACAATAATAAGGTGTGATGTGAAAGTTTGGACCGTAGCGAATCAAAAAGGTGGGGTAGGGAAAACAACAACAGCTGTTAGCCTTGCTGGCATTCTTGCTTTACAAGGAAAACGAGTGTTACTTATTGACACTGATCCGCACGCATCATTAACTTATTATTTTGGCATTGACTCTGAAGAGCTTGAAGTCAGCGTGTATGATATCTTTGCACGCGGCAATAGTATGGCCAGTGAAGAAGTTTTACAGGCTCTGTGCCCATCTACGCTAGAGAATCTTGACATTTTACCGGCGACAATGGCAATTGCTACGCTAGATAGAAGCATGGGCAATAAAAATGGTATGGGTCTGATACTTAAAAAAGCACTAGCTAAAATTAGTGACCATTACGATTATGCAATTATTGATTGCCCACCTGTTTTAGGTGTTTTAATGGTGAATGCACTTGCCGCGAGCGAACGGATATTAGTACCAGTACAAACAGAGTTTTTGGCCTTGAAAGGTCTTGACCGTATGATGCGTACGATGGAGCTGATGCAAACATCGCAAGCAAAACAGTACCAATATACGATTATTCCAACAATGTACGACAAACGTACTAAAGCATCACTTGAAGCTTATAAGACTCTGCAGGATAATTACAAAGATAAAGTATGGTCAGGCGTGGTGCCCGTCGATACAAAATTTCGAGATGCTAGTTTAGCACAACAGGTGCCGATTCAATTTTGCCCACGCTCACGTGGCGTGTTTGCATATCGCGCACTGCTTGATTACTTAATTGCACAGGGTTAAAGATGAGTAAGCATTTATTTGCCAATGAAAAAGTGATGACCCAATATTTGGGCGCTTTGTTGTGTGAAGATGAGCCTACTGAAGAAAATCTAGAGCCGGTTGCAAAGTTACTGGAGCAGGTTAAAGAGCCTGAAACTAAGACAGAAGAAAAGCTGACAGAGGTTCAGCCTACCCCAAAATCTGCTTTACCGACCCCTGAACCGACTAAAGAGCTTGAGAAAACCGAGAACCAAGCTAATATCAAAGATATAGTTGCAGAACCTAAAGCTGAACTGGTTGCAAAAACTTCGTCTGATCGTCAAGAAGACTATTTTGATGGTGAGTTTCAGGCGTTGTTCTTTGAAGTGGCGGGTTTAACTCTTGCTGTACCTTTAAAAGCATTAGGGGGAATTCATCAGCTGGGAGAGGTTAATCAATTATTTGGCAAGCCTAAATGGTTCAAAGGTGTAATGCTTAACCGAGAAGAAAAGCTTAATGTTGTTGACACAGCACGCTGGGTAATGCCAGAAAAATATGATGAAAAATTAGAACAATCACTAAATTATCAGTATTTAATCACCTTAGGCGACAGTCAATGGGGATTATTGGCTGAAAAGCTCGTAAATAATATTACGCTTCGTAAAGAAGATGTAAAATGGCGAGCGAAATCAGGTAAGCGGCCTTGGCTTGCAGGTGTCATCAAAGAGAAAATGTGCGCCTTGATTGACGTTGAAAATTTAAATAAATTGCTAGAGCAGGGCTTAGACAGCCGTGAGCAGTAACTATTTTTACGGAGTAATAGCATGAGTGAAGAAAGACTACTGTCAGCAAATAAAAACGCTGATAGCAACGATGAAGTGTTACAGTGGGTAACCTTTAAACTTGAAGAAGAAACGTACGGCATTAACGTAATGCAAGTACAAGAAGTACTTCGCTATACAGAAATTGCTCCTGTGCCAGGTGCGCCTTCTTATGTGTTAGGTATCATCAACTTACGCGGTAATGTTGTTACTGTTATTGATACTCGTGCGCGTTTTGGTCTGATGGGCGCAGAGGTAACTGATAATTCACGTATCGTCATCATCGAAGCAGAAAAGCAAGTGATCGGTATTTTAGTCGACAGTGTTGCTGAAGTGGTTTACCTACGTAGCTCTGAAATTGATAGTGCGCCAAATATTGGCACTGAAGAGAGTGCTAAGTTTATCCAAGGCGTATCAAACCGTGATGGTGAGTTATTGATCTTGGTTGATCTTAATAAATTATTAAATGACGATGAGTGGGACGAGCTAAGCGCACTATAAGCGTTTGGAAATTATATGCTGTTATACTCTTTGTTTGGTGCCTCAATCTTGCTTGTATTAGTGTGTTTGGGGCTTATTTTTGTCAATAACAATAAGCAAGCGGTGGCGATTCAAGCCAAGCAAAAACAGCTACAAGAAGCTCAGCAACAGTTGAGTATTTTGCGTAGCGAAGTGGCTGAAATGCGTGCCGGAATGCTTAGTATTGGCAAACGAGTTGTCGCTGTTGAAGAGAAAAGTAAAGAGCTTGAGCAGCTGCAAGATGCACAAAAATATGATGATCCGAATGCGAAAATTTATTCGCGAGCGGTAAAAATGGTTGAGCTAGGTGCTGATTTAGAAGAAATAATTCGTGAATGCGAATTACCCAGAGCCGAAGCAGAGCTGCTCATGTCACTTCATAAACAAAAAGGCGCCCAATGAGGCTAATGCTGATCAGTTAAGAAGTTGATCAGTTGACCGATCAGAATGATCATGCACAATCCGTAGTTAGGCAACTAACTACGGATTTTTTTGTGAATATAGAACAAGCTCTTCATTCTGCTTTCGAAGAAAGCACTCGTTACCACACGTTTGAAAAATTATCTGAAATTTTATCTTCTGACCTTATTGAACAAGGCTTTCAACAAGCAGGAGTAGCCACAGTTAGAAAACGCAGGTTGCCTCTAGAAGCTGTGCTTTGGTCTGTTATTGGCATGGCATTATTCCGTAAAGAGTCTGTCTGGAATATTGCGAATAAACTAGACATTATGCTGCCTGGCAAAAATCAGTTAGTCGCCCCAAGTGCCATGGTTCAAGCTCGCCAGCGATTAGGTGATGACCCCGTTAAGCAAGTCTTTAATAAAGCTGCTGATAATATGTACCATACAGAAGAGTTTGACACGTGGGCTGGGTTAAATTTATTAGCGGTTGATGGCGTTGTTTGGCGTACGGCCGATTCAGATGAAAATCGTGAAGCATTCTCATCGGCTAGCAACCAATATGGTGATACAGGATTCCCACAAATTCGTATGGTTTGTCATATGGAACTCACCAGCCACCAACTGATAAGCAGTGAGTTTGATAACTATAAGACGAATGAAATGAAGCTTGCTGAACGACTGATTGAGCGTACACCTAACCACTCATTGACCATGTTTGATAAAGGATACTATTCACTGGGCTTGTTAAATCGATGGCACAGCACTGGAGAAGAAAGGCATTGGCTAATACCTGCAAGACCTGATTTACAATACGAAGTCGTTTCTAAGGTTGGTAACAATGACCTGATAATTGAGCTTAAAACCACTAAGCATGCGCAAAAGAATTTCCCCGATGTTCCAGAAGTTATTAAAGCAAGATTGGTTAGTAAAACCATAAAAGGTAAAAATTACCGAATATTAACCTCGATGGTAGATAGGCTTCGTTTTCCAAGTAGCGAAATTGTTGATTTATACAGCCATCGCTGGGAAATAGAATTAGGGTATCGAGAAATAAAGCAAACAATGCTAGATAGCACATATCATCTTCGAAGCAAGCGCCCTGATATGGTCAGACAGGAGCTATGGGGGATCCTCCTAGCATACAATTTAATTCGAAGGTTGATGACCCTAGCAGCAAAAGCTGAAGGAATATGGCCTAACCAACTCAGTTTCTCAAGCTGCTCGATGGCAGTTATTCAATACTTCTCATCAATATCAATTATGAGCCCCGGTAATATCCCAATTCACTGGGAGCACCTGTTAGGTACGCTAAGACTATTTAAGCTGCCACCTAGAAGAGAAGATAGGCGGTATCCAAGAGCGATTAAGCCTAAGCCATCAAAGTACCCACATAAAAAAAGAAATGCCAGTCAGCTTAACTGACTGGCATTGGCCCAATGAGGCGCTTTTTTATTTGAGTTTTTGAACCCTAAGCTTGAATGTTGAGCTTACCCTGAAAATCTTGCCAACCCGGTGGAAATTTACCACGTAATACATATGAAAAAGCAATTAACTCTGCAATCACGTAGTAAAGCTCTTTTGGAATTTCTTCACCTAACTCAAGATGCGATAAGGTTTGTGCTAAGTCAGCATCTTGGTGTATCAAAATACCTTTTTGCTCAGCAAGTTTAACGATTTCTTCAGCCAATTCACCAAAGCCTTTACTGGTTACTCGTGGTGAGCTGCCTGCTTCATATAGTAGGCCAATTGCTGATTTATGCACCGATTGTTCACTCATAAATATTACACCTTAATATTAATAATCGCATGCGATTTATAAAAAGCTTGGTGGCTTGATGTACCTTGCTGCAAGTTTAGCTCGCCTACATTTAAGCCATGGCCAGCTAATTTATGACGCAGTGTTTCTAAGTGCGGATGAGCAAGTGCGGTTACTTCTTGTGAAGAAGCGAGTAACTGACAATCAACTGCTTTATCCATCACCTCTGCGGTAATTTGTAACTTGCCAAGCTGGGCATAATCAAAGTTCAACCGCACAAACCAGACATTCTTAGCTTCGAGTTTATTTTTACTTGGCTTTTTATACTGCCCTAAGCTGATTTCTGTTTGCCCAGTATCAGGAGGTAACTTCATCGGCAAGAAAAACTGCGCCAAAGCACTGTTATCTTGTTGCTGATTGATGGGCGTTGTTTGCACCTGAGCCAAAGTGTTTTTTAGTTGTGAAGCTTCAGCTGCCATAGCTTGCATCGCAGGCTGCTGTAGCTGTTCTAGTAACTTACTGCCGTTAACGGCTTTAAAGTTGGGCACTAACACTTGCAGTAAGGCATCAAGACCTGTCTGATTATTAAAACTAAGGTTGGTTGGTGCTTGGTTAATAATTGGTGCGGCAAGTGTAGCCACTGCTAATTGTTCTAACCCTTGGCTAAAGCTTGCTTGCTGAGTTTGGCTAGGCAGCGCTGTTGGCCTGAGGATACTTAAAAGTTCTCGTTCAATCGTTGTAGGGTGCATGTTTTGACTCGAGATCATGCGATTAAATGCTTGATTAACGAGTCGATTTAAATCTACTGAAGATGATGTATTTTGTTCACTCAGTGCTACAAGTTTTTCTGTTAATTGCACCGGTAGAGGTATGCTTGCTATAAGCTTGCTTTCAGGAAGCGGTAATAGTTTCGAAATCAGTGCCGCTTCAATCGGTCTTATCGGCAATAATGGCTGACTCAAGTTCGGTTCTTTCAAAGCTAAAAAAGGGGCGTGTAATTGAGTTTGCTGCTGAGCAACTTTTTGTAACCCTGCGGTTTGCTCACTAAGTGCTCGAGTCGCTGAGTTTAATGTCGCTTGTTTAGTTTGTATAACCTGCTCACTGCTATTTTTAACTACTGAATTTGCAAGATTACTTTTAACTTGAGCAAGCTGTTCAGGTACAGGCTTACCAGAACTCAGTGTATTAACAGCTTTGTTGTCTGTAGGCGCTGTTTGCAAAGTATTATCTGTGCTCAGCAAAGAAGGTTGTGTTTTGCTACTGTTTGTTGATGATTGACTCGCCTGAGTTTGTGCATTAACAAGCGGCTCTAAACTGACTTTTATTCGCTGCAATAGTTGTATTAAAGGTGCCGCCTTGTTATAGCTTACGGGTAAACTAACTTGCTTTGCAGACTGACTTTCGGTTAATGATTCTGTCTGTTTAGACGTAGGTAATGGCGTATTAGCTGTAACTGGCCCACTGGCTTTTTGCGCTACTTGGAACGCTGCGTGTTGTGGCCCGGTTTGTTGAACAGCGGCAAACTTTATTATATTGATTTTATTAGCATTAAAGCCTAGCTGGCTAATCGTGTTTTTGCTTTCAATCAGCTGATGCGTTGACTGGTTTACAGCAGCTTTTGTGGTAGCAGGGAGTTTTTCAAAATAGCGCACTGCATCACTGATACGCGTTTTTAAATCAGCAAAACTGTCTTTTAGCCAAGAGCTAATTGGTGAATTTGAGCTGCTCGATGGTGCTAACAACGTATTCTTAGCTTCAACAGCTTGGCTTTTTAATGCTTGGTTAAATGTTTCAGACAGCGAATTCTTTAACAGTATTTGTTGCACAGGTGCTTTATTTATCAGTTCAACAGTATTTTTAACTTGCTGGGGGATTAGTTTTAATGCATGCGGGTGAAATTGCCACTGGGCTTGAATCTGTTTGGCTTGCTTTGGCGACATTTTTGAAAGAGGTAGAATTAATTCGTTTTGTTGTTTGTTAGCAACACTCAGTTGCACTTGCTGCCCAGCTAGTTTTAAGTTCATTTCAGGGGTTAGCTTAGCCACCAACTCGGCTACTTTTTGTTGGTTAACACTTTGTTGATGCAATGAATCGCCAAAGCGATTAATAATATTTAAGTTAAAGCTGTTTTGTTGATTGGTAGCAGGCAGCAAAATGGCTTTAAGTGGTGCTTCAGCTTTTAAAAGAGCAACGAGGCTATTGTTAAGAGTAAACTCTGTTTTTAATGTTGGTAGTTGTAGTAAAGGTTTGCTTGGCGCAATTTGAGCTGGGTGTGGCAGATTTGTATTTGCACTCCCTTGCGTTAGCAAGTTCAGTAGTGCTTGTAACTGCTGGCTTTTGCCAAGTGTAATCGTCAGCGGTGATGGTGTGATAGTCAGCTGTTTACCATCACTACTTAATTGAATGTTGGCCGCTAAAAAGCGCTCAGTTTTGAGATTCTCTTGCTCTGTTGATAAGCGTAATGTTTGCCATGAGTTATTGATTAGCTCGTCCATTTGCACGCTGTGCTTACCAATCACAATATTACGGGCAGTTAGGCTCTGCTCAGCCAGCATTTTTAAGGCATCATTTGGTGAGTGTTCTGATGCACTGCTGATTGCTTTTGGGTCTAGATTAAGCTGAGTACTGAGAGTCAACTGGCTTTGTTTATTCATTATTTTAGATCAAATATAAGTTAATCGTTTTAAAGCAATATTCGTATTACCCTATCATTATGGTAGACTAACGCCTAATTTTGGGTATAGAGAATCGTCATCTTGTTACACATTAAGGCCGTCACCTGCATCAAGCAAGATCGTTGTTTGTTTGCGGAACTTAATTTCAGCTTGAAATCGGGGCAAATTATGCAGTTAGCTGGTCCGAATGGGGCTGGTAAAACATCATTATTGCGCATTATCGCGGGTTTCGCTATGCCAGATGAAGGCGATGTTTTTTACCAAGAGCGTTCGATTACAAAATACTATGATGAATATGCACAAGAGCTAATGTTCATCGGCCATAAAACCGGTGTAAATACGCAACTCACTGCCCTTGAGAATGTTGCATTTTGGCTAAAAATTAATGGTTATGATTGCAAGCAAGACTTATATCCGATCCTAGCAAAAATAGGTTTAGTTGGCCTTGAAGATGTGCCTGTTCGCATGTTGTCAGCAGGACAGCAGCGCCGTGTAGCCTTAGTAAGGTTGTGGTTAAATAGTGCCAAGCTATGGATCCTTGATGAGCCATTTACGGCTCTTGATAAAAGCGGTGTAGCATTTTTGCAAGAACGCTTTGTTGAGCATTTAAATGCTGGCGGCGCAATTCTTTTAACTACCCACCAAGATTTAACGACACAATTTAGTGACCTAAAAACAGTGACTTTGGAGTATCGCCACTGATGGTAAAGCAGCATTCGTATTGGCAATTATTCTCTGCGGTTTTTTCTAAAGATCTGAAATTAGCGTTTCGTCAGCGTGCTGAAATCGTTAACCCCATCTTGTTTTTTCTTATTGTTATTACACTTTTTCCGTTAGCAATTGGCCCTGAGCCTGAACTGCTAGCTCGCATGGCTCCGGGTATTATTTGGGTTGCTGCGTTACTATCGACAATGTTAGGCCTAGATAAACTATTTCGTGATGATTATCACGACGGAACATTAGAGCAATTAATTGCCTCTTCGTATCCATTACCGTTGACAGTGCTTGCAAAAGTTGCGGCTCATTGGGTTATTACGGGGCTGCCTTTAGTGTTAATGACACCGGTATTTGCTTTGTTATTGAATTTAGAAAGTTCAGCGCTTTTAGCAACTGTTCTCACGTTATTGTTGGGGACACCATTGCTTAGCTTCATTGGCGCAATTGGCGCTGGACTTACTGTGGGACTGCAAAAAGGCGGCATTCTGATGAGTTTGCTTGTTTTGCCTTTGTATATCCCTGTACTAATCTTTGCAACCTCTGCTATTGATACCAGCTCTATGGAGCTTGCCTATAGCGGACAGCTTGCAATTCTTGGTGCCATGCTAATCGTAGCGATTATAGCGGCGCCAATTGCCATATCGTCAGCATTGAAAGTGAGTGTAAGTTAATATGTGGAAGTGGTTACATCCCTACGCAAAAGCAGATCGTGCTTACCAATTGTGTAACACCTTACTGCCTTATTTCGCCGTCGTTACGGTGGTCTGTATGATTGTTGGATGGGTCTGGGGGCTTGCTTATGCTCCAGCCGATTACCAACAAAAAGATAGCTACCGAATTATTTTTATCCATGTGCCTTCAGCAATTTTATCAATGGGCGCTTATTCTTCTATGGCGATTGCAGCAGTGATCGCACTAGTATGGCAATTACGTAATGCTGAACTTGCTGTAATTGCAATTGCACCAGTTGGGGCATGTGTGACAGCGATAGCACTAATTACCGGCGCAGCATGGGGTAAGCCTATGTGGGGCGCATGGTGGGTGTGGGATGCGCGTCTTACCTCTGAGCTCATTCTGTTATTTTTATACTTGGGTGTGTTATCGCTTTATCATGCTTTTGAAGATAAAAAAGCAGCGGGTCGTGCCGCCTGTATTTTAGCGATTGTTGGAGTTATCAACTTACCGATTATTCACTTCTCGGTAGAGTGGTGGAATACCTTGCACCAAGGTGCAACCATTACAAAGTTTGATACTAAAGCCATTGATCCAAGCATGTTTTGGCCATTAATGGTGAACATAGTTGCGTTTGCAGGTTTTGTTGGGGTTGTGACTTTAATCCGCCTTAAAAACGAAATTTTACAACGTGAAAAGCACCGCCCTTGGGTGCGTGATATGCTTAAGCGAGGTTAATCATGCAGTTTGATTCTTTTTCAGATTTTATTGCCATGGGTGGCTATGGCTTTTATGTGTGGTTGTCTTTTGGCAGCTGTGCATTGATTTTACTCGGTATTTTATTTAGTTCGTTAAACGATACAAAGCGTATTTTCTCTTCAGTTAGGCAGCAAGCACAACGTGAAGAGCGCATTAAGAAAGCGAAGCAAGAGGCAGGGCAATGAATCCAAGACGTAAAAAACGTTTATTAGCTGTTGTAGCCATTATTTTTGGTGTGGGTGCAACCATTGGTTTAGTGCTTTATGCACTGCAAGAAAACATCAATCTATTCTATACCCCAAGTGAACTTGTTGAGGGTAAAGGACCAAATAAAGAAAAACCGCACATCGGTCAGAAGCTACGTATAGGTGGCATGGTTGTGCCAGGCTCAGTTGTTCGAGATGAATCAAGCTTAAAGGTAAGCTTTAAGTTAATAGATAAAGGCCCTATGGTGACCATTAATTATCAAGGGATTTTGCCAGACTTATTTCGTGAAGGCCAAGGGATTGTGGCGCAGGGCGTGTTAGTAAAAGCGAATGAAATTGATGCCTTTGAAGTTCTTGCAAAGCATGATGAAGAGTATATGCCAGCAGAAGTTGCAGAAGCAGTGAAAGGTATTAAACACGAAAAACCGACGTATAACTTAGAGAACGGTAATTAATATGATCCCAGAACTCGGTTATTTTTCTTTAACACTGGCTATGGTGCTCAGTGTTTTACTGTGTATTTTTCCTTTGTGGGGGGCGCATACCGGCAATTTACGTTTAATGCGCGCAGCTCCATCATTAGCAATTGGGCAGTTCGTATTTGTACTTTTATCATTTGCAGCACTTATTTATGCCAGTTTAACCGACGACTTTACCGTATCGTACGTTGCTTATCACTCAAGTAGCACCTTACCTTGGTACTACAAAATCACTTCGACATGGGGTGGTCATGAAGGAGCAATTTTACTTTGGTTAGTGATGCAAGCAGGTTGGACAGCCGTTGTTGCTATGCGCTCGCAATCATTGCCTTGGGTTTTACGTGCCCGAGTGCTTGGTGTGTTAGGCTTTTTAGGTGTCGGCTTTATGCTGTATACCTTGTTAATGTCGAGCCCATTTGAACGTCTATTGCCGTATTTCCCAGTTGAAGGTCGCGATTTAAATCCATTACTGCAAGACCCAGGTATGATTATTCACCCGCCATTGCTTTATATGGGTTACGTAGGTCTATCAGTGTCTTTCTCATTCGCAATCGCTGCGCTACTTACTGGTAAACTCGATAATACTTGGGCCAAGTGGTCTCGTCCTTGGACTATGGCTGCATGGGGGTTTTTAACTTTAGGTATTACCATCGGTAGTTGGTGGGCATACTCAGAACTAGGCTGGGGCGGCTGGTGGTTCTGGGATCCCGTTGAAAACGCTTCTTTAATGCCATGGCTTGTGGCAACAGCGCTATTACACTCACTCTCAACCACAGAAAAACGTGGTGTATTTAAGTCATGGACAGTGTTACTGGCTATTGCGGCATTCTCTCTAAGCTTACTGGGTACTTTTATTGTTCGATCGGGCATTATTGTATCTGTGCATGCCTTTGCGTCAGATCCTAATCGCGGTATGTTCATTTTAGCTTTCTTAGCCATTGTTGTGGGTGGCGGTTTATCGCTGTATGCACTGCGTGTTTCACAGGTGAAAAGTGAGGGCCGTTATAAGTTTGCCTCACGTGAAGTTGCCCTTTGGTTAAACAATATATTTTTAGTTGTGGCAACGCTGATTGTACTTCTAGGTACTTTACTGCCAATGATCCACAAAGAGCTTGGCTTAGGCAGTATTTCGATTGGTGAGCCTTTCTTCAACAAGATGTTTGCTATTCTACTAGTGCCATTTGCCATTTTAATGGGTATGGGTCCACTGTTACGTTGGAAACAAAACAAATGGTCAATGCTGCAGAATAAACTTGTTCTGTCGGCAGCAGTAAGTTTAGTTGCAACGGCGGCATGGTTGTATTCAAGCTACGACGTGATTGCGCCAATTACTTTTATTGCAACAGCATTGGCGGTATGGATTTTTGTTACCACTCTTGTTGATTTAGCTGCAAAAGTGACTATTCATAGCTCTCTAGGCGAAGGCTTTAAACGACTAGGGCTAAGTTACTGGGCGATGGTTTTAGGTCACATTGGTTTAGCATTCGTGATTGCAGGTGTAACGTTAACTTCTGCTTACTCAGTTGAGCGTGATGTATCAATGAAGCCTGGCGAAACCGTGGCTTTAAATGAATACCAGTACCGATTTGACGGCGTTAAAACAATTCGTGGCGCAAACTATAGTGGTCATGCAGGTGTCGTCACTGTACTGAAAAACGATAAAAAAGTGACCGTTTTACATGCTGAAAAGCGTCGTTATGACATTGGTATGCAATTTATGACAGAAGCGGCTGTTGATGCCGGTTTTACACGAGACTTATACCTAGCACTGGGTGAGCAATTAAGCCAAGGTGCTTGGTCGTTACGTATTTATCATAAACCTTATGTTCGTTGGATGTGGCTCGGTGGTATCTTGATTTCACTGGCAGGCTTTTTAGTGCTTGGTGATAAACGCTATCGCCAGAAGTCGACTAAGCAGGAGGCTTTAGTATGAATCGCAAACTCATCGCACTAGCGCCTTTATTGGTGTTCGTTTTACTGTGTGTGTTTTTATATCAAGGTTTGTTTGCTAATCCTCGTGAGTTACAAACAGGGCGTATTGGGCAGGCTATGCCTACTTTTAACTTGCCAGATTTGATGGATGAGTCAAAGCGTTGGACTGACGCCGATTTAAAAGGTGAAGTTTACCTACTTAATGTATGGGGTACTTGGTGTCCGACTTGTTTAGCTGAGTTAGGTTACTTGACTGAGCTTAGAGAGCAGGGCGTTAAGATAGTTGGTTTATACTATGAACAAGGCTATGACCCTGATTTCGATGGTCAGTTTGATATTAACGCACTACGTGAAGACGTAACTAGCATGCTTAATCGTGCCGGCGACCCGTATCAATTTAATATCTTAGATTTAAAGCGCACTTTAGCTCTTGATTTAGGGGTTTCTGGTGCGCCAGAAACCTTCTTAGTCGATAAGCAAGGCACTATTTTGCTGCACCATACAGGTGATATTAATCCGCGTGTATGGCGTGCTAAATTCGCACCGTTAATGCAGGAGTTACAGTAATGAGACTCGTGATCTTTTTAGTAAGTTTGTTTATCACGTTTACAGCATTTGCAGAGCAAGACAAGTATCAATTTGATGATAAAGAACAAGCCGTTCGCTTTAGTGAGCTAACCAAAGAGCTGCGCTGTCCAAAATGTCAAAACCAAAATATAGCTGACTCAGACGCGGTTGTAGCCAAAGACTTACGCGATAAGGTGTTAGCGCTGGTAAAAGATGGCAAAAGCAAAGATGAAGTCATTGATTACATGATTGACCGTTATGGTTACTTCGTACACTACGATCCACCAGTCACACCAGCAACCTTGGTATTGTGGGTATTGCCTGTATTGATTGTGGTTCTTGGCTTTGGCTTTATAGTTTTACGCCAACGCAAGGCATCAGTGAAACAAACATGGACAGAGCAAGACGAAGCATTACTTGCAAAATTAATTGAACAAAATCAACGTCAGGAGCAAAGCTAGATGGCATTAATGTGGGCTTCTTTTGTTTTACTCACACTGATTGCATTGCTATTTGTTGTCGTACCGTTTTTTAAACGTGAGCGTATTCAACGTCTTGATCACAATGCAAACTCGGAGTTAATCCGAATTTATCATCAACGTTTAGATGAACTTAAAACTGAACTCGATAACCAACGTATTGATGCACAAATGCACGATGAGTCAGTTATCGAACAAAAACGTCGTTTACTCAATGAGTTGTCGCCTGAAAAAGCGTTGAACAGTAAAGGTAATAACCGTATTTTTGCCCTTACTGGCGCAGGCTTTTTGATTGTTTTAACAGCTATCTTTTATGGTTATACCGGTAGTCAGCAGCAAATTAAAGGCTGGCATGACGCGATGGCTAATCTTAAGTCATACGGTGAGCGTGCCGTTATGCAAGAAGGTGAGCCTTTAACACCGAATGAGCTACAAGCTTTTGCTTTAGCACTGCGTACTAAGCTTGATCAAAGTGGTGATGATGAAGTGGCGTGGATGCTACTAGGTCGTGTTGCTATGTCATTAAATGAATTTGATATGGCAATGCAGTCATTTGATAAAGTGCTTAAAATGAATCCTGATAACAAACAAGTGCTGATCAGCTACTCGCAAGTTTTGCTAATGGAAGGCAGTGATGCGAATATGTCTCGAGCAGCGACTATGTTATCAAGAGTGCTAAAAGCAGAGCCAACTAATATTGATGCAATCTCATTATTAGCATTGATTGCTTATGAGCGTAAAGATTGGCTTCAAGCTAAAACAGCATTTGAAGTATTGCTTGCAAGTATGCAGCAAAGCGACCCGCGTTATAGCATGATTGCAGAGCGTATTGCCGAAATCGATGCCCATTTAAGTAATGATCAGCAAGTCAAAAAGACTGAATTAGCAGAGGCTACAAGCAGTGAAATTAGCATCATAGTTGATTTAGACCCTGCACTTGCCGATTCACAGCCGCAAAACGGTACATTGTTTATTTTTGCTAAAGCGGCAAGTGGCCCGCAAATGCCATTGGCTGTAGTTAAAATGACAGAGTATAGTTTTCCGTTAACAGTGATGTTAAGTGATACTAATGCGATGGTTGAAGGTCTGAATCTATCTAGTGTCGATAAAATTATTTTAACTGCGCGTTTATCAAAAGATGCAACTGTGGTAACTTCAAGCGGCGAGTTGGAAGGCAAGTCGGATGTCTTAGAGCGTGCAAACGTTAAAGAATATTCACTGCTAATTAATGAGTTAATACCGTAAGGATAGCCGATGTTTAGGCACAGTATATTTTTTATCTTTTTTTTAGTACTTGCAGGATGCGCACAGATACCTGAAGAAAAAGTGGATGAGCGAGACCCATTACAGTCGTTTAACCGTCCTATGTATGATTTTAATATGGACGTGCTTGATGCCTATATTCTTCGTCCAGCAGCCGTTGGTTATGTTACAGTGACACCAACCCCTGTTAGACGCAGTATTGTTAATTTTACTGATAACATTACAGCGCCGACAGATATGGTCAATGCTGGTCTGCAGGGTAAACCAGGTAATATGGGTATTAGTTTAGCGCGCTTTCTAGTGAACTCTACGGTAGGTCTACTTGGCTTATTTGATGTAGCCTCATCGCTTGGTTTAGAAATTGTCGATGAAGATTTTGGTCAAACCCTAGGTGTATGGGGAGTCGGTGATGGTGCTTATTTAATGATCCCAGGTATGGGGCCAAGTACAGCACGAAATCTAACTGGTGATGTGGTAGATAACTTCGTTCTACCTGAAATTACACTAACCACACCACAAACTATTCTGGTATTTGCGCTAAAAGCCGTTGAAGCACGTGCCTCGTTGATGCCGCAAGAGAGCTTATTAAATGAGTCGTTAGACCCTTACATTTTTATGAAGGATATCTACTTCCAGCGTCAATTATATGAGCTACATGATGGTAATCCACCAGTAGAAAAAGAACCCGATGATTTTGATGAAGATTTCCTAGAAAATCTCTAACCTAAAAAATCAAACCAATAAAAATGCCAGCAATTGCTGGCATTTTTATGTTTATATGGGGGAAGTTAATCTCCAAATACACCCATTTGTTCATTAGACCAGCTTAATGCATCGTGGTAAGCATCAGGTACTTCTTCGGGTTTAAGACCGAGTTCTTCTTGAATATCCTTTGCTTTATCCCACTCAGCTTGTTCATAAAATTTTACTAAGCGTAAATAAGTCGCTAGTAATCCTTCACCATGAAGCAAAGCACCTTTGATTTCATTTGTAAGAGGAAGTTTACCCATTACGCTTGGCATATCTTCATCGAGGATAGCGTCCATTAACGACATCATACCGGTTAAAAATGCCATACCCGTATCACGTAACTTGCCATGGCTTATTGCTAATAACTCAGCAAAACGGGCGCGGGTTAGTGATAAACGTATCAGCTCTGCAGGTTTATCTGCCGCAACTTGTGCAGCAAATAAAAGTGATAAGAAACGTTTGATTTCTTCACTGCCTAAAACAATCAGCGCTTGTTTTATCGTGCTAATTTCAGCTCTGCGTTTGAAAGCTGCTGAGTTTGAATAGCGTAACAACTTGTAAGATAAGTTAACGTCTCGTTCAAATACCTCGGTGATTTTTCTGAGATTTAAATCAATACTTGAGGTTTCGTATAAAAGCTCGGCAAGAGCCATCTCAGAAGGTGGTAAAGTTTTACTTTGCACCATTTCAGGCTTTGAAAAGAAAAAGCCTTGAAAATAGCTAAACCCCATGTCCAAAGCAAGTTGGTATTTTTCGTATGTTTCAACTTTCTCGGCGAGTAACTTGATGTGCGGGTGAGGTTTGATTGCCTCAACGACGGATTCAATAGACTCTTTATCACAGGTTAAAAAGTCAATTTTGATAATATCGATATACGGATAAAAATGGCGCCAAACAGGTTGGTGTATGTAATCATCAAGGGCAAGCGTATATCCGCGCTCTTTTAAATCTTGAACCATTGCTAGTAAACGTTTACCCGGTTGAATCGTTTCAAGAATTTCGACAACTACTTGCTCTTTACCCAGTAAAAGTGGGTAGCCTTTTTGGAGTGTCTCTAAAGTGAAATTAATGTAGGCTGGTTTGTTATCCGTTAAATCTTCTAAACCAAAATTGAACTGACTACCTTCAATGAGTCGAGATGTCGCTTCATCACCGTCAATATCAGGAAAAACGTT
The DNA here is from genome assembly GCF_023650775.1 of Pseudoalteromonas sp. SCSIO 43101. Lineage (NCBI taxonomy): Bacteria > Pseudomonadati > Pseudomonadota > Gammaproteobacteria > Alteromonadales > Pseudoalteromonadaceae > Pseudoalteromonas > Pseudoalteromonas sp. SCSIO 43101. The sequence goes on from NZ_CP072673.1 coordinate 1,110,337, forward strand.
ATCTACGCCATCCCTAAACAAGAGTTCGTAGCCGACAAGTTTCTTTTCCTTATCTAAAATAGGTTGGCGTGCAGCGTAAAAATACATAGTCCTAGCAAGTCCACTTCGGTTAATTCATTTATCCATGAGCAATATAAGTCATCGTGCCTAAAATAGCATTAATTAAATATTCATTTTTGAGGATAAATACTGATTTTCTGTGATCCTAAGACTAGGATAAATTGTAATGAAATTCTATAACTAGCGATTAAATATCACATTTTTGTTATGAAAAGGTTGTAATTGTAAACCTGCCACTGAACGGCTTGATTGGAGTTGTAGGGTAGAAGCATGTTATAGTCATGAGTGATATCGGTTTTTACCCCAATAATGTCTTAAAATTAAGTAACTTGCGAGTCATTATTCGGATTAAAAGCCAACATTAAACAATTATTGGAGGCTAATTTGGAAACAGGAATGATAATTTCGTTAGCATTGTACTTCATCGTAATGTTGGGGATTGGGCTATACGCTTATAAGCAATCCACAGACGATGTGTCAGGTTATATGCTAGGTGGTCGTAATTTATCACCAAGTGTTGCTGCGCTTTCAGCAGGTGCATCAGATATGAGTGGTTGGCTGCTAATGGGCTTACCAGGTGCAATGTATCTGTTCGGCTTAAGCAAAGTTTGGATTGCTATAGGTCTAGTACTCGGTGCTTGGGCTAACTATTTCTTGGTAGCGCCTCGTTTACGTGTTTATACTGAGAAAGCGAATGACTCAATCACCATTCCAGATTATTTCGCAAACCGCTTTGATGATAATAAAAATATACTGCGTGTTATTTCTGCGATAGTAATCATTGTTTTCTTCACCTTGTATACTTCATCAGGTGTTGTCGCGGGTGGTAAGTTATTCGAAAACTCATTTAATATGAGCTATAAAATGGGTCTGTATATCACAACTGGCGTTGTAGTGTTATATACCTTGTTTGGTGGCTTCTTAGCAGTAAGCCTTACAGACTTTGTTCAAGGCTGTATCATGTTTATCTCGCTGCTTGCAGTACCAATTGCGACATATACTATGCTTGATCAACCATTCATGGATACACTCGCCAATGCACGCTATGATTTATTGTTAAGCTCACCAAAAGAAACTGAAATTCATGCACTTAATATGATGGACTGGTTTGCTGGTGGTTCGACGATTGCTATTATCTCTGCAATGGCATGGGGTCTTGGTTATTTTGGACAGCCGCATATTATTGTTCGTTTTATGTCTGTGCGTTCAGTTAAAGATATGCCAACTATGCGACGTGTGGGGATGTCGTGGATGACACTTTCAGCAATTGGTGCTGTGTTAACAGGTTTATTTGGTGCTGCTTATATGCTTGAAAACCAAATGCCAATTGATGATAAAGAAACTATTTTCTTGGTACTGTCTGAACTTATCTTCCATCCTCTAATTGCTGGTTTCTTATTGGCTGCTATTTTAGCTGCGATTATGAGTACCATCTCATCGCAATTACTAGTGTGTTCAAGCTCTCTAACAGAAGACTTCTATAAGATTTATTTAAACCGAAGTGCTTCTCAAAAAGAGCTAGTATTAGTCGGTCGTATTAGTGTTATCTTGGTTGCTCTGTTTGCTATTTACCTAGCGTATGACCGCGATAGCTCTATTTTGGATTTAGTAAGTAATGCATGGGCTGGTTTCGGTGCTGCATTTGGTCCATTAGTACTACTTAGCCTTTACTGGAAGCGCATGAACTTACAAGGCGCTATCAGTGGTATGGTTGTCGGTGCTGCAACAGTACTGTTTTGGATTTACGCGCCAATTAAGATCGATGGCCAATCGCTAAGTGCAATTATTTATGAGATTGTCCCTGGCTTTATTTTATCAACGATTGCCATTATTGTTGTGAGCCTAATGACGACTGAGCCGAAAAAAGAAATTACAGATTTATTTGATGAAGTTGAGTCATCACTTTAGTTTTGAGTAAGCACAAAAAAGGGCAACATTTGTTGCCCTTTTTTAATTTTATAACCAATGCTTAGCTTGCAGCTTTTTCTTTTATATCTGCAACGTTATCGTCTGATTTTGCTTTTTTAGGCTTCGCAGGAACCTCTTTTGCACCTTTAAGTACAGCCATAAATTGGTCTTTTTCTTTTGCCATTTCAAGCGCTAGTGATTCAATTTGTTGCTCGCTTAATGGTACATCAACTTTTTCAAGCATTAATTCTAATGACTCAGCAATGTCGAGCATTTTGTCATACGCATCAGCTTCTTTCTTAGTAGTAAACGTCATGCGCTCGACTCCGTTTCTTTCTACAACATATTTAACAACAACAGCCATGATTTCTCCTGCATTTAAGCGTGGCATTTGCAGCGTAAAATCGCCACTTTGATTACTGTTTTTATATACAGTAATGCTTCGGGCCTTACTTTGCAAGTATCTAAAGAAATTTTTTATGGAACAAATTTGACAATAATAGGGGCATTAGCTTTATTTATATTGTTACCCAAAGTTAAACACAAGCGATGGAGTGAGTGTTGGGTAATAGCTAACTACCTGTCCAAGATGGACATCACGGAGGAAATTATGAAATTACTATCAAGTCTTTTACTTGCCACGAGTATTGCGTTACTGCCTACAACACCGGCATTCGCCGTAAAACCAACCGAAGCAACACAAGTTAAAATGCAAAAGCTCAGTATTAACAAAGCTAGCATCGATCAACTTACTCAATTACCGGGTATTGGTGAGTCTAAAGCTAAAGCGATTGTTGAGCATCGCAATAAGCAAGGTCCGTTTAAGTCGGTAGAGCAATTAAAAGAAGTAAAAGGAATAGGCGATAAGGTATTTGCTAAACTTGAGGGGAAAATTACGCTTTAAAAGACTAGGGCGTGTATATGGTCTCCTCCAACATTGCAAGAATAAACAATGAGTTTTGACAGGGATAGGTTTGCGTTCGTATATCCGGCTTCTTAATTGAAACACTTTGGTTTCGAGCCTCGATGAACTTCGCACATATCGTCCTTATCGTTGACACGAGTTTATCAAACTCACACGCCCTATCAGGTTTTCGATATGTCGGTTTTACCTGTTTGTCATCACTTGATGTTTATTCAGCAATCCTCTGAAGTGAACTCGTTATTCATTGTTAAGCCGTTACCAAATCATCGTTGTAACGACCGCCGTGTTTTAATATCGCCCAACCAACGCGAGCTAACTTATTGGCAAGCGCAACCGCAGCTTTGTTCCTGCCTCGCGTTTGCTCTATTCGCTTTATCCATTTTGCCAGTGGCGTATCTTTGTTCGCACTGACTCGCATAACGGCTCTGGCACCGTGTATCAATAAGGTTCTTAAATACCCATCGCCCCGTTTACTGATACCCAGTAAATTTTGTTTACCGCCGGAACTATGTTGCCTCGGAACTAAACCTATGGAAGCTGATACCGCTCGTCCATTGTTAAATTCACTGCCATTGCCCACATGTTGATAAAACGCACTGGCAATCAATGGGCCAATACCCGGAATACTCTGTAATCGAACACAGGCATCATCTTTACTTAAGTCATGGATTTTTTGAGTATAAACATCCAGGTGCGCTTTAAGCTCTGACAACTTTTTATAGTGTTGTTCCAATAATTCCTTGAACAACTCACTCAACCCATTATTTGCTTCTCTATCGTATAACTCAGGCAAGGCCTTATAAACATTATGTACTCCCAATGGAATGACAATCCCATACTCATACAATAAGCCTCGTATTTCATTACTATTCGCTGTTCTGTCTCGCTCACATTTCTTGCGTAGTACATGCAGCGATTGAATATCTTGTTGGGTTTGGGTTTTTGTTCTAACAAAACGCATTTCTGGTCGCACAACAGCTTCGGCTATGGCTAATGCATCATTAAAATCTGTTTTGTTACCTCTGACATAAGCCTTTACGTGTTGAGGCGCTATTTGTTTTACCCGATGCCCCAGTTTTTCGAGTTCTCTTGCCCAGTAATGTGCACTGGCACATGACTCGACTCCAACTAGGCAATCATCTAGTTGAGCAAAATAATTCAGTATTTCTTTTCTTCTCAGGATTTTTTTCTTAACAATTTTACCTACTTGATTACAGCAAACCACATGACTCACATTCTTTGCTAAATCTAATCCAACTGTTGTAATATTCATCTCGGTCTCCTCGCTTTATTACTTGAATCGTTCAATTCCAAGTTTGGCACATTGCGATGCCGAAAGGGAGGAGACCATTTCATCGTTGACCTATTGTGATTAATTTTGCAGCAGTATGTTTGGTATTTAAGCAAGGCAGAGCCTATGTCGTGTGGTTGTTCAACATAAATAGGCGATAACGCAGCATCCATACCAAACACGCGCTACCTTTTGGGTTCTTCCTAGGGGCGATTATCTTTTTATTACTTAAATAGATGAAGCTAAAGGCCGTGGGCAGAACGCGGTAGCTTTGCTCGATTTTTACTTAGTCCACTAGGTTACAAATCTCGCGCCGCGATTAAATTGCCCCTAGAGTGAACAAACTTTAATCCACAAAGGTCAACACGCCCTAAACAGGGCGTTATTCGCCCTGTTTAAATTCATTGATAGCTTTGTCTAAATGCGCTAGTGCGAACAAATTTTCGATAGGTGTTGTGATAAGTGGGTAACTTAAGCCTGCTAATAATAACCAAGGTAACAGCATCCAGCCTTCAAAGTAGGCTAAACCTAAAAATAATGGCGCAAGAAAGGCAAGCTTACACACCGATAAAATAATCTTTTTACTTGGGCTTAAATGAGCCAGAGCAAGTGCAATTATTTGCTGGCGCTGCCTTACTTTAAAAGTTTTTAAAGCAGGGATTTGACTAGTAAAAAAATAAATCATTATAACGACTTTTTAGTTACTAAACGGCTAAATAAAACTGCTACAAAGACTATTGAAAACGCAGCGAAAATAATCTCCATCCATGCAGGCATACTCATTGATGCAAATTGCCAATCAATATTGCCGCAATCGCCAGTGGCTGCAAAAAAGCTAGGGATCCATTCATGCAGTGGCATAAAGCTTGGGAAATTAGGCTCAAATGCGCAGCTAAATGCAAAAGGGTCGGTATTGTTTTGCATTGCAATGTGTTCTTTAGCAATAAAGTAACCCCAGATTGCAGAGATACCCCAAGTAGCAAATGCAACAAGGCGAACAACCATATTTTGTGGGTTAATCGCTCCAATCACACCTGCTGCAAGTAAGCCTAAAACAGCGGTACGTTGATAAATGCACATAATACATGGTTCAAGTCCCATGCTGTATTGAAAAAACAACGCAGTGACTTCAAACGCTAGTGAAATAAATGCTAATAATAACCAAGGTGTTCTTTTAGTTGCTAATTCTGCTAACCAATTCATGAATGATCCAATTTGAAATTGTTTTCAAGATTATGCTTAGACGGGGCTGTGGGTGCAAGTATCTAAGATGAAATTATACGAAAAAGGAGCCAAGCGGCTCCTTTCATTAATCAGTAATGATCGTCAGTTAAACACTTACAGCTTGCAAAGACTCACTTTGATAACAACCAAGTACACGGGTGTACTGAGTATGTTCTTTTAGCTCTTCTAGTGCCTGTTTAACATGTAAGTCATCAAGGTTTGCTTCGAGATCTACATAAAACACTTCTTCCCAAGGGTTTCCAGGTACTGGACGTGACTCTAGTTTTACAAGGTTAATTTTGTGATGTTTAAAAATCATTAAGGCGTCAGCTAACGAACCCGCTTGTTGCTTGGTGGCCATAATTAAACTCGTTTTGGTTGGGATTTGTTTCGACACTTGAAGAGGTTTACGGGCTACTACAATGAAGCGGCTATGGTTTTCACTTTGATTGGCCAAGCCTGATTTAACCACTTCTAAACCGACGTTTTTCCCTGCTTGTGCAGAGCCGATAGCGGCACTGTTTGCGGTTTCAACTGCTGATTGCAATGCATGGAAAGTTGAATCACAGGTTTCATGTTGAATGTCACCTAAGCCCTGAATGAAACGGCTACATTGAGCAAAAGGCTGTGGGTGAGCAAATATTTTATTGATATGAGATAACTCAGTACCAGGCATCGCTAATAAACAGTGTTCAACGCTGTGCGTCACTTCACCAACAATTGATACTTGAGCGTGCTGTAATAAATCGAATACTTCATTGATACTACCAGAACTGGTGTTTTCAATGGGTAATAAACCAAAATCAGCTTGGCCACTTTCTACTTTACCGGTGATTTGGTCAAAGCTAGAACAACCCATTTCAATTACTTTACCCGGGCGGCGGCTGAAATATTTATGACAGGCTAATTGACTGTATGAACCTTGACCACCCAAATAAGCAACACGATGACTTTCGCTCATGGCTTCTGGGTTAAGGTTTTTTTGCAACATCGCTTGTTGGTTTAGAACAGAATCTTCAAGAATGGTTTGGAACACGTTATTAATGTAGTACGCATCAAGGCCTAATGATTTTCCATAACTAATGAGCTTTTCGAGTAATGCTTGTTCGCGAGCCTCATCGCGAATTGGTTTGTTATTGGCTATCTTGTACTCAACCACGCTGTGGCTGATACGACGTCTTTTTGCCAGTAAGACAAGTAAGTCGGAATCTATTTCATTAATATCGTGTCGTAACGCATTTAATGTATCAATGCTCATGTTGGTTTCCTCATTCCAAAACAGTGCGCAAACAAAAAAGCCTCCCAAGTGGGAGGCTTTAGCTATTCGGTGAATTTATCTCGCAAACAGTTAAGCCTCCTCTATTTAAAGAAGCTAAAAAACGAAAAGTAAGTGCGAGAGATAATTTGTTTCATTGAGTTAATGTAAAAACACTTGTATGTAAAGTCAACCGCCTATCGAGGCTAATTTTGAAATCATATGTGTTTATTCAGAAAATTCATTAATCTTTATAAAAAATTTATAAATATAAAAATGAATCTGGTATATTTGTTTTTGCACAATAAATAATAACAATTATTAATAAGGTAGTCCTGTGGTGTATCGACGACCGCCATCACGTTTTGGTGTGAATTCATTAAGTATGAAATTGTCGCTGCTGATCTCTGCGATTTGTTTGATTGCAGGTATATGTGCTGCGGCTTTGATGCTTAAATCTGAAGAAAAACAGCTTGTTTTTGAAGAGCATGAACTTTTAAAACACTCGAGTGAACGCTTGAGTCGTCAATTTAACCGCCTGATTAAAACTAAAATAAATATCGCTGAGCAGGCTAATAATGTTGTAAGCAGCCAACTGCTTCACAATGAGTCTCACTTACAAAGCAAACGAAGCGCCGATATTAAATTTTCCGTTGATGGCAGTATCCGCAGTACTTCAGAAAATGGTTTATCTGCAGCGTTTATCCCTCAAGATAAATATTCTGAATTTTATAAGCAGCTTATAAACGATTCTGAATCATTGTGGAAAATCGTTTCACCTACTTTAATTCAGGATTTCTTTAATTTTTACTTAGTTACGAAAGACAACTTTATTCGTATAGCGCCACCAAACTGGGCGCTAAATGTACCTGGCGACTTTGACTTCACCAAAGACGAAGCCTTCAATTATGCCCAAGCTGCAACTAATCCAAGCCGAGAAGCGGTATGGTCAAAAGTGTATTACGACACTATTTGGCATAAATGGGTCGTTAGTGTACTTGTGCCAATCTACCTTGATAACGAATTTTTTGGTGTAACAGGTAGCGATATTGCTCTTGAAACTTTATTGGCACAACTGCCTATTGGTGATCGTGAGCAACATCTATTTGTTTTCGATGCAAAAGGTCAGTTATTAGCTCACCCTGATTTAGATAGGACAACTTTAGAGCAATATGGACGAGAAGGTAAAAAATTACTGACAGAAGATTTTGTTAATCCCGATCTGCAAAAGCTAGTGTCTGAAACGATTCGCTTAAAATTACCTGAGTCTGCAAATTCATTTGTCCAAGATGGCGAAACTCACATTATCAATATTCGTAAAGTTGAGAACCTAAATTGGTATATTGGTATTTATAAAAAGCGTTCGTCGGCACTTTCAGCACTAGAAGAGCTAAAAGTAAAATTCTTTGGCTTGTTTATCTTGTACGCTATTTTAGTTGCCTTGTTATTGCATCAAGCACTTTACCAATTAGTACTGCGTCGTATTCACTCATTAGTTAACGCGGTGGTGAGTTTTGGCAAAGGGCAATTACAAACAGAGTTTCCAAAAGCCAATAAAGATGAAATTGGTACCTTAAATGGCTCGTTCAGAGACATGGCTATTGAAATTCGTAAATTAATTGATGGGCTCAACCAGCGCATTAGCGAAAAAGAAATAGCTGAAAAGGCAGCTAACCGCTTATCTAAAGCTGTGGCTTTCTCGGGCACCGGTGTAGTGATCACCAACCAAGATTTTGAGATCAAATACGTGAATCCGAAAATGGTTGAAATGACCGGTTTCGAAGAGCGTCATTTCATTGGTTCGCCGCTGTTAAATATCATCTCTCAAGAAATGGCTATTTTAGTTGATGATATTGATATTGACTTACGTAGCCGTAATTACTGGCGAGGGGATACCTTATTACAAGCTAATGAACGCCAATCTGTTTGGGTTTCGCTAAGTATTTCACCAATTCGTGAAGATGGTGGTGAGATCACCAGTTATGTGGCATCTGCGCAAGATATTTCGTTTGTGAAAGAAAGCCAACGTAAAATGGAACAACTGGCTTACTTTGATACTTTAACTGGACTTGCTAACCGCACTTTCTTCAGAATGCAGCTGCGCAAGTCAATGGCACTTGCTGAGCGTGGTCATTATGCATTTGCCTTATTCTATTTTGACTTAGACGAATTTAAACGTATCAACGATACGCTAGGTCATGATGCGGGTGATCAGTTGCTAGTAGAAGTTGCTAATCGCCTGAAAAAGCGTCTGCGTACAGAAGATACGATTGCGCGTTTAGGCGGCGATGAATTCGCGGTATTATTAAGTGGTATTGAGCATCAAACACACGCCATGGAAGTCGCAAATACGATTCAACGCACTCTCAATGAGCCTATCAAATTAGGTAATAATGAAGTGATCATTAGTGCCAGTATTGGTATCACTATGGCGCCATTTGATAGTCAAGAAGAAGATCAATTACTTAAACATGCTGACCTTGCGATGTATGAAGCAAAAGCCAAAGGGCGCAATACCTTCCACTTCTATAGCCAAGAATTAAATGCAGCTGCGAACGAGCGCTTATTTATTGAAAATGAGTTACGTACTGGTATCCGTGAAGGGCAGTTTAGAGTTTATTATCAGCCACAAGTGGATTGTCGCAATAATCAGGTAGTTGGGTACGAAGCGCTTATTCGTTGGTTCCACCCTGAAGAAGGAATGATCCCACCGACGAAATTTATTCCAATTGCTGAAGCAACCGGTTTAATTGTTGAGTTAGGTGCATGGATATTACGAGAAGCCTGTGAATTTGCGGCTCGTTTAGCAAGCCAAGATTTGAAGAATAATATTTCAATCAATCTATCGGCTCGCCAGTTTAAAGATGCCAACCTAGTGACGACTCTTGATACGATAATCAAGCAAACAGGGGTTGAGCCTAAACGCTTACACCTTGAGTTAACAGAAAGTATGCTGATGGGGCATGTTGAAGCCGCTATTTTACAACTGCATCAATTAAAAGCCTTGGGGGTATCAATTTCAATCGATGACTTTGGAACAGGCTACTCTTCATTAAGTTACCTAAAACGTTTCCCTGTGGATATCTTGAAAGTAGACCGTTCTTTTGTGAAAGATATCCCTGAGGATACTAATGATATGGAAATTACCGCTGCGATTATTGCTATGGCGCAAAAGTTGAAACTTAATGTTGTTGCCGAAGGGGTTGAGACCATTGAACAAATTGAGTTTTTACAAAACAACAACTGTTATATTGTGCAAGGTTACTACTATAGCAAGCCTATCCCTGAAGATGAGTTGCCTGCACTTTATGAACAGCTCAACTCTTTGAATTCATAAAATACAGAACTCAAAAATATAGGGGGCGACTAGCCCCCTGCAATTTTAACTTTGAATTTCAGTCCCTCGAGAATCGCTTTTAGCTTATCTCTGTCATCACCTTGAACTTCGATGATACCGTCTTTTACTGCACCGCCTTGGCCCATTTTACTTTTAATGGTCTTAGCTAATTTTTTTAAGTCGTGCTGTTCGCTGTCGATCCCAACAACTAACATGACACCCTTACCTTTGCGGCCTTTGGTTTGACGTTCAATACGCAAAAAGCCGTCTTTAAAAATTTTACCTTGGGTTGGTTTGCTTTCTTTAGGTTGCTCAATGCGACCAGTAGCAGTTGAATAAACTAGATTATTATCGCTCATAGTGGATCTCGTAGTAGAAGCTTGGCTAAATGATAACAAATTTCATCCTAAGTGTTTTAATTTTTGGCTTATTTGTTCTAAGCGGTTATATTTAATTAGGTATCAGGAAAGATTTGTTTATTAGGAGTTTATTATGAGTTTATCGCGCAGCACTTCTGCTGATGGCGCTATATTAACCGTACAAATCAAAGGAAAATTTGATTTTAATTTGGTGCAATCTTTTCGTCAGGCGTACGCCGATCTTAACGACAATATCGATAAAGTGGTTATTGACCTCAGAGAAACAGATTACATGGACAGCTCAGCGTTAGGCATGTTGCTGAACATGAAAAAAAACCTAACAGGCAAAGTTGAAACAATTCAAATTAGTAATTGCCAACCGCAACTGAAAAAAATCCTGCAAATTTCACGTTTCGATAAAAAGTTCGACATTGATTGATGCTTAATATTCTGGTTGTAGACGATCTAGCCTTAAATCGTCGCTTATTAACCGTGATGTTAGAGCAGCAGGGCTACCGTGTTTATACCGCTGAAAACGGGCTTGTTGCTTTAAACCTGCTCGAAGAACACACCATTGATATTGTGTTACTCGATGTCATTATGCCTGTGATGGACGGCTTTGAAACCGCAGCGATTATCAAAGAGCGCTTTAGCCAAGTTTACTTACCGATTATATTTATTACCTCTTTAGAAGATGAAGCGAGTTTTGAGCGTTGCTTAGCGGTTGGCGGCGATGACTTTTTACATAAGCCATTTCAAGAGGTCATTCTTAACGCGAAAATTAAAGCGCATAGCCGGATCCGTAATTTAAGCCAAAAGGCAAGAGAGCAAAATCTACAACTTGAATATCATCAAAATCAAGTCGAGCGCGAACATGAAATCGTCGAACATATTTTTAATAACGCCCTCGAAAACCAACAGTCATTTCCGTCGCATTTAGACTTTCATTTATCACCTGCCGCTATGTTTAATGGCGATATGTTTTTGGTAGCACAAAGCCCAATTGGCAGCTTGTACTGCATGCTTGGTGATTTTACCGGCCATGGTTTAGCTGCTGCGGTCGGAGCACTTCCTGCTTCAAGGGTATTTTATACAATGGTAAGTAAGGGAATGTCAGTCAGTGATATTGCTGCAGAAATTAATTCAGTACTAGGTAAATTACTGCCAGGACATATGTTTTGTGCTGCCACCATTATAGAGCTCAGTAACACCGGGAAAAGTGTTTCGGCTTGGCTTGGAGGATTACCTGATACGTATATCATCGACCAAAATGGAGAACTCATTCGCACTCTTGAATCTCAACACATGGCACTGGGTATTTTAGAAGAGGATGAATTTGAACGTGCACTTATTCACATAGAGGTAGAAGATACTTCTCGTATCGTGATGGCGACCGATGGCATTATTGAAACGACTAGCCCAAATGATGAATATTTTGGTGAGCAGCGTTTTAAAAAGGTGCTTGGCTCAAAGCCAAATATTTCTTCAAATCAAGTATTAGAACGAGTAAACAAATTTGCCCGCGGCAATAAACAACAAGACGACTTAAGCTTAGTATTATTAAATTGTTTACCTATGGATGAGTCTGAGCAAAAGTCTGAACAGCTATCTGCATTACCCTTTAATTTTTCATTGAGCTTAAATTCAAAGCAAATCAAAAGCACAGATCCTGTGTTGGAAGTAGTTGATGTAATAAGTAAAGTGGCGGGGTTAAATGCCCATCGCGCAAATATCTTTTTGATACTCTCAGAGGCCTATAATAATGCCTTAGATCACGGTGTGTTAGGTCTCGACTCAGAGATTAAGAATCAAGAAGATGGCTTTTTAATTTATTATCAACAACGAGAAGAGGCCCTCGCAAATTTAACAGATGCTTTAATCATTATTGATATCCGTTATTGCCCCGAAGAGTGTGCTCTATATTTTACCGTTTGTGACTCAGGAAACGGTTTTAGTAAAGAGCAAACAAATCAACAAAGCCTTGCAAGGGAGCATGGTAGAGGCTTGTGCTTACTTAGAGAAGTTGCCTCAAAAGTGACATTTAATAGTGCTGGTAATCAAGTCGAAATTTATTATCAATTAACAGCAAGCAGTACTAGCTCACACTAAAATCGCATGTTATCATCCTGGCATTATAGATGTTTGGACGGCTAAATGATTTCTAACTACTTATCTACTGCACAGCTTGAATTACCAGAAAACTTGGTTGCTGAGCAATTATCGAACCTTGAACAATATCTTGCAGAGTCCGCTTCACCAGCAGTGCGTTGGGAATATCAAATTCCTGAGCTAGGCGAGGGGGGGGCGTGTAGCTTATTTGGTTATTTGCAAGATGAACCATTCAAATTAAACGATTATGTTGCAGATGATGCTACAAATACTGAAAAGCTGACTAAGCTTCAACAAATCATCGATTTTGTCGTTGCTCAGACTCAAGTTGATTGGTTTGGTATTTATCAAGCAACAAATACTGACGAAGGCCCTCAGTTATTAAAACTGGTTTATCACGGGGCACCTAGCCGACCATTATTCCCGCTTACAGAAGCGTTTGCTAAAGGTAGTAACAATGTTCAAGTCGCGCTTTCTAAGCAAGGTCGCGTGATCAATAACGTTGCTGATTATCTTGCAAAAGGTGGTGAGTATTATACCTGCGATCCAAAGGTGAAAGCTGAAACCTGTTTACCCTTACTATCAGCTAAAAATGAATGCTTAGGTATTATAGATGCAGAAGCATTTAGTAATGATTTCTTTGATCAGCAGACCCTTGCATTACTTGTGGCTTGTTGTATTAAAATTCCTCAACTCTTGGTCTAATTTTACTAGTAATCAGGCTGGGTTTTTATGTTAAGCTAGTGGCAACGCTAACCCCTATAAAAAGAGATAGTCAATGTTCTCAGAATTAAAACCATTACCAACAGATCCTATTCTTGGCCTAATGGCGGCCTTTAAACAAGATACAAACCCAAAGAAAATTGATTTGGGTGTAGGTGTTTATAAGGATGAGCAAGGCAATACGCCTGTATTAAAAGCGGTTAAAAAAGCGGAAGCGTTTCGTTTAGAAAACGAAACCAGTAAATCGTACATTGGCTTGGCTGGTAACTTAGATTACTGTCAAAAAATGGAAAACTTATTACTGGGTGAGCATCCAGCACTTTTAGCTAACCGTGTTCGCACTGCACAAGCACCAGGTGGTACAGGTGCATTACGTGTTGCAGCTGAATTCATCAAGCGTTGCAACAAAGATGCGACGGTATGGGTAACTACGCCAACGTGGGCAAACCACATCAGCTTATTTGAAGCGGCGGGCTTAACAGTAAAAGAATACCCTTACTACGATTACGAAAATAAAGACCTTTTATTTGATGACATGATTAATACCCTTAAGCAAGTGCCTAAAGGTGATGTTGTGTTATTCCACGCATGTTGTCACAACCCAAGCGGTATGGATTTAAATGCTGAGCAATGGAGCACAGTTGCAGATCTTGCTGTTGAAGTTGGTTTCACGCCACTGGTTGATATTGCTTACCAAGGTTTTGGTTCAAGCCTTGAAGAAGACGCAGCGGGTCTTCGCAAATTAGCAGCAGCGGTAGATGAACTAATCATCTGTTCTTCATGTTCGAAAAACTTCGGTCTATACCGCGAACGTATCGGTGCATGTTCAATCATTGCTAAAGATGCAGCGACTGCTGATATCTCTAACTCTGTATTATTAAGCGTTGTACGTAGCATCTATTCAATGCCGCCTGCACATGGTGCTGATATTGTTAGCACGATTTTAGGCAGCACTGAGCTGACGCAAATGTGGCATGACGAGCTTGATGAAATGCGTAATCGTATTAATGGCTTACGTACTTTAATCAAAGAAAGCTTAGCAGCGAAAGGCATTGAGCAAGACTTCTCATTTATTGATCGTCAAAATGGTATGTTCTCATTCCTAGGTATTAATAAAGAGCAAATCGAACGTTTACAAAAAGAGTACTCAATCTACATTGTTGGTTCTAGCCGTGTAAACGTTGCTGGTATCAGCGATGCAAACATTGATTACTTCGCAAATGCAGTAGCAGACGTTTGTAAATAATCGGCTCTATAGCGATAAAAAAAACCGCATGACTGCGGTTTTTTTGTGCCTGTAATATGTGTTACTACGAGTAGGTATTAATGTAGCCAGCGAATGGCGTCATTAATCATATTGTTGTAGCTGTCAAGCGGAGCGCCAATACTCGCTATTAAGATAGTATCGGCTCGCTCTCCGCGGTTAATGTGACCAGCAAAACGCTCATCATTGAAATCATCAGAGCCAGTGCCAAACGGTTGCTCGTCAGAAGGCACTATGAATACTGTCATTGGGCCAAAGTCAGACTCAAACACCAAGTGTAGGCCTTTTTTGCCTTGAAAGTCACAAAACATCAAATAGGTTACTTTACCTGGTAGCTCATCTAGGTGTCCGCCAATAGTAGCAAACTTTTCATTTACATAAGCAAGGTCTATCGCTTCATGCTTATCTAACGCGCCAATCTCATGATAAAGGTGTGTAAAGGCATGCTCACCCACACTGTATAAAGTATGTTGTTTGTTAATGACAAAGAACACACTAATTGCCACTAAAAACGATGCTGCGGCGGCTAAATACAGGCGATTGAAGGCAAAGCGCGACTTAGCCTCAATAATAGTGTCTAGCGGCTGCTCATGGTTTTCTTCACAAGCATAGGTGTTATCAATAATTCGCTTTGCCAAATTTTCAGGCACGGGTACGTTAAGCGCTTTGCTTAGTTCATCATCGAGGGCACGTACATCATCAATAAACGCCTGTTTATCAGTGTCCTGCTCGGCAAACGCTTCAAGTTCCTTATCAATAGTGCTTGGCTCGGCGAGGATGCGGCGGCGAAACTCGAGTTCATCCATTAATTTGATGCTCCTCTAAGTTGATCATCATCACTGCTTAAAGCCTCTTTAAGCTGGTTTCTGGCACGAAAAAGTCGTGTCATGACAGTATTTTTATTTAAATCGAGGATCTGGGCAATCTCGTCGCCAGAGCAACCCATTACCACCTGCAGCAGTAATGGTTCTCGATACTCTTGTGATAACTTTCCAATTTGTCGTTGAATCACTGTTTGTTCCATTTCAGCATCAAGGGTTGTACTTTTTTCATCTACAAGGGTGTCGTTTTCAACATCGGCGTAATCAAATTGTTTACGTTCAAAGCGACGTGCATTCTCGCGACGTAAGATAGTTAACAACCAAGGTTTTACCGCTTGTTGATCTTGCAGTGAATCCAAGGCACGCCAAGCCCTCAGGAAAGTTTCCTGCACTAAGTCTTCAGCAATGTTCTGATCACGACACAACCAATACGCAAAGCGAAAAAGCTCACTGTGGTAGACATGAACCAGCGCTTCATATCGCTTTTGTTTTTCTGTCATAGTTACTAAGACCCGCCCATCAAAAAAAATCTTTCTGAGATTATTATTTTTTTCTTAAAAAAACGGCTAATTCAAGATTAGCCGTTTATATTCAATCTATTAGATTAATCGTTAATCGTAAAGATTTTTTAATTCAGTGCTATTACTTGTCGATTGAGTCTGTTTAGTTGCTTGGCTTAGCAAGTTTACAATTAAACTTAAATCAACTTGTTCATCTGCTGAACTATAAAGTTTAGTGCGTAATTTAGCAATTTCATCATTAAGTTGTGTGTTTTTGAGTGATGCGAGTAAATACTCAATGGCCGCTACATTCTTACCTGTGTACTGTTTTGCATAGAGGTTTAATGCGTTATAAAACGCTGAGCTATTGTTCTGTTTTGCAAACAGCTTTAACTCATTTAATGACACGGATGTAACACTCTTAGATAATGCTTTAGGCGTTGATTGTTGAGGGCGCTTTTTAATGTAAAGCACTAAGGTGACTAACCAAAGTCCATAGCCGACAATTGCCACGATAATAAGCCACATCGGGCTCGTGACTTGCGTAACGGTTTGCACATTAGTTGGCGTATGACTCAGCTCATTAGAGCTTGCTGTTTGCGGCTCTGCGATAGCTGGGGCTGTTGGTGTGAGTGGATTTGTACTTGGCACAACTGTTAATGTTCGAGCAGGTATTGTCGCGTAGCTAATACGATTGATTTTGGTATTAAACCAAGGCAGCTTTATTTCAGGTAATGTGTAAGTGCCCGGTGTTTGCGGTAATAAAGCATAAGAAGCAGTTTGTTGTGAAATAACACGGCCATCACGTACCAGATGATTACTCTCTTTTTCATCAGGGTAACTTCTAAAACCTTGCACCTGCGGCATATCGATATCAGGAAGTTGCTCTTTAGTAACCCCCAATGCGGTTAAGGTGATAGTTCGAGTGATCGGCGTACCGACTTCCACGGTGTCATCTTTTGGTTGCCATTGCTCATCAAGGTTAACCAATTCACTCGGTAACCAAGCACCTGAGTAGTTTTCTGGAATTGGCTTGATTTCAATATCGACATCTTCGCCCATTGCTGAAACAGCCATTTGTCGGTAATTTTGACGAATACGGCCATTGAATACTGGGGCTGTGATGGTATTCACGCCACTTTTTTGTGGTTGCACTAAATACTCACGGGTGATCACTAAATAGCGTTTTCCATCAATTAACTCATAGTCTTCAGATTGCTTGTTAATTGGAGTTAGCTCAGCGTTTTCCATTTCTGGTGTGGTTAAGTTGCCATCAAGCAGTTCTTTGTTGTTGTCTAAATACAATTTAACCGTATAAACACCGGCTTCTTGCACGTATAAGCTAGTTGGCTTGATGCTTGTTTTAATGAAGGCTTCTTTATTTTGCTCAGAGGTTTGGCTGCGCTTAGCCACCGTTAGCTCAATCGGTTTTGAACTGACACCAGCAACGGTAAAAGCAGGAATGGTATAAGTGCCTTCTTTGCGGGTCATCAGTTTTACAGACCAGTTAGTTTGCTTACTGATTTCACCATTAATAATGTTGGTACGCGAGCTTACACTGGTAGGCCCTACAACAAAGTTTTTTAATAACACTGAAGTGTCGGGTTGTTCGCTGTTAATAGAGTCGTCTGCTGAGATGGTTAAAACAAAAAACTCACCGGCAAGGACTGGGTTTTTATCAACACTTGCCTGTAGCTGGGTGGCAGCCCAAAGCGGCGCTGCCGCGATTAGCAATAAACAACATAATAATCGCATTACCATGATTTTTCGGCTCCTCGTGGACGACGTTGATAGTTTCGTTTTTGTGCTTCTAATTGCATTTTATTTCTTAATAAGATCGCAGGATCATCGGGAACTTTACGCAGCAATTGATTAAGTTGCTGGGCTTTTTCTTTCTCTTCATTAGTCAGCTCAGCAGCTTGTGCCTGCATAGCCTGTTGCTCTGCTTGCTGTTTAGCTTGTTCATCGCTTTGCGATGGCTCTGGCTGGGCATCTTGTTGCTCAGGAGATTGCTCTGGCTTTTGCTCACCTGATTGTGGCGACTTTTCTGATTCAGATTGCATTTCAGGTTTGTTTTGTTGATCACTTTCAGAGTCACTTTGCTCACCTTTTTGATCTGACTGTTCGCCTTGCTCTGAGGGTTGTTGGCCATCTTGCTGCTCACTTTGCTCAGAGTTATCGCCTTGCTGGGAGTTTTCACCCTGTTGCTTTTGCTGGTTATCTTGCTGACCATCGGAGTTTTGTTGATCAGTGTTTTGCTGTTGATCTTGTTGCTGCTGTTGCTCTTGCTGCTGCATTAACTGTTCAACAAGGGCTTGGTTTTCTTTTGCTTCAGTGAAGTCATTTTTAAGCTGTTGGGCTTTCTTATAAGCTTCTATTGCTTGCTCTAGTTCACCTGCCTTTGCAAGGGCATTGCCATAGTTGTACAAACCCGTCGCAGATTTATCTTCACTAAACGCATCCATGGCAGCTTGGTAATTACCTTGCTGATAAAGGGCTGCGCCTTTTAATTGCGTGTTTTCAGCTTGGGCGGCTTGTTCAAATTGATTTTGCTGATAGGCATCGAGAGCGCGTTGGTCTTGGTTTTTAAACACCTCTGGTAACTCGGCGGCGTAAACCTGTTGCTGAGGTAATAGCATAACGAACAAAAAGCCAAGTACTAGGCTGCTTCGGCGAATTAAAAAGAGCGCTAATGGTAGTAAAATAACAAGACCGTATATACCAGCATCAACACGCCATAACGCTTGGCTTTGTTTCTCGTCTTTGAGTACTTCAGCATTGGCTGTTGGGGCAAATGCTTGAATATCTTGATTACTGGTTTGATAAAGTGCAAATTTGCCACCGCTGTTGCGCGCTAAAGCACTTAAGCGACTGATATTTAGCGTCGGAATAACAATCTGTCCTTGCGAATCTTTTAAAAAGCCACCTTCAGGTAACTTAATAGGCGCACCTTGCTCCGTGCCGACGCCATAGACATTCAAGCGATAACTCGACTGAGCGGTAAAGCGACTAATATCTTCTTGATCAAGGCTATCAACCCCATCGGTAACTAAAATAATATCACCATCTAAATAGCCTGCTTGTTTAAGTAAATCGTCGGCTTTTTCTAGGCCTTCAATAACATTTGAACCTTTGCTCGGCATGATATCTGGGCTTAGGCTTGGGATGAGGTTAGCTAAGGTGCTGGCGTCATTGGTTAGCGGTGAAATGGTAAATGCAGAACCTGCATAAGCAACCAATGCCGTATCACCTTCTTTGAAAAGTTCAATCATATCAAGTGCTTTAAAGCGAGCTTGAACTAATCTATTTGGTGCGATGTCGGTACTGAACATTGAGTACGACATATCCATCACAATAACCCGTGCGTTTTTCGCTTGAAACACTGGGACTTGTTTTTTCTCGAAGCTTGGACCTGCTGCAAACACAATGGCTAGCAAGGTAAAAATAGCAACTAGCCAAAGCGGTTGGCTTTGCTTTTTATGATTGTCACTCATTACAAACTGCGCCAAATGGGGGGCAATTAAATCAGCTGGGGCGTTCTTTTTATTGCGTACTAACAACACACTAAAAATAATCAGTGCGGGGAGCAATAACCAAAGTAGTGCAGGGCGAATAAATTCAAAATCCATACTAGCTCTCCTGCTTAAATTGGCGAATAAAATTGACTAACATTGTTAAGCTTATTAAGCCTAGCGCTATAAGCAGTGGAATATAAAACAATGAAATTTGTGGACGGAACGTCTGCTCATCGCTACTGATAGGCTCAAGTTTATCGAGCTCCTGATAAATTTGCTGCAAGCCAGCCACATCTTTTGCACGAAAATATAAGCCGCCAGTTTGTTCTGCAATACGTTTTAGTAAGCTTTCATCTAAGTTACCGCCACTCATTCCACCCATATTGAATAAGCTAAAACCACGCGGGTTATCGGAGCCAACACCTATGGTATATACCTTGATGCCTTCTTCACGTGCTAACAGTAGTGCATCTTCTGGGTCAAGGTTACCCGCGGTGTTTTGACCATCAGTTAATAGCACTACGATACGGTTACTTTCATCTTTGTTAGCAAAGCGTTTTACTGACAAACCTAATGCATCTCCGATAGCTGTTGCTCGACCAACTAGACCGATTTGCGCCTCGCTCAGCATTTGGCTCACGGTTTTAACATCACGCGTAAGAGGTGTTTGTAAAAATGCGGTGTCGCCAAATAAAATGAGACCAAGGCGGTCGCCTTGACGTTGCTCAATAAAGTCACTCAGTACCGCTTTTACCATAGTTAGCCTGTCGACATACTGGTTTTGATAGGCCATATCTTGTTCTGTCATAGAACCAGATAAATCTACTGCAAGCATGATATCGCGGCCTTCATTGGGCAAGGTGATGGGGTCATCAAGCCAAGTCGGGTTTGCGATAGCAATAACTAATAATCCCCATACTGCCCACTCGAGCAAAGATACTTTACGACTATGTTGCTGCACCGCTTGATTATTCAAACCAAGCTTAGCAAAGCCAGGAATACGCAACCGTAATTGCCCTTGTTGCTTTAACGGCATAAAGCGACTTAAAAGCCAAGGTAGGGGTAAAAGCACAAAACACCATGGCCAACTAAACTCAAACATTAATTGGCTCCTTGAGTTTAAAGTTGCGAATGGCACTGCGTAATTTAGCTGCAAGTTCAGCATTATTACTTTGCTGCTGATAAAGCGGCATCAACTCGTCGTAACTAAAGTTATCGCCACTTAGCTTAGATAAATTTTCAGACCACTTTGCCAAAGGCTGAGAGGCAAGTTGACTGCTGTAATAATGACGGGTTAAACGTTTTAAAATAATGTGTAGCTCTTGTGCATCATCATCACTAAGGGTTTTACTTAATTTAATAGCTTGTTTCTTGGCTTTTTTGAACTGTTGGTTTTTATATAAAAGCACTAAGCCGATAATTAATAACGAACCAACTAAGGCGATGATCAGCCACCAAATTGGAGCAAGTGGCCACCATGCAACCTCGGTCGGTGCAATGACATCATGTAAGCCATCTAGCGGATTTTTTTGCATTGTTACTTTCTCACTAATTGCAGCTCAAGTGGAGTGGCTGCACTGAATGAAATTAAACTAAGCCCAGATTTTTGTAGGCGCTTTAACCTATTAGAAAAAGACTCTTCAGCAGATTTAGCGAAGCGCTCGCGAAATTGCTTGTCCATTAATGGTAAAGCAAGATCTTGTCCATTTGCCGACACAGTTACTGTTTGTTTAAAAGCAGGTAACTGATGTTCAAATGGGTCGCTAATATGGCAACCAACCAACTCACAGTGTCTGCTCAGCATTTCAAGTTGTTTAAAGCTCGCTTCATCAAGGGCACTAAAATCAGAAACGATATAAACTAGGCTACCGGGTTTAGCCAAATGGTTAAGGCGTTTTAGGTTTTCACTAAATAGGCTGTTGGCTGTTTTGTCGATATTATTGAGCGCTTGGTTGTGAATATCACATAAGTTGTGACAGAGCTTTAACACCGCCTTTTCGCGTGACGTAGGCTTTAATTCGTGATGACTATGTTGATTGAACACCAGACCACCAATGCGGTCACCTCTTTGACACGCCGACCAAGCAACTAATGCGCTAATATGCGCTGCTTGCACCGATTTTAACAGTAACTTTGAGCCAAACAGCATCGAGTTAGAAAAGTCGGTAAATACAAAAACAGGGCGTTCTTTTTCTTCTTGAAACAGTTTAGTGTGGGTTTCGCCTGTACGGGCGGTAACACGCCAGTCGATAGAGCGTATGTCATCACCAGCTTGATAATGACGCACTTCAGCAAACTCCATCCCGCGACCTTTATGTGGCGCAAGGTATTGCCCAGCTAAACTGTTTTTGATTTTTACTTTGGGCGCAAGTTCTAGTAAACGAGCTTTGGCTTTGTAATACATCAACTCTTTGAGTGATAAATTGACGCCTTGACTATGGCTCGTTGCTAACCACGCCGCTGTATCAAATTGGCTCGACATAGCTTATGGCACTGCTACCAATTCTAAAATACGGCTGATCACGTCATCTTTACTGATGCCATCGGCCTGCGCTTCGTAGCTTAAAATGATACGGTGACGTAACACATTATGCAGCACCGCTTGGATATCATCTGGGGCTACAAAATCACGGCCTTCAAGCCAAGCATGAGCTCGTGCGCATTTATCAAGGGCAATGGTTGCACGCGGGCTTGCGCCATATTCAATCCAGCGGCCAAGTTGCTCATCAAGCTCTGAAGCTTCACGGGTTGCAACAATTAATTGCACTAGGTACTTTTCAAGTGGCTCAGCTAAGTACAAGCCTAAAATAGCTTTACGCGCAGCAAAAAGTTCACTTTGACTAATTTGTTGTGTCTCTGCTTGCTTATCAGAAATAGCCTCGCCACGGGTTAGGCGTAGGATATCTAATTCGTGTTCAGCACCCGGGTAATCAATGCTCAAATGCAATAAGAAGCGGTCAAGCTGTGCTTCTGGTAGTGGGTAAGTGCCTTCCTGCTCTAGCGGGTTTTGGGTTGCCATAACCATAAATAGATCAGACAGTGGATAAGTGTTTTTACCAACCGTTACTTGGCGTTCAGCCATGGCTTCGAGTAGCGCAGATTGTACTTTAGCAGGGGCACGGTTAATTTCGTCAGCCAAAATTAGGTTATGAAATAACGGTCCTTTTTCAAATACAAATTCACTGGTTTGCTGACGATATATATCGGTACCTGTGACATCCGCAGGTAATAAGTCTGGGGTAAACTGAACACGTTGGAAGCTACCTTCAACCCCTTTTGCTAAGGCATTGACTGCACGGGTCTTTGCAAGACCTGGAGGGCCTTCTACTAATAAATGGCCATCTGCCAAAATCGCGATTAACAGTGCTTGGGTTAATTGTGGTTGGCCGATAATTTGCGTGTCTAAGTATGATTTTAATTGTGAAAATGCGTTAACTGCCATAATAAAAAGACTGTCCTAAAAGCGTGAGTCAAAAATTGTTTTTGCTATGCGCCAATGCGTTATATTCAGTACCGATAAATTCTTTACGCGGTACCGTGGTGGGGCGCTATTAACAAGTTATAAGGATTCAAAAGTTATAACACAAGTGTTAGACACAAAATCCTCAAATAGTTCGTTATTTTTTAAGGATTTTTAGCCTACCATATAAATACAGTGTTTTTTTGTAAATAGGCCAAAAAAAGCCTATGGTTGAAAACTTAATATTGGCATTCGTACACGGGTTGTTTTAGAATCAGGAAAAACAAACAGGTCAGACCTGTCAGCGGGAGAGCATAAATGTCTGAGCAAAATATACTTAAAACAGCAAAAGGCGATCGTATCGCTATCGTTAGCGGCCTGCGAACGCCATTCGCAAAGCAAGCCACAGCATTTCATCATGTACCAGCCCTTGATATGGGTAAGTTAGTTGTCAACGAAATGCTTGAACGACTTAACTTTAATAAATCTGAAATTGATCAACTTGTATTTGGTCAAGTAGTGCAAATGCCAGAAGCCCCAAATATTGCCCGTGAAATCGTATTAGGTACGGGCATGCCTGTTTCTGTTGATGCTTATTCTGTTTCGCGTGCGTGTGCGACAAGTTTCCAAGCCATTGCTAACGTAGCCGAGTCAATTATGGCAGGCTCAGTGCAAGTGGGTATCGCTGGTGGTGCTGACTCATCGTCTGTATTACCTATTGGTGTCAGCAAAAAATTAGCGGGTAGCCTTGTTGATTTAAACAAAGCACGCACGCTTGGTCAGCGATTAAAGATTTTCTCAAAACTACGTCTAAAAGATTTACTTCCTGTGCCGCCAGCGGTAGCTGAGTACTCTACAGGCTTATCTATGGGTCAAACGGCAGAGCAAATGGCTAAAACGCATAGTATTAGCCGTGAAGACCAAGATGCTTTAGCACATCGTTCTCACACTCTTGCAAGCCAAGCATGGGCTGATGGCAAACTTAAAGACGAAGTGATGACTGCGCATGTAGCGCCTTATAAGAGTTTTATTGAGCAAGATAATAACATTCGCCATAACTCGACTGTTGAAGGCTATGCGAAATTAAAACCAGTATTTGACCGTCAACACGGTTCTGTTACAGCCGCTAATGCTACGCCACTAACTGATGGTGCTGCTGCGGTATTAATGATGAGTGAAAGTAAAGCAAAAGCATTGGGTTACAATATCTTAGGTTATGTACGTAGCTTTGCTTTCTCGGCAATCGGTGTCCATGAGGACATGCTAATGGGTCCGGCTCACTCTACGCCAATTGCTCTTGACCGTGCAGGTATTACATTAGCAGATTTAGATTTAATCGAAATGCACGAAGCATTTGCAGCGCAAACACTGGCTAATATGAAGATGTTTGCGTCAGACAAATTTGCACAAGAAAAGCTTGGTCGCAGTAAAGCGATCGGCGAAATTAACATGGACAAGTTCAATGTATTAGGTGGCTCACTAGCATACGGTCACCCATTTGCGGCAACAGGTGCACGCCTGATCACGCAAAGCTTAAATGAACTTAATCGTCGCGGTGGCGGCTTAGCGCTTACGACTGCGTGTGCAGCGGGTGGCTTAGGCGCAGCCTTTGTATTGGAGAGTGCGTAATGACAGATTCAGTATTTAGTTTATCAGTGGCCGATGACGGCGTAGCCGTTGTAACCATTGATGTGCCGGGTGAGAAAATGAACACCCTGCGCAGCAGTTTCGCAGAAGATTTAAAAACCTTACTCAAAGACGCACAAGCGCAAGCTGTAAAAGGTATGGTATTTATTAGTGGTAAAAGCGATAACTTTATCGCTGGTGCTGATATTAAAATGCTTGATAGCGCGAATAGCCGTGAAGATGCATTAGCGTTAAGCGAAATGTGCCAACAAGCCTTTTTCGATATGAAAAAGCTACCTTTCCCAACAGTAAGTGCTATTCATGGTGCAGCGTTAGGCGGTGGTTTAGAGTTTGCTTTAGCATGTGATTATCGAGTGTGTTCTGACAGCGATATCACTAAGCTTGGTTTGCCAGAAGTACAGTTAGGCTTATTACCTGGTGGTGGCGGTACTCAACGTTTACCAAAATTAGTTGGCTTGCAAAAAGCACTTGAGTGGATGCTTACAGGTAAGCAAGTGCGTGCTAAGCAAGCGAAGAAAACAGGCTTAGTAAATGACTGTGTACCACACAGTGTATTACTTGACGTTGCTAAAGAGTTTGCTCTGAAAGGTAAGGCGAAGGCTACTAAACCTAAGCTAGACCGTTTAAGTCAATTACTTGAGTCAAACCCATTTGGTCGCAATATTATTTTCAAAAAAGCACAAGAAAACGTGCTGAAGAAAACAGGCGGTCACTACCCAGCACCTTTAGCCATTATTAAAGCGGTTCGTGCAAGTGTTGAGCTTGATCAGTTAAAAGCATACAAAACTGAAGCAGAAGGCTTTGCCACGCTGGTAATGAGTGATGAGTCAAAAGCATTGCGCGGTATTTTCTTTGCAACCACTGAAATGAAAAAAGAGTGGCGTAATGATGATGCACCAGCAATCGCTAAAGCGGCAGTATTAGGTGGCGGCCTCATGGGCGCGGGTATTGCCCATGTTAGTGCTGTAAAAGCGGGTGTTCCAGTGCGCATTAAAGATGTGGCTGAAAAGGGCATCAGCAATGCAATGAACTACAGCTATAAGATTTTAGATAAAAAGCAAAAGCGTCGTATTTTATCTAAAGCTGATTTACAACAAACCATGAACCGCATTACCGGTACAACCGATTACAGCGGCTTTAAACACATTGATATCGTTATCGAAGCAGTGTTTGAAGATCTTGCTTTAAAGCAAGGTATGGTGGCTGATGTTGAACGTGAATGCCAAGACAACACTATTTTTGCAAGTAATACCTCATCATTACCGATTGCACAAATCGCTGCTGATGCAGCACGCCCAGAAAATGTAATTGGTCTGCATTACTTCTCTCCAGTTGAAAAGATGCCACTTGTTGAGATCATTCCACACGCCGGTACGTCTGAAGAAACTATCGCACGCGTTGTTAACTTTGCCCGTAAGCAAGGTAAAACCCCGATTGTGGTTAAAGACATGGCTGGTTTTTATGTAAACCGTATCTTAGCGCCTTATGTTAATGAAGCGGCTAATTTACTGCTTGCAGGTGAGCCAATTGAAAAGATTGACCAAGCATTGGTTGAGTTTGGTTTCCCGGTAGGGCCTTTAGCGTTACTTGATGAAGTAGGGATTGATATAGGTTCTAAAATTGCGCCAATCCTTGAAAAAGAGTTGGGCGAGCGCTTTAAAGCACCTGACGCCTTTAATCGCTTAATCGATTCTAAGCGTTTAGGTCGTAAGACTGGCCGTGGTTTTTACCTTTACGACAAGAAAGATAAAAAAGTGGATGAGTCAGTATACGAGCTACTTGGTGTTACGCCATCACCTCGTTTAAACAAGAGCGAAATTGCTAAACGTTGTGTTGCGCAAATGCTTAACGAAGCGGTACGCTGTTTAGATGATGGCATTATTGCAAGCCCGCGTGACGGTGATATTGGTGCTATTTTTGGTATCGGTTTCCCACCATTCTTAGGCGGTCCATTTAGCTATATGGATAAACTGGGTGCAGCACAAGTGAGCTCAGAAATGGCGACTTTTGCTAACTACAACCCTATTTTCACACCTTGCGATACGTTAAAAGCAATGGCTGAAAAGGGGGGGCGTTTTTACCAAGCAGAAAGCGAAGAGCTGGCAATAGCTGAAGCTACGCCTGTCGATCCGGTTGAAGTAACCAAAGAAGTGGTTGAAGACGAGCAAGCGTCAGAAGAAGCTAATAAAGAAACGACTAAAAGCTAATTCTTTAAATTAATTAGTTAATTTTAAAAGCCCTGCTTATTGAGCGGGGCTTTTTACTTATATATTGGCCATAAGTGGTATTTAATTCTCGAAATCAGTTTGTTATAACTAGGTTTATTTACTAAGCGATTAATCACCATGACTCTCACCACTTCGCGATTAACACTACGGCTGTTAAATGCCGATGACTGGCCATTGTTTTATACTTTGCATAATGATGCCCAAGTGATAGAGAAATGTTTCGATAAGCCCTCAGAAGCGCAGCTACGAGCAAAGTTTAATGAACGCTTAAAGCCTTGGCAGCCAAATTCGAATTCACCACTGTGCTTAGTTATTGTTGAAAGCAGTACAGGTAAAGAGGTGGGTGTAACTGGGTTTACTTCATCAACAGTGCCTGATAGTCAAGAAGTCGGTTATTTGCTGCTGCCTAATTTTCATGGTCGTGGCTATGCCACAGAGTCTTTGCAAGCAGTGCTTGATTACGCCAAATCAGAACATGCTGTGCGGGAATTTAAAGCGGTTGTCACCGAAGGTAATATCGGTTCAGAAAAAGTACTTGAGAAATGTGGTTTTCAGTTAGTCGATAAGCAGCTAGATGCGTATGCTATTGGCGGTGTTTTGTATACCGATCATCATTTTTATTTAGGTTGCACTGATCACAGAGCGTGATCAGTGCGCAATTTTACAGATGAAGCTCAATCGCTTTTCTGTCTTTTTCTGGCATATTCGCAACCACTAAATCAAACGAATTATCAATCATCCGCTCAATCTCTCCTTGTGGTACGGTACCATCTAAAATAACCGTATTCCATAAACGTTTGTTCATGTGATAACCCGGGATCACCGACGGGAAAATATCACGCAATGCTTGGGCTTCATCTGGCTCGCATTTCAGATTTAGCCACCATACAAGATTACCTTCATCGTCTGTTTGGCCTTCTTTGCCCTCAGCAAGGGTGGCAAACATTTTATGATTCACCTTGTAAACGTCGACATCTTGGCCAAATGGTTGGGTGATCATCACCAATGGCTTTTTCATTAAATATTCGTGTACTGTGTGTTGATTCATGATCCAATCCTTGAAGTCATTTTTCGTAGTTATAAACATAGCAGCTTTTTCTTAGTTTTGAGACAACTAATATTATAATTTGCTGAAAAATCGAATAAATAACGGCTGTGAGTTAAAACTGCAAATTTTTATTGAACAATAGCCATTACGTGGTAAATTTCTGTCAACAAAAAACGATAGGAATACACCCATGCCTAAGGCAAGTGAAGTTAAAAAAGGCGCCGCTATCGAGCATAACGGCCGTGTTTTAGTAGTTAAAGATATTCAACGTTCTGTACCACAAGGTCGTGCTGGTGGCAGTTTATACCGTATGCGTTTATACGATGTGGTAACTGGTGGTAAAGTTGATGAAACATTCAAAGACAGCGACATGCTAAAACTAGCGGATCTAATTCGTCGTGAAGCAATGTTCTCTTACATTGACGGTGAAGAGTATGTATTTATGGATAATGAAGACTACACGCCTTATAACTTAAATAAAGAAGCGATTAGCGAAGAGATTTTATTCGTAAATGAAGAAACTCAAGGTCTTCACGTAATTGTAATCGATGGCGCTCCGGTTGGCTTAGATTTGCCATCAAGTGTTGAGCTTGTTGTTGAAGAAACCGATCCTTCAATTAAGGGTGCTTCAGCAAGTGCACGTTCAAAGCCTGCACGTTTGACAACCGGTTTAACGATTCAGGTACCTGAGCATATTTCTACAGGCGATCGCATTCGTATCAACACGGTTGAACATAAGTTTATGGGCCGCGCAGAAAAATAACTTTGTGGCTCTTCAAAAACCGGCTTTTAGCCGGTTTTTTTGTTTTATTTGTAAGGCGCTTATAACAAAATGCATTGAAAAAGGGACTAAAAACGCGCATTATTATTGGCTTACGAAAACAACAATAAATACCAGTAGTAGATTAATGTTGAACCACGGATTGGAAAACAGAGAATACATCAAACTCCCCGAAGGCGTTAATATCGCTATCACTCCTGCAGGTGTTGTCGCCCGAAGCTATGCCTACACCATCGATTTTATTATCCGTAGTTTGGTTTTACTTGCTGTAGGCACTGTACTTGCCTTTTTTGGCGATGCAGGGCAAGGACTTATATTAATTGCTTACTTTTTAATTTCATGGGGCTATAACATCCTGTTTGAAATGGAAAGTGGCCAAACCCCAGGTAAAAAACGACTTAATATTCGTGTTGTGCAAGACAATGGCTTACCAGCGAGCTTTTCGCAAATAGTTGTGCGTAACTTGCTACGCCCCGCAGATATGCTACCGATAGGCTATTTTTTGGGCCTTGTAGTTATGTTGTTTAACAACCGCTTTAAACGCATTGGTGATTGGGCGGCAGGCACCATGGTTATTTACGACGATGAGTTCGCAGAGCGGCCTGAAATAGCTCAAGGTGAAGTGCATATTCCTTCAATTAGCTTAACTACCGAAGAGCAATTAGCTGTACTTGCTTTTGCTGAGCGCCATGATGAATTATCTGATGCAAGGCGTCGTGAGTTGGCAGCTATTTTAGCTGCACCGTTTTCTACAGCAGAGCACGAGATTGAAGCGCAGCTCGTTAGTTACGCACGCCACTTCGCTGGGCAAGTTCAACACGATAACGATTACCCGCAGCAGGAGGGTAAACAATGAAGCAAACTCAATTTGTAAAATCAAATAGCGTAAGTTGGGATGAGTTCGAAGCCCTTTGTGAGCAAAATAATGCTGAGTCTTTACCTGTTAATTTTCCTAATTTATATCGCAAAGTTTGTAATGATTTAGCCATTGCCCAAAGTCGTCAATACAGCCCTGTGTTGATTGAGCAAATAAATAGGCTTGTGCAGTTAGGGCAAAAGCGCCTTTATTTGTCTCGAAGCAATCAATTCTCTGAAATATGGCATGTGGCGCGAACTGCATTTCCACGCGCACTGTATGAAAACCGTTTAATGCTGGCTGTAAACTTAATCGCGTTTTGGGGATTGGCCCTTATCGCTTTTATTTGGGTGACAATTGACCCTGATGCCGTTTATACATTTTTAGGGCAAGGCACAGTGCTTAATATCGAACAAATGTATAACCCCAGTGGCAGCGTTCAATCGGCTGAGCGCGGTGCACCGCAAGACTTAATGATGTTCGGTGTCTACATTTACAATAACATAGGAATTGCATTTCAGATGTTTGCAGGTGGTGTGCTGTTCTGTGTTGGCGCTGCTTTTTTCCTATTATTTAATAGTTTTTACTTTGGTGCAGTTGCTGCTCATATTGTTAATGTAGGTTTTGAAGGGCCATTTTTTTCGTTTGTTATCACTCATGGCTCGTTTGAGTTGACTGCTATCATCATTGCCTCAGCTGCAGGATGTCAGATTGGTTACGGCATATTAAGCCCTGGGCAGTATACCCGTGCATATGCAATGAAACAGGCTGCACAAAAGGCACTTCCGCTCATTGTTGGTGCTTTTTTAATGTTAGTAATTGCTGCTTTTATTGAAGCGTTTTGGTCACCTCGTGATATTGCTTACGAAATTAAATATATAGTTGGCAGCGGCTGTTGGTGTTATGTCATTTTCCGTTTGTACAAGGGAATGCGCTATGGAGCTTAATCGTCTTAGCTTCACACCCCCCAAGCGCAGTGCTTACGAGACCTTTGATTTAACTGTGTTGTTAGTTAAGCAGCATATTGTGGCGCTGATCACTTTGTATTTGATGATGGCTGTTCCAGTATTTTTAATTGTCGGCTTTTTATTAAATTGGGGCATAGGCGGATTTGTTGTTTGGTGGCTTAAACCTGTATTTGAACGACCTTTACTCGATTACATGTCAAAGGCGGTATTCAATCAACCGGTCAAAATAAGTAGTAGCTTAAAGTCACTTAAACAGTTAAAAGTTGCCGATATGCTAGCGCATTTAACCATTTTCAGGCTTAGCCCAAATAGAGCATTTTTAGCGCCCGTTGAGCAACTTGAGCGGCTATCAGGCGAGCGAAAAACAAAGCGCAAGCAGGTTTTATTTGCCTCAACGAAGCCAAAGCAAACGTTGTGGATGCTATTTTGTGTGCATTTTGAGTTTATCTTATTAATGGGGATTTCTGCGCTGACAATTGCACTTGTGCCCCATTCATTTTCAGCACAAGAAGCCATGTATCAAATTTTCGAAGCGCCAATCTGGGTTGAGATAGCGTTTAATTTTATATACATCCTTAGTATTTCCTTAGTGGCGCCGCTTTTCGTCACTGGCGGTTTCCTTGCTTATTTACATCGCCGTGTTGAACTTGAGGGCTGGGATATAGAGCTCGCATTCAAAAACATTCGTACCCGCCTTGCAGGCGTAGTCAGTGCTGTAGCACTACTTATACTTACAACGTTCACGCTGCAACCATCAACTAGCTATGCAGAGCAAATCGATAAGCAAGCGGTAAAAGAGCAAGTTACAGCTCTTTATAATGAGCCTAATGTCATTGAAACTGAGACTACCTGGCTGCCAAATATTGAAGCGAAAGCGAGTTCATCAGATAGTGATTGGTCGTGGCTTATCGATGTGTTTACAGCCATTGGTCAGATGTTTGGTATGTTGGTTTGGGTATTGGTAGGTTTATTAGTCATTTGGCTAGTTTATTACCTGATGCAAAAGCGCGGTTTTTTTGCCAATTTAAGCTTGCCTGAGCGTAGTAAAGTGAATGAAGAGTCGGTGATCCCGACCTTATTTGCAGAAATTAAAAGTAAAGATTTACCTACTGATTTAATTGCCGCTGCAAAGCAATGCTTTGAGCAAGGTCAGCATCGCTTGGCGCTAGCGTACTTGCTTCATCATGCGCTGACTTGGGCGCAGCAGCGACATGAAGTTCGCTTGCACCGCTCGATGACTGAGCGCGAATGTAAAGGTGCAATTGATGCAAAGGTACCTAGCCAAGGGCAAGCGATTTTTGCCCGCTTATTTTCTGCATGGGTCACAGTTGCTTGGGGCCATAAAACCCCTGATATCGACTTTATCGAGCTGACTGAGCAAATTACAGCAATGACAGCAGAGACTAAGGAGCAAGCCCGTGAAGCTTAAATATGTGCTGATTGCGGCGCTAGTGGTGTTTAGCATATTTGCTATTGCTGGTATTGCTTCTTTAGATTGGCAGAAAAAAGAAATCGAAATTGGTTTTCATAGTGATGTGGCAAAAGACAATTTCACGATGGCTCAACGACTACTCAAAGCCAATGGCATCGATTGGCAGAAGAATAAGCGCTTGGTAGAACAAGTACAAAGTGATGAGTTAAACATAGACCCGCAAAGTATCTTAATTTTGGATGAAGCAGTGCTTGCTGATTCTTACCAGTTAGATGTACAACTTGCTGATTGGGTCGCTGATGGCGGGCGTTTAATTTATGTATTAAATAGGCAACGCGATGAACTGGCGATTGATAACACGGTGTTTTTTAGTCAGCTTGGCATCAATGTGCAAAGCCAAGAAGATGTCTTTGAATATGACTTTGCGATGCTTAAAGAAGGGAATAAAAACAGTACGCTATCTATCGATGAAAACACTCAGCTCGATCTTGAGTTAAGTCGCGCGTTTTATATAGAAAATTGCCCCGGTGTTAGCACCAATAGTGAAAATAGTGACACCCTGATGTGTGACTTTGCATTTGGTCAAGGTCGGGTCATCGTTATGCCGTCACTGTTACCTTTTACCAATTACCGACTTCGCCATCTTGATCATGGCAGCTTATTACTTTGGCTAAGTAAAGGAGCTGATAAAGTCACTTATGTACCTTACCTAACTTACCCAAATTGGTTTGCCAAATTATGGCACTGGAGCTGGCAATTTGTGGTGACGTTGCTGTTATTAATTGTGCTTGCAGTGTGGCATATAAGTAGTCGCATTGGCCGCTCTTATACTCCTGAATTCGATATAAAAACCAGCTTTAATCAGCATATTCGTGCAGTAGCAAATTTCTATACAGAGCATGGTCACGAAGCCGTATTATTTACCGCACTAGAAAAAGATTTTTACGCCAAAGTAGAGTCGCGAGTGCCTAACTTTAAAATGCTCAGTGCTGAAAAACAGGCGCAGATCATCGCTAATTTAACTCATTTTGAAAAACAACATGTGGCTCAGTTACTTGCTAGCAAGTTGCCTGAGTCAAAAGAACAACGAACAGAATATATAAAACGATTCAAACAATTAAGGAATGCCTTATGAGCACGGAATTGGATACTAATCGCATGAGCTTAATTGAGGCAGCTGATGCAGTAAAACAAGTAAAGCATAACATTTCACGTGTGTTAGTTGGTCAAGATGCCATTGTTGAAGATGTACTTACCGTTCTATTTGCGGGTGGTCATGTGTTACTTGAAGGGGTTCCTGGACTTGGTAAAACGCTACTGGTTAGAGCCCTAGCAAAGAGCTTAAATGTAGATTTCTCGCGAGTGCAGTTTACGCCGGATCTAATGCCGTCAGATGTTGTTGGTCATAGTTTGTATGATATGAAATCAGGTGAATTTAATATCAAAAAAGGCCCAGCATTTACTAATATTTTGCTGGCTGATGAAATTAACCGTGCACCAGCTAAAACGCAATCAGCACTACTTGAGGTAATGCAAGAGCAACAAATCACCATTGATGGTGAGTCATTATCTATTGATTCACCGTTTATGGTACTCGCTACTCAAAACCCGTTAGATCAAGAAGGGACTTACCCACTGCCAGAGGCTGAATTAGACCGCTTTATGATGAAGGTCGAGCTTGGTTTTCCTTCACATGAATCGGAAGTTGAGCTTTTAAAACTGAATACACAAATAGTTTCTAATGAAACCAAAGTAGAGCAGCTCCCTACAGTATTGGATGCTAAGCGTATTGCTGAAATTAAACAGCTTTGTGCAGATATCTTAGTGGACGAACAAATACTTAATTATGCTGTTGATATTGTGCGAAGTTCACGAACTTGGCAGGGTGTGCTGCACGGCGCAGGGTTACGGGCCTCAATTAACATCATTAAAGCTGCAAAAGTAATGGCATTGATGAATGGCCGTGACTTTGTAACCCCAGATGACGTGAAGTCAGTGTCAGTGAATATTTTAAGGCACCGTTTAATTTTATCCGCTGATCTGGAGCTTGAAGGGGGATCATTTGATGAAGTGATCAGTGCCATTTTAGCCAGTGTTGAAGCGCCGCGCTCATGAATCGCATCAAGCATAGACCTGCAAAACGCTTAGTACAATTAACAGCTTTGCTGCTGTTATTGTTGCTTGTCTGTGCTATTGCATCGGTTGACAGCTTAGTGCTAACGGCCTTGTTATTAGTGCCCTTATTGGTGGTATTTGTAGATTATATGGCAGCGAAGTCAGAGCCTTTACTTGAAGTGAGTGCACAAACTAATCTCAACATGGCCTTATATCGACGCCAAGCATTAAATGTAGTCATTAAAAATAAAGCTAAGCATGCGACTATGTTAGATGTCAGTGTTCATTTAAGTAATGCGATTGAGCTGCAAAAACCACAGCAAACTGTGTTTATTGATGCGCTGCAACAAGCTAAGCAGAGCTTTAATTTACGTGCTCACAAACGAGGCGATGCAGAGATTAGTGCGATTGAGCTTAGAGTTGGGTCACCACTGGGCCTTTGGCAAACAAACTGGTTAACTGCTCAAGCTATCCAATTAAAGGTTTACCCAGATTTTAGCCGTGTTACTTCAAAGCAGCATTTAAATGGGGTGGTGAATAAGCCAATTTCAGGTTTAAAACTCACTAAAAAGCGCGGTGATGGTATTGAGTTTCAGCAGTTACGTGAATATCGCCAAGGTGATAGCGTCAGGCAGATTGATTGGCAGGCGACTAGTAAGCGTCGAAAACTCATTTCTCGTGAGTATCAAGAAGAACAAAACCAACACGTCATAGTGATGCTAGACGCCTCTAAAAAAATGGCCATAGAAGCCAATGAAGGCAGTCACTTTGATCATGCTTTAAATGCATTATTATTGCTGTCACACACGGTTTTAAAGCAAGGTGACTGGTTTAGCATGCAAAGCTTTAACCAAAATCTGCGTTGGTTACCCGATGTAAAAGGCGCACAAAATGTATCAAGGGTGATGAATCACTTTTATGATCTATACCCAGATAAAAGCAGTAGTGACTATTTAGTGGCTGTGAACCAATTAATTGCCAAGCGCAGTAAACGCTCTCTAGTGTTATTAGTCACCACGCTCGATGAGCAAAGTATTGATGAATTAATGCCTGCAATTAAGCTATTACAAAAGCATCACTTAGTCGCACTTATTAATATTAACAATCGTGCAGTGAATGAAGTACTCGAAGAGCCTATAGAAAAGTACGAAGATGCAACCAGCTATTGTGCAGCATTAGCACTATTAAATTCACACAAAGCCAATATGGCTAAGCTTAAAAAACAAGGGGTGATAGCCATAGACTGTAACCCTGAGCAGCTACTACCGCATGTGCTTAACACCTATTTAAATGTGAAGCACTCAGGGGCATTGTAATACCATCCGGCAATAAAAAAGGCATTGAATTCAATGCCTTTTTTATTAGATAACGAAATGGTTATTTCTGATTATCAATAGCTTCATTAATTTTGTATTGGAAATAAATAGCATAAAAGAAAAATGTAAGTATGCCACTTAAGTGCACAGGTTCATTGCTGCCTTCATTAATAAGCTCTTGAAGTGAAGTTCTTAACGAGAAAATGAATACTAGACCAACAATAAAAGTAATGATTGAAAAGATAGAAGATATTACTTCTGGAATAGCTGTAAATGCTAAAGCAAAGTTGATTACATAAAGTACAATATAACCATAAACTAAGTTTTGGTTTACTTTATGTTTAGCAAGCATGTTTGCCTTATTTGTTCGGCTTACAAGCCAATATATTGAGTAAATTCCCAATGTGATAAGACTTAAAAAAAACACGCCCCAAGCTGAGAAACGATCAAAATTCAAAATTGGTTTATTTCCGCCATTATTTTGTTGAGTAAGTTCGGCTTCTGGCGCTGCATAAATGTTAGCTGATTCTTCAGACATAACGATTCCTCATGATTATTTTTGTATATTCCTTTGTGCTAACCGCACGTCCCTATAATAGCAAAATGGTTGGTTTTTGTACATTGTTTCAATAACCTAGATGACAAAGCTAAAGAGTATTAAAGCGAGCATAAATAGGCCTTATAGAGGCTATAGCATGCGTGAAGTTTCAATGCTTGATGAAATTATGTACACTGCCGCTGATTTTAATGAGGTGCTTTGTGCTATTTATATTTTTGAGCTGTATTTTTATAGTGGTTATGTATTTAGAGTCTCTTTCTAAAGGGATGCCAGTGAAACGTTGGATGCTGTTAGGTGGTGTGCTGGGGCCCGTAGCTTGGTGTTTGTTTAATGTGCACTATCGCCGCGCATTTGTACGCCATGTTGGCCGCAAGTCATGTGGCTGGCGACCTTAAGCTTTTACGGTTTTTAATAGACTCGGCGCTGACTTATCAAGTTGCTTTTGCAAGAATGCGGTAAATTCTGGCTGAGATAATGGCTTAGAATAATAGTAGCCTTGTATTGTCTGACACTTTAACTGTTCTAACATAGCTATTTGTTCAGCTTGTTCCACACCTTCTGCAACCACATGTAAATCAAGGTTATGAGCAATTGTCACAATAGAGTCGACCATATTGCGGCCTCGTTCAGATTGCATATCGTCAATAAAGGCTTTATCGACTTTCAAGGTATTAAGCGGAAACTGTTTTAGGTACGCTAATGATGAATAACCCGTACCAAAGTCATCCATTGCAAGGTGTATACCACGGGCGCTGAGTGAACGCATTACGGCAATAGCTTCGTTTGGATCATCCATTACGGTGCCTTCTGTGATCTCAAGCTCAAGGAAGTAAGAGGGCAGTTCATTCTTTTGTAATATTACATCAATACGGGTGGTTAAATCAGGCAAGCTAAACTGTTTAGCCGATAAATTCACCGCGACACGACCATTAAATAAGCCTTGATCAATCCATGCTTTTACGTCTCGGCATGCCTTGTTTAATACAACTTCACCAATTTCGATAATTTGCCCAGTTTCTTCAGCAATCGGTATAAACACACCTGGACTGATCACGCCTTTTTTTGGGGTAATGAAACGCACCAGTGCTTCCATACCATCTAGCTTACCTGTGCGAATGTTCATTTTCGGTTGATAGTAGACTTCGAAGTGATCTTCTTTTAGGCCGTAGCGCATCAAGTTTTCGATTTGTAGGCGTTTAACTGCTTCACGGTTCATAGTGTCATTGAAAAACAGGTAGCTATTACCTTTTTTCTTAGCGTGATACATGGCTGTATCGGCATTTTTAAGCAATAACTCTGGGGTATTCCCATCCTCAGGAAACAGCACAATACCCACACTTGAGGTGATCACAAGTTCATGGCCAGCCATATTAAACGGTGTGGCAATTGCCGCTAAAAAAAGTTTAGCCATACGAGTAATGGTATGAATATCGTTAGTTCCGGACATTACCAGTGCAAATTCGTCTCCCCCTAGGCGATAGAACACATCTTTTTCACGGGTTAACTTATTCAAACGCATCGCAAGCTTAGATAGCAAACTATCACCGAGCTGATGACCGAGTGAGTCGTTGATCTTTTTGAAGTTATCTAAGTCGAAGACTAATAAAGCGTGATGATTATCTTGCTTAGCGAGCTTCTTCAAGTTTGTGAAAAACAAGTTTCTGTTTGGTAAGCCCGTTGTGCGGTCACGGTTCGATAAATTATGTAATTGTGATTCGGCTTTTTTACGCTCAGTTTGATCTGAAAAAACAACTACATAGTTGCAAATTTGATTGTGCTCATTTTTAATCTCATCAATTGAAATTTCAATCGGTAACAGCTGCCTCTTCGCATTGCGAAGTTTTACCTCTTGCTGCCAGTGTTCTGTCGCTTTTACAGTGGCTTTAATTTCATCTACATAGCTTTGATCGTAGCCATTTAGGGTAAATTCTTTCTTTAAGTATTGTTCGCGGCTACCACCAAACAAAGTTAAGAAGCTTGGATTTAAGTCAACTAGCTTGAAGTTTTTATCGTAAATAGCGATAGCATCAGTTAATGACTCAACGCATTTAGCAAATAGGTTTAATCGTGCTTCCGTTGATTTGAGCTGAGAAATATCTCGCACAGTTCCTGTCATTCGCAAAGGGTTTAGGTTTGCGTCTTTTTCTATGATCTTGCCGCGATCTAGAACCCAATGCCAACGACCTAGGGTGTCTTTAATGCGATAACTCGCTTCAAAAAAGGCGGTATGTTCGGCAAAGTGTTTTTTAAGAGCTGTTTCGACGTGTTGTAAATCGTGAGGGTGGATATGTTCACGGTTAGGGGGGAAGCCGCTGCTATTATTAGTATCTGAAGTGTATTTATCATTAATTCGTAACACTTCTCCGGTTTTAATATTCCAATCCCAGAGGGTGTCGCCACTGCCTTCTACGGTACTTTTTAAGCGATGTTCTGAAATACGCAGTTGCTTTCGAGAGCGCTTTAATTTAAAAATGACAAATAATAGGTACGGCAATAATAGCATCATAATAGCGCTTGGGATAAGCAGCAATGTGCTCTGTTCAAGCTCTATAGGACTAGCGGATGCTGAAAAAATCCCAGTCATAGTTATTGTTAAAAAAGCAGAAATCATTTTTATTATTTTTATCATTAATGCATTACCGTAATTCGCAACAATTAATCTAATCTAAGCTCGCGTTCGAGTCAAAGAGAATGCGAAGAAAGTGTTGCTTTTGGCTGTTTTTTGTCCTTAGGTTCGCTTAAAAGTTCTATTCTTGGCCTGTTGTCACTAAACGTTACGGCAATATATTGCTGCATTTGGGTTAGGCTTAACTTATCAAGCGCCTCTAAAAGCTGCTGTTGCATATTAAACTCTGTATCGCGATTGCCTATAGCTAGCCATAGACGCTGCGAACGTAAGCGTAAATTTTTATCTTTTTCAGCGATGTGAGTGACAAGACCTGCTTTGGTGTCGAGCCACTGCTGCTCAGATATGTTATTTATTTGCGACACATAATTATTAATAAATTGTTGGTGACGTTGAAGAATCTCATCAGCACTATGTTTAGGTGACTGAACATAAAAAGCGATACCAGCGCGTGTGTTAAAAGGTGCATAGCCAGCACCGACTAAATAGCCTAGTTGTTGCTTGGTTCTTAATTCATTAAAGTAGTCTTGATTTATCAAGTGATTAAGTACCATCATTTGCACTTTTTCGGTGGTGTTATCAGTTTGAGCTTGATAGTAAAGTACCATCGCATGATCACTACAATTTAACGTGAAGCGCTGTTGCTCCACTTCGGTAATATTATTAAGTGGTCGCGTTAAATCAATGATAGTGGTGCTACCAGACAAGTGTTCAGTAATTTGCTTTTGAAACTTAAGCGCATCACTTCGTTGCCAGTTACCATGTAAAAAACATTCAACATGCAAAGCTTTAAAAAACTCATTTCTAAAGCAATTGAATTGATGAAAGCTAGTATCCTTTAAAGCCTGTGCGAGCGCGTTAGGCTCTGGGTTCCACGGCATAACTTGCGCACCCAAAATACTAAATAATTCACTAACAGGCTTGTTTTGATTGCTGTTTCGCCAGTGTCTAACAAGTTGTTTTTTATATTCAGCAAAGCGTTTTGCACATATCTCAACATTAAATAGAGCTTCAAGTAATTCGTTAACTAGCTCTAACTGGCTCGATGAAAGACCTGCGGTATGCAAGGTCAAGCCGCCTTGGTGAGATGTTAAGTGATAGCTAAGGCCTGCCAGTTCTGCCGGATAAAATTGCTCAGCAACACTGTCCATAAACAAGTCTGCAAACAAACGAGTGAGGGCCATATGTTTAACATCTTTAATGGCAAAGGTTGAGTCCATCGCTAAGTAAAAATGCCCTTTAGCCACTCGAAAAGTAGCATCTTGTTTAAACCAAAAGTCAAAGCCTTCTTTTTTGACTAACAATTCAGGCGATCTAGTTGGTTTCTCTAATGGCAGTAGTTCAACATCTTTAGTGAGGTATGGATTAGCACTTGGTAAGCACATCTGTGGCAATGGCGTGTTAATTTCACTGAGTGCTTCTAACCAACTTGTCGAGATATCTTCCACTTTATAGGGGGTGTTGTACCAAGCTGTGGTGTGCTCTGGTTCTACACCTGGATGAATTAAGACCAAGCGCATATTGTCAGGTGTGAGCCATTGCATGGCAATTTCGTGAGCGCAACGGTTAAAGCCGTCCATTAAATAATCGCCTTGTACATAATTAGCTTCATCGTAATGCTGCATATTTATGCTTAAATTACTAACCCAATCAATTAAGCGAGCTTTTTCTTGGTTATCAAAGGCAATTTGTAAGAGATTCTTTTTATCTTGATAAAGACGTGGCAATTTATCGCAGTTTTGGTTTATTAAACAGATATACTCAAACACCATCTCTACGATATCTTCATAGTACTCAATACCTTCATCAGTTAAAGCCATGCTGATGTTAAAGTCTTTAAAGTTACTACCGTTAATGCCCCCACCTGCAGAAAGGGCATTTATCCAGCCTTGCTCTTTTAAAATAGAGTACAGTGATCCTTTGCCTTCGTAACCGAGTAGGTGAGCAATAAAACTAACGGTTTTGTGACGATAAAAGTCGTCAATATTAGGCATTGCAAAGCTAATGATCAGCTTTTGCATATGTTTATGTGGTTCAATGTGTAACACCTTACCTAAGTCTTGTTTACGGTAAAGTGGCTGTTCTATTATCTCTTTGCTTTTTGGTTGACCTTTAATTTCGCTGAAAAACTGTTTTACCCAAGCAGTCATTGTCGCAATATCTTCATTGCTACATATCACAAGTGTCATCCACTGAGCTTGATAATGGCTATCGAAAAAAGCACGTAACTCATCACTTATGCAGCCTTCACGATCAGCGAGGGTTTGCTGGTTACCGACCGAGAACTTTGCAAAAGGGTGGGCTGGATTGACTGTTTCTTTGTGAGCCTGATAGATGCGTCGGCCATCATCTTTTATTTTTAGCTTAAACTCAGCATCTATGGCATTACGCTCTTTAGTTGTTTCTTTAGGGTTTAGTAATGGTGCTATGAAGAAACGGCTAAATTGTGCTAATGCTTCAGCAAACTGTTGGTTTTTAATATCAAAGAAGTAGCATGTGTGCTCTGTGCCTGTCCACGCGTTAGTGTTGCCACCAGATTGTGATACAAAATTAGAAAAACCACCCGACTCCGGGTACAGGTCTGTGCCTAAAAAAAGCATATGTTCCAAAAAATGTGCAAGGCCTTGTCTATCAAGAGGATCGTCAAAATGGCCTGCGTTGATAGCCATAGAAGCCGCTGATTTTGTTGATTCTAAGTCTTGCACTAAAAGTACTTTTAGACCATTGTCCAGTGTTAGGGGTTGATATGTTCTGTTATCATTGCGGCTGATATTCAAAAGATGCTCCTGAAAGAGTGCGTTAATGTCCTAACAACAGATGATATTTTCAGGAAAGCTAAAAAAGACAGAGCTACGAAAATCTACCTGAATATCATAAGCGGATGTTTAATGTATCTAGTGATGATATTCTAATATAGCGGACAATCAAGCAAACTGGCTACTGTTTTATATTCTTTAATCGGTTGATTTTTTATGAAAACAATCTTAATCATGCGCCATGGCGAAGCTACGCCAATGCAAGCAGATGATGCAGCAAGACAACTTACCGAGACCGGTCACTATGAAGCCAGTCGTATGGGGCAGTGGTTAGCAACCTATCATAAACCCGATGCCTTGTTGGTGAGTCCTTACATTCGTGCACAACAAACGGCTGCTGATGCTACACAACATATTTCGTTAAAATTTAATGAAACTTGCAGCGATATTACCCCTGATGGTGTTCCACAAATTGCTGCTGATTACTTGGAAACTCTGATTGCTATGCATCCACAATGCAACACCTGGTTAATCGTTGCCCATATGCCAATTGTTAGCTATTTAGTTGATCAGTTAAGTCCAGGTCATATGCCTATTTTCAATACAGGCGCGGTTGCAGTTATCGAATATGATGAACACAAACAGCGCAGCCACTACCTCAGTATTCACTCGCCAAATAACGTCGAAATCTAACAGTGGATTTGCTAAATTAGCGCCACTGTTAATTTTTCAAGTTCTTACTATGACAATCGAACGTTTACAAACCGGTGCGCGTATGAGCCGCATCGTCAAGCATAACGGCACAGTATACCTATGCGGACAAGTTTGTGCTGATGCTGAAAAAGATATCACCGAACAAACTCAAACTATGCTCGATAAGGTAGAAGCTTTACTTACTGAAGCGGGTAGTAGCAAAGAGCATATGCTAAGCGCCACCATCTATTTAAAAAGCATGGAAGACTTTGCAGCGATGAATGCAGTTTGGGATGCATGGGTACCTCAAGGGCATGCTCCAGCTCGCGCTTGTGTTGAGGCAAAAATGGCGCGTGATGTTCTGCTCGTAGAGATTTCTGTTGTTGCAGCAGTTAAGTAACGAACGGCGTAAAGCGCATTTGATTGCTCGATTTAACGAGCAATCAGGACGCGCAATTATTGAACTACCGAGTTGGCATTTTTGCGATAATGAGCAAGATGCCAATGACTGCGCATTGCTGGTTTTAAGTGGCGAAAAGCAAGCAACAACCCCTTCATTATATTGGTTCGAAGCAAATAATGAGGCTCTTCCTGAGGTCGGTGATTTAGCCATTTTTACCAATTGGCACGGACAGCCCTTAGGCATTATTGAAACTGTCTCAGTGACCATCATCCCATATAATCAAATAAGTGCAGATTACGCTGCATTAGAAGGCGAGGGCGACAAAAGTCTTGCATACTGGCAGCGTGTGCATTGGGATTATTATCAGCGAGAGCTAGCAGGTACGGATTATCAATGTCATCCTGATATGCCATTGGTGTGTGAGCAGTTTAAGTTAGTTTTCAAGGAATCAGAATGAGTTCGAATCCTGTGGTTTTTATTACCGGGGGCGGCCGTGGTATAGGCGCTGCAACGGCAAAGTTATTTGCCAAGCATGGTTATGATGTATGTATCAACTATAAGTCGGATCAGCACAGTGCTTTGCAAGTTGCCAAAGAAATAGAAAAACTGGGCGTTAAAGCGTTTACTATACAAGCCGATGTTGCTGATGAGCAGCAAGTGAAGGCAATGTTTGCGAAGCTTGATACTTGGGCACCACGTTTAGATGTACTGGTTAACAATGCAGCAATGATGATGCCGCAAATGCCGCTTTTAGAGATGGATGCAAAGCGCATTAACGCCATTTTAAGTTGCAATGTTACAGGCGCATTTTTGTGTGCACGAGAAGCAATTAAGCGTATGAATAAAGGCAGTATTGTGAATGTTTCATCAGGTGCGTCGCGCACAGGCTCGCCAAATGAATATTTAGATTATGCTGCATCTAAAGGAGCGCTTGATACCTTCACGATCGGCCTTGCTAAAGAAGTCGCCAGTAAAGC
Source organism: Pseudoalteromonas sp. SCSIO 43101 (assembly GCF_023650775.1). Classification (NCBI taxonomy): domain Bacteria; kingdom Pseudomonadati; phylum Pseudomonadota; class Gammaproteobacteria; order Alteromonadales; family Pseudoalteromonadaceae; genus Pseudoalteromonas; species Pseudoalteromonas sp. SCSIO 43101. The sequence continues at coordinate 1,153,493 of NZ_CP072673.1, forward strand.
TATTCGGGTAAACGCGGTAAGGCCAGGCCTTATTTATACCGATATGCACCGCGATGGCGGTGAAGCAAACCGAGTTAATAGGTTAAAATCTAAGTTACCGCTAGGGCGAGGTGGTGAAGCTGACGAGGTCGCCTCAGCAATTTACTTTTTGGCAAGTGAGCAAGCATCATTCACAACCGGCAGTTTTATAGATGTATCAGGTGGCTTATAAAACTAAAGTAAAATACTTAACCAAACACTAAAGCTTACAACACTTAATACCGTTGAGAGCACCACAGCACTTGCGAGTGTTGCTTGATGTTGCTTAATTTGATTAGCGATTAGATAGGCGTTTACACCTAAAGGAGAAGCGCTCAAAAGTACCAGCACGTTTAGTAACGATTGTTCTAGATGAAAGACGTAGTTGGCAAAAAAGTAGACTCCGCACGGTAACACGGCAAGCTTGATGATGGTTGCGATGAGTGATGCTTGTAAGTTGTCTGACACCTTATAAAACGCAAGGTTTGCTCCTAATACGAATAACGCACAGGCAATGGCAGGTTTGGCAAGTAGGGTGAGGCCATTTGCTAAATCATCAAAAAGTGTAAAACCAAGTAAGTTAACAGCAAGGCCGCTACTGATACTTAACACCACAGGGTTCAGCAGCATGTTTTTAGCAAATGCTCGCCAAGAAAAAGACTGCTGCGATTTAGCACTAAGTAAAAAGGTTAGTGTAAACAAAAGTGCACTATGAAAAGTAATGATCATAAACACAATACCGACCATTTGCTCGCCAAGTGCCGCAATAATAATTGGCAAACCTACCAGCACTGTATTTGAATAACTACTGCCAAGGGCAAAAACTGCGTGATGTGATGCTGCAGATTGTTTCTTAATGAAATAGCGGTCAATAACATAGCCAAGGGCGTAAATAGCCAATACTGGAAAGTAAAAACTTAAAAAGCCCGCAACAGAAACACTACTTTGTAAATCGGCTTGTGCCATATTTAAAAATAGAAACGCTGGCACGCTAATATAAAAAGTGAACTTACTTAACCCTGCTATATGTTCTTTCGATAAAAACCTGCTACGAGAACTGATATAACCACTTAACACGATAAAAATCAGTGGAAAGATAATCGAAAAAATATGCACATTAAGCCTTATGACAAGAAGACGTTAGCGTCTGAATTCATCACTTTGTGGAAGGTTAATTAAAATAAGCACAGCACCTTTACCGCCAAATTCAAGAGGTGCTTGGTGCATAGCAATCACATCAGGGTGTTGTACTAAATATTGCGGCACTTTGTGTTTGAGTATGCGTTCACCAATGCCATGCACGACACAGGCACAATAGTAATGCTGCTTTTTACACTCATGAATTAAACCAGCCAGCTCATCTTTGGCTAATTCTTTATTTAAGCCATGTAAATCAAGGGTTAAATCAGGTGGGTAATCTCCACGACGAAGTTGCTTTGCCAAATAGCTATCATGACCAGGTTTGACATAACTCACAGTTCCATGAGTATCTATGTCTGGTACATATTCATCAGAAAAGAAAAATTCTGCCTGATGTTGCTTTTTTTGCTGGGAAAATTGTTTCGCTTGTGACACTTTAGGCTTATTGGTGAATCGAATAGTGTCTTGTTTAAATGCTTTGGCACCACTGATACTCTGACGAAATAAGTCAATATCGTCAGTGCTAATGTGATTGTTGGCGTGGGGATCTTTTTTCATGGCGGCAGTCTAAACAAAAAAACGCTAAAAATCGAGTAAAAACCAACTGAAAAGACGGTACAATACGCGTCAGAACAGACTTTGAAAGTTAAGGAACATACATGAACCATTTCCAGATAGAAGACGCAATTTTAGACGAGGCAATTGCAGAACTTTCAACGTTGCATGATTGGTTACGTTGGACAACCAGTCAATTCGCCAGCAGTGGTATTTTCTTTGGGCACGGCACAGACAACGCATGGGATGAAGCAGTTAGCCTTTTATTACCTGCACTAAGCTTGCCAATCGATGCACCTAAAGAGCTAATGCATGCGCGTTTAACCAGCACCGAGAAAAGCCGTTTAGCTGAACTAATTGCAGAGCGTATTAATGATTGTACGCCAGTACCATACCTGACCAACATCGCGTGGTTTGCAGGTATGCCGTTTTATGTTGATGAGCGTGTGTTAATCCCTCGCTCACCATTTGCAGAGCTAATTAATAATCGTTTTGCTCCTTGGTTAGAAGAGCCAGAGTCGGTAACGCGCATTCTTGATTTATGCACTGGCTCAGCATGTATTGCCATTGCCCTTGCACAAGCATTTGAAGATGCACAGGTTGATGCGGTTGATATTTCTTACGAGGCGCTAGAAGTTGCTGATATTAATATTAGCGATTACATGCTGAATGACCGCGTACTGCCAATTCAGTCAGACGTGTTTAGTGGTGTTCCGGGTCAAAAGTACGATCTGATCGTAGCTAACCCACCTTATGTTGATGCTGAAGATATGGCTGATTTACCACGTGAATTCCATCACGAGCCAGAGCTTGGTTTAGCATCGGGACATGATGGTCTTGATGTGACTCGTACCATTTTAGCGGAAGCCGCAGAGCATCTAACTGATAACGGTTTGTTATTTGTCGAAGTTGGTAACTCTATGGTACATATGGAAGCGCTGTACCCGGGTGCACCATTTGAGTGGGTTGAATTCGAACAAGGTGGCCTTGGCGTGTTTGTAATCAGCAAACAGCAGCTTGTGAAGTATTTCGCAGATTAACAGCAAATTTTAAAAGCCGAGCCTGAGGGCTCGGTCTCAGTAGTCATTAGGAATGAGGAAAGTTAATGGCAGGTAATAGCATCGGACAACTATTTAAAGTGTCCACCTTTGGTGAGAGCCACGGCGTTGCATTAGGCGGCGTTGTAGATGGCACACCAGCAGGTCTTGAAATTAGCGAGGCCGATTTACAAATTGATTTAGACCGTCGCAAGCCGGGGCAAAGTCGTTATACAACACAGCGACGCGAAAGTGATGAAGTAAAAATTCTTTCTGGTGTATTCGAAGGTAAAACCACAGGTACTAGCATTGGTTTACTGATTGAAAACACCGATCAGCGTTCAAAAGATTACGGCAAAATCGCTGAAGTGTTTCGCCCAGGTCATGGCGATTATACCTATTGGCATAAATACGGTATCCGTGATTATCGAGGTGGTGGTCGCTCCTCAGCCCGTGAAACGGCTATTCGTGTAGCGGCAGGTGCAATTGCGAAAAAATACTTAAAACAGTTTCATGGTATTGAAATTCGAGCATGTTTGAGCCAACTAGGGCCAATCAAAGCCGAAGACTATAACTGGGATGAGGTGGAAAACAATGCATTTTTCTTTCCAGACACCAGCAAGCTAGAAGCGCTTGATGAATACATGCGTGACCTAAAAAAACAAGGCGATTCGGTAGGCGCTAAAGTTAAAGTGGTTGCTAAAAATGTTCCTGTAGGTCTTGGTGAGCCAGTATTTGATCGCCTTGATGCAGAGCTTGCACACTCATTAATGAGTATTAATGCGGTAAAAGGCGTTGAGATTGGTGATGGCTTTGATGTGGTTGAACAAAAAGGCTCTGAGCACCGTGATGAGTTAACCCCAGATGGTTTTACATCAAATCACGCAGGTGGTGTACTTGCAGGTATCTCGACAGGGCAAGATATCATTGCCTCAATCGCCCTTAAGCCAACTTCAAGCATCACCATACCGGGCAACAGCATTAATACTAGCAACGAAGCGGTAGAGATGATCACTAAAGGACGTCATGACCCATGTGTAGGTATTCGTGCCATTCCTATCGCTGAGGCGATGATGGCGATTACCTTAATGGATCACTTATTGCGCCAACGTGGCCAAAACCCACACGTTAGCCATGAACATGGACCAATCAAAGGTTCGATTTAAGCGCAGCTTTAAATAAAGTAAACGCAGTTAATAAGCGCGATAATATCATCGCGCTTTTTTATGCCTGTTAGAATTTTAATAAGGGAAGTAGGCTGTGTTTGCTATCAGTCCACATTGCCAGCTCGTTATGTGGGTAGCGTTTAATGGGCGACAAATCACTGATAGATACACGATTTAAAAAAGCCTGATTATCAGTTAGCACCACCCAGTCTGAGCCTATGTCTGATGGGGTATGGCCTTGATAGCTAAACTTTAACATAGCCTTATTGAAGTGTTGGCTATGTGCCTGTAATACAGGCAGTAAGTCGATATGATTATTTGAAATATGCACAATCAATACGCCATTTTCATTGAGCCTCTGCCAATAAAGTGACATTGCTTCTTGGGTTAGCAAATGCGCAGGAATTACATCACTTGAAAACGCATCAATTATTAAGACATCAAATACTTCGTTTGCATTATTTTTTAGTGCAATACGACCATCACCTAAGCTGACTGTGAGCTTGGCTTCACTGTTTTCAAGATATGAGAAATAACGTTTTGCCATCTCGTATACAGCAGGGTTTAACTCAAAAAAGTGAATACTATCCTGTTGGTCTGCAAACCGAGCTAATACGCCTGCACCCAAACCAATCACGCCAATGTTTAGTGCGCTGTGTTGCTTTAGTATGGCAAGTGATTTAGCGACACCAGTATGCTGGTGGTAATAACTTTGCCCAAACTGTTGGCTTGGATTTAGTGGCTCTGAGCCATGAATCGTGGTGCCGTCAATTAAGCGCCTTTCTTTTATTGATTGAGTGTTTATATCTTTAACCGCTAAATAGCCATAAAAGTTGCGGCTAGTCGCAACGTTATATTGGTTAAAGTTTACCGCTAAAAAACAATAGCATGCTAACCAAGTAACTGAGCTGGTTGCGAGAGTGAATTTGAGCTGTTTTGTCTTTGTTTTAGCTTTTATTTGGTAGTAACACACAAAACTAAAAATAACCGCTAATGTAAGTAAATACTCGTCAATCTGGACAAATAGCAATGGGGCAATGAGCGTACTGAAAAGCGAACCTAACACACCGCCAAGGGCGATATAAAAATAAAAAACGGTAAATTGCTCGTTTTCAGGGGCTTTGTTTCTCAGCTCACCATGACAGACCATACCGGCGGTTAATAGAATCATGCTGTAAATTATAAGCTGGGCCAGGGCATTGAATAAGCTGCCAAAATAAAACATCAGCAGACCTGCAAAAGCCGAAAATATAAACGCATATGCCCAAACATGACGCTGATAATTTGCTTTGTTGGCAAACGTATAACTAAAGGTGAGCAAGTAAATTACAAGAGGTAACGACCAAAGTAATGGCATGGGGGGAATATTAGTGCTGATCATATGCGTGGTAGATACCAACATGGCTGAGCTTAAGGCACTTAATAACAGCCATTGACCTTTACCTTTTAATAATGTGACAGGCCTAGTCTGAATAGACTCTCTTGATAAATCGGGTGCTTTTTTTAGTAAAAATATTACTAGAAGTGCTAATAACAAGCAGTAGCTGATAAGTCCAAATAGCCAGTAGGTAGTTTGCTGCTCTAAAGAAAATAGTAATTCATAAACGAGCGGGTAGCTCATTAACGCCAGTAAAGAACCCAAGTTTGAGATGGAATACCAATGGTAAGGCACCTGTGCTGAAGCAGTTTGCACATACCATCTTTGTAAAAGTACGCTGGTAGCGCTCAGTAGAATAAATATTGGACCAATTTCTATAAATAAATTAACAAACACCGCAAGCGCAGGCGGCCAATTTGTGAGATTTGGGGCTGCAAACTCTGTCACAACAATGAGTGTGGCAAAGGTGACTAAAACTATATGGATGACTACCTGCAACTTAATATGAAAACGACCCATGTTATGCGCATAGAAATAGCCAATAAGTAACATGACTTGATAAAACACTAAACTCGCTGACCAGATAGAGGCACCACCACCAAATTGTGGTAGCAGTTGCTTTGAAAGCATCGGTTGGATTTGAAAAATTAAAAAAGCACTGATGAAAATAGTGAGCGTTGATAAATATTTATACATTGTTTTTATTACCTATTTTGAGATAGCAAAAACAATCCAATAGCCAGAGCAAAGTGACAATGGAGTAACCCTTGAGTTTCTCTTAAGAAAACCTTAATCTTTGATTCGTAAATATTTATTGGAGAAGTAAGTGGCGCGTTATCGAATCGGCAAGTTTGCAATTGATGAGAGTCGATGTTTAATTTCATCGCAAGATTATAAGCAAATAGTCGAGCCAAAGGTCATGGATGTATTACATACCCTTTATTTAAATAAAGGTGAAGTTGTAAGCCAAGAAGTAATCTTTGCAAAAGTGTGGCCTAATGCTACCTATAACCCCAGTTCGGTACAGCGTTGTATAGCATTGCTACGAAAAGCACTCCAAGAAGATGCCAAGAACCCACAGTTTATAATTACACACCCTAAGCGCGGTTATAGCCTTGAGAAAGTAACACAGGGGCCAGGCAAAAAATTAAAAGCGCAACATGTTCTGTTGCTGTTTGTTTTACTAGTTAGCTTTATTGCTATTGCGTGGCAACTAGTGCCTAAACAACAAGATACTGCTTACTTTACTCAGTTGATGCCACTCACTTCGAGTGAACTAAATGAAGCTAATTTGTCACTTTCACACAGTGGTAAGTACCTTGCTTTTGTTCGAGGTAATAAAGGAAGTCAGCAGATTTGGATTAAAGAGCTTGCGACTGAGCGAGAAGTGAGGCTGACTGAAGATGCTGCAAGCTACTACGCTTTGGGGTGGTCGACCTCCGATAATGCGATTGCATTTGTGAAAAGTACAGAGCAGAAACAACATCTAAACACTATAAGCATTGATTTATCTAAATTTCAGCCATTAGAACAAGCGACTGTGAGTGTTTTTAATGACACCGTTTTAACCAGTCACCACATCGATTGGCATGTTGATAAGCTGCTCTATTACATAGAAAAAGATAAACTAAACAACGATACTCGACTCGTTTCACTTAACTTAGAATCTAAACAAAAGACACAGTTACTAGCTGCTACACAGCAAGATTGGTTGCTCGTTAATGCGTTATCGAAAGATGGTAGTAAAGTCGCGATGGGGATTGAGGCTGGGCAAAATAAATACCGTATTGATGTACTCGACCTAGCCAGTAAAAAAACACAAACTATTGCTATCATAGAAAACGGTATTCAAGGGTTAAGTTGGCACCCGAATAATCAAGCGCTATTAATTAGCCAACGAAATCAGCTTGTAAATCTAGATCTTGATGGTGAGCTTCAGCTAATTTCATTTAATAATTATCAAATAATTCGTGATGCCCAGTACACACCAGACGCTGAAGCCATTTTGATGGAGTTAGTGAATGTTGATGTAGATATTGTTAGCCAAACACGTGCTAACCCTGACAAATTGACTAAACTCGTAGATACCTCATCAATCGACTTTCTACCCGTGTTTTCGCCAGACTCAACGAAATTTGTTTTTGAGTCTCATCGTTTTGGATTAAAACAATTATTTTTATACGATAGTGGCAAGCAAACGCGCATTTTTGCTAACCCTGATAACCATGAGTTATTTGGCATTGTTTGGAGCCAAGACGCACGGCAGGTTTACACCGCAAGTAAAGATACACTGTTTAAAATTGATTTAAACAGTGGCACTTATGAAACAATACCTCATGGAAATCACTCTTTTTATTTGAGAGAAATGTATCACAATGAAGACGCGATTTTAGTTTCGTATCGAGCAGAGGATGGACAGACGTTTCATCCAGCAAAATTCGATTTAACAAGCTTAACGTTGACACCATTCACAGGCTCAGGGAAACGTTTAAGCTGTTATGGTATGGATTTAGATGAGCAAGATCAGATCTACTTCTCAAATAGCAATGAAGTGTTTCGAGTTAATACCCGTGGAAATATAGAAACTGTTTGGCAAGCAGCTAGCAATGACATTATTGGTATATCTGTTAGTGACCAGCAATTAGCAGTAACAATGGAGCATGCAGATACAATTAATTTCCAGCGTATCGATTTGGCAACTGCTGAAACAGAAAGTTGGCAGTTAACACAACCTAAGCAACATATGTTGATCAACAGTGCTCATGATTTAAAAGAGTTTTTATATCTTACAGAACCTTATAGAACTCGTAAGTTAGTAAAACTTCAGTAGCTTGATATGTTCTTTACGTCTTAATCAACTCCACAAGCTGCTTAAGCTGTTCATGATTGAGTGGATTGTGGGCATGATTACCGTACAACAGTACGATATCAATCATAGGCAGTACTGGTAACGAATTATCGCTGATTTCTTCCAAACCTTTTTGCATGCTTATTCGCGCCATGCTGCCGATTGCCAACCCTTTTTCAATTAAGCCATGTAATGCACCTGCTGATCCACAGCAGGCAATAATATTAAAACGACGCTCGGTTTTTAAGAGACCTTCAATACTGGCTTGGTGAAACTTACAGTCTCGTTGAAACAGGGCAATAGGAAGTGGGGTTGAATCTTCAATCTCAAAAGCGGGGCTTTTCACCCATACGCCTTGGCTTGATTGCAATAAGTAACCTTCTTCGCTGTCTGGTGAGCGAGTGGCAACAACTAAATCGAGCATACCTTGGTCTAGTTTGGCTCTAAGCTCAGAACTTGGGGCGCAGCTTATCTGTATATCTAAGGCATCAAACTGTTGGTGTAGGGCACAAACAAGCTGTGGTAGTAAAGAGTGGACATAGTCGTCAGGACAGCCGATGCGCACACGTAAATTGCCAGTACCTGCTTTTAATTGTTTAAAGGCTTCATCATGAAGGGCTATCAGTTGCTTCGCATAACTTGCTAGCTGGTGGCCTTGATGGGTTAGCACCAGCTGACGACCTTGCTTTTCAAAGAGTGAACTTGCGAGGTCCTGTTCAAGCTTTTTCATTTGCATACTTACCGCAGATTGGGTTCTGGAAATTTGTGCTGCAGCACGGGTGAAACTACCTGTATCGACGAAGGCGCAAAATGTTCTAAGGGCATCAATATCCATAATGTATCAGCTTTTCTTATAGGTACTATAAAAACAATTGGCGAGTAATTGCCCAATTGCTGTTTTATAGTGAGCCTAATCTAAACGTTAAAGGAAGTACAATGCAATTATTTATTGGCAATAAAAACTACTCAACTTGGTCATTGCGAGCGTGGTATTTACTAAGTAAATTCAATGTTTCTTTTAAAGAGCAACAATTGGTTTTAGATACGCCTGAATTTTATGAAGCATTAAAAAATAAGTTTCCCGTGCAAAAAGTACCGGCACTTATTGATGCTGAGTTAACCGTGTGGGACTCACTCGCTATTTGTGAATACATCAATGATGCTTATCTAAATGGTGCCGCTTGGCCTAGTGAAATAGCCCAAAGAGCAAAAGCGCGCAGTCTAGCTGCCGAGATGCACTCTGGTTTTGCTGCACTTCGTAATGAAATGCCAATGAATATTCGTGCTAAAAGGCATGTTGAATTATCAGAACAAGCTAAAAAAGATATCGCTCGTATCGATGAGATATTTTCTTCTCAGCAACAAAGTTATCCTAATATGTGGTTATTTGGCGGTTTCTCTATTGTTGATGCGATGTTCGCACCTGTAGTACTTCGTTTTAAAACGTATCAAGTTGAGCTATCGTGTGCTGCACAAACTTATTGCCAGCATCTACTTGCTTGCCCGGTTATCAAAATCTGGATTAGCGAAGCTCTTAAGGAAACAGATATCGTTGACTGTGATGAAGCAGGTGAGGAAATTAACTAGCCGATATTGAGAATTTCTAACTATTAATTTTATTGCCTATTATACTTTTGCGTGGGATTTTTTGGCATATTTTTATACAAAAATACTAGTTCAATTAATGAGCACACACACTATACTAGAGTAGTTGCTCTTTAATCGAACATCCCACATTTCCTTTCGTAGTAGGCATTTATTTATGGGCGCTTTTGCAGCAAAATTATTAAATCAAGATATGACAATTGAGCGCTATGCCTGTCAATTTAAGTCGCTTGAGGTAGAGCATGTCTTTTTACAAAGTAAATTCGGTCAAGATAAAAAAATAGCGCAATTTTTGTGCTGTACAATTGCATTAGTCACTGCGCTTGTAACCTTCTTCGATAAGATGATTATACAGGCTTCATTTTGGCCAGAAACCGCTTTAATCGGCCGAGCTATTATGGTCTCAGTTTGTATTCTTAGTGCTTTTGCTCTGAATTATATTAAAAGCATCCAGTCATTTCGTTTGGTGATATCTGTGTTTATGCTGTTTTTATTTTTGAACATGCAATTTATGGCTATCACTTATGAGCGTTTCTATATTTTGCATATGTTTTTTGATGTGATCATCTTGATCACATTTTATTTCTCGACCTTGGTTTCAATTAAGTTATCGGTATTTTTAAGTATTTCATATAGTGCTCTTGCTATCTCTGTTATCTATTTCAGTAAAGAAATATCTAACCACTCTTTTTACATGGTGGTTTTAGCGCATGTGGCAGCAAACTTAGCAGGTATGATCATGGCTGCTCATGAACATATTATCCGTAGAGAACTTTTTGTAAGGAACACCCAGCTTGCTCAGCTTGCCCATGAGATGAAAAGCCAAGCCCTTAAAGATGCCCTTACTCAGTTACCTAACCGTCGTGCTTTTGATAATGCCTATGAAGAATATCAGCGGATGGTTAAACAGCAGCAAGGCGAGTCCAAGCAAGTATGTGTTATTTTAGCTGATATTGATTACTTCAAACGTGTTAACGATACCCATGGTCACGAGGTAGGTGATGTTGTATTGCAGCGTTTTTCTGCTTTTTTAACTGACTCATTACGTTCCTCTGATGATGTATATCGATTTGGCGGTGAAGAATTTGTTATTGTGCTACCACTATGCTCAGTGTCAGATGCAACTGTTATTATTAATACTATGATCGCAAGGATGAATAGTGAAATGTGCGAGGTTGGTGAGTTATCTTTAGCAATACGTGCAAGTTTTGGCTTAACCGTAATGAAAGAAGAGGAGCAAAAGTCAGTTATCTCCAGAGCTGATGCTGCACTTTATCAGGCTAAAGATGCAGGACGGAATCAATTAGTTATTAAATTTTAATAGCCTAAATATAAGTACAAAATATGTACCTTATGCTCGTTTAAGTATAATCTTTATACATTCTTTTCTATTAATTTAATCTGAATTATTAGCAAGCAAGGAGTCGCGAATGCTAACACGCCAGGCGGAAGGCTATAAAATTTCAATTAGGGCAAGTGTATTGCTGGTTTTTGCCCTTGCTAGCTTACTCACCGGTATTGTGGCGATAAGTTTGCATTATTACTTTAGTGAAAAGTTATTACTGCAATCTAAATCAGAACAGTTCAAACAAACTAGTCAGCAAATAGCCGATCACATAACAAGAATCAATCAGCGTGCTGATAATACCTTAAGCGTGATGATCCACGACACTAGGCTATTATCAGAGAGCCAAAATAACAAAGAAATTTTACAGCAAGTGCTGATCGAAATTTTAACGCGTCATCCAGACTTTTATTCGCTAATTCTTGGTCATGCTAATGGTGACTTATTACAGGTTATTAATTTAAAAGGGTATGCAAAGCTTCCCCCATCAATCCAGCTCGATGAAGACGATCATTGGTTAGTGTATCAAATTTCTGGGCAGGGGGGGGAGCGTAAGCAGGTAACCACGTATTTAGATGAGTCGTTGGTCATTCGTAAAAGAGACACCCAAACTACGGATTACGACCCACGGAATAGAGTTTGGTTTCTGGATGCAACGAGTGACTCTGTAACGAAAACCGAGCAGTATGTGTTTAAAGTACTTGAGGTACCAGGTTACACCTATGCAATAAAGTCAGCGCAAACAGGCGATGTATTAGCGATTGATATAGCCAGTGCAAGTTTGAATCACTTTTTAACCGACCAACAATCTAAAATGAAGCACCTTGTTGAAAGCGAAATGTATGTTTATCGGGGGAATGGTGAAATTATCGCAAGCAGTAAAAATCAAAGTCATCAGCATGGTTTTGCTGACCTATCTAAGTTAGTTAAATTGGATGAACAAAAATCAGGGCTTGCTAACAAAGAACATCAATTCGGCAAAATGTTAAATGTGCATGAAAAGGGCATAGAAAAATACATGTTTGTATTGCCGCTGCCGCTTAGTAGCGATATGCAATCAGATGAAGTTGATTATTTCACGGTGCTGGTATCTAAAGATGACGTGCTGGCGGTTATAAGAGATAAAATTCGTATTTCAATTTTAGTGACTGGTTTATTTTTAATTTTGCTGCTGCCAGTCTCTTGGTTTTTTGCCTCTTCAATCGTCAACCCGATTCTCAAATTAGTAGGTGAAAATAAAAAAATTCAGCAGCGAGATTATAATGAAGTTTCAACACTCTCTAGCCACATTTTAGAAATCCATTATTTGGCAAGTTCGATGGTGGATATGAGTCGCTCTATTGAGCAACATGAAAACTCACAAAAAGCCCTGATGGAGTCATTTGTAGAGCTTATCGCCCAAGCGATTGATGACAAATCACCATATACGGCAGGGCACTGTGAGCGGGTCCCTGAGCTGGGTATTTGGCTTGCTGATGCTGCGTCAGACTCAAAAAATGAGGCGTTTTCTGAGTTCAGCTTTAAAACGTCTGATGAACGACGAGAGTTTCGCTTAGCTGCGTGGTTGCACGACTGTGGTAAAATTACTACGCCTGAGCATATCGTTGATAAAGGCACTAAGCTTGAAACCATTTATAACCGTATTCATGAAGTACGCACCCGATTTGAAGTGCTGCTACGTGATGCAAAAATTACTTATTATGAGCAGTTATTAGCCCATCCTGAGCAGCAATCTGTGCTTAAGCAAACGCTTGACCAACGAACCAAAAAGTTACACGCAGACTTTAGCTTTATTGCTGCCTGTAATGTTGGTGGTGAGTTTATGGATGAAGCGCAGCTGTCTCGTTTACATGAGGTTGCTAGCATTAAGTGGCAGCGCCATTTTGACGCAAGTTTAGGTTTATCGCCCCTTGAAGAAATGCGTATGGCTGATTTGAAGAATCAGCATTTACCTGTCGAAGAGTCACTCCTGAGCGATAAGCTAAGTGATTTAATTCCACACGAAAAAGCCGTTGAGTACCCAGAAAGTTTGGGCATTAATATGGCGATTCCGGAGTATAAATATAACCTTGGCGAAGTGTATAACTTGTCGGTGGCGCGGGGCACGCTTACAGCGGAAGACCGGTTTAAGATCAATGAGCATGTGATCAGTACAATTCGTATGCTTGGTAGTGTGCCATTCCCGAAAGAATTAGCGAAAGTTCCGCGTTATGCATCAACCCACCACGAAACCTTAAAAGGGACTGGCTACCCACGAAAATTAACCGCGGAACAATTATCAATACCTGAACGTGTGTTAGTACTTGCTGATATCTTCGAAGCATTAACCGCGGCAGACCGCCCATATAAAAAAGCCAAACCTTTGAGTGTTGCTATTGATATTTTAGCGAAAATGGTTGATGACGATCATATTGACCGTGACGTATTTGAGCTCTTTTTAACTTCCGGCATTTACCTAAAATATGCAAAACTGTTTTTACATGAGTCGCAAATTGATTCTGTCAATTTAACAAAATATCTAAGGTAATTATTTGCTTATGCTTTAGGATAAAATTGCAGAGTTTTTTTTGTAATACAAAATTTTTGGTGTATAAAAGATATACAAGCTAATATTACTAACGAACAAAGCATTGCAAGGAGATGCATAAGTGCTGGTATCTGCTTTTCAAAAACTTAAATCGAGAATTCGTTTTTCGATTCGCCTTACCGTTGTTGCCGTGTTCGTTTTAGCAACTTCACTAACAGCTCTCATTGCAATTAGTCTGCAATATTATTTCAGCGAAAAAATGGCTATAGAGGCCAGTGTCAAAAACTTTAATTTAGCCACAGGCTCAGTGGTTGATTACCTTGCAAGGGTGAATGAAAAGTCAGAAAACACGCTAAGTGTAATGGTTCAAAATAGTAGCTTGATCAGTGCCAACAGCGAAGATAAAAGTGAGCTGAGAAATGTCATGAGTGAAATCATGCAGCTCAATCCATTGTTTTATGCGTTGTATGTAGGCTATGAAAATGGTGACTTTTATGAATTAATTAATTTAGAAAGCAGTGAAATAGTGCGTCAGCAGTTGCAGGCCATTGAAGCAGACCGTTGGGTGGTGATCCACATTAGCGGTGAAGGGGCAGAGCGTGTTCAGCATACTCATTATTTTGACCAGCAATTTAATTTACGTATCTCGCAAACCAAAGGCACCAGCTATGATCCGCGAGAGCGCTTGTGGTTTAAGCAAGCAAACTCAACACGCGTGAAAAAAACAAAGCCATATTTCTTTACTCACCTGCAAGCACCTGGGCAAACCTACTCAATAAAGTCAGCAAATGAAAATAGTGTGTTGGCGTTAGACGTTAGCTTGTCGAGTATTTCTGAATATTTGAGTCAACAGCAAAGTAAAATGAGTAGCCAGTATTTAAGTGAGCTGTACATTTACAATAAAGAAGGTGAAATTGTTGCCTCTAACCAACAAAAAAATAGCTTACTTTTGCCAAGGCTTGAAAAACTTCCCTTAACAGAACAGCAGCAAAGTGTATTGGCGAAGTACCCTTATTTGAGCGTTTCTAACGAAACTAATTGGCCACCAATGGACTTTAGTGTCGGCGGTAACCCGAAAGGCTATAGCATTGATTATATTAATGCCTTGGCTGAGTTGCTCGGAATTAAGGTAACTTTTATTAACGGTTTTACATGGACTGAGTTTTTAACTCAATTTGCAAAAGATGAAATAGATATTGTACAGCCTATTTTTAAAACCCCAGCAAATGAGTCGCTCGGTCTTATGAGCCAAACAATGGCAACTTTGCCGTTCAGTATCATTACTGCAAAAGGTTCAACACCGGTCGTTAGCATGAAGCAGTTAGCGGGCAAACAGTTAGCAATTGGTGAAGGCTGGTCGGTAATTAAAGTGATTAAAGAGCACTTTCCTGATATCGACATTGTTGAGCTGCCAAGTACCAAAGCGGTGCTCGATGCGGTAAGCCAAGGACGTGTGTATGCAGGTTTAGATAACGAAGCAGTGTTCAAATACACTCAAAATCAGTTTTTTATCGAAGGGATTCAATATAATCAGCTTGATAGTTATAGTCATGATCTCCTACCAGATACTCTACATTTATTGTTTCATCCTGATGATGCAGAGCTAAAAGATTTAATTAATATGGCGATAGATCAGCTCCCAAATTCGTATATTGCTGCACTAGAGCGTAAATGGTTAGGGAGCGATCCTAGTCAGCAATCACAAGTGATTGGCACAGTGCCATACCCTGAATTTCTTACTCTAATTACAGATCGGGCAAACTTCGCCCATTTACGTTTAATGACTCTAAATGGCGTTGAGAAGTACGTGTATATTACCCCTGTTTCAGAAGGGGGGAGCAATAGCGATTACTTAGCGATAGTGGTGCCCAAAGAGGGCGTATTGAGTTCTACCCGTGAAAAAATTAAGCTGTCTATTTTTATCACCGCGGCCTGTTTGATTATGGTACTGCCTGTATCATGGTTTTTTGCCTCACCAATTGTTTCGCCAATTAAGACCTTAGAGGGTGAAAATTTAAAAATTAAACACCGTCAGTTTGATCAGGTTTCAACGCTAAAAAGCAGTATTAAAGAAATCAATAATTTAGCCAACTCCATGGTGCAAATGAGCCAATCAATTCAGCAGCATGAGCAAAAGCAAAAAGCCTTAATGGAGTCATTTATTGAGCTTATAGCTCAGGCTATCGATGATAAGTCTCCTTATACAGCAGGACATTGTGAACGGGTACCTGAACTTGGGATCATGCTGGCCAAAGCAGCTTCAAACTCAAATGAGGATGCGTTTAAACAGTTTGCGTTTAAAAATAAAGACGAACTAAGGGAATTTAGCCTCGCAGCTTGGTTACATGACTGCGGCAAAATCACTACTCCAGAGCATATCGTAGACAAGGGCACAAAGTTAGAAACTATTTATAACCGTATCCACGAAGTGAGAACGCGTTTTGAGGTACTTTGGCGGGATGCAGAAATTGCTTATCTAAAAGACGTGCTAGTGTCACCTGAAAAGCAACCAGAGCTTGAGGCTGAACTTATTAAACGCCAAGCAGAGTTACGTAGTGATTTTTCGTTTATAGCAGCCTGTAATGTTGGCGGTGAGTTTATGGATGAAGCAAGCCTTGGACGTTTAGAG
This sequence comes from Pseudoalteromonas sp. SCSIO 43101, assembly GCF_023650775.1. NCBI lineage: Bacteria > Pseudomonadati > Pseudomonadota > Gammaproteobacteria > Alteromonadales > Pseudoalteromonadaceae > Pseudoalteromonas > Pseudoalteromonas sp. SCSIO 43101. Next base: position 1,169,741 of record NZ_CP072673.1, read on the forward strand.
GCGCTTAGCAACATCACTTGGCAGCGAAATTTTGATGATAAAATAGGCCTTTCGCCAGTTGAAGAGTTAAGGGTTCAAAGCAATGATGAGCAATTGCCTGTCACTGAAAAGCTACTTTCAGATAAGCCTGAGCATTTGATTGCCCACGATAAACCTATACAGTATGACGAGCGTTTAGGGATAAAAGTAACCATTCCAGAATACAAGTATAATCTTGGCGAACTGTATAACTTACAAATTCAGCGCGGTACTTTAACAAACGAAGATCGATTTAAAATTAATGAGCATATTATCAGTACTATTCGGATGCTAGATAACGTCCCATTTCCTGATGAATTAGCCCGTGTGCCGCGTTATGCCTCGACCCATCACGAAACATTAAAAGGCACGGGTTATCCCCGTAAATTGTCTGCAGATGATTTATCGATACCTGAGCGTGTGTTAGTGCTGGCCGATATATTTGAAGCATTGACCGCAGCCGATAGACCTTATAAAAAAGCCAAACCATTGAGTGTTGCGATTGATATTTTAGCGAAGATGGTTGCCGATCAACATGTAGATCAAGATGTGTTCAAATTGTTCTTAACGTCAGGTATCTATCTTGAGTATGCAAAACGCTATTTAAATCCAGATCAAATCGATGATGTAGATATTGCGAAATACCTGTGATTGGAAGCGCTTGCTTTTACTTTAGGGGGAAAAGTCCGTACAATTCGCCTCGTTTTTAGTGACGCTTTTAACGAGATAAATTCAAGCCGTATGCATCAGATTGCTGACTTAATCGCTATTTTTGAAAACACCTTTTATCAAAGCCATAATACGCGTTTGATAAAGGGTGATGATGAACCTATATACCTGCCAGCTGATGAGCAAACGTCTTATCATCAAATTGTGTTTGCCCACGGTTTTTATGCCAGTGCCTTACATGAGATTGCTCACTGGTTAGTGGCTGGAGAGGCACGTAGATTAAAAGAAGATTATGGCTATTGGTATTGTCCTGATGGTCGTGATAAACACCAACAAGCTGAATTTGAAGCGGTTGAAGTAAAGCCTCAAGCTATTGAATGGGCGCTAAGTACAGCAGCTGGTTTCGATTTTAATGTATCGGTTGATAATTTAAATGGTGAACAAACCTGTCGATTTGATTTTCAGGCTCGGGTTCACCAGCAAGTGTTGAGTTTTTTAGCAACAGGTTTTAATCAGCGCACTACAGCACTCCTCAAAGCATTGAGCGATTTTTATAATACCCCATGGCCATTAACGGCTACACAGTTTTCATGGCAGCGCGATTTTCAAAGCAACCCAGGAGCTTTATCTGATGCAGTTTAAATTAGGTTTGATTGTAAATCCGGTTGCCGGCTTAGGCGGCAGTGTGGCACTGAAGGGAAGTGATGGCGCAGATACCGCTGCAAGGGCGATGCAACTTGGCGCAGAGCCAAAAGCAAACTTACGCACCCGAGCAGCTCTTGAAGTTCTGCTTGCACATCAAGGCGACTTAACCATTTACACAGTAAACGGTGAAATGGGCGAGCAGACGGCGCGCCAGCTTGGTTTTAAAACTCAAGTGATTTACCAAACAAATGAAATCACCACCCCCGATGACACTGAGCAGGCTGCTAAGTTATTAGTTGAGCAAGGTGTCGACCTTATTTTATTTGCTGGTGGTGATGGTACTGCACGTAATATTTGTCATGCGGTTGGTGATAGCACCCCTGTGTTAGGTATTCCTGCAGGCTGTAAAATACATTCTGGCGTTTACGCTATTACCCCTAAAGCAGCAGGTCGCGTTGTCGAGATGCTAGTCAAAGGTGAACTCGTCAGCCTTGGCGATGCCGATGTTATGGATATCGATGAAGATGCATTTCGTGAAGGTACAGTAAAAGCTAAGCGCTATGGTGAAATGCAAGTTCCGAGTGAAGTGCGATATGTGCAAGCAGTTAAAAATGGCGGTAAAGAAACTAATGAATTAGTGCTTGCTGACATTGCTGCCTATGTTGTCAGTGAAATGGACGAAGACTGCTTATATGTAATGGGCAGTGGTTCAACCGTAGCTGCAATAATGGAAGAGATGGGTCTTGAAAATACCTTATTAGGTGTTGATTTAGTAGCAGACCAAGAGCTAGTTGCGCAGGATTTAACTGCACAGCAATTACTTGAGCTCACACAAGGTAAAGATACTAAGTTGGTGATCACCTTAATTGGTGGACAAGGGCATATATTCGGCCGAGGAAATCAACAATTGAGTCCTGCACTTATCCGTGCGATTGGTCGCGACAACATTATTGTAGTGGCAACGAAAACTAAATTACAGGCCTTAAATGGCCGACCACTGATTGCCGATACAGGTGATAGTGAGTTAGACGATGAATTAAGTGGTTATATTCGCGTAACCACAGGTTTTAATGACCATATTATGTATGCAGTGGGTCATCAAGATGGGCTGCACCCAGAGGAGAAGTAACAATGATTTTAGTAAGTTATATTGATGCAGCGCAGCAATATTTTGATGATTTAGTCGATAAAGCAACTGACGACGAGCTATTTGCTGGTGGCTATTTGCGTGGTCACTTTGACTTAGCGGTAGGCTACGCACAAGTAGAAGAATTAAATTTATCGATTGATGAGCTTAATAATCAAGTTGAATCAAGTCTGGTTAAAGCTTATCGCAATGGTGAGCTAAACGAAGAAGATAAAGAGCTCGTTGTGCGCCTTTGGGATGAGGTTAAAGCACTAGCGGTTTAGTTGAGTATTAAAATGAGTACTGTAAAGCGACCTGTGTCGCTTTTTTTACATCAAGTGGTTACCTTTATTAGGGAATTCTATTAACTTAAAATTTACCTTAGAACTTAGATACGTTAAGGTTAACGAGATATTTTTCCAGGGAATTTGAAAATGAATAACAATAATGATGTGCAGGCACCAAGTGGTGCAATCGCACGTTTTCTGAATACGATTGAAAGGGTGGGCAACAAGCTCCCTGATCCTGCTATTATCTTCTTAGTCGCAATGCTGCTTATTTGGTTCTTATCTTGGCTCTTCTCGGGCACCACATTTGATGCAATCGACCCGCGAACAGGCGAAGCCATAGTTGTAAATAATCTATTAGCAGGGGATTCCCTTGCTACTTTCTTGTCTTCGATGGTGAAAACTTTTACCAGTTTTGCGCCACTTGGCGTGGTGCTTGTTGCCATGTTAGGTGTTGGTGTTGCTGAGCACTCTGGCTTTATCAACACTGGCCTTAAATTAATGCTAAAAGTAACACCTAAGCAGCTTTTAACACCCTCTATTATCTTAGTGGCGATTGTCAGCCATACGGCAACTGATGCCGGTTATGTATTAGTCATCCCTCTGGCTGGGGTCATTTTTTATGCTATGGGTCGTCATCCGCTTGCTGGTATTGCTGCGGCGTTTGCTGGGGTAAGTGGTGGCTTTAGCGCAAACTTTATTCCGTCAGGGATTGATCCGTTACTGCAAAGCTTTACCCAAAGTGCAGCACAAATTATTAATCCTGATATGGCGATTAATCCGCTTAATAACTGGTTTTTCACCTCTGCTTCAAGCTTATTTATTATCTTATTAGGCTGGTATATCACAGATAAAATTATCGAGCCGCGCTTACAAAACACGCCACTTGATGGTGATACCGAAGATTTACCTGCTTTTGATGAAGCGCGCAGTGATGAAAAACGTGCATTCTATATCGCAAGCACAGTGATGATTGTTGGCCTTGTATTACTTTGGTTTGTCTCTGCTCCAGCTGACTCAGCAATGCGAAGTAGTGATGGTTCTTTAACTAATTTCCGCTCACCGTTAATGCAATCAATTGTTCCACTTATATTCTTACTGTTTTGGATCCCAGGTGCAGTTTACGGTTTTGTAGTTGGTACATTCAAAAGTTCTAAAGATATGATCGATGCCATGAGTAAAGCCATGAGCGGTATGGCTTACTACATTGTTATGGCGTTCTTCTGCGCGTTATTTATTGCCGCATTTAGTAAATCAAATCTAGGTGCATTACTTGCTATTGAAGGTGCACAGCTACTTAAAGCGATGGCATTACCAAGTTCGGTGACTGTGGTAGGTATTATCTTCTTAACGGCGTTTGTGAATCTATTTGTAGGTTCAAGTTCAGCAAAATGGGCGCTGTTAGGGCCAATCTTTGTACCAATGCTGATGCAACTAGGTATTTCACCTGATTTGACTCAAGCTGCGTACCGTGTAGGTGACTCAAGCTCTAATATCATTACCCCACTGATGCCATACTTCCCACTGGTTGTGGTGTACTGCCAGAAGTATGTTAAAGGCACAGGTATTGGTACGTTAATCGCCATGATGTTGCCGTATTCAATCGCCTTCTTAATCGGTTGGAGTATCTTCTTACTCGCGTACTGGGGCTTAGGCATCCCACTTGGCCTACAATCAAGCTACGCATACCCAGCCATTGGCTCATAACGATTTAAGTAATAAAGCCTCAGCCACCCAGCTGAGGCTTTAAAAACTTTAGGCTGATAGCCTAACTTCAGACACAAAAAAACCTTGTCACTTTCATGACAAGGTTTTTTATTGCTTACAGCTTTGATTAGTTCGCAGTGAAGCTCACTGGGCGACGCTCTTTACGTGGGCCGCCACGTTTTTCACCACGATCTTTGTCTTTGAAGCTACGCTTTTTGTCACCACGATCACCGCTTGGGCGTTCAGAGCGAGGAGCCGCAGGACCTTGGTCTTGCGTTAGCGTCATATTCATCGGACGTTTACAGATGAACACCTTTTGGAAGTGATCAAGCACATCTTTTGGCATGTTCTGTGGTAACTGTACCGTACTGTGACTGTCGTGTAAGCGGATATCACCAATGAATTTGCTTGAGATATCAGCTTCGTTAGCAATCGCACCAACGATATTTTTAACTTGTACACCGTGCTCACGACCAACTTCGATACGGTAAGTATCCATAGGGCCCATGCTGCGGCTATTGCGCTCACGTGGCTCGCGAGGTTTACGCTCACGTCCTTGACGGTCGCCACGCTCAGCACGATCACCTCGTTCGTTACGACGACGCTCGTTACGTTCGCCACGCGGTTGAACTTTAACTTCTTCAACCTTGATTGGTGATTGTTGCTGCGCTAAACAAAGTAATGCACCGGCTAAATCTTCAGCACTTAGCTCAAGCTTTTCTGCCATGTCAGCAGCTACTTGGTTAAAGAAAGTGATATCTTTGTTTTCAAGAGCAATAGTTAATTTGTCTTGAAGAGCTTTAATACGTTTTTCTTCAACTACTTTTGCTGTTGGTAAATCAACTTGTGCGATCTCTGACTTCGTATGACGAATGATATTTTTAAGTAAATAACGCTCGTTATGTTTTACGAAAAGAATCGCTTTACCTGTACGACCCGCACGACCAGTACGACCAATACGGTGAACGTAGGCTTCTGAGTCTTGTGGAATATCGTAGTTGATTACTAAGCTTAAACGGTCTACATCAAGACCACGTGCAGCAACGTCTGTTGCAATAACGATATCAACTAGGCCGTTTTTCAAACGGTCTACTGTTCGCTCACGTGCTTGTTGGTTCATATCACCATTAAGTGGTGCGGCAGAGAAACCTTCGCGCTCAAGTAATTCAGCTAACTGTACAGTGTCGTTACGTGTACGTACGAAAACAATTGCACCATCGTATTGTTCAGCTTCTAAGAAGCGAACGATAGCTTTGTTTTTGTGTACATGTGCATTCCAAAATACTTGCTCAACAGTAGATACAGTTGAGTTACGAGCAGAGATATGAACTTGCTCAGGCTCATTCATGTACTTGCTGCTGATATTTTGAATTTGCTTAGGCATGGTCGCAGAGAAAAGACATGTTTGCTTTTCACGTGGCGTTTTCTCCATGATGCTTTCTACATCATCAATGAAGCCCATGCGTAACATTTCGTCTGCTTCATCAAGAACAAGGGCTTGTAAGCTCTCAAACTTGATTGTGCCACGGTTAATGTGGTCAATTAAGCGACCTGGCGTTGCAACAATGATTTGCGCGCCACGACGAAGTGCACTTAGTTGGATGCTGTAGCTTTGGCCACCATAAAGGGCTAAAACTTCAACACCACGAGTATGCTTAGCATATTGTTCGAATGCCTCAGCTACTTGGATCGCAAGTTCACGCGTAGGCGTTAAAACAAGGATCTGTGGCTGCTTCACAGACGGGTCAATATTATTTAGTAACGGCAGTGCAAATGCTGCTGTTTTACCTGTACCCGTTTGCGCTAGTCCCAGTACGTCCTTTCTTTCTAGCAATAACGGTATACATTGAGCTTGGATTTCAGATGGAGTCTTGTAACCCAACTCTTCAACTGCTTTAAGGATTGCAGGAGAAAGATTTAGAGATTCAAACGTGACTGGTTCTGACATTAATACGCCTCAACGAATTTAAAGAGGCGCGCATTGTATAGGAAATACGAGGCAATTGCTTGTATAAATTACAACTAATTTGTATGTGGTTGATGTTGGTCATAATTTAATCAGTTTGAGTTTGCCAAAATCAACCACGTTTACAATTTATTGATATAACCCTAAATTTTCTTTAGCGTATGCTTCGAATTCAGTGAAGCCACCAATGTGAGCTTGGTCAATAAAAATCTGTGGTACAGTTGGGCAAGGTTTGCCAGCAGACTGCTCTAGATCTGCTTTGCTGATGCCTTCTTTGATTATGTCGATATAACGATATTTAAAATCGTCACGCTCATTTGCAAGTTTTTCAGCAACATCTTTTGCACGAACACAGTATGGGCAGCCTTCACGGCCAAAAATTACAGTTAACATATCGCTCTCCTCGATGTGAATGTGTTTATCTAGTTGTTATCTTAACGAATAAAATGAATAAAAACAGCGCATAAAATCGATTGTACTATTCTGTTTTTCTCATCATAGTAATTTAGCTAATCAAGTGTCCGCATCCTAAGACCAAGTTCTGTTGAGTAACCCATAGAGCGAGCAGTAATAGCCAACTGTTCATCAATAACATAATAAGTTGGATAGGCACTTATTTTATAATCTTGACCCGTACTTTTACTGCCAAGTAACACAGGCATGGTCAGTTCCAGTGAATCGGTAAACTGTTTAACTTCAGCAATGTTTTGGTAATCGAGGGCAATTGCTATGGCATTTAACTTACCTTGCTGATGGGACTTTTCTAAATTTGGCATGCTGTAGCGACAAATTGAGCACCAAGGCGCAAAGAAATACACCACTGTTTGCTTTCCTTGTAATTGTGCGATGGTCATCCGCTCTGTCGGGTCATTTAGCGTGGCTAAATTAAAATAGGGGGCAGGAGTTTTATCAGTTGAGAGTAAATTACGTTGCTGAAATGCGGTCACGGCATACACAACGACAGCCATTAACACGACATTTTTTAGCACACTGATAAATTTTTTTAAAAAAGTTGGATTTTTTTTCATTGTTATTTTGTACGTGTTTAGCCCTTTAAAATCAACTTATTCAGACCCGTTTGCGATGGTATAAATTTCATTTAATTTAAAAAAGTTGTAATTTTTTTTGCTAAAAATCTTGAAAAGATTTTGCCCGCCCATAGATAGTTTAGTGAGGACGCCTGATGGGTCCCAAACAAACTAAAGTAATTGAAATATATAATATTAATTTAACTTTGTTAGCGCTGGTTCTATAGAAGAGCACTAACAAAATATCGCTTAAATATGAGGATATAATTATGCGTACAGTAGACTTATCACCACTTTATCGTTCATTCATCGGTTTCGATCACTTAGCATCATTAATGGATGCGGCAGCGCGTACAGACAAGCAGCCAAGTTTTCCTCCATATAACATCGAAGCACTCGATAAAGACAAATATCGTATCACTATGGCTGTAGCAGGTTTTAGTGACAGTGAATTGACCATTGAGTCAGAAAATAACACTTTAAAAGTCAGCGGTACGAAAGCTGATAAAGAAGATAATGCTGAACGTAAGTTCATACATCAAGGCATTGCGGAGCGTAACTTTGAGCGTAAGTTCCAATTAGGTGACCACGTTAAAGTACTTGGCGCAGACCTTGAAAATGGCTTACTAAGTATCGATTTAGAGCGTGAGATTCCAGAAGCATTAAAACCACGCAAAATTGAAATTGGTAATGGTAAATTACTCGAAAACAAGTAATTACCAACAGCATTGTTTCCCCTAGTTAGTTTTGCCGCCTCACTTGAGGCGGCTTTTTTGTTGTTACAGTTTATCTAAATTATCCAAACACCAGTTGGCACGATCAAGTGTGGCTTGCTGAACTGATTCATCTTGCTTATACCAGTTATTATAAATCATACCAATCCGTGGGTTTTGTGATAGTTGCTGTTTATGCTCTAACATAAAATGCCAATATAAACTGTTAAACGGACATGCATCATCAGTCGCTTTTTCTTTAATGTTGTAGTGACAGTGTTTGCAATAATCACTCATTTTGTTGATGTAATTACCACTGGCAGCGTAAGGCTTAGTGGCAATTAAGCCACCATCAGCAAATTGACTCATGCCACGAGTGTTTGGCATTTCAACCCATTCTATGGCATCGATATAAATGCCTAGATACCATTCATCTACTTCGCTTGGCTCAATAGCGGTTAATAAGCAAAAGTTACCGGTTATCATTAAACGTTGTATGTGGTGTGCATAAGCCGTTTGCAGGCTTTGTGAAATAGCATGGTGCATACAATTCATGTTCGTTTTGCCGTGCCAAAAGTAATCGGGTAGGGTACGCTTGGCATTTAAGGCATTTTTGCTTGCGTAATCAGGCATATTTTGCCAATAAATCCCACGTACATATTCACGCCAGCCGAGAATTTGCCGAATAAAGCCTTCCACTTGCGCAATATCAATATGTTGCTTTTCAAAGCTCGTTAACACTTGTTCGATGACCTGCATTGGGTGCAACATTTTAGTATTGAGGGCAAACGATAAACGGCTGTGATACAAAGACCATTGATACTTTGACTGGCATGTCATGGCATCTTGAAATTGACCAAAATTAACAAGCAAATGTCCACAGAAAAAATCGAGCAATTGTTTTGCTTCAGAACGAGTGGTTGGCCAAATGAGAGTATTGCTACACTCGCCAAAGGTGTTTACTTTGTGCTTTTCTATCCGTTTGAGGGTTTGGCTAATATCATGACCAAAACACAAAGGTTCTGGGATTTCTTTAAGATCACTCGGTTTTAACTTATTTCTGTTTTGCTGATCAAAATTCCATTTCCCACCACGAGGTTGGTTATTATCGTCCATTAATATATTAAATCGCTTACGCATAGCACGATAAAAAAACTCCATTTTAACTGGCTTATCTTGCTTAAAATACTGGTCAATATCATCGAAAGGTAGTAGAAAATGCTCCGAGTCAACGGCATTAACATTAAATTCGCTCTGCTTTGAAAATTCTACAAGTTGCTTTTTGAGGCGGTATTCGTCTGGATATTGATACTCAATATTTTGGCATCGATAGTGCTTTGCTAAGCGGGTGAGTAGATCAGGTAATGTAGCATCATTTTTTGTGTCATCAAGTGTTAGATGTAGGCAGTTTAAATTTGCTTTTGTAAGTGCATTAGCAAAGTTTTCCATTGCAGCAAAGAAAGCGGCCACTTTTTGTAGGTGATGTTTTACATAGTCGGTTTCTTGTTTTAATTCGGCGATGACATACAGTGTGTCTGGTTGTGATTTGTCTTTAAACCAACTGTGGCTTGCATTAAGTTGGTCGCCAAAAATAAATCTTAAGGTGGTGTATTGCACTTTTAATTACCTTTGCAGCAAGTAATCTAAGGTGTTACGAAACAAACACTAAGATAGATCGATTAATATAGTCTATAAAAAAGGTATATTAATGGCATAATTAATGAGTAAAAAACTAGGGATGGTACGACATGAAAATTAACTTACATTTACTATTTATAAGCCTACTAGTTTGCCCTTTGGCGCACAGCACTGTTTATCACTGTGAGAAAAATGGTGTTGCTGAGTTTAGCCAACAACCTTGTGGCAAAGATGCAAAGTTGATTACTATTAAAGAGCAAAGCCCACACCTTTCGTATACTTCAAATAATGATGCACAAACATCAACAGATAAAGATTCCGCGGAAGTCGAACGTTATATCCGCTTAAAGCAAATTGATGCGAAAATTGCAGAACATAACAATAAAATTGATACATTTAAGCTCAAAATGAACAGGGAAATTGCGGCCTTATCTGAGCAATCTGATTCTCAGCTGCGTAACTTGATGGGTGCTAAGAAACAGGCAGCCATTGCCAAACAGATGAGCGCCGCATCTGAGCGTTACGGCCTACTTATTAACGGCGAGCAGCGTAGTATTGATAGGCTCATGGCTGAAAAGTACACTTTAACATCATATGCTAACAAGGTTGCCAATAATGAGGTCGCTAGTTTTATTCGCTCAAAACAGATTATGCGTAAAATTTCAGAGCACGAGAATAAAATAGATACTTATCAAGCTGAGCTTAACATGCAAATGTCAGAGCTTGAGCAACAACTAAGTAGCCGCCCTCGCAATTTAGCTGATGCAAATAGCGACAATGCATTAGCAGACAAAATGACAGCTCTAACTAGTCGCTTTAATACTCTTATCGCTATTGAGCAAAAACAAATCGACAGACTCAACAGCGAGTTAACGAAGCTATGAACTTAATCGTGCGGGACAATACGCGCTAAAAGACACCACATTTGAATAAGAAAACAAGTAACTTTTGACAATATTTGCAAACACTCTCGTAGCTTGCAGCCAAGCGCGATGCAATTGAGAGTCAATTGGGTGAATGTATGATTTGCGGGTTTCGATAAAGGCTCTGCAAAGCGAATCGATATCGTTAAAGGATACTTTTAAAAAGCTTAGGTTATTTGCTAAGTAATGGATAAATGGTGTGACTTGATGTAAGTCATCAAGATGACTGATTATCTTATTCAAAGCACAATACAAGATATAACTGCGCTTAGTTATGCTTTCATGATCTGGCACCACCATAGTTAACTTATATGAACTAAGATTGCGATGATAGGCGCTTGTATACTGATGAAAATCAGGTTTTAGCAATTCAATGTCTTGTAGTAACAGTCTTTTTTGAAATGAAGATAGACTCATAGTACATCGCTTAATAGCCGAGGCTATAGGTTGTTCTTATTATTTGATTAAATATAGACAAGAATTTCCAGTTTTGGAAAATTTATGACAAGGTTGTCATAAATTTTTTAGGCAAAAAATAGTCTAACTAATTCATGCTGGAAGGTTGCTAATTGAGCGCTACATGCTTATAATGGCCGCCATTGAATTGAGGTGTTTTGCACTCGATTAGATGATATTAAGTTACTTTTAATATCTATTGGCGCGGGATGGAGCAGCCTGGTAGCTCGTCGGGCTCATAACCCGAAGGTCGTCGGTTCAAATCCGGCTCCCGCAACCAAATACATGCTAAGGCATTGTAAGTGTACTTAGTATGCACAGTAATTTTTACTGTATGAAGTCGCGCATTCTGGTAATGCGCGTTTTGCGTTTAGGCTATCTAGTTTAATTTGGTCAGGTAATTGACTCGCAACCAAGCTTGGCCCTAGGCCACACAGTTTTATGCTTTAGGTGTGACGCCCCGCTTGGTTCGGGGCGTTGTTGTATCTGCTTGGCGGTGATTTTAAATCATTATTAAACTCAGTATTTCAGGGCTATATGCCCTTTTTTTGTTTGTATGGAGGATTTTCGTGACAAAACTTGAGCAAGATTTAGTAGCCATGCTCTCACCGGCCGTTGAAATGTTAGGCTTTGAGTTACATGGTCTTGAGTTTGTGCAAGCTGGTCGCCACTCTACATTACGTGTTTATATCGATCACGATGCAGGGATTACGGTTGACAATTGTGCCGACGTTAGTCGTCAAGTTAGCGCAATTTTAGATGTCGAAGACCCAATTACAAATGAATATGATTTGGAAGTTTCGTCTCCTGGTGTTGATCGTCCATTATTCAAACAAGATCACTACGAGAAGGCGCAAGGAGAAGAAGTACGCGTGCGTACTAAGCTTCCGCAAGATGGTCGTCGTAACTTTAAAGGCGATTTAGTATCAGTTAGCAGTGATATGATCACACTTTCAGCAGATGGCACTGAGCATATGATTATGATCAGTAACATTGAACGTGCGAACATCATCGCAAAGTTTTAATTCGAGTGCGAAGGAATAGGGCAAGCGAGGCATAACCCATGGCAAAAGAAATATTATTGGTTGCTGAAGCCGTCTCCAATGAGAAAGCGGTTCCAAAAGAAAAGATTTTTGAAGCGTTAGAGTTCGCATTAGCGACTGCAACAAAGAAAAAACACGATGGCGAAATTGACGTTCGCGTATCAATTGATCGTAAAACTGGTGATTACGACACGTTCCGTCGCTGGAAAATCGCTGAAGTTCTTGAAGATGGTTCTTTAGAACATCCATACAGCGAAATCACGCTTGAAGCAGCACAAGTTGAAGACGAAAACTTACAACTAGGTGATTACGTCGAAGAACAAATTGAGTCAATCAAGTTCGACCGTATTACGACACAAATGGCAAAGCAAGTTATCGTACAAAAAGTACGTGAAGCTGAGCGTGCTTTAGTTGTTGAAGAATATAAAGATCAACAAGGCGAATTGGTAACTGGTGTTGTTAAAAAAGCAACACGTGATGCAATCGTACTTGACCTTGGTAACAATGCTGAAGCGGTTATCTACCGTGATGATATGTTACCACGTGAGAACTTCCGTCCAGGTGACCGTATCCGTGGTTTACTTTACGAAGTTAAGCCGGAAGCTCGTGGCGCGCAATTATTTGTAACGCGTTCTAAACCTGAAATGCTAATGGAGTTATTCCGCATTGAGGTACCTGAAATTGGCGAAGAGATGATTGAATTACGTGCTGCAGCACGTGATCCAGGTTCTCGTGCAAAAATCGCAGTAAAATCTAACGATAAACGTATCGACCCAGTGGGTGCGTGTGTTGGTATGCGTGGTGCTCGAGTACAAGCTGTTTCAACTGAGCTTGGTGGTGAGCGTGTTGATATCGTTCTTTACGATGATAACCCAGCACAATTCGTTATCAATGCAATGGCGCCAGCAGAAGTTGCGTCAATCGTAATGGACGAAGATACTCATTCAATGGATATTGCTGTTGAAGCAGATAATCTAGCACAAGCAATTGGTCGTAACGGTCAAAACGTTCGTCTTGCTAGCCAGTTAACTGGTTGGGAATTAAACGTAATGACAGTTGATGACATGCGTGCGAAGAACGAAGCTGAATCAGACAAGCTAATTAACTTATTCACTGAATACCTAGATATCGATGATGAGTTTGCAACATTACTTATCAACGAAGGTTTCTCAACACTTGAAGAAGTTGCTTACGTTCCTGCATCGGAATTCCTAGAAATCGACGGTTTAGATGAAGAAACAGTTGATATCTTACGTTCACGTGCAAAAGACGCATTAACAACTAAAGCGCTTAAAACGGAAGAAAGTTTAGAAGGTGCTGAACCTGCAGAAGACCTACTAGCACTTGAGGGCTTAGAGCGTCATCTTGCATTTGTTATGGCAAGCAAAGGTGTAGTAACACTTGAAGACTTAGCTGAGCAAGGTATTGATGAGTTAGTAGACATCACTGAGCTATCAGAAGAAGAAGCTGGTAAGCTAATTATGGCTGCGCGTAACATTTGTTGGTTCGCAGACGAGTAATTTATTAACGGAGGTATTACACACTATGGCAGAAGTAAATGTTGAAAAACTAGCCGGAGATATTGGTACAACTGTTGATAAGTTATTACAGCAGCTTGAGCAAGCCGGTATATCTAAAAAAGCAGGTGATATGGTAACGGAGGCTGAAAAGTCAACATTACTTGATCACTTAAGCAAGCAGCACGGCGGTACAGGGTCTGAAGGCCCTGCTCGCATGACTTTGCAACGTAAAAGCAAGAGCACTCTAAGTGTGACTGGCTCAACAGGTAAAGCAAAGTCTGTGCAAGTTGAAGTACGTAAAACACGTACTTACGTCAAGAAAAGCGCCATTGAGCAACAGCAAGAAGAAGAGCGTTTAGCTGCAGAAGAAGCTGCACGTAAAGCAGCAGAGCTTAAAGCCCAGCAAGAAGCTGAAGAGCTAAAAGCGAAACAAGAGGCAGAACGCAAAGCGAAAGAAGAAGCTGAGCGTAAAGCCAAAGAAGAGGCTAAACGTAAAGCTGAAGCTGAGCGTAAAGCGAAACAGAAGCAGATGACCCCAGAGCAAAGTGCTAAGTCTGAACAAGATCGCGCCGAAGCTGAGCGTCTGCAAAAAGAAGCAGAAGAGGCCGCATTGAGAAAAGCTGAAGAAGAAGCGAAACGTCAAGCAGAAGAGGCAAGAAAGCTAGCTGAAGAAAATGAAGCTCGCTGGAAAAAGGAAGAAGAAGAGCGTAAGAAGCGTGAAGAAAGCGCTGATCACCACCTTACGACTTCAACTTACGCACGTGAAGCAGAAGATGAATCTGACGCACGTGAAGAGCATAGCGCTCGTCGTAAGAAAAAGAAAAAAGGACCTCAAAAAGATAAACAGGCTGCCGGTCCTAAAGGTAAGAAAGGCAAGCTAAAAGCACCAACGTCTTTACAACATGGTTTCCAAAAACCAACCGCTGACGTGAAAAATGAAGTTCGTATCAGTGAAACAATCACTGTTGCTGAGCTTGCATCACGTATGGCAGTTAAAGGTGCTGAAGTTGTTAAAACAATGATGAAGATGGGTGACATGGTTACCATTAACCAAGTGATTGACCAAGAAACAGCACAGCTTGTTGCTGAAGAAATGGGTCACAAGGTTATCATTGTTAAAGAAAATGAATTAGAAGAGAAAGTACTAAACGACCGTAGCGAAGAAGGTAAAGCCATTCCTCGTGCACCGGTTGTGACAGTAATGGGTCACGTTGACCACGGTAAAACGTCAACACTTGATTACATTCGTTCAGCAAAAGTTGCTTCTGGTGAAGCCGGTGGTATTACTCAGCACATTGGTGCATATCACGTTGAAACAAATGGTCATATGATCACATTCTTAGATACGCCAGGTCACGCCGCGTTTACATCAATGCGTGCTCGTGGTGCTAAAGCTACGGATATTGTAATTCTTGTTGTTGCAGCCGATGATGGTGTAATGCCACAGACTAAAGAAGCGGTTCAGCACGCCCGTGCTGCAGGCGTTCCTTTAATCATCGCAGTAAACAAGATGGATAAAGAAGGCATCGACCCAGATCGCGTTAAGAACGAGCTAGCACAATTAGATGTTATCCCAGAAGAGTGGGGTGGTGAAACACAGTTTGTGCATATCTCTGCGAAAACAGGTTTAGGTATTGATGACCTACTTGAAGCAGTATTAATGCAAGCTGAGCTACTTGAGCTAACTGCGCCAGCTGAAGGTATGGCTGCAGGTGTTGTAATTGAATCGCGTCTTGATAAAGGCCGTGGTCCAGTTGCTTCAATCCTAGTTCAGTCTGGTACGCTTAACCAAGGTGATATCGTACTTTGTGGTCTTGAATATGGCCGTGTACGTGCGATGAAAGATGAGAACGGACAAGACATTAAGTCTGCTGGTCCATCTATTCCAGTAGAGATTTTAGGTCTATCTGGTATCCCTGCTGCTGGTGATGAAGCAACAGTAGTTAAAGATGAGCGTAAAGCGCGTGAAGTAGCACTTTACCGTCAAGGTAAATTCCGTGAAGTGAAGCTTGCTCGTCAACAAAAAGCGAAGCTTGAAAACATGTTTACGAACATGGCTGAAGGTGATGTATCAGAAGTTAACATCGTTCTTAAAGCTGACGTACAAGGTTCAATCGAAGCAATCGCTGATTCATTAACTAAGCTTTCTACTGATGAAGTTAAAGTGAAGATTGTAGGTTCAGGTGTAGGTGGTATCACTGAAACTGATGCAACTCTTGCAGCAGCGTCTAACGCGATTGTTGTTGGCTTTAACGTACGTGCTGATGCATCAGCTCGTAAAGTGATTGAGTCAGAAAACCTAGACTTACGTTACTACAGCGTAATCTACAGCCTGATTGAAGAAGTTAAACAAGCGATGTCAGGTATGCTTGCTCCAGAATTCAAGCAAGAGATCATTGGTCTTGCTGAAGTTCGTGACGTGTTCAAGTCACCTAAGATTGGTGCAATCGCAGGTTGTATGGTTACTGAAGGTATCGTTAAGCGTAGCGCACCTATCCGTGTACTTCGTGATAACGTGGTTATCTACGAAGGTGAACTTGAGTCACTACGTCGCTTTAAAGACGACGTTCAAGAAGTTCGTAACGGTATGGAGTGTGGTATCGGCGTTAAGAACTACAACGATGTTAAAGTTGGCGACCAAATCGAGGTATTCGAGACGGTTGAAGTACAACGTTCACTTTAATTTCGTTTAAGTTATTGCTTTAAATGGGGGCCTAGCCCCCATTTGTGCATTCGTAATTAAATTAACTTATTCTTTAACATCAATAAGTTATTATTTTAGAGTGAAATGAAATGAGAGAATTTTCTCGCACTGATCGTGTTGCTCAGCAAATTCAAAAAGAGATTGCTGTTATTCTTCAACGCGAAATCAAAGATCCACGCCTAGGCATGGTAACAGTGTCTGCGGTTGAGGTATCTCGCGACTTATCTTACGCAAAAGTATTTATCACGGTATTCAACACGGATGATGAAGATAAAGCTAAGCAAAGCGCTAAAATCTTAAATGAAGCAACGGGTTATATTCGTTCTTTATTAGGTAAACGCATTCGTGCGCGCATCATGCCAGAGTTACGTTTTGTAATCGATAACTCACTAATGGAAGGTATGCGTATTTCAAACTTGGTTGATTCTGTTATTCGTGAAGACAATGCTAAGCATGTAGACGAAGACGACGGCGAAGAAGGCACTAAAGGCTAATGGCTAGACGCAGTAAAGGTCGTGCTATTGACGGCATCTTATTACTTAATAAGCCGCAAGGTATTTCATCAAACAAAGCATTGCAGCAAGCAAAGGGAATATACTTTGCTCAAAAAGCAGGCCACACCGGTGCGCTTGATCCGCTCGCGACGGGTATGCTGCCTATTTGTTTTGGTGAAGCGACTAAGTTTACCCAGTTTTTGCTCGATACAGACAAAACCTATGTTGTTCGTGCCAAACTTGGTGAGCGAACTACAACGTCTGATTCAGATGGTGAAGTGGTTGAAACGCGTGAAGTATCGGTAACACCTGAGCAATTAGCTGAGCAAATTGCCAGTTTCTTAGGTGAGTCGGATCAATACCCTTCGATGTACTCTGCGCTTAAATACCAAGGTCAGCCTTTGTATAAATATGCCCGCGAAGGCATTGAAGTGCCGCGTAAGTGTCGAAAAATTAATGTATTTAGTTTAACGCTTGATGAGTTTGATGAAGCTAATAACGAAGTACAAATGACGGCACATGTATCTAAAGGCACTTATATTCGTACTATTGTTGACGACTTAGGTGAAAAGCTTGGCTGTGGTGCTCATGTTATCATGTTACACCGCAGTGCAGTTGGCCATTATCCAAGTGAGAAAATGGTCACTCTTGAGCAACTTGAAGAAAAGCTACAGCAAGCAAAAGCAGACGATGTTGCGCCTTCAAGCTACCTCGATGAGCTACTATTGCCAATGGATACTGCTTTGGTTGACTTACCTGTGATTGAGATTACCCAAGAGCAGGGCGTGGCATTTAGTCATGGTCAAACAGTAGTGATTGGTAGGCCTGTACCAGATGGGGTAGTAAAGGTAATGGCTGATGGGGTGTTCATTGGTACCGGTGAGCGCCATAAAGATGGTCACTTAAAATCAAAGCGTGGCTTATCAAATCAGCTGCCTGAGTAAAGATTACCTTGTAGTTATAAGCAAAGCTGGGTAGAATACGCCCCGCTCAATCGTTTTGGCTGAATTAGTGATCGGCTAAAACACAATTTAAATTAATTTTTGGAGTTACTATGTCACTAAGCAATCAAGAAAAAGTTGAGATCATCGGTAAATTTGCACGCGCTGAAGGCGACACTGGTTCACCTGAAGTACAAGTTGCACTTCTAACTTTCGATATCAACAAGCTTCAAGGTCACTTTGCTAGCCACAAGCACGACTTCCACTCACGTCGTGGTCTTCTTCGCAAAGTAAGCCAACGCCGTAAACTGCTTGACTACCTTAAAGGTAAAGACATTGCACGTTACACTGCGTTAATCCAAGAGCTTGGCCTACGTCGCTAAGAACTAGATTACGAGAAAAGGGGCTATTTAGCCCCTTTTTTTGTGCGCGCATGAAAGGTATACTAGCGCACATCTTAGTAGGTGAATCTACTAAGTAATTGAAAAAACATCATTGCCAATTGTAGTACTTAATCGTGTTTTCATAAGCACAATTAAGTACTGTAATTGGTACTTTGATGGACTATTTTTTACCAATTCGGAGCACTGCTCTGAGTTGCTTTTACATTTAAAGGATATTTTTAAGTGCAAGCAATTATTAAAGAATTTCAACTAGGTCAACACACTGTGACTCTAGAAACTGGTGCTATCGCTCGTCAAGCTGACGGCGCAGTACTAGCAAGCATTGGCGATACTTCAGTATTAGTTACTGTTGTAGGCAAGCGCGATGCACAACCAGGTCAAGACTTCTTTCCACTAACAGTTAACTACCAAGAGCGTATGTACGCTGCGGGTCGTATCCCTGGTGGTTTCCTTAAGCGTGAAGGTCGTCCTAACGATGGCGAAACGCTTATCGCTCGTTTAATCGACCGTCCAATCCGTCCACTTTTCCCAGACGGTTTCGTAAACGAAGTACAAGTAATTGCGACAGTTGTTTCTGTTAATCCAGAAATCCAACCTGACATGGTTGCTATGATTGGTACTTCAGCAGCTCTTGCTATCTCTGGTATCCCATTCAATGGTCCTATCGGTGCATCACGCGTTGGTTTCATCAACGGCGAATATGTACTTAACCCAACACTAGCTGAGCTTGAAGAGAGCCAATTAGACCTAGTTGTTGCAGGTACTGATAACGCAGTACTTATGGTTGAATCAGAAGCTGAAACACTATCTGAAGAAGTAATGTTAGGTGCGGTTGTTTATGGTCATGAGCAATCTCAAGCTATCATCAACGCAATCAACGAATTCAAAGCTGAAGCAGGTAAACCAGCTTGGGATTGGACTGCACCAGAGAAAAACGTAACACTTGCTGAGAAAATCTCTGCAATCGCTGCTGAAAAAGTAGGTGAAGCATACCGCATCACTGACAAAGTAGCGCGTAAAGAAGCACTAGGTGTAGCGAAAGAGGAAGTTGTTGCTACTTTAACTGCAGAGCTTGCTGAAGGCGAAGAGCTAGATACACAAGAAGTTGGTAAACTATTTGGTTCTTTAGAAAAAGAAATCGTTCGTGGCCGTATCATCGCAGGTGAGAAGCGTATCGATGGTCGTGAACCAGATATGATCCGTGCACTAGACGTAATGACAGGGGTTTTACCTCGTACTCACGGTTCTGCAATCTTTACTCGTGGTGAGACGCAAGCACTTGTTACTGCAACACTTGGTACAGAGCGTGATTCACAGTTAATCGATGATTTAACTGGTACTAACAAAAACCACTTTATGCTGCACTATAACTTCCCTCCGTTCTGCGTAGGTGAAACTGGTTTTGTTGGCTCACCTAAGCGTCGTGAGATCGGTCACGGTAACTTAGCTAAGCGTGGTATTGCAGCTGTATTACCAACGTTAACTGACTTCCCATACTCAATCCGTGTTGTTTCAGAAATCACTGAATCAAATGGTTCATCGTCTATGGCATCAGTATGTGGTACGTCATTAGCTCTTATGAATGCTGGTGTACCAATTAAAGCATCTGTTGCTGGTATTGCGATGGGTCTAGTTAAAGAAGGCGAAGATTTCGTTGTTCTTTCTGACATCTTAGGTGATGAAGATCACTTAGGTGACATGGACTTTAAAGTAGCGGGTACTTCTAATGGTATCACTGCATTACAAATGGATATCAAGATCGAAGGTATCACTAAAGAAATCATGCAAATCGCTCTTAAACAGGCGAAAGCAGCACGTTTACACATCTTAGGTGTTATGGACGAAGCGATTTCAGCACCTTCTGAAGAGTTATCTCAGTTCGCGCCACGCATTTACACAATGCAAATCCCTGCGAAGAAAATTGCTGAAGTTATCGGTAAAGGTGGCGCAACTATCCGTCAACTTACAGAAGAAACTGGTACTACGATTGAAATCGAAGATGACGGTACAATCAAGATCGCAGCAACTGATGGCATCAGCGCTAACGATGCTATTAAGCGTATCGAGCAATTAACTGCTGAGCTAGAAGTAGGTACTATCTACACTGGTAAAGTTGTTCGTATCGTTGATTTTGGTGCGTTCGTTAATATTCTTCCAGGTAAAGATGGTCTAGTGCACATTTCACAAATCAGCACTGAGCGTGTTAACAACGTGACTGACCACCTGAGCGAAGGCCAAGAAGTTAAAGTTAAAGTTCTTGAAGTAGATCGCCAAGGTCGTGTACGTCTAAGCATCAAAGAAGCTATGGAATCAGCTGCTGAAGAAAAAGCAGAAGAGTCTAAAGACGCTTAATGATGATTGAATAACCAGTTATTTGCTGGATATAAGAAAAAGGGGCTGTTTAGCCCCTTTTTTTATGCTTTAATGAAACCTATCCGCTTCGATTTTGTCTACAGAGAATTCAGGTATTAAGGAATTTAATGATTTTTAAACACTTAGCATTGACCGCTGTGGCTATTTTTTCTTTAAGTGCATGCCAAACCACCACACAATCTGAGTCAGTCCCTATTGTTAATGTGCCTTTTACCGCACCATTGGCGCCTGATTTTCGTAATGAAATTACGATTGCTCGTTACTCTGAGTTGTTAAACCGCGCAGATTTAAGTGCTGAGCAACAGGCTAAGCTTTATTACGATCGCGGCGTGTTATTTGACAGCTTAGGTATGTCGACGTTAGCGCGAATAGACTTTAACCGTGCGATTAAGCTCAAACCAGATTTGGCTGAGGTATATAACTTTTTAGGTATTCACCACACACTGATGCAGCAGTATGAACAAGCCTACGAATTTTTTGATTCTGCACTTGAGCTTAATGAGCAGCATGAGTACGCCTATTTAAATCGTGGGATTGCACTTTACTATGGTGAGCGCCCATTACTTGCACAAGATGATTTACAACAGTTTTTAAATCGTTCACCCAGCGATCCTTATCGTGTGTTATGGCTTTATTTAGCGCAATCAGAAGCTGATAAAAAGCAAGCCTTAATTGATTTAAAAGCTAACTCACAAGGTGTAGATGAGTCACAATGGGGTTACCAACTCTTGGCACTATACTTAGGTGACATTAGTGAGTTTGAATTTTTATCTGGCATTATTGAAGGCGTTACTTCAGAGCAAGAGTATGCACATCGCTTATGTGAAGCTTATTTCTATCTAGCTAAAATGCATCAAGCAGCTGGTGATAACTACCTTGCTGCTGACTATTTTAGGCTTGCCCTTGCCACCAATGTACATGAATTTGTTGAATACAAATATGCCCGTTTAGAGCTTGAGTTAATGGCTGGTGAAAACGCAAGCTAAGGTTTCTTTAATTGTGATTCTATTACTGAGCTTGGGTCTTGTTTCAAGCTCAGTGTCTCGTTTTATTCCCGCTTATTTTTATTACGCTAATACCAGCCCTTCACAAGTGACAGCTATCTATCATTTAGCGCCGAGTGCTATTAATTTGCAGCATTTAGTGTTGAGTAACTCGCAACTTCGCCAGCTGGCAAAGCTCGATGATAGCAATGCCGTGTATCAGCTTGCGCTTAGGTTTTTGCAGCAACAAGACTACACTGCAGCAAAATTATGGTGGCAGCCTTACTTTGCTGAATTTACTTTATTGCAGCAGCAAGCCTTAGCGGATCAGCTAGTCCAAACGCAACAGTGGCACGATATTAGCAGTTTAGGCCAAGCTGGCAAGTTACCCGAGGGGAATGCTAAGCAAGCTTGGCTATTGCAACAACAAATGCCGGTAGCTCAAATTGCCCCTGCTTATGCGAAGCAACAGCAATTTGCTTTATCAACAGCGACTTTACAAGCAAGCAGCCAGTGCAAATTTAATGTTTTAATGATGACAGATCACTACAAAGGGATTCAGGCTTTAAACCAGTATAAGCAGCAATACAGCAAAGCTCCTGAGCCCGCCAAAGACAGCTTTTGCTTCACTGAGGTTGTTTATGTAGCCGATAAATTTAAGTGTGATGCAAGTGGTGGGGCGCTTAGTTGTAATTGGCAAAATGCTGCAGAGCAAAAATGGCCTGAAGGTTTTGACTTTATTGTGATGATGTCGAATCAAGGGGCAGCAAATGTTCAAGGCGGTATTATGCATATTAACTCATCGCAACCTTATGCGGTGTTTTTACATGAATTAATGCACTTTAGTGGTTTTGAAGATGAATATGCTTTAGCAGAGAAAAAACAGCAGTGGCTGTGCAAGCAGCAAGGGTTAGTCGCTCCAAATTTATTTATCGCAAATGGCGTTCTTCCACCAAAAAGCTGGCAAAAAAGTGTCGCTTGCGACAATGAAAAGGCCTATAAACCTAGCCCTAATTGGTCGATTATGCAGTACCAAACTATGGGGTTATCTGAGCAATACAGAGCGCTTTGGCAAAAACAAATTAACCAGCCCTTAACAAAGCCGGTTCGGTTTTCTGAATATTTTGCCTTTTTAGGCTTAAAGCCAGTGTTTACAACAGCTTCCAAAGAGCAGAATTTTTCTGACTAATCGACTATTTATTGCTATTTTAGTATGCAAAGCGGTTAAATATTGTGCAAATAGGAGTGTCTCCTATAGACAAAATAGCACCTGATCAGTATAACTATACGCATTGTAAGCTTTTTTTGAAGCCAACTTTTAACCATCCAAATGAACAGTACGCAACTAATTAAAACTAGAGCGGTATTGATATTCTTATGACACTAAAAGGCTCCTAATTATGACTTTGCTCTGGATACCCCTGTTATCCTTAATCGGCAGTGTTATTTCATCCTGCACTTCAAAACTAACACGTAACCAAAGCACTGCTTTGACCATGTTAGCGCCTTTGATTGCCCTTGGAATTGTATTTTCGTATACCCCTGCAGTCTTTTCTGGTGAAATAATTCGCTACACTGCTGAGTGGATCCCGCTTTTAAACATGCAAGTTTCGTTTCGACTTGATGGTTTAACGTTACTCTTTCTGTATATGATCTTGGGTATAGGTACCCTAGTGATTTTTTATGCGCGTTATTACTTGAGTAATAGCGACTCAATGCCAAAGCTATACTGCTATTTAATGCTATTTATGACCGCAATGGTTGGCATCGTGATGTCAAACAATGTGATTCAGCTTTGGTTTTTTTGGGAGCTCACCAGTATTAGCTCTTTTTTATTGATCAGTTATTGGTGGCATAAATCAGAAGCTCGAAAAGGCGCGCGCATGGCGCTTGCTATTACCGGTGCCGGTGGTCTTGCATTACTAGCTGGTTTATTACTTATTGGTGATATTGTTGGTAGTTATAATCTTGACGTTATTTTAGCAAGCAAAGCGCTTATTCAATCTCATGAACTCTATGAAGTTGCGCTGGTATTAGTGCTATTAGGTGCTTTTACCAAATCTGCGCAATTTCCATTTCATTTCTGGTTACCACATGCGATGGCGGCACCGACACCAGTCAGTGCCTACTTACACTCTGCAACCATGGTTAAAGCGGGTATCTTTTTATTAGCGCGTTTTTATCCAGCGCTATCAGGCACAGATACTTGGTTTATCTTAGTGGCGATGACGGGTCTGGCGACTTTATTGGTCGGCGCTTATATCGCGTTGTTTAAGCATGATTTAAAAGGCTTGTTGGCTTATTCAACAATCAGCCATTTAGGTTTAATTACATTACTCTTAGGTTTAGACACTGAGCTTGCTACAGTGGCTGCTATTTTCCACATTATTAATCACGCTACGTTTAAAGCGTCGTTATTTATGGCAACGGGTATCATTGATCATGAAACTGGCACCCGTGATATGCGTAAACTTAATGGTATGTGGCGATTTATGCCGTATACCGCCACACTTGCTATGGTGGCAGCTGCAGCCATGGCGGGCGTGCCACTGTTAAATGGTTTCTTGTCGAAAGAAATGTTCTTTGCCGAAACACTACATCAACAAGTGCTTGGCTCTATGTCGTGGTTAATTCCAGTGTTAGCAACGATTGCTGGTGCACTATCTGTGGCGTATTCAGCGCGCTTTATTCATGACGTGTTTTTCAATGGCGACCCAATTGATTTGCCAAAACAGCCCCATGAGCCACCACGCTATATGCGTGTGCCAATCGAAATTTTGGTTGTGCTGTGTTTACTCGTTGGTATGTTCCCGCACTTTGCAGTAAGCGATATTTTAGCTTCTGCATCTTTCGCAGTGCTTGGTGATGTAGCCCCGGATTATAAGCTATCAGTATGGCATGGCTTTAACTTACCTCTGTTAATGAGCTTTATTGCAACAAGCGTTGGTGTGATGATTTATGTGCAGCGTAAGCACCTGTTCCACTTCCAAGCGTCATTACCAACTTTGAATGCTAAAAAAGGCTTTGAGCGTGGCTTATATAGCTTGATTAAGTGGTCACAAGAAAAGATTAAACGTATCGAAAATGGCTCCTTACAGCGTTATGCCTTTGTGATGATTGCGGTGGTGCTCATGTGTGCGGGTTGGCCTTTATTTGAAATGCGCCAGTTAGCAGGAGCAAGCGAGTTAACTCCAATCGATTTCCATAATGCAATAGGTGCAGGCTTACTAATAATTGGTGCGTTGGCAACGGTTATTTGGCACCGCTCACGAATGATATCTTTGATTATGATTTCAATTGTAGGCCTGATGGTATCTGTTGCTTTCACTCGATTCTCTGCGCCAGATTTAGCACTGACTCAGTTAACGGTTGAAGTTGTCACCGTGATGCTACTGATGCTTGCACTGTTCTTTTTACCGCAGCGTACTCCGAAAGAATCGAGCTCACTGCGTATTCTGCGTGACTTGGGTATCTCATCGGCAATTGGTGTGGTTGTGGCAAGTATTTGTTATGCGCTTCTGACAAGACCACTTGAGTCAATTTCTGACTTCTTTGTTGCCAATGCAAAAACTGGCGGTGGTGGTACTAACGTTGTAAACGTTATCCTCGTTGACTTTAGGGGGTTTGATACCCTAGGTGAAATTACCGTATTGGGTATTGCTGCATTAGGTATTTATAAACTGCTTATTAACTTGCCGCTGTTTATGCCAGCAAGTGATAGCGAAGGGCGCCCATGGGCAAGAGAGCGTTACCCAATTCTACTCTCGAGTATTTCACAAAGCTTGTTACCACTTGCATTACTTGTGTCTGCGTATATTTTCTTACGTGGTCATAACTTACCAGGTGGTGGCTTTATTGCAGGACTCGTTACCGCGATTGCATTTATTTTGCAATATATGGCCAATGGTTCGCATTGGATTGCAGACAGATTTGACGTGAATTATCGTAAGATTATTGCGTCAGGTATTGCTATTGCATTGTTCACAGGTATTGGAAGTTGGTTCTTCGAACGTCCATTCCTAACAACCTGGTTTGATTATTTTGACATTCCGTTAGTCGGCAAAACAGAACTTGCTAGTGCTATCGTATTTGATTTAGGTGTGTATTTAACTGTTGTAGGTGCAACGCTGATGATTTTAGCAAGTTTAGGTAAATTAACTGCTGATACACCCAAGCAAGAGGTAAATATTTAATGGAAGTATTGTACGCATCGTGCGTCGGCGTGCTGGTTGCATGCGGAATTTACTTAATATTGCGGGCTCGTACTTTCCCTGTGGTACTCGGCCTGACTATGTTGTCGTATGCAGTTAACCTGTTTTTATTCTCTTCAGGTCGCTTAACAATTAACAAAGCGGCTGTACTTGGTACAGGCAGTGAGTATGCCGACCCACTCCCTCAAGCGCTGGTTTTAACAGCAATTGTAATTGGCTTTGCGATGACCGCTTTTGTGGTTATTTTAGCGATTCGTGGTCGTGCAGATTTGGGTAATGACCATGTTGATGGTCACCTTGTTAAATCATCGAAGGAGCAAAAATGATTCAGCATTTAGCTTCTTTACCGATTCTAATTCCGATGTTGGCAGGTGTTATTTTACTCATGCCGCCATGTGGTAAAAACTTACATATCCGTCGTGTTTCGTCGGTTATTTTGTCGATTGTCACATTATCAGTAAGTGCTTACTTATTATACCACGTTAATAGTACAGCACCGCTTGTTTACGCAATCGGTGACTGGTCTGCACCATTTGGTATTGTGCTGGTTGCCGATAGACTAGCAACACTACTGGTGTTACTTACCAGTTTCCTTGGTGCGGTTGTAGTGCTCTATAGCTGTGCAGGTGATGATAAAAAAGGGAGCTTTTTCCACCCATTAGTGCACTTTTTAGTGTTAGGTGTTAATGGTGCCTTTTTAACTGGCGATGTGTTTAACTTATTCGTATTCTTTGAAGTCTTGTTAATTGCCTCATACTCATTATTGATGCACGCAGGTAACAAACACAGTACACGTGCTGCACTGCAATATGTGATTTTAAACTTAATTGGTTCAAGTGTGTTCTTGATTGCGCTAGGTGTACTTTATGGTGTACTAGGCACATTGAATATTGCTGATTTAGCGCAAAAAGTCCCGCAATTGACGGGTGACGATGTTTACCTCGCTAAAATTGGTGGTTTGTTATTAATTGTGGTATTTGCTTTAAAAGGCGCGTTATTACCATTGCATTTATGGTTACCGAATACCTACGCAAGTGCAATGCCATTGGTGGCTGCATTATTTGCGATTATGACCAAGGTAGGTGTTTATGCCATGCTACGTGTGTATACCGTAATATTTGGTGATAATGCTGGCGAGCTTGCTCACATGGCACAACCTTGGTTATGGGGCTTAGCACTAGCGACCATAGTTATGGGTGGTATTGGTGTATTAGCGAGTCAAGACCTTAGAAAGCTTGTTGCGAATCTGGTTGTTGTATCTGTAGGTACTTTAGTGGCATTGGTTGCGATTCAAAATGTCTCTGCAACAGCTGCATTACTTTACTACTTAGTGCATTCAACTATTATTTGCGCAGCACTATTTTTAATTGCAGATTTAATTGCTCAACAACGCGGTAAAGTTGCCGACCGATTAGTAGCAGGTCGTGCCGTTGCACAGCCATACTTGCTTGGTGCTTGTTTCATAGTTGCTGCTCTTGCCGTTGTTGGTATGCCGCCGTTATCTGGCTTTGTAGGTAAAGTATGGATTTTAAAGAGCACGCTAGATAGTGAAAAAGCCATGTTGTTTTGGCCAATTTACCTTGTATCTAGTTTGGCGTTATTAGTGGCGGTTTCACGCGCTGGTACAAGCTTATTCTGGGATCATACTCATAAAGACAGTGAAGCAATTGAAGGCACCAAAGCACATCCTCTTAAAGTGATTTCAGTAGTTGCGCTACTTGCATGTTCACCTTTAATGGTTGTATTTGCAGGACCTATTTCAGACTATATGCTAGCAACATCAGAGCAGTTGTTTGATATCAACACTAGCATCAACACTGTATTACAAGGAGGCCATTGATGCGTTTAGAAGCTCGCTTTCGTTGGTTGCCAACACCATTTCGCAGTGTTTTATTATTTATTGTATGGCTGTTGTTAAATAACAGTGTGTCGCCTGGACACCTGTTTTTAGCTGCATTTTTCGCAATTACCATTCCGTGGATTACTTTCCCATTTCGTGATCCTCAGCCGCTAATTGTAAGGCCGGGTCTTGCGTTTAGGCACTTATTGTTGGTGCTTTATGATATTGTGACTGCCAATTTACAAGTGGCACTGTTGATTCTCGGGCCCACTAAAAAATTGCGCCCAGGTTTTATAAAAGTGCCTTTGGATTTAAGCCACGAAATGCCAATTACTATTTTGGCAAGTACAGTGTCGTTAACGCCGGGTACTGTGAGCGCAGAGGTTTACCCTATTCCTGAGTCCCTCGAAGAGGGGGCAGAGATTGAGCAGCGCTATTTATTAATCCATGTGCTCGATTTAGCTGATGAACAAGCGTTAATTAAAACGATTAAGCAGCGCTATGAAGCACCGCTTAAGGAGATTTTTCGATGCTAGATACCGTTTTTTTAATAGTTTACGCCATGATAGCTATATCTTTATTATTAAACGTGTGGCGGTTAATTGTAGGGCCGTCGGTACCTGATCGTATTTTGGCTTTAGACACTATGTTTATTAACACCATCGCTTTAATTATTCTGTATGGCATGAGCATGGGAACAGATTTATATTTTGAAGCCGCATTATTAATCGCTATGCTTGGCTTTGTTAGCACGGTAGCTGTATGTAAGTATTTGCTACGTGGCGATATTATTGAATAGGGTAGCAAATGATGAGTGAATGGATTGTATCAATCTTACTATTAATTGGTGGTTGCTTTATTCTAATAGGCTCAATAGGCCTTGTGAAAATGCCTGATTTTTTTATGCGTTTACACGGTCCAACTAAAGCAACAACCCTAGGAATGGCATCGTTATTGATTGCTGCGATGGTGTATTTTAGCTATACCAATGAAGGGATGAGCGTAAAAGAAATTCTCATTTCAATTTTCTTACTGATCACCGCGCCTATTAGCGGCTATATGCTGATTAAGTCAGCAATCCATCATAAGCTTCGTGCTAAAGATGGCACTAAGGGCCTCGATAACATCGAAGAAGATTAATACCAGCTCGCAATAATACTTAAGGAATTGGTGTGATATCTGAGTAACAGAACAATGTGATCTACTCGAGTGGCTTTTATTGAGCTCGTAGATCGCATAAAATGCCCCGTCATTTAGTACAGTAGGTAAATAGAGCATTATGCGAGTAGCACTTGGAGTAGAATACAACGGCGCGCGTTACAGTGGTTGGCAACGTCAATCACACGTCAATAGCGTACAACAAGAAGTAGAAACGGCGTTGTCGCGTATTTGTAATCATCCAGTCGAAATTGTTTGTGCAGGCCGCACCGATGCGGGTGTACATGGCACCGGGCAAGTGATCCATTTTGATACTCACGCTGAGCGTGAAATGGTCGCGTTCACTATGGGTATGAATACTTTACTGCCAAAAGATATTGCTATTCGCTTTGCCCAGCCTGTAAGCGAAGACTTTCACGCTCGTTTTAGTGCTACAGCTCGTCGCTACCGCTATGTGATTTATAATTACACCTATCGCGGCGCTATCATGAGTGAAGGGGTGACACACTTTCATCACCCATTAGACGAAACTAAAATGCAAGAAGCCTGTCAGTATTTAATAGGCGAGCATGACTTTACTTCGTTTAGAGCACTACATTGCCAAGCAAATACAGCAAATCGTACTATTCACCACCTGTCGGTAAAACGCCAAGGTGATTATGTGATTATTGATATTAAAGCCAATGCGTTTTTACATCACATGGTACGAAACATCACAGGGTGTTTGATGGACATTGGTCTTCATAAGCATGAACCCGTGTGGTTAAAAGAATTACTCGATTTAAAAGAGCGCGCGAAGGCAAGTGCGACAGCGAAAGCTGCAGGCCTTTACTTAGTTGACGTGGATTACCCAGAACATTTTGGCATTCCTAAAACACCATTAGGGCCTTTGTTTTTACCTGATTCAGACAGTTAGACTTTAGTAGACTACTACTAAGACCAGTTTTTTATATCGTCTGCGGGTAATTCATGTTTTAATTGAAAAAATCTGTCTGTTTATTTGTTATCAGAAACACAAGTGAGTGTTTCCAATTAAACAGACTGCGACACAGAACAGCATTAAGAGAGTTGCAAATGAGTTGGTTAGAAAAAATCTTACCTAAAACGACTAAATCGTCAGGTCGTAAAGAAATCCCTGAAGGGGTTTGGGCTAAGTGTACAGACTGTGATTCAATTTTATATAAAGCAGAATTAGAAAAAGCACTCAACGTGTGTCCTAAGTGTGATCACCACATGCGTTTAAGTGGCCGTAAACGTCTTGAAAACTTTTTAGACGATGCTGATCGTCAAGAACTTGGTGCAGAGCACGAACCAAAAGACGTATTAAAGTTTAAAGATTCTAAAAAATACTCTGACCGTATTACCCAAGCACAAAAAGCAAGCGGCGAAAAAGACGCACTTGTGGCAATGAAAGGCCGTTTAAAAGGCATTCCTGTTGCTGCTGTTGCTTTTGAGTTCTCGTTTATGGGTGGTTCAATGGCGTCAGTAGTAGGTGCTCGTTTTGTTGAAGCTGTAGACCAATGTTTAGAGCACGACATGCCACTTATTTGTTTCTCTGCATCAGGCGGTGCACGTATGCAAGAAGCACTTATGTCATTAATGCAAATGGCTAAAACAAGTGCTGCGCTTGCGAAAATGAGCGAAAAAGGCTTACCGTTTATTTCAGTATTAACTGATCCGACAATGGGTGGTGTATCTGCATCACTGGCAATGCTTGGTGATGTAAACGTTGCTGAACCTAAAGCGCTTATCGGTTTTGCGGGTCCTCGCGTAATCGAGCAAACAGTACGTGAAACGCTTCCTGAAGGTTTCCAACGCAGTGAATTCTTGCTAGAGCACGGTGCAATCGACATGATTGTTGACCGTCGTGAAATGCGTGACACCCTTGCACGTATCTTAGCGAAATTTATGAACTTGCCTTCTACTGAACAAGAGCATAGAGTAGCGTAAATTTCAGCTTAACTGATTAAACGCTATGACAGAAATCCTTCCTAGCCAATCATCAAGCCTTGATGATTGGCTTTGTTATTTAGAAAATGTCCATCCTGCCAATATCGAAATGGGGTTAGAGCGCGTAGAACGCGTGGCAAACCAAGTAGGTTTACTTGATACATCAAGCAAAATAATCCTTATTGCAGGCACTAACGGTAAAGGGACCACTGCCCGTTGCCTAGAAAGCTTATTACTTGCACAGGGTTTTAGTGTGGGTACTTATGCTTCGCCGCATCTTATTCGTTACAACGAGCGCGTACGTATTAATGGCCAAGAGCTTGATGATCAATTCCATGTTGATGCTTTTGATATGCTAGAAAAAGGCCGTGCTGACACGCAACTAACTTATTTTGAGTACGGTACCTTAGGTGCACTGGCTATTTTTAAACGTCACGCCGTTGATTATGTACTGTTAGAAGTCGGCCTTGGTGGTCGTTACGATGCCACTAATATCGTTAAACCACATGCTTGTGTGATCACCACCATAGATTTAGACCATAAAGAATACCTAGGTGATACCCGTGAACTTGTTGGTTACGATAAAGCTGGCATTTTCCGCACCAATACGCCTGCTATTGTTGGCGATTTAGCCATTCCACACACAGTAACTGATTATGGCAACGAAATTAACGCTGATATGGTGCTTTCAGGTCGTGACTTCATATTCACAGAAGACAGTGAAGGCTTTAAATGGCAGTACCAAGATAAAGACTGGCGCTTAGCTAAGCCTGCGATCCCTTGTCAAAATGCAGCAACCGCGTTGACCTTACTAGCAAAACTTGACCTACTGCCAAGCGAGCAACAAGTACGTGACTGCTTAGCTAACCTTATTGTCGAAGGTCGCTTTCAGCAGTTAAGTGAGCAACCGCTTATTTTTACCGATGTTGCGCATAATCCTGAATCTGCTCGATATTTGGCACGCAAATTAAGCGTGTATAAAGATCAAGGGTTTAAAATTCATGCATTAGTCGCTATGCTTGCAGATAAAGATAAGGTGGCTGCTATGTCGGCCATGGCGAATGTTGTTGATCAGTGGTCGTTAGCAAGCTTAGATTGTTTCCGTGGAGACAAGGTTGAGAATCTTGCTAAAGCATTAGCCGAAACCGCATCAACAGCGCCAAGCACGCACTATGCGAGTGTTGAAACTGCGCTAGATACGTTATTACCAAATGTCGATGA
Source organism: Pseudoalteromonas sp. SCSIO 43101 (assembly GCF_023650775.1). NCBI lineage: Bacteria > Pseudomonadati > Pseudomonadota > Gammaproteobacteria > Alteromonadales > Pseudoalteromonadaceae > Pseudoalteromonas > Pseudoalteromonas sp. SCSIO 43101. The sequence continues at coordinate 1,201,759 of NZ_CP072673.1, forward strand.
AAACACGTTAGTGATTGTGTTTGGTTCATTTATAACTGTGGCTGCAGCGATCAATTACTTTAAAAAATAGAGAGGAAATCGGTGAACGCAGGGTTTATTAATCGCTTAGTAGGAACCACGATTGTGGTTGTGGCGGCTATTGTCTTCATCCCAAACATTTTGGATGGTGAAAAGGTTCATTATAAAGAAGGCTTTAAAGCAATTCCTGAACGTCCTGAGTTCACTACCATTGACTTGCAAGAAGCGATTGATAATAAAGTATCTTCAGCGGAGCAACCTTCGCAAATTTCGGTTGAAGATATTCAAGCAAACGATACTGAACTTGTTACTAATGAAACCCAGCAAATTGATGATGCGCCGAAAATGGTTGAAGCCTCAACAGATGAGCCTGTCATTACCAAAGCTGAGCCAAAAGTTGTAGTGCAAGAACCAGCAAAGCCAATCGCTAAAACCCCAGAGCCAACTCGTAAGCCAGAAGAGAACCTCACACAAATGGCTTATGTCATTCAGCTGGGGAGTTTTTCCCACGCACCTAATGTGAAATCACTACAGGAAAAATTAAAAGCGAATGGTTTCAAAACCTTCACTCGGCCAGTCAAAACCCCGAACGGCACACTTACAAAAGTCTTTGTAGGCCCTTCACTTAGCAAGAAAGAGTTAGAGAGTAAGCTTACTGAGTTAAAGCAGTTAACCAAGTTAAATGGCAAAGTTACTCAGTTTGAAATTACAAAATGATCTGGCATTTTGAGCATAGCTCAAATACCCAAACCACCTGTGGATCCATGATTCAGCGCTATCACAGGGTTTTCAATACAAGGCGTGGCGATGCAGGAATGTAGGTACCTTTCAAATTGCTACAACGCAGTAGTGGAAGCCCTGTGAAGCGCCCGAAGGGCATGGCTAAAACGCATTTATTCTGCGTTATTGATTTTGACAAGGGGACACCATTCCCTACAATCAATGCCTTGCCTAAATGCGTTTTATCTCATGCTGAATTCTTGCATCCACAGGTGGTTTGGGTATAGAATGCGCCCCAAATTAACGACTAGTTGGTTCTTATGATCTGGGTTGATTACGCCGTACTTGGTATTATTGCACTATCCACTATCATCGGCTTAATACGTGGCTTTGTAAAAGAAGCAATGTCATTAGCTGTATGGGCTGGCGCATTTATCATCTCTAGCTTGTTTTACCAATATTTAGCATCCTTCCTAACAAGTATTTCAGAACCCCTTTTAAGAAATGCAGCCGCAATAGCCATATTATTCTTTGCGACACTCCTGTTGGGTGGGTTACTAAACTATATTTTAGGTGAACTTGTACAACGTACTGGTTTATCTGGCACAGACCGTGTGTTCGGCATAGTGTTTGGTGCTCTTCGTGGCGTGTTGGTCGTAAGCGCGTTACTCTTCTTTCTTGATGCTTTTACCGGTGCACCTAATACGCATTGGTGGGGCAACTCTATTTTGATTCCAGAATTTGGCTTTGTTGTTGAGTGGTTCTTCTCGTACCTCGAAAACAACTCGAGCTTTTTAAATTCTGTAAACCGTTAATCGGCGAGGATAAATTTAATGTGTGGTATCGTTGGCATAGTCGGAACTTCTCCTGTTAATCAGGCGTTATATGACGGCTTAACTGTTTTGCAACACCGCGGTCAAGATGCAGCTGGCATCATTACCATTGAAAACAACACGTTTAGCTTACGTAAAGCCAATGGCCTAGTAAAAGACGTATTTCATACCCGTCATATGAAACGTCTGCAAGGTACAATTGGTATTGGCCATGTTCGCTACCCGACAGCTGGTTCTTCTAGCTCGTCAGAAGCGCAACCTTTCTATGTTAACTCGCCATTTGGTATCGCACTTGCGCACAATGGTAACTTAACAAACGCAGAAGCATTAAAGCAGCAACTATTTTCAGAAGCTCGCCGTCATGTTAATACAACGTCTGACTCTGAAATTTTACTTAACATCATGGCGCATGAGTTAAGTAAATCAAACAAGCTGAAACTTGATGCGGAAGATATCTTCACTGCGGTAACTGAAGTTAATAATAAAGTAACAGGTGGCTATGCAACGATTGCGATGATCATTGGTCATGGTATTGTTGCATTTCGTGACCCTAACGGCATTCGCCCACTGGTTTTTGGTAAGCGCGAAACAGCAAACGGTACTGAGTACATGTTTGCATCAGAAAGCGTTGCTTTAAAAACCGACGGCTTTGAGTTTGTTCGTGATGTTGCACCAGGTGAAGCAATTTACGTAACTGAAGATGGTCAGCTGTTCTCACAATCGTGTGCTGAAAAAGCAACTTACGCACCGTGTATCTTTGAGTTCGTTTACTTTGCGCGCCCAGATTCAACGATTGACCGTATGTCTGTTTATGCAACACGTGTAAACATGGGGACTAAGTTAGGTGAAAAAATTGCACGTGAATGGGCTGATAAAGACATCGACGTTGTCATTCCTATCCCTGAAACATCATGTGATGTAGCGCTTGAGATTGCGTCTGCTCTTAACCTGCCATACCGCCAAGGTTTCGTTAAAAATCGCTACATTGGTCGTACGTTCATCATGCCAGGCCAAGAAATGCGTAAGAAGTCAGTTCGTCAAAAACTGAATGCCATTGACCGCGAGTTCAAGGGTAAAAACGTATTACTTGTTGATGATTCAATTGTGCGTGGTACAACGTCAGCACAAATCGTTGAGATGGCTCGTGAGTCAGGTGCGAAGAACGTTTACTTCGCTTCAGCTGCGCCAGAGATTCGTTTCCCGAACGTTTATGGTATCGACATGCCATCGGCAGCTGAGCTAATTGCTCATGGCCGTGAAGTTGAAGATATCAACGCAAGCATTGGTGCAGATGGTCTTATCTATCAATCGCTAGATGACTTAATCTCGGCAGTAAGCCAAGAAAATCCAGAAATCACCCGTTTTGAAACATCAGTATTTGATGGTCAATACATCACTGGTGATATCGACCAAGACTACCTGAACCACATTGACCGTTTACGTAATGATTCAGCGAAATCAACGCGTGAAAATGCGATGTCTGCGAGTTTAGAGTTACACAATCAAGAAGAAAACAGCGCTGATTAATCAGTCCTGATTTGATTGATATAAAAAAGGAGCTAAACAGCTCCTTTTTTGTTTTATATTTGAGAGTGTTGCATTTTTTTCAGCTTAAGTGCTAATAGTACCATCATTATGCCAAACACGATGGCGTAGCTGGCAACGAGCCAAAGCAGGGTGATTATGCCCGCGCCAGGGTTAAATATCAGATATCCACCAAAGATAATCGAAATAATACCGCTGCCAATTAACAGCCACTCATTAGTGATTTCTTTGCGTAGTTTACTGGCAATAACAATCTCAATCACACCAATAGCAATAGCCCATGCGGCAATAAAGTACAGCATTAAGATAGCCGTTACGTTGGGAGCAAACAGGGTCACAAGTGCAGCTGCAATTGAAATTAGACCACCAACTAATAGCATCCACCAAAGTGGGTTTTCATTTTTTGAAGCAATAGCTAACCAAGTTCTAATGGCACCATCGACAAAAAAGTAAGCGGCGAAAATAAACATCAAAATCGCTAATGAGGCTTCTGGGGCAAACCAACCACAAATACCAAAAATGATAGCGATGACACCGTGGATCATTAATGATGACCAATGGGGGATTAGTGAACTTGAAATCTGCATTATCGTTTTCCTTTGCTTTAGTCTCTATATAACTAACATCTCAGCGCTTACTTGCAAAGATTTTTAATTATTTTTTGTACAGTTACACAAACCGTGCTCTAATTTAATTAGCTGATTATTTCAGCGATTTAATGTTTATAAGACTAGGAACAAAGTGTGAGCCGTTGTAATACAAAGTTTTCATTACAATTTAGTAAGTTATTAGTGTGTTTTTTACTGTTGTTCAATGCGCCATTATGGGCAACAACCACACCTGAAGTTACCGTTAAGTCCTTAATAGATAAAGACAACAAGGAAGAGCAAAGTGAACAAAAAGCAGCTAAGCAAGAGCCTGAAGTCAGTTCTCCTGCAGCCAGCGAAGAAAAAGAAACGGCTTTAGAGGATGATTTACCTTTCGACACATATGGTCGAATGACACCAAGAAGTTCAATGCAGGGTTACTTGAAAGCGGCCAGAGCTCGTGACTTTGAACGGGCTGCTCAGTATCTTGATTTTCGAAATTTACCTAAGGATGTGTCTATTATAGGGCAGCTTCAACTAGCTGAGAACTTATCTGTAGTACTTGATCGTACACTCTGGGTCGACATTGATAACTTAAGTAATAAACCCGAAGGAAAACAAAAAGAAAGTGTGCCAAGTTATCGTGATTTAGTGGGGGAAATCTCAACCTCACAAGGTACTGTGCAAATCTTATTACAGTTGATTCCAGACCCAGAAAGTGGCAATCGCATCTGGAAAATATCGAATGCGACGGTAAGCCAAATTCCCTTATTGACGAAAGAGTATGGCTATAGCCATGTCGGCGAGTGGTTATATAAAAACTTGCCAGATGTTGAGTTTTTAGGTGTGCTACTTTGGCAATGGGTATATTTTGTTTTTAGTTTTTTGCTTTTCCTTGCAATAGCAATCATCTTGACGCGTATTATTACTTTTATACTTGCCCATTTAAAAGTGCCAGTCGAAAAAGATGTGATAGCGTTCATCAATGGGCCAGTTTGCTTATTGCTGGCTGTATTAATGTCGCGTTCTTTGAGTGATCAGTCGAATGTAACGATTGCTGTACTCGCTTTATTTCATGGTGCAACAGTACTTTTGATTGCATGGGGTTGGATATGCCTTCGTACAGTTGACATAGTGAAGCATAGACTTGGTCAGCGCTTCATTAAGCAAGATAGGCCCCAAGTGGTTTTTTTACTTCGCCCAATTAGTAACGTTGTAAAAACCTCAATTGTAATTATCTTGCTATTTATGTGGTTTGAAAACTTAGGATTCAATGCCACAACGCTATTAGCTGGTTTAGGGATCGGTGGTTTAGCCATCGCGCTGGCTGCGCAAAAAACGGTGGAAAATATTATAGCGGCCATCACACTTTATATTTCAGCACCAGTTAAAATTGGCAGTTTATGTAAATTTGGTAGCCAGCTAGGCACAATTGAAGAAATAGGACTGAGAGCAACTCGAATTCGCACTCTTGACCGCTCTGTAATATATGTGGCGAATGCAAAGTTCGTTGATATGCAGCTTGAGAATGTTTCTGAAAGAGAGCGTATTTCTTATAGGCCGAAATTGATGCTCAGTGCGAATACCAAGCAACAAAATCTAATCTCGTTTATGCAAGCGGTAAGAGAGCTTTTAGAACAACATAAACATATCGCCTTTGAGCCTTGCAGGGTTCGTTTTAAAGCTTTCTCGCCTTGGGCTTTACAAGTGGATGTACTAAGCTACGTAGAGACTGTCGACTTTGCATTTTATATGGAAGTAATAGAAGAATTAAACTTAGCAATTTTAGGCTTATTAAATGAGCATGAGTGCGAATTAGCTAATCCAGAATTCGCACGTGTAACTGATTAGTTGCTAAAAAAGGGGTAAATGAAAGTGGCTCTCATTTGTGCATGATGTCTACACATTGTCGTGATTAGATGGACAGGACATATGTCCGCTTTAATCAAAAATAATTGCATAAAATCTTCTAAATGCGGCGATGTTGCCGCTAATTGTTGTAAAATAATTGTATATTTATAATTTTTAATGCAGTAAAAGTGTCATAAAGTGTTATAATCGTCAGCGTTCGTTCAGCCTCTTTACTTCGTTTTGCACTCTCGATTAAGAGGTCCGCGCAGCTTATTACAAGGCGCGAAAAATTGGCCGAGCCCGTCAAATGAATTGACGCAACATCATCACCGTTGAATAAGAGTGCATAAAAAAGGTTAAAACCCGACATGAAAGCAATGAAAAGATCTACGTTAGCAACACTTATCAATGCAACGTTGTTCTCTGCCGTAGCAGGTACTTCATTTTCAACTCTTGCTGCAGACGAAGCCTCAGCAGCAAAAAACAATCAATTAGAAGTTATTCAAATCACCGCTCGTAAACGTGTAGAAAACGCACAGGAAGTACCTGTAGCTGTATCTGCTTTACAAGGTGACAGCTTAGATGCATACAGCTCAGCTGGTATGGATATTCGTTTCATGAACGCGAAGATCCCAAGCTTATCAATTGAATCTTCGTTTGGTCGTTCATTCCCACGCTTTTATGTTCGTGGTCTAGGTAATACTGACTTTGACCTAAATGCTTCACAACCTGTTTCTTTAGTGGTAGATGAAGTAGTTCAAGAGAACGCTATCTTAAAAGGTTTCCCTGTATTTGACGTAGCACGCGTAGAAGTTCTTCGTGGCCCACAAGGTACTTTATTCGGCCGTAATACACCGGCTGGTCTTGTTAAATTTGATACAGTTAAACCATCACAAGAATTTGAAGGCTATGGCTCAGTATCTTACGGTAGCCGTGGCGCAGTTGATTTTGAAGGTGCTGTTGGCGGTGGCTTAACAGATCGTTTATCAACACGTGTTTCTGTTCTTTGGCAAGAAAAAGATGATTATATTGATAATCGTGCACCAGGTTTTGAACAAGATGACGTATTAGGTGGTTACACTGAGAAAGCGGCACGTGTTCAATTCTTATATGAAGGCGACGACTTCACTGGTCTTTTCAATTACCATGTACGTGATATGGATGGTACGCCAATCGCATTCCGTGGTAATGCTATCAAAGCTGGTACTAACGATTTAGTAGATAATTTTGAGCACGACGTGGTTTACCACGATGCTGCTTCTCGTGCGACTCAGCAAGTTGAATCTCAAGGTGCAAGCTTAAAGCTTGAGTGGGATATCAACGATTTAACACTTACGTCAATCTCTGCATGGGAAAGTGCTGAAATCTATTCTCGCGCTGATATCGACGGCGGTTACGGTGCTAGCTACTTACCAGATATGGGTCCTGGTTTTATTCCATTCTATTCTGAAAGTGCTGACGGTATTCCAGATCAAGACCAGTACACGCAAGAACTTCGTTTATCTAGCAACTATGCTGGCGACGTAAATTTCCAAGTAGGTGTATTCTACTTTGATGAAGCGCTAACGATCGAAAACTTCAGCTACGACACTTATGGTTCAACGCCAGGTGAGTTAAACGGCTATGTTATCCAGCAACAAGATACCAAAGCATGGGCGGTATTCGGCTCATTAGATTACACAATCACTGATGATCTAAAAATCACTGCGGGTCTTCGTTACTCAGATGACGAGAAAGAATTCTCTGCGAACCGTACTTTAAGCCCTGCTGGTGGCGGTGCGCTTTTCCTTTCAGAAAACCCAAGTGACGATCACGTTAGCTGGGATCTATCTGCTAACTATAAGATCAACGACGACGTAAACTGGTACGCACGTGTTGCGAACAGCTTCCGTGCACCAAGTATTCAGGGTCGTATCTTATTCGGTGATGAAGTAACTGTTGCTGAGTCTGAAACTGTGACGTCTTTCGAGACAGGTATCAAATCAGACGTTCTTGACGGCCAAGGTCGTGTAAATGCCACAGTGTTCTATTACACAATGGATGACCAACAATTAACAGCTGTAGGTGGTGGTGCAAACTTCAACCGTTTAGTTAATGCTGATAAGACAACTGGTTACGGTTTTGAGTTAGACACTGAGTGGGTATTAACTGACAACCTAAACGCAACATTTAACTTAAGCTACAACAATACTGAGCTTGACGATAAAGACTTAGCCGTTGACGTGTGTGCTCAGTGTACTGTTACAAATTCTTTAAACAGCGCAGGTCAAGCTATTCTTGATGGTAATAGTTTACCGCACGCACCTGAGTGGATCTCTAACCTAACATTACGTTATAGCCGCGAAGTAGCTGACGGTGAATTCTTCACATACGCTGACGTGTCTTACCGTAGCGAAATCAATTACTTCTTATACGAGTCAGTTGAATTTGAAGGTAAGCCATTAACTGAAGTTGGTTTACGTGCCGGTTACGCTTGGGCTGAAGGCGACAACGAATATGAAGTATCAGCATTCGTTCGTAACATGTTCGACGAGCAACAATCAATCGGCGCTATCGATTTCAATAACAACACAGCAATGGTGAACGAAGAGCGTTACATCGGTGCTGAGTTCAAAGTAAGCTTCTTCTAAGCTGAAAGAATAAGTCCTATCAAAACCCGCTGTATAGCGGGTTTTTTCGTTTATAATCGTGTTTGTAACTGCTAAAGTGGCAGCATTAAATTTTGAGAAAGAGAAGAAGTATGGCTGGATTTTGGAACTACCGTGTAATTTTTTGTGAAGCAACAAAAGATGAAGCGGCACAATATCAAATACATGAAGTTGAATATAACTTAAATGGCAAAGTGACTAACTGGTCAGAAACCGGTGCAGCGCCATTTGGTAATACAGTCGAAGAACTTGAAGCAGACGCTGATCGTTTAAAAACAGCGTTTTCTAAGCCAGTATTAAAAGTGGTAAGAAAACAACGCGGTTACGAGCTGGTTGATGTAGAAACAGGCGAAGAAGCGTTTGCTGAGCCACCTGCGGGTTTAACTGAGTAACAAATTATATTTATCGAAGGTGCCAAATGGCACCTTTTATTTTTTAGACTGTAAAAGGAATGAGGATGACTTTAAAAGCAGTATTGTTTGATATGGATGGCACACTTGTCGACTCTGAAAGTGTGCATTTTAATATTTGGAATGATTTACTAGCCCCTTTTGGCGTGCAGTATGATGAGGCCACGTTTTGTCAGCGCTTTTCTGGTAGACCAACTCTTGAAGCTGCAAAGGAAGTTGTTGAAAATTATGGGCTTAGTATCACTCCGCAGCAGCTAACCGATGATAAATATGCTGCATTTGGGCGCTTTGTTAGTACTAATTTACCCGCCTATATGCCTCATGCAAAAGCAGTGCTTGAGCAAGTAAAAGCCAGTGGTTTAAAAATGGCATTAGTAACAGGCAGTGCAAAAGATGAAGCCTATCCTATTTTAAAAGGCTATGGTATTTTTGATTGGTTTGATTGTGTGGTTACCAAAGATGATGTTAACAATCCTAAACCATCTGGTGACCCATACCAATTGGCACTTGATACGTTAAATATAACCGCTAATGAAGCCGTTGCAGTCGAAGATACCTTTACCGGTGTCACCGCCGCAAGTAATGCCGCTGTTGCTGTGTATGCGGTGCCGAATCATTTCACTTTAGAACATGACTTTAGTAAAGCGGCGGGGGTGTTTGCTGATTTGGGCGAATTTTTCAAATGGCTACAAACTAACCTATAATTAAACGGCTATTACTAAGCAGCATTTATTAAGTCGTGAAAGCTACTTAAAACTTACAAATTTGCAAGGAAGCAATGATGGTTATGATCACTCGTGCGCTGATGTGCGCAATCACTTTATTATTAAGCCTCTCGGTCGAAGCTCAACAAGCCCCTTCAGTACTTTTAGCAAACGTCTATGAAGCTGACAGGGTCAATGTAAGCGAGTATTTAGTTAGTGAAAAATATGATGGCATTCGAGCTATTTGGACAGGGAGTCAATTAGTAACCCGAAACGGTAACCCAATTTATGCCCCTGACTGGTTTACTGAGCCACTTCCTAGGGTTTGGCTTGATGGAGAACTTTGGACTAAGCGCCAAGATTTTGCCACTTTGAGAGGTATCGTTCGAAAAGCCATTCCTATTGATACTGAATGGCAAACAGTAAGCTATATGATATTTGATATGCCTGATGCGACAAAACCATTTAGTCAGCGCTTTGAGGACTACTCGCGGTTAGTAAATCAGCTGCAAAGTGAACATATTAAAGCAGTGGAGCAAACGCACTTTAACGATAACAAGCAACTTAGTTTGTTTATGGATGAGCTAATAGCGCAAGGTGCTGAGGGCGTGATGCTGCATCTAGCGGCTGCTAAGCATAGTGCGGGACGCAGTGATGCATTGTTAAAGTTAAAACCCTATTTTGACGCTGAAGCGGTTGTAATCGGTTATGTTGCAGGAAAAGGTAAGTATAAAAATATGCTTGGCGCACTCAAGGTGCGCAACAGTGATGGTACTGAATTTAAAATTGGCTCGGGGTTTTCTGATCAGCAAAGAAAGTCACCGCCAGCCATAGGTAGTACCATTACCTATAAATATCATGGTTTTACTAAAAATGGTTTGCCACGATTTGCAAGCTTTTTACATGAAACACCTTAGCGTCATTCAAAAATGGCTGCGACTATGGTAAATTTCGCGGCCTTTTTATTGATGTATAGGTGCTAGAATGTTTGCAGGCTTTGATTACGGTAGCTCAAATTGTGCAATCGGTGTAATGGATAACGAGCAACAAGTGTCATTAGTGCCGCTTGAACAAGGTAAGCAGTATTTACCCTCAACACTTTATACTCATCACAGTGCTTTAGTTGTCGATTTTGTGGCAAAGCACCTCACTGGTAGCCCATTTGAGCATGACTTTAAAACTGAGCGCAATGCGCTTTTAAATACCATTCCTCGCATTAAATCAGATTTAGATATTCAAGCTGGTGATGAGACCTTATTCATCGGTCGTGAAGCAATTAGCGAGTATGTGCAATTTCCTGAAGAAGGTTACTTTGTAAAATCACCTAAATCATTCTTTGGTGCTGTGGGCTTAAAGCAAGGTCAAATAAACTTCTTTGAAGACATTGCTACGGCGATGATCTTAAAAATTAAGCAGCGTGCAGAGCAGTCACTGCAAGAGTCATTAACAGAAACGGTAATCGGACGACCGGTAAACTTTCAATCAGTTGGTGGTGAAGAATCTAATCAGCAAGCACTGGGAATTTTAGAACGAGCAGCAAAGCGCGCAGGCTTTAAAGAGGTGTCGTTTTTATATGAGCCGCTAGCGGCAGGGATTGATTATGAAACTTCATTACAGCAAGACCAAAAAGTATTGGTTGTAGATATTGGCGGGGGTACCAGTGATTGTTCATTCGTACAAATGGGGCCGAGCTTCCGTGAAAAGCAGTGTCGTGATAATGATTTTTTAGCCCACAGTGGCAAGCGTGTGGGTGGAAATGATTTAGATATTGCCCTGAGCTTTCATGGTTTAATGCCATTATTAGGTTTAGGTACTGAGTTTAAATCGGGTCTTCCGCTGCCGAACCAACCGTTTTGGCAAGCGTGTAAAATCAATGATGTAAACCTGCAAAGCCAGTTTTATAGCGATGCCCATCATCGTGAGTTATTGACTCAAGTTCGTGAAGTTAAAGAGCCAGCGCTTTTTAAACGCTTAATTCAATTGCAGCAAAATAAGCAGGGTCATCAATTAGTGCAGCAAGGCGAAGCGGCAAAAATTGCACTCTCGTCAGCGAACGAATTTACCACAGACTTGCGTTTCTTAGATTCAGATTTAATGCAATGCTTAACGCTAAAAGACTTAGCTTTAGCTGTTGATGACTCAATAAGCCAGATAGTGAGCTTAGCTAAACAAGCGATTCAAGAGGCAGGCACAACACCGGATGTAATTTACTTAACGGGTGGTAGTGCGCAATCACCGCTGATCAAGGCTGCGTTAAAATCACATTTAGGTGATATTAATATGCTGAACGGGGATCACTTTGGTAGTGTTACTGCAGGTTTAACTAAGTGGGCGCACAAGCTTTATAGCTAATCGCCCCACTTAGGTATACAACTTTAATAATTAAAGAGTCACTTGGCGCGTTGCGAGGTATTTTTCGTAATCTGGCAACGTGCGGCAAAGCTCTGTCTCCATCATAGGGGAGCTTAATAGCATATCGGCACTAACTTCATTACAGGCAACAGGAATATTCCAAACCGCAGCTAAACGAAGTAATGCTTTTACATCAGGGTCGTGGGGCTGCGATGCAAGTGGATCCCAGAAAAAAACTAACACATGCACCTCATGTTCAGCAATTTTAGCACCTAATTGTTGATCGCCACCCATAGGACCACTTAATAGCTTTATCACTTCAAGCCCTGTTGTGCGCTCGATTAAATGACCCGTTGTTCCTGTACCGTATAGCGTGTGCTTACTTAAAATATCCAGGTGCTTTTCACACCATGCCTGAAGGGCTGCTTTTTTGCCATCATGGGCTACGAGGGCAATATTCTTTTTGGCGGGTAAAGCTTGTTGTTTTTGTTCCATAAGTGCTCTTATATCAATAGGTTAATTGCTAACGCAATAAAAACTAGTCCCGTGATCCGATCAATCCAAATTTGGGCTTGTGGATGTTCACGAAAATAACTGGCTATCTTATCGCCGAAATAAATATACGTGCAGTCGATTGGAAAAGCAAAAAGCGGGTAGAGTAATCCAAAGAAAGCGAGTTGAAATGTCGTTGAAGACAAGCTCGGATCGACGAACTGAGGAATAAAAGCAATAAAGAATAAGGCAACTTTCGGATTGAGTACCTCGGTCATCATGGCTTGAAACATCACATTTTGTTTTTTACTGGTGCTAACATGAGGCTTTTCGCTGCAGTCTGGTTCAGGCCCTGTGAAGGTATCCTTTAAGGTCATTATACCTAGGTAGCAAAGGTAGGCCGCGCCTAAATACTGAACTGTGGTATATGCTACCGTGGATGCTTTTAAAATTGCCGTTAAACCTACTACTGCCAAAATAGTATGCACCACACCACCTAAGGCAAAACCAAAGGCACTTTGCATTCCGGCTTTACGGCCATTTGCAAAGGTTTGCGCCATTAAAAATGCATTAGAAGGGCCGGGAGCTACGGCAATTAAAAAACTGGCGCCTAAAAACGACAGTAACGATTCTGGATTGATCATTGGCACAAAGTTAAAAAGCTAGGTATTTGATCTTAACAAGCTTTTAGAAAAAGAAAAAGCGGGCAATCAATGCCCGCTGATTTGGGTTGGGGAAAGTATTAGAACGTCACTGAGCTATTGTTTGAACAAACAGTTGTGCTTTGTGCTTCACATACTTGGTAAGTGTAAGTACCACCGCCTTTCGATGTGATAGTGTCAGTATAGCTGTTAGTGTTTGCCACTGAGCCTACCTTGCTACCATTACGGTATACATCAACTGTGCTTGTTGCTGCGCCATTCCAGCTTAAATCAACATACGCAGTGCCTTTTGATTTATAACCTGACGTAGAAAGGCTAATATCATCGCTACCAGGAGTTGTGCCGCCGCCATTATTGCCACCTGCACAGCCATTTGCCATTAGGTATGCATCTGCATCAGCTGCTTTAACAATACCGTGACCGAAGTAAACATCGTGACCAGAAGCGCCTTGGTCTTGTGCTGTCGCTTTTAAGGCATCACGAATTTCTGTCCCAGTACACTCAGGATGGTTTGACCAAACTAGTGCTGCAATACCAGATACAGCAGGCGTCGCCATTGATGTACCGCTCATGAAACCATAATCACTGGTACCAATTGCGATATCAATTGTTGTACTTGAAAGAAGTGCTGAACGGTCTTCAAGTGCTGCACCTACAGCAGGAATTGTTGTATCGTTAGTATCGCCTAATGTAGCGTATAACATGCCTGCTTCGTTATTAATGATAACAGCGCCGATACCACCTGAGTTTTCACAGTTATTCACTTTGTCATAGAACGAGATATTTCCGCGGTCAATCATACAGATTTTGCCAGCTGCGCCAGAATCTACACTTTCAGCAGTACCCATGTAATAAGCCGTGCCTGATGCATTTCCTGAGTTCTCCATTGATGAAGTTGCAAAGCCCGCACCATCTGCTGCTAAGCTAGCCGAAGTGGCCATACCTGCAGGGTAAGTAGAAAGAGTATCAACACCACCTGCTGTTACTTCAACACAGATAGTTTCATCTGTAGTAGCGCGTTTACCACGACCAGACGTACAGCTAGGGAATTGCGAGAAATCTGCAATTTGGTTGTTCGCATCATTTGCACCTACCATCATTACTGATGGATAGCCTGCAGGGTATGAACGTACGTTATTACCATCATTACCTGCCGCAGCAACGACTAAGCCGCCTGCACTTGTGAAGTTAGCAAACGCATTAGACTCGGTGCTATTTGAACCACCACCACCTAGGCTCATGCTAATAATATTTGCACCTGCTTGAGAGCATAAGTCCGCTGCGTGTGCTAAATCTGAAGAGTAACCCCAGCCTTCAGCATTAAATACTTTGATGATGTGCATTGCAACGCCAGGTGCCATACCAACCACACCTACATTATTATCTGCTGCGCCAATTGTTCCGGCGACGTGAGTACCATGAGGACCACCATTATCGAACCAGTTACCAGTACCACTGTCGTTGTCACCAGTAATATTACCCCAAATGAAATCAGGATTCGAAGCATCTAGACCTGAGTCAATTACACACACTTTCATGCCAGCATTTGCATCAAAAGTAACTTGGTCTGCTTGTGATTGGTAAACTGCGTAAGGGGTCAGCTGCTGCTGCATAGCATTACCCGCGTCATCGTTATAAAGCGCCATTGGCACACGTTTTTGGTCTTCTTCAATCAGTTTGATGTGAGGGTTGTTTAATAAGCCTTTCACGCTCGCTAGGTCATGACCTGAGAATTGCGCTGCAATGAAGCCATTACCATCAACTTTAATATCACCACCGAGCTTTTTAGCGAGTGCTTTGACTACGCCTTTTTTATTGTTGTCTACTTGGATGATGTAACGGTCATTTGCTGCGTTTGCAGTTCCTGCTGCACATAGTCCACTGATGATCAGTGCTAATGCTAATTTATTCTTTTTCATAATTCGTATCCCAAACATGTCATTTAGTTAACCAATTGTTAACGTGGGTAAGCAATAGTTTAATCTTCGGTTGGGTACAAGAAAAATAATCCGCAAAAACGGAACAAATTATTCTAGAAAGGTGATTTTTATAACTGTGAGATATAAAAGGATGGCTAAATGGGCAAATGAAGTATAACGATTCTCATTTACCCATATTAGCTAAAAGTATGGTAAAACTTTTTTATGACAAGCGCTTATGTTTAAGTAATAAGTAAGTAAAAGGAGTGAGCATCAAAAAATGTACGCCAATTAATACAGGTGTCGTTAAATTTAAAAATTGCGTTATAAACACTAATAAACTTGCGCCACTCATTTGCATCAAGCCGATAAGTGCAGAAGCTGTGCCTGCTTGTTTAGGAAACATACTCAATGCACGACCTGCCGATGAGCCAAGTGTTAAGGCATAACCAAAAGCTGCCAAGAACATAGGAAACATTAAAGCTAAAACTGAATTTTGCTGACTAAAAGCCAGCATTATGCAGCCTGACAATACTAACAACATAAGTCCTGCTTTTAAGGCTCGTTTGGGCTGGCGCTTTATATATATGGGCATGACGAAGCTTGCAAAAATGCTCAGGGCGGCATTACAGGTAAACCAAAAAGTAAAGTCGGTGACACTGCCACCAAGCTCTGTGATTATCCAACCCGGAGCAAGGGTTACAAAGACTAAAATAGCGGACATAGTCACTAAACAAATTAAGCTATGAAATAGAAAGAGTGGTGTGGAGATAATAGGTATAAAGCGCCTTAAGTCGAGAATATGACCACTGTAAACACTGTCTTTAGGGCGGGTTTCTTTATAGAGAAACAAAACTATAAATAGGCCAACAAGTGCAAAACTGACCATGAATAAAAAGTTCATGCGCCAACCAAATTGTACGGTTAACCAAGCACCAAGAATAGGCGCAAGGGCAGGAATAAAGCAGACAATGCCATTTAAGTAAGTAATGATTTGTCCGCTACGCTCACTACCAAATTTGTCTCTAACTATTGCAAAAGCGACGACAAAAGTTGCGCATGCTCCTAAGCCTTGTAATGCTCTTGCTATCATTAAGGTGGTAAAGTCTGGCGCCAAATATGCCCAGAATGCAGCTAGCCCATAAATCGTAACACCGCTAATCGCAACAGGTTTACGGCCAAATTTATCTGCAAGTGGTCCCGCAATAAGCTGCCCAAGACCGACTGTAAGCAAAAAAATAGCCACGGTTTGCTGAAGTTGCTTTTCTGACGCATTCAATTGTTCAGCGATAGTAGGAAATGCTGGAAGATAAATATCAATACCTAATGGGCAAAAAACAACCAGAAGGCCGAGGATAAATAATAAACTGAGGTTTTTGTGCTGGCGTGACTGCATTCGCTCTCCTTTAAAACGGTATTTTATGTGCCCCTAAAGGAAAAGAAAAGCATTCACTTAGCTAAATATGTAATCATCAAAACTGCTAACAAAAATTTTCCATTTCGCTATCTGGTCTGATGTGTTAATTTCCATCTCACATCAAAAAAATAATGGATAATCGTCTTGAGCTCACAATCATCATTATTAAAAATCTGGACTCAATGTCAGTCACTGCCAAAAGGTAATTGGTTGTTTAGTAAAGCTGTCTGTTTTAAAGCTCCTTATTTCGGCTCAATAAAGCCATTGATCACAGGTTTAACAGCAGGGCATTGCAGTGCAACCGTTAAAAACCGCCGAGCAATCCATAATCACATTGGTACTATCCATGCTATTGCCCAGTGTAATATAGCTGAGTTGTGCGCAGGTTTAATGGTCGATGCGACGGTGCCGGCAAAAACACACCGCTGGATCCCAAAAGGCATGACAGTGAATTATATAGCAAAAATTGACACAGACATGCGTGCAGTTGCAGATATAGAAGTACCGAGTGAGTGGTTAGAAAAGCAAGATTTGTTAGTACCGGTGAAGGTTTTTAACAGCCGCGATGAATTGGTGTTTACAGCAGATATCACAATGTATGTAACTGCTAAAAAACGTTAAGACTTATCAGCGGCTTGTTTGTTTACAAACGACAAGTCGTTGTCATCATCGGGGAGTAATGATGAACTGGTTTGTTCTTCAGGCTTAATAGGCGCCACATTATCTTCTTCATGACGATGTTTTAAGCTGCCTTCAATGATTGCTCCCGCTTCAATGCTAAGGGTGTCATGAAATACGTCACCATGGACTTCTGCGGTGCTTTCAATTACCACTTGATTGGCGATGAGTGTTCCGAAGATTTTACCTTTGACAGTTACACTATCAGCCTCAATCACGCCTTCAATCACACCAGTATGACCAATCACTAGGTGTTTAACATGTAAATCACCATCGACCCGACCATCAAGTTGGACTTCACCTTGGCAAGTAAGGCTACCAGTTAAACGGACGTCTTCAGAAATAATTGAAGGAGTATGGTTGGTTCTTTTTAAAGATGAGCCAGACGAGCTAGCTGCTGGTTGCTTTTTTCTACCGAACACGAGAAAGGGCCTTTGTTATTTTAACTGGATTGACATGTTTGCCATTCACTAAAACTTCGTAATGTAAGTGCGTACTGGTGCTACGGCCAGTACTTCCCATTAAGCCAATGACATCATCTTTTGTTACCGTTTGGCCTTTTTTTACTTTAATTTTATTTAGGTGGCCAAAGCGAGTGATGAAACCATTTTTGTGTTGTAGTTCGATAAAATTACCATAACCACCATTACGACCAGCACGAAGAACCGTACCATTAGCGGGCGCAAAAATTTCGGTTTTATGCCAACCAGCTAAATCAACCCCTTTATGAAATGCACGACGACCATTCAATGGGTCTTTACGAAGGCCAAAACTGCTTGAAATGTAGTAATCGGCAGCAGGGAGCGTTTGTGGCAATTCACTGAGTAAATTTTCTAAGTTATTTAACGCTAATAAGTTATCTGCAATCGCTAAAAATTCAGCAGGAATTTTTGATTCATCAAATAAATCGAGTGGACCACCTTGAGCTGTATCTGAACTTTCTAGTACCGAGGCATTGGCAAGGCTGCTATCAAGGCCTGCACCCTCTAATATGGCAACGATTTCTTGATGGCGAAGTTTTATTTGCTCATCCAATACCACAAAGCTGTTGTTATAAGCGGCATCAAGGCGCACTAAGCGTTCAGGAATACTTTCTAAGC
The DNA here is from genome assembly GCF_023650775.1 of Pseudoalteromonas sp. SCSIO 43101. Lineage (NCBI taxonomy): Bacteria > Pseudomonadati > Pseudomonadota > Gammaproteobacteria > Alteromonadales > Pseudoalteromonadaceae > Pseudoalteromonas > Pseudoalteromonas sp. SCSIO 43101. The sequence continues at coordinate 1,219,695 of NZ_CP072673.1, forward strand.
GTTTAACTTGTTTTGGCTGCTGTTCACCTTCTAAAGGAGCATGAAATTCCTCAGAGTGTTCCTTAACAGGTAAAAGCAATGGCTCTGCATTAGTTGGTAGTGCAGGTTTGTTCATTGATTCTGGTAGCGACTCAATCATGCTTTGCAATAACGCTTGTTTTTGCTCAAGAATAGCCAACTGCTCTAATTGTTTTTCATAGGCAGCTTGTTGCTGGTAGCGTTGTTTTTGCCACTGTTGTTGTTTGCTGAGTTGGTTTTGTTCGATGCTGATGATTTGGTCGGCTTGTGACATGATCTGGAGCGTTGAAATACTTAACCAAGCAATAGCTGTTAAAATGACCAGAAGTGTTGTTAATTGTAACCAAGGCGCTAACACTAAGTGCTTTACTTCGCCATTTTGACGGATCAACAGCTGTCTAGCTGGAAAAATCGTGCGGTAAAAAGACTTAAGTTTAACTAACATGGCGTACAAAATTTAACTAATAACCGAGTTAAGATAGCAATCTGATTTAAAAAAGCCAGAAAAAAATTGTAACTCAAGAAAGAAATGGCAAATAAAAAAGGGCAAATAATGCCCTTAATACTTGTTTTGTAAATGAAAATAGCGAGTTATTTTCATTTGGCAGGTAGCACTGTACCCTCAACTGAACCAAAACCAATGCGTGCAAAACCGTCTTTTTCACACCAACCACGCATGATTACGTTGTCGCCATCTTCTAAGAAAGTACGTTGCTCGCCATTAGCAAGGGTGATTTTTTCTTTACCGCCGCGTGATAGCTCTAACAATGAACCTGCTTCTTCGTGCTCTGGGCCTGATTGAGTGCCAGAACCTAACATGTCGCCAGGTTGGAAGTTACAGCCATTTACAGTGTGGTGAGTCACCATTTGCGCCACAGTCCAGTAAGAGTGTTTGAAGCTAGATTTAGATACTTGTGTTGGCGCTTCGCCAGCTGCACGCATCTTTTCAGTTTCGATTTGTACATCCATTTTGATATCGAATGCACCAAACTCACGGTTATGAGAAGACTCTAAATAGTCCATTGGTTGCGGGTCATTTTCATCACGTGTCCAGTTTGTTCTAAATGGCGCCAGTGCTTCTGTAGTAACAATCCAAGGAGATACAGTCGATGCGAAGTTTTTCGCAAGGAACGGACCAAGTGGTTGGTATTCCCATGCTTGTAAGTCACGTGCAGACCAGTCATTGAATACACAGAAACCAAATACGTGGTTTTCAGCATTCTCAATGGCAATTGCATCGCCTAATTCATTACCTTTACCAAGGTAAATACCTAATTCAAGTTCATAGTCTAGGCGTTTACAAGGGCCGAATGACGGTACTTCAGCATCTGGTGCTTTAGTTTGACCGTTAGGACGGTGGAACGTTTGACCTGATACATCAATTGACGATGAACGGCCATGATAACCAATTGGTACCCATTTGTAGTTAGGTAAAAGTGGGTTATCAGGGCGGAATAGGCTGCCTACTGCTGTTGCGTGGTAAATAGAGGTATAGAAGTCAGTGTAATCACCAATGCGACAAGGCAGCGCAAATTCGATATCTGCTTGAGCAATAAGTGCTTCGCTTAATTGCGCTTGCTCACCGGCACCTTCACGTAATGCTTTTGATAACGCAAGACGAAGTGCTGACCAATATTGCTGACCAAGGCCCATAAATTCATTTAATGTAGCTTGGCTCGCTGCTTTAACGGCAACTTGTGCATCACCTGAGAATAAACCAAGGTCGTTTACTTTCGCTAAATCGATAACTTGATCACCAATTGCTACAGCGCCACGGAACGCTTCGTCTGAATTTTTACGACGTACTTCTGCAAAAGGAAGGTTTTGAATTGGGAAGTCACAGTTCGCTTCGTTAGCAGATGCAACCCAGCTTTTTAGATTAATATCGTGGGTTTCGTTAATTAGGCTCATACTCTTTCCTTATTTGTTCGCGCTGATGTGTTAGTTATCTATATGGAGGCAATCAACGCAATTTAAACAGTTAGTTTAAAACAGAATTTAAAACGACAAAAAGCAGCGTGTGAATATAGCCAAACCACACGCTGCTTTTTATTCATAATGATGATTTAGATTACACCACGACGCTCTTGATCTCGTTCGATTGATTCGAAAAGCGCTTGGAAGTTACCTTCACCGAAACCGCCGTCATCTACACGTTGGATCATCTCGATAAAGATTGGACCAAATAGGTTCTTCGAGAAGATTTGTAGTAGGTAACAATTTTCGCTTTGGCTATCTACTAGAATTTGATGCTTACGGATCTTCTCTTTGTCTTCTTTAACCCAAGGCACACGGTCAAAAATTGTATCGTAGTACTCAGGGATGATATCAAGCGTAGCAATCGTTGATTGGTCAAGCTTATCAAGTGAGCTTACTAGGTCATTAGTAAGGAATGCTAAATGTTGTACACCCGGACCATTGTACTCATTTAAGTACTCATCGATTTGGTTGTTGTTGTTATCTTTGCCTTCGTTGATTGGAATCGAGAAAGTACCGCATGGAGATTTAAGTGCGTAAGATAATAACGCTGTTTTTTGGCCTTTAATGTCGAAGTAACGTACTTCAGTAAAACCAAATACGTCTTTGTAGAAGTTAGCCCATGTTTCCATAGTGCCTTTATAAACGTTATTGGTTAAATGGTCGATACGGATGAAGCCTTTGTCTTCAACAATGTTTTGCTCACTTAAATCTTCGAAGTCTGACTCATAGATAGAACCTTTGTCACCAAATTGCTCGATGAAATAGATTAAGCTGTCGCCGATACCGTAGATAGCTGGGTAAGGTAAATCTTTGTGTGTTGAGTCTGTCGCAGGTTTTGCACCGCGCTCAACAGCAACATCGAATGCTTTTTGCGCATTTTCTACACGCCAACCCATAGAACAGATTGCTGGACCGTGGCTTTTAGCAAATTCAGCAGAGAAACCATCACGCTCATTATTTAGTAAGAAATGAATGTCATGTTGGTTGTAGTAAACAATGTCTTTACCTTTGAATTTTTTTAGCTTTGAAAAGCCAAAATCAGTAAACACTTTGTCCATGTAATCTGCATCAGGTGTTGCGTATTCAGTGAATTCAATGCCCATTAGGCCTAATGGATTATTTACTTCGCTCATTGTCATTACTCCCGCAATTATAAGCACTGCGCTAAAAAAGAATTATTGTTCTGTAATGAGCGGATGATTAACCAGAAATTCGATAAGGGGAAGATCCCAGCACTATTTAGCTAAAGCCTTCTTTGTAAATTAAATGGGACAATGATTTTAATTTCAGCAATTGCCCTAACAAAGGCAGTGAGTAAGCCACTAGGTTGACTAAAAGAGGTTAACCATCTTTATGGTTATCTATATGTATTTAATAGTAAATTTCAGCGTTTTTCAGGCAATAAAAAAGGCCTGAAACGGCCTTTTTTATTAAGGCGATTGTATAGTTTAGTTTACGGTTTGGCGCGCTTTGTTAAAAAACTTGCTGCGTTGTTGTAACCAAGGGTTATTCATAATTTGTGGTGCAGCTTGATAATGACGCTCAACTACTTGGTTTAAGGTACGGGTTGATTGCGTAAAATTAAGTTGTTGCTGGGCAGCACCCATATTGGCAATCTCGGCATCAGTCATCGCACGACCTGCAAATAACAAGGCGTTTAAGTAACCCGGCTTAGTTTCGTAGTCATTATCGGTTAAAAGTAAGGCCGCATTGTTTATTGCCCAGCGCTCATTGATTTCACCTTCATCTTTAATACCAATTAGCTCGCCATCAAGATAAATTTTTAGTGCACCATTGTTTGGAGCAGCATAAAACACAAAAGCAATACGGTGCCAGCTGTTTGCTGTAAGCTCGCCAAAGTAACCGCTATCACTGGTAGCAATACCGATGGCGTTATCTCGGCTGACGTAAAGGTCTGCGTCATCACTATTAGTGATATCGGTTTGTAGTAATGAGCGCCACTCATTGGTGCTTTGTTCTGGCCACATAATATCCATCACTAAGGTGTAATCAGCGATAAGGCCTTCTGTTTGATAATCACCATTAGCAGCACTATTAGCCGTTAAGGTTAAGCCTTGTGTTGGGCTATGACGAGCAAAGGACAACACGCCAGAGGCTCCACTTGGTAAATCAGTAATTTCAAGTTCAGTGGTGGTCGCAAATTGGCTATTCTCTGGCCCCCAGTTTTTGTCTTCAGGGTCATAAAAGCTGAGTGTTGCAGGGCCAAAGTCACTGCTAAACCCTTGCTCAGGATTATTAAAATTCCATACAGTGACTGCATCATCCGTTTTACACGCATTAAGCGTGTTATCGGTATCGAGATATAAACATTGGCTGGTGCGTGCTCGTGCGTAATTATCAAGCAGCCACCAACTTTCAGCGACCAATTGCGCTTCTAAGTTTGGCAGAGCTGGGAAGAATAATTCGCTATTAAGCGCTGGGCCTTTAAATAGAGCTACGTGGTAATTACTTACATCATTAATGTTATCAGGCACTAAAGAGACCCATTCAGGTCGGCTTTCGAGCATGTTTTTTAATTGGCTGCCAGTCACCGCGACTTGATAAATTGAATTAAAGCCCGGGGTATTCGATGGTTGGCGTTCAACCTTAAACGCGGCATGGAAGTCTTCTTGGGTTAACGTTCCTGGTAGCCAGCGATCTTGTACTTGGCTTGCATCAAGCAAGGCCGCATCAATAGCAGGGAACTGCTGCATGGCAGCTTTGGCAGTAATCGTCGTGAGTTCTTCTGCAGTGGGGTAATTTTCTGAAACGGCAATTTCGGTATTTGCATCTGGGGCATAGCGACCCATGATTTCATCAATGGCGGCTTTAGTGCTTTCATCTCGGGTCGTAATGCTGGTTGTTGCTACGGTATTGTAATCAACATCTGCAAGCGTGTTGTCATCAAGGTTAAAGGTTAAGGTAAGATCAGTTAGCCCTTGAGCAAAAAAGTTTGGCTGAATGACAATGCTGCCGTTATCTAAGGTTTGATAGCTTTCACCGCCATGGGTATGTCCACCAAGTACTAAATCAATTCCTGCAACATTTTGTGCAATACGGGTGTCAGTGCCTTCACCTAAGTGACTCACCATGACCATGTAATCAACATCTTGACGGTATTGGTTAACAATCTGCTCAGCCACTTCTTGCCACTGCCAATTCATTTTGAAATTAGCGATAAAATCAGGGATCGGTTCCTCTTCGATAGGATCATCAAGTTCATTCCAAGGCACTGAAGTCATACCAAAAAAGCCAATTCGAAGACAACCAACTTGGACAACTGAAAAATCGACACCGGCAAATGGCGTATCGCTGCTACCATCATATTCGGTATTACTTGAAAGCACGATGGCATTATCGTCATCGGCAAAGTCCAGCAGTTGCTCAGGTCCCCACGCATAGTCGTGGTTACCAATCACTCGTACGTCAAAGGCCATTGCTTTTATTGCTTCGACTGTGGCTAACCCTTGTGAGGTTTGTTCAGCTACAGTGCCTTTTTCATAATCGTCACCGCCATTGGTGAATAAGGTGTTAGGGTTTTCAAGTTTTGCATTGTCGTAGTAACTGCGAATACGGCTGAATAATTGCTCTTTAAAGCCAAAGCGCGCGTGTAAATCAGCAACATGAATAAAGCGTACAGTTTGGTTACTGGCTGTGTCATTACATTGCTCGCCAATGGTTTTACTAACCGAAGGAATGGTGCGAGAAATTAAAGCAAAGCTACCAAATTCTGTGATAGCACTGACTGCAAATCCATCATCGCTTTGTTCAGTAGTGAGAGTTTGCCATTGCTCATCGACTAACTGCACTATGCTAAAGGCAAGGTTGGTTTGTTCATTTGGTAACTTAATCGCTAAACTTAATGGCTCAGCAAATATCAGGTTATTGGGGCGAAAGGTATGAATGCTCGAGACAATACCTTGCTCTATATCTGTGCTTGAAGCGCTTGTCTCAGTGTAAGTAAATGTGGTGTCTGTTGTAACCGTGTTACTTATTGCATTAAGTGTGACATCGCCCTGTGCAAATTCAGCCGATAAACCATTTTCAACAGAAATAATTAAACCAGACTGATCAGGAGCTGCTGCGACTTCTTTTGTTGTTTTATCGCCACCACATGCTGTCAGTAATAAGCTAGTCAGAATAATGACCAGTAGTTGAGTGTTAGAGCGCACTTACTCAGTTCCTTTGCCATACCAAATTAGTATAAGAATATAGTATCAGTTTTAAGGGCGCAGAGGGAATAGGGGAGAGAGAAATTCCCCGCAGCGGGCGCTACGGGGAATAAATATTATTGCTTTTCAGCTGTCACTTCTAGCTCTTCAGCTAGGATGTGCTCAGTAGTTTGTGGCTCGTGTTGGCCTTCAGCACCGTGCATCCAAGCTACAAGTTTGTCGCTTAGTAAGTACATGATAACAGCAGAAAGAACCGCAGTTGCGCCTAAACCAATGAAGATACCCATCGCGTTGTCTAACGCTTCTTCACCTTCACCTAGGAATGAACCTACGAAACCTGCAATCTTGTTTGCAACCGCAGTACATAGGAACCAGATACCCATAAGCATTGAAGCTAAACGTAGTGGTGCAAGTTTACTCACCATAGATAAGCCAATTGGAGATAAACACAACTCACCTAGCGTGTGGAATAAGTAGAATAATACTAACCACATCATGCTGATTTGTAGGTGCTCACCTTGACCTTGTGTCATAAGCGCCAGGATCATAGTAATGAAACCAAGTGCTAAGAAAATAAGTGCAATAGCAAACTTAACTGGTGAATTTGGTTCACGTTTATCAAGCTTTAACCAAATAATGGCAACTAAAGGTGCAAATACAATGATGAAAATTGAGTTTAATGACTGGAACCAAGAAGCAGGCACTTCAAAACCAAGTAACATACGGTCAGTGTAATCGTTAGCGAAAAGGTTCATTAAACCACCCGCTTGTTCAAAGCCCATCCAGAAGATGATGCTGAATACACTCATAGTGAAGATAACTTTAATACGGTCAGTTTCAACTTTAGTTAATGGCTCTTTAGTATTTGATTCAGACTGCGCTTGAGAAAGCTTAGCTGAAGGTACAACACCGATGTTGCCTAAGTATTTGTTGCTTAATGCAAGCTGTAAAAGTACAGATAAAACCATACCTACACCAGCTACGATGAAACCCCATTGCCAGCCCATTGCTGCAGCAGCATAACCCGCAACTAGAGGACCTAATGCACCACCTAAGTTGATACCCATGTAAAAGATAGTAAATGCGCCATCACGACGTTGGTCACCTTCTTTATATAAATCGCCAACCATGGTTGAGATGTTTGGCTTGAATAAACCGTTACCAATACAAAGAAGGGTTAAACCAATATAGAATACGTTTTCTTCTTGGCCAGCTAAGTAGCTGTGCGGAATACCCATAGTGAAGTGGCCAGCAGCCATTAATAAACCACCAAGGATAATTGCTTTACGTTGCCCCAATACGTTATCGGCTAACCAACCACCAAACAGTGGTGTAATGTATACAGCCATTGTGAAGGTACCATAAAGGCTTAATGCGTCTGCATTTGACCAACCAAAACCACCTTCTTGAACAAGCGCTACTAAGTATAAAACTAAGATGGCGCGCATGCCGTAATAACCGAAACGTTCCCACATTTCTGTGCCGAACAACAGGAACAACCCTTTAGGATGCCCTAAAAAGTCACCTGCTTTTGGTAATGAACTCATATTTACTTCCTAACTCTAAGTTTTTATTTGAGGCCTTATTGTTTTTGCTTTGGTCGTTCTATGTATTTATTTAGTGAACGGGCGGCCATGTTTTTTGATGCAGCTAAGATAATGGTTTGTTGCTCAAGTTTTAAACTTGAAGGTAAGAGACACACCCTTATCCTAGCTACAAGTGCGCTACAGTATACATAGACCTTATGGTGAGGGGAAGATCTTGCGACACTTGCCCCTTGGGATGCGATGGTTAGTAGCTTGCATAAGGCACAACAGGTTTCCCAGGGAATGCCAGCTCGCTATACACCGGATTAAAGTAATAACGGAAGTACAGCTGAGCGTAATTCGGTTCGTAAAAATCGGCTCTATCTAGGTTGAAGTAACCACCAAAGAACCAATGAGGAGTGAATCGATACTCAAAACTTGCCCCTAAGTTATACGATAAGCCGCTGCTGGTATCGCCCTCAAAGTATGGCACAACACCTGTTACGGCTGTTTGAGCTTCTGCTTGGCCTTGCAAAATAGGGTCGTTCGGGAAAAATGCGATGTCGTCAGTGGTAGTGGTAGACCAAGATACCCCAGCACGAAGCCTATAAATAAAATTATGACCAACCCGTTTATCAAAAATAACAGGTAAAGAAGCACCCAAGTAGTTTTGCGGACTGTAATAGCCACCATGTCCCCAGGTTTCTTCACTTAAATTATACTTATATGACCAGTGTAATAAGTTAAGACCTAGGCTTAATTCGGCGTTTCTTTCGCGAATATAGCGATAGTAACTACCACCCATTAGGCTGTAGCTTTGGTTGTCTTTTACATTTTTACCTTGCAAGATTTGATAGTTGGTGCTGCCCCAAAAACCCCAGTCTAGGCCTAGGTCATGGGATAGGCTAAGTTGTAATTGCGTTGCTCTAACGCCACCCCATACTTGGTTGGTAAAGACATCTTCAAGTCCGGCGTAAGATAATACAGAGCTAGTTACTGGGCGTTTATTAAACGTGACGCCATAACCAAAGTCGCCTAAATCACCTTTGTAATTAACGCCCCACACGATATCTTCGACTAGAAAGCCAAGTGGAGTAGTACCAACATCAATGCGCCATTGCTCGTTTTGCCAAGCAAGGCCAATATCCATACCTTGTTGCTTTGGTTTTATACTTAAAAGTGGGCAATCAAAAATACAGAGGGCCCCTTGACCATAGCGACTACCAGCAAAGGTTTCATCAAAGCGGGTTTCTTGGCTTGATATTGTCATCGGGTCTAATTTCACAATCCCTGTGCCACCCCACAAAGGGAAACCTGCTTCAATAGGGCTTGCACCAGCGCCGAGGGTTGACTCATTTTGCGTACTGGTTTGGCTACTTAAGTTGATTGCGGCGGTAATATACGCTTGCTCATCTCGCTCGATGCCTTGCAATTGGCGCTTAGCATTATTGACATACCACGCTTCATTTTCATCAAGGGCATAAAGCTCATAGTTCTGCTCATCACTTAAGTTGCTCGTAGCAGCGTATGGGTCAACTGCCGCACGGTACCAGCTTTGAGCAAGCTTATTCTGGTGCTTAGCTTGTGCAACCGCAGCAGCTTGATAATAGAGCTCTTGGTTATTGTTGGATTTAGCCAGCAATTGCTCAGCTAGATTTATTGCGCTCTGAGTATCTTCAAATGGTTCAAGTGCAGCCATTAATTGCTGCTGACGATAGCTTTGCTCACTCGAAACTTGATTAATTTGCCCAGCAATGATGCGATCTGCTAGATCATCTCTTTGCTGCTGACGAGCAAGTGTTGCAATAGCCAAAGCGGTATCTGTTGACACTGTTTGACCTTTAGCGATGTGCTGCTCAAAGCGAGTAATAGCTTCGTTACTATTGCCTTGCTCGATATGAGCATTGATTAATGCTTCTGACAGTTCTGAGTTATCAGGGTATTGTGATGCAAGGGCAGACAGCTTGGTAACTCTTTGGTTACTATCGCTAAAGCGATTAATATAGTTTATTTGCAGTGCTAGCCATTGTGACTGCTCAGCATCGGTTGCGTTACTCGGCAGTTGATAGTCAGCAAACCAGATATCAGAGGCATTTTTATCGTCGCTTTCAATAAGCCAAGCTGCATAGGTCATATGCCAATAAGGACTCAAGCTTGGATCACGAATTAGGGCTTTTTTCAGCTGCCTAATCGCATATTGTTGCTCATTAATTTGCTGCCATTGGCTGGCAAGCTCTGCTTGCATTAAAGGCGTTAATGGTTGTGCTTCTAACTCGGTGAGCTTATAAATCACCGTGGCCTTATTAGTGGCTGTATTATTGGCAGAGAGTCTTTCAAGCTTGGTATTGATGCTCAATTGCTCTGTGAGTACATTGATTTGTTCAGTACGCGCGTTATTTGGAATGTAATCTAAGGTTGCCAATGCTCCTTGAAAATCATTCAACGAACGTAAAAATAAAGCATGGCTATAGCGTAGCTCTGCATCTAACGGAAATTGCCACAAGGTTTTTTTATAAAGAGCTTTGGCATGATCAACCAAACCTTGTTGTTGGTATAAATTTGCAAGGTCATAATAGAGCCAACTTTGACGAGGGCTTTGTTTGATTGCCAAAAGTAACACATCAACTGCTTCATCTAGCTTACCTTTGGCAGTAAGGTCATCAGCGCTGGCTCGCAATTGTTGTGTTTGTAATAGCGTGTAATCTTCAGTAATCAATGCCTGTTGTTGTTGATTTAAGCTGTTATAAAAACGATGACTACGAGCATAATTATCATCTGAGGCAGTTAATTCGAGCATGGCGCTCAAGGTAGCCTGTTGCAAGGGATCGTCTTTTAGCACTTGCTTATAGAAATTCATCGCGTTTTGGTATTGCCCAGCTTGCTTGGCAAGTTCTGCGCGGTAAAACAACACGGTATTCGGGTCTTCATTTAAGGTATCAGCTAAATCAAGTTTGAGACCTGCACGTTTCAATTCATTGCTATTGATGGCCGATTTAGCTTCATCTATGTATTGCCAAAAACGTGCGGTATTGGCCAAACCTATAAATACAGTAATACGATTTGTATCGATACTATATTGTTGGGCTTTTTTAAAGTACTGGTACGCTTTGGCATTTCTACCTTGTCTAAGATTTAATAACCCAAGACTATTGTATATTTCAGGGTCTTGAGGTCGGCCTTGTAGAGCTTTTTTAAATAGTTTTTCAGCTGTATTAAAATGGCGTTTTTCAAGCTCAGTGCTGCCTTTAAGCCATGTTTGGTAAGCTGGATCGGCTTGTTTCTTTTGCTCAGCTAAATGTGCTTTTTTAAAGTCACTAAATTGCAACTGACCTTTACTGCTTTTTGGGTAAGCAGCAAAGTAACGCTGATATTCGCGTTCAGTTTGTTTATTAAGCGGCATATCCTCAAGGGCTGCAAGCCACGCAAACTCAGCTTCAACACCATATTGGTTACTGTGAGCATAATGGATCAGTAATGCAATGGCTTCTTTATTTGTTGGGTTTTGCTTTAACAGATGTCTTGCATAGGCAAGCTCAAAACGGCCACTATTTGGGTAGCGTTTTAGTAAAGAACGATAACCGCGCAGTGCTTGCTGATATTGATTTGGATCTTGAGCAAGCCAGTTTATGTGCTCCAGCTCATATTCAATATTAGGGTAGGCGGATTTAAATAGCCGATTGTAGATTTTTACCGCGTCACTGTATTGTCCGGCCCTGGCACGAAGTCTGGCTTGTTGAACCGCTTCTTTGTCTTGATTATTTACGCGTGCGAGCATGATTAAGCTTGTTACGCACGGATGCGACAGATTACTAAGCTCTCCTAACCGAGCATTGGCTTTGTCATTTTCTTTTAGACTATATAAAACGCGCACCTCGGCGCATTGCACTTGAGTATTTTTAGGTGCAATGCTTTGCAGTTTTTCTAAGCTGTCGCTCATTAATTGATTATCGCGCTCGATTTCACCAAGTTGTATTTGGCTAATTAACCAATCAATTGATTGACTATTAAGGTCCTTGTTATTTGCTGCGGATGCACTGGAGCTCGCTAAAACTGCTGCAAGTAGCCACTTTATCGGCATTCATTGCTCCAGTTAGTTGTTAATGTTCCTTTTTTATCAATACTAAAACGCTTATTCAGGGCGCTATTAGCAAATAAATACAATACGCTGTCGTAATAGCGGCTGGTGGTAAAGCGTTTATCCATCATGATTTGCTGCTGTAGCGCAGTGACAGTTTGTGAAGCATTATCTTCTGCAAGCAGTGGTAGTAATGCCGCAATAAAGCCACTTGGGGCGTTGCCTGATGTTTTTCCCGTTAGCGCATTGGTTTCAAGTGGCACTTTGCCTGAAGAGACGATGCTATCAACAAAAGGTTTAAACTGCTGTGTAAGGGCATTTTTATAGGGGGCATCTTCTGCCATCATACTGGCCCAAAGGTAGACGCGGATAGCATTGTAACTACCTGTAGCAGGGGCGCTTTTATCATGATAAAAGCCTTTTTCCACGCTGTAATTAACCCAATCAGGGCTCACGCTTTTTGGTGCTGTATCTATTAATAACTGCGCAGAGTTATCGTTTAATGTTTGCCAAGGCGAGTGCGGGTATAGGTGCGCAAATTGCGCAAATATAAATAGCGGTGCATAGCTTGGATTTAATTTCCAGCTATTGTCTTTTTCAAAACCTGTTGGCCCAGGTAATAGAGTCAGACCGAGGTTTGGTATCTGCGCTGTTTCTTCACGAATGATGCGCTCAGCAAGTACTGAGCTGAGCACTGCATAGCGTCTTTCATTCCATAATATTGCGGCTTGTGAAAGGCTATAAGCAATCCATAAATCTGAATCAGACGCTGGATTTGAATCAAGGATTTGTCCTTGGTTTTGCTTTATTCCCCATTGCCATGCTGGTAAACGGGTGCTTAAATCACCTTCAGAAAGGTGCACTTCGGTCCATTCAAGTAATTTATCAAAGCTGGCTTTATCATTTGCAAGTAAAGCAAAGAATAGCGCATAAGATTGCCCCTCTGAAGTGGTGATGCTGTATTCACTGCCTAAATCAATCACTCGTCCTTCGGGTGTAATGAAGTGAGTTTTAAAGTTATTCCACTGCGGCCATGTACTACAACTTAACTGAGCCAATGCATTGGTAGAATAAATAAAAACGAATAATAAAGAAGCGATAGTTTTCATTATGCTTTATCTCCTTCAGATAAACGTTTTTTGGTTAGTAGTGCGAGCACTCGCCACAACATAAATGAAATAAGTAATAGTGTTAGTAGCGATAAAATCGCTAACAGTACTGGACGGTCTGAAAAGTGAAACCAAATGAGCGTATGAATAGGCACGTGACCGACAAAATACTGCTCATCGGTTTTAATCGTTTTGATGCCTTGGCTATTAATAATTGCTGAACTACCTGTAATTTGAACCGTTTTTTCTTCATTTAATAGGGCATCAGTTAGTAGTGCATAAGCACTTTCATTACTGGCAATCAAAGAAACTACTGAGCGGTCTGAATCGAACGGTGACTGGAATCCTGACATCACGGCTAAACGACCAATGCTACTTATGTTTACTTTAATTTTTTCAGCGCCTTTGGTGTCATATGCACCATTGTAGATAGCTTGATCGACAATGCGTTGGTTGTTGTTGAACAGCACACTTAACGCGCTGTCTTTGGCAAGCGATGTTAAGAAAGAATCAGGCTTACCAATGATAATAATGTCTTTATCTTTTAGCGCAAATTGGTTGCTTGGAAATTGAATGTCTAAACGGTGCGCAGGATAGCCAGTAATAGCGCCTAAATGACCTGTGAAGTTAAGTAATAAGCTAATCGCATTAACTGAGCTGTTAGCTTCCATTACTAAAGTACTTTGGTGTAAATCGGCATATTTGGTGAATGGAAAACCACCATTTGCAAAAGCGCGTAAGTTTGGCATGGCAATGTAGTGATGGAAGTCACTTACATCAATCGTTGAGCTGCCATCAATTGCACCAAACTCACCACCGGCAGGAATGGCACTACACTCACCTGTTTTTACTACTGCAAAATTAAAATCATAAGTTAGTTGATTCTTAGTTGTTAAATCAAGGCCTGTTAATTCAAAATCTTGGCGAGTTTTTGTTGGGTTGTAATCTGAAAGTAGAGGCAATAAGGTATTGGTTGTAATAGTCTTACCACCTTCATTATCAAGAATAAAGCCATCCACAAATTTATCGTTTATCAGCATATTTAAACGCGACAACATGTTTTTCTCAACTGGTGTGTTGCGGTAATTCAAAGTAATAGGAATACCGTTTTCACGCCAAGTGAATAAATCTGGTGCAAAGCGTAAATCTAAACGAACTGGCAGACCGCGATAACCCTCTGACTGAAGTTGGGTTGGGTATTCAATAAACTCATCAAAGCTCACTGCGCGATCAGAACGCACCCACAGTGGCGCATCATAAGCTTCTCTAAGTGGTAAGTTGCTAATTGCATCAATAGTCGCACTGCGACCTGTCATCACTTTATAGCCAAAGACTAAACCAACAACGGCTTCTTTTAATTGTGCTGTGTCTTTACCTAAAACCAGAAGTATTTTGGCGTAGCGCTGAGTCGGGCTGCTGATAATTTCTACAGTTGGTTTTTCAACATCTGGGTAATTCAATAAAAAATCAGGTTTGTTGTCGTTTGTTGCAAAGACGACACTATGCTCTGTTGGTGTTGCATTGATTTGTACAGGGAATTGCGCTTTGCGCCATTTTGCTTGTGCGCCAAAAAAGCTTGATAGCGCTGCAGCTGCTTCTAGCGTATTTTCATCCGGTTGTGATGCAAAAACAAATGGTAAGGTTAGTCTGCTGTAATCACGTGAATCAAAAAATGGCGCAGGGAAATACTCAAGTAAGCTTTCTAGAGCTAGTGACTGACGGTCAATAGAAATACGGCTGCTTTTACTAAGCTCGGCCCATATTGTGTCACTGTAGCCATCTTGACAAACCATGTCGTAATAACCTACTAGTTCAAAACGTATTTGGTTGAAGTCTTTAATCAACTTAGGATTAAGTACAACACTCTGCTCAGACACTTTGCCAATTGGAGAGTCTTTCTTATCAAAAGGTAACACTGTTACTAAGTTTTCATTTAAGAAAATCTTTAAATGTGACACTCGGGCAAGAAGTGATGGTGACGATGTGTATGAAAAGTCTAGGGTTAGCTTTTTACCTAGCTTATCTAAGCGATTCGTAAAATCAACACGCGTACTGTTGCTAATACCATCAAGTTTAAACTTGCTTAAACCAAGCTTTTCAAAGCTTAATGTCATGGTTTCAATTGGCGCTTGTTCAGGGTAACCATCATCAAAAATAGCTTTATTAGGGAGAGGCTCAGCACTTATCGCCCAATTAGATGTGCTGAGTGTGACAACAGCTAATAACAAGGTCAAAATAGTTTTTATCATGATGTTTTTAGTACTTTTGTTGGTTTTTTAGGTAATAATGACGCCACAAAGTACAAGACCCTTGATACAAAGGAAATCACTGGTCTTAATTCATTTGGAGCATGGAAAATCAAGTTCTTAAAGCCTTTTAGGCTGGTATAAAAAACGTGAGAAAAACTGTATGAAGGCTTATCGTGTTTAAAGTTCTCTTGCCAATCAAGCCAAGCATCGGCACGTGAGAAAGTGCATTGAATAAAGGCTTTTTGTTTTTCTAAATCTAAATCTCTTAGGGTAAGACCCAGCTGCTTATCGCGGGTGTTACAGATATAAGTTGGAAATGAAAGCTGCTTTAAGCCACGACTCATTAACAGCTCTACCTTATCGTTTACACGGCAAAGATGGGTATGTTCAGTTTCCAGACCAACACCATTGTTTGAGTAATCAGTAATTTTAACTTTAATGGTACGGCCATTAGCCAGACGAATGGCTGCAGGGAAGTTTGCTTTTATACGATGTGAGCTGCGCACTTGTTTCGCTTCAGCGGCAACGGCCACAGCTGCACCTAGAATTATCACGTTATAGCTTGCCCATAACATGCTAATGACCAGTACACCTATTTGTGAGCTGTCACCAAAGAACAATCTGAACACGCCATAGGCCATACCCAACACGTTAACAAGTAACAAGATGATATAGGGCTTTGAAATCGTCCAGTCGTAGTGATCTTGTTTGTTTAAACCACCTTTTTCAGTCACGTTAAATTTGCCCTTATTCGGATTGATAAGCGCAACTGTGGTGGGTTTTAAGATATACCAAGCAAGTACTGACTCATAAACTTCGCCCCAAAATGAATAGCGGTACTTACCTTGAATTCGGGAATTGGTTATTTTTACTTGTAATAAGGTCGGTACAATATAAAGAAAGATGGCAACAAACGGTGCATAGATAATTTGCGCATTAAAATAAATTAATGCCAGTGGCGCTGTTAAGAACACAATACGCGGGATACCCGATAAAAAGTGCAGCATGGCGTTTAAGTAGCATAACCGCTGGGCAATATTTAAGCCTTTACCAAGCAGTGGGTTATCTAATCGGAATATTTGTGCCATGCCGCGTGCCCAGCGAATACGCTGACCAACGTGGGCAGATAAACTGTCAGTGGCAAGGCCGGCAGCTTGCGGAATATTAATATATGTTGTTTTGTAGCCAGCGCGCTGCATTCTCAAAGCAGTGTGGGCATCTTCTGTGACTGTTTCTACGGCAAAACCACCAATTTCTTCAAGGGCACTGCGTCTTAAAACAGCACAAGAACCACAAAAGAAGGTCGCATCCCACATATCATTACCATCTTGGATTAAGCCATAGAACAGCATATTTTCATTTGGGATTTTACGATGGTTTTTTAGGTTGCGTTCAAACGGATCGGCAGAGAAAAAGTGGTGAGGTGTTTGTACTAAACACACTTTACTGTCATTAATAAATTGCCCCATAGTCATTTGTAAAAATGAGCGAGCAGGGATATGGTCACAGTCAAAAATAGCAATGTAGTCGCCATTAGTTACTTTCATCGCATGGTTCATGTTACCGGCTTTGGCATGGTTGTTATCAGGGCGAGTTAAATAACCAACACCAATTTGCTTTGCGAATTCGGCAAATTCAGGGCGCTTACCATCATCTAAAATATAAATGTTAAGCTTATCTGCAGGCCAATCAATACTTTGCGCGGCGATTGTAGTCGGTTTAACAACATCAAGCGGCTCATTATAAGTAGGAATATAAATATCAACTGTTGGCCAGTTTACTGTGTTTTGATCTAAAGCGATTGGTTTACGGTTTAAAGGATTGATGGTTTGGAAAAAGCCTAATATTAGTACTAACCAAGCGTAACTTTCAGCAAGCAGCAAACCAATCCCTAGGGTAAGGGCTAAAGGGTCACCCCAGTTAAGAGTGTCAGTGTAGCGCCACCATAGATAACGTGTAGAGGTTGTCACAGAAAGGATGATCATCACAATAGTGGCTATTTTCCCTTCAACGCGTCTAAGTGAGTAAGCAACAATTAAAATTAAACTAATAAACACCGCTTGTGCTTCAATACTAAATGGTACAGTCACAAATATAGCTACGGCAAAAACAATGAAAGTGAAAAACGCGACTTTTAATGTGCTGTTTTTCCAAAGTGAAGAGCGGGTTAGTGTTTTATATGAGTTAGTATTTGTTTGATCTCTTGCAATTAACCAAAGCCCTTTAAAAGAGCGAACTAACTTATTATCTGCAAGTCTTAATAAGCGGGCTGATCGCGTGATTTTACGCCAAGATTTACGCTGCTCCGCGGCTATTTGTTGTTGTGAGGTTGTGGTGGTGTTGAAAAGCGCAAGGTACACACTTTGCAATACGATCCGAATGCAGTTAGTCGGTGTCAAAACAGGTTGTGAAACATGAGGGTATAAGCGTTTAAGTTTAAGCTTTAGTTCACGTTTTTTATTGTTATCTAATTTAATAAATAATGACAAAAAAAGTACAAAGAAAGGAAGTAAAAACGCACCCAACAAGCTCATTTTATGCTGATTGTAATAACTATAAAATTTAATAAATACAAAGCGCACAAGTTGTTTCGTTAAAAACAAACTTAAAAGGCCCTTGAGCAGGCGATGCGAAACCCCGTTTGAACTTGTATTATTACTCATTCTGACTCGCACGGCTTACAAGCCAACCAGCTAGCGTTTCAAAATCGTCATTGGCAACGCTATATGGCGCACAATTAATTGCCACATTACGAAACGCAGTGGCTTCTTTGATAACTTCATCTCTATTGATATATAAAGGTGCAATTAATGGTAATTCAGTTTGCCAAAGCTGCAATAAATCTGATTCAAGCTCAGAGGCTGAATTATATTTATTGGTTAAAAAATAATGCTGCCATGATGATTCAGCCTGCTTTAGAGTGTTTAAACGTTTGAAAGCAAAACTGTGACAAATTGCATCACAATTAATAATCTCAAGGAATATATCGTCTTCATTTAGCGAATAGCGGTGCACATCAACATGGGCTGGGCAGTCAAATAAAAACCAGCTGTCATCGCTGTCATTAAGCTGCTGACAACTCTCTATAATACATGAAAAGTCTAACCCTAAGTTCGAACGGCTGCCATAGGGTAAAAACTTTACGCCATCGTTATCTTGGTGAAACTGCTCACATGCAGAGGCAAAGTTTGGGTAATCACTCCAGCCTAGCTGATGCTCCCACGCAAGACCAAGATGTAGGCCTAAGTCGCTCTTTGGGTCTAAATCGATGGCATACACAGGCACATTTGATTTTCTCAAAGCACAAGCAAGGTTGGCCACAATAGATGTTGTACCTGTTCCACCCTTAATACCTTTCAAGAAAACTCGTTTCATTTATGATTCTTTATTGCGTTTTTGTTAATTTTTTCTGTGCGCAGGGCTTCTTTGGTCGCTAGTGCAATATCGTTAAGCAAAGGGTACTTTTCAATCGTTTTGCGATTTTTTTCAACATCAACAATTTCAACATAATCCGTTTCCTTGCCGCCAAATTGTCGTAACAGCTTTTCAATATCGTATTGAGTTAAGGTGTGTGAATTTTTTACTGCAAAGTCATTCATCTAAAAAACCGTTATGAGAAAAATTAGCTTAAAAATGTTCACGATCCATGGACATAATCTGCATTATATATAGAATAGCGTTTAAAACTAGTACTAAAGTATCTTTTTTAAGGGTTTGTTGGTGCCTCATTTAAATATTACAGGACTAAACGGAGCTTTCTCTGAGCTAAAGCGAGGCGCAAACTATGCTTTACTTGCCCCGCTAGATAATCAGCTATTAGAGTTAACAAGGCATCTTTTAACCAATCATAAAGACTCTGTTTTTTTGCTTTCTGAACAAGTCGAATTATTTTTCGAAGGAGAGGGAAGCGAGTTATTATTTACCTTGTTCGAACAAAAGGTGCTGCACCCATTCCATTTACATCATAATGAGAATGTATCAAAAAGTTTGCATTTTTCCCGTGGTGTTATTAACGAAATAAAACAGTATGAGCAACTGAAAAACAGTACGGTTATCGTGCATGTCGATTCAGAACATTTAGTCTCTTTGAACGAACAGCAGCTTGGTGAAAAACTCAAGCTCTATGTTGCTTTGTCACAATCAAAAAATGTCACTTTAGTGTTTTTAATGTCAGGTGCTTATGTCAGTGAATTGAGACGTCAGTTATTAGCCTTAAACCGTTTCTTTGATGGCCTTATTTATATAACTCAAGAGGCATCAATTCGCACTCTTGAGTATGATTATTGGTGTCATAAAGAAGGAGTTATCGCTGGGCGTTCGGTTAATTTACAGCTTCATGATGGTCAACTTGCATTAGTTGAGGTAGAGCAAGAGGCTGATGATAAGTCGCAAGCAACGGAGCAAGACTTTGATGAAGACGAGGTATGGCTAACTCAGAGTGCTGTACCTGAGGGTACAAAGCTACCCGTGTTTTATAAAATAATTGATGATAATGATGGCGTTGTTTCCTAAAAGTTTGAACTATCTTGCCAGCCTGTGATCAGATCATCTATATCCTACTAGCCCGTGCAACAACAATGAGCAAAATCACAAACTGGTCTCACTATAATCAAGCCCTCGTTAACCGCGGTAATATTCGCTTCTGGTTTGACGAAAAAGCAACGCGTCATTGGTATAACGAATGTACTCACGGTGGGCGTGGCCGCTCTAATCATTTCTCTGATCTTGCTATTGAAACTTGCTTAACACTCAAAGCTGTCTTTGGCTTGTCGTTCAGGGCACTACAAGGGTTCACACAATCGGTATTATCTTTGATGAAGCTTCCGCTTGAAGCCCCAACCTACAGTTGTCTGTGTAAGCGCAGTGCTGAGTTGAATATTAAATTTCGCAGTAAAGTCCGCACCACTGGATTTGTAGATATTGTAGTTGATAGCACAGGACTTAAGGTGTTTGGCGAAGGTGAATGGCATGCACAGAAGCACCACGTAAAGGCAAGAAAAAAGTGGCGAAAACTGCACCTTGCGGTGGATGCCAACACGCATGATATTGTGGGGGCGCAAATGACGCTCAGTAACGTCACCGACGGCGAGACCCTCCAAGATTTGATAAGACCATTACGCCGGCGTATAGATAGAGTGAGCGCTGATGGTGCTTATGATAGCCGCCGCTGCTATGCAGAAATTACTGAAAAAGGCGCGATACCTGCTATCCCGCCGAGAGAGAATGCACGGCTGTGGACTGATAAGCATCCACGCAATGAGGCTGTCATGTTGTGCAATAAGTTAGGAATCGCACAATGGAAAAAGCTCAGTGGATATCATGTGCGCTCATTAGCAGAAACAGCGATGTACCGTTTTAAACAGTTGATGGGGGCTAAGCTAAATGCGCGTGATTACAATCGCCAGCTGGTTGAAGCGATGATCAAAGTGAAGGCGCTAAATAAGATCAACACCCTTGGTCTGCCTAAATATCAGTAAGTTAAGTGAGTTTGTTAGAGAGCTGTATTTGATCAACAAGGCCGATAATGATGCTCTTTTTTCTAAAGGGCTTACCAAAAAATCAGCGACGTTAGTTTTTGCAGTTACCCGATACACTGATTTAAAAGCGTTAGCCAAAGATTGTTTCTCTCTTCGAAAGAAATGTGGTCGCCGACTGAAATTAGTAATTCAAAATGTTGATGGCATAATTCGTCATCAGGACGAGTGCTTATTTTTAACTTTAGGGGTTAACCTTATTTTATATAGTTATTCTGAGCCTTCGCGTTTGCTATCACAAATTCAGTCAATTCAAGGATTTCAATTTTCAAGACCACTCCCTAAATCAATTGATGATGTTCTGAAATACAGTGAAAATACCTTAGCAAAAGGCTATCTACCAATCACCAAGTTTGCACAGCAGGTTACCAAGCATAGCGATTCTGCGGCAAATCTTGGTGTAAGTGGGGTGCTTGTTATGCTAGAGCTTTTACCTCGCATTGATGCTATACACCCATTGCATTTATTTCATGTGAAACGTGAAGGAGATATTTTTAGTTTTGCAGATGGCTCGATTTATCTATATCTGCATGCTTGTCGAGAGCATGATGTAGAAAGTGCGATTAAGCATTTATTTAAATTACAGGTGAGTGACTTTTTTATGTCTAAAAATGTCATTGCCGATCATTTTTATATTCAGCAAGAATGTCGCCGTATACAACGTAATTTTGCAAATGTTGAAATAACTGATTTTACTCAACAATTACAAGAAAATGTGAGTTATATTTTTGATGCAAAAGGTTCAGATATAGCGACTTTAAATACAGAGACACCGGAATTCAAAAAAGTGATTCGACCAATATCCGAGCCAGTAAAAGTGACCTTAAAAGGTGATCTATCATGAGCTTAAATCAGTTTTTTATCACTTTTATTGTTGCAATGCTTATCGGTATTTTATTGAGTAATATAGGTAAGGCATTGTTTAATAAAGCAGTAGTGCTCTACCGAAAACTAACATTTAGGCATGTATTATTAACCCCTTATACGCCAAAACGACACAAGAAGGATAACAAGTGAGGCTTTCAGGATTAGGTGTTTGGAATTTATACTTTTTAGTTAAGTTTGTTCTGTATAGCCGAGGTGACATTTCTTTTGATTTAATTGCAAACTTAGCATTTTTTGCTTTTCTAGCTATCTCTTTTCAACATATATGGTTGTCTCGTTTTAAACACGCTGTGAGTGTGGTGGTAGGTGCGGCCTTGTTATATTACGATTCGTGGTTACCTCCAATTTCTCGGCTCACTAAGCAAGCCGGTAATGTACAAGATTTCAGTATTGACTATTTTTTTGAAATTACAGCGCGTGTCATCAGTCTTGATATGGTGTTGGCACTTTTCACTTTGGTGGTTTTTTATTGGTTAACTGTAAAATGGTTGCGCTATACCAGTATATCAATCATCGGCTTTGTTTATGCGTATTGGTTAGGGGGAGTCGCTACCGGTAATGAGGTTATGCCTCAAGTGGCAACTAATAGCCAAACTACAAAAAAACAAGTACCCGTTTTAGTTTCTGATACAGCAAAACAAAAGACACCGGATCAACAGTTACAAGACTTTTACCAGCAACAGAATTTACTACAAAGCCAGTTTCCTGACGTATTTAATGGCCAGCCATTTGATGTTGTTGTGCTAAATATTTGCTCTTTAGCGACGGCTGATTTAAAAGCGATAGGTGTTGAGCCACGTAACTTATTTGCTGATTTTGATATTCTGTTTAGCCAATTTAACTCAGCAACGTCGTACAGTGGCCCTGCGGCAATTCGTTTATTACGAGCAAGTTGCGGGCAAACAAGTCAAGAGCAACTATTTAAACCTGTTGATGAGCAATGTCAGCTATTCACTAACCTTGCTGAGCTTGGCTATAAAACCAGTGTGGCTCTTAACCACGATGGACATTTTGATGACTTTATAGGTTTGATCAGGCAATACGGTGGTGTCTCTGTGCCAAAACTGGATTTTAGCAAATTTAGTGCTGCGCAATATGGCTTCGATGGTAAACCGATTTATTCTGATGCGGATATACTCACTAATTGGTTGAAAAAGCAAGGTTCGAGTGAGCAGCCTAGGGCTCTTTATTACAACACCATTAGCTTACACGATGGCAATCAACTTGCTGGTCGTGAACGTATGAATAGCTTTGAAAGCTATCCGCTTAGACAACAGCGCTTATTTAATGACATCGATAAGTTTATAACTGAGTTAAAAGCGCAAGGTCGAAATGTAATGCTGGTGGTTGTGCCGGAACATGGGGCTGCCTTACAGGGTGATAAACTACAATTCTCTGGTTTGCGCGAAATTCCGAGCCCTTCAATAGTTTCAGTGCCAACTGCGGTTAAATTCATCGGTCCTGATATAAAGCATGATGGGCTGAATGTCGTTGATGAAACAATGAGTTATTTTTCACTGTCAGAGTTAATCAACAATACGATGAAGCTTGACTTGTTCACAGGTACGGTACCCATTAACCGAGTGCTTGATAATTTACCAACTTCAGCCAAGGTCGCCGAGAATGAAGATACGGTAATGATGTATATAAAAGGGCAGCCTTACATCCAATTAGATGGTGGAGAATGGACCAAGTACCCGACTAATTAAGTTATTTGTCCAAAATTGTTTACAATAGACTACCCAGTTGCAGGGAGTTAGCGTATCATTCTCATACTATAGGTTCCCGTTTTTTGAGGATGTAATGCGTTTAGATATCCACTGTGCTGACCGAATTGGTATCGCACAAGAGATTCTCAATATCTTGGTGAGTTACCAAGTTGATTTAAAAGGCATCGAAGTAGATTCGATTAATTGTCGAATGTATGTCAGCTTTCCGCCTATTGAATTTGAACAATTCCAAAAAATTATGCCATCTATCCGCTTGATAGATGGTGTGAAAGACGTTCGTACGACTGCATTCTTACCTTCTGAGCGAGAGCATAATGAGTTAAATACATTACTGCGTGCATTACCTGATGGTGTTATATCTATTGATGCTAAAGGGTGGGTGCGTTTATGTAATGATGCTGCTTGTCGCGACTTACAACTATCCGAAAGTGAAGTTATTGGCGCTAATATAAATAACTTGCTTAAAGGCTTTAACTTTACTCGCTGGTTAGAAGGTAAAGAAGTACTTGGCCAAACAACGCGTGTCGAAGTAGCTGGCGAAGACTTTATTGCTGATATTCTGCCAATTTCAGTACCACAAGGTGCAGAAGGGGATGTGTTAGCCGGTGCAGTTATCAATATCAAATCACAAAGTAGACTAGGTCAGCAAGTAAGTGCGTTTCGCCGTTATGGGCAAGAAAGCTTTGCAACTATACATAATTTTAGTACTGCAATGCGTCGTGTGGTTCGTGAAGCACGAAAAATGGCACAGCTTGAAGCGCCGATCCTCATTACTGGTGAAACAGGCACAGGTAAAGAGTTACTCGCCCGTGCTTGCCACTACGCATCAAACCGTTCAGTAAAACCATTTATCGCTTTATCATGTGCTTCTTTGCCAGATGATGTCGCTGAGTCAGAATTATTTGGTTATGCAGGCTATGAAGAGAATGCAGCACCTAAACGTGGTGTGCTAGAGCAAGCTGATGGTGGTACAGTGTTTTTAGATGAAGTCGGTGAAATGTCGACTCAGCTGCAAACTAAGTTACTACGTTTTTTACAAGACGGTACCTTCCGTAAGGTCGGTGATGAAAACGAAGTTAAAGTTAATGTGAGGATTATTGCAGCAACACAAAAAGACTTACCTGCAATGGTCCAAGAAGGAACATTTCGAGAAGATCTTTACTATCGAATTAACGTGTTAACCCTTGAAATTGCGCCATTACGTGATAGAAAAGCAGATATTGGCCCTTTGGCTGAGCACTTTATTCAAAAGTATGCCCAGCAAAATGGTCATTCTGTGCCTGTAATGTCTGAAGATTGTTTACGCTTTTTACAAGATTACCCATGGCCAGGTAATGTACGCCAATTAGAAAATGCGATTTATCGAGCAGTATCATTATTAGATGATAATGAATTGCGCATTGAGCATCTGCAGTTACCAACGTTTACCCATGATTTAGGTTATCTAGAGTCTGACTTTGAAGGAACCTTAGACCAAGCGGTAAAACGCTTTGAAGCGACTTTACTTCGCAAGCTTTACCCTGCTTATCCAAGCTCTCGTCAGCTTGCAAAGCGGTTAGGTTTAAGTCATACAGCAGTAGCAAATAAGCTTCGAGATTATGGGATTAATCGTAAGACTGTAAAGGTTTAATGATACTAACTTAATTTATTAAATAAAAAAGGCTTGGGTGAAAACTCAAGCTTTTTTCTTTGTTGTTCAATATCATACCAATCCGCAATAATACTTGACCATTTTGAGGTATTATAGCTGTCGCTACCTGCGTTAAAAATTTCTGATTTAGAACTACTAAATAACAAATTTTTTTGAAATCAACGAGGTTTTATTGCCTAAAAATAGACCAATTAATTAAGCGAATGGTATTACTGTTTGGTACCCATATCTTTGGTGACACCATCAATGGCGATATTCTTAATACCATCATTGTCGAATTTAATAACAATACTGATGTTATTGCGAGAAAAAAAGTAATCTCGGTTATCCAGGCTAATAACATAATCGCCTTTTACAGTATCGCTAAATTTGCGCTTTTCGAGTTTTAGGGTGTGATCGGCAATTTGCCAAGTGAATCCCTCAATAAAGCCATTATTAAACTCCTGCACCCATACTTGTTCCTCGTCTTTGCTAAGTGTAATTGCCACTGAATATGACTCTGGCAGAGACATGTCATAGCTTTTATCACCAATCGAGAATTTTTCAGCATCTTGTTGCCACGCAAAGCCAAAATTAAAGGCCTTTTCTACACCCGTTGGGTATTTTAAAGTACCTTCACCAGGAAAGTTAAAGTCAGCAAATGCTGAAGTGGTGAATAAACTCGCACTAAATAAAGTTACCAAACTAAAAAATTTCATTAGGTTATTCTTTTTTTATACTAATATATGCACAGATTAGAGCAGAATATTCGCCTTAGCAATATGCTGTGATACACTTTGTGCATCATCAACTGGTTAGACCTTTGCCGTGAACCTCTATTTTCGACTAATACTACTGTTTTTTAAAATTAAACGTAATCGTGATTATCAACAACTGTTAGACACAATTGATATTGAATTCAAAGCGTTACCAACGGATTGCGATATTAATTTCCATCTGACTAATTCTCGTTATTTAGCGATGATGGATCTTGCCCGTACCTGGATGACTGAGCGAGTAGGTTTATTAAAGCACATTATGAAAAGCCGTTGGTTTCCAATCGTTAACGCAACTGCAATTACCTATATTCGCGATATTAAACCAATGCAAAGGTACACTGTTAGTACACGTTTGGTTGGCTGGGATCATAAATACTTTTATATTGAGCAAAAGTTTCACTCTGATCGTGGCCTGCACGCGATTGCTTATGTGCGCGGTGTTTTTAAACGCAAAAAAGGCGTTGTAAGTGTCGAAGAGATGCTTGAGGTTGCTGGTTTTAATGGTGTAGCACCTATTCTGCCTGCAGAAGTAATGCACTGGAAAGAAATGTTAGAACAAAAGAAACTCACAAATAAGTGATGCCAAAGGTCAGTAAAAAAATGCCAGCTAAGCTGGCATTTTATGGCTTTAAACACAGTTTACTCTGCTGCGCAAACTGCTTCACTAACAAACGTTAAGTCGTTTACGTGTGCTGGGCCATCCATTACGAATGTCGCTTCAGCGGTGTTTTGATCTAAGGTGTAGATTTTTGCATTTTCGCCGCTTTCTCTACCTGAGATATAAATTGTCCCGTTATCAGCAATTGCAAGGCCTGATGCCCAGTTTATACCGTGCTCACCGATTAGTGTTAACTCTAGGCTACCTTCATCTAGAGTATATAGCGCCTTTCCTGTTAACACGTAAAGTACGTTGTAGTCACTTGAGTATGCGATGTCGCCGTCTGCAAATGTGTCACCTTCATACGAAAGCTTACCTAATACTGTTTTCTCACCTGTAGTTAGATCAAAGTCATACAAATACGTTTTGCTTGTCGCACGTAAAAACAGGCCATCTGCAGTTACCGTTGAGCGGTAAATAGGGAATGATGTCGCATCTACAACTTCAGCTTGTGTGTTAGTGGCTAAATTTAGGCTATAGATTTTTGATGCTTTGCTATTCTTATCAAGTTGCTCCATGAAATACAGCATACCGTCTTTGTTGGCAATATTTGATGCTGTATTGTTAAGGCCTGCAACAACAGTTACAGCGCTTGATTCTGGGTTAAAGTGGTATACATAGCCTTCAGTCTCAGAGCCAAAGTTATTAATACCATATAAACCTGTTGCAACAGCACATGGTTCAGCAACTTCAGTGACTACTACGTTATCGATGAATGCACCTACTGAATCAGATGTACCAGTACCTGCAAAGCTTAATACCGAGCTTGTGCTATCAGCTTCAACGATGAAGCTATATTTTGTCCAGCCTTTACTTGAGCTATTAACAACAGCTAAAGAGCTACCATTCCAAAAAACTTCAGCTTTATTTGTTGTTTCATTACCTTCCTTACGGGCAGAATAGTAAAAGGTTAACTCGTACTGTTTGCCTGGTTGTGTAGTAATATTTTGAGAAATACTGTAATTGGCTGTTGAGTCAAGCTCTAGATATTGGTTACCTTCTTGTGCAGTCACGATCCCTAGTTTATTTGTTTGAATTTCGAATTTAGCATGAGTACTTCTTGTCCAGCCAGGAATCTCGTTAAATAACTGCCATTGACCATTGTGATCGGTCACTGTATCTGTGTTTTCGAATGATCCGTTTTCTACTAAATTTGTGCCAGCCATTGCAATACCCGATACAATAGTTAGAGGTAAAACAGCTAGTTTAGTAACAAAGTTTTTCATGAATTTCTGGCGTTGTTTCCTAAAAGTTTGAACTATCTTGCCAGCCTGTGATCAGATCATCTATATCCTACTAGCCCGTGCAACAACAATGAGCAAAATCACAAACTGGTCTCACTATAATCAAGCCCTCGTTAACCGCGGTAATATTCGCTTCTGGTTTGACGAAAAAGCAACGCGTCATTGGTATAACGAATGTACTCACGGTGGGCGTGGCCGCTCTAATCATTTCTCTGATCTTGCTATTGAAACTTGCTTAACACTCAAAGCTGTCTTTGGCTTGTCGTTCAGGGCACTACAAGGGTTCACACAATCGGTATTATCTTTGATGAAGCTTCCGCTTGAAGCCCCAACCTACAGTTGTCTGTGTAAGCGCAGTGCTGAGTTGAATATTAAATTTCGCAGTAAAGTCCGCACCACTGGATTTGTAGATATTGTAGTTGATAGCACAGGACTTAAGGTGTTTGGCGAAGGTGAATGGCATGCACAGAAGCACCACGTAAAGGCAAGAAAAAAGTGGCGAAAACTGCACCTTGCGGTGGATGCCAACACGCATGATATTGTGGGGGCGCAAATGACGCTCAGTAACGTCACCGACGGCGAGACCCTCCAAGATTTGATAAGACCATTACGCCGGCGTATAGATAGAGTGAGCGCTGATGGTGCTTATGATAGCCGCCGCTGCTATGCAGAAATTACTGAAAAAGGCGCGATACCTGCTATCCCGCCGAGAGAGAATGCACGG
Source organism: Pseudoalteromonas sp. SCSIO 43101 (assembly GCF_023650775.1). Lineage (NCBI taxonomy): Bacteria > Pseudomonadati > Pseudomonadota > Gammaproteobacteria > Alteromonadales > Pseudoalteromonadaceae > Pseudoalteromonas > Pseudoalteromonas sp. SCSIO 43101. Next base: position 1,248,008 of record NZ_CP072673.1, read on the forward strand.
CTGTGGACTGATAAGCATCCACGCAATGAGGCTGTCATGTTGTGCAATAAGTTAGGAATCGCACAATGGAAAAAGCTCAGTGGATATCATGTGCGCTCATTAGCAGAAACAGCGATGTACCGTTTTAAACAGTTGATGGGGGCTAAGCTAAATGCGCGTGATTACAATCGCCAGCTGGTTGAAGCGATGATCAAAGTGAAGGCGCTAAATAAGATCAACACCCTTGGTCTGCCTAAATATCAGTAAGTTAAGTGAGTTTGTTAGAGAGCTGTATTTGATCAACAAGGCCTGAATTTCTCCATTATTTTTTAATATTAAAATTTTAATGTTATTAATTTAAATATCAAATATTTATATTTTATATTTTATATTTTTTATTTTAATTGTTTTTTGTGTTTAAGTGTTTGAATCTTAATGTTGTTTTTTAGGGTAGGAAATTTCTTATTTTACTTTTCTATTTTTTTATAATTTTTTGTCTGATATTTTTTTATTGCTTTAAGTTTTTTTGTTGATATTTTGTTTTTATTTTTTTTTGAGGGCGTTAGGTGAGTGTTTCGTGTTGAAGTTTTTATAGTTATAAATGCCAGTATTTAACTGGCATTTATAATATTAAAAGTTTACTGTGTTGAGCAAGTTGACCCACTAATAAATGTTAGATCATTTAGATTAGCTGGACCTCGCATTATATATGTTGCTTCAGCAGTGTTTTGATCTAGCGTATAAAGCTTCGCGCTTTGACCACTCTTTCTTCCAGTAACATAGATCGTACCATCATCGGCAACTGCAAGGCCTGATGCCCAGTTAACTCCATGCTCACCTACTAATGTAAGTTCTAAAGTATCTTGATCAACTGTGTATAGTGCTTGTTCAGTTAATGCATAAAGTACGTTATTGTCACTTGAGTATGCAATATCACCACCTATGAACTCTTCACCTTCGTAGCTTAGTTTTCCTAGAACTGTCTTTTCACCAGTTTCAAGGTTGAAGTCATACATGTAGGTTTTGCTTGTTGCACGTAAGTTAAGACCATCAGGAGAAACTGTAGAACGAATAATAGTATAAGAGTTAGTATCTGCGACTTCGCTTTGCGTATTTGATGCTAAATCTAGACTGTAAATTTTTGAGTCTCTAGTCTCACTATCTAGCTTTTCCATAAAGTATAGCTTACCGTCCATACCTGCTATGTTTGCAGCTGTATTAGTAACACCAGCAACTTTTGTTACAGCTGATGTTTCAGGGTCTAAGTGGTAAATATAGCCTTCTGAATCAGAACCATATTTATTAATTGCATACAAACCCGCTTGGACTGAGCAGTATTCTGTAGCTTCACTTACAGAAACATTATCGATGAAGCCACCCACACTACTTCTGCTACCAACGCCAGCTAATGTAATCTCTGAACTTGTGCCAGTTGCCTCTACAGTAAAGCTGTACTTAGTCCAACCTTTAAATTTAGCATTAACAACACCTAAGGATTCACCATTCCACAGCACTTCAAACTGTACTCGCTGTATCATCACCAGACACACGTGCTGAGTAATAGAAGCTAATTTCATACATTTTACCAGCTGTTGTAGCTACGGCTTGAGACACGCTATATTGCTGCGTAGAGCCAAGTTCTAGATATTTTTGGCCTTCTTTCGCTTTGAGAATTCCTAGACTACTCGTTTGTATTTCAAAAGGTGCGTTTTCGCTGCGTGTCCAACCAGTGATTTCATTGAATAATTGCCATTGGCCATTATGATCAGTGACAACCTCGGCTTCGAATGATCCATTTTCAATCAAATTGTGTGTTAGCCACGGCAAGTGCAGAGGTAATAGCAAGTGGTAATACAGCTAACTTATAAAATAAACTTTTCATATAACTATCCTTTGTATTAGATAAAATGTTTTATCAGTTATATTTTTATCTTTTATAAAGTTATTTTCAATTTAGGTACGCTGTTTTATTTTGTTTTATTTTTAATTTGCACATAATATATTGATGAGGCTGGTTATTTTTGTTTGTAGGAAATTTCTTATTTTTGTTTTTGTTTTATTTGTGTTTTCTTTTTTGAATTTGTTTTTATTATTTTTCATTATTGTTTTTATTTTTATTGATAATAAAGTTCTCTTATTTTTTGTCGTAAAGTTTTCGTTTATTTGTGAACCAACCTGACTTTTGGTTACGGTTCATCTCGCTAAGTAATTTAATTGCTTTTTCTAATGTTATGCGCTGTTCTGCTATATCATTGTATATTTGAATAGCACGTTTTTTACGTTTTACAGCAGCACCTGCATCTAAAAATGATTCGATCACTTGGTTAAAGTAACGAGTAGGGCGAGATTGCGAATTTTCTTCGTCTACTTTTAAATACTCCTCATTAACTTTTTCTTGAAGAGTCGTTATTTCTGCTTGGCAGAACTCATTTTGAGCAAGCTGACTTTTCTTCAATATATCTAACTTTTGTTTTAAGTAGTCAGTTTCAAGTAAGTTAAATGACACTATCATATTTAAACTAGTTAATGCCGTTCTGAACTCTTTAGCTGTGCAGTGCTTACTCAGCATATTCGTAATAGTTTGTGATATTTTTTGCCATTGCTGCCAGGCATAAACGTAATTTAACCCTGCTCCTTTAATGTTTTGCATACCAACAACGACCTGATGAGTATTGGGCAAAGCTAAATCCGCAATCGAATTGGTTATTTCATCTGCAGATATATTGCTATCGTCAAGTAATGTGACTTTAGATTGGAGGATGGAAATCAAGCGTTCTTTTATTTCTTTATTATTCTTTGCGATATCACTTTTTAGGTAATCCCAGGTGCATACGCTGATAATAAATACTTAGGGTATAGAGAATTGTGGTTAGTTCTTGATCAGGGATCTCTCCTGTGATCTCTTTTATGTAAGATTTATTAACAACCCCCTCGCTAAGTGTAAGTAAATTCTCAGCTGCTACACTGCCATATGCAATTCTAAACCTTGCTCTAACTTCAGCTCTGGTGAGTAAAATTAAATTGCTCTAGAAGCTTATCTAGGCTTTCGAGATCATTAATTTCAATTAACTTTTCTACTCTTTCTATAAATGCATCGAGAAAGTAACTGTAGAATCCCTCTACATTACTTCCTATTACCACAACACGGTCAAAACGTAGGTCATTACTGAGCATCGCAGCAAAAACTTTTGAGCGCGCGACACGGTCGTTACGATTATTTATAAGCGCGATTACCTGGTTTTTTGGGTCGTTATTTAATCTTTCAAGCTTAAGGCGCTGCCAGTTTTTCTAATGTAGCTAAGCGTTCGTTTGCAGACATGCTATTGACGAACGATTGACTAATTTTTCCGATAGGCGCTTCAGTAAAGTGCTTTAATACGCCAATATCAGGCACTATTCGTGCGGATGTTTCTTTGAATACATAATCTTTATTTAAGCCGATATGTTCCGCCATTTTGCACACGAGTGCTATATTGGATGGGTGTTCCTGGTAGGGGTATAAAGAGCGAATGTCATCAGTTATTTGCAAACCATCGGCCCAGTGAACTTGAATTAAGTTAGCGTTTTTTTGTTTTGCATTTAATTCAAGAATTGGGTTCATATTTTGTTCGCTGGTGAACACTAAACTATTCTCACCGATAAAATGGCTTGTTTCATTTGCAACATCAATTCCTGTTGGACCTAATGTATCCTCATGGTCTGGGTAAGCATTGGTAATAGTTGAAAAGTTATCATCCATCCAATTCCTTAATATTTTTACATAGCGCGGGGTCAATCCCATACATTCCCAAAGAAATACATCGGCTTTTACTTTTGTTGCAAAATGCAAAACATCGCTTTGTTCCCAAATACTCGCTTTATCAAAAGGTCTGAATAATGGAATTTCGAATTGCTCTCCACTTGCTCTTGCATAAATAAGAGTTGCTTCACAACCTGTTGTTTTACTAATCACTTTAAGAGTTAAACTACTAAATAATGCTGCTTTTAATCGTTCAGTTCCTGACTTTCCTCGTGTTCCCCAACCCCCGATTGAAACGGGAATTTTGGCTCTATCTGACTTTATTTGCCTACTTATTTTTATGTGGCGAGCCCAAAAGTAGGCTGAGAAAGCCATAACGAAAAAGATCAGTTGACCAATACTATTTTGATAAAGCGAATAGGCATATTCTTTAAAGCTTGACCACATATTAAACAAGAAGGGCGTGAGGGATAGTTTTTGATATAAGTTGGCAATACTCGGCTCAACAGGGAATTCGGCATTAAGCACTGATCCATATTGTTGGAAATCAAGTGTGAAGCCTCTTGCTTTTATTAACTCTAGAAAGTCTTGTTGTTCGTGGTCAGAACCATTTCGTAAATCATCTAATTTTTCAAAGTTGAAAGAAATCCAGCTATACGCAAACATGCGTTGGAGTACGTTACAGGGAGGGGTGACGATTAAAATACCATCAGGAGTGAACGATTTAGCTGGCGTTTTCAGATTGTCTTGTGACAATGTACTCAGTAGAAAATCTAACATAGGTAAATGAGGTCGAGCACTAAACTGTTTAGCATCAAACCGGGGCTCTCCAGGTACCTCCGTTTGGCTAATCTCCGCGACGGTGCAGCTCGGCACATGCATAAATGCACTTGGTTTTCTGGCTTGTACATGATTAAAGCTTTGGCGTTTACCTGTACTTGGATTTTTAAATTCATGCCATACCCGCCAAAAACGAAAGCCCCGCCTGTAACCTCGTTGTATTTGCCAGCCTTTATTTTTCATTGCTACATTAAAGGCTTCATTATTCTGGCGCTTGCTTACTCAAAAGTCGGCCTAATAAATCTTGCTCAACCCATTCAGAGTTTAAATTAATGGTAAAGTTTGAGTTTAAGTTAAACTCGAGCTCAGCGACTTGTTGCTGGTACACAAAGCTGACAAGCTGCTCTCTGACACGGCTAATAATTCGCTTTACGGCAGTATCTTTCTCATTTTCAAGCTGCGTATTTAAGACATTGATAAAAGACTTAAACCAATATATCTGCTTGGCTTTGCTGATCATAATCAACTTGTAAGTTGAACAATATCCTTGGCGTTAACTCGAGTAATAAACGCTTCTGGGCAAAGCTTTGTGCAATTTTCAGTTGTTTTCGCCATATGTGAAAAAACTTGCAACTCTTTGGTTAAACGAGGATCTGTTAATTGCTTAATGAGTGTTAGTCGTACCGCTTCATGGGTTTCTTTTTGGAGCCGAACTGTTAATAGTTTGAGAGCAAATGCCCTGGGTAATAATGCGCATTGTTCAATGACACTTTGCCTTACTCGAGGGTAAGTATGCTTAGCAAGTAAAATGAGAAGCTTATAATTAGCTTCACTTAATTTAGGCTGTTTACATATAATTTTTGAAAATGACGCCAATAAAAACAGGTGCTGAGCTTCGATTTTTTCATTTGGTAAAACATCTAAATCAATTTGAGAGCGCATAAAATAGTGAGTAAAAGTGGGTCTTAAATTGATCAGAATTTCTAAAATATCTACTTTTGCAGCATGTGGGGTTGATTGTTTTTCAAGAGATAGTAATAACAGCTCAACAAGATCAGAATCGAATTGAGTTTCACTTACATATTCGCTAATTAAGTTTACCTGGTTGGCAAGGGCGCGAAAAATAGAGTTACGAATAGCTTCGTTCTCACTTTTTTCTAGTAGCCCCAAAAAGAAGCTTTCTAAATTGAGTGTTAACCATGATTTTGTTATTTCCCCCGAGTGGATCCGTAAATAGCGATTAGTTAAATCACCCAGTTTACCTATTAGAAACTTAAGAGATTGCTCAAGTTCAGAGAGTTTATCTTGGTATCTGTTGATGATAGCTCCCTCATCAAACCAGCGTTGAAAAGCATCTTGATCTTTTTTTAATTGTTCTCGGTTTGCACCTAAAGTATACGCGTAATCGAGAATATGAAACTCACGCTCAGCTTTTAATTCGGCATGATTTAAACGCTCGATAAAGCGCCTGTGATCGGCATCAATTTTGATTAATTGACTTTGTAGGGTATCAATTTTATGAGTTAAAAATGAAATAGTTTGCAGTAGTAACCAATCATCTTCCTCATAGTCATCAGGCTGATTTTTTATTAATTCCCATTCACTTAATTCATCAACTAGTTCGCGGTATTTTTGGCGATATAAGTCTAACCAAAAACTGGCAATGTCTGCGAAAAGCAAGTTTTCAAGGCGTTTTGTAAGTAAGTGGTTACTCATAGTCAGTGTGCTCTAGCAAATGATTTAATTGAAGTGCTGGGAAAATGATTTCATCATGGGCAAAAGGGGTAAATCCGGTATGTTGGTTGTTACCAGATGAAAACTCGATGCTAATATTGTGGTTGTCCCATACCCAATCCTGTTGTAGTCGCACCTTTAGCCAACCATGTGAAAAATCACCTAAACTAATTTGTGTTTGCCAAGCAAACTGTGTGATGTATTGCCACGTAGCTGTGGCACGGTTGTCATCTTTAAAGCGGTAATAGCTATCAATGCCAAGTTGGAAAATGTGATCTTGATAATATTGATTCCAACTGGTGTTGAAGTGCAGATAGTCTAAGCTCGTCCAATCATCGTTTGAGCTTGATGACACACCAAAATTTAAATAATTATCGACCCAAGGGTGATAACGATATTGATAAAACCCTTGCCATCCCGAGGCATGGTTTTCACGGTAAAAATTAAATACATTTGAATTAAGTAGGTCGTCATTGAGGTAATCATTTAAATCAGCACTACTGTAACGAATAAATGGAGTTAGCTGCCATTGGTGACGATGCGAAGAATCACATTGCCATTTTTGTCCTACACTGAAACTACTATCAAGGGCATATTGAAGATCAAATCCATTATGACTTGGTTGCCAACGGCTTTGAATTTGCGCATCAACATACCAAGGAGTTGTATCATCTTGCCATGAATAGTAACCATTGAGTGCAATTAGATCCGTTTGTTCTTTACTAAATGAGTAGTAACCTTCTAATTGGTACCAATCATTGTCGTCGTTAATACGTAAACGAGCGCCAATATCAATGCTTTGTTGGGTTGGGATATTTTCAGCGGTTTGAAATATTTCTTGTTGGTCAAATTGTATAAAACCTTGCCAATTAAGATCATCACTTTGAAATGACTTTTGATCACTTACAATTGTTTGCTTTTCTGGTACTCGATAAGTTACTAAATCAGGCAAAGGAATTTGTGCTTGTGTAAATTCTGAAATCTTATTATTGAGATCACTAAGCTCCCAAGTATACAGGCGAACATGTTCAAGTTCCGATGATTTGACTTCAATTTTGCCTGCAGGATGGAAAAATTGGCGTTCACTTCGACTATAGCTATTTATCTTTTCTAACTTGATTAAACGATCTGCATTTAAAGTCGCAAGCAAAGGGGTAGTGGGAATAACAGAATAAAATAGTAGCGTTGTAGGTAATTCTATCTTTCTCCACCGACCCGCAATATATTGCTGTACTTCAACTTTTAGTTGTTGAGATAAATAGGGGTTAAGCCAGTGTAGGGCAATGACATTATTATCTAACTCCCGTTTATTAAATGTAAAGGGAATGCTTTGCTGCTCCGTAACAGACCATATTTTTAAACTGTTAGCCAGTTGTATGGATAAGTTTGCCACATTAGCTTGGGCAAGCTCTGCGGTAGAAAAATTAAATACAAAGCGAATTTGTTCTGCCTCTGTTTCGGCCAAATCTATATAAAGGGTATGAAATGGGCGAATCAATAAACCATCATTATTTTTTAGATGCGTCTTGAATTGGTTAAACCTATCAGCAAAGCTAGTTTGTGCTGCACTTTGAATATTAAAAAGACGCGTACCTGCATAATCGATTAGGCTATCTAAGGGTTGCCAGTGGCCAAAACTTTCTATTCTATTTTGTAAAAAGGTCGATGCGGCACTCGCAGGAATTGTAGCTATTCGCTGTAATAGTTGCGTATATTCATTATTGTTTAAACGCTTTTTAGATAATAGATATAAGCCATTAATTAAAAGGTCGTTTTGTGTGGCATCATAGGCGTAAACTAATGACATAATATCGTCTGTAGCAAGCTGGTTTGCAGCATCAGAGCGGTAATCAAAAGCTTCATATAATGCGTCAGGTATATTTTTAAACTCTATAAAGGCTTTCTGATCAGCTGATAGAGTGAGTGTCTCTCCTGCTTTCAGACTCACAATCATTGTTGATGCAACAGAAGCCGCTTTTTGGCTTTCAACAATGAGTGTTGTTGATGGAATATCGCTGTATATTGGCATTAATTTATGTTGGTATTGACTATCAGCCTTTAACCAAGCAGTTTGATACTCGCCGTTTTGTTTGGCTTCTGTGCGCGCTTTTATACTTAAATTAACCGCTTCTATCGCAGTGTACTTCCAGGGCATATGCTGTGAAAGCACAGTGTTTTGCAATTTTCCTTGAGAGTTTATTAATGTTTCTTGGGCTCCAGAAAGTAATTCATATTGCTTATCTTCAGCTTTTAATCCAGGACTTAAACTGTGGTAGTCAAGTGCCATATAAGCTTGCTTAATTGTGTGAGTTTCATCCTTTTTGTTTAAAAGCCATATTGCGAGTCTATTTTTCTGTTGTTTAGTTGCAAGCTTAGTGAGAATACTATTACATTCTTCCAATAAGCTTTGGTTTCCTGCGCACAGAGCAAACAACTTTATTTCTTGGTGCTCATCTTGGTAGGTTTTTAATAGAGACTTTAAAGCAAACTCCTGTAATTCCCTTTGTTGAGTACTCTTGTATAGTCCTTCTAAGTAACTTGTTGCAAGATGAAACTGTTGTTGTTCACGCAAAATATTTATTTTAATTTGCCATGCTTCAATAGCAACCTGTGGATTTGGGTTTTGAGTTAATGGTTTTAAAAAGGCAAGCGCATCTAAAGGTGCTGACTTAGCTAAGTCTTTAGCTGTTAGCAAAGATTGCTGCCAATTAACTAATTTAATTTTTCTTCTTGCTGGGGCATAAGGCTCAATTAGCGCTAAATAGTCACTATATAATTTCCTTAAGTGCTCAGTTATTAGCTCTGCTGTAATAGGGCTTTTTTCAGAAAGGGTTCCCGGTTGTAAATAAAGTACTTCATTACTTGGAAAATCTGTAAGTGTCCTGGCATAAACAGCAAAATCAATACCAGGCACATCATCAGTGGTTTTCTGAATTGTCATCGTTTTGCTGTTTAATGGCACTGAGACGTGAATTGTTTGGTATTCTTTTGTAGCTTTAACATTAACCAACCAGCTTTTATCACCAACATTAAGTTTAAATTGACTGTCTTTATTACTACGGGCAACGAAGGTAAGCCACGGCGTGACTCGTTTTTGGCTTAATAAGTCAAAATTCAAAGCCATCTGTGAAAGCGACGTAATATGTCTGACCTGTTTATTAATGCGTGGATAAAATTGATCATCAACTAATCTTTGCTCTTCAAGTTCAGTAATTAGCCGTTTTTTTGATTGGCTCGAAGCATGAACTACGCTGCTCCCTTCTAGTAAAGTTTGTGTGGACATTAAGCTAAGCAAATCATAGTAGCGCTTAACTGCGAGGGAGTTATTTTTTGTAAATACACTGTCACTAAAAACATTCAACGAATACTCATTGTAAACTGATTCCATTGCATCATTGGCAGTTTTTAACCAGTAGGGGAGTAGTAGTTTTTCTTCAACTTTTATGGCTGTCGAATCATCGTATATGGCTCTGTGGCTTTGCGATATTTTTACATACGAATCGGCATAGCTTTTAATGGTTAAATATTGGCCCGCATCAATAGCTAAATAGTCACTATTCACCAAGCCAACATTTTGGTTTTGGTATTCAAGGGCCGGGTTATTGATGATGTTAACTTTTGCAGTAAGAACTTCATCTGTGTAGGCATAGACAGCACCATGGCTATCTAAAGACTCCATATTCTTTCTGACCGAAAGCTTAATTTTTTTTGCATCAGGAAAATATAGAGTGACCTCATCACCTTTATCGAACTTATAAAACCGTTCGCTGCCTTTTCTTGAAGAAAGTAATACTGATGGCTTAGCAAGTTTTAGGGCTCGTTTAAAGCTATCAACAGTGGTTTGATAGTGACCGACTTGCGCAGAAAATTCAGCCCGCTCATTTTGGCGGTTTTTAATCGCTACAACACGGTTATGCCCAAGAGCAGGAAGTTGACACCGTTTTTCTAAACATAATAAGTCACGATCCATTTGAACTCGTTGCTGTATATATTGTGTGTTACCCACACTCATAATGAACTTGTCGAATAACTCAGGGTTGAACTCTAACCAGTGCCCTTCGGGTAGCCATAAATATTGATGCTCATACGAATCAAATTGCATCTCTTGTGTGGTTGCGAGCACGTCAAGCTTTGGAGAGGTTTTTAGCCAGATAGGAGGCTGCAGAACAGCATGCTCTTGTTGTACGGCAAGAGCTGGTTTATAGGCTAGCAGCGTTAATGTTATAAAGGCTATTATGAAGTAAGGCATAGGCTAAACTGCTTTAAAAGTTGGTTGTTAATTATTAACTGCTCTCGCAGCTCGCGACTTAACTCGATATGGAAAAACTGACTATTAACAGGAGCCAGCGAATTAAGAACATTGTGTGTTCCACCAAACTCATGCACATCGCGCCCATAAACCAATGCATTAATACCTAGCTTATTAATGAGGCATTGAGCAATGTCTAAAGTTCGTTTAGAGGCGAATACATGGCCTTCGCTTAAAATAATATCTGCTTTTCGTCCTTGCTCTGTGGTTCGCTTTTCCTTTGCAAATCCATGGATTTGATAAATCGAAAATGATTTAACTGAACTGCTGTACGCAAGTATAAATGCGTTACTACTGCTATTTTTATATTTGCTAAAATCGATTATTTTGCCATCGGCATCACGGCTATTTCGGTGTTTCGTATTAGTCAATAACACTTGGCACTCACTAAATAAGGCTTTAGCAATTTGCAATGTGTGTTTATCAAAATATCTATGTGGAGCATAAGAAATACAGGTGTTCCCTTTAGCTTTAAAATGTATTTCACCACCCGAAAAAAGAGACTTATTGGCTACTAAAGCCCCATTCTTAATGGAAAAGTGCTCTGGTACACGTTGTTGGTTATTCAACCAAACTCGTAGGCTGGAAGTGAGTTTTTCTAGCTGAGCGGCCTCACAACATGCAGCGGTAAATAATATAAGAACAGTAACGATAATTTTATTGTTCATTATTCCACCACCTTACTTTTTGATCCTTTACAAGATACTCTTCAAGTATTGATAGCCAAATCGTTTCGGAAGAGGTTAAAGTCACGGACTGCAAAGAATCTATATCATTAGCGACCTTGAATGTAACGCTAGGATAGCTAGCTAATTGGCTCTTTTTAGGGTGAATTAAAAATGATTCTAATAGCTCAGAGTTATGTAGCTGATAACTTTGCTTTGCAATACTGTACTCACTAGTCAGGCCAAGTTTGTAATTAGCAGTATGTTCAAGACTCAATATAATAGGTTTATTACTTTGAGTACGAAATGCTTTAAAGACAATGCTTATTGGGTGTTTGTTCTTCGAATAAAGCAGCTTAATTGGCTTATTTTTATCTAATTGGTAAAGGCGTTGTTTTACCCAAGGGCGATGACCGTACCAATTTTGATAAACAGTATTTGCTTCATCAATTAATTTCATTTTTTCTGACAAAGAGATATCAGCGGTTTTGACTTCATTAGCACTATTGTTATTTATTTTTAATATCAGCCGGTTATCGTTTTCGCCAGAAGAGGGGAAGTAGTGATTGTTATTATAGATCCCAAAATTAAATTCTTGTGATGGCTCTGGCTTTTCATAATATCGTTTTGGATTTAAACCAAGTGCCACATTTGATAATGGCAAAACATTAAATAATTCCTTAGATTGGTAGTATGTTGTTGTTTCCTCAATATCTCTAGGTGGAGTGAAAGTACGAATATTTACGAAATGTTCTCGCTGCGCCAAGTCGTAATGGTTACTTGCTTTTTGCTCATACCAGGCTGCAATATCATAAAAGCCATCTGTTGATTCAGTCGTAAGCGGTTGATGTGCAGTGCGGCGTTGATAATGAAAGTTAGCGAGTCTTGACTTTACACGCAGGTATACATCGTCGCTAGATTCAACTTTAATATAGCGTGCTTGTTGCGGTGTACGCAGGTAATACGATGTGAGCATGCCTACCGCTTGTCTCTGGGTATTGCTAGCAATTAACCGGTCAAATTTAGATGCTTCACCTTTTATAGTGACGGCATATCGTTCGATTTGTTTTTTATTATTGTCGTATAAAGTTACGTATATTTGGCTGCTATTTAATGTTCTAAGTTCTAAATTTAGATGGCTTTCAGGGACGATATCAAATTCAACTGACACTTTTGGGTTTATCAAATAACTGCCAGCATAACTTGTTAAAATAACTGCCCCAGACTCTGTTCGCCATTGAGTTAATAATTCTTTTTCACTGCAGATTGTAATTAACCCCGCATTAAGTAATGGGGTTTTGTACGTGTTTACTTCATCAGTTTGAGTAAAGTTTATTTTTTTTGGCGCTTCAAACTGAAGTTTGTCATACCAGATCAATGAAGGGGGTTTTTGGTTATCACTGACAGTGAAAATTAAGCTATCACTTTCATCTAACTTGACACTGGCACACAAACTACCTCTAGTATAATAAGCTGCAAGGCTATACTGCTGCTGACTGAAGTCATAACTAATTACATTATACGGTAAGCTTTCGTATCAGGGTGAGAGCATACTTTGTTAACAAGTATTAACCAAAGATAAGCTCAGCCCTGAATTCATCGTCAAAACTAGCCCTAACACACTTACTGCGTATCGAGTCTTTACGGCCTTTGTGCTGTTTTACCAGGTTGCGAACAACCCGTCTGAACAGCGCCATATTCTCCGCCGAAATCGGCTCGCTTATCTGGCAAGCGTCTTCCTTAAAGACGACATCCAACACCCAGTGCTGCTGATTTTCTATGTGCCAATGATGGCGGATTGCTTTCTGCAACATCTGTGCATCTGGCTCGACAGAAGTAACATAAAAGTGCGTGTCTATTTTTATTATTGAGTCGGACTTATTGTGCCTTTCGACTGCGACCAACGAAGTAAGCCCTGGCCATTTTTCTTTTATCTCTTTAGGCAGTTTGTCTGCTTTTAGAGCGTAAGTGATCCGTGTTTCCTGACGTCCATGCCCATTGCTGGTTTGTACGTCCTCAGGCAAATCTCCCTCTTCTTCAAAAGCTTTTTCAAAACATGAAGCGACTGCTTTATAAAGCGTTTTCTGATTTGCTTTGACCTGAACCAAATAGTCCGCATCTCTTGAAGTCAGTGCTGAGAGTGTCGCTTTCTGACAATGTAGTGCATCTAGTGTGATGATAGAGTCTGAAATATCGAGCACATCTAATAAGGCCCTAACTGCTGGGATCTCGTTAGATTTACTTTCTACGGTACGCTGATACAAAGTTAAACCAGATTCACAATCAAAAGCGGACACCAAGTGTAAGTTATCCTCACGCTTTTTACTGGCACCACGCAGAGTTTTCCCATCAAATGCAATAATTGGCTTGTCAGATTGAGTTCGTTGCTCGTTAACCCAACTAAGCAGGGCCAAAATCAGAGAGTCAGTTTCCACTGTTTTAAGAATACGAGCAATACTATGTCGCGTTGGAATACCATGTTTAAATGCTCTGAACTGTCGGAGCCAAGACAGCTTGCTGTGTCCAAACACTTCGATATCTTTCCAGCCTTCACAACCAGATAAAACCGCCGAAATGATAAGAAATAAGACATCAGTAAGGTCATGATGTTGATTGATGAAAGAACGCTTATCTTCCACAAGTTCAAGGTGGCTAAATAACGACATAATTAACAAGTAGATAGTGACAATATGGGCGTTATTAGATCAGAAAAGAGGCGGATGTTAAAGCCTTTTTACAAAGTGCGATCCCGCCGTGGCTTTCGTATAGGATGTCTGACTTAAAGTCGATTTCAGGAATACCTTGTGGTGCAATTTTTTGCCACCAAAATGCCATTGCATTCGTTATTTCAGTATTTGTTAGAGTATTTTCACCCATGGTAAGGTAATCAGTTGCGCGCTTACGTCTATCTAGAGGCCGTTTTAACCAACTATTAAGTGGATCAACGTTTTGAACGGGGGTTTTCGCATGAACTCGAACTACCACGCCTTGAATTGATTTTTCTTCAGGGATAAGTAATAACGCTACGCTTTTTGCCGTAGGGTAATGAGCTATTGGCAGGTAAAATGATTGCCCAGACGCAACATTAAGCGATTGTTTATTCTCAATGATTTGTTTGATCTGTTGCTCTTCACTTTGGTTAACTAGCTTTGAAGCGTGGTGGTAAGTTTCATCTAAGATCACCTCTTTTTTATCATTATAAAGAGTATATTTGATGGCATAATTAACTGGTTTATCAAGAGTAACCGATTGATCAAATACAGCATTTGAAAGTATACGCAGTGAGTGAGTCCGCTGATTAGAAAATGTATAAGTCAGTGGCTTTTTAGTACTTAACCATTGAACTTTTGAGCGAGTCTCTTTACTGGTTTTTGGGTTTACCGGTTCTGCTGAATCCAGCCAAATCAAAAAGCTATTCCAAGTAAATAAGGCGATTAATAAAACAGTGATAATAGCTAAGATAGCTAGGAAGCGTTTAATTAGATACATTAAAGCCTCCAACCATCATGTTGTTAAAAACATCTATATCAATCAGTTGATTGCTAGCTGGGTTATAGATGGCGATGAGGTTATTTTGCTTTTTGATCATCAGTACGAATTTATTCAACTGTTCTAATTTTATTGTCTGTAATACACACTCATTTAGTTCAGAACATATCGTCTTTAAGGCCGCAGTTTGTTTATCAGCAGTATATTTATTAATTTTTCGTTGGATTATTTGTTTATCATGGCTAGTGAGCGCTGCCCAGTTTGAAGGCGACAAAGTAGCTAGATTTATTGTGGTTACAGTCGGGTTATTCGAGATAGCGAGAAGGCGCATCAGAAGGCTGTTTTGATCAATTGAAAACTGTTCTTTAAAGTCAGATGCAATCCATAAGGTTGCCAGTTCACTGTTTGAATTAAACTGTTGATATCCATATTGTGGCGAACTACCAATTTCGAGGCCCCTAGTGGCTTTTTGACCTTCTACTACTTGATAGCTGACTCCTAGACTGCTTAAGTCTTTAGTGAGCTTTTCCATTAGAGGAGTTGCAATATCCCTTACTTGGGTATTTGAAAATGCAATTGCGTTAGGGCGGATCCATGATGGCGCACTGTGGCTACGGATCTGAATATTTAAGCTTGGTTGTTGTGCTTTAAAACGTGAATAGCTTTGATGAACAACATTGAATAATGAACCGACATTATTTGCTGCAAGAACATTTGCCTCAGGGTGAGCGTAGGGATGTGCACCTGCAATTAATAAGTTGGCAGCATTTGAATTAGTGAAAAGCTCACTTGCGAAACTTAACGTATTCCCTTCGAATATTGGCCTTGGGACACTTAAACTGATTGCTTCATGTTTACTCAGTGAAAATGCATATATACCTTGCCCAAGAGCCTGTGTATCATTACTTTGCAATGGGCTAAGCAGTATGTATCGCCCATTACTATTTTGTACAAGTTGTAGCTGGTAATTGAGTAATTCGGCTGTGCCATTAATCTGTTTTAAGTGATTTAATACATCTTCATTAAGTGATGAGTTGCCAATTTGCTCAATTAACTTATAAAGTGGTGTTAAGACTTCAAATTCCCAAAGGGCTACTTGGCTGTGAGTTAATGGCTGATAATTGAAACTGCCTTTACTGCTGATATAAGCGGAAAAGTCATCGACAATATGAGCCATATCTTCATTGATAATATTAAGTTTTAAATTACTATAGCGATAATTTTCACGGTAAATATACGCCAAAATATTGGTGTAATTATCTCCATCAAGAAAGACCTCAAGCATAGACCCGGTAAAGTCTGTTGCTGGTAAACTACTTTTGGCGGCTTTACCAAAATAAGTTGCTTCACTGCCTAAAAATTCATGGATCTCGCGCTGACTTATAGATTCTGGAAGTCGATTAAAGATCCAATATTGGCTTTTTACATCACTAGGAGTGCTTTTGAGTAAAGCTGCAGTATGACGGTTAGATTCGCGAACCTGTAACAGCTCATTAATTTCCAATGCATTAATGAAAGCTTGGTAAAATGGACTTTGTTGATTTTCTTTCGTCAACGTTACTTGAGGCGTCCTTGTGGCTCCAAAAACGAGTGCTTTGCTTTTTAAGTGTTGAAAGATAAGAGCTGCAGAGTCACTAGCAAGGCCCTCAGTTATAGGGTAGGGCACAGTGATTATTAAATTTGTCTGTGGTTTTTTATTAATTACAAATAAACCACGTTGTTGATTCTCAACAATATCTATTAGATATACATAATTATCATCACTCACAAGCTTAAAGCCGATAGAATTGAACATGGCACTGAGATGCCCCATTTTTTGCTTATTCTCGATGGCTTTGTTCAGTTGATAAATAGCATATTTGAAGTCAGATACAGCTTGACTTGCTTTATAGCTACTTACCGTTACTCTATTGGAGCGAGTGGTATATAAATAGCTTTTATACTGACTCACTTGCTGGTTAAGTGTTATGACTTGTAAGTTTTCTGCTTCAGGGCTAATACTTTGTTTTATTAGTAAAGAAGGCACAAGCATGACTAAAAAGCCAACAATAATGGCAAGGCTTCCACCTATTACAGAAGTTTGAAATGTAGCTCTAAGTACAAGACCCAGCGCATTTTTTTGATAAATCTTAAGGGCAAGTAAGGTAGCGAGCATATACCCAAATGCAAAGGTGTCGGTTACTTTAACCGTTGGAAAGAACCAAACGACGATATAGTTTAAAACAAGCTTAAAAATAAAGCCTATGGTAAAAAATAGCATCAGTAATCTGGCACCTTCAATATGTGCATGCCTTAGGCGAGTATAATGAATCAGAGAGCTTCCTACCGTTAATATAACGGCAGTTTTCTATAAATGAGGTTAAAATTTTACTTGGTTGCGTTAGCTGTAAAGCTAATAACGCAGGTAGCATGATACCGTTAAATTCCCAGCCATACTTTAAATTTGCACGAGAGGCCAAAAAGGCTGTAATAACCAAAATAATATAGGCTTTAGGGGCAGCAATAATAGATGCGGCAACAGCTTCATACATTATACCTAAATTAGCGATGCTAAAATTGGTAAACGGCATGAGTACAAATCGCACCAATATATAAGTGATGAATAACTGAATAAAACTTACTTTCAGACCATACTTAAAACCGCCATTCCACATTACGTTAGCTGTTAATGCGATAATAATAAGACCTAAAGAATAAAGCTGAGATGCATAATCAAAAGTAATATCCCATAGGCTTAACTGGTCAGCTATGATTGGCCAAAATAGAGTATCCATACAAACACGGACTAAGATACTGATTAAGATGATGGCAAAAAAGCGGTCTCTGCCAAACATTTCACTGTAACCAAAGCGCTCCATCAAGTAACTTGCACTTATACGCATAAACCCATATACAACAATAGCTTCTATAATGATAACTGCTGCTGAGGTGGGGCTAATTATGAGTAATGGCACAAGGTAACCCGGAACTACAAGGCCTGTAAGTGGAAATCCAAAGCGCAAATTGAGTAGGCATACAACGGAAGTCCCGACCCAAACAGTTGTAATAACGGATTGACCCAGTCCGCTACCTGCAGGAAAAAGCGCTAAAACGAAGTCCATTAAAGTCTAGCCTCCGGAATTACTTCTGGAGTGTCTTTAATAAATTCAAATAATATTCCAGACACTTGAAAAGGCGCACCGGATGCGGTTTGCGAGTTATCGGAATGAAGTGCTCTAATAATAAGCGTATAACTATGTTTATCTAGGTTAGCAGGTAGCTCAACAGTGGCTTTATTTAGAGTTATGTAGCGTAATTTCCCTTTTGCAGTTTCGATATCAAGTGCGCAACTTCGACAAAGTAAATCAAGGGCTGTCGTTTCAAAAATAGCAATTTGGTGCTGCTTAGCAAAGTGCTCTAAAGAAGCATTGGTTTGAATAATTTGACGGCGTTGTTTCCTAAAAGTTTGAACTATCTTGCCAGCCTGTGATCAGATCATCTATATCCTACTAGCCCGTGCAACAACAATGAGCAAAATCACAAACTGGTCTCACTATAATCAAGCCCTCGTTAACCGCGGTAATATTCGCTTCTGGTTTGACGAAAAAGCAACGCGTCATTGGTATAACGAATGTACTCACGGTGGGCGTGGCCGCTCTAATCATTTCTCTGATCTTGCTATTGAAACTTGCTTAACACTCAAAGCTGTCTTTGGCTTGTCGTTCAGGGCACTACAAGGGTTCACACAATCGGTATTATCTTTGATGAAGCTTCCGCTTGAAGCCCCAACCTACAGTTGTCTGTGTAAGCGCAGTGCTGAGTTGAATATTAAATTTCGCAGTAAAGTCCGCACCACTGGATTTGTAGATATTGTAGTTGATAGCACAGGACTTAAGGTGTTTGGCGAAGGTGAATGGCATGCACAGAAGCACCACGTAAAGGCAAGAAAAAAGTGGCGAAAACTGCACCTTGCGGTGGATGCCAACACGCATGATATTGTGGGGGGCGCAAATGACGCTCAGTAACGTCACCGACGGCGAGACCCTCCAAGATTTGATAAGACCATTACGCCGGCGTATAGATAGAGTGAGCGCTGATGGTGCTTATGATAGCCGCCGCTGCTATGCAGAAATTACTGAAAAAGGCGCGATACCTGCTATCCCGCCGAGAGAGAATGCACGGCTGTGGACTGATAAGCATCCACGCAATGAGGCTGTCATGTTGTGCAATAAGTTAGGAATCGCACAATGGAAAAAGCTCAGTGGATATCATGTGCGCTCATTAGCAGAAACAGCGATGTACCGTTTTAAACAGTTGATGGGGGCTAAGCTAAATGCGCGTGATTACAATCGCCAGCTGGTTGAAGCGATGATCAAAGTGAAGGCGCTAAATAAGATCAACACCCTTGGTCTGCCTAAATATCAGTAAGTTAAGTGAGTTTGTTAGAGAGCTGTATTTGATCAACAAGGCCTAATTTGACCGAACAAATTAAATAACACTGTAGCAGGACTGGTATGGTTAAATACCATTTCTAAGGTGGTTAGCTTTTGCTCCATTTCATTAAGTGAGCTTTTAACCTTCTGGCTAACCGATTCGTGAAGCTTAAATGTAAGTAGTCTATTAATTAGAGTTCGATTCTTAGCCTGTGTTGTTTTAAATATATGGTAATGGAATAGGAGCTCAGCAACTTGGGCAGCAAACTTATTAACGTTTTTTTCAAACGCTTGCTGATGAAAGCTTTGGTTAGGAACAATTGATAGAGCCCAAAAGCCACGTACATCACCAGCGTATACAAGTGGCGCAATGAATTCAATTTCACCTTTAATGACCTGTTTAAAAAAAGGACGGTTTATTTTCACAATGCCTAATGACTTTAACGCATTACTATAAGGTGTGCGTTGATAGTCTCTTCTCATTTCTTGGATATCATCGAGTTGGCAATTTATTGCGCGAATTTCAACTACTCGGTGGTCGTCTTCTTTACGGGCTAAAAAGATTGATTTTTCCAGATCTAATTGCTGACTTATTAATTGAATAATGGGATCCCATGGGGATGGGTGCTCAATAAAACTTTGAGGAATATAACGGCCCATCATCATCTGCTGAATGTTATTTACATCAGCTGTGAGCTCTTTGTCTTCAGAAATTTTTCGAGCAACTACAACCCAAATTAAAGTTGCAAAGGTCAGTGTGATGTATTGACCAATTGGAATGAAAAGTTTTGTAAAGTTCACTAAAAAGTAGCCGGCAGCACACCAAAATATAGTTATGCCGAAAGCGACTAGAAATGAATAACTTATAGATATTTTTTGATAGAAAAACAGCAAAGTAAACACAAAAACCTGTGCAAATACTACCGATATAGCAAAATTAAGCTCATTTATAGTGCTGTTTTTCTCAATACTATCAGCGATGTAAGCAAAAAGAAGTAAAGGATCATTTAGGCCTTCAAGTTTAGGAGCATGTATATTTACATTAAATTCAGCAGCTTGTTGACCAACAATGAGCACTTTATCTTCAAGTTGTTCACTCATAACGTCGAAGTTAAGTATTCGCTTAGCGGTAAATTTTGGAAGCGCAGATACGTCTAATCTGAAATTAATCAGTTTAGATTTGTCATGGTTATAATTAAAAACAGCTTGCCATACACTTTCACATTCAAGATTATCAGCAGCGGGGATACGCATTTGATAGGTTGCCCAAATTTCCACTTTTGGCATGCAATAATCACTACCAGCATAAGGATAGAAAACCCCTTCCTTGGTTGCAGGCTGTAGTGGCTCATCAGCTAACATGATGATTGCTCTTGGCTGATACTCGGATAGCTGAGTGACTAAGTCTGAATGATTAGTGCTGAGACTTTCACTTGTGATGAGCACAACGTTTGTTTTCTGAGTGCTACTAAACGAACTTATTTTTTTATAGAAAAATGCATCACTCGCTTGAAATATGTTCAGCAGGTTACTAAAAAGCACAATCGCAAATAAGAAAACAGTGAACCAAAAGGCTCTTTGTTGCGTTAATCGCAACAACTGTTGTAATGCAGCCAAAATTCCTCCTTAATCAAGTACAGTGAATGTAAGCTTTAAACTTACCTCACCACTTGAATTGACTTTTAAAAAGTCGAAACCGTGCATTTTATCCGGTCTTCCATTGTCCGTTTTCTAGGTTAATACTTTGCTGCCAGCTAATCATAGCGACATCATCTAGGCGAGTGATTGCTTCACCTGTATTGGGTGGATAGTGCCTAAACTGTAACTTAACACCACGAGGTGGGAGTTCTTTAGGCCCAAGAGTAAGTTCATCTGAAGGTAAACTAAAATCATAGCTAAAAGCGTGCCATGGCTGATCGCCTCCTTCGCTGACTGGAACTATGTTTTCTGCAAAGGTAAGGTCATCTATTTCAGTGGTATAGGTCAATAACGCTTCGAGTTGTCCACCGTTCTCTGACTGCAAATAGGTCAGTAACGAAAAGTCTTTACTTAGATCAAGTTTGCCTGATTCGTCGGTTAATTCCATGACTCGCATTGTATGTCTAAATGGAATAATAGAAGGGGTATTATCAAATCTATCACGCGTTGAGCACAGGGCCTGCAAGCCATTAAGTGGCTTATCAGTGCAAGGTAAAACACTTTCACTACTGTGATCCCATCGACTTACTTTCAAAGGCTTCGGTGTCATTGTCCCAATCTTCAAAATCACCAAACACCATAATATCACGGCCAAGTAAAAGGTTATCAAGCGCTTCATTGTTCACTTCAATAGATGAAACATAGGCTGCTGAAGATGGCGAATACTGTCTTAAATCGATGATGTCTGTAGTCGCGTCAATATCAATGGTCACTTGCTGAGATTTTTTACTTGCTTGATTAGCTGTAAAGTATATCTCTGCGTAGTTTTCACGGGGGATAAGGGTAATATTATCATCAGAAAGCTCAGCGATTCTTCTCAATAAATAATGACTTAAAAAACCGTTTGTGAATCGAGGCTTATAGTCCTCTAAATATATTGGGTAGGCAAAGCCGCGATTAATAGTTTGGCTTTGGGTATCAAGATCAAGCATCACAGCAAGACCTAACAAAGTGTCAAGTCTAGGCTGGTCAAATACAAAATTACCTAAACCTAATATGGCCGGTATTTTATTATATACAGCAAACCCTTGAGCAATATGAGGATGATGGCCAATTAATAAATCGGTGTTCTGCGAAGAAAGAACCTTAAATCGGCTACCTATATAGGGTGAAGGCGTATATGAGTATTCATCGCCACCATGCATTTGTGCGATTACAAAATCATTAGGATCAAGTTGCTCAAGTACTGCTCTAACTTCTTCTGAGTTAGTCAAATCCGCAGCCCCACCTTTATTCGCATCAGCGACATACGTATATTGGTGCTCTTTTCCCGTAATTGTGGTTGCTGCAAAAAGTGTTAAGTTAACATCTTCAAGGTTATGTGAGACAGTTTTAAATGCTTCAGAGTCGTTAAGGCCTGCACCGCTATTAAGAAATCCTGCACTTGAGACTTCAAGCAAGGTATCTTCAAGGCCATTTTGCAAATAGTCATAGATGTGATTATTACCGAGGCCGACATAATCAATGCCAATTTCAGTTAGGCTTTGCAATGATTCTGGTAATGAAAAGAAACTGAACTCTTTGGTTGGGTGTACATTCGTTGGCATTGTCGTCACTGGCGACTCAAGATTGACTGATGAAAAGTCAGCAGCCCTAAACAGTGTTGCCACTTGGTTGGTAATCGCAATACTGTCTTCTCGCGCTGAGTCAGGTCTAATTAGCGCATTACTAACATCAGGTACTGATGTACCCATGGTGTCTAACTTGGGGTCTAGAAAACGTCGACCAAACATTGTATCACCTGCAAATAGCAAACTCTTTGAGTTAGCAGGCTTTGTTTCTAACTGAATATGGGAAGTGAAAAAGTTAGGCTGATTTACTAAAATGCTCGCTTTAGGGAAATAGCCTAGTTGTGTAATGAAAATTGCATGGTTACCAAATGAAAGGTTATTGATAGAGACTCGTCCATTTACATCAGAGAGATACTCTTGAGCTGCTACAGAAACAGTTACATTACTAAGAGGCGCTTGATTCTCATCTGTTATAGTAAATTCGACGTCAGTAGAACCAGCAATTAATGCTTCACGGTCACTAATTGAATCTTGCTTTTGTTGTTGTGGTTTATCTTCATTGGGGTCTTTTACTTTACATGATAATAAAGTTGCGCAAAGAATTAACACCAAGGAATTAATAACTATTCTCAATTAACACCTCAAGCTGACACCTAGTTTAGTTTAAATAGGTCAAAATTATTACGGTCATTTTATAATTGCGTAGGGGTGGGAACAACACGTCTAGGGCTCTGAAAATTCAGATATTGCAGTCAAAAACGGTAAAAATGAGAAGCGTTAACTAAATAAAAATTAAAAACTAATGATATAAAATGGTTTATTTTTGAGGTGCAACCTAAATTCATTAGTTGGTCAGAGAGGATACACTAAGCTAGTTTTTAATATGGAATTGGCTATGAGAATTAAATAAAAAAGGCCAATATATGGCCTTTTTGTGCGTATGGGCTTTCACAAAATGAAAGTTAGAATTTGTATTTAACACCGAACATAGCAACAACTGGGTCGATTTCTACAGTTGAAGTTAATGCTTTTGCGCCGTCAGCATAAACTGTAGCGTCTGTATCGATGTCGATTAGTGAAACCATGCCATGAAGGCCCCAGTTTTCACTCATCATGTAGTTAAAACCAGCTTGAGCTGCAAAGCCAAATGAATCATCTAGTTTAACTTCTACATCGTCAGTACCTAGTGTTGCTTTTAAAGCTGCTGAAGGTTTCTCATCAAAGAAAGTTGTATAGTTAAGACCAACACCCACAAATGGACGGAACTTATAAGTTGAGTCTAAGAAGTGGTATTGCGCTAAAAGTGTTGGTGGTAAATGTTTGATTGTCGCAATTTTGTTACCTGCTAAACCACCAGCACCTTGAACATCATGACTAAAAGGTGTTGCTGCTACTAATTCAATTACCCAATTGTCATCAAGCGCATAATCTACAGTAATACCTAATTGAGTATCATCATCTGCACGTAGACCTAATGTTGGTGCTTCATTGATTTTTGAACTGTCGTTATCAGGGTTTACATTAATTGCACCTACGTTCACGCTTAAGTTTGCGTTTGCAACAGGAGAGAGTGCTAATAGTGAAGTAAGTAATGCAATGCTTAATTTAGTTTTCATGTTGTTCTCCGCGAACTACTTGTCTTATTTGGTTGACGCTATTATTACCAAGTTGAAGCGGACAAAACCTGTTCTAGATCAAAGTTTCAAAAATGTTTGAACTAAGTGAAGGCATTTATTGATTTAGATTAAGTTTTTAAGCGGGTACAGCAAAAAAAAGATTGACTCTTATTGACTCTATATTCATTTACGGCTGGTAAACTAACGGTGTTATTTGCTTATTAGGTGTTTTTCATGGCTGATCCCCAGCATTTATTTCTTCATGGCTCGATTTCAAAAGCGCTACTTAAATTAGGTATCCCGATCATCTTAATCAATATTTTGCAGTCGGCTTATCAGCTGACCGATGCATTTTGGGTAGGACGTTTAGGGGCAGAGCAAGTAGCTGCTGTTTCTGTCAGTATGCCTGTTACTTTTTTAGTGATTGCTATTGGCTCTGGGTTGGCTATGGCGGGCGCTATTTTATCTGCTCAATATATGGGAGCTGGCCAGCAAGATAAGGTAAATCATGTTGCTGCGCAAACCATGTTAATGGTGACAATAACCGCAGCCTTACTTGGCTTAATTGGCTATGTGCTATCACCTTACTTTTTGACTTTATTAGGTGTTGAAGAGCAAGTGTTTGGTGATGCCCTTAAATTTATGCATGTATCATTTATTGGCGTTGTGTTTGTGTTTATTTATGCCATGTTTCAAGCTCTAATGCGTGGCATAGGGCAAACCAAGGTGCCGCTTTATATAGTAAGCGGTACTGTGTTACTCAATTTTGTGCTCGATCCCTTACTGATTTTTGGTTTTGGTGAGTTCTCTGGCTTTGGCGTAATGGGGGCTGCATTAGCTACACTTATCACGCAAAGCTTAGCGGCTGCAATCGGAGTATGGGTGTTTTTACGTGGCCGTCATGGTATTCAACTTAAACTCTCTAGTTTTAAACCAGACTGGCAATATATGAAGCAAGTCTTCTTTTTAGGGGCTCCTGGGTCGGTTGAACTATCAGCGAGAGCATTTGGTTTAATCATTATGTCGTTTTTGGTGGCTAGCTTTGGTACGCATACCATTGCCTCTTATGGTGTAGGATCTAATATTTTGCAAATGGTGATGATCCCAGCAATGGGTCTTTCAATGGCTGTTTCGACCTTGGTTGGTCAAAATATGGGGGCGAGAAACCCACAGCGTGCTGCACAAATAACACGTTTAGCCTCGCTTTGGGGGCTGCTAGGCCTGACATTAGTAGGCGTTATAGCTTATGTATTCGCTGAATACTTGGTGGCTTTTTTCATTCCCGATGATGAATCTGTGATTGCTGGTGGTGCAGAGTTTATCCGCGTTATGTGTTTAACTTGGGGCGGAATAGGCGTACAGCTTTGCGTGGTTGCTGCATTTAGAGCTTCAGGTAACATGCTTAATGCTATGGTTGTCTCACTGCTTTCACAGTGTGTTATCCAATTTCCAACAGCCTATATTTTGTCTAAACATACCTCACTTGGACCGCAGGGCATATGGTATTCCTTTGCAATCACCAATGTACTCGTGGCGCTAATTACTTATCTTTGGTTCGCAGCAGGTCGTTGGCAACGAACACAATTAACGAAAGAAGACAAAGAGATTGCTAAGGTGACCCAAGAAACACTCATCGAAGAAGGAAATCATTAATTTAACTTTCACACTGCGGTCATAATCTCTCGTTGTAATAACCCAAGCTTTCTAAATGACTAGGGTTATTATGAGTTTGGTATCAAATGTTGAATTAGTATCACACCCATCAGCACAGTTTGAGGTGGTAAAAGCATTACAAACCTTGATTCGATTTAAATCGGTAACACCTGCTCAAGCAGGCGCGATTGATTGGCTTGAGGACAAGTTAAGCCAATTGGGCTTTGAATGTGAGGTGTTTAGCTTTAATCACGTTACTAACTTAATCGCTAAAGTAACCTTTGGTGATGGGCCTGTTGTTGCTTTTTCGGGTCATATTGATGTGGTGCCTGCCGCTCAAGGTGATTGGCGAGTTGACCCTTTTAGCGGCGAAATAGTTGAAGGCAATATTTATGGCCGTGGCGCGGCAGATATGAAAGGTGGTGTTGCTGCAATGTTTTGCGCAACCAAACGCTTTTTAGCGCAAAATAGCAATAAACGAGGCACATTTTACTGGTTAATAACCTCAGATGAAGAGGGCGAGGCTGAATACGGCTCTTTATTGATTGCTGAGCGTCTAGCCAAACAAGGCGTCGTGCTTGATGGTTGCCTAGTTGGCGAGCCGACGAGTCACTTGCATGTTGGTGATACCATTAAAAATGGCAGACGTGGCGCATTGTCTGCTCGATTATCTATTCAAGGTAAAGCTGGACATGTTGCCTATCCAGAAAACACCATAAACGCAGCGCATTTAAGTGCAGAGGTTGTGAAGCGCTTAACGGCAATTTGCTGGCACAAAGATGAAGCTGGCTCGGCAACAACACTGCAAGTGACCGGAATTAATATTGCTAATGTGGTAGATAACCTTGTTCCTGCTCAATGTGAGCTCACTTTTAACGTGCGTTATAGTCATGGCTATAAAAGTAAAGACGTTAAAGAAGAAATTCAGTTTGCATTGGCAGATTTAGCATCGCAGCTAACGCTTGTTTGGGAGCGCCCGTGCGAATCATTTTATACCATGCATCAAGCAAGCAATTGCTTATTGCAGCAGCTTGAACAAGCTGTGCATGAAGTAACTGGCAGCTTTCCTATGCTTAGTACCAGTGGTGGCACATCTGATGGCCGCTTTTTTGCTAATGAGCACACGCAAGTGATTGAATGTGGTGTGAGAAACCATACTATTCATCAAGTTAATGAACACGTTCCCATTGCAGATTTAAAAGCCATTGAGCAAATATATTTAGCTGCGCTTAGAAATATATTTAATTAAAAAAAGAAAAAGTCGGCGCGCTTGCCGACTTTTTTTAGTTATTTTATAACGACTATTCGCGTATCTGTCCTAAGTAGCGTTTGGCTTTACTCGCTTTCACTTTATCTAAGTCGACAAGCACTAAACCATCAATGCAGTTATTAAACTCAGGGTCGATACTAAAACTTAAAAATTGTACGCCACCTGGCTCACAAAGTTCTGTATATTGTTTGAATAAGGTAGGGACTTGCGCGCCAATATTGGCGAGTACATGCTTAAGTTCAACAAAATCTTCTTTAATATCATCCCCAGCGAATAACTGAGCACATTGTTCTTTTTGTGATTCGGTATGACGATATTCATTGTTTGGAATTGCTAACACTTGTTTTGCACTATAATAATGCTGGTAATAATGAACGAGTAGCGATTTAGCTTGCTCGGGGAGTGCGTTAGATACACTGACTGCACCAAACAAGTAGCGGTATTGTGGGTAACGATTAACAAAGGCGCCGATGCCGAACCACAAATAGTCTAGGCTCTTTCTGCCCCAGTATTTGGGTTGCACAAAGCTGCGACCGAGCTCAATGCCTTTTTCAAAAATACGGATCCATATCATCGCTGTAGCTAAATAGGCTATCAGTATATAAACCTTTGCGGCCATGTTTTTCTATAATATCTTGTGCGCAGGCAAGTCGGTATGCGCCGACTAGTTCAAGTTGCTTAGCATCCCACAGTACGAGGTGTTGATAATCCATGTCGTATTTATCTATATCTCGGCGTTTACCACTGCCTTCACCGACTGCACGAAACGCAATTTCACGAAGTCGTCCTAGCTCACGGAAAATTGGTGAGCTACCACAGTATTGATATAGGTAAATTTTCATACCATCAGAGGTTTCACCCAATAACTCACACTCTTCAATGGCTTTTTTTAGATCTTTTGTTGCTTCTGGACTTGCAATGGGGGTTTGCGTCTTTAACGGCAGAGGTTTTTTAGTGATAAGTCGATACAGTTGCTTTCTTATAAGCTGGGCTATTTCTTTATCTTTTAAATTCTCAATTAAATATGACTCAGGAGGGATGGATGCCCCAATTTCAAACTCTAGTGACTTCTGTCGCTGTTTAAACATTTCTTTGACTAATAATAAACTAGCTAATGGTTTATAAATCATTGAAGTGCCATAAAATAGTGGGCTGTTTTTCGCTTTGATATAAATTGGCAAAATAGGTGCGTTGGCTTTTTTTGCCATCCTTAAAAAGCCAGAGTTCCATTTACAGTCTTTTATTCCGGTTGGACTTAACCTTGAAACTTCACCGGCAGGGAAGATTAATAGCGCACCGTCTGATTTTAAATGCTGTTGGATATTAGCAAGCTCTTTCTTTTTACTTGTGCCAGAGAGGTTATCAACGGGAAGAAGTAACGAGTGCATAGGGGTAATAGACATCAGCATACGGTTTGCAACGACTTTTAAGTCAGGGCGCACACTTGATAATACTTTTATCAGCGCTAATGCATCGAGTGAACCAATAGGGTGGTTAGCCACAATGACGACATTACCCTCACTCGGAATATGTTCCATTTGCTTAGGCTTGTAGCGCGTGTCAAAGTCCAGCTCATCAAGTACTTGCTCTACAAACTCTAGTCCTTGTAAGTGTGGGTATGCATCACCAAAGGCAACAAACTCTTGCTCATGTAATAAATAACCCAGACCTTTCTTTACTAAGCCTTTTACTTTTGGTGAATTTTCTAACTGTGGTAAATTTGCTTCTATTACTTTATCAACACTGATCATACAAACCTCAAACATAAACGCATTCAGCGATGAGGTTAGGGTAAGAGTTCGCTGTGACAGTTAGGTTGCAGTTGTGTGACTTTTTAAAGAGCGCTTCGAGTACGAGGCAAAATGGAGAAGACAATGATTTTACTTGTAGCTGTAACTGGCCGAGATTGCAGCCAATTAATTGCCCGATTACAAGCGTTATTACCAGAGGTTGACGTGCAGCTTTGGTCTGAGTGTACTGACTACGAAGCAGTTGAGTTTGTACTGGCTTGGAATGCCCCTGCTGATTTATGGCCTAAGCTGGTAAATTTAAAAGCGGTTTCTTCATTCGGTGCAGGCGTTGATAGCATCGACTTAACGAAGATAGCAGCGCATGTTCCCGTTGTTAGAATTGTTGATGATAACCTTGCAAATGACATGGCAGAGTATGTGTTGACTCATGTGTTAGCACACAAGCTTAGGCTTAAAGAATATTATTTAAAACAATCAGCCTGCACTTGGAAGCCAAAGCGAGCGTATTCACATCAACATGTGGGTATCTTGGGTTATGGCGAACTAGGTAAAGCCTGCGCTAAGCGTTTACTTCGCAACGGTTTTCAAGTAAGTGCTTGGTCTAATAGTGAAAAACATGATTCTGAGGTGAATACGTATTACACGCAGCAGGGTTTATATGAAATGCTTGGTCAAATTGATTTTCTCGTTTGCTTACTTCCACTTAATCAACACACTCAGGGCATTATCAATAAATCACTTCTTAGTAAACTGCAAACCCATGCAGTGCTAATTAATGTTGCCAGAGGCAAACATGTGGTTGATGAAGATTTACTGAGGGCACTTGATAGTGAGCAATTACGAGGTGCAACGCTTGATGTATTTAGTGAAGAGCCCTTACCTAAAACACATCCATTTTGGTCTCATGAAAAGATAACCTTAACGCCTCATTGCGCTGCATTATCAGATTTAGAGTCAGTCACTTTGCAAATTGCGGGTAATGTTAAAAGATTAATTGAGGGTAAAAATCTAATAAATCAGGTTGATAGAACAAAAGGTTATTGACGCATTACAAATTAGTTTAATAAACACCTTGTTAACATCTGTAACTTTGCTATTCTGTTGTTGCTCAATAAAAAAACAATAAAAAGAGGCGTTATGAAATCTAATCAAGGTGGGGCTAAATTTAGCCTAGTCGTAGTGTCAGTTATCGTTCTAGGTGTGTCAGCATGGTTTAATCAAGCTAATGCATCTGAGCAACCAGCTCAGGCCATTGATATTAGCCAATCATAACCACAAATCATTGTCAGCTAATGCAGCATGTATAATACCAATCCGTAATAATACTTAATCTTTTTGAGGGATTAAACCTGTCGCTAACTAGGTTAAAATTTTTCATTTAGAACAACTAAATAACGAAATTTTTGCCTTGTTATCAACGAGGCTATGTTACCTCAAAATAGACTACTAAATTAAGCGTATTGGTATAAATGCTGCACTTCAATCGCTTATTCAACTAACTTCTTTTTGAATGTATTTCTCTGTTCTCGTGTTTTTTCTCGTCTGACTTTTTAATCATTACATACGTTGCACCGCTACCACCATGATGTTTAAGAGCACTATGAAACGCTAAAACGGCTGGAATTTCTTGCAGCCATTTGTTGGTGTAACTCTTTAAAATACCCGGCTGTGATTTATTTTTAATGCCAATGCCATGGCGAATTAGTACAACCCGAATATTTCTTTTATGGCAGTCATCAATAAAGTTAAATAGTGTGGTGCGAGCTCGTTGCAAGGGCTGACCATGTAAATCAAGGGTAGCGTCAAGTTGATATTTTGCTAAGCGAAGATTTTTATATACTTGCCCTTGAACGCCATCTTTCTTAAATGCCAATATGCTATGCGGATCTAACAGCTCGACGTATTCACTACGTAAATAATATTCATCAATTGCTAAATCACACTCTGCGGCTTTACGTTTTTCTTGTTGTGCTAACGAAGGACCTTGCTTTTTGGAATCAAATTGAACTGTGTCATGTTCAAGAGGTTTGACGTCTTCCATTGATGAGAGAAATAAGTCGAAGTCGTTTAATGACATAAGGTACCTCCAAATTATTTATATACGCCGTTTATGGTATCTCAGTTCAATTATTTTGTAAGTAAAAAAAAGCCCAAACAGAAGGCTGTTTGGGCATAAAAGATGATAGATGGGATAGCCTATTCTATCAATTTATCTTAGGAGAAGATTAACCTTGATTGATATTCAATTGGCCAAATGTGTAGACCTTGAATAAATAAAATGTGTTGATCAACACCAAGCTCATATTCGAGATAACGCTTGATGACATCAGATCTAAACTAAACGATAAAAATAATAAACTACACGCGCTAATTGCCGCAAAACGCAGTAATGTGAGCTGGTTAATAAAAAATGCACCTAGCCCTAGTGCAAGTAATGTAAAGTTTAAAAGCCAATCTAGCTCGTTTAGCATGGTCGTATCTGATCGTGTCTGTGTTGAAAAAGGAGCGCCATTATGGTGATCTTTTACACAGCTTTCAACCAAGTAATTTTTAATTTTCGGATTAGATTTTTTAATCTATTAATAGCTTTTTCATTGCTGCAATAAAACCGCTTTGTTCTGTTACACGATACTTCTGACAAGTATCTGGTTTATGCTTATCTTGGCATAAGTATATAGTGTTGCGGCTTAGGTCTGCGCGCGGGCTGAGGCTTGAATCAAATAAGTTTGCACCATAGCCAAAAACACCTGGCCAAAATACACTTTGTGAGACCATACCAAGCTTTTCATAAGTGATTAACATCGGTTTTGGTGTAATTAATAGAATTAATACAACAGCTGCGAGTGCGTACCAACGTGTTTTGCTTTTTTTAAGTTCTACTTCAGGGGCTGTTTGTTGCGCTACTTGTGCGCGAGCTTGTTGTTGATTTGACGGTCTTTGACGCTTGGCTTGCGTTGGTTTTTTTCGTTCAGGTGTTTTACCAAGCAAAGATTGTTTTTTTATTTTATTAGACATAAAGCTTATCTGGCCTTTTAAATGTAGGTATCTATAATGAGATTATAACGAAGTTTTTGATATAATAGTCAAATTCAAATCACTTATAGGTTAAATGCGTTACACTCTTGAGTGCAATGAGTGTTTATCTTCATAGTTTAAGAGGAATAGTATGGATACGCAGCTTTCAATTCTTATTGTGGACGACGTAGGCACGGTTCGCAGTTTTTTAAATCAAACATTAATGCACCTAGGTATAGACAATGTGCGTGAGGCTTCTACGGCCGCGCAATGTTTAAGCGCATGCAAAGAAAAAGAATTCAATATTATCTTTTTAGATATTGAATTACCTGATGGTGACGGTAAAGAGATTATCTCACAAATCAATGAAATTTCGCCTGAAGCAAATGTGGTCATGGTTTCGGCCCATTCGACAGTAGAAAATGTTAAAGAGGCGATCGAAAAGGGGGCTAAAGGATTTGTTGTTAAACCTTTTACACCTAAGAAAATTGCAGCGATGCTGAAGAAGTTTTACCCTGAGCTGGAAATTGTCTAGCTAATTAATTTAATGAGGTAAATTGAGCGATTACTTTGTTAAATTCTAAATAAAAAAAAACCGGCATAAGCCGGTTTTTTATATATTCATCAAAAACAAATTATAGCGCTTTGATTTTAGCTGCTAAACGGCTCTTATGACGAGCTGCTTTGTTCTTGTGGATTAGACCTTTAGTTGCGTAACGGTCTAGGATAGGTGTTGCAACAGCGAATGCTGCTTGTGCAGCTTCTTTGTCGCCCGCTTCAATAGCAGTAACTACTTTTTTGAAGTAAGTACGCATCATTGAACGACGGCTTGCGTTATGTTGACGATTTTTTTCGCTCGTAATAGCGCGTTTTTTTGCAGACTTGATGTTAGCCAAGGTTTGCTCCTAACAATCTTAAAATAAGCTTAATTTAAAGGCCGTGGAATATGCCTGTTTTTATCATGAATGTCAACGAAATTTTGACATCTCAAGAAAAACTGCTCCTTATAACGAACATCAATTTGCCGCTTTAGCAGTTAATATCGCCATTGTAACAAAGGGTCGGGTTCGAGCCTAGTGCTTTAAAGATATTTTAGGCATAATCGCCCATCTTAGAGGTTTTTTGATAATAGGTTTAAGGTGGCAAAAGGATTATTTCGTTCTGGGATGATTGTCAGTGCAATGACAATGATTTCGCGTATTTTAGGATTAGTGCGAGATGCTGTTGTAGCGAACCTGCTTGGCGCCAGTGCCGCTGCAGATGTATTTTTGTTTGCCAATCGTATTCCTAACTTTTTAAGACGTTTGTTTGCCGAAGGTGCATTTGCACAAGCCTTTGTGCCGGTTTTATCTGAAATAAAAGAGCAACAAGGTGATGACAAAGTCAGGCTGTTTGTTGCTCAAGCTGCTGGCACTTTAGGAACTATTTTATTAATTGTTACCTTGTTTGGGGTCGTTGCTTCCCCTGTCATAGCAGCCCTATTTGGCACTGGCTGGTTTATCGATTGGTGGCAAGGAGGCGAAAATGCTGAAAAGTTCGTACTTGCCAGTGCGCTTTTAAAACTGACTTTCCCGTATTTATTTTTTGTAAGTTTAGTTGCCCTTAGTGGTGCGGTAATGAACGTATATAATCGTTTTGCTGTTGCGGCGTTTACTCCAGTGCTGTTGAATATATCGATCATTAGTTGCGCTATCTTACTTCATGATAAATTTTCGGTAGGGGCATATGCGCTTGCTATCGGCGTGTTTGTCGGTGGTTTAGTGCAGTTGCTATTTCAATTGCCATTTTTATACCGTGCACGCATGCTGAGCCGCCCAAAGTGGGGATGGCAAGATGAAAACGTTAAAAAAGTCCGAAAACTAATGCTTCCTGCGTTGTTTGGTGTTTCTATCAGTCAAATAAATTTGTTACTCGACACCATGATTGCCTCAATGTTGATGACAGGCTCTATCGCTTGGCTTTACTACTCAGACCGTTTAATTGAGTTTCCTCTTGGCTTATTTGGTATCGGTATCGCAACGGTAATTTTGCCGGCACTGTCAAAGTTGCATAGCACCAAAAGTACTAGAGATTTTCAGCTGACCTTAGACTGGGGAGTAAGGTTTGTTATATTTTTAGGTTTGCCTGCCATGTTTGGTTTAATGGTGATAAGCCCGCTAATTATTACGGTTTTATTTGACCATGGCGCGTTTCAGGACGGTGAAATTGATCATGTGAAAGCGGTAAGTTACGGTGTGATGGCCTATTCTGTGGGATTGGTTAGTTTCATGTTGATCAAGGTGTTAGCACCCGGCTTTTACTCTCGCCAAGATACTAAAACCCCCGTAAAAATAGGCATTAAAACACTCGTGTTGAATATGGTGTTTAATATTATGCTAGCACCATTTATCGGTTATTTGGGGTTAGCGTTGGCAACAGCGATGTCGGCCAGTTGTAATGCTTATTTGTTGTATCATCAACTGCGTAAAGAAGGGGTCTATCAGTTTTCAGTGATGAGTTTAGGTTTTACATTTAAGTGTTTGTTTTCAAGTATATTAATGGCTGCTTCGGTGTGGTTTGTTGGTCAGCAATTTGCGTGGAGAACATGGCACTTTACTGAGCAAGTGCTGCTGTTGAGCGGGTTATTAGTGTTGGCGGTTTTTGTGTACTTTGCGGCCTTATTCATTTTAGGTGTGCGACTAAATACGATAAAAAGTGTTGCAACTACTGAATCAAACTAAAAAAAAGATTATAATCGGCGTTTCAAGCTCGATATCAATGTTTTGGGCTCGCTTATAAAGGCAAAAAGGTGGCATGGAGTTAATTAGAGGTATTCACAATATTCGCGCGCAGCACTATGGCTGTGTGTTGACCATTGGTAATTTTGATGGCGTGCATTTAGGTCATGCTGAAGTGATTAAAGGCTTGCTTCAAGACGCACAAAAACATCAGTTGCCAAGTACCGTGATGTTATTTGAGCCTCAGCCACAAGAGTTTTTTGCCAAAGATAATGCACCAGCGCGTTTGACTCGACTTCGTGATAAGCTCAGCTTACTTGCTAAATTAGGAGTGGAGCGGGTGATTTGCATTAGTTTCAATCAGCAATTTGCCAATATGGAAGCCGAGCAGTTTGTTAGTCATGTACTGGTTGAAAAATTAGGTGTCAAAGCATTAACCGTGGGCGATGACTTTTGCTTTGGTAAACGTCGCCGTGGTGATTTTGCGCTACTGAAAACTATGGGCGCTGAGTTAAACATGGATGTGAAAAGTACTGCAAGTTTTCGCAGACTCAATGATAGGGTGAGCAGTACTCTTATTCGTCATGCGCTTGCTGCAGGGCAATTAGAAGATGCTAAGACCATGTTAGGTCATGGATACGCAATTTCTGGGCGCGTTATTCATGGTTGGGCAAAAGGCCGTGAATTAGGGTTCAGAACCGCCAATATTGCATTGAAACGCCAAGTATGCCCTGTGAATGGGGTGTTTGCGGTGCGAGCAAAAGTTGGTAATAAAGAATTATTTGGGGTTGC
Organism: Pseudoalteromonas sp. SCSIO 43101; assembly: GCF_023650775.1. Lineage (NCBI taxonomy): Bacteria > Pseudomonadati > Pseudomonadota > Gammaproteobacteria > Alteromonadales > Pseudoalteromonadaceae > Pseudoalteromonas > Pseudoalteromonas sp. SCSIO 43101. Next base: position 1,283,138 of record NZ_CP072673.1, read on the forward strand.
AAATATTGGCAACAAACCCACATTTAATGGGACACGTGCATTGTTAGAAGTTCATCTCTTCGACTTTGCGCAAGACATTTATGGACAATTCATGCACGTGGAGCTAATCAAGAAGCTTCGCGATGAGAAAAAATTCGAGACATTAACACAACTGACGGCGCAGATTGCAGATGATGTAACCGCCGCTAAGCAGTGTTTTGGTTTAAATTAGGTAGCCGATACGGAAAGTAGGATTAATGAGCGACTACAAACATACTTTGAATTTACCGGAAACAGCGTTTCCAATGCGCGGCAATTTGGCACAACGTGAACCAAAGATGCTTAAGACATGGTATGAAGACGATCTATATGGTCAAATTCGCAGCGCTAAAAAAGGTAAAAAAACCTTCATTTTGCATGACGGCCCTCCGTATGCAAACGGTGATATCCATTTAGGCCACTCGGTAAACAAAATCCTTAAAGATATTATTGTTAAGTCAAAAACCTTGTCTGACTTCGACGCACCTTATGTGCCGGGTTGGGACTGCCACGGTTTACCTATTGAATTAATGGTTGAAAAGAAAGTAGGCAAGCCTGGCGTGAAAGTGTCTGCCGCTGAGTTTCGTGAAAAGTGCCGTGCATACGCCAAAAAACAAGTTGAAGGTCAAAAAACAGACTTTAAACGTCTTGGTGTATTTGGTGACTGGGACAAGCCTTACTTAACAATGAACTTTGACTTTGAAGCGAACGCAATTCGCGTACTTGGTCGCATCATTAAAAATGGTCACTTACATAAAGGTGCTAAGCCTGTTCACTGGTGTACAGATTGTGGTTCAGCACTCGCTGAAGCGGAAGTTGAATACCAAGATAAACAGTCACCAGCAATCGATGTTCGTTTTGAATTTGCTGATCAAGAAGCTGTTATTGATGCGTTCGAACTAGCAGAGGGCCATCATGGCACTGGTGCTGTTAGTACCGCCATTTGGACGACAACACCTTGGACATTACCAGCTAACCGTGCAGTAGCAGTTCACGAAAAGCTTGAATATGCCCTAGTTCAAGTTGATGACGAAGGCGCACAGCAGCGTTTAATTTTAGGTTCAGAGCTAGTAAAAGATGCAATGGACCGTTATGGCTTTAAGCATTACCATGTACTAGGTTATGTAAAAGGTGCGGCACTTGAGAATTTACAGGTTGCTCACCCGTTCTATGACTTCACAGTGCCTGTAATTGTTGCTGATCACGTAACGACTGATTCTGGTACTGGTGTTGTTCATACTGCGCCTGGTCACGGTCAAGAGGATTTCGCGGCAGGTCTTGCTTATGGTTTAGAAGTTGCTAACCCTGTAGGTGCAAACGGTGTTTACTTACCTGACACACCTTTGTTCGCAGGTCAGCACGTATTTAAAGCAAATGCGAGCGTAATTGACGTATTAACTGAAAACAATGCGTTATTACACCACCATGCGCTTACACATAGCTATCCACATTGCTGGCGTCATAAAACACCAATTATCTTCCGTGCTACGCCACAGTGGTTTGTAAGTATGGATCAAGCTAACCTTCGTCAAGATTCATTAAATGAAATCAAAAAGACTGAGTGGTTACCTGAGTGGGGCGAGAGCCGCATTGCTAACATGGTTGAAGGCCGTCCTGATTGGTGTATTTCACGCCAACGTACATGGGGTGTGCCAATTGCACTATTCGTTGATAAAGATACTGGTGCGCTTCATCCAAATACGCAAGAGCTAATCGAAGAAGCTGCGAAACTGGTTGAAAAATCAGGTATTCAAGCTTGGTATGACTTAGACCCTGCAACCTTGCTTGGTGATGACGCTGAGCAATACATGAAGGTACAAGATACCCTAGATGTATGGTTTGATTCAGGCGTGACTCACGCATGTGTGGTTGATGCTCGTGAAGATTTAACGAGTCCGGCAGATCTTTATTTAGAAGGTTCTGATCAACACCGTGGTTGGTTTATGTCGTCAATGATGACTTCGGTTGCTATCAATGGTCATGCACCATATAAGCAAGTGTTAACTCACGGTTTCACGGTTGATGAAAACGGTCGTAAGATGTCTAAGTCATTAGGCAACGTAATTTCGCCTCAAAACGTGATGAACAAACTAGGTGCTGATATCTTACGTTTATGGGTTGCATCAACTGACTTTACAGCCGAAATGACTGTATCTGATGAAATCTTTAAACGTTCAGCTGACCGTTACCGTCGTATCCGTAACACCAGCCGTTACTTACTTGCGAACCTTAATGGTTTTGATCCTAAAACGGATCAAGTTGCAATTGAAGACATGGTTGAGCTTGATCGTTGGATTGTGGGTCGTGCAGCTGAGCTGCAAGATGAAATCTTAGCGGCTTACGACAAATACCAAATGCTGCTTGTAACACAAAAGCTAATGAACTTCTGTACTGGTGAGCTTGGTTCGTTCTACCTAGACGTAATCAAAGATCGTCAATACACAGCGAAAAGTGACAGCCACGCGCGTCGTTCATGTCAAACTGCGCTTTACCACATTGCCGAAGCAATGACACGTTGGATGGCACCGATTTTAAGCTTCACTGCGCAAGAAATTTGGGAAGCATTACCAGGCGAGCGTGACAAGTTTGTATTCACCTCAGTATGGTACGATGGCTTGCAAGCCTCTTCACAAGGTAAGTTCAGCAATGATGATTGGTTAACAATCCTTAATGTTCGTGATGAAGTAAACCGTGTGCTAGAAGCTGCTCGTAAAGAAGACGTTATTGGTGCAACACTACAAGCAAACGTAAGCATCTACGCTAGTGAAGAGCTAAGCTCGAAATTAGCTGCATTAGGTGATGAGCTGCGCTTTGTACTATTAACTTCAGGCGTGACAGTTGAAACAGTGACAGCGCAGCCTGAAGGTACTCAGGCGACTGAGATTGATGGTTTATTCATTAAAGTTGCCGCAACAACTGCTGAAAAATGTGAGCGTTGTTGGCATTACTGTGATGATGTAGGTGCTGATCCAGCACACCCTGAAATCTGTGGCCGTTGTGTAAGTAATGTTGACGGCGATGGTGAACAGCGTCAGTTCGCATAGGAGTTGTTAGTGAGCAAACTAGCCGGAAAAAGTGGCTTGGTTTGGTTATGGCTGAGTCTACTACTTTTAGTAGTAGACCATGCGACAAAAACACTTGTCGTTAATACCATGGCCTACAAAGAGTCGATAGATATTCTGCCGTTCTTTAATTTCACCTATGTACATAACTATGGTGCAGCATTTAGCTTTTTAAGTGATTCTGGTGGTTGGCAGCGCTGGTTTTTTAGTTTGATTGCTGTGTCGATCAGTGTGTTATTAGTGTGGTGGCTTAAACGCTTACCAGCGACGAACAAGGTCTTGTGTTCTGCTTATGCGTTAGTGTTAGCCGGCGCGATTGGCAATTTATACGACCGCATCGCTTATGGCTATGTTATTGACTTCTTACACGTATATTATGAAAATTGGCACTTTCCTGTTTTTAATATTGCCGATTGTGCAATTTGCATCGGTGCCGCATTACTTTTATTTGATGCCTTCACAGGCGAAAGTCCTAAGGAGCAACAAGCATGAGCCAAGCTGTAATTGGTGAAAACTCTGAAGTGATCTTTCATTTCTCAATTAAATTAGAGGATGGCTCAGCAGCCGATTCAACTAAGGTGCATAATAAACCTGCAAAATTGCGAATGGGTGATGGTAGCCTGACAGAAAACTTTGAAAAATGTTTACTAGGTTTAGCTGCTGGTGACAGTAAGTCATTTGTGTTGGAGCCAGAGGATGCATTTGGTCAGCCAAATCCAGATAACATTTATTATGTAGACCGCAGCAAGTTTGGTGCAGAGACCCCTGCTGAAGTAGGTAATATTATAGCTTTTACTCAGCCTGATGGTACTGAATTACCAGGACTTGTTCGTGAAGTGCAAGGTGACTCTGTCACGATTGATTTTAATCACCCACTTGCGGGACAACGCTTAACCTTTGAAGTCGATATTTTAGAGGTAACAGGTTAATGGATATTTTATTAGCAAATCCACGTGGTTTTTGTGCCGGTGTTGATCGTGCAATTAGTATTGTGGAACGTGCACTTGATATCTTTGAAAAACCTATCTATGTGCGCCATGAAGTGGTTCATAATCGATATGTTGTTGATGGACTTAAAAATCGTGGTGCAGTATTTGTTGAAGAGCTAGATCAGGTGCCTGACGACAGCATTGTCATTTTTAGCGCTCATGGTGTATCGCAAGCTGTTCGCAACGAAGCAAAACGTCGTGATCTTAAAGTGTTTGATGCAACTTGCCCACTAGTAACAAAAGTACATATGGAAGTAACACGTGCAAGCCGCAAAGGGACTGAGTGCGTGTTAATCGGTCACCATGGGCACCCTGAAGTCGAAGGTACAATGGGGCAGTATGACAACGAAAAGGGTGGTATTTATTTAGTAGAAACCCCTGAGGATGTTGCTAGCTTAACGGTTAAAAACCCTGAAAATCTGTTTTACTGTAGCCAAACAACCTTATCTGTTGATGATACGGCAGATGTGATTGATGCACTTCGTACTAAGTTTCCGGCGATTGATGGTCCGCGTAAAGATGACATTTGTTATGCTACGCAAAACCGTCAAGATGCTGTTCGTGACTTGGCAGATAAAGTAGATGTACTGCTTGTTGTGGGGGCTAAAAATAGCTCTAACTCTAATCGTTTACGTGAGCTTGCTGACAAAATGGGAACGACCGCTTATTTAATCGATGATGCGAGTAATGTTGAAGCTGATTGGTTTAACAATGTAAATGCTGTCGGTGTCACTGCAGGCGCATCTGCACCAGAAGTTTTAGTTCAGCAGGTAATTGCCCGTCTAAAAGAATTAGGTGGTAATCAAGTTGTTGAAAATCCAGGTGAAGAAGAGAACATAGTATTTGCTGTTCCCGTTGAGCTACGCTAATCTAAACAGTTAGTAGACAACAATAAAAGAGGAGCCCATGAGCAAACAGCCAAATTCAAACGGCTTGCTGATTGCGGCTCTTTTTCAATCCCGTGGTGTCCTTGCCACACTGATCGTCAGCCAAGTCATTGCTATTTTACTCGCTTTCTCGCCAATGAGTTTAGGTGATGTGTGGTCACGTCTTGCAATATTTAGCTGCTTTTTACACCTTATCTTTCTTTCTAGTTTATCTTTACTTTATTTGAGTCGAGTTATACTCATAAAGCTATCACAGACGCATCAGCTGACCATTTTAATTTTATCCTTACTTGGATTAACTTACGTTTATAGCTGGCTGTTTTTGACTCTATTTTCAGATGTTTTTTCTATGGAGTCGAGAGCAAACTTTATTGGCAGTAACCTACTAATTGTGTTTTTAGTAGCGGCACTATTTGGTCAGTTTTTGTATATTCATAATCAAAAAGAGCTGCAAACTAAAGCGTTAGCTCAGGCTGAGCTAGATGCATTGCAAGCAAGAATTCGGCCCCATTTTTTGTTTAATAGTTTGAATACGGCCGCTGAGCTTACACATTATGATGCTGACGCCGCAGAGCAGGCAATTTTAGCACTGGCGGCGCTATCACAGGCAGCTATGCGAAGCGGTAAAGCGATTAAGCTTGTTGACGAAATCACCTTGTGCCAACAGTATGTAGCACTTGAACGTTGGCGCTACGGTGAACGGTTAGCTTTAAGTTGGAAATTACCTGAGGCGCTGCCAGATATTGATATTCCCTGTTTAACAATTCAACCAATTATTGAAAATGCCGTATTTTATGGTGTGGAGCCCGCTGAGCTGGGAAATATCTCGGTCGAAATGCATCAATCAGACAAAGCTTATACCTTCATTATAACTAACCCAGTCGCAGCACAAGTGAGCCATTCGCGAACAGGTAATGGTATGGCGCTTGATAATATTCGTCAGCGCTTGGCGCTGTTTTATAATCAAAGAGCGCAACTTACGACTACTATTCGTGATGGAATTTTTAGAGTGAAGCTAGTTATACCAAAGCAGAGGGGCGCATGATAAAAGTATTGATTGCTGATGATGAGCCTTTAGCAAGGGCACGTATCAAACGTTTATTATCTACTAATGAGGGTTATACTGTGGTTGGTGAAGCAAGTAATGGTGAACAAGCGATAGAGCTTTGTAAGTGCTTGCAACCTGATTTAGTCATGCTTGATATTAATATGCCTAAGCTGACTGGGTTAGAGGTAGCAGCAGAGCTAAAGCAGTTTTCTATCCCTCCTGCAGTTATGTTTTTAACAGCACATGCAGAGCATGCGTTAACTGCATTTGAGCTCGCTGTTGATGGTTATTTAGTTAAACCTGTTTCTGAGCAAGCATTAACCAAAGCAATGGCTCAACTCAGTAAATTAAACCGGACTCAAGTAAGCCCACTTGAAAATAACTATATTAGTTATCAACTTGCTGGCGTATTGAGAAGGATAAATGTGGATGATGTTATATGCTGTATCGCTGAACAAAAATACACTCGAGTTGTATTTTTCAAAGGTGAAGCGCTTATTGAACAGAGTTTAAAGCAACTCGAGCAAACCTATCCGTTACAGCTACTGCGAATTCATCGCAACACGCTTGTGAATTCACAGCATATTGTAAGCCTTAATAACTCGTTGACGGGGGGGCATACCGTGATTATGAAGCAATTTGAAGAGCCGTTAGCTGTTAGTCGTCGAGAGCTTAAAAATGTTAAAGCTGCGATGGGTAAGTAAAAGTCACCTAATTAGTCTTTCCTATTAGTTTTGGCTCTTTCTGGGTCAATGGTATTAGCTTCAATGAGGGAGGAATACCGCTTATCGAGCATTTTGACCGCTTATCCATATTCAGATTGTGATTTATTAGTGTTCTTTTATTCTTACGGTATGTAAAAGTATCCGTAATTTCATCATGTTTAAACATCCTGACCAGCAAGGTTTTACTTTAATCGAAGTACTTATTGCCTTTGTTATTTTAAGTTTTGGTTTATTAGGCGCTGTGGCCCTCCAAGCAAAAGCTAAGCAAGCAAGCTTCGATGCATTGCAACGCTCTGCTGCAATTGCGTTAGGCAATGACATTATTCAACGCATGCGAGCTAATGATTCTTCAGGCTTTGCAGGTTTGTATAATGGAGAATTTAGCAGTGAATCTTCGGCTGGTGCAGCACAACCGTGTCTTAACGCTAGATGTTCTGCGCAACAAATCGCAGCATTCGATAAACAACAGTGGATACGAGCCATTCAAGCCCGTGAAAATACAGGTGCTTTAGATGACGCAACAGTGTGTATAAGTAGCACCCCTGTCGCTGCAGGGAGTGCAAATGAGTTCAATATTCAAGTTGTGATCAGTTGGCGAGGTAGACAAGAGTTATCAGCCAGCAAAGAAAATAATGCTGTCAAATGTGGCGCTGCTAATGATAAGCGTCGTTTGGTTGTTCTTGATAGTTATATCTATTTAAGGTCTTGATATGAATAAACATAATGGATTTACGCTGGTTGAGGTAATGGTCGCTTTATTTATAGGTGGCCTGGTTCTTGGTGGCGTGATGTTTACTTATATCAGTATGAAAGTAACTACAAAAGATACAATGGCTATTGGTGAGTTACAGGAAACAGGTCGTTTAGCATTAAATATAATGCAACGAGATATAGAACAAATCGGCTTTTGGGGCACCTTTTATGAAGACTCGTTTTCGAGTGATAACACTGATACCACACGGGTTAATAACCCAGGTAATGACTGTTCTGCAGGCTTGAACAATGCAAGCTTTCCAGATGCTAATGCAAATACAAACTTTCGCTCGGTTTATGCAATAGAAGCAAGTTCAGCCAATGCTTTAGGCTGTATTAACGATGCTAATCAAAACTCCGATATTTTACAGGTTAAGTTTTTAGAAGGACTACAAATCCAACCTAACAGTACTAATAACAGAAACTTTTATTTTGTTGCTGAGCAAGAGTTTGGGCTTTTTTCTCGAGGACCGATAGTTGCAGGCGCAATAAATGGGAATGCAACAATTTGGCGTTACAGGCACCATGTCTACTACATTTCAGAGCAAACGTTTAGTTTTAACAAAAAGACAGTCAAAGTACCCGCTCTAAAACGAATGAGGCTAACAGTAAATGAAGGTATGAGAAAAGAAACCATCATGGAAGGGGTTGAGAATTTACATTTTGTTTTTGGCTTGGATACGACTAATAACAGTCGTGTAGACACTTATAAAAGTATTACTGATATGACAGAAAGTGACTGGGAAAATCGCCGAGGAATTTTAACGGTTCAGGTGTTTTTATTAGCCAGAACGCTGATGCCTGATGCAAATTTAAAGGTTACTAATCAAACATACACGTTAGGAGAAGGTACTAGCGGTAGGGTGCTTAAATTTAATGACAATTACAGGCGAGCTCTTTTTACAACAACAATTAGGCTTAACAATGTGGGGGCAAATTTATGGCGCATGTAACCTTAGCAAAAAAGCAACAAGGCGTTGTATTAATTGTAGCATTGATAATGGTGGTAGCTGTTACAGGGATTGCTGTTACTTTAATGAATAGTAGTTCTATTGATATAAAAATAACAAACGCAGTACAAGAACGTGAAGTCGCTGAAAATGAGTTATTTGGTAATGTTCAGCAAGTAATTTCAGCGGAGGCCACAAAAGGCGGCGATAGTGCTTTTCTGATGAAAGCTGCAGAAATACCTGAGGGGGGCTTTGTAATTGGAAGGGTTGGCAATACAACTAACACCATGACTAACTTAAATAATGGTGCCTTAGATTTACCTTGTCCTCGAAAATATAATTTCACCTCAGGCGTAGCATGCAACATGATTGAGGTTAATAGCACAATAACTTATGGCAAGAAAAGTACTCATGTTCTGACAATAACTACGGGGGTTGCCCAAGAAATGGCAAGCCTAAATACGGGTGGTTAGAGAAGGAAAGCAAAATGAAAGCCAGTACTATTTTACTTTTTTTTATGTGTATATTTGCCTTAATATTTATCGTGCCAGGGTATGCTGATGATACAGAGCTATATGTAAATTACGATAAAGATTTAGCTGAAAAGACACGAGTATTATTTGTGTTAGATACATCAGGAAGTATGCTCCGTTCAGCAGAAACTGGTTTACAATGTCGTGATCCATACACTAGCTTTTTATTAGAGTGTCCAGATAGCCGAATAAATGCAGCCCGAAATGTAATTACAAGAGTTATTAACTCCAACCCCGATATGGATTTTGGTTTATTTCGTTTTTCAGCGAATGAAGGTGGATATTTAAAAGCAAAGTTAGGAACAGATCACAAAACAATAAAAAATATTATTAGTAACATATCAGCTGGAGGATCTACTCCAGTCACAGAGACTTTATGGGAAACTTATCGGTATTTAACCGGGCAAAGTGTTGATTTTGCGAAACTAATTGATCCTTCAATGCGAGATACGACAGCGGAAAAAGATCAGCAATATGTGTCGCCTTTTAGTTCTCCAAATAAACGGTGTGATAATACAGTCAATATTATTCTTATTTCTGATGGTGAGCCTCAGTGGGATAATAGCCGTGATGCTTATATACAAAATATTTACCGAAACTATTTTGGTACAACAGCGCCTTCTTATCCTGTGAATGATTATGAACCAGATAGCCATTTAGCTGCATTAGCAAAAATTATTCATGGAACAAAGAATGTAAAGGTTGATTTGTATACCAAAACATCATCTGTAAATGACCAAGGGGTAATTTATACCGTAGGTTTTGGCAGTGGTATCACTGATAACAATGAAGCACTGCTTACGAAAACTGCTGAGTTTGGTGGCGGCCAATATCTTTTTGCAAATAATGCGAAAGGGTTATCTGAAGCAATCGATAAGGCCTTCGCAGTCATTAGAGAGGATAGTGGAGATTTTACTGCACCCGCTATTACTTCGAATAATAGAGATCAGACTCGTAGTAGAGATGCTTTGTATTACACGATGTTCTATCCAAGCACTAACGCTCGTTGGCGAGGAAACCTAAAGAAATTGAAAGTGTCGGGTGATTCAATCGTTGATGCAACTGGTAAGTCTGCATTGAATACTCAAGGACTAATTGCTAAGAATGCAAGAACATTTTGGCTTCCAGATGAAGAGAGCCCTGATGGTAATTCTGTTGAATTAGGTGGGGTCAACCTTTACTTATCAAGTATTTCAAGTTTACCAAAAGGTGGACGCAAAGTTTTAAGTAACCTTAGTGGGCGTATGCTTAACTTTACCCGCTACCGTGTTGTTTATCACTATAAGACAATTGCAAAGGCTGCTGCAGTTTTTGAAGCAAAACCAGAAGAAGTTGAAGATTTAATTAATTGGTCAAGAGGTCTCGATGTAGATGATGAGAATAATGATTACTCAACATCTGACTCACGAAAAGATATTTTTGGTGACCCACTTCACTCTAGGCCTGTCACTATTGATTATGGTAACGATGACGTTCGTATTTTAATAGGTACAAATGCTGGCTACTTACATATGTTTCAAGATAAGAACGATGTGTTAAGTGAAAGTTGGGCTTTCATTCCTAGACATCTATATAAAATTATAAAACCGCTGAGAGATAACCAGAGAAATAATAAAGTTTATGGTATCGATGGGCCTATCTCGGTATTTTTTGATGATAAAAATAAGGATGGTATTGTTGGTAAAGGTGATCGAGTTTGGGCATTTTTTGGTTTAAGGCGAGGCGGTAATAATTACTACGGACTTGATATTACAAAGCCTGATTCACCAAAAGTATTGTGGGGGGGACCAATTGTTGGCGGTTCTGGTGATTTTCAAGAACTAGCTCAAACATGGTCTAAAGCACAAGTAGCCTATATAAATTTGCGAGGCTATAAAGACCGTCCTGTACTCATCTTTGGTGCGGGCTATGATACCAACAAAGATAATAGACAACGTTCATCAGACTCTAAAGGAAGGGGAATATATATTGTTGATGCAGAGACAGGAAAAAAAATCTGGGCGCTGACACCATCGCAAAATGGTTTCCAAGGAAAGCATAGTATAGCTTCTGATATTGCTCTTGTTGACTCTGACTATGATGGTTATATAGATCGTTTGTATGCGAGCGACACAGGTGGAGATATTTGGCGAATTGATATGGCTACAGATAACTCCAATAATTGGACACACTTCAAGTTAGCGAGCCTTGGAGGTACTTATGCTAGTACAGATCGGCGTTTCTTCTATAAACCAACTATTGCAAGAAGTGTGTACAGTAAAGTTTCTGAGGTTGTTGTTAATGGTAAGTCAACAATAACACGTTTAGATACTCCGTTTGATGCGGTTTTAATAGGCAGTGGGAACCGTGCAAAGCCGACTTTGACATCGGTAAAAGATCAGTTATTTATGATCCGGGATATAAATACTGTGACTAAGTCTTTCACTGGGAATAATGTCCCTACTACAATTACTCACTCTGATTTAATGAATGTAAGTTCTGATCCATTTGCCAAGCAACTAGATGATATTAAAGGCTTTGTTAACCTTGAAGTTGAGTTATCTCGTTTTCATGGTTGGTATTATAACTTGCCGATAAAAGGAGAGAAATCGTTAGCCGCAAGTACTGTTGTGGGTGGTGTCGCCTACTTTACAAGTTTTTCACCGGGTTCGACAAGTAATATTACAGACCAATGTAGTCTAAGCGGGGGAAGTGGGGGGCTCTATGCTTTTCACTTGCATTATGGAACAAAAGTATATGATGAACTTAAGTACGAAACTGGGAATGATGTACCTGATACACCGCAATTATTTTTCGGTGAAAATGATAAAGGTGAAAGCCAGTTCATGTTGATTGGAACTGGAATCATTGGTGAAAAAGCGCCATTTGTGGCAAAAGGGGTTTTGGGTCCCGGATTGAATATTGAAAATGGTAAAGTCAAATTAGTCAGTAATGATCGGCTTGGATTTGAAGTTCAACAAACTTATATATATAAACAAGAAAGGTTTGACCAAAGTCAGTGAAAATTAATGGTTTATAATTGATTGCTGATGATAACCTTTATTTGTGGTGTTATTTCTCTCTTTTTGGGATGTTAAATACCATTATAATGGCCTTGTTGATCAAATACAGCTCTCTAACAAACTCACTTAACTTACTGATATTTAGGCAGACCAAGGGTGTTGATCTTATTTAGCGCCTTCACTTTGATCATCGCTTCAACCAGCTGGCGATTGTAATCACGCGCATTTAGCTTAGCCCCCATCAACTGTTTAAAACGGTACATCGCTGTTTCTGCTAATGAGCGCACATGATATCCACTGAGCTTTTTCCATTGTGCGATTCCTAACTTATTGCACAACATGACAGCCTCATTGCGTGGATGCTTATCAGTCCACAGCCGTGCATTCTCTCTCGGCGGGATAGCAGGTATCGCGCCTTTTTCAGTAATTTCTGCATAGCAGCGGCGGCTATCATAAGCACCATCAGCGCTCACTCTATCTATACGCCGGCGTAATGGTCTTATCAAATCTTGGAGGGTCTCGCCGTCGGTGACGTTACTGAGCGTCATTTGCGCCCCCACAATATCATGCGTGTTGGCATCCACCGCAAGGTGCAGTTTTCGCCACTTTTTTCTTGCCTTTACGTGGTGCTTCTGTGCATGCCATTCACCTTCGCCAAACACCTTAAGTCCTGTGCTATCAACTACAATATCTACAAATCCAGTGGTGCGGACTTTACTGCGAAATTTAATATTCAACTCAGCACTGCGCTTACACAGACAACTGTAGGTTGGGGCTTCAAGCGGAAGCTTCATCAAAGATAATACCGATTGTGTGAACCCTTGTAGTGCCCTGAACGACAAGCCAAAGACAGCTTTGAGTGTTAAGCAAGTTTCAATAGCAAGATCAGAGAAATGATTAGAGCGGCCACGCCCACCGTGAGTACATTCGTTATACCAATGACGCGTTGCTTTTTCGTCAAACCAGAAGCGAATATTACCGCGGTTAACGAGGGCTTGATTATAGTGAGACCAGTTTGTGATTTTGCTCATTGTTGTTGCACGGGCTAGTAGGATATAGATGATCTGATCACAGGCTGGCAAGATAGTTCAAACTTTTAGGAAACAACGCCCATTATAATATTTTTGTGAGGCCTTTGGGTTTATAAATTAATATCTACTGGAATATGAAAATAATCCTTTTAGGTTGTTTGGGTTTTGTTTTTTGGTTATTTTTTACTGCTTTTTTAAGGTGTTAACTAACCCTTTGAATGTTACTTATAGCTAATGAATACTTTTTCAAATGGTTAAATGTTTATTGTAGTGAATGTCTGTATTAAAAAGTGGTGTTTTCTATAAACAAATTTCAGTACTTATGTTTTAATTCAATATAATTGGTTATAATTAATGTAATCTAGATTTTAGTTTTAATTATACATATTAAGTTATATCTTTATCAAAGAGTAACTAGATTTTAAGTTTGAAAAATAACTTAGTACTATGAACAATTGCAGGCAAGTAAGTTAAGCATTGGGCTACTTGAACTGCACTCTTTTTTAACATTGGCATCGAGTTGGGTTTTGTGATGAAAATAGGAAAATTAATTAGCAAACTCTTGCTAAATTGTGCTGTGATTTTCAGTATGATGACCCATGCGGAAGACATCGAATTGTATGTTAATCACAATGTTGATTTAGATGAAAAACCACGCGTACTCATTGTTTTTGACACCTCAGGTAGTATGGCGTTTTCAACCAGCTCAGGTAATAGTTGCGGTTATTCTGGTGGCTATATTTTGTGCAGCGATAGCCGATTAGGCGTTGCACAAGATGCGATAACTAAACTTGTAGATGGTAATGATGATATTGATTTTGGTCTTATGCGTTTTAATAGTACTAGCGGTGGTTATGTACTAGCGGGTATTGGTTCGCCAATGTCAACGCTGAAAACGACGATCGCCAATTTACCTGCTGATGGAGGGACACCGCTAACTGAAACTCTCTGGGAAGCGTATCTATATATTACTGGGCAAAGTTTATATTATGGCGAGAAAGTTAATGAGCTATTTCGCGATACTTCTGTAGAAAGTAAAACATCAACAACAAATAGAGTCAGGAAGTGTAACTGGTGGGGGTGCTGGTGGGAAAATGAAACAGTTACTAATTACACTTATATCTCTCCTTTTGATAACCCTGATGAAGTAAAGCGCTGTGATAACTCAGTTAATGTAATTTACATGACTGATGGTGACCCATCTGCGGGCTCTGATAATGAGCAAGACTCAAACATAAGCAGTTTACACAAGTCGTATTTCGGTAGCTCTCTATCAGATAGCGATAAAATTGCTGGTGTGTATTTGCACAAGCTTGCAAAAATTATCCATGGAACTGACAATGTTGAAGTTGATCTACGTCCAGATACTTCTGAAATTCATGAAACAGGTCGGGTTTACACCATAGGTTTTGGCTCTGGAATGAGCGACAATGGTAAACGTTTGTTGTCTGAAACCGCTCGCCTTGGAGGTGGTAAGTACCTTCATGCCAATACCTCTGATCAATTATCAGAGGCTTTAAAAAATACCATAACTCAAATTCGAGAGGTCAATGACAGTTTTACAGCTCCCTCTGTAGCGAGTAACAACGTAGATCAAACACGCAGCCGAGAATCAATTTATTATGCGATGTTTTATCCTAAAACAGGAGCTCGTTGGCGTGGTAACTTGAAAAAGTTAAAAGTGTCTGGTGACCAAATTATTGATAAAGATGGTAAACAGGCTCTAAATGAAGATGGTCTTATAGATAAAAATGCAAAAACATTTTGGTTACCAAGTGGTGAAAATGCTGATGGCAATTCAGTAGAGCTAGGTGGCGTGAACTTATATCTTTCTAATTCTTCAAGCGTTCCTAATCAAGGCAGAAAGGTTATCACCAATGTTAATGGCCGATTACTTAATTTCACACGTTACCGAGTTGTTTTTCATTATGGAACAATAGCAAAAGCAGCAGTCGATTTTGAAGCGGACGCCAATGAAGTTGAGGATCTTATAAATTGGTCAAGAGGTCTTGATATTGATGATGAAGATAAAGATGGTTCAACAACTGATTCGCGCAAAGATATCTTTGGTGATCCACTACATTCAAAACCTGTAACGATTGATTATGGAAATGATGATATCCGTATTTTAATCGGAACTAATGCAGGTTATTTGCATATGTTTCAAGATAAAAATGATGTACTAAGTGAAAGCTGGGCATTTATCCCTAGAAGCTTATATAAAATTATAAAGCCACTTCGTGAGAATCAAGCAGATACAAAGGTCTATGGTGTTGACGGGCCAATTTCAATATTTTTTGATGATAAAAATAATGATGGGATAGTTAATGACTCAGATCGTGTTTGGGCATTTTTTGGCCTAAGACGAGGTGGTAACAAGTATTATGGCCTTGATATTACTAATCCTGATTCTCCCAAATTATTATGGGATGAGCCTATTACAGGTGGAACAGGCGACTTTTCAGAGCTGGCACAAACATGGTCTAAGCCAACGGTGACGTACATTAACTTAAGTGGATACAAAGATAAACCTGTGCTTATATTTGGTGCAGGTTATGATACCAACAAAGATAATGTTATTCGTACAAACGATAGTAAAGGACGAGGCGTTTTTATTGTTGATGCCGAAACAGGAAAGAAAATATGGGCCTTAACGCCAAATGAAAATGGATTTACAGGTAATCACAGTATTGCCTCAGATATAACGGTTTTAGATTCTGACTACGATGGTTATGTTGATCGTTTATACGCAACAGATACAGGTGGAGATATTTGGCGAATTGATATGCCATCTGAGAATTATAATGATTCAACAGAGCCATGGACACATTTTAAGTTAGCTAGTTTAGGCAGTACATTAGCTACCCAAGATCGTCGTTTTTTCTATAAGCCTATGATTGCCAGGACCATGTTTAGCAAAGTATCTAAAACAACTTATCAAGGTGAATCAATTACAACACGTATTGATACTCCATTTGATGCGGTATTAATAGGTAGCGGGAATCGCTCAAAACCGTTATCAACAGCAACAAATGATCAGCTTTTTATGATACGCGATATCAATACGGTAACTCAGTCATTTATGGGAACGGATGTACCAGCGCCTATCACTCAAGCTGATTTAATGGATGTGGGGTCAGATCCATTCGGTAATGCACTAGATGACGTGGATAAATTTACTCAGCTTGAAGTAGAGCTGGGTGAATTTAGCGGTTGGTATTACAACCTACCAACTACCGGTGAAAAGTCACTAGCGGCAAGTACCGTAATAGGTGGCGTTGCTTACTTTACAAGTTTTTCACCAGCATCCACTACTGATTTAGTAAATCAATGTTCACTTACCGGGGGCTCTGGTAGCTTGTATGCTTTCCACTTACATTACGGCACTAAGGTATATGATAACTTAAAATTCACTACTTCTAATGATGTGCCTGACACACCTCAGCTCTACTTTGGTATAGGCGATAGCTGTGTCGATGGTAATAGTGATGGTTTCTGCGATGACAATACAAGTGAAAAGGTAAAAGAGCAAAGCCAATTCTTGTCTATAGGACCAGGTATTAAAGGTGAGCAAAACCCGTTTAAGGTTCAAGAAATTTTAGGTCCAGGGCTTACAATTGAAGATGGTAAAATCAAATTAGTGAGTGATGCAGTGCCAATTGGCTTTGGATTTAAAACACAACAGACATTTATTTATAAGCAAGAAATAAACGATAACAGTAATTAATTCCCGTTCAAAGACTCTGCTTAATAGTTTAAAACTAACTTAGGCAGCGTTGTATGATGGAATTGAGTATTTATCTAATTGCATAATCGCGACTCTAAACCTATGATAAGTTTAAAGCGAAGAATGCTCTGAATTAACAAAAGCATAGGTATTAATTATATGAATATAATAAGGAAAAAAAACCTAAAAGGTTTTACATTAATTGAGCTGATGATTGCTGTAGCAATCTTAGGAATTATTGCGAGCATTGCTATCCCAAGTTATTTTGAACATGTAAAACGTACAGCAAGAACAGAGGCAATAACCTCATTATTAGACGCGGCTAATAAACAAGAACAATACTTTGTTGATAATCGTGAGTACACAACTTCACTCTCTGCTCTAGGTGTTGCAGAAACAACAGAAAACAATTTTTATAAGTTAAAGGCGACTGTCAATAATAATGCCGGTACCTTTGAATTAGAGGCAACACCAGTATCAGGTCCGCCACTACAAGATTCAGAATGCACTAAATTAATAATTACAGACACAGGCCTTAAAAAATCTCAAGGTTCTGCTGATTCGAACACTTGTTGGGGGAAATAGGCTTTAGCACTTATCAGTATCAATCATTCTGACTCGACCTATTGTACTGACCCTAATAGCAAGCCCTTTGAGGCTTGCTTTTATGTATTCTGGGCAGTATATAAAAGTGCCATTGTTTAAACCCACTGGCATACCTGTTGGGCTAAATGTTACTGAGTGACGTGGATAAGTCAGCATATCTAATTTATTTATTGCTTCAACTTCCAATAATTTGGTATCGCCACTTTCAAACACACCAAGCTCGCCTTTATCGACAAAGACAGTTAAAGA
This sequence comes from Pseudoalteromonas sp. SCSIO 43101, assembly GCF_023650775.1. Taxonomy (NCBI): domain Bacteria; kingdom Pseudomonadati; phylum Pseudomonadota; class Gammaproteobacteria; order Alteromonadales; family Pseudoalteromonadaceae; genus Pseudoalteromonas; species Pseudoalteromonas sp. SCSIO 43101. The sequence continues at coordinate 1,300,718 of NZ_CP072673.1, forward strand.
TTTATGCCACATCGCCTTGTTACAACGGTTAAGCTCTAAAGCACAAAATGTCACATAGGCATTATTAGTTTGTGCCTTGAGGCGAGTAAATTGTAGTGCTCTTTTAACTGTATGCATATTACTTTCTAAGCGGTTATTGGCGAGGAGTGGCTTATATTCAAATAAAGCGAAATGCAGTAAAAACGAAAAAATTGATAAGACTATTAGGATTTCAATTAACATAGCACCTTTAAGGCTACGCAAGTAATTATTTGTCTTCATCCTTGAAGACTCCAAATCGCGACTATTTATTAAAATGTAATAGGAGCTTTGTATTTGTCAATTAAATAGGGTTAATTACATGTTTTTGTTGTTGTTCCTTCATACATTGCGGTGCCAGACTGTGAAATAGATAAGGCTTTATTGTTATCATTATTGCTACTTGAAGGGCAATATACGAATGTGCCTGGATCAGTTCTAATCATACCGCTAGTTTCAAATCTTATAACTCTTGCACCAGAAAAACTGAGCGAGCTATTATTGGGTATCTCTTCCATTACGCGCAAAATGATATCCCCTTGGCCAGGATTAAAAGTACCGTTAGGGCTTTTATCTACAAATACAAAAATACTTCCCAGGCTCCAGTCTCTTGAACAAAATATAGATTTATTTTGTTCAATTGATTCTGTATCGCCTGCGCAAACAATGACTAATTCATCACTACTCGTCGCTTTTGCTCGTGCAAAGCTGAGCGTGCGTTTTAATTCAAGCAAGTAGCTTTCGGCGCGGTCGCTTTCTAACATATCTGAGCTATCCCATAGCGCAATGACAGCAACGATGCCAACAATGGCAATCGTGACCATTAGTTCCAATAATGTAAAACCCCGTTGTAATGATTTCATTGTTATCTCTATTCTGAATCACTTTGTTTAATAATATCATGATTGCTGATTTAATCACCGTAATTCATAGCTTTGTTTGCCATCAGCAATTGGATTGTCTAAAATCGAGTCAATCGAGAAATAATAAGTAACCCTTAAAATGAAAAAAATCGAAGCAATTATTAAACCATTCAAGCTTGATGACGTGCGTGAAGCATTATCAGATGTTGGCATCACAGGGATGACGGTAAGTGAAGTTAAAGGCTTTGGCCGTCAAAAAGGACACACCGAGCTTTATCGTGGCGCTGAGTACATGGTGGACTTTTTACCTAAAGTAAAATTAGACATCGTTTTAAGCGATGAAGATGTTGACCGTGCAATTGATGTTATCGTTAAAACATCGCAGACAGGAAAAATTGGTGACGGTAAAATCTTTGTCACTGATGTTGAGCGAGTAGTGCGTATTCGTACCGCGGAAGAAGATGAAGACGCGATTTAATAAAATATTAGATTAATCGCAAACATTAAAAAGGCGCCCTAGGCGCCTTTTTTGCTTTTTAAATTATTTTAACGCTTGTTTGCTTCTCGCGTTGCTTTAGCGTGTTCACTTAGCTCAGATAAGCCAAGTTTATTGTAGCTTTTTTCCATGATCTCAAGCGCTTGATCAAGGTAACTACTTTGTGAGTAGTGCTCAACTACATATTTGCCACGGTTAGCAGCAGCAAGGTATGCTTCACGCTCATAGTAGTACTCAGCAACTTTTAACTCGTAGCGTGCCATTTTATTGAGTAACCACACAACACGTCTTTTTGCCTCTGGTGCATAAACACTATTAGGAAAACGTTTTAATAGTGTTGATAAATCAGTAAATGCAACACGAGTACGGTTTGCATCTCTGTCTGCACGGTCTACACCAAAATATTCTTGGAAGGCGTTTTCATCCGCTTTGATATTCACTAAGCCACGCATGTAGTACATATAGTCTAAATCTTTGTGGTTTGGATTTAAGCGAATAAAACGGTCGATAGTTGCCAGTGCTTGCTCAGTATTACCTGCTTGATAATGTGCATACACTAAGTCCATTTGTACTTGTTTTGATAGAGGACCAAAAGGGTAGCGAGAATCAATAGCGCTTAATAGCTCAATTGCACGAGCATATAAGCCAGAATCTAATGTTTGTTTGGCATCTTCATATAAAGCTTGCGCAGATTTATTAGGAACGCGTTGGATATCTTCTTGGTCGGGTGCTGATGAACAGGCACCTAAGCCAAGTACAGATACTGAAAAAACTATGGCGAACGCACGTTTCCCTATTTTATTTATCATTTTATTTCTTACCTTCGATGTCTTCGGCTAGGCCAAGTGAGGAAAACCGAGTAAACTATACGTATTATATTAAAGCGATTCTAACCCAGTCGAGCACAGCTTGCACTGGTAAATTGGGTAAAGTTACTAATGTCAGAGCAAATTTCTCTCCAAGCCGAGGTTCCAATTGACCTTGGCGGTAAACGTCTAGACCAAGTATTAGCGCAATTGTTCCCTGATTATTCTCGTTCACGTATAAAAACGTGGATTTTGGATGATAAAATCACTGTGAACGGCGAAATTTTAAACACACCACGTGAAAAACTACTCGGTGGCGAAACGGTGAGTGTTGAAACAACCATCGAAGCCCCTCGTGAATATGAAGCACAAAATATCAAATTAAACATCGTTTATGAAGACGATGATATTTTGGTAATTAATAAACCTATGGGGTTAGTGGTACATCCTGGTGCAGGTAACCCAGATGGCACTGTATTAAATGCTTTATTACACCATTACCCAGAGATCATCAATGTACCCCGTGCAGGTATTGTCCATCGTCTAGATAAAGACACCACAGGATTAATGGTGGTGGCTAAAACTATTCCGGCACAAACACATTTAGTATCTGCACTGCAAAAGCGTGAAAACTTCACCCGTGAATATGAAGCAATTTGTAATGGCACAATGACTGCTGGTGGTATGGTTGAAAAACCAATTGGTCGACATGCAACAAAACGTACTCACATGGCCGTGCATGAAATGGGCAAACCAGCGATAACACATTACCGTGTAGCAGAAAAATTCCGTGCTCATACACGCTTACGTTTACGATTAGAAACTGGTCGTACTCACCAAATTCGTGTACACATGGCTTACTTGAACCATCCATTGGTTGGTGATCAACTATATGGAGGTCGCCCGCGTCCGCCAAAAGGGGCGACACCTGAGTTGTTTCAAATGCTACGTGATTTTAAACGTCAAGCCTTACATGCCGTTAAGCTCTCTATTGCGCATCCAATTACGGGTGAGTTGATGACATGGCAAGCTCCAATTCCAGATGATATGGCTGCCATGACAGAAGCATTACGCGCAGATACCAAAGCAAACCCAAATATCGAGCTTTAATTGTGATGATCACACCAGCATGGACTGCACCAAAAACTGTTAGCGCAATCAGTACCACTCGAAAGGGGGGTGTTTCATTCGCACCGTTTGATAGTTTCAATTTGGGTTTACATGTTGGTGATGATGAACAAGCTGTACTTGCAAATCGTGCGCTACTAGCAAGTCACTTACCAAATCCCGCGGTTTGGTTAAACCAAGTTCATAGCAGTGATGTGGTTGTGGTTGATGAAAGGTGTGATTTAAGCCTAGTTCATTCTGCTGATGCGCTGTATACCAATATAGTAAAACAGCCGCTTGCGATAATGACAGCTGATTGTTTGCCTGTGTTACTTTGCTCGAATTCTGGCAATGAAATTGCAGCAGTGCATGGTGGCTGGCGTGGCTTATCACAAGGTATATTGGCAAAAACCATTTCGCATTTCAAAGTGCCTACAAGCGATATTATTGCTTGGTTAGGCCCTGCTATTGGCCCCTTACAATTTGAAGTTGGGCAAGAGGTTAAAGATTGCTTTTGTTCGCAAAACCAGCTTCACCAACTAGCATTTACAGCCAAACATGAAAAATACATGGCTGATATCTACTTATTAGCACGTCAGCAATTAGCGCAATTAGGCGTGGCCAATATTTCAGGTGGTGAATACTGTACAGTCAGTGATAAGTCACAATTTTTCTCTTATCGCCGCGACGGACAAACTGGTCGCATGGCTAGCTTGATCTGGCGCAATTAATACGCCTTTTTTGTGATTAAATTTTCTTCTCTTACTTGAACAAATCACTAACCATACCCATTAATTAAGCAATTAGATTTTTTAATAGGTAAACCCTTATGCGTTTAGATAGATTTACAAGTAAATTTCAATCTGCGCTTTCAGATGCGCAGTCATTAGCACTTGGGCGAGATCATCAATTTATTGAGCCTGTGCATTTAATGTATTCATTGCTTCAACAAAATGGCTCGAGTGTGCGTGCGCTACTTGCACAAGCCGGTGTGAGTGCTGATGAGTTAAACACCAAGTTATCTCAAGAAATCGAAAAACTGTTTAAAGTTGAAGGCATTGGTGGCGATGTTCAGCTGTCAAACAACCTGATTTCGTTAATTAACTTGTGTGATAAATATGCTCAAAAGCGAAAAGATAAATTCATTTCGAGTGAGTTATTTGTTCTTGCCGCGTGTGACGATAAAGGCCCATTAGGCGACATTTTTAAAGCGCTAAATATTACTTCTAGCAAAATTGAAGCAGCAATCGAAGCTATTCGTGGTGGTCAAAAGGTTGATGATCCGAATGCTGAAGAAACCCGTCAGGCATTAAAAAAATTCACAATCGATTTAACTGAGCGAGCAGAGCAAGGCAAGCTAGACCCTGTAATTGGCCGGGATGACGAAATTCGTCGTACTATTCAAGTATTACAACGCCGTACTAAAAATAATCCGGTGTTAATTGGTGAACCAGGCGTGGGTAAAACGGCGATTGCCGAAGGTTTAGCACAGCGGATCATCAATGGAGAGGTACCTGAAGGCTTAAAGAATAAGCGAGTATTATCGCTTGATTTAGGTGCTTTAGTTGCTGGTGCTAAATACCGTGGTGAATTCGAAGAGCGTTTAAAGTCAGTGTTGAATGAACTAGCCAAAGAAGAAGGGCAAGTCATCCTCTTTATTGATGAAATCCATACTATGGTAGGCGCAGGTAAAACAGACGGCGCAATGGATGCAGGTAATATGCTAAAACCAGCACTTGCCCGTGGTGAGTTACATTGTGTAGGTGCCACAACTCTTGATGAGTATCGTCAATATATTGAAAAAGATGCCGCTTTAGAGCGTCGTTTCCAAAAAGTATTTGTTGATGAACCATCGGTTGAAGACACCATTGCGATTCTACGTGGTTTAAAAGAGCGTTATGAGCTTCATCACTCAGTTGATATTACCGATCCGGCCATTGTTGCTGCGGCGCAGCTGTCGCACCGTTACATTAGTGATCGCCAATTGCCAGATAAAGCGATTGATTTAATTGACGAAGCGGGCTCTTCAATTCGTTTGCAAATTGACTCAAAACCGGAATCTTTAGATAAGCTAGAGCGTCGTATTATTCAGTTAAAACTGGAAGATAACGCCCTTGCAAAAGAGAAAGACGAAGCGAGCCAAAAACGTCGTACTGAGATGCAAGAGTTGATCACTGAACTTGAAGCCCAATACCGCGAACTAGACGAAGTTTGGAATGCTGAGAAGGCTTCATTACAGGGCACACAAGTCATTAAAGCTGAGCTTGAGCAAGCGCGTCTTGATTTAGATGTTGCGCGTCGTGCAAGTGATTTACAGCGCATGTCTGAACTCCAGTATGGTCGTATTCCTGAACTTGAGCGTAAACTTGACCTTGCTTCACAGGCCGAAATGCAAGAAATGAGCTTGCTTAAAAACCAAGTTGGTGAAGACGAAATCGCAGAGATTTTATCGCGTTGGACAGGTATTCCTGTATCCAAAATGTTGCAAGGGGAGCGCGAAAAGCTACTTAAGATGGAAGATGAACTGCATCATAAAGTGATTGGTCAAGATGAAGCCGTTGTAGCGGTTGCGAATGCAATTCGTCGCTCTCGAGCAGGGCTTGCTGATCCAAATCGCCCAATCGGTTCATTCTTATTCTTAGGCCCGACAGGGGTAGGTAAAACTGAGCTGACCAAAGCACTAGCCAGCTTCATGTTTGACACTGAAGATGCCATGGTGCGCATTGATATGTCGGAGTTTATGGAGAAACACTCGGTGGCACGTTTAGTGGGTGCACCTCCGGGTTATGTTGGCTATGAAGAGGGGGGCTATTTAACTGAAGCAGTTCGCCGTCGTCCGTATTCAGTCATTTTATTGGATGAGGTCGAAAAAGCGCACCCTGATGTATTTAACATCTTACTGCAAGTACTTGATGATGGCCGCTTAACGGATGGTCAGGGCCGTACCGTTGATTTCAAAAATACGGTTATCATTATGACTTCTAACTTAGGCTCTGACATTATCCAAGAGCAAGCTGGTTCAAATGATTATGCAGGCTTAAAAGAAAAAGTGATGGGCGTATTGGTTAGTCAGTTCCGTCCTGAGTTTATTAACCGAATCGACGAAACTGTGGTATTCCATCCACTTGCTAATGAACACATTAAAGAAATTGCTGACATTCAGTTAAGTAAGCTACGTGAGCGATTAACTGAAAAAGGCTACATTCTTGAAGTAACGGATGCAGCCCTAGACCGCATCGCTGAAAGTGGTTTTGATCCAGTGTATGGGGCAAGGCCTTTAAAACGTGCTATACAACATACCATTGAAAATCCATTAGCACAGCGATTATTAGGTGGGGATTACCAGCCGGGTGCCATCATCCATATTGATGCTGATGAGAATGGACTTGTTTTCTCGAGTCGTTGATTAGCCCTAAAAACAAAAGCCGCATCATTTTGACGCGGCTTTTTTGTATCAGTTAAGTTTAAACTTTAAAGGTTAACAGCATATCGTTAACTTTGCGCGAGCCTTCAACAAGCCCCGCTGCATCTTTAGCGACGTTGTAGCTAAGCTTTAAGTTCTCTTCGCTGTGTCCTTTTATGCTTTCTACATTTTCGCGTATATCGGTGCTGACAACTTGTTGTTCCTCTGCAGCCGTCGAAATCTCAGTCGCAAGGCCTGATATTTCATCAATTTGTGCGAAGATGCTCGCTAGCTCAGTTTGAGTGTGAGCAGTAGTATCAACACAATTATCTGCTTGCGCTTTAGTTGATTGCATCACTTTAGACCAGCTAAATAACGTATCTTGGATCTCTTTAATTGAGCTGTGAATTTGTGCTGTCGCATTTTGAGTACGTGAAGAAAGTGCGCGTACTTCATCTGCTACAACCGCAAAACCACGGCCATGCTCACCTGCACGTGCTGCTTCAATTGCAGCATTCAGCGCTAATAAGTTTGTTTGTTCAGCAATGCCTTCAATCTCACTCATTACTTGGCCTATTTTGTCAGCTTCACTAGCAAGAGAGTTAGCGGTAGTGGCTGCTTGCTCTACTTGGTTAGCTAGATCAGACACCATGCTGCTATTATCTTCAATATGCAGTTTGATATCATTACAGCTTTGGTAAGTTGTTTTAACCTTGTCAGCAGTGTGATGAGTATTTGCTGAAATCTCGCCAATAGTTGCACTCATTTGTGTCATTGCCGTAGCAATATCACTTAAACGTTGACCTTGTGCAGCAATACCTTGCTCGGTTAGTGACGATTGTTTATCTAAGTTGGTAGCAATGTCTTTGAATGAGTAAGTAGAGTCTTTAACACGACCTAATACAGTTCTAAGCTTAGCGAACAGCATTTGCTGATTATAGGCAGCAATACTAAAAGGGTGTGAACCTGAATACACATAGCGTGATACTGAATCAAACTCTGCACGTTGCTGCTTTAAATGGCTTGGGGTTACAACGAGCTCGTCATAATTTAATGCAAAAAGGAGTGCTACAACGGCACAGCTCGCTAAGGCAACCATCCATGAAGTAGTAAACGCTAAGCCGACAATGCCTGCAAATAAAATAACCGCAGACAAAATTTGTCTCAGCGAAATATTTTCACGAAATGACGCGACTGATTTTCCATTATTAATCTTAGTGTACAGTGCCGTTGCACGGTCTTTTAATTGTTCAGATGGCTTAGTTCGAACTGACTGATAGCCAACCAACTGACCATGTTCATAAATGGGTGTAACAAATGCATCAACCCAATAGTAACGACCATCTTTACAGAGATTTTTAACCATGCCACGCCAAGAATGGCCTTGCTTTAGTTTTTCCCACATTTCTTTAAATGCCGCTTTTGGCATGTCAGGGTGGCGAACAATATTATGATTTTTTCCGAGTAGCTCTTCCTCGGTGTAACCTGCAATCGTACAAAATTCCTTATTTACGTATGTGATGACACCGCGTAAATCTGTAGTAGAGACAAGCTCTTGATTATCAGAGTATGTCACTTCTTGATTAATGATTTCTTGCCCACGACGCATATGAGTCCTCGAAATATACTTTTTTATGGTGTGCGGATTATAGTCTCAGAAAAATGTAAGGGAAGGGGGTGCATATAGATAACTATGAAAGTTTTAAAAATTTCATCTTCCCTTTGATCTAAAACAATATCTTGCTTGAATTATTATGTTTAGCCTCAGTCTTTTATATTAGTTAAAAGGCTCAGTATCCTCAAGAAATAAGTCTAAATAGTATTTTAAATGTTTTTAGCAACAATGAAGTGCCGCCAAAGCAATTGTATATTGTCCCTCACAATGGCAAGATTGAGCATCAAGTGAACGGGTACTAAATGAAACTGATTTTTCTGACTTGAGTAATTACTTTTTGCCCCCATACACTTAGGATTACAGCCACGTGGCTCGAGGAAGCATTTTTGATAAAACATGATTTAAATAAAACGCTAGAGGCGTTAACAGTACAATTTCCTAACGCAATTAATGGGATTAAACGTGGTATCGAGCGAGAAGCATTAAGGATCAAACCAAATGGTGTTATCTCACAGCAAGGTCATCCAAAAGGCGTTGGTAGCGCTTTAACTAATGATCATGTCACCACTGATTTTTCGGAATCGCTATTAGAATTTATTACACCGGTAAGTACGTCTGCAGAGCAAACCTTAGCTCAGCTAAAAGATCTGCAAAAGTTCACCTTGTCTCAGATGGATGATGAGCTCTTATGGCCTATCAGCATGCCGTGTTTTATTGAGCATCAAGACGACATCGTACTGGCACAGTTTGGTGACTCAAATATTGGCCGCATGAAAACACTTTATCGTGAAGGTTTAAAGAATCGCTATGGCAGTATGATGCAAGCAATTGCTGGTGTGCATTTTAATATTTCTTTTCCTGAGAGCTTATGGCAAAGCTTGTATAGTTTAAACGGCAGCCAAGGCACACTCGCTGATTCTATTTCGAATGGGTATTTGGGACTTATTCGTAACTTTAAACGTGAGCTTTGGTTGATCAGCTTTTTATTTGGTGCATCGCCAGCATTGTGTAGTTCATTTTTGCAAGGGCGCGAAACAGACTTACCATTTAAAAAACTAGGTAAAGGTACTCTTTACTTAGAAGTTGGCACAGCGCTGCGTTTGGGGAACCTTGGTTATACCAACAGTGCGCAATCGTCTTTGCGTGTTATGTACAACTCATTAGAAGAATATGTAGCAGGTTTAAAAGAAGCGATTCATACGCCATCTGATATTTATGACCATATTGATGATTACACAAGTGCTGAACCAAAGCAGTTAAACAAAAATATTCTGCAAATCGAAAATGAGTTTTATTCACCAATTCGTCCTAAGCGCAACGCAGCATCAGGCGAAACTCCTACAGATGCATTACTTCGTGGTGGTATAGAATACATTGAGGTAAGGGCATTAGATGTTAACCCATTTAGTGAAACGGGTATCGACTTACAGCAAATACGCTTTTTAGACGTATTCCTAACTTACTGCTTATTAAATGACTCTCCAGAGATGGATTGGCAAGAACAAAAGTTGAGCACTACCAACCTCGATGCGGTTGTTAATGAAGGCCGAGATCCAGAATTAACACTTAACAAGCAAGGCGAAATAGTTCGCCTGACAGATTGGGCTAAAACAATTTTTAGTAATTTAACTGCCGTTGCACGTTATATGGATAATGCATACGGGGTAAGTTATTACAGTGAAACTATTGCTGAGCTTGCAACCTGGGTACAAGATCCTAGAAAAACATACTCTGGCAAATACGTAGCAACACTTGCAAAAGAGAACCTAGATAATGGTAATTTTGCATTAGCACTTGCACAGCAGTACAAGCAAAGCCATCTTGCGTCAGAGTATCAATTTTATGATCATGCATTTTTAGCGAAACAAGCTGCTGACTCTGTGCTTAAAGAGCGTGAAGTTAAAGCTGCCGATAGCGAAACGTTTACTGCTTTTTTAGATGACTATTTTGCTAAAGCTTAGTAAGGTGAAGACATAAAAAAACGCAGCCTATGGTGGCTGCGTCAAAGATTCTTCAGGGATGAAACAATGCTATACTGCTGCATTCATAAGTTCAGACTGACCTGAAAAGAAAAAGTTCAGCGAGATCCAAAAAAAAATGAAAAAAAGTATAATTATTTTATCGCTGGCCGCATCATTGGCTGGATGTGCAACCGCTCCTCCAGAGCAACCCCATGATATCTGTAAGATTTTTGAAGAAAAGCCTGATTGGTACTACGATGCCCGCGATGCTCAAGAAAAATGGGGATCGCCTAAACATGTGCTAATGAGCATGATGTATCAAGAAAGCTCATTTCGTCATGATGCTGCTCCGCCAATGGAATACTTCTTATGGGTTATTCCAATAGGTCGTGCCAGTTCTGCCTATGGCTATTCACAAGCGAAAACACCTACTTGGTCAGATTACATCCGAGAAACAGGCAACAGCGGTGCAGACAGGGATGATTTTGATGATGCTATCGACTTTATGGCGTGGTTTGTTTACAAAACTCATAAAGTAAATGGTGTATCGAAATGGGACGCGTACGCACAATACCTAAATTACCATGAAGGATGGGGCGGCTATAAGCGTGGTACTTATAAAAGTAAAAAGTGGTTAATGAGTGTTGCAAATAAAGTTAAACATCGAGCTAGCCGTTATGGCGCGCAACTTAAAAAGTGTGAAGCAGATCTAGATAAAAACTGGTTTGAGCGTCTATTTAGTTAATAGAGCATTGACGCAACCGTTTGGACTTTAAATTTTTACCAAATGTGTCTTTAAAAAGGCTATCAAAGATTTGATAGCCTTTTTTGTTTATTCGTATTCGATAGGATCGGTAACGTTATTAAGTGCAAAGGCTTCCAAGCGCTCTTGACAAGCACCACATTTGCCACAGGCTTTGTCACGGCCGTTGTAGCATGTCCAAGTTTGGCTGTAATCAAGACCCATTTTTAAGCCGTCTGTTAAAATATCGATTTTAGTATTGTTTAAATATGGACTGAAAATCTCAACAGCGTCGTAGTTGGCAATACGGCAAACATCATCCATTTTTTGAACGAATTCAGGGCGACAGTCAGGATAAATTGCATGATCACCAGAATGTGCGCCATAGTAAACTTTGCTGGCTTTTAAAGACACCGCATAACCCACTGCAAGTGATAGTAAGATCATGTTGCGGTTTGGCACTATTGTGCTCTTCATGCTTTCTTCTTCGTAGTGACCCTCTGGCACATCGATATCATCGGTCAGTGATGAGCCCCCAATCAATTGATTGATTGCTGAAATATCAACAATCTTGTGAGAAACACCTAATTTTTCACACACTTGAGCAGCTACTTTAAGCTCTTTAACATGACGCTGGCCGTAGTCGAACGACAGGGCATATACTTCGTGGCCTTGTTGCAGGGCTTTATTTAATACGGTAAAAGAGTCCATACCGCCGGAATAAATCACAACTACTTTTTGCGTCATATCTGTTTTGCTCTTACTTTTGATAGAGGTTTACTTCAGGGCGCGATATACTACACGGCTCGGGCCTAAATAACAATTTTTGCGCGTGTTTTTGGTTTTTTGATGGTATGCATTATATATCGTTGCGTCGTAAGTGAGATCTCTTTTGTACAAAATTAACGAAGTGTTTGAAACAATTCAAGGTGAAGCAAGTTTTACTGGTACACCTTCAATCTTTTTACGTTTACAAGGCTGCCCTGTAGGCTGTGCTTGGTGTGATACAAAACAAACATGGGACGTTGATAATGTATATAAAGTGTCACTTGATGACACGGTTGAGAAAAAAGCAGACTCAGATCATTGGGCAGAAGCAACTGCGGAGCAAGTGTTAGCGCTATTTAAAGAACGTGGCTACAACGCAAAACATGTGGTGATCACAGGTGGTGAGCCTTGCATGTACGACCTAAATCCAGTGTGTGAGTTATTACACGCAAATGGTTATTCGACTCAAATTGAAACCAGCGGCACATTTGAGATTTTAGTCCCTGAACAAACATGGGTGACCGTATCACCGAAGATTAATATGCGTGGCGGTTACAAAGTATTACGCAGCGCTATGCAGCGCGCTGATGAAATTAAACACCCAGTGGCAATGCAAAAGCATGTTGAAGAGCTCGAAGATTTATTCTTAAAAACAGGTGTTAATCCGCGTCTAGTGTACCTTCAACCAATTAGCCAAAAGACCTCAGCAACTAAACTTGCCATTGAAACCTGTATTGCAAAGAACTGGCGTTTATCAGTTCAAGTACATAAGTATTTGGGAATTAGTTAGGGTTTAGCCGTCAGCCGTCAGCCGTCAGCCGTCTGATCTGACCCCGATAAAGTAGACACTGGGTTTAATATTTCCAGTTAAAAACAAAAAAAGCGTTGCACCATGGCAACGCTTTTTACTTTTTAGCTTATCGCTACTAATTCTGCGCTAAATAATCCAACACAACCTGATGATGGTCTTTGGTTTTGAATTTATCGAACACATGCTTGATTTTACCGTCTTGGCCTACAAGGAAGCTAATACGATGAATTCCTTCGTACTCCTTACCCATAAACTTCTTATAACCCCAAATACCAAACGCATCTGCAATCGCGTGATCTTCGTCAGCTAATAAGTCAAAATTAAGCTCTTTTTTGGTTTCAAAATTCTTTAAACGCTTTATTGGGTCTGGGCTGATACCCACGACACGTGTGTTTAATTTAGCAAGCTCAGCTTTTTCATCACGTAAGTTTTCAGCTTGTACGGTGCACCCTGGAGTGGATGCCTTTGGATAGAAGTAAACAAGCACTTGCTGCTCTTTTAATAGCTCAGCGAGTGTGATTGTTTCATCATTTTGATTTTGTAAACTAAAAGCAGGGGCTGTATCACCGGCCTGTAATGGATTAATTGTTTTCATGCTTTGCTCCTTAGCGAATGCGTCTGAAAATATAATCTACGTTCAAACTGCGAGAAAGATCTTCAAAGCTCACTTTAAAGTTATCAATATCGACTTCAACGGGAATATTAAACTCTAGCTCACAACGCATTTTTAGCTCATCACCTTCGTCGTACGTATCAGATTTAAGTGAACAAATGCTGATGTTATTGTCAGCAAAAAAGCGCGTAACTTTACTTAATGTTCCAGGTGTATCAATACCTGTGTATTCGAGGGTGTAACCGGCGCAAAATTCACATGCAACATGACTTGCTGTGCGTTTCATCATGGTTAAAAGGCCAAGTTCCATGCCTTTAGTTGGCAATGTATGCTCAATGCGGCTAATGGCCGACATATCACCTGCTAACAGCATGATAAAGGTAAACTCGTTGCCCAAAATAGCAATGCGACTGTCAATTATATTGCAATGGCAATCACTCACTAACTGAGTTAATTCGCTAACGATACCGGGTCTATCTTCGCCAATCGCAGTGAGCACTATCTGATGATTTGTAAAAGCAGTCATGGAATTTTAAATACCTAGTAATTAACAATACCAATGGATATAAGCTTGAGTAAGCTTTGATTTCACGTGAGTTTAATACCGCACGGCGGCGAAGTTTAACATAATTTGCATCGTTAACGATAGCGACGATTAATTAAGCCGTGAATAAAGTGCGCTCTTTCTTGTTTTTAGGGGCATCTGAAAGTACCATAGTTAAAATTTTGCAAGGCGACAAGCAAACAAATACGTTACGCTAGCCGAATCTATTCGGGTTTTTTGCATAAAAACTATAAATGTAAAGTTAAAAGTGATTTTACAGTGAACCAAATCGGCATTACCCACTCATATATTTGTTAAAAAAATTAAGGGTTTGCTAAGGAGAAATATCTGTGCAGTATTGGATCTCAAAGGCGCTTGCTGTAAGCGTAATGGTAAGTTTAACAGGGTGTGGTGTATTTACCGACGAAGCACATCAAAAACGTAATTATCGAGCAAATGAACCGGTCAAAGCACCAGCAGGTTTAGCGCAACCAGCTCTAGATCCAACATATAAAATGGATGTTGCGCAATATGACAATAATCCTGAAGCTAAAAACTATCGTCCGCCAGCGCAAGTTATTACCATTGCTCAAGGTACTTGGGTTGAAGAAGGTGACACTGAAGCGCGGGTCTATTTTGATAAAAACGATGGTATAGAAGATTTAGATGTATTTATCTGGAACTCTATAAAAGCCGTTCTAGCTGAAAAAAATACCGCAGCTTTGAAAGAAGATAAAGCATCAAATTCAATTGAAACAGGTTGGTATGCGATTATTAAACCTGAAGAAGGTTGGTTTTGGGAAAGCGAAACCGAAGTATCACAACAACGTTTTATATTTACTATTGAAGAAAAGTCGCATCAGCGTACAGCTTCTTTAACAGCTAAACTTGCTGATTATAAAAGCGACTCAGTACCGTTAACACCATTACTACAGCAACAACTTGAAGTACGTGCTTTAAACCAAGTGATTGCTGAGTTTGATTACCGTTACCGTCAACTTGAAGTTGAAATGCGTAAACAACAAGGCATTATTTCATTAGAAATGGGCTTTGATAACAAAGGTAATGCGGCACTGGTTACTGAGCAAGATTACAACATGGTGTTTGATCGTTTCTCTGGCTTCTTAGAGCGATTATCTTTCACTATCGTAGAGATTGACCAAGAACGTGGTTTGATTACGGCTGATTACAAAAAGCCTGAGTCAAGCGTATGGGATTCAATTTGGGGTGAAGAACTAGCTGAGCTACCAATTGAAGAAGGCCAATATCAAATTCTTGTTAGCCGTACCAATGATGGCGGTACAAGTTTAACTTGGATGGACTCTGAAGGTTCGACATTAGAGCCTGGTACAATGAATGACCTCCAGCAAGCATTAGAAAATGCACTGCGTCAACGCGGTATCAATATTTAATAATTAAAAAAGTTAAAACCACCACAAAAAGAGCTTCGCCGCTCTTTTTGTGGTTTTTACAGGTTGAAAATATGTCTAACTTAAACACAGCAAATCGCAGTGACTTGCGAACCTTGTTTACCTTTTTCGTTCCTTCACTTATAGGTGTCTTTTTGTTTATGACGCCGGTACCCATAGGTGAAGCAATGACTATTCCGATTGCTGTTATGGCAAAAGCAGTGCAAGAGTGGATTGCCCCATTTGCATTGGGTTTAATCACCAGTATCGTTTGTATCACCGGTGTTTTATCTTTGATAATAAAGCTGTTTAAACCACAGCCATTACTTAAGTTTTTTATCATTAAACACTTATTTGATGTTAGTTGGCTGTGGCTGAGTGTTCGGTTACTGGGCATGATATTTATTATTCTGACTTACACGAAGCAAGGTCCTGAAATGATTATTTCAGGGAATACTGGTGCGTTAGTATTAAACGACTTGCTGCCCGTATTGTTTTCTGTGTTTGTTCTAGCGGGATTATTATTACCGTTATTATTAAATTTCGGTCTCCTAGAACTAGTGGGTACGTTATTAACTAAGGTTATGCGCCCACTTTTTGGTGTTCCTGGTCGAAGTGCAGTTAACTGTGTGGCATCTTGGTTAGGTGATGGTAGTGTAGGTATTTTGATGACCGCTCGTCAGTATGAAGATAAACATTATACACAACGTGAAGCAGCCATTATTGGTACCACTTTCTCAGCTGTATCAATTACCTTTTGTTTAGTTGTTATTGGTCAAGTAAAGCTTGAACACCTATTTGCACCGTTTTATTTAACGGTGTGTTTAGCGGGTTTAGCAGCTGCGCTAATTGTGCCTCGCTTACCACCGCTACGCTTTAAAAAAGATCTCTATGTAGATGGAACTGAGCCTGATAAAGACGCAGAATCAGTACCTGAAGGTAAAACATTGGTTTCTCACTCACTTGATGTGGCACTTGCTAAAGCACGCACTGCACCGGGTTTTGCTGGTACAGTGAAAGAAGGCTTACATAACGCATTTGATATGGTATTTGCTGTATTACCTGTGGTTATGGCTGTGGGCACATTTGCTTTGATTATTGCTGAATATACGCCAATTTTTGAATATATGGGCAAACCTTTTGTTCCATTCTTAGAGCTATTACAAGTACCAGAAGCTGAAGCTGCTGCACAAACAATTATGGTTGGCTTTGCTGATATGTTTATTCCGTCGATTCTTGCGGCTGGTAGTATCGAAAGTGATGTAACACGCTTTATCATTGCTGCAATGAGTGTGACGCAATTGATTTATATGTCGGAAGTAGGTGCACTGCTTTTAGGTAGCAAAATCCCGGTTAATATTATCGAATTGTTCTTCATCTTTATTTTAAGAACCTTAGTAACATTACCGGTGATTGTCTTAATGGCACATTGGTTAGTGTAAACAAAGCTAAAACCTTAAATAGAAAAGCCCTGATTATTCATCAGGGTTTTTTTTATCTTCATTATCATCGCTTTTAGGCACTTTGAAGTCCATTTTTGCTGCATGTTTTAGCAACATAAGGTTACCAACTACCACACCAAATACGGCAACAACAATGGCTATAATTTGCCAAGTTTCCATCTTTAAATCCTGCCGATATACACAGCGATATAGTAGCACTTAAAATCGTCTTGCATAAGACAGTGAAATAAAATCAAGGCCAGGGTTAGGGTTTTTGAAGCCCGCATTTGAGTAATGCAAATATCTAACTGCTAAGGTTGAGTCATCATCTAAGTCTGCAACTAAGCCCAATCTATCTTCAAACTGATAGTGAGTACTAACGTTTTTGCCTGCAAAATGGGTGTCATCTAACAATGAAACACCAATCCCAAACTCCACATAAACAGGCATGTTTTTCAGATTAAATACAGGGTATTGGATCACCGGAGACATAGCTAACACGATATTAGTTTGATGTTTGTTGTCTTTGCCATACTGCCAAATATTAAAACTAGACTCGAAGTACAAACGGGGGTGTTGAAAAGGCAGCTTTTCATTGGGTATATGGTACTGGTAGGCCAGCTTTAAGCCTTTCACATCACCTTCACCTTGGATGTAATCAACCGCATAGCCATGGTTTGAAGCGGCATAAGTCGGTGTTGCTAGTAGGGCGGCTACACTTAACATAAGTGCTTTTAGTGGGTGCTTTAGTTTCATCTCGGTACTTCTCATTATGACTGTGAGCAAGTAGATAAGGGTGAGGGTAGGGGCTTTTCAATGTGCGTAAAAACACAGAAGCTGTGCACATTCTCATATTTTTTAGCAATTGACTGAAAACTATGGGAAAAATCGATTGGTGCTTAATTGGCATTAAAACGGTGTCGGATTGTTTCTTTTTTTATGGATTTAATATCGGTATATTAGCGAAAATTTTCGTTGAGAGGTGAATACGATGACCAAACTAGTTAACTCATTTTTGCTTATAGCTGCGCTTTTTACTGCAACTGCTTTTGCCAGTGAAGACCGCTCGCCTAAGCAACTATTAGAATCAGTCACAGCAGATTTATTTGTTGATATCGCAAATGTAAATGCGAAGGGTGATGCAAGTTCAGAAGCAATGGCAAGCATTGTAGAAAAACGTTTATTGCCGCACATGGATATTAAGTTTGTATCGTATAAGCTTTTAGGTAAGCACATTAAAGGCCTACGTCGTGAGCAAGCTGTTGATTTTATTGCTGCAGTTGAGCATTACTTAACAGTAACTTATGCCGGCGCACTGATGAAATACACAGGCCAAAAAGTAATTTTTGATCAATCACAATTCATCGACGATGGTTATGCAACTGTAAAGACACAAATAGTTGATGACAATGCGCCAGCCATTGATTTGCACTTTAAATTACGTCAAGGCAAAGATAAGCAGTGGAAAGTATACGATATCGTTGCTGAAGGTATCTCACTGTTAAGTGCAAAGCAAAAAGAAGTATTGCAACGCATCAGTCAAGTGGGTATCGACGAAGTCACAAGCGAATTAGCAAGTAAGTAAGTTAGCTTAAAGCTCGATTACCTTCACCTCATCGAGCATTTTAGCTACTTTCAGTCTCCAACCAAGCAGTGAGCACCGTTCATGTGCCGCTGCTTTTCTATTTTCTTTAAAAATCACCTACTTTGCGCTAGCACCTGTAACCCTCTGTGGTAGAATCATGCTACTTTTCTTGTTTACCAAAGTATCTGTTCAGATACTGTGTTATTGGTTGCAATATTAAGCAAACTGTCAGTTAAATTTTGCTATAACTGAGTGCTTAATAAGACATCGAATAATGTGCAGCGGAGTTGTGTTTTTTTAATGGAAAATGTACTGATTTGGCCAAAGGAATACCCGTTACTGATCAAAGGATTAGCTGAGCAAAACGGGGCCTATATTTTAGATGCTTTAGAAGCTTGGCCGGCATGTCGTTCTACTAATGAAGATGACGGTGTGTGTACGACGGTTCTTCCGCCTATTTACTACCTCACTTGGTTGACTCCTCTTGAACCGTTTGAAGAGTGTTATTTCCAACACATTTCTGAGTTTGATGAAGCTGCGTTGCATTATGTTAATGCTATGAAATCGCACTTTTTAGAAAACGACTACACCCCTGAGAGTCTTGTGTTAATGCTGTGCCAGCGCTTAGAGAAATACGCCAGCGCATTTGCACAGTCGGCAGTTAAAACACCTATTACACTCATTCACCAGTTATTTAATCGTCGCTATTTCACGGTGATAGAGCATGTACTTAATCAAGGTGCGAAAATGTCTGCGGACGATGTGCTGGAGCTCTGGACTGAAGTTGACTTTAGAGAACGCTTTAGTGGTTTTATTCCAGAGTCTGTTGCAGATCTTGAACCTTTAACTGTGCTAGCAGCAGAAAAGGTAGCCCATGGCGAAGATTATTTCACGTTGCTTAAGCTTGTGTCACCAGACGTTGATTCTGCATCGTTACTTGAACAAGCTTTACTTGCTCACTTAAGCCATGAAAATGCTAAACAAACAATGGCAAAGCGGTTTATTGAGCAAGGTGCAACCGGTGCATTAGCTGACGCAAACGGTAAAACAGCCTTTATGTGGGCTACCGAAAAAGGCTATGTGAATGTTGTTGAGACTTTGCTTGAGTATCAAGATAAAAAATCCCAAGACAACAAAGGCAATACGGCATTACATTATTCAGTTTTAGCCGAGAATGGACCGTTACTTGTGCTGCTTCTAAAAGCAGGTTATGACTTTAGAGTTCGTAACAATGATGGTTTAAGTTGCTACCGATTAGCAGTAAGCATTAAAGCGGATAGCTTAGTGAAGTGCCTTGAGCATGACTTTGGCATCAAAGAGCTTTCACCTGAAGGGCAGTTTGATCGCATTAAAAAGGTACATTTATTACATGCGATTGTAACTTTGTTACTTCCTGTGCAGCTGTTCTTCTTTTTTGATGACAGTATTTCGATTAAAAGTGAGCTAACACTTAGCTTTACGCTAATTTCAATTTTATGTTTTTTCTTTGCGACAAGCTTGAAACGATGTGCGCTTTACCCACATATACGCCATCCTTGGGGACTTTTTATTTTAAGATTGTTTTCGTTGTTTAGCTTAATTGGCCAAGTGGGTCTAGCAAGTATTGTCGCGCTAGCCACCTTAGCTGAGTTGGTGTGAAGACATAAAAACTATATAAAGTGACATAAAAAACGGCAACCTAGGTTGCCGTTTTTTGTTTCATTTTTCTAAATAAAAGTGTTTATTTGTCGTGCTCATGTGCCGCTTTTTCTTCAGCCAGCTCTTCTTTTAATTTACGTATCTTAAGGCCAAGTTCTTGTCCGCGATGGCGTGCATAATAGGTGCAGCCAATGAACATTAGGCTCGCAAAGGTTAATTCAAGTAATACCCAAATCAGCTGTTCTTGCGCGACCCAAAGTAATGTAAAACCATGGATGAAATAGAACATGACAATAAAGTTCGCCCATGCATAGGTATAAGGCTTATCTTGAATGATACCTTTTAGCGGTAGCAGCAGAGGCAGGATATATACAACAAAGATAAAGGCATTACTATGGCCTTCTCTTGGGGCAATTAAAAACAACCAAACTGGCATTAAAATTAATAAGCCGATATAACCAATCAGTGCGAAACGTTGGAATCGTTTTGTAATTGGTTTTTTGGCAACAGGCTGATTTAACTCAGGTTCCAAGCTCATTGTAATTTACTCGCAATTAGTGTCAGGCGCTTACCAACGCTTTGACATATTTTAATTTCGTCTTTACTTAACACATTACTGTTATTGCTACCGGCTACATGAGTCGCACCATATGGCGTACCGCCAGTTTCAGTCGCTAGTAATTCAGGTACTTCATAAGGCACACCTAGCAACATCATACCGTGATGTAATAGTGGCAGTGATAGATTTAACAAGGTTGCTTCATTACCACCGTGCATGCTGCTTGATGACGAAAAAACGCAAGCGGGTTTATCTATCAGCTGACCTTTAAGCCATAGATCACTGGTGGTTTCCCAAAAGCTCTTTGCTTGCGAGGCCATCATGCCAAATCGAGTAGGAGTGCCAAAGGCTAAGCCATCACAATTAATAAGATCATCTTTGCTGATCACAATATCGTGTGACTGACGCTTAACAAAAGTGCGCAACAAGGCTGTTGCACCTTGTTGCTCAATCGACTCGGCTATCTCATGAGCCATAGCTTCTACAGAGCCATGGCTTGAGTGGTATAGCACAACAATGTTTATAGCCATTAAAGCACGCTTAATACGTTTTCTGGTGGACGACCTAGAGCAGCTTTGCCTTTATTTTCAACAATTGGGCGCTCGATTAGTTTTGGATTGGCAGCCATCGCAGCAATTAACTTATCTTCATTTTGTTCATTTTTAAGCTCAAGCTCTTTGTAGATGTCTTCTTTAGTACGCATTAATTCACGCGCTGAAGTAAAACCTAGCTGACTAATTAAAGTCGCAATTTGTTGTTCATTAAGCGGTGTTTTTAGGTATTCAACAACACTTGGTTGAATATTATTGCTTTCTAATAGGGCAAGAGTTTCACGCGATTTTGAACAACGTGGATTATGATAAATAGTCACAGACATGGTGTGTTCTCACATTTAATATTTTGGCTTATTTTAGGGCAAGCGCCGCGAGACTTAAAGTCTCGCAAGCTCTTTTTGTAATTGACGGTATTGTGTAAGTAGGGCTTTTAAACGTTGTTGTTTTACTAATTCTTCAGGCTCAACAAAGTTTAGTGCTTTTTGAATTTCATCGGCTGCTTTTAAATAAGCGCCATATTGAGCGAGCACATCGGCATGAGCTTCATGGTAGGAAGCCATATTTTCTTGCTTTTTATAGACATCAGCAATGAGCTCTTTGGCTAGATTGTTCTCAGGTTTTGCTAACAAGTAAGATTTTAGAATACGCTCCGCAAGGTCAAATTGTTTTGCTTCAATAGCGGCATTTGCATAGTTTAAGGCAATCACCTGATTGTTAGGTCTATCGATATCTAACTTAGCTAAAAATTCTACAGCCTCGTTAGCTTTACCTTGAGCAATTAGTAAGTCTGTATGGGTATCGATATAAAATAAGTTTTTTGGATCTTGCTCAAGCAATGGATTCAATACGTTGGCCGCTTCATCAAGCTTTTTCTGATCCAACAGGCTAATACCTAAACCGTATTTGAGAGCTGTGTCGTTGTGAACAGTATTTGCACGCATTAATTTACGAAACAAATCCTCCGCTGCTTTTGACTTTTGCTGATAACGAGCAATCACTCGGCTTTTAGCCAAATTGAATTCTAGGCTGTCAGCATAGTGTCTTTTTGGGTATTGCTCGGCACGTAAGCGTACATCAGATACACGACTTTCTGGTAATGGGTGAGTCAGTAAAAATGCTGGCGGCTTATACTTATAACGAATTTGTGCAGCAAGCTTAGTTAAAAACTCACTTGATTGACGGGGGTCAAATCCTGCGTTATTAAGGGTTTGCATACCAATACGGTCAGCTTCTTGCTCAGCAGCACGGCTATGCGTTAATTGACTAAATGCCGCTTGTGTTTGGTTCGCTGAAATAATTGCAATTCCGGCATCAGGTGCAACAACTGTAGCCAAAATACCAGCAATCATGCCTGCGATGGTTAATGCGCTGTTGTCTTGCTGCTGTTGAATACGGCGCGCTAAGTGGCGTTGTGTGACGTGAGCTATCTCGTGTCCAAGTACTGAGGCAAATTGGCTTTCGTTATCGGCTTGTGCGATGAGGCCTGTATGCACACCTACATGGCCGCCATAGAATGCAAATGCATTGATTTCTGAATTGTTTAGCCAGAAAAATGAAAATGGAAAACGTACATCGTTAGCGTTTGCGACCAAACGTCTGCCCAGAGTAGTGAGGTATTCATCGAGAACGGGGTCATTCACAACAGGCGATGAACCACGAATTTGCATCATCATCACTTCACCGATTGCTTGCTCTTTTTCAATCGGCAACGCTTGCAAAGCCGAGGTCCCTAAATCGGGCAGCTTAAAGTTAGTTTGTGCCTTCAACGGCTCACTATGCAGTATCGAGAATGTCAGTAATGCACTGCATAGTGTAATAAAGGCTAATTTTAGTCGCATCTTATTCCTTGTTGATTTGCTCACCTAACATGACTTTTGCTATGTCTATTTCGTCGCTGCATGCTCGGCTGTCTTTTTCGCACAATTGATAGAAATCTTTTATTGTGACTCCATCTAGCTTAACAACGTTCAATTCTCGTTGTAAAAAAGTTATGATTTTATGAGCTACTTTATGGGCATGAAGAATTAATGCTTTGTCTGCTTTATCGCCTCTTTCAAAGTAAAAACCAATGAACTTATGGAGCTGATTAAAGCGAATAAGGTTTTTCATGCTGTGCGGATCCCACACCTTAAACTCCATAAAGCGGTTGTCTTTAATAAATTGATCTACAGTAACATCTTTTGCATAAGGGTAAGCCCATAATTCAAAGCCTCGATCTGTAAAGCTTTGATGTAATGCGATTCGTGGTTTTTGCTCGCAAACAATTTCGCCCATTTCGGTTACATGGCCTCCTAATAAATCAAGGTTCCAGTTACGTGGGTCAATTAATCGCTTAACAGCATTATCAAAACCGTGGTCTAAAATCCCTTCTGATTCGCTGACTGATGATGCCACCATATGATAAAAAGGCGGCAGCTCGCCCCAGTTAATTTGTTTTTTATACCAATTTATCTCTTTAAGAGTTGGATTCGCAGGTAATTGCGCTTTATTATGCGAGCCAGGCATCATGTTTCCTTTACTACCAGTTATTGATTAAGGATAAACTATTGTTTTGCGTGTTTTAAGCAAAAAATGAGTTGTTTCTCATTATAAAGACTTATTTCCGCAAGATGCTGACATCTTATACTTATTATTCATATTAATAACGCAGTTGATTCGCTATGTTAACGGTTGATTTAAGGGACTATAAGTGCCCCCAACAATTTATTCAGTTTAAATTAGGGTTGAATAAGGCAATATCAGTTAAACAACCCGTGACTTTTACATTTAATGCTGCAGAGGCAACGGACGATATGCAGCGATTTTTAGAAAAACATCATTACCATTTTAAAATTGACCTAGAATTAGGTGTGCTAACTGTGGAGCCCATTCGTGTTTGAGTATGTAAAAGCCTGGTACGAAAATAAATTTTCAGATCCCCATTCAGTAACCTTGTTGTTACTGCTTATTGCAACCTTTGCATTTTTCTACTTTTTTGGCTCGCTAATCGTGCCTGTTTTAGTTGCCTTGGTGATTGCCTATTTACTAGATTGGCCCGTTGCTCATTTAGAAAAGCTGGGTTTAAAGCGCTTTACTGCAACGATTCTTGTTATGTTGGTATTTAGTGGCTTGATGATCATGATTATTGTTGGCATGGGGCCTGTGCTTTGGCAGCAAACCAGTAATCTAGTTCAAGAAACCCCATATATGATTGAGAAAGGAAAAGCACTGCTTTTACACCTTCCTGAAGATTACCCAAGTTTGATTACTGAAGATCAGGTTAAATCAATTGTTACCAGTGTTGAAACTAAAGCCATTGAGTTTGGTCAGTTGGTGTTATCCGTGTCGCTAACCTCCATTAAAGATGTAGCAGCTTGGCTGATTTATCTGATTTTAGTACCACTACTGGTGTTCTTTATGCTTAAAGATAAATTAGAGCTGACGCAAAGTGCTGAGCGTTTATTGCCAAAGCAGCGCCGTTTGATCATTCAAGTGTGGCAAGAAATGAATCAGCAAATCATGAATTATATCCGCGGGAAGGTATTTGAGATTTTAATTGTTGGTACTGCATCCTTCATCTCCTTTGCAGTTCTTGATCTTCGTTATGCAGCCTTATTAAGTGTTTTGGTTGGCTTATCAGTTCTTATTCCATTTGTAGGGGCAGCATTGGTGACTATTCCTGTGGCAGCGGTGGCGTTATTCCAATTTGGCTTAGAAACACAATTTTGGACCATTCTAATTATCTATGGCGTGATCCAAGCACTTGATGGCAACGTTTTAGTGCCATTGCTGTTCTCTGAAGCTGTCGATTTAAACCCTGTGTTTATCATAGTGGCTGTGCTGTTTTTTGGTGGCTTATGGGGGTTTTGGGGCGTATTTTTCGCGATACCACTTGCGTCATTGGTTAAAGCACTTATTAATGCATGGTCTTCAAAACAGGTTGAACTAATCGAAAATTAGCTTAGTCTTAAAAAGTATAGAAAACGCACTTTACTGACTAATTGATTATTATAATTTAGCCGTGAAAAATGTAAAATAGGTTATAAGATATATCTTTTAGTAATATGGTGCGTTTTACATGGCAAATTTTTACCTTCCTGACGATGCTAATCAGCAAATTTATTTAGATGCGAATGCAACGACTCCTGTACTTCCTGAAATTGCCGATGTGGTTTCGCATACGATGCGAGTATGTTTTGGTAACCCATCAAGCTCTCATATTACTGGTATTCAAGCAAAGCACTTATTAGAGCAAACGCGTAACAAAGCCCGTGAAGTAATTGGCGCAACCGACGGCGATATTTTATTTACCTCTGGTGCAACCGAAGGTATTCAAACGGCGGTTGTTTCAACGCTTATTGCTGCGAAAAATCACCCAATTGAGAACCCAGTATTACTTTATGGGGCAACAGAACATAAAGCAGTGCCAAATACCCTAAAACATTGGAACAGCGTGCTTGATATTAATGCACAGGTGTTAGCTATTCCCGTTGATAAAAACGGTATTTTAGATCACGAATTTATTCGCAAACATGCAGCTAATGCGCTGATGATTTGTACTATGGCGGTCAATAACGAAACCGGTGTATTCCAAGACTTAATCGCTATTGAGCAAGTTATTCGTAGTGAAAACACCCATGTTGCTTGGATGGTAGACTGCGTACAAGCCTTAGGCAAAACCAACTTAGCGCTAAGCCAAACAACCATTGATTACGCCCCATTCTCAGGCCATAAATTGTATGCCCCTAAAGGAATTGGCGTACTTTATATTCGTGAAGGCAGTGCATATACACCGTTTATTGCTGGTGGCGGCCAAGAAAGCGGTATGCGATCAGGCACCGAAAACTTACCAGGTATTGCCGGTTTAAATAAGCTGTTCTCGTTATTACTTGATAAACAAAACCAAACATTCAAACCAATTGAGCAGCTACATGTTTATCGTGAGCAATTATTAGGAGCACTAACAGACACCTTTGGCAGCATCACGTTTAACCACAGTTTTGAGCATTCAGTGCCAACAACGTTGAACTTTGCAGTTAATGAATTAACGAGTAAAGAAGTGATGGATTTATTTGATGCTGCGGGTATCCGTGTTAGTGGCGGTTCTGCATGTAGCTCAGGCGCAAATCGTAGTTTTGTACTTGATGCGATGGGGGCCAGTGATTGGCAAAGTGAAAACGCGATACGTATGTCGTTTGGCCCTGCTGTAAATCAACATGAAATTGACTTTGCTTGCGATAAAATTCGTTCTTTAAAACCGATTCTAGAAGCAAACTGCCTTGTTGTGTCTGATAGTACATCACCTCAACACGAAGTCTGTGCGATTGGCTTAACACAACTTCGCCATCAAGCTGCGTGCTGCTGGCTTTATGTTGATAGCGATAAAAACGCAGTGGTGATTGATCCTATCATCGAGCTTATTCCACGTATGGCGAAAATTGTTGCGACACAAGGTCTAACAGTAAAAGCGATTTTAGATACCCATAACCACCAAGAGCGTTTATCGGCTCGTTGTTTGTTAACCAAAGAGCTAGCAGAGCGTTATGTTGCTAGCGAGATAGATGAACTTGGTTGGCCTAAAGAGTCACAGGCTATCGAATTAACTGGTGTACGCTTAACTAAATTAGCGACACCGGGACATAGTAAAGATAGTGCCAGCTACTTATTAACAGATACTCAAAGTGGTAATGTGAGCTATTGCTTCTGTGGCGATTTAATCTTACCGGGTGGTTTAGGTAACACGGCTATTAGTGGCGGCGATGCTGCGCAAATGGCACAGTCATTAAAGCAGCTTGCTATAGCAATACAAGATTCAACGGTGATTTGTTCGGGTCATGATTATCAACAATGTTTTGCTATGGATTGGCATGCGCAAAAAGAGACCACGCCGCTATTAGCACAGTTATTGAATGACCAAATGTCGGATACGCAGTTTATTGAGTTAAAACATCAAGCTGATGAACAAAAGCATACTGCAAGTCATTCTTTATGTGGTTATGTTGAAACCCTTGAAAGCGCACCTATGAAACAGCTCACTGCAGCGGATGCTAAAGCGATGCTTGACTCTCAAGCTACTTATATAATTGATACTCGTGAGCCTTATGAACATGGCGCGAATAACCTTTCAGAGTTATTTTCCGTTGCTAATAGTAAAGTGATCAACATTCCATTGAGCCGTATGGCAAATGCTATCGTCGAAGAGCAATTAGATAAAACGCATACTTATATCTTGGTTTGTCGAAGCGGTAACCGCTCAAAGCAAGCAGCAAATAACCTGTCACAGCTTGGTTTTGAAAAGGTATATAACTTAGATGGTGGTTTAGCGTTGTTGTAAAAGGTAATTTAAGTCGTTCATTAAAAAAGCCGCTATTGAGCGGCTTTTTTGTAAGCTGTTTAAGTTAGGCTGTTATGGGGCCTGAACTTTCACGTACCACTAATGATGGGGTAAAGGTCGTGATAATGTCTTTATCTTGATTCCGTGCACCACGGGTTTTTCTGAACAACAGGCGTGCTGCATGCTGTGAAATTACATCATTTGCTTGATGGGCTGTGGTAAGCTTTGGCCAAGTTTGACGCGAGAATGGAGAATCTTCGAACCCAGTAATTGATAACTGCTGTGGAATTTCAATACCCATTAAGCGTGAGGCGAATAACGCGCCAGCTGCCATTTCATCGTTTCCGCCAAGTAGGGCAGTGATGCTTTTCGGGTTACTCTCACCAAGCAATGCTTTTGCACCTTCAACACCTGATTCAAAAGAGTACTGGCCTTCGTAGATTAGCTCATCCTTCAATGAGATGCTGTGATCTTTTAATGCAGCCTGATAACCCGCTAAACGTTCAGTCGTAGATTTATGTTCTTTATCGCCGCATAAAAAACCAATGTTTTTATGACCAAGCGAGAGTAAGTGAGAAGTAATTTCGTACGCAGCCGCGTAGTCATTTACATAAATACAGGTGTCTTGGTCTTCCTCAGTAGGGCGACCGGAGAGTACACGCACATAATGAATGCCCATTTCATCAAGCATATCGATGATACTGCTTTGTTCTGATAGGGGGGGTGTTAACACTAAACCAGCCAAACGAGAGCGCTTTATCATGGTTTTGAAGTCTTCTTCCATGTTGCCATCGAGGTAGTTACAAGGGTGAATGACTAGTTCATAGCCTTCTTCTTTACAACGCGACAATACGCCATTTTGCATGTCGATGACATAATAAGCATTCGGGTTGTCATAAACTAAACCAACAGTAAAAGACGATGTGCCTGCTAGGTTACGAGCTGCAAGGTTTGGTTGATAGTTCAACGTGTTAACAGCGTCCATCACTATGTCGTAAGTTTTTTTTCTGACCGATGGCTCTTTATTGATCACTCGCGAGACTGTTTTCATTGAAACACCAGCGAGCTTGGCTACATCATTTATGGTTACTTTCATACTGTTACTTTATAGTTAGTTATATTTGTATTATAATAATATTGAAAAGTGTTCGCTAGAGCGCTTTTTCTTAATAGGTACATTAATATTTAATATAAGTTAGTTAGTGTATCTAATGTTCTACTAAATTAGCAGTAAAATAATTGAGATAATTTTTATGATACCGGTGTCAAAAGAGAAAAATTGCGCTATTATCTCGACTATAAAATGTAAAAGTAGAGCATTGACAGCGTTGTCATTTTGACTTAGTGTTAATTTTCATCTTATTTTTTATTGCTGTCTTTATTCAACATTAATAAAAAGATATTTAAAAATCAGTTTGTTGCAAGTTTTTAGGGGATTATATATATGAGCAGCCGTTCGCAATTAGCTAGTTGGCAAGCACTATCTGAAAGTGCCAAAAAGATGAAACAAATTCATCTTAAAGATTTATTTGCCAAAGATAGCACGCGTTTCGAGCAATTCTCTGCTCAGATCCCAGGTGTATTATTCGATTACTCGAAACAACAAATTAATAAAACTGTTTTTGAACAATTAATTGCTTTAGCGAAAGAGTGTGACATTAGCGCATGGCGAGACAAAATGTTCAGTGGTGAGAAAATTAACATTACTGAAGACCGTGCTGTACTTCATACTGCTTTACGTAACCGCGCTAACACTGCTGTAATGGTTGATGGCGAAAATGTAACGGACGCTGTTAACGCAGAGCTTGCTAAAATGAAAGCGTTTGTTAGCAAAGTGCGCAGTGGTGAGTGGTTAGGCTACACAGGTAAAGCTGTGAAAGATGTTGTTGCAATTGGTGTGGGTGGTTCAAACCTAGGTCCGCAAATGGCAACAGAAGCGCTTGCTGCTTATGCTGATGACACATTAAATGTTCACTATGTATCTAATGTTGATGGTGTTCAGATTGCATCTGTTTTACAAGGTTTAGACGTTGAAACAACATTATTTGTTATCTCATCTAAAACGTTTACGACCTCAGAAACTATGACTAACGCTAAATCGGCTGTTGAGTGGTTTCTACAAACAGCCCAAGCTCAAGAGCATATTGCTAAGCACTTTGTTGCTGTAAGCACCAATTTAGAAAAAACAGCGGCCTTTGGTATCGCTGATGAAAACGTATTCACAATGTGGGATTGGGTAGGCGGTCGCTTTTCTTTATGGAGTGCGATAGGATTACCAATCGCCTTGTACCTAGGCTTCGACGCGTTCGAAGAGATCCTAGAAGGTGCGTTTGAAATTGATGAGCATTTTAAAAATGCTGAATTTGAAAATAACGTACCATTATTGATGGCGCTTTTAAGTGTATGGAACACTAGCTTTTTAGGTTATACCGCACAAGCAATTTTACCGTATGACCAAGCATTACACATGTTACCTGCGTATTTACAGCAAGGTGAAATGGAAAGTAACGGTAAGCATGTTACTTTTGCTGGTGAAACTGTTCCTTATACGACGGTTCCTATTATTTGGGGTATGACAGGTATCAATGGCCAACACGCATTTTACCAATGTCTGCACCAAGGTAATGTAATTGTACCTGCTGACTTTATTGCTTCAATTGAGCCGCAAGTAAATGTTGGTAAGCACCATGATATTTTATTATCAAACTTCTTTGCACAAACCGAAGCGATGATGGCCGGTGTTGATGCAGAGCAAGTCACTGCTGATTTGACCGCAAAAGGTAAATCTGAAGCAGAAATTGCAGAATTATTGAATCACAAGATTCACCAAGGCAATCGCCCAACAACGTCAATGTTATTAGATAAAGTTGATGCGAAAACGGTAGGACGTTTAATTGCGCTTTATGAGCACAAAATTTTCTGCCAAGGCATTATTTTAGAAATCTGTTCATTTGACCAATGGGGTGTAGAGCTAGGTAAAGGACTTGCCTCGAAAATTGAAGCTGAACTATTTGATGACTCAGTTAGTCATCCACACGATAGCTCAACCAACGGACTGATCGCTTACTATAAGACACATCGTAAGCAGTAACAGATTCGCAGCAGCTGCTGCAAACAGAATACCTTTGAACGGGTAGCGCTGGAGTTCTTAGGGCCTGTATTTTTGTGAGAGGATTTACAGAGCCCCTAAGACTCATTTACTTCAGCCAACATAAGAATAATGAGTAAGCTACTTACAAACAAATTCAACAGGCTTTGTTAAAGGGATCATCTAACACAGCCAATCAACCAGATAACAACACGCACTGCCATACTGAATGAGTCGATTAACATGGCATTGCCAATGTAGAGAGTGATATATGTTAAATCCATTTGATATCGTAATTTTTGGGGGCGGCGGTGATCTTGCGCTACGCAAGTTACTTCCTGCAATGTATCGCGCTTATCAAGAGGGCAACCTTCCTCAAGGTTCTCGTATCCTGCCTACGGTACGCGAAGAAAGCAAACGTAAAGAATATATCGAAACAGCGCACAAAGCCTTACAGGACTTTTTAGGTAAAGGTGAATACAACGCAAAAGATTGGAAAGCTTTTTCTGCTTACCTTGTGCCAGTTGTATCAAATGTGACTGAAGCAGATGATGACTGGGATAAACTAAGAGATATCCTTAATGAACACGACGCTGATAAGTCTCGTGTTTTTTACCTTTCATTACCGCCTGCAGTATACGGTAGCTGCTGTGAAATTTTATCTAAGAAAGGCCTGATCACAGAAACATCACGTGTTGTTGTTGAAAAACCAATTGGTTACTGTGGTGAATCAGCTGAAGCCATTAATGCGAAAATTGCAGAGTACTTTAGTGAAGAACAAATTTTCCGCATTGATCACTATTTAGGTAAAGAAACTGTACAAAACCTAATGGCATTGCGTTTTTCAAACTCACTGTTTGAAAACCTGTGGGATGCTAAATCAATCGATAACATCCAAATCAGCTTATCGGAAACTGTTGGTTTAGAAAGCCGCGCTGGTTTCTACGATAAAGCGGGTGCATTACGTGATATGGTACAAAACCACTTGCTACAATTACTTTGCCTAGTAGCGATGGAATCACCAAACAAATTAAATGCTAACAGTATCCGCACTGAAAAACTGAAAGTACTTGAGTCGTTACGTCCGTTAGTGGCTGAAGATGTGGATGCGAACATTGTACGTGGTCAGTATGTGCCAGGTAACTTAGACGGTAAAATCGTCCCTGGTTATTTAGAAGAGCTAAACGAAGGCGCAAGTAAAACAGAAACTTTCGTTGCTATTCGTGCGCATATCGACAACTGGCGTTGGGCTGGCGTGCCTTTCTACCTACGTACTGGTAAACGTATGAAAAAGCGTTGTGCTGAAATCGTTGTTGAATACAAAAAAGTTTCACACAATGTTTATACAGACAATGTAGGTAATATTGAGCCAAATCGTCTTGTTATTCGCCTACAACCTGAAGAAACAATTCAATTAACACTGATGTCTAAGCGCCTTGATAATCTTGAGATGCAATTAGAACCAGTGACGATGAACATTGAGTTATCACAGGCATACAGTAATGGTTTCCATTCTGATGCTTATAAGCGCTTAATGTTAGATGCAGCTGCAAATAATCCATCACTGTTTATTCACCGTGATGAAGTTCGTCAGGCATGGAAGTGGATCGACCCAATCATTGAACGTTGGCAAGAAAAAGGTGCACCATCTTTATACCGTGCAGGTACATGGGGCCCAGAAGATGCTGATGAATTGTTAGAAGAAAACAACCATGTATGGTTTAACACAGGCGATAAGGCGTAATTAAGATGGCAACAATTGTTGAAAAATTCTTTGCAAACAAAGACGAATTAACAGCTGAGCTTTCTTCAAGCCTTGAGCAAAGCCTTGTTGCAGGTATTAAAGAAGATGGTCGCGCGGTACTGATGGTATCGGGTGGCTCATCGCCAGCACCTGCTTATAAACACTTATCAAACCTTGACCTTGACTGGGCAAACATTGATGTTGCTATGGTTGATGAGCGTTGGGTTGATGCTGATCATGAAAAAAGTAATGAAGCTTTTATCAAAAGCACGCTATTACAAAACCATGGCGCTGCAGCTAATTTTGTAACAATGAAAAATGACGCATTAACGGCACAAAACGGTGTAGCTGAATGTGAAGCTGCATACAAAGCATTAAAGCGTCCTTTTGATGTGACAATTTTAGGCATGGGTCCTGATGGTCATACGGCTTCTCTTTTCCCTCATGCTGAAGGTCTAGAACACGGCCTTGCGACAGATGATTTAGTATGTCCAATTAACGCTATTGAAAGTGATGTGACTGGTAAAATCACCGAGCGTATGACGTTAACTTTATCTGCTATCGCAGATTCTAAAGTAGTGAAGCTTTTAATTAGCGGTGAAGAAAAACTGGCTGTTTATAAGCAAGCGAAAGAGGGGGGGGCAGTTGCTGATATGCCTTTACGTGCAGTATTGAATCACCCACATATCAATATTGAAGTTTATTGGGCCCCTTAAAAGCAGATTAAACCTAACTTTAAAAGCGAGCTGTTATGCTCGCTTTTTTGTTTTTAAATAATCACTTTTTGTGATTCATTTGAATCAATACGCTTTCTTTAAATAACGCTATAAAGTGTTAGACAAGAACAAAAGGGCTCTATATAATTAAAAATGACAACACTGTCATTGTTATTGATTTTTATTCTCAGTATTCCTTTAGCTCATTCTGCCCAGAAAAAGTTAAAAAAATTTGTCTATGACAGCATGCTTTTGGAAACAAGCAAGTTTATTAAGCTAATTTATTGTTAGTTAAAAGGTTTTATATAACTTTTAGTTATGGTTAATAATTACTCAGTGGAAACTAAAGCTTACAAAAATAGATGTTATTTTTAGTTATTGTCAAAATCTCACTCCTCAGGTCTTTTCATCTGCGATAACAGTCATGCTATATTTGCGCCGTTTATTTGTAACAATTCTTAAAAACTCAATATTAAACATTAGTTATATCAATAACTTGATTATTTTGTTGTAAATTTTTTGCACAAATTAACCAAAAAGATGTAGCACAAATGTAATTTAGAGTGTATGGTTTGTTACTAGATGACAGCGTTGTCATCATCACTGGGCAGAAGTGATATAAAAAACCAACAAAATGATTCAAGGGGAATCCTGTGTTAGCTAAAAATTTTAAGAAAAGCTTATTAGCAGTTAATATCGGCCTCGTAATGAGTGCTGGGTTCACTGGTGCTGCATACGCAGCAGAAGAAACTAAAGTTCAAGAAGATGTTGAAGTAATTGAAGTCCGCGGTATTCGCCGTTCACTTGAAGCTTCAATGAATACTAAGCGCTTTGCTGACAGCGTTGTCGATGCTGTTTCTGCTGAAGATATTGGTAAGTTTCCTGATGGCGATGTAGGTGAAGCACTTGGTCGTATTTCAGGTGTTGCAGTTAATCGTCAATTCGGTCAAGGTCAACAAGTGTCGATTCGTGGTGCTTCAAGCCAATTAACACGCACACTTTTAAACGGTCAAACTGTTGCATCAACAGGTTGGTATGACCAACAATCAATCGACCGTAGTTTCAACTACACACTTTTACCACCTGAACTAGTTGGTGAAATCCAAGTTTATAAATCTTCTCAAGCTGACGTTGTAGAAGGTGGTGTTGGTGGTACGGTTATCGTTAACACTCGTAAGCCGCTTGATCTTGACGCTGGTACGACTTTCTTAAGTGTAAAAGGCGATTACGGCACAATCTCTGAAGAAACAGATCCTCAAGTTTCTGGTTTGTTTAGCTGGAAAAATGATGAGGAAACATTCGGTTTACTAGGTTCAGTATCTTGGGCAGAAACAAATTATCAACGTAACGGTATTGAGTCACTTATCGGCTGGGGTGATATTGTGCCTACTACGTTCCAACAAGAACGTGAGCGTACTGCACTAAATGCAACTTTCCAATATCGTCCTACAGAAAACCTAGAGTTAGGCTTAAACATTATGAGCCTTGAGTTAGATGCAAACAATGCAAACACCTCAAACTTCGTGATGTTCCCAGACGACAAAGAAGCTGCATGTGAGCAAACAAATGCATCTGGTACATGTACTTTCTACCGTCGTACTGGTGAAGGTGCAAACCCGGGTTGGACTCAAACTTGGGCACGTATTGCAAGCATGTCATCTGACACAGCTGATTTCAGCCTTAAATACGAAGGTGAAAATTTCACATTAAAAGGTCGTTTCGGTACAACTGAATCAGAAGGTGGTACAGACCTAACTGCAAACTACGGTAACTTCATTGGTGTTCCATCTGATTATGCTGGTACTTATGATGCAACTGGCGATGTGATAAAAATTGATATTAATAACAAGTACTTTGAACCATCAGACTTTGCAGGTCCATTATCTCCAGCTGGTTGGGCTCTGAAAAAACAACCTAACACAGATGAAGAAACATATGCACAGGTTGATCTATCTTTCCCTGTAGACTTTGGTGCTATTACTGCAATCAAAACAGGTTTCCGTTGGGCAGACCACGAAGTAAAACAAGAAACTTACTCAACTACTTTAGTTGATACATTACCTAGTGGCGATGGTGAGACTTACTACTCAGGTACTATGTCATCAGGTGCTGGTTTCACTTTACCAGAGCCAGATTTTGACAAGATGGTAGCTGATGCACGTGCTGCAATTTCAAGCTTCGATAATGATTCAGCTGTATATCGTTCAGGTTACGGTACAATCGAAGAAGAAAACTTTGCAGTTTACGCAATGGCTGAATTCTCTGCAGAATCTATCCGCGGTAACTTCGGTTTACGTTATATCTCAACAGATGCAGAGTCAGATTACTACGGTTTTGCAAACGGTGAGTACGAGAGTTCACTTAGTACTGATAAAGCAAGCTACAACGACGTATTACCTAGCATCAATATCGCATTTGATTTAGCTGAAGATGTTATTTTACGTACCTCTGCAGCACAAGTTATTGCACGTCCTAACTACACTGATATGTTCTCTGCATCATCTTTTGCAGGTTACGCTGATGGTACAGCAAATAATGAGGTACTAACTAAAGGTAACGTTGGTCTTAACCCATTCAAAGCAACTCAAGCTGATTTAGGTATTGAGTGGTACTTTGATGGTGATGGTATGGTAAGTGCAACTTACTTCTTCAAAGACATCACATCATTTGTTACCTCAAGCCAAATCTTAAATCAACAAATTGGTGTCGTGGACCCTGATACTCAAGGTGATAACTGGACTCTATCTACTAAGCTAAATGCAAGTGGTGGTCAAATCGAAGGTATCGAGCTACAAATTCAAGATGGCTTTGATAGTGGCTTTGGTTACTCAGCAAACTACACATTTGTTGATGCACCATCAGAAGCTGAAAACTACCCAGATATGATCCCATTATTCTCAGATTCGTCTAAGCATACTGTGAACCTTGTGGGTTACTATGAAACAGATACTTACTCAGCTCGTTTAGCTTATAACTGGCGTTCAGAGTACATGATCCGTGAGCTTCCAGGCTTCTACGGTAACCGTGAGCACCAATCATACGGTACACTTGATTTCAGTGCTAACTACAGCGTAACTGATAATATTGACGTAACGTTTGAAGCTGTTAACTTAACTGAAGAAGATAGCGTACAAATCGGTGTTGCTCCTTCAGATGCAGAAGTTGTTCCAGAGCTTCGTAACGGCTACCCAGCATGGAGCTTTGAAGGTGAAGCACGCTACAAGCTAGGTGTATCACTACGTTTCTAATTTGATTTAGATAACGAAATTAAGAAAGCCCAGCTCGTACTGGGCTTTTTTGTGAGTAATACCAATCCGCAATAATACTTAGTTATTTTGAGGGATTAAACCTGTCGCTACCTGCGTTAAAAATTTCTGATTTAGAACAACTAAATAACGAAATTTTTGCCTTGTTATCAACGAGGTTTTATTGCCTCAAAAAAGACCATTTAATTAAGCGAATTGGTATAAAAAGTGGGCGAGTATAAATGATAAAAAAAATCGCAATTGTTGGTGGCGGGACCGCAGGTTGGTTAGCTGCTAACCATTTAGGTCATGCACTGTTACAAAGTGGCATTGAAATTACATTAATCGAGTCACCTAATATTGCCAGCATCGGGGTTGGTGAGGGTACAGTTCCTTCGATGCGTAACTCTTTACAAAAGTTTGGTATCAGTGAAAGTGACTTTATCAATGAATGTGATGTTACTTTTAAGCAGTCAATCAAGTTTGTAAATTGGCTAGATAAACACAAACATGGTGCTAACTTTTACCATCATTTATTTGATCACCCACATATTTTTGGTGAGCAGTTAACACAGCAGTGGCTTGCTGAAGGTAGCGGTAATGATTACGCTGAGTTTGTTTCTAAGCAGCATGCGTGCTGTGAAAATAATTTAGCACCAAAAACAATTGCGACTCCACAATATGCCGGTGTCAACGGTTATGCCTATCATTTTGATGCTAAAAAGTTTGCTGCATTCTTAGGAAGTCATGCCACGCAACATTTTGCTGTTAAACACCTGTTTGCAGAAATTAAAGATGTCACCTGTGATGAGCATGGCTTCATTACACACCTAATCGACTCAGAAGGTACTGCCTTGCAGTTTGACTTTATTATCGATTGCTCTGGTTTTTCGGCTGCCTTTATAGGACAAAAGCTGGGAGTTGGTTTTGTTGATAAATCAGATAGCTTATTAACTGATACTGCAATCACATTGCAAGTGCCTACACAAAGCGATGATGAAATACCGCCCTACACAATTGCAACGGCACATCAAGCAGGGTGGATTTGGGATATTGCGCTTACAGAGCGAAGGGGAGTGGGTTTTGTTTATTCATCTAAGTATATGAGCGACGAACAAGCTCATGAAAAGTTACATCGTTACTTAGGTAACAAATTTGAGCACTTAACGCCAAGAAAGATCCCGATGAAAGTAGGGCACAGAGAAAAAATGTGGCACAAAAACTGTGTCGCCGTAGGGTTGTCGCAAGGGTTTGTTGAGCCACTTGAAGCCACAGCCATTTTAATTGCAGATTTTTCTGCGGGGTTATTAGCCAAACGCTTTCCTCGTACCCGAGATGATATTAACTTAGTTGCTGATGATTACAATCAGCATGTTAATTATGTATGGCAACAAACCTTTGATTTTATAAAAATGCATTACTGTATTTCGGATAGAACTGACTCGGCCTTTTGGCGTGATAACAAAAAAACCGACCAGTTATCAGAAAAACTAAAAAGTAACCTAGCACGCTGGCAGCGCTTTACACCGGTACGAGAAGACTTTGCCAGTAAGTTCGATTTATTTGACTTAGAAAACTACTTATATGTACTGTTTGGTATGCATTATGTACCGGCAAGGCAGCAAACCAAACAGAGCGACAATCAACAAGTTGCTGAATTTAAACAGCAACGCATAAAGCAGTTATTGAATGAGCTACCTGAGCACAGGGAGCTGTTAGATAAAATAAAGAAATTTGGCTTACAGAAGTACTAAATTTCACTTAGATGATCTGGCTATCAAAGCTAGCCAGTTCATTCTATTCTAAAAAAAGAAGAGACAGATAATCGGCTGTTGTTTATGTCATTACTATACTTTTTGGTATTAAAAAGAGCTGCGCTATGCAGTAAGTTACTCTTATAAATTACTAGTCTATTCACTTTGGCTTCTATACAGGGTGAGAGCATACTTTGTTAACAAGTATTAACCAAAGATAAGCTCAGCCCTGAATTCATCGTCAAAACTAGCCCTAACACACTTACTGCGTATCGAGTCTTTACGGCCTTTGTGCTGTTTTACCAGGTTGCGAACAACCCGTCTGAACAGCGCCATATTCTCCGCCGAAATCGGCTCGCTTATCTGGCAAGCGTCTTCCTTAAAGACGACATCCAACACCCAGTGCTGCTGATTTTCTATGTGCCAATGATGGCGGATTGCTTTCTGCAACATCTGTGCATCTGGCTCGACAGAAGTAACATAAAAGTGCGTGTCTATTTTTATTATTGAGTCGGACTTATTGTGCCTTTCGACTGCGACCAACGAAGTAAGCCCTGGCCATTTTTCTTTTATCTCTTTAGGCAGTTTGTCTGCTTTTAGAGCGTAAGTGATCCGTGTTTCCTGACGTCCATGCCCATTGCTGGTTTGTACGTCCTCAGGCAAATCTCCCTCTTCTTCAAAAGCTTTTTCAAAACATGAAGCGACTGCTTTATAAAGCGTTTTCTGATTTGCTTTGACCTGAACCAAATAGTCCGCATCTCTTGAAGTCAGTGCTGAGAGTGTCGCTTTCTGACAATGTAGTGCATCTAGTGTGATGATAGAGTCTGAAATATCGAGCACATCTAATAAGGCCCTAACTGCTGGGATCTCGTTAGATTTACTTTCTACGGTACGCTGATACAAAGTTAAACCAGATTCACAATCAAAAGCGGACACCAAGTGTAAGTTATCCTCACGCTTTTTACTGGCACCACGCAGAGTTTTCCCATCAAATGCAATAATTGGCTTGTCAGATTGAGTTCGTTGCTCGTTAACCCAACTAAGCAGGGCCAAAATCAGAGAGTCAGTTTCCACTGTTTTAAGAATACGAGCAATACTATGTCGCGTTGGAATACCATGTTTAAATGCTCTGAACTGTCGGAGCCAAGACAGCTTGCTGTGTCCAAACACTTCGATATCTTTCCAGCCTTCACAACCAGATAAAACCGCCGAAATGATAAGAAATAAGACATCAGTAAGGTCATGATGTTGATTGATGAAAGAACGCTTATCTTCCACAAGTTCAAGGTGGCTAAATAACGACATAATTAACAAGTAGATAGTGACAATGTGGGCGTTATTAGATCAGAAAAGAGGCGGATGTTAAAGCCTTTTTACAAAGTGCGATCCCGCCGTGGGCTTCTATATTAATCACTTTTTCAAAAAGCTCTGTTGTTTCATTTAAGTAACCTTGATGAGTTGCGCTGTGTTTTTCTGTATCAGCAATCATTTGATGCACACTATTTTGATTATCGGCTGTCACTTTAATAATGTTATCGGGTAAGTATTTGTATATCCCTGTGCCACCCCATTCTTTTGGAGACAAATAATGCACAGCTGCAAATGTTTTATCATCGGTTGAATCAATATGTGGCATACGCTGCAACGTATTTAATTCATTTGCATTTTGAGTAACTAGTGAAAGTTTGCAGCGATGGAGATATAAATTGTTTTTACCACTTGTAATAGTTCCATGTTCTAAAAGCTCGCTAATTAACTGCTCAAAAGCACGATAATAGGGGGCTGGCATTTCATCACGCTTACCTGGGTAGAGTGTTCCATCACTACCAAGAGGCTGAAAGTACGCAGTATTTGCGGCAAAGTGATAAACTGGCTCTAGGTATTTTAAAAAGTCATCAATAATGAACACTGCTTCATTAATTTCAGTAATGAATACACTGCTTACTTTATAGTCTTTATTTAATTGATAGCCTTCCATTGTTTGCCTCACTCATTCCATAATTATTGAATATACTAACAAAAATAGTGGCTTATGAGTGATAATATTTGCATGGTTATAGTTTGTTTTTTCGCCGTTTAAGGTTAATTGATAAGGTAGCTAAATTTGTTAATTTATAATGTACAAACTGCCACAAAATTTTCACTTCCTTTTTGTTGCCAAAACCTATAGGCTTTGGGCACTAACAGCAAAAACATATATAAAATTAATGGAGCAGTATCATGGCGGAGCAACAAGTACAGCCTTTACATAACGAAAAACATGCCAACATTAAAGTTCAAAATGGCATCAACATTGAGTTCATGAAAACTCAGCACTTAGTACCTGTGGTTGCACACGAATTTGCACGCATGGCAAATGAATTCCCAATGGCATTTGTTAAAAACAACGAATCAGGCCAATTCCAAGCAGTTGCTTTATTTGGTCTAGAGCCAGGCGAAAACCTTTTCATTCAAGATGATAAATGGACAGCTGCATTTGCACCTATGTCTATGACTCGTTACCCTCTTGGTCTTGTTAAGCACCCAGAAGCTGATCAGTTTGGTATTGTAATCGACGAAGCAAGCCCGCTTGTAAGCGAAGAAACGGGTAACGCACTTTTCGAAAACGGTGAAGAAACTGAATACCTTAAGCGTCGTAAAGAAGCACTTGTTTCTTTCATCGAGTTTTCTCAGGTAACTGAAGCATTCACTAAATACCTTGCAGATAAAGAACTACTTGTTGCACAAACGCTAACTGTAGAAATCAAAGGTGAGAAAAAAGACATCAACGGTATTTACCTTGTTGATGAGAAAAAACTTAACTCACTAAGCGATGAAGAGTTCTTAGATCTTCGTAAACGTGGCTATTTAGCACCTATCTACTCTTTCTTAACGTCTACTCACCAAGTAGCTCGTTTAGCACGTTTAAAAGCAGCAAAAGCTTAATTTTAAACTGCTAAAGAAAAAGCGCCATTAGGCGCTTTTTTTGTTTCTTTCATCGGTTAATGCTTGAAAAGCAGCGCCGAATTATTCACATTGGGCTTACAACTAAAAGAAATATAAGTGCCCCTATGCTAAAAACATTACTCACCTCAGCCATTGCGCTTAGCGCATTATCATTAAGTACCTTAAGTCACAGTGCCGAGCAGCCCTTTGCTATTGCCATTCATGGTGGTGCAGGGACGATTGAAAAGAGCCGCTTTACTCCAGAGCAAGAAAAAGCTTATCGCGCAAAATTAAAAGAAGCAGTAGAAACAGGCTATACCGTGCTTGAAAAAGGCGGCGAGAGCCTAGATGCCATCACCGCGGCAATTAATGTACTTGAGAACTCTCCGTATTTTAACGCCGGTCGCGGTGCTGTATATACCTATGATGGTGCCCATGAGCTTGACGCATCAATTATGGATGGCCGTACGCGCCAAGCAGGTGCTGTTGCTGGGGTTAAACATATTGAAAACCCCATCAATCTTGCTCGCCTAGTGATGGAAAAATCAGTGCATGTCATGCTCAGTGGTCAAGGTGCAGAAGAGTTTGCAAAAACGCAAGGTATGCCGCTGGTTGAAAACAACCTATTCGATACAGAAAATCGCTACAAAGCGTTATTAAAAGCGAAAGAAAAACTCGATAAACAAAAAGTAACGAGCAAAGATTACCAAGCAGCACACAAAGCGCTACCAGTTAATTATAAAATGGGTACGGTAGGTGCGGTTGCACTTGATAAAAACGGCAATATTGCTGCAGGTACTTCAACCGGTGGTATGACGGCAAAACGCTTTGGCAGAGTAGGCGACGCACCAGTAATTGGTGCAGGTACCTTTGCTGAGAACGAATCATGTGCAGTATCTGCAACCGGCCATGGTGAGTATTTCATTCGTTACAATGTGGCAGCAGACATTTGTGCTCGCGTAAAATACCAAGGTAAAACTATTGTTGAAGCAGGTAACGAAGTGATCCATGATGTTTTAATGCCAGTGGGTGGTACTGGTGGAGTGATCATCATTGATACCAACGGTAATATTAGTTTGCCGTTTAACACTGCCGGAATGTATCGTGCGAGTAAATCAAATACATCACCAACTTATGTGGGTATTTTTAAAGGCGAATAATGGCATTCAGTAGGTGCCAGACATAAAAAACCGAGTTTGTAACTCGGTTTTTATTGCTAATAAGGATTTATTGGCGATTAATCTTCACTTTGAATGGTGTTTCGTCTTGATTCGTTGAGCGATAAGGATTGATATCTAAACCGCCTCGGCGTGTATAGCGGGCATATACTTCAAGCTCTTCGAGATTTAGCTGTTGCATTAAATCACAGTAAATACGCTCTACGCATTGCTCATGAAATTCGTTATGAGTACGAAACGAAATCAAATATTTTAATAAGGCTTCATGGCAAATTGCTTGGCCTTTATAACGAATAATCACACTAGCCCAATCTGGCTGTGAGGTGATCAAACAGTTCGATTTTAGTAAATGGCTGTGTAGTGTTTCTGAGACAATGTCATCACCATGGTGGCGAAGTGAGCTTGCATCAATATCATAGCTCGTAATTTCGATATCAAGGTCATCGATACATTCTCCCGGTAACGCTGTAAATGGTAAACAGTTGAAATCGTCTGCTTGGTATAAATTAACCGTAACAGGCGCATTCACGGCCTCTGACAAGTCTTTACTAAGCGCGTGGTGTACATCTTCAATAGCTGCAAAACGTGTCTGATTAAAACTATTCAGATATAGCTTGAATGATTTTGACTCAATGATGTGACTGC
This sequence comes from Pseudoalteromonas sp. SCSIO 43101, assembly GCF_023650775.1. Lineage (NCBI taxonomy): Bacteria > Pseudomonadati > Pseudomonadota > Gammaproteobacteria > Alteromonadales > Pseudoalteromonadaceae > Pseudoalteromonas > Pseudoalteromonas sp. SCSIO 43101. Next base: position 1,343,260 of record NZ_CP072673.1, read on the forward strand.
TTTGGCAAGGAAATACAAATATTGCCACAGCGACCATAGGCTTACCCTTGCTATTTAGCCACGATAATTCATAGCCAGTCCAAATATCTTGACCTTTAAATGGTAAGTTATCTTCGCTAACCCCTAATGCATCACGGTTTAGTTTGCGGGCAATAGGAAACAATAAGCTTGGTGTATAGGTATCAACGTACTCTGTGCTTTTACCAAGAACACTGTTTTTCAGTTCGGGTGAGTTGCTGTAATCTGTCATCTTTACACTTTTGTAGTTACAATGGAGGCATTATACCTAAAGCCAATGAGTTTCGCAGTATGTCTGTTTCTACAAAATTAGATAAGTTACATCAAGCATTTAGTGAAAAATGCCTAGAACGCACAGGAAAGCTTCCTGTTATTGAACATGATAAAGCATGGCCAAGTCCATGTGAGCAGGGCGAGGTTGATGAGCAGGGTCTTATTCAGTGGTGTGCAGTCCCACAGCAACCTGCCGGAAGTTTAGATGACTTAGCCAAAGCGCTTGAGTTATCTTTTCCTGATGACTTAAACCCATTGTTTGGTCATTTATATGCGGGTAATTTGTTATTGAGTGTTGATGATCATCACATTGAACTGCTCCAAGCATGGAATGAAGATGATTTTAGCCGCTTACAGCAAAATATTACCGGTCACGTGCTGATGAAGCGTAAGTTAAAGCAACCAGAAACGGTGTTTATTGGCCTGACAGAACAAGATGATTTACTTATTACTGTGCTAGTAGAAAGCGGTGAGGTTTGCTTAGAATACGTAGGTAAGAAACCACATCATGTGTTAGCAAATAGCATTAGTGAATTTTTAGATAAAGTAACGGTTTAACTGTTTGGTTAAAAAGGGGCTATTGCCCCTTTTTTGTGTTTGAAAGCAAGTTATTGAAAATCCCACGATATATTAGAAACAATACCGCAAGGCTCACAACAAAAATCAAATAAACCAAACCAAGGTTCAGATAATTTCCAGTCGCCATCACAGCTTGGGCAGCGACGTTTTAGCTCTGACTCTTTATCCACTCCGCCAACACGATATAAATAATAATAAACCGGCTTCTTTGTTAAGTAACTAATACGCTTAGTGATATCGCGACCACGGCGATATAAGTCACTGTTGATGCTAGTCAGCTCTTCAAGAGCAGGAAATTCACAACGGGTAGCACCATTAATCTGAATTTGATCGCATGCTTGCCAGTCTTCTTGCCATTTTATCAGTGTTTTGTAATCGCCATTGGCAATCGCCGGAATACGAAATAACGGTACGGGTAAAAAGTCATCACCGCAATAAAGAGGGCTGCAGGTGTGAACATAAGTGGTATATAAAATATAGCATGAGGGGTCATTACACATGTCTGCGCCATTTGAGTGAATGTCTTGGCCGACCACTTTAACTTTTGGTGCTAGTAATCCTGCAGTGTTTAATTGCTCAATACTGTGCTTTACAAACGGGCTATGATTAAGTGGATGCATTGCATCTTCGGTTGGGCACATCACTCGGGTAATAAAAAATCCATCCTTTAAAACGGTTGGAAATTCGTCACCAATAATTTGGCCGTTAAAACGAAGTGCATTGACCAGGCGATTTATCGCCTGCTCAGCAAGTTCTAAGGTAGTATCTTGGTAGCAATCAAAAGTCAGATCGACAACAAACATTATTTCTTCTCAAGCAGTGCTAATAACCTATCCAATTTAGCTTCAATACGATCCAATTGACTTTCTTTTGGTGTAATTAGTTGCTCATTCGACGGGTTATTTATGAAATTATTAATTGAATCCGGGTTGTTTTTATATTGGCTAACAGCTGCGATGATCACAGGCATCGGCATTGGTTGAGTTAGCTTACTTTTGGTTAAGGCAACTGTCGGGGTTTTACCTTCATCAAGAAGGGTTTTAATTGCATCAAATACAACGGCATTCATTTTTGTGTTAACTCTTTAATAAAGACTAAAAAGCACCGCAGTATATGGGCTGCAGTGCGCGCGTATGGTAGCAATAATAGATGTGGAGTGAAATTACTTTCCTTATTTACGAGCTAAAAATTGTAATTCGAGCTCGTAAATAAGTTAGCTGGAGTTACTGGCGTAACCTTGCATCTAATTCATCAATCACTTCACTCCAAGCACCATCTTCAGCAAGTGATTCTGCTAAAAAGTGTTGCTGAGCTTCATCCCAAAAAGGTGCCTCCTGCAATAGGGTCGTATCAGACAGTTGATGTGATGCTATAAAAGCATCTATTTCACTTTCTTTGCTTGGCAAACCAAGTTGTGCAAATAGTGTCGAAATGTCATGTTTTGTCGTATCCATAGTTCTGCTCCTTGTGTATGGCGATAATTATTACTGCTTGAACTTAATGATGATGAACAGCAGTTTAACTTACGCTGAATTTGTCTTTAATCGCAGTAGGGTATATACCTTATAGTCTAGTACTAAAATAATAAAACAAATAAAAGGATGAGTATTTTGACAGTTGCTGAACCCGAAACCTTAAGTGTGCAATACCTAAGTGCTGAAGATATTAGCACTGCTGCAAGCCTTATTTATCAGGCTTATCATGATGACCCTGTTCTTCAGAATGTACTAGGTTTTCAAAAAGATAGCCCAAGTAAATATGAAACTAAATTACGTGCTTTGGTGCGTGAAGAGCTGGCAAGTTTTTGGCAAGAAAAACAGCCATTAATAGGCCTTTACTCGCAAAGTAGATTAAAAGCGATTGCTTGTGTATTTGATTCTGCAAGTGAACTACAAGCTGAACGATATTGGCATTGGCGCTTAAAGTTGATGCTCAGTGCAGGCTATTTACAGACAAATCAGCTTATAGAAAAAGAGCGCACTATCCGTGAAGCTCTTTCGAGCAAAGGTCATTATTTGTTTTTAGCCTTCATTGCCGTTGACCCACACTTTCAGGGACAAGGCTTAGGGCGCTATTTGCTTCGTGGTCTTAATGATTTAGTTGAATCAAGCAATCAAGCAAGCGGGTTAGCAGTATTTGTTACCCGCCCTGAGCAACGTGAATTTTTTAGCTCTGAAGGGTTTGACGTATTCAAGGGTCTTAGTTTTAATCAAGTCGAAGGAGATTTGATGTTTAAAGCTGCAAATTGATGAAAGGACGTTTTGGAAATAGCAATGTGAGATAAGTCTTACATTGCTGTGCGCATTGTCAGTTTAATGCTGTTATTTTTGTACCTAAAATCGTTCATCTTAGTGATTTTAAAGGGTTTATTGTTTTTGTCTTTTTTGTGACATGGAAAAAATTACTTTTTATGCCTATCAAGAATTCCTCGTTTCTCTAAACTTAACAATGTCAGTAAGACACAGGTTCAATGATTGAACTGATGCCAAGGATTAGGATTATGGCAACAAAGCAAGATGCTTAGCAGGAAGCAAAGGGACAAGAGCTAGGGAAGCAAGGAAGAACGAGGACACTGCCAGGATGCAGTACAATCGCGGAGCGATTGAAAAGGACTGACCAAAGGATGATTTTAGCAGGAAGCTAAAAGGAGCGTTTGGAAAACGAAGTGGATAGCCATTGACGGCAAGAGGACGGCACTAGGATGTGTTAAATGTTACATGAAGTAGCATGGTGGGTGTATCGGATGTATACCCGTTCAGGGGAAAGATAAAAAGGCAGCTTCGGCGTAAGTAAGGATACTTAATCATGGAAGTAGCAAGATTGGGGCGTGGCTAATAGCTACGCCTTAGTTCTTTATAGGGTTTGCATTTTTCGCAGTAACAGTTAATTTGTAAAACTCGCAACTCGCAACTCGCAACTCGCAACTCGCAACTCGCAACTCGCAACTCGCAACTCGCAACTCGCAACTCGCAACTCGCAACTTAAATCTTATGGGGCGGTATTACTACACTTTTAAGCATTTCATTTTCCATGATCAAAACACCTTGATACACGCTTTGTCCATCACTTGAAAACTCAAAAATAAACTCGCTTTTAATGCCTGGTTTACCGCTTTTTAAAATGCCAATTCTGCGTTTGTTACAAGCAACACTCATCAATTGCACATTCAATTGCTCAATTTGTCTCTGCGCATGAAGGTTAGCAGCTTCGGCTACTTTTCTGTTTAACCAAAAAAAATAGATGATGCTGCCAATGATGATGAGTGTCCACAAACCTGCCATTTACGAAAATAACCTTCCAATTGCTCGAGCGAGTGTTTCGCTACGATTTTCTTGTCTTAATAAACCAAGTAGGTGAGGGCGAATACTAGGAATTGCAACTAAATCGGTGAAAATACTCACAAACAGCTGCTCAATCTCAGTATGGTGCGCACAGCAATCCATAAACACATGTAAGCGGTCAGGGTCTTCTAGCGTTCTAAAACAACGCCCTGCAATCGTTAATAGTACATCAGAGTGGCTATTCATATCCGAGCGTAATACAGCATCAACAAGTTGTGCAGTTAAACCTTGCGCCGGTGTTTTTGATAAACTTCTAAGAGCTGCGACAAGGGCGATGTCGTCTTTATGCTCTTTGGCATTTAAACCATAGGCTAACAATTGCTCTGCAAACACGGGTTCGATTGCAACATGTTCAAGCATGGCACTAAGCGGCTGTAATACTTCTACAGGTAATTGCCCCCAAGCTGCTTGTAGGTTCGCTAAGTTGTTGTCGTTATCTAAACGCATTGCAAAATCAGCAATACCTTGTACTGCAACACTTTGCCAATTATCAAAACCAAGCTTGCCTGAAAAATAAAGCTGAGCATATTCGTAATACTGTGAGGCACTTTGTTTAAGTAAACATTTAACCTGCGCATTAAATGCTGCTAGCTTGTTCGCGTTTGGCGTAAATACATACGGATTGTTATCTAGTTTGCCTTCGGCATTTTCACTGGTAATTTCAGTGCCGAGTGCTTCAATTACCATATTCGCGAAGTGGTCGCGGCTTGCGCTTACTAGGCGGCTTTGCTCATCTAGTGGGAATTTTAAAAACCATACATAAGGTTCTTTAGACGCTTTTACATCCCAAAATTGAATAGCAAGCCAAGCATGACCAGCAAGCGGGTATGGGTAAGGGATTTTTGTCTCTTCAATGGCAAGAAATTGTTTTTTGTCTAATTTAGTGATGTGTCTGCCAATATCGAAGGCACGCCAAGTGGTACCTGCTGCATCCAGAAGTTGCCCTAAAGTGGCGATCTGCTCAGTCATAAAATCTCAATTACCGTTATTAATCTATATCAGTCGTGAATTATACGCCATACCATGGCGCCTTGGAACAGGGTATACTAGGGTCTGTTTACCTTCCCTAAGTAAAAAGGTATTAAGAGTTTTACAATGCATCAACAGACTTTGGCGCTGCTGCGCGAATTAGAATCCACATTACAACGCCATTCATTTTGGCAAACAACAGCCATTGACCCAAGTGCGCTCAATTCAAGTGTACCGTTTTGCCACGACACTATGGCCTTTGAGCAATGGCTGCAATTTGTTTTTCTTGAAAAAATGCATACCTTAATTGCACATGCTCAGCCTTTACCCCGTAATTTTGCAATTGCACCTATGGCTGAAATGATGCTGGCACAACACAGTGGCGGAAATGATGTGATTACCGTTTTACAAAAACTCGATCAACTTTTAAGTGATAACTAACATGCAAGAGATTGTTAAGCCACAATTTGACGAGTTAACGATTTTGTACCGCGATGAAAATTACATTGCGATTGATAAACCGTCAGGTTTATTGGTTCACCGTTCGTTTTTAGATAAACACGAAACCCAATTTGCTATGCAAATGCTGCGTGACCAAATTGGTCAACACGTGTTTCCTGTACATCGTTTAGATAGACCAACGTCCGGCGTATTGCTGTTTGCGTTAAGTTCAGAAGCAGCCCGTGACATGAACCAGTTATTTATTGATGGGCAAATTGAAAAACGTTACTTAGCTTTAGTCAGAGGCTTTTTAAACGAATCAATCTTCTTAGATAAACCTTTAAAAGAAGAGCTTGATAAAATTGCCGATAAGTTTGCTGATCAAGATAAAGCACCGCAAGAAGCACAAACGCAATTTCATTGCCTGCACCAAGCAAGCTTACCTATTCCAATAGGTAAGTACCCAACAGTTCGTTACTCGCTGGTGGAGTGTTTTCCAAAAACTGGTCGCAAGCATCAAATTCGTCGTCATTTAAAACATTTATCATTGCCTATTATTGGTGATGTAAATCATGGTGATAATCAGCATAATCAATTTTTTAGAGAGCATTTTCAGCTTCGTCGTTTAATGTTATTTGCCTCTGAATTAAAGTTTGTGCACCCTTATAGCAAGCAACCAATAACAATTAAAGCGCCATTAGGCGATGCAATGTTAACGATTTGCCAGCAACTTGGCTGGCCAACAGAAGAAAAGGATTATTATGGCAACCATTAGTATTTTTGTCGGCAGTGTTTACGGCGGTGCCGAGCGCTTAAGCGAACAAGTTATTGAAGTCATTGAAAAGTCAGAGCATCAAGCGCAATTAGTTGAAAATGGCACGGTTGATGACATGCTGGCAGCGTCACATATTTTAGTGATCACATCAACGACGGGTCAGGGGGATATTCCTGATAACTTAGTCGCTTTATACAGCCAACTGAATGATCAATTCCCTATGTTAACAGGCAAGCAATACGGCATTATTGCTATGGGTGACCGTAGCTATGGCGATACGTTTTGTGGCGCAGGTCGCAGTTTTGATGAGCTGTTTCGTGATTTACAGGCAAAACCTGTTGGTCATCGTTTAGAAATTGATGCCTGTGAAGATTTTGAGCCTTGGCCTGTTACTGAGCCATGGTTAAATGAATGGCTGACAAAAATTAGCTAGTGTCCCTTAAAAGTGCTGATTGAATAAGCAATTGGCACTTTCCCCTTGGTTTTTCGAGTACAGAATCTGTGACCTTGGTGATATACTAGAACATCATTTTATGAGGCTGTTATGATTTCAAAAAACCAACTGAAACTAATTCGTGCATTAGGTCAAAAGAAATACCGAAAGCAATATAACCAGTACCTTGTTCAAGGCGAAAAAAATGTACTTGAATTACTAAACAGTGGTTTAAGTGTTGCCCATATTTTTGCGACCCCTGCATTTATTTCTGCGCACCAATCTGCGCTTGCAGCCCATCAAGTCATTGAAGCAGACGAAGACAGCCTAACTAAAGCCAGTACGCTCGTTAGTAACAACGCCGCAATTGCTGTTGTTGATATGCCAAGTCAGCAATCGTTACCAACATCAGGACTTATTTTAGCCCTTGATGGTGTGTCGGATCCGGGTAATTTGGGCACGATTATTCGTGTTGCTGATTGGTATGGTATTAAGCATATTGTTACAAGCGCAGACAGTGCGGATGCTTATAACCCGAAAACTATTAGCGCAACCATGGGTTCATTTGCTCGCGTGTGTGTCTCGCAAACTGACTTAAGCAATTACTTGTCTAGTTTAAACCTTCCTGTGTATGGTGCATTTTTAGAAGGTGAGAACATCCACAAAACCGCTCTAAAGCAAGATGCGGTTTTACTTATGGGCAGTGAATCTCATGGTATACGTGCTGATTGCGAAAGCTTAGTTACTGATAAAATAACCATTCCGGCTTATGGCCAAGCAGAATCGCTTAATGTAGCCATGGCAACGGGTATTATTTTAGATAATTTTAAGCGCCACGCTTAACCTTTTACCCTAAAATGGGTTAAATTGAAGAATAACAATAAAAATCGGTAAAACAATTAGATGCGCTTAAGCACCATAAAATTAGCGGGTTTCAAATCGTTTGTTGAACCCACTAAGATCCCATTTCCTGATCAGATGACGTGTGTTGTCGGCCCGAACGGCTGTGGCAAATCAAATGTCATCGATGCAGTGCGTTGGGTGCTAGGTGAAAGCTCAGCTAAAAACTTACGTGGCGATGCCATGACCGATGTTATTTTTAATGGCTCTACTAATCGAAAACCTATTTCGCAAGCCTCTGTTGAATTAGTTTTTGATAACACTAGTGGTCACCTTCCAAATACCTTTGCTGATCGAAACCAAGTGGCGATTAAGCGTTTAGTGACGCGAGATGGCCAGTCAATTTATTTCCTAAATGGCAGTAAATGCCGTAAGCGTGATATTACCGATATCTTTTTAGGCACTGGTCTTGGCCCGCGCAGCTATGCGATTATTGAGCAGGGCATGATCTCGCGTTTAATTGAGAGCAAACCGGCTGATTTACGAGTTTTTTTAGAGGAAGCCGCGGGGGTTTCAAAGTACAAAGAGCGTCGTCGTGAAACGCAAACCCGCATTAAAAGTACCCGCGAAAACCTTGAACGTTTACTTGATGTAAGACAGGAATTACAAACACAGCTTGATAAGCTTGCGGTGCAATCAGTAGATGCTAAAAAATACCGAGAGCTAAAAGCCACTGAGCGCACCTTAAAAGGGCAAATTGCGGTTTTAAAGTGGCAGAAGTTACACCAACAACAAATCGAGAAAGCTGAGCAAATTAATAAACTTAAAGAGCAAATCAAGTTCTTTAAAGAAGCGCATTCTGGCCATGATGATGTTTTAGCAAGTCTTGAAAATCAGGTGCAGCTTGAGCAGCAAAAACTGCAAGACGCACAGCAGGCTCAGCATCAAACACACACTGATTTGACGCGCAAAGAGCAGCAACAGATCAGCTTAAAGCAGCAACAGCAAACACTTAGCCAAAACCTTATCAAACAGCAACAACTGCAGTTACAAAATAAAGAGCTGCAAGAAGAGCAACACGCCTCAGCCGCCATTTTACAAGAGCAGCTACAAGAAGCGATTGAGCAAAGTTTGTTGTGCGCTGAGCAAGTAGCAGAGGTTGAAGAACAAGTTGCTTTGCAACAGCAAAGCACGCAAAGTGCTAATGAGCAATATCAAAGCGTATTACAGAAAAATCAAGCTCATAGCAGTGATATTACTGTCGCAAAAAGTCAGCTAAGGCATTTTGCACAGACACTTGCACAACTTGAATCTCAGCAGGCACAACTCGCCGCTGAAATTAGTGAGCTTGAAGCCACCCCAGTTGCAGCACAAATTGCTGAGCAGCAACAGCATATTCAAACATTGACAAAAGAACTTGCGCAGCAGCAAAGTGCGCTGAATAAGCTAACTCATAATCTAGAACAAGCTGATAAAGAGCAACAGCACTTAGAACAGGATTTTAGGCGGGTTCAACAGCACAGTAATGAAAATAGAGCCAGCATTGCTGCGCTTAATTCCTTGCTAGTAGAGCAAACTGACAGCGGGAGTGTCTCTTTATTAGCGCAGTTAAAAGTTACTTCTGGCTTTGAGCCTTTAGTTGAGCAAGCTCTGCTAGGTCTAGAGCATCTAAAGGTGAATCAACATAAAGAGGCTAACAGTGTTTGGCCTGCGACTGATAGTGCTGCGTTACCAAAAGAGTCATTAGCTAATTATATCGAAACGGGTGTTTACCCTGATTTATTAGCACGGTTTGCTTTTCAACCCCATTTTGATGAAGCTATTTTAGCGGATCCTTTTTGGTTAGCTGTTATTGATGAAGAAGGCCATATTCATGGGCGTAACTTTCACTCTAATGCCAATAAAGACGCCGATAATTCATTGCTTTTAAAGCATGCCCAGCTCAGTGATGCACAGCAGTTAGATGAAGAACTCAACGAGCAATTAGAAACAAAGCAGCAATTGCTAAATGAGCATCTAGCACATAAGAAAATGCTTATCGCTGACAAAGAGCAATACAGAGAGCGAATTCACCAAGCGGCTCAGCAGATAGCATCGGCCAGCACGCGACGTGACATGTTGCTAGAGCAGCAAACGCAGTGGCAAAACCAGCTTGTAAAGTTACAGCAGCGTCAAACTTTATTGGCTGAGCAAAAGCAAAATGCCGATGAGCAGCAACAAACTCAGCAGTGTTTACTTGAACAATTGCTAGAGCAGCAATTAGAACTTGAAATTGAGTTAGAGCAAGCAAAACACCAGCAAACTGAGGCAAATAACCGTTATCGCCAAGTTGCTTCTCAGCTTGAGCAATATAAAACTCAGGCGCATCAAGCAAACTTGGCTGAGCAAAAAGCTCGCAGTGAGTGTCAACTTAGCGAAACTAAATTGCAACACGCCAATGCAGCGCAAAATGCTGCGAGTGAAGCGGTATTAGAGCTCAACGAGCAGCTAGAAGAATTAGTGATCCCGCTTGAAGAGGTGACAGAGCAAATTATGCTACTGCTTGAAAAGCATCAACAAAGTGATGTTGAGCTGAAAAACTTGCAAGCGGCCTTGAGTCAAGCTAAAAAGGAGCTTGCTGATAAGCAAACAGCGCTGAAATCATCGCAATCTGAGCTAGTTACGCTACAAGAGCAGTTGCAAGCATTAGCACTGGATGAGCAAAGTTTAATCGTTAAAGCTCAAGCGGCTTTAGAGCCACTTGCAGAACTGGAACAAAATTTAAAAACAGTACTTGAAGAATTGCCTGACAATGCCAATTTAAATAGCATGCAAACTAGGCTGACAAAAACCACACAAGCTTTAAATGAGCTCGGCGCGGTGAATTTAGCGGCAATTGATGAGTTTGAGCAGGCTAAACAACGCAGCGATTATTTAAATCAGCAACTTGATGATTTAACGCAAGCGCTAAATACCCTGGAAGGGGCGATTCAAAAAATAGACCGAGAAACAAAAAACCGTTTTAAGGCGACGTTTGAACAAGTAAATACAGACTTTGGGGAATTATTCCCGAAAGTATTTGGTGGTGGCAGTGCTTACCTCGAATTGACCAGTGATGATCTACTTGAAAGTGGGGTGAGCATCATGGCTAGACCACCAGGAAAGAAAAATTCGACAATTCACCTGCTTAGTGGTGGAGAAAAAGCGCTGACCGCATTATCATTGGTGTTTTCAATATTCAGGCTCAATCCAGCTCCATTCTGTATGCTAGATGAAGTGGATGCACCATTGGATGATGCGAACGTGGGTCGTTTTTGCCGTTTGGTAGAAGAGATGTCACAATCAGTACAATTTATTTATATTAGTCATAACAAAATTGCTATGGAAATGGCAGGCAGGTTGACTGGTGTAACTATGGCTGAGCCAGGCGTATCTCGTATGGTGGCTGTAGATATAGAACAAGCTGTGCAAATGGCACAAGCATAAAATTTAATTAGGCATATCAAATAATAAAGGTGAGGGGATGGCCGAAGAATTAAGATGGGCTTTAATCGTAATCAGTGTATTTGTCATTGGTGGTTTATTAATTCACGGCTTATGGTCGGTGCGAAAAAAGGACAGTCCAGATGCGCCTTCAGTGGAACGGGTTGAACCAACTGAAACAACCAGTGAAGTTCAAGAACCAACGAAAGCAATGTCACAAGAGCGTGATGAACCAGAGTTTGGTGATTTAAGCTTTTCAGCAGAAAGTCACGATGAACCGGTTGTTTCAGAAGAAGTGGTTGAAGAAACTGAGATTCAGCAAGAGGAAACAGATCAAGAGCAAGCAGATGCTCAAGGACCAAGTGATTTCATTATTGTGCATTTACAAATGCCAGAAGGCTTAACCATGGCTGGCAGCCAACTATTACCAGCTGTTAATATGTTAGGTTTTAAGTACTCTGAAGAAGGTTTCTTTAACCGTCATTTAGACCCAGCAGGCACTGGTCCTGTTTTATTCCGTTTAGTGAATATGTATAACCCTGGCACGTTCGATATTGATAATATGGAACAATTTAGCACTGCGGGAATTAGCTTATTTATGACCCTTCCATGTGATGGTGATGGTCTAAGTGCATTTAATATGTTGCACAGTGCAGCTAAAAAGTTAGCCGATGAATTTGGCGCAACTATTTTAGATAGCAACCGTGAAGAAATGACGGTTGAAAGCGTTCGTGAGTATGTTGAGAAAGTTCGCAGCTTTTCAGCTTAATCGCACGCACAGATGATAAGTATTAGGCCACTTGGCGTTAAGTCGTCTAAGTGGCTTTTTTTATGTAGATTTTTGAGGTTTTCATGTCCAGCCCTATCTTTGAGCAAATTAGCCAACTACGTGCCCAGTTAGAAGAGCATAACCATAATTACTATGTGCTGGATGCACCAAGCATTCCTGATGCTGAATATGACCGTCTAATGCGTGAGTTAAGTGCGCTTGAGCAAGCGAATCCTGAGTTTCAAAGCCCAGATTCACCCACGCAAAAAGTCGGTGGCGCTGCACTTGATAAGTTTGAACAAGTAACTCACCAAGTGCCTATGCTGTCACTTGATAATGCTTTTTCAGAAGAAGAGTTTGCTGCCTTTAATCGTCGTATAAAAGAACGTGTAATGGATAACAAAGAGCTAACCTTTTGCTGTGAGCCAAAGCTTGATGGTTTAGCGGTATCAATTATTTATCGTAATGGCGTTTTAGTACAAGCCGCGACTCGTGGCGATGGCATGGTGGGCGAAAATATCACCCAGAATGTAAAAACGATTCGCAATGTACCGCTGAAGTTACGTGGCGATGACTTCCCCGCAGAACTAGAAGTACGCGGTGAAGTATTTATGGACAGCGCTGGTTTTGCCAAGCTTAATAGTGAAGCTGAAAAACGCGGCGACAAGGTGTTTGTAAACCCGCGTAATGCTGCTGCTGGTAGCCTACGCCAGCTTGATTCTAAAGTAACAGCAAAACGTCCACTGATGTTTTATGCCTACAGTACTGGGCTTGTTGCGGATGGGCAGCTACCAGAAGATCATTATCAACAGCTTGCTAAACTTACTGATTGGGGGTTACCTCTGTGTCCAGAAACAAAACTCGTTGAAGGTCAGCAAGCTGCTCTTGATTATTATCAAGACATCTTGACGCGTCGTAGTGATCTTGCCTACGAAATTGACGGTGTTGTTATCAAAGTAAACGACAAAAAGCTACAAGAGCGTTTAGGCTTTGTGGCACGTGCACCACGCTGGGCAATTGCCTTTAAGTTTCCCGCACAAGAAGAAATCACACAATTACTTGATGTTGAGTTTCAGGTAGGTCGCACTGGCGCAATTACACCAGTTGCACGACTAGAGCCAGTATTTGTGGGGGGCGTTACAGTGTCTAATGCAACGCTTCATAACGGCGATGAAATTGCCCGTTTAGGCGTTAAAATTGGCGATACCGTGATTATACGTCGTGCGGGTGATGTTATTCCACAAATTACCCAAGTTGTACTTGAGCGTCGTCCAGACGATGCTAAAGACATTGAATTTCCTGCTACTTGCCCAATTTGTGACTCACATGTGGAGCGCATTGAAGGTGAAGCGGTTGCCCGTTGTACCGGTGGTTTAGTGTGCCAAGCGCAGCGTAAGCAAGCAATTAAACATTTTGCGTCACGTAAAGCCCTTGATGTTGATGGTTTAGGCGACAAAATTGTTGATCAACTTGTTGATCGTGAGCTTATCAAAACGCCTGCTGATTTATTTATCCTTAAACAAGGGCATTTTGAATCACTAGAGCGAATGGGCCCTAAATCTGCTAAGAACTTAGTTAATGCACTACAAGATGCGAAACAAACAACCTTAGCTAAATTCTTATATTCGTTAGGTATTCGCGAAGTGGGTGAAGCAACCGCGCAAAACTTAGCAAACCATTTTTTAACGCTAGAAAAAATCACTCAAGCAAGCGTTGATGCGTTAACAGAAGTAAGTGACGTAGGTGAGATCGTTGCCAAGCATGTGCGTGGCTTCTTTAGCGAGGAGCACAATATGGCAGTTGTAAATGCGTTAGTTGAGCAAGGTATTCACTGGCCAGAATTAACAGCGCCGAGTGCCGATGCGCAGCCATTAGCTGGCTTAACTTACGTACTGACCGGCACATTGAGCGAGCTTAACCGTAATGATGCAAAAGCACGTTTACAAGCGTTAGGTGCAAAAGTGTCGGGTAGTGTATCGGCGAAAACAGATGCGCTTATTGCGGGTGAAAAAGCGGGCTCAAAATTAACCAAAGCACAAGACCTAGGCATTGATGTGTTAACTGAGGCTGACCTCATTGCACTTTTAAGTGAGCACAATGGATAGTCTATTGCAGGCATTGTCGTCAGTTGCTTTAACAATTGGCAGCTGGCTGCAACCACACCTTTACAATATTTCATTATTGCTGGTGGTGTGCTTTTTATCCTTGTATGCAAACGACATTATTAAAGTGACCAAGCGCTTTGTTGCGCGTCGTCACTTTATTATCCGTGTGCTTTGCTTTGTGCTAGTCACCGGGTTTGGCATGGGCTTACTTGTGGTGTTTGTAACTCCATTTTTAAGTAAGTTGCTACTGCTACTCGGTGTTAAATGGCTGGCGCTTACACTTACGGCTGCGTTTTTTGTACTTGGCATCATTGCCGATAAGAAGAACCAAATATGAATCGCTATGGCCCAGAATACTGGGATAAACACGGTGCTTATCGTACCCCATTAGCGTTTCATTTAACCTTACTAGTGCTTTTGCGAAGTTATTTTATCTGGATAATCGCGGCGCTGAGTCGCCGCCCTGATTTAGATATAATGTCGCTGTTTTTTAAAGCTAAAAGCGATTTCTTTACAGCAATTGCGATTGCTGCGATTGCCTTATTACCGGCAGTGATCTTTTGCTTACGCAGGCCACAAGAAAACGCCATAAGTGCAAAACGTCTCGCGTCTATTTGGCGATTTATGCGCTGGCCATTAATTTTGTGTGCAATCACAGATTTAAGTTGGTTAACCTATCAGGCTGCGCACAGTCACTATCAGTTTTCGTTTTTCTTAGCCTGTCAAATGGTGCTGGTGTTATGGGTACTGTTATATTTATTAAAAAGCAGATATCTATCAGTTTTTTTTAATGATTGGCCAGATCCAATCGAAAAGAAATAGGGCTGCAATATGTTGGCAATTAATAAGCTTTTAGCAAAAATTTCACTCACTATCGCGCTGGTATTAATTGCTTTATGGGTATTTACGCCACTTTGGCACAGCGCTGCATTCTCGTTGCTTGTGATGTTATGGGGTTTTATAACCCTATCAAGCCTTTATCGAGTTACGCCGTTATTTGTAGCACGCAATCCCATTACTGACTTATTAAAACGTGATGTGAATCAGCTAGCACTAATAAGCTTAGCGGGTTTATTCGATTTCAAACGCAAAGCTGAGTTTGTATTAATTGGCCAAATTAAGCAGGTTGAAATCGGCGAAGGGATAATCCATGTAACTGATGTCAACGATCAGCAGATAACTGCCGTACTAAGTGTTAACAGCAGCCAAATAAATAGTCATTTAGCACAGCTACTTTCTGAGCGTGAACGTGCACAAATAGATATCAGGCTGCAAACAAGTTAATCACTAGACGCACGTTGCTTGCCCTTGATAGGGATTGTGATGTACTGTGCAACTGTTGTATTCAACCCTGAGGGAGCACTATGTTAACTTGGCAAGATATTTTAGAGTTTGCCCATAACGGTAACCCAACACCTCTACGTCGAGTCGAGAAGTCGCCATCTGAGTGGCAAGCTGAGCTCGAACAAGACACATTTTATGTTACTCGCTTAAAAGGCACAGAACGCCCGCACAGCTCTGATTCATGTACATTATTTGAACCTGGTCAATATGCGTGTGCCTGTTGTGACAATTTATTGTTTGACGGCGATGAAAAGTTCGATAGTGGCACCGGCTGGCCTTCGTTTACACAGCCTAGCAGTCTTGAAAGTATTGCTTATGTGGCTGATTCTAGTCATGGTATGCAACGAATAGAAGCTATTTGCAATGTTTGCGACGCGCATTTGGGCCATGTCTTCCCTGACGGTCCACCACCAACTGGTTTACGTTATTGTATGAATGCCATAGCGATGAAAAAACGCGACTAATCTAAATATTGAGCGATGATAAAAATAAGGTGCTCGCGGTAAATTGGCTTACTAATAATGTAGTCTGTCAAAATATTCGATTGCGCCTTATCATCTTTTAGCGTTGACGCTGTAACTGCAATGATTGGAATATGTTTAAAGCGATCATCACTACGAATTAATTGACTTGCCTCTAAACCGCCCATTACGGGCATTTTTAAATCCATAATGATCAAGTCAGGTTGATGTTGCTCCATTTTATTAAGCGCATCTTCTCCGTTGATAGCTGTATCTATAGTAAAGCTCCAGCGTGATAAGAAGGACTCTAAATAGTCTCGGTTATAAGGGATATCATCAACAATTAAAATACGTGCAGGATTAAAATGATAGCTTGAAATGGCAGGGTAATTACGATGCTCAACTTCGGTTTTTGATTCGGCCAATTCAACGTTTGGTAACGATACAATAAATTCACTACCTCGGCCTTTTTCGCTGATCACTGATAAATCACCACCCATTAGCTTGATAAAGCGCAAAGAAATAGCTAGACCTAATCCGGTTCCGCCAAACTCAGAACTACGTTGGCCTTGTACTTGTTCAAAATCATTAAAAATAAGATCTTGTTGATCTTTAGGAATACCTTTACCTGTGTCTTTGACATGAATTTTGATATCAATATTGCTGTTGTCATCGTGGGCTTTAAAATCGAAATACACTTTGACACTGCCTTGTGCAGTGAATTTAATAGCATTACTGATCAAGTTTGTGAGTACTTGGCGCACTTTATTACTATCAAGTAACACGGGCGTTTTTAGCGCTGGGTTAGAAATCACCTGTAAGTCGAGATCTTTTTGTGCACTGAGTTGTAAAAACATCATATTGAGTTCATGGCACATTTTAGGGATTTCTACACGCTCAATATCGAGTTGCATTTTACCAGCATCGATTTTTGATAAATCGAGAATGTCATTCAATACATTAAGCAGGGAATTACCCGAGATTGAAATTGCTTCTAAGTAACGACGTTTATTTTTATCTGTTTCGCTATCTTGCAGTAACTGGCTAAAGCCTAACACTGCATTAAGCGGAGTTCTAAGTTCATGGGACATATTGGCTAAAAAGCGGCTTTTAGCCTGATTTGATTGCTCAGCTTGCTCTTTAGCATCAAGATACTCTTGAGTACGTTTAGCAACGGTATCTTCGAGTAAACTATGTTGTTCATGCATGCTGTTAATCTGTTGCCTAACCGCAGCACGCATCATTTTAAAGCCACTGGCAAGGGTGCCAATCTCATCTTGGCTTTTTATGTTAATAGGGCAGTTTAGATCACCAGTGGTCACAGCATGAGAAAACTCAACAAGCTGATCAATTGGCTGCAAGATAATACGGCGAATAATGATGTAGGCGATGATGAGTGCAGTTAAAAGGTAGATTGCAAATAGTGACACAGCATTACTAATGATAGATTTAGTTTTTAATGCTAAGTCTTTATCTGAAAAGCTCACAATAACATAACCGATATTTTCGCCCTGAAAGTTGCTAATTGGTACAGCAACAGCATATTGTTGCTCCATAGCTACAATGGTATTTTGCTTTGGATTAAGCTGCTTTAATAGCATTTGGTTAGTTTCAAGGGTATCAACTTTACTGTTATCAGGATGGGCAGCAATAAAGTTATTTTGATCGATAAAGTAAATCGTCTGTAAGTCATCAAAGGTATTATTTTTTAGAATATTTTTTAATGTTAATCCCTGAATTTTAAGTACCCAACTTCCTACCGTATTGTCTTTAGTTAAGCTTTTTATTTCTGACAACATGGGTGAGACAATAGCGTCAGCTTTTTCACTCATGTTCAAAAGTGTTTGTTCTTTTAGCTCCATAACATGCAAAGACGTACTTGCCCCTAAAATAAGGGTAATGGTAAAGCCGATGATCATTAAAATTTTATGGGCAATACTAATTCTCATTGCTGAATATTGCTCCGTACTTTTAGCGCTTGCATATTAGTGTTTATTTTTTCGTCAGCAGCTTTAATAGATTGCTTTATATCTGCACCATAGAAAATTTGGCTAAAGGTTTGCGAGATAATTTTGCCAATAACAGGAAACTCGACCATACCAGACTGCAGGCGGTCCGGAGTTGCGTGATCAAATACCCATAACATGGTTTTATTAAAGCCAGGCTTGTTTACTAAAGTAAATAGTTTTTCGTGCCACACCTTTTGCCTTGGTGGTGAACCTCCGGTACTCAGTAGTGCGGCTGTTTGTTCACTTGTTGCCCATTGAATAAATAACCATGCAGCATGTTTTTCATTTGATTTGCTATTTATCGCGAACGCCCATGCCCATGGCGATGTTTCTCGGGCTATTGGGCCAGCAGGCAAGGGGGCGGCCTCCCATTTATTCCAAATATCAGACTCTTCTGCGGTATCTATTTCATTATAAAAATGAGAGGCCAAAAAGGCCGAGGCAAGTTGGCCTTCTTTAAAAAGGCGACGAATTTCATAAAAGTGAAGTAAGCGGCTGTTATCAGGGGTGCCGAACCCCGTGACTAGATCACGATACACTTGTAAGCTTTTTGCTGTCTGAGGACTACCGAAAACAGATTGACCTTGCTTATTGATAACCTCAGCACCATAAGCTCGCATAATAGGCAAGACTGTCCAGGTGTTTAATCCTGCCCCCGGCAGTGTGCGTGAGGCAAATGCGTGCATACCATTCAAAGAAGGGGTGCGGTCAATAGCCTTTTGCAGCTTAATTTTAGTCGCTTGCAGTTGCTCGTAGGTATTGGGTACTTCTAGGTTGAAACGCTCGAAAAGATCTTTACGGTAAAAATATATCGGCGCAGAAAAATCAAACGGTAACGAATATAGTGTATCGTCGATCTTACAAAGGGCTAGGCTACGCTCACTAATATCTTCTAACTGATACCACGCTTTGTCTGTAAGTCTAGGGTTTTCAATGTATGGCTGTAAAGGGTCAACCCAGCCTTGGCTTTGAGCTTCACCTAAAAATGTGATTCCCATAGGCAGTACATCATAAAGACCTGTGGCTTCGCTTAAATCTTGATGTCGACGAGCACGCATTTGCGACTGTTCTAAGGCATGAAAACCAACAGAAATTCCTGTTAGCTTTTCAAACAAAGGAATGTAGGGTTTTAAAGCCATAAATGCGGGTTGCTCGTCAGCCAAGATATTTATATGGCTACCCGCTTCACTTTGCCAATTTATAGTTGCTTGCTGCCAATGTTGTAACGTTGCTGAGGCAAAGCTACATTGACAAAAAACCAAAAGCGCAACGCTGAGGGGGAGATTTTTAAGTTTTAACAAACGAAACGCCATAAAGAAGTTACTCTGCAAGTTTAATTTTTAATTTTGCAGCCTGTGCTTTAATTTTTTCAAAGCGGATTGCTTGTTCATCTTCTAATGTTTGAGCATCTAACAAGGCAAAACATTTTTTCGCGAGTGCTAAATTAAATGATTGGCCTTGGTTATTTGTATCGAATAAACACTGCAGTAAATTTAAGGCGATGCTGGCATTTTTTGGCATTATTCTAAATGCCTGTGTGAATGCTTCAAGTGCAGTATTTAGCTGGCCTTTATTAAACTGCGTCACAGCGTGGTTATTGAGCTCTTTTGGACCTAACTTAATATCACGCCGCTCAGTTTGTTGCTGTTGAATATAACGTAAATAAACCGGATCGCTTATTGATGGGTGACGTTCACAGTGATTGATAATTTGGTTAAACAATGTTTGTGCTTTGTGGTGGAAGCCCAATTCATGAAACGCTTTCGCTTTATCGAGGGCTCCATCTACCGAACGAATTTGGCTGTCACTTTCATCCAGTTGATTGATGAGTGCTTTGGCCTTTTGATGTTCATCCTTTAAGTAATGCAAACGCGCATTGAGAACGTCAATCTGTGTTTGGTTATTACTATTAGGAAATTGTTTTTTTAAATCACTCAAGTATTGGTTTGTCTGTCTTGAAATACGATTAACTTGATCGGTCTGATCTGTAGTTAAAGCAAAATCAATACCGGCACGAGCCGCATTTAAATACACATCAGGGTTGTCGTGAATAGAGTGCTTTGCGTAACTAGCAATGTCTTTTTGAGTTAGATAATTCTTTTCGTAGTCGTGATTAAGTAACGATACATGACTCAAGGTTTTTTGACGGTCAATATTACGTGGCGCAATTTCAACAGCTTGACTAAAAAACTGCTGAGCCTCATCAAACTTATGCAGCTTTATTTCTAATCGACCGAGTAAATCAAGAGCAACGAGTCGAGTTTCACTGCGCTGCAACATTGTCTTCAGCATACGATGTGCAAGTGTGTGTTCATTATTGGCAATGAGTGCTTCTACTAAACCTACTTTTGCCCATGTGAATTTTTGAATATCGAGCACTGATTTAAAGAATGTTTTTGCATCTTCAAAGCGTTTGAGGCGAAGTAGGGCATCACCTTTTAATCTCAATAGAATCGCGCTATAACTATTGCCTTTATTTTGCAACAAAGCATCAATTTGTTTAATTGCTTTTGAATCGTTACCATCATCAATAAGCTGATAAACTTGGTGGAGGTTGTTCTTGCGTAATAATACTTTTTCTATACGATTTTTTAATTCGTAAATTGTAAATGGTTTAACTAAAAAATCATCTGGTTGTAGCTCAAGCACACTGTGAACCAAAGAACCACTTGTTTCAGCTGAGATAAAAATGAAGCCCGTGGAGTTTTTAATAAGGCGCTTCATTTTCAGCTCTTCATAAAGCTGATAGCCATCTTGAGGTTTACTTAAGTTAAATGAACAAACGATGAGGTCAAATTGCTCAATTTGACATTGTTCTTTTGCTGCAATGGCATGCTCTGCAAAACGCAATTGACGAAAGCCCAACCCTTCTAAGGATTGTTTCATATAGCTTTGAGCAAGAGGCTGCTCTTCAACTATTAAAATTTTGGCTTTCGAAAAAATCTTTGCAGGCATTGGACTTGCGACTAAGTGACATTAACAACGACTATAATAAACAGTCTAGCTGCTGACAAGGCAAATTACAGCTTTTGCAGCGATTTAAAATTTACTTTTAGGCTATATCAATAGTGGGGGAGGTTGGTATTAGAGTTTAAATCTCAAATGTCAGATAAAAGGAACTAGATACTAGAGGTTTATATGTGGTGGGTCGTACTGGACTAGAACCATCGAGCCTGTGTTTTGTTAATGGTGGCGATGCTTTTGAAAGCTAAGGGTAAAATAAAGAAATATATTTAATGAAGTGTCTATATGTGGTGGGTCGTATTGGATTAGAACCATCGAGCCTGTGTTTTGTTAATGGTGGCGATGCTTTTGAAAGCTAAGGGTAAATAAGGAAATATATTTAATGAAGTGTTTATATGTGGTGGGTCGTATTGGATTAGAACCATCGAGCCTGTGTTTTGTTAATGGTGGCGATGCTTTTGAAAGCTAAGGGTAAATAAGGAAATATATTTAATGAAGTGTTTATATGTGGTGGGTCGTACTGGACTTGAACCAGTGACCCTCGCCTTGTAAGGGCGATGCTCTCCCAACTGAGCTAACGACCCACATATAAATTGCCTAGTGGCTTAAAGATTAAATGGTGGGTCGTACTGGACTTGAACCAGTGACCCTCGCCTTGTAAGGGCGATGCTCTCCCAACTGAGCTAACGACCCATATAATCTTTTTCTTCGCTTACCATCGGTGAAAATGGTGGGTCGTACTGGACTTGAACCAGTGACCCTCGCCTTGTAAGGGCGATGCTCTCCCAACTGAGCTAACGACCCGCGAAGATTAATCTAAATGAGAACACCACTAAAATGTGTTTAATGGTGGGTCGTACTGGACTTGAACCAGTGACCCTCGCCTTGTAAGGGCGATGCTCTCCCAACTGAGCTAACGACCCATTTAGATTTTTTGTAATATGAACACCATTAGTGAATAATGGTGGGTCGTACTGGACTTGAACCAGTGACCCTCGCCTTGTAAGGGCGATGCTCTCCCAACTGAGCTAACGACCCATATTACATGCAGCCCTATTTCTTAATGGTGGGTCGTACTGGACTTGAACCAGTGACCCTCGCCTTGTAAGGGCGATGCTCTCCCAACTGAGCTAACGACCCATTAAGAATTTAGATATGAACACCATTAGTGAATAATGGTGGGTCGTACTGGACTTGAACCAGTGACCCTCGCCTTGTAAGGGCGATGCTCTCCCAACTGAGCTAACGACCCATATCTAAAACAACTCATTGCTGCGTTGTTGTGGGGCGCTATTATAGATAGAGTTGTAAATGTGTCAACACTTGAATGAGTAAAAATGTGTTAGATGCAGCTTTTATAAACAATGACATGGCAATTAAGCATTTTTTGGTGAACAAATATGCAATTTATATTCATAACCTTGTATTTATAAGTTGATCTATAGCTCTATGACCTTAGTAAAATGATCGAAGTGATATGAAAACAGTAAAGCTTTATAGCAGTTTCTTCGTATCAATAAGTTTGCATCAGTTAAAAGCGACCTATTTTGTATATTAAAAAACAACATAGGGTACGCTTAGTTTCTTTATTTAAAGCTTTAGGTAGCGATCTTTGTTTTGCATATAAATGTATACCTTATTTAAATAAGCAAGTTTATAGGCAGGAAGCCTTTAAATGAGAAACCAGTACTGCAAGTAGCTCAAAATAGCGAATTTGATAGCACTTTGTTTAAAACACCACCGTAACGGATTGATATTTAGTCAGCTTGTTGAAATTTAAATCATTTAAATAAACTTAGATAAAAAACTGTTGACTTTATTTGGGGGGCTGCATAGAATGCGCCCCGCACTCAGCGATACACAGCCAACATTAATTGGTGGTGTGTATGCAAGTCGGGGCTATAGCTCAGCTGGGAGAGCGCTTCGCTGGCAGCGAAGAGGTCTGCGGTTCGATCCCGCATAGCTCCACCAGATTTGCATAGTGTTTGTCCTAGGGTTGCAGTTTTCTGCGTCCCCATCGTCTAGAGGCCTAGGACACCGCCCTTTCACGGCGGTAACAGGGGTTCGAATCCCCTTGGGGACGCCACTTACTTCAAGTAAGTGAGCAATTGCCAAGAAAATAAATATGTTAGTCTCGAGTACTTACATGTTAATTTAGTAACCTTAACTCCGGTATGAGTCAAACTATCATTTAATGTCCTAGTGACACATTATGTGTCCCCATCGTCTAGAGGCCTAGGACACCGCCCTTTCACGGCGGTAACAGGGGTTCGAATCCCCTTGGGGACGCCACTTATTTAATTAGGTTATGTGTAGCGGGGCGGTGAACACCGCGCAATCTATGCACGACGTTATCAAGAGTACGAATCTCTTGGGGACGCCACTTACTAAAAGTGTTGTGTTATTAAAACTCGTCTGAATCGAGTCTAACTATTCAGTTGTCCTAGTGACACATTATGTGTCCCCATCGTCTAGAGGCCTAGGACACCGCCCTTTCACGGCGGTAACAGGGGTTCGAATCCCCTTGGGGACGCCACTTACTAAAAGTGTTGTGTTATTAAAACTCGTCTGAATCGAGTCTAACTATTCAGTTGTCCTAGTGACACATTATGTGTCCCCATCGTCTAGAGGCCTAGGACACCGCCCTTTCACGGCGGTAACAGGGGTTCGAATCCCCTTGGGGACGCCACTTACTAAAAGTGTTGTGTTATTAAAACTCGTCTGAATCGAGTCTAACTATTCAGTTGTCCTAGTGACACATTATGTGTCCCCATCGTCTAGAGGCCTAGGACACCGCCCTTTCACGGCGGTAACAGGGGTTCGAATCCCCTTGGGGACGCCACTTACTAAAAGTGCTGTGTTATTAACACTCGTCTGAATCGAGTCTAATTATTCAGTTGTCCTAGTGACACATTATGTGTCCCCATCGTCTAGAGGCCTAGGACACCGCCCTTTCACGGCGGTAACAGGGGTTCGAATCCCCTTGGGGACGCCACTTACTAAAAGTGCTGTGTTATTAACACTCGTCTGAATCGAGTCTAATTATTCAGTTGTCCTAGTGACACAGAAACTTTCTGTTTAAGCTAAGGCCATTCGCCTCGCAGGCTCGGTCTCATCTTACACAGAAATAGCAAATCGGTGATTTGCAAACCAATTTCTGCGTCCCCATCGTCTAGAGGCCTAGGACACCGCCCTTTCACGGCGGTAACAGGGGTTCGAATCCCCTTGGGGACGCCACTTACTTAAGTAGGTTATGTGTAGCGGTTCGGCGAACTCCGAACAATCTATGCAAGACGTTATCAAGAGTACTAATCTCTTAGCGCGATGCCACATATTGACATAATCTTATGTTAAGTAGGAATAATCACCTTGTAATCTAACTTCAAATGGTTAGATAAACATATCTAGAATTTCATCGCTTTAACTCTCCAACATATCTCTGCGATATTATTTTTTTAATTTCTAAAAAATCAATTTTTACAGAACACTTTTACTGAACATTTTATTACTTTATAGTATTTAGCAACTCATCAGCTAACCGTAAGGAAATTAAAATGTTAGCTAAACGTGTTGTACTCATATTTATTTCTTTAGTTATTTCAGCTTGTTCAGACTCTAATGAGGGAGTAGCGCTAGGGACTCTTGAGCGTGAACGTGTGATCCATCCTGCAACGACTAACGAAGTACTGATTGATTTACCCGTCTCAGCAGGTCAGTTAGTTGAAAAAGGGCAGGTAATTGCACAGTTCGATGCTGAGCTTCAACAAGCCATTGTAGCCAAAGCTCAAGCGCAACTAGCTCAAGCAACAGCATTTCTTGAAAAAACTTTAAATGGTGCTCGCCCAGAAGAGGTTGCTGCGACATCAGCCAAAGTAGCAGCGGCAAATGCTGCATACACACAAAGCGAAGCTAATTTTCGCCGAGCAAAAACGTTAGTTAAAGATAAGCTCGCAAGCCAAGAAACCTTAGACAGCGCAACAGCCGCACGGGATGAAACTTTTGCAAATTTAGAATCAGCAAAGCAGAACCTAAAAGAGCTAACAAATGGCTCTCGTGTCGAAGATATTAATAGTGCAAAGGCGCAAGTTCAAGCCGCAGAAGCTGAGCTAAAAGTACAACAAAAATATCTTTCAGATCTGACAATTAAAGCGATGCGTTCCGGCAGAGTCGATAATTTGCCTTGGCATGTAGGTGAGCGAGTTACTAAAGGAAGCCCTGTGGTTATTATTCAAGCGAACAGCGCACCATACGCACGCGTATATATCCCAGAACCATATCGCGCCAAGCTCAAACAGGGCATGAGGCTCATGGTTCGCGTAGACGGTATAGATCAAGAGATTGAAGGCGAACTTACTTGGATCGCCACAGAGCCTGCTTTCACTCCTTTTTATGCCCTTAATCAGGAAGAGCGCGCGCGTTTAATGTATCTTGCTGAGGTAACACTACCTGCAACTGAGAATAACTTACCAACAGGCGTACCTGCCCAAGTGGTTATGCCATGACTGAGTCGGTGATCCATGCCAAAGGCTTGATAAAACAATTTGGCGATTTAACAGCGATTGATAACCTTGATCTAGACGTTCAGCAAGGCCAAATTTATGGCTTTTTAGGCCCCAATGGTTGTGGTAAAACGACTGCAATACGTATGCTTACGGGTTTATTGAAGCCAACCGCCGGTGATATCAATGTGCTTGGCTTGAGCCTGCCAAAAGATGCAGAAAAGCTGAGAACACAACTTGGTTATATGACTCAAAAGTTTTCACTTTATAGCGACTTAACTGTACTTGAAAACCTCCAGTTCATGGCTGCGCTTTACCCTTTAAAAAAGCGGCAAAAACAACAAAGAATTGATGAATTGCTCCATACCTACGGTCTTGATCAAAGAGCGGAACAAATGGCCGGAAGTATGAGTGGGGGCCAAAGGCAGCGCTTGGCATTGGCTGCTGCAGTGATCAATAAACCGAAAATTTTATTTCTTGATGAGCCAACATCGGCAGTCGATCCACAAAATCGCCGTGACTTTTGGGAAACACTTTTTGATTTAAGTAATGCCGGTACAACAATATTAGTCACTACTCACTACATGGATGAAGCGGAGCGCTGTCATCGTTTAGCAATTTTAGAATCCGGTATTAAACGCGCCGATGGCTCACCAAAACAATTAATGACAGACATGCATGCCTATGTTGTAGAAATAGCTGGGGCGCAAACTAGAGAATTAAAAAAACAGCTCGCAACAATCGATCAAGTTATCTCGGCGACTCAGTTAGGCGCACAATTGCGAGTATTAGTGAAAAAAGATGTTCAAGATCCCGTTGAGTTTATAAAACAGCAATCATTTTGTAAGGATACGTGGCAAGTAAATATTGTTCGCCCAAGCCTTGAGGACGTGTTTGTAACTTGTACAGGGCAGGGCAGACAATGAATATTGTTACCTCTTTAAGCCGTATAAAAGCTATTGTAAGCAAAGAGTTATTACAATTACGCCGTGATAGAATGACATTTGCTATGGTGGTAATGATCCCCCTTATCCAGCTGATTCTATTTGGGTATGCTATTAACACTAATGTTAAGGATATCCCTGTTGCAGTAGTCGATCATAGTCACACTGCTCTCAGCCGCATTTTAGTACAAACAGTATCAGCCACAAATGTGGTCAAAGTGACAGATTACTATAACAGTATAGAGCAAGCACAAACAGCAATAGCCAGTGCTAAAGTGCGCGCCGTGCTTTTTATACCCCACGATGTAGCAAACCGGCTTGCTCAACACCCAACAGTCGGTTTTGGTTTACCAGATGGTAGTAATGAGTCGTTAGTCAGGCCAATTGCGCATTGGTTAGTTGATGGCTCAGATACAATGGTAGCGTCGAGCATTAAATCGCTTCGCAACATGCCGCTTGCTGAACTGCTCGATAAGCCCGCGAATAGAACTTATCCTACCTTTGAAACAACCTTATTTTATAACCCTGAGCAGCGCTCTGCGGTTAATATTGTGCCAGGTTTAGCAGCTGTCATTTTGACCATGACCATGATTATGTTTACCTCTGCTGCAATTGTTAAAGAGCAAGAGCGAGGCAATATGGAGCTCTTAATAACCTTACCTTTAAGCTCACTTGAGTTGATGATAGGTAAAGTGGTGCCTTATATCTTCATTGGTTTTATTCAGTTATTTATTATATTAGGAATGGGCAAGATATTATTTCATATTCCTTTTGGCGGTGGTTTAGTGGCACTGGTTGTCGCAACATTTGCCTTTATATGCGCCAGTTTAGTGCTAGGTTTAGTGCTCTCGACCATCGCTAAAAACCAGCTTCAAGCAATGCAAATGACTATTTTTATTCTGTTACCTTCCATTTTATTGTCTGGTTTTGTATTTCCCTATGAAGGAATGCCTATGGCGGCGCAGTGGCTTGCTGAATGCTTACCAGCAACGCACTATTTAAGGCTAATAAGAGGAATAGTACTAAAAGATGTCAATCTAATGAGTATGAGCAGTGACTTAATTTGGCTTTTGATCTTTACTATTTTAGGCTTGGCTATGGCTGCACTAAGGTTCAAGAAAACCCTTGATTAAGCTAGGCAATGTACGGCATATGTGCTTAACTAAAATATAATTTTCATTATTTATGAGCAAACCTTAGCGTGTGGCAAGTATTTTGGGTAGTGATGCTAATAGTTACATTTGATAGCTATGCGGCAAAGATAAACCTAGCCCATACCATGAAACATGAGCATTTTGATCAACTGTTAAGCACACTCGCTGAGCAAAGTGGTTTGACGGTTAATTCTGTGTCGGTTGATCAAAAAGCTCTAAAAGTAAGACTGGTACAAAACACCAGTACCAGCACCTCAACAGACGTTATTATTGTGCCTGCAGATCATTTAGGTCTTGATAAATATGCCAACTACAGTGTTATTCCAAGCTCACTCATTGCTGACACTACAGATAAGCGAACCTTAGACACTGCTAAGCTAAACAATCAGCTCTTGGGTATTCCCATTATTCAAGGTAATCACCTGCTACTTTTTTATAATAAGCAGTACGTTAAAGAGCCAATAGAAAATTGGCAGGATATATATAGCTTTAAATCATCCTTGCCTGAAGAGGTTAAACTAGTTACATGGAGTTTTATGGAGATGTACTGGTTTATTCCGTTTTTATCGGCTTTTAATGGTGATCTAATTGTAGATAATAAAGCTCAGCTAAACACGCCTGCAATGCAATCTGCTCTCAAATTTGTTTGGGATTTAAGTAAACAAAACCTCGTTGACAGACAGTGCGATTACACTTGTTCAAATAACGCATTTAAAGCGCAGCAAGCCGCATTTACTATTGATGGTGCATGGGCATTAAAAACGTATGATCAGGCGCTTGGTGATAATTTAGGGATGCAACAGTTACCGAAACTCAATGGTGAGTATATGCAGCCTTATTACTCTACTTTTGTACTGGCGTTTCCAAATGATGGCCTAAATGGTGCAAATAAAGAAAACTTATTCAAATTTGCTAAATTGGTTCAATCAGAAAAGTTCCAAACAATGATTTGGCAACAGCTCCAAGATATTCCTATCAATACAGAGGTTTTAAATAAGCTAAAAGCACAACAAGGTTCATGGTTATCAACCTTAGTTGATGCTATGCAATTCACAAAACCTATGCTATCAACGCCATCTATGATCATTGTATGGGAAGTATTAAATAAAGGTTTTATTCGCTATGGGAGTGGAGCCTTAACTGCTGAGCAAGCGGGGTTATTTATGCAAGGGTTGGCAGAGCGTTCGATTGCCAATGAAGGGGATGAATGAGCAGTCCACGCTTTAGTCGCGCCTTGTTTATCAGTGTTTTACTTCTGGTAATTATACCTTTATTGATACTTGCAGGTTTGATGACAGGGCGTTTCTATTTAAGCTCGATTGATCAGGCAAACACTAGTTTACAGTGGCAAGCCAGAAATAATGCGGCTAGTCTTGAGCAACTATTATTTAAGCTTGAGAAAAACAGCCAATTACTTAGTAGTATCAAGGCGATTACTGAATTGCCTAATAAAGTTGTATACTCACAGTTCGCGCTAGTACAGCTACAGGAGTTTGTCGCCCAAAACCCGCAAATCAAAGCTGCAATTGTTATTGATAACCAAGGGTTTATAGTTGAGGGTTATCCTATTACCTCTTTAAATTTGAACTATAAGCTCACAAAAAGCATTCTCGATAGCGCCCAAACATCGACACAACAGAACACAATTCAAATTATTGATAACCCCCAAGTGAGTGAGTTGTTTGTTCCTGCACAAGCAAAACAAAATGCCTTGTTGGCTATTACATCAACACTGCTCCATGAGCAAGATTCACTGAGCGAGCCAATTATCAAAACGGGCGTATTAGTGTCTTTTGTCCCCTTATCCGAAGCGTTAAAGTGGCTTGCAATACATAATGAGCAGCCAGTTTATCAAGAAGGCAAGCAAGTACAAATCACAGCAGAAAAAAATATTTTGTTTAGTTTGGGTGATGCGGGCGAAAATGGGAAACTAATGGGGCAAGCAACGATTAATAATGTTTACTTCGAAGGCAAACCAACGAACTTACAGTTTCAAATTAACGAAACCAAAACAAGTTACACCAGCGCCGTTAAACAAACAGCCGTATTAGCAGGACTACTAATTTTTGGACTCTCTGTTATTTCATTTATTCTCGTCCGTTGGCTGACTGCGCGACTTCATAACCCGCTGAATCGTATAACTGCCCTTAGCCGCGAGTATGCGTTAGGGAATTACAAACAAAATACTGACGACTTTCACTACCAAGAGTTTAAAGATATTGCTGAGTCGCTAAATAGCATGGCTGAAACCATTGATATTCAAATTACTTCTTTGCAGCTAGAAAAACATCGGGCTGAGCGTTCTGAGCAAGTTAAAAGCCAATTCTTAGCGAATATGAGCCATGAAATACGCACTCCAATGAATGGTATCGTGGGCTTTTTACAGTTACTAAATAAAAGCGAATTAACGCAAGAGCAAGCAGAGTTCGTTAGGCAAATTAATAACTGCAGCGATGTTTTATTGACCGTTATTAATGACATTCTTGATTTTTCAAAAATAGAGGCAAAAAAAATAGAGCTAGAGTCGCGTGAATGTGATTTAGTCGCGCTTTGTCGTGACCTTATTTTATTATTCAAGCCTAGTTGTGATAACAAAGGGATTCGCTGCAATCTAGATGTCCCCTCAATACAATCTTTGATCGTTGAGTGTGATGAAATACGTGTTAAACAAGTGCTTATTAATTTGCTTTCGAATGCAGTTAAGTTCACTAACCAAGGGGAAATTGTACTCTCACTTACTTTGCTAAATAGAGACGAACGCGTCACAGACGTTGAGTTTTCTGTAAAAGATTCAGGAATTGGTATCGCAGAAGATAAAATTAAAGCACTGTTTAATCCATTTGTTCAGGCGCAAAGTAATATCACCCGTGAATATGGCGGTACAGGCCTTGGGCTTGCAATTAGTAAAGGGATGATTGATTTAATGGCAGGGAATATAGCGATAATTAGTGAGCTTGGCAAAGGAACCGAGTTTACGGTTAATGTCAGTTTTAAAACGCTATATCCAGAAGGTGTAAGCGCTAAAGTGGATCAGTTAGATAAAGACTCTCAATTTGATTTTAACTCAGTCGATAAGCCTATATTAATTGCCGAAGATAACCCAATTAACCAAATTGTTATCACTAAGTATTTAACTCAATTAGGTCTAAGTTATGAATTGGCCGAAAATGGACAAATTGCGTGTGAGAAAACCCTAATAAAAGACTACGCACTGATTTTAATGGATATCCAAATGCCGGTGATGGATGGTTTAACTGCCAGTGAAAATTTATTAGCAAGGTCAGGTTTTAATACACCAATTATTGCAGTCAGTGCCAATGCAATGAAAGACGACATCGAAAGAAGTTCAAAAATTGGTATCAGCGACCATATCGCAAAGCCAATTAATTTTACTGAACTGGAAAAAGTACTCGCAAAGTGGCTATCTCAGCAATTGCTGAAATAGCCACTATCAATCAAAAAGTGTTGTTATCTTTTTTCTGAATTAACTCAATCGCATAACCATCTGGGTCTTTAACAAACGCGATTTCAGTTGTGCCGCCTTTAACAGGACCCGGCTCACGACTCACATTACCGCCAGCAGCTTTAATGTCTTCGCAAGCTTTATAAATATCATCAAACTCAATAGCAATATGACCGTATGCATTACCTAAATCATAGCTGTCTGTATCCCAGTTATAAGTAAGCTCAAGCACTGTCGAATCTTTTTCATCACCATAACCGACAAAAGCAAGGGTGTAGCGGTACTCTTCATTGTCTGCACGACGCAGCTCTTTCATACCCAATACCTGCGTATAAAATTCAATTGATTTGTCTAAATCAGCAACGCGAAGCATTGTGTGTAATAAGCGCATTTTTAGCATCCTCTTTCTTGTCTTTAAATTCGCACAATTCTAATAACGCAGTGTGGTATAAGGCTGCGCGTTAAAATTATCAAAAATGGATTATAAGTTATTTCGATTGCTTGCACAGTAGCATTGAGACAAATCGCAAAGTCCATGCTGTAAAATTAATAACTAAGCTTTGGTATAAAGAAGGTAATGATATGCAGCAATGGGAGAGCTATTGCTGCATAACAATGAGGTATTTGAGATATAAGCGTACGTTTAGCTTTTCACTTTACCTTTCAGTACATAGATTTCGCCATCAAAACTCCCTTGGATTGTCAGACCTTGTCCCGCCAACTCTTTAAGATATTCGATATGCTCATTAGTGATATGTTGCCCCGGGACTAACAGTGGGATACCAGGAGGGTAAGGCGTCACTAATCCGGCACAGATTCGGTTGTTACTTTTACTAATCGGCACAGATTCACGTTCACCATAGAACGCATCACTTGGGATACAAGCCAAGTCTATAGCAGGTAAGTTTTCTGGTAAGCGAGTGCGCCTCATTGTGGTGGCTAGCTTCACTTTACCACTGTCGAGTTTTTTCAGTGCATTGTAAAGACGAATGATCTTTGAGCGTGTACCGCCAAGAGTTAGTAAAACTAAGATAGTACTGTGAGTATACTTTTCAATTTCAAGGCCAATTTCATCTAATAGGAATTTATGAATATCCTTTAATGAATAAGGTAGCTCACTAATATCTATAAGAATTTTTAGTGGGTCGTGGCCCATGTTATCGCCACGAAAATGTGGGAATATATCCATGAAATCTTGCTTATCGAGCACTTTTATATGTTTTAGGGAAGCCATTTGTTGCTTAAATTCTGCAACGTGATTCAGTAGGGCATTCAGTAATTTATAACCTTCCATTTCTAATTGTTTTTGGCATACATCTAGCGAAGCAATGAGCTGATATTTTGGCGAGGTACTGGCGTAAATACTGTAGATCTCACGAAAGAAATCGGCATCAAAATCAGGATCGTTAACATGAATATAAGATGCTTGAGAGAACGCTGAAACCACTTTATGTGCCGAATGGGTAACATAGTCCGCGCCAGCATTAATCGCCGAGTAGTGGCGTAAACTCGGGTGAAAAAGTGAATAAGCAAACCAGGCTTCGTCGATAAACACTTTAATACCGTGCTGATGCGCAAATTCAACCACTTGCTTTAAATCGCTAAGCAGGCCATCGTAAGTACAGCCTGTTAAAACCAATAATTTAGCATCGGTATTTTGTTCAATTGCTTGCTTAATGTCAGCCAGTGACGGTGGTGCGAAGATACCATATTTAGGATTCAAAATACTCGACAAGTAGATAGGTAAACTAGCCGATTGCAAAATGCCATAATGCACTGACTTATGGCAGTTTCGGTCTATTATCACCTTATCGCCTTTACGTAGCAAAGTTTGCAAAATAATTTTATTTGAAGTAGATGAGCCGTTGGTAACAAAGTAGGTATGTTTTACTTCAAATGTCGCCGCTGCTGATTCTTGAGAGCGGCCTATAGTGTTGGTACTGTCTGACAATGAGCCAAGCGAATCGACAGAAACAGACAAGTCGCCAACAAACACATTACGGCCATAAAACTGATAAAAGTCTTTAATATAGGGAGAGTTTCTAAAGCTAGCACCGCCACTGTGCCCAGGTGTGTGCCATGAATCGTTCGATTCACTTACATAACGACGGTAAGCGGTCCAAAATGGGGTTTCTGATCTGTCATCAAAGTCATTGATCATATAGCCCAAGATTGCTTCAGGGTCTGAAATGACCTCGTCTTTAAAAAAGAAAGATTCAATTTCTTCAGACTCGTTGACTATTTCCAAGCCTTTCGTATCGTCACCGATAACATAGACTGGCAGTTCAAGACGGATGCCTTTTAATTGCTCGATAAAGCGACTATAGGTGCGTTCGCCATTATTTAATACATCCCAACTAAGCACTACAGCTTGAATATCACCATCTTCCTCTACATAATTCAACGCCTGCTTGAGCTCAATGCACTCAACAATCTCGATATCAACATCAGTACGTTCAAAGTTAGGGATTGTTCTTGCTAGGTTCGTTGAAAGCTCTTTTAAGGTGGCAGGATCTTGCTCAATTAATAAGATACGAAGTAAAGGTAACATAGCAACTCTCATAAAAAATTCACATTACTCAACAGCATAACGAAAGGATGGAAGCTTGTGAAATTAATACATTGATATTTTTGTTTCGATACAGGGTATGCTTTTTTGCGTGTTAATCGCAGATAGTTGAAATTACATGTTCTTACTGTAAAAGTAATCGCTAAAGTAAAAGGTTAATTGAGCACTGAGTGATAAAACCACTCAAGCCAGATACAGCTAAAAATAAAGGCAAGCTTCCAAGGGAGAATAAAACATGGCGTATGTTGCCAATTTCAAAACCGTAGTCATCTCGACATTGTTTGCGTTTTGTACAAACGCGGTCAATGCAGATGAAATTTCAGATTCAAACAACAGTAAAAAGTCGATACCCGAAGCCACAAAATTTGTTACGCAGCATAAAGGCACTTTCAATGGCAAAAAGCTGAAATACAAAGCTGTAGCAGGTGAAACTTATTTATTAAACAAAAACGAACAGCCAACAGCTGCTATTTTTTCGTTTGATTACATAGCCTCAGACGGCAACAAAAATAGACCTGTTACATTTATCTGGAATGGTGGCCCTGGCTCATCGTCTAATTGGTTACACATGGGGGCTTATGGCCCCAAACGAGTTGTTGTACCAAGCGATGCAACATCTCCTGGAATGGCTCCTTACGAATTAAAAGAAGCGCCTGAGACGATTCTAGATGTGACTGATATGGTGTTTGTGGACCCTGTTGGTACAGGTTACTCACGTGCATTAGGTGACACTGAAAGCAAAGCCTTTTGGGGCTTGAATGAAGATGCATCTTCTATCGCTGATTTTATTGCCCAGTGGCTGACGAAAGAAAATCGCTGGAATGCACCAATATTTTTATTGGGAGAGAGTTATGGTACAACTCGAGCAGCAGCGGTTTCTAAAGTGCTTATGGATAAACACCTGATTAATGTAAATGGCATTATTTTTGTTTCGCAAGCTTTAGACTATCAAGGTTCAAGCCCTTATGTAGATGACAATATCATTTCTTACGTCACTTACATACCCACACTTGCTGCAACCGCTTGGTATCATAAAAAAGTAGACACATCAGGAAATTTTGAAGCATTCATTGATGCTAGCCGAAAATTTGCTGTAGATGAATTACTGCCTGCACTATTTAAGGGTAATGCGCTCAGTAAAGCTGACAGAGCGCTAATTGTTGATGGACTTCACCGTTATACAGGGCTAAGTAAACAATATATTGAACAGGCTGATTTACGCATTAACGCCTTTAGATTTGCAAAAGAATTATTGCGTGATGAGGGCGTTGCCGTTGGCTTTCTTGATGGACGTTATAAGCTTGATGAAAGCGATGATCTAACAGCAGCTCCTAAGCAAGACGCTTCGAAAGTTATAGGGCCGGCATATAAAGCGGCACTGATGAAATACATGCACACAGACTTAAACGTGCAGTGGAAAAGAAAATACTTAAATCCTGGCGACCCTGAGTTATCTGATAATTGGCGCTGGCGAACTGCTCCTGACGGACAAGGTTGGGAGCCAAAATACGTCAACACAGCACCGGATCTATCTTATGTTCTTCGTAGTAACCCACAGATGAAAGTGATGGTTGCCTCTGGATATTACGATATTGTTACCCCATTTTTTGATGCTGAATACACTTTAAATAGACACGGTATATACGCTGATAAAATTGACTATCACTATTATCACGGCGGTCACATGATGTATGTTCACGAACCAGCAAGAGTGTCGCTTTTAAGAGATACGCGAGAATTTATTAAAAAGCAGGTGAGCCAAAATCCTCGATAATAGCCTAGTACATTGTGTCAAACCCTGTGTTTGGCACAATGTGCAAAATGAGCTTGCATGGGGATAGAAAAAGAAGAAGTGGGGAACATCACCTTTAGATTATTTGCTTTCGAGTAGACTTCAACTACTCAGTCTTTTCTTTAAACTCACACAAATCTTCAATATTACAACTGCCGCATTTAGGCTTACGAGCAGTACATACATAGCGGCCATGCAGGATTAACAAGTTTAGGTACCACTTCTTCTAGTTTTTGTTCTACAGCAAGCACATCTTTACCCATGGCAAACTTAGTGCGGTTAGAAACGCGGAAAAAATGCGTATCAACAGCAATTGTCGGCCAGCCGAAGTATACTGAAAGTAGATTTAGATGATTGCGCTAAAATAGGCTGCTTTGAGAGGCCAATGGCCGTTGTTAACGATTAAGTTGTCTAGTCTATTTGTTTGATAATCTTAGATACTTCAGTGTTTGGTTGATTAAAAATCGATTCTTTCGATTCCTGTATAGAAAGTAATGTGATCAATTTGTTAATTATTTAGTAACCTATCGCTGTTTTATCGTTATAATGATAGTGACTTAATAGGTGAGTGAATGTGAGCATCATTTTTATAATTTTAGTTTTGACACTGTTGTTTACCTTTATAAAAATTAGACAGTATCAAATAGAAGTGCGTGCTGCTAGGTTCGATAAACAGCGTGCTGACATCGTTAATAAAATAGCAAAATGTATCAGCTCTGAATTAGCGCCGAATCAAATAATAACCATTGCGCTAAAGGATATAGCCCAATATTTCCCTATGTATCGTGTATCCTATTCTACTATTTCACCTCAAGGGATTTTATCCGTACATAGCTGTATACCCACTGAAAACTCACCCTCTATCGAAGGCATAGAAGCTGATTTAACTATTGCTCCGCAATACCTCGCAGCGCTAAAAAAACAAAAAATATTGGCGATTGATGATGTCGAAACCAACTCACTTATAGCGCCATTAAAAGACGCTATGATAGAAGGAAAGACCAGAGCTGTACTGGATGCTCCTATCAATGTAAAAAATAATGTCGTCGGTTTATTTTGCTTGGACAGTGCATCAACTCAACACTGGTCGGCCAGTGAAATTGAAATAATAAAAGAAGTTACTTCTTACATTGAAATTGCAATTCGCCAAGCGAACTATGTGATTGATATTGAGCAAATGGCAGCCAAATTAAAAAAATATAATCATAGTCTTGAAGAGCATGTTAAAGCCCGTACGGCAGAGATCGAAATAGCCAAGAAAAAAGCTGAAACACTTGCCTTAACGGACGAATTAACACAGCTTCCTAATCGCAGAGCTTTTTATCAAATGGCTGAATGTCAGCATTCACAAGCTGTACGTTATTGTCATTCGTATTGTGTAATGATGTTTGATATCGATAACTTTAAGTCTATTAACGATACCTTCGGTCACGCTGCTGGTGACAAGGTGCTCTGTTCACTTGCAGATTTAGTGCGAAAAATTATAAGAAAGTCCGATGTCATCGGGAGAATAGGCGGCGAAGAGTTTGCGATGATGCTACCTGAAACTGAAATAGAAGAGGCAAAAGACATGGCTGAACGTCTGAGAGCACATGTAGAACAATGCCAAGTAAAATTTGAGCAACAAACTATTCGTTTTACCTTATCAATAGGTGTCGCCCAGCAGCCAGATTATAAACAAAGTTTTGACTCTATTTTAGCTCAAGCAGATACTGTGCTTTACCAAGCTAAAGCCTCAGGTCGAAATAAGGTAAACTGTACTGCCTGAAGAAATATTGTGGCTGCGTTTTTCGAATAACCGAGAGTGAGCTGCATCTACTTTTTATGAAGAGAAGCTTTCATTTAGAAGTACTGTGCTTATTGAGGGGTGTTATCACGTCAGGGGTGATTGTATGCCCATCACTTACTTACCGAAGCCGCCCCTTAATGGGTGGTCTAAAGGTGCTGACTGAGTTTGAGTAATACAACAATGAAGTCTTTGATTACTCAGTTTTATCCTTAAACTCACACAAGTCTTCAATAATACAACTGCCGCATTTGGGTTTACGTGCAGTACATACATAACGACCATGTAAAATGAGCCAGTGGTGCACATCGACTTTAAATTCTTTAGGTACTACTTTTTCTAATTTTTGTTCTACAGCAACTACATCTTTACCCATGGCAAACTTAGTGCGGTTAGAAACGCGGAAAATATGCGTGTCTACAGCAATGGTCGGCCAGCCAAAGGCACAGTTTAAAACAACATTCGCGGTCTTTCTGCCAACACCCGGTAATGCTTCGAGTGCTTCACGATTCTCTGGTACTTCTGAGTTATGTTTATTGACCAGAATCTCACACATTTTATAGACATTATTAGCTTTAGAATTAAATAAACCAATGGTCTTAATGTAATCACGAAGGCCTTCAAGGCCCAAATCAAGAATCGCTTGAGGCGTGTTAGCAACAGGGAAAAGCTTACGTGTGGCTTTATTAACCCCCACATCTGTTGCTTGTGCTGATAAGGTAACAGCAACTAATAATTCAAACGGGCTTGAATATTCAAGCTCTGTTTCTGGGTGCGGATTTTGTTCACGAAGACGAGATAAGATCTCGTAGCGTTTTTCTTTATTCATGGTGGCGTAAAGCACGCAGTGACGGTGCGCGCTCTCCTTTAAGTTAAACTCGTTACTCGGGCTCTTGGGCCTTTTTCTACTTCTGGAGTAACAACTTGCTTAGATTTTATTTGTGTATCAATGACATTTTTTGCAGCAATCAATAAACCAAGTCCCAAAAAGGCACCCGGAGGTAAGATAGCTAATAAAAATTGGTTATCAAAACTGAATACTTCAATACGAAGTGAAGCAGCCCACGGCCCTAATAGTAAATCGGCGCCATCAAATAGCGTACCTTGGCCAATAAGCTCTCGCATCGCCCCTAATACCACTAAAACTAGCATGAAACCAAGACCCATCATCAGTCCGTCAAAGGCTGAAAGTGGCACGGTATTTTTAGAGGCGAATGCTTCTGCGCGACCGATAATGGCACAGTTAGTAACAATAAGTGGAATAAAAATCCCCAGTGATTGGTAAAGCCCAAATGTATAGGCATTCATCATCAGCTGCACAATGGTTACAAAGCCTGCGATGATCATCACAAAAACAGGGATACGAATATCTTTAGGCACCCAGTTACGTACTATCGATACGGTTACGTTAGAGCCAACCAGTACCAATAAAGTCGCTAATCCAAGGCCTAACGCATTGGTAATCGTTGATGTAACGGCAAGTAGCGGGCACAAGCCTAATAACTGAACAAGGGCAGGGTTATTGGCCCACATACCATCTTTAAACAAGGTTCTAACTTGGCTCATTACTTGGCTCCTTGACAGATGTTTGGTGCAGCAAACAGATTATCAAATTCAGCTTGGGCAAACAGCACAGCTTGTTTTACTGAGCCGACAACGGCACGAGGTGTAATGGTTGCACCGGTGAATTGATCAAACTGGCCGCCATCTTTTTTAACCGCCCAGCGGTTGTCATCTTCACCCAGTACATTTTGGCCTTTGAAAAGGGTGATCCAGTCAGATTTTTTGATCTCGACTTTATCGCCAAGACCCGGCGTTTCTTCGTGTTTAGTGACACGGACACCGGCTATTTCGCCATTGGCAAAAACTGCTGTTAATAAGTTGATATCGCCGCTATAACCACTTGGTGTTACATGGCGCATCACTAAAGCATAAGGCTTATTGTCTTTGTAGGCGCGGTAAATAACTTGCTCTGGGCGTGGACCTAAGCGCTCATCGGTGATCACAACACAATCTTTATAGAGCTGATTGTCGTAATGATGAGCATCAAGTACTTGTTGCAGTTGTTCTGCAAGTTGTTGCTTTTCTTGCTCTTCAATACGCTCAGCAGTCAAGTTATGAGTAAGGGCTACAGTGCCTGTGGTAATGAGCGCAAACGCAGTAAGAATAGCACCATTTTTAGTCATTGAGGAAAGGATCATTATTTCACCCCATGGCCGTAAGTTCGTGGTTGCGTGTAGTAATCAATTAAAGGCACCGCCATATTTAACAGCAATACACTAAATGCCACTGCATCAGGGTAACCACCAAAAGTACGAATTAAGTAAACAAGCAAACCAATTAACGCGCCGTAAATTAAACGCCCTTTATTAGTTGTTGATGCAGAAACAGGATCCGTGGCAATGAAAAATGCCCCTAACATAGTCGCACCACTGAATAAGTGAAATACCACACCTGGTTCTGTGCCAGGGGCGGCGATATAACCTATACCACTGCACACGGCTATCGAGGCTAAAAAGCTAACAGGGATATGCCAATTAATGATTTTAGCTTTTAATAAATAAAGACCACCGATTAAAAAGCCGAGGTTAACCCAGCCCCAGCCAAGACCAAACCAGTCGTTAAAAATTGGTTTACTCATGCTTTCAGCCACCGTTAGGTGATGGGCGACATCTGTTTTAACGGTATCAAGCGGTGTTGCCATAGTTGTGCCATCAATTGCTACACGTAATTGATCGACACTAAACCCAGCGCTGGTAAAGCCATTGAAAATAACAGACAGCTGTTGTGAGAAGCTAATCGGAGATGCAAGTAAATCACTCACAGGTAACCAACTAGTCATTTGCACCGGAAACGATACAAGTAGTAATACATAAGCCGCCATAGCAGGGTTAAATAAATTAAAGCCAAGGCCGCCATAAAGCTGTTTTACAATAACAATTGCAAACATACAGCCAATTACGATAATCCACCAAGGCGCTAAAGGTGGAATACTCAACGCCAGTAATACGCCCGTTAACCAAGCACTGCCATCACTGAGTGTTGGCCAAACTTTGCGCTTACGAAGCAGCAATACAGCGGCTTCACAGGCGCTTACTGTTATAAGTGCGAGAATAAGCTGAATTAAAACGGCTGTGCCAAAAAAGTACACTTGGGCAATTAAGCCAGGAATACACGCAGCAATCACCGTCATCATTAATCGACTTAATGATTTATGGCTATGATTATGCGGCGAACTCGCCATGGTTAGTTTCATGACTTATCGTTTCCTTCTTGTTGTAACTTTTTAGCTTTAGCTTTTGCAATTGCACGGGCGACTGCTGCTTTTTTCTTATCTTCGCTAGACTCAGGTTCATCAGATTGCGGTTTGGCATCTGCCTCATCACTTGAATCATTTATTTGCTCTGAATAATCGTCACTCTGCGCTTGCTCTTTAGCGGCTTTTTTCGCTTTGGCGCGAGCGATAGCTGCAGCAACGGCGGCTTTTTTCTTATCTTCGCTAGACTCAGGTTTATCAGATTGCGGTTTGGCATCTGCCTCATCACTTGAATCATTTATTTGCTCTGAATAATCGTCACTCTGCGCTTGCTCTTTAGCGGCTTTTTTCGCTTTGGCGCGAGCGATAGCTGCAGCAACGGCGGCTTTTTTCTTGTCTTCTCTAGATTCAGTAGCATCAGACTGCGGCTTGGCATCTGCCTCATCACTTGAATCATTCGTTTGCTCTGATGAACCGTCACTCTGCGCTTGCTCTTTAGCGGCTTTTTTCGCTTTAGCGCGAGCTATGGCTGCAGCAACGGCAGCCTTTTTGTCATCAACTGGTGCGCTATCTTCTTCAGCTTCAGTTTGGTTTTCAGCAGCTTGAGCGGCTTTCTTCGCCTTTGCACGAGCGATAGCAGCTGCAACAGCTGCTTTTTTGTCATCTTTTGTTGAGTCTACTTCTGCGTTATCTTCTTTAGCTTGCGCGGCCTTTTTCGCTTTAGCGCGGGCAATAGCGGCAGCAACAGCAGACTTTTTATCGTCTTTATCGACGCCTTCTTCACCTTGCTCTAGTGCTTTTTGCTCTTTATATTTACGTGCTTGTTCTTTACGCGCAGCACGCTCTTTAGCTATTTCAGAGTTATCAGGCTCAAGCTCTGCACCCTGCTTTTTCGCTTTAGCACGCGCGATAGCAGCAGCGACAGCTGATTTACTCTCTTTGTCATCAGATTTAGTTTTAACTCGTGCTAGTGCATCGGCCACTTTTTGTTTTTCGCTATCTGACTTAGCAGCTGGCTTACGTTTGTGGCGGTTTTGACGTTCTTCTTGTTCGCGCTCTAAACGCTCTTTACGTGCTTCAAAACGCTCCTTTGCACGCTCAGCTTTAATTTGTTCTGCTTGCTGTTCTTTTATTTCTGCTTTAGCAACACGATAGTACTGAACGAGTGGAATTTCACTTGGGCATACATATGCACATGCACCGCATTCAATACAATCGAATAGGTTGTGCTCGTTGAGTTTGTCGTATTCTTTAGACTTAGCGAACCATTGTAATTGCTGCGGTAACAATGAAGCAGGGCAGGCGTCAGCACAGGCACTACAACGAATACAGGCTTTTTCATCACCCGGCTCAGCAAGTTCTTGGTGATCTGGCGCTAAAATACAGTTTGTCGTTTTAACGACACCAATTCGCACTGTTGGTAGGGTAAAGCCCATCATCGGGCCGCCCATTACAACACGTTGTTGTGGTACTGGTGAAAAACCTTGGCAATCTAATAAATGTTTAATTTCAGTGCCCAGTAAAGCCCACACGTTACCCTGTTTATGAATGGTGTTACCAGTTACAGTCACCACACGCTCAATCAGAGGTTTACCCTCATGCACAGCTTGATTTACTGCAAACAAGGTACCGACATTTTGCACTAACATACCAATATCAGCTGGAATACTGCCACTAGGGACTTCTTTGCCAGTTAGCAATTTAATCAGTTGTTTTTCACCGCCAGAAGGGTAAACCGTTGGCACTGTTTGTACCATTATGCTGTCGTTATGTTCAGCTGCTTTTTTCATAGCAGCAATGGCTTCTGGCTTATTATCTTCAATACCAATAATTGTGAGCTGCGGGTTTAACAGCTGCTGCATTAATTCAATGCCCGCGATAATACCATCAGCATGTTCGCGCATTAGCATGTCATCAGCGGTGATATATGGCTCACATTCGACGGCATTGACAATTAAAAACTCAATGTCTTTACGTATATCTGCTTTGACATAAGTAGGGAAGCCAGCGCCGCCCATACCTGAAATACCGCTTTGATGAATAATATCCACAAGCTCATCATGCGAAAGTGCTTTGGTATCAGACACAGACCGAAGCTCGCACCATTTATCTTCACCATCAGGTTCAATGATAACGCTAAGTTCTGGCAGCGCTGATGGGTGAGCAGATGGCATTGGGCAAATATCGCTGATCAGCCCAGATGTTGGTGCGTGTACTGGCACTGACCAATTCCCGCTTGGTTTCGTTAATGCTTGGCCTTTAAGTACCTGTTGGCCTTTTTCAACAATGAGTTTGCCGTTAGCGCCAATATGTTGTTTTAGTGATACAACAAGTTTGTCAGGTAGTGGTAGTCTTGCGATTGCTTGCTTAGTTGATTGCTGCTTTTGACCAGGTGGGTGAATACCTCCAGGAAATGGCCACACTTTACCTTGTTTAATTTGATCTATTAGCTTTTCCATCTGTGCTCCTAATCTACCTGAGTCACAGGGATTGCGTTTAATTGCCATTTCCAGGTTTGTTTAGTTTCTTTTACGGGCAACATATCAATACAGTCTACAGGGCAGGGTTCTACACATAAGTCACAACCGGTACATTCATCAATTAACACGGTATGCATTTGACGCGTTGCACCGATAATGGCATCAACAGGGCAGGCTTGAATACATTTGGTACAGCCAATACATTCATCTTCACGAATATAGGCGACTGTTTTAATCGGATCAGCTTGCTCACCGCCTGCAAGTGGTTTTGCTTCAACACCCATTAAATCAGCTAATTTTTTTACAGTTGCTTCGCCGCCTGGTGGGCATTTATTTATTTCATCGCCGTTGGCAATCGCTTCAGCATATGGGCGACAGCCAGGGTAACCACATTGGCCACATTGTGTTTGCGGTAAAATGGTATCAATTTGGTCAACTATAGGGTTGCTCTCTACGCGAAAACGCACGGCAGCGAAACCTAAAATTAAACCAAATATTAGCGCTAATGAACCTAACGCTATCAAAGCATAAAACAAGGTCATATTAAAACTTCACTAATCCTGTAAAACCCATAAAGGCCATCGACATAAGGCCTGCAGTGATCATCGCAATAGAAGCACCCTTGAAAGGAGCAGGGACATCAGCCGCAGCTAAGCGTTCACGTAATGCAGCAAACAGTATTAACACCATAGAAAAGCCCACTGCGGCACCAAAGCCGTAAACAGCGGATTGCAAGAATGAGTGGTCTTCTTTGATATTAAGTAGGGCAACGCCTAATACAGCACAGTTAGTGGTGATAAGCGGTAAGAAAATCCCTAATAAGCGATAAAGTGTCGGGCTGGTTTTTCTAACCACCATTTCAGTAAATTGCACGACAACAGCGATAACCAAAATAAAGCTCATGGTACGCAAAAACTCGATATCCAGCGGGATCAAAATATAATGATTTACTAGATAACTAGTCACGGAGGCAAGTGTAAGTACAAAGGTTGTGGCTAAGGACATACCAATCGCGGTATCTAACTTACCCGACACGCCCATAAATGGGCATAAACCTAAGAATTGAACTAAAACGAAGTTGTTGACTAGCACGGTGCCAATCAATAACAAGACATACTCTGTCATGCGTGCCTCACGAGAATAAAAACGACCCTATTATCCTTTTTTCTGGGGGCTGACACAACACATGAGGGACGAATAGATAAAATTAACAAAGCTGTTTACGATTAAAGTGTTAAAGCTAAGTTAATAGATAGAATAGGCCCAAAAACAGTAAGGTTTTTTGGGCCTTTAATAGGGGGTTAAATGTCTTTTGGTTTTTCGATGTAATAGCCTTGCACACCATCAAGACACAGAGTTTCAATGATATGCTTTTCTTCTTGGCTCTCTACACCTTCAGCAAATACACTCACTCCAATACGGTGGGCAAGATCAACCATTAAGCGCATAAAATATTGATTATTTTTATCTTCTTCAAGGCCGCGGGTATAACTTGCATCCATTTTGATGAAATCAGGTTTTAAATCTCTAAAGAATTTAAATGACGTTAAACCAACACCAAAACGCTCTACAGTGATACGCGCAC
This sequence comes from Pseudoalteromonas sp. SCSIO 43101, assembly GCF_023650775.1. NCBI lineage: Bacteria > Pseudomonadati > Pseudomonadota > Gammaproteobacteria > Alteromonadales > Pseudoalteromonadaceae > Pseudoalteromonas > Pseudoalteromonas sp. SCSIO 43101. Next base: position 1,387,571 of record NZ_CP072673.1, read on the forward strand.
CGACACGATGCACCATATCGATAAAGCGCTTACTTGCTTTAATATTTTGTTGCAAGCCAAACTCGCTCACTTCAAATATAAGCTTAGAGGCGATATTACTGTCTTTTAGTAGGCGGCGCTCAAGCCAGATCACAAATTGATCATTATGGGCGCTTGATGCGGTAACATTGATTCCAAAGAATTTCTCAGAAAAATTACGGGTTTTAATTTTTTCTAAGCTGGTGTCAATGATTAAGCGGTCAATTTCCATAGCCATTTCTAGCTTTTCGGTCATAGCAAGAAAAGAGGCAGTTGGTAGCATTTGATTTTCTGCGGTTTTGAAACGAACCTGAATCTCTGCATAGGCCTTCACACTTTTACCAATTGGCATAATGTTTTGCATGACCAAGTGAACACGTTTGGTTTCGATCACTTCGTTAATCACTTTACGCCAGTTTTGGTTACCAAAACCAGCGCTAGCATTATTTACAAGGTCAGTCTCGCGTTGAACATGCCATGCGTTAGCTTGCTTTGATTGCGCCATACTCATCGCATTATCAACAATAGATAATAACTCTCCTAAAGGTTTACCTTTTTCGTAACCGACAATACCTGTGTTCGCGACTGAGCTTAATTCTTGATTTTGTTGATACTGAGTAAATCGAGACTGTAAGTTATCACCAAAACGTTCCGCTTCTTTTAGTGGGGTATTGGGCAACACAACTGCAAAGTCTGAGCTGTTTAAACGAAACACTTGGCTACCAGTATAAGTACCACTGATATGTTTAATTATATCGGCCACGCTTTTAACATAATCATCACCTTTTTGGTAACCACGAGTTTGGTTGATGGCTTGCAGCTCGCTACAGCGAACCATCGCAAGTGAACCAAAAGTACTTTTTTCTGCGTTTTCGATATTCTTTTCGTAGTACTCAACAAACATATTACGGTTGCCAAGGTTAGTCACTACATCTTTATAAGCTTCTTTTTTGATGTTCAGCGCATTGTTTTGAATATCGTCGTGTTTAGTTTGTAAAAAGTGAGAAAGGCGGTTGAATGAAGGGATTAAATCTTTGCTTAACTTTTTTAGGCTAGTTGTATCAATTGATTGTTCTAGGTCATCATCAATTTGGTTTTGATTAATATAAATATCAACTATATCTGCAACTGTAGTGCTAATTTTACGATTAAGGCGGCGGAACATGCTCTTCATATAGATAATAGGAAGTAGGGCAATCAAGCCTGAAATTAAAATAACAACAAATAGAGCCTGTTGTAATAAGCTTGCGAGATTATGCGCATTAATTGTGAATTCAACCTTTATATCAGATGCTTGGTTAACGGCAAATTGAGGGCGAATTGAGTTAAACGTAGCATTTACAATTTCAGCAAATATGGGTAGGGGTTGACTTGATTCAACTGAGCTAACTACTTGGCCCGCTTGATCACGGATCACAAACTTAGAAAAAGTACTGCCATCGGCAAGCGCGTGTTTAATTTTTTCTGGTGCTAGTTCATCTAATGTCTGAGTATTTATATAAGCACTAACGACATTTTGTGCTTTTTGCTGAGCATCACTGACAGCACTGTCGAAACTAAGGGCAATAAAATAACCACCTAATAAAGCAAAAAGCAGCCAAGATATGAGTTGTATAAATATAAGTTTTTTAAAGCCAGCCATGTTCTTATCTTATAAAAGCCTAACGGAAGGAATCAATTCCTTGATTGATCGCTTTAATTACAGTCATTACATTCTATCGTAAAAAATAGAAAAAACTTTAGAAATAACTTTAATGTAGGGTAGATTATAAGCGCTTTAAAGTCTAATACAATCGAAGAATAGTAGTAGATAAACCTGATTATTTTCTGTGAGTTGGCTCCCCCTCCCCGACTCGAACGGGGGACCTGCGGATTAACAGTCCGTCGCTCTAACCAACTGAGCTAAGGGGGAACTAAATAGAGTAGTAGGGTGCTATGATTTGGCTCCCCCTCCCCGACTCGAACGGGGGACCTGCGGATTAACAGTCCGTCGCTCTAACCAACTGAGCTAAGGGGGAACAATCATATTCATAAACTTGGCTCCCCCTCCCCGACTCGAACGGGGGACCTGCGGATTAACAGTCCGTCGCTCTAACCAACTGAGCTAAGGGGGAATCGTTTATGATTGAAAAACTTGGCTCCCCCTCCCCGACTCGAACGGGGGACCTGCGGATTAACAGTCCGTCGCTCTAACCAACTGAGCTAAGGGGGAAGCGTCATGCCTTTCAACGGGGCGAAATATTAATGACAGCATTGCAAAGTGTCAACATAAAAACTTCATAAATTCAAAAAAGAAGCTTATTCGATGTTTTTATGTTCGATCTGCGCAAAATGTAGCTGAAAACCACTGCATTTTTTAGCTTGTAGTAGGGGACCTATGTCGAAAGCTTTTATTTTTTGCATGCTTTTTAAACAGAAGCATCATTTTAAAAGTATAAAAAAGTTTCTTTGCTTAGATATTCTTTACCAAGTTGAGTAAATCATCATTTATCCAATGTTTTATTCTAACTATGAAAATCAGATCTAATTCTTTTTGTTTGAAGTTCTCCGAGCGTAATTTTTTCTTTGTATTTACTGTGTAGGACTAGTAAAGATTTCTCTATTCTTTGCAGAGAAACTCAAAAATGATCTGAACCCAATAGAAGTAAACTCATTTTTAGTGCTGTATTTCATATGCTTAGCATATGAAATTTTATAGAACTTTAATTGTCATACTTAACTTTATAATAGGGTAGAACAATTTTTACGCGTTCTTTTCTAGAAACTTATAAAAAGGTTAAAACAATAGGCTTTGTTACTTTTCCTATACAGAGATGAACATCCACCTTAGAAGCCTTTATATTTGCGGCTTCTAGAGAGTTATCCACGGTTTCTGTGGATAACTCTGTTTATTAAACTTTAAGAACAGCTATAGTACTAGGATTTTAGGGCGCTACAGCAATTTCAAGCATTTAATTAAGTTTTTTTATTTTATTATAAATCAATTGCTTAGTATTTTTATCTGAAGCCATGCTGAATTGATAAGTAAATTTATTCGTGACGATGAAATAGCGCGATTTGTTGTGTAAAAAAACAGCGAAAACTGCCTTTTAATTGTAACAAAGCTATTAAAGTTGTTTTTATCTTGTATTTTATGAGGGTTAGTGGTTATTTTTATGTCAAAGTGTCAAAAGTGATAGTTTTGTGTATCAATTTTGATTCTGCTAATAAAGCATAGCTTGCAAGAGAAGGATGCTTTAAACTAACAGGTTCAGAAAAAGAGGCAAAGTATCCCCATGAGCGTGAAACCGCAGAGCAAAACTAAACCTGATCTTTTAAACTCACCCATTCTGCCAACCTTAAAAAAAATGACCATTCCGATGATCTTTGGAATGATCACCCTAATGATGTTTAACCTTGTTGACACCTTCTTTATTAGTTTACTAGGCACTGAACCTCTCGCCGCTGTCAGTTTTACCTTTCCTGTTACTTTTACTGTTATTAGCCTTGCAATTGGTTTAGGTATAGGCACTTCAGCGGTTATCGCTAAAGCCCTCGGTAGTGATAAGTTAGATGAAGCTCGCTTTGATGCCAGTATGTCATTGTTGGTATCGGTTGTGATGGTGTTTAGTCTTTCTGTGATGGGCTATCTTCTGATAGATCCTATTTTTAAGTTACTTGGTGCTGGTGAATTAGTATTACCGCTTATTCATGAGTATATGAGTGTATGGTTCCTTGGCAGCGTGTTTTTAATTACACCTATGGTTGGCAACTCAGTACTTAGAGCAAGTGGTGATACCAAAACTCCGAGCATTGTTATGGGTGGAGCGGGGCTGATTAATGCTATTTTAGACCCTATGCTTATTTTTGGCTTTGGGCCTATTCCCGCATTAGGTATACAAGGCGCAGCAATTGCCAGCGTTATTGCGTGGTCGGTTGCGGTGGTTATCATTTTATATATTCTAGCAATTAAAAATGGCTTATTGAGTTTGCATGCTGGTTTGCAAACACCATTTAGCTCAATTCAAAAAATTCTTAAAATTGGTTTACCAGCGGCGGGGGCAAATATGCTTACACCAATAGCAATGGCGGTAATTACGGCATTAGTGGCTAAGCATGGTCCTGAAGCTGTAGCAGCGTTTGGTGTTGGAAGTCGAATTGAGTCTATCGCAAGTCTTGTTGTGCTTGCTTTATCGATGACTTTACCGCCATTTGTTAGTCAAAACTTTGGTGCCGGTAAGTTTGAACGTGTAAAAGAAGCCTACACTAAAACCTTAAAATTCGTGATGATTTGGCAGTTTGCTATTTATATTTTACTGCTATTAACTTCTGGCTTGATAGCTAATGTATTTGGTAAAGAGCAGGCGGTAATGGATGTTATTAAGCTGTTCATTTATATCCTACCGCTAAGTTATGGCCTACAAGGGGTAATTATTCTATCGAACTCTTCATTTAACGCATTACATAAACCGATGAATGCGCTTATTTTAAGTGTAGTACGTCTGTTTGTTTTTTACGTGCCTTTTGCTTATATCGGCAGTGAGTTTGCTGGGTTAAAAGGGTTATTTATTGGCGCGGCTATAGGTAACCTATTTACTGCGGTAGTTGCCTATAGATGGTTTATCAAAGAAGTTGATGGGTTAAGTGAGTCTTATGTGAAGGAGTGTCATTCATGAGCGACCATTTTCAGCTAGTTTCTAAATTTCAGCCAAATGGTGACCAACCAACGGCGATTGCACAGTTAAAAGACGGTCTTGAGGCTGGGCTTGCACATCAAACATTATTAGGGGCTACAGGAACGGGTAAAACCTTCACTATGGCCAATATCATTAATGATTTGAATCGGCCAACCATTATCATGGCACACAACAAAACACTCGCTGCTCAGCTTTATGGGGAAATGAAAGAGTTTTTCCCTCATAACGCGGTTGAGTATTTTGTTTCTTATTATGATTATTACCAGCCAGAAGCCTATGTTGTTGCTAGTGATACATTCATTGAAAAAGACGCGTCTATCAATGAGCATATTGAGCAAATGCGTTTAAGCGCTACTAAAGCGCTACTTGAGCGTCGTGATACGATCATTGTGGCTTCGGTGTCTGCTATTTATGGTTTGGGCGATCCAGACTCATATATGAAAATGATGCTACTGCTTAAAGTTGGAGAAACTGTCGATCAACGCGACATGCTGCGTCGTCTTGCTGAATTGCAATATACTCGAAACGATATTGAATTTAGCCGTGGTACATATCGTGTTCGTGGGGAAGTGGTTGATATATTTCCTGCAGAATCTGATACTTATGCCGTTCGTGTGGAGATGTTTGACGATGAAATAGAGCGTTTAAGTATTTTTGACCCACTTACTGGGGCTGTTGAAAAGCACATTGTACGCGCTACTATTTACCCAAAAACGCACTATGTTACGCCGCGTGAAAAAATTCTCGATGCTATTGATAAAATAAAAGATGAGCTTAAAGACCGTCGTTCTCAGCTACTTAGTGCCAATAAACTTGTAGAAGAGCAACGTATTGCTCAGCGCACCCAGTACGATATCGAAATGATGACCGAGCTTGGTTATTGCTCAGGAATCGAAAACTACTCGCGTTACTTATCTGGCAGAACGCCAGGCGATCCGCCGCCAACATTGCTTGACTATTTGCCTGATGACGCATTAATGATTATCGATGAATCGCATGTTACGGTATCGCAAATCGGTGCTATGTATAAAGGTGATAGAAGCCGTAAAGAAAATCTCGTTGAGTATGGTTTTCGCTTGCCATCGGCGTTAGATAACCGCCCATTACGCTTTGAAGAATTTGAAGCAATCGCGCCGCAAACTATTTATGTGTCAGCCACCCCAGGTGACTTTGAGCTTGAACGCTCGTCAGGGGAGGTTGCAGAACAGGTCATTCGTCCAACCGGGCTTATTGACCCAGAAATTGAAGTGCGCCCAGTGGGCTCACAAGTAGATGACTTACTCTCTGAAATATACAAACGAGTTGAGGTCAACGAACGGGTATTGGTAACTACTTTAACCAAGCGTATGGCTGAAGATTTAACCGACTACCTAAATGACCATGACGTAAAAGTTCGTTATTTGCACTCAGATATCGATACCGTCGAACGGGTTGAAATTATCCGCGATTTACGTGCAGGTGTGTTTGATGTGTTAGTGGGCATTAACTTATTACGAGAAGGTCTCGACATGCCAGAGGTATCCTTAGTAGCGATACTTGATGCCGATAAAGAAGGTTTCTTACGCTCTACTCGTTCACTGATCCAAACCATAGGTCGTGCTGCACGTCACTTAAATGGTAAAGCGATTCTTTATGGTGACCGCATTACTAAATCAATGAGACAAGCCATTGATGAAACAGATCGCCGCCGTGAAAAACAACAAGCTTATAATCTTGAGCATGGTATTGAGCCGCAAGCTTTGGTTAAAAGCATCACCGATATTATGGATGTGGGCGAAGAAGCAAGCCCTAAAGACAACCTTAAATTGGTGCGTAAAGAGTCTAAACAAGTACTCAGCGCAAAAGAAATTGCCAGCCAAATTAAAGAGCTTGAAGCGAAAATGCATGCCTATGCTAGCGATCTTGAATTTGAAAAAGCGGCATCTGTGCGTGATGAAATTCACGAATTACAACAACAGTTAATTAACTAAAGATTATGACAAACGATTTTTCTGCCATTTTAAATGCTTTAGCAGAGGCTCCTCTTGCTACAAATGAATTATGCCGTGTATTTCATGGCCGTGGCCACTCCGTGGCTGAGCTTAGTCACATTAACTTAGACTTTTATCCGCCAGCACTTTTTTTAGTTTCATATGAAGAAATAGATGAACAAGTGCTTGAGCAATTAACTAATACAGTGTGGCAATGGGCGCAAGTAAACGCACCAGAGCTTGTGACTGCATTGGTTTACCAACAACGTTGTGGAATTAATACCCGAAATTCTCTTCTGTTTGGTGAATTACCACAAGAGCACCTTGTTAGTGAAAATGGTATTAAGTTTAAAGTAGATTTACTTAGTCGCCAAAATACCGGTATATTCCCTGATATGCGTCGTGGTCGTGAGTTTGTCCAAGCTAATAGTAAAAACGCAAAAGTGCTAAACTTGTTTTCTTATACTTGTGGCTTTTCTGTTGCTGCAATGCAGGGTGGTGCTGACCAAGTTATTAATATGGATATGAATAAAGGCGTGCTTAGAACGGGTAAACAAAACCATCAGTTAAATGGTTTTGCTCAAGGAGTTAGTTATTTCCCACACGATATTTTAAAGTCATTCGGCAAGTTAAAAAAATCAGCACCTTATGAATTGATCATTGTTGATCCACCGAGCTTTCAAAAAGGAAGCTTTATATTGACTAAGGATTATCAAAAAATTCTGCGTCGTTTACCTGAACTGTTAAATGAAAACACCCAATTATTGCTTTGTGCTAATAGCCCTGAGCTTTCAGAGCAGGCGTTTAAAGAGCTAATTGCTGAGCATACGCAAGGGGCTATTTGTTTTGTTGAGCGTTTAAAACCGACAGATGGCTTTGTTGAAGTAGACAGTGATCGAAGTTTAAAAGCCTTAGTCTATAAAACAGCAAATTAATGGCATTGAGTAAACGACTATCAGCCATCGTTGATGTGGTTGATTCAGGCTATGACGAAATCTGGGATTGCTGCTGCGACCACGGTTTGTTAGGAATTGAGCTTTTACAGCAAAATAAAGCACAGCTTATACATTTTGTTGATATTGTGCCTGAGTTGATGCAAGCACTAAATGACAAACTGGTGCGCTTTGCCACTAACGAGCAATGCGCTCGCTGGCAAGTTCATTGTCAGGATGTTGCGATGATTTCCCCTGATCCAAATAAACGTCATCTTGTTATTATTGCGGGTGTTGGTGGTGAGCTATTGGTGCAATTTTTAGCGAAGATTGTGGGTCATCACCCAGGTATTCATATTGACTTTATTGTTTGCCCTGTACATCACAGTTATCAAGTTCGCCGCTATTTGCAAACACTCTCATTAGGGCTCGTATCAGAACAGTTGATTTGTGAAAATAAACGCTTTTATGAAATCATAGCTATGAGTGCGTCATCATCGAAACAGGTTACTCGAGTTGGACAGCAAATGTGGCAACTAACAAGTAAAGAGCACCAAGCCTATTTAAAGCAGTTATGTGCTCATTACCAACGCATGTTAAATCAAGACGCGGCTTATTATCAGCCAGTGCTTGATGAGTACTCAGCTTTATTATTGTAATTAAAGTTTATTAATTTCTTGTTTTACGCTGTAGCTAGAGTCAGTGACAATGGCTTCGAGCGTTTGTACACGTTCTCTTAATTCTTGAAGTTCTTTTGTCACTTCGGCAACATGTTCGTTTGCTTCTTTTGAATTCTTTAAAGTCCGTGATTTAAACTCAAGGTGTTTTTTATACATATCATAAATTACCCCAGAGCCGACTGATATCAGCACGATTAACACCACCATGGTAGTACCTGACATACTATTCTCCTTCCATATTTAGTACCTAATAGAGTATAGATTGTATTTAAAAATGCAATTTGCATTCTGTTACAAGGTGTTTCGTTTTAAAAATGGTTTTATACGGATAAAGCCTGTGACCAGCATGGTGCCAGCGATAACACAAAGTGCGCCGCCTAAGGTATTTGGCCCTATTTGTTCATCTAAAATTAAATTACCCCATACAATACCAAAGAGTGGGATTAAAAAGGTAACAGTCAACGCAGAAGTTGGGCCAATGTCATCAATCAAGCGGAAAAACAGTATATACGCCACAGCAGTACAAAGCACACCGAGAGCGACCACTCCAAGCATCACTTCATTACTTGGCATTTCTCTGGCAGGAATAACAAAAATAAGCGGTAGTACCATAATACTTGCTGCCCACATACTGCCATGAGCATTATCAAAAGCAGACAACTTTGGTGCATGCTTAGTGTAATGGGATGCTATGGCATAACTTAGTGAAGCACAAAGTGCTGCAAAGATTGCTGTAACTGCTTGGGTATCGATAGTGAGGCTATTTTGACCCACTAAAATTGCTACGCCCGTTAAACCTAATAGTAAGCCAAGCAGCATACTTTTAGTGGGTTTAGTTTTACTCCAAATAATACCAACAATCACGCCCCAAATTGGGGTTGTTGAGTTTAGTATTGATAAGGTTGATGCATTGATTGTTTGTGCTGCATAGGCAAACAGTAAAAAGGGGATAGCGGAATTAAGTGCGCCAATAATAAAAAAGTGTTTTTTATGTGTCGTGAAAGCGAGTGTCTTTCGTAAGTATAAAGCAAAAATAAAGAGTGTTATTGCTGCAAAGCCAACTCTTAGCTCTATTAATACCGCAGGGCCTAAGCTATTAGCTGCCATACGCATAAATAAGAAGGAAGCGCCCCAAATAGCAGCAAGGATGAATAAGCGCAAAAAACTTGGCAATGACATGGTGTTACATTCTTTAATTATAAAACCTGAGCATAACAAATTTATGCCCTAATACTCGCCATTTTCGGACTATTAATTAGTTGATTTTGAGAGTTTCTTTTCGAAGTCAGATTTTACGATTTCTAGTGCGGCTAATACATCTTCAGCAGGTACGTCGTTTTGCTCTAAGAGCATAATTAGGTCAACAGCAATCTTTATATAGTCAGGCGCATGCTCTAACTCACTACTCATGATTGTAGTTCCTTTTTCTTAGCAACTTGACTGATTGCCACATCGATTGCCGTTTGTACTTGCTGCTCCATTTTTATACGCTCTGTTTGCGGTAAATAAAATTCCATATCAACATCATAGCGTATGTAGCGGGCAGGGAGTTGATTTAATACAGTGCAGCATAAATCTGCCATAACATCATCACTGTAGGTCGTTTCTAAGTTACGTTTTGTGATGTCTTCGACAACCAGTTTTTCATAGTAGTTGTGAATGTCGTCATGCAATTTCATACAAAGTGAACCCAATTAAAAAGTCACTTTAAGTGTATACCAAGCTTTAAAATAAATCGACAGCAGCCCTAAAAAGCTGACCATGAACATCAACCAAACGGCTTACATTTCGCTGATAGCCACCGCCCATGACTGCAAAGACAGGGATTTTTGCTTCTTTCGCTTGGTTTAATACAAAATAATCACGTTGATACACTCCCTCCATACTGACTTGAAAGTGTCCTAATTCGTCATTCGTTGCAATGTCTGCGCCGGCGTTGTACAAAATGATATCTGGCTGGTGGAGTCTCATCGTTAAGGCTAATGCTTGTTTCACTGTTTCCAAGTATTCAGTATCTTTTGTGCCATGCTCTAGGGAAAAGTCGTAGTTTGATTGCTGTTTAATTCGCGGGAAGTTTTGTTGACAATGAATTGAGCAGCTAATGATCTGAGGGTGCGCTTGTGTCACTTCAGCGGTACCGTCACCTTGGTGAACGTCGCAGTCAAAGATTAACACGGTGTCGGCTTGATCTGTATTAATTAAATGCGCAGCTGCTATCGCTAAGTCATTGAAAATACAAAAGCCACTGCCATAGCCTGTAAATGCATGGTGATAACCACCACTTAGGTTAAAAGCTGCACCATGTTGCAAGGCATACTCTGCGCCATGAATACTCGCCCCTACAGAATAAAGTGTTCGTTCAACTAATTCATGTGACCAAGGGAAGCCCATTTTTTTTATCTCTTTTGTATCAAGGCTGCCAGTTAAAAAAGCATCGACATAATCTTGGTCATGGCACAGAGCAAGCTGTGCTCGAGTGGCTTGTTGTGGGGTAATGAAATGCTGCTCATCAATAAAGCCGCTGATAAGTTGTTTCAACAAGCGATATTTATCAATCGGGAAGCGGTGACGCTCAGGTAAAGCTAACGCTGAATAACTTGGATGATAGTAAAACATTATCTGAGCTGCTGTTTTTCGACCTGTTGAATTTTGTCTTCAGTGGCTGAAATTGCCTTACGGCAACGGCCCAACCTAGCATGCAATGCAAGTATTTCTTTATTGATTTCGGCTGCTTGCTGCGTATTTGCAGCTTCGAGCTTAAGTTTTCGCTCTTCAATCATCAAAACTAAGCGGCGCTCAAACTCGTGATTTTGCTTTAGTTCATCATACAGTTCATGTGACGACTGCATGATTTTTTTTACTGCTTGTTTATAAACTTGTGGCTTTGTTTTTGGTTTAAAACTGTACTTATTTTCTTTAGCCCACACAGGGGTTGATTTGATCACATTGAATACAGCTTCTACCTGAAGGGCAATTCGTTCAAGAGCATATTGATATGCGTGACGATGCTCAGCAGGTGGCAGGCTGTTAAGCTCATCTTCGATTTCTATGACATAATCTGCCAGCTTCATACTTTTTGTGCTAAATACTGCTTTATCAAATAAACTTGGTTGGGCTTGCATATAACGATTTTTCGCAAACAAATTACCCTTATCAAATTGTGTAGCTAATTGCTTTAGCCTTTCAATTTGTGAACGCAGTTTATCAAAAGCAGTCGATTGCATTTATAAATAAGCCTCATAGATTAACTTTAATGCTAAAACAATAACCACAGTGTTAAACACGGGGCGGATCATTTTACTGCCAAACTTAATTGCCGAATGCGCACCTAACCATGCACCTAGCATCAAGAAAAAGCCCATCGTGATACCAAGTATAAAGTTCACATGCCCTAACGCAACAAAGGTGATCAAAGAAATAAAATTTGAAACGAAGTTCATCGAGCGAGCAAGCCCACAGTTAAGTAACAAGCTCATTTTATATAATAGACTATTTGAAGCAGTCCAAAACGTACCAGTCCCTGGGCCTGCTAAACCATCAAAAAAGCCTAGCCCAAGCCCTTGCAGCCACTGTTTAATTTTAGTTTTGCCATCAAGTTTTGGTAATTCGTTATGCTCGGTAGTACTTAAACTGCCAAATAAGCTGTAACAAGCTACTAGAATAATTACCACGGGCAATAATTTATTCAGAAATTCAATACTTAAGTAATCAACCACCAGGGTACCTATAAGCGCACCTATGGCTGTTGCTAGGATGGACGCGGCCCAAAATCGAGGGTTGAATAACTTTTTACGAAAATAGGTCACGCTGGCTGTTAATGAGCCAAAACTTGCTGCAAGTTTATTTGTGCCTAATGTGAGATGGGGAGGTAAGCCCGCAGTTAATAGCGCCGGCACAGTTAACATGCCGCCACCGCCTGCGATAGCATCAATAAAGCCAGCTGCCAGCGCCACTGCGCATAATAGTGCCCATGTTGTTGGGTCTAAAGCTAATTCAAACATTAATAATCAATTTGTCTTTTAAAGGGTGGCAAGGTATCGAGCATGGCTTTGCCATATCGCTTGGTCACTAATCGGCGATCAAGAATAGTAATACGACCCTGATCATTTTCTTTACGAAGCAGTCTACCACAGCTTTGTACTAATTTCTTTGCAGCATCAGGAACGGTTATCGAAAGAAACGGGTTGCCACCTTTACTTTGTACAAACTCAGCCTGCGCTTCTTCTATTGGGGAGGTCGGCACCGCAAATGGAATCTTTGTTATAACTAAGTTTTCTAAGTATTTACCCGGTAAATCAAGACCCTCTGACAGGCTTTGAGTGCCAAATAAATAACTAGCACGGCCTAAATCTACATTCGCTTTATGCTTTTTCAAAAGTGCCTCACGCGACATTTCACCTTGCACTAATACATCAATCCCTTTACTTCTCAACGCTTTGACGACATGGTCCATTTGCCAATAAGAGGCAAATAACACTAAATTAGCTTTTTTATCGTTAAGGAATTTAGGTAACTGTTCAGCTAAGTGGTCGCTAAAGGCTTTCTCTGTAGGCTCAATATGACTTGCAGGAATATGCAGCGTGGCTTGTTTTGGATAATCAAACGGAGAAGGAACTTTAATGTATTTGACACCTTCTTCTTTGGCAAGGCCACATTCATATGCAAAGTGATCAAATGAGCCAAGTGCCGTTAATGTCGCTGAACACAGAACAGCACCTGCACATTGGTTCCATAATTTATCTTTTAAGTAATAGCCAACTTCAATAGGGCAATCACTGAGTAAATGATCGTGATGGTTCTTATACTCTAGGCGTTTTATCCATCGAGCATGGGGAATACCTTCACCTTTTGTAGCGTAACTAAACCATAGCTTGTTTAATAACTCTAGGCGATTAATGTACTGGCCACTTTCAGCCAATATTGGATCGGCCACATAAGGTTTAATATCGCCATCACTCACGTCTTGCACTAGGGTGTCGTGCATCTTGTTAAGTGCTCTTAGTGCATCAAGGGTGGCATCGCTAATATCTTTTGCTTTAGCATGCAAAGCCGCTGGAATCTCACCATGCTCAAAGCGATAGGTATCATCACTATTGTAGTTAAAGTCGGCATTATCAAGAATGTCACGGACTACTTTTAGGTTTTTGCCCGCATCATTGATGCTGTCACTGAGTTTAAAATTTTGCCCAATCGCTTTTTGACCCACGAGTACATTCGCCATTTTCCCTGCGAATTTAACAAGCTTGTCGAGCCAGTCGATGGTGCCTTTGATTGTTGCCGCAGCAGATGAGAAGTCTCGAGTGATGTGCGCTAAGTGATGGGCTTCATCAATAACATAAATAGTATCGTCAGGTTCAGGTAGAATCTTACCACCACCCAAATCAAGATCAGCTAGTAACAAAGAATGGTTGATCACTAGCACATCCATTTGCATAAGACGCTGACGCGCCATATGGAAAGGGCAGAGCTGATGAGCGCGCATTTGTCGTTGGCATGAGTGTTTATCACAGGCAATTAAATTCCAAACTTTATCCGGAATAGTATCAGCCCAACTATCGCGATCGCCTTGCCATTGTTTGTTTGAATAAGCATCATAAAGTTGCTTTAAGCACTTGGTTTCCATATCTGAAAGTGGTGATGACAGGGTTGGCATAAACTCCATTTGCGTTTGGCTGTCGCCATTAACTGCAGCACTAAGTTTTTGTGCACAGATATAACGCTGACGACCTTTAACTAAATCAAATTTAATATCTAACCCAGAGTGCTCTTTAAAAAACGGCAGTTCTTTACTAATTAACTGTTCTTGTAGGGCAACAGTTGCCGTCGAAATCACTAATTTCTTTTTTTTGGCCATCGCCAATGGTAATGCACCTAAACAATAAGCGAGTGACTTACCGGTCCCTGTGCCAGCTTCAATGACACAGATACGTTGACTTTTGTGATACTCACCGGCAAGGGTTTTTGCTATCTCGGCAACTAAATAGTTTTGACTGCTTCTAGGGCGGTAGTCAGTAAGGTTATCAGCAACATGCTTATGAATTTGCCGAATTGTTTTTTTTAAAGAGTCAGATAGCATGCCCAGAAAACCTAAAGTATGTATATAATTACAGTAATGAATTTTAGAGATTTAACTGGGCAACTACAAGCGACTTGTTCGATTATTATTTTATTAGCTTTAATAGAGGTTCAAGATGAACCTGATAATTAGACCATTCTGTTAATGCATCTTTGTAAATGGGTTGCCTTACTTGTTCTGAGCTTGGTGTCATAATTGGGCGTTTGTGATTATAAAAACTCATGCAGCTTTCATGCATTTCTAAATCGCAGTAAGTTAGTAACTCACTCACGGTGTTGGAAAAATCATTAACAAGATTTTGATAGTCGACTTTAAATATTTCGTCAGGATATAAGCAATGCCAGTGCGACATTAAATCAGTGTAATCATTTATATATTCTGCAAGAGATGTAAAGTCGTAGCTATAGGCGTGACCCTCAGAGAAAGAGTGTTTGTATAAACTCCACGCAGTTGCGGCTTTATCTCTCGTTACTTCGAGTATCTTCGCATTTGGGAAGAGCGTTTTAATTAACGCGATATGATGAAAGTTCACTGGTTGCTTATCGATAAATATATTGTTTTTTCCACGTAAAGGAGCAATAAATTTTAGGTATCTATCAGCGTAGTGTGCTTTATCTTTATCAGTTAGCTTATCAAGGCCATAAGGAACATCTGAGAGTTTTTTACTTTCTAACTCTCGAGCGATTGCATTTATTTCTGTGAGCTCGTAACTTGCATCAACATCAGGGTGACTTGCTAAAATTTGCTCAACTAAGGTAGAGCCACTTCGCGGTAAGCTGACGATAAAAATCAGCTGTAGCGATTCATTAGATGTAAGATTATTAATAGATCTTTGAGTTAAATATTTTTTACAACGAAAAGTAAAGTTGCTTGGCTTGTATGGTATTAGTGCTTTTTGAATTTTGTTTGCTTTTTCTAATGTCTTAAATGAGAGTTCGTAGTTGTGGCATTGTTCATAGGCTTTGGCGAGAGCAAAGTAAAGTTGAGCACTGTTGAGGTTTTGAACAGCAGATTGTGTTTGTTCTACTAAACTGTCTATATCCCTATTATTAAATGTATATGTTTTTAAATTAGCTAAATTCCAATAGGCCTCACCTAGTCTGTTATCTAGTTGGAGTGCTTGTTTATAGTGCGTTATAGCAAGTTCAGTATCACCTTTGATTTTTTCTATGTTACCAAGTCGAAGGTGGCAATGGGCTGCGTAATAGTTTGCATCGAGTAACTTGTTATAGATGGCCTGTGCTTTATCAAATTGCATCATTTTTACATGAGCGATAGCAATTAAACTCTCAATAAATAAAGTAGGAGAGGGGATCGATGTGCGATAAAATGTGAGTAACTCTTCAAATTGCTTGGTATTGAGTAAGGCTTGGCAGTAGTTTTCTAGGACTGCTTGTTTTTGCGAGTTGTTCTCGAGGTTATGTTTTGATATGTCAAAGTACGCTTTGCTATCTCCCACCTTTAGTGCGATATCAGCCAGCGTTTGAAGTGCTCTATACTCATTAGGCACGAGTTGTAGTAGTTGCTTAGTGATTTGCTCAGCTTGGCGAGGGTTATGGTTATTTAACTGTTGTTTAGCCGTTTCTAATTGTTTGTTAAACCAAAAAATCATCTCATATTGTTTTAAAGCACTTTGCTGTTGTTCGTGCTCTTGCAGCATTTTGTGAGTTTCAGCGAGTAATGCCCAGCCATCATGATATTCAGGGTGTTGTTTGAGTATGTCTAGCAACAAAGCTTTAGCCTTATGTGGTTCAGTAGCAACGAGTGTTTTTGCGCTTTTAATTGCATTAATTGGGCTCATAATTGGCTCTTATAATTTTTTATAGTTAGGGTGTACTATACCTCTACCGTGATAGATATTTGAAGTAAATGGTTACAGATACAGGTTTTATCCTTTCAAAAGAGGCCTTCGATAGCTCAACAGGGGTTACTTTTGTGTTTTGGTTGTGGTGTAAACACGGCCCATTAAAAGTGCTCGTTGAACAGCAAGAAGTGGTGTTTTTCATTCCTGACAATCAAGTGTCTGCTGCAGAAAGGCTTTTGCAAAGTCAAAACATTTATGTTCGTTTTGCAGATGCAAAATTAAAAAACTTTCAAAATCAATCGGTGATCTGTTGTTATTTTAATTCATTAAAAGACTATTACCGTGCCATCAAAATTTTAAAAAGTTCACAAATAGTGACGTTTGAAGATGATGTTAGGCCAATTGACAGATTTTTGATGGAACGTTTTATAAAAGGCTCTGTATGGGTTAAAGGTGAAATTCATACACGAAGCGATTTTAGACTGCTAAAGAAAGCAAAATTAAAACCAAACAATGAATTTAAACCTAATTTTAAGCTCGTTTCTATTGATATAGAGTGTAATGGTGATGGCGTACTATTTTCTATTGGCTTAGTCGGAGACGGCATAGACAAAGTGTTAATGATAGGGCGCCCAGAATCTACTGCCGAATTAGATTATCAAATTAACTGGTGTGAAGATGAAATTGACCTGCTTTCTCAGTTTGAGACTGAAATTCAGCGAATTGACCCTGATGTATTGATTGGCTGGAACGTTATTGAATTTGACTTTAGTGTACTTCATGCAAGGGCTGAGGCACTAGGTATTTCACTAAAGCTTGGGCGTAATAAAGAAAAAATGCGTTTGCGTGAGGGAAACTTTACCCGCATTACAATACCTGGTCGCGTTGTGGTTGATGGTATTGATACCTTAAAAAATGCCACTTATCATTACGACAGTTTTAGCCTTGCCAATGTAGCAAGCATCGAACTTGGCGAAGAAAAGCTGATTAGCACTGATAATCGCCTTGAAGAGATTATTCGTCAGTTTAATGAAGAGAAGCTTTCGCTTGCTAACTACAACAGACAAGATTGTATATTGGTACTACGCATCTTTGAGAAGCTTAAACTGCTCGACTTTGCGGTTGTAAGAAGCCAGCTCACAGGCCTCGAATTAGAGAGAATGGGGGGGTCAGTTGCTGCCTTTACTAATCTCTATTTACCACTGTTACATAGAAGTGGCTATGTTGCCCCGAATTTAGGAGATCACGGGCTAAGCTTTGACAGCCCAGGTGGTTATGTTATGTCATCGCAGCCAGGCTTGTATCAGAATATACTTGTGCTTGATTATAAAAGCTTATATCCATCGATCATGAGGACCTTTTGTATAGATCCTCTTGGGCTTATAGAGGGATTAAAAAAGCCAGATAATGCAATCGAAGGATTTAACCAAGCACAGTTTTCACGCACTGAACACCACCTGCCTGAACTGATCCGTGAACTTGCAGCGACAAGACAAATAGCCAAAGACAAAGATCAGCCTATGCTCTCACAGGCGATTAAAATCATTATGAATAGTTTATATGGTGTACTTGGTTCAAAAGGTTGTCGCTTTTATGATCCTCGATTGTCTAGCTCTATCACTTTACGTGGTCATGAAATTATGCAAACCACCAAGCAGTGGATAGAAGAGTGGGGCTACGAAGTCATTTATGGTGATACAGATTCGACCTTTGTAAGGCTTGATGATGATCTAAATTCGCATGACTGTAATGAAATCGGTACGAAACTGGCAAAAAAAATTAACAAATGTTGGCAAATTAAATTATTACAAGATTATAAAATAGACAGTTTCTTGGAAATTGAGTTCGAAACCCACTATAGCCCATTTTTTATGCCTACAATTAGAGGAAAAACAACAGGTTCTAAAAAGCGCTATGTAGGAAAAGTTGAAAAAAATGGCGCTTCAAAATTAGTCTTTAAAGGCATGGAAACTGTGAGAAGTGATTGGACAGAGCTTGCTCATAAGTTTCAGACAGAATTATTTGAGATTTTATTTTCAGAAAATTACAGTCCACAATTAATAGTGCAAGCCTTTGATAGGTATGTTAAAAAACTCTATGCGGGTGAGTTTGATTCAAGCCTTATCTATCGTAAGCGTTTAGGTCAGCATTTAACTGATTATCAAAAAAACATCCCTCCCCATGTAAAAGCTGCGAAACAGCATTTAGCTGACAATCCCCACCTGGCGTTTCAGCGTGGTCAAATAATTGAATACGTTTACACCCCTAGTGGTGCAGAGTACTACATAGGTGAGCATAATTATGATTATAGCATTTATGTTAATAAACAATTGCTACCAATAGCTGAAATGATTGTTGTTGATTTAGGTACTATAGTTTCATCTCTAAGTGACCGTCAAATACAGCTTTTTTAAAAAAATTAACATTTTTTTGATTCTTTATTGCGATGAATGATCAAGTGGACAGGTTTAAATGCTTATTTGGGTGTTTTTTGTTCACAAAAACAGAAAAAGTAAACTTTTTGCTGCTTCATTAAAAAATTGTAAATAAAGAGCTGGATATTTTGTTTTATTTGTTTATTATTTGTTTGTCGCAGTCCTGATGCGATACAAATAATAAACAAGCTTATGCTAAATATAACCACAACATAGTGGTCCAGGGAGAATCAAATGTTAAATAATAAAGTTTCAAAAGCAGTTCGCTTAGCGCTTGCTTTTGGTACAGCTTCAACAGCTGCGTTTTCTGTAAACTCTTATGCTGCCGAAGAAGAAGCAGTAGAAAAAGTTGAACGTATTGAAGTTACAGGTTCACGTATCAAACGTACTGATATTGAGACTGCAAGCCCAGTACAAGTTACAACAGCTGAAGATATCGAAGTTGCTGGTTTTACTCGTGTTGAAGACATGATGAACAGCTTGCCTCAACTTGAAGCTTCAAGTACTGCATTCCAATCAAATGGTGCTTCTGGTACTGCTACTCTTGATTTACGTGGTATGGGCTCACAACGTACCTTAGTACTTATCAATGGTCGTCGTATGCAAGCAGGTGGTATCTATAGCCAATCTGCAGATATCAACCAAATCCCAGCAGCACTTATCAAACGTGTTGATGTTATGACTGGTGGTGGTTCATCAACTTATGGTGCTGACGCAGTAGCGGGTGTTGTAAACTTCGTAATGGACGATCAATTCGAAGGTTTCGAAGTAAACTTAGGCTCAACAGCTTATCAACATGATAACGATAACGAGTACATCCAAGGTTTAATGGATGAAAAAGGTTTTGAATACGAAAGCGGTAATACTGGTTTTGATGGTTCATCGTTTGATTTCTCTGCTACGCTAGGTGGTTCATTCGATAGCGGTAAAGGTCATGCTGTAGGTTATTTTACTTACAACAAACAAAACGAATTACGTCAAGGTTCACGTGATTACTCATCTTGTGCATTATCTTCTACAGGTACTTCATGTGGTGGTTCTGGTAACGCAGTTGTTCCTAACTTCTATATCGCTGGTGTTACAGATGCTGGTGGCTTCAATTGGGATGATTACGATTACTGGACACTAGGTACTGATAGCAGCTTCATTCCTTCAAGCGGCAACCTATATAACTATGCGCCAGTTAACCACTTTATGCGTCCAGATGAACGTCATACACTTGGTTTATTTGCTAACTATGAAGTAAATGATAACTTCCACCCGTTCATTGAAGCTATGTTCATGCGTGACCGTACTTCTGCACAAATCGCAGAATCTGGTACGTTCTTCAACGAAAATTATGTAATGGATTATGATAGCCCATTACTAACTGATGCACAGCGTCAAAACCTAACTGACCGTTTCGGTTTAACTTCAGGTGACCAATTTGCAACTTACATCGGTAAACGTAACGTTGAAGGTGGTCCTCGTGTTAACCAACTTGAGCATAGCTCATTCCGTTTAGTATTAGGTAGTAAAGGTGAAATTAGTGACCTTTGGTCATATGAAGCGTTCATGCAATATGGTTCAACTTCTTCATCTTCTGCATACGAAAATGACTTCTTCGGTCCACGTATCAGTACAGCTCTTTCTGCAAATGGTGAAGATTGTGCGGCAACTGACGGCTGTATTCCTTACGAAGTATTCACTTACCAAGGTGTTTCTGCTGAAGCAGCTGGCGCACTAACTGGTACTGCAATCCTTAACGGTGTTACAGAGCAATTCATCGTAAGTGGTTTCGTAACAGGTGAATTTGAATTTGGTCTACCTTCTTCTGATTACCCAATTGCAGCAGTATTTGGTGCTGAGTACCGCGAAGAGACATTCGGCCGTACAGCGGATGAAGTTTACGCGCAAGGTCTACTACTTGGTCAAGGTGGTCCAACTAAGAGCCTTAACGGTGAGTACGATGTAACAGAATTCTTCGGTGAGTTAAGCTTACCAATCGTTGAAGGCATCACTGGTGTTGAAAGCCTATTAATCGACTTAGGCTATCGTTGGTCTGATTACAGCACTTCAGGTTCAGAGCCTACTTATAAAGTAGCAATGAACTGGGATGTAACTGAAAACTGGAAAATCCGTTCAAGCTACAACCGTGCAGTACGTTCAGCAAACAATGGTGAATTATTTGCTCAACAAAGCCGTGGCTTATGGGGTGGTGTAGATCCATGTGCGACTGCAACTCCAGAACTTAGCCAATCAGCTTGTGCAAACACAGGTGTTTCAGCTTCTCAGTATGGTAGCATCGGTAAGAGCCCTGCGGATCAGTACAACGGTTTCTTCGGTGGTAACCCAGAACTTCGTCCTGAAATTGCAGACACAATCACCCTAGGTGTTGTTGGTAACCCATTTGAAGATTTCAACTTCTCAATCGACTACTGGGATATCGAACTTGAAGACGCAATCGGTGCAATTGACCCTGAGTTAATCGTTCGTCAATGTGGTCTAACAGGCGATGCACAGTTCTGTGATAAGATTGAACGTACACCTGGTAGCGGTAGCTTATGGGTTGGTTCTGGTCAAGTTGTTGCAACTAACACTAACTTAGGTAACATTCACTTTGAAGGTATCGATTTAAGTGCTAACTACGACATGGAAATTGGCGGTGGTACACTTTCGACTAGCCTAATCGGTACTTACATGATGACTAAAGAATATGAAGATATTCCAGGTGTAAGTGAACCGTATGATTGTGTTGATACACTAGACAATGGCTGTTTCCCACAACCAGAATGGCGTCATGTTCTTAGCGCAAGCTACGACACTGGCAGCTGGTGGAAAGCGACAGCTAAATGGCGCTTCTTTAGTGGCGTGAACGATTACACTGGTTCTGACACATTAGTTCAAGACGGTATCGGTTCACAAAGCTACCTTGACCTTAAGGGTTCATTCACAATCAATGATTACACTCGTGTTCTTGTTGGTGTGAATAACGTATTAGATAGAGAGCCACCATTAGTAGGCGGTACATTATCTACAAATGGTAACGCAGTAGCTGGTTACTACGACACACTTGGTCGTTACTTCCACGCAAGCGTTTCATTAAAATTCTAATTTGAATTAATTAATGTATGATAAAGCGAGCTTCGGCTCGCTTTTTTTATGGGGAAGCTTTTTTTATGGGGAAGCTTTTTTTATGGGGAAACAATGACATCAGAACAACACACGTTTACCCAAGCTGTTGCTTTACTTCAGCAAGGTAAAGTTAGCCAGGGGATAGAATTATTAAAACCGTTAACACATAACAGTGAGTTTGCTGAAAAAGCGTTACAGATTCTCTTTAAAGTTGCTATGCAGCAACAAGACACTGAAACAGCCATTTCTTATTGCCAGCAACTGGTATCAATTGCTCCTACAAAGTTTGATTACGTACTGACCCTAGTACAATTAAGTTTAAGTTGTGGTGAGCTAGAAATTGCAAAAAACGCGCTATTACCTTTATATGAGACAAACCCGCAGCAAGCTGATATTTGTTTTCAGCTAGGTAAAATAGAAAGAAAGCTTGATAACGCAGATGCAGCATTAACTTATCTAGATCAAGCGAGGGTTTTGTCTGAGCAGTTTAAAGTACCTGCTTTAATCGAAATCTCTTTTGTCCATAATGATCAACTACATCAGCCAGATTCAGCAATAAAGTATTTAGAACAGGCAATTAGTGCCGATAGTAATAATCTGCAAGCCCACTTTGCATTGGCAAATATTTATGAACAACTCGGTGATAAAGACAAGGCTAAGAAGGGATTTCAACAGGTTTTAAAAATAGATGCATTTAATGCGATGGCTCAAGCAAGATTGGCCGATATTGAAACCTTCACTGAACGCGATGCAATTGACTATGAACGAGCAAGCTTAGCCATATTACAGCGGGAATCAGATGATATAGCGTGTGCTGATATTTATTATGCACTTGGTAAAGTATTTAATGATTGCAAAAATTATCAGCAAGCTTGGCATTATTATGTAAAAGCTAATCATTACAATAAAAAGTATTTACCAGCCTATGATCGCCAATCTGTTGAGAAGATTACTGACTACACCTTAGCTCGTAATATTGTTCTGCAAGAAGCGAATAGCTCAATAACACCAATTATAATTTGCGGTATGTTTCGTTCTGGCTCAACACTAATTGAACAAATCATCAGCTCTAACGAGCAAATAGCGGCAGGTGGTGAAATTGCCTATTTACATTCATCGTTATTCAATTTAATTGGCGATGAAAAGGCTCTTGCTAATAAGGCTAAAGAGCCTGAATTTATTGATGGTTATAAAGAACAATTAACCTTAAGAGCTGAAGGTGCGCTTTATGTAACAGATAAACGCCCTGAAAATTACCTTTACTTAGACATTATCAAGCAGCTATATCCAAAAGCTAAGATTATCTGGACAGAGCGAGATATTAAAGACAATAGCTTATCAGCTTTTTTCCAGCATTTAGGTCCAAGTTTAAATTATGCTGTATCGCTAAACGATACATTGCATCATTACGAGCAGCAACAACGAATTAAGTCACATTGGCAGTCGCGTTTTGGCGATGATATTTTTACTCTGAATTACGACCAGCTCGTTTGCTCACCTGAGCAAGTGTTAGAACAGTTGTTTAGTTTTTTAGGGCTAGAATACTCTGATGAAGCCCAGCGGTTTCATAATAAATCTGGCACTGTAAGTACAGCGAGTGTCTGGCAGGTTAGAAAACCACTTTATAAGTCTTCGTCAGGTCGTTTTGTAAATTATCTAAAGCATATACAGGCTGATGAGAAATCCTATTTAGATGCAAAAGCGCTTTTAAATAGATAACAGCTAATTAGAGGAAAAGACCATCAGTTTGATGGTCTTTTTTTCACTATTTTAAGGGCATGATATCGCAAGGAATTGTTAGCCTAGGACTCTTACTTTTGAGTTGGTAAGTGCCATGCCAAATATAGCTAGGGAAAATAATAATATGACCTTCTTCTGGGCATATTTCACGAGCAATAGATTCTCGATCACCTAAGTTAAGACTTGTTTCCCCCAGTTTTAACCAACCATTTTTAGTCGGATCATCTTTACTCATTTCATCAGGAATAGAAATATAGCTCGGAGCCGATAACCAACCTTGTGGGTGAATATGGTTAGCATGAAAACCACCTTGTTCTAGTTTGACAGACCAACTACCTTTGGCAACAAAGCGTTGATGGTTACGTGCCAATAGAGGATGGTTAGCATCTTCTGGCAGCTGCTGCAGATATTGGTTTATGCATGTCGTCATTGATGACTTAAATAAATCAATGAGTTGATTAGAGCGGTGCAACAGGTGACCCTGCGTTTGACTGCCACTGCGCACACTTTGATCTAATGGTTGTAGTTTATTGGTGTGTAGGCCAATCATTAGCTCTTGCAGTTGTTTATTGAAATCGCCATACGTTTTAAAACCATGCGGGGCAGGAAGCTCCATTACCTTAACGAATTTATCAAGGTTAGTTAACCAATGATATTTATCATTATTTGATAGTCGCCAAGCAATACTTAAATATGCCCAAAGCTCTTGGTTATTAGGATTAAATTTTACTGCGGTTTCTAAATGAGAGATCGCTGAGCTGTAATCGCCTTGTTGTATGTAAAAGTTTGCTAAATCAATACAGTAACGAGCATTTTGTGGGGCTGCTTTGACTAGTTGCTGAAGGAGTGAAAATGCTTTTTCTGCTTCTCCTGTTTTATCAAGAAGAATACTATGGGCATGAAGTAAATCTAAGTTCTGCGGATGGCTTTGTGTTGCTTTACTACTTATAACTAACGCTTCTTCTAACTTGTCTAATTGCAGCAATTGGCCAATTTGAGAATGGATTAAAACAGGGTTAGCATCATAGTTTTTAAAAGTATGGGCATATGAACTCATCAACTGGTTTTGTGAGTGTTCCCAGTAGAGCTTATTAAGACTTTCATGTGCAGGTACATAGTTAGGAGCAAGCTCTAAGCATGCCTTGAGATGAGCTTGTGCATGTTCATATTGTTGTAAATCATAATGTGTACAACCAACTATATAATGTAATTCAGCACTTGGTTGCTGTTTTAAAAGCATTTTCAAAAGCTCCAATGCTTTGTCAAATTTACCCAAATTACGATAATTACACGCTTCTTTATAAACGAAATGAAATAGCCCCTTTAATTGGGCTGGTAATTTTGTTTGAAAATAGTCTTCGATACGTTGTAAATCACCCAATCGCTCGAAAAGCTCTAGAGCGAGCCAGTGATATCGAACTAATGAAGTTTGCGAAGGGGATGTTTCGTTAATAAACAGCTCAGCCTTCAGTAATTCGTCTTGGTTAATTAGACTTTCGATATAATTAAGTCGTGGCTTTTCGAGTGACAAAGAAGCTGTGTTGTATTCACAAAACTGAATACACTCTGCATACTTTTTTTGTTTACAAAGTAGATTGGTGTAGTTGTCTAAAAGGCCAACATGATTACTAAATTGGCTAAGGCCTTTTAAATAACACTGCTCTGCTTCAAAAGTTTTGTTTACAGCTGATAAACATAAGCTATTCAATGTATACCAATCAGCGGTTTTATTTGTATGTAAAGAAAGGAGTTGTAATGCCTGCACATATTGTTGTTGATTGAATGCGTGCAAAGCTCTTTGCAATGTATTATTCACTCGTACACCCTGTTTTTGCTTTATGTTAACAGGGCGTACAGTAAAGTAAAATATTACTCTTGATTTACATCAAGGTCTTTGATTTCTACTGTACCTTTAATACGTTCTCTTTGTTTATAAAGCTTGCGAATTTTCTTCCAAACTTGTGGTGGATATCGACCAAATTGAGCTAGCCGCTTCGTTAAGGGATCGGCGATATAGCTTCCATCTGCTGCACGATATCCATATGTTATTCCACCTATACCTTCTAACGGAGCCCTGTTAATAGCTGAAGAGGCTCCATAGGCTCTATGCGTGCGATATAAATCCACGATATGCCAATCATCTATTGTAAGCTTAAACCCTTTAGATGACTCTACAGCATCTTTTAAAGAGCCATTAGTATAGTGTTCAATATGAGACTTTAAATCTTGTTCAAAGTCGTCAAACAAGGCTTCTGTTTGCTGGTAGTAGACGGATAGGTAAAGCCTATCTTTCCCTTTAATTTATATACCTCGGTTAGAATTAACAAATTCCTCACCATTGTCTGCTAGTTGGTAATACACTTTGCTTCCTACATAGGCTTCTGGGCGAAGATTTGGGCTGCCGATATTCCCTTGATGAAAGCCGTACATTACAATCGGTTTACTTTTGCCAAACTTTTTAAAGACAATGTTGTGTTGTATGTCATTTAAAGACAGGCTATGTCCCATAACAGTAATAAATTCCTCATCAAGTAATGAATTATCACCAAATAATAAATCTTCAGTACTGAAGATAGGGTAGTGCTCAATGAGTTTCTCTAATAATGCTGTGGTATATAAATTTAGCCAATAAGCGAGTTGCTCAGATAGGACGAGCTCATTAAGAGGGATTTGTTCAAGGCTCAGACGTATTTTTCTAAAACCAGTTTTTAGGTTTGCCTTTACAACTTCTTCATAATAAAAACGGTTTGCTTCTAAAGCAGTATCGTTATTTTTATGTGCTCGGGTGCGTGTCCCAATGCTTGATTGGCCTTTTCGAAAACCTCGGTCTGAGCGGCCTAAGTCAATAACAGTGATTTTAAGCAACTGATCTAAATCACCATAAGATATTGTTAAATCATTATCTAAGCCGAAATCGGCAAATTCTTCTGGTAGAGTGTCTAGTTTTGCTGACGAGTATGCAGTAAAGAAAATTGTGGTAATTAATAAGAGTGGTTTAAGCATAGCGAACTCCCTGTTCAGAAAAAGCCACCCATCACATTCTTTTGACGAGTGGCTATCTTATTTTAATTCTTTGAATCAAGATCCTTAATCTCAACAGAGCCACTGTTGTCTTGGCGCTTTAAATTAAGCTTTTTGATTTTTTCTAACATTTCAGGAGAAAAACGACCAAAATCCATGGTGCGCATCATAATTGAATCAGTAATGTGACTAACGTTTACTGCCCCAATACCAGCGCCACTACCTTCAGGGCCGATAGGTACTGCAGAGTTGCTTACAACAGCATTTAGCATTGCCGCAGGGTTAGTTGATGCAGAACCGCCATAGTCACGGTCGGTGCCATATAAATCAGTGATACTCCAATCTTCAATATCAATTTTGAAGCGCTTGGCGTATTTAACATCGCTTTTCATTTGACCTTCAGCATAGTCTTCTAAGTGCTCACGTAAGTCATTTTCGAAATCTGAAAATAAAGACTCAGCTTGTTCATAATACTTAGACACATAAAGGCGGTTTTTACGCTTAATTTGCATGCCTCGATTTGAGTTTACAAACTCTTCACCATTTTCAACAAGTTGATGGTAAACCTTGCTACCTTTATACGCTTCATCTCGAAGGTTTGGGCTACCAATGTTACCTTGATAAAAGCCATACATAACAATTGGCTTCTTTTTACCGAATTTTTCAAAAACAATTTTATGTTGAATATCATTGAGTGAAAGTTTGTAACCGGCAACGGTTAAAAACTCATCTTCTAAAATTGAGTCATCACCAAAAAGAAGATCTTCCGTATCACGAACAGGGTAGTGTTCAATTAACTTTTCAACCATCGCTGTATTATATAGGTTAAGCCAATATGCCAATTGTTCATCAAGGCTTAAATCGTTTAATGACACTTCACTCGGTACCTTTTCTAGGCTAAGCCTAATTTTGTGAAATCCATCTTTTATGTCTGATTTAACAACCCCTTCGAAGAAAAAACGATTGGCTTCAAGCGCAGTATCATTATTTTTGTGGGATTTCATGCGTGTGCCAATAGAGGATTGAGATTTACGAGAACTTCGATCTGATTTCCCCATATCTATTACGGTCATTTCAAGTAGCTTATCGAGATCCTCGTACGAGACTTTAATGTCACGATTGAGACTAAAGTCAGAAAACTCTTCTGGGAGTTCATTTATTTTTGCATACGAAGAAAGTGAGCAAAAAGTAAATGTAATTAGTAATAATTGTTTAATCATGGTTTTTCCTTGTTGTTTTAACAATCTAACTATTGCTGATTGTTACATTTTTTTCAAGTGATCATGTACCGAATATATAACTGGATCCAATGTTTACCCTAGTAAATAAGGAGGTGTTGTAAATTGCTGGTTAAGTTGTCTTTCTGTTTGTGGTTAATAGAATGTTCATTCTATTAACTTTTGCATTTTTAAGTCTTGATTTTATCATTACCCTTTAATTTGACCTGTTTAATTGTGAATTGACCGTAATTACTGGGTGTTTATTTTTTTATTTTTATTTTTTACCAGATAAAAAATCTAAAACAACAAAGCTTTAATTGTTGCTTTTATTGCAATTAATTGGTTGGTTTTGTGCTTGTACCTATATTAATGCCAGAAATGTGGATTTTTAAATTCTTTTATAACTTGTTGTAAACACTGTCATGCTCTTTGTAATTCAAGGGATTTAAAGGTGTTAATGTTGTTTTTTTATTTTGGGTGTTCTTATATTTATTGTTAAAAGTTGAACTTTTGCGTTACTGAAGTGTTGACCTTTGAGAGTCGCGAGTATTATTATCATGGCTCAAAATGACTGTGTAATATGCATTTATTTTGAATAACTATAAATATTCCATGAATAACATGGACCAGGGAGAATCAAATGTTAAATAATAAAGTTTCAAAAGCTGTTCGCTTAGCGGTTGCTTTTGGTGCAGCTTCTACTGCTGCATTTTCTGCAAGCTCATTTGCAGCAGACGAAGAAAACGCAGAAAAAGTTGAGCGTATTCAAGTTACAGGTTCACGCATCAAACAAGTAGACCTTGAAAACAGCTCTCCAGTAACTGTTTTATCAGCTGCAGAAATTAGCCTTTCAGGTGAGCCTACAGTTGCTGACGTTTTAAATAACCTTGCTTCTAACTCTTTCGGTTCTTGGAAGGGTGTATCTGGTTACGGCGCAGGTGGTGCAGCATCTTCTAACATCAACTTACGTGGCCTGGGTTCTGATGCGACACTTGTATTATTAGACGGTCGTCGTATGCCTGGTACCAGTTCATCTTCAGGTTCATCAGCAGATACTTCAATTATCCCAATGGCAGTTGTTGAGCGTGTTGAAATCCTTCGTGATGGCGCATCAGCTGTTTATGGTTCATCTGCAGTTGCTGGTGTAATCAATATCATCACTAAGAAAGATTTTGATGGCGTTAGCGTTAAATACGATTACGAGGTACCTAAAGTAGAAGGTGGCGAAAGCAAAACTTTCTCAATTACTTCAGGTTATACATCTGAAAAAGGTAATATCATTTTCACGTATGAGAACTCACGTGACAACGCAATCTTCGACAAAGAAATTTGGGCGATGGACGATCCTACGTACGGTGCGTACAGTGGTTATAGCCATGTACCAAACTATCGAATTGGTGGTGCAGGTAGCTACATCTCAAACCCAGAGTTATGTGATCAAACAGCTGACGTAGTGAATGCTATGGATGAAAATGGCGTTGGCGGTTGTTTATATAACTACGGTAACGTTACAAAATTCTACCCAGACGTAGAAAATAACTCATTCTTAACAAACTTTAACTATGAACTAACTGATAACATCCGTTTTGTTGGCCGTGCAATGGCAAGTTTCAACGAAACAAATTCACGTTATGCTGGTACTCCAGTATCTACGGGTGCTGTATGGATGGACGCTGACAACCAGTATAACCCAGAAGGCGAAGACATCCGTCTTTACATGCGCTCTGTACCAATTGGTAACCGTGACACTAAAACAGAAGTTGTTACAACTGATATCGTATTAGGTCTTGAAGGTTTCACTGATATTGGCAATGGCCTTGATTGGGAAATCAACTACCAAAATAGCATTTCTAAAACAAACGTTTTCGGTAGTAACCTAGTTAACGACGTAATGTTACAAAACGCGATTGATTCTGGTGAGTACGATATTCTTAATACTACTGGTATGAGCTACGATGAGTGGAACACTCAATTAACTGATTTATACCAATATGCAGCGCACACTGGTACTTATGAAGGTCGTTACGAAAGTCAACAAATTGATGGTTTAGTGTCTACTACTTTTGTTGATAACGGTGACTTCGTTATTGCTGGTGTTGTTGGTGCTGAATTTGAAGAAATTGATTTCACTCAAGTATCTGATCCTGAATCTGCAAATGGTTTCATCTCTGGTGGTTCAGGCGGTGATGACGTGTATGCAACTCGTGACCGTACTGCTGCTTACATGGAAATCCAAGCAAGCTTACCATACGAAATTGATGTAACAGTTGCTGGTCGTTATGAGAAATACGAACAGTCTGGTATGACAAACCTTGGTGAAAAGAGCACTACATTCGATAAAGTTGTTCCAAAAGTAGGTGTTACTTGGCGTCCAACTGAAACATTATTAATCCGTGGTTCTTGGGGTGAGTCTTTCCGTGCTCCTAACATGGGCGAAATGTTCCAGTCTTATGCATTAAGTTTCCCAACTGTTCGTGATACAGCATGGTGTGATGCTAACCCAGGTCAAGCACTAGAAGGTTACTGTTCTGACGCTGGTGAGCAAGTAGCGACATGGTTCGGTGGTAATGCAAACCTTACTGAAGAAACAGGTGATTCTACGACTCTTGGTTTCGTATGGGATATCGTTGATGGTTTAGCCGTAGAATTAACTTACTACGATATCAGCTACGAGAACCGTATTGATGACGTAAGCACTACTGAGCTTCTACGTATTGAACAAGAAGAGGGTGGTTTAGGTTCTACGCCAGATGCTATCGACCGTGCTAATGGTAATGGTCAAATTGATTACATCTACACAGGTTATATCAATAAAGCATCACTACAAACGTCTGGTATCGACTTCTCAACTCGTTACAAGCATGAAACTAGCTTCGGTGACTTCGGTGTTATGCTAAACGTTTCTAAAGTTATGGAATTTGAAGAGAAAGCTGACAAAGATGCAGAACCATTTGATTATGCAGGTCTTCAAGATTACCCAGATTGGAAAGCTGATTTAGGTGTTAGCTACTCTTATGAAGACTACAGTGCGTCTTGGACTATGTTCTACGTAGGTGCACAAGAGTCTGGTAATGAAGAGTGGGGTGTTGATTACCTTGCTGATGTACCTTCATACTTCAAGCATAATGCTCAGTTCACATACACTGCACCAACAAATACTAAAATTTCTGTAGGTGTTAACAACGTATTTGATAAGAAAGCTCCTTCTTGGTATGACGGCTTCCGTGACTACCGTGATTCAAGCTGGTCATTATACGATCAAACAGGTCGTTCAATGTACCTTCGTTTAGAACAAAAATTCTAAACTTTGAAAACAAATTAGTATAAGCAATAAAACCCCGCGACATCGCGGGGTTTTTTTTGTTTAATTCTCGTTTCTCAATACTTAAAAATGGATTCATCAATATTAGTTGTTGTTAAAACCGCTGTGCTTCGGTTTGCAAAAACTTAATTACAAACCTTTTGTCTTAGTCTGATTTTGTGCAAACAGTCGTTCTTTCTAAGAAAAATCTTTAAGTTATCGAATAAAGTTCCCAGTAAATAGTGTTGTTGTTTTCGCAAAAACGAAAGCTTATTGGTTTTGTTTTTTGGAACTATCTTTTAGAGCTTTAATGGTTTTTTTATTGTATTAAAAAGGCTGTGTCGGTTATTTTAAAATTAGTTTGTCCCTATTTTTAAAATAACGGTTAATGGTGTATGAATGGTTTTGGGAGTATTTTTAGATATAACGAATTACTGGATTTTACATTAAAAAACAAAGGTTAAAAAACTGTTGACCAAAAGTTGTCCCTGATATTAGTATTTAATTCCCTTATAGGGTACTAGTACCTCTTTAAGGGTTAAAATAAATTAATAAAGTCATAACATGGATATGACCAGGGAGAATCAAATGTTAAATAATCAAGTTTCAAAAGCAGTTCGCTTAGCGATTGCTTTTGGTGCAGCGTCAACTGCTGCATTTTCAGCAACGAGCTATGCTGCTGATGATAAAGGTGTAGAAGAAGTTGAACGTATCGCCGTAACAGGTTCACGTATTAAACGAACTGACTTAGAAGGCTCAATTCCTGTAACAGTTATTGACCGTGCTTCAATCGACTTTTCAGGTCAAACTTCAGTTTCTGATTTGATCCGTAATACAAGCTTTAACTCAGCAGGTTCATTCCGACCTCAATCTGGTAGTTCAGCTCAAGGTGTTTCGCAAGTTAACTTACGTGGTTTAGGCGCATCTCGCTCTTTAATCCTTGTAGATGGTCGTCGTCTTCCTAAATCACCATCAACTGGTAATTCTCAAGACTTAAACTCAATCCCTATGGCTGCTGTAGAGCGTATCGAGATTTTATCTGATGGTGCTTCAGCTGTTTATGGTTCTGATGCGATTGCGGGTGTAATCAACATTATTACTCGAAAAAACTTTAATGGTGTTGAGGTACGTCTAGGTGCGGGCGATGTAAGTCTTCCTGAAGAAGGTGGTGACCGTGAGGAAGGCTCTGTAGTTTTCGGCTCATCAAGCGATAATGCATCAGTGATTGGTGGTATTTCTTGGAATAGCCGCGATATTATTTATGAACACGATTACCCTTGGGTTCAACCTGGTGCATCTAGCTTTGGTGTGAACGCTTTAAAAGAAGCTGGTTACAGATCTATCATTTCTCAAGAAGAATGTGACAGCTTAGAAAACTTCATGTATGGCTCTACGGGTGCCTGTGGTTATAACTTCAACGCAACCAATGCTAATGAAGCATCAACAGGTAACCAATCTGCTTTCCTAAAAGCAGAATATGAGATAAATGACGATTGGAAAATCTTCTCGCATACTCTTGTTTCTAAAACAAAATCATTTGGTCGATATGCTCCTTCTTTGAATGATGCAGGTGATGCAGCTTTCTTATCAGATGATAGCCCTAACAACCCTATTAACCCAAATAGCCCTTTTTACGATGCAGAATTTGCAAGCTATATGGCTGACAAACGAGCTGGTGAAATTGCCAATGGCGATGATCCAAGTTTAGTTCAAATCCGTCACCGCTTTGCTGCATTGGGTAACCGTGATAACAACGTAGATAACTGGTCTACAGATTTCTTATTCGGTGCTGAAGGTTCAATTGGTGATGTTTTTGTTGATTTTGGTGCACGTAAGACTAAAACTAAAACATACGAAATCGGTCGCAACTACTTAATGGGTAGTAATGCCCGTGCTGCAATGGATAGTGGCGCTTATATGTTAAATGACCCATTTGGTGATCGTTTTACAACGGATACTGAGAAGAGCGATTATCAAGAGCTTTTAAGCGGTCTTAAAGTAACTACTTCTCGTATTGGTGAATTCAATCAAGAAGAGCTATTCGCGTCAGCATCATTCGATGTCATTGAAATTGGCGGTGGTATGATTCAAGCGGTAGTCGGTGCAGAATACCGTAAAGAAGAGTATCAAGATACTTATGATTCACTTTCAGAAGCTGGTCAAGTCGGTGGTTCATCAGGTAACAGTGCGGGTGGCTCTCGTGACGTTAAAGGTGCTTACTTCGAAGCATTGTTCCCGTTAATGGATGATCTTGAGATGACTCTTGCTGGCCGTTATGATGAATATTCAGATTACGGTAGTGATTTCTCGCCAAAAATCTCGTTTAAATACGATGTAATGGAAGGTTTAGTTCTTCGTGCTTCTTATGGGGAAGGCTTCCGTGCTCCAACACTTGATATCACGACAGCTAAGCCAGCACCTGACAACCCAAATGTTAGCGATGACCCTTCTTGTCTAAACTTTGGTCTTGAAGCTGGTTGTGACGTTCAAGTTAACGCAGTTACGCTTGCTAACCCAGAAATTGGTTCTGAAACATCTAAACAAACGTCAATAGGTTTAGCTTATCAACCAACAGATTGGTTAAACTTCTCTGCAGATTATTATGATATTGAAATATCAAATATGATCCGTTTCTTTGGCGCAACAACTATTCTTAACCGTGAACAAACAGGTGACCCAATTCCTGCAGGTTTAGGTGTAGAGCGCTTAAGCAATGGTGGTATCGACTTAATCACTCAAGGTTATGCTAACGAAGGTAGCTGGTCTATAAATGGTTTAGACTTGAACTTGAATACAACGTTTGATTTTGGTGATGCGGGTACATTCAAGCAAACTCTACAATGGAGTCACCAGTTTGAAAGCGTTGTAGATGGCGGCCGTAATACACTTAAAGATCCAGGTGAGCCTCAAGACCGTGCTGTTCTTAACAATACGTATACTTGGAGTGACTTTGACTTTGTATGGAATATCAATTTAATTGGTAAGCAATATGAAGACGTGACTCAAAATGATGATGGTTCTTTAGATAAGACAGGTAATATTGCAACTTGGGTAACACATGATTTGCAAGTTACATATAACATGTCTACGGGTACGCAGATTTCTCTAGGTATGCAAAATGCCTTTGAGAAAGAGCCGCAATTAAGCCCATTTGGCGGTCGTAACTATAACTTCGATTTATATGACGCATACGGACGTATTACATACCTTCGCTTCCGTCAATCATTCTAAATAAAACAATATGAGGGGTGGGCTTAAGCCCACCTTTTTTTGGAGTAAGTGTGAAACATTGGGACTCATATTGGCTATCGACTGAAACTTTAAGCAGTTTTGCCCAAAGTAATCACAAAGATGGTTATCAAGGAGATGTTTTAAATTTCTGGAATGCCATTTTTAGAGAATTTCAATCATCAGCCAAACTTTTAGATATTGGTTGCGGAAATGGTGCCTTGGCTGTTTTAGCTGAACAATATCCAAATGAATTTGAAATTACGGCAATTGATGCTGCGAATATAGATCCTACTAAGCATTTTAACGACAATGAAAAAGTTTCTCTTTCACTAAAAAACATCAATTTTTACAGTGAAATGTGTTGTGAAAAGTTAAACTTTAACGATTCATCTTTTGATTACCTCATTAGTCAATTTGGCATTGAATATTCAGATCTAAACTTTTCTTTTCTTGAAGCTAATCGAGTACTTAAAAGTGGTGGCGAACTGATTGCTTTAGTTCATCATAGAAATTCTTTCATTACCCAAGATTGCCAACAAGGAATTAAAGTACTTTCACAATTCGTAAATCAAGATGGGCTCGCATATAAAGTTAGAAACTTTGTTAATTTCTGTAGTAATTATCGTCTAATAGAAAAGCCAACGGCAAAAGAACAAAATGAATTCCTACAAAATAATGAGAAGCTGTTATTAGATTTTAAAAAAGTTCAAATTAATTTTAACTCTGAAATTGAACAAGATTGGTTTGGGCAGTTAGCAAAAAGTTTTATTCCGATGATAGTAAACTGGAGGGAAGTAGCTGTTCATCAAGTTGAGAGTTTGATTGAGGAACTTGCTAATTATAAATTACGGATAAATGAGCAAATCGAAGCCTCTTGGAGCGAAGATGATCAAAAGGCAATCATTTCTAATATGAGCTCAAGCTGGGAAACCTTTGATATTACGCCCAAAAAAATTGATGGAGAATTGTTCTGTTGGGTATTAAGAGCTAAAAAGTTACAGGAAAACACTGATATCTTTCGCTAAGCACATAATTGTGTAGAGTGTAAGCTTTAATAATACAGTGTATTGGTATTGTAAGAATTTGGCTAAATGAATTTCAACTTCAAGCTATAAACAATAATTGTGTATTCAAATTACACTGCTAGAATATATTTAGTTATTGCTTTTTTAAATGGTCAGGCTCTGATAAGACTACTTCTGTTTTACTTTTCTATTATTACGCTTTCATTTTCTGGTGATGTGTTTGCAACACAACTCAAAGCGGGTATCGTTAACTATAACTTTTTCCCTTACCATACTCGCGACGCTGATGGCCAGTTCTCAGGTGTAATTGTTGGTTACAGTAATGAAATCGCTCGTTTGGCCGAAGCTGATCTCGAATACCGCGTTTATGATAGCCTAGATGAGCTTTTAGATGCCCTTAAAGCTGGTGATGTTGACTTTGCCGTCGGCTTAAATAAAACCTCACAACGTAAAAAGCACTTTTTATTCTCAACGCCATTCATGGAAGCGCCAAGAGGTATTGTTGCGAATAAGTCCATCGCGAATGATGCATTAAAAAATTTGGCTAGCCTGCGATGGGTGTGTATTACGGGGAGTTCGCACTGTGAATATCTAGTAGAAAATGGTGCGCTATTTATCAACCGTTTTATAAAACCAGAGGACGCCTTTAAAAAAGTAGCTGATGGCTCATTTGATGCGTTTATGGGTGATTACTCGGTTTTATCTCACCAACTTAAAAACCTTTCCCAAGAAAACCTGAAAGTTGTAAGTCCAGTTTGGTTATCCAGTGAAACCCTGCATGTTATGTTTAATAAAAATAATACGGCATTACGTAATCAGGTTAATTCGGTATTAGCTGCTATTTCTCCTACAACTAAACAACTATGGGAAAGCTCTGCCAGTGAAGAGTATTTAGCAGCAAAAGCTTATAGCCAATTTAAGCGTGATTTCAATCAGATTGACAAAGTGGAAGATAATAATTACTTACTCACTTTTTCTTTTGTAGATGGTTTATTTCCAATTCACGCAACCAGTAATATAGGAGAAGCAAAAGGCTATTTAAACGACACTTTGGAACTATTAGCACAACGAAGTGATTTTCAATTTAAATATATACCAGCTGCCAACTCTCAAGAGCTAGAAAGGCTCTTTTTAGCTAATAAAATTGATTTAATTCCAACCATGAACCCCACAAAAATAGAAGAAGGTGTGTTAATTGCGTTACCCTCTCACTATCAGGGTGAGAGCATACTTTGTTAACAAGTATTAACCAAAGATAAGCTCAGCCCTGAATTCATCGTCAAAACTAGCCCTAACACACTTACTGCGTATCGAGTCTTTACGGCCTTTGTGCTGTTTTACCAGGTTGCGAACAACCCGTCTGAACAGCGCCATATTCTCCGCCGAAATCGGCTCGCTTATCTGGCAAGCGTCTTCCTTAAAGACGACATCCAACACCCAGTGCTGCTGATTTTCTATGTGCCAATGATGGCGGATTGCTTTCTGCAACATCTGTGCATCTGGCTCGACAGAAGTAACATAAAAGTGCGTGTCTATTTTTATTATTGAGTCGGACTTATTGTGCCTTTCGACTGCGACCAACGAAGTAAGCCCTGGCCATTTTTCTTTTATCTCTTTAGGCAGTTTGTCTGCTTTTAGAGCGTAAGTGATCCGTGTTTCCTGACGTCCATGCCCATTGCTGGTTTGTACGTCCTCAGGCAAATCTCCCTCTTCTTCAAAAGCTTTTTCAAAACATGAAGCGACTGCTTTATAAAGCGTTTTCTGATTTGCTTTGACCTGAACCAAATAGTCCGCATCTCTTGAAGTCAGTGCTGAGAGTGTCGCTTTCTGACAATGTAGTGCATCTAGTGTGATGATAGAGTCTGAAATATCGAGCACATCTAATAAGGCCCTAACTGCTGGGATCTCGTTAGATTTACTTTCTACGGTACGCTGATACAAAGTTAAACCAGATTCACAATCAAAAGCGGACACCAAGTGTAAGTTATCCTCACGCTTTTTACTGGCACCACGCAGAGTTTTCCCATCAAATGCAATAATTGGCTTGTCAGATTGAGTTCGTTGCTCGTTAACCCAACTAAGCAGGGCCAAAATCAGAGAGTCAGTTTCCACTGTTTTAAGAATACGAGCAATACTATGTCGCGTTGGAATACCATGTTTAAATGCTCTGAACTGTCGGAGCCAAGACAGCTTGCTGTGTCCAAACACTTCGATATCTTTCCAGCCTTCACAACCAGATAAAACCGCCGAAATGATAAGAAATAAGACATCAGTAAGGTCATGATGTTGATTGATGAAAGAACGCTTATCTTCCACAAGTTCAAGGTGGCTAAATAACGACATAATTAACAAGTAGATAGTGACAATGTGGGCGTTATTAGATCAGAAAAGAGGCGGATGTTAAAGCCTTTTTACAAAGTGCGATCCCGCCGTGCTCTCACTATAGTTTAGAGATGGTGTTAATCTCTAAACGAGCTAGTCAAACCAAGCGAATTGGCTATTTAGAGGTGTTCGCCGATCCTAAACAAAAGCTATTGACCAATGAATTAGTCGAAACAGTCTCATTTGATTCAATCAAAACGCTGTTTTATGCATTGAGAAATGACAACATAGATGCGGTGATACTACCGCAAAGTATTGCGGCGTATCAGCTAAACCAATTTTATATTGGTGAGTTTTATATCAATCCAAAATACCGTTATACCCAGCCTATTTATTTTTTAGTGAATAAACACTTCTCAGAATTTGCGACTCTGCTAGACAGCCTATTTAAAACATTGACCAGCAATGATTTTAACTATGTTGTTAGTCGTCACGGAATTTTTAGTATTGAACGTGGTTACGACCGTAAAACTGTTAATACCACAGCTATTCTCATTTTAATTTTGATTGCTGTGTCGGTAATTTATTTTATTAGCTGGCGATTAACCATTAATCGTGAAATTGCAAAGCGCAAAGATGCTGAAGAAGTGGCTTTAAGTAAGCTTAATTTTACCCAAAAACTGATAGATGACTTACCCACTATGGTGGTGATACAAGATCAGCACCAAAAGCGTATTATGTGGAACAGAGCTTATAAAGAAAATTTTGCTCACTTATGGGATGAAAAAAACCAATATTTGCGCGGAGATATTAAAGTCGTAAAAAAACTGATTTCGCAAAATGAGCAAAGTTTAAATTCAGGCAAGGTAATCAATCAGCATATAAATTACACGAATAAATCGGGTAAAGAGCTGGAGTTACTTTACACCAAAAAGCCATACTTGGGCTCAGGGGGTGAATTTGCAGGTATTATGACGGTGATCACTGATGTAACTGAACATCGTCACCTTCAGCGTGAGAATCAATCTGTACAGCAACTGTTACAAACCATTACGGACACAATACCTGGAGGTGTATTTCAGTATGAGTACTACGATGACGGTGAGGGTTGTTATACCTATATTAGTAAAGGTGCACAGAGTTTATTAGGGATTACTTCGCGAATGATTAACCAGCGCGGCATGACGGGATGTATTTCGCCGCTTATTGTTGATGAAGACCGAGTGCAAATTGCAAAGAGTTTTAAAGCAGCGAGTAAACTCAACAAAATGATTGATATTGAGTTTCGGATAAACAATCTAGGCCAGCAAATTTGGTGTCGTTTTATTGCCAATGCAGAAACTAATAAGCGCGAAAATAAGCAGGGTGTGCGTTGGAATGGTATTTTGCTTGATATCAGCATACTCAAACGTCAGCAGGAAGATTTGAATAAAGCAACGGAGCTTGCACATCAAGCTCAGTTGGCGAAAGGTCGTTTTATTGCCACTATGAGCCATGAACTAAGAACACCTATGTCTGGAGTAAATGGCTTTATAGAGCTTTTAAAATCATCATCACTTGATGAAGAGCAACACTATTTAATCGAGCACATAGAGAGCTCAGTAACAAAGCTTCGCACTTTAGTCGATGATATTTTATATTTCGCAAACAGTAGTACAGGTAATATCGAAGTCGACTTAAGAGAAACCGACCTTGAGGCGCATTTATGCCGTGTTATGCGTGCTCATGAGTACCTCGCTAAGCAAAAAGGGCTCGCTTTCAATGTACTATGGCGTAAAGCTACTTTTAATTTGGCTTTGGTCGATATAAGTCATTTGATGCAAGTGCTTTCTAATGTACTAAATAACGCCGTGAAATTTACAGAGCAAGGGACAATAAGCTGTGATGTTTTATTTGATAAGCAATCTTTAAAGATTGAAGTATCAGATACAGGTAAAGGTATGACAGCCGAGCAGTTGGCTAATATATTTACCCCTTTCGAGCAGGCAGATAACTCTATTCAACGTCGCTATGGTGGTACTGGATTAGGCTTAAGCTTGGCAAAGCAACTTGTTGAAGCTATGCAGGGTGAAATCTCCCTATCAAGCACCTATGGTAAAGGCACTAATGTTTATATTTCAGTAGGCCTTGTTGATCAAATACAGCTCTCTAACAAACTCACTTAACTTACTGATATTTAGGCAGACCAAGGGTGTTGATCTTATTTAGCGCCTTCACTTTGATCATCGCTTCAACCAGCTGGCGATTGTAATCACGCGCATTTAGCTTAGCCCCCATCAACTGTTTAAAACGGTACATCGCTGTTTCTGCTAATGAGCGCACATGATATCCACTGAGCTTTTTCCATTGTGCGATTCCTAACTTATTGCACAACATGACAGCCTCATTGCGTGGATGCTTATCAGTCCACAGCCGTGCATTCTCTCTCGGCGGGATAGCAGGTATCGCGCCTTTTTCAGTAATTTCTGCATAGCAGCGGCGGCTATCATAAGCACCATCAGCGCTCACTCTATCTATACGCCGGCGTAATGGTCTTATCAAATCTTGGAGGGTCTCGCCGTCGGTGACGTTACTGAGCGTCATTTGCGCCCCCACAATATCATGCGTGTTGGCATCCACCGCAAGGTGCAGTTTTCGCCACTTTTTTCTTGCCTTTACGTGGTGCTTCTGTGCATGCCATTCACCTTCGCCAAACACCTTAAGTCCTGTGCTATCAACTACAATATCTACAAATCCAGTGGTGCGGACTTTACTGCGAAATTTAATATTCAACTCAGCACTGCGCTTACACAGACAACTGTAGGTTGGGGCTTCAAGCGGAAGCTTCATCAAAGATAATACCGATTGTGTGAACCCTTGTAGTGCCCTGAACGACAAGCCAAAGACAGCTTTGAGTGTTAAGCAAGTTTCAATAGCAAGATCAGAGAAATGATTAGAGCGGCCACGCCCACCGTGAGTACATTCGTTATACCAATGACGCGTTGCTTTTTCGTCAAACCAGAAGCGAATATTACCGCGGTTAACGAGGGCTTGATTATAGTGAGACCAGTTTGTGATTTTGCTCATTGTTGTTGCACGGGCTAGTAGGATATAGATGATCTGATCACAGGCTGGCAAGATAGTTCAAACTTTTAGGAAACAACGCCATTTCAGTACCACTTAAAAACGCAAGTAAACAGAAGTTACGAGCTTTGTCAGTTAATTGGGCTGTTTGTACCCAGCACGATCAATTACTAAATAACCTAGCCAGTATGGGGGTGAAACACTATCAATTAAGTTGGCCAATCGATAAAGACGCATTTGAACAAGCTGATAATATTCTCATTGACGAGAGTTATGTTAATGCACTGTGGGGCGCTAATTGGCAGCAATCAATTAGTAATGCAAGTAATAATTATATTTTAGTAGCATGCGCTAACAAAGTGCATACACCAGCAAATTGTTGCTGCCATATTCTACCTATTGAACCATTGTATCCAGATACTTTGAGAGAGCTTATAAATAGTGCACACATTCGCTTGGATGATGAGATGCTAACGCAAAGCTATCCGTTACATGGGAAAATATTAATAGCTGAGGATAATAAAACAAATCAGTTATTGCTCGAAAAACAATGCCAAAAACTAGGAATTAAAGCGGTCATGGTTGACGATGGTATTGCTGCTCTAAGAGCACTTGAAACAGGGCATTTTGATTTATTATTAACAGACTGTCACATGCCTGATTTAGATGGATTTCAATTAACTGAGGGCGTTGTTTCCTAAAAGTTTGAACTATCTTGCCAGCCTGTGATCAGATCATCTATATCCTACTAGCCCGTGCAACAACAATGAGCAAAATCACAAACTGGTCTCACTATAATCAAGCCCTCGTTAACCGCGGTAATATTCGCTTCTGGTTTGACGAAAAAGCAACGCGTCATTGGTATAACGAATGTACTCACGGTGGGCGTGGCCGCTCTAATCATTTCTCTGATCTTGCTATTGAAACTTGCTTAACACTCAAAGCTGTCTTTGGCTTGTCGTTCAGGGCACTACAAGGGTTCACACAATCGGTATTATCTTTGATGAAGCTTCCGCTTGAAGCCCCAACCTACAGTTGTCTGTGTAAGCGCAGTGCTGAGTTGAATATTAAATTTCGCAGTAAAGTCCGCACCACTGGATTTGTAGATATTGTAGTTGATAGCACAGGACTTAAGGTGTTTGGCGAAGGTGAATGGCATGCACAGAAGCACCACGTAAAGGCAAGAAAAAAGTGGCGAAAACTGCACCTTGCGGTGGATGCCAACACGCATGATATTGTGGGGGCGCAAATGACGCTCAGTAACGTCACCGACGGCGAGACCCTCCAAGATTTGATAAGACCATTACGCCGGCGTATAGATAGAGTGAGCGCTGATGGTGCTTATGATAGCCGCCGCTGCTATGCAGAAATTACTGAAAAAGGCGCGATACCTGCTATCCCGCCGAGAGAGAATGCACGGCTGTGGACTGATAAGCATCCACGCAATGAGGCTGTCATGTTGTGCAATAAGTTAGGAATCGCACAATGGAAAAAGCTCAGTGGATATCATGTGCGCTCATTAGCAGAAACAGCGATGTACCGTTTTAAACAGTTGATGGGGGCTAAGCTAAATGCGCGTGATTACAATCGCCAGCTGGTTGAAGCGATGATCAAAGTGAAGGCGCTAAATAAGATCAACACCCTTGGTCTGCCTAAATATCAGTAAGTTAAGTGAATTTGTTAGAGAGCTGTATTTGATCAACAAGGCCTTAACTGAGCAATTACGCAGTCAAGAGAAGTTTAAAAATTTGCCAATTATTGGCTTTACTGCGGATGATTCTAAAGAGTGTTTAAATAAAGCATTAAAATCAGGAATGAGCTGTGTGTTATTTAAGCCATATAAACTCAATGAATTATATAATCGACTAGCTGAGTTTATAGAGTTAAGTAGTGATGATTTGCCAATTACCGATGATAATCCCGATTTAAGCTTACAAGGTATAAAAGATAAACAGCATTGGTTAAATGTTTTCGGCAATGAGAATGATGCAAAAATGCTCGCAGAGGTATTTATTACTAGCTTGCAAGCAGACTTAAATTCCTTACAAGAGCAAATAAAAAATCAAAATTTAGAAAAGGTTTCTGGCGCAATACATAAACTTAAAGGCGCTATTGTAATGCTTCAATATCCTCCTTTATCTGAGCTTATCGTAACGACCGAGAGTCGTTTTAATCAACTGCAAGATACATTAATTGTCGAAAAGTTAATTGCAGAGCTAAGCGATGTAATAGATAAAATAAAGCTATGGCTATAATAAAAAGATAGGATAAAAAATAAACATGGAATAGATTATTTCATTAAATCCACATATACTAGCTACTGTTAAACTTTTAACTTAACTTTTAATACTTAAGAGAGCTCTCAATGAAAGAAATCCGATCTTTTGTGAAATCTGCGTCATTATCTGAATTAGAAAAAGCAAAACAGCTAATTGACACAGCAATCGAGAAATATACTCAACAGCAAGAAGCTAAAAAAGAAGTACTCGATCTACTAAAAGAAAAAGGACTTACATTAGAAGATCTACAGGATGTAGCAACAACTGATAAGCGTACTAAAGTAAAACCAAAATATCGCATCGAATTTAATGGTGAAATTGTTGAATGGACAGGCCGTGGTAAACGTCCTAAAGCTTTCCAAGGTGTAGATCTAACAAAACACCTCGCTTAATTTTTGCTTTAAAGAATAGGAAGGGAAGCGTATGCTTCCCTTTTTTTATGTCGATAATAGTCAGATAAAATGAAGTACGTACTCAGACCCTATCAACAAGAGGCCGTAGCACGCACAGTTGCTCACTTTCGACAAACTGATGATGCAGCACTTATTGTGTTACCAACAGGTGCAGGTAAGAGTCTTGTTATTGCTGAACTTGCGCGTATTGCCAAACAAAAAATTATGGTGCTTGCTCATGTTAAAGAGTTGGTAGAGCAAAACGCTGAGAAATACACCAGCTTTGGTTTTAAGGCCAGCATATTTTCAGCGGGTTTAAAGCAAAAGTCTTTAACTGAACAAGTCACCTTTGCAAGTGTGCAGTCACTGGCGCGAAATACAAAACAGCTAACCGACGCCTATTCATTATTGATCATTGATGAATGCCACCGTGTAAGCGGTGATGAAAAAAGCCAATACGGACGGGTGATAGCGAGTCTAAAAAAACAAAATCCTAGTCTTAAAGTACTTGGACTAACCGCGACTCCATTTCGAATGGGCATGGGGTGGGTTTATCATCATCACTATCATGGCTTTGTTAGAGGTGATAGCGATGCGCCATTTAAAAAGTGTATTTTTGAGTTACCACTGCGATATATGATCAAAAATGGCTATTTAACGCCGCCTCACGAGGTGGATGCTGCGATTAGTCATTATGACTTTTCATCACTGCCGAGTGATTCATTTGGTCGTTACAGTGTCGAGAATATGAATGCGTTATTGAAAGATAACACTCGCGCGACAAAAGCTATTATCAACCAAGTAATAGAATATAGTGAGCAGCGTCATGGTGTAATGATCTTTGCTGCAACTGTGATGCACGCCAAAGAAATAACAGGCTACTTACCTGAGCATAATACTGCACTGATTACTGGTGATACCGATAATCAAGAACGCGATAGGATTATTAATCAATTTAAAGCAAAAAAAATAAAGTATTTAGTCAATGTATCAGTACTTACGACAGGCTTTGATGCCCCTCATGTTGATTACATCGCAATTTTAAGGCCTACAGAATCGGTGAGTTTATACCAACAAATTGTAGGTAGGGGGCTTCGTTTAAGCGAAGGTAAAGAAGATTGCTTAGTTATTGACTATGCTGGTAATGGCTTTGATTTGTTTTATCCTGAGGTAGGTAGTATCAAAGCACAAAGTGATAATGAGCCAGTACAAGTACTTTGCCCTGGTTGTGGGTTTGCGAATATTTTTTGGGGTAAAACTGATAGCGAAGGTAAAGTTGTTGAGCACTTTGGCAGGCGTTGCCAAGGGTTGCTGGAAAATGATGAAGTGCAAGTACAGTGCGATTATCGTTTTCGTTTTAAAGAATGTGAGCACTGTGGTGAACAAAATGACATAGCAGCAAGGCAGTGTCAGTCATGTGGTGCTATGATGGCAGATCCTGATGATAAACTAAGAGAAGCGCTTAATCTAAAAGATGCTTTGGTATTAAGGTGTAGTGGTTTGTCGGCACAGTTGCTTGCTAAAGGTTTACTTAAAATTAGTTACT
Organism: Pseudoalteromonas sp. SCSIO 43101; assembly: GCF_023650775.1. Lineage (NCBI taxonomy): Bacteria > Pseudomonadati > Pseudomonadota > Gammaproteobacteria > Alteromonadales > Pseudoalteromonadaceae > Pseudoalteromonas > Pseudoalteromonas sp. SCSIO 43101. The sequence continues at coordinate 1,432,416 of NZ_CP072673.1, forward strand.
ATGATGAAGACGGTGCAAGTTGTGATGAAGTATTTAATTTAACCAACGATACGGGGCGGTTTATCTTTAATAAGCAATTTGGCAAACGAGCGGCACCCGGTTACAGTCCCGTTGAATGGCAAAGCGCAGAACAAGTTGTTGAATTACAGAAGCAACTACTTGCACCAGACTTTGTGATTGCCCGTAAAAATAAAAAATACGGTTGGAAAGTGGCTGAAAAGCTATTTGATTATCAGGGGAGTTTTCGTAAGGCGAATCAATTGAGTTGATTCGCTTTACGAAATTGGGGCAGACCTATTTTTCTTCGGCCATTAAACCCCAGCCGTCACCATATCCATTGTGACCATTTGCGATGCTCTCTAAGTATTGCTCTGTTTGGCTAAGTAAAGTGTGATCTGGCACCATTTTCACACGAGTAATTACTTCCCACACCCCTGTATCAGGGCATTTGTTTAATTCCGTAGAAGGTGCAAGCTCATCACTTTCAATTACTTTTGAAAATTTTTCTGCTTCTGGTTTTTGTTCAAAAAGAATATAGAAATCGATGGTTTGCATACTGGTTAAGTCGACACCAGCTTCAGCAATTTCAGCTAATAATTGACCGTTTTCGTCATCAGGGAAGTGCATTTAGTCGCTCGTTCATTATAAATCTAGGTATTATCCGCTATTGTAGCGAAAATAAAAGTTTAACGCGTACTAATTTTAACATTTCAATTATGTCAGTGGCTATAACGCTGTGTTAATATCATTTTGTACTCATTTTAGATTATGACTCTTCCAAAAAAGTAAGGATAATTTTTGTATACTCGGCATCTCTATTTTGTCTTTTTGCTTTTCTGTTCTTCGTATAGCCAGTACTCAATTGGTACGGAAGGGATTATTAAAGATTATAAAATACAAGGGATTAGTGGCGAGCTTGAGGGGAACGTTGAGCTTTACATTAAACAACTTGTCGATGAAAAAAACTCTAAGGCTCTAAAGCGTCATGCTAAAAGCCAAGTTGAAATGAGTTTAAAAGCTCTTGGCTACTATAAACCTACCATTAAAATTAGCTTCGATAACGCAGAGCAGCTTTTGATAGTTAATGTTGAACGCGGCCCTGTTACACGAGTTGCAGATATCAAAGTGACTATCACTGGTTCAGGTAAAGATGACGCTGAATTCATGTCTGTAGTCAACAGCATCAAAATAAAACAGGGTGATTTTTTAAATCACGGTAAATATGAGGCCGCTAGAAAACGCATTGAAAGCCAACTATTAGAGTTAGGTTACTTTGATGCAAAATGGCATGAGCATAAATTAGCGGTGTCTTTGAAAAATAATAACGCGAGAGTCATTTTTAATGTTGATACTGGGCCTCGGTACCAGTTTGGTGATATCACAATCGGCAGTGAGACTCCCGCTGAAAAATATATTCGCTCACTAGCGGAGTTTAAACAAGGCCAGCCTTATAAAGCGACTGAGATTTCTGATTACAATTTAGCATTGTCTAGCACGCCTTATTTTGCGAGTGTGCGTGTTTATGCTGACATTGCTAAACGTAAAAATAATCAAGTGCCAATTAATGTTGATGTGTTACATAAACCTGCAAATAGCTTCGAAGTGGGTGGCGGTTATAGCACCGACCTTGGGCCAAAAGTTCGCTTTAAATGGACAAAACCCTGGATCACTGAAGATGGTCATTACTTAGAGAGCAATCTGAATGTATCAGAACGTCAGCAAGATATCTCTCTCGGCTATACGGTACCTGTAGATGACCCTAACGATGATTTATGGCGTTTTTCTTTGGGCTACAAACTAGAAGACGAATTAACCAATGATTTATATAGCCGCATATTTACAGGCCAATTACAGCGCCAATGGCTAACAGACGACGATTGGGTACGCACTGCATTTTTAAGGCGTGACTATGAAACTTACCGTATTGGTGATGAACAGCAAAGTGCAAAAATGTTAATGCCTGGCATCAGTTATGCCAAGAAAGACACTGAAGGAGGCACAACGCCATATAAAGGCTATCAATGGATGATGTCAGCCGAATTTGGTTTAAAAGATATGATGTCTTCAACTAACATTTTGCGATTACAACTGCAAAATGCTTGGTTAACCACGTTTGCAGATCGCCATATGCTGTTTTTAAGAGCCAACCTAGGCGCAATGCTGGTCGATAATATCAATGAAGTTCCTCTATCTTTGCGCTTTTATGCGGGTGGTGACCAAAGTGTGCGTGGTTTTGCTTATGAATCTATTTCGCCTGAAGATGAAAAAGGACGTTTGATAGGTGGTAAATATTTAATGAGCGGAACCGTTGAATATAACTACCAATTTGCCGAGCATTGGCGAGCAGCCTTATTTGTTGATAGTGGTACCGCGACAAATGATTTTACTGATCGTGTAGAAGTTGGGGCTGGTTTTGGTTTTAGGTATTTAACACCGGTTGGTCCTGTGCGTATCGACCATGCTTGGGGTCTGACAAAAGAAAGTAAAAGCACTCGACTAAGTATTACCATAGGGCCTGAAATCTAATGAAGATGTTAAAAAAGATAACCAAGGTTCTATCAATTACATTGACAAGTTTGGCAGTCATTGTGTTTTGTTTGTTGTTCACAGCACCCGGTAATCACTTTATTGCATACTCTGCTAATAAGCTAGTTGATGGCTTAACAATTAAGTTGCCATCAGGGCGTTTTTTATATAACGATGCGTTTGATGTTTTCTTTGAAAACCAAGGTATCATGCTTGATGCAAAGCAACTAAAAGTTGATTTGTTCTGGTGGCGTTGTGATGGTATTTGTATTGAAAATTTAAGCGCCCAGTCGATTGATTTAAATATTAAAAAGCAAGCTTCATCAACTGAACCTCGTAATGAATCAGAGCAAGAAGTAGAACAAGCCACACAAATTAGCTTACCAATAAAAATCACTCTAAACCGAGTTGCAATTAATCGGTTTAGTTTAGTGCATGCCAGTGCCGACGTAACAGTAAATAAATTAAGCCTTGAGGGGCGCGCCGAAGCATCAGACGTCACAGTGAATTCATTGAATATTGCTGACATAGAGGTGTTATTGCATGAAACTAAAGAGCAGCCTAAGTCGACTCCACTAAAGGAGGTACCGGCACTACCAGAAATCGATACTACGCTCCCGGTTAACCTCCAAGTTAATCAATTTCGAATCAGCAAGGTTGCTATTACACCTTCTGGGGTAGAAGAGGCTCAGCTGGTTGAAAATATTGAATTGGTCGCTTCAGTTAATGGCAGTGATATTAACCTTGAAAAACTTGCTGCACGCTATCAGCAATGGCAATTACAAACCAAGCTAACGGCTGAACTCTCTGGTGATAATACTGTTAGTGGCTCGCTGTCGGTAGGTAACACTGAGCATCAAGCTAATTTAACTGTTTTAGGCCCACTTGCTAATTTAAAGTTAGATTTAGTAACTCAGGGGACATACCCAGCAAAGCTAAAAGGGACTGTGAATTTAAGAGAAACAAATTTTCCATTTGATTTAACAGGCCAGATAGAAAAGTGGCAAATTGAAACTAATACACAAAACCTGCAATTAACTGACTTTGATTTACAAGCCAAAGGCCACGCCGATGCTTATGAAGTCGATTTGAGCTTAGTCACACAGTTAGACGCGTTACCGGCAATGACTGTGAAATCGCAACTACAGGGTAGCTTAACAAGTGCAAAACTGAAGCAATTAAACCTTAATGCGAATGACAGTAACGCAGTAGTAACCGCTTCGGTTGATTGGTCAAATGGGGTAAAAAGTCAATTTAAAGGAACTTTGAGTCACTTAAAAGCACAATACTTAACGGATGCACTGAGCAGTGACTTATCCGGTGAGTTTAAGGGTTCATTCAATTTACAGGCAAGTGAATGGCAGCTTGCGTTAGATAACACGCAATTAAATGGTTCAATAAATGAAGTTCCTGTGACCTTACTTTCGGATTTTGAACTTGATAGCAGCTTACATGCGAGTTTTAAAAAGCTTGAAGTGAAAAGTGGTAAAAATGAAATTGCCTTATCAGGTCAGGTAGATGATGTATGGCGCGTCGAAGGTAAAATGCGTTTAGATGCAAGTGGTCAAGATATCTTGCCTATGCAAGGTAAGGGGTTTGCTGATTTGACTTTACGTGGAAAGCGACTCGCGCCAACGGTTGATTTAAATATGGTACTTCATACGTTGAGTTATCAAGATATCCAGGTCGATGGTTTAACATTAAAAGGGCAATTCGATTATGCCGCAGACTGGCAAACTGACCTGTCACTTATTCTTGATTCTGCAAGTGTAGGCGAACATAAAATTAATCAAATTGAGTTAGATGCCAGTGGAGATAAAACTGATCACCATTTAGCTTTTTTACTCGATGCAGATCAAGGGAAAGCATCATTTGATGTTGACGGTAAATTTAATAAAGAAATCTGGCAAGGTGCGTTAAGTCAAATTCTTGTAACCGATAATCAGGTGCGCTTTGGTACTAATAAGCCGGTTAATATTCAACTAAATACCAAAACCTTTGACTTTAATGTAGCCGCGCACTGCTGGCAAAGCGATAACTCAAAACTATGTTTTGAGACCTTGCAGCAAACTAAACAATTAGGTCAGTTGAATGCAAAGCTTGCTGCGTTATCTATTGCTGAATTTAAACACTTCTTACCAGATAATTTGAAAGTAATTGGCGATGCAAACGGGGAGTTTGTTGCTAATTGGAATAATGGCGCATTGAAAACGATTCGTGCCAATATCAAAACACAGCAGCTAGAAGCATCCTTAATTGATGGTGCAAATGTCTATAAATTACCGGTAGAGGTTTTAGATATCTCGGCAATGAGTGATGCGCAAGTTGGTAAACTTAATGCCACCCTTGATTCATCCGTATTAGGTAAAGTGACTTCACAGCTCAACATTGATGATATACAAAATAAACAGACCTTAGCGGGCGACTTGGTTATTGAGAAAATTGAGTTAACAAACTTAAGACCCTTTATTGCATCACTTGAACAATTAACAGGCGATATTAAAGGCCGTTTAGCAATCGCAGGCACCTTGAAAGAGCCATTACTCAATGGTGAATTTGATGTTGAAAAAATCAATCTAGAAGGGGCAACATTGCCCGTATCGCTGCAAAATTCATATGTAAACATTGCCTTTAATAACCAAAGTGCAAAGCTCACGGGTGAGCTGAAAGACACTGAAGGGGGCGCACTTAACTTATCTGGCGGTGTCGATTGGCAGCAAGATTTACCAGACGTTGACGTGAAATTGAACGGTAAAGAGTTTTTTGTGCGTGCCCAGCAAGATGTTACCTTTAAAGTATCACCAGATTTAACTATGTCATTGAAGAATAATGCGTTTAATCTCGATGGCCAAGTCGTGGTGCCATGGGGCCGAATTGCTATTGAAGAGCTACCAGAGGGCGCAGTACAAGTCAGCGATGATGAAGTGATTGTTGATATTGAGCAGCAACAATCTGAGAAAGTACCATTTGACTATGCGATAAATTTAAAAGTATTGGTTGAGAATGATGTACGAATAGATTCTTTTGGCCTTAAGTCAAAAGTTGAAGGTGATTTAAATATAAGTATGGACCAAGTCACTCCTATGATAGCAACGGGTGAATTGAACCTAGTAGACGGTACATACCGTGCATTTGGACAAGACTTGCAAATCCGTACTGGTCAGGTGGGGTTTAGTGGCTCAATTGATAAACCTTACTTAAATATCAAAGCGATTCGTAACCCTGATAACACCTCAAATGGTGTTGTGGCAGGGATCACCTTAACAGGTAATGTTGAACAGCCTTCGTTAAAAGTATTTTCAGAGCCAGCGATGGATCAGGGTCAAGCCCTGGCTTATTTGCTAAATGGACAACCTCTTGATGAAGGTGACAGCTCGACTGATGCCATGTTAACACAATTATTGCTTGCCCAAGGTGTAAACCGCAGTGAGGGGGTGGTGTCTAAGATAGGCGAAAGTTTTGGTTTGTCAGATGTAAGCTTAAGTTCGAGTGGTAGTGGTGACGATACAAAAGTTGAGATATCTGGCTATCTTACACCGGGCATTCAAGTCAAATACAGTGTTGGTATTTTTGATTCGTTAAGTGAAGTTGCTGTGCGCTATCAATTGTTGTCACAATTGTACATTGAGGTGACCAGTGGCCTTTATCAAAATGTTGATATTCTCTATAAATTTGATTGGGATTAATAATGAGCATTGCCTTAATAAGTCGCTTTTACTTGCTTATTGGGGCATAAATTAATAGGCTGAATTGTTAACTACTTAAAAGATAATAACAATGAAATTAAGACTATTAACCTTGTGTCTTGGTGCGGTATTAATTGCACCAACTCATGGAAAAGAAACCAGTCAAAAACGTTCTGCTGGCGAAATCATTAAAACTGCCAGCGATAGTGAATGGCGAACTGTTAGTGCCCAGAACATCATTAAACTAACCCTACCTACGGGTGCTGCTTATATTGAACTAAACGATAAATTGGCGCCTACGCACGCAAACAACATGCGACAGCTTGCCAAAGAAGGGTTTTATCAAGGCCTGAGTGTGTATCGCTTTGTTGAAGGATTTGTAGCACAAGGAGGCGATGTCAGCGAAAGCAAACCTGTTAAAAATGCTAAAAAAGCCTTACCCGCTGAGTTTTACTTACGTACCGAGACTCCTCTAAAGATTACAGAGCTCAAAGGACCTGATGGTTATGCAGCTAAAACGGGCTTTTTAAACGGCTTTGCTGTGGCACAAAACCAAAGCCAAACTGAAACATGGCAAGTACATTGCCCTGGTGTTTTTGCTATGGCTCGCGATAATGATATCAATTCAGGTGGTACAGAATTTTATGTGACCATAGGGAATAGCCAGCGCTATTTAGACCGTAACATCACTGTATTTGGTCGCGTTTTAGAAGGGATGGAACATTTTAATCTCTTACAGCGTAAAGCCACTGAAGGTCAGACATTTAACCCCATTACAGATATGCAACTATTAGCAGATATTAAAGACACAGACAACAGTAAATTTCGGGTCATGAAAACAGACTCAAATGCGTTTATAGCCCTCATTGAAGCGCGTAAAAATCGCGTTGAAGCGTGGTTTGTTGAAAGCCCTGATTACATCAACGTTTGTGCAATGCCAATCCCAACAGAGAGGGTGATGCCAACTCGCAATAATCCTTAATCATTTTGAGGGATTAAATCTGTCGCTAACTGCGTTAAATATTACTTATTTACGACTGCATGGATGCAGGAAGTAGAGCAATTGCCGAGAACAATTAAACAACGAAATTTTTGCCTTGTTATCAACGAGATTTTATTGCCTCAAAACGGTTCACTTAATTAAGCGAATTGGCATAAATAAAGCCATGACCACCTGATAGATTATTTGATACAATATCAATCTATTGGTTAAGAAATATAAGGGTATCGGGTGGTTAACCTAGGTCCGCTGTTCGGCGAATTAAAAACGTGTTTACGCAAAGATCAATTCATCTTCAAAAAACGCCTTCATGGCATCAAAAAAATCAACGATGAAACTAAGCAAGCAAACATAGCGCAAAAAATAGCAGAAGATATTAGCCGTTCTCAGCAATTGCGCGAGCAACGTTTGGCTGCCTTGCCAAAAGTGACTTACCCAGAGCAACTACCAGTTAGCCAAAAGAAAGATGACATTAAACAGGCCATCGCCAATAACCAAGTCGTGATCATTGCTGGTGAAACAGGCTCAGGTAAAACCACGCAGATCCCAAAAATGTGCTTAGAGCTTGGCCGAGGTGTTGATGGATACATTGGCCACACTCAGCCTCGTCGACTCGCTGCACGCAGTGTAGCGAATCGTATTGCAGAAGAAATGCAGTGCGAGCTAGGTCAACAAGTGGGTTTTAAAATTCGCTTTAGCGACCAAGTCTCTGACAATAGCTACATTAAATTGATGACAGACGGTATTTTGCTGGCTGAAATTCAACAAGACAGATACCTAAATCAGTACGATACTATTATCATCGATGAAGCCCACGAACGAAGTCTGAATATCGATTTCATCTTAGGCTATTTAAAAAATTTACTGCCAAAGCGACCAGACTTAAAAGTTATCATCACCTCAGCGACGATTGACCCTGAGCGTTTTTCTAAACATTTTGATAATGCGCCAATTATTGAAGTATCAGGCCGTACTTTCCCAGTAGACGTTCGCTATAGACCAACTACTGAAATCAACAAAGATGATATGGAAGCGGATGGTGACCAATTACAGGGGATTTTTGATGCTGTCGATGAGCTTTGCGATGAAGGCCCCGGCGATATTCTGATTTTCATGAATGGTGAACGAGAAATTCGCGATACTGCTGATGCGTTATCAAAGCGAAACCTCAAAGGCACGGATGTTTTACCACTCTATTCGCGTTTATCAAACGCTGAACAAAACCGAATTTTTGCGCCGCACAGCCGCCGTCATATTATTTTAGCCACCAACGTTGCTGAAACGTCATTAACGGTGCCAGGTATTCGCTATGTTATCGATCCAGGCACTGCGCGCATTAGCCGTTATAGCTATCGTACTAAGGTACAACGGCTTCCGATCGAACCAATTTCGCAGGCAAGTGCCAATCAGCGAAAAGGCCGCTGTGGTCGTATTGAAGCGGGTATCTGTATTCGCTTATACAGTGAAGAAGACTTTAATTCGCGCCCAGAGTTTACTGATCCTGAAATTTTACGCACCAACTTAGCCTCTGTTATTTTGCAAATGCTCGGTTTGGGACTTGGCGACATGCAGCAGTTTCCGTTTGTGCAAGCGCCTGATAGTCGTAATATTAACGATGGTTTGACGTTGCTTGAAGAACTCGAAGCCATTAAGCCTGCAAAACGTCACAAGAAAACCGAACTGACTAAGTCAGGTAGGAGCTTAAGTCGATTACCGGTAGATCCACGTCTAGCGAAAATGGTGCTAACTGCTGATAGCTTAGGTGCACTGCGTGAAGTGATCATTATTGTTGCGGCATTGTCTATTCAAGATCCAAGAGAACGACCGCAAGAAAAACGTGGCGCAGCAGACGAAAAACATGGTCGTTTTGATGATCCAGATTCAGACTTTATCGCTTTTCTAAATCTGTGGAATTACCTTGAAGAGCAGCAATCAGAATTGAGCAATAGCCAATTTAGAAAGTTATGCCAAAAGGACTTCTTAGCCTATATGCGCATCCGTGAATGGCAAGATATAGTCTATCAGCTATCGACGGTTTGTAATGAAATGGGCATGAAGGCTACCACCAATGTTGCTGATAGTGACCGAATCCATCAATCTTTATTAAGCGGTATGTTAAGCCATATTGGTTTTAAGGATGAAAAACAGCTTTATAAAGGTGCACGCAATAGTCAGTTCCATATTTTCCCTGGCTCAGGCTTATTTAAAAAGAGCCCAAAATGGATTATGTCGGCAGAGCTTGTTGAAACGAGCAAGCTTTATGCTCGAATCAACGCGCGTATAGACTTGAAATGGGTTGAAGGCTTTGCGCAACATCTAGTTAAGCGCAGCTACAGCGAACCGCATTGGGAGAAAAAGCCTGGTGCAGTTATCGCGTTTGAACAGCAAACCTTGTATGGGCTGTTAATTGTTAATAAGCGCCGCTGTGTGTATAGCAATATTGATCCTAAAGTCAGTCGTGAGTTGTTTATTCGTACAGCTTTAGTAGAACAAGAGCTGGGTCAAAATGAAGGGTTTTTACAGTATAATCAAGAGTTAATTGAAGATATTCAGGTACTCGAAAATAAATCACGTCGGCGTGATATCTTGGTCGATGAACAAACCTTATTTGAATTCTACGACAAGAAAATTCCACAAGATATAAATAATCGTGCCGCATTTAATAAGTGGTGGAAAGGCCAAAAGCAAAAGGATAAGCGCTTTTTGCACATGTCTCGAGAAGAGTTAATGCAGCATGGTGCCGATCATGTCACTGAGTTTGACTACCCTGATACTTGGCAGCAGGACAACTTGTTATTACCTCTGGCTTATCATTTTGATCCGGGTCAGGCAGTTGATGGTGTTGCGGTACAAATTCCGGTAGCGCTTCTAAACCAAGTACAAGAAACAGGCTTTGATTGGCACATTCCAGCATTTAGACATGAGTTAATTTGTGCGCTAATTAAGTCGCTACCAAAGACAATTCGTCGCAACTTTGTGCCTGCACCAAACTATGCCGACGCCGTACTCGCTGCAATTGAGCCTATGCAAGGCAGCCTAATTGATGCAATCAGCACTCGTTTGTTACGTATGACAGGGGTTCGTGTGGAGTCTGATGCGTGGGACTTATCAACCCTTGCTCCGCATTTACGCTTGCAGTTTGAAGTACGTGATGAACACAATAAGTTACTCGCTCGTGGTTTAAACTTGGCAAAGCTGAAAGCCCAGTTACAAGGCAAGGTAACGGATACCTTATCGAAAGTAGCCGACAAGGGCATAGAGAAAGCCGATTTGACCGAGTGGAGCTTTGGTGAGTTACCAAGCTCTTATGTGAAAAAGCAGGGTCAATACGAAATCAAAGCGTTTCCAGCACTCGTGGATAAGAAAGATTCTGCAGCGGTTGAGCTATTTGATAATGAACACAAAGCACAGCAGGCGCACCAACAAGGTTTACGTCGCTTAGTATTATTAAATGTGCCATCACCGATTAAATATTTACAGCAAAATTTACCAAATAAATCTAAATTAGGTTTGTACTTTAACCCTTTTGGTAAGGTGAATGACCTAATTAATGATTGTATCGCCGCAGCAGTGGATAGCCTATTAACTAAATATGGCAACATCCGTACTGCAGATGCATTTGAAAAAGCGAAGGAGCAAATTCGCGGAGAGCTCGGTGATACTGTTGTTGAGATTGCCACCCAAGTAGAGCAAGTGCTGAGTATAGCTCATGGCTTAAATAAACGTATGAAAGGTCGTGTTGATTTAACTATGATCTCGGCGCACGGTGATATTAAATCACAGTTACAAAGCTTGGTGTTTAAAGGCTTTGTCAGCCAGCATGGTGCAGCAAAAATGACGGATTTAATTCGTTACTTAAAAGCCATTGAACGACGCTTAGAAAAATTACCAGTCGACCCTAATCGTGACAGGCTGTGCGTGCTTGAACTTGAAAAAGTGGCTGAGCAATATCAAAAGTTAGCGAATAAAATTCCTAAGGGTATGCCTATTCCCGAAGAAATAAGCGCGATATTTTGGATGCAACAGGAGTTACGTGTTTCTTTATTTGCACAAACACTAGGGACGCCTTATCCTGTATCTGCTAAACGTGTTTTAAACGCAATCAAAGAATGTGAGTTATAATACTAAGGAATGAGCAGTGAGCTAAGCGCTTCCTTGCTTTAAGTTACAAACACAAATGCTAAAAGGAGATTATGTGGGCATTGAAAAGGAAAGACCGATCTCAGTTCCTGAGCGAGCGGTAAATCGACCGCGACCAAGCATTTTGGTCGTTGATGATGAATATTTTAATTTTGAAATGCTCAAAGCAAGCCTTGGAGATGAGTTTTCGTTAAGCTATGCAAACTCAGGCACATCGTGTTTAACGTCAGCCATAGCTGAGCCGCCAGATGCTATACTGTTAGATGTTTGTATGCCGGGCTTAGATGGTTATGATACTTGTCGATTACTAAAAAACACCCCAGAAACAGAGCAAATCCCTGTTGTCATGGTGTCTGGCCTTGAAACCGAGCTTGAACAAAAAGCGGGGTTTGATGCTGGGTGCGACGCCTATGTAGTGAAGCCTTTTTCTGTTAAAACATTAATAGAGAAAATAAAAACACTGGTATAGGAGGCCATATGTTTCATGAGGAGAAACGCGACTTTCGCCGCATGCAAATTCATACCCCTGCAAAACTTATCCCGTTAGATGTTGCTAATGGCGCAGAAATTGAGGCGATATGCACTGACTTAAGTGCAACAGGGCTTGCAATTCATCTTGATGAAGCTTTAGAAATAGGCCGTCTTTATCGCGTGTTAATTGCTTCGACTAGCACCGCTATTACCTCATTTGATGCTACAGCACGGGTGATACGAGCAACCAAGGAGCAAGATGGCTCCTTGAGTGCCGGTTTAGAAATTGTAAATTTTAATTAATCTCTTTGCTTAGTATACTTTACAGATTAGGCCTTTAAGATAAAAACCTTCAGGGTAGCTGCCAGCAATCGGGTGGTCGGCAGCTTGATTTAGTCGCTCCATGATCAATAAGTCTTTACCTGCATCAAGGGCAGCATCCGCAACCACTTTCTGAAATAAATTTTGTTCCATTAACCCAGAACATGAAAATGTCAGTAAGGTTCCCCCAGGCTTTAAGATTTGCATCGCAATCATATTAATATCTTTATAACCACGACATGCACCGGTTAATTGCGCTTTGTTGTCAGCAAATTTTGGTGGGTCCATAACAATAGTATCAAATTGCACACCTTCATCACGGTATTGGCGCAATAACTTAAAGACATCTTGTTTCACAAAATCAACTTTAGATAAGTCAAGTTTGTTATGCTCAACGTTACGCTTAGCCGTATCGAGCGCTGGCTGTGACACATCGACGTTAGTAACGTGTTTACAACCGCCACGTAAAGCATAGAGCGAGAAAGTACCTGTGTAGCTAAAGCAGTTTAATACTGTTTTGTCTTTAACAAAGCGCTCAAGAGCTGCACGACTATCACGTTGGTCTAAGTAAAAGCCAGTTTTGTGGCCTTCAAGAATGTCTACTTCGAGTTTTAAGCCATTTTCTTCAATGACGACTGGCTCTGTTGGTTCTTTACCCCAAAGTACGCCCTTGATTGGCTCAAGGCCTTCTTTAGTACGAACATCAACATCTGAACGTTCATAAATATCGCAGCCTGGGAAAATAGTCATTAGTGCAGCAACAATTTCACCTTTATGGCGCTCTGCACCGGCACTAAGCAGTTGGCACACCAGTACATTATCAAATTTATCGATAGTGATGCCTGGCAAGTAATCAGACTCAGCAGCGCTTAAACGAAAACCCGTTAAGCCGCCTTCGCTGATCACCTGTTCGCGCGCATCATAGGCACGGCGCAAACGCTTTTCAAAAAATGCTTGGTCAATGATTTCGTTTTGATCGAAGCTCCATACGCGAGCACGAATTTGCGACTGCGGGCTGTAAGCAGCAATCGCTAAAAATTTGCCGTCATTGTCATAGATAGTGACAGTATCACCTAGTCCTGGCTTACCTTTTACTTTTTTAATGGCTTTTGAGAACACCCATGGGTGTTTTCTTTTTAGTGATTTTTCTCGACCAGCTTGCAGGTAAATAGCAGATGACATAGGGATTCTCGCGTCAAACAAAAGGGGGCATAGTTTAATGAAGCACTGACAAACATACAATGAATGTTTTGAACAAATCCAGCAACCACGCTAAAGTAAGCATAATTTCAATTAGTTAATGGTGATAGTCTGTATATGCAGCCAGAAATAGACTTTGCAGCTTTAGAAACTCAGTGTCGAGACTTTATTTTGTCTTTACTTCATGCCGATGTCGCACACGATATTAGTCATATTGAGCGAGTAGTGAGGGTTGCAAAACAATTATGTATTGCCGAGCAGGCAGAAATGGCTGTGGTGTTACCCGCAGCTTGGTTACATGATTGTGTTGCGGTTGCAAAAAACCACCCAGATCGGGCAAAAGCATCGACCATGGCTGCAGACAAGGCGTTAAGTTTTTTAGCCTCAATTAATTATCCAGAGCAGTATTTCAGTGCCATTCATCATGCTATTGTGGCACATAGCTTTAGTGCCAATATCAAAGTTGAAAGTGTCGAAGCGCAAATAGTACAAGACGCAGATCGAATGGATGCATTAGGTGCAATCGGTGTTAGCCGCTGTATGAAGGTAGGGGGCTCAATTGGTCGCTATCTGTACCATAAAGACGATCCATTTTGCTTAAACCGCGAACCCGATGATACAAAATACACCCTCGATCATTTTTTCATTAAGCTGTTAAACATTAGCGAGAGTATGAACACGCCATCAGCGAAAGATGAAGCCAAAAGACGCACAGCTTATATGCTCGAATTTTTAGAACAGTTAAAAACAGAAATTGGCGAGTAATATGGCTATTCCATCTTTATGTGGTGTTGACCATTGCCACTTAAATGTTGATGATTTAGCTAAAGCTGTTGGCTGGTATCAACAGGTACTTGGTTTTACCGTCGTTCCTGAGCTTGCTTTTTGGGATGAAGGAAAAGGTCCGTTAACCCTAGAAGATCAAGCAAAAACGATTCGTCTGGCACTGTTTGAAGCTGAGGGTAGAAGCAAGGGGATTGCTTTTGGCGCAAATGCAGCACAGTTTCTAGAATGGCTTGAACATTTAGCTCAATTTGATATTAAAACTGTTGTTGCCGACCATGGTGTTACTTACTCAATGTATTTTAAAGATTGTGCTGGTAATAGCCATGAAATTACTTCGCATGATTATGAAGCAATTAAAAAAGGCCTCAAATGAGGCCTTTAATTCGCCATTAGCTGGTATAAGTGTTTTTGATTTCTATGATGCTATCTATTTGGCCGATAAATAAATCAACTAATTGCGGATCAAAATGCTTACCTGCCTCATCTTTTAATAAGTCGAGGGCTTCTTCAATCGACCAGGCTTTTTTATAGGGGCGTTTTGAGGTTAAAGCATCAAATACATCAGCAATAGCTACAATACGTCCTTCAATACTGATTTCTTTGCCTTTAAGGCCATACGGATAACCCGTACCATCCCACTTTTCATGGTGTTCAAGGGCAAGCTTATGAGCTAATTGTAATAGCGGCGAAGGTGAGTTTTCTAAAATCTTCGCACCTATTAAAGCATGTTGTTTCATGTGCTCGTATTCGTTTTCGTTTAAGCGCCCAGGTTTCAAAAGCACGGCGTCGGGAATACCGATTTTACCAACATCATGCATTGGGGCAGCCTGTTTAAGCTGCTCGGCTTCATACTCACTCATGCCATAGGCAAGGGCGAGTACTTTACTGTAGCGGCTCATTCTTGCGATATGCTCACCGGTGTCAGTGTCTTTATATTCGGCAGCTCGACCTAAACGTTGAATCAAATCAATATGAGCTAATTGCAGTTGCTCAGCTTGCACCAGAGATAAGTGATTTTTAACCCGAGCCCTGACAATTGCGGGGCTAATTGGTTTGGTAATATAATCGACTGCACCAAGAGCAAAGCCTTCAGATTCATCTTGTTCATGTGAAAGTGCCGTAACAAAGATAACAGGAATATGCGCTGTTTTAGGATTTGCTTTTAACACTTTACAGACTTCGAAGCCGCTCATATCGGGCATCATAATATCGAGCAAAATCAACTTAGGTGGTTCATTCTCAATAAGTTGAAGAGCAAGTTCCCCAGATTTAGCAAACGATAAGCGATAATCGTTAGCAAGTACTTCACGGATCACTTTTAAATTTGCAGGTTCATCATCGACGACCAAAATCTTTGCACGTTCTGAGAGTTGTGTCATAGGTGTTCCTTAGCAGCTTGGACTGTATGCTTTAAAGTTAATAAAGCGGTACTTGCTGCATCAAAGTCAAAGTTTTCAAAATGCGCACAAATTTCAACAACCTGCTCTTTATAGGTTGTAGGTGCTTGGGATTGCACCAGGCTTAATAAATCATCGTCTATTTCTGCATGCTCAGCTTGCTCTTGCAGTGTGTCAATTTGGCTAATAAATGCGTCCAATGACACTTCGTGTATACGTTGCTGTTGTGAACTGGGCTGCTGCTGATCTGCAAGCAATGCAATTAGAGTTTGCCATTCCTGTTCGCATTCGGCAATGAGTGAAGGGAAGCTTTCCTTTTCACGTTCTTTCTCAGCGTTTGATAACAAATATAATAATTTTGCTAGGGCTAAATTACCTGCGACTCCTTTAAGAGTATGCAAAATTAATTTTTGTTCGTTTTCACTGAGTTTTTGATCCTTCAGTCGTAGAATGCTCTGTTGATGATTGCTTAGGAATAAGCCAATTTCCATATTTAACTTCTCTTTGCTTCCCCACATCAAAACACCTTTGTCGTAGTTGATGTGTTTTCTTTCATCACGCATTTTATTACTAGTGACTTTATTTACTTCTAAACCAAGCACTTTCGCGATTTCATGGTTCAGCTGGTTAATATCAACAGGTTTATTTGCAAAACCATTCATCCCGGCTTGCTTTGTAGTAATTTTATCTTGTTGTAAAACACTCGCCGTTAAAGCGATGATAGGAGTAATTTTTAAGCATCTGACTTTTTCAATTTCACGGATTTCCTTACAGGCAGTTATTCCGTCACATTCTGGCATATGTATATCCATTAAAATCACATCAAAGTTTTGTTGCTCAAATGCAGCAATGGCTTCAAGGCCATTCTGAGCGGTAACTACTGTGTGCCCAGCTTGAGATAATAAAATATTGAGCAGCTCAATATTTTGCTCAATATCATCAACCACTAATATTTGAAGCTTTGGTAAATTCAATTGATTACAAGAAAATACATCTACTTTGTTAATATCACCCTCTTGCAAAGGAAGGGTGAAGTAAAAGCAACTTCCTTTTCCTTCTTCACTATTAGCATCAATTGAACCGCCCATTAATTCAACAAGCTGTTTACTAATAGTGGTGCCTAAACCTGTGCCACCAAAGCGGCGTGTCATAGTACCGTCAGCTTGTTCAAATGGCTGGAAAATAGCATCTAAGCGGTGCTTCGCTATGCCAATACCACTGTCTTGCACTTCAAAAAGTAATTGCTTATCTGGAGTTTGACTTACAGTAATCGTTACAGAACCTTGTTCTGTAAATTTAATGGCATTACCAATGAGATTATTCATCACTTGGCGAATTCGGGATTCATCGCCAATATAAATAGGCGCAACATTATCAGCGATGATCAAATCAAGCAGGATATCTTTTCGCTTAGCTTCGAGCCAAAAGGTCGATACGATGTTGTCGAGTAGCGCTTGTAAGTTAAAGTGCTCAGCGTGAATATCGAGTTTGCCTTTTTCTAATTTTGCAGAATCAAGGACTTCATTGAGTAAATGCAGCAGTGAGCGAGCTGATTTATTCACTGTAATAATATGCTTTTGTTGCTCTTTACTGAGTGGGCTATCCATTAATATGTCGCTAAAGCCAATTATTGCATTCATTGGTGTGCGTATTTCATGACTCATATTTGCCATAAATGATTGTTTTGCTTGTGCTGCAGCTTCAGCTTCTTGTTTTGCTTGTTTAAGTGACTCTTCATATTCGTGACGAGTAGTGATATCAATGAGTACACCATCGATCCACTTTTGGTCAGAGTCACTATTTTCGTTAATTGTTCCTTGGTCTAAAACCCACACAACTTTTCCACTTCGGTGGCGAATGCGGTATTCAACAGCATATTGGTTTTTTTCTGCTATGGCTTTTTCAATAACTTCATCAATATGCACTACATCATCATTATTAATGATTTGAGCAAATGTAACTGTGCCATTGGTAAACTCTTCAGGGCTATATCCTGTTAAGTCAGCAACACTTGGGCTTATAAATTTCATCGTCCAGTGTTCATCTAACAAGCAACGAAATACAGCGCCGGGGGTATTGTTCATTAACGTACGATATTGCTTCTCTTTTTCTTCAAGACTTTGCTGCAGTGCACGTTGCTCTGTTAGATCGGTTATAAAGCCAACAAATAGTGTTTCTGCATTAGGCTGTTTTACTTCACCAAGTCCTAGGCGAATAGGGAATAAGTGACCATCTTTATGTTTTGCATAGACATTTCGGTTAACGCCAATGACTTTTTTAACTTCATGCCTGCTACTATCAGCTAAATAATCATCGTGCTGAGCAGCAATATCGTCGTTCATTAATAGTTTTACATTTTTGCCTAGTACTTCGTCTTGGCGCCAACCAAAAATAGTTTCTGCTGATTTATTAAAGCTTAAAATAATGCCATGAATATTAATCGTGACGATGCCATCTATTGCAGTGCCTAAAATGGCATCTAGGCGCGACTCTTCTGCTGATTTTTCTGCAAGTAATAAACGAAAACGCACCATGCCATTAATAATCCCAACCAGAGCGGTTAATAATACGGTGGCAAATGAAACGCTAATGGCGATAAAAGTAAGTTGCGACGTTTGCACGTTTTCGGATAACAAAGGTGAGGTTGCGACAAAACGTGTTGCCGCCATGCCCATGTAATGCATTCCTGCGACTGCAAAGCCAAAAATAATGGCGCAAATGACACGGGTTTGTAGCATGGTTAGCTTTTTAAAATGTTCGCTAAGATGAAAGCGCGCATATAAGCCTACAAAAGATAAAGCAATTGCCACCACAATTGATGCTGCAAACCAAACTGGATCGTAGCGAAGTAGAGGGCTCATTTGCATGGCAGCCATGCCTGAATAGTGCATGGTTCCTATACCTGACCCCAGCAACACAGAAGCAATTAGCAGTTTAATTGTTTTTGGAATTTGCTTTAAATCTTTGCGTCTCAAAAATGAAAAAGCGGTGTAGCAGGCTAAAAATGCAGGTATGAATGAAAAAAATGTCAGAGTTGGGTCGTACTCAACGTTGGTGCACAAAGAAAAAGCTAACATACCAATAAAGTGCATGCTCCAAATCCCGCCTGACATAACCAAAGCACCGGTTGCACTGCCTAATTTTCGGTATGAATTAAAGTGAGTTCTGTTCGCTAAATCAATGATATGGAGTGAAAAATAAGCAGCAAAGATAGCGGTAGCAATAGAAAGTACAACTAAGCTTGGATCATAAACACCGCTGACAATTAGGCTGGGGTCTTGATTGGTAATAAAAAATTTTGCGAGCATAATATTTTTTTGAAACGGCTTATAAAGCTAGTTTAATACAAATTATTGTTAAATTAGAGAAAAACCTATCACTTAAGTACGTAGTATTGAAAACCTTGACTATATTTAATTAAAAAGGAGTAGTCCGAGGTGAGTAGATGAGAAGAACTGAGCAGACTTTAGTTGAGCAAATGCAAATTAATGATGTCGAAATTCAGCATAGGATGAGCTTATTGGGGCTGAGTTCAAACAGTCTCTCATCTCTTTTGAACTACAAACCTATTATCGAATCAGCCATCGAAAATGTAGTGAATGAATTTTATAAAAAGCAAACCGAAGTTGATGAAATTTCTTTATTAATTGGTGATGCGGATACTTTAACGCGACTAAGAGATGCGCAACGCCAATATATTATTGATCTATTTTGTGGTCGTTACGAACATGAATATGTTAATAACCGCTTACGTATTGGCATGGTACATAAGCGTATTGGGGTTGAACCAAAACTCTATTTATCGGCAGTGTGTACTTTAAAAGAACTCATTTTTAATGTGCTTAGGGCGACAATAAGCGATCAAGCTGAATTGAATCAAACGCTAAACATCATAGATAAGCTAATTTACTTTGATACCACCTTGGTCTTTGACACTTATATTGATAGTTTGGTGGGCGAAATTGAAAATGCGAAACGTCGCACCGAAGTTTACGCAAAAGGCCTCGAAGAAAAAGTTGCGCAGCGTACTCAAGAGCTTGAGAAGCTAGCGAAGCTTGACCCACTCACCAACCTATATAATCGCCGTGTCATGCAAGAGTTATTACAACGGGATCTTGCCAGAGCAAGACGGCACAAATCACCATTAACCATTGTGTATTTTGATCTGGATGACTTTAAGTCAGTAAATGATACGCAAGGGCATTTAAAAGGCGATGAAGTGCTTAAATATATAGGCCAATATTTACTTGAAAATATACGCGAGATTGATATTCCTTGTCGCTACGGGGGAGATGAGTTTTGTGTCATTTTGCCTGATTGCGAGATAGACAGTGGTGTTAATATTTGTGAAAAACTAATAGCTGCATTCGAACAACAGTACCCAGAGCTTCATTTAAGTTTTGGCCTTATAGCAGCACCACTTGATAGCACAGTAGATGCTGAGGAGTTAATTAATCGTGCTGATAAGAAAATGTATCAAGCGAAGGAGCATATAGGCTCATATATTATGCGCTAGCGGGTCATTCGCTTTACAAAGACAACAACGAACAAAGCAAGCGAGAAGCTGCCACAGAATGCTTCTATTGCTGCAATCAACCTTGAAAAGCCAATCGGAGTAATATCCCCATAACCAAGGGTTGTAAAAGTTACCACACTGAAATAAAAACTATTTAATAATGCCGATAAATTGCTTGTAAATGAGTTTTCAACGCTTAGTTGCATCACTGAATCTTGATAACTTACCCCAAATAAGAAATAACAAAAGGCACAGCAAATAATTAGTGACAAGCTAAAGCGAATAACATTCTCGGGTTTTTCTCCATAACCGCACAGCATGTCAATAAAACTTGAAGTAATTTGCTTGGTTGAACCTCTAGGGTACTGCGCATGGCGCATCCGTAATTCTTTGTATGTAAAGTTACCGGCTAGCTCAAATAGCCCTTGATGTTCTGAGGCTTTCCTTAAGTTTCGGTATATTTCTTCTGATTGTTCAAATAAGTCTCGGGCTTCTGCGAATTGTTTATTTTTACGAGCTTTAAATGCAGCCGCTTCTTGTAATAATTGATCGCCCAGTTCGATATTATCAATACGGCTGTCATTGAGTTTAATACCCAGTAGGTTGGTATTTTTTAAATCACAGTAATGCAAACTAGCGCTATGTAAATTGGCTTTCATCAATGAGGCGTTGGAGATTTTGTTATTAAATAAGTGAGCGCCCGTTAAATTCGCGCGGTAAAAATTACAATAAGAGAGATCATAGCCTTCTTCGTCATCCTGTTTGATTAAGTTTAGTCCTGAAAGGTTCGCTCTTTTCAGTTGCAGGCCTTCTAATAATCCCCCTTTTTTTGCATAGCGCTCTAATTTTTGGGTGAGGTCTAGCCCTGATTTATCAAATTTACTATCATGCCAAAAGCAAAATCCAGAGCCCATATCTGTTTCTTGGCACTTGTTACCTGTTGGTGAGGTATAACTACAACATGGTTTATCAGGCATAAGGACGAAAACTTATTTGTTAGTCATCTTTATAGATTAGCAGCTATTTAGCAGGGTAAAATGGAATCTCTCATTTTTATTAATTGAATTGGCTTATATTTGTTAGATTACACCTTAAAGCGCAGTAAACGCAGAACAACAGTTGCAATTAAAGTTGCTGAGCAGAAACTCACTGTTTATGCGCCTTTTTATGTCTCACAAACTGAGATAGATGGTTGGCTAAAGACAAAACAGGATTGGGTCGCAGAACAAATCGCGAGACAATCCTCACAAGCTGAACGACGTCAACTTCCTCTTGTAAACGCGACTATTAAGTTATTCGGTCAGAGTGTGCCGATAATTTTTGCTAAAGGCCCTAAAAGCACTTGGCAACAAGATGCACAATCTCGGCTCACTTTATCTATTTCATCACGGGTCAAATATCAAGAAGCTAACTACTTAGCTCTGCTAGAACGGTTTTTACATGAAAAGCTTGAGAGCTATATTGAAATGCGTGTTCATGACTACTGTTTGCAAATGACTGAAGCTTTACCTGCAAAGTTAAAGATTCAACATTATAAACGTCGTTGGGGCAGTTGTAATAAGCGCCGAGAGCTTGCATTTAATTTACATTTAGCAAGCGCGCCGACATGGGTGATTGATTATGTCATTATTCACGAACTTGCGCACCTCAGACATATGAATCATAGCGCTAAGTTCTGGCAGCGAGTGTGCCATTTTTATCCTGACTATAAAAAAGCAGAAAGTTGGCTAAAAGCAAATGGTAGTAGTTTGAGTTGGTAGCTTAAGTTAGAAAGAGTAAAGTTAGAAAGAGTAAAGTTAGAAAGAGTAAAGTTAGAAAGAGTAAAGTTAGAAAGAGTAAAGTTAGAAAGAGTAAAGTTAGAAAGAGTAAAGAGTGGTGGAGGGAGCTGGATTCGAACCAGCGAAGGCTGAGCCGTCAGATTTACAGTCTGATCCCTTTGGCCGCTCGGGAACCCCTCCACACAGATTTTACTATTGCATTTGGCCCCACTTTTCAAATAAGAAAAGTGGTGGAGGGAGCTGGATTCGAACCAGCGAAGGCTGAGCCGTCAGATTTACAGTCTGATCCCTTTGGCCGCTCGGGAACCCCTCCAATGCAACGGCGCTGATAATAGCAAACTGGTTATTTAAGTAAAGAAAAAAACTAAAGAAAATTACATAAATGCCGATAACTGGTTAATCAAGAAACTATTTGGCTAAAGACTATGCAAATTGATGGTTTGTTGCTCACAGAGAGTCAACTCGATAATCGTCTAAATAAAAGTGTTCAAGAGAAACGCCCTGGGGAGTTTGCTTTATTACTAGCAATGCTTTCTCATGATGTGCTCGATTTTAGTCAGTTTCACCTACCAAAAACTGAATTAACCAACCCTGATGTGTCTGAATCTGTTCTGCGAACTGAATTAGGAGCAGGGCCAGCACAACCATTGGCACCTGAGCAGTTTGACATGCTGATTGGTCAAGAAAATGCTTACAGGCTATTGCAAGGTGGTTTATCAGATATCAGGTTGCGTAATTGCTTAAATCCTGAACCACTGAATATACGTGATGATAGGCAGCATGTGCCACTTGAAGTGATTGATAACTGTGAACCTGCAGTTAGAAAACGTTTTTACGAAAAGAATAAACCAGTTGAGCGGCCACAAATAGATGCAGCTGCCTTTTATGACAGCCTAAATGATGAAGCTATACATCAACCTCTACATTTAGCAACAGCCTAAGTATTAGCGGCTTAATCGAATTGTCATAGACTCTGAATAAACTATATTTAAGTAAAATGGCAAAAAGTACAGCTAAATTAAGATGTGCTTGTTATAATAGCAGCCTATGGCTTAATGCCATTGTCATTGAACCAAGTTACTAGGACTATAATGAAGAAAACATTCACGCTAAACCACGAGAAAATTAAATATCCTCGTATGGTTGATGCAGCCAAGCACGAAGTAAAAAAATACTTAAAACGTGAGCGTAATAAAACACTCCCAGCAGGTGCTGACTATTGGGCATTTGACTGTAAGTTTGGTGAGTCAGCGGATGAGGCCAATGTCGTTCACGTGGCAGAGATTAATAAGTGTATTAGCGATATCGAAGCTAAAGGGCTTACATCGTTTTACGTTGAGATCTTAGCGCGTCCTGCACAGCGTCAACATCAAGAGTTTGACGAAGAGTAATATCAATACTCTTATACTAAAAAAGGGCCATCAGGCCCTTTTTTAGTTTTAAATTAACGTGCAAATGGATCGGCATTAATTTTTTCTATGTACCATTTTCCTTTCTTACGTATCATTTTCACACTGCGCATATCATCAACTTTCTTACCATTAAAATAACCAGTAAAAATTAAATTGATATTGGCTTTATCGCCATATTGCTCGCGTAAACTCATATTGGTCATATCGACTTCAATTACGACTTCATCGTATTGCATATTGACAAGGTTACGAGCGAACTGCCCAGCAGTACCATAAGATTTCATAATACGCGCCATTTTTGGAGTGGAGTATTCCATGGCAAGATTCAAATCGTTTTGGTTATATAAGGCATCAAAATAGAGAGTAGCCACATTACCTGGCGTATTTTGTTCGCCTTTTGGAGCGTCTTCGGAGCCGCAACCGAAAAGGACGCTGCTACTTAACAGGATAAAAATTAAGAGTATATTTTTCATTTTTGTTGTTTTACGAGTGAACTTAATATTAAGTGTGTGACTAAATTAGCATGATGTAAAGTTAACTCGGTAAATTTATTGGTTTTATCTATTTTAGGTAATAAAAAAGGATGCATCTTTGCATCCTTTTTAGACAACTTAGTCGTTCTTACTGAACAAGCTCTTTATCGCTGAACTCTTCAGCGAATAATGGACTAGATAAGTAACGCTCAGTTGCACTTGGTAAAATTACCACAATATTTTTATCTGCGTTTTCAGGCTTTTCAGCAAGGCGTTTTGCAGCAACAACTGCAGCACCAGAAGAAATACCTACTAAAATGCCTTCATTTTTCATCAGTTCATGCGCCATTGCAATTGCATCTTCATTTGATACTTGCTCAGCGGCATCAACAACTTCTAAATCAAGGTTACCAGGGATGAAACCTGCACCGATACCTTGAATTTTATGAGGACCCGGTTTTACTTCTTCACCAGCTAAGGTTTGGCTGATCACTGGTGAGTTAGTTGGTTCAACAGCAACTGACTGAACATTTAAACCTTTTTCAAGTTTAAGGTAGCGGCTAACACCCGTAATAGTACCACCCGTACCAACACCTGCTACGAAGATATCGATTTTACCATCCATTGCTTCATAGATTTCAGGGCCCGTGGTTTCAAAGTGAATTTTCGGGTTTGCAGGGTTTTCGAATTGTTGTAGAAGAATGTATTTTTCAGGGTCACTTGCTTGAATTTCTTTTGCTTTCTCAATTGCGCCATTCATACCTTTAGCGCCATCAGTTAGAACTAGGTTAGCACCTAACGCTTTTAACAATTTACGACGTTCTAGGCTCATAGTGTTAGGCATAGTCAGTGTTAACTTATAACCACGAGAAGCAGCAACAAACGCAAGTGCAATACCGGTATTTCCCGAAGTAGGCTCGATTAACTCTTTGTCTTTGGTTAATACACCTGACTTTTCTGCTTCCCAGATCATTGAAGCGCCTATACGGCATTTAACACTGAAACTTGGGTTACGTGATTCTACTTTAGCAAAAACATTACCTGAGGTTACGCGGTTAAGCTTTACGATTGGAGTATTACCAATCGTTAATGAATTATCTTCAAAAATGTTAGACATAGTGTTCCCTTGGAAGCAATTTATTCAATCGTGATCGAATAGCTTAGGCTAGCGATCTGTAATAGTCACACTTTACTGTGGTGAATAAAAAACGAAAGTAAAGTTTGGCTATAACATATAGCGAATAGGCTTATATACCCAAACCATCTCAAGGTGCGAGTTTCAGTTGGAATTAAAAGCGATTTAGGCAAGGCATTGATTGCAAGTAATAGTGGTTCTATTGCTAAAATCAATAACGCAGTATAAATCGCTTTTAAACCAACCCGTTGGGCGCTTCACAGGCACTTACTCTCATCGTTGTTACTTCTTAAAAGGGACTGCCATTCTTGCAAAGTAACGCCTTGATATTAAGCACCTGTGAAACGCTGAATTCTGCATCTTGAGGTGGCTTGGGTATAGTTTAGGAATAAGCAAACAAAAAAAGGGGAGGGCGCACCAAAAGATGCGCTAATAAGGTATTAAAGCAACCAAGCGTAGCTAAATTTAGCAAACAACGTACGCTGCTCTTTAGTAATTGATGAAAGCTCATCATCTTGATAGCCATTATCAGAATAACCTGCAAAGAATACCGTTTGCGGGTTCAGCTTGTAAGAATACAGCAGCTGAGTGGCTAACTTTTTATATTGGCTATCTACATCATCAATGTAATTAGCCTGATTGCGCTCTAAATCGGTATAAATGACTGCAAGGCGTAAAAAGCTATTCACATTAAATTGGTAAGTTAAACGCACATCACTTAGGTTGGCGGTAAATACTTCACTGCCGTCGGCTTCAAGCTGCTCATAAGTATGGCGTAAACGCACTTCAAAATGCTTACCAAGGTTCATATTCAGCACAGGGCGTATATGGAACTTATCACCAACACGATTATTAGCTAAGTCAACGGCATTACCTGTATACATATATAAAGAGGCAAATACCCCTGCGGTTGGTTTAAAGTCACTGTAAAAACCAACGCCATTTTCGCTAAACAAGTCAGTGTTACCATCAATATCTAAACGTGATTTATCGTGGCGAAGGCCGGTGCGGTTACGGTGCTCAACAGAGAGCTCAAAAAAGCTCTGCAACGGGCCGCTGACTGAAAAACTAGTTTGTGCTTCTTTTTCGAGAAGTTCATTATTTTCGTTGTGGGTAATATCCCAATCGGCGTAAAGGTTAGCGCGATTCCACCAATTGCCTTTATCGCCATACCAGCGGTATTCACCGCCAGTCGTAAACTTTTTAAAATCAACTTGTGAGATAAAGCCTAAGTCAGCTCTTAAATCAGCATCGCGATAATTATAGTCAGCAAAGGCACGCCAGTACTTCTCGTCGTGTTGATACTTTACGTAGTAGCCAGTACCTGATTGCTGTTCTTTACTTAAAACACGAAGTACGCCTTCGTTATAGTCGCAGTCACTATTTAATTCACAAATTACTTGCTCGGGCTGTGAGCAGTTATCACCATCACATAACTCGTCGATAAAATCTTGGCTGTATTGTGTTTGTGACTTTAATACTTGGACTAAGAAAACATCGTTCACTGTTGGCTTGTATTTACTATCAATACTGTAAACCGTGTTTTTATAATCATGACTTTGTCTGTGTGTTGCAGTTGAACCGAGCGATAACCCTGACTCAAAATCGTATCGATAACGCATAGCGCCATTTTCACTTTTCTCGTCAAGGGCAACAAGAGATGAGCCTAAATTGCCAGGGATCAACACATTGGTTTGTGTGTCATTGGCAATGAAGCCGGCAAATGTATGGCCATTTTTGCTGCCGGTGATCTTTGTTCCGTAATCTGGTTGGGCAATATTACGGGTATGAATAAGGTTGAGAGTTGAGGCAAAGTAGTCAGCGTTATCTAAAAAGAAGGCGCGCTTTTCAGGGAAGAACAAACTGAAATTATTGTTCACACTCAATTGTGCGACATCCGCTTCAACCTGAGAAAAGTCAGGGTTGATGGTCGCATTTAGGGTAATATCAGGAGTGATCCCCCATTTTACATCTAGGCTGGCTTCAGTATTGTTCTCTGACTCCCAATCATCAACTCGAGCGCCATCAATATCGCGGGTCTCATTTTTGCCAAGCACCACAGATGGGATAATCGCCACGTTATTGCCTTGTTTGGCTTGTTCAAAACCTTGGTAACTTGGCATTTGGCAAATCCAACAATTGTTACCGTGGTCAATCTGCATATTAGAGATACGCAACCGTTCACTGCGCGGTAAAAAGCGTAAAAACTCCATTGCCATGGTTTTGCTTGCGACGCTGTCGTCAAAATTTAGTACGCGTAAGGGAATAGCAACTTCAACTGTGTAGCCTTTATCATGGATAACACCGACGCTATCCCAAATACCGTCCCATGATGAGCTCTCATGTTTAGTTAGTTCGTTTTCTATTGAATCTTGCTGTACGCCAAGTGGGTTAATAAAAAATTGATACGCTAATTGAGAGTTATTGTATGAATCAATTTTTAGCCCGACTAAGTCATCATCCCAAGCTGCGTCACGGTCACGGTAAAAAGCACGAATAAGTTCTGGGTTAGGGTCGTTCGCTTCAAAACCTATAAATAACGTTTCGCCATCTTCATAGACATAAGCGTAGGTAGTAACAGGGCTCTTACTGTTCTCATAAGGCCAAGTGACGTTATCTATTGTAATTTTTTTTGCACGTTGCCAACTTGCTTCATCAAGCTTACCGTCAATTGTTGGCTGTTCTGCAATAAAAGGAAGGGTGATAGGTTGGCTGATGGCCAAGCTAGTAAAAGGCACACTCAACAGAGCGGCACTCAACATTGATTTATACATAAGCACTATATGGGTATTCAAAACTGCGAGCATGTTATTAATTTGCAACTTTGTTAACAAATGCAACGCGACAGGCCGCATATATTTACGTTCAAATTAGATTCTGCCAAGCTCTGGTGGTAAATTGCGCAGTTAAACGTTAATTTGGCTGTTTTATAACAAAAGTAAACTAAAACGTGGTAAAAGATTACCACCTAAAAATTGAAGTGATCGTTATGAATTTAATTTTAAAATTAATTGCTGGTATTG
This sequence comes from Pseudoalteromonas sp. SCSIO 43101, assembly GCF_023650775.1. Lineage (NCBI taxonomy): Bacteria > Pseudomonadati > Pseudomonadota > Gammaproteobacteria > Alteromonadales > Pseudoalteromonadaceae > Pseudoalteromonas > Pseudoalteromonas sp. SCSIO 43101. Next base: position 1,460,280 of record NZ_CP072673.1, read on the forward strand.
TTGCCGGTATTTTAGTGGGCTTGTATGTGCCACTAACAGGTGTTGAACTCCTTTACACAGTAAAAGAAATAATAGGTCAGTTGATCACCTTTACCATTCCGTTAATTATTTTATTTTTTATCGCATCAGGTATTGCTGGCTTACCAAAAGGGTCAGGCCACTTGTTAGGAAAAACGGTTGGCTTTGCATATGGTTCAACCGTTATTGCAGGTACCTTAGCGTTTTTACTTGTCAGCGCTATGATCCCATTGTTTGATGGGGGCTTAACGTTTGAAGCTGAAGTCGCCACAGAAGTGGGTAGCTTTATTGATTTAGAAATTCCACCTCTAATGAGTGTAATGACGGCTCTTGCTGCAGCATTCATTTTTGGTATTGGAATGAGCCAGTTACAGCTTGATACTTTAAAGAAAGTGTCTGATCAGGGCCGTGATGTGATTGATGGCTTACTAGCAAAAGTAATTATTCCAGCTTTACCTTTTTACATTGCTGGTGTATTTGCTGAAATGACAGTCGCTGGTACTGTGGTTGATACACTACAAACTTTTGGTATTGTTCTGCTGGCTGCATTAATTATGCATTGGTTATGGCTAACGGTTTTATATGTATCTACAGGACTGCTACTAAAGCGAAACCCATTAGAGCTTGTAAAAAACATGCTACCCGCGTATTTTACTGCTTTAGGTACAATGTCGAGTGCAGCAACTATTCCGGTTTCACTTCGCTCAAGTAAAGCAAATAACGTAAAAGAAGATGTTGCTAACTTTACGGTACCTTTATGTGCAACAATTCATTTGTCAGGTTCAACAATTACTATTGTGACGTGTGCGATGGCTGTGATGTTCTTATCTCCTAATATGGATGTACCATCATTGTTTGGTATGTTGCCATTTATTATGATGCTAGGCGTTGTAATGATTGCAGCTCCTGGTGCACCAGGTGGTGCTGTTATGTCGGCATTGGGCCTTTTAACAAGTATGCTTGGCTTTAATGAAGGCGCTGTTGCATTAATGATTGCACTTTATTTAGCACAAGATAGTTTTGGTACTGCCTGTAATGTAACAGGTGATGGTATCATTGCTTTATGGGTTGATCGTTTCAGCGAGAAAGCATCAGCTTAAAATTAATGAGTGGAACGATATTTTGATTTATCGTTTCACTTTTTCTGTGCTAATGTGGCACATTAAATTGTGCGAAAGCAGCTATTTGGGTTATTTGAGGGTGTTCCATTGATTAATGTACTTTTAGTTGATGACCATGAACTTGTACGGACAGGGATCAGACGTATACTTGATGATGTTCGTGGTTTTAAAGTGGTGGGTGAAGCTAAAACCGGTGAAGAAGCGGTGCAATTTTGCCGTCAACATTCGCCTGATATCGTGTTGATGGACATGAATATGCCAGGTATTGGCGGTTTAGAAGCGACAAAGAAAATCTGCCGCTACTGCCCAGATGTAAAAATTATTGTACTTACTGTGCATTGTGAAGATCCATTCCCAAGTAAAGTAATGCAAATTGGTGCTCACGGTTATCTAACCAAAGGTGCCGGTTCTGATGAAATGGTTAACGCCATTCGTGCTGTAAATGCAGGGCAACGCTATATTGCACCTGAAATAGCACAGCAAATTGCCCTTGCACAGGTCAGCGGCCGTACAGATGAAAACCCATTCCAGAGTTTGTCTGAGCGAGAATTACAAATTATGCTGATGATCACCAAAGGTGAGAAAGCGCAAGATATCGCAGAGCGTTTGAATCTTAGTTCAAAAACAGTGAATAGCTATCGCTATCGCATGTTTGAAAAGCTAAATGTAGGTGGTGATGTTGAGCTTACACATTTAGCAATTCGCCACAAAATGATCGACATTGATAGCTCGCATTAATTTGCTCAATGTCTGATTTCGAACCAGCCCGTTTTCTCAAAACACTATCAAGTGAACCCGGTGTGTACCGAATGCTTGATAGTGAAGGGCAAGTCATTTATGTAGGTAAGGCCAAAAACTTAAAAAAGCGCGTAAGTAGTTATTTTCGAAGTAATGTTACTGATAGCAAAACGCGTGTACTAGTAAGCAATATTTGCAGTATTGAAGTCACCCTGACCAACACTGAAACCGAAGCCTTATTACTTGAAAACAACCTAATTAAAAAATATCAGCCTCGTTACAATATTTTGTTGCGAGATGATAAGTCATATCCGTATATTCTGTTAACTGCTCACAAACACCCACGCCTAGCTTTTCATCGTGGTAGCCGTAAAATAAAAGGCGAGTATTTTGGTCCATTCCCAAGTGCGGGGGCAGTATCTGAAAGTTTGCGTTTAATGCAAAAAATCTTCCCTGTACGTCAATGTGAAGATGCTTATTATAGAGCCAGAAGCCGTCCATGTTTACAATATCAGTTAAAACGCTGTTCAGCGCCTTGTGTAAATAAAATCTCCGATGGTGAGTATCAGCAAGAAGTGGATTTTGTTCGTAAGTTTTTATTAGGCAAGTCCCATGAAGTTATTGCCGATTTAATTGCAAAGATGGAACAAGCTAGCAAAGAACTTAAATTTGAGCTTGCTGCAAAAGTACGAGACCAAATTTTGTTGCTCAGGAAAATGCAGGAGCAACAATCTATTTCAGGTAACCATGCTGAAATGGACGTAGTGGGCTTTGCTCACTTAAATGGATTAAATGCGGTTCACTTATTAATGATCCGCGACCACAAAGTGCTAGGCAGTAAAACCTATTTTCCAAAAGTGCCAAAAGACTCTGGTGAAGAAGAAATCCTAACCTCTTTTTTAGGTCAGTATTATTTAGCACCCGGTGCAACAGGGCGCATTGCCAAAGAAATTATCTTACCATTCAGTATTGAAGAAAGTGAGCCTTTAAGTGAAGCGCTTACGGCAATCTCTGAGCGTAAAGTCAGTTTAAAAGTTGCTAATCGTGGAGAGCGGGCGCAGTATTTAAAGCTCGCTAATAAAAATGCACTTAACAGCATCAGCGTAAAACAAAGTACGCAGGACTCAATCAATAAACGCTATGCACAACTAAAAGAAACATTACGTCTTGATGATATTAATCGCATGGAATGTTTTGATATCAGCCATACAATGGGTGAAAACACCATTGCAAGTTGTGTGGTGTTTGATTCACAAGGTCCAAATAATAAAGAATATCGCCGCTTTAATGTTACGGGTATAACTGGTGGCGATGATTACGCAGCGATGGAGTTTGCACTTAACAAGCGCTACAACAAAGTAGTTGATGAAGAAAAAATTCCAGATGTCATATTTATCGATGGTGGTAAAGGTCAATTATCTCGTGCTGAGCAATATTTTGAAAACTGGCCACATAATAAGATGCCATTGCTGGTGGGTGTTGCAAAAGGCACAAGTCGAAAACCAGGTTTAGAGACTTTATTAATTGATGGCGGACGTAAAACAATACCACTTGATTCAGATGCGCCAGCGCTGCATTTGATTCAGCATATTCGTGATGAGTCGCACCGTTTTGCCATTGCAGGACATCGCAATAAACGTCAAAAACAACGTACTCAATCATTATTAGAAGAAATTAACGGTGTTGGACAAAAGCGCCGACAAGCATTATTAAAATATTTAGGGGGCATGCAAGGGGTAAAAGCTGCTAATATAGACCAATTAAAACAAGTTCCTGGGATCAGCCCTGAAATGGCTGAAAAGATATTTAATCATTTGCATGACAAGGCGTAGCCTTCGTGCGAATATAGAAAAAAAGACATCTCCAAGTAGTTATGTGGAATATTCCAAACACACTCACAACCTTTAGACTTTTTCTTATCCCCATTTTTTTGGTGATATTTTATTTGCCTTTTTCATGGGCGTTTTTCGCAGCTGCGTTTGTTTTCTGGCTTGCGTCAATCACAGATATCCTTGACGGTTATTTAGCGCGTCGTTTAAATCAATCAACGCCTTTTGGTGCTTTCTTAGATCCAGTTGCTGATAAAGTAATGGTGTGTGCGGCATTAGTTGCCTTATCAAGTCATTACCAAACTTTATATATGACGATACCGGCATTAGTTATTATTAGCCGTGAAATTGTAATCTCTGCATTACGAGAATGGATGGCAGAGCAGGGTAAGCGTGATAACGTGGCTGTATCAAACATGGGTAAGTTTAAGACTGCGGCACAAATGCTAGCCATTATTGGTTTGATTTGGCAGTTTGATACATGGATGATCTACTTAAGCTATGGTCTTTTATACATTGCAACATTCTTGACGCTAAGCTCTATGTTGCAGTATTTAGTTGCCGCATGGTCTGAATTGACCAAAAATTGATCCTAAACGTATAATTACACACCATTTTAGATAAAAAATAAGCAAACAGTTCAAAACTAGCATTTTTTATATTGACGCGTTTAATAATCTCTGTAGAATGCGTCCGTGTTGAGAGGGCATAGCCCCCAAGATAAAGAAAGCGGCACTAGCTCAGTTGGTAGAGCGCAACCTTGCCAAGGTTGAGGTCACGAGTTCGAGCCTCGTGTGCCGCTCCAATTATCTAATGTGGCGGAATGGCAGAGTGGCCATGCAGCGGATTGCAAATCCGTCCACCTCGGTTCGACTCCGGGTTCCGCCTCCATCAACACTCCACGCAGCTCTATGAGCAACCCGATGCCCGGGTGGTGGAATTGGTAGACACAAGGGATTTAAAATCCCTCGTTCGTAAGGACGTGCCGGTTCAAGTCCGGCCCCGGGCACCATTTGTGGTTAACTACAACACCAAATGTAGTTTTAAAAATATTTTTTTTAGAGTTAATATGATGCGGCACTAGCTCAGTTGGTAGAGCGCAACCTTGCCAAGGTTGAGGTCACGAGTTCGAGCCTCGTGTGCCGCTCCATATTAACTTTATCCACTTGCTTTAAATAGCAAACCCGATGCCCGGGTGGTGGAATTGGTAGACACAAGGGATTTAAAATCCCTCGTTCGTAAGGACGTGCCGGTTCAAGTCCGGCCCCGGGCACCATTTAAACTTAAATAGTTTATTGGATAAAGACTCAAGTTTTCGGCACTAGTTCAGTTGCCAGAACGTTAGCATCGCAACCTTCAAGGTTGTGAACCAACGGACAAATCACTGATAGAAATAAATTTGCGGCACTAGCTCAGTTGGTAGAGCGCAACCTTGCCAAGGTTGAGGTCACGAGTTCGAGCCTCGTGTGCCGCTCCAATTATTTGGAAGCGATAAGGCGGAATGGCAGAGTGGCCATGCAGCGGATTGCAAATCCGTCTACCTCGGTTCGACTCCGGGTTCCGCCTCCATATAATACTCCACATGCTCATACGAGCGACCCGATGCCCGGGTGGTGGAATTGGTAGACACAAGGGATTTAAAATCCCTCGTTCGTAAGGACGTGCCGGTTCAAGTCCGGCCCCGGGCACCATTTATATACAACACCTCCTATCTATTTCATTAACACTTCAGTTTATAAATTAATCTAATTGTTTTTTATTTCACTAAATAGCTTTATAGTTTCCTTATTCTTTTTCAAATTAGTTAAAAAGTTTGCAGTATAAAACTTTGAACTGGTACAACGGAATTAAATAAATGGGATCAAGGAAAGATAATGGAGCAATTTAAAGGTGGTTTAAATCAGTTCTGGGTTGGTGCAGTGTTTGGGCTATGTTTAGCAATCTCATTAGTACTTATTCCTGTTGCTATTATTATGTCGAACATTAACGATGTACTTAAAATTCATGAAGTCAGCGTGCTTGTTGGTCAAGTATCCACAGTCTTTGAAAAATCTGAACGGGCTATCAGTAATGCTAAAACAGCGTTAATTGACTTTGATAATGACGTGGTGATGGATACGCTCACTGCCGTGCAAGCTTATCATCAACAATCGCAGCCATTATTAACTGCCAAGCAAAGACAAACATTAAAAGCGCAAATCAAAGAGCAGCTTGTCATGCAACTCGAGTCAAAGCTTAACGAACAGCAAATTACATTCATATTGTCTGTTTTTGAAAAGTTAGTAGATACAAAAAAGGGAGCACAAACGCTCCCCAATTAAACATTAATTAAACTTGATTATTTGCGCCACGCGCCTTTAGGAATGGTTTGATCGAGTTTTTTGTTTTGCGAAGGATCAAAAGTAGGTAATTTACCTTCTTTACGTTGTGTATTGTAATCCTTCGCTAACCAAATAACGACACCCGATAACATAAATAAAGCGATTACGTTAACGATAGCCATTAAACCCATTGAAACATCTGCAAGGGTCCACACTAGTGGCAATTCGCCTAGAGCACCAAACATCACCATACCAAGTACTAGTAATCGGAAGATCAACATACCCGATGCATGGTTATGCTCTAAAAACAATAAATTGGTTTCGGCATAAGAATAATTAGCAACAATAGATGTAAATGCAAAAAACAAAATGGCAATTGCAACAAACGTTGCTCCCCAACTACCAACATGTTCTTCAAGTGCAGCTTGTGTTAACGCAATACCTGTTACTCCTGAATCAGGTATTAGCTGTTGTGATAATAAAATAAGGGCTGCAGTTGCTGTACAGATAATTATTGTATCTACAAATACACCTAACATTTGCACATAACCTTGTGAGGCAGGATGCGGTGGGTTCGGTGTTGCCGTTGCAGCAGCGTTCGCAGCGCTACCCATACCGGCTTCATTAGAGAACAAACCACGTTTAATACCCTGGATCATGGCCTGCATTACACCATAACCAATAGCACCAGCGCCTGCTTGCTCTATACCAAAGGCACTATTAATAACATGCATAAATACATTTGGTAATAAATCGTAGTTCATGGCACATACATAAAGTGCAACTAACAAATACGCCAATGCCATAAAGGGCACAACCATTTCTGCAAAACGTGAAATGGTTTTTAAGCCGCCGAAAATGATAATGCCAGAACCTAATACTAAGGCGATACCAACAACATAGTTTGGAATACCAAAAGCGACATTAAATGCAGCTGCTATAGAGTTTGATTGAACAGCATTAAATACCAAACCAAAAGCAAGAATGAGACAAAGCGAGAAAATGACTCCCATCCAACGTTTACCCAAACCATATTCCATATAATAAGCAGGACCTCCACGAAAGTTGCCCTCTTCATCGACCGTTTTATATGCTTGGGCAAGGGTACTCTCTGCAAAACTTGTTGCCATACCTATTAATGCAATAAGCCACATCCAAAAAATTGCGCCTGCGCCACCTAAATAAAGTGCAACGGCAACACCTGCCATATTACCCGTACCCACTCGAGCTGCTAATGAAGTACAAAATGCTTGGAATGAAGAAATGCCGTCGCCAGAACCTTGTCGGCTCTGAAACATAACTTTGATCATATGCGGGAATTGCGTGAATTGAATAAAACCAAGTCGAAGTGTAAAAAATAGCCCCGCAGCTATTAAGAGGTAAACCAGAATGTGGCCCCAAAGGAGGCCACTTATACTATTTATAATGTCTGTCATTTTTCTTGCCTTGTGAGCGAGTGGAAAATCTGCGGCGCAAGTTACCATAACAAGTGAGGAGAGTTTAGTTATTCTGCTAAAAAACGTCAGTTATCCACAGTTGTTTGTGAGTAACTTGTTTGCATTTGGTGGGTATCTAGCTAATTTGAAAATAAGCAAAAAAACCTGCAAAAAGTGCTTGCGTAAAAAATCCATCTCCCTATAATGCGACCCCACTGACACGGCGGGCAGCAACGAAAGACGCTGAACAACGTAGCAGAGAGTTAAGTAAAACTTCGGTTTAAAACGGTCTAAAAAGAAAGTTTAAAATTAAGTGTTGACTCGAAAAATTAAGGATGTATTATACGCATCCCTAGCGACAACGTCGCAACGTTCTTTAACAATATAAAGCAATCATCTGTGTGGGCACTCGTACAGATTGAGTTCTAACAGCCGATTCTAGTTCGCTAGATGACGCAAACAAATTTAGAGTCTCAATTGAACTGAGTGACCAACGGAAACAAGTTTACTTGTTTCAGCACAGTCAATTCGATTCGAAAGAATCAAAATTCAGAATTCATTGAGCATGTCCTTCGGGACAGAAAAAACTTTTAATTGAAGAGTTTGATCATGGCTCAGATTGAACGCTGGCGGCAGGCCTAACACATGCAAGTCGAGCGGAAACGAAGAGGTGCTTGCACCTCTGGCGTCGAGCGGCGGACGGGTGAGTAATGCTTGGGAATATACCTTATGGTGGGGGACAACAGTTGGAAACGACTGCTAATACCGCATGATGTCTACGGACCAAAGTGGGGGACCTTCGGGCCTCACGCCATAAGATTAGCCCAAGTGGGATTAGCTAGTTGGTGAGGTAATGGCTCACCAAGGCGACGATCCCTAGCTGGTTTGAGAGGATGATCAGCCACACTGGGACTGAGACACGGCCCAGACTCCTACGGGAGGCAGCAGTGGGGAATATTGCACAATGGGCGCAAGCCTGATGCAGCCATGCCGCGTGTGTGAAGAAGGCCTTCGGGTTGTAAAGCACTTTCAGTAAGGAGGAAAGGTTAAGTGTTAATAGCACTTAGCTGTGACGTTACTTACAGAAGAAGCACCGGCTAACTCCGTGCCAGCAGCCGCGGTAATACGGAGGGTGCGAGCGTTAATCGGAATTACTGGGCGTAAAGCGTACGCAGGCGGTTTGTTAAGCGAGATGTGAAAGCCCCGGGCTCAACCTGGGAACTGCATTTCGAACTGGCAAACTAGAGTGTGATAGAGGGTGGTAGAATTTCAGGTGTAGCGGTGAAATGCGTAGAGATCTGAAGGAATACCGATGGCGAAGGCAGCCACCTGGGTCAACACTGACGCTCATGTACGAAAGCGTGGGGAGCAAACAGGATTAGATACCCTGGTAGTCCACGCCGTAAACGATGTCTACTAGAAGCTCGGGTCTTCGGACTTGTTTTTCAAAGCTAACGCATTAAGTAGACCGCCTGGGGAGTACGGCCGCAAGGTTAAAACTCAAATGAATTGACGGGGGCCCGCACAAGCGGTGGAGCATGTGGTTTAATTCGATGCAACGCGAAGAACCTTACCTACACTTGACATACAGAGAACTTACCAGAGATGGTTTGGTGCCTTCGGGAACTCTGATACAGGTGCTGCATGGCTGTCGTCAGCTCGTGTTGTGAGATGTTGGGTTAAGTCCCGCAACGAGCGCAACCCCTATCCTTAGTTGCCAGCGATTCGGTCGGGAACTCTAAGGAGACTGCCGGTGATAAACCGGAGGAAGGTGGGGACGACGTCAAGTCATCATGGCCCTTACGTGTAGGGCTACACACGTGCTACAATGGCGCATACAGAGTGCTGCGAACCTGCGAGGGTAAGCGAATCACTTAAAGTGCGTCGTAGTCCGGATTGGAGTCTGCAACTCGACTCCATGAAGTCGGAATCGCTAGTAATCGCATATCAGAATGATGCGGTGAATACGTTCCCGGGCCTTGTACACACCGCCCGTCACACCATGGGAGTGGGTTGCTCCAGAAGTGGATAGTCTAACCTTCGGGAGGACGTTCACCACGGAGTGATTCATGACTGGGGTGAAGTCGTAACAAGGTAGCCCTAGGGGAACCTGGGGCTGGATCACCTCCTTATACGATTTAGAACTTATTTGTTCGTAGTGTCCACACAGATGATTGTTAGTTAGCTAAACCACTTGGTTTAACTAATTAATATGCTCTTTAAAAATTTGGAAAGCTGATATTAAAATTCTTATAGATACTTGTATCTATAAAGAGTTTTCAAAAGTAAAAAATATGCCATTAATCGAAAGATTAATTGGTATCTACTTTAGTATTCTCATCATTATTTGATGAATTAACTTCTGGCGAAGTTAACAGCTGTCACTAACAAAGACCCGTTTGGGTTGTATGGTTAAGTGACTAAGCGTACACGGTGGATGCCTTGGCAGTTGGAGGCGATGAAGGACGTATTAACTTGCGATAAGCCTAGTCAAGCTAGTAAAAAGCGCTTGAGACTAGGATTTCCGAATGGGGAAACCCACCTGCTTGCAGGTATCGTTAACTGAATACATAGGTTAACGAGGCGAACGCGGAGAACTGAAACATCTAAGTACCCGTAGGAACAGAAATCAACCGAGATTCCGGAAGTAGCGGCGAGCGAAACCGGACCAGCCCTTAAGCTTATTATGTGTTAGTGAAACATTCTGGAAAGTTTGACGATACAGGGTGATAGTCCCGTACACGAAAATGCATCTTAAGTGAAATCGAGTAGGTCGGAGCACGTGAAACTTTGACTGAATATAGGTGGACCATCATCTAAGGCTAAATACTCCCAACTGACCGATAGTGAACCAGTACCGTGAGGGAAAGGCGAAAAGAACCCCTGTGAGGGGAGTGAAATAGAACCTGAAACCGTGTACGTACAAGCAGTAGGAGCCCTTCGAGGGTGACTGCGTACCTTTTGTATAATGGGTCAGCGACTTATATTTTGTAGCGAGGTTAACCGATTAGGGTAGCCGTAGTGAAAGCGAGCGTTAACTGCGCGTTTAGTTGCAAGGTATAGACCCGAAACCCGGTGATCTAGCCATGGGCAGGTTGAAGGTTGAGTAACATCAACTGGAGGACCGAACCCACTAACGTTGAAAAGTTAGGGGATGACCTGTGGCTAGGAGTGAAAGGCTAATCAAACCGGGAGATAGCTGGTTCTCCCCGAAATCTATTTAGGTAGAGCCTCGGACGAATACTTACGGGGGTAGAGCACTGTTAAGGCTAGGGGGTCATCCCGACTTACCAACCCTTTGCAAACTCCGAATACCGTAAAGTACTATCCGGGAGACACACGGCGGGTGCTAACGTCCGTCGTGAAGAGGGAAACAACCCAGACCGCCAGCTAAGGTCCCAAAGTCATAGTTAAGTGGGAAACGATGTGGAAAGGCCCAGACAGCCAGGAGGTTGGCTTAGAAGCAGCCATCCTTTAAAGAAAGCGTAATAGCTCACTGGTCGAGTCGGTCTGCGCGGAAGATGTAACGGGGCTAAACTATGCACCGAAGCTGCGGATTCAAACTTTGTTTGAGTGGTAGGGGAGCGTTCTGTAAGCCGTTGAAGGTGTACCGGGAGTTATGCTGGAGGTATCAGAAGTGCGAATGCTGACATGAGTAACGATAATGCGGGTGAAAAACCCGCACGCCGGAAGACCAAGGGTTCCTATCCCATGTTAATCAGGGTAGGGTAAGTCGACCCCTAAGGCGAGGCCGAAAGGCGTAGTCGATGGGAAACGGGTTAATATTCCCGTACTTGGTATAATTGCGATGGGGGGACGGAGCAGGCTAAACAAGCATGGCGTTGGTTGTCCATGTGAAAGTGAGTAGGTTGAGAGTTTAGGAAAATCCGGACTCTTAAGACTGAGACACGAGACGAGCACCTAAGGGTGTGAAGTTGTTGATGCCATACTTCCAGGAAAAGCCTCTAAGCTTCAGATTATACCGAATCGTACCCCAAACCGACACAGGTGGTCAGGTAGAGAATACTAAGGCGCTTGAGAGAACTCGGGTGAAGGAACTAGGCAAAATCGTACCGTAACTTCGGGAGAAGGTACGCTCCTATCTGTGATGAGACTTGCTCTCTAAGCGGACGGGAGCCGCAGTGACCAGGTGGCTGGGACTGTTTATTAAAAACACAGCACTGTGCAAAATCGCAAGATGACGTATACGGTGTGACACCTGCCCGGTGCCGGAAGGTTAATTGATGGGGTTAGTTTTCGGACGAAGCTCTTGATCGAAGCCCCGGTAAACGGCGGCCGTAACTATAACGGTCCTAAGGTAGCGAAATTCCTTGTCGGGTAAGTTCCGACCTGCACGAATGGTGTAACCATGGCCACGCTGTCTCCACCCGAGACTCAGTGAAATTGAAATCGCAGTGAAGATGCTGTGTACCCGCGGCTAGACGGAAAGACCCCGTGAACCTTTACTACAGCTTGGCACTGAACATTGAACCTACATGTGTAGGATAGGTGGGAGGCTTTGAAGCAGAGACGCTAGTCTTTGTGGAGCCGTCCTTGAAATACCACCCTTGTAGTTTTGATGTTCTAACGTTGGTCCCTAATCGGGATTACGGACAGTGCCTGGTGGGTAGTTTGACTGGGGCGGTCTCCTCCCAAAGAGTAACGGAGGAGCACGAAGGTTGGCTAAGTACGGTCGGACATCGTACGGTTAGTGTAATGGTAGAAGCCAGCTTAACTGCGAGACAGACACGTCGAGCAGGTACGAAAGTAGGTCATAGTGATCCGGTGGTTCTGAATGGAAGGGCCATCGCTCAACGGATAAAAGGTACTCCGGGGATAACAGGCTGATACCGCCCAAGAGTTCATATCGACGGCGGTGTTTGGCACCTCGATGTCGGCTCATCACATCCTGGGGCTGAAGTCGGTCCCAAGGGTATGGCTGTTCGCCATTTAAAGTGGTACGCGAGCTGGGTTTAGAACGTCGTGAGACAGTTCGGTCCCTATCTGCCGTGGGCGTTTGAGAATTGAGAGGGGTTGCTCCTAGTACGAGAGGACCGGAGTGAACGAACCGCTGGTGTTCGGGTTGTCATGCCAATGGCACTGCCCGGTAGCTACGTTCGGAACTGATAAGCGCTGAAAGCATCTAAGCGCGAAGCAGGCCTCGAGATGAGTTCTCACTAGACTTTTAAAGTCTCTGAAGGGCCGTTGAAGACTACAACGTTGATAGGCAGGATGTGGAAGTGGTGCGAGCCATTAAGCTAACCTGTACTAATTACCCGTGAGGCTTAACCATACAACGCCAAACGCGTTTTGTGACAGCGTAACAGACAGAAGTTAAGAAACTAAAGTAGACATTTACTTGATATCAGAATTCCAGATTTATTAATTTGCTCAGATGAGCGAATTAAAACCAAATTTGCTTGGTGACAATAGCGTTTTGGACCCACCTGACCCCATGCCGAACTCAGTAGTGAAACGAAACAGCGCCGATGATAGTGTGGCATTTGCCATGTGAAAGTAGGACATTGCCAGGCTTCAAATTAAAGAAAGCCCGATTCGAAAGAGTCGGGCTTTTTTGCGTCTGGGAGCTGTCAGCTTTCAGCCGTCAGACGTCAGCTGAAACACAGAGACATCAGACGTCAGATAATAAATGTCAGCTGAGCGGTGGGGGTGTTTAGTGAAGAGTCTCCCTCAGCAACAAAACCTTGTAGGAGGCACTTCAGTGCTTAATTAAGCCCATAATAAAACATGCATGGCTACGATTAGACTTAAAGCTTTATTCTTGCAACTCCCAATTCGCTCATCTGCCGTTCATTAAATTAACTTTGCTTTGTTTATGGCTTTGATTTAGGATCAAATCAGTTTAAAAGCAAGAACTAATGGCCTGTGTCTAGATTACTTATTTGTTTATTATTATTTTTTTCGAGTGCTTCAAGCTTTGCAGTTGAAGTGACTAATTTATATCAAGATACCCTCAAAGTTGCGGACAAATCACGTGATGCTCGTTTTGCAGCAAGTCGTGAAGCGCTGCTAAATGTATTGGTGAAAGTGAGTGGTGATACAAGCGCTGATCAAAACTCTGTAGCTAAACAGCGTATCCGCGACATTTCAGATTATATGCTCAAATTTGAATATGACGAAAAAGCAGATGGTAGTTTAAATCTGGTTGTTAAGTTTGAAGCTAACAAAATTAATGCATTGCTTAAAGATCTAGGCTTGCCATTGTGGGGCACGCGTCGTCCATTAGTGGCTATTTGGTTAGCGATTGAAGATAATTGGCGTCGTGAACTAGTTACACAAGAGTCGTATCCGCAGCTTGAGCAACTTATTTATGACAAAGCAGATCGTCGTGGTTTACCTGTAGTTGTACCATTACTAGATTTGCAAGACCGCGCTATCGTTGGCATTCCTGAAGTATGGGGTAACTTTTCTGAGCCCGTCGAGCAAGCTTCCAGCCGTTACAGCGCAGAGCGCAGTATTACCGCAAGAATGTATCAACAGGCTGATTCAGAAACGTGGATCCTTGATTGGCGTTTTACTAATGCAGAATTATTTGATACTAATCGTTTGATGGGTGATAAGCAGCAAATTGTTGCTGATATGATTGACAGTTTAGCGGGCGGTTTAGCACAAGAGTATGCAATCGATCCTACAATGATTGGCCAAATAGCTACAGCTACCTTTTATCTTAAAGGCATTAATAACTTCGTAGATATTGAATTCGCTAAACGCCGCTTAGAAAGCTTAAGTGTTGTTACACGAGCAGTGATATCTGTACGTACTCCAGATGCAGTGCAATTTACAGTAAATCATACTGGCAGCATGAATGATTTCAGAAAAGCGTTAGAGCTTGATACTGCCTTTAAAGCCCATCAGGATCCTCGTGACTTTTATCAGGTAGTCAACAAAGACGAACTTGAATATCAATGGAAGGGGCTTTAATCACAGTGCAAGAACCAATGCAAATGGCATTGCCAGTTACTTTGCCTGATGATGAAACATTTACTTCTTATTTTGGTGGCGAAAATTCTCTTGAAGTTAGTCACCTTAAAGATGCGTTTACAAAGCTTAGTAATAAATTTCAATATACCTACTTATGTGGATTAGGTGATTCTGGCAAATCACACCTTTTGTATGCTACCTGTATTCACGCACAAGAGCGTGGCTTATCAACTATGCTGCTTTCGATGCGTGAAGTGATTGATTATGGTCCTGTTGTACTTGAAGGCCTCGAAAATCTTGATGTGCTATGTATTGATGATGTGCACCTGGTGGCCGGAAATGATGTATGGGAAAAGGGATTATTTAACTTTTTCAATCGGTTCAATGAGCCTGGTAAATACCTTGTTGTAACAGCTGATTTATTACCCGATATGTTGCATATTAATTTACCTGATTTAGTATCTCGTTTGAAATGGGGCACGACATTGCAAATTCGCTCAATGAGTGATGATGACAAAGCCGAAGCTTTAGTTCGACGTGCTCATATGCGTGGTCTTGAACTTACCGAAGAATGTGCACGCTTTTTATTAACGCGATTAAGCCGTGATATGCGCGCATTATTAGATGTTTTAGATAAACTTGACCATGCCTCAATGGCTGCACAAAGAAAATTAACAATTCCTTTTATAAAATCAACGTTAAAGCTTTAGTAGGGCTAGAATCTAGTCCTTGCTTTCAGTTATCATTAGCTATTACAAAAATCCTTCTGTGAAAGACCAGGTACTCAATGAACTTAGAAAATATTTTAGCGCAAGCACTAGAGGCTGTTGCCAGTGCGAATGAAATCGCGCAATTAGAAGATATCAGGGTTAATTACCTTGGTAAAAAAGGTGAAATCACCAACTTACTTAAAACGCTTGGCAAGATTGCCCCTGAAGAGCGTAAAGAAGCGGGTCAAGTGATTAACCAAGCAAAACAAGAAGTACAAACAGCGATAAACGAAAAGCGTGAGTTACTAGCAAGTAAGGCTCTTGAAGAGAAGCTAGCGGCAGAAACGATCGACGTAACTTTACCGGGTCGTGTTATGCCTACAGGTGGCTTACACCCAGTAACTCGTACAATTGAACGTATAGAAAGCTTTTTTGGTGAGTTAGGTTTTGCGGTTAAATCAGGTCCTGAAGTTGAAGATGATTTTCATAACTTCGATGCGCTAAATATTCCTGAGCACCATCCAGCGCGTGCTGATCATGATACTTTCTATTTCAACCCAAAACTTGTGTTACGTACGCAGACAAGTGGTGTACAAATTCGTACCATGGAAACTGAACAGCCACCACTGCGTATCATCTCTCCAGGCCGTGTTTACCGTAATGATTATGACCAAACACACACGCCAATGTTCCATCAAGTCGAAGGCTTAATGGTTGACACAGATGTAAGCTTCACTGAGTTAAAAGGTATTCTGCACGACTTCTTACGCAACTTTTTTGAAGAAGACATGGAAATTCGTTTCCGTCCTTCTTACTTCCCATTTACTGAGCCATCAGCTGAAGTTGATGTTATGGGTAAAAACGGCAAGTGGTTAGAGGTATTAGGCTGTGGCATGGTTCACCCTAACGTTCTTAAATCAGTGGGTATTGATCCAGAAAAATACACTGGCTTCGCATTCGGTATGGGTGTTGAGCGTTTAACCATGTTGCGCTACGGCGTAAACGACCTACGTGCATTTTTCGAAAACGATTTAAAATTCCTAAACCAGTTCCGTTAAGAGTGAAGATATAAAATGAAATTTAGTGAAAAGTGGTTAAGAGAGTGGGTTAACCCAGCAATCGACACGCAGGCTCTTTCGGAACAGTTATCAATGGCTGGTCTTGAAGTCGATGGTGTTGAGCCAGCGGCTGCGGAGTTTACAGGCGTTGTTGTAGGTGAAGTTGTTGAATGTGGTCAACACCCTGATGCTGATAAATTACGTGTGACGAAAGTAAACGTAGGTGGTGATGAGCTACTTGATATCGTTTGTGGCGCACCTAATTGTCGTCAAGGTTTAAAAGTAGCGGTTGCTACTGTAGGCGCTGTATTGCCAGGCGATTTTAAAATCAAAAAAGCCAAACTTCGTGGTCAACCTTCACATGGTATGCTTTGCGCATTCGTTGAGTTAGGTATCAGCGAAGAAGGCGATGGCATCATGGAATTACCAAGTGATGCACCAATCGGCACTGATTTACGTGAATACTTGAGCCTAGACGACAACATTATTGATGTTGACTTAACACCAAACCGTGGTGATTGTTTAGGTATCAAAGGTCTGGCGCGTGAAGTGGGCGTACTTAACAGTGTTGATGTAAATACACTTGAAATCACACCAGTTGCTGCAACGATTGACGACAAAGTATCGATTGAGCTTGTAAATGATGAAGCGTGTCCTCGTTATTTAGGTCGTGTAATCAAAGGTATCAACCTTGATGCAGAAACACCACTTTGGATGGTAGAAAAACTTCGTCGCAGTGGCATTCGCTCAATTGACCCGGTAGTTGATGTTACAAACTACGTGTTACTAGAGCTTGGTCACCCAATGCATGCATTTGATTTAAATGCGATTGAAGGTGGCATTAAAGTACGTAGCGCAAACGCGGGTGAAGAGTTAGTTTTGCTAGATGGCAACACTGCAAAACTTAACGAGTCTACACTTGTGATTGCTGATCACAACAAAGCACTTGCCATTGCAGGTATTTTTGGTGGTGAAAAGTCAGGTGTGACTGAAGCAACATCAGACATCTTATTAGAAAGCGCATTCTTTAACCCTGTCGCTATTGCAGGTCAAGCACGTAGTTACGGCTTACACACTGATGCATCACATCGCTACGAGCGTGGTGTTGATTTTGCACTACAAAAAGATGCTATGGAACGTGCGACTGCATTACTACTTGAGATTGTCGGCGGTGAAGCTGGCCCTGTAGTTGAAGCCGTAGCCACTGATAAATTACCAAAAGTGACAGAAGTGCGTTTACGCCGTGAGCGTTTAGACCGTGTAATTGGCCACCACATTGATGATGCAAAAGTGACTGACATCCTAACGCGTTTAGGTTTAGATGTGAAAATTGTTGATGGTGTATGGAGCGCTGACGTACCGAGTTATCGCTTTGATATTCGTATTGAAGAAGATTTAATTGAAGAAGTTGCGCGTGTTTACGGCTATAACAGCATTCCTAACGTTGCACCAACTGCTAAATTAAAAATGACTAACCATGACGAGTCTCATGTTGCAGTAACTAAATTCCGCAATACACTTGTAACACGTGGTTACCAAGAAGCAATTACTTACAGCTTCGTTGATCCAAAAGCACAAGCAATTTTACATCCGCAAAGTGATGCGCTTGTATTACCACACCCAATTTCGGTTGAAATGTCAGCAATGCGTGTTAGCTTAATGCCGGGTCTATTAGCGTCACTAGTTTACAACCAAAACCGTCAGCAACCACGCGTACGTTTATTTGAGCATGGCCTTAAATTCTTACGTGAGGAAAATGCTGAAAACGGTGTAAACCAAGTTGCTGTCATTGGTGGTGTAATCTCTGGTCTTGCACACGGTGAACATTGGGTTCAAGAAAAGCGTAGCGTTGATTTCTATGACTTAAAAGGTGATGTTGAAGCACTTTTAGCAATTAGTAACGATTCATCACGTTTTGAGATAAAAGCAGAGCAGTCTGATGGCTTACACCCAGGCCAATCAGCCGTTATTTATGTTGATGGTAAAAAAGTAGGTTTTTTTGGTGCAGTGCACCCACAAGTGCAAAAGTCACTAGATATCAATAACACAGCATTTGTGTTTGAAATCGAAATGTCTGCACTAGAAAAAAGAAAATTACCAGAAGCAGTGGCAGTGTCGAAATTCCCGTCAAACCGCCGTGATATCGCGATTTTAGTGGAAGATCACGTAAAATCTGGCGATATTTTAAATGTCATAGAAAAAGTTGGCGGAAATCAATTGGTTGACCTAAACTTATTCGATGTGTATAAGGGCAAAGGTATTGAGCCAAATTATAAGAGTTTGGCGATTGCTCTAACACTGCAAGCGGTTGATAGAACGCTCGAAGAGAAAGATATCAATCAAGTAGTTGATAATGTGGTGGCCGCACTGGCCGAACAATTTAACGCATCGTTGAGGGACTAGATATGGCGCTTACTAAAGCCGACATAGCTGAACACCTATTTGAAAAACTCGGGATCAATAAAAAAGATGCCAAAGATTTAGTTGAAGCGTTTTTTGAAGAAATCCGCTCAGCGCTAGAAAAAGGCGAGCAGGTTAAGCTCTCTGGATTTGGTAACTTTGATCTTCGAGATAAAAAAGAACGTCCAGGCCGCAATCCGAAAACAGGTGAAGATATTCCTATTTCGGCGCGCCGAGTTGTGACTTTTAGACCAGGTCAGAAGCTAAAAACTCGTGTAGAAGTTGGCACAAGCAAAGCAAAATAAGAAAAGGCAGCGTTAGCTGCCTTTTTTATTTGTTTAAGTATTTACTTGCGAGCTATCAAAAGCTAAAAACCGCGTGGTGATACGAAGTTTCCTCCTTGGATACTGTCGTAGGTTTTTTGTGCTAAATCATCTAAGCTGTCTAAGCTTTTACCTGCGGCAGCGAGTTGATGCTCAATAGGTAAAATATCGACATCTTCATACCCTGATAATTGTGCTACACGTGCAAAGGTGTAGGCATGCTTATACTTTTCATGTTTGTAGAATAAGCTCACGAGAGTAGGGTAGATCTCAGGGTTGGGTGTTGCACCTGCTTTATTTAGCTCTAGCGTTTTGTAAAGCAAATCAATGGTTTTTTCATCATCAAACTTCACGTAGTAGCTCGCTAAGAAAAACTGCATTTCGGCATCTTCAGTGACGCGTTTATCTTGTTTTTCTTCAAGGGCGAGTAACTTAGTTAATGCAGATTGGTCATTATTACGTGACCAATGGTAATACAACAAACCTGGGTGGTCAGTATTTTTGGTATCTTGAAAAATTCGCGTCATTTCTTTAATGCTCGTTAAATGGCCTTCAACGCGAGACGTGGTTTTTTCTTTTAGTTTTATATGCTCAATCTTGGCGGCAAGAGACACACATTGATCGTATTTCTCAAAATCCTTTAATAATTGGTATTTGTTCTCGTCTGTTGGTGACTTATATTCAACGTAACGTTGAATGATAACTTCGGCACGTTGCTCTTTACAGTGACTGTCTTTATTCAAATCACTACAGAAGCCAGGTGTTTCGTCGCACACTTTTGCCAGTGTAAGTGGATCTTCACAGCCTGCTAATGCCAATAAACCAAGCAACACACTTGCTCTTAATAACATTCCTTAACCTCAACTTAATTTGTACTACTTTATTCTAGCGCAATGATTTGTTCTGTAACAGTGGAGAATCGTTTGAGTTTAAATTAGAATACCCCTGCCTGAGATGTGTTGCTCTCAAATCACAGCACATTTTTTAAGGCTATCCGTTCAAAATTGTTTAATTAGGTAAAAAAAATGACCTCATCTCACGAGTTAGAATACACAAGCAGCTGGCAAGAACGTCAAGATTACGCAGAAAGTATGCAACCTATTATTGGTAGACTTTACCGTAATCGTGGTATCGAAATCGCTGTATATGGCCGTCCTCTCGTTAATGCCAGTACAATCGATATCATCAAAGCGCATAAAACAGTTGCTCAGTTTGAAGGTACAAAACTACGTTTACGTGAAAGCTTCCCTTTCTTAGAAGCAATTAGCAAAATGGACTTAAACTCTGCACGTATCGATATTGGTAAACTAGCGTATGGTTATTTGTTTACAGATGCTGCAAAAGGTCGTTCAGTTGAAGAGTACTTAACTGACGAATTAGCAGAAATCGCAAACTCTGAGCGCAAAGAGCCACGTGATGTTGTGTTATACGGTTTTGGGCGTATCGGTCGTTTATTAGCACGTCTATTAATCGAAAAATCTGGCCCTTATGCAGACCTGCGTTTACGTGCAATCGTTGTACGTGGTGGTAAAGACGGCGACCTAGAGAAGCGTGCAAGCTTACTTCGTCGTGACTCTATCCATGGCCCATTTAATGGCTCTATTACAATTGATAAAGAGCGCAACGCAATTAAAGCTAACGGTAGCTACATTCAAGTTATCTACGCTAACTCACCAAGCGAAGTTGATTACACTGCTTACGGTATCGAAAATGCACTAGTTGTTGACAACACGGGTATCTGGAAAGACGAAGCAGGCCTTGGTCAGCACTTAGAAGCAAAAGGCGCGGCAAAAGTATTACTAACTGCACCAGCTAAAGGTAACATCAAAAACATCGTATACGGTGTAAACAACCAAGATATCAAACCTGAAGATAAAATTGTATGTGCGGCTAGCTGTACGACCAATGCTATTACGCCAACGTTAAAAGCGCTTAACGATAAGTTTGGTATCAAAAACGGTCACGTTGAAACTGTTCACTCATACACCAATGACCAAAACTTAATTGATAACTACCACAAAGCTGAACGTCGTGGCCGTGCTGCTGCACTTAACATGGTTATCACTTCAACAGGTGCTGCTAAAGCAGTTTCTAAAGCTTTACCAGAGCTTGAAGGTAAACTAACGGGTAACGCTATCCGTGTTCCTACACCAAACGTATCAATGGCTATCTTGAACTTAAACCTTGAAAAAGGTACAAACGTTGAAGAACTAAATGCTTTCTTACGTGAAACTGCACTTTACTCAGATCTTCGTGACCAAATCGATTACACAGCGTCTACTGAAATCGTATCTACTGACTTAGTGGGTAGTCGTTACGCAGGTGTTGTTGATTCACAAGCGACAATCGTAGATGACAACCGTGTTGTGCTTTACGTTTGGTACGATAATGAGTTTGGTTATAGCTGTCAGGTAGTACGCTGTATGCGTGATATGGCTGAAGTAACTTTCCCAAGTTTACCTCGCTAATACCTAAACTATATAGATTCAAGAAGCCAGCATTATGCTGGCTTTTTTAGTCGTGAAAGTTTTTGCAAATTTTCTGCATGTGATAGGCTGTTTAGGGTCTACACCATATTACTAACAAAACGTTCTAACTACAGAGCGTTGGCTTACTTCTTAACTAATAAGCGAGTAGCTAAGAATTATATTTAACCAATAGGTTTATAAAATGAAAATCACCAGCAATTTTGATAGTGGTAATATCAAGGTTATTGAAGCCGTTGATCCACTGAACATTCAATTAGAAATTAATAAAGACAATCAGTCTGATTTTTTCCAGTGGTTTCACTTTCGTCTTGAAACAACTGCGTTTCAAAACCATAAATTACATATTAATAATCTAGAAAATTCAGCCTATCCTGATGGCTGGGAGGGTTATCACACGGTTGCATCATACGACCGTCAAACGTGGTTCCGTGTTCCGTCTGAGTACGCAAACGGCACACTATCATTTGAAGTTGAGCCTGAGTGTAGCAGTATGTATTTTGCTTACTTTGCACCTTACAGCTATGACCGTCACTTAGATTTACTTGCATGGGCACAAAGCCAGCATGCGTGTGAATTAGAAACATTAGGTGAAACACTTGATGGTCGTGACATGAGTGTATTACGTGTGGGTATTCCTAGTAGTGAGAAGAAGAAAATCTGGATCACGGCGCGTCAACACCCAGGCGAAACAATGGCAGAGTGGTATGTTGAAGGATTACTTCATAAATTACTTGATGATGAAGACCCACATGCAGCTGCGTTACTATCTAAAGCAGTATTCTACATCGTGCCAAATATGAACCCAGATGGCAGTGTGCGTGGTCACCTACGTACTAACGCTAAAGGTGTCAATTTGAACCGTGAATGGCAAACACCGAGCATGGAAAATAGCCCTGAAGTTTTCTTAGTGCTTAACAAAATGCGTGAAACGGGCCTTGATATGCACTTAGATATTCATGGTGACGAAGCAATTCCTTATAACTTTGTTGCGGGTAGTGAAGGTATCCCAGGCTACGATGATCGCTTAAAAGAGTTAGAAGATAGCTTTAAAGCTGCGCTTTTAACTGTGACGCCTGAGTTCCAAGACGAACATGGTTATCCAAAAGATGAGCCGGGCCAGGCTAACTTAACTGTCGGTTCTTCTGCTGTCGCGCATGAATTTAATGCATTAGCTTACACGGTAGAGATGCCATTTAAAGATAACAATGATTTACCAGATCCAGATTATGGCTGGTCAGATCGTCGCTCGTATCAATTTGGTCAAGATACGTTAGCGGCTATCGTTAACGTGGTTGATAAATTAAGATAACGAACCTTACGGGCATCAGCAAAACTGATGCCCGTAATTGTATCTGTAGACTGAAAAATGACGGTGCAGAGCAAGATGCATCGAATGTTAACTAGGTGGGTACATTTGTCATATTGAAAATTAACTGTTAACAAACTTGGTTGGTTTAAGTTAATATTCAATATGTTCAACTGAGAAGTACCAAAATCTCATTTTTTTATTTCTCACAGTCATAGTGTCGCGCATTCTCACAAGCTCACGCTGAGTATCGTAACTAACAATAAAAAATATAATCATAGAGGATATCCATGGAAGCTTTAGTAAGCGCCGTTAATGACATAATTTGGAGTAGTGCACTCATTTATTTATGTCTAGGTGCAGGTCTGTTTTATTCCGTTTTAACCCGATTCGCACAAGTTAGACATTTCAAAGAAATGTGTAAATTATTGCTAAGCTCAAATAATTCAGATACGGGTATTTCTTCATTTCAAGCGCTAGCTGTATCGTTATCTGGCCGTGTAGGTGTAGGTAATATTGCTGGGGTTGCTGCAGCAATTGGCTTTGGTGGTCCAGGTGCGATTTTCTGGATGTGGATTGTTGCGTTTTTAGGCGCAAGTACTGCGTATGCAGAGTCAACACTTGGTCAGATTTATAAATCAGAAGAAGACGGCCAATATCGTGGTGGTCCTGCATATTACTTCGACCGTTGCTTACAACAAAAGTGGCTAGCCGTATTATTCGCGGTATCAGCGATTATCGCCTGTGGTGTATTCCTTCCAGGCGTTCAAGCTAATGCGGTAGGTAATGCATTCACTCAAGTTTTCGGTGAAGGTACACTGGTTAGCACCAGTTTTGGTGAAGTAGGTAGCTTCAAGTTAGTAGCCCTTGCAATCATCTTAATTGTGCTGGCATTTATTATCTTTGGCGGTATTAAACGTATCGCAAACTTCACCCAAATTGTAGTGCCATTTATGGCGTTAGGTTACATCGTGTTAGCTTTAATAGTGGTGTTCTTAAACCTAGATAAAGTACCGGGTATTTTCTCAATGATTTTATCTGATGCCTTCACAGCTCAAGCTGGCTTTGGCGCAGCAATTGGTTGGGGTGTTAAACGTGGTATTTACTCAAATGAGGCAGGTCAAGGTACCGGCCCACATGCAGCATCAGCTGCTGAAGTAGATCACCCAGCACAACAAGGCTTAGTACAAGCATTCTCTGTTTATGTTGATACTATCTTTGTATGTACAGCAACAGCGCTAATGATTCTAATCACTAAACAATACAACATTGTTGGTGAGTTACCTGCAGGTCAATTCATTGTTCAAAACGTTGATGCTGCAACTGAAGTAGGCTCTGCTGCTTTCACGCAAATGGCATTATTTAGTGTATTCGGTGGCTTTGGCGAAGCATTTGTTGGTATTGCTTTATTCTTCTTCGCATTTACCACAATTCTTGCTTATTACTATATTGCTGAAACCAATGTTGCTTATTTAAACCGTTATTTCAAAGGCAATATTCCGTTAGTTATCGTAAAGCTAGTTATTATGTTTATGGTAGCTTATGGGATGGTGAATAGCTCAGGCTATATCTGGAATATTGGTGATATAGGTGTTGGTTTAATGGCGTGGATCAATATTGTTGGTATCTTGGCTATTTTCTTTGTCGCTAAACCTGCTCTTAGCTGTTTACGTGATTATGAAGACCAAAAGAAAGCCGGTGGTGAAATCACTTTTGACCCAGTTAAATTAGGCATTAAAAATGCTACTTTCTGGGAAAAGCGTCTAGCTGAAAAGGCGAAACAGAAACAATAAATCAGGATTTTGAGTTTTTGTGATGGATTTAATTGTGCAGGTTTTCGAATCTTCACAAATGAATGAAATTCAAATAAGACATCGACTCATAAAACAAGTACAATAAAGGGCGCCTTAAGGCGCCTTTTTTATGCGTAGTATGGAGAAAGATATGGCGATTATTAGTTGCCCGCAGTGTGCAAAACCAATATCTGACAAACATAAACAATGCCCGCATTGTGAATGCCAAGTCACCGATCTAAGCAATGAGCAATTGCAGCAAATGCAAAAAGAAACGCGTATTCGTAGACAACAAAAGTTTATGAATCAGTCTTTCCTCGCACTGATTTTATTTTTAGGGGGCTTTTTCTGTTATTACTTTATGCACCCCGAAGCAAAGTCTCTTGAGTGGTATGCTTATACATCGGCAATGGCAGTCGGTTTTGTATGGTATCTCGTAAGTCGCATCTATTTAGTTGTTTTAAAAAAGAAAAAGTAACATGAATATTGATCATATCGTTAAAAATATCACCCCAGAAGTATTTGAACGTCTTCAGTATGGTGCCTCAACCGGTAAGTGGCCTGATGGCACGCCTTTGTCTGAAGAGCAAAAACAACAAACCGTTCAACTCGTGATGCTTTATCAAGCTAAAGTTTCGCAAAGCAATGAGCAGTTTACCATTGGCGCAAATGGTGAAATGGTGCAAAAGAGCAAAGCTCAATTGCAAAAAGAATTCGCATCAGAAAATGAAATAGCTAGGTTTAGTGAAAATGATCTTTAAACACCTGTTTACTCCAAAATGGAAGCACCCTAAAAATCAAGTTCGTTTAGCTGCGGTTGAACGTCTTGATACAGAGCGTGACCTTAGTATTTTAAATAGCATTGCTCTTGAAGACAGTTCTGCTGAGATCCGTAAAAAAGCCCTGAACAAAGTCAATGATATTGTTCTATGGTGGCAAGCATACAAACAAGATCAAGCACTTAAAGACGTTGCAGAGCAACATATAAACCAAGCTGTGTTAAACACTGATAGCAAACTAGATGCAAACATCAAAAATGAGTTTATTGAGCGTTATGCACCAGTAAAAACGCTTGAAAAACTTGCGTTTGCAGAAAAAGAAATTCAAGTTCGGGTTAAATTATTAAAACGCTTAGCAAATCCAAGTTTAATTGATAAAGCCTTTAAAGAAGGCCGCGAAGAACTGCAATTGCAACTTGTTGAGCTTGTTATTAGTCACCAACTTGCTAAATCATTACTTAAACATGCAAAAGGTGAAGCGTATTCACAGCTAGCCGCTTACCTTGAAAATGAACGCCTAGCAACCGAAATGCCTGCAAAAGTTGAAGCAGATACACGTGTAGTATTAGCAAAGCTGAATGCACTTCGTGATAAAAATGATTTTCAGTTGGTATCAATGCAACAAGCTGAGTTATTACAGCAGTGGCAAGCTATTGAATTAAAATGGTTAAGCGATGAGCAAGTAAGCACACTTGATAAAAAGTATTCAGCGATTACGCAAAAGCTTGAGTCTCATATTGCACAACTAAGCAAAGAGCATGAAGCGGCGCAGCAAGCTTTAGCTGAGCAACAGCGTCAGGTCTTAGCATTAGCAAGCCTTGAAGCAATTGGTGAAGAAATTGAAAATGCATTGCAACTGGGTTTAGAAACGCCAGAACAAATTCAGCAAGACTGGCTTGAAGCTAAAGTTGCACAAGCAAAAGATGCGTTAACAGAGGCGAATCTACCTAATAACCAAAATGTTCGTGATGTAAAACAGCACTTAACAAATTTATTCAACCAAGTTGAAGAGTTACCGCAATTAGTTACTGCTATCGCTGAGTTTAAAGATGCATTTGATAAATTAAACACGGTTGCGACAACAGAAGAAGAAAGCGAGTTTGACGGCCTGAAACAGCAGTTTGAACAACAGCAAAAACTTGCACGTAAAAAGCTGGCAAGTATTCCTAATCGCTTACAAGGTCGCTTTAAAGCAAATTTAGCTGAAGCAGTAAATAGCTGGCAGCAAGCGATGGCACCGCTTACTAATAAGTTTGAGAAGAACCAACAAACAGCAAAGCGTAAAGCACGTGATGTAAAACGCTTAATTGACCAAGGGCGCTTCAATGTAGCATTTGGTGTGTTTAAAGGTTTTGAAGAGTTATACGCTACGCTTACAGAGTATTACAAGCAGCCATTAAATAGCCTAAAAGCTGATTTAGAAGCGCAATTAGCAGAAGCAAAAGATTGGCAAAAATATGCTTCAGCACCAAAGCGTGAAGCATTACTTGCTGAAGTAAATGAATTAGCCGCAACAGAATGTACAGACCCTAAACAACGCGCTGAGCAAGTTAAACAGCTGCGTCGTCGTTGGAATGAATTAGGCCGTTTAGACACTGATGCAGAGAAACAACAAGGTGGGTTATTCGATCAGCAAATAGAGTTGCTGTTTGCACCATGTCGTGAGTATTTTGCTGAGCAAGAGCAACAGCGAGAACAAGCTAAGGCACAGCGTCTTGATACAATCAAGCAAATGCAAGAGCTAACA
This sequence comes from Pseudoalteromonas sp. SCSIO 43101, assembly GCF_023650775.1. Classification (NCBI taxonomy): domain Bacteria; kingdom Pseudomonadati; phylum Pseudomonadota; class Gammaproteobacteria; order Alteromonadales; family Pseudoalteromonadaceae; genus Pseudoalteromonas; species Pseudoalteromonas sp. SCSIO 43101. The sequence goes on from NZ_CP072673.1 coordinate 1,487,290, forward strand.
GATCTTGATACGTCTTCTGACGAGTTCGATTGGAAGCAGTTTGAGAGTAAGTTCAATCGTACCGCTAAAGCTTGGCGCTCAGCAGGAAATGTTGATCCTAAAACGTATCGTGAACTACAAGCGCAATTCAAAGCTGCGCAATCACTAGTGCAAGCACAGCTAGCTGCCTTCCATAAAGCAAATGCTGAGCAAAAAGCAGCGCTGGTAGAGCAGGCAACACAGTTATCTCAAAGCGATGATTTAGCGTCTGCGTGCCAAGAACTCAAGGTATTGCAACAAACTTGGCAAACTATTGGCTTTGCAGGAATGAAAGCAGAAAATACCTTATGGCAGCAATTTAGACGTGTTAATGACGACACCTTTGCAAAGCGCAGCGCCGAGTTTGAACAGCAAAAGCAAGTACAGCAGCAAAATGATGAAGTTGCAGCAGCGCAGTTGAGTGAGCTTGAGTCAGCACTTGAAACAGTGGTGCATCTTGCACAGCTTAAAGATTTGACAGTGAAGCTGGCTGAACTTGAGTACTCAAAAGCATTATCAGCACGAGTGAGTCAGTTAGAGACAGCGATTAGTGCAAAAACAGCGCACATTAGCAAGCAAGCAGAGCAGTCTAAGTTAACGGCTTTATTTGCTGCTCTTGAGAGCGGCAGCGAACTTCCTTCGCAATTCCAAGCTGCATTAACGACAAACTTAAATGCTGCGCAGCTCTTAACTCGTATCGAAATTTTGGCAGGCGTTGAGTCAGCTGATAGTCAGTTACGTATGACAGAGCAAGTTGCGATGTTAGATGATAAACACCGTGGTGAACATGCAGATGTTTATTATTACTTAAAGCAATTACTTGCAGTCAGTAAGGGTTCAGTTTCAGCTGACACACTAGCAAGGCTTAAAACAATATTTGCAATTTAACGAATAAAACCGCTTTTTGAAGCGGTTTTTTTCCGTGTGTTTTTGAGGAAAACAATGAGAATTTTATTACTACTTACCTGTTTATTTTTAGGGGCATGTAAAAGTACAGATCAAGGAATGTCGGTGTACTCGTTTACTAATTCAGAAATTGAAGCAGCCCTTGCTAATCAATTACCAAAACTAAGTGAACAGATTAAGCTGATGGGCTTACCTGTTGATTTTGCTGTAAACGATCTGAGTGTCAATGTCGGCCCAGATAAGCGTGATGTGGTGGTTTTAGGGGCTGATTCTAGTGCTGTCATCAAAGCTTTCGCGCTTAAGTATCCAGTCCGCTTAAAGCTTCAAATCGAAGGTAGTCCATTTTATGACAGCGAGAAAAAAGCGGTCTTTTTACGAAATGTAAAACTGGTTGATACAACTTTAGATACAGCGGGTTTTAAGGGCAGCTTAAACTTATTAGATGATCAAGCAATGCAAGTGATTAACGGCTTTTTAGCGGTTAACCCTGTTTATAAATTAAATATGAACGACCCTAAAGTTGCACTACTGAGCAAATTGCCATTAGATATGAAAGTATCTCAGGGCGAAATTATCTTAGTACCTAGACTATAAAAAATATTAAAAATTTTTAAAGCGGCCTTGAGCCGCTTTTTTGTAATTACTTGTTAAGCAAGTTCAACCTTGCCATAATTGCTCGTGATATTTCGCGAAACAAGTAATTGCTATGATCAAGGAATTTTTAAACGACCCTACGTTACTGTTAAATGCAGTTGGTGAAGGGATCTATGGCTTCGATTTATCGGGTAATGCGGTTTTTGTAAACCCTGCCGCTGAGCGCATGACAGGCTGGAAAGCAGACGAGCTACTTGGTAAAAAAATACACCAATATCATCACCATACTCGTAAAGATGGGTCACCATATCCCGCAGATGAATGCCAAATATATTGCACTATGTTCGATGGTAAACATCGTCATGTAAACGATGAAGTCTTCTGGCGTAAAGATGGTAGCTATTTTGCCGTCGAGTATACTTCAACCCCAGTTTATAAAAATGGCGCCTTGATTGGTGCGGTCGCGATTTTTCGCGATGTGTCAAAACAGCAGCAAACAGAAGTGGCATTGCGCGACGCTCTAGCGCAAGTTCAGCACTTGTCTGAGCAACTACAAGCTGAGAATGCTTACCTTATTTCAGAGTTAAACGAAGATTGGCAAGATTCCGGTTTGGTTGGTCAAAGTCATTCATTCCAAAGTATGCTCGAGCAAATTACCTTGGTAAGCCAAACTAATAGTACAGTTTTGATTTTAGGTGAAAACGGCACGGGTAAAGAGCTGGTGGCACGAAACCTTCATCGCTTGAGTAGCCGTGCTGAGCAACCTTTTATAAAGGTCAATTGTGCTGCGTTTTCAGCTAATTTAATTGAGTCTGAACTATTTGGTCATGAAAAAGGGGCATTTACTGGTGCAAATGAACGTAGAAAAGGGCGCTTTGAATTAGCTGACAAGGGGACTTTATTTCTAGATGAAGTGGCAGAGCTGCCATTAGAAGCGCAAAGTAAATTACTTCGCGTGCTACAAGAACAAGAGTTTGAGCGAGTTGGTGGCAGTCAAACTATAAAAGTTGATATTCGCGTGTTAGCTGCAACAAATCGAAACCTGTGGCAAATGGTTGAGCAGGGTAGCTTTAGAATGGACTTGTATTATCGCTTAAATGTGTTTCCTATTCGTGTGCCAGCTCTACGTGAACGCAAAGAAGATATTCCACTTTTAGCGGCAAACATAATAACTCAGCTTAATAAGCGCTTAGGTAAGCAGTTAAAGGGGCTTAGCAAAGCAACGCTCACTAAGCTGGGTAATTATGATTGGCCTGGCAATATTCGTGAATTACAAAATATCCTTGAGCGTGAAGCTATTTTATCTAAGCAGTCTGTACTACAACTCTCTGCTCCGTTGAATAATGAACAACCGGATGAGCAGGTTGTCTCGCTTGATGCTGTACAAAAGCAGCATATTCTCCAGGTGCTAAAGCGTTGTAACGGACAAGTATCAGGTGATAATGGCGCTGCAACTTTACTGGGTCTTCCAGAAAGTACCCTCAGGTCAAAAATGAAAAAGTTGGCTATAAAACGTTAATTCGCAATATATCGCGAGCATTCGTGATATTTCGCGATTTCAATATTCTTAAATTTAAATTTTCCCTTTTATATCAATGGTTTGATTTTGTTTTTTGTTGGCCTGATAGTTGCTCTGTCAGGTTATTACCGACACAATAGTAAGTAGCAAAATGAAATTTGATATAAAAGAGCAAGACTTAATCATCAAGCCCTACAACCAAGATGGGCCAATTTATATTCGAGAGCAAAAAGGGCATTTCCAACGTATCCGCCGTTACTTAGGCTGGGTGCTGATGCTGACTTTTATAGCTATTCCGTGGATCCCATATGATGGTCGACAAGCCGTATTACTTGATGTAGCAAGTCAAAAATTTACCCTGTTTGGATTAACGTTGTTACCGCAAGATTTTATGATCTTAGCCATGTTATTTATGACTGGTGCGTTTGCTTTGTTTTTCGTCACTAACTGGCTAGGTCGTGTTTGGTGTGGTTACACTTGCCCGCAAACAATCTGGATGCTTATGTTCACTTGGGTTGAACACAAAGTTGAAGGTAACCGAAACCAGCGTATTAAACTTGATAAAACAGCTTGGTCAGCAAGTAAATGGCAAAAGAAAATCACTAAACATGCCGCTTGGCTTGTGATCTCTTTACTCACATCAATGTCATTCATGGCTTATTTCATCCCGGCTAAGTCTTTATACATGAGCCTATTTACCCTAGAAATGTCTGGCATTGTAAGCTTTTGGGTATTTTTATTCGCATTTTGTACGTATGGGAATGCGGGATTCTTGCGTGAAAAAATGTGTACTGTTGCTTGCCCATATTCGCGTTTTCAATCAGTAATGTTTGATAAAGACACCTTGGTGGTCACGTACGATCAAGAGCGAGGAGAATCTCGCGGTGCTCGTAAGCGTAAAGCCGATCCAAAAGAGTTAGGCTTAGGTGACTGCGTAGACTGTAATTTGTGTGTAGAAGTATGTCCAGCTGGTATAGATATTCGTAATGGCTTGCAATATGAATGCATAAACTGTGGTTTATGTATTGATGCCTGTGATAGCACAATGGAAAAGTTCAACTATCAAAAAGGGCTGATCAAGTACGCCTCGGAAAAACAAATGGAAGGTAAAACGACCAACCCATTTAGACTAAAACTTCTTGGTTATGGTGGTTTGACGGCGCTATTTGTCGTTGGGATGGTTGTGTGGATGGCAATGCGCACACCAATCGAGGCCTCTGTAATTCGTGACCGTAATGCACTGTACCGAGTTAATTTTGAAGGCTTGGTAGAGAATCCATATACCTTATCAATCATCAATAAAACGCAGCATAGTTTGAGTTATTCAATTGGTATAAGTGGTATCGAAGAAGCAAGCTTACAATTGCCTGAAACTATCAAAGTTGAAGCAGGTCAGATGAAGCGAGTACCTGTTACTGTGGTTGCTGATGGCTATGACTTAAAGTCAAAAGTAACGCCTATCAGTTTTCACATTCAAGCATTAGAAGATGCCAATATCGCAATTACTAAAGAGACTAAGTTTTACCGAGATTAATCCAACCCCAAAATGAAAATGGCTTGTTTTTAACAAGCCATTTCTGCAAATTCGAGTTTCTTTAGCACATGGGCTTTAGCGCTATCTAAATCATCAAATAAACAGTCCATTATCTGAATTGGTGATTGTGCTTGTGCAATGATGCGTTTCATTTGATTGAGTACAATTGATGAGCTAAACATGTATGCGGTAGCGACACAGTTAGTGCTTTGTAGAGCACGTAACAATTGGATAAACCCGCGTTCGGCCTCAGGAGTTGTAGCAAGTAATTGGGTAGAATGACTAATATAAGCCCACGGCTTTCCAGCTAGATCAGAAATATGCTTTTTTATATCTACTGCAAAGTCATTGACTAAACGTGCGTTAATATTACCAGAAAATTGTCCAATTATAATTGGACCATCAGTGATGATACTGACACTGCCATAGTGATTCTTAAATTCCAATTTGCTTCCCTTTTGAATTAAAAGAGCGCGAATTTTATACAATTCTATGTATGTGTCTAGTTATTTAATATACAATTATTAAAAAACATAAATAATTCAATTGAGTTGTTTATTTGTGTGTTTTATACATTTAAGTGGTTTGGAGTAAATTATTTATTTACTCCAAATTTAAAATATAACTAACTATTTATTAATAATATAGTTCAATGCACCGGTAATCGAGGCTACTTGTGCATCAATACAGACTTCATCATTTGCCTGTGGGCTATCAGGGTAAACTTCTGTTGTTGTCACAAATTCAGCATCAGTGAGACCCATACATAAGCCGAGTTTTTTCGCTTGGTAATGAATAACACCCAATTGGGTTTGCGGTACACCAATCAACTGGTTATTCTCATCGCTAGGTGCGATATGAGTTACTTTTTCAACAGACTTAATAATCGCTGCCTGAAACGCGTCATGTGGACGTTCACTATCAGCAACGAGATAAAAGCCATCTGGGATGTTCCAGTTATCGTGAGTGGTTGCATCACGTGCTGCAAGAGCAGGACGAAACTCACTATTATCAGTATCAGTTGTTTCATGTAGGTCGATATGCACGTAAGGTGCAATGGTATTGTCAGCTAAATACTGCATGATTGCTGCAGACTCTTCAGCTGGGCTGTCAGCGTAGAATGAGCGGTTTGGATCTGTCGCATTAGGGTTCCAGCGATTAATTGTTTCATAACCCCACGGGCTGATACACGGTGCTACTAAAATATTAAAATCGGCAAAGTAGTCTTTAGCTTTGTTCTTAGCAAACGCTAATGCGCCATGCACACCACTTGTTTCATAGCCATGAACGCCACCGGTAACCAATACTGTCGGTTTATCAGCTTGCCATTGCTTGCTCTTTAAAATGTAAAGAGGGTACTTGTCGCTGTCGTAACTTAATGCACCATACTGTTCAATATTGAAATCGATTGATAAAGACTCTAATTGAGATACAACATCATCTATATAGCTACGTTTTACTGTCTGTGATTTAAACCATGCTTTTTTATCTGCTTCGTTCCACGGTTTACCTGGTGTTCCTATAGGGTAACTCATAAAATACCTTATTCGACTTGCTGCAAAACGCCAAGCTTATCTAAGCCGTTAAGTCACTGCAACTAGATAAGTTCAGTGATAAAGGTACCTTGCTCATACAGCTTTGCGTGATGGTGCTTATGGGCCTCAAATAAGTATCTACGAAGTTCCTCTTCACCTTTGCAAACCTTTACGATCTTACCTGCAATCCCTTTACTAGTGGTTCGAATTGGCTTCACACTAAGAATAATGTGATCTCTGCTAGGTAAATCAAATGCGAGTAATATGTCTTTGTTTAGCTCTGGAGCTTGACGCTTAGGCTTGAGTAACACGCCAGTACTTGATAAAGACAATATTTGAAATTGCTCGGTATGTATTTCGAGATCAGGAGTTCGCCAGCTGCGTTCGATCCCTTTGGTATCTATCACTTCTGGAGCACTGAGTAAGGGTATCAGCTGGCCATTTTCGTCATTGATAAACTCAAGTGGAAACCAAAGCTGATAAATACCCACCTCGGCAAGTAAAGTTAGTTTGGAATTTGCTAGTAAGCCGTTTAATTTATTTGGCAAGTTGAGCCTAACAGACATTTTTGTATCGGTTGGATCGCCATCAAGGTTTTCAGCCTCGAATAAACGGTTGAAAAAAGTAAGTTCTTGTTCGGATAAATGTGCCATATAAAGCTCCTTCTTTAGCACGCTTACTTATATGTATCATAAATTGTTCAAATTATGCACGTATAATCAGCATTAATTATGCCAGAAGCTTTGTGATTTATTTTGCGGCGTATTTCACTTACACTGATAAAAAAGTTAACAAGGATTTTATTTTGTCGAGCCTGACTGGTGTAAATAAAAGTTTAGTAATATTTGCTGCTTTAGTCGTTGTTTTAGCGGGTATTAAAGCTGCAAGTGTGATTGTTATTCCATTTGTGTTGGCGGCCTTTATCGCTATTATTTGTAATCCCTTAATCCGTTTCTTTGCCAAATACGGTATCCCTAAAGGTATTGCTGTGGTTTTTGTGATGCTGATGATTGTCGGTATAGGGATAAGCCTTGCCGGTCTGGTTGGGCAATCTATGACCGATTTTTCAGAAAATTTACCTGAGTACAAGGCACAACTCAAAGAAGAGTTTGTCTGGGTGGTTAACGTTGCTGCAAGCTATAACATTTTGATTGATAAAGAGCAGATTATTTCTTTATTTGATCCAGGTAAAATGATTGATGTTGCAACTAATATGCTCACCGGGTTAGGTGGGGTGATGGCGAACCTGTTTTTAATCATATTAACTGTCGTGTTTATGCTATTTGAAGGGCCAATGCTCAGCAAAAAAGTGCATTTAGCACTCGATGACCCTGAAATGAAAATGCAGCAAGTTGACCGTTTCTTAGATTCAATTAATTCTTATCTAGCCATAAAAACAATGGTTAGTCTAGGCACAGGTGTTCTTGCAGGATTCATGCTGTGGGCACTTAATGTTGATTATTTTGTGCTCTGGGCTGTGGTGGCGTTTATGCTTAACTATATTCCTAATATTGGTTCTATTATTGCTGCAGTACCAGCTGTGTTACTTGCTTTAATCACGCAAGGCCCATTGGTAGCAGGGTTTATCGCTGGTGGATATTTAGTTATTAACACAGTGATGGGTAATATTGTAGAACCGCGCTTTATGGGGAAAGGGCTGGGCTTATCGACGCTAGTGGTGTTTTTATCGTTGATTTTCTGGGGCTGGTTGATGGGAACAGTTGGTATGCTATTGTCAGTTCCATTAACTATGATAGTTAAAATTGCTTTAGAAACCAGCCAAGAAGGGCGATGGCTTGCTACTTTGCTAGGTAATGGTGAAGAGCTAAAACTTGAGGATTAAAAAGGCGCTTAAGCGCCTTTTTATTTTTCAAAATGATTAACGATTATAGCGACTTGGTATCACTTTAGAGGTTGTTGTAAAACCTTTACATGGTTTTTGAGAATTTCAATCTCACATTGTTTGTAGGCAATAGCGGCACTAGTGCCATTTGGCATTTTTTGTAAGTAGCGCCAACGACAACTGTCTTCTAAATAACGCTCTTGGTTTTTTATACTGCGATTAAAAATTGGTAGCAATTGGCTATTACCGGTATCTTCTTTTATTTTTTCAAGATCCATAGTGAGCTTATTAACCCACATTTTTTGGTCACGTTGCAGGTCTGCAATAACTTGATCAAGGCATTGAATATACCGCTTGGTGTCATCAGTATGGTTGCTCGCGAGCTCACAAGCTTGCTCTGCTTGAGCCTGTGATGCAGTCGTAATTAAACCTAAAAAGATGCTCTTAACGAATATGGATGTTTTATTTTTTATCATGGTAATTAAACTCTAATATAAACTCAGCGCCGGCTAGCTTCTCTGCATCTTTAATGGTTAATGTGCCATTATACGAGTTTACTAAATCAGATACGATAGCCATGCCAACACCATGGCCATTTTCGTAAGTATCGAGTCTGGTACCGCGAGTCAGTAATGATTCGCGTTTGTGCTCAGGAACACCTGGGCCATCATCACTTATGCTGAGTGTTAACTTTTTGTTCTGTTTAACCTTTATATCGACCTGTGAACGGCAAGCTTTACAGGCATTATCGATTAAATTACCGAGTAGTTCCATTAAATCGGTTTTATCACCTAAGAAATAGTCTTTTTCACTAACCTCAGAGGTAAAAATAATATCTTTATCGCGATAAACCTTGCTCATCGCGCTTAAAATTGAATCAATAACAGGTTTAATATGGGTTTGCTTTTTCCAAGTATCAGAAGCACCCGTTGCAGCTCGTTTTAATTGATGTTCGATCATCACATTAATACGATCTAACTGCTCTTGTGCATCGGCATCATTGGCTAAAGGGCTTGATTTAAGGACTGCCAAGGGGGTTTTTAATGCATGAGCAAGATCGCTTAACGAAGCCCTATAGCGCTCTTTTTGGCGCTGTTGCGATTCAAGTAATAAGTTTAAGTCGGCCTTTATGGTTTGCAGCTCTACTGGGTAGAGACCTTTTATTTGCTGATTATCGCCCGATTCAATGGCTTTAATTTCTTTATCAAGACGTTGCAATGGCCTTGCACTCCAAACAAAACCAATCGCCATAAGCGCTGCAATGGCCACACCCATTACATACATCCAATTTACTAACGTTTGTTTAAAGCCATCCATCAGCCTGAGAAGTGCATCATTACGTTTTAATAAGATAAAACGCGCATGCTCCGATTGGTCAATGTTTTCTAAAATAACGGTAAGGGTTAATTGCCAGTACACGGTCTTGTTGTATTCAACACGGCGAAAATCCGCAGAGCCTGCTGGGGCTTCAAAGTTATCTGGAATAAAATTGATGTTGGTGGCTGATTCAGAATACCAAACAGGAAGATCACCACGATAAATCATTGCATAAGTATCTGAATTTAAACGATTTAGCTCTGGAGTTAAGATGGTGCTCGGCATTACAATGCCGCGTTCAGTGAAGTCAACTTCAGAAATAAGAGAATATAAATGAGCTTCGAGGGTTTTTTCGGTCGCTTCGACCAAAGAAGCGTAGTAAGCCTTACCAATTGAGAAAAACAGAATTGGCAAGGCTACTAATAAAACAAAGACAAGGATAAATCCTTGCCTTACTTTAAGCGGTATTTGCGATGCTACCACTGACTTTTAAGCCTATAACCACGGCCACGTAATGTTTCAACTGGGTTAAGGGTACCGTCAGGGTCAAGCTTCTTACGTAAACGCAATACGAAAACTTCTATTACGTTTGAATCAAGGTCGAAGTCTTGATCATAAATGTGCTCTGTCAATTCAGATTTAGAAATTACCTTTTGTGGGTTAACCATTAGATATTCTAAAACTTTGTATTCGTATGCAGTTAAGCTAAGTTCTTTATCGTTAACCCAAACTTGTTGTGAGCGAGTGTGTATTTTGATAGGACCTGCTGTCATTTCTGGGTTTGCTTTACCTGCGCTGCGGCGGATAAGTGCATTACAGCGTGCAATCAGCTCTTCAACATGGAAAGGTTTAGTTAGGTAGTCATCAGCACCTGCATCTAAGCCTTCTACTTTATCCTGCCAACGGTCACGTGCAGTTAAAATCAAAATAGGGATAGTAATCCCCTGAGCACGGGCTTTGGTAATTAATTCGATACCATCTACTTTTGGTAAGCCTAGATCTACTACCGCCATATCAAGCGGGTACTCGGTAATATGGAATAAACCAGCTTCACCATCGTGACAAAGGTCAACGCTATAACGCTCTTTTTCAAGTGCATTACGGAGGTTATCTGCTAAGTGTAAATCATCTTCAATAACTAAAATTCGCATTCTTAATCCTTTTTCACTTCGCCAGTCTTTTTGTTCACATGGACATCAACCACATGGCCGTTCGTTTTTAAAATTCTTACGGTAAATACTTTATCTTGCTCTGTGATTTTTAGGGTTCGGCCGTCCTCAGATTTTTTGGCAATTGTCACAGCCTGTTTTTTAGTCACTTCAGAGACTTGTTTCTTACTGGCATCAGCATGAAAGCTTGATAATGCAAATAAAAGACTAAAACTGAAGGCTAATAATATGCGCATGACGGGGAACTCCTAAACCAGACCCATTTAGTTTAATTAACCAATTAACTAAAATTCAAGTAATTACGTTCAATTCTGTAATTTCAATAGGCAAATCTTAGTTAATAAGCCGTGAACAAACACTGAATTAATGATTCAGTTAAGTTCAGACGTTAACCAAATACTTTTTTAAATGGTTTTACAACTGAGTTGTCGTAAACACCTGCAGCAATATAAGGATCATTTGCTGCCCATTCACGAGCTGCTTCTAATGACTCAAACTCAGCAACGACTAACGAACCTGTAAAACCAGCTTCAGCGGGATCTTCACTATCAATGGCAGGAAGCGGACCTGCTGTGAATAAACGGTTTTGTTCATCTAATTCTTGTAGACGTGCTAGGTGAGCAGGACGCGCAGATTTGCGTGCTTCTAAACTATTTTCAACATCAGTTGAATAAATCATATACAGCATGGTGTGTTCTCAATGTTATTTTTAAAAAATAGTAGCATATTCTTAGCAATAGACGAGAGAATATTCGCGTAATAATCTTTACACAAACCCATATAACTTTAACTTATAAAGCTTGAAATACGCGGTGTAACACTGGTAGAGTCGCTGGGTTGAGAAAATAATAATAAGGTTTTTAAATGAGCGAAAAACGCGAGCATTTTAGCTCCCGCCTCGGTTTTATTTTAGCGGCAGCCGGTTCTGCTGTAGGTATCGGAAACTTAGTGGGTTTTCCTGTTTCAGCTACAAAAAACGGCGGTGGTGCTTTCCTATTAGTTTATGCATTGTTTGTCATTTTCATCTGTTTACCAGTGATGATGGCTGAAATGGCAATGGGTCGTAAAGCGCAAAAAGATCCTCTTGGTTCTTACAAATTATTAGCGGGCAACGATCCTAAATGGAACTTTGCAGGCTTTTTAGCAGTATTAACGCCATTTATGATTGCTGTTTTTTATATGGTTATCACTGTATGGATTTTTGGTTATTTATCGCAAACTGCATTTGGTAATTTAGATGCTTTGGCTCAGCCAGATAACTTTGGCACTTTTATTAACAGCTACACCGTGTTTGGCTATATGGCAGTGGTTGCTATCATCGTTAACTTGATTTTGGTTGGCGGCGTAAAAGAAGGTATTGAAAAAGCAGCTAAGTTTATGATGCCAGCTTTATTCGTTCTACTAACAGCGTTGGTTATTTATGTATTAACACTTGATAACGCGATGGCTGGTGTGAAGTACTATATAGTGCCTGACTTTTCAAAAATGGATGCAAGTGTATTAAATGGTGCATTAGCACAAGCGTTTTTCTCATTGTCGTTAGGTATGGGTATTTTAATGACCTATGCATCTTATATTTCAAAGAAAGACGACATTGTTGGTAGTGCTAAAATGGTTGCTGTAACCGATTCTCTTGTTGCATTTATTGCGGGTCTTATGGTTCTTCCTGCTATATTTAGCTTTAACCCAAACACTGACCCAAGCACTTTATCTGACTCATCGGTATCGATGATTTTTGTTTATTTACCAAAAATTCTATTAGCGTTACAAGCTGATATTGGTTATGTAGGTGCATCAATTGTTGCGTTTGTATTCTTTTTACTCGTCTTTTTTGCTGCAATTACGTCGCTTGTATCAATTGTAGAAGTTCCAACAGCAACATTAAGTGACCGCAAAGGTATTAGCCGTAAAAAAGCGTTGCTTATCTTAACTTTATCTACAGGTGTATTAACTGTGCTTTGTACGATGTCGTTTGGTATGGTTGAATCACTCACTAAGTTTGTTAGTTATGGCGGCGCAGATAAGAGTTTATTTGATATTGTTTATGATGTGTTTTACGACACAATTTTACCGCTTAACGGTTTAATGGTGTGTTTATTCGTTATGTACCGTTGGAAAAAAGCAAACTTATCAGCAGAGCTAAGCCAAGGCTGTGACGGCTATGTTGGTAGCTTCACAGAGAAGTATGTGAACTTCTCACTATCAACGTTTATCCCTGCCATTTTATTACTAATCTTTGTAAATACGGTGGCGACTAAATTCTTTGCATTTAGTATTTTCGGATTTTAAAAACCAGTTCAATACTTAGCCGCGCACTTTGCGCGGCTTTTTTATGCCTGCTATTTGTTGTGCTTTAATAATCAAAATGCTCCTGCATCAAGCACATCACCCAAGCCAAGGGTAAACATCCAAAGTCCCCACAAACTGTGTTCAATTACACACACGAAGGTAGAGCGGCTTTGCGAATAAGTATATGAGAACAACAGTCCACCTAAAAATGCTAGAAGTACGGCCAATACATTCGCATAGACAATATGCGCCAACGCAAACACCGATGCGCTGACAATAATACGCACCGTTTTACTTGGCATAATGCGTTTATAACGATGGAAAAAATAGGTTCTAAAAATAAGTTCTTGCGGCATCACCGATAAGATAGGGTAGAGCAGTAGCAACATTAGCCAATCGTTGAATGAGTTTCGTGGTAGTGAAAACCAGTTTTCTTGATTCATGATGCCGTAAAACATCCCGGAGAATAGCGCTCCTAAAAAGAAAAAACTAAATAAACGACGTTTTACCGCACTAAATTGCCCGAGGCTTGTTAAGCGAAAACGCTTAAAGTGGGGATCAGACAGAAGCAGCATGCCACATACAATCATTAAGATAATAAGTGCGGGAATGAGCCAGTTAGCGAGGTAGGCACGCAAAAAGAAGCCTAAGAGCGGCAAAGAAACAAATATGAGGGTAAATTCAAACCAGCGGTATTGGTTAGCGTTCAATGTCGTCTCAGCGTTTTTTTGTTTACGCTAACAAGCTAAGACGACAGTTTTATGACACTAAGATTGCTTTGAATCTTTCTCTTCGTCATCTTCTGGTAAGTATTTGAATAGGGTGATGATTGTTGCTAACACGCAGACAAAGGTAATACCCATTAAGCCAAACACTTTAAAGTTAACCCAAAAGTCGAGTGAGAAGTTATACGCAATGTAGATATTAAGCGCAGAAATACCCGCAGTAATTGCAACCCAAAATAGGTTAAGCTTGTTCCATAATGCTTCTGGTACCTTTATTTCTTGTTTACTCTCAGAGGCATTTTCTAAAATCGAGCTAAGTGCTTTTTTCACTAGGTTTTTGCCAAGTACATAGCGGCTTACTAACAAAGTGACACTGAAAATTGCATATACAATGGTGGCTTTCCATTTGACAAACTGTTCATCGTGAAAAACTAAAGTAAGTGTACCTAACACCACCGCAATGGCAAAAAACAGCCAATGTCTGGTCGGCACTTTGCCATACTTAAAATAACAATAAGCAACCTGAATTAAGGTGGTTAGCATCAGCAATGCTGTTGCCCAATAAATATCAACTAACTTGAAAACCGCAAAGAACAAAATCAGCGGGATGTATTCAATAATCGCATGCATAGATTTATAAATGCTCTAATTTAAAAAGATACTGGGTTGTATCAAGTTATTGCGCAAGATACAAGGTTGACTTAGTAGAGCTGAAAGCTTAGCCTCCCGAGCCAATCTGGCCTAAACCTGCGTTTAGGTTGTTTTACCTTATCTTTTTCCGCTTAACCTCAGATGATTAAGTGGCGTATTTTGGAGCATTTTATGAATAAAGCCGCGTTAGTATCACAAATGGCTGCCCACAGTGAATTAACAAAAAAAGACACACAAGCTGCCTTAACTAGTATGTTAAATGCTATCGAAAAATCACTGTCTGAAGGCGATCAAGTGCAAATTAATGGCTTTGGTACGTTTGCATTGAGTTATTACCCAGCACGTAAAGGTCGTAATCCACAAACAGGTGAAGAAATTGAAATTGAAGGCGCTAACAAGCCTGTTTTTAAACCTGCTAAAGCATTAAAAGACGCCCTATAAGCAGGATTTGCAAATTCGTTGTAGCATTTACACACTGAAACAGAATATTTTTAAATTAAGTTAATACTTTCAATGTGTTAAATTTGGCATGTTGTCTGCTGCTATTACTTTAGGTTTACCTAAATAAGGAGATAACATGTCAAATTTAAACAGCCAACTTAATGGTAAAAAGATTGCCATTCTAGCAACCAATGGTTTTGAGCAAAGTGAGCTATTATCACCACGCAGCGCATTGTTAGAAGCAGGTGCACTTGTAGAAGTCGTGTCTCTTGAACGTGGAGATATTACTGGCTGGGATGAAAACCAATGGGGTGAAAGAGTCACAGTGGATCGTGTGGTTAGCGAGGCTGACTCAAGTGAATATGATGCCCTATTGCTACCTGGTGGTTTATTCAATCCAGACACACTGCGTCAAGATAGCGAAGCAAAAGCCTTTGTTGATGGTTTCTTCAGTGCAGGTAAAAATAAACCCATTGCAGCGATTTGTCATGGACCATGGCTACTAGCTGAAGTTAACAAATTACGCGACCGCAAGGTGACGTCATACCCAAGCATTAAAACCGACTTAATCAATGCTGGCGCAAATTGGGTTGATCAAGAGGTGTGTGTTGATGAAGGTATAGTCACAAGCCGAAGTCCAGCTGACTTAGAGGCTTTTAATCGAAAATTCATTGAAGAAATTAAAGAGGGTGTGCATCGCCATCATTAATAGTTAGATACAATAAAGGGCCTATAAGGCCCTTTTTTAAGTAAACTAAACAACTTATTTTGTAGCTGCTTTCATACTGGCTACAAACTCTTTCAACCCACTTAGCATCGCTGCTTGGTCATCAAGGTTTGCTTCTATGATTTTAACTACTGCAGAACCTGAAATCGCCCCAGCGGCCCCTGATTCGAGTGCTGATTTAACATCTTCCGGTGTTGATACTCCAAAGCCTAATAAAGCTGGTGCAGCATGATAATCTTTTAGCTTTTTAACTAACGAGTCTGCTGGCATTTGTGCTTTAGTTTCTGTTCCCGTGACGCCCGCGCGTGATAACAGATAAGTGTAACCACGGCCATATGAAGCACACTCGCGTAAAGTGTCGTCATCAGCATTAGGCGTTGCAATAAAAATTGGGTCTATGCCATTTTTCATTGCTGTTTGGCGAAATAGCTTTGATTCATGTAGCGGTACGTCAGCCACTAAAATTGAATCGACACCTGCTTCTTTAGCATCTTGATAAAACTTTTCGATGCCACGCTTAAACACCAGATTTGAATACAATAATAGGCCAATTGGAATATCTGCATTGTATTCACGCACTTGTTTAATGATATCAAAGCAATCTTGGGTATTAATGTTTTCATCAAGCGCACGAATGTTGGCCGCTTGGATAACAGGGCCATCTGCAATCGGATCAGAAAATGGAATACCTAACTCAAGGGCATCAGCGCCGCCATCAATTAAGCTTTTGACGATTTCTACACTCAGTGCTTTATTAGGGTCGCCAATAGTCACAAACGGCACAAACGCACCTTGGTTTGTTTCATTTAATGTGGCGAACAGTTTTCCGTAACGGTTAGTCTGGCTCATAGTGCGCCTCCTTCTGATAAAACACTGTGTACGTGAGCCAAATCTTTATCGCCTCGGCCGCTTAGGTTAACCACTAAAATAGTGTCTTCGGTTTGTTGCTCGGCATATTTAAGGGCATATGCTAGGGCGTGGCTTGACTCAAGGGCTGGAATAATCCCTTCGTTTTTAGCTAATAATTGGAATGCCTCTAGAGCTTCAGTATCGCTAATACCAACGTATTGTGCACGGCCTGTTTCATGTAAATGAGCATGCTGTGGACCAACAGCAGGGTAATCAAGACCTGCTGAAACAGAGTAAGACTCTTCAATTTGACCATCATCATTTTGCATAATGTAGGTATAGGTACCGTGTAAGATGCCTTTTGTGCCTTTACATAAGGTGGCACCATGCTGGTGGGTGTCTAAGCCCTTACCAGCAGGCTCTACACCAATCAGTTTTACGCTTGGCTCATCAATAAAGTCTGTGAACATACCAATTGCATTAGAGCCACCGCCAACACAAGCAAGCACGGCATCCGGTAATCGACCTTCTGCTTTTAACACTTGTTGTTTTGCTTCTTCTCCAATCATTTTTTGGAACTCACGTACCATGGTTGGGAATGGGTGAGGGCCTGCTGCAGTGCCCAGTAAATAGTGAGCATCTTTGTAATTAGCAGACCAATCGCGTAGTGCTTCGTTTACTGCGTCTTTTAAAGTACCAGAGCCTGCTGTGACAGGAATAACCTCTGCACCCATTAGTTTCATTCGAAATACGTTTGGTTGCTGACGTTCAACGTCTTTTGCGCCCATGTAAACACGGCACTTTAAGCCAAGTAGGGCACACGCGAGGGCAGTTGCAACACCGTGTTGGCCAGCACCTGTTTCTGCAATGACTTCTTTTTTCCCCATGCGCTTTGTAAGTAGTGCTTGACCAAGTACTTGGTTGGTTTTGTGCGCACCGCCGTGGAGTAAATCTTCACGCTTTAAATATAGTTTTACCTTTGGGTTTTTAACTAAATTACGTGTCAATGTTAGTGGCGTAGGGCGACCTGCGTATTCATTTAATAGTTTTTCAAATTCAGCCTGAAAAGCTGGATCTTTTTGTGATTTATTAAACTCTGCTTCTAGTTGCTTGAGTGCAGGCACAAGCAACTGTGGTACAAACATACCACCGAATTCACCAAAATAAGCTGGATTTTGCATTATAACCTCAATAATTTCTGATATGCGAAAACGCATTTTGTAATTTTGTTTGGCACTTTTTACCCGCTGACGCTTCAACGCCAGAATTTAGGTCAAGGCCATTGGCACCGCGATAAAGCGCTGCATGAATATTCTCTGGATTTAAACCACCGGCTAACATAAATGGCACCGTTGCCGTTTCTAGTACAGACCAATCAAATGTTTCGCCTGTGCCGCCTTTTTGGCTTTTGCTGTAACTGTCGTATAAATGGCGGTCAACCCCTTCGAGCGGTTTTGGTAATTCGCCTTTAACGGCTTGTGCTTTCCAAATTTCACAGCCAAGCGGTAATTGCTTTCTGAGAGTTTGAATATATTCGCTATTCTCGTCACCATGTAATTGCACTGCAGCTAGCTTTAAACTTTGTGCATAATCTACTACTTGTTCAACAGGCGCATTGACAAAAACACCAACATAAGCGAGCGGGGCACTTTGTGTTACTTGCTTGGCGCAGTCGATATCGACATAACGTGGTGACTTAGGGTAAAAAATTAAACCGCCATAAACAGCACCACTCGCGTAGGCTGCCATCGCGTCTTGTGAACGGGTTAAGCCACACACTTTATTTTCACCTAAAATCACTTTACGACACGCGGCTTCTAAGTCGCGCTCAGCCATGAGTGAGCTACCGATTAAAAAGCCGTCGCATAATGGCGCTAGGCGTTTTACATCTTTATGGGTATAAATGCCCGACTCTGAAATGACCACTTTGTCATTTGGGATAAGCTGGCGTAATCGCTCTGTTGTCGCAAGATCAGTACTTAAATCACGAAGGTCGCGGTTGTTAATGCCAATAAGGCTGGCATTAAGTGCAAGTGCGCGGCTTACTTCTTGCTCATTACTGACTTCAGTGAGTACCGACATATTCAAAGAATCAGCCACTTTATGAAGCGCTAAATATTGTTCGTCATCAAGGACAGAGAGCATTAATAAAATAGCATCACCACCAGACAAGCGTGCTAAATAGACTTGGTACTCATCAATAAAGAAGTCTTTACAAATTAGCGGCTGCTCAACTTGGCTGCGCACATATTCAAGGTACTGATAGCTGCCTTGGAAATATTTTTCGTCAGTAAGCACACTCATGCAGGTTGCGTACTTTTTATATACCGAAGTAATTTCGTCTAAATTAAACGGCTCGCGAATAAGCCCTTTTGACGGTGATGCTTTTTTACACTCTAAAATAAATTGTGTGCCAGTTGCTGCTAACGCTGCTTCAAAGTTTCGCTTGGTTGGTACAACATCCTCAATGAATGACTCAAGCGGGCGCTGTGCTTTTCTTTGTTCTAATTCAATGCGTTTGTCGGCAACAATTTTGTCTAACACGTTAGCCATGACTTACCTCAATAATTGCGTTCAATGTGTCCATCGCTTTGCCTGATGCTAATAATTCACTTACTTGATCTGCGGCTGCTTTTAAATCACTTGTTTTATCAGTTAAATAAAGAAGTGCCGCAACGTTGGCTATAATAGCTGCGTTATGCGCCATTTCACCTTGACCTTGTAAAATCGCTAAGCTTGCTTTTGCGTTATATTCTGGCCCTTGGCCTGTTAGTTGTTCAAGTGAATAGTTTGCAAGACCAAAATCGCTCGCTGTTAGCGTGTATTCGCTTAGTTCACCGTTATTTAGCTCAACCACTTTGGTTGTCCCGTGCAAGGCAATTTCGTCAGTGCCTGCACCATGAACCACCATGGCGCGTTTAGTGCCAAGGGTTTTTAAGGTTTCTGCCATTGGTAAACACAGTGAAGCGTCATAAACACCAAGCAATTGAACCTCGGGTGCAGCAGGGTTGGCAAGTGGCCCTAAAATATTAAAAATTGTGCGGCTTTTAAGGGCTGTTCGCACGCCCATCGCATGGCGTACACCACTGTGATAATGCGGCGCAAATAAAAATGTGAAGCCAGTATTTTCTAAACAAATGGCTGCTTGCTCAGGGCTCATATCGATATTGATACCCAAGGCTTTTAGTAAATCCGCAGAGCCAGAATTACTCGATACACTACGATTACCATGTTTGACCATGTTGATGCCCGCAGCGGCGGCTACAATAGCAGCAGTGGTACTAATATTAATTGTGTTTGAGCCATCGCCACCGGTACCACAGCTATCTGCAAGCAAGGTTTTGCTGGTTTTAAATGGCACTGCATTGGCGCGCATTGATGCTGCCGCACCGGCGATTTCATCACTCGTTTCGCCTTTTAGTTTTAGGGCGATAAGTGCAGCGGTTAATTCAATATCATTAAGCTGACCATTCATGATGGCGTCAAACAATGCAGTTGCTTGCAGAAATGATAAATCTTGCTTTGCTAATAATTGGTTTAACTGGGTTTGGGTTGTTGCTTCCATGTTATTCCTCTACTGCACGCGTGCGGTTAAAAATTCAATGCTTTGCTGTAATAGCAATGCGCCATTTGGCGTTAAAATTGACTCAGGATGAAACTGATAGCCAAGGGCATTATCTTGTTGGTGGTAAATTGCCATCGGAATAGTCTCATAAGAAGCAATTACTTCAACGTCATCAGGGACTTTGGTTGCCATTAATGAATGATAACGAGCAACCGGCATTTTATCGCCCATACCTGCAAATACTGGGTGCTCAGTCAATGCAATAATTGATGACTTGCCATGCACTGTTTCACCTGCATGACCAATAATCCCACCGTAGCTTTGTGTTAGTGCTTGCTGTCCTAAACAGATGCCCAGCATCGGGAAGCGGCCTTTACACAGTTCAATGAGTTCCATTAAACAACCCGCATCCGATGGTGCGCCAGGGCCGGGTGAAAGCACTAATAACACGGGCATTGTCTCTTGGCACATTTTGTCAAAGATGCTTTGTGCACTGATGTTATTACGGTATACCACTAACTCGCACCCTAACATAGAAAGTTCATCGACTAAGTTATAACTAAATGAATCAAAGTTATCTAAAAAGTAGATTTTATAGGCTGATGTTGTTGTCATTATTGTGCCTCGTAGGTCGATTGAATCGCAGTGATCACGGCTTGCGCTTTAGCACGAGTTTCATTGGCTTCTGATTGTGGTTCTGAATCAAACACCACACCTGCACCTGCTTGCACGAAGGCTGTGCCGTTTTTAACAAAGGCAGAGCGAATAACAATGCAGCTATCCATGGCACCATCACCCGTTAAATAACCTACTGCACCACCATAGCTGCCACGGCGTTTTTGTTCGGTTTGACGAACTAATTCAGCGGCACGTACTTTAGGTGCGCCCACTAACGTGCCCATGTTCATACAGGCTTGGTAGGCATGGAGCGCATCTAATTCTGGTTTTAAAGTACCAACAACACGTGAAACTAAGTGCATCACTTGTGAGTAGCGGTCTACTTTTAATAATTCTTTAGCGTGGCGTGTGCCAGGTACGCTAATACGAGCTACATCATTTCGCGCTAAATCTACTAACATCAGGTGCTCAGCACGTTCTTTTTGATCGTTGCGAAGCTCAAGCTCAATGCGGCTGTCTAGGTCTGGATTAATTTGTCCGTTAGCAAACTTGCCACGAGGGCGAGTGCCGGCAATAGGGTATACCTCAACTTGTTTACTCTCTGGACAATATTTGAGGGCTGACTCGGGCGATGCACCAAATAATACAAACTCTTCATCGCGCATGTAAAACATATATGGGCTTGGGTTTTGTTGTTTTAATTGGCTGTAAGCATGAAGTGAGTCAGGGCAGGCGAGAGAAAAAGTACGTGATGGAACAACTTGGAAAATATCACCATCAACAATGTTCTTTTTTAACCTGATAACATGTTCACAGTATTGCTCGTCGCTAACATCGATAGAAATAGGGTTTGAGCCTGTTTGTTTTTGCCCTTGGTAGCTTTGTGCATTGTCACATACGGTATTTAAACGTTCTAACTGTTGACCCACTTCAAAGCAGTTAGCGTGTACTTCAGGGCCGTTAAACACATTGCCGATTAGTTCTGTTGTTTTTGCCTGATGGTCGATGACAACTAACGTTTCAGCTAAGTAGAAAACATAATCTGGGCAGCTATTTTCGCCGTCAGGTACATCAGAAAGGGTTTCGAAATTAGCAACCATATCGTAGGCAAACACACCGCCTAAGAACACAGAAAACGGGTTGTCTGTGGTACTTTTAATACTGTTAATGCAGCTACGTAGCGCACTAAATGCGTTATCTGCTACTAATTTACTGGCTTCATCAATGTCGCTTGCGATCTCGTTGTAGGTTAACGTTAACGTGTCATCTACAAGCTCAGCAGAACAGTTTTGCACATGACTTTGTAAATAAGGCAGTAATTGTTTGCCATTATTTGACTGTGCTGTGAGTGTGACCTGTTTGCCTTGGCAAACAATACGTAGCGCTGAGTCAACCAAAATTAGACTTTTTACACTGTCTTTTGAATCAATTTCAGCAGACTCTAATAGCAGTGAATTAGGCTTATCGAGTAAACTGTATAACGCAAGTGGGCTACTAATGTAGTCACGCACTTGAGTGATACTGGTTACTTCACCCGGTGTCGTCGTTATATGACTAAAAATCAAACCTTATTCTCCCTCATTCCCAAAAACTCTTTAAAAAACAAAACCCCGCGAAGCGATGCTTGGCGGGGTTCGTATAAAGATGCCTATAAATTAGATAGACCCTTACCGTCCCGCTAAGCCAGGCGCCACCACCAATGATGTGTAAGAGTTGCTATGTAATTCATTATAAAACCTTAAAATTTAGATATAAAAAAACCCGCTACATGAGCGGGTTTTGAAATCGTTAGACACGACAATTCGTCACCCGCTAGTTACGAGTGCCACCACCAAATTGTGATTTGAATTGTTTTGTTCATTGTTATTTCTTATTTAACGTGTCTGAAAGTGCCTACAGTAAAGCGTACCTAAGCCGATACTGTCAAGCATTAATTTACATATTAATACGAGTTCGGCATTTACCCATCGTAATTGCCCATTTATGAGGGTAAAACACACAGTTATATATCTTACTTAAAAAGATAATCACGCCCTCGCACTAAATTTTTGTTATACTCACATCATTGATTCAAGAACTTACGTAAAGCAGTCTTTCCCTTTGATAAAATACGATTTACATAGTCACACCACATACTCAGATGGTCAGCTATCAGTCGAGCAATTGTTACACCGCGCGGTTGAGAAAAACATAGATGTGTTTGCAATTACCGATCACGATACGTTAAGTGCGATAAAACCAGCACGCAAAGTCATTGCAGATGATAATTTACCGCTTAAATTGATTGCTGGTGTTGAAGTATCAACAAAATGGGAAAGCTTTGAGATTCATATTGTTGGCTTAAATATTGATGATGAGAACAATTCACTGCTGTCATTATTACACGCGCAACAAGCCAAGCGTGAAGAGCGAGCCACCGAGATAGGTCGCCGCCTCGCTAAAAATGGTTTTGAAGGCATTTACGACCAAGCAAAAACATTCGCTGAAAACGCACAGATCACACGCGCGCATTTTGCTCGTGCACTGATAGAGCGTGGCGTAGCTAAAAACTTCCCTGGCGTATTTAAAAAATACTTAGGGCGAGGAAAAACAGGCTATGTACCAAGTAGTTGGTGCGATATGCAAACGGCAATTGCTGCAATTCACCAAGCTGGTGGGGTTGCAGTACTCGCTCACCCTGGGCGATATCAAATGTCTAACAAATGGCTGCGTAAGTTAATTATTGAATTTAAAGACGCGGGTGGCGATGCAATGGAAGTAGCACAACCACAACAAGCACCGAGTGAGCGCCAGTTTTTAGGTGAACTTAGTCGTGAATATGGTTTACTTGCGTCGCAAGGGTCAGATTTTCATTTTCCGACCAGTTGGTTGGAGTTAGGTAAAAATTTATACTTGCCAAAAGATTGCCAAGGGGTTTGGCAAGCATGGGAAGGGCAATAGGAGCGTGTAATGAGTCAGTTTTTTCATATTCATCCAGATAATCCGCAACCACGCTTAATCAGCCAAGCGGTTGATATTATTAAGCAAGGTGGTGTTATTGTATACCCAACCGATTCGGGTTATGCACTTGGCTGCAGCATTGGTAATAAGCAAGCAAAAGAGCGCATCGAACGTATTCGTGGTATTGAAAAACACCATAATTTTACCTTGGTTTGCCGCGACCTATCGGAGCTATCTACTTATGCTCGCGTCGATAACCAGCTATTCAGATTAATTAAAAATAACACGCCGGGACCTTATACTTTCATCTTTAAAGGCACAAAAGAAGTACCAAAGCGTTTATTAAACGAAAAGAAAAAAACCATTGGTATTCGTGTTATCGAACACCCAATCACCTGCGCTTTATTGGCTGAACTAGGGGAGCCGTTAATGTCGTGTTCTTTGATTTTACCGGGTGAGCAATATACCGAGGCTGATCCTGATGAAATTCGCGATCGCATTGAAAAGCAAGTTGATTTAATTATTCATGGTGGTTATCTTCCTGAACAAGCAACCACAGTGATTGATTTGTCGGATGATGATATTGAAATTTTACGTGTGGGTTGTGGTGATACTAAACCATTTGAAATGTAGAGACTTCGTTGACTAGCCCAGAGCTTGATGCCCCAGATAATATACAAGAGCCAGTTCAGCAAAAGCTGCCACTGGCTTTTTTGCATGGCAAAGCGGTAGTCGACAAACCTGAAGACTTATACATTCCACCTGATGCGTTAGAGATCATTTTAGAAACCTTTGAAGGGCCTCTCGATTTACTTCTGTATTTAATCAAAAAACATAAACTTGATGTACTAGAGCTCTCTATTTTTAGTATTACAGAGCAATACGTTAGTTATGTTGAAATGATGAGTGAATTTCAGCTTGAACTAGCTGGTGAGTACCTTGTGATGGCGGCGCTATTAGCACAAATTAAATCACGATTATTACTGCCAAAACATGAAGAGCTTGAAGAGGAAGAAGATCCAAGAGCTGAGCTTGTAAGACGTTTACAAGAATATGAGCAATTTAAAAAAGCAGCGGAGAATCTTGATGAGATTCCTCGCGAAGGCCGCGATATCTTTGTAGCCGAAGCTCTGGTGCCAGAATTCAGTGAACGTGAGGTACTGTTACCTGATGTTGACATGAAAGACTTACTCGTTGCGCTAAGCGACGTTATGGCCCGAGCTAAAACATTTGAACACCATCATATTACAGCAGAAGCTTTATCGACCCGTGAACGCATGAGCTTAATATTAGATAAGCTCTCAGAAGCGCAATCACAATTACCTTTTCATACTCTTTTTACTATTGAAGAGGGCAGAAGTGGTGTTGTAGTAAGCTTTATCGCTATGTTAGAGCTAGTGAAAGAAAACCTGATCAGTTGCTTTCAGGTTGATGCCAATAGCCAGATTTATATTGGTTTGGTGGAAGAAAGCGAATAGTAGCAAGCTAATCGTTTTAAGCGGTAAGTTCTAAGTTTCAAAAGCTGTACCTGCTTTCATAGCAAGTAGG
The DNA here is from genome assembly GCF_023650775.1 of Pseudoalteromonas sp. SCSIO 43101. Lineage (NCBI taxonomy): Bacteria > Pseudomonadati > Pseudomonadota > Gammaproteobacteria > Alteromonadales > Pseudoalteromonadaceae > Pseudoalteromonas > Pseudoalteromonas sp. SCSIO 43101. The sequence continues at coordinate 1,512,078 of NZ_CP072673.1, forward strand.
TATTCACCACTCAAAAAATAGATATTTGCATACGAATGAAGCGCTTAACTAACAGAGTGTTAAATAATTGCGCCAAGGCTCAGTACCTGTTAAGTTGTTTTTCCCACGCTTCTAGGTATAAGCCTACTATTAAGGAAAATATAATGAAAAAGTTAGGAATGGTACTGTTATCTCTCGCGGCATTTGGAGCCTCTGCTGCAGAAAATTTGCAATTAGACCTTAACCTTTATTTGAATAACCAACTTGTAAAAACGCACGCAGTTAAAACTGAAGAAGACAAAATTCAAACAGTGACTGCAGATGGCATTCTTAAATTTGATGTAACCCCTTCGTTGAACAACCAAATTGTGACACTGACATCAACACTATATAAATTTGAAAATGGCTCTTACAATAAATTTCAAGAACCTAAGTTAATGGTAAACCTTAATAAACCTGCAACGATTGAGGTTGGTACTGAGGGTGTTGAAGTTTATAGGATTGAAATAACAGCAAGTAAAATATAAAACTTAAATTTCTTTAGCTACTTAAAGTTATATGAATAAGTCGGCTGGATGTGATTTAACTGAATATCAACTATTTTGGTACATAGATAAATTGCATTCTTCTTAGCTTATTGTTTTTGAGACATAATTTTAATTAAAGTTGCTCTTTAAGTCGATTAAATTTAGTTTTGTAGTTTGTTCATCATTAGTGAATTTGGTCTTAGGTTCAATCTGAGAATAAAGCTTATTTCCATTATTAAGGAGGTATGGATTGAAGGAAGTAGAATTTATAACACAAGATAAGCAGTACGAATTATGCTATCAAGATACTCTTAAGGTCATTTCAGAAGCAAAGCAAAAGCTTTACGAAGTAACTAAATGGATTGTAACTCTGCAAACTTTAGTAGTTGGTGCTGCGTTTTCTAACAAAATGGATTTTTCTGAGTCGCTTGTAGTACTACCCTTGTTCATTGGTTTAATGGGGGTATTCTTAAACAAGTCTATATCAGATGAGTTGCTTGTTCATAGAAAAACACTAGCTAACATTAGAAATGAAATTGGTGGAGTTATATATGAACTAAATAAGGATCAAGTTAAACATTTTTTAAATGGAGATAAGCCTAAACACGTAAATTATTTCTTTTCTTACAAGATTAGTAATTTTGCCATAATTACATTATCTAGCTTGGTATCTATATGTATGGTTGCTTTTCATAAAGTTGCCTTCTAAAAAATCTTAATCAAATTAAATTTATTTAAATAGATTTAGGTTGAACCTATTTGGCGGTAATGTTAGTTATTTTAACTATACGAAATATAAATAGCTTAATTTGCTTTGTGAAATATTAAGAAAATTAACTTTGAACTTAAAGTTATCGGTCACGATAAAAAAGCTTTTTAAGGAAAGCAGATGCAGAGTAAACACTTTACAATCAAAACCATGACCAAAAAGGAAGTCGAACTCATGATTGATTGGGCTGCAGCAGAAGGTTGGAATCCAGGCCTTAATGATGCAGATTGTTATTTTGCAGCTGATCCTGAAGGATTTCTAGTTGGTTTTCTAGATGATGAGCCTATCGCTACAATTTCTGCCATTAATTACCACGATGTATTTGGCTTTATTGGCTTCTACATTGTTAAACCCGGTTACCGTGGCAAAGGTTACGGAATACAAATCTGGAATGCCGCTTTAAAACGTCTTGAAGGCTTGAATATTGGCCTTGATGGTGTGGTGGAACAGCAAGAGAACTATAAAAAGTCTGGTTTTAATCTGGCCTATCGCAATATTCGCTTTGCAGGAGTAGGTGGAGGTAGTACACCGCAAAATGCAGATATTGTAGATCTTAATGCTGTGCCATTCGAAATTATTGACGCATACGAACAGGCTTTTTTCCCGGTAAATAGGGCAAACTTTACTAAAGCGTGGTTAAGCCAACCCCAGTGCGATGCGTTTGGCGTAATGCAAAATGGGGAATTGGCAGGATACGGCGTTATTCGCAAATGTCAGAATGGCTTTAAAATTGGTCCTCTATTTGCCGACTCACCAGAAATGGCTGAATCTCTATTTCTAGCTTTAAAATCTAAAGTGGGTGCCTCTGACGCTATTTTCCTTGATACGCCAGAAATCAATCAAGCTGCTGTTGCTTTAGCACAGAAGTACAACATGCAGGTGTCATTTGAAACCGCCAGAATGTATACCAACGACTCTCCGAGTTTGCCATTAAACCGTATTTTCGGTGTTACTTCTTTTGAAATCGGCTGAGTTTATTGGGGTGAGCGATTAATCGGTTGTGAGAAAACTAAAAATTTTAACGTTAAGAATTAGACGCTTTTATTAACGAGGATTCATATTACTGCTAGCACCTAGCACCTAGCACCTAGCACCTAGCACCTAGCACCTAGCACCTGTTTTCCTTTTTCCTTACAACTTTCGCCTGGAGTGTGCATATACGCACAGAAGCTGTTCGTTTTACGCTATTTTCATTATTTAACCCATCGGTTAATCTGTATTTAGTTTCACGATTCTCATGGGAAATGAGTATGTTAAAGAATTCAAAGTCAAGTTATGGCTGGGTGGCCATCTTAGTGCACTGGTTAATGGCACTTGGGGTGTTTGGTTTATTTGGCTTAGGCGTTTATATGGTTGAGCTAACCTATTACGACGCTTGGTACAAAGGCTCTTTGGATTTGCATAAAAGCGTGGGTATTACCTTAGCGGCATTATTGTTGTTTCGTTTTGGTTGGCGCTTGTTAGGTACTCAACCTGAGCCTGTTGCAGGTAACTCGAAAGCAATGAATCGGGTTGCACACTCAGTACATAAACTGATTTATTTAGCTTTAATTGTCATTGTGACATCGGGCTATTTAATCTCTACGGCCGATGGCCGTGCAATTGAAGTATTTAATTTATTTGCTGTACCGGCAATACCAGAGTCGGTCGCAAACCAAGAAGATATTGCAGGTAAAATTCACTTTTATGCCGCGTATGGGCTAATAGCTGTGGTTGTTTTACATGCTTTTGGGGCACTAAAACATCATTTTATCGATAAAGATAAAACCTTAATTAGAATGATCAAACCATTGAAGGATGATTAACATGAAAAAATTACTATTAGGCACAGCACTAAGTGCTGCACTTTTCTCAACTGCTAACGCAAATGCAGCTGACTACGTTATTGATACAGACGGTGCGCACGCATTTGTAACTTTTAAAATTAAGCACTTAGGCTACAGTTGGTTACATGGTCGTTTTAATACCTTTTCAGGTGATTTTAGCTATGACGATAAAGCGCCGAATGCGTCTAAAATCAATGTAACGATTGAAACTAAAAGCATCGACTCAAATCATGCTGAGCGTGACAAACATTTACGTAGCAAAGATTTCTTAAATGTTGATAAGTACCCAACCGCAACATTTAAAAGTACTTCAATCAAATTTGATGAAGACGGTGATGAAGCTGATGTAACGGGTGAATTCACCTTAAATGGTGTCACTAAAACCATTACCTTTGAAATTGATAAAATTGGTGAAGGTAAAGATCCATGGGGTGGTTATCGTGTTGGCTTTGAAGGCGAAACAAGCCTAAAACTAGCTGACTATGGTATCGACTACAACCTTGGTCCTGCTTCGACACATGTTGATATAGGTTTATTTATTGAAGGCGTACGTAAGTAAGTTTATCAATGTTTAATTAATAAAAGTGCCGCTTAGTGAGCGGCACTTTCGTTTCTATCTTTTAATCTCTTTTCTAAAATTGGCTGCAAATTATCAGGTAGCCAGCGCACTAACACATCATGAAAAGCATCTGTATGAGCGATTTTCTCAAGTGTTTGATCTAATAATTTTACCGTTACCTCACCTTGCTTGTTTTTAGTGCAGCCTACATAGCCAATGCTTAACGCTGGTGCTTCAGTAAGTGTGATTTGGGTTAGTTCATCTTCAAAGCCCATGGAATGAGCAAGATAATAATGCTCGCTTGGGTAGCCAAGTAATATATCAATACGCTTTTTTTGTAGCATATAAGTCAAGCTTGCGAGGGTGTCTCTGCCGGGGCGTGAGATAATATTAGCGTCATGACTTTCGTTAATCACCTTGTCGATATTAGTCCCGAAAGAGCGGCTCATTGATACCCCTAATGCAAGGTTTTCGGCTAATAATGATTTTAGTGACACAGGCTTTGTGACGTCTAACTCAAGTTTTGCGGCTAACTCTTTACGTATTGCAATAGACGGCGACAAACCTACAGTTGATGAATGTTCAGTAAACTGAATATGCTGCTTACGGTGCTCGTTTTGATATAACGACAGCATACAGTAATTATTGTGTGGGTTTGATAGTTCATGCACAGCACGACTGGCTGGCAATAAAGTGCGTTTAAATGAAACCTCAGGCAGTGCTTTTTCTAATAATTTGATCACACTTTCATCACGACCTGTGCCTTCATATTTATCATGCATGATGTAGTAGGGGGCAAAATCAACCATGATCCACTCAATGGCTTTAGGTTGCTTATTTGCATAAGCTGGCAAGGAAAAAAGTAATAGTAAAATAGACCACACACTACGCATAGTTACTACCTATTTAGGAAATAAAATATAAGTGTAGCAGGAATATAGGCTTATGCTGGCTGGTGGTGAAAACTAAAACGCCAGCTTGTTGGCTGGCGTTTATCGGTAGGGTTTAGTTGGCTTTTAACCACTTCACAAATTGGCGTGCATCACTCGCCTTTTGGAAGATGGCATTTTTTAAGCCCTGCGTGTCGCTAAAAATTACACGCTGTTTGTTTACCGAGATTGATTGCACTGGATGTGCGATCTGGATCAAAGATCCGTTGTATTTATATGACATAATAAAACTCACTTTTTCTTTTGTCTGTGTCTGTAGAGCTTTAATAGGCATTTAAAAAATACAGACCGACATTTGTTGTCTTGCTAACAGTGTTGACTAAGTTTGTGACAGTTTGGTGATGATTTGAAAATTCATCAAAATGTCATTTAGCGAACAAGCTGCAAGTATTTATACGAATATGCGGGAATTACTGGATCAAGGTAAGGGGTTAACCGCGTGGTTTCTAAAAACCAGACAATCAGAGTACTGTAAGAATCAATTAAGCGCAAGGTTTATTTTTTAAACATCAAAAATAATCTCTGGATGTTTAACAGAAACAGGCGTATTGTGATTAGGCACAAAATAACAATAAGAAGTATGCTTATGAATTACCTTTTGGTATCAGATATATTCGGTAAAACAGCGCATCTATCGCTGCTTGCTCAGCAGCTTCGCGGTAAAGTTAGCTTTTGTGACCCTTACATGGGGGAAATTCAGCTCCCCATAAATGAGCAGTTTCAATATCAACATTTTATGACTCAATGCGGCCATGACAGTTATTTTGAGCTAGTGCATTTAAAAATGGCGACTGTCCGTCAGCCAACCACGATTATTGCATTTAGTGCAGGCGCTGCCGCTGTGTGGCGTGCTCAAGCAGAATTAAAAGATTCTTTCATTAAAAAAATCATTGCCTTTTATCCATCACAAGTTAGACATCATCTTGAGCTTGAGGCTAACGTTCCTTGTCGATTTATTTTTCCTCACAGTGAAGAGCATTTTGATATTAAGCCTGTGATTGCTTCATTAAAAAGTAAAGCCAAGGTGAGCTGTGAAGTAGCCGACTATGCTCATGGGTTTATGAACCCGCTATCTGAGAATTTTAATCAGCTCGGCTATCAGCAATTTACCGAACAGCTATTAAAAGAGTGTTGTAACTCAGAACTTGTCCCCAACGATTAAAAAACTGGTCTATAGTCATTACTAAACAACAATATAAGTAATGACTATGACGGACCAAACAAATTACAGCCACTTCTTATCTAACCCGGTTGCTAAACCACCTTGTCGAATGATCAACGCGCAAATGTATGGTTTTTTTGTGTCTGGCTGCGAGCAAAAAATGCAGCAGTATGTTGATGCAACTTTAAATCTACTAGCAACTGAATCAACCTCGTTTAATGTGTTAGGGAGTGCTTGTTTACTTACCTTCACTGATATCGAAAAAATTTCTTCGTTAACGCCACCGTTTTCTGAGCATGGCTGGATGCAAGAAACCGATATTATTATTTGGCTTCCAGTAGCAAAAATGCAAGATGGTGATATTAGCCATTTATATTGGTATCCGGCTTTTATTAGTGTGAATAATATCTATGCCTTAATTAATGGCAGAGAGGCTTGGGGTTACAATAAATACTTATGTGAATACCAAATGCCTACAGCTGTGAGTGATGTGGGGCCCTTTAGTATAACTTTAGAATGTTTTGATGTGTTTAACCCAGACTCTAAATTAGCGATGCATGAGCTATTAACCATTGAGCAAACACAGGCAAGTACCAAGGAAAACTTACTCGATAACTTATCGGAATTTTCTAAGCACGTAACAGACTTGTTTTATGCGCAAATTAAAGGCATTGATTTATCGCTTCTTAAACAATTATTAGACGGGTTTATTCATCCGCAGATGGATCAGATTTTATTTAAACAATTTCCCGATGGTGTAGGAGAAAAAGCGGTTTATCAAAGCGTGGTTCACTCTCCATCGTTAATCAAAAAAATTCACCAATTAAAACTTTTACACAATGATTTTAGTCTTGATGTAAAAGCGCTTGCGAGTTTTCCTTTAAATGACATGTTTGGCATCGCACTTGGCAAGCAAGTTGTTCATTTACCTTTTTACGTCAATATGGATTTTGACCAGCTTGGCGCAACACAACTGTTACCAGCATAGAGGTGACCATGGAAAAAGAAAAAATCACTATTGTCGGGGGCGGTGTTGCAGCGATGACTGCGGCTGTGTACTTAACCGAGCAAGTTAATTGGCAAAGCCAGCGCGAAATTACTGTCTATCAACAAGGCTGGCGTCTTGGCGGGAAAGGGGCAAGTGGCCGTAACGCCCATTTCGGACAGCGAATTGAAGAGCATGGTTTACATGTTTGGTTTGGCGCATACGTGAATAGTTTTCGCACCTTAGAAGGTGTATATAATTCACTCAATAGACCCGCTAGTTGTTCATTGGCTACTTGGCAGCAGGCCTTTAAACCACACAGCTTTATTGCCTTACAAGAGTTTATTGATAACGAATGGCAAACTTGGCCGATTGATTTTCCAACCGTTGCAGGTAACCCCGCTGATGGCAGCCTAGATATAACAGTGTGGGACTTTGTCACCATGACATTAGCATGGCTAAAAAAATGGACCGAAGGCATTGAGCTTGTTTGTCAGCAGCAACATGCTCAAACTACGTTAGTGACTAAAAAATCACGGGATCAATCGTTACTCAAGCACATGTATCAAGAAATCAAAGCAGATATTGATACCCATTTAAATGGCGCAAAGCAGTTTATTGATGATATTGAAGCAGGCGCAACTGAAATTGCCTCGAACCCACGAACATTGATAACCCATTTGCTACAGTTCACTGAAAAGCAGGCTACGCACACCGATAATCAAGCTGATCGCTTGGTGATTTGGTATATCGTCAGAAAGTTAAAACGTTGGTTCAAAGATCAAGTCATTGATTTACTGGATGACAACCCAGAGTTGCGTAGACTTTATATTTGCGCCGATCTTGCTATTGCAATGCTCACAGGACTGATTAAAGACAAGGTCTATCGAGACGGTTTTGGCGTCATTAATTGCTACGATTTTCGTCAGTGGCTAGAAAAAAATGGTGCTAACAAAACTTACAGTGTCGATTCAGCGCCAGTACGTGGCTTTTATGATTTGGTGTTCGCTTACCCAAAAGGAGACTTTAATAAACCCAATGTTGAAGCCGGCGTTGCCGCCCTTGCCATGTTACGAATAGGCCTTTGCTACAAAGGTGGCGTGATGTGGAAAATGCAAGCTGGGATGGGCGATGTCATTTTCGGTCCAATTTATGAGCTTTTAAAGCAGCGCGGCGTTAAGTTTAAGTTTTTTCATCAGTTAACTAACTTATCGGCAGGACAAAATGACCAAGGTGAGCCGCTGGTAAGTGAAATTAAACTTTGCCAACAGGTGAGTTTAATTGGCCAAGATTATGAACCGCTTATTGATGTAAAAAAGCTACCTTGCTGGCCTAGTGAGCCATTGTATGAGCAAATCAGTCCTGAACAAGCGCATTTATTACAAGAATATCAGATCAATTTAGAGTCATTTTGGAGTAATTGGCCCGAGGTCTATCAAGAGCACTTTAGTAGCCCATTGCCAACAGTGACGCTTCGCCATGGTATTGATTTTGATACACTGATTTTAGGTGTCTCAGTTGCCTCACTTGAACATGTAGCCTCTGAACTTTTAGCTGTAGATTACGCGCTTTCTAAACAAGCAACAAAAGTGCAAAGTGTGGCGACCCAGGCTTGCCAAGTATGGTTGAATAAAACCGATCCACAACTTGGCTTTACGCAAACTAATGCCGCTGATGAAGGGCCTATTTTAAGCGGCTTTGTTGAGCCGTTTGATACTTGGGCCGCAATGGGCAATTTGCTAGATAAAGAAGATTGGCCAAGTGAAAATGCGCCAGTGAACATTGCCTATTTTTGCAGTGCGTTTAGCTGCGAAAACTACCCACCTGCCAGTGCACATCAATTCCCAGAGCAAATGAAAGCCGAAGTCAAATTGAATATGCATAATTTGTTTAGCGCAGATATGCGGCCACTTTGGCCCGAAGCCTATATTGATAACAAGTTTGATTGGCAGGTTTTTTATAGTGATCCACACAGCATTTTACCTGTTCTCGAACAGCAATATTGGCGCGTTAATGTAGACCCTAGTGAGCGCTATGTTTTATCTGTGGTTGATTCGAGTAAATACCGCCTTGCTACAGATGGCAGTCAGTTTGTCAATTTACGCATCACTGGCGACTGGATAAAAACAGGGGTTAATGCAGGCTGTGTTGAGGCTGCTGTGATGGCAGGTATGCAAACAGCGCGGGCAATATGTGGTTGGCCAACTAAGATCAGCGGAGAGCACGCATTCGAAAAAGGTTAGTGTGAGTAAAGTTGTAAATAAGTATGCATATAAGTCATGAAATTCCATGATTTATATGCGACTTTAATTGATTGTTTGGTCTATACTTACCACTAAATTACAACAATTTAACAAGTTTCCCTCTTTTAAGGTCTAAAAGCTAATGAAGCGACCCTTTCTGAAAGATCCTAAGTTTATGATGTTGTCGAGCACCAGCTTGGCGGCATGTGTAATGGCAAGCGCTGTTGCACAAGGAGCTGAGATTGAAAAAGACATGGAAGTTATTAGCGTTTATGCACAAAAACGTCCGCAAGCAATTGAAGACGTGAGTGTAGCGGTAAGCCAAGTGGATGGCGAAATTTTAAAAGCTCAGCATTTTAAAGATTCAACTGAAATTGGTTTGTTTGCGCCAAATGTAAAAATAACCCAAAACGCCGCAGAAGGAACGCCACCTGCTGTTAGTATTCGAGGGGTAGGGTTACTTGATTACAATACGGCGAACACTTCACCTGTCGCTATGTATATTGATGGCGTTGCGGTGGGGTCTGCCAATAATCAAATAGTTAACTTATACGATATTGAACAGCTCGATATTTTACGCGGCCCACAAGGCACTCTGTTTGGGCGCAATTCTACCGGTGGTGCAATTCTAATTCGCTCAAACCGCCCTGAGTTTGATAGCTATGGTTCATTGACATTAGGCATTGCCAATAATAACGCTACTAGCATCGATGGTATGTGGAACCAACAACTATCAGATTCAAGTGCAATGCGTATTGCTGTTAACTATCAAGACTACGAGTACTCAACAAATAATATCTATACAGACTCACCAACAGCAGGTATGGAGCAAAAAAATGCCCGTGTGTCTTTTCTATCTGAGTGGGATGAGGTTGATCTTTACCTGCAAGCGCATATTGAAGACTGGGATGGTATTGCCCAGCCTGTTGGCAGTATTGGTATTGTCGCCAACCCTTTAACGGGTGAGCTGTGTTCACCAGCAGATGCAGGCTCAACACGCTGCTTTGACAACTTTGGTTTTAATGATGGCAGTGATGATTTCTTTGCGGTAAGCGTCAATAATGACTCGCCTCATAAATCTGATGGCTATGGCTTTATTGCTGAAGTAAATTGGCATTTAAACGAGCAAAGTACTTTTACAACGATTTCGAGCTTTAACGATCTCGAAAGAAGCCATGCTTTTAATTGCGATGGCTCGCCAGCTCGCTTGTGTGAAGGAGTATTAGGGTTAGATACACATCTAATTAGCCAAGAATTCAGATTACTTAACGAATTTGCTGATTACACGTTAACCAGTGGGGTGTATTTTGCAGATGAAACAATTGAGCAAGATAATTTAAATGATATTTTGCGCGATTTTCGTGGCATTTTACCCACAAACTTAACCGCGACCTTTATCTACGATAACGAAATCGAGATGCAAAATTTGGCAGTATTTAGCCAAATTGAAGTGCCTGTCGCAGATAAATGGATGATCACCGCGGGTCTTAGATATGACTATGAGTCACTTGAGTATGACTCAATCGCCACGTTAAATACGGTGCTTGATGTGAACGACTTAGACGGTGTGCTTGTACCATTTTATCGCGTTACCGATGAGCAATCAGATAATGGCTTTAGCGGGCAATTTGCAATTAATTATCGCTATTCAGATGCAAGCAACCTTTATTATCGTTTTGCTAATGGTAGTAAAAGTGGCGGCTACAATGGCGGCTTTTTGTCATCTGAAGAACAAGCAATGTTAGCAAACTACGGCAAAGAGCGCTTAAATGCCCATGAAGTTGGCTTGAAGTCGTTCTGGCCTAGCCAGCAATTAAGAATGAATTGGGCAGCGTTTTACTATGATTATAACGACCAACAGGTGTTTATGAACCAAGCGTCAGAAACACCGCAAATGCCTCCTGTGCAATTACTTGAAAATGTTGCTGATTCAACTATTTATGGTCTTGAAACTGAAATTAATTACCAAGCAACTAAGCAATTAGCCATGCTACTTTCAGTAGGTTATATCCCCCATGCTGAATTTGAAGAATACGTTGACCCACTTGGTAACAGTATTACCGATAACCAACTGCCATTTACCTCTAAATGGAATGTTTCAGCGGGGATAAAATACGATACCAGCTTGGCGTCGTATCCGTTATCGGCCAACATTATTTACGATTATCAGTCTGAGTTCTATTTTGATCAGAATATGAATCCATATGCTCGCCAAGACGGCTTTAGCATTGTGAATGCGCATCTAAAATACGATGTTGATAATTGGTCATTTACTTTGTGGGGCAAAAATTTATTTGATACTGAATATAGTCAGTTAAAGTTCGATTTAAGTTCGTTCCTAGGCATGCTTGAAGACTTTAAAGGGGAAGGGCGTCGCTATGGCTTTGATGTTTCACTACAATTCTAGTCGTTGCCATCACCACAATGGTACAGGGGTTTTGTGAATGCGGTTAAAGCTGTATTTAAGTACTCTGCTGTTATTGTTTATATTAAGTGTTTCGGCTAATGCACAAGATACGTTTGTCTACACTGATGCTGTAGCTGATCAAAACCTCCATGATGTCGGTGAAGTGTTTATGGCGAACGATAATATGTTCCCGCAATCTGTGGCTGCGATTGATGCTTGGCGAGCCAGCAAAAAACCGCAATCTCGAATAAGCTCTGTCGGCGGTAGCTATTGGTTAATTGTTGAAATTGAAAATCAAAGTGATATAGAAGATTTAGTCCTCTATCCGTATAACACTTTGGTTTCGAAAATAGAAAGCCGCATTTATGATATATCTGATCCAAGTGCCCCGATACAGCACTTTGTAACCGGTGGGGTCGAGCCAAACCAATTTGCTTTTCACTATGGTAATCGTTTATCTCTTGAAAAAGGTAAGCACTACACGTTAATCACTTATTTTGAGAGTGACTACTTTTATACTCCCGCAAAACTGGTATTAACGCCTTATCAAGATTATTTTCAGAACATAACCGTCGAAAATATGATCATGATGCTGTGCTTTGGGGTCAGGGTGAGAGCATACTTTGTTAACAAGTATTAACCAAAGATAAGCTCAGCCCTGAATTCATCGTCAAAACTAGCCCTAACACACTTACTGCGTATCGAGTCTTTACGGCCTTTGTGCTGTTTTACCAGGTTGCGAACAACCCGTCTGAACAGCGCCATATTCTCCGCCGAAATCGGCTCGCTTATCTGGCAAGCGTCTTCCTTAAAGACGACATCCAACACCCAGTGCTGCTGATTTTCTATGTGCCAATGATGGCGGATTGCTTTCTGCAACATCTGTGCATCTGGCTCGACAGAAGTAACATAAAAGTGCGTGTCTATTTTTATTATTGAGTCGGACTTATTGTGCCTTTCGACTGCGACCAACGAAGTAAGCCCTGGCCATTTTTCTTTTATCTCTTTAGGCAGTTTGTCTGCTTTTAGAGCGTAAGTGATCCGTGTTTCCTGACGTCCATGCCCATTGCTGGTTTGTACGTCCTCAGGCAAATCTCCCTCTTCTTCAAAAGCTTTTTCAAAACATGAAGCGACTGCTTTATAAAGCGTTTTCTGATTTGCTTTGACCTGAACCAAATAGTCCGCATCTCTTGAAGTCAGTGCTGAGAGTGTCGCTTTCTGACAATGTAGTGCATCTAGTGTGATGATAGAGTCTGAAATATCGAGCACATCTAATAAGGCCCTAACTGCTGGGATCTCGTTAGATTTACTTTCTACGGTACGCTGATACAAAGTTAAACCAGATTCACAATCAAAAGCGGACACCAAGTGTAAGTTATCCTCACGCTTTTTACTGGCACCACGCAGAGTTTTCCCATCAAATGCAATAATTGGCTTGTCAGATTGAGTTCGTTGCTCGTTAACCCAACTAAGCAGGGCCAAAATCAGAGAGTCAGTTTCCACTGTTTTAAGAATACGAGCAATACTATGTCGCGTTGGAATACCATGTTTAAATGCTCTGAACTGTCGGAGCCAAGACAGCTTGCTGTGTCCAAACACTTCGATATCTTTCCAGCCTTCACAACCAGATAAAACCGCCGAAATGATAAGAAATAAGACATCAGTAAGGTCATGATGTTGATTGATGAAAGAACGCTTATCTTCCACAAGTTCAAGGTGGCTAAATAACGACATAATTAACAAGTAGATAGTGACAATATGGGCGTTATTAGATCAGAAAAGAGGCGGATGTTAAAGCCTTTTTACAAAGTGCGATCCCGCCGTGGCTTTGGGGTGGGCATTGCACTTGGTTTATATAATTTATTAATTTACTTGGTTTCCCGTGATGTTACACACCTGTATTACGCATTATTTACTGCATCCTGGGTGTTTGCTTGGAGCCATTTTTTCCATATTTCTGATCAGCTGTTTGGTTACTATAATCCTCATCTTCATTGGCTAGGCTTTGCCCTCACACCATTAACCAATATTCTGTTTTACAACAACTTACTTAAACTCAAAGAAACATTTCCGAAACTGGCGCAATTATCACTCACGGTGGGTGTAATTGCCACTTTGGGTATTCCGTTTTGTATTTTATGGCCAAGCTTTGGTTTTTATTGGTCAACGTTAGTAACGGGTGTTGCTTTATGTTTAGGCTTATACATAGGTATTCGCTGTATGCTCATTGGCTTTAAGCCAGCACGCTATTTTGTGCTGGCTTACATTGCCATGATGCTACCGAATATGGTGGGTAATTTAACTAATTTAGGCTTGCTGCCAGCTACTTCCATTAATTTATATTTATTGGGGTTGATAGGCACAGCCATGGACGCCATGTTGCTGGCGTTTGCTGTGGCCGATAAGTTTAGGCTGCTTCACGATGACAACGTAGAGCTCAATAAAAATCTAGAAGAAAAAGTACATTTAAGAACCCTGGAGCTTGAAGAGCTTGCCTCTGAGCTTCGCGATGCGAATGAAGCTAAAAGTCGCTTTTTAGCGAATATCAGTCATGAGATTCGCACCCCAATGACATCAATTATTGGCTATGCAGATGGCATTATGCTCGGGGACATTAAGCCTCATGAGCGCAACCATGGGATTGGCGTTATATTGCAAAATAGCCGCCATGTTCTTGGATTAATAAACGATATACTCGATATGTCGAAGATTGAAGCCAACAAGCTAGAAATAGATTTAGTCGAAACAGACTTGTTTGCCACGATTGCCAATATTGAGTCACTTATTGGCAAGCAAATCCGTGATAAGGGCTTAAAGTTCAGTGTTGATTATCAGTTCCCGTTGCCAGACTACCTAATTACTGATCCGAGTCGATTAAGGCAAATCTTATTAAACCTAACAACCAACGCCCTTAAGTTTACTCAAGTCGGGCGTATAACCTTAACGGTGAGCTGTCATAACGATAAGTTGTCGATAAGCGTAAAAGATACCGGTATCGGCATGACAGACAAAGAGCAACAAGCTTTATTTAGTGCCTTTTATCAGGCGGATTCAAGTATTTCTAGGCAATATGGCGGCACTGGTCTTGGCCTTAATATTTCTAAAAGCCTCGCCAAAAAATTGGATGGGGATATCAGTGTTAAAAGTAATGTCGGTTCTGGCAGTGAATTTATTTTTACCATGTCGGTTTATACCACAGATAATACACGTTGGCTCAATGATATGAGTGAAGTCAAACTTGTTGAAACCTCACCGTTTAGTAAGCTTGATGCACCTGAGAACTTAAAGGGTAGTGTACTACTTGCAGAAGACCACCCAGACAACCGGCGTTTAATTGCGCGAATATTAGAGCGTATGGGACTGACTGTAACAACCGTTGAAAATGGTAAAGACGCAGTGCAAGCAACCCTAGAAGAGAGTTTTGATCTTATTTTGCTTGATATTCAAATGCCAATCATGGACGGCCAAGAAGCATTAAAGATGATGCAAGCTACAGGAGTGAGCGTTCCTATCATTGCACTGACAGCGAATACCATGAAGCATGAAATTGCCCGTTATATGAAGCAAGGCTTCAATGATTTAATCGCCAAACCAATTGATAGAAACGCGTTTAGCCATAAAATTGCCAGTTACTTAGATTGCGATGAGTTAGCCGATATCAAGTTACCTGAAAAAGAATTTCAGGCGCTTAAAGATGATTATATAAAGGGCCTTGAAGAACAATATCGAGAAATGCGCGAGCAATACAAAAAGATGGACATTGATGGCTTAAGCAGAAATGTTCATATGCTTAAAGGCGCTGCAAACATGTTCGAATGTGAAATGCTCTATGTTAAAGCGGTTGCCGTTGATACTGCGCTAAAAAACGATACGGTCACGCTCGATACGCAGCTTATTGCATCCTTATTTTGTGCCATGCAAGACGAGATAACCAAGGTAACGCATTGATTGCTTGAATAGCGGCTATTTCTTTGTAAGCACAGACAAATTAATTATTTCCTGATATTAATATTGTTAAAACACCTTGCTGGGAAGACATGATGCAGTATCAACATATTTCAGTACCATCGAATGGCGTGCAAATTACTATCGATAGTAAGGGCCAATGGCATATTCCTGACAATCCAGTTATCGCTTACATCGAAGGTGATGGTGTCGGTCATGATATAAGCCCGGTGATGCGTGAGATTGTCGATGCAGCAGTGGACCATGCTTATCAAGGCGATAAACAAATACATTGGATGGAAGTGTTCAATGGCGAAAAAGCAGCAGCGCTTTACGATGGTGACTGGTTCCCACAAGAAACCTTGCATGCCGTTAGGCAGTTTAAAATTGCCATAAAAGGACCGCTAACAACTCCCCTTGGCGGTGGC
This sequence comes from Pseudoalteromonas sp. SCSIO 43101, assembly GCF_023650775.1. Classification (NCBI taxonomy): domain Bacteria; kingdom Pseudomonadati; phylum Pseudomonadota; class Gammaproteobacteria; order Alteromonadales; family Pseudoalteromonadaceae; genus Pseudoalteromonas; species Pseudoalteromonas sp. SCSIO 43101. Next base: position 1,527,858 of record NZ_CP072673.1, read on the forward strand.
TTTCGCTCTTTAAATGTGGCCCTTCGTCATGAGATGGATTTATTCGTTAACATGCGGCCCATTCGCAGTTATCCGCATTTACCATCACCTTTAAAAGAGCCTGAAAAAACTCAAATCACAGTAATCCGCGACAGCTCAGAAGACGTTTACTCAGGCATTGAGTGGCAGGCTGGCAGTATTGACAACGAGCGGATGCTTGATTTTCTGTGTCAAGAAATGGGTGTCACCCGACTACGTTTTGATAACCAATGCGGCATTGGTATTAAAAACAGCTCGAAAGAGGCGGCAGAACGCTTGATGCGCTATGCCCTTAACTTTGCCCTTAAAGAGCACAGTGAGTCACTGACTGTGGTGCACAAAGGTAATGTACTTAAATTTACCGATGGCGCTTTTAAACGCTGGGCATTTGCCCTTGCTGAGCAAGAATTTAACGCTATAGCGCATGACAATGGTCGTTGGTTAGTTATCAAACGTGAAGAGCAAGATGATTTAATCATCAAAGAAGTCATTGCCGATAACATGTTACAACAAGCGCTGCTCACTCCTGAGCAATTCGATGTGGTGGTAACAACCAATCAAAACGGCGATTACTTAGCTGATATGTTAACAGCACAAGTCGGTGGGGTAGGAATTATGCCTGCGGCAAACTTAAATAATGAAGTAGCCTTTTTTGAACCGACTCATGGCACATTTAATCGCATTGCCGGTGAAGACAGTGCAAATCCAACAAGCAGTATTTTAAGTGCGGTAATGATGCTACGTTTTATGGGCTGGCATCAAGCTGCGAATAGAATAGAAAAAGCTCTAGAAGAGACGCTTAAAGCAAATGAAATGACGTTTGACTTGGCTAATTTAGTAGCCGATGCGACGATGCTTAGTTGCAGTGATTTTGCAAAAAGCATCATCGCGCGAATAAGTAACTCAAATAATTAACCATATTATGCGGCACTGGCGCTTTTAACTGCGTAGACACATGGTTTACCTGTTAATTGTGCTGCACGTTGGTAAATATGTTCTGCACCTGGTTCATTGCTTGTCATGCCTGTTAATGTGTCCATTAACGCAACCACTAAAATAGCGGGTACTTGGCAGCAGTATTCATCGAGTACTGCAGTTGTTGTTTGAGCATCAACATGACAATGCGGGTGAGTGCGTACTGTGCTGTATGCTTTTAACAGTGTGTCCGCTTGTAAAACATCATCATCTTGATGTTTGGTTTTACGGCATTGGCAACCAAACTCATCAACCATAGTGGCTAATGTTTGGTAAATTTCTTCACAAGGTAAATTACTTTTTTTACAAAGTTGTTGCTCGATGAATGAGTGTAATTGACCATTAATGTAAAGGCCGTCCTGTTGAGTGAATTGCGCTGAAGTTTCCATAATCATTTTCTCTTTGTTTATGTGCTTAACTTCACTCTAGCCCTTCACTCATTATTAATGAAATTGTTGTTTTCAATAACTGATATTGATTTTATCAATATTACGCTGTTTTTAGCGATCAGCCACGGTGCTGGCAAAGGCAAGTAGCTCTCTGCGAAGCCACTGGTGCGGGTTTGCGTGATGTAACAAAGGGCTCCATAACATTTTCACTTCAATAGGAACAATTTGAAAAGGTACTGGACTTATTACCAAATCAGTGTGTTTTGCTAATAACATGGCTTGTCGACGAGGTAATGTGGCAATCAGTTTTGGTGATTGACACAGCAAGCTTGCCACCATGTAGTGGCGGGTGAATACGCGAATATTGCGGGTTTGTTCTAATTGCCATAATGCCTCATCGACCCAGCCGAGTTTTTGACTACCTGATTTATTCGTCAATGCCGCTTCTACGCCCCAACCTGCCCGATTCACCCAAATGTGCTCTTGTGCAAGGTAGCCTTCAAGATTTTGCTGTTGTAAGTAGGGATTGTCTGGGTGTGTTAAGCAGCAGTAATTATCGCGCCAAACACTGGCTTGGTGGAATGAGCGGGGCAGGCCGTTAAAGCGGTTTATGGCAAGGTCGATGGTGCCTTTTTCCATATCTTGAAGATTAACATCGCTTGGGCTCAAAATATCAAAGTTAAGTCCCGGATTTTTTTCCAGCTGCTGCGTGATAAACGGCGCAATTAGGGTTGATTCTAGGTAGTCGTTTGCCATAATCCGAAATGTAATTTTAGCTGTGCTAGGGTCGAATACTTCACTTGGCTGAGTAATTTCTTCGGCCATTTTTAACAGTGATTCTATTTCAGGTTTAAGGCTGAGCGCTTTTGCTGTCGGCGTCATCGTGCCAGCGGCTCTCACTAATAATGGATCATCAAATAAATCACGTAAACGCTTAAGGGCATTACTCATTGCTGGTTGAGTCAAAGCCAGTTTATTGGCGGCTTTTGACACACTTTGTTCATCAATGAGGACATTTAAATACACCAATAGGTTGAGGTCGACGTGCCTAATATTCATTTGATCAATCTTATTTATTATCTTTATTAATTACCTAAATTAAAGCGCGCTTGCTATTGTGTGTAAACAAGGCGACTAAAATAATCAGCATAAGCGATAAAAATAATGCCACAGCAGAGCTTACATTTGGCTGTTAAATCACACAGCGAACAGTTAAATCAGGTAGTAGCGACTAAGCTTGCCCGCGCGGTGTATGCTGGCTTTGAGGCAATGTTTGCAGAGTTTTTAAATATTACCCTCGGTGCACAAAGTCGTTTTGAACAGCGCCAGTGGCATCAAGTTCAAGGGGCTATGAAATCGCGATTACAGGTTTATGAAGGGCAAGTAAAAAAGGTAAGCCAAGCAGTAAAAATTATTGCTTATAGCGAGGTAGATGATCCTGCAATTTGGTTACTAGCCAAAAAAATATACGCAGAAATGGTGCAAAGCCATGAAAATCAGCCGATTGCTCATACTTTTTTTAACTCAACCTTCGGTGCTATTTGGGACTCACGAAAAATCCGCAATGTACATTTGTTTGTACTAAAAGCACGTTATCAACTTGGGCCGCGGCCTTTTGATTCATTGGTTAGCCGCATTTCTTTACAAAATGGTTTTGAAAGTGCCATCAGCAGCTTAATAAAACGCCATGTGTTTCGTTCACAATACGCTGATTTTACTGGTGATGTTGCCATGTTGCAGCGTACTTTAATTGCGGGTGCAAAACTGCAATGCCCGCAAGTCTATGAGCTACTTGCACTCAACGATGGTTATATTGAATACGCAAATTCTTTGTTTTTCAGAAATAAAGCGTGTTACATCATAGGTCGATGTATTGCTAAAAATGGCGATAACATGCCATTTGCGATTGCGTTGTTAAATAGTGAAAAAGGTCTGCATATTGATGCTGTGATGATGGGAGCTGACCAACTTAGCTTATTGTTTGGCTTTGCGCGTACTTATTTTATGGTCGATACCGACCAACCCGCACGATATGTTGATTATCTCAGTGTTTTAATGCCCCATAAGCAACGCTTTGAGTTGTTTAATGCCATAGGCTTTATCAAACATGCTAAAACCGAGTTCTATCGTTACAAAGTTGATACCACGCGCAATAGCCCTGTGGATGATAAATACATTATTGCGCCAGGAACGCCGGGCATGGTAATGCTAGTATTTACAACCCCAGGCTCAGATTATGTCTATAAGGTAATCAAAGATAAATTCAGTGCACCGAAAACAGCCACCAAACAGCAGGTCATGGCCAAATACGATTTTGTTAAACAAGCCGACAGAGTTGGCCGGTTAGTTGATACACACGAATTTCGTTATTTAGCGTTTGATTTAAGTCGATTTAGTGAAGAGCTAATAAAGACAATGCAGCAGCAAATTGGTGATAGTTTAGTAATTTCGGGGAATGCACTTATATTGCGCCATGTTTATGTAGAACGCAAAATGACGCCGCTTAATTTGTATATCAATGACTGTGATGAGCGAAAACTGCAGCAAGTCATGGTTGATTACGGTAAAGCGATAAAAGAGCTCGCGGGGGCTAATATCTTTCCCGGTGATATGCTGATGAAGAACTTTGGTGTCACTCGTTGGGGAAGAGTAGTGTTCTATGACTACGATGAAATTTGCCCAATGACAGAATGTCAATTTAGAGAGCTGCCAAAAACTGATGACTCATTAGATGAACTCAGCAGCGAAAGCTACTTTGACATCGCAGAAAACGATGTATTTCCTAGCCAGTTTAAAGTATTTTTTAGCGCCAATATGCGGGCGTTTGATTATTTTAATGCAGCCCACCAAGATATTTTCACAGCCACTATGTGGCAGCAATTACAAGCGGCTATTAACGATGGGCAATTGCTTGATGTTTATCCTTATAAGCAGTCTTGGCGCTTTTCTTCGATGAAAGCTCAAATGAAAAAATCTCAACCTATAACTGTTTAATAGTAACATAGTGTTAGCGTATGCTATTGAAAAAATTGCTAAAGAACGCACTATGAAAAACACACTGTTATTATCGAGTTTATTTATTTCGTCTATGGTAAGCGCCAATCCGTTATTAGGTAGCTGGCAATTTGTTGAAGGCAAATATGCAGCCAATGACGGCTATGTGACGGCAAAAGCGCCAGAAATAACCTCTGTTAAACTGATTACACCCAGTCATTTTAGCTATATCACCCAAAAGCAAGGCAACTTTCATTATGCTGGTGGCGGCAAATATGTTTTGCAAGACCAGCAATTTATCGAAACTTTTTCCTATGGTAATGTACCTTCACTACTTGGTAAGACCATGGCATTTGATTACAAAATAGAAGGTGACTTGTGGCACCACACCTTGTATGAAAATGGCAAATTAGTCGAAGCTGAGATCTGGCAACGAATTAAATAGAAGGCCATATGCGTTATATTAAGCACGAAGACTCACAGTTACATTTTGCGCAAACAGATAAACCAGCCCTAAAAGATAACGAAGTTCTTATTGCTGTTGCAGCAATCGGCGTTAATCGGGCAGATTGTTTACAGCGACAAGGTAAATATCCTGCGCCCAAAGGTGACAGTGAAATTCTAGGGTTAGAATGCGCCGGTACCATTGTTGAGCAAGGTAGTGCAGTATCCGGTGACTGGCTTAATAAACGCGTTTTTGCCTTGTGTGCGGGCGGTGCTTACAGCGAGTATGTTGCCGTTGATGCTGCGCAAGTGATGCCTTTACCAGATGAAATGACAATGGCCCAAGGCGCTGCTATCAGCGAAGTTTACTTAACGGCATTTTCTGCTTTGTTTCAATTTGGTCAGCTTAAAGCAGGGCAAACGGCACTTATTCATGCAGGAGCCAGTGGCGTAGGCGGTGCCGCAATTCAAATGGCTAAACGCGCTGGCGCTCAAGTGGTGATCACCGCCGGAAGCGATGAAAAGTGCGAGCATGCCAAACAGCTGGGTGCTGACCATACCATCAATTATAAAACCACCGACTTTGTAGAATACTTCAAAGCAAATAATTTACAGGCCAATACCATTGTTGATCCAGTTTCAGGGAGCTATTTAAACAAAAATGCCGCCGTTGCAGCAATGGATTGCCAAATTGTGATGTTAGCGTTTTTAGATGCGCGCTTTGCTGAGGTTGACTTTGCAAGGCTGCTTAGCAAACGTATTTCCTTTCATGCATCAACCTTACGAAACCGTTCAATTGAATTTAAGCGCGATTTAAAAGAGCAGTTTATAACCCGCTTTTATGATGATTTGGCACAAGGACTGTTGGATTGCAATATCTATAAAACGTTAAATTGGCAAGATGCAAATGAGGCTCATCGTATTTTAGATAACAACGAAAATTCGGGAAAAGTGGTGATGTTAGTTGAATAACATTAATTTGCCCATATTATTGGTTTTATTAGTAGTTAAAAGTAAAGGTTAGTATGAACCCAATTATTGCAATGCTCAAAGAGCACAATGTAAGTGACGAAAAAGTGCGTGAGCTGTTCCAAGCATTTATGGAAAACCCAATGATGGCAATGGGTTTGGTTCAACAGTTAGGTATCCCACCAGAAAAGCTTCAACAACTTATGGCATTAGTGATGACGCAGCCACACCTTATTAAAGAAGCGGCTGAATCAGTTGGGATCAGTGATGACGAAGTTGAACAAGCCAAAGCGCAGTTCAAAAATCAGCAGCCGTAAGATTTTACGATGCTTACTGAACAAAAAAGGTTAGCTAAATAGCTAACCTTTTTTGTTGGCCTATTGATATGAAAAAACATCATCCAGCTTCTTATCAAACAATTGAGCAATCTTAAAAGCCACTTCGAGCGACGGAGAATACTTACCTTTTTCAATCGCTACTATGGTTTGCCTTGAAACGCCAACAGCCTCTGCCAATGCTTGCTGAGTCATTTCATTGCGATGAAATCGAAGTTCACGAATGGTATTACTGAGCTGTTTTGTCATTTAGCTATCTCTTCGATATAAATATGCTTTGCTAGCATTAGTGATAATTTCACTAATTAAAAAACCTATAATAAGTAAATGCATAATATTATATAGATCAGAGACCTCAGGTAACAACATACGGTCTGACACACGCTCAATTTGAGTCGTTAGAAATACACACATTAAGATAATTGCAGAGCAAAACCAGTGTCCAAGTTTGGTACTTTTTAATTCAATGAGCTTATCGCGTTCATCATCACCTAAGTCTGCTTCTTTGTGTTTAATGCCTGCAAGTATCGATTGCATGATTATCTCTAAGATTACCGCTACAACAACGACCTTATATAAGTATGAAACCATGGTATCTTGGCTAAGATTTCCAGCAGCTTGTAGTGAATTAATACCTAGGAGGTAATAACTTAAAAGGCCAATTGTCACTACTAAAGTGCCCCAAATTGTCATTTCTTTGTAGCTCATATTTCATAATCCCATGTAAAATATATTTGACTTGATGTTAAGTAAACTACTCATCGCTTGCTGTGTCAAATATTTTTAACATCATGTATGATATTTTTATCTTTGACGTATCTCGTTACATTTAGTTAAGAACTAATTCTCAGCTAAAGGCTCTTAGTAAAACAAACCACAAAATAAGGAATGACTATGAACTGGATTGTAAAAGTATGGAAAAATAACCGTTCATTGATTGTATTTATCTGCTTGATGAGTGTTTTTAGAAGTGCGGTAGCTGATTGGTATGAAGTGCCAACAGGTTCAATGAATCCGACCATTGTCGAAGGGGATCGTATTTTAACGGATAAAATGGCTTATGATCTGCGTGTGCCATTTACTCATATTTCGCTTATGCGCACCGATGAGCCAAAAGCCGGGGATATCATCGTATTTGATTCCAAGGCTGCAAATAATCGTTTAATAAAGCGTGTTATTGGTGTGCCGGGCGATACAGTGACTTTAGTAGATAATAAATTGATTATTAACGGTAAAGCGCTTAATTACGCATTAACTGATGACAAGCAACAACAGCAGACACTGATTGAAAACCTTGCAGGTGTTCAGCACGCCATCCAGGTATCAAAAGCCTCTTCGGTGATGCAGCATTTTGCACCTGTCGTAATTCCTAAGGATATGTATTTAGCGATGGGTGATAATCGCGATCATAGTGCAGACTCGAGAGTGATTGGTTTAGTGCCTCGCAGTGAGTTGTTAGGTAAAGCTAAAAGAGTCATAGTGTCACTTGATTATGATGACTATTATTTACCTCGAAAAGAGCGAGTTTTACATGATTTATATTTAGCACCTTAGATGAAAATCGTATAAAAATTGGCAATTTACAGTTTTATGTCTCAATATTAACGACATAAAAATAATAAGCCAAAAAGGTTAAATATGATCAATGATAAGCTTGCTAGGTTAATTCGATGCTATTTGTTACTAGTCATTTCATTTAGTCTCGTTGCATGTGGTTCAAGCTCAAAAAGCGAAACTACAAAAGTCGATGAGCCTGACAGCTCCACCCCAGATACAACTGTTGGGCTAGTCGATAACAGTGGTAGTGCTGACTATAAAGTTATTATTTACGGTAATAGCCATAGCGCTAAATTAGGGGATTTGCTTGAACAGCTCATTTCAAGTGAGTTAACCAACGCTCAAGTATCAACCCTTACCGTCAGTGGTCGCTTTTTAGATGAGATAGTTAACGAATCGGGCAATGTTGAAAAGCTACAGCAAGACAATTGGAGTCATGCTATTTTTCAAGGTCAGAAATATTCTCAGTCTGGCTCTGTTAACTATTCTACGAGTGAGGCAGAGCGATTGATTGCAAGTGCGAAAGAGCTGGATATCACACCCATCTTATTTCCTGAGCATCCACAGCGAGGTGACAGCAAAGAAGGGGAGCTTGTCTATCAATTACACTTGTCTATTAGCGAAAAAGAAACAAGCTGTGTTGCACCTGTCGGTTTAGTTTGGGACAAAGCAATAGCTGCATTACCAGATCTGAATTTTTACAGTGCCGATGGTAATCATGCTTCAGATGCAGGGCACTTACTTACCGCAATGACTTTTTATGAAGTAGTAACCGGTGAGCTTGCTGACACTCTCGCTTACAATGCTGCTTTTGCTATCACAGAGCAACAACACCAGCAGTTCGGGCAAATAATTACTCAAGTACTGACTGAGCACCCGGCATGCCCAAGTTCATAACCATACATTCAACATAAAAAAACCGTTGTGCCTAAAACACAACGGTTTTTTAGTAGCTAGTAATTGTGCAATTACATTACGCGCATGCCAGGCTCTGAGCCTTCATCTGGGTTAAGAATATAAATTTCTTTACCGCCAGGGCCAGCTGCTAATACCATGCCTTCAGACATACCAAAACGCATCTTACGAGGCTTAAGGTTCGCTACCATTACCGTTAGCTTGCCTTCGATGTCTTCAGGAGCATATGCAGATTTAATACCTGCGAAGACTTGGCGCGTTTCGCCACCTAAATCTAAGGTTAGTTTTAATAACTTATCTGCGCCTTCAACGTGTTCTGCTTTAGCAATTCTTGCTACACGTAAATCAACTTTAGCAAAATCATCAAATTCGATTTCTGGGCTGATTGGCTCTTTTGCTAGCGGGCTGTTTGGATCAATCTTGTCTTTTTCAGCAACTAGGCTTTCTTTAGATTCTTCAATCATTTTATTTACTTTATCCATTTCAACACGTTGCATTAACGGTTTGAATTTATTAATTGCGTGACCTACAAGCGCTGTTTGCGCACCTTGCCATGTTAAACCGTCGTTTAAGAAGGCTTCTACGTTAGCAGCCATACCTGGAAGAACTGGTTTTAAGTAAGTGATAAGTACACGGAACATATTTAAACCAAGAGAGCATACATCGTGTGCTTCTTGTTGTTTTGTTTCGTCTTTAATTAACACCCACGGCGCTTTAGCATCTATAAATTGGTTTGCTTTATCAGCAAGGGCCATGATTTCACGAATTGCACGGCTGTAATCACGGTTTTCATAGTGATTTGCAATGCTTGCAGAAGCCGCTTGGAACTCACCTAACAGTGCTTCATCCATCACTGTGTCGCTAAGCTTACCGTCAAATTTCTTGGTGATGAAACTTGCACAACGGCTTGCGATGTTAACAACTTTACCTACTAAGTCAGAGTTTACACGCAGTGCAAAGTCTTCAAGGTTTAAGTCAAGGTCAGTGATGCCGTTGTTTAGTTTTGCTGCGTAGTAATAACGAAGATACTCAGGGTCTAGGTTATCAAGGTAAGTACGCGCTTTAACAAAGGTGCCTTTTGATTTAGACATCTTTGCGCCATTTACTGTCACAAAACCGTGGGCAAATACGTTTGTTGGCTTTCTGAATTTTGCGCCATCTAACATTGCCGGCCAGAATAAGCTGTGGAAATAGATGATGTCTTTACCAATGAAGTGGTAAAGCTCTGCATCTGAGTCTTCACTCCAGAATGCATCAAAATCGATACCTTTTTTATCGCACAGGTTTTTAAAGCTCGCCATGTAACCAATTGGAGCATCTAACCATACGTAGAAGTATTTACCCGGTGCACCAGGGATTTCAAAGCCAAAATAAGGTGCGTCACGGCTGATATCCCACTGCTGTAAGCCATCTGCAAACCATTCATCTAACTTGTTCGCCATTTCTTGTTGAATCGTACCTGAGTGTAACCACTCTTTAAGCATGTCTTCAAAAGCTGGAAGATCGAAGAAGTAATGCTCAGAATCTTTTAAGATTGGCTCAGCACCCGACATTACAGAACGTGGGTTGATAAGCTCAGTTGGGCTGTAAGTAGCACCACAAGAATCACAGCTGTCACCGTTTTGATCTTCTGACTTACACGTAGGGCAAGTACCTGTTACAAAACGGTCTGGTAAGAATATACCTTTCTCTGGGTCGAACAGTTGAGAAATAGTATGCTTTTTAATGTGACCCGCTTCATTTAAACGATTGTAGATTAATTCACTAAAGTGACGATTCTCTTCACTGTGCGTGCTGTGATAGTTATCAAATTCAATGTTGAAATCAGCAAAGTCGCGTTGACGCTCAACACTCACGTTTTTAACCATTTCCTCAGGCGTGATCCCTTGTTTTTGCGCATTAAGCATAATTGGTGTGCCGTGGGCATCATCCGCGCAAACGTAGTAGGTTTCATGACCTTGTTGTTTTTGGTAACGCGCCCAAATATCAGTTTGGATATATTCTAGTAAATGACCTAAGTGAGTCGGGCCATTGGCATAAGGTAATGCGCTAGTAATCAGGATCTTTCGCTGTGCCATAATCATTCCGAATTGAGATTAGTTCGATGCAAACATGCACGAATATCATTATTTAATTCATTGTGAGTTGCTTATATACAACCTAAAGCAATGATATTATCTAATTGTCTGGTTTTAATGCCTTGAATGTTACATAATTCCGCAGCACTTTTCATCAAAGAAACGCTAATTTATTGCTATGTTTGGACTGTCAAAACTATTCTCAAGTAAATCGACTGAAAAAGCACCGATCATTGATGCCTTCGCCGCCTATCGTAGTAGCGCATTTGCCATTGGTATTGAGCAAAGCTGGCTCGAAGAGCTTAATCAAAACAGCGATAAAAGCTGGCAAGTAAAACTAAGCCTACCTTTTGCTGGCTGTGGTGAAATCAACGAAATTGAAAAGTTTGTCGCCGATAAATTATCAGTGCCTGTGTCAATTAGCGCCAAAGTCAAATTACCTAATTCTTATAGTTTTAAGCAAATTAAACATATTGTTCTAGTTGCATCAGGTAAAGGTGGAGTTGGCAAATCAACCACGGCAGTGAATCTTGCCTCGGCTTTAGAGCAAGAGGGTGCACAAGTAGGTATTCTCGATGCCGACATTTATGGCCCGTCTATTCCATTACTTTTAGGTCTGCAAGGAGCTGAACCTAAAACAGCGGATGATAAAAACTTACTTCCTTTTGAGGCACATAATCTCAAAGCGCAATCGATCGGCTTTTTAGTTCCAAGTGATGATGCCACCGTTTGGCGTGGTCCTATGGCATCAGGAGCACTTAATCAATTAATGAACGAAACCGTTTGGGGAGAGCTTGATTATCTAATCGTTGATATGCCCCCTGGTACGGGTGATATTCAATTGACGATGAGCCAAAAAGTGCCTGCTAGTGGTGCTGTGATCATTACCACCCCTCAAGACTTAGCCCTTGCCGATGCACAAAAAGGTATAGCTATGTTCAATAAAGTAAACGTCCCTGTGCTTGGTTTAATTGAAAATATGAGCTACTTCTTGTGTGGCCATTGTGGGCAACCAAACCATGTATTTGGTAAAGATGGCGCCGTAAAATTAGCTCATCGCCATGGTGTGCCTGTACTTGCTAATATTCCGTTGGCCATTGAAATTCGTGAAAGCTCAGAGCAGGGCAATTTAATAGCGAAAGATAACGCGGCTCAAATAAGTGAAACATACAAAACAGCTGCCCGTGTACTTGCTAGTAGCTTGTATTATCAGCAGTCACACACAAGCTCCGTTGAAATTGTTATTACTGAAGATTGATTGTTGCAAAGATTTTGTTAATGGGTTTTTCTTATTAACAAAGACTTGATTATTTTGTACTAAATTCACTCCCAACCACGCTTTTAGCAGCATATAGCCTAAATTTTCGTAAAACATGTCAAAAAATTTGCAGTAATTGTTAATAATTTATTGACGTTTTAATAACCATGCCATACTCTAATGTAAGCGCTTACATTAATGGTTCTTTTTATTTAATCTGTTTTGTAAGCGCTTACAATTAACTGATTAAAATAATACTATATGAATCAGTTGAGTACTAACAAACACATAATGTTAGGGTTCAATGCAATGAACAAATTCAAAACACACTTAACACAACTAGCAATGGCGCTTTCAGTAGTGACTGTAGCTGGCTGCGGTGGCTCTGCCACAGATACAAAAATAGATACTGTAAACCCGACTGAGCCAGTTTCAGATTGGGTTATGGTTTGGGAAGATAACTTTGACGGCGATGCCATAGATGACAACAAATGGAATTTCGAAATAGACTGTGCAGGTGGTGGTAATAACGAAAAACAATGTTATACCGATAGTGATGAAAACGCCTTTGTTGCAGACGGTATTCTTAATATTGTTGCATTACCTGCAGAAGAAGGGGCAGCAAAACCTTATACGTCTGCACGTATCAATACTCGTTACAAAGCTGATTTTAAATATGGTCGCTTTGAAGTAAGAGCTAAATTACCAAGTGGCCAAGGCTCTTGGCCTGCGTTTTGGATGATGCCAACCGATGAAGTTTACGGTGGCTGGCCTCGTTCAGGCGAAATTGACATTGTTGAGTCGGTTAACTTGAAAGTTCCAACCGAGGATGGTGTCGAGTCAAACATCTACGGAACACTTCATTATGGTAAAGAGTGGCCAAATAACGATCAAAGCGGCAAAGCTTACACATTTGACCAAGGTGTAAACCCTGCTGATGACTTTCATACCTATGCTATTGAGTGGCAAGAGGGTGAAATCCGCTGGTACGTCGATGACTACTTGTATGCCACGCAGCGCAAATCAGAATTACTTTACAATGCAAATGGTGAGGCGCTTGCTCTAAAACATAAGGGTTGGTATACCGAGTATTTTGATCAAACAACGGGTGAGTTAGAAACTCATTGGGACACAGCCCCATTTGATCAAGAGTTTTATTTAATTCTTAACTTTGCAGTGGGCGGTGACTGGCCAGAAAACGTTAATGCTTTAGGTATTGATGCTAGTGCATTCGAAAATGGTCAGACTTTTGAAGTTGACTATGTTCGTGTTTATGAATGTTCGCAAAACCCAGACACAGGCAAAGGCTGTGAAACAGTTCGTCCTGGTTACGACAATCCAGAAGATGCACTTGTGCAGGGTGCAGCACCAGCTCCGACTCCACCGAGTGATGGCACCGTAACGCCACTCACCATTTTTGATAACAGCTTTAATCCTAACTGGCCTGCATGGGACTGCTGTGGCGGTTCAACACCTGCGCTAGTAGAAGATGCTGAGCGCGGTGATGTGGTTGAGTTTGTTGTTGGCGCAGAACCTACTGTAAATGGTTTCATTAGTCGTGATGCTTTTATCACAGATGAAAACGGAGAAGCCTCACCTTTCGATGCTAGTGCTATGTTAGAAGACGGTTATGTAACTTTTGACATGCAAGTAACTTCGCTTCCTTCAACTCCAGATGCACCTTGGTTATTTAAAATTGAGAGCGATGAAGGCTCGACAGCGGTTGAGTTAAATCTAAGTGCGAGTACTGAAGGTGTAAGTCCAGTTGCCGGTGAATGGCAAACCTATACATTCCCTCTGCAAACACTGGCAGATGCAGGGCTAAATGTTTCACTGATTGATGTGATTATGATTTTTCCTGCATGGGGTCAAGGTGAGGGCGCAGTTTACCGTGTTGATAACGTAGAGATCACCAATGGTGCAACGACGACATTACCTTCATTAACCTTATTTGCAGATGAAATGAACCTTGATTGGCCGTTATGGGATTGTTGTGGCGGTTCAACGCCTGTCGAAGTAGTCGACGATGAAGAGCATGGTGTGACAGCTGAGTTCTCTATTGGTGCTCAACCAACAGTAATGGGCTTTATCAACCGTACTTCATCAGGTGGTAGTGGTAGCCAGTTTGATGCATCAGCATTAGTTGATGATGGCATGTTGCAATTTGAAATGAAGATCACGTCTTTATCGTCAACGCCAGATGCACCTTGGCTTCTAAAAGTAGAGTCAAATGAAGGTGCTACAGCGGTTGAATTAAACCTTAACACGAGTGCTGAAGGTGTTGATCCTGTTGCTGGAGAGTGGCAAACCTATACATTCCCAATTAGCACCTTATTAAACGCTGGTTTAGATGTCAGTGCAATTGATGTAATTATGATTTTCCCTGCATGGGGGCAAGGTGAAGGTGCGGTTTACCGTGTTGACAATGCCCGCATCTATGCACCTGAGCAAGATACGGCTGCGTCAGAGCTAACATTATTTGCTAATAATGTAGCTGACCAATGGAGTATTTGGGATTGTTGTGCAGGTAGTACGCCAACAGTTGAAACTGACGACGAAGCACATGGCTCAGTTGCTGAGTTTCAAATTGGCGCTCAACCAACAGTTATGGGCTTCTTAGCTGATGACGGCGTAAGCTTTGATGCTTCACACTTATTATCACAAGGTGTGGTTCGCTTTGAAATGAAAATAGTTTCAAACGCCAGCAACCAAGATGCTCAGTGGTTATTCAAAATTGAGTCAAACGATGCAGCTCAAGCTGTGGAGCTTGCGTTAAGTGCAAGCCAAGAAGGTGTCGAGCCTGTAGTTGGTGAGTGGCAAACGTATACCTATACACTTGCTGATCTACTAAGTGCAGGTCTTGATATTAGTGCAATCGACGTTGTTATGGTGTTCCCGTCATGGGGGATGGGTGAAGGTGCGGTTTACCGTATTGATAATGCAGTTATTGCAAACCCGTAATGAACATTGGCAACAAGTGATGGGTGCTGATTACAGCACCCAGTATCCATGACAACATATTGCAAAAGCAGGTAAATCATGAAAAGCACAAAATTTATTAAAACACCTCTTGCAGCGTCAGTTGCGATGATTTTAACCGCAGGGCTAGGCACTATGTCGGCTTATGCACAGGATGAGCAAGAGAAAGCTGATAACGATATTGAAGTTATCGAAATTAAAGGTATTCGTGGCAGTATGATCCGCGCCATGGATATGAAACGTGATGCAACAGGTGTTGTTGATGCGATTTCAGCAGAAGAGATGGGTAAATTCCCAGATACTAACTTAGCTGAATCATTACAGCGTATTACCGGTGTATCGGTGAGTCGTTCAAACGGCGAAGGTAGCGAAATTACGGTACGTGGTTTTGGCCCTGAGTTTAACCTAGTAATGCTTAATGGTCGCCAAATGCCAGGCACGGGTTATACGCGTTCATACGCCCTTGAGAATATTGCCGCTGATGGTGTAAGTGCCCTTGAAGTAGCAAAATCAGGTCAAGCTGATGTACCAAGTGGTGGTCTAGGCGCTACTGTAAATATTATTACAACTCGCCCATTAAATAGCCCAGGCGAAAAGTTTAGCTCGTCTATTAAAGCTATTCATGACTCGTCAAATGAAAAAGGTGATGATGTAACGCCAGAATTTTCAGCGATGTACAGCAATACCTATGCTGATGATACATTTGGTTTTGCTGCATCTTTCTCACATCAAGAACGTGACTTTCAACAGCAAAGTGCCAATATTCAAGGTTGGCAAGCTAATGTTGATTTACCAACTCTTGATGAAGGAGAGTACATTGACCCGCGTCCATTAGATAGCGAAGGCAACCGTGTCGGTAATCATTTCTTCCCGAAAGACATGAACTACAGTATTGCTGATGTTGAACGTGAGCGTACTAATGGCCAAGTAACTTTACAGTACTCGCCAGTTGAAAGCTTTACTGCAACAGTTGATTACACAGCAAGCCGTGCTATTACTGGTGTGAATACCGTAGGTTGGGGTATCTGGAATGAGTTCGGTGGTAACATTAATGGCTATGAGCTTGATGAAAATGGTACTGCACTTTATGCCGATATCAGTGGAAACGACGGCTCATTTACTGCAAGCCGTGTTACTACAGAAGTTAAAGCGCGTTCAATCGGTTTAAACCTAGAGTGGCAAATTAACGATCAGTGGGAAGTTGAGTTCGATTATCATGATTCGAAAAACGAAACAGATAATGGTGCAGATGACGGTTTAGGCTCAGACGGTCAAATTATCCTTGGTTCTGACCAGTTAAAGAGCAAAGTATATGACTACCGCACAGGTGAAATTCCGCACGCATACGTTAACTGGAACAACGGCACAACAGTACTTGACCCAAGTGAAATTGATTCAAACTTCAGCCAGTTTAGTTATTCGCCAGGTGAGTCTAAGGTTGAGCAAGCCCAGCTTCATACAACTTGGTTTAATGAAAGCTTCGAAATTCCATTAGTTAAAGTAAAATTTGGGGCGGCAAATACCAAGCAAACCATGGGTGGTTTCACGGCCTGGAGTGGCTTAAGAGGCGGTCCGGGTTTTAATCCATCATTTACCGAAATTCTCCCTGACGGCATGTTCACTTATAACGAAACTGGTGACATGCTTGACCAGTTCGCTGGTGGTGGTAGTGCCCTTGAGCCAAATTACTATTACACCTATAGCTTTGAAGAGGCGTTAGCTCGTCAGCTTGCTTTTTTAAATGAAGATTTATTGGGTGATAATCAATATTCAATTGACCCATTCTTTGATGGTATCGACAGCGAAAGCTATGTAGAAGAGAAAACGCAAAGTTTTTATGTGAACAGCTTGTGGGAATTTGATGTAGCTAATTACTTCGTTCAGATTAACGCAGGTCTTCGTTATGAAGAAACGGATGTAACCAGTACGGTTCGCCAACGCGTTGAAAGCCAAGTGAACTGGGTGAGTGCATCTGAATGGATTATGCAGTACGAAACTGGTGGCACAGATAATTTTTATCAAGAAGAAGGTAATTACGATATTTGGTTACCTAATATCGATGTAAAAGTTGAGATCACAGACGAGCTTGTGGGGCGTGTTTCATGGGGTAAAACCATGGCCCGTGCACCGCTTGGTAACCTTGCTGGTGGCCGAAGCTTATCAGGTAGTCCTAAACCGGGTTCACGCACTGGTGGCCAAGGTAACACTAGTCTTTTACCTTTTGAATCAACTAACTTAGACTTATCGCTTGAATATTACTACGGTGAAGGTAGCTATGCATCGCTTGGCTACTTCAAAAAAGACGTTGATAACTTTATTCAAACACAAATTACTGAAACAACGATTGATGGTTTACATGACATCTTAAATGGTCCTCGTTACCAAGAGGCTGTAGCGTCAGTTGAAGCGCGCGGAGAGCAGGCTACGAGTGATGCTATTTTCAATGAAATGTTAGCGCTTGGTTATGGCAATGCGGATGGCGCTATTGAACCGACGAGCTCAGACCCCCTCATGGTATGGAACATTTCTCAGCCACAAAATACCGACAGCAAATCAGTCGATGGCTTTGAACTTGCTGTTCAACACTTATTTGGTGAAAGTGGCTTCGGTTTAGGTGTGAATGCCACATTTGTAGATGGTGATGTTGAATTTGATGTTGATAGTTTGACCCAACAAGCTCCGTTATCAGGTTTGAGCGATTCAGCTAACTTCCAAGCCTTTTATGATAAAGATGGCTTGTCAGTTAAAGTAACTTACGCATGGCGTGATTCGTACTTGATTGGTGTGGGTCAGTCACAAGGTTCATCTGATGCGCCGCCACAGTTTGGCGACACTTACGGTCAATGGGACTTAAGCGTTAACTATGACATTAACGAAAACATGACCGTTTTCTTTGAAGGTATAAATCTTAACAACGAAACTGAGCGTGGCTACGGTCGTTACGAAGAGCAATTCTTATTTGCTCGTCAATACGGACCTCGTTACACAATTGGTGCCCGTTATAGCTTTTAATATATGATCCCTGATAGAACCAAAGCCGCTCAATGAGCGGCTTTTATTTTTATTAAACTAATGGAGATAAGCTAATCGATTTAAAATAGCAGGGCTTTAAAAGAGTTTATTACGATAAAAAAAGTAACCAGAAAAATAGCAATGCCAGGATTAATTAAAAAATTTGGCATAAACACAATATCGGTTTCACCAAAACAGTAGAAGTAAAAGGCAATACTGAGCAATGAAGGTAGTGGAAAAAAGAAAGTTTCGTTAGCAACTAAGCCAACCACCGACCAGCTAGTTAATAGTAGTGAACCTACAAAAACGAGAAAGCCATACCATAAATCGTGCTTTTTAGCGTAATGTTTGGCGATTAAAATTGCGACAACGCATGCTGGCAATGTTATTACGGATAAAATAACGTAATCCATAACAACTTATCCTCATACTCCCTGTAATCGGGGAATTAAAACAAACCTCAGCAGTTCAGATAAATCGGAAATAGCTGATGTTATTAGCTGAGATGGCTTATCTTATTTTGTTGAGAATTATTCGCGCAACACGCTGTTGATTTGTGTAATATATGTCACACTATATCCACCCCATTTGGCTTTACTAATACACACGCGACTTTTGCTGTGTTTAGTTTAAAGCTTAGCGTGTTTTTTCAGCTTAAAATCAGATGTTTAAGTTGTTTTAGGTAGAATAATTAATGAGATTATCAGACACCCATATTCAGCAGTATATTGACGAAGGCCGCATTGTTATTGAGCCAACACCGAGTAAAGAAATGATTTCAGGTGTGACTGTGGACTTACGTTTGGGCAATAAATTTCGAGTCTTTCAAGATCATACCGCAGCTTATGTTGACTTAAGTGGTCCAAAAGATCAGCTAAACAAGGCGATGGAATCAATCATGAGTGATGAAATTGTGCTTGCAGAAGAAGAAGCTTTCTTCCTTCATCCTGGCGAGTTAGCTTTGGCTATCACTTATGAAAAAGTGACTTTGCCCGCTGATATTGTTGGTTGGTTAGATGGACGTTCATCATTAGCTCGCTTAGGCTTAATGGTACACGTAACCGCTCATCGTATTGATCCAGGTTGGTCTGGAAATATTGTCTTAGAGTTTTATAACTCAGGCAAATTGCCGTTAGCACTTCGTCCGATGATGAAAATTGGTGCTATGAGCTTTGAAACCATGACAAGCCCTGCAGAAAATCCATATAACACCCGTAAAGACGCGAAATATAAAGATCAAAATTCGGCCGTTGCAAGTCGTATCAGTGATGATAATAAATAATCGTATATTATGTGGCTTGAGTGCCACATAATATTTTGTTGCCAAACTTTTTACCTAATTTAGGCGTTGTTTCCTAAAAGTTTGAACTATCTTGCCAGCCTGTGATCAGATCATCTATATCCTACTAGCCCGTGCAACAACAATGAGCAAAATCACAAACTGGTCTCACTATAATCAAGCCCTCGTTAACCGCGGTAATATTCGCTTCTGGTTTGACGAAAAAGCAACGCGTCATTGGTATAACGAATGTACTCACGGTGGGCGTGGCCGCTCTAATCATTTCTCTGATCTTGCTATTGAAACTTGCTTAACACTCAAAGCTGTCTTTGGCTTGTCGTTCAGGGCACTACAAGGGTTCACACAATCGGTATTATCTTTGATGAAGCTTCCGCTTGAAGCCCCAACCTACAGTTGTCTGTGTAAGCGCAGTGCTGAGTTGAATATTAAATTTCGCAGTAAAGTCCGCACCACTGGATTTGTAGATATTGTAGTTGATAGCACAGGACTTAAGGTGTTTGGCGAAGGTGAATGGCATGCACAGAAGCACCACGTAAAGGCAAGAAAAAAGTGGCGAAAACTGCACCTTGCGGTGGATGCCAACACGCATGATATTGTGGGGGCGCAAATGACGCTCAGTAACGTCACCGACGGCGAGACCCTCCAAGATTTGATAAGACCATTACGCCGGCGTATAGATAGAGTGAGCGCTGATGGTGCTTATGATAGCCGCCGCTGCTATGCAGAAATTACTGAAAAAGGCGCGATACCTGCTATCCCGCCGAGAGAGAATGCACGGCTGTGGACTGATAAGCATCCACGCAATGAGGCTGTCATGTTGTGCAATAAGTTAGGAATCGCACAATGGAAAAAGCTCAGTGGATATCATGTGCGCTCATTAGCAGAAACAGCGATGTACCGTTTTAAACAGTTGATGGGGGCTAAGCTAAATGCGCGTGATTACAATCGCCAGCTGGTTGAAGCGATGATCAAAGTGAAGGCGCTAAATAAGATCAACACCCTTGGTCTGCCTAAATATCAGTAAGTTAAGTGAGTTTGTTAGAGAGCTGTATTTGATCAACAAGGCCTCTAATTTAGTTAACTATAATTGGCAATTTAAGCTTATCACCCCCATACTTTTAGCTGGTGTTCAAAGCACGGAGCTAAAATGCACTTTATTGGCAAGCAAGTCAGTCGGATAATTACAAAGCTGCTCATATTATGGTGTTGTGTATTGCTACACAGCGGCATTGTTTCTGCTGCTAATGAAGATTTGCCTGTATGGTTGCTTGATTCAGAGCAGCCACTTGCCAAACTGAGTCAATCCCTCGAAGCATCGTTACAAAATGCAAAAAAATTAAATGCGTTAGAAACAAGCTCGATTCGCCTTGCAGCAAAAACATCTCATTGGCTGATCATCGATTTATATCAATTACCCAAGAACAAAAACTATGTTGTTTTTCTCGGCGAGCCAAACTTAACATGGGCTAAATTTTATCTTTTAGATGAAAATTTTCAGGCTACTAATAATCAGCGGCTTGCTTCACTAGAAAGCTTATCGAATGTTCGCCCTCATTGGTTGATTGAGCATGGCCAAGGGCATCGTTGGGCATTGGTTAATTTTGTGCATGATAGGGCGTTGACCATTGAGGTGGGAGTTGTTGCTGCAAAAGTATTTGAAGCCAACTTACACCAAACAATTTTAGGTTACGGTGCTATTTTAGGTGTACTCATTTTATGTATCTTAGTAAGCGCAATGTACTTCTTTGTATCGAAGCAACCAAAATATATGGTCTTAAGTGCTTACTTTGTACTGGTTTGTATTGGTTTCTTGATTGATAACGGCCTGATTAGCTACCTGGTTGACGGCTTAGATTGGGAAGCTAAATGGCCTGTTAATGAGCTTGCATTGTGCTTTGTTAGCTATTTTTTATATCACTTTTTAGCGATTCATACTTACACAGCTAAGTTTAAAAAAGCTTGGCAAGCAATGATGGCTTGTTTGTTGATTGCGGCCTTGCTCTCATCAATATTGCCTCAATTTAATCGTCAGTGGCTATTTATAGTCAGCTGTTTGGGCTTTTTGGGCTTTGTTGCAGCAATCTTTTACAGTTTGATTAAGCGTATTAACAACCGTACTCATCTGCGTGTTTTTATGCTTTTAACCATCGTTATTCAAGTATTTAGTTTATTCATTTGGAATGGCTTTGGCATTGGTTATCATGACGTTCATAATACCATTTTGCTTATTACTTCATTGGCGATTTGTTCTGTGCTGTTGTTAAAAGATCGCCAACAAATTTCAGCATTTAGTTATTCGATGCTGCATGATGTAGATACTAAACTGCCAAATAAACAATTTTTGATCGCGCAAATTGTAAAAAAAGTATCGCAGAAACAACACTTTTCAGTTTTATTATTTAAGGCTCATGTACTTTCAAATGCACGTTCTACTTTTGGCTTTGAACAAGCCAATATTTGTATCAATGAAAGATTAAGTATTTTAAATAGTCAGCTGCAGAGTATGAATGCATTGAAACTCGAAATTCAAGCCAGCAGAAGTGCATGGCTCGCTCATGTTGATGACAGTACGTTTGGCTGTTTAGTAATGGGAGAACTTGAGCTAAGTCACATAGAGCAGTTTGCATGTTTGATCCATGGCGTGTTTGAAGAAGGACTAACTCATGAAGAGATTAATTTAGTCGACAGTGTTGATATTGGTGTTGCGTATTACCCTATGCATGGCAATACTGCGAAGCAAATTTTTCAATGTGCTATACAAGCGATGTCGGAAAAGCGTTTACAAGGTGAGCGTTGGCGTATGTTCGACTCTGAAAGTGCGCGTCTTTCTGAGCAAAGGTTATCTATTGCTGCGGCTCTTAAAATTGCAATTGATGAAAACCAACTTAGCTTGCATTTTCAGCCGCAGATATGTCTGAAAACAGGCAAAGTAGTGGGTTGTGAAGCATTACTGCGTTGGCAGCATCCAGTATTTGGCGCAGTAAGCCCTGATGTGTTTATTCCAATAGCAGAGTCAGCAGGGGTGATCAATCAGTTGACTGAATGGGTTGTTGAAAGAGGTATTGAGTGGCAAGCGAAGTTTTGCAAACTGATACCCGATCACGTTATTTCCATTAACATATCAGCAAAAGATCTATTAAATAAAGACTTACCGGTGCTTTTAATCACCATTTTAAATGAGCAAAAAGTATCGGCTGACTCAGTGATGTTAGAGCTTACAGAATCAGCAACTTTGGAAGAAAGTAAAAAGATTAAAGCAACACTGGATGACTACCGTTTAATCGGATTAAAGCTCGCGATTGATGATTTTGGTACAGGTTATTCTTCACTTGCTTATTTAAGTCAACTTGGCTTTGATGAAGTAAAAATAGATAAGCAGTTTGTATTGAATTTGCCGTTTTCGGTTAATGATCAAAGTATCTGTAGGGCAACCTGTGATATAGCCACTACTTTAGGGGCGCATGTTGTAGCTGAGGGTATCGAAGATGAGCAAAGTCTGGCTATGTTGCAAAGTTATGGCTGCCAGTTTGGGCAGGGGTACTATTTTTCAAAGCCGCTCTGTGCAGATGATTATTTAGATTGGATAAAGGAGGTGCAGAAAGTTGAAATTAGTCTTGATGCAACAGCGAACCTAATTGATTAAAGTAATTAAGTAGCGCTGCAAAACAGCGCATGGTATGTTGCTCATCTGGGTAAATTAAGCCACTTGTTGATAAACCACTTACCAAAAAGCTATTTTTTATATCAGGGTGCCTGTCAATACACTGTTCAAAACAGCGGGCCGCGAGTTCTTCAGGCATACTCATATAAAGTTGCTTAACCTGCTGATCAAAAGCGATAGATTGCTTAACAAACTCATTTGGGTTCGCACCTGAGTTGTCTAAAAATACCTGATGATAAAACTCATTTAAGCGCTGATTAAGTGGATGACTTAAATCTGGTGACCGTTCGAGCCATAGCGCTGAGCAAAATTGCATACTCTTTCTGTCGCTAAACAAATGCTGACAAATATGGTGGTCAAAAGCATGAAACCATTCATGGGCGAGTGCGCCACCACCGGCATTTTTAGCCAGAGCAAGAGTTTGACTATTGGCATTATAATGAGCCTGCACACCTTTTTGGCCGCCATGACCAAAGGCAAAATTAAGCTTCCCCCTAAGACCAATTGCCGTTGGTGGTAAAGTCAGTATTTGCGCAAGATCAGCTAAGGCATCGTAAATTAAATTTGCCGCTAATAAACGTTCTTGTTTGTTAACCCAATTGCCAACCACCATTGTACGAAAGCCAAATGTATCGCGAATATCGTCAAAATCGACCTGATCATCAAAGCGATAATCGGGTCCCTGACGATGAAAACCCGCACTAAGTCGTTTTGATACTCGCATTATAGATAGCGCGCCTTAACATTAGCTGGCATATGCTGAGTTTGCTTATCGACCAGCGCAGCTAATAATCTATATAGTGGCGTTACATCAAGGCCTTCAATTAATTTAAGGCTATGAGCCACAGCTTCTAAAGTTGATAAACTATCTGCTCGTGGCGCTTTGCGAATGACGTATTTGTTTTGTGGTACCTGTTTAAAACTCACAGCCTCAAATGCGTGGAGGCTTGGGGTTAATTGCAGCATTTTGTAGGCTTTTTTCCATGTGCCATCAATCACAATTAAATGGGTCAAAGACTGTTTGAAAGCATCTGTAGTGGCAGTGTGCTCGTCTAAATTTAATGCGTCATCCGCAGGGTAGAGTACCGCTGTTGTTGCCTTTGGTAATGTTGCAAGCTGCAAAAAGTCCCGTTCTGACTCGCCTGCGATGATTTGGCAATTCTCTAAGCCTAAATTCAGTAAATTAGCGGTGTTTTTAGTAATTTTTTCCTCATTAGGGTGGCGTAATATAATGATTTTTAGTTTATTATTGATTATGCTTATTGAATCACATAAACAGGTTTTAACTGAAAAGCCACAATGTGAGCACAATTCTCTAGCCATACGAACTCAGGTGTAAATCAAAACTATGCCTAGTATACATGAGCTTAACTCGCAAAGCAGGTTTGCTTTTTAGCTATGAACGGCTAAAGTTGCGATTTATATAATTACGTTTTTGATTAAGGGATAAAGATGACGACAATCACAATCGATGAGAGTGCACTTGAAGGGATGGAATCACTTTTAGGTGACCAATTTGCCGACACCTTGACCTTTTGTTGTAGTGAATTTCAGCGTTTAGGCTCTGAGGTACTTGCAAATCTTGGTTCAGATAACGAAGCTGCAGCACGACATGCACACAGTTTAAAATCAAATGCAGCCCAATTTGGTGCTGCGAGCCTGTCTAAACTTGCGCAGTCAATCGAACAAGCACTTAATCAAAATGATCTAGCAACTGCAGAGCAAAACTCACAGAGTTTAGATGTTCAAGTATCAGGTTCTGTAGAAAAACTACAAGCTTGGTTTGCTAATCGCTAAAAACTTGAATTTATTTCAGTTATAACCGCAAAAATCCTCTGGCGTGGTGGCCCCGTACTAGGTTAGTCTTAAGGCTAATTAGTAGAGGTAACCATGTCACAAATCAAAAAGAGTCACAAACTAGACGGTGTCTGTTATGACATACGTGGGCCTGTGCTTGCACAAGCTCGAAAAATGGAAGATGAAGGGCAAAAAGTATTAAAGCTAAACATTGGCAACCCGGCTGCCTTTGGCTTTGATATGCCTGAAGATATGCACAAAGATATCATTCGTAACTTATATTCAGCCCAAGGCTACTGTGACTCTAAAGGCCTCTACTCAGCCCGTGTGGCTGTCTATCAACACTATCAGCAACGCGGTTTATTTAATCTTGATGTCGATAATATTTATATCGGCAATGGGGTCAGCGAATTAATTCAAATGACCACCCAAGCATTACTTGATAATGACGACGAAGTGCTTATTCCCGCACCGGATTATCCGCTGTGGACAGCATCGGTTAAATTAGCAGGGGGTAACCCTGTGCATTATCTATGTGATGAAGAACAAGATTGGTTCCCTGATATTGCTGATATAAAATCGAAGATCACTTCAAAGACCAAAGCACTGGTGCTTATTAACCCTAATAACCCCACCGGTGCGGTGTATAGTGATGATCTTTTGATGGAACTTATCAATATTGCTCGTGAACACAAGCTTTTGCTATTGAGCGATGAAATTTACGAGAAAATCTTGTACGACGGTGTCACACACAGCTCTATTGGTGCATTGTGTGATGATGTGCCAATCATCACTTTTAATGGCTTAGCCAAAACGTACCGCGCTGCGGGTTTGCGAATGGGTTGGATGGTGTTAAGCGGTCGTACTAGCATGATGGACGACTTAAGTCGTGGCCTAGATATGCTGGCGTCTATGCGATTATGTGCCAACGTACCTGCGCAATACGCTATTCAGCAAGCGTTAGGTGGTGTGCAGTCGATTGATAATCTTATTAACCCAGGTGGTCGGCTGTACGTTCAGCGAGATATTGCATGGCGTGGTTTAAATGCCATTGATGGTATTAGCTGTAAAAAGCCTAAAGGGGCGCTATATGCATTTGCGAAAGTGGATACAGCACACTTTAATATCAAAAATGATGAACGCATGATTTTAGATTTACTCAAAGCTGAGAAAATCTTATTAGTGCATGGTCGCGCATTTAATTGGCCTGATCCTGATCATTTCAGATTGGTGTTTTTACCAAACAAAGATGATCTAACAGAAGCCATGAGTAAGATGCAGCGATTCTTCGCTGATTATCGACAAAGCTAAAAAAAGCGAGCCGAGGCTCGCTTTTTTAATACGCTTTATCAACACGTACCGTGTTATCGGTGAGGTACACCAGGCGTACTTTATCACCTTGGTTAAACAGCATTCGGTTATCTTTGTCTTGCACAACCATGAACTGCTCGCCGCTTTCTACTTTGATCATCAATTCAACGAGCTGATATTGTATAACGCGACTGTTTTGTTGACGGTTGTGAGCAACAGAGCCACCAATCATCGAACCTAAAATGGTTGCTACAGTGCGGCCACTGCCGCCACCGAACTGGTTACCGATAACGCCGCCAATAAGCGCACCACCAAACGTTTCCCAGCCGTTTGTTTTATCTCTGACTAGCTCTTGTTCGGTAATGGTTCGTACGGATTGTACAGAGCCAAACAACACCTGTTGTACTGGTACTGCTTTGTTACGCTGATAATCAGCATAACTAGGCGAGCTCAGTAATAAACAGCTTGCTAGGATAGTAATTAGGTATTTCATATACCCTCCTGGCTACCAGCCAAAAGTTGATTTCTCACGAGTTTTACGGATTTCAGTTTCATCAGCCCATTCAACTAGACCGCTTTTTAAATCCATTAAACGCATTGTGAATTTGTAATAAACATCAGCCTTGTCAGCATTTGATTTAACAATGCTCGATAAGTTGCCGTATAACATATATTGCGCACCAACTTGCTGGCCAAAAGCAATCGCTGTATTTGGGTCAACAAGTGGATCGACGTTTTGGAAATTAAGTTGCTCACGCACAGCTTCAACACGGGTCATATCAACAAAGCGGAACTTACCACTGCGTAATAACTGTGTTGAGATTGAATCAGTAATTGATTCAGTATCAATATGCTCGCTCGTTTTGTTTTTAATACGCTCAACAAACACGATGGGGCGAGTATTTGCTGTCATGGTGCCAACCACAGGTGAAGCAAGTAATGAGTCTGTCATCTGGCTTGCTACTTTTTGTAGATCCGTTGAGCCAAAATTTATATCAGTAGTTTCAACAGCTTGTGCATCACCATAGCTAACAACGGCTTTATTTGCACAACCAGACAGCAATAAAGCGCTTGTCATTGCAACGGCCGCAGCCGACTTAACAGAAAGTAATTTCATTGTAGTATCCTTAATCTTCAAATTCTTGTGCTTCTGTTGACACTTCACGCACTGCAAGCGAGAAGGTGACAGCATTTGCTGTCGGGGCTAGGCCCGGTAACTGGGTTTTAGCAAATCCAAATAAAGTGATAGGTTGCCAAGGCGAATGGTTGCCGCGAATAACAAAGCCATCAGCGTCATACCAAGTAAATTGATATTGTAAGTATTGAGACTTTTTGTACTGGCTTGCCAGTGTCACAACAACATCAGTTAAGCCATTTGTTTGACGTGTTTTTACATCTGTAATGGCTAATTTCTTGCCAAGTTCAGGGTTATTAACAATCAGTTGTTGGTTATACTGTTGTGATGCCTGCTCAACACCAATGCCAGAAGTGGTAGGGCGTGAGGAGCAAGCCGCAACAAGTAAAATGGTTAATAGTGGCACTAAATATTTCATCATTGCTCCTAGAGTTGTACGACATGTGTGTCGTAGTAGTTATTTATAGAGGTTAGAAAAATCAAGGTTAACCTTTGCTTACTAACCGTAAAGTCTATTTCGCCATGCCCTGGCATGCTTAAAGCGTGCTGACCTGCTGGGACATTATGCTGAGCAATACTCAGTTGACTTGGTAAAGTCGACCAGCTTCGCGTATCAGCTTGCTCTGATGCAATGTTATAAATATTCGCTAAAATATTACCGACATCGCCGCCGCTTCTTGCCAATTCTGCACGCATCTTTTCTTTCGCAACCAAACGCATAACCTGGCGGGTTATTCTGCCAGCACTTTGATCTTTTAAAGTTTTTGCTGCCAGCGCTTCAAGCCTAACAATGGGTGTAAGCGGTAAGTTTTCGCCATCGAGACTCACTGTTTTATCACTGCCCGCATAAGGCGCATCGCGATAAACAGGCATGGCAATACTGTAAAAGCGTGCATCACCCCGGGAGGTATAAATGGGTAATCGTAAATGAAACTCTTGCCTTGCTGGTATTAACCCTTGCTCTGCAATTACAATTATTTGGCCTGTGTTTGCTTGAGTTTGCTTTAGCTTGCCAAAGCGTTTGCTAAATTCTTCAAAATCCTGATCAAACCCTTGCTTTTTGGCAAGGCGTAACACTGTTTGCTGTAAGTAGCTATTTTCGCTATTTATTTCGAGTGCTTTCTTATAGTCGATATAGGCATCATCAAACTGTTTATCTGCCTCATAAAGTAGACCAGACAAATAAAACGTAAAGGCATTTTGAAAGCCATTTTTGACATTACCAATTAGCTCAGCCATATCAGGGTAGCCTTCGGCTGCCTTTTCTGCTTGTTCATCAAGTACAGCTTGGTTGTCTTTTAATGCATCTTCTTGCACTTTATTAGCACGTCTAACTTCAACTAATGCAGATTCAAGTTGTTTATCAAATACATAGCTCAGTGCTTTGTAGCTATGCAGCATAGTCATTTCATAGGCTGCTGGCTCATAACCAATCACTGAATCATTGGTCAATAATGAGTTTGTTTGTTCAAGGCCTGCACTTAGCTGTACTTTGGCTGCTTGACGCTTTTGTTCCATATTTTGATAAACAGCTTCAAAGGTCTCATTGGCCTCGGAATTTTGTTTAGCCAAAAACTCAAGACGGGCCGTTTCAAGCTGATTCAATAAATAGTTACTATGGCCTCGGCTGTTACTCGGCAAAAGTTGCTGAGCACTTGCTATGTTATTTTGAGAAACTGCTTGGCGCACAGGTTTTAGCTGCGTCGCATAATCTTGGAATAGATCAGTAATACCTATGGTACTGCAACCAGATAACAGTAAAGCAGCTCCAATAAATAAACGTCGATGCACTGAACACTCCTTTTAAACAATGTACTCAGATTAGCATACGCGGCTTAACCTTCTATGATAAATTATGTAAAAAATCGTAAGTTAATAGACAACTTTCTGGTCTTCTGTTTTGTAACGTTAAAGGACACTGCATTTGTTGAGCACCATACTGTATACCTTGATTGCACTTAGTGCTTTTGCAGCTAATTCTTTGTTGTGTCGAATGGCATTACAAAGTGGTGATATTGATCCTTTGAGCTTTACTGCTATTCGCTTAGCAAGTGGGGCATTTATGTTGCTTGGCTTACTGTTATGGCAAGCAAAGTTAAGGCAATTAAAATCGCAAAGGGCTAAACCTTTATCCGATAAAGGTAACAATATCAGTGCCCTTAGTTTATTTGTTTACGCGCTGTGCTTTTCAGTTGCTTATGTTGATTTAAATACAGGTACAGGCGCACTTATCTTATTTTCTGCAGTGCAGTTAACCATGATAGGCCATAGTGTTTTAAATAAAGAGCCGCTCAGTAAAGTGCAGTGGGGGGCTTTATTTGTCGCATTTGCGGGTTTTATTTACCTAATGCTGCCCTCAGCGACGGTGCCTTCTTTCATGCCAGCAATGCTCATGGCGTTAAGTGGTGTAGCGTGGGGTGTTTACAGTATTCGTGGAAAATCATGCAGCTCACCTTTGCAAGCAACCAGCTTTAATTTTCTAAGAAGTTTAATACTTGTGCCAATTTTAGTCTTTCTAGCCGTTGTCGATTGGCAGGGGATCACAGCAACAGGCGTTTATTTGGCGATAGCTTCAGGAGCTTTAGCATCAGGCCTTGGTTATAGCATTTGGTATATTGCACTACCAAGGCTTAAAAGTAGCCAAGCAGGTGTGGTACAGCTAACGGTTCCAGTGCTTGCTACGTTAGCTGGGGTGGTATTTTTAGATGAGCAATTAACAGCGCGTTTAATCACAGCCAGCGCCTTGATTCTTGGCGCTGTACTGGTGTTTTTAATAACTAAAAAGCGCAGCCTTTAGATTTTGGCGTATTAATATTTAACACGTAGCGTTCATACAGGGTGTTTAGTTCGGCTAGTATCGCTTGCTTGCCAATAAGTTCACTTTGTTCAATACATTGCTGTAATGTTTCAACTGACACATATTGCATCATCTTATGCGATGCATTGATATGACTGATATGCCAAGGCTCAGGGGCAACCCCCCCTTTATATTCTTGGTAAGGGCGATAAAAACCATACTTTTCGAGGTTATCATCAAGCCATGCAGCAAGCTTTGCAAACGGCCCAGTGGCCGAATACTCATCTGGCGTTAATTGCAGCTGATAATCATCGTCAATAGGGTGGTTATCGTAGATGTCGAGGTCGGTGCCAAAGTGATGTCTGCTTGCCCCAGGTAGTGCGGAGTAAAGCATTATAGCGTGGCACTTTTCAATATCACTCAAGCTTTCTAAGTCTACCGTTTTTTGTGCAAGGGTATAAACCGGTCGAAGGCCCTGAAATTTTGCATTCCAAATAGCGCTTTGACGTTGAAAGTCACGAAAGCTTGAGGCAATTGTCAGATCAATACCCGCTTCTTTCGCACCTTGCTGAAGAGCTAAAAAATCATCGACAATATCACGATGCAAGCGATGGTGTTGTAGCTCAACTAAATGTGAGCTACATGACCCGGTGGCGCATTGTTTAAGCTCAGCTTGGTTCATGTAAGCAGTTGCTCTAAAATGATTTCGTAGATATCAGCAAGTTGAATTAAATCCTCTGTGCTAACACATTCGTTTACTTTATGAATGGTTTCATTACGCGGGCCAAGTTCAATGACTTTAGCACCTGTTTGTGCGATAAAACGACCATCAGATGTCCCACCAGTGGTTTCAAGCGCTGTTTCGCGTCCAGTCACCTGCTTAATAGCATGCACAGTTGCATCAACTAACGGGCCGTGGTCGGTTAAAAACGGCAGTCCATTTACAATCCAATTTAACTCATAATTCAGATTGTGTTTTTCAACAATATCAACGACTCGTTGTTGTAGCTGCTGGTGTGTAACTTCTGTGCTAAAGCGGAAGTTAAATTGAATCTCAAGTTCACCTGGGATCACATTTCCGGCACCGGTGCCACCGTTAATATTCGAAACCTGAAAGCTCGTTGCAGGGAAAAATTCGTTACCTTGATCCCACTCGGTTTGACTTAGCTCAGTTAACGCAGGGGCGGCTAAGTGAATCGGATTTTGAGCAAGATGCGGATAAGCAACATGGCCTTGCACACCTTTAATGGTTAAAAAGCCAGTTAATGAGCCACGTCGACCATTTTTTACCACATCGCCAAGTTCATCCCGTGATGATGGCTCGCCGACTAAGCATAAATCAATCTTCTCACCACGCGCTTCAAGGGTATCGATAACACGGGTTGTGCCGTTGATGAACGGGCCTTCTTCATCTGAAGTAATTAAAAACGAAATAGATCCATTATGATCTGGGTGCTTAGCCACAAAACGCTCGGTGGCAACCACCATTGCAGCTAAAGAACCTTTCATATCGGCTGCACCGCGACCATGTAACATGCCGTCTTTTACTCGTGCCGAAAAGGGCGGGTGCTGCCAATTTTTCTCGGGACCAGTTGGTACAACATCGGTGTGACCCGCAAAACAAAAATGCGGTGACGCATCTCCCTTACGAGCCCAAGTATTTAAGGTATCAGTGAAAAACAGTGATTCTATATTAAACCCTAGCTTTTCCAAACGTTCGTTCATTAACGCTTGGCAACCGGCATCTTCAGGCGTTACTGATTCACGCTGGATAAGTGCTTGAGCAAGTTCAATAACAGGGTGAGTCATTAGGCAAAAATCTCATCGTATTGAGCTGCTTTAAAACCTAAGTAGTACTGGCCGTTATGCACGAGTACCGGACGCTTGATCATTGCAGGTTGCTCAACCAGTAATGCTAATGCTGATTCTTTATCTAGGTTTTGTTTCTGCTCATCAGATAATTGGCGGTAAGTTGTGCCGCGTTTATTAACTAAATCTTGCCAATCAATATGTGCTGCAAACTCATTAACTAGCTCAGCACTAATGCCGTCTTTACGGTAATCATGGAAAGTAAATTCTTGGTTGTTATCAGTTAAATATTTCTTGGCTTTTTTAATTGTATCGCAGTTGCTGATACCGTACATGATAGTCATAAATTCTACTTTTTAGTTACAGTGAGTAATGTGTCTACCCCAGCAATGACCTGAGATAGTGAATAATACAGAGGGCCAAGGTGTTGGCTATTGAGTACGCAAAGAGTACCGAGCATTGGGCTGCTCAGCTCGCGTAAATCAAAATAGGCTAACCGTTCACCCTGGCTAATTTTACTGCCATTTAATTTTGCAATATTGGTGTGATTAATATGTTCTTCAACCGATGAAAACGATAAGTTTAATAAAACTTTTAAACCGTTTTTTGCCTGTAAAATGTATTCTTTACCGGCATTTTTAACTTGTAATAGGGTGCCATCGAATGGTGCGATGATGTTGTGACTAGTTAATTCAACACTAATACTTGGTCCAAGTGTCGCAAAGCGGAAAAATGGCTCTGGGTGCTCGCTAATGCTTTTTACACGCCCAGTAAATGGGCTTTTAATAGCCATGCAGCGCGCTTTTCTGAGGCTGCGTTCGGGTAAGTATTGAACTTCGTTAGTCATGGCTTATTTAACATCACCTAGCACATGGTAACCGTCTTTTTTCAGGGCTGTAATTGCCTTGGCCATACTTTGCTTCTTCACCAGTACATAATCGGTATCGTAAGTTGATAAAGCAAAAATCGAAATCGACGCTTTTGCCAGTACTCCAGAAATATTTGCCATGATACCTGTTAGTGAAAAACCAAGAGGGCCAATCACCTCAAGTGCCAACCAATCCGTTTCTTGATCAAGACTGTCTAGCTCAAAACTACTTGGACACACTATAGACAACTCATCAGCGGTTTTAGCAATAAAGAAAATAGCTTGTTGAAGTAGGGTAGGATCAATCGTCGCATCGACATCTAAACTATGAATGGTAAGTTCTTCACTATGAAGTTGTAACGTTTGTTTTGACATCTGCGATCCTATCTTTGAAGCCTTTGAATTTATAGTATAGGTAAACAAAGTTAAGATAAAGCGCAATAATTTTGATTGCTGAGGAATTACTCAGCTCAGTCTTTAAATGTTGTCCACAGAATCTGTGGATAAATATGGGAATAGGTCAGTATAAAGAAGCTAATAGGCTAATTTATAAAGGTTTTATAAATTAGCCTAAATTTTGAAGGGTTAATTTTCTATGCTTTCGACTTGCTTAGCTTGAATCGCTGTAAGGGCAATGGTGTAAACAATATCGTCTACTAATGCACCACGACTTAAGTCATTTACCGGCTTGCGCATACCTTGAAGCATCGGGCCAATACTAATTAAATCAGCACTACGTTGTACTGCTTTGTAAGTTGTATTACCAGTATTCAAGTCTGGGAATACAAACACAGTTGCTTTACCTGCCACAGGGCTATCGGGTGCTTTCTTAATTGCTACATTTTCCATAATAGCTGCATCGTATTGAAGCGGGCCATCAATCACTAAGTCTGGGCGCTTTTGCTGGGCAAGCTTAGTGGCTTCACGGACTTTCTCTACATCAGCGCCTGAGCCTGACGTACCCGTGCTGTAGCTGATCATTGCAACGCGAGGTTCAATGCCAAATGCGGCAGCTGAATCAGCCGATTGAATAGCAATATCAGCTAATTGCTCAGCGGTAGGATCTGGATTGATAGCGCAGTCACCGTAAACAAGTACTTGATCAGGTAATAGCATAAAGAATACCGATGATACTAACGATGAACCCGGAGCCGTTTTAATCAATTGTAGCGGTGGGCGAATCGTGTTAGCTGTTGTGTTAACAGCACCTGACACCAAGCCGTCTACTTTACCTTGTTCAAGCATCATGGTGCCAAGTACTACGTTATCTAGTAATTGCTCTTGTGCGACCACTTCTGTTAAGCCTTTGTTTTTACGAATCTCTACCATAGGCGCCACGTAATCGTTGATTACATCAGCTGGCTCAATAATGGTTACGTTATCGTTAAGCTCAACACCTTGTTGTTCAGCAATACGTAAAATCTCTTCTTTATCGCCAAGAAGGATTGTTTTAGCAATACCACGTTGACCACAAATAGCAGCAGCTTTAATAGTACGTGGCTCATTACCTTCTGGTAAAACAACCGTTTTATTCGCTTGACGGGCTTTATCCGTTAGTAAGAAGCGAAATGCTGGAGGAGACATTTTACGAGTACGACCAACACTTTGTGCAAGGCTGTCTAACCAGTCTGAGTCAATATGGCTGGCGTTGTGATCTTTTACTTTATCGATGCGTTGATCATCATCACAAGGCACTTCCATATTGAAGTTATGCAGTAACAGTGAGGTACGCCACGTATCTTCTTCTGTTGCGATAATTGGTAAACCTGTATCCATCGCTTGTTCACATAATTTCATAATGCGATCTTCAGGTTTAAAACCACCAGTTAATAAAATTGCCCCAAGCTTGGTGCCATTCATGGCTGATAAACAAGCTGCAACTAATACATCAGAGCGATCGCCAGGAGTTACCAGCAATGCTCCAGGGGTAAAGTGGCTTAAGATATTCGACACTGTACGGGCACAGAAAGTGACGCGACGTAAACGGCGGTGAGCCATGTCACCTTCGTTAATTACTTCAGCTTTTAAGTATTCACATAAATCTCGTACACGCGGTGCTACTAGGTCAAAATCCCAAGGAATTGAGCCTAATAACTTAAATGGGTGCTTTCTGAAAATAGGCAGCGATGCTAAACGGTTTAATTCGTTCTCGAGTTGTTCAGGTTCATGGGCCTCAACAAGATCTGCACGTGCACGACCTTCGTCATCCAATGGCGCATTTACTTTATTGAAAATACAGCCTAACACGCGAGGGTGATTAACACCGCCATAGTTGCCAGAGGCGATTTCTAAACGGTCTTCAATTTGGTCATTGCTATCATTACTAGGCGTTAAAACAAAAACAATATCAGCACCTAGCGTTTGCGCAATTTCACGGTTTACGCGTCCAGCATAAGGCTGACGACGTGTTGGCACCATACCTTCGATAATGGCGATTTCGTCTTCTTTAATGGTGCTTTCAAAGCGCTCTACGATTTCTTCTAGTAAGTCGTCGCCTTTACCATCACCAATCATTTGCTCTGCATAGCTCAAATCGAATGGTGTCGGTGGATTAATTGGCGAGCCATGGGTAACAATTTGCGTCGACTTTTCTGGGCCTGTATCGCCAGAGCGTGGCTGTGCAATGGGTTTGAAAAAGTTAACTTTAAGCGCTTTTTGCTCTAGCGCACGTACCAAACCAACAGAAACAGATGTTAAACCAACCCCAGTTGAAATAGGGATCAACATAATTCTACGTGCCATTTACTTAAGCCTCCTTTGCAATGCGGGCTGCATCGTTAGCAATAACCCATTCTTCATTTGTTGGGATCACAAACGCTTTAACATGCGCTTGGCCTTTTGAAATTAGGCCTTCTTTACCAAAGCGAGCAGCCAAGTTAGCAGCTTCATCACACTCAAGGCCTAAAAAGCCTAAGTGTGAAATCACTTTGTCACGAATGATGTCTGAGTTTTCACCAATGCCACCGGTAAAAATAAGCGCATCAAGGCGTTGCAGAGGCACCAAGAACGCAGCGATTTGTTTTGCTAAGCGGTAACAGAAAATATCGAGAGCAAGGTTTGCTTGTGGGTGGCCTTCAACAGCCGCTTCTTCAATAGTGCGACAGTCATTTGATAATTCACTAATGCCTAACAGACCACTTTGTTTATTCAACAAATCATCAATTTCTTGAACTGAATAATTAAGTTGTTGAGTCAAAAAGGTGAATAAACCAGGATCGATGCTACCACTGCGCGTACCCATGACTAAGCCTTCCAGTGGGGTAAGCCCCATACTGGTATCAACACTCTTACCATCTTTAATAGCGCACACAGAACAACCATTACCTAAATGCGCACTGATCACATTAGTTTGCTGGCGTTCTTTGCCGAGTAATTTCGCCGCTTCACCGGCAACATAATAATGGCTCGTGCCATGGAAACCATAACGTCTTACACCATGTTCTTTATAAAGCGAGTAAGGTAATGCATATAAGTAGGCAATTTTTGGCATAGTTTGATGAAACGCAGTATCAAACACCGCAATTTGTGGTAGTGTCGAGAACGCTTGCTGTGAGGTGCGAATACCTAATAAATTCGCTGGATTATGTAAAGGCGCTAATGCTGCCGTTTTCTCGATTTCTATTAATACGTCATTATCAATTAATACTGACTCGGTAAAATGTTCGCCACCATGTACGACCCTATGGCCTACGGCAACTAACTTATCCTCAAGACCTAAGTTTTTGACCAGGTAAACAAGTTTATTAATTGCTGCATCATGGGCTTGTCCTTTTGCAAGTTCAATAAGTTGTTTTTCACCATTATATTTATATTTTATTGAAGGCGTATCTGATCCAAGGCGTTCAGCTAACCCTGAAATAACTTCGTCAGAAGTGGTGGCATCTAAAATGGCAAATTTTAAACTCGAACTACCACAGTTTAGTACTAAAACGTGATGTGGTGAGCAAAGGTGCTTCGGCATAGCTAGGTCCTAAAAGTACGATATCAGTCAGTGTGTATTAAGGCTTGATAATTAGAATTCTTTGCCAGTATAGTAAATAAGTATTTTGTTGCTACACTTAACAAAGCTAGGCTGTAATTACACTAAAGTCTAGTTGACTTAAGCCGATAACATTTTATCTCATTTAGACTTTAAACGTTAGTCTCATTGCCATTAATTTGGTATTAGAACTAGGACAGGTTTTGCAGGGATTGTATCCGGGAGTGTGTTACACTCGGTTGTGAAACGAGATGAAAACCCTAGGAGTGATGATGCAAAAAGGTGTCATGTCACAAGTGCAAACAGGTCGTCAGTACGCTAAAAAATGGCCGATGCGACAAGAGCTCGCTCCATTGTTTGCCGAATTTAGAGTGATCAAAGCTACTGATCTGGCAATTACTGTGATGCCAATTTTGGCAATGCTGACCGTATTCATGCAAGTTAATTACTTAGGCAGTGATTATTTTCCCCAAGCTATCACTATTGCGCTATTCTTTTTGTCACTTCCGCTGCAAGGTTTGTTGTGGTTAGGAAGACGTGCTCAAACCAGATTAGAACCAGCGATGTTAAGTTGGTATACAGAATTGCACAGTAAAATGAAGGCGCATGGTTATCAGTCACAATTAACGACTGAAAAACCACGCTATATAGATTTAGCTCAACTGTTAAAGGATATGTTCGAAAAAATGGACAAAGCTTTCACTAAAGAGCATTTTTAATCCCGAATAAACTGGCTCACATAAAACGATAACGTAATTTTTTGTGGGCCTTGCTGTTCTATTTGCTGCCAATGCTCTGGGCGAAACTTCCATGCAAACGGCGTCATCATAATTAAATGTTTAATCTCATCGACAGATAACAACACCTGTTGCTCTAGTAAATTCGTCGACTCTTTGCTGAAACCCGCTGGTGGTTCTATCTCAGTATGTGGTTTAACATCGGAATAAATAAATGCTTTTAACTCTTTTAGGTGCCAAGGGCCAGGGCTTGCAACAATTAAGCTAGCTTGTGGTTTGGCAAGGCGGGCAAGTTCTTGTGCAAATAGTGGTGCAAACACACTAACAAGCACATCCGCTTTGGCATCTGCAAAAGGGGCTTGGCTAATTGAGGCAACGCTAAAATGCGCATTTTCATATCGCTTAGCAGCGTATTTTACCGCGGGTTTCGAAATATCGACACCATAGACATCGGCACTCGATTGCGTTGCTATTGCTTGAGTGTAAAAGCCTTCACCACAGCCTAAATCAATCACTGAAGTTGGTTCGAGTGATGTCACTAAATCTGCTAAAGCTTGCTGTAAAAACAAATAGTGCCCGGCACTTAAAAATGCGCGGCGAGCCTGCACCATTTCAAGGTTATCGCCCGGTTGTTTAGACTTTTTATTTTGCACGGGAAGTAAATTGACATAACCCTCTTTGGCGATATCAAAACTGTGATTGTTGTCACAACGGTAAGTTTTGTCGGTTAGAGTAAGTTCAAGTTTGCAAAGCGGGCAGTGATAGTGAAGACTCATGAGTCTAAATAGTCCTTATCATAAAAGGTTTTAACCCAGTGAGGGCGATAGGTGATCATCAAGGTAATGGCCATGCCATTGAGCATTGCTTCAGGAAACCAAATTATGGCACAAAGAATCAGATAGTTTTCTGAAATTTCAATAAAACTGTAATCACCAAGCAAGTAATAAAACACACCACTGGTAAGTATTTTGATACAGGCAATAACAGCAGCGGTTAAAAACGCGCATAAAAAGATATAAATAAAAAAGTGCCTTGGCAGATAGCTATAGCAAAGCACAAAACACAAATAGCTTAACGTAACTGGTAAAAAAGCAGTAAACAATAAATGCACTGGCAGTATTGATACTGGCAGCTGAGCGACTAATACCAAGAGTAAACTTGCAAGAAGGCTTGCAAAAATGGCCAGTCGCCAACCTAAAATCAGGGTCACTGCAGTGACCCCTAAAATATGCAATTCGAGGCCTGGCAATATCCCCGCTTTAATACGCCACAGTACTGCAAGTACTAAAGCACAAGCGAGTACACCAACTTGTCTTATTGGTGTTGCCAATAATTGTGATGCGCTTTGTTTATCGAAACTCAGCCAAAGTATTAAAGCCACACAGCTCCACAAAGGGAGCTGCCATTGCATAGTGTCTATCATGCGTTAAAAGTTGACCAAATTGGGGCATGATCAGATGGCTTTTCGATACCACGTAATTCGTAATCGATGCCAGACTCAACACAACGTTTAGCAAGCGCTGGAGTTGCTAAGATCACATCAATACGTAAACCGCGGTTGTCATCAAAACCTTTTGAGCGGTAATCAAACCACGAATATTGCTCGGTTTTTTCTGGGTAAAGCTCTCGGAATGTATCTTTAAAGCCCCAGTTTAATAAAGTGCTTAGCCATTCACGCTCTTCTGGTTGGAACGAACACTTACCTGTTTTTAACCAGCGCTTACGGTTTGGTTCACCAATACCAATGTCGAGATCGGTCGGTGAAATATTAATGTCGCCCATCACGATAACATCTTGCTCAGGCGTGTGGTTATCTTCTAAATGGGTCATTAAATCTTTGTAGAACTGACGCTTATATGGGAACTTGGTTTCGTGGGCAATATTATCGCCTTGCGGGAAATAGCCATTCATCACCGTTAATTCACGGCCATTTTCTTGTGTCACAGTAACACTGATCATACGGCGCTGTGACTCGTCAGTATCGGTTGCAAAGCCTTTAACGACTGATTTTGGTTCTTGCTTACATAACATAGCCACGCCGTAGTGCGCTTTTTGACCGTGAAAATAAACGTGATAACCCATTTTTTGCACGTCTTCGAGAGGGAAGGCCTCATCATGCACTTTGATTTCTTGTAAGCCAATAATATCTGGTTGATGTTTATCAATTACGGCTTGCAACTGGTGTAAACGGGCGCGCAGGCCGTTAATGTTGAATGAGATTACCTTCATGGTGCACCTATTATTTTTGTTTCAGTGTTTAGCGCAATTCTATCATCAAACTAGGGCTTATTCATGAGCTAATTACGAAAATCAAATTGGGTAAATGTTGATCAATTGCTGCTTAATTTAAAAACATTGTTAACTCACTATTAATTATTAAATTAAATAAATAATTCAGTTGATCTACTTATTTTTGTTTATATAATGCGCGCAAACCATCCGTTCATATTATGTACTATTTAAAGGTAAACCATGAAAAAACAATTAGTGATGCTTTCTCTTGCATGTATCTCATTTGGCTCATTAGCAAGCAACCCGCACTACTTTTCAGCTGATAACCGTATTGAATCTAAGTTATGTAGCTTAAGTGCGAATGAAGGGTTTACCGCTGCACGTAAAGAAGCAGCAAAGCATGGCATTTCAATGTCGCGTTTTTCAAAAAGCATTTTATGCAACGGTACTGACATCCGTGACATTGCTAAAAAGGCACAATCACAAAATTCAGCATCAAAAGCAGCAGTTGAAGTGTTTGCTAAAAATGAGCAAAAAGAAACTCAACTTTGTATCACAGCACTTAAAAAAGGTTTAACACCTGTGCGTGAAAAAATTGGTAACTTAAACACCTTAAAATGTAATGGCGAAGCTGTAACAGACTTCGTTAAGCGTTACCAAAACGCAGCTATCTAATAGCGATATTATGGCTATATGGAAAAGCGCTCATATGAGCGCTTTTTTATGAAAAAATTACAGCAAGCTATGAAAAGCTTGCTAAATCATAGGCTTAACCTTAGCTTAACTGTTTTCTAAGTGCTTGATTTTAGTCAGTAAGACATTTTGGCATTCAACTTGTAATAGTCAAAGTGAATCTAATCGACTACAAGGAAATGTCTTATGAACAAGTTAACTCTAGCATCAACAATTTTGGCAGCATTAAGCCTATCAGCATGTTCTGCAAGTAACTCTTTAGCAAAAATCGACAGTGATTTTGGTAGCCTAGATAATGACAATGACGGTTATATCTCTAAAGTAGAAGCTGATGACGATGCAATTTGGGATCATTTTTCAAATATCGATACCAACATGGATGAGCAAATTAGCCGCACTGAATTTAATACTTATATGCAGTTAAATACAGGTAAAGTGGCAACTGATAGCGAGGTGTCTGAATCAGCATTTAAAGCAGAAATCGCTAGATTTGACCGCATCGAAAATGACTTTAAATCGTTAGATAAC
The DNA here is from genome assembly GCF_023650775.1 of Pseudoalteromonas sp. SCSIO 43101. Classification (NCBI taxonomy): domain Bacteria; kingdom Pseudomonadati; phylum Pseudomonadota; class Gammaproteobacteria; order Alteromonadales; family Pseudoalteromonadaceae; genus Pseudoalteromonas; species Pseudoalteromonas sp. SCSIO 43101. Next base: position 1,568,628 of record NZ_CP072673.1, read on the forward strand.
GATAAAAATGGTTATGTATCAATTGAAGAAGCAGATGACGACGACATCGCAAATCATTTTGGCTATATGGATAGCAACAAAGATAAGCGTGTAAGTCGTACTGAATTTATCAACTACATTAGCAAATATGGCAGCGATGTTGCCGAAGATGATGCCCTTGAAATGGTTAAAAACAGCTAATTTCATTATTCATTTTTGAAATATCCCCCAAAGCCAGTGTTTTACACTGGCTTTTTTATAATAATTTTTCCAACCTTGGCTGACTTCTGTCATAATAGAGCGTTAGTGATTTAAAATGACCTTTAGTAACGATGGCCACAAAACGTATCAGTGATGAACAGTTAGTCGAAATCATAGAAGCTGCGATTTTTGTTGCTGGAAAACCCGTGTCTAAACGGCATTTAAAAGAAACAGTATTAGCTGATTTAAGCGTATCTATGCCACGCATTAATAATGCAATTGAACAGATTCAAACGCATTATCAAACCAGAGGTATCAAGCTTGTTGCAGTAGGTAGCGGTTATAGATTTCAGGCCTGTGCGAGTTTAGCACCTTGGCTGGCAAACTTATGGCAAGAGCGCGCACCTAAATACTCAAGAGCACTATTAGAAACTTTATCCTTGATTGCCTACAGGCAACCTATTACCCGTGGTGAAATTGAACAAGTACGGGGAGTAACCGTTGGCTCAGGGATTATTAAAACCTTATTAGAAAGAGAGTGGGTAAGGGTTGTGGGCCACAAAGAAGTGCCAGGTCGCCCTGCTTTGTATGCAACAACATCCGCTTTCTTAGACTATTTTTCATTAGCTGGTTTAGATGAATTACCACCATTACCTGAACTTCAGGAGAGTAAAATCAACCAGCTATTGAGCGATCCTTCTGTGAGAGAACTATCTGAATGAGTAATTTAGAAACTGAAAAGTTACAAAAAGTATTAGCCCGTGCAGGCGTGGGTTCACGTCGTGAAATGGAAAAATACATCGATGCCAATCGCGTGAGCGTGAATGGTAAAGTGGCGCGTTTAGGCGACCGTGTAGAAACAACCGATGTGATTCGTGTTGACGGTCACGTGGTAAAAATTGAAGACAAAGCTGACCGTATTTGTCGTGTGCTTATGTATAACAAACCAGAAGGTGAGTTATGTACACGTAAAGATCCGGAAGGCCGCCGTACGGTATTTGATCGCTTACCACGTGTTGATGGCGAGCGCTGGATAGCGGTAGGTCGTTTAGATATTAATACCGCAGGTTTAATGCTGTTCACCAATGACGGTGAACTTGCAAATCGTTTAATGCACCCAAGTTACGAAGTAGAGCGTGAATACTCTGCTCGTGTATTTGGCGAAGTAACTAATGATACGCTGCGCACTTTAACAAAAGGTGTTGAACTTGATGATGGCCCTGCAAAATTCTTGAACATCAAACCTATGGGTGGTGAGGGGATCAATCGTTGGTTCAATGTCACATTAACTGAAGGTCGTAACCGCGAAGTACGTCGTTTATGGCAATCACAAGATGTTGAAGTATCGCGTCTTATCCGTATTCGTTACGGTAAGTTAGAGCTTGATAAGCGCTTACCGCAAGGTGGTTGGGCTGAGCTTGATTTAGATACCGTAAACTATTTACGTAAAACAGTACAACTAGGCCGCGAAACGCAAACTAAGCTGTCGGTTATTCCTGAAAAGCGTAAAGACAAGCGTGCTAAAATTAACCAAATTCGTAAGGCGGTTAAAAAGCACAATCAACGCGCTAAACAAACTAAGCGGCGTTAATCAATAATGTAGCGGTTTGCAGATAAAGCGATTTATTTGCAAACTGGCATAAAAAAAGCAGCGATATCGCTGCTTTTTTTGTTTCACAATGCTAATTAAGCATTTTCAACAGCTGTACGTGGGTCAACATATTCCATGTTGAAAGCTTCAGCTACTTCTTTATAAGTAACTTGGCCTTTGATCACGTTTAAGCCTTTTAAGAAGTTTGCATCGTCAAGAAGCGCTTTCTTGTAGCCTTTGTTAGCAAGGTTGATGATGAACGGTAATGTTGCGTTGTTAAGTGCAAACGTCGAAGTACGTGGTACAGCACCTGGCATGTTAGCAACACAGTAGTGAACAACTTCATCAACGATGAAAGTAGGATCAGCATGAGTTGTCGCTTTAGAAGTTGCGATACAACCACCTTGGTCGATTGCAACGTCAACGATTGCAGAACCAGGTTTCATTGCTTTGATGTGCTCAGCCGTTACTAGTTTAGGCGCTGCAGCACCAGGGATTAATACGCCACCGATCACAAGGTCAGCTTCTAGTACGTGTTTTTCTAACGCGTCAGCTGTAGAGTAGATAGCTTTAACTTTATTACCGAACTGCGCATCTAATGCACGTAATACATCGATGTTACGGTCAAGAACAACAACATCAGCACCTAGGCCAACAGCCATTTGCGCTGCGCTACGACCAACCATGCCGCCGCCGATAACAACTACTTTAGCTGGCTCAACACCTGGTACACCACCAAGTAACATACCACGGCCGTGGTTTGCTTTTTCAAGCGCTTGTGCACCAGCTTGAATAGACATACGACCTGCAACTTCACTCATAGGAGCTAGAAGTGGTAAACCGCCACGTGAATCAGTTACTGTTTCGTAAGCGATACATACTGCGCCACTTTTAACAAGGTCTTCAGTTTGTGGAAGATCCGGTGCTAAGTGAAGGTAAGTAAATAGAATTTGGTCTTCGCGTAACATAGCACGCTCAACAGCTTGTGGCTCTTTTACTTTAACGATCATTTCAGCTTTAGCAAAAACGTCTGCTGCTGTTGGTAAAATTTCAGCACCAGCCGCAATATAATCTTCGTTCGTAAAGCCAATGCCCATACCAGCATCAGTCTCAACAAACACTTGGTGGCCATGGTTTACTAGTTCACGAACACTCGCAGGAACCATACCTACACGGTATTCATGGTTTTTGATTTCTTTAGGTACACCAATAATCATAGTTTTTCGCCTTAATAGAACGGGATAAAATTTTTGACTATTATATTCATGACTAGCCAGTGTGTCTCACCTTTTTTTAATGTACTTCTAGTGATATAATCTAAAAATAACTTAAAAACAGTGCAAAACTCTGGTTTGGCTTATGCATCAATTACTCGACAGAATAGACCGTAAAATATTAATGGAATTACAGCACGATGGTCGGATCTCTAACGTAGAGCTGGCAAGGCGTGTAGGGCTAAGTGCCACCCCGTGTTTAGAGCGTGTAAAAAAGCTTGAAAGGGAGGGGTATATACTCGGATATAAAGCGGTAGTAGATCCTGCTAAGCTTGGGCAGGGTTTATCCGTTTATGTAGAAGTGACCATCACCAAAACATCACCTGATGTGTTCGAAGAGTTTAACGCCGCTGTTAAAAAGCACGACGAAATTATTGAATGTCACTTGGTGTCGGGTAATTTCGACTTTTTATTAAAAACGCGGGTAAATGATATGTCGGAATATCGAAATGTACTAGGCGATATTCTACTAAAACTACCTAATGTCAGTGAAAGCCGAACGTATGTGGTAATGGAAGAAGTAAAAGGTGAAGAAGGGGTCATTATTCGCCCATATATTGCTTAAACTGTTAAAATACACATAGAGTAACAAAAACTTGTTCATTATCAGTCCATCAAGGCTAAGATAAAGTGCATCAAACGGCATTTCCTGCTAAGGTATTTCACTGCTAATCGATCAGTAAAGAATAATAAGGAATAGGGAGCTATGCGCCTAAATGGTGTTCAAAGACTGTTAGAAACGGGGCTAATCATCAGCACCTTTGCTGCAGTATTTATTTTATGTGCATTAATCAGTTTTGATCCTGCCGACCCTTCATGGTCGCAAACCGGTGAATTTGTTAATGTTAAGAATATTACCGGCACTGCGGGGGCCTGGGTTGCAGATATCCTATTACTCACTTTTGGCTGGCTTGCTTATTTAGTCCCTGTTGCTATTCAATTATTTGGTTATTTATTGTTTAAACAGCCACATCGTATTTTTCAGCTTGATTACACCACACTTGCCTTACGTGTCATTGGCTTTGCGCTGTTTATTACTTCAGCGACTGCCATTAGCAGCATTAACTTCGACGATATTTATAACTTCTCATCTGGTGGGGTAGTAGGGGATGTCATTGCAACAGCAATGATGCCGACCTTTAATTTTACCGGCACCTCGATTCTATTACTGTGCTTTTTCTTTGCTGGATTAACCCTATTAACGGGGATTTCTTGGGTACAATTTGTCGATTTTGTCGGCAAGTGGGTAATGAAATTATTCTACTTTTTACGTGAGCAATTTTCTGCTTGGATGCACCGTGAAAAAGAAGCAGTTAAAGATGTCGCCACCACAGAGCCTGACGCCAACTTTGTAGAACCAGAAAACGAGCCAGCTATTAGCTTCAATGATGCTGATGAAGATGAGCCAAAAGCGACCAAGCAACAGCAAAAGTCTGCTGAAAAAGCAGATGAAGACTTCAAAGGCTTTGATGAGCTTGATGATATTCTTGACCAAGAAATTGGATTCAGTGCTCTTGATGATGAATCATTCGATACCGTATCGGCACTTAATGCGCTTGATCAGAGCCCTGTAGTAGAGCAAGAAAAGCCTGTAACAACGGTTGTTTCGCCTGCTCGCCCAATGCCTAAACCAAAACCTGCGTATCAGCCACCACCAACAGCGAAAGAAAAATTCGAAGCTTTGCTCGAAGAGCAACCGCCTGTAAATCCGTTACCATCGCTGGATTTATTAGATCGTCCAGATAAAGCAAAAAACCCATTATCACAAGAAGAATTAGATGGTATTTCTCGTTTAGTTGAAACCAAATTACTTGATTTTAACATTCAAGCTGCGGTTGTGGGCGTATACCCAGGTCCGGTTGTAACGCGTTTTGAGCTTGATTTAGCGCCGGGTATCAAAGTAGCTAAAATCACTGGCTTAGCTAAAGATTTAGCGCGTTCACTCTCTGCAGTAAGCGTACGTGTTGTAGAAGTTATTCCGGGTAAAACTTATGTTGGTTTAGAGTTACCTAACAAACATCGTGAAATCGTGCGTTTAAGTGAAGTTATTAACGCACCTAAATTTGAATCAAACCCATCACCACTGACTATGGTGTTAGGTAAAGACATTGCTGGCGAGCCTGTGTGTGCTGACCTTGGCAAAATGCCACATTTACTTGTTGCGGGTACAACTGGTTCAGGTAAGTCAGTGGGCGTTAATGTAATGATATTAAGCTTACTATACAAATCGGGCCCTGATGATGTTCGTATGATCATGATCGACCCGAAAATGCTTGAACTTTCTGTGTACGAAGGCATCCCACATTTATTATGTGAAGTTGTTACTGACATGAAAGAAGCAGCCAATGCATTGCGTTGGTGTGTAGGCGAAATGGAACGTCGTTATAAGCTGATGTCGGCACTTGGGGTGCGTAACTTAAAAGGTTATAACCAAAAAGTGTTGGATGCCAAAGAAGCGGGTCAACCAATTCTAGATCCACTGTTTAAAGATACCGACGGTATGGCCGATGGCCCTGAAGAGCTAGATAAACTACCAAGTATTGTGGTGGTTATTGACGAATTTGCCGACATGATGATGATCGTGGGTAAAAAAGTGGAAGAGCTGATTGCACGTATCGCACAAAAAGCCCGTGCTGCAGGTATTCACTTAGTGTTAGCAACACAACGCCCATCGGTTGACGTTATTACAGGTTTGATTAAAGCGAATATTCCAACACGTATGGCGTTCCAAGTTTCAAGTAAAATTGATTCGCGTACCATTTTAGATCAGCAAGGTGCTGAAAACTTACTTGGTATGGGTGACATGCTTTACTTACCACCAGGTACTAGTGTACCAGTGCGTGTGCATGGCGCGTTTGTTGACGACCACGAAGTTCATGCGGTCGTAGATGATTGGAAAAAACGTGGCAAACCAAATTATATAGATGAAATTTTGAGTGGCGATGCCACAGAAGAAATTCTACTACCAGGAGAAACCAGTGAAGACGGTGATGAAGAGTCAGATCCGCTTTACGATGAAGCAGTATCATTTGTAATTGAAACCGGCAAAGTGTCGGTATCGAGTGTACAGCGTAAGCTTCGTGTAGGTTATAACCGCGCAGCTCGTTTAGTTGAACAAATGGAAACATCAGGCATTGTTAGCGCACCAGGACATAACGGTGCCCGCGAAGTCTTAGTGCCAAATGGTGGAGCAAATTAATGAAAAAAATTAAATACCTAGCCCTAATTATGGGTTGTTTATTAAGCGGTCAAAGTTTTGCAGACGACAGCGAAGCATTGCAACAACAACTGGCTGCGATTAAAAGTTTTAAAGCAGAGTTTTCGCAGCAAGTTACCGATTCGCAAGGCGAAGCTATCATGCAAGGTGAAGGGAATATTGCTCTTCAACAACCTATGATGATCCGCTGGCAACAGCAAAGCCCAGACGATACCTTGTTTGTATCTAATGGCGACAAAACGTATTACTTCGATAGCTTTGCTGAGCAAGTAACGATTATGAATACCCACAGCTTGATTGATTCAACACCGTTTGTATTGCTGACCTCTAAAGATCCTGAGCAATGGGCTAAATACCAAGTTGTGGCAACCGATGCAGGCTTTAGCGTAACACCAAACAAAGGCGTTGAGAGCCAAGTTGAAAAGTTAGACATTAGCTTTAATGCTAAAGAACAAGGACTAGCATCACTGACAGTATTAGATACCTCTGGTCAGCAGTCTTTATTTACCTTTAAAGATGCTAAAGTAAACGAAGCACTTGCAACTCAAACCTTTGAATTTACCATTCCTGAGGGCGTTGAAGTTGACGACCAAAGCCAAGGTGATTAAGGCTTGAGTAATCTCGGATTTAATTTTGGTCCTGATGTGCGCCCACTTGCGGCGCGCATGCGACCCGAAACACTCAATGACTACATAGGTCAGCAGCACCTTTTAAGCCCCGATAAACCTCTTTACCAAGCCATTCTTGCAGGTCGATGCCACAGCCTCATTTTGTGGGGGCCGCCAGGCGTTGGTAAAACTACGTTAGCGCAAATTATTGCGAACCATGCCGATGCAAGCCTTATTCAAATGTCGGCGGTCACAGCAGGTGTCAAAGACATTCGTGAAGCGGTAAGCGAAGCAAAAGCAAATCTTGCAGGGCGAGGACAACGCACCTTACTGTTTGTCGACGAAGTGCATCGCTTTAATAAATCTCAGCAAGATGCATTCTTACCACATATTGAAGATGGTACTTTTATTTTTGTTGGCGCGACCACCGAAAACCCATCATTTGCACTTAATAACGCAATACTTTCTCGTGCCCGTGTTTATGTATTAAAAGCACTTAAGCAAGCCGATTTATTTACTGTGATTGAGCGCGCTTTACGCGAAGACGTTGAGCTAAGCCAAAAACACATTGAAATTGCCGATAACGCCAAACAAGCACTTTGCCAAGCAAGTGATGGCGATGCTCGTAAAGTGCTTAACTTACTAGAACAAGCTGTTGATTTAACCACTGAGCAGCAGGGCAAATACCTTGTTGATCAACATGTTTTAAGCCAAGTTCTACCAACTCACTTAGCCAAGTACGACAAAGGCGGCGATGAGTTCTACGACTTAATTTCAGCGTTTCATAAATCGGTGCGTGGTAGTTCTCCTGATGGCGCCTTATATTGGTACTGCCGAATTTTAGCAGGTGGCGGCGACCCGCTTTATGTAGCTAGGCGTTTATTAGCGATTGCTACAGAGGATATCGGCAATGCCGACCCACGTGCAATGGAAGTAGCACTAAATGCATGGGATATTTTTCAACGTGTTGGTCCAAGTGAAGGTGAGCGCGCTATAGCTCAGGCCACCATTTACTTAGCCAGCGCACCGAAAAGTAACGCGGTGTATATGGCGTTTAATCAAGCAATGCAAGATGCTAAAAATGAACCGAGTTATCCTGTGCCAGAGCATTTACGTAATGCGCCAACAAGTCTAATGAAAGATTTAGGCTATGGTGCAGAGTATCGTTATGCACACAATGAAGAAGGCGCATTTGCTGCTGGCGAGAAGTATTTCCCAGAAGCAATTCATGATCGTCAGTATTACTTCCCAACAGATCGCGGGCTTGAACAAAAAATAAAACAAAAGCTGGAATATTTAACCCAGCGCAACGAGCAAAGTGATATTAAACGTTATGAATAGTTTGAAACTTTACATGATGATTGCAATGGGTGGTGCTTCTGGGGCGTGTTTGCGCTATTTTCTTAGCGAAACCATGCTAAAACTGCTCGGTAGGGGATTCCCTTTTGGCACGTTGACAGTTAATATTCTTGGTTCATTGTTAATGGGCATATTATACGGCTTGATTGAAAAAGAAATAATCGCTGTTAGCCCCGCTAAAACCTTAATTGGTATTGGCTTTTTAGGTGCATTGACCACCTTTTCAACATTCTCAATGGATTCGTTGTTGCTAATGCAACAAGGTCACTTTTTTAAAATGGCCCTCAATATCACCTTAAACGTGGTGGTGTGTATATTTATGGCTTGGCTGGGCCTTCAGCTGGTAATGCAAAAAGGTTAAAAATCAAACATGTTAGATTCTAAATATTTACGTCAAGATATCGAACAAGCGGCTGCACGTTTAGCAACACGTGGTTTCGAACTTGATATTGCAGCGGTAACTGCACTTGAAGAAAAACGCAAAACATTACAAGTAAAAACGCAAGAACTTCAAAGCGAGCGTAATGCAAGTTCCAAAGCTATCGGCCAAGCAAAAGCGAAAGGCGAGCACGAGAAAGCACAACAGTTGCTTGATTCAGTAAGTACTCTTGGTGACCAACTAGACAGTGTTAAAGCAGAGCAAGACGCTGTATTAGAAGAGCTTAAGCAAATCGCGCTAGCTATTCCAAACTTACCTGATGAGTCTGTGCCAGTTGGTGAAGACGAAGAGCAAAACGTTGAAATTTTAACGTGGGGCACGCCTAAGTCATATGATTTTGAAGTAAAAGATCACGTAGATGTTGGTCAAGACGTAAACGGCCTAGACTTTGAAATGGGTGTTAAAATCAGTGGCGCACGTTTTACTGTTATGCGCGGCCAAGTGGCCCGTATGCACCGTGCTCTTACTCAGTTTATGCTTGATACGCACACAGAGCAAAATGGCTACACAGAAATGTATGTGCCTTACCTAGTAAATAGCGCAAGCTTATACGGTACAAGCCAATTACCTAAGTTTGCCGGTGACTTATTCCATACATTAGGTTTAGTGGATGACGACGGTCAGCAACAACCTGGTTTTAGCTTAATTCCAACTGCTGAAGTACCGCTTACAAATAGTGCCCGTGACGAAATCTACGACGAAAGCGATTTACCAATTCGCTTAACTGCTCACACACCATGTTTCCGTAGTGAAGCTGGTAGCTATGGTCGTGATACACGTGGTCTTATTCGTCAACACCAATTCGACAAAGTTGAATTAGTACAACTTGTAAAACCAGAAGATTCAATGCAAGCACTAGAAGAACTAACAGGTCACGCTGAGCAAATCTTACAAGCATTAGAGCTTCCTTACCGTAAAGTAATTTTATGTACGGGTGATATGGGCTTTGGCGCAGCAAAAACTTACGATTTAGAAGTTTGGTTACCTGCACAAAACACCTATCGTGAAATCTCATCATGTTCAAACATGGTTGATTTCCAAGCGCGTCGTATGCAAGCGCGTTTCCGTCGTCAAGGCGAGAAAAAGCCAGAGTTACTACACACACTAAACGGTTCAGGTTTAGCGGTTGGTCGTACACTTGTAGCAATCTTAGAGAACTACCAACAAGCTGACGGCTCGATTGTTGTTCCAGAAGTATTACGCCCATATATGGGTGGCTTAGAAATTATTAAATAACTTTAATTATTCTGAGCTTTAAAGCCGCATCGGGAAACCATGCGGCTTTTTTGTTGGCTAAATTAAATAGAACAAAAGAGAGTAAAGCGATTAAGCTAAAGTCGATCTAAACCTCGACAATCAACGTATTCAAAGCATTAAGTTAATAGTGTGAAGCAATATGAGTAATAAACAAAAGTCTGTGCCAACATCACGGTTTTCACGCGCTGCTCGGCTTGGTTCTTTAGCTGGTAAAGTCGCGGGTAATATGTTGTTTGAAGGCACAAAAGCATGGGCTATGGGTAAGCAAACATCACGACAAGAGTTATTGTTACAGCCAAAAAATATTCAACGCTTTGCAGAGCAACTTGCAAACCTGCGTGGCGCAGCAATGAAATTGGGGCAGCTACTGTCTATGGACAGTGGCGAATTACTTACACCTGAGCTATCTGCAATCTTAGCAAGGCTGCGTGCAGAGGCGACAGCTATGCCGCAAAAGCAGCTAGTTAAAGTAATGCGTGAGCATTGGGGCGATGCATGGCTAGAGCACTTATCGCACTTTGAACTCAGACCATTTGCTGCAGCATCGATAGGGCAAGTGCATATTGCTTACCGAGAATCGGGCGAAAAACTAGCAGTTAAAGTTCAGTACCCAGGTATTGCAAAAGGTATAGCCAGTGATGTTGATAACTTAGCTTACATTCTTAAGCTCAGTGGCTTATTACCCAAAGAGGTAGAAATACAGCCTCTTATCGATGAAGCAAAACAACAGCTTATAAACGAAGCTGACTACGAATTAGAAGCTAATTATTTAAAACGCTACAGCGAGTGTTTAAAGGGTGACGACAATTACCTTATTCCAAATGTGGTAGATTCGCTTAGTTCTTCTCAAGTGTTAGTCATGAGCTTTGTTGAAGGACAAGAGCTAGATGAACTGGCAACCACAGAGCAAGCGCTACGTAATAAAGCGGTTGAACAGTTACTAAGCCTATTTTTACGTGAATTATTTAGCTTTAAACTAGTTCAAACAGATCCAAACTTTGCCAACTATCAATATCAAATCGACAATCAACGCTTAGTGCTTTTAGACTTTGGCGCTACCCGTGAGCTACCTCAGCATATTAGTGATGGCTACTTACAGTTATTATCTGCTGCAATAAATAATGACAGAGCAGGAGTTGCAACAGCTTCACAGCATATTGGCTATTTTCAAGAAGGGCTAGCTCAAGAATATATAGATAATGTTGTCGAGATATTTCTACTTGCCTGCGAGCCACTGCGCCATCAAGGTGAGTATGATTTTGCAAATAGCGACTTACCAAAACGTATTAAAGAACTCGGCATAAAAATGAGTACAGCCTCTGAGCACTGGCACGCGCCCCCTGTAGATGCCTTATTTGTTCACAGAAAACTAGCAGGCCTGTTTTTAATCGCTGCAAAGCTAGGCGCAAAAGTGAATGTAAACAGTATTTTTGAAGAGTTTAAGCGGCAGAAGAGTAGATAATATATCAAAGTAGGTTAATCAAAAGTCCCGCATGAAATGCGGGACTCTTAGAGTTAACCTTTATCTATTGCATCTTATCTATTGAACAATAGAAGTCGTTACCTGTTCTATTTTTTGTTAAAAGTAAAAGGGGCTTCATAGTCAAGACTTACGGCACCACCCTCATCTTCACCAATACCCACACCATCATCAAGTGAGAATAAGCTGGCAATTGTATTTGGGATCAGCTTTTTAGCTGCAAGTTTGCCGTTAACGTATAAATATACATTACCACCTTTTCCTAAACCTGCGGCGTTCCCTTTACCCCCTTTGCCATCTTCATCATAACGAAACTCAACTTTGATCTCATTTTCACCTTTTTTGAGTTCCGAACCAGAGACTTTAGTATACTCATACGTCAACCAATTATACTCGAATGTTGGTACTCCGTTTTTAACAAATAAAGTCCAACCAGCGAAGTTACCGCCTTGTGCAATAACAACACCATTGGTGTTTTTCACATCATCAGTAATGACTTTTGCAACTAAATCAAAAGATTTATTTTTGATATTTAAAAAAGAGTTTTCAGGAATACCTTTAGCCCCTTCATATAAAGTCAAACTCTGTTTACCAAACATCGCATCGGGTCGGCCAGCTATTTCTGCATTCATACGCTCAAGCGTGCGGTCATCAATTGGGTAAACATGATTCTCTTGTGCTTCTTTATCGAAAAGCTTTTTAATTTCTTTGAGTTTCTTGGGGTACTTATCAGCTAAATTGTTAGAAAGAGACCAATCCTGTGTGGTGTCAAACAACTCCCACTCATCTTTTTGCAAGGTAGTGAAGTTCGCTGATGATTCGGTTAATGCCCAATGTGTAACCCTTGCTAACCAGCCATCTTTGTAAATAGCTCGATTACCAGCAAGCTCAAAGTATTGAACTTTGTGATCTGTTTCTGCATCGGGGTTGTTAAATGATTGCGCAAAACTCACCCCAGCCATAGGGATTTGCTTAATACCTTCGACTTTCTTAGGAAAAGGAAGTTTAGCTGTTTCTAATACTGTCGGAGCGATATCAACGACATGTGACCACTGGCTACGGATGTTTTGACTATTCTTTTTAATGCCATGAGGCCAACTTACTACCATGGCGTTTCGTGTACCGCCATAATCTGATGCCATGCCCTTAGTCCATACAAAAGGCGAATCACCAGCGACAGCCCAACCTGAAGCGTAATGTGGAAAACTTTCTGGCCCACCGAGTTTTTCGATATTTTCCAGAGCATATGAAGACGGTTCGTCAATGCCATTATAGAAAGCTAGCGAGTTGAAGCTACCATTTCTATTCCCCTCTGCACTTGCTCCATTGTCCCCTACGATGTAGAAAATTAGGGTGTTGTCGAACTCGCCATTTTTCTTAAGTGTTTCAACAACTCGACCTATTTCATGATCCGTATGTGCTAAATAGCCAGCATATACTTCCATTTGTCGTTCAAATACACGCTTTTCGTCAGCAGTGAGCGAATCCCATCTAGGAACAAACTCTGGCATGGGCGGCAGTACCGTATTTTTCGGAATAATGTTATTTGCTTTTTGTCGCTCAAATGTTTCTTGTCTCAATTTATCCCAGCCCATTGAGAACTTACCTTTGTACTTATCAATCCATTCTTTGGGAGCATGATGCGGCGCATGTACGGCGCCAGGCGCATAGTAAATAAAGAAGGGTTTATCGGCATTATAACTTTGCTCTAAATTTAGCCATTCAATGGTTTTGTCTGTCATATCCTCAGTAAAGTGATAATCTTTCTTACGTGGCGTTTTTATGCGAGTAATACCATCAATTAATACTGGTTGATACTGGTCCGTTTCCCCACCAAAAAAGCCATAAAACTTATCAAACCCGACTTCTTTCGGCCATAAGGTTTGAACCCCAGCTGGACCTGTTTCCCATGCTGGGATCTCATGGTTTTTACCAAACATAGCCGTGCTATAACCGTTGTATTTCAAAATTTTAGGTAATGCTGCGATGTAATTAGGTCTTACACCAGTATTTCCAGGAAAAGCTGTTGCCGTTTCGGCAATAGAGCCCATGTTATTTTGGTGATGATTACGTCCTGTTAATATTGCTGTGCGCGTAGCGGAGCTAACGCCAGTCGTATGGAATTGGTTATACATTAAGCCTTGTTTAGCCAGCGCACTTAGCGTTGGCATGTCAACAGCACCACCAAACAGTGATGACTGACTAAAACCAACATCATCGAGTAATATTACAAGTACATTGGGGGCTCCATCTGGTGCTTTCACACGGGATGTTGGATCTGGTCGCTGTACATCTCTAACATCTAATTGAGAGTAAGTTTGAGGTCTTACATCCGGAATTGGAAGCTGAGTTCTATCAGGTGTGTCAGCACTGGCTATATATGGAGTGAGTGCGCTAGTTAAAACCACTGATTTTTTAATTATATCCATTTAGTTTTATCCCTTTTAATTGTTAGAAGATTTCAGAATTAACGGACCATTTAATGCTTGCATGACATAACTAGCAGGGTAACCGTTAGCCAGTAATTGAGTCATAGCATGTAAATACTTTTGGATTGAGTTGAAAAAATGAAAATACCCGTCGCACAGAACATTCTCATACTCGCCAGTATCTGCAAGGTAACGATGTTTAGGGCAACCCCCATTACATAACTGACGAACATTACATTTTTTACATCGTTCAGATAAACGAGATTCTTTATTGAAAATATCTTTATTATTTGAAGCAATATCTTGAAAAGAACTCGTCATCACATTACCTATTTTTGACTCGGGATAAGCAACATGATCACAAAAATAAACGTCGCCATTAGCCTCTACGGCATAAGATGAGCCGCAATTTTTTGCGTGAATACAGTTAGGTGAGGGGTTACCAATATATTGAGTTAACGCCTGCTCAAAGTTTAAAATAAAAACCTTACCTACATCTTCTTTGATCCAAAGGTTAAATATATCGACAAGAAACTTTCCGTATTCCTTTGCATCTACAGCCCAAGAAAGTGGGTTATATTTATTTTGTTGGTAGGATTTAGCAGTAGAAAAAATGAGATTACTGGCAAAGTGCTGACCTCGAGATTGTTCATCTTTTGAGGGTAGTGATTCTACAACTGGGGAAAACTGAATATGTTTAATCTTATGCTTACGAAAAAAGGTATAAATTTCTTCACCATGTTGGCAATACTCTTTAGTAACACAAGCTAATACGTTGTATTGCACATTCATTTTCTGTAAAAGCTTAATCGCACTGAGGATCTCGTTGAATGCGCTCTTACCTTGTTTAGTACGGTATTTTGCTTGTAGCCATTCGGGGCCATCTAAGCTAATTCCTACAAGAAAGTTATTTTCTCTAAAAAAACGACACCAATCGTTATTCAATTTGGAGCCATTAGTTTGGATGGTGTTTTTAATAACTTTTTGGCCTGCATATTTTCTTTGAAATTCGACAGCTTTTTCAAAAAAATTAAGCCCAACCAATGTGGGTTCACCGCCGTGCCAAGCAAATTCAACCTCGGGTGTGTTTTGACTATTAATGTAATTACGTACGTATGCTTCGAGAGTATCCTGTTGCATCGACTTATTAGATTTCAGAAGGGTATCTTTCTCTAAGTAAAAACAATATTCACAATCGTAATTACATTTTGAACCTACAACCTTGACGGTGGTATGAAGTCCACTCATAAATATTCCATTATCATGTATGTACCTTTTAAGGTTAGTACGAATTTATTTTTATACAACTGATATATATAAAAATTATAATTTTTATTCACAGCATTTATATAAATTGATGTATGGAAAGAAGAAAGTTCAGAAAAATTTTTAGCCCTCAGAAAGCCCAAATTGATTAGTTATTTTTGAGGGTTTGAAAAACCTTTTAAAGTAAAAGGCAGTGTGGGTTTCCAGAGTTTTACAAATTTGGATGTGCGCAATACACAGGGAAGTCCAATTAATAGAACTTAATCAAACTTGAAAGTCGCGAAATTTCATGAGCGGAACCTGAGGCGTAACTCATTTTTGTCCAAAGGCGTGTTAGAGTGGCTGTCTGCTTCTCGTTCAAACCTATCAGTTAGGAGCAGTTCTATCCTAATTTTTAAAAGCATAAGCTCAGATATAAGGTGCTACAGTTCATTGCCCCTCTATTACAAATTTTTTTTCTGAAAAGCTTTTTATAAATTCTATCGTGAGGAAGGTAACAAAGGTGCCATTAGCTGTCTTCCTATATATCCCCCCAATCAACACCTAATCAAACCTAAAAATGAGAAAATAAATTTAGTTAAGTATGGTGCGATAAAGTAAATAGGTAAGTTAAGTAAATTATTGAATAGAGTGTAGAAAAATGGTCGGCATAGCAGGATTTGAACCTGCGACCCCTGACACCCCATGACAGTGCGCTACCAAGCTGCGCTATATGCCGACGTTGAAAGTCATAGTACGGCTTTTTTTATAAAAATCAATATCAGCGCAGTTCGATTGCCTGTTTATTGTTCAGGCAATCGGTATTAAATCAATGGGCTAGTGGTTAATCTAGCCAATCGTTGATCGTTTTGTACATAAAGTCGCGTATTAATGGTTGAGCATCGGCGTTAGGGTGGAGGTTATCGTTTTGCATAAGCTCAGGACGGCCTGCAATATTAAGCATGAAAAAAGGCATGAGCTCAGAATCTGTTTCATCAGCAATAGTTTTAAAGCTATCGGTGAAAAGTTTGGTATAACGCGGACCATAGTTTGGTGGAATTTGTACTTCCATTATGGCGGTTTTCGCCCCAATTTGTTGGCTTTTCGCTATTAAATCACGTAGGTTAGTTTGCAGGCGTTTAATAGGGAAACCACGTAAACCATCGTTTCCGCCAAGCTCAATAAGCACATGAGTGGGTTCAAATTCACTTAGTAACGCGTCGAGTCGTCTTAAGGCGCCGCCGGTAGTTTCACCACTAATACTAGCGTTTACTAAATATACAGATTGGTCTTTTTCATCGTACTTATCTTGTAACAATTTAACCCAGCCTTGTTCTTGTTTAAGGCCGTATGCGGCGCTTAAACTGTCACCTAAAATTAAAATTGTGTTGTCAGCTGCTGCCGTAAGTGGTTTGATTACTAACAGTAAAACGAATATAAAACGTAGGATTGGATGCATCATATGTCAGCGCTTTCTCAATTAAACATCATTCAAGTTAAAGGACTTTCTAAAACGGTCACCACGGTTGAGGGCAACTTGACCATCCTCAGTGACATCAGCTTTAATGTCAAGTCGGGTGACTCAGTTGCAGTAGTGGGCACCTCTGGTTCGGGTAAGTCTACTTTATTAAGTTTGTTAGCCGGACTTGACCAATCAACTAGCGGCAGTATTTATTTAGATGGTGCTGCTTTGCACGAATTAGGCGAAGAAGCACGCGCGGCACTTCGCGCCGAAAAAGTGGGGTTTGTGTTTCAGTCTTTCATGCTTGTACAAAGCTTAACAGCACTTGAAAACGTGATGCTACCGGCTGAACTTGCCGGTAGTAAAGACGCGAAACAGCAAGCGCTTGAGCTACTTGAAAAAGTAGGTTTAAGTCACCGTGTTGGCCATTACCCATCGCAATTATCTGGCGGTGAGCAGCAGCGTGTAGCTATTGCGCGTGCATTTATTGGTACACCGAAAATCTTATTTGCCGATGAACCATCAGCGAACCTTGATAGCAAAAACGGTAAATTAATTGAGTCATTATTATTTGAATTAAATAAAGAGCACGGCACGACACTTATTTTAGTAACGCATGATGAGCAGCTTGCACAAAAGTGTCAGCAAATTTTACACATTGAAGCAGGGCAGTTAGTAACTGTAAAAGAAAGCGAAGGAGTGCAAGCGAATGTGGGCTAAATTAGCACTAAAACTGTTTTCACGTGAGTTTAAACGCGGTGAGTTAACAGTGATCAGTGCAGCAATTGCCTTAGCTGTTCTCACTGTTTTAACACTGTCTATGGTTACCGACCGAATTGGTCAAAGTATTGAAGAAAAAAGCAGTGCCTTTATTGCTGCTGATCGCGTTTTAGCAAGTAACCATGCTTTACCTGCCGAGTTTTTAGAAAAAGCCAACCAAGAAAACTTACGTACCGCTAAAATAACCTATTTCGATACCATGTTATTTGCTGGTGACGAAATGCAGCTTGGCTCGGTGAAAGCGGTATCAAACACCTATCCGTTAAAAGGCGAGTTAAAAGTAAAAACTAGCCTGACTGATCAACCACAAGTAACTGCTGATATCCCAAGTCGTGGTGAAGTGTGGTTAAGTGAATCAGTGTTTTATGCGTTAAACATTAAAGTGGGCGATAAAGTAGAGCTTGGCGCTGCTACGTTTACTGCTAGTCATGTTGTAGCCGAAGAGCCTGATGCACCGTTTAATGTGTTTTCAAGCAGCCAGCGAATCTTAATTAATGAAGCAGACATAGCCGTTACAGAGGTAATTCAGCCGGGTAGTCGAGTGTTTTATCGTCAGCTTTATGCTGGCAGCAAAGACAATTTAGATACCTTCTATGCGTGGTTAAAACCACAAATGAAAGAAAACCAGCGTTGGTATGGTGTTAAAGACCGCCAGTCTCCTATTTCTAATAGTTTAAATCGTGCCGAGAGCTATCTATTGCTAGCTGGTTTACTTGGCATTATTTTAGCCGCTGTTGCTATTGCGGTATCGGCAAAACGGTATTGTGAGCGTCAATATGACCCGGTTGCCATGATGAAAACGCTGGGCGGAAGCCGCGCTATGATACGTAAAATCTATTTACTTCACTTGAGCCTTGTTTGTTCAATGTCGGTCATAGTTGGTTTACTGATTGGTTATGGCTTACAAGCAGTTGCAACAGATTATTTAGCACAGACCATGGGCACTGCACTACCAAGTGCATCTGCTAAACCGTGGATTATTGCTATTAGCACCGGCGTGATTTGTGCGGTAATGTTTTCTATTAAACCACTACTCGATTTATTTGATATTCCTCCGCTGCGCGTGTTGCGCCGTAATTTAGGCGACCGTTTATTGGTTAGTAAAGTACACTTGGCTATGTCGGCGCTTACTGTGTTTTTACTCATGTGGTTGTTTAGTAATAACATCAAAATAAGTGCCATTTTGTTTCTTTCAACTGCATTTTTAATCGCGGTGTTATTTGCTTTATCAAAGGTTATTTTTGGCGGTGGTCGCAAACTCGGTTTAAGCCCAGGTAATAGTTGGTCATTGGCTATAGCATCAATTCAAAAGCGTGCCAACGTTAATGCCGTACAATTAATTAGCTTTGCATTGGCTATAAAATTGTTACTGTTTTTAATTGTATTGAAGAACGACATGATCTCGGATTGGCAGTCACAGCTTCCAGAAAATGCACCTAATTCATTTTTAGTGAACATTACTGAGCAAGAACTAGAACCTATTACTAGTTTCTTAGCGCAAAATGATATGCCAACGTCTGATTTTTACCCTGTTGTTCGTGGCCGTGTAAACGCCGTTAATGGTGAGCTGGTTGCCCGCGAAGTATCGCAAGAAGATAACGAAAAGAAAGACGAAGAAGCTCGCTCTGGCATTGGCCGTGAGCTAAACCTAACTTGGCGCAAGGACTTGCCAAATCAAAACGAGCTTATCGACGGTGCATGGTTTAGTGAAAACTCAGTGGCTGAGGCATCGGTTGAAGAGTCTATGCTTAAACGCTTAGATGTAAAAATAGGTGATACGCTTACTTTCTTAATAGGTGCACAGTCTTTCGATGCAAAAATTACCAGTGTTCGAAAAGTTAACTGGACGACACTCAAACCTAACTTCTTTATTATTTTAAGTCCTGATGTGCTAGCCAGTTTTCCTGCTACTTATATTTCATCGGTGAATGTAAAAGCGGATAAAAAACGCGAATTTAATGAGTTAATGCGTCAATACCCAACAGTGAATGTGATTGATGTTGAAAGCTTTATTAAACAGATTCGCTCAACAATAGAGCAAGTATCATTAGCGATTGGTTTTGTACTAGCAATTGTCGTTGCCTGTGGAGCTTTAGTGCTTATTTCACAAGTACAAGCAAGTTTGGGTGAGCGTATGCAAGAGATTGTCATCCTAAGAACTTTAGGTGCTAAAGGGCGTTTAATTAAAAATGCCACCTTATATGAGTTTTTATTATTAGGGGTTACGGCAGGCTTAGTCGCTGCCATTGTCAGTGATATTGCTTTATTAATTGTACAAAAACAGATGTTCGAATTAGCAGGTAAATTCCATCCTCATATTTGGCTTATTGGCCCAGCAGTAGGAGGCCTATTTGTGGCATGTTTGGGTTATTTGATGATAGCGCGCACAATGCGAAAAAATACCCAAGGCTTATTACGCTCACTGGCATAAGATTCTAACTAAAAACGCGTTTATAAAATGCTCGCAATTGCGGGCATTTTTTATGAATTGCAATTGGTTACTGGTAATTTATACAGTGCTCTGGCATTATTAACACAGATAATAATGATAATAGATGGGTCAGTTAGTTGGCGATTATTTTAGGGATTGATCCTGGTTCACGATTAACAGGGTACGGCGTGATTGCTCACCAAGGTGCTAAGTTCACTTATTTAGGAAGTGGTTGCATAAAATTGGCAGAACACGATTTTCCTGTTCGTTTAAAAATGATTTACCAAGGGATCAGTCAATTGGTAGAGCAATTCTCCCCAGACAGCTTTGCTATCGAAAAAGTGTTTATGGCACATAACCCTGATTCGGCACTTAAACTTGGTCAAGCTCGTGGCGCTGCCATTGTTGGCGCTTCAATGGCTGAGCTGCCAGTTTATGAATATTCAGCAAGGCAAATCAAGCAAGCTGTTGTGGGTAATGGCGGAGCCGATAAGTCTCAAGTACAGCATATGGTAAAGAATATTTTAAAGCTGCCAGGCACACCTCAAGCCGATGCCGCTGACGCTCTAGCAATTGCTATATGTCATGCACACTCAGAACAAAATTTAATTAAACTTGCGGGCAGTGCGAGCAAAACCGTAAGAGGACGATTAAGGAAGTAATATGATTGGTCGATTAAATGGCTTACTTGTTGAAAAACAGCCGCCAGAAATTCTTATTGAAGTAAGTGGTGTAGGCTACGAAGTGCAAATGCCTATGACCTGCTTTTATGATTTACCCGCAGTAGGTGAGCAAGCGATTATTTATACCCATTTTGTGGTACGTGAAGATGCCCAGCTATTATTTGGTTTTAACAATAAAACAGAGCGCGCTTTATTTAGAGAGCTATTAAAGGCTAATGGCGTAGGGCCAAAGTTAGGACTTGCGATTTTATCGGGTATGTCAGCACAGCAATTTGTAAGTTGTGTAAACAATGAAGATGCAACCACACTGGTTAAACTTCCGGGGGTTGGTAAAAAAACTGCTGAGCGCTTAGTACTCGAAATGAAAGACAGACTGAAAGATTGGGGTAATGACTTATTTACACCATTTAGCGATAATGCCGTCATTGAGCCTGCAAGTGATGATACCCTAGTGGCAAATAATGCTGCCGATGATGCAGTGTCTGCACTTGTGGCATTAGGTTATAAGCTACCGCAAGCACAAAAAGCGGTGAAAGCAGTGAACAAACCAGATATGACGACAGAGGTTCTAATTAAAGAAGCTCTAAAATCAATGTTGTGAGTAAACCATGATAGAAGCAGATCGCTTAATAGATGCGAGTGAACAAAGTAACGAAGACAGTGTTGATCGTGCCATACGGCCAAAACTGTTAACAGATTACACAGGCCAGCCGCATGTTAAGCAACAAATGGAAATATTTATCGAGGCGGCTCGCCATCGTGGCGAAGCCTTGGATCACCTATTAATATTTGGTCCACCGGGTCTTGGTAAAACCACACTTGCAAACATTGTTGCCAACGAGCTTAACGTTAATATTAAAACAACGTCAGGGCCAGTACTCGAAAAAGCTGGCGATTTAGCTGCTCTTTTAACTAACCTTGAAGAAGGTGACGTACTTTTTATTGACGAAATTCACCGCTTGAGCCCGCAGGTCGAAGAGATTTTGTATCCAGCAATGGAAGACTATCAGCTGGATATTATGATCGGTGAGGGCCCAGCCGCACGTTCAATTAAACTTGATTTACCGCCATTTACTTTAATAGGTGCGACAACCCGTGCAGGTTCACTCACCTCACCACTGAGAGACCGTTTTGGCATAGTGCAGCGTTTAGAATTTTATTCGGTTGAAGATTTATCAAAAATAGTTGCTCGTTCAGCAAGATTTTTAGATTTAACTATGTGCAATGAAGGAGCCACAGAAATAGCCAAGCGCTCACGTGGCACACCGCGAATAGCGAACCGTTTGTTACGCCGTGTTCGTGATTACACGCAAGTTAAATCTGACGGTAAAGTTAACGCATCGGTTGCAGAGCAAGCCCTCGATATGATTGATGTCGATAAAAGCGGTTTTGACTACATGGATAGAAAATACCTATTAGCTATTATCGAAAAATTTATGGGCGGCCCAGTTGGCCTTGATAACCTTGCAGCTGCAATAGGCGAAGAAAAAGAAACGATAGAAGATGTAATAGAACCGTTTTTAATTCAACAAGGCTTTATACAACGTACCCCGCGCGGACGACTTGTATCAGACATCGCTTACTTGCACTTTGGACTAACCCCAGATAAATAACAAAACTCAGGTTAGTTACAAAAGCTTTAAGTTATAAGTATTAAGCAGCTCGAGAGGGCTGCTTTTTAATAGAGATAAGTTGACTTTTTAAATGGCAATATAGATTTTACCGCATACCGCATACCGCATACCGCATACCGCATACCGCATACCGCATACCGCATACCGCATACCGCATACCGCATACCGCATACCGGCAAGAGTCATCTAACACCTGTAATTCACATGCTGTTAAGTTTTTGATAGGTATTCTCGTTGACGTTTGCGCAGGCAAAAAAAAGCCCGCATAAGGATGCGGGCAAACAACAAGTTGAAGGAAGTAATTCAGGGAACTAGGGTCTACTAAAAGAAGGTTTTATCCTGATTTCAGTAAACCTAGAGCAATACGAAACTTCATATTGCTAAAAACGGAGCTTAATGAAAGAAACTTTCATGAGGTTGCTAGCTCGGTATAGGTAAATAATACGCAATGATGGATTTTTCTTCAAACTAGAAAAATTTAATTTTCAGATTAAAAAAACTAATGTGAGCAAAAAATTCTATTGTTTTCTTTTTGTTCGCTTTGTGGTTATTTTCTCTTTAACTGCATGAATAGAGTGGTTTTTATAAAATTCATATTCTGTATTCAGGATTAGTTTAAGTATTCTGTAGTAGATTTGCAAAAGTACTTTTGGGTGTTTATGCGTAATTTATGAATAAACGTCGTGTTTTTGATTGTTTTGGTTGCTTTTAAGCGTCACTCTAGTGACTTATTATTAAGGTAAAAATATGCATAAAAGTATTTGTAAAATTCAATCTGGCTAAAAAATAACTAAGCAAATTGCTTTTTACCGTTATTTGCCGCTAATTCACAGCAAGAGCGTTGTCAGTTCATAATTGACTAGATACACTAGTTGTAACTTTTGGCCATGTTTGTGGTCAATAAATACAAGTGTAAAAAATATAACAAATTACATAGAAATCTATTTTTAGGAGTTTAACGTGGGATCAGGGCTTAACTTTTTAGATCTTATTCTAGAAGCCAGTGTACTTGTCCAGCTAGTAATGTTGGCATTAGTCGGCATGTCGGTAATGTCATGGGCAATTATTTTTCAACGTAAAAAAGCGATTTCTGATGCACTTAATGGCGCTAAGCGCTTTGAGCAAAAGTTTTGGTCAGGAATAGACTTAAGTAAATTATATAATGAAGTTTCAGCTCGTCCTGGTGGCGCATCAGGTGTTGAAGCATTATTCGTTGCTGGTTTTAAGGAGTTTGCACGACATAAGAAAAATTCACCGCAAAGTGCAAGCATCGTAATGGAAGGCACACATCGTTCAATGCGTGTTGCGTTGTCACGCGAAGTTGAAAAACTAGAATCAAGTTTATCGTTTTTAGCGACAGTGGGTTCAATTAGTCCTTATATCGGCCTTTTTGGTACGGTGTGGGGTATCATGAACGCATTCATTGCATTAGGTGAAGTTAAGCAAGCAACTTTACAAATGGTTGCGCCGGGTATCGCCGAAGCACTTATCGCAACAGCGATGGGTTTATTCGCTGCAATCCCTGCAGTTATTGCGTACAACCGTTTTGCAAACAAAGTAGAAAAGCTTGAAGGTAATTACATTAACTTCATGGAAGAGTTCGCCAATATTTTACACCGCCAAGCAGCTGCGCAAATAGAGGCTAAAGCGAATGTATCAGCGTAAGAAACGTCGCCCAGTAGGTGAGATAAATGTAGTTCCTTACATTGATGTAATGTTGGTACTACTTATTATATTTATGGCAACTGCACCACTGATTACCCATGGTGTAAAAGTGGACTTGCCGAAAATGGAAGAATCGGATCTTGTAGATACCAAAGATACACCACCTATCATTGCGTCAATTGATGCTGAAGGTAAGTACTATGTAAGTATCGGCACTGATCCAGAAGCTCCTATGGAAGCAATTGATGTAGCTGCTGTTATAAAATTACAACTTCAGAAAAACCCCGATACTCCGGTTATGATAAAAGGTTCTGGTCGTGTTTCTTATCAAGAAGTGTTGCTGTTAATGGACTTTTTGAAAAATGCCGGTGTGCCTTCAGTGGGTCTTATGACTGAGTCATTTGAGGGTTAGTATGCGTGAATCAGTAATAAAGTCGCTTCTATTGCACCTTGGTATTATTGTTTTCTTAGTCGTATCAGCGAACTTTCATATGCCAGCTCCTAAGGTAATGGAAGTGACATTGAATCCGGCTATGCCTGAACCAGAAAAAGCGGTTTCTGCAGTAACGGTTGATCAACAAAAGGTTGAGCAGAAAATTGCTGAACTTAAAAAGCAAGAAGAAGCAAAAAAACAAGCCGAAGCAAAGCGAATTCGAGATCTTGAACGTCGTGCAAATGACGCACGTAAGCAACGCGAAGCTGAAGACCGTCGTCTTAAAAAGTTAGAGCAACAACGCCGAGCGAAAGAGAAAGAAAAAGCAGAAGCTGAAGCACAAGCGAAGAAAGCACGTGAAATACAAGAGAAAGAACGTGCCAAAGCTAAGCAAGCTGAAAAGCAAAAGCAAGAAGCTGAAGCCGCAGCAAAAGCCGCAGCTGAAAAACGTAAAGCTGAAGAAGAGGCGTTAAAGAAAGCGGAAGCAGAGCGCAAGCGTAAAGCTGCTGAAGCTGAAGCTGAACGCAAACGTAAAGAAGCTGAAGCAGAGCGTAAACGTCAGCAGGCATTGCAAGAACAAATGCTGCAAGAGCAGTTAGCTGCTGAGCAGGCTGCACGAAATAAAATACGTCAGCAACAAGTCTTGAGTGAAGTTGATAAATATAAAGCGTTAATTATGGCGCGTATTCAACAAACTTTACTTATTGATGAAAAAATGAAGAATAAGCAATGTCGCGTTAATATTCGCCTTGGTTTTAACGGGTTAGTAACTCAAGTAAAATCACTTGGTGGTGATAAATTAGTGTGTGAAGCTGCTCTTCGTGCTGTCCGTATGGCCGATACACTACCAGTTTCGCCTGATAAAGATGTTTTCGAGCAACTGAAAAATATTAACTTAACAATTAAGCCAGAATTCTAAAGGAATGATATGTTCAACCAGATAAAAACAGCATGTTTTATTGTATTACTGGGCTTTCATGGCATTGCCAGTGCTGCACTAGAAATTGTTATCACTGAAGGTATTGATGGAGCACGCCCAATAGCGGTTGTTCCATTTAAATACCAGGGCGTTGGTCCCATCCCTGAAAAATTGAGCACCGTTATTGCAGCTGATTTGATGCGTAGTGGTAAATTTAAACCTATTGATGTGACAAGTATGCCTCAATTACCCGGCAAAGATGCTGATGTAGATTATGGTGCATGGGTCAATCAAGGTGTTGAAGCGGTACTTGTTGGTCAAGTTGAGCAACAACCGGGTGGACGTTACTTAGTAAAGTATGAGCTTATCGATGTGATCCGTGGTCAAATTACAGGCGGCGAAACGCAAATGATGAGTAATGGTCAATTAGTGAAGAGCCAAGACCATGTATTAGATGCTCGTGAGAGTGTTATATCTGAAACAGGGTTTCGCCGTTATGCGCACCGTATTAGCGATGTAGTTTACGAAGCGCTTACGGGTGAAAAAGGTGCATTTTTAACAAAAATTGCTTACGTTATTGTACGTGATAATGAACCGAAGCCTTATCAACTCGTTGTTGCTGACTATGATGGCTACAATGAGCAAGTATTGCTTCGTTCTAAAGAGCCACTTATGTCCCCAGCTTGGTCACCAGATGGTACTAAGCTTGCGTATGTAACCTTTGAAAATCGTCAAAGCCAAATTTACATTCAAGATTTGTATACGGGCAAACGTGAGTTAATCACAAGCCATCCAGGTATTAATGGTGCACCACAGTTTTCACCTGATGGTAAAAAACTATTATTAGTACTTTCAAAAGACCGTAACGGTGCAACAGAAGTCTATGTTTTAGACCTTGCAACTCGCAAAGAAAAGCGTTTAACAAATCATCGTAGTATCGATACAGAGCCTTCTTGGTACCCAAATGGGCAAGATATCGTGTTTACGTCTGAAAGGGGTGGTAATGCCCAGATTTATAAGTTAAATTTGCAAACTGGTAGAGCAAAACGTATGACGTTTGATGGTGATATGAATTTAGCAGGTTCGATTTCACCAGACGGAAAAGAATTAGTGATGGTGAATCGTACTAACGGTCAATACCATCTTGCTAAAAAAGAGCTAGCTACAGGTGCGTTTCAAGTATTAACAAGAACTCGCCTAGATGAATCGCCGAGTATCGCTCCAAACGGTTCGATGATTATCTACAGCACGCTTCATAATAATAAACAGGTGTTGGCGTTAGTGTCTATGGACGGTCGCTTTAAAGCTCGCTTACCTGTGCTAGATGGACAAGTTAAGGCGCCAGCTTGGTCGCCTTATTTACAGTAATTTTACTGGTTTACTCAATATAGGAATCAATTCAATGCAACTTAATAAAACTTTAAAAGGCCTGCTTATTGCTGTGCCAGTGATGACATTAGCGGCGTGTAGCTCTTCTTCAGGTGTTGATGAGGGTGCTGCAAACCAATCTAACCAAGGTATGGTTGAGCAATCAAACACTGATACTGTTGAAGTTGCAACGCTTACTCCAGAGCAACAAGCTGAAGAAGCACTTCGTGAAAAGTACGAAGCGTTACGTCAAGAGCAAATCATCTACTTTGGTTTTGATAACGCAAAAATCCAAAGCAAATACGCGGAGCTTTTACAAGCACACGCAGAATTCTTAGTACAAAACCCATCAGTTAAAGTACTAATCGAAGGTCACGCTGATGAGCGCGGTACGCCTGAGTACAACATCGCACTTGGTGAGCATCGTGGTCAAGCAGTAGAAAAATACCTACAAAGCTTAGGTGTTTCTGCTAGCCAAATGTCAGTAGTGAGCTATGGTGAAGAGAAGCCAATGGTTAAGTCTCGCACTGAAGAAGCGTTCGCGAAGAATCGTCGCGCAGTATTAGTTTACTAATAAAGAGTCATTATGAAGCCGAAAATTATTTTGGCAGCAATGATCTTAAGCGGGAGCACCCAGTTATGGGCTGCTCCCGCTCCTGTTTCAGAAGCTGCAAGCTCGCAATCGAGCATTGAAAAGCGTTTAATCGCATTAGAAAACATGATGAAGTCACGTAATTTATTGCAAGCTGAGCTTCAGCAACAGCTCAATATCTTACAAGACGAAGTGAGCCAAGTTCGTGGTATTACTGAAGAGCAAAGTTACAAGCTTGAAAAAGTACTTCAGCGTCAGCGTGAGCTTTATCAAGAGATTGAAAACCGAGTCAGCCAAGCTTATAGCCAGCCCGCTGCCGCACAAACTCAACCTACTAACTCTTATACGGATGTAGGTGCATCACAGGCAATTAGTTCAGATTTATCTGAAAATGAAGCCTATGAGCGTGCAGTGGCGTTAATAATGAAAGATAAACGTTATGAGCAAGCAATTCCGGAGTTTCAAACATTCTTAACTACTTACCCTAATTCAGTATATGCATCTAATGCACATTATTGGTTAGGTCAGCTATTAACAATTCAAAACGATCAAGCAGGTGCGACTGAGCATTTCAAAGTAGTTGTGAATGAATACCCTAATTCTAATAAACGCCCAGATGCGATGTTAAAGTTAGGAAACTTATTAGCGGAGCAAGGTTTAGGCGAACAAGCCCTTAAAACCTTTAATGATTTAATTAATCAGTACCCAAGTACCACCGCTGCAAAATTAGCCACAGAACGTCTGTCGCAAATGTAGTTTTGACCTGATTAGACTGCTTTTTGACATAAGCGGTCTAAAATTAGGCAACTAGACATAAAAACTTAAAAAAAGAGATATTTTCTGTTGCACTCAGCATTTAAATAAGTATTATAAGCGCCCGCAGCAGGCGATTGGTAACAACAGCCGAAATGCGGAAAAAAGAGCGGGTCATTAGCTCAGTTGGTAGAGCAGTGGACTTTTAATCCATTGGTCGATGGTTCAAGTCCATCATGACCCACCATTCTTTCAGAATGGTAATCTTTAATCGACGGATTTACGTATAGCTTTTAAAAGCATTAGAGCGGGTCATTAGCTCAGTTGGTAGAGCAGTGGACTTTTAATCCATTGGTCGATGGTTCAAGTCCATCATGACCCACCATTCTTTGAATGGTTTTCTATCGGCGGATTTACGTAGCTTTTATAAGCATCAGAGCGGGTCATTAGCTCAGTTGGTAGAGCAGTGGACTTTTAATCCATTGGTCGATGGTTCAAGTCCATCATGACCCACCATTCTTTGAATGGCTTTATATCGGCGGATTTACGCAGCTTTTTATAAGCGTCAGAGCGGGTCATTAGCTCAGTTGGTAGAGCAGTGGACTTTTAATCCATTGGTCGATGGTTCAAGTCCATCATGACCCACCATTCTTTTTGAATGGTCTCATATCGGCGGATTTACGCAGCTTTTATAAGCATCAGAGCGGGTCATTAGCTCAGTTGGTAGAGCAGTGGACTTTTAATCCATTGGTCGATGGTTCAAGTCCATCATGACCCACCATTCTTTTTGAATGGTCTTATATCGGCGGATTTACGCAGCTTTTTATAAGCAACAGAGCGGGTCATTAGCTCAGTTGGTAGAGCAGTGGACTTTTAATCCATTGGTCGATGGTTCAAGTCCATCATGACCCACCATTCTTCGAATGGTTCTATATCGGCGGATCTACGCACCTTAATATCCAGAGCGGGTCATTAGCTCAGTTGGTAGAGCAGTGGACTTTTAATCCATTGGTCGATGGTTCAAGTCCATCATGACCCACCATTCTTTTTGAATGGTCTCATATCGGCGGATTTACGCATCTTAATATCCAGAGCGGGTCATTAGCTCAGTTGGTAGAGCAGTGGACTTTTAATCCATTGGTCGATGGTTCAAGTCCATCATGACCCACCATTCCTGATTTATCTTTTCTTTCTAAGTTATCCTTTATTTATCTTAACAGCACACAGCAATACTGTTCTTTAGCTTAAGATTCTCGTATAATTCGCGCCATGAATGCACTGTGGACTAAGTGGTCGAGAAATGAGTCTAGCTGAACAAATTATGCCTGAAGATTATATCTTCCCTCCAAAGCCTGCACCGTTATCAAAAGACGAGCAAGCAGAGTATAAGGCACGTATCAAACAATTATTAAAAGACAAGAACGCGGTTCTTGTTGCCCATTATTACACTGATCCTGAAATTCAAGCACTAGCTGAAGAAACAGGCGGTTGTGTTGCTGACTCGCTAGAAATGGCGCGTTTTGGCGCTAAGCACGACGCAGATGTAATTGTGGTAGCCGGTGTTCGCTTTATGGGCGAAACAGCAAAAATCCTAACGCCAAATAAAACAGTTGTTATGCCAACGCTTGCTGCAACTTGTTCATTAGACGTAGGTTGCCCAATTGAAGAATTCTCAGCGTTTTGTGATCAGCACCCTGATCGCAAGGTAGTAGTGTATGCAAATACATCAACAGCTGTGAAAGCCCGTGCAGATTGGATTGTTACTTCTTCATGTGCTCTAGAAATCGTTGAGCACCTTGATGAGCAAGGCGAAAAAATCATTTGGGGTCCAGATAAACACTTAGGTTCTTACATTCAAAAGAACACAGGTGCAGACATGATCATGTGGAATGGCGCCTGTATCGTTCATGACGAGTTTAAAACCAAAGCACTTAAGGATATGAAAGCCTTACACCCAGATGCGGCTGTATTGGTTCACCCAGAGTCTCCTGCGGAGATTGTAGCCTTAGCTGATGCGGTTGGTTCAACAAGCCAACTTATTAAAGCTGCGCAAACTATGGACAATAAAAAGTTCATCGTAGCGACTGACCGAGGCATTTTCTACAAAATGCAGCAGTTATGCCCAGAGAAAGAGTTCTTTGAAGCACCAACAGCCGGTGAAGGCGCAACCTGTAAAAGCTGCGCACATTGCCCGTGGATGGCAATGAACGGCTTAAAAGCGATTGAAGAAGCACTGACAGACCCTGAGGGTAAAGAAGTATTTGTAGATATGGATTTACGCGAAGGCGCATTAAAGTCGCTTAACCGTATGTTAGATTTCTCAGCAACGCTTCAACGTTGAGAGCGAATCGTCTATATATACAAAAGGCAAGGTCTATACCTTGCCTTTTTTGTTTGATTACTAATCACTTAACCACCGTATTTTAAAAAGCCCTTGCGTCTATAGGGTTGTTTTCATACTATAACGCCGCGCTAAACTATAAGCGCCTAAGGTGACGTGTCCGAGTGGCTGAAGGAGCACGCCTGGAAAGTGTGTATACGGCAACGTATCGAGAGTTCGAATCTCTCCGTCACCGCCATCCTACCTCAAAGCCTTTTATCCTGTGATGCCCATGTTTATTGGCCTGCAGGGAAATCACTACATCTTCAAACTGGTACAAAAGGTTAGTACAAATGGGAATTACGGCTTCTCCACAAAGACACCCAAAATCGGGTATTTATTATTTTAGAATGGGAGTTCCTAAAGACCTCCGTTCAACTATAGGTAAACGTGAATTCAAGGCATCTTTAGGTACGACTAACTTAAGCGAAGCAAAACGTTTACACAGTGAGCATTATCAACAAGCATTGCATAAGATTGAATTAGCCAAGTTAAAACTCACTGGTGAGGCTAATGTTGCGCTTAATTACAAAGATTGTGTGATCATTGCAGAACGTTGGTACGAATATTCAAAGGTTAAAGCTGATAATTCAAAGGGACACAATTATCACTTAGTTAAAACTTTTAATAATGGTTTAAAAGATACAATTAATGCTAAAGGAAAGATAACGACAGAAGTAGTTAGATATGAAACAGATTTTGGGCTTTCTGACACTTTATCAATTTCAGGCAAAGATCTCGACTCAGCTTCAGAGCAGCAACTGAATGAGCTAGCTGAAGATTTAAAAGATGAAATTGATACCCAATTGAAACGTGAAGATATTGTTTTACCATTTCCTAGCGCTAGTTACAGGCAGTTAGCTGTTGCATTCTACCCTTACTTGATAAAGCTTGAGCAGTTGTGTAGAGCTCGATATAAAAATGATTATGGATATGAACCAGTTGAGATTAAGGTAGCTAAAGAACCACTGTCTTTTGAAATATCACCAAGGACACCCGTCTATAGTAAAATCACTAATGTAAGTAAAGATAGTCTTTCAACAGTATCAAAAGAGTTTTTCAAGTCAGAAAAGATCAAACACAAAGGCTCTCTGAGCCGCGTGAAGACACTTAATGAAACAACCCTTAAGGTTGATCGCTTTATAGAAATTATTGGTGACAAGAACATTGCAGATATCTCTCGTAGTGATGTAATGGCCTTCCGTGATACCTTATTACAATTACCTAAATCGAAAAATAAAAGTATTCGTAGTAAGCCAATAGAAGACCAAATTAACCTTGTTAAAACAGAGTCTCTAGATACTATTTCCGCTTCAACTGTTAAAAACTCATTGCGTCAGCTATCTACAGTTTTCTCATATGCAGTAGATTTAGAGCTTATATCTAAAAACCCTGTATTTGGTGTAAAAGTAAGTACATCCCTAAGGAAAACTGAAGTAGAAGAGGGCAAGGGGTATACGGATAAAGAAATAGAACGTCTGTTTACTACTGAATGCTTTTAATCCCCCCCCTTTGGAAGTTTCCACTAATGGTGCATTATCGAAGGGTAGCCCCCCTAGGGGGGAGGGGTGGAGGTAATAGGTTACCTTAGCGATTGCATCGGGTCACTGCGTTTACACAATATGTGTTTTACTTTTCGTCTATTTTGTTCGTGATCCTAACTTAACCTTCAGGGTGTTCATTTTTGGCATCTTGCCGTTATTGAACACCTTGAGCTTCTTCAGGTTGCCCATTTTCGGCCATTGGCTGATTTTGGACAGACTCTTCAGGGGCTTCTCCAAGGTGTCCAATTTCCGCATCATGCGGTTTGAATCCAGACTAGTCCAGCCTGCCAGCAAGTTTGGAAATTTTTATGTAATCACTCCAAAGCCAAAATCTACTAGTTGATGAACGTTTGGCTTCTTCTCTATGTTTTCTGTAAATATTAGCGATTTCATAAAACGCAACCTCGGACATGGTTCCTGCGCTAGTTGCTCTGTTTGTGAAATGGTTGTGTGCTCCTATAACGGTGGTTCTATGCTCTCGGACATGACTATTATTTAAAGTAATATCATGCATTTTTGAGCAATGAACCATTAATGAAGCGAAATTATTAAATTTGGTTGGGTTATCAGCATAACTGGGGTTACCTATTTGCATATTTTGCATGTTTGTTACTATTTCAGGATAAGTTCCATCGTTGTGACCGAAAACATATTTTTTGGTGTCCATCTCAGCTAAAACCAACAGTAAGGTAAAGATATTTATATATTGTATACCATTTGTTTGTTGGAACTCACTAGAGGCGTACCTAAGACACGCCTTTAGCTTTGCAACGAGTTGATCTAAATCTCTCAGACTCAAGTCGTAAATTTGTGCAATCCAACATATGTAGTCGTTTAAGCCATTATCAGATAAGTGATTAACAACTATAGGATAGAGATGAACCCCTTCACAATCATATGCAGATTTTAGATCTTGCATTCCTAAGTACATTGCTAGATTTGGTTTGTCTAGACTAGCTTCTCTATCGAAAAACCTTTTGAGGTATATTGTTGAATCGAAATCTGAGCCATAAATTGCTTTAATTGAGTGTTGTAATTGTTCACTGTCAGTTGCTACTACAAAAACAAAGTTCTTAGTAGTGAAGAAGTGCTTGATAACTTCAAGCATCTCGATTGCATAGCTAGGTCTGCACCTGTCAAGTTCATCGATTAAAACGATAACAGGTAACTCGTAACTAAAGTTTTGTTTCAGTACTTCCCCTAATTGAGCTAATTGATCACGTATGTCTTTGATTGCATCGATTTGCTCGACATGATTGTCCATTACGGCTTTTAAGTAGTCTTGATCTTCCTTTTCAAATAAAGCTTTTGTTACTTCAGTACCTACACTAGCTTCACCAAGAAGGTGTTTTGTAAGTAGCCCAGCACCAGCAACTACAGTTCCTTTTAAAGCTTTACCCAGAAAATGTTGGACTTTATCGAACTCATTACCAATATCTTCATTTATCTTAGATAATTGGTTTATCAATTCACTTGCTACCACAGACAAAGGTATTTCTGAGAAATCACTCTCCCAAGCGTCAATATAAATAGTGGGATGGCCTTTCGAGCATAACTCTGAATAAAATCGTTTTAGAAATTGGGTCTTACCCGTTCCCCATGCTCCGTTAAGGTTTAGAACAAAGCCGTCATGTTCCCCAGTAATATAACTAGCTAGGAACTCACCGTATTCACCTCTATTGAGCTTACAGTTTTCGAAAGTGTATTTATCAAGCCACTCTTTATATTTGCAGCTAGTTATTAGTGATTGGCTGTTTGAGGTCATCTCGATCAATCCTTTGTTTTATAATTAGTTTGTAACTTTCTGAATCCTAACATGAAAATGTTAAATACCTAAACTGCTTAACTTTGGTTGATACAAAAGGCTGGTACAAAAAGCTGAGGTAGTGTAGCATTATGGTATTGAATTTAAAGGTTTTTATTTAGGTGGATGACAGTCGAGAGTTCGAATCTCTCCGTCACCGCCATTTCTTAAATTTACCCCACCATAGCAAAGTGCTTTTCGAGATTACACTTGGCCCGCATGGCTATATTGCTGCTGACCTTTCTGGCAAGCTCTATCACTAATAATTCAAGTTGCGCACGGCTATAGCCTAGTAATATGCAGCGTTTAAGTTGCTCGCCAACTAAGCTGCTGGCATCCTCTAACGCAAATAATGCGCCTAAAGAGGCAAGCTCACATACCCTGTTGTTTTGCTGGTCTAAACCAAACGGAAGCTGGCCAAATGTGAGCGTGTTTTTAGTTGTTGCTCTGTGCGTTTGATTACCAATGCATTTGAACCTTGAATATCATCAACTGATTTTAAAACCTCTAGTGCCATTAACGATTTTGGCACCCCAGAATACACACTAATATGCGGTAAAATATCACATAACACTTGCATTGATACGCCATCATTAAGTGCGTGCTGACATGCTCGTTTTAACAAAGGCTTGTCATGAACGGTGACCAAAGCAGCGATCGCGACAAACACAAATAAATCCGTGTTGTTTAAGTTCATAATTTCTCTTTTGATTTTAGGTATTGAATATATTGAGGTTTTGCAGTAGAAGCTGATTGCAAAGAGCATGCAATCGAAAATTTGAAAATACATTATGGTTGATCACGGCGGTTTCTGCTTGCCATAAATGATTTAATTTTTGCCTAAAACAACGAACTGTTACCTTAAATGGTCCTAACCTTAATTTACGGTGATACACTTAATTGAGTATATTTAAGAGGTAATCTAAATGCGTCAGGCATTAATTGAAACAGTGAAAGCGATAGCGATAGAAGATGGTAGTTTTGAAACATCTATTCCAGAGTTATTAGTGTTCAGACGAAGCGAAGTTTCATTACCGATGGCCTGCGTGTATGAATTAGGACTTGGTATTAGTTTGCAAGGTGCAAAACGAGTTGTGCTAGGTGAGCATAGTTATGATTACACTGACGGCCAATCATTGGTAACATCAGTCGATGTGCCTGTTGCGTCGCATATTACTCGTGCCAGTAAAGAGCAGCCGTTTTATGGCCTTTATTTACGCTTAGATGTTCATGAAATCAGCCACATCGTTGCTGAAATGGAATTTACAGGGCAAGACAAGTTCCCTAAACACCAAGCAATGTCTGTGGTTGACACAGATAATGGCTTGCTTGATGCACTTCATCGGCTTCTCAATCTAGACAATGAACCTCAATTAAAAGCTAATCTTGCGCCACTTATTAAAAAAGAAATTGTATTGCGATTGTTAAATAGTCCTCATAGTCCGTATTTAAGGCAGATTGTGATGTCTGGCTCTGCGCATCAGAAAATTGCGAAAACATTGTGCTGGTTAAAAGAAAACTTTACTAGTCAATTTTCAATAGATGATTTGGCTCGTGATGCACACATGAGTCCTTCGACATTTAGGTTGCACTTTCGTGATGTGGTAAAGATGAGCCCGTTGCAATACGTAAAAAACTTGCGGTTGCAAGCGGCAAGGCAATTAATGTTGAATGAACGAATTGATGTTGGTTCTGCAGCACTAAAAGTAGGCTATGAAAGTCCATCTCAATTTAGTCGTGAGTACACGCGCTTTTTTGGTAAACCCCCCATAAAAGATATTTCGGCTATACGACAGCACCAAACAGCATAAAAAAAGAGAGCACATGGCTCTCTTAGTTTAAAAACGTCTTTTTGGCATTCTTAGTTGTGAGTCAAATTCATCGGGGAATAAAATCGTGCCGTCATCTTGCTCTGTCGGAAACACAGCAATCAATAAATCATCTTGTTCGAGTCCCGAAGTCCAGCGACTTAACCAGTCTTTGACTGGAATGGCTTTTGGCGTACAGTCTTGCCACTCACCGGTTGCCCAGCTTTGCGCGAATTCGCGACTAGGCCATACAGGCACGCAGTCATCGTCTTCATTAGAGAGCATCACACAGCCATGCTCATCATTGAGGATCCACACTTGTTTAAACTCTTGAACCGTTTCAAACATATAAGCGAGTCGTTTCTTAGCGCCTAAGGCGAGTACAGCATCAAATTCAGTTTCAACACGTTTGGCAGTTGCATTATTCATGACAGGCTCACTCTTTTAGTTATACACAGCTACACCTTAATCATAAGGTGATAAATTAATATGACAAGTAAAGTTATTAGCTAAATTAATTTACTAATGCAGCAAATAGATCGTCTGCAAGTTGTTGCAGAGATTTTGGGTCTTGATTTGTCAGCGCATAGGTACGAATACCGTATATGCCCATGACTAAAAAGCGTGCCAGTTGCTGAGCTGACTTGCTACTTGCAAATTCGTTATTATCAAGGGCTTTTTGAATTTGCTGTGCGAGGGCATGCTCGTATGCGTTTAAATTACCACGTAGCACATTGCAAATTTGTGGGTCGTTGCCTTCAACCTCAGAAATACTCTTTGTAAGTAAGCACACCTTGGCAACTTCACCTTCAATACATTCATCAACAATCACAGTCAGGTAATGTTTGAGGGTTGATAACACTGACTGTTGATCATTAAAAAGTGCCGTAAATTGTTGGTTTCTATCTTTTTGATACTGCTCGGTGGCAGCCAAAAACAAACCTTTTTTATTGCCATAAGCGGCATATATAGAGCCTGGATGAAGATGAGTCACTTCCTTTAATTTTTGCATACTGGTCTTTGCATAGCCAAATTGCATGAACGCATGCATAGCTTGGCGAAGTACAAATTCAGTATCAAATTCAGCAGTTCTCATTAATGCTCCTATTATTTACAATTGAAGTTTACGTAATCTTGAACGATTATTCAAAATAAACCTTGAAGTTAGTTTATATCGCCCTTATCTTGAATGTATGTTCAAGATAAGGATAGAACCATGAAAACCGATTTACTTTCTTCGTTTAAGTTAAATGACAGTATCGAATTACAAAACCGCGTACTGATGGCACCGCTTACTCGCTGTATGAGTGACGATAACCTAGTGCCAACCCAAGCGATGGTTGATTACTATGCGCGCCGTGCCGATGCCGGTTTAATTATTAGTGAAGCAACCATTATTCGCCCAGATGCCCAAGGTTACCCAAACACACCGGGCCTATTTACCAGTGAGCAAATTCAAGGTTGGAAAAAAGTCACGGATGCTGTGCACGCTAAAGGTGGGAAAATGTTTGCTCAACTTTGGCATGTAGGGCGAGTGGCTCACCCACATTTCTTTGGAGGTGATGTACTGGCACCATCTGCAATCGGCGTTGAAGGGTCGGTACCAAGAATGCGTGAGCTGACTTACGTTACACCAAAAGCTGCCACTATTGAAGACATCCAAGGTTTAATTGCTGATTACGCAAAAGCGGCCGAAAACGCCATTGAAGCGGGTTTTGACGGCGTTGAAATTCATGGCGCAAATGGTTACTTGATTGATCAATTCTTACATTTTGCTGCAAACCAACGTGAAGACCAATATGGTCAAACACCAGAAAACATGTCACGTTTTGCCCTAGAGGTCGTCGATGCAGTGATTGCAGCAATTGGTGCAGATAAAACAGCATTACGCTTATCGCCTGGTGCGTATTTTAATATGACTGAAAGCGAAGGTGATAAAGCTGTATTTGATTATTTATTATCAGCGCTGGAAACACGTAAACTTGCTTACTTACATGCTGGAATTTTTGATGACAGCATGCGCTTTGAAAGCTTAGACAATAAAACAACGTCTGAATATATGCGCGGTGCATACAAAGGTACTTTAGTCGGTGTAGGGAGCTATACCTTTGAGTCAGCTAATCAAGCTATCGATAACAACCAATTTGACTTAATTGCGATTGGTCGTCCATTCATTGCGAATCCGGATTACATCAGCAAAGTTAAAAATGGTGAGCAATTAACACCATACAGTGAAGAAATGCTGGCTGAATTGATTTAAAACACCTAATAACATTATCCAACCAAAAAGCGTCCTGTTAGTTTAATTGGGCGCTTTTCTAATACTTTCTTATTTATTAATCAGTTAAGTCTTAAATCTGCCATCTAAATGCATTAATTTTTTAATTATTGTGTCAAAAATTTTGACCCTAAATGTCATACGCGCTCTGCATACTGTGCCCGCTTACAAATACGTAACCTTGGAAAAACAATGAGCACAGTAACTAAAAAAACAAAGCTAAGCCTTTTAATAGCAACGCTTTTAGCAACATCAGCAAATGCAAACACGAATAACGAAATTGAAGAAATTACGGTGGTTGCAAAGCCAACCAGTTATGCCAATAACGTCATTGAACCTGCCATGCTTGAGCAACAAAGTTCAGTATCAAGTGTGTTAGCCGTAATTGATAACCTACCGGGTATTAGCATCAACGAAGGTGATGCATTTGGTGGTGACGATTGGTCAACCACTATTACTATGCGTGGTTTTAGTATTGATGGTAATCAACAGCAATTAGGTATGACCATTGATGGTATTCCTAATGGTGGTTCTAACTATGGTGGCGGTGCAAAAGCAAACCGTTATCTAGATAGTGAAAATTTAGCAACTGTTGAGGTAGGGCAAGGTACTTCTGATATTGCCTCTGCATCACTAGAAGCGCTAGGCGGTACTTTTAATTTTGTGAGTGCACAACCGAGTACAGAGCAAAGCACCACGTTTGCTTACACTACAGGCGATCACAATGCTAGCCGCTACTTTGTTAAACATGAAACCGGCACGGTGTTCGATAATACGCAAGCCTATATCAGCTACTCGCAAACAGATACTAGCCGTTGGATTGGTGATGGCAGCAATGGCGGTAAGGACAATCAGCACATTGAGGCTAAATTTGTATCGGATTTTAGCGACCTGACAATAACAGGTCGTGTTTCGTATGATGATGTTCACGAAATTAACTATAACAGCATCAGCATTAGCGAATTTGAACAAAACCCTGATTGGGATCGTTTAACGTGGAATTGGACCGGTGTGCCTCATTTTGATCAAATGTTTGCTGAGGGCTGGGGTACATTACGCGAAAATACCCTTGCTTATGTAAAGTTTGATTACGCGTTAAGTGCCACTTCAAACTTAAGCATATCGCCTTATTACCATAAAAACTCGGGTCGTGGTGATTGGATTCCGCCTTATTTAACGTCACCTGTTAATGGTGATGGCAACCCAACATCAATTGGTGGTGAAAATGCTGGCAGCTACGGCTTTACCGACAGCGATGGCAACCCACTTGCACCTGCTGCAGGTTGTACGGCAAGTTTAGAATGGCCATGGTCTTCAGGCCCAGGCTTAAACCCGGCCTGTTACCCTGATGATGCCATTCCGGTTATGTCTTATCGTCATACTCACTACAAAAAAGACCGCTTAGGTATGACTGGCGAGTACCAAGTAACTCTTGGCAATCATGACATTGAAGCTGGCTTTTGGTTTGAACAAACAGATCGTGATGAATCACGAGATTGGCATAAAGTGATTGATGCCCGTATCTATCATCATTTTGATCATACGCCATATTGGACTCAGTACAAAAACACCTTCGAAACGGATACTTTTAAATGGTATGTGCAAGACTCAATCAGTTTAGGTGATTTCACACTTAATTTAGGGGCTAAACAGTACCTTGTTGAGCTTCAGCGTTATAACCATTTTGAAGATGAATACTCAGATAAAATCGACAGTGATTCAGACGTACTGTTTAGCGGTGGTGTGTTGTATCAGCTATCAGCAAGCACAGAGCTATTTAGCAGCTACAGCGAAAACTTTGCGGCAATTAAAGATGGTGTACTTGAACGTGATTCATCGACACTGACCGAGATTGAACCTGAAACAGCTGAAAACATCGACCTAGGTGTACGTTACAGTGATGACCGTTTACGCTTAACAGCAACAGCTTATAGCATTGAGTTTGATAACCGTATTACCTTTATTGCCCCGGGCAGTGATACAGATGGTATTGATTACACCATTGGCACGAACGGATCTTACATCAATGTAGGTGGTATTGAGTCAACGGGTGTTGAGCTATCAGCAAGTTATATGCTGACTGACAAATGGAACCTTTACACATCTTATACGTACAATAACTCTGAGTATCAATCGAACGATCCAAGTGCTTACAACAGTGATGGTGAGTTACTTGAGGAAGCATCTGCAAGCTTCAAAGCGGGTGATGAAGTCATTGACTCGGCACAAGATTTATTTGTGGTATCGGCAGACTATTACAGTGGTGATTTCCGCTTTGGTTTATCGGCTAAATACACAGGTGAGCGTTTAGGTGCATGGACTGATGAACAAACCCGTTCGCGAAACAAGGTTGATGGCTACACCTTGGTTGATTTAAACATTGGTTATAACACTAGCCTTGATTCAGGTGTGTTCAAATCACTCGACCTTGCATTTGTGGTGAATAACCTGTTTGATAAATCATACCTAGCAGGTGGCACAGGTAATGGTTCAACCTACTTTATTGGTGCACCACGTACTGCGGCTTTAACACTTACAGCGCAGTTTTAAATAATAAGCTAACGTTTTAAACAGCCCATCTTTGGTGGGCTTTTTTGCAGGTGAAATATGAAAAAATTAATTTTAGCCACAGCAGTGGTTGCAGCATCACTATTAAGCTTAAGCATTAAAGCTGCTGACAATGTTGTGCTTGTAACTCTTGATGGGCTTCGCTGGCAAGAAGTGTTCTCTGGGGCAGATAAAAATTTAATTAATAACAGTGATTTTGTAGAAGATACAGATGAACTAAAGGCGCTTTTTTGGCGAAATGACCAAGCACAGCGAACTAAAGCGTTAATGCCATTTTTTAGTGACACATTGGCAAAGCAGGGCGTTTTGATTGGCGATAGAACTCAAGGTTCATTGATGTCGGTAAGTAACCCATGGTACTTCTCATACCCAGGTTACAGTGAAATTTTAACCGGCATTGTAGATGAAAATATCGATAGTAACGATAAAGTTTCTAACCCGAATAAAACCATTTTAGAGAGTTTAAATACTCAGCCTGAATTTAAAGGTAAAACCGCACTTTTTGGCAGCTGGGATGTGTTTCCTTACATTGTAAACCGCGAGCGAAGTGAGGTTTTTGTTAATGCTGGCTTTGAATCCTTTGATGCGGTGAAATCAGAGGAGGTTAGTTTACTAAACCAAATGCAAAGCGAAATTCCGAGTCCTTGGCACAATGTTCGCCTCGACAGCTTTACCTACCGATTTGCCAAACAATATTTATTAAATAAACAGCCGCGTTTGCTTGTTATTAGCTTGGGGGAAACCGATGACTTTGCCCATAACGGTAAATACGATGCCTATCTAAAATCAGCTAAGCAAAGTGATGCGTTTATTCGTGACCTTTGGCAAACAATACAACAAACGCCCGGCTATAAAGACAATACCACATTGATTATTACTACCGATCATGGCCGTGGCAGCCATGCTGATGATTGGCAACATCATAGTTCGAAGCGTGCTTTGGCACGTTCAGAGCAAGGTAAGCAACGTTTTCCAAACGGCATTGTTGGCTCTGACCATATTTGGCTAGCGGCAATTGGCCCAGATATAAAAGCAACTGGCTTAATTAAGCCAAACAATGAGCTCAAACAAGCGCAAGTGGCTGCAACTGTACTGAGCATTTTAGGCGTCAACAGTCAGCAAGTTAACCCGAAAATGGCAGCGCCGATTAAGGAGATCTTAAAATGAGTTTTACACTTAGCTTTTTTAGAAGCGCCTTATCAGGGTTAATGCTGGTTAGTAGTGTGAGTGCGATTGCCGCGCCAAGTAAAATTTTGTTTGGCTCGTGTGGTCATCAAGACAAGCAAATTCCTATTTTTGATGCTATTAACAAAGAGCAAGCAGATCTATTTATGTTCCTTGGCGATAATATTTATGGTGATACCGAAGATATGTCGGTGCTTGCAGATAAATATCAACGTTTAGGGCAAAAGCCGGGCTTTAAAACATTACGTGCGAATACGCCAATAATTGCCATGTGGGATGACCATGATTATGGCGAAAATGACGCTGGCAGCGAATACCCCAAAAAACAACAGTCACGAAAAATCATGCTCGACTTTTGGCAAGAGCCAGCGGATTCAGCTCGTAGAACTCGTGAAGATGGCATTTACACCTCGTACACTTACGGTGAAGGTGAGCAAACTGTAAAAGTCATCATGCCTGACTTACGTTTTAATCGCGCGCCTTTAAATCATGTATCGGCGAAGACCTATCAACTTGAACGAAAACCCGCAAAACAAGGGCCTTATAGCCCAACAACCGATAAAAATGCCTCTATGCTAGGTGAAAACCAATGGCAATGGCTCGAACAAGAGCTCAAGTCTGATGAAAAGATAAAAATCATTGCATCAAGCTTACAGCTATTGGCTGATTTTACAGGCTGGGAGTCATGGGCTAATTATCCTGCTGATCGTGAGCGCTTATTTGCGCTTATCAAAAAGCATAAAGTAAACGGTGTGATTATTGTCAGTGGTGATACCCACTGGGGTGAGCTGTCAAAGTATCAACAAAACCTTGACTACCCATTGTACGAGATGACCAGCTCAGGACTTACAGAAAAGTGGAAAGATGTTAGCCCAAATAAACACCGTGTAGGTGCTTATACTCATGAGGTTAACTACGGCGATTTAACAATTGATTGGCAAAAAGCAGACCCTACCATTCGCATTGCGCTTAAAGGTATCAAGGGTGATGAGATAATGCACACCGAGTTCGCGTTATCGACGATAAGCCCATACCAGTAAATATTGCCTCCAGCGCATACCCGCATCTAATACCCGGAAACATGGATTAAGCCCTGTTTGCGGGTATTTCTCTCTATCCCATCTAATTAAAATATCTTACACTGTGTCAATTAGTTAGTTTCAAGCAAGGACAGTGTAAAGTGCTGAATATAATTCAATCAAATCGCATGGAAGCACTGCAAGCGCGGTTTCACGCTCTTCTTAAAGTTAATCCATTAACGAGCCCCTTTAAAAAAGAAATTGTGCTTGTGCAGTCACCGGGTATGTCGCAGTGGCTAAAAATAGGCTTAAGTGAACACTT
The DNA here is from genome assembly GCF_023650775.1 of Pseudoalteromonas sp. SCSIO 43101. Lineage (NCBI taxonomy): Bacteria > Pseudomonadati > Pseudomonadota > Gammaproteobacteria > Alteromonadales > Pseudoalteromonadaceae > Pseudoalteromonas > Pseudoalteromonas sp. SCSIO 43101. The sequence continues at coordinate 1,611,335 of NZ_CP072673.1, forward strand.
AGGGATTGCTGCTCAGGTTGATTTTCCGCTACCTTCGAGTTTTATTTGGCAGCTTTATCAGCAATTGTTGCCCGATGTACCAAGTGAATCACCGTATAACAAAGCTAATCTTGCTTGGAAGCTGTTTGCGATTTTACCAAACTGCATTGATGAGCCGCTGTATTTACCACTCAAAACCTATTTAGATGGTGACACTGAAGGGCAAAAAACGTTTGCCTTGTGCGAGAAAATTGCCGACGTTTATGACCAATATTTAATGTATCGTCCTAATTGGATTGCAACTTGGGAGCAGGGCATCGATGAGCTTGATGATGTTGATGTAGGCATTGCACCATGGCAGCCAGATCTTTGGCGTAAGCTGGTCGCGCATAGTAAAGAACTAGGGCAAAGCCAATATCACCGCGCCAACATGCAAGACAAACTCCTTGCAGCCCTTGAAAAAATGGACGCAAGCCTATTACCTGAGCGTATTAGTTTATTTGGTATTTCTGCAATTGCGAGTAGCCAGCTTGAAGTGTTTCAGGCCATTGCGAAAAAAACGCAGGTATTTTTGTTTTTCTTTAACCCTAGTGAACATTACTGGGGCGATACACTCGATGAAAAAACAGCAGCCAAAATTACCGCTAAATATGCTAAACGCCCGCAGTTACAAGCACTTGAAGACAGTGCGAAAAACCCTGATCACGAGTACTTTTTTATCGGTAACCCGTTACTCTCATCGTGGGGTAAATTAGGCCGAGACTATTTTGAGCAGTTACTGCAATTAGATGCGCAGTGGCTTGACGGATTCGATAACGATTTTGATGACAGTTTGTTATCACAAATTCAGTCTGAGATTTACCAATTAGCCTTTAAGGGTGAGTCACTAACGCCTGATAAAGAATGGTTCATCAATGACGAAGGCAAACTGCCAATTCAGTCAGATGATACCAGCATTGTGCTTAGCGATTGTCACACGCCACTTCGTGAAGTAGAACGACTACACGATTACTTGCTTAATTTATTTAATGAAAATAAAGAGTTAACACCTAAAGATATTATTGTAATGATGCCAGATGTTGGCACATACAGCCCGTACATTGAAGCGGTGTTTGGTGGTGCAGAGGGGCGACGCTTTATTCCTTATGCGTTAGCTGATTTAGCTATAGAACAAGAAAAGCCCGTGTTAAGCTCGTTTGCAAGTTTAGCCGATTTACCTTACTCACGCTTTGGTGTGTCTGACATTCTTGATTTACTGCAAGTCACGCAAATTGCTGAGAAATTTAATCTCGAACCGCATGAATATGAGCAAATTGGTTTTTGGCTTGAACGTGTTGGCGTAAAATGGGGCTTAGATGCAGCTCACAAAGACAGTTTTGGCTTACCTGCGATTGATTTAAATACTTGGCAACACGGTTTAAACCGCTTGCTATTGGGTGTTGCACAACGTGATGAACAGTTGCCTTTCTCGGGCATTTACAGTGCCGATGAAGTGGAAGGCATGGCACTAAACACGCTGAATAAACTGATTGAATTTATTGACGTACTGGCACGTTATAAAACCAAGCTACAAGCTGATGCACCACTCAATGAAAAAGCAGAAACGCTAAAAGAGTTATTAGGTGAAGTATACAGTGATGAAGGAGAGCAAAGCTGGGATTTATTAGTCCTACAAAAAGTACTTGATACGCTGATCAAGCATTATGAAAATGGCGATTATCAACAAAACGTTTCGCAGCGCATTGTTAGTTACCTTGTTAAACAAGGTATTCAAGAAAAAGGCGTAGGGCAGCGCTTTTTAGTGGGACAAGTTAACTTTTGTACCTTGATGCCAATGCGGGCTGTGCCATTTAAAGTAGTGTGTATGCTGGGTTTAAATGATGCCGATTATCCGCGAACAGTTCAGCCAATTGGTTTTGACTTAGTACCTTACTCAAAACGCCAAAAAGGGGACCGTTCTCGTAAACTCGACGACCGTTACCTGTTTTTAGAAGCGATTTTAAGTGCTCGTGAGAATCTATACATCAGTTATATTGGTCGCTCATGCTTTGATAACCAACCAAGAATGCCGTCAACCTTAGTGAGCGAACTGCTAGAATACATAGCACGTAGTTTTGAATTTGCAGATCAAGAAACAGACTTAAAGCTTCCAGAGGCGCTGATTAATTATCAGCACTTACAGCCATTCAACCCAGCCTATTATCTGACAGAGAAAAGTGATGATAAGCAAAAAGCAGACAAACCATTAGCAACACAATTACATAGCTATAATCCTGTTTGGATGCCAACTCAAAGTGTCAATCCTGAGCCTCAGCAAGCGCTTAATGTTCAGCCAGAAAGTAGCGTTGAGTTAAGTCAGTTTATTCGCAGTATTTGCCAGCCTCACGAGAGCTTTTATCAGCAAAGCTTGGGTTTACGCTTGCCGCAATTTAACGATATTGCTAAAGATGAAGAGCCGTTTAGCTTAGACGCGTTACGTCGCTACTTTTATCTAGACGAAATTCTCGAAGCCAGTATTCAAGAAATGCCCCTAAACCAAGCGCAAATTATGCAGCGTGGTGAATTACCGCAAGCACACGTTGGTGACTTAGTGTTCGAAAGTATGCAGCACCGAGTCGATGCTCTTGCAGGGCAAGTAAAAGCGCATATTCAAGGTGATGAAGCATTACCCGTTGAAGTAAATATTAAAATTGCCAACACCAGATTAGAAGGTTGGTTAAATCATATATATGGTCAAAAACAGGTGTTTTATCGCACCGCCAGTATTAAAGCAAAAGATGTTATTAGGGGCTTTGTGCATCATTTAGCGGCGCAAATAATGGGCCAGTCAGTTGAAACCCTCATTCTTGGTTTAGACAAGCAAATTAGTTTTTCACCTTTGTCAGAAGACGATGCCCGCAAGTATTTAAACGATTGGTTCTCGCTCTATGAAACGCTTTTAACTCGCCCAGTGGCGTTTTTCCCAGTCAGTGGCTACGAGTATATAAAAACAGATAAAGATATGGTCAAAGCAAACAATAAATTCGCGCCGCAATACATAGGCATGGGTGAAGGCGAAAACCCGTATATTCGTTTAACCATAAAGAGCCTAAAAGACTGTGAAGAAGAGTTTATTAAATGGAGCGAGCTGCTGTTATCGCCACTAGTTGAATTAGCACAGGAGGCAGATCATGCAAACGCTTAATCCAATGAGTATGGCGCTGTGTGGGCAAAGCCTTATTGAAGCCAGTGCTGGTACGGGTAAAACTTACACCATCACTGGTTTGTATTTACGGTATTTGTTGGGCTTACAAAAAGCGACCGGTGAAGATGAACAATTAAATACGCCGCTGAGTGTTGAGCAAATACTGGTGGTGACCTTCACAGAGGCTGCAACGCAAGAAATTAAAGACCGTGTGCGGGCGCGTATAATCAATGCCAGAGATGCTCTGCTTGGTAAAAAGCCCGATGATGAGCTGATTGAGCAAGTGATTAACGAGGTGACTGATAAACACGCGGCATTTGATTTGTTAGACGCCGCGGCGAAGTCGATGGATGAAGCCGCTATATTCACTATTCATGGCTTTTGTCAGCGAATGCTGAAACAACATGCTTTTGAATCAGGTGTGGCGTTTAACTTAGAGTTTATTTTAGATGAGCGTGAGCTTATTCAAGAAACCCTCAATGACTTTTGGCGTGCCTTTGTCTACCCACAATCAAAAGAGCGCACGCAAGCAATTACCGATATTTTCCCAGTGCCTGCATCACTGTATTCACAGGTAGTGAGTTTACTCAACAAGCAAGGGGCAACAATCACCCCCGAGTATGACCTTGACGATATATGGCAAGCTCGCGACAACTTTGTGGCAAAAGTACCGGCATTTAAAAAGGCGTGCCTTGAGAGTGAGTTTATTAATGCTGTAAAAGCATCTGATTTAAGTGGCTCAAAAACCCCAGGTCGCAAAAACAGCCTTGCAGCGCTTGAAGAATACCTAAACAATGATGAGTTGTTTTTTGTATTTGGTACCAGTAAATACTCGTTTGAAGTATGGGGCTCAGAGAGTTTAAACGATCCTGCAAATTACAAGAAAAACGGCAGTTTGCTTAGTCATGCAATGGTGGCTCAGTTTGATGAAATGGCCAAACTGAGTAGCCTTATCAACAACGGATTGAATATTGCGATAGTGCAATATGCTGCTAAATGGGTGGCAAATGCATTAGTTAAACGTAAGCAAGAGCAAGGCGTGATCACCCCTGATGACTTATTAAGTAACTTGCATCAGGCGCTTTTAAGTGAGCAAGGCAAAGCGTTAAGTGAAAAAATTGCCGCCTTGTTTCCGGTTGCCATGATAGACGAATTCCAAGATACCGACCCCGTTCAATATGGCATTTTTAGCCGCATTTATGGCATTAAAAACACCACCCTTGCCATGATAGGCGACCCTAAACAGGCTATTTATGGTTTCCGTGGTGCAGATATTTTTACTTATATAGGCGCAAAACAAGCTGTTTCAGAGGACAAACAATACACCCTAGATACCAACTACCGCTCAAGTGAAGGGGTTGTTGATAGCGTAAACCGCTTATTTGCTAAAAATGACAATAGCTTTATTTACAACGACGCAATCCCATTTCAAAAGGTTAATGCAAAAGGAAAACAGCAAGACAAAGCGTTTTTAATAAACGGTGAAATGCCCAGTGCGTTTGAATTTTCGGTTTTTGTTGATGAATACGCAGAAGCGAACAACAAGCCAACTAGCAAAGGGGTGGCTCAACAGGCATTAGCTTTGCAGTATACGAAAAAAATCACTGAGCTACTCAAGCAAGCTGATGCAGGCGATGCGACTATTGCAGGAAAACCACTTACTGCTGCCGATATCTGTGTGTTAGTGCGAGATCGAAACGAAGCACAGCTGATGAAAGCCGCACTTGCAGAAGCTACCATTGCCAGCGTGTATTTGTCGCGTGATAGTGTTTTTAACCAAGAGCTTAGCCACCATTTACTTAACTTTTTAACAGCATTACATGGTCAGTATGATGAGTCATTACTGCGTGGTGTACTTGCCGGGCCATTGTTTTGCTTAAGCTACAACCGCATTTATGAACTTCACGAAAATGAAAGTGCATGGCAAGAGCATCTAAACTTTTTTGCTCAGCTTGCCCATATTTGGCATAAACAAGGCGCCATGGCGATGCTCGAACGTTTATTAAGCCATAATCAGCTCGCAGCGCGTTGGCAAGGCTTAGGTTACAATGTTGAACGCTGGCTTACCGATTTCCGCCATTTAGGGGAAATTTTACAGCAAAAGCAAATTGAGCTTGAGGGAACCCATAGATTGCTGCGTTGGTTTGCGCAAAAAGTCAGTCAACAAGATGGTGAAGCGGTGCAAGTACGCCTAGAAAGCGATGCTAATTTGGTGAAAATTGTCACCATGCACGCCTCAAAAGGCTTAGAGTACCCGATTGTATTCATGCCTTTTGCCTGTGGTTATCGCGAAAGCAAAGAAGCCCTTTATCATAAAGACGGTAAGTTGATTTATGATCTTGCTAAAAGTGATGATGCAATGCAAAAAGCAGAGCAAGAGCGCTTGGCTGAAGATTTACGATTGCTCTATGTGGCGCTGACTCGTGCCGTGCATTTTTGCTCAGTGGGGATGTATAACATTGCGCAAGGTCGCAGTGCTCGTCCGGGCATTCAAAGTACTAGCATTGGCCACGTATTATTTGCAGGGTTAGATGTTAAATCGGGCGATGAATGGCGAGCATTGTTACAAGAATTTTGTAATGGCTCAGCGCACATGCACTATGAGGTATTTACCCAAGCAGATGAGCTTGAAAAGCTAAGATTAGGCAGTTCTGACAGAGAACCAGTCTATAAAGTAAATACTGTAAAAGCAGAGATCCAGCGTGATTGGCGCTCAACCAGCTTTAGTAGCTTAACGCTGAAAAAGCATACTGACCACATTGAACTTGGGCGCAGTGATGAAGACCACGCAAAAGATGAGTTTTTAGCCCAAAATGCAAATGCTATAACACCTTACAGCTTTCCTAAAGGCGCAAAGCCGGGTAGTTGTTTACATGAAATATTTGAACAATTGGACTTTACCGACCCTTATGCGTTAAAGCGTCCAGCCACTGAGCAAGACGACCATGCACTTGATAAAGTGATCAAAAAATTATTTGAAAAATACCATATTGATGATAGCTGGCAGGAAATGACAGAGCAGTGGATCCTAGCAGCATTGAACTGCCCATTAAACGATAAAGGGCTTAGTTTATCAGTACTTGAACCTGATACGTGTTTGGTCGAAATGGAATTTAATTTACCGTTGTTCTCGCTTTCAAGCGATAAGCTTAATCAAGTGTTGGTGCAACATTTTAAATTACCAGGACAGCTTGATTTTAGTGAGGTGCAAGGCTTACTAAAAGGCTTCATAGATTTAATATTTTGCTGGCAGGGTAAGTATTATATTCTTGATTATAAATCGAACTTTTTAGGTAATAGTGCGGCTGACTACCAACATGAGCAACTAGAGCAAGCTATGACCAGTCATCAGTATCATTTGCAGTATTTAATTTATACCGTGGCACTACACCGTTTATTAAAGCAACGTATTCAAGATTACGATAGCGACACGCATTTAGGCGGTGTTTACTACACCTTCTTACGTGGTATGAGCGAAGGGCAAGGGGTGTACTTTAATCAGCTAACGAAACAGCAAATATCTGAGCTTGATAGCTTATTCGCACAAGGAGCCATGCTATGAGTCAAATGACATTCGGCTTTGATGATCATGAACCCCACGAGCCTATGAATAAGCAATCAAACAGTAATGAACAGGCTAGTAAAAATCAACAAGCAGAACAATCAACGAAACATGTTGAAAACGATTCAGCGTTGCCTGCTATAGAAGTTAAAACTCAGCCTCTATTGAGTTATTTGCTTGAGGCAAAACGTATTCGCTTGGTTGATGTTAAGCTCGCAGAGCTTTTAACCGGTTCACAAACACTGATAGAGAAAAACGATACAGCGCACAGTGAGGTTTTTTACCTGATTTTATTGCTTGCGGCAGCGCAGCAAAGTCAGCACAGCTGTTTAGAGCTGGCTAATATAAACTGGCAAAATCCGTTTGAAATTAAACAGCAAAGCTTAGGTGATGCCAGTATCGCAGCCCCTGAGGTTTTAACGCCGTTTGATATGGAATTTGATCTTACTGAGGCCGTTAATAGACTAATGAATGCTGAGTGCGTAGGGGACGACAAGCCACTGCTATTGTTTGCTAATAAACTTTACTTTGCCCGTTTGGCAGAGTACGAAACCACACTGGCATTGCGTTTACATCATTTAGCAACGAAAGAGCTCACCCTTGATGAAGCTGCATTAAAGGCATTACTTGAGGTGTATTTTCCAAACAGTGAACATACAACCAACCCAAGCGATCCTATTAAAACATTAAACTGGCAAAAAGTAGCCTGTGCGATAGCTGCAACAAAAGGCTTTAGTGTGATCACTGGCGGTCCGGGTACCGGTAAAACCACCACGGTAACTAAGCTACTAGCCATATTACAATCTTTGTATGCCAGTGCACCGCTAACAATAAAGCTGGTTGCACCGACAGGTAAAGCTGCAGCTCGTTTAACCGAGTCGATTTTAGGGGCGAAGCAAAAGCTCAGTATGATCCCTGAGAATATCGCGCCACTTATTCCAGACAGTGCGCAAACGATTCACCGCTTACTTGGCGTTATTCCACATACTAATAAGTTTCGCCATAACAAGCGTAACCCGCTGCATTTAGATGTTCTGATTATTGATGAAGCATCGATGGTTGATTTGTCGCTTATGGCAAAACTAATCGAAGCACTACCTAGTCATGCAAGGCTTATTTTACTTGGCGATAAAGACCAATTAGCTTCGGTTGATACGGGCAGTATTCTTAGTGACCTATGCCAAGGGTTAGAGCTTGGCAAAATGCCTGATTACAGCAGTGAAAGAGCTGCGCAGCTTAATCGCGTTTGTTTTAATAATCAGAGCGCTATACCCGCGGCGAGCAGCCATTTTGTACTTAACGATTGTATTGCGTTTTTACAGCAAAGTTATCGTTTTGACGGCAGCAGCGGTATTGGTCAATTAGCACAAGCTGTAAATACCAATAACAGTGGCTTACTGGGCTACGTTGAGCAAACGATTAATCAAGGCTGTTTTAAAGACCTTAAACTTAATTACAGTGTAATCAGTAAACCGATTGAGTATTTTGTGCAGCAAGCGGCTTTGCAATACCACGATTATTTGCATCTTATCCAGCAAGGGGCAAGTGTAGCCAGTGTGCATAAAGCATTTGCGCATTATCAGTTACTAGCTGCCGTCAGAGAGGGAGATTATGGAGTAAATAGCCTTAATCAGCGTATTGAAAAAGCACTTACTCAACAAGGCTTAATTGCGCCATATCAAAGGCACTATGTGGGTATGCCAATAATGATCAGCCAAAACGACTATCAGTTAAAACTGTTTAATGGCGACATAGGTATTTTAATGCATGATGAGCAAGGTCAGTTAAAAGCCATGTTTATTGATGAACAAGAAAACATTCGTGCCTTTTCACCAGCACGTTTACCCGCTCACGATAAAGTATATGCAATGACTATTCATAAGTCGCAAGGCTCAGAGTTTGCTTACACCGCGATGATTTTACCGCCAATTAAACAGGCTAATCAGGGGATTAACAGACAGTTGGTTTACACGGGGATCACCCGCGCGAAAACCACATTTGAGCTGGTGGCCGATAAAAATGTATTGCTAATGGCAATGAATAAATCTGTTACTCGTGCATCAGGTTTATACGATAGGTTAAAACATGAAGCTCGTTAAAGTAACCGACGTCCAACTTAACCAGTTAATGGATTGGTTTAACACAGAGGCAGAACTGCGTATTTGGTCAGGGCCATTTTTTAACTATCCATTTGATACACAAAGCTTTAAAAAAGATTTAAACCTAGATGCGCTGAATTCCTACGCGTTGGTTAATGGCGATGGCCAGATGCTTGGGTTTGGTCAATACTATTTACGTGAAGGGCGTTGTCATTTAGGGCGGTTAGTTATCGCGCCAAGCGAGCGTGGCAAAGGTCTTGCAAAAGTGCTGATAAATTTACTGGGAGAGCAGGGTAAACAGCAGTTGCAGTGCGATAGCTTGTCTTTGTTTGTGTATACCCACAATACCCTTGCTAAAACGGCCTATGAGAAACTGGGTTTTATACAAACCCAGTACCCAGCTGACATGCCACTCGACGGGTGTATTTATATGACCTGCTAAGAGCGTTTAAAGCTGCTTTTACGAAACAGGTTAGGTTGCCAACCAAAATGGATGGCGCCTAATCTTAAAAATACCGTCACAGCAAATGCGCCAATAATGCACCAAATATAACTTACCTCAAGGGTGAATAAGGCTGCATAGGTTAACCCTCCCGATAAGCAAGCGGTTGAATAAAGCTCTTCACCCATAACTAGAGGCACTTCTCGGCAAATTACATCGCGCATCAAGCCACCAAAAATACCGGTGGTCATGCCCATAGTAATTGCAACAACCATATCAGCTCCTTCTATTAGTGCCTTTTCTATACCGATAATATTGAAAATTGCCATACCTACGGCATCCATTAACAACATGGTGGTGTTACTTAAATCGGGTAAATGACGAATCGATAAAATGGAGGCAAAAATGGCAATGTAAGTAGCATATAAATAATCTGGTTGGGCTATCCAAAAGACCGGCTTATTGAGCAAAATATCGCGTAATGTTCCACCTCCTATTGCTGTTACCGTAGCAACCACCACCACACCAAAACCACCGACACTTTTTTCATGACCCAGTAAGGTGCCTGAGATTGCAAAAAATGCTACACCGATAATGCTTAAAAAGTGAAAGTATTCTGATGTCATGAGGCTTCCTTACCTATTTGATAGTAAGTTAACCTTAGCAAAATGAACTTTATTGATGCTGAACAGATAAGAAAATAGGGCGGGTAATGATGTTACCCGCCGGTATGAGAGTATTGATTATTTAAGGTAATCAATCACTAATTGCGTCATTGCATTTACTCCAAGCTGTAAAGCTTTCTCGTCTGCAAAAAAGTGTGGTGAATGATTACTTGGCGCTGTAACAGCATCTTGACCTTTTGGTGTTACACCTAAGAAAAAGAACATTCCTGGTGTTTCTAAGGCGTAGTAACTAAAGTCTTCTGCACCTGTGATAAGTGGGGTTGTGATCAGGTTTTCTTTGCCAACCACACCTGCAAGTGTTGGGGCCATTTTCTTGGTAAGTTCAACATCGTTCACTGTTACTGGGTAACCATGGTCAATGTGAACATGCGCTTCTGCGCCACCAGATTCAGCCACCATCTCAGCGGTTTTAGCTAAACGTTTTTTAATGTCAGCGCGCATTTCTTGGTCAAAGGTACGAATTGTGCCAACCATTTCAACTTGATCTGGGATGATGTTGTTACGTATACCACCATTAATGGCACCAAATGAAACCACTGAAGGCGCTTTGGTTACATCAACTTGGCGTGAAGCAATGGTTTGAGTTGCCATAATAATTTGTGATGAAGCTACAATTGGGTCAACACCATTCCAAGGACGAGAACCGTGAGTTTGGCGGCCTTTTACTGTGATTGTAAATTTATCGGCGCTGGCCATTAACGGCCCTTCACGAAAACCAATTTGTCCGGTATTAAGTGAGCTGGTTACGTGTAAACCAAATACGGCTTCTGGCTTTTCTTTAAATAAGCCTTCTTTAAGCATAAGCTCAGCACCGCCTTCTTCGCCCTCTGGAGCACCTTCTTCAGCAGGTTGGAAGACAAATAGAATATCACCTGCTAGTTGGTCTTTAATTTTAACTAAAGACTCCGCTGCCGCCATTAAAATAGCCACATGGTTATCATGACCGCAGGCATGCATTACGCCAACTGTATTACCTTTGTATTCAGCCGTTTGAGTTGACGCGAATGGTAAATCTACTTGCTCTTTAACAGGTAATGCATCCATATCAGCACGCAGCGCAATAAGCGGACCTTTTTTACCACCTTTGAGTTTGGCAACGACACCTGTATGAGCAACACCTGTTTGCACTTCAAGGCCTAAAGAGCGTAAATGCTTAGCTACGTATTTGGCAGTTTCAAACTCACGGTTACTAAGTTCTGGGTTTTGGTGTAAATGTCGGCGCCATTTAATGACTTTTTCGCTGACGCTTTTATTTGCAGATTTAAGTTCAGTATTAATATCACTAGCAAATGCAGGGGTAGAAATAGCACTGAGAAGTAGGCTGGTCGAAAGTAGTTTGTTTAACATCCCGTATCCTTTTATTATTTAGATATCCAAACAACCTCAAAATTCGAGTTTCAGTTGGAAATAAAAGCGGTTTAGGCAAGGCATTGATTGCAAGTAATAGATGTTCTATTGTTAAAATCAATAACGCAGTATAAATCGCTTTTAAACCAACCCGTTGGGCGCTTCGCAGGCACTTACTCTCATCGTTGTTACTTCTTAAAAGGGAATGCCATTCTTGCAAAGTAACGCCTTGATATTAAGCACCTGTGAAACGCTGAATTCTGCATTTTGAGGTGGCTTGGATATATGCACACTACACCAATGTAAAGGATAAACACTTGAATGAACAAGACCTTTCGGTTATTAACCAAGATAAATGGTTTAAAAATCGAGCACAATTATTTAGGGACAAGCTAGTAAAAAATGCTAAATTAATCACCTTAAATGCCGGTGATGCATTGTTTTTGCGTGGTGATGAAAATAATGGTCTGTATTGTGTTATTAATGGCGTGCTTAGAGTTTCTGGCGTTAATAACCAAGGCAAAGAAGCTGTACTCAGTTTTGTAACCAGTGCAATGTGGTTTGGTGAAGTTGCTTTGTTTGATGGTGGTCAACGCACCCACGATGTTTATGCACAAACTACGGTAAGGCTTTTACACGTATCAGAACGGGCATTAACTCAGTTATTACAAGATCATCCCGCTTATTGGCATGATTTTGGGCTGTTGCTTACTAACAAAGTGCGAAATCTGTTTGATTCATTAGAAGATCACGCATTACTAACGGCAAAGCAAAAGGTGATTAAGCGCTTATACATGCTTTATCAGTCATCACTACAAAACTGTTTGCCGCTTACTCAGCAACAACTTGCCGATATGACCTATCTAACACGGCAAACTGTTAATCAAATTTTGCAATCCCTGCAAGCTGATTCAATTATTAATCTTAAATATCAAACGATTGAAATAATTGATATCGATAAATTGCAATCTCAATGCTAGTTTGGAACTAAAATTGCTACAAAGCTGTAATCAAGCTTAAACGGAAGACAACTTGTGGCAATTACGTTTCATAATCAATATAACCCTTATCACACTTCGGCTGCTACTAAGCTGTCGCAAACGGCCCGCCCTGAGGGTGTAAAGGCCATGCATACGCCTGCATCTTCAGCACAACAACTGTTGCAAAAGCACTCACAGCCCAGCTCTTTTCTAGCACAGGCGCAAGAAGCCTTGGTTTATCAGCGACTCGGTGTTGATAAAGAGAAAATTGACGAAATAAAAGCGCAAATAGAAAAACTTGCCGAACAAATGCAGCAACAAGGTGCCGACACCAAAGCACTGCAAGAAAAAATGAATGAGCTGCAAGCGATGCTTGATGAAGAATATCAAAAAGGACGCGAACGCATGGATATGCAGCCAGAGGCCGACAAAGGCAAGATAATTGATGCGCTGATTTGATATGCGAGTTTAATAGAGCTAGTTAAAATGTCGGATAGTTGACATTCTTGCTAGTAAATTATCTGCTAATCTGAGTTTTGAACACAGTTTTGGCAGGAAAATATAATGAAAACATTAAAACAACAACTGACAAATTACGCCCTTTATCACCGTTCTAAACGCAATATTTACACCCACTTTATTGGCATTCCATTAATTGTGTTTGCAATTATTTGTTTATTGCAACGCGTCACGCTTATCTCTGAGCCTGTTGTCATCTCTTTAGCAACCGTGGTGATTGGGCTCACCTGTCTCTATTACTTAATGCTTAGTTTATCGATGGGGTTAATTATGGCTGTATGCTTAAGTGTGTTAAGCATTGCTGCTGAGCCTGTGGTGTCGCTTTCAACACAATTATGGCTAGCCGTAAGTATTGGCAGTTTCGTTGTTGGTTGGGTTTTTCAGTTTATTGGTCATTATTTTGAAGGTAAAAAGCCAGCCTTTGTTGACGATTTAATTGGTTTGGTAATAGGGCCTTTATTTGTATTAGCCGAGTTCTTGATTATGCTTGGTTTTTATAAAGATATTGCTGATTATATCGAACAACATGCTGGGCCTAACAAAGCATAACAACAATAATAAGGAACACACATGCAATTAAATGGTAAAACAGTTTGGGTAACTGGGGCATCTTCTGGAATTGGTGAAGCACTTTGTGAGCAACTGGCGGCAAAAGGGGCAACGCTAATATTGTCTGCCCGCAATGAAGATAAACTCAATAAGCTGAATAAACGACTCGGTGGTAATCATCACGTAGTCCCCCTTGATTTGGCAAAACCCGAAGCCTTACTTGAAGATATGCCTACGGTGATAGAGCGACTTGGCCAAGTTGATGTGCTTATCAATAACGGTGGGGTGTCGCAGCGTAGCTTATTTTTAGAAAATGAATTTACGGTTTATCGCCAACTGATGGAAGTGAATTACTTTGGTTTAATTGCCTTAACTAAGGCGGTCGTACCGCAAATGGTGAAGCAAGGTATGGGGATGGTGGTTTCAATTAGTAGTGTCGCAGGTAAAGTTGGTTCGAAGTTTAGAACTGGTTATTCGGGCTCTAAGTATGCGGTAGTCGGCTTCATGGATTGCTTAAGAGCAGAATTAGCTGATAAAAACATTAATTGCCTGACCATTTGCCCAGGTTCAATTAAAACAGCCATTGCACATAACTCATTAGATGGCCAAGGTAAGCCACAAAATAAGCCAGAGCATTCAATTGAGAACGGCATGGATGTCGCTAAAGCCGCTGCAAAAATGATTAAAGCCATTGAAGCTGAAAAAGATGAGGTTGTAATTGGTGAAGGCATAAGTGGTTTAGCACCGACCATTAAGCGCTTCTTTCCGAGCTTCTTTAATCGGCTAACGGCAAAAATGAATTACCGATAATTCGCTATTATTTATTAGTAAATGATTCTCAGTAAACAATGTGCAACTTGGCTTGCACATTTTTTGTACCAAACGGTCGAATTATTATCACTATAATCTATAAAAGGCACTAGTTTGCTATGGTTAAACGGGGATAGATTAGCTTACAATGGGGTAAAAGTAGTCCAAACAAGAGAGAATAACAATGGCCGCATTTGGTACTGTATTTATGCCACAAATGATCCAAGCACGTTTTGCTGATAACTTATGGAGTGAAAGCGCGCTGGTCCCATCTGATAAAATCGAATTACATGCGGGTGCTCACGTATTACATTACTCAAGCACCTGTTTTGAAGGATTAAAAGCATTTCGTCACGAAGATGGCTCGGTCTATATCTTTCGTATGGATGCTAACATTGCTCGTATGAAACAAAGCTCTAAGTTACTAAACTTACCTGACTTTGAAGAAAGCATGCTCGAGCAAATGATCAAAGACATTGTAAAAGAGTACGCAGACGAAACACCAACACCTCCGGGTTCTATGTATATTCGCCCAACTCACATTGGTACAGAAGCAGCAATTGGTAAAGCCGCTGCACCGTCAATGAGCTCACTTCTTTATGTATTACTTTCGCCAGTGGGTGATTATTTTTCAGGTGGTGCAACGGCATTACGCGTATTACTTGAAAAAGACGGCATGCGCTGTGCTCCACACATGGGTATGGTTAAAAGTGGTGGTAACTACGCAAGTGCATTAGGCCCAATCTTAGAGGCTCGTTCAGAACATCAAGCAGACCAAATTTTGTTCTGCCCAGGTGGCGATGTTCAAGAGACTGGTGCTGCAAACTTTATTCTAATTGATGGTGATGAAATCATCACAAAAGCGCTTGATAGCACATTCTTACACGGCGTGACGCGTAATAGTATTTTAACGATTGCGAAAGATTTAGGTATGACGGTATCTGAGCGTAATTTTACCGTTTCTGAGTTGCTTGAAAGAGCTGCTAAGCCAGGAACTGAAGCAGCGTTATCGGGTACTGCTGCGGTACTTACTTCGGTTGGTACGCTTATTCATAACGACCAAGAGTTTAAAGTAGGTTCGGGTGAGCCGGGTGAGAAAGTCGCTAAATTACGTCAAGCATTGAATGATATTCAATGGGGTAAATCAGCAGATACACATGGTTGGTTAACAAAAGTATAATCTCAAGAGTGTTTACTTGTGTAAAATTATAAGAGCCACGCCAATGCGTGGCTTTTTGTTTTTACATTGGTTTACAGCGCATTTCGTGATTAACCGCAAATAACTAGACATTCTAATGTATTAATTTTACTTTCATTTCATTAACAATAACTAAAAGTAAAGTGACTATGATCAAGAAAACATTAGCATGTGCAATTGTTGTTGCATTGGCGGGTTGCGGTGAATCTACCCCTACAAAAACAGAACAAACAGTAAAAACTGCAGAGGTTAAAGCTGCTGTGAATTATCCAGAAACTAAAAAAGGCAATGTTGTCGACGAATACTTCGGTGAGAAAGTAGCCGATCCATATCGTTGGTTAGAAGACGATATGAGCGACGAAACTGCACAGTGGGTAAAAGCCGAAAATGACGTTACTTTTTCTTATCTAAAAAATATTCCTTATCGCGATGAACTTAAAACTACACTCGAAAAGTTAATGAATTATGAAAAAGTGACAGCTCCATTCAAAGAAGGTGAGTACACTTATTTTTATAAAAACGATGGCCTGCAAAATCAGTACGTGGTGTATCGTAAAAAAGGTGACTCAGAAGCTGAAGTTTTCTTAGACCCTAATACCTTCAGTGCTGATGGAACAACATCAATGTCGGGCTTAACTTTTACAGAAGACGGCACCTTAGCTGCCTATCAAATTTCTGAAGGTGGTAGTGACTGGCGTAAAATCATTATTATTGATACGGCAACAAAACAGCCTATTGAAGTGGCATTAGTCGATGTTAAATTCAGCGGTATCTCTTGGTTTGGTAATGAAGGCTTCTATTACTCAAGCTACGATAAGCCAAAAGGAAGTGAGCTTTCTGCAAAAACGGATCAACATAAAGTTTATTATCACAAATTAGGCACAGCGCAAGCTGATGACCAATTAATTTATGGTGGCACAGAAGCACAGAAACATCGCTATATTGGTGCTGAGGTTACTCGTGACAATCGCTATTTAATTATTGCTGCAAGCACTTCGACATCAGGTAATAAGTTATTTATCAAAGATTTAACTAAGCCTGATAGCAAGTTAGTGACAATTTTAGATAATACAGACTCAGATACATCAATTATAGATAATGACGGTACAAAGCTTTATTTAGTGACTAACTTAAACGCACCAAATAAGCGTGTTGTTACTGTGGATGCTGCTGATCCAAGTCCTGACAACTGGCAAGATTTAATCCCTGAAACTGAGAATGTATTGAGCATTTCAAAGGGCGGTAATTACTTCTTTGCTAAGTATATGGTTGATGCTATATCGCAAGTAAAGCAATACGATAAATCAGGTAAACTTGTGCGTGATATCAGCTTACCAGGTGTGGGTACCGCGTATGGCTTTAGCGGTAAACATGATGCACCAACACTGTATTATTCATTCACTAATTACACCACACCAGGCAACATTTACTCGTTTAATGTTGAGTCTGGCGAGTCTGATGTGTATCGCAAGTCAGGCGCTAAATTTAACAGCGAAGAATATACTTCAGAACAAGTGTTCTACACATCGAAAGATGGCACTAAAGTTCCGATGATTATTTCGTACAAGAAAGGCACTGAGCTTAATGGTAAAAATCCAACTATCTTATATGGCTACGGTGGCTTTAATGTAAGTTTAACGCCAAGTTACAGCCCGACAGTTGCTGCATGGCTTGAGCATGGTGGTGTTTATGCTGTTGCTAATATTCGTGGTGGTGGCGAATACGGTAAAGATTGGCATGTAAATGGTACACAGCTTAAGAAGCAAAATGTATTTGATGACTTTATTGCGGCGGCTGAGTATTTAAACAAAAAACAATACAGCTCACCTGATTATCTGGCGGTACGTGGTGGCTCTAATGGTGGCTTGTTAGTTGGTGCGGTTATGACACAGCGCCCTGAGTTATTTAAAGTCGCGTTACCTGCTGTAGGTGTTTTAGATATGCTGCGTTACCACACCTTTACAGCGGGTGCTGGTTGGGCGTATGACTACGGCACCAGTGAACAAAGTAAAGAAATGTTCGATTACTTAAAAGGCTACTCACCTGTGCACAATGTTAAAGCGGGTGTTAGCTACCCGGCAACCTTAGTGACAACAGGGGACCATGATGACCGTGTAGTGCCTGCGCATTCATTTAAGTTTGCTGCTGAACTGCAAGAAAAAGGTGCGAAACAAAACCCATATCTTATTCGCATTGAAACAAATGCTGGGCATGGTGCAGGTACGCCAACAAGTAAGATCATCGACCAATATGCTGATATTTATGGCTTTACCCTCTATAACATGGGTATTAAATCGCTATAAGGAAGTGTTTGCTTAACAAACATTGAAAACGCCGAGCTTAAGCTCGGCGTTTATATATCCATCAAATTAACTTTTATAAATCTATTCCCAGTGCGAAAATCATTTTGTAATCTTCTTTTTCTGGTACCACACCGTTTTCATCGGCAATAGGGTCGGCTAAGTAATCCCATACTAATGACATGTCAAAATCGATATCATCTGTGATCTCAAATTCAAACGCAGCCATTGCATATTGTGAATCACCCCCGGCGTCACTATTAGCCGTCAAATAACGATAATTAAGTGAAAAATCAATTTTCTTGGTTACTTCTAATTCATAATTTGTAGCTATGAACCAAGACATTGATGAGTTGCTTTCATCTTCGCCTTCAGCAACAGTGTCAAATTGCGTTTTTTGGTATGCTGGCCCTGCTGTAAAATCCCATTCTGTTTTATCTGTATCCATTACATAGTAACCAACACCTGCGCCCACAGTGTATTTATTAGCGATATTTTGGAACGGATCACGATAGTACTCAAAGAAAATAGGGCGGTAATACATTTTTTGTGTATAAAACCAGTCATAAGTGCCGTTAGCACGAATGTTGTTTTTAGTAACTTGATTATCGCTGGTAGTCCGGTAGCCCAAAATTTCAGATAAAAAACGACTAGATGCAGTACGGCGTTTGATATCAGCTTTAACAGAATACTCAGTTTGGTCAGTATTACCGCGAGCTAAATCTGCACCCATCGACAATTTTATAGTCCATGCACTAAGTTCACTTTCTACTGAAGGAGCAATAGAGACTAAATCGCGATAACGGTACTTAGCAGGTTGTTCACCCACTTTGATAAAACCACCGGATATATTAAGTGCACCGCTGAGCTCCTTCCCATCGTTAAAACGAACTGTATGGTGGCGGTCAGAGATAATCATGTAGACATCTTCACGATCGATTATTAATGTGTCGAGCACATCACTATCGAACTCGATCTCTTTATCATACATTGAGACAAGTTCACCTTTAAGCCACTCACCAGAGTTTAGTCGTATCCAATCAAATCGAGAAGCATCTTTAATTATTAAATTTCGCTCTTCAAGTAACGGATCAGGAAGTTGTTCTGCGCTATAGCAGGTAAATGTACTTACCATTATAGCGCTTAAAAGTAGGTGTTTTTTGAGCATCATTTCAATCCCTGTTAAATAGAATGCATCCAAAGAGGAGTGGTTATTTTCTAATAACCTGTTTAATTTTAGAACAGTTTTCAGCTGTATTCAAAAACTAGTCAAGAAGTAGGTAAAAACAACCTCTGATATGTTTTATAGGCATATTCATCACTCATCCCAGCTAAGTAATCACAAATTATACGCATAGCATTATCTTCTTGCTGATGAGCGTTAAGCCACATGTCTTGGGTTGTTTCAGGTAATAAACGCATGGGGTCACTAGCAAAGGCACTAAATAATTCAATTAGCAGATTTTGCCCTTTAAACTCAACTTGCTGCATTTTTGGCTCGCGAATTAACCGTTTAAAAACAAAATGCTTTAGCACGTTGAGAATTTCAGCAAATTCATCAGGTAAACTTACAGTGTACTGTAATATTTCAGATTCAAAATCAGCATTTTGTACAATTAATTTGGCATTAATTATAAAGGTGTTAACCAACTCACCAATGGCGTCCTTTCTTTCATATTCATGATGGGAAAACAGTCTAGCTGTAATCGAACTTAAGTGTGTTGTTAACCAAGCAGAGTCTAATTCTTGTAATTGTACTAAGGCATGGTTTTGCCAATCTGCAAGGGTTAAAACTTCAGTGGCTATGGCGTCTTCTAAATCGTGTACGGCATAAGCAATATCGTCAGCCAATTCCATAATTGCTGAATCTATTGATTTATAGTGAGTTTTAGCTCTAAATTCATCAACCTTATAGTGACTGCTCAGTAGTTGTTTATCATTATTCGACAGTGGGTCAATAATCCAATCGAAAATATCTTTATCATCTTGATACAGACCTTTAGCTGGTCGCCAATGGTCGGCTTTGATAAAGCTACGCTGTTCACTTTTTGGTGGAATGGTGTGCCACAAGTCATCAATAAAGGCTGGGTATTTAATAAAGCCAAGCAAGGTGCGTCTGGTTAGATTCATGCCATATCCATTAGAATAAGGCTCAAGTTTAGAAACAATTCTCAGGGTTTGGGCATTACCTTCAAAACCACCATGATCGCGCATCATGTAGTTTAATGCTATTTCACCACCATGACCGAAAGGTGGATGACCGATATCATGAGCAAGACATAAGGTTTCAAGTAAACTACCACTCGGAAAATTCGTAAATTCAGGGTGTTGCTTTTTTAAGTGGCGTAATAATCCACTACCAATTTGTGCAACTTCTAAAGAATGAGTAAGGCGAGTTCGGTAAAAATCATTTAAGCCAATACCCATAATTTGGGTTTTAGCCTGCAGACGCCTAAATGCTGCAGCATGTATGATACGAGAGCGGTCAACTTGCCAAGCTGAGCGGTTATCGTTGGGACGATATTTTTGCTGATCAATAATGCGAGCTTGCCAAGATTGGCACATAAAAATAACCTTCCTATTTCTCGTTTGGTTGCATTTAAGTATACGCAAGCGCTTGAAAATTGCGAGTAAATTGGCGGTTCATAACGCTTCTTTAGTTATACTTTAAGAAACTATCTCAGGGCTAATTCGCCAAAAAATGTCTGCTTTGGTATACTTCGCCATTGTGTGTGCGTGAAGTTACCGCATATTAGTAAAAGTTTATTTGAGAGAATACATGCTGAATTACGTTTTTAGAGCTTTACTGGCCGCTTTTTTTGCATGGGCGTTGTTGTCGCCATTTATGGATAAAGATACTCTGGATGAGGGGGATGAACAGTCACAGACAACACCTATTGGCACTCAGCGCGTAATCAAAAAAGAAAAGCCATTACATAATGTAAAACTGCCTGATTTTGCAGCGTTTACTGATGTGAAAGAAAAGAAACATGCATTTTTTGACTTTATCCGTCCTGATGTTGAGGCTGAGAATAAAAAGATCCTACAACAACGTGCGCTCATAGAAATTGCACGCATGATGCTTGAGTATAATGAGCCGCTAAGTAGTAAACAGCAATCAGATATTAAGAAAATACTGACCAGCTACAAGTTACCAACCACTATTGATACCTTATCACTGACCCAAGCTCTGCGCCGTGTAGATATCATTCCAAAAGAACTTGCGCTTATGCAGGCGGCTAACGAATCAGCATGGGGTACGTCACGTTTTGCTCGAATTGGCTTAAACTTTTTCGGTCAGTGGTGTTATAAAAAAGGCTGTGGCATGGTACCACGTCGTCGAGCCAACGAAGCCGCTCATGAAGTGACTGCTTTTAAATCGGTACGTGCTGCTGTAAGCTCATATTTTAAAAATATTAATACTCACGCAGCGTATAAAGATTTACGATCAATTCGAGCCGATTTACGTCGCCAGCAAAAGCCAATTGATGCTACTAAGCTAACACAGGGCTTGTTGTCGTATTCTGAGCGCGGTGAAGCGTACATTGAAGAATTAAATAAAATGATAAATCAAAACAGAGCTTACTTTGATGAATAAATTCCTTCCGTGGTTAAAATTTACAACCATTGCGGTTGCACTAGGTGCAGTTGCCTCTAAGGCCGCTGCTACTGAATTTGTTGTTGCATACGATGGTTTTTATGATCGTTTGAAAGTCGTTAATAAAGGCGAATTTCAATACGCTCAAGTTAATTTTTATTTGTCTGATATTGCTACTAGCGAAGTATGTACAATCAAATCAGGTAAAATAATTACAGAGAAACAAGAGTTTGACTTAACTTATACAGATAAAGCTCAATTGCTTTTACCTTTTGATAAGCAGCTAGATACAGATAAAGCCGTTATTGTTGTTCAGCCAGAAAATCCAAAACATGATTGTCAATTAAGGTTGCAAATTGAAGCAACTGATCTGGCTGATTTTGAGCTTAGTAAAGCAAACTTGTATACGTTAAATGAAGAATTTGACGAGCTACTATCTGATTTGTCGGGCTTTTTCGTTAGCAAATTAATGTGGTTTTTGCTGCCTGAACAACAAGGTGTTGTACTAAAATTTAACGGCCAAGATGCTATCTCGGCAAACGGTGTTAGCTGTAAGGAGCAACGTTGCTCAATTAAGGTTTCTGATGACTGGCAAGATGATGAAACGGTATTAAGCAGTCATGCTAAGCTTATTAGCGCCACGCCTTGGATCGTTAAATAACCACTATACATCGGCTAAAATCGTTTAAATATCGACAAAAGGGATCTTATTAAGGTCCCTTTTTCAATGTTGAGAAGATAGTTCTTGTGTCTCTTTTTTTAAAAGTTTATCTCGTTACTTTAGTTTAGTATCAAAATTGAAAATTCAATATAAATAAAGCAATTTATATAACAGCTTCTCTTGTCTAGTTTATTCCCTCATTTAATATTTTTTCTAATTACTTGTATTGCAGCGCAGTTTAAGTAACAGCTTGTATTTAGATATGAAAACGGTATGAAGATATAGGTTTTATCTGATTGTTTTTTACTATAGAAAAAGGGCTTGATTTTACTTTTATAGGCTTATTTTTAATTAGCTATAAAGTGCTAACTTTATATTTTTTAATGATTTTTCAAGAAATAAAAATATAGATTTAGATCAAGTTACTTAGCAATAACTGGCTTAAAGTAAAACTATAAAGATCTCAATATAGGTACTTATAGTTTAAAAGGAGTCGTTATGCAGATAGTCAATGTCGAACCTGTATCAGTTAAAAAACAGAAATTAGCCGAAGCCAATGCGAAACAGAATGTAATTTTTGATTTAAATGTTAAAAACCCAAGCCTAAAGTGGAATGCAGACGGTAAATATCCATATAAACGCAAAATGGACCTGGTTGAATACGAGCGCCATAAACACGAACTGCAAATTGAACTTTTGAAAATGCAAGGTTGGGTAAAAGAGACCAATCAACAAATAGTGGTTTTATTTGAAGGTCGAGATGCGGCGGGTAAAGGAGGCACTATTAAACGCTTTATGGAGCATTTAAATCCGCGTGGTGCGCACGTAGTGGCTTTAGAAAAACCAACTTCAAGAGAGCGAGAACAATGGTACTTTCAGCGTTACATTAATCACCTGCCAAGCAAAGGTGAAATTATACTATTTGATCGCTCTTGGTATAACCGAGCCGGTGTAGAGAAGGTAATGGGCTTTTGTGATGATCACGAATATTTAGAGTTTATGCGTCAAACACCACAACTTGAACGTATGTTGGTGAATAGCGGTATTAAGCTATTTAAATATTGGTTTTCGGTCAGTAGAGAAGAGCAATTCAGACGCTTTAAATCACGTCAAAACGACCCGCTTAAGCAATGGAAGCTGAGTCCGGTTGATATGGCATCATTGGCTAAATGGCATGATTATAGTGACGCGAAAGATGCGATGATGTTTCATACCCATACAAAAGATGCGCCTTGGACACAAATTCGCTCTGATGATAAAAAACGGGGTCGTATCAACTGTATGCGTCATTTCTTAAGTTGTTTGGATTACCCAGAAAAAGATCAGGATATAGTCAATCGGGTTGACCCGCTTATTGTCACTGAACCTACCCGCATGTCTACGCGTCAGTAAAGGAGAATACAATGAAAAATTCAGAGTCAATATTTAAAAAGCGCCTTGCAAAGCTCGAAAAAGTTATCGAAAAAAGTAAAATAGAGGTGGCCAGAACCTCTGAAATTGCAAAAGATGCAGCACTTAAAGCACAAGCCGCTGTAGAGTGTGCCAGCGAAGCAGAGAGCCTGGCTAAAAATGCTAAAAAGCGGTTGAAAGAAGCCAAAAAGCAGTTAAAAGAAGCTAAAGTGTTAAAAATAGCGCAGAAAAATGCTTCTAAAAAATCGGCAATAAAACGTGCCAAACGAATGGCAAAAAATAAGACAAAAACTAAAAACACTTAAGGTTAACAAGGGGCGCATGGCTCATGTGCCCTTTGTTTTGTATTAAGCTTATTGCTGGACATTTTTACGATTCTCGTTATGCTAAACGTCAACTTTTCAGGGACTTAAAAGCATAATTATGAAAATTATTCCGGCATTTTTTGTTATTTTACTGCTATGTTCAGCTTGTAGCAGTTATTCACCTATCAACCAAGAAATGCAAACTAAGTTACAAGGCTCATGGCAGTCTACAAATAGCCCAGTTTGTGAAGCTAATTTTCATACTATAGCGTTTAAAAACAAAACATTAGAAATCTCTTATGACGAGCAGGGCTATATTTCTGAGACTGAAGCAAGAAAAACCTTTGTATATACTATTTTATCGACAGAGAAAAATTTAATTCGAGTGCAGCTTGAAAATGAAACTCGCTTAGATAAAAAAGGTAAACCTGTAGTTTGGCACCTAAAACCACTTAGAAATGATAAATACTGCTGGGGCAGAGATGATTGGCCTGATCTTGCTTGTACAGCTTCGCGTTATAAATGCACAGTAAAATGAAGTTAGCTTATTGAAGTCAGAAAACCCTAAAATAAGCCTGTAAATTGATGATCCTTTAATGCTATTCATAAAGAGCCTTAGTTTACGTAATATCTTCACGAGTTATGCTTTTTAATTATCCCAAGCTAATCATTTCAACTGGCTCAAAAAGTCCGTATAATCCACGCCGAACTTTTTACTATGAAACATGGCTTAGTAAAGCCTGTATGAGCAGAGCAAATGAATCAAACTGATACTAGAAAAGAAACTCTTGAATTTAATAAACTTCAAAAGCGTCTAAGAAGGCATGTTGGTAATGCGATTACTGATTACAACATGATTGAAGACGGCGATGTTGTTATGGCATGTATCAGTGGTGGTAAAGATTCATTCGCAATGCTTGATATTTTGCTTAATTTACAAAAAGCTGCGCCAATTAAATTTGAAGTGATTGCCGTAAACCTTGATCAAAAGCAGCCTGGTTTTCCTGAGCATATTTTGCCTGATTACTTTGAAACGCTAAATATCCCGTATTACATCGTTGATAAAGATACTTACTCAGTAGTAAAAGAAAAAGTACCAGAGGGCAAAACAACCTGCGGTCTGTGTTCACGACTTCGTCGCGGTACACTTTACTCATTTGCAGAAAAAATTGGTGCGACCAAACTAGCACTAGGTCATCACTTGGATGACATCGTCGAAACTATGTTTTTAAATATGTTCCATGGTTCACGATTAAAAGCGATGCCACCAAAATTACGTTCAGATGATGAACGTAACGTAGTTATTCGTCCGTTATCATATTGTCGTGAAAAAGATTTAATTAAATACGCTGAGCACAAAGATTTCCCGATCATTCCATGTAACCTATGCGGTTCTCAAGAAAATCTACAGCGTCAATCAATTAAAGCGATGCTGACAGAGTGGGATAAGAAAACTCCAGGTCGCGTTGAGAGTATCTTTAAGTCTTTACAGAATGTCAGCCCAAGCCAGCTTGCTGATAGAAACTTGTTTGATTTTGAAAACTTACCACTTGATAGAGAAGGCAATCGTGAAAGCTATGACTTTAGCGAGGCGGTGGTCTCATCAACAAACATTGATGAATCATTGTTCATTGATGTAACAAATATATAAAAAAAGCCCCAAACTGGGGCTTTTTTAATACATATTCAGGTTGTTACTTAGCGAGTGGGCTCACATAGCCATCTGGTTTTAGGGCTAAGACATCGCAATCAAGACTATCAATAACGTGCTCTGCAGTATTACCAACAAGCGCAGCACTCAAGCCAGTGCGACCAACAGTACCAATCACTACTAACTCGCTGTTAAGGCGTGCAGCAACATCTGGAATGACATCTTCTGGTAAACCTTCCTCTATGTAGCATTGAGCTTGGTCAATATCAAACCCTTTAGCTAAAGAGAGCGTTGATTCAAAGTGATGTTTTTTAACTGATTCGTTATAAACGCCAGGATTAAACTCTGGGATTTCTATTGCAATATTAACCGGTGTTGCTGGGTACGCATTTACAATATTAAGCGTGGCATTGGCTAAGTCACAAATGAAGCGGGCATCATTAATAATACGCTTGTTAAGTTCAAGGTGTTGCTCATTTTCACTCACCGCGTTCACAGCCGCTAGAATATTCCCCTGAGCTGGCCATTCTTTTTCTTTAACAAGTAACACTGGAGCAGGGCACTTACGAATAAGGTGCCAGTCGGTAGGTGTGAAAATAACCGATTTTAGTGTGTCGTGTTGATGAGTGCCTTTAACAACAAGATCAAAACCATCGTTGATCACGGTGTTAATAATAGCTTCGTAAGGACGGTTATGCCAAACCACACAACTATCAATAGTGAGTTCTGGATAAAGTGCAATTTGTTCATTTAACCATTCTTGGCGGTCTTTTATCACGGCTTCTCGCATTGCTTCACGCTCATCAGCTGAAAGCATAGTTGTCATTTCATAAGAGAAGTCGTAGATACTGAGGAAAGCGGTGATGGTCGCGCCAGATTTTTTGGCTAGATCGATTGAGCGGCTTAAACTGTGTTGCTGCTCTTTAGTTGGGTCTATAACTGCTAAAATTCGTTTAATTGCGTCCATGTGCTGCTCCTTAACTGTTCCGCAAAAAGTAGTACTTTGAGTGTAACCTAAATTTAGAACAGTTAAAGGGGTAAACAGTATAAAGTTGCGTTAAATCAAACTCTATTTACATTTAATTGCCGCTGTTGTAGCAAGTGCCTGCTGGTCCAAAATGGTGATAAACTTGCCCTCAACCTTAATAAAACCAGCCTTTTGAAAGCGACTTAAAAGGCGGCTAATTGTTTCAACAGTTAGGCCCAAGTAGTTACCGATTTCACCACGCGTCATAGTTAAACGGAATTCTTTACGTGAAAAACCACGCTCACCAAAGCGTTCAGCCAAGTTGTAAATAAAACTTGCAAGGCGCTCTTCAGCTGATTTTTTGTTGAGTAACAACAGCATTTCTTGGTCGTAGTTAATTTCATTACTCATTAAACGCATAATTTGTTGGCGCAATTTTGGTAATTTACCGGCTAATTCATCAAGCGTATCGAATGGAATTTCACACACCATAGATGTTTCAAGGGCTTGAGAAAAACTTTGATGTGCCATTTTGTTGATTGCATCGAAACCGACTAAATCGCCAGCTAAATGGAAACCGGTAATTTGCTCGTCACCTTGTTCAGATAGAGTGTAAGATTTAAACGAACCTGAGCGCACAGCATAAATGGCATTTAAGCTTTCACCAGATTCAAATAAATAATCACCTTTATGCAGTGGTTTTTTACGTTCGATGATTTCATCTAGACGATCCATTTCTTGACCGTTTAATGAAAATGGTAAACATAGCTGGCTGATACTGCAATTATTACAGCTAATTGTGCATAAGCCTTTTGACTTGTTTTGTGAGAAGTCCATACATCAAATCCATTCAAATAAGTTAACAACCGCTAAGATTAATGAATTAGCTTATCGGTTGCTATAATTAATAAGTATATACCGTACCATATTATTACGCTGCCTAGAATAACCCTAATCCAAACATGGTTGAAAATAGTGTTTATTTTTTGACTGACTAGACCAATACTAATCATTGCAGGAAATGTCCCTAAGGCAAAAAATAACATTACCCCAGCACCGTGAAGGGCAGAAGGGCTGGTAAGTGCCCAAGTTAGTGCCGAATAAACTAATCCACACGGCAGCCATCCCCATAAAGCGCCATACAACAGGGCCTTTGGCGTTGTATCGACAGGTAGTAAATAACGATTCAGTTTAGATAAATGCTGCCATACTAGCGTTTTTCCTAATTTTTCTAGCCACTGTAGGGTGGGCGCTAGGCGCATGATATAAATCCCAACAAGTAGCATAAAAATACCACTTAGAAACGATAAACCTACTGAGATTGAGGTATTTTGTGCAGCGAAGCGACTACTAATACCGGCTACTAGAGCACCGGCAAGCATGTAACTGAGCGCTCTGCCAAGGTTATAAGCAACAGAAAAGCGAACTGCACGATTTTTGCTAGCGGCAAGTTGTAAACTACTGGAAATACCACCACACATAGCCAGACAGTGACCACTGCCTAACAAGCCCATTACAAATGCACTAATAAACAGCGGATCAATCATTACTTTTGTTGTGCTGCTCTTTATCGTCTTCAAACAGGATACTGTGGCCCTGTTTGTTTAAATCAGAAAATTGTTCGCTTTTTACAGCCCAAAAGAACACACCAATAGCAATTAGCACAAATAAAATGGCAATTGGGATGAGGATGTAGATGATACTCATAGTTTTAATAACCTTAATGAGTTGGTAATAACCAAAATGGAGCTTGCAGACATACCAATAACGGCCATCCAAGGAGCTACAAGTCCTAGTGCTGCAAGTGGTAAAATCGAACCATTGTAAATAAGTGATAATGCCAAGTTTTGCTTAACAATACGGCGAGTCTTCTTCGAGACAGTAAGCAAATGTTCAATGGCGGTTAGATCACTATTGAGTAATACCACATCGGCACTATTTTTGGAAATATCGGCGCCAGTTTCCATCGCAATAGATAAATGGGCACTTGCAAATACCGGGCTATCATTCACACCATCACCAACCATAGCAACAATGGCACCTTTGCTAGCCAATGCTTCAACATGGGTTTGTTTGTCACGAGGGCTACATGCTGCATGTACAGTATCTAAATTTAACTGCTTAGCAATTTGCTCACCACTGTTTGAAGCATCACCAGTTAACATATGACACTTGAGCTGCTGTGAATGCAGTTTAGTAATCAATTTTTCTGCGTTGTTACGTAAGCTATCGGCTAGGTAAAAGCGCGCAACTACTTGTTTATTGATATACAAGGTTGCTTGAGCATCTGCTTTATCAGTATCGAACCAGCCACTTTTACCTATCGCATAGTGCTGATTATTAAGTTCCGCTGTAATGCCTTTACCCGGTTCGATTGTAACATTCTCAATTGGGTTCACTGTATCGTTGAAACCAGCGAACGCATTAGCAATCGGGTGCTCAGAGAAACTTTCAAGTTGCGCTGCTAGTCGTAATGCGTCAGCTTCACTATACTGGCTGTTTACTAGTTCAACTCGCTCTATAGTGAAACGACCTTGGGTAAGGGTGCCTGTTTTATCAAAGGCAATATCGGTTAGTTGCGGTAGCGTTTCTAATACATGGGCTTGTTTAATTAAAATTCCACGCTTTGTCAGGCTTGCTACTGCACACGTAAGGGCGGTAGGAATCGCTAAGCTCAGTGCGCAAGGGCAGGTTGCAACAAGCACCGAAATAGTAATCCAAAAAGCATGCTCAGGGTCTATTTGATACCAGCCAATCGCTGTAATTGACGCAAACACTAATAAACACGCTACAAACCACTGAGCCACCTTATCAGTTATTTCAACTAATCTTGGGCGTTTAGTTAAAGCTGTGTGTTGTAACTTTATAATTTGATTAAGTAAGGTATTTTGACCGATTTTGTTGATCTCAATACGGATCACACCATCGTGGTTAATAGTCCCTGCGTATACTTGATGGTTAATAAACTTATTAACTGGCTGATGCTCACCTGTCATCATGGCTTCATCAACAGTTGTTTGACCTTGTATAATGATACCGTCAGCAGGAATTGTTTCGCCTGCTTTAATTAATACAACATCACCTAGTCTTAGCTTTTTAGCTGCGATAATTGATTCTTGATTGTTTTCATCGATGATACGGGCTGTAAGGGGCAGTAACTTTTGCAAGTTAGCAGTAAACTCACTGGCTTTTAAGCGAGCTCTAAATTCTAAATATTTACCTAGTAATAATAAAAAGGTAAACATACAGATAGATTCAAAATAAACTTCGCCAACAGACATTAAAGTGGCATAACAACTTGCCCCATAAGCACCAAAAATTGCTAAAGATACGGGTAGGTCCATATTTAGCTGTTTTGCTTTTAAACCATTAATCGCATTAGTTAAGAATGGTAGGGCACTATAGAGAATTACCGGTGAAGCAAGCACAAGGCTTATCCAGCGGAAATACTGTTCGAAGTTTTCTTCCATGCCCGAGAACATGCCAAAATACATGGCAAAAGCGAACATCATTACTTGCATGGTCATTAGACCCGCAACACCTAAACGGCGGATATAGGCTTTAGCAGCTTGCTGTTTTTGACTGGCCTCAAGGTCTGCCTGAAACGGATAAGCTTTATAGCCGATTTCGTGTAATGAGGTAATAATTTGGCTAAGCGGAGTAACCGATTTATCCCATTGGATCATGGCACGGTTGGTCGATGTATTTACATCAACGCGTTTTATCGCTTTTAGATTGAGTAATTGTTTTTCGATTAACCACGCACAAGCAGCACAGGTTATGCCTTCAACCGTTAGTAGCACCTCGGATAAATTATTAGAGGCAGAAATAAACTCGTCTTGAATATCTTCGTTATCGTAACTTTTGATCAACTCGAGTTGCTCTGGAACAAGTTGTTCAACTTTACCAGAGCGTACGGTTCTAAATTTATAGTAATCGGTCATGCCTTGGGCGACGATATTTTCTGCAACCGTTTGGCAACCAATACAACACATAGGTTGTGCCTTACCGTCTATTTCGACAGTCGCATTAAAGCCTTTTGGCACACTTTCAAGACAATGAAAGCAATTATCGGACATTAGAGTTTACTACTTATATTCAGGGCTAATCGAAATTGTTTTATCAGTTGGTAAAATGATGTCTTCTTTGAGTTTCCAACTGTTATCTATTGGTTCAATAAACACTGTATATGCGCCGTCAACATGAGCGTCGAGTAGGGCTGTAAAATCGCCATGGGCGTTTTTCATTAAGCTCACATCAAAGTCATTTGCCTTAATGGTGCGATGATAAAATGACATTTTTAAAGAGTGGACATTGCTTGCATCACCTTTAGTGAAGGTGAATGCAACTTTGTCGTTAGTAACATTTAAATCGCCATGTAAATAAAGCGCTTTTGCTTTATTAAATTTGCTGAGTTCAAGGTTAATTGCTTTACCTTTTTTATAGTAATCATCAACAACCATATCTGGGCCGTTACCAATTGCCATATAAATAAGACCAGCGCAGCCAATGATCGCTGCAAGAGGAAAAGAGATTAAAAACCATGGCCAAAAGTTTTTATACCAAGGAGTGGGTTTCATAGTACTTATACCTTTAAAAACGTTGTAAGCATTTTATCGGATTTAAAAGCAAAAGACTAAAAAAAAGCCTCTAGATAGAGGCTTTTTTGATCTTAATTAATCTATTGAATTAAATGATTAATTGTTTATACATTTTTTTAACCGCGTGGTTATTTATCTTGCGATAAGCTGTAAACGTAAGCAGTTAGTAGGTGTACTTTATCTTCACCTAAAATGTCTTTCCATGCTGGCATTACACCTGCGCGGCCATTGGTTAGTGTTTCTTCAACAGCACGTTTTGAACCACCATATAACCAGATGTTATCTGTTAGATTAGGTGCACCAAATGGTAAGTTGTGTGCAACCGAACCTTTACCGTCAGCACCGTGACACGCAGCACACATTGCAAACTTAGCAGCACCTGCAGCAGCGTCTTTTTGGTTAACTGTACGGCCTGAAAGGCTAAGTACGTGAGCAGTCATTTCTTTAATGCCTTGCTCGCCAAGCGCATCACCCCATGGTGGCATTGCAGCTACACGACCATAAAGAAGTGTTTCTTTGATTTTGTCTGGTGTGCCACCATATAACCAATCGTTATCCGTTAGGTTAGGGAAGCCTTGACCACCACGTGCATCTGAACCATGACATTGTGCACAGTTTTGTGAGAACAAACGTTGACCAATCTCAAGCGCTTTTTCATCTTTAACTAGTGTTTCAATATCTTGTTTTGCAAATGACTCAAAGATTGGGCCAAAACGCTCATCAGCGGCAATAAATTCTTGGTCTAATTGAACGTTCTCACCATTAGCTAATGCTTGTTCAGTCGCTTCTTTAGACTCAGCTAGAGAAGTAATACCTTGGTTAGAACTTGTCCATTTACCTAAACCTTCCCAGTTACCTAAACCAGGGTAGGCTGCAAGATAGTATACAGACCAAATAAATGTTGCGAAGAACATGTAAGTCCACCATTTTGGAAGTGGGTTATTTAGTTCTTCAATGCCGTCAAACTCGTGACCACAGCTTTCGCCTTCTTTAACACCTGTGTAGTTTTTCAAGTTCCACAGAAGTAGGCCGAAGATGATAGCAAGACACGCTAGGGTTAATACAATAACCCATATACTCCAAAAGCTAGTCATTTCTCAGACTCCTTTTCCTCGTTAGAGATTGTGTTGTTGTGTTTTTTTTCATCTTCAAATATGGCATTAGCAGCGTCATCAAATCGGCTTTTGCTACGCTTGCTGTATGCCCATACAACAATCACAATAAACAGTACTAAAATTACCAGAGTCAAAATGCCTCTGTATGTTCCGTAATCCATAATAATTACTTCAAGTGTGTGCCAAGCTGTTGTAAGTAAGCGATTAGAGCTTGCATTTCAGTTGCGCCTTTACCATCGTTCATGGCTTCGATTTTCGCAATGTCAGCTTGTAGCTCTTCGTCACTACCATAACCTTTACCGTCGTAACGGTCGCTAGCTTTGTCAATTCCGAAGCTATCACGGAATATTTGAAGCTTTTTAAGTGTATGGGTCGTATCGACTCTGTTTTCGTCTAACCAAGGAAACGCTGGCATGTTTGACTCAGGAACCACTGCACGTGGATCCATTAAGTGAGCATGGTGCCAATCGTCTGAGTAACGCTCACCAACACGAGCTAGGTCAGGACCAGTACGTTTAGAACCCCATTGGAATGGGTGATCCCATACTGACTCACCAGCTACAGAGTAGTGACCATAACGCTCAACCTCGTCACGGAAAGGGCGAATCATTTGTGAGTGACAGTTGTAACAACCTTCACGCACGTAGATGTCACGGCCTTCCATTTCTAATGCTGTAAGAGGGCGTAGGCCATCAACAGGTTTAGTCGTATCATCTTGGAACATTAGGGGAGTAATCTCAACTAGTGCACCAAAGCTGATTGCAAAGACAGTCAAGATAGCCATAAGGCCAACGTTCTTTTCGACTATTTCGTGTTTGTTTTGTGAATTATTATTGCTCATCGTGCTACTCCATTATGCCAATTGTGCGTCAGCGTCTAGTTGAAGCGAATCTTTCTTCGCAGCAATAGTACGATAAACGTTGTAAGCCATAATTAGCATACCTGTTACGATGAATACACCGCCTAGGAAACGCATTACATAGAACGGATACGAAGCTTCTAATGACTGTACAAAGCTGTACATTAACGTACCGTCTGAGTTTACTGCACGCCACATTAGACCTTGCATAACACCTGAGATCCACATTGCTACGATGTATAAAACAACACCAACAGTGTGTAACCAGAAGTGCGTGTTAACTAGTTTAACACTGTACATACGGCCTTGTGAGAATAGTGCAGGGATTAGGTGATAGATAGCACCGATAGAAATCATTGCAACCCAACCTAGTGCACCTGAGTGTACGTGACCTACAGTCCAGTCAGTGTAGTGAGAAAGCGCGTTTACTGACTTGATAGCCATCATTGGGCCTTCGAACGTAGACATACCGTAGAAAGATAGAGAAACAACTAAGAAACGTAGTACTGGGTCAGTACGTAGTTTATGCCATGCACCTGATAACGTCATGATACCGTTGATCATACCACCCCAAGATGGAACGAATAGGATAACTGACATAACCATACCTAAGCTTTGCGTCCAATCTGGAAGCGCAGTGTAATGTAGGTGGTGAGGACCTGCCCAGATGTACAAAGAAACAAGAGCCCAGAAGTGAACTACCGATAGACGGTATGAATAAACAGGGCGGCCTGCTTGTTTTGGTACGAAGTAGTACATCATACCTAAGAAACCAGCAGTTAATAAGAAACCAACAGCGTTGTGACCGTACCACCACTGAACCATTGCATCTACAGCACCTGCGTAGATAGAGTATGATTTAGTTAGTGAAACTGGAATTGCCATGCTGTTTACAATGTGTAAAACGGCAACAGTAATGATGAAACCAGCGTAGAACCAGTTCGCAACATAGATGTGCGATACTTTACGCTTGATTAACGTACCAAAGAATACAACTGCGTAAGTCACCCAAACAACGGCGATAAGAATATCGATTGGCCATTCAAGTTCTGCGTATTCTTTAGAGCTTGTGATACCTAATGGTAAGGTAATCGCTGCTAGTACGATAACAAGTTGCCAACCCCAGAAGGTGAAGGCTGCTAGTTTATCTGAGAAAAGGCGCGTTTGACATGTACGTTGTACGACGTAATAAGACGTCGCAAAAAGTGCACTTGTACCAAATGCGAAAATTACTGCGTTCGTGTGTAACGGACGTAGTCGAGAGTAAGTTAACCATGGTGTATCAAAGTTAAGTGCTGGCCAAGCTAATTGGGCAGCAATCAGAACCCCAACACTCATGCCAACGATGCCCCAAATCACTGTCATAATAGCGAATTGGCGTACAACTTTATAATTGTACTCAGTTTGTGATGCTACTGTTTGGCTCATTTTCTGGCTTCCGCTGCAATTAATGCGTTTTAGAAATGAATTACCCACTTTATTAAAAGTGGGGCCTACTATTACTTCACAAGCGTGTTACCTAAAGCCAACTTAGAGGTGCTAGCTTCAGAAAACAAACTCGAGAAACCCTTATTTTTGCGATGGAAATGATAAAATTTTTGACCTTAAAAAGATAGGTCAATTGCATAAAATTATGACATCAATCAAATTTTAGCGCTTTGTTGGTTATTTTTTGTCAGAGTTTGTATTTTTATTAGCTTATTCCATCTAGCATGGTTGTCTTTTCGCGGGTAGCTAATTAGTATCCGCTTTTATTTTATACAGGCAAATAGAGTGCGAACTAGTTTATTCACCGTGTTCCTTTTTAGTGTGTTTTTAGCTGCATGTGATAGCCAAAGTATAGAAGAGGACAGCACAAGTACAAGTTGTGAGAACAATCGTCATTGTTATTACCCAAATAATGCAGAAGCTTGGCTGAGTAACCCAGACATCAGCCCGGAAACGCCTTTTGCAATTAACCTAAAGCTGCCAAACGGGGCCAAAAATCTAGCTGCAAAACTTGAAGGTGTCACTATGTATATGGGATTCATCCCACTACAGTTTAAACGCAAAGGGCAGGTTTGGGTTGCTGACACTATGGTCGGAGCGTGTTCTGAACCTGTTATGACTTGGAAAATGACGCTTACTTATAACACTGTTGATAATCAGCCTCGTACTTTGTTTTATTATTTCGATTCAATTCAAACTCGCTAACACCAACCGCTATTTTTATTACTCACAGCTTCGAATTTCGCTGAAGCTGTGAGTAACGTCATTACCTTGTCATTTATTTATACTTTAATGCTCTTCATTAAACGTATTTTTATACGTTAGTTTCAAACTGATGGAACAAAAGTAAAAAATCATCCTCTAATTCACTGTTTAACAGGCTAACTTTGTCTATTTAGTTAATTTTAGTGAATAAGTATGGTTAGCAGTCTTACCAAGCTTTTACGGTTTTTATAACGTGGTGTGATCAACTTGTAAAAATTTCATTTGTAGCACTAATTGGGCTTTAGTTACACTTGATTACAAAGTGCGTGCAATTGATTTCAATCATGTTTTTTTTGCTACTAAAGAATCTTACCTTTCTGATATAGAAGTGTTTTTTTCTGTTAACATTGATACATCATGAAACCTTATTACCTGAAATAGGTCCGTCATTTTTGTGGTGTTTTTTATTTAATCTTCCATTCAGTTTTAGTTCAGTTAACTGAGCCTAAGTTGCCCTCCGCTGACTCGTGATTCTAATAATAACGAGCGCTACCTGATTAAAGGTAAATTTCCAACAAGTAGGGTTTTCACATGAAAAAATCAATTCTTGGTTTAGCTGTTGTTTCAGCAATCCCAATGTTTTCAAGCATGCAAGTTTTAGCTGCTGATGATGCAGCAGAGTCTATTGAAAAAATTCAAGTTACAGGTTCTCGCATTAAGCGTACCGATATGGAGACGTCTAGTCCTGTAACTTTAATCGGCGCAGATGACATCAAAGCAATGGGTGCATCAAGCATCGATGGCGTTCTACAAAAAATGACTGCAGCAAGCGGTGCGATGACTAACCCTGCTGTTAACAACGGTTCAGGCGGTAACGCACGTGTTGACCTACGTGGTTTAGGCGCACAACGTACTCTAGTACTAGTTAATGGTCGTCGTATGATCAACTCTGGTACTGGTGCAGCATCTACTGTTGACTTAAACACAATCCCAGTATCAATGATTAAGCAAGTTGAAGTACTAAAAGACGGCGCATCTGCTGTATACGGTACTGACGCGGTAGCTGGTGTTGTTAACATCATCTTAAAAGACGACTTCGAAGGTCTAGACATGAACCTTAACGGTGCTATCACTGGTGAAGGCGATGCAGACGAAACGTCTTTCGATATCACAATGGGTTCAAGCTTTGACCGTGGTAACGTTGTAATTGGTTTACAATACACTGACCGTGGCGATGCTTCTCAAGCAGACCGTGATTTCTCTGATTGTCCAATCGAAGAAGATTACGATAACGGTAGCTTCTACTGTGGTGGTTCTTCTTACACGCCTTTCGGTCACGTTTGGGCTGAAAATGCAAGCTTACAAGGTCAAGCAGACGGCGAGTGGCACGACTTCACTTCAGCAGGTGATGCTTACAACTACTCAGCAACAAGCTACCTTTACACGCCAATGCGTCGTTTAAACCTAACAGGTATCGGCCACTTTGACGTAACTGATGAAACGCGTTTAGTTTCTGAGTTCACTTACTCTAAGCGTTGGTCAACTCAACAAATGGCTCCACAGCCAGTATGGTTTGACTTCACTTATGATGCAGAAACAATGGGTGATTCACTTCTTTCTCACGGTGTAGCTGACGGTGAAGACATCTCTTACGGTCGTCGTATGACTGATGTTGGTCCTCGTGGTTATGAGCAAGTTGTTGACACAGTTCGCGCAGTAATCGGTCTTGACGGTGCATTCGACAATGGTTGGGGCTGGGATACTTCAGTAGTATTCGGTCGTAACGACTCAGTTGACCGCGCAACTAACCTACTAAACATGGGTTCAATCCAAGACGCAATCGAAGAGGGTGACTTTAACCCACTTGATCAAGCTGATTGGTCAGGTAGCAACCTTGCACAGTACAACTACACTGAAAACAATTCAGGTGGTAGCCAATTATTAGTTCTTTCTGCTGGCCTTAACGGTGAAGTAATGGAACTTCCTGCTGGTTACGTTGGTTTCGCTGCTGGTATCGAGCGTCGTGAAGAAAAAGCATGGTACGTTCCAGATTCACTAACTTCACAAGGTCTTGCAAATGACCCACGTGTTGAGCCAACTGGTGGTCGTTTTGACGTAAACGAAGCTTACGTAGAATTCGCTGTTCCACTTCTAGCTGATGCACCATTTGCACAAATGGTTGACTTAAGCGCTGCTGTTCGTGCATTCGATTACAGCACATTTGGTTCAGATGAGACTTGGAAACTAGGTCTAACTTGGCGTGTGAATGACGAACTAATGCTACGTGCTGTTCGTTCAACTGCATTCCGTGCTCCTACAGTATCTGAGCTTTACCAAGGTAAATCACCTTCATTCGAACAAGTAAACTTCCCTGGTGCACAAGACCAAGCTGAAGTAACTGTTGGTGGTAACGACCAATTAACTCCAGAGCTTGCTGATACAGTAACAGCTGGTTTCGTATACGCTCCAGAGTGGTTAGATGGTTTCTCAATGACTGTTGACTACTACGAAATTGAAATCGAAAACTCAATTTCAAGCGTAAACAACCAATACATCGTTGAAAACTGTCTTGATGCTTCTACGGGCGCATACAAGAACCAAGATACTGCACTATGTCAGTCTTCTGCAATCAACTTCAACCAAAGCACTGGTCGCATTAGCTTCAATAACCAATTACAAAACATTGGTAACGAATCTACTAAAGGTTACGACGTAAACTTCAAGTATGCATTTGAAGCTGCAGGTCTTAACTGGCGCACAGGTCTTGATGTAACTATCCTTGATGAGTACATCGTTGATTCAGGCACAAGCACAATCGATTACACAGGTCTTGTAACTTCAGGTATCGGTAGCTACGCGAAAGTTAAGTCTAACTTCACTCTTAACGCGTCTGGCGACAACTGGGATGCACAATACCAAGCACGTATGATCGACGGCTTAGACAGCTATGCATGTCTTGCTGACGATAGCGAATGTCTAGTACCAAGTGTTGGTACTGTTGTATACCACGACATCAGTGGTTCATACATCCTGAACGACACAGTGTCATTCTCTGCAGGTGTTAACAACTTATTCGATAAGCAAGCACCTTACTACTCAGGTAACAATGACTCAAACACTGACCCGTACACATACGATGTACTAGGTCGTCGTTTCTTCGCTGGTATGAACGTTAAGTTCTAATCTAGTTTGAAATGATTACTAAGGCCCAGTTTTTACTGGGCCTTTTTTATTGTCTGAAAGTATATCAACGCGTAAACTATAAGGGTACTTTTAACAAACGAGGCGATATTGCTTAAACAAGACGAAAACTTATCTTTTATTATCGAGCCTGAGCTTAAACCACGCACAGAGCAACGACTCGACCTATATTTCTCCATTCCGAATGAAATGAGTGTTAATCCACAAACACTTAGTGAAGAATCATTCTTTAATAACAATTTTAAATCGCATCTTGCGTACAACGCTAACAACATTCACTTACCGTTAGTGAGAAGTCGCTTTGTTAGTAAAAATAAAGGTGAACAGCAAGATTATCGGCAAAACTTAAACTTGTATTGTTATCAAGTTCGACTAGCGCTGAATGCCGATATTAAAGACACCCTAAAACACCAAGAAGCCGAAGAGTTTTATCCTGCCGCTATCGAATTGTGCGAGCAAACCAAAGGCTTGTTGAAAAAGCTAAGGCGCTATACCCCAGATGATGAAAAGCTACTGCCGTTTTATAAAAACGCCGATAACTACTTAAGTTGGCATGTAGAGCAGTCATTTTTGAAACTACTAGATGAAGGGCCGCGCAGTAGTGATTTTGCAAAAGAGCGCAGCGAGCTTTTAGAGTTTTGTAAAGCAGAAAACAGTTACCGAGAAGAACAAGAGTATAACTCGCAATCAACACTTGAAGATGCAAATCGTATCACTAATAAAATGCGTTTATTACAACGTTTAATTGAGCATGGGGTAGTGCTTACTCGTAGCACCCGTCATTTAAACAGTTATTTAAAACGTATGGTAAAGGGTACCGTAACTGCTGTGATCATGGCATTTGTGATGTTAGTTGTATTAAATGCGCGTTCAAATTTTACCGAAGTAACAGCGACGTTGATTTTGATCTTAGGTGTGATTTATGGCCTTCGTGAAATATTCAAAGAAGATATTACACGGGTGATCTGGCGAGCGATTGTTAGAGGCCGACCAAAGTGGCGCTTTCAGTTTAAAAACAGTATTACTAAAGAGAAGATCGCAAGCCAATACATTTGGCTTGAATACACAAGCTTTAAACGTATTCCGAAAGCTGTGAGAAAAATCTTTTCTAAGCGCCGGCATCAAAATAAACAGGCTGCACAGTGGCTACATTTTGCAAGTGAAACACATGTCAGTGCCAAGGCGTTTTTACCCGGATATGATACGCTTCAACAAACCATGCAATTTAGCTTGGCACCGTTTGCTCGCTACTTAAAGCGAGGCGAAGGTAAGCTCTATCATCTTGATAGCAATAAAATCTCTAAGAAAGCGGTAGAGAGGCGTTATCAATTAAATGTTGTATTAGTGTTTACCCAGAGCGAAGACGAGACTTTGTATCAGCGTTACAAGATTACGTTAAATCGCAGCAAGATTGTCAATATTGAGCGGATTTACTCGCAAACAGATATTCTGAAAGAAAAGATAAATGATGAATGATGAAAAAGGGTGGCCTTGGCCACCCACTAGGGTTTATTTAGCGTCTAAACCTGTTTTGCTGTAAAGCGATACTTTGTCTGACACTAGGGTAATTTCAATGTTTTTGTCTTTGTTACCCCAAATACAGTTAGTGTGTAGTGTTTTTTCTTCACACTTATCAGCAGAGCCTAAAATAGCTTCAACTTCAGTTTTATCCATGCCAATTTCAATTTTTTCGTAGTTTTCTAGACTTACTTTTGAACAGCCAGCTAAAGTAAGTGCCGCAGCAGCTGCTGCAATTGCCATATATTTTTTCATAATTGTATCCATTAATGGTTGTAGCGTCTTATTTGCAAGATCATACCCATACGAGGGTGATCAAAATAATGTATCTCGTTACTGATCACACGTTTAAATTGTGAAAAACGTGCTTTTTCATAATCACCGTTTTCTAGACGCTGACTAATATCAAAATCTGCATTTATAAATAGGTAGTGACGAACATAAATTTTCATTAAACCGTCTAATTCCCACTCTGGCACGTTTTGTAGCTGGTCGGGAATAAAACGTTCAGTAGGATCGATCAAACTGATAAAATCGTTATTTTCATTTTCAAGTGATCTTGTGTTTTTTGCTAAGTGTTCTCCAGCAAATAAGCGGATGCTTGGTGCACTTCTTTCACTCATTTCAGGAAAACGCCATCCTGTATGCAAAATAGGAGATAAGCCCTTTTTATCAAGCTGGTCTTTTTGATCAACAAACTGTAATTGCTCTGGTGCAATTAGATATATTTCGTCAGTATCTTCACGCGGTTCAACAACGGGTGTAACAGGCAGTTGATTATAACTAGCTAAAAAATCAACACTGTCATCACACACATTAGAATGAGGGTTGGTATTGACTAAAGAGTCGGTAAACGAATCAGAGCGAAAGCGGTTATCACCTTCAATACAAGCCTGTTTCGCTTGTGCTGTGTACGCAGGAGATAATATATCTTTGCTACGCTTAGCCTTGATTTCATCGTGTTTTAGACTGAAATCTTCTTGTAAGTAGGGAGCTAGGCGCTGTTTATAAATAAGAACTTCAATTTCAAACCAACGTGTTGCATATGATGAGCTTGTAAATAAGCAACAAAGCAATATTAAACTATTTCTAAACAACATTAATGGCTAACCTTTTTCTCAAAATCTGCAATCATTGCAGTGACCATTTTTAAGCGTTCACGAGCGTTGGCTTCGCTAATTGCAAAGCGCAGTTTGTTTGCGCCATCCATTTTATACACCTGCGGTGCACTTTGTATCAAACCAATGATGAAGCTAGGGTTAACCTTTGTATGCTGGCTAAACTCAAAATAGCCACCTTTCGGGTTTGCTTCAATCTTCTTAATGCCAAGATTACTTGCTTGTAGTTTTAATTGCTGCAAACTGAATAAGTTTTTCGTAGCATCAGGCAGTAGGCCAAAACGGTCAATCAACTCTACTTGTAATTCGTCCATGTCATTGAGATTAGCACAGCTTGCAATGCGTTTATAGATACCTAATCGCGCATTTACATCATGAATATAATCATCGGGTAATAATGCAGGTAGCTTTAAGTCAACTTCAGTTTGCTGGCCAAGTAAGTTCTCTAGGGTTGGCTCTTTGCCTTCTTTTAGCGAGTTTACAGCTTGCTCAAGCATCTCCATATACAAGCTAAAGCCAATGGTTTGCATTTGACCTGATTGATCGTCACCTAGCAGCTCACCGGCACCCCTAATTTCTAAGTCGTGAGTTGCGAGCGCAAAACCTGCACCCAGGTCTTCCAGAGACTCAATCGCTTCTAATCGTTTAACGGCATCTTTACTCAGTGATTTAGGGTTACCAGTCAGGAGGTATGCATAGGCTTGATGGTGGCTGCGGCCAACACGACCACGTAACTGATGCAGCTGCGCAAGGCCAAGCTTATCTGCTCTATCCATAATAATGGTGTTTGCAGTGGGTACATCGATACCGGTTTCGATAATAGTGGTACACACAATCACGTTATATTTTTGGTGATAAAAATCACTCATAATTTGCTCAAGCTCACGCTCGCGCATTTGGCCATGTGCTGTTGTTACGCTAGCTTCAGGAACCCATTCACTTATTTCTTCAGCAACTCGGTCGATAGTTTCAACATTATTATGTAAGAAATACACCTGACCACCGCGTTTAATTTCACGCAGAATTGCTTCGCGAATAAGTTCTGCATCTCTTTGTCTAACAAAGGTTTTAACCGCTAAACGTTTCGCAGGCGGTGTGGCTATGATTGACAGGTCACGCATACCACTCATTGCCATGTTTAATGTACGTGGAATAGGGGTCGCAGTGAGTGTTAAAATATCGACATCGGCACGTAATGCTTTGATTTTCTCTTTTTGACGCACACCAAAACGGTGCTCTTCATCAACAATCAATAAACCAAGATCTTTAAATTGAATATCTTGTTGGATCAGTTTATGAGTACCAATAACAATATCTAATTTACCCTCAGCCATTTTTTCAAGCGTGTCTTTTTGCTCTTTTGTTGAGTTGAAGCGTGATAAAACGCCAACTTCAATAGGTAAATCGGCAAAACGGTCTTTAAAGTTTTCATAATGTTGCTGAGCAAGCAGTGTCGTTGGCACAAGTACAGCAACTTGCTTGTTATCATTTACGGCAACAAAAGCAGCCCGCATGGCCACTTCTGTTTTACCAAAGCCTACGTCACCACATACTAAACGATCCATTGCCTGTTTACTTTGCATATCTCCAAGCACAGATTCAATGGCATTACGTTGATCATCGGTTTCTTCAAATGGGAAGCTGTCGCTAAACTGACGGTAAGCACTGCCATCAAGCTTAAACTTATTACCTGGTTTAGCTTGGCGTTTAGCGTAAATGTCTAATAATTCTGCGGCGACATCACGAACTTTTTCAGCGGCACGTTTCTTGGCTTTTTCCCATGCATCGGAGCCCAATTTATGGAGCGGGGCAGAGGCCTCTTCGCCACCAGAATAACGGCTAAGCATATGTAACGCAGAAACAGGTACGTATAGTTTTGCCTCGTTGGCGTAGATGATCGTAACAAACTCAGTAATTACACCGGCAGCATCAATTGTTTCAAGCCCTTGGTAGCGGCCTACACCATGATCAAGGTGAACAATTGGCTGGCCTTCACGCAGTTCAGCAAGATTACGAATAAGTGCATCTTGGCTGGCTTCGTATTTATGTTTACGACGTCTACGTTGCGATACTTTAATGCCTAATAATTCTTGTTCAGTGATAATGGTTAAACGCGGTTTACCGTCTAACACCACACTTTGTTCAAGTGGCGATACTATTAAGCCAACATCACTAGCACTATTTGTAAAATCGCTGAAAGACTCGAATTCTTTGAGCTTTAAACCACTTGGTTTTAATAGTGTCAGTAAAGATTCGCGACGTCCGTCAGATTCAACCGACAGCAGTACGCGGCCTTTTTGTTTTTTCTCACTAGCAACATAGTTAATTAAACCTTGGTAAGGCTCATGTAGCTTATGATCTATACGTACGTTTGGTAGCTCTTTACTGGCAAGGTTTGTATGGCCTGCTTTAGTGCCTAGTTTCGCTTGAGATAAACGAATACGTGCGTATTTACCAAACTCACCAAAGAGTTCATTAACGCTTTGATATAGTTTTACAGGTTCAAGTAAAGGCCTAAGTGGATCAACACGGCGGTTTTCATAGCGAACATTTACATCATGCCAAAATTGATCAGCAGCATGTTCAATATCGCCAAAATGCATAAACGTCGTATTGCTAGGTAAGTAATCGAATATAGTTGCCAATTCATCAAAGAACAGAGGCATATAATATTCTATACCGGCAGGCCATGTACCTTTGGTGACCTGCATATAAATTGAGTCTTGCTCAGAGCTTGCGCCAAATTGCTCACGATAATTGATACGAAAACGCTCAATGTCAGAGTCGTTAGTTGGAAACTCATGAGCTGGTAATAGCTCAATTTTGTCTACTTTTTCATCTGAACGCTGGCTTTCAACATCAAATAAACGAATGCTGTCGAGCTCATCATCAAAAAAGTCTAAACGGAATGGGTGAGGGCTACCCATAGGATACAAGTCAACGATAGAGCCACGGATAGCATATTCACCATGCTCCATCACTTGTTGTACATGCAAATAGCCTGCTTGTTCAAGATTTTCACGTAGAGTGTGCGTATCTAAGGTATCACCCACTTTAAAGTTAAGGGTTGACCCATAAATAAATGATGCTGGCGCTGTACGAAGCATCAAAGTTGATACAGGTACGATTAAAACACTTTGTTGTTCTTTTTTTAATGTGTTTAACGTGGCTAAGCGTGCAGAAATAATATCTTGGTGTGGTGAAAAATGATCATAAGGCAGCGTTTCCCAGTCAGGAAAGACCATGACTGGGTTTTCAGGCAATAGAAATTCTAACTCAGTTTCAAGGCGTAGGGCGCTTGGCGTATCTGGGGTGACTA
Organism: Pseudoalteromonas sp. SCSIO 43101; assembly: GCF_023650775.1. Taxonomy (NCBI): domain Bacteria; kingdom Pseudomonadati; phylum Pseudomonadota; class Gammaproteobacteria; order Alteromonadales; family Pseudoalteromonadaceae; genus Pseudoalteromonas; species Pseudoalteromonas sp. SCSIO 43101. The sequence goes on from NZ_CP072673.1 coordinate 1,655,506, forward strand.
TCACAACCAGCTCGTTGTGTTGTTTTACACCTTCTGCGATGGCGATGCTAAGTCCGCTACCAGTAAGTTGTCCCCATTGAATTTTATCTTTCTCAGATTTTACCCAAGGCAATGCTGCCCATTGCGCAAACGCCATTTACTACTCCTTTAAACTGTTTTTACTGCTTAGTCTCGATAAATCTTAGTTAGGTCTTGATAGTGGTCGATACGACGATCACGAAGGTAAGGCCAAATTCGACGTATGTTTTCACTACGTGCTTGGTCTAATTCAACAACTAACAATTGCTCATCGCTGTTGTTAGCCTCGGCTAGAATCTCACCCTGTGGGCCCGCGATAAAAGAGTTACCCCAAAACTGAATACCTTCGCTTTGGCCGCTTGGATCACTTTCGTGGCCAACACGGTTACAGCTGATCACAGGCACGCCATTGGCAACGGCATGAGCGCGTTGTGAAATAACCCACGCGTCTTTTTGACGTGTTTGTTCGTCTTTCTCATCGCGAGGGTCCCAGCCAATCGCAGTTGGGTAAATTAAAATCTCAGCCCCCGACATTGCCATTAATCGTGCGGCTTCAGGAAACCATTGATCCCAGCACACTAATACGCCTAATTTACCAACAGACGTTTGAATAGGCTGAAAACCTAAATCACCGGGTGTGAAGTAAAATTTCTCGTAAAAGCCAGGATCATCAGGAATATGCATTTTGCGGTATTTACCGGCAATGCTGCCGTCAGTTTCAAGCACCACAGCGGTATTGTGGTAAAGACCTGTCGCACGTTTTTCGAATAATGATGACACAATCACCACATTCAACTCTTTGGCAAGTGCGCCTAAGGTATCTGTACTTGGGCCCGGAATTGTTTCTGCTAAATCAAAAACGTCTACATCTTCGGTTTGGCAAAAATATAAACTACGGTGTAGCTCTTGAAGAACAATAAGCTTAGCGCCTTGGCTTGCTGCATCGCGTATACCTGCAATCGATTTTGCCATATTGTTTTGAGCATTATCGGTGTTTGATTGCTGAACAAGAGCAACCTTTAAATGCGTTGGTTTAGTCATTGTTTGTTCCTGCTAAAAAGCCGCGCGGTAATTGCATTGTAATACAGTGTAAGCTGCCAAATTGGTGAATAATTGGCAGGCAATTAATACCAACAACAGTGTGGTCTGGGTATGCTTTGGCAACCTGACCAAGTGCAAGTTGGTCGTTTTCGTCACCATAAATTGGCACTAAAACGGTTTTATTGATGATTAAATAATTAGCGTATGTGGCTGGTAGTCGCTCACCGTCTTCATTGAATACCGCTTTTGGCCAAGGTAAGGCAATAAGCTCATAGCTTTCACCGTTAGCGGTTTTAAATGATTGCAGTTGCTTTTCCATGGCATCAAGGGCAGCAAAATGTTCATCATTTTTATCATCACACTGCACATAAACTAGGGTGTTGTTTGGTGCAAAACGTACCAGCGTATCAATATGGCTATCGGTATCATCACCAGCAAGATAACCGTGATCAACCCAAAGGAAAGAAGTAGCCCCTAGTTGGTCAACAAGCGTTTGTTCTATATCCGCTTTTGTAAGTTCTGGGTTACGATTTGGGTTTAATAAGCATTCGCTGGTTGTGAGTATCACGCCGTGTTCATTAATTTCAACGCCGCCACCTTCAAGAACCAGCTCACTTTGCTGATAAGCATTTTTAGGATTAGCGACTTGCTTTACAAGCACTTGATTAATTTGGTTATCGAGATCACTTGCAAATTTATTGCCCCAGCCATTAAAAATAAAATCCATCACTTTTAATTGGGTTGCGTCATCAATATTCGCGCAGGTCAATGGGCCATGGTCACGTGCCCAGGTATCGTTACACGGTGTCACCACAAAGTGAATGCGACTTGCATCGACATCAGCTTTTGCAAGTAAAGCTGCAATATGTGTTTTTAGGGCATTATCATGGGCCACGATAACAACATCTTGTTGTTGGCTAATTGCTTGGCAAAGCGCTACATACACAGGCTCAACAGCGGTTAAATTTGCTGCCCAATCAGTGTCTAGATGAGGCCAAGTGAGCATAACGGCATCTTGCTCAGCCCATTCAGGTAAAAGTCTAAATTTCATGAAGGTAATAAACAAACTAAGGTGGGGCTAGTTTAGCATTTTAGCCATAGATGTCAGCTTTTTGTGCGCGATAAAGCGCGATTTTTAACTATCTTGCGGATTGTTTTCTTGTTGACGTTTTTTTAGTTGGCGTGTTTGTGCGTGTAAGGCCGCTCGAACGACTAAATCTTGGTCAGCATCACGAATAGCAGTAAACAATAACGTGTATTGATATTTATCATCATCGCATTTTTCAATCGCCACTAATTCGGTGTAGCAATAAATAGCTGACGCCTCATGTTGTAAAAACAACTTAGTGCGAAATGTTTGACCTAATTCATAGACCTCAGATGAGGTAAGCTTTACACCACCACCGCCGTAACTGTCGCAATAGTTTGCGTTATCGTCTGGTTGCTCAGAGGCTAAGATATGACTCATGATTAAATCGATTTTACGAGACTGCGCCTGTAAAAACGCTGCTAATTCTTGTGCAACATCACCTAGATTACGTAGTGGTCGTAAGCTCGTTTGCTCAAGCTCATTTACTTCGTTGGCAAGTTTGAATAAAGCAGGAATATCGGCCTCGAGCTCAGCATTGGTTGTTGGCACAGCACTTGGTTCAACCGGGTACAAATTGACACGGTTGCTCTCGTTAATTTGAAAAAATTGTTCAAATTCGGCTAATTTTTGATTATTCATGCTGCACTCCACACATCTTTCCTTAATACTAGCGTTCGAAGCTGCAAATTGCTAGTAATCAAATAAGCAAAAAAAGGGCAAACTCATTGTTTGCCCTTCATTTTTTACAGATTACCCTCTTGGGTTTTGACATGTTCTTGTTGGTGATGGTGTGCTATTTCATCAGCAAGCTCTTGTCTTGAGCGTTTTTCAGTTAACTTACGTGCCGTTAACCAATAAAAGAACAGAGGTACAAAGAATACAGCTAAGAATGTGGCTGCCATCATACCGCCCATAACACCTGTACCAACACTATGACGGGCACCAGCGCCTGCACCAGAGCTAAGTACTAAAGGTACAACGCCTAAAATGAAAGCAAGTGAAGTCATGATGATTGGTCTAAAACGTAAACGTGCAGCCTCAAGTGCAGCAGTACTAGCGCTCCAGCCTTGTTGATGTTTCATTAAGGCGTATTCAACGATAAGAATCGCGTTTTTACTGGCAAGACCGAGTAGGGTGACAAGGCCAATTTGGAAATACACATCGTTTGTCATGCCAACCACCCAAACGGCTATTAGTGCACCAAAGGTACCAAATGGCAGGGCAAGCATTACAGACAGTGGTAATGACCAACGCTCGTAAAGGGCTGCTAAAATCAAAAACACCATGATCACTGCAAGTCCTAAGGCAATCCCTGTGGTACCCGAACTGCGTTTTTCTTGGAATGCAGAGCCCGTCCATTCGTAGGTCATATTTGGCGGTAAGACAGCTTCTGCAATACGTTCAACTTCAGCGATAGCTTGACCGGAACTGAAACCAGGTGCTGCATTACCCATTAGTTTAACTGCTGGTAAGTTGTTATAACGATTTAAGTTTTCAGGGCCACGGCTATACTCGATAGTGGTAAAGGCTGAAAGCGGCACCATAGTACCTTGGTTGTTTTTAACATAGATACGGCCAATGTCATCAGGTTTCATTCTAAATTCAGCATCTGCAGACATTAGGACTTGCCATGCGCGGCCAAATTTATTGAAGTCGTTGACGTAATAAGTACCTAAGTTACCTGCAAGGGCGGTGAACGCATCATCAATTTCTACACCCATGGCACGCGCTTGTTCTCGGTCAACATCAACACGAAGTTGCGGTGCATCAGGGCGCCAAAGAGTTTGCAGGCCGCTGATGATTGGGCTCTTTTGCGCTTCTGCTGTCATTAACTGCATCGCTTGTTGAAGTTTGTCTGGGTCACTATCACCTTTGTTTTGAATGTAAAATTCAAAACCACCAGTGTTACCTAAACCAAAGATAGCAGGTGGATTAAAGGCAAGTACGAGTGCTTCTTTAATACCCGCCGTTTTCATGAATAGCTCTTGCACAAGTGCTTTGGTATCAACTTCGCGTTCATCCCAATGCTTTTGTGTCACGAATAAAGTCGCAGCACTATTTTTGTAACCACCACCGATAAAATCAAAGCCTGTAAACGCAACGACGTTTTCGTTAGCTGGGTTTGATTGTACTGCTTTTACAACTTGTTGCGTTACTTCCTCGGTACGCTCAAGTGATGAACCGTCAGGTAAAAAGATTGCAGAGATGTAATAACCTTGGTCTTCATCGGGTACAAGCGAGCCTGGGGTGTTTTGCCAAAGGCAAATCGTTGCAGCAATCATACCCGTCATTAAGATTACACCTAAAAGACCGCGGCGCACCATAAAACCAACAGCCCCCACATAACGGCCAGTTATCTTGGTAAACATAGCGTTAAACCATAAGAAGAAGCGGGCTGTTTGCTTGTGTTCTTGTTTTAAAATAAGTACACAAAGAGCAGGCGTCATCGTTAGGGCGACCACGCCCGATAAACTCACAGCAATCGAAATAGTAATAGCGAACTGACGGAATAACTCACCTGTTAAGCCACCTAAAAACGCAATTGGCACAAACACAGAACACAGAACCAGAACGATAGCTACAACAGGGCCACTTACTTCACTCATAGCTTTGACAGCTGCGTCTCTGGCACCGAGTCCTTCTTCATGCATAATACGTTCAACGTTTTCAAGTACCACGATGGCATCATCAACAACAATACCAATCGACAACACCATGCCGAATAAGGTGAGTGAGTTAATTGAATATCCCAGCATATACATGCCGGCAAACGTGCCAAGTAGCGATACTGGCACTGCAAGGGTAGGTATTAGGGTAGCGCGCCAGTTTTGTAAGAATAAATACACCACTAAGAATACCAATACCATGGCTTCAAGTAGTGTTTTTACTACTTCACGAATTGATACTTCAACAAAACGGGTTGTGTCGTACGAAGTTAAATGTGCAAGTCCAGTAGGGAATTGGCTTTTCATTTCTTCGATAACACTATTTACTTCTTCAGCTACATCAAGAGCATTGGCACCCGGTTGCAAGAAGATACCTAATAGTACTGCTTCTTTACCGTTAATTGTCCCTTTGAAGTTATAATCTTTCGAACCTAGCTCAACGCGTGCTACGTCTTTTAAGCGTAAGCTACTGCCATCGGTATTTGAACGAATAATGATATTTTCAAACTGTTCAGGCTCAGACAAACGACCTTGTGCAGTCACACTGTAAACGAGCTCTTGTGGAGATTGAGTAGTTGGTGTCGCACCAATTTTACCTGCAGCATATTGCGAGTTTTGTACTCGGATTGCCCCTGCTATTTCTTCAACAGTAACCCCTAGCTGGCTCATTACATCAGGGCGTAGCCAAATACGCATCGCGTAATCTTTAGCACCAAAAATTTGCACACTGGTGGTGCCCGGAATACGTTTAACACGGTCAAGCACGTTCATGGTGACATAGTTTGAAGTCCATAAACTCGAGCGTGTACCGTCAGGAGAGTAAAAGGCATGCACTTGTAAAAAGCTAGAAGAGCCTTTTTGGACAACCACACCTTGGCGACGAGTTTCTTCAGGTAAACGCGCTTCAACCTGCTTTACACGGTTATTCACGTTTACAGCTGCTTGGTCCACATCAGTACCAATTTCGAAGGTTACTTCGATGGTGGTCGAGCCTGCACTGGTTGAAGTCGATGACATGTACATCATACCTTCAACACCAGTAATGGCATTTTCTATCGGTGTGGCAACCGTTTGCTCAAGTACACTGGCGGATGCACCCGGATAGGCTGCGGTCACTTGTACAACCGGAGGCGCAATTTCAGGATATTGCGCTACAGGTAAACTGCGCATCGCAGCAAGGCCCGCAAGCACAATAACAATAGATATAACAAACGCAAAAATGGGTCTGTCTATAAAGTAACGAGAAAACATAAGACTCCCTGTGCTTATTCTGCGTGGCTTGAGTTAGCGGCTGGCTTGCCAACATTTACTGGCATACCCGGGAAGAAAATACGCGCCATGCCATCAACAATAACTTGGTCGCCTTCTTTTAACCCACTGCGAATTAACCAAAAGTTTTGGTATTGCTCGTTTTCTGGTTTTTTGATCCATTCACCCACAGTGACAGGGGCAGGTAACGCGACATCCATACCTTGCTCGTTTTTACTTACAACATAAACGAACTTACCCGTGCCGTTATCGAGCACTGCACGTTGCGGAACGATGAAAGCGTTTTTACGTACTGCACCACTTAACTCAACGCGAACGAATTGGCCCGGGCGAAGTTGAAAATCAGGGTTAGGAATAATTGCCTGAAACTCACTGGTACCTGTGTTTGGATTAATACGCACATCAGAGAAGTTAACTTCACCGGTTTGTCCGTATAAAGAGCCGTCTTGGAGTTTAATTTGTGTTTTCCAGTGGCCTTGCTCAGGTAACGTCAGTGAGCCATTTTTAACATCTTGACGCATTTGCAGTTGTTCACGCTCAGATAAGCCAAAACGAATACGAATAGGGTCAAATTGAGTCATTTGAGTCAGTAGTAAATCTGGGCCAGAAACATAAGTTCCTTCCGAGACAAACTCACGTCCCATTACACCTGCGACAGGGGCTTTCACTTGCGCATATTCAAGATTAAGTTGGGCTTCTTTTAACGCAACCTTTGCAGCGGCTAAATCAGTTTTTGCAATATCATTAGCTGAACTAGCGTTATCGTAATCGCGTTGTGAAACAGATTTTTCGGCACGTAGTTTAGCTAATCGTTTAACGTCACGATCAGCTTGGACAAGCGCTGCTTTTGCACCATCAAGTGCAGCTTGCGCACGATCAACCGCAAGTTGGTAAGGTTCAAGATCAATAGTAAACAGAGATTGGCCTTGTTCGACACGCTGACCTTCTTCAAAGTTACGTGATTCAAGGATTCCGGTAACACGGGCTCGAACTTCAACTTCTTTTGAACCAGACAGCGTTGCTGGCAGCTCAATAGTAAAAGGTGCATCGTGTGTTTCCATAGTCATAGTAGCGACAGCTGCTGGGTGCATTTGACCCTGTTGCTGCTCTGGCGCTTCAGAACAACCTTGCAGTAGCAAGGGTGCAGACACAAGTAACAACGCAGATAATGATAATTTGGCAGGTGCGAAAGGCAGACGCATGTTTACTCCACAGTCCAATTGTTAAGTAGGTATGCATAGAAATAGTCAAACAAACACGAAAGACGAAATTATGCATATTCATTTGTCGTTTAGTTTATACCCAAAAGAGAAAAAGGTACACCTTGTAGTTTACTTTTTATTTAAAACCAAAAGATGACTTAATTTAGCCCGTCACTAAGTCGCTTAATGTATTCAAACTAAAAACCGATTTAGGAGGTGGAAGTTAATAAAAAATATAGCCAAATAGTGAGTCGAGGTGGATGAAGTAGCATGATTTTTGAAGCAGTAGAGCAAGCTTATGACGCTTAAAACAGAAGATTTTAATGAGTTTATAAAATCTTTGTTTACCAAGGGTACAAAAAATTAACAAATGGCTTGTAATTAAAATGAAATCTCGTACCCTAAAGCAATAAAAATATAATAAAGGTGAGTTAAGGATGACAGATCAAACTGGGGTTATCACCGCTTTTACTGAGATATCGAGCAAACTTAGGCGCTTTGTATCACGTATTGTCAGCCCTGATGATGTAGAAGATATTGTGCAAGAGACGTTTATAAAAAGTTATGAAGCTGATCTTAAACAAAATATCGAATATACTCACAGTTACATGCTGAAAACGGCTAAACATTTGGCACTAAATCACATTGCTAAATGGGACAATAAATACAAAGAATCGTTAGATGAACAACAACAGGTTGAGCATCACATGCGTTCAATGGCACTTGAAGATGAAGTGACCTCAAAAGAACGTTTTTTGTTTTTTTGCCGAGTGACTAACGAATTAAGCCCCCAAATTAAAAAATGTTTTATCTTAAAAAAAGTCTATGGCTTAAGCCAAAAGGAAATTGCAGCTAAAATGGAACTCAGCGAAAGTACTGTTGAAAAACATATAGCCAAAGGCTTATTACATGTTCACCGAGCAATGAAATCACACGACGTACAACCCCAGACATTTAACCCAACCACTGAGTTCACTGCAAAAGAGGTGAACAAATGAGTAATGTCCATCCATTTTCATCAAAAGAAATGATTCAAGAGCAGGCGAGTCAATGGATAAGTGCAATTGATCGCGGTTTATCTAAAGACGAAGTGAGACAATTGCACATGTGGGCTCATCAAAGCACAGCTCATCAAGAAGCATTGTTTGAACTTGCGACTTTATGGGATGAAATGAGCGTGCTCAATGAGTTAAGTAGTATGTTCCCTTATAAAGCACCGCAAAAACAACCTGCAGTGTTTGGTATGGCAACTGCTGCGAGCTTTTTAGTAGTGATGCTGCTTGGTTGTATTATGCTTATATATTCAAGCTACTGGCAAAGTGAAGAAAACGACTATGCTAAATTTACCAAAATTTATCGCACTAAAGTCGGCGAGCAAGCTGAATTTGTTCTGCCAGACAGCACTATTGTGCAGCTCAATACCAATACTAAACTTGAAGTTGCTTACTCAGGCGATCGTCGTCAGTTGATTCTGAGCCGTGGTGAAGGGCGTTTTAATGTTGCTAAAGATCCTAGTCGTCCGTTTACCGTAATTGCTGGTGATAAATCTTTTACTGCACTTGGCACAGTATTTAATGTTCAGCGAAACTCTGCCTCAGACTTAGAGTTAGTTGTGACTGAGGGCAAAGTGATGATTACTGATCCGAGTACTCAGGTTGATGCCAGTGATTTTAATCGTTTAAAAGATGCTTCAGATAACAGCGCAGATATAAAAGCACTTAAAGCGAATGTGGTTGTATCAGGCGAGAAGGCACTAATAAAACAAAGTAAAACAGCGCCAATTAAGCAATTATCTGTTGATGACGTCCAACGCGACTTGGCATGGCAACAAGAAATGTTAATTTTTAATGGTGAGTCTCTAGACGAAGCTCTGCAAGAGGTGAGTCGTTATACAGCCACGCGTTTTGAGCTAAATGACCCAGAACTTGCCTCTTTGAAAGTAGCTGGGGTGTTTAAAACAGGCGACATTAAAGGTTTGCTTGACTCATTACAGGCCAACTTAGGTGTAGAACATCAACGTTTAGGTGAACATCGTGTTAGCTTAACGATCGCTGCAAAAGGTTAGTTCTGCCTATGAGAATACGCAATTATAATGATGTTAATTATGCGCCACCTTCTCGTCACAAAAAATTAATTAAAAAAAAGTTAAATTTACATAGCGGATTTTTCTTCCTCACTTGTTTGTTTAAATTGCGCAGTAAGCAATTGCGGTTGTTACCTGCCTCTTTTGTTATTTATGGCCTCACTACAGGCCAAGTAGCAATAGCGGCTGAAAAACAAATGCTGCAATTTGACATCAAAGCGCAACGAGCTGATTTGGCGTTAATCGAATTTGCAAAGCAAACAGATCAAACAGTCATTTTTTCTTTCGAACTAGCGAAGCAATATCAAGCGCAATCTGTGTTTGGTTTTTACACCAAACTTGATGCACTCAATGCGATGCTCGAAGGCACTGAGCTCGATGCGGTTGTTGATCATCAAGGCTTGCTGAGTATAAAACTCAAACAAGTAGATAGGATAGATAATAACATGATCAAAGTATCAGGGGTCAGCGCTGCAGTCGTGCCATTACTGCTTGCCGCCAATACGCAAGCGTTAGCAGAAGATCAATCAGCAGAAAAAAACATCGAAAAAATTGCCGTTGTCGGTAGCCGTGTAGCAGGACGCTCGGTTGAAGATTTACCGGTTCCGGTTGATATTTTAAGTGCCGAAGCACTAGAGAATACAGGCCAAACAGAAGTAGGCCGTATGCTTCAGGCTATTGCACCGTCTTTTAACTTTTCAAGCTCGTCTATCAGTGATGGTACTGATGCACTTCGCCCTGCAACATTACGCGGTTTAGGGCCCGATCAAACCTTAGTTCTTATCAATGGCAAGCGCCGCCACCAAGCAAGCCTTATTCACATTAATACCTCTGTGGGTCGTGGTACGGCAGGGACTGACATGAATGCTATCCCTGCGGCTTCTATTAAACGCATTGAAGTATTACGTGATGGTGCTGCTGCGCAATATGGTTCAGATGCCATTGCAGGTGTTATTAATATCGTATTAAAAGACGCTGAAGAGGGCGGTAAAGCGGCCATCAACTACGGTGAGTATTCAGAAGGTGATGGTGAAACAGTAAATGTTGATTTCAATAAAGGTTTTGCACTAGGTGATGATGGGTATTTAAATACCACAATTAACTACCGTGATCGTGCGCCAACAAACCGTGCAGGTCTTCATGGCTCATGTCAATTTTACGGCTGTACTGAACTTGATGACGGGACGCTATTAGCAGGCGACCCGCGTGAGTTAACCGCACCTCGTGATACGTTTAGAATTGGTGATGCAGATTCACAGCAATTTGCTTTAACTATCAACACTGGCTATGAACTTGCTGGTGGTGAGTTATATGGTTTTATCACCTATTCAAATCGTGAAAATGAATCAGCTGCGTTTTTCCGTCACAACGCAAATGCCAATGGTAACCCTGTATTACAAGATGGTGATGCAACCATTCCTATGGGATTCTTACCGAAAATTAATACCGTTATTGATGACGTGTCTTACAATGTTGGCTTTAAAAAGTCGTTCGATAATGATTCAAGCATTGATTTATCGTACACCTATGGCGAAAACAGCATTGATTACACAACAAGTGACACTATCAATGGCTCATACGCTAACTACCTTCGTTATAACCAAGGTTTAAGCGCGGCAGAAATTCGTGCCACTATTCCGCGTTCAGCATATGCATATGGCCTTGAATTATCACTTCAAACACTTAACCTTGATTACACCAAAGACTACGATAATTTCTCATTAGCACTGGGTGCAGAGCTTCGTACTGATGAGTTCCGTATTCTTGAAGGTAGCGAATACGCATACCGTGATTACGACACTGTTGATGGTATGAGCATCTACTCAGGTTTAAATGGTGGGGTAGGTAGTGTTGATGCTGCAAGTGGTACGCAAGGTTTTGGTGGTTCAGATCCGGCATCATCTGTTGATGAGTCACGCGATGTGATCTCATTCTATATGGATGCAGAAACCTATGTTATTGATGATGTGATTATCTCAGGTGCGGTACGTTACGATAACTACAAAGGCTTTGGTGATACCGTAAACTTTAAGTTAGCGGGTAACTGGTCTGTGACTGAAGATGTGTCGTTACGTGGTGCACTAAGCACAGGTTTTAGAGCGCCTTCTATGCAACAGCTTTACTTTAATAACGTAAGTACACAGTTTGTTGTAGGTGATGATGGCAGCTTAGTGGCTGAGCAAGTAGGTACATTCAGAAACGATAGTACCTTAGCGCAATCAATTGGTATTCCTAAGCTAAAAGAAGAGAAGTCACAAAACCGTAGTTTAGGTATTGTGTATAACGTAACTGACAATATCAATTTAACCATTGACTACTACTCGATTGATATCGACGACCGTATCGTTATTTCCAACCGTTTAGGTAAAGGCTTATCAGATACGCTTGATGCTGCACTTGTAAGTTCAGGCGCAGGTGCGGGTCAGTTCTTCTTAAATGGTGCAGACACTGAAACCGAAGGTGTTGATTTAGTTGCCACATGGAACACAGAAGGCCTTGGCGGCACGCTAGATTTCACCTTTGCTGCTAACTTCACTAAAACAGATGTGGTTGATTTATTTACGCCATCAGGCAGTGGTCTTGAGACTATTCCGGTAGAAGATGTATTTTCTGCACAAGAAACGTCAATTATCGAAGAATGGCAACCAGAAGACCGCATTAACTTAAGTGCGCTTTACCGTTTAGAAGATTGGACTGTAAACCTATCTCTAAATCGCTATGGCGAATACACAGTTGAAGATGGTGGTCGTCAAACATACGGTGCTGAAATCTTAACTGATGTAAAAGTTAACTACTTCTTTAACGAAAACCTGTCATTTAACATTGGTGCAAATAACTTATTTGATGTTTACCCAGATAAGAACACTATTGGTAATTCACGTTCGGGTACAATTGTTGATGCAAGTGGCAACACCATTGTTTCAAGTCCGGGTGTCTTCACTTATTCACGTCGTTCTGCACCATTTGGTTTTAACGGTGCGTACTACTACGTAGGTGCAGAGTACAAGTTCTAAACTCCCTTTAGATTCCTTTATTATTTAACTTTGCAAAGGGCCGTTAGGCCCTTTTTTAGTTATAAAGATGTGCTTATCGATATAGGAACATCTTGATATTGTTTTATTTTATCAAGCAAAGTAACCAAGGTTTTGTGGCTACTTTGCTCACTTGCTGTTACTTGTACATTCGTCATTTCAAACTGAGCGGCAAATAACGCAAGGTTAGCTATTATTTGCTCTGGTGTTATAAGTCTATTTGCAAAATAAATACTGTCGTTTTCAGTGATAGTAAATTGCGCTTGTTTTTTGGGATTATCAAGACTTGGTTTTGCTAAAGGGCGATTGACTTCGATAGCGCGCTCTTTAACAAACGAGGTTGTTACGATAAAAAATATTAGCAAGATAAACACAATATCAAGCATAGGGGTCATATCTACATCAGAGTTTTCAGTGGTTTTTTTATGTTGTTTCACCATAATTAGGTCCTTGTTGTTTTTGACCAAGCCACAAAATTTACAATTAAGTGGATTAGCCATAGTCGTGCTAAGAACACGGATTATTTTTAAAATGCTGGGCGCCACAGCAGTTTTTAGGATCCTAAATTTAAAGTTAGCAGCTTTTAAAAATACTGTAGTTAAATAAATATTCTAAGTTTATTAAATGTTTGTAACGTTTATGTAGGTAAAAATCTTTATTAACTTTGATGAAATCATTATGAAGTTAGTCAGGTCATCTGTGTTGGAACTAAGTTTAAAGGATGGATAAATGCTAAAAATTAAGTCTTTAGTTTGTGCTATGTGCCTTGTATTACCAACAGCAAGTTTTGCTGAGCAACCCGTAAACGGGCAAGATTTTATTAATTTATTTGAGAAGCTTTCAGGTAAGCAGCCTGGTATTAGGAAAGGTCACGCCAAAGGTGTGTGCGCTGTCGGCACATTTACACCTAATCAAGCAGCAAAACAGTATTCAATCAGCCCTTTATTTAACGCACCGTCAAAAGCGAATATTCGTTTTTCTATGGGCGGTGGTAACCCTCATGCTGATGAAACATCACGCTCGCCGCGAGGAATGGGGGTGCAGTTTGTACTAGAAAATGGTGATGTGCACAATATTGCAGGGCTAACTACGCCTGTATTTGCAGGTAATAGCCCAGAAGCATTTTTTGGTTTGCTAAGTACCTTATTACCTGACGAGAAAACAGGGAAAATCGATTTTGCGAAAGTGAAAGCATACAGAGAGCAAAACCCGAGTACGTTAGGGCAGTTTAATTGGCTACAAAGCCATAACCCGCCAGCGTCGTATGTGTCTTCGCGGTATTTTGGTGTGCATACCTTTTACATGGTTGATGAAAAGGGCGCTAAGCATGCCTTTAGATGGACTATGGTGCCAGAAGAGCCAGAACAGGTGCTAACAGAAGAGCAAATGAAAACCTTACCAAAATCATTTCTGGCTAAGCGACTTGAAGAGGATTTAGCGAAAGGCAAGGTTCATTATCGTTTTCAAGCTGAACTAGCCGAGCCCGGTGATGCGTTAACGGATCCTTCGGTTCGTTGGCCCGCTGATCGCAAAACAATTAATTTAGGAAAGCTCACCATAGAATCCACAGGTGAATCAGGTTGTGACCTCACTAATTATGACCCAAATCTTTTGTCTAAAGGCTTTATGCCAAGTGATGACAAAGTACTTAAATTACGCTCAACAGCTTATGCGATTTCATTTGCAAAGCGTTTGACGGGTCAATAAGTCTTAAGTGTATGTGTCAGGTTTGATTAAAAGGAATTAATAAACCTGACAGGTGTGTATGAGTCAATAGCAGACTGTCGGGTAAACTCGTTTTTGGACAGTTATGAGTTAGAGTCGTGGGCGGTTCTATACCAGCAAGAGTCGTTCGGTTACCTAAGCATCAACAGTTCTTACCTTATAAGAGCTGACGCCCTGTAACGCACACTTAAGCGAAACCTAACCAACTGTTCTTGTTCCGTGATGCCTATAGTTTTTTTATTTTAAAGACAAATAATGAATTACCTTTACCAGTAGCCACCAACAGATGTTGATTATCACTAGTAAGAGTAATCGATGATATTTTCATTAATTCGTTATCATGAACACTTAACAGTTTACTCTTAAAGCTAAGTCGCCCATCAACGCCCGCACTAAACAAATACAAGCCGTGTCCCGCCTCTCCAGCAGCATAAATTTTCGAGCCGTCAGCCAATATTGCTAAACTACTGGCGCCTTCTAGGCCTGAACCACCAACGTCAGAATTATTGACTGCCTGCACAAAAGCATATTGTCCAGTTTCTTTCTTTTGAAAAACAACAATCGCGTTGCTACCTGAACAGGCGACATATAAATACTTCCCTTCAGGTGAAACGACGATCTTTTGAGGATTAACAAATTGTTCCACGCCAGCGACGCCATTTTTTATTACTTGTTTTACCAATAACTCCCCCCGTCTTTTCGATCAAAGATAGTTAATTGATGGTTATCAAAACCCAGCACATATAATTCATCATTCAATGAAGACAAGGCTAAACTAACTGGTTTACCTAAGCTATTTTCAAGTGGTCTCGCGTCTTTTATTGCTCTATTAAAAAGAATCCGACCATCGGATGTAATATCAAAAATCGCTACAGCATTGCTCATATAGCTTGCAACTAAGAGTTGCTTTTCGTTGTGTGTCTTAATTACATCCCAAGCGCCAAGCAGTCCCAGAGTATCTAATTTACCAACGGACACATCACTCTTAAATATTCGCTCATAATGAAGACCGTCACTAATAGTTTTATTAAATCGATAACTGTTTTTATTTTTAGAAAATTGGGTTAAAGCTCCATCATAAAAGCCTGTTACAACTACCTGATCACCTTGCTCCAAATAGGCAACACCTGAAGCCCCCTCTAGTCCATTTATGTTGGTTGAGGAATTTTTAAATATTTGACTTAAAGCTAGGTTAAAATTATTGTCGACATTGAAAATGGCAAAAGCATTATCATCTCCGCTAGACACAAAAACCTTAGAATTATCCATAAGAATTTTTACGCTTCTAGGATTACCTAAGCCATCAACACCGTCATAATCATCCTTTAGTATTTGGGTGAGCTGAAGACTTTCTAACGTGCTATTAGCAGCAACATTGAAGTCAATTAGCAGAATAAATATGAAAAATAAAATCAGCTTTTTATTGTTAAACATTAACTCGACACTCTCATAGAAACATAAGTTAGATTGCATGATGCCTTATAATGTCAGAAAATGCTGCTACCCAAATTACTTCGGATGACTTTTGATTGGGAGAATTAGGAGGATCGAAGTAAACAAGATCTATTGCTCTGAATTATTTTGGGGCATTAACGAGTCAAGCTTGATGGTCAGAAATTGGAACTTAGCGGAACTTAGGAAAAGCTCGCACTTCGGATGGTGAATTAAGCTGTTGCTGTCTCTCAATAGATGTTTAAACCTATCAGCTAAACTCTCAGGTGAGATACACACCGCTTATCTATATCTAAACAGATAAAAGCCCAGCTTAACTGGGCTTTGCACTCTCACAATTTAATGCTTTTTCATTTTACTCATTTCAGCATGACAACTTTGAATTGTCAGCAGGGTTTTTGATAATGCGGCTTCACAGTCATGTGGTTGTGGTTTTTTAAGCGCGTGTTTGATTTCAGCTAGTGTTTTATCTTCAACTTCTTCAAGCTCGCTAACGTACGTGGCGTTTTTGTCTGCACCAAGTTTAGTTATTAAAGATGTATAGGCTTTACGTGCTTCTACAGCAAAGTCAGAGCCATTTTCACGCTCGCCATTTTCGTTAATGGCATAAGGTTGTAAGCGCTCAACACTTACTTTACGCGCATCTATCATGCGTTGAAATAAGGCAATAATGCTTGGGTCGGTTACTTTTTCCTGTGCTTTTTCATAAAAATCGATACCGCTATTCATAACTTGAATGATATCTGCAATATGATGAACGTCTTGTCCTTGATGAGTATTCATAATGACCTCTTTTTGAATATTAAAAACAATGTAATTAGATACTTGCAAAGCATATTCCAGTTCATCACTTAAATATAAAGTTATTGTATTTCAGGTGGTTGTAGGTTTTTTACAGGAGGGGGATTGCTGATAAGTTAAGCTAACACGTTGCTTATCAGCAATAATTACAAATTCAGTGGTAAAATCTTACTTAAGCTCGTCGGCTACTTCTGCAACTTTTTGGCGTAACCAAATATGGCTTGCATCGCGGTGTAGCAGCGGGCTCCAAATCATATCTAGCTCAAATGGTGGAATAGGGAATGGCGGCTCTAGAATTGTAAGGCCCGGATCGTCTAAATAAATATTTGCCGCTTTAGATGGTAAAGTTGCTACTAAGTTTTGTTCTTTCGCTAAGTGAATGGCAACGTGGTAGTTACGAGTAAAGGTGGCAATATTTCGATGCTTACCAAAGTGAGCGAGCGCTTCATCTACCCAACCTAGCTTTTGCACATCTTTAGGGTCCATCCCAACACCTACACCAAAGCCTGTTTTACTTACCCAGATATGACGGGCTTTTAAATAGCTGTCGAGGCTGAAGTCTTTGATAATTGGGTTATCTGCTTTTACTAAGCAACAAAAGCTGTCTTTCCAAATTTGTTTATAGTGAAACGATTGCGGTAAGTTTTCGAAACGGTTGATAGCCATATCTACTTTACCGTTTTCAACATCGTGGAAGGTTACATCACTTGGAGTCAAAATATCGAGTGTGGTATCGGGCGCTTCTTCGTGTAATTTACTCAATAAGCGTGGTGCTAGGGTACTTGCTGCATAGTCACTGGCCATGATACGAAAAACACGCTTACTTTGTGATGCTTCAAATTCGCGGTTTGGTGCAAGTGTTTCTTCAAGAGTCATTAAAATGCCGCGGATCACCGGCTGTAATTCTTTTGCACGCTCAGTTGGTACCATACCTTCACTGGTACGCACTAAAATAGGGTCGTTAAATAAATTACGGAGTCTTTTTAGGCCATTACTCATGGCAGGTTGGGTAATGCTCAGCTGATTAGCAGCTTTAGTTACATTACACTCTCTTAGTAAGGTATCTAGGTAAACAAGTAAGTTTAAATCTATTTTACTTATATTCATTGTGTGTCCTTGGTGTTTACCAATAATGGATAAATCGTTGTGCAGCAGGGTATGGATAAATGTGGCTAACTACACCTTGCTTATAATTGTATTGTGCTTGTCGCCAATAGGCTGGATCTTCAAGCTCAGGGTGTGTACTTAATAAATATTGCTTATACACCGGGTTTGCCGTAACAAAGGTACATAATTGCTCTGGAAACACATCTTGTGGTGCCACAGAGTAGCTTTGCTCATTGGTTAAGTAATCATCGTACGACTTTGCTTTTGGTAAGGCGCGAAAGTTCATGTCTGTTAGGTACTGAACTTCATCATAGTCGTAAAAAATAATGCGATTATGTTTACTCACCCCAAAGTTTTTCAACAGCATGTCGCCTGGGAAAATATTTACGGCGATCATTTCTTTTAAAGCTTGACCATATTCTTCTATTGCTTCAAACGCTTGTTGTTCACTGGCATTTTCAAGATACAGGTTTAACGGTGTCATCCGTCTTTCAATATACAAATGCTTGATGATTAACCATTCGCCTTCAATTATCATCGAAGAACCAATGGTTTTATGTAACTCTTCAAGTAATTTACTATCAAATCGAGCCAGTGGAAATACGACGTTCGAATACTCTATGGTGTCGGCCATGCGGCCAACACGGTCATGGCTTTTTACTAATTGGTAGCGTTTTAGTACGGTATCGCGGCCAAAGGGCTTGCTTTCACCAAAGGTGTCTTTAATGACTTTAAATACATAACCAAACGAAGGCAGGGTAAATACCATCATCACCATTCCGGGTGTACCAGGGGCAATAACGAGCTGATCGTTTGAATGCTCTAAATGACTTAAAAACTCTCGGTAAAACTCAGTCTTACCTTGTTTATGAAAACCTATTGCATTGTAAAGCTCTGCCAGAGTTTTGTTCGGCATAAGCTGATTTAAAAAGCGTACTAACGCAGATGGCGCATGGGTTTCAACCATAAAATAAGCACGCGCAAAACCAAAAATAACCCTCATTTGCGATGATTTGGTAAGTAGGGCATCGAGGTATAGACCTTTGTCTTCATGATGCAACACCGCAATAATAAATGGCTGTACGCCACTTTCTGATACCACACGGCCAACAATATAAGCAGCTTTGTTTCGGTAAAACGGGGCTTGCAGTATATCAAAGCGCATTTGCCATGCTTGGTGATGTGTGTCGGGTGCTTGCTTATAAAAGGCCTTTACCAGCAAGCGGATATCGCGTTCTAAATCGACAAAGGGCGCTTTAAAATCAAACTGATTAATAATTTTGCGTATCGTGGGTCTTAGGCCATCAACAACAGGGTGGTAACTTCGGTACTCTACTTCCATCGGTAATGCTGGAGCATCCGCTAAAGTTGCTTTAACAAAGATAAAGTCATTATTAAAATAACGGCGATGAAATAAGCGGCAAAACACCGAGTTGTAAAAGGTTTCGGCGAGTTCTGCTTGAGGGTGGAAGCGCAAAAATTGTTGATAGAGTTGTTTAGTTTCAAGCCAGCAGGTTTGGTTTAAGGTAATAATTTGCTGTTCATTAAGCGATTTGAGCTTAGCAATGGTTTCGTTAACCCGATCATCGTAATGGCTAATTCTGAGTTTGCTTATCTCATTTATTTTTTGCCAATCGCGGTTTGCAAACGCGAGTGGCGCTTTGGCAGTGATCGCTTGAAAGAGTTTATAGTGATTGCGAAACCCAGATAAAATTAACTCTGCAATGTGTTGTGGCTGCATATAAACTCCTTCTAACAATCATACTAACCCGCAATAATACTTAATCATTTTGAAGGATTAAAGTTGTCGCTAACTGCGTTAAAAATCTCTAATTTAGAACAACTAAATAACGACATTTTTGCCTTGTTATCAACAAGGTTTTATTGCATCAAAATAGTTCACTTAATTAAGCGTGTTGGTCTTATACCAACATAGAGCAATAACTCTATAGGTGTTAAGAATATGTTATTTATTCTTTAAACCCAATAGTAAAGTGTATTTAATTATAGCGAGCTAGTTTTTTCTCAAGTTTTGCGAGTTTTTTATTAACACTTTTCACGTCACGCCCATATTGCTTGTTAATTGCTTTCAGTTGCTTTTTGATGTCTTTACTAATCTGCTTAGCTTCTTTATCAGACAAAATACGATTTAGGCGTTGTTCTTGTTGATACTGAGCTCTATCTCGGTTGCGGCTTAAAATATCTAAACGGTACTTATAACTGCGAATTTCAGCCTCAATATTCCTGATAATTTGCAGGCGTTCGAGCTCATTAAGCTCTTTAACAAAGTTTTTCGGAGCTTGTAAGTCTGGGTCGGTTACTTGGATCTTATGTTTTATTGCGCGGCTACCGCAGGGAAATTCACTAAATATTGTGCCTCTGTCTGTAACACATTTATAGTATTCAGTGGTGGCAGCCATTGAGTTGTATGAAAAACACAGTAGGGCTATTGATATAAGGTAAATGATTATGGCTTTCATGACATCCGTGTCTCCTAATCAAATAAGGTGTCTAATATCTAAAGCTAGTTCATATTATTGATTTATCAATAAGTTCTAAGGCGTATATCGCTTCAGTTTTTTAATACTTTGCACTAAGAATGGAATATCTAATCCTTGTTCAATTGCAAAGCCTTGTGCTGCTGAAATATTTTTAAAATTACCATCAGAATCAATCAGGGTGATTCGGTCTTTTTTAAATGCGATAAATACATTTTGCGAGTAGTTTACGCCAGTGTCATCATGACGTTTATATAGGTTACTACCTAACATGGTTTGTTTAGCTAATGTTTTGCAGCCAAGGTAGTGACCAACGCTGGTGGCGATAATATCGCTTGGTTGAATAAGCCCATCGGTTTGTACAACTTTTTTATCTGAGCTGTATAGACGTGAGGCTGTGACAATGCCATTGCTTTCTTTAGCAAGGCTAAAAGCAAATACGGCATTGGCAGATTCGCGAGTTTGTGTTGCAGCATCTGCACGTACTAAACGTACCGCAGGGTTTTGATCGTCGTTATTAATAAATTCGAATTGTTCAAAACCATTAATTTGAATTGAGCGATTATCAGTAAGCCACACAGGTAGTTGCTGCTTGTCTAGAATAGGTGCTTTGTAAAATGCTGGTAGGCCATACACTAAACTAAATAAAGTATCTTCGGCTTCAACAGGCTGTAAGAACAAATCGGTTTTACGCAGTGCCGGCTCAGTGGCAACATATTTCTCAAGTTCAGTATTGTTTTCAAATACTAAAATATCGATAGTAGCACTCGAATCAGCCTTACACTCGGCAAGTGGGGCCGGTGCTAAGTAATTAATATTATGTGGGTCTAGCCTAACATCGTGAGCTTCTTTATAGCTTTCGATATCAAGTAAATCATTTTTTGCTAATAAGCTTTTTGCTGTTGTTGGGTATGACAATGGCAATACATTATCTTGCTTAGTAATATCAAATTTTAAGTTAGCGTCAGCCCAAATATGAATACTGTGGCTTAATGCAAAGCACACTAAGATAGTGCTGGTTGCATAGCGCGGGAATTTATATTGCTTTAAACGCGCCAAATGGTGCCAAGTATAGTTACTGACTAATAATTGAAACGCTAAAATTAGCAGAACAATACCGCCTGCAAGAATCGTTGTTAATGCGGGTGAGCTTGTTAAACGGTGCCACAATAAAGAAACTATCTCTGGTAGGGCAGAAGTATTGAGGTGATAACCCAAGTTGAAATACACATAGGCATCAAGCGTTAAGAATGATGCCCCAAGTGTTGCGATAATTGCTGCCATCCCTCTAATATGCCGAGGGTATGGAAACACTAAGCTTAATGGAAATATCGTTAAAACAAAGGCAATAAAAGTAATAAAGCTCGTGTGACTTAACCAAGTCACGAGCATGTAAACATAGCCTATAAAAGTGGTTGGTGCACTGTCTGCGACTAAGTAGCTTAAGCTAATAAATAGCACTAAACCTATGTTAGCAAAAGTGAACCAATGGCCCCAACTTAAAAGCTGACTTACTTTTGAAGAAAACTGACTTTGTTGCGATAAATTCATAAATCTTATTTAACCGACTGTGCTAATGCTTTGGCAAAGTTGTCGGCAACAGCTTGTCTTTTCTCTGATGGTACATGCTCTTTTAAAATATGCGTGATAGAATTTCCTAAACACATAAGGCTTAAATCAACAGGCGCTTTGTGCTCTGTTAGTACATCAATCAGCTGATCAACGATTTGTTCTACTTGCTCATTAGAATATTTTGATATGATAGGCATCAGTTGGTTCGATAAAAAGAGTTATATTCCCGTATTTTAACACCAGAGGCGTGAAAAACAAAGATGACAATAGATGTTAAAAAATTAGTCGTTCATTATGTAGACAAAAAAGATGACGATACAGATATTCATTTACGCAATGATGAGATGGTTGTTAACGATAAAGTAGCCGTTTTTATTGAGCAGCTACACCATGCATATAATGGTAAGCCAGGTAAAGGCTACTGTGCATTCAGCGGCGAGAAAAACAGCATTGTTGCTTCAGCAATGCAAAGTTACCGTAACAATGAACTAGGCTTTTGGCACATGACAGAGCAAGCAACGAATGTGCTTAAAGAAGAGTTAAATAAGTATGCTTTTAACGAAACGGGTTATTTAGTTTTTTGCCATTATCAATATGTGGCAAGTGACTTCTTGTTAATTGCGATGATCAATATTAAAGAGCATTATTCAATTACTTCTGAGCTTGATCTAGCATCATCACGCCACTTAGATATTTCGCGTATGCAACTAGCTGCACGTGTAGATTTAACTGCGTGGGATACACAACCAGAGGATAACCGCTATGTGTCGTTTATTAAAGGGCGTGCGGGTCGTAAAGTTGCTGACTTCTTTTTAGACTTTTTAGGCTGCGAAGAAGGCATTGATCCTAAACAGCAAAGCCAAGTCATGTTAAATGCTGTAGAAGATTACTTATCTGAGCAACAATACGAAAAGTCAGAGAAAGACGAGCTACGCAAGCAAGTATTTGATTACTGTAATGATTGCGTGACAACAGGTGAAGATGCCAACGTTAAAGAACTTTCTGCAACCTTATCGAAAAATGAAGACAGTCCATTTGATAGCTTTTGCCAAGAGCAAAGTTACGACTTAGAAGAGTCTTTCCCTGTTGATAAGAAAACAGTCACTAGTATGGTGAAGTTCTCAGGCATGGGCGGTGGTGTCAGCGTGAGCTTTGAACGTAAACACTTAGGTGAGCGTGTAATGTACAACGAGGCTACGGATACACTTGTGATCAAAGGTATTCCACCTAACCTTAAAGACCAGCTACAGCGTTTTATGGAGCAGGAAGAGAGTTAATTTGACTCAACTTTAATATGAAGATAGATAACACTTTTTAGCCCAGCACTAGCTGGGCTTTTTATTTATGAACAAAAACATTAGATAAGTTAGGTTTGATTTTCAATAACTTTGTTATTGATATATAGCTTAATTTTAATACACTAAAGGTACAAACTTCCCTATGGCTATGGAGAGTCATAAGATGAAACTTGCTCAGCTAAATATAGCTCTTGCCAAATACCCATTGGATGCGCCAGAAATAAAAGATTTTGTAGACAATCTCGATTTAATAAATGGCGTTGCTGAAAACAGTGCTGGATTTGTATGGCGATTAAAAGACGAATCAGGTGATGCTACCAATATTAAGTTATTTGATGATCCGAATATGATTATCAATATGTCTGTGTGGGAAAGCGTTGAAGATCTTAAAAATTTTATGTTTCGCACTCATCACAGAGATTTCATGCGTAGAAAAGCTGAATGGTTTCATCGCTTAGCTGAAGATAGTTATGTTTTATGGTGGATTGAAGATAAGCATATTCCAACCCCTCAAGAAGCATTAGAAAAGTTGCAATATCTTCGTACAAACGGTGACACACCTTATGCTTTTACATTTAAAAGTAATTTTACAGCTGAAGATTTAAGAGATTAAATGAATCTTTCATTTAATACACAGAGACTAAACGTTATTGAATTAAACTCGAATGACACTAAGTCAGAGCGAACTACTTTAGTTAACGCTTTACCTGCGATATTAACACCTGCTGTAGTTGCAAACTTACCTAGTTATTTTCAGGGGGTAGATTCTATAGCTGCAGCAGAAAAGTGGCTGGTTAACATGCTTAACGAGTGCTGTCTATTAATGCTGCAATCTCAACATCAAGAAGTTATTGGGCTTTTATTTGTATATACCGAAAAGCATGATGCTCATATCGGTTATTTGTTAGCTGAGCAGTATTGGGGGCAGGGTCTTGCACTTGAGTTATTGCAGGGCTTTATAAACCTCGCTTGTACTCATTCATACTGGCGTAAGCTTATTGCTGGTGTTGATGAGTTAAATACACCATCGATTAAGCTTTTAAAAAAATTGGCTTTTGAAGAACAAGCTTCAAAGGAAAATGGAATGTTATTTTATGAATTTGACTTACACAAAGATCGTTTCGGAGATGAATAAATATGACTTACAAACCAGTTAACTTTAAAGACAAGTTTTCTAAATTCACAGAGCATTGGTCGCCAAGGGTCATTGCTGAAATGAATGACTATCAATTTAAACTCGCTAAAGTTGAAGGTGAATTTGTTTGGCATGATCACCCTGATACTGATGAAGTATTCATTGTTATTGAAGGCATGCTTGAAATTGAGTTTAGGGATGGCGTTGTGACTTTAGAAGCTGGTGAATTATTTGTAATTCCTAAGGGCGTTGAACATAAACCAAAGGCAGACACAGAATGTAAAATAATGCTTGTTGAACCTAAAGGGGTTGTAAATACAGGTAATGCAGGTGGGCAGTTGACCGCGGTTAATGATGTATGGGTGTAACGTCAGCTTAGGTGTTAGATTTAGAATCGTAAGAATTATATTCCTTGTATAAAACAGCCAATTTAGATCTCAACTTTTATAGCACTACAAACATATCGATATATTATGGCGCAAGTGCAATACCTAGTTTTTAACTTAAGTATGGAAAAAATAATGACAATAACTGCATTTTTAGTTAACTCATTTACAGCAGAGGGAGCAGGTGGTAACCCTGCAGGCGTGGTATTAAATGCTGACAATCTTTCAGATACAGAAAAATTGAAGATTGCAAAAGAAGTTGGCTTTTCAGAAACGGCTTTTGTAGAGCAAGATCATGAAGTTGACTTTGCTGTATCATTTTTTACTACAACCGAAGAAGTTGATTTTTGTGGACACGCAACAGTTGCGGTGTTTGCTACCTTATATGACCAAGGTATTTTAAACGCAGGTAATTACACTCAGCGAACAAAAGCGGGTTTGTTAGGTGTAACAATTGCCAAAGACGGGCAAATTACCATGGAGCAAGCCTTGCCAAATTATCTTGGCAACTTAGCTTATGGTGACTTTGTAAACTTACTAGGGCTTTGTGAAACAACATTCGCAGAAACAGGCTTGCCAATAGATGTAATAACTACAGGTTTACCGGATATTATTATCGCTGTGCCCAATGGCTACTTAGATAAAATCAATATCGATGAAGTTGCGCTTAGCGAGTTCTGCCAACAGCATAATGTAATTGGTGTTCATGCCTTTGAATTATGTGAAGAGCAAAGTGAGCTGACCGCAAGTTGCCGTAACTTTGCTCCTTTGGTTGGTATACCCGAAGAGTCAGCAACCGGTAGCGCCAGTGGTGCGCTTGCATGCTACTTATCAAAGCATGTATTTGTACAGCAAGAAAATCATTTTAAGTTTGAACAAGGCCGAGCAATGGGGTGCAGTTCACACATTTCAGCCAGTGTTTATTCGAACGAGCAGGGTGTTTATAAGGTTCTTGTGGGCGGCTATGCAACTCACCTAGGTACACAAGATATTGTTATACCAGTCAGCAATAATACTTAATCATTTTGAGGGATTAAACCTGTCGCTACCTGCGTTAAAAATTTCTGATTTAGAACAACTAAATAACGAAATTTTTGCCTTGCTATCAACGAGGTTTCCTTGCCTCAAAATAGATCACTTAACTAAGCGAATTGGTATTATTTAAAAACATTACACACAAAAAAGCCGCGTTAAAAAACGCGGCTTTTTTAGTTAAGCGACTAAATTAATCAGCCGCTAAGGTTTTTGCCATATCAGCACTGGCTCTGCCAGCAGGTTTAATTGAACCTGCACGAAGGCCGCTATCTGGAATAGCTACACGTTTGTCATGCGCCATAGCCGCTGGCGTTGGCTCTGGCTCACTGTCAGTTACAGGCGCAGGTTTTGCCATTGCAGCGCTTGCTGAACCTTTTACTAAAACTGTTTTCTCATTTTTAGCAGGTGCTTCAGCTTTTACTGGTTCTTCAGCTTGTACTGGCTCTTCAGCTTTTACTGGTTCTTCAGCTTGTACTGGCTCTTCAGCTTGTACTGGCTCTTCAGCTTGTACTGGCTCTTCAGTTTGTACTGGCTCTTCAGCTTGTACTGGCTCTTGAGCTTTTACTGGCTCTTCAGCTTGTACTGGCTCTTCAGCTTGTACTGGCTCTTCAGCTTGTACTGGCTCTTCAGCTTGTACTGGCTCTTCAGCTTGTACTGGCTCTTCAGCTTGTACTGGCTCTTCAGCTTGTACTGGCTCTTCAGCTTGTACTGGCTCTTCAGCTTTTACTGGCTCTTCAGCTTGTATTGGTTCTTCAGCTTGTACTGGTTCTTCAGCTTTTACTGGTTCTTCAGCTTTTACTGGTTCTTCAGCTTTTGCTGGTTCTTCAGCTTTTACTGGTTCTTCAGCTTTTACTGGTTCTTCAGCTTTTACTGGTTCTTCAGCTTTTACTGGCTCTCCAGCTTGAGCTTGTTTAGCTTTTAGCTCAGCTTCATATTCAGCAGCAGCTTGATCAGCAACCGGAATGAATGCAGGAGCATCAGTTTTGTCATCACTCGACTTCTCGTCTTGCTCAGGGCGACGACGACGTTGACCAGCAGCACGTAAGTGACGTGGTGAACGACGAGAACGAGTGCGAGGTTGCGCTTGCTCTTCGTCTGTTGATGCTTCAACAGATTCAATTTGCTCTGTTTGTTTAGGTTCAGCTTCTGTTTTAACTGGTTTAGCTTGAACTTTCTTTTCAGAAACTGATTGTTCTGCTTGTTCAGTCTCAACAGCTACTGTTTCTTTTGCAGGCTTAGCTGGCTTTTCAGCTTTTGCAGTTTGCTCAACTGTTTCAGTTGTTTTTACTGTATTCGCATCATCTGCATTTTCATCTTGTACGCGAACTTTCTTGCGTAAGTTACGACGTTGACGACGAACCTTAGGTTTAGTTTCCTTTGGTTGCTCAGCTTGCGTTTCTTGTGCAGTATCTTTTGTCGTTTGCTCTACATCATCATTACGTTTTTCATTACGTTTTCTGTTGTTAGAATTACGACGACGTTTGTTGCGATTCTCGTTACCTTCTTTTTGCTCAGGCTTATTAGAAGTGTTTGTGTTTTCTTCTTTAGCTTGTGCATCATCAGGACGCTTATTGCGCGAATTACGACGACGTTGATTGTTGCTACGGCGACGGTTGTCGTTGTTGCGACGATTATTGCTACGTCTTTGTGCTGCCTTTTTCTCTTCTTGCTCTTTTTCAGCTTCCTCTTCGGCATTACTGAATAATGATTTGAAGAATTTACCAATTGCAGCAAATAAACCACCTTCAGACTTTTTAGCCGCAGGAGTGGCTTGTTCAACTTTAGGCGCAGCTTGAGGAGCAGGTGTTGTAGGCATTACTACACCTTTTAGAACCGGCTCTTCACGAACTGGTGCTGAAGGCGCTTTAGCCATTTCAAATGCTTCTGGCTCAGGAGCAACAACTTGCTCGTAGCTTACTGTTTCGATTGTTTCGTCTTTACGTAAGCGAACTACTTCGTAATGAGGTGTTTCCATGTGTTGATTAGGAATGATCACAACATCAACGTTATGACGCTTTTCGATGCGCTGAACACTACGACGTTTTTCGTTTAATAGGTAAGCGGCAACAGCAACAGGCACTTGTGCATTTACTTGAGATGTGTTGTCTTTGATTGCTTCTTCTTCGATTAAACGAAGGATAGACAATGCAATTGACTCGTTAGAACGAATCGTACCTTGACCATTACAACGAGGACATG
The DNA here is from genome assembly GCF_023650775.1 of Pseudoalteromonas sp. SCSIO 43101. Classification (NCBI taxonomy): domain Bacteria; kingdom Pseudomonadati; phylum Pseudomonadota; class Gammaproteobacteria; order Alteromonadales; family Pseudoalteromonadaceae; genus Pseudoalteromonas; species Pseudoalteromonas sp. SCSIO 43101. Next base: position 1,683,115 of record NZ_CP072673.1, read on the forward strand.
GGCCTTGGCTTGCTTCACCTAATGAAGGGCGCAGACGTTGACGCGACATTTCAAGCAGGCCAAAGCGTGAGATCTTCCCAATCTGTACACGGGCACGGTCAGGGCGAGCAGCGTCTTTTAAACGGTTTTCAACTTCACGTTGATGGCGTGGTGGTGTCATATCGATAAAGTCGATAACAATAAGGCCACCTAAGTCACGTAAACGTAATTGACGGGCAATTTCGTCTGCAGCTTCTAAGTTGGTATTAAGTGCTGTTTCTTCAATATCACCGCCTTTAGTGGCTTTTGATGAGTTGATATCGATAGACGTTAGCGCTTCAGTTGGGTCGATTACAATTGAACCACCTGATGGTAAGCGAACTTCACGTTGGAAAGCAGACTCAATTTGGCTTTCAATTTGGTAGTGAGTGAATAGTGGTACATCGCCCTGATAAAGCTTAACACGGCTCATGAAATCTGGACGGAAACGCTCAATATGCGCTTTCGCTTCTTCAAATACACGTGCTTTATCAATTAAAATTTCACCAATATCACGACGTAAATAGTCACGGATTGCGCGGAAAATTACGTTACTTTCTTGGTGAATTAGGAACGGAGCAGGGCCGCTATCAGCTGCTTGCTGAATTGCTTGCCAATGCACTAATAGTGCTTTTAAGTCGTAATCCAGTTCTTCAAATGATTTACCAACACCTGCAGTACGAACAATTAAGCCCATGCCTTTAGGTAATTCTAAACGGCTTAGTGCTTCTTTAAGTTCAGTACGCTCGTCACCTTCAATACGGCGGGAAATACCACCCGCACGAGGGTTGTTAGGCATAAGTACTAAATAGCTACCTGCAACACTGATAAAAGTAGTTAACGCTGCGCCTTTTTGGCCACGTTCTTCTTTATCAACTTGCACGATTACTTCTTGGCCTTCTTTGATCACGTCACGGATATTTGGACGACCTTGGAATGTATAGCCTTGTGGGAAGTAGGTGCGAGCTATTTCTTTAAGAGGAAGGAAACCGTGTCTTTCAGCACCATAATCAACAAAGGCTGCTTCTAGTGACGGTTCGATACGGGTAATTTTACCCTTGTAAATATTTGCTTTTTTTTGTTCGTGACCTGGGCTCTCTATGTCTAAATCATACAGGCGCTGGCCATCAACCAGTGCAACGCGCATTTCTTCTTGCTGCGTCGCATTGATTAGCATACGTTTCATATTGTTACTCTACTAATTCTGTCGCTGACATGACGATATAAACTCGTCTGTTCAGTGGTTTCTGACGGTTGTTTTTGTGCAGTCTCACGACTGGTTAAAGTCAAAACCTGAGGTTGCTTGCTTACATTGAGCATCACTAAGTGTGGCTGACAATAACATGTTGTCACGTTATTAAATTCTTTTTGGTGTCAAAACTGCCGCCAATTCTGCGGTTTTAATTTACGAGTTCTGTCCCGAAGTCGACCATGTTCAAATTTTTATTCAATGTCTTGCTACAACAGCTGTATCTGAATGACGTTGCTACGTCGTCACTATCAGTCAATTTATCTTGTTCAATTGCTTTTTATGTTCATTAATCAACATTCGTGCTCAAATTATTCAGGCAATATATTACGCGCATCGCCGATAATTGAACGCTCGTGTTGGCTGGGTAATTATAAAAGCTTTGGAAAACTTAGCGCGGATCTGTATGATCGGCAACCCAGAATATGCTTCACGAATGTATTAATGTGATAAAAGCACCGTTGTTACTTGCAAACTTTATGTTCGCGACGGTGATTATCCCACTATTACCGTCGCGTTAGCAACTAAATTATTTACTTAAATCAGTGATTAGGCAATGTCAGAAAAAACCGGCTTACAAGTTTCGTTTGTTACCATAGGTGAAGACCATCTCGGTCAACGTATTGATAACTTTCTTATTACTCACCTAAAAGGTGTGCCTAAAAGTGCAGTTTATAAAATCCTTCGTAAGGGCGAAGTGCGAGTAAATAAAAAACGCATAAAACCTGTCTACAAACTACAACTAAATGATGTAGTTCGTATTCCACCTATTAAAGTGGCTGAAAAAGAAGAGTTTGTGCCAAAGAAACTCGATAAGGTAAAACAGCTTGAAGACGCCATTTTGTTTGAAGACAAGTATTTAATGGTGATCAACAAGCCTTCGGGCATGGCTGTGCATGGCGGCAGTGGCTTAAGTTATGGATTAATTGAAGCACTTCGTGTACTTCGTCCTGAGGAGCGTAGCTTAGAGCTTGTTCACCGTTTAGACCGTGACACATCAGGTTGCTTGCTAATATCAAAGCGTCGTTCTGTGTTGACTGATTTGCATAAGCAGTTACGTGAAAAAACCATGGAAAAGAACTATTGGGCGTTAGTCGATGGCCAATGGGACTCTAAAACAAAAAATGTTACCGAAGGACTTCGTAAAAACACGTTGAAGTCAGGTGAGCGTGTTGTACGCGTTGATAATAATGAAGGTAAACCATCACATACACGTTTTCGTGTGCTTGAGCGATATGCTGAGTGCTCACTAGTGCAAGCGTCGCCGGTAACAGGGCGTACTCACCAAATTCGTGTGCATACACAATGTAAAGGTCACCCGATTGCTTGTGATGATAAATACGGCGTTGCAGAGTTTGATCAATACGTGAACAAGCTAACTGGTTTAAATCGTTTGTTTTTACATGCTCATGATTTACGTTTTATGCATCCTAAAAACGAAACAACCATGCATGTTGAGGCACCACTAGATAATGCACTTAAAAACTGCATTAAAAAGCTACGTGCAGATAATGAACAAGTTTAAGCTGGTTATTTTCGATTGGGACGGCACAGTGATGGACTCTGTGCCAAAAATCGTTACTTGTTTGCAAAATACAGCAAGACAGCTCGGTATTGCTGTACCAACAGTTCAGCAAGCAAAAGATGTGATTGGTTTATCGCTAGCAAAGGCTACTGAGGCGCTTTTTCCTGCCCATTTACATTTAAACGATGAACTGGTTGCAGCCTACAAAGCGCAGTATCGTGAGTTAGATGTCACACCCACGCCTTTATTTGCTGATGTAGAAACTGTACTAAAGCAGCTAAGCGACGCAGGTATGCAATTGGCAGTGGCTACCGGTAAAGGTCGTGAAGGCATCGATAGACTACTTAACGAGTCAGGCCTTGGTAAGTACTTTGCCACTGTAAAATGCTCAGATGATGCTAAGTCTAAGCCATCACCGGATATGCTTGAGCAAATTTTACAAGAGCAGGGCATAGCTAAACGTGATGCTGTGATGGTTGGCGATAGCCAACTCGATATGGCAATGGCTAATGCCGCAGGTATTGCTTGTATTGGTGTGAGTTTTGGTGCTCATAGCCCGGCGCAGTTACTACAACACACGCCGTTATGTGTTGTTGATTCATATCAACAGCTATTGCAAGTTTTAACTACTTCCCTTGAAGCATCAATATATCAACACCAAACTCAGCCAGCACTTTAGTTAATGTGATCAGTGGCAGACCTATCAATGTATTAGGGTCATCGCCACTGAGCTTTTCAAATAAACAGATGCCTAACCCTTCACTTTTAAAGCTGCCTGCGCAGTTGTATGGCTGCTCTGCATCGCAATAAGCATTGATCTGCTCAAGTGTGAGTGTTTTAAATGTCACATCAAATGGCACCACAGTGGTAATTGCTTTATCGCTTTGTATGTCATATACACTTAAACCCGTTAAAAAGGTCACTGTGTGGCCACTGAACGATGATAGCTGCTTAACGGCATTCTCTTTAGTATGAGGTTTACCTAAAATTGTATCGTTGAATACCGCAACTTGATCAGAGCCGATCACCAAACCTTCACTAAAATGTTGTTTGGCAACTCGGGCTTTTTGCTCGCTTAAACGTGCAACTAATTGTTCTGGCGTTTCAGCTGCAATAGGGGATTCATCTATATCTGGTGAAAAACTTTGAAAAGGTAAGTTAAACTTAGTTAATAATTGCTGTCTAAAAGGTGAGCTGGACGCTAATATAAGTGTTGGTTTCATAATAAATTCTGGATAAAAATTGTATTTTGCCAAGGATAAGCCACAATGAATCCGAAAACAAAGCAGAAGATCGTTAAAAACCTATCAAAATTGGTTTTTTACTTTGACTAACTTACTAACTATCTATATGATGCAGCCCCTATGCAAAAGGTGAAAATTCCCATCACTCTTCATCCCAGCAAAGCAGCTCAACATCGTTTAACGTATGACGGTATTGTCCCGCTTGAAAAACTTTCTCGTTTAGAGCAAGTTGTGCAGGAAGAAGTAGGTGAAATAGCGGTAAAGATTCATTGCAAAATTGATGAGCAAGGTTTAGTGGTAATAAGTGGAAACTTATCAACACATGTAACTGTAACTTGTCAACGCTGTAATGGTGAATTAGGGTTGGATTTGGATCAAGACTTTGTGTATTCGCCAGTTGGTTTGGATGCAGAGTCAGATCATCTTCCTGAAGGCTACGATGAAGTAGAACTGGACGAAAACGGTGAAATCAACGTATTTGAGTTAATCGAAGACGAATTGATTTTAGCGATTCCAATAGTGCCTACACACAACGAAGCTTCGTGCAGTTATTCATCAGAGCCTACTAGCTTTGGTAAATTAGCAGCAAAAGATGACAAACCAAATCCATTTGATATTTTGAAACAACTTAAGAAAGATTCTTAGGAGAAGACTAATGGCTGTACAAAAAAGCAAAAAGTCTCGTGCAAGACGCGGCATGCGCCGTTCACACGATGCGATCAGTGGTCCAACTTTAACTGTAGATCAAGTTTCTGGTGAGACTCACCGTCGTCACCACGTAACTGCTGACGGTTACTACAAAGGCGTTAAAGTAATTTCTAACTAAGAGATTGCTATATGCTGACCAATCTAACCATAGCGTTAGATATGATGGGGGGCGATTACGGCCCCCGTTCATCTATCCCCGCTGCCGTGCAAGCGGTAAATGCTAATACCAACTTAAGACTCATCTTATGTGGTAATCAGCAAGTTATTCTAAAAGAACTCGAAGCACTCGATTCTGTTTCGCACCCTCGTTTAATTATTCGTCATTGTAGCGAAGTCGTGACAAATGCGTGTGAACCTGCTTCAGCGGTTCGTTCTAAAAAAGATTCATCAATGCGAGTTGCCCTCGATTTAGTCAAGTCGGGTGAAGCGCAAGCGTGTGTAAGTTCTGGAAATACAGGCGCGTTATTTTTTATGGCGCATTACGTATTAAAGATGCTTCCAGGCGTAAAACGTCCTGCATTAATCTCTGCCGTTCCAACCGAACGTAAAAACCCAGTCTATTTACTTGATTTAGGTGCTAATGTGCATTGTGATGCACAAACTCTTTATCAATTTGGCATTATGGGTTCTGTGGTAGCAGGGCAGGCTCTTGGCTGTGATAACCCAAGAGTTAGTTTATTGAATATTGGCTCTGAAGACATCAAAGGGCATGAAGGAATAAAACAAGCTGCACAGTTAATGCAGCAGTGTGAATATCTCAACTACACTGGTTACAGTGAAGGTAGTGATATTTTCAGCGGAAAAGCCGATGTTATTGTGTGCGAAGGATTTGTAGGTAATGTGGCATTAAAAACCTGTGAAGGTATTGCCAAGCTGATCATGCACAAACTCACCAAAGCCTTACACAAACATTTCTTATACAAAAGTTTAGCGTTTTTATTACGTCCGGTGATAAAAAAACTCTACAAGCGGGTGAACCCCGACCAGTATAACGGCGCAAGTCTGGTAGGATTGCGCGGTATTGTTGTTAAAAGCCATGGCAATGCCTCACCGAAGGCGTTTCATGCAGCTATTGATGAAGCCGCGCGGGAAGTCGAACGCCAACTCCCTGAAAAAATCGCTGCGATTTTTGAGCAAACACATCCAACAACAAAGTAGTGCAGCATATCTAAAACTTGTTATGCTGCCTGCTACAGAATATTTTTTTGTTTAATTATAAGAGCAAAGTATGGCACATAAAATTGCACTCGTATTTCCAGGTCAAGGCTCACAAACTGTGGGCATGTTATCTGAACTATTAGCTGATTCACAGATTGCTAAAGCAACATTCGCTGAAGCATCTGAAGCTCTTGGCTATGATCTAGCTGCACTTGTACTAAATGGTCCAGAAGAAGAATTAAATCAAACCCATCGTACACAACCAGCACTTTTAACTGCTAGTGTAGCTATTTACCGTCAATGGTTAGACGCAAACCCTGAAGCCGATGTTGTGATGGCCGGTCACAGTTTAGGTGAGTATTCAGCATTAGTTTGTGCTGGCGTTGTAAGCTTAAGCGAAGCCGTTAAACTAGTTGAAAATCGTGGTTTATACATGCAAGAAGCAGTACCTGCGGGTGTTGGTTCTATGGCTGCAATCATCGGCTTAGGTGACGACGAAATTAAAGCAGCGTGTGAAGCATCAGCAAATGGCGAAGTTGTTTCACCAGTAAACTACAACTCACCAGGCCAGGTTGTTATTGCCGGCCATAAAGCGGCAGTTGAGCGTGCATCAGAAGCATGTAAAGAAGCAGGTGCTAAACGTGCTTTACCACTTGCAGTAAGCGTACCTTCTCACTGTGAACTAATGAAACCAGCTGCTGAGAAATTAGCTGCTGATTTAGCTGCTTTAACATTTAATACACCTAAGTGTGATGTAATCAACAACGTTGATGTAAAAGCAGAGCAATCAAGTGAAGCAATTAAAGATGCATTAGTACGTCAACTATACAGCCCAGTTCGCTGGACTGAAACAGTACAAGCATTAGTTGCGCAAGGTATCACACAAAGCTATGAGTTTGGCCCTGGTAAAGTACTAACGGGTCTTGCAAAACGAATTGATAAAGCAATGGTATGTGCTGCGGTTAATACGCAAGCTGCTATTGATGAAGCGAAATAAGTAGGAATAGAATGACAAATTTATTTTCTCTTGAGGGCAAGGTTGTCCTAATCACTGGTGCAAGCCGTGGTATTGGTAAAGCGATTGCAAACACGCTAGTTGCACAAGGTGCAAAAGTAGCGGGTACAGCAACAAGTGAATCAGGTGCTGCTAAAATCAGTGAATACCTAGGTGACAACGGTAAAGGTTATGCTCTTAACGTTACAGATCCTGAATCGATTGAGGCGACACTTGCTGCGATCAAGGCTGATTTAGGTGATATCGATGTATTAGTTAACAATGCAGGTATCACTCGCGATAACTTATTAATGCGTATGAAAGACGGTGAGTGGGATGACATCATCGACACTAACCTAAGCTCAATTTTCCGTTTATCTAAGGCTGTTTTACGCCCTATGATGAAAAAGAAAAATGGCCGTATCATTAATATCGGTTCTGTAGTGGGCACTATGGGTAATGCGGGGCAAGCTAACTATGCTGCAGCGAAAGCGGGTGTAATTGGTTTTACTAAGTCATTAGCACGCGAAGTTGCATCACGTGGCATCACTGTAAACGTTGTTGCACCTGGTTTTATCCAAACAGATATGACAGATGAGCTGACTGAAGACCAAAAAGCGGCTACGCTTGCAAATGTACCAGCAGGACGTTTAGGTCAACCTGATGAAATTGCTGCTGCGGTATGTTATTTAGCATCTGACGCTGCTGCGTATGTTTCAGGCGAAACATTGCACGTAAATGGCGCGATGTACATGGTCTAATGAAAGTTGGCAGAAATTTGCTAACGAAAGATTATCGAAAATTGTTGAATTTTTTGTGATCTTGCTTTAAACATACTTGAATTCGCTATGAAAATAAGCGATAAATGAACAAATACTATTCGAGAGGTTTGACCAGATAAGTAATTATCAGCAAATCCTTGAATCACAGAATTATGCGGCGTAAACTACGCCGCAATCTGAAAATAACGCATTGGCGTTTTTAATAAAGGAAAGAAGAATGAGCGACATCCAAGAACGCGTAAAGAAAATTATCATTGAGCAACTAGGTGTTAAAGAAGAAGAAGTAAAACATGAAGCTTCTTTCGTTGATGACCTAGGTGCTGATTCACTTGACACAGTAGAACTAGTAATGGCTCTTGAAGAAGAATTCGACACTGAGATCCCAGACGAAGAAGCTGAAAAGATCACTACAGTTCAAGCTGCAATCGATTACGTTACAGCTCACGCTGAGTAATTTTACGCATTTTGATTTTAAGGGCAGCATTAAGCTGCCCTTAGTCTATCTGAAGAATGATACTAATAAATTTGGTATACACCCCACCTAAAATAATTTCCTTATTGGAGGCAACCCGTGGCTAAACGTCGAGTCGTCGTAACTGGCTTAGGAATGTTGACACCGCTAGGTAATGATGTTGAATCTACTTGGCAAGGTTTGTTAAACGGTAAAAGTGGTATTCAAACTATCACGCATTTCGATACCTCAAGTTTCGGCACCAAATTCGCAGGTTTGCTGAATGACTTTGATGCATCAGCATACATGTCACCGAAAGATGCAAAGAAAATGGATTTGTTTATCCAATATGGCATTGCAGCGGGTGTACAAGCACTACAAGATTCTGGTCTAGAGATCACTGAAGAAAACGCCACCCGTGTTGGTGTAGCAGTGGGTTCTGGCATCGGTGGTTTAACTTTAATTGAAGAAAACCACATTAAACTATTAAATAGCGGTCCGCGTAAGCTTTCTCCGTTCTATGTGCCTTCGACCATTATCAATATGATCTCTGGTCATTTATCGATTATGCACGGCTTACGTGGTCCAAATATTTCAATCGTTACAGCCTGTACTACAGGTCTACATAACATTGGTCATGCTGCGCGTATGATTGCATACGGCGATGCAGATGCAATGGTAGCCGGTGGTGCTGAAAAAGCATCGACACCAATTGGTATGGGTGGCTTTAATGCAGCACGTGCATTATCAACCCGTAACGATGATCCACAAGCAGCATCACGCCCTTGGGATAAAGACCGTGACGGTTTTGTTCTTGCTGATGGTGCAGGTGTTATCGTACTGGAAGAATATGAGCATGCTAAAGCACGTGTCGCGAAAATCTACGCTGAGCTCGTTGGTTTTGGTATGAGTGGTGATGCATATCACATGACATCTCCACCTGAAGACGGTGCAGGCGCAGCACTGGCGATGGAAAATGCCCTAAACGATGCACAAGTTAATGCAGACCAAGTTGGCTACATTAATGCTCACGGAACATCGACTAATGCAGGCGATAAGGCAGAAACATCGGCCGTTAAAACTATTTTTGGTGATGCGGCGAAAGATGTGATGGTAAGTTCATCGAAATCAATGATGGGTCACTTGTTAGGTGCTGCAGGCTCTGTAGAGTCGATCATTACTATCTTGTCACTTGTTGATCAGAAAGTAAGCCCTACAATCAACCTTGATAACCCAGATGAAGGCTGTGATTTAGACTATGTACCGCACACTGCACGTGACGCTAAATTGGATTACGCTCTATGTAATTCATTTGGTTTTGGTGGTACTAATGGCTCGTTGCTGTTTAAAAAGGTATAATTCTTTTTAACAACGGACTAAAAAGAAGAGCCCAGTTGTTTAACTGGGCTTTTTTGTATGAATAAATTAAAACAAACAATAAAAATAACCACACCAGATACCAGTATAAGCACGCAAGATCGTGGCTTAAATTATGGTGACGGCTTTTTTACCACAGCCTCTGTGGTGAATTCTGTCGTTGAGCACTGGGACTTACACAAAGCACGATTAGAAGAATGCGCGCAAAGGCTATTTTTCCCCGAGTTAGATTTACCTGCAATCGAGCGTAGGGTTAACCACGTAATCAGTGAAACGCAAGCGGGTATTTTAAAAGTAGTTATCACCCGAGGTGCAGGTGGGCGTGGTTATGGCTTACCAGATACACCAAGTATCCAAGTGCTGATCAGTGTAATGCCTGCAGTTTCACACTATAAAAGTTGGCAGCAGCAGGGCGTAAGCCTAGCAGTTAGCAACGTTAAACTTGCACATCAACCTTTACTTGCAGGCTTAAAAACATTGAACCGTTTAGAGCAAGTACTTATCAAAAGACAAATGAACCCCCTTGAGTGTGATGACGTTGTTGTACTTGATTATGATAACAATGTGATTGAGTGCTCGGCTGCAAATATTTTTGCCATTAAAGACGGTCAAGTTATGTCACCTAAGTTAAACCGCTGCGGTATCACTGGGGTTTATCTCAGCGCTTTATGTGATAAGTTAGCCATTGAATTTAAAGCAATCCAACTAGATGAGCTTTTAGCTATGGATGCCGTATTTATGTGTAATAGTTTAATGGGCGTGGTTCCCGTTGCACGGATTACTGATACAGAATTTGATATTGAACGCAGTAAAGCGCTATTAACGGCGCAGTTTGCCAAGGAGAATGTGTGATAAAAGTCATTGTTAGCGTGCTGTTATTAGCATTGCTATGCTGTGGTATTGGCTATCAACAGCTTCAATCAGCAATGAAAATGCCGTTAAAGGTTGAAAACAGTACTTTATTTAAAGTAGAACGTGGTACTGGGTTCAATCAACTTTGCCAAGCATGGCAAGCAAAACAGTGGGTTGATAGCTGCTTTAAATTTCAGGTGCTCGCTAAATTAGATCCTACGCTTACTGATCTAAAAGCGGGTCTTTATGAACTTGATACAAGCGCTGTGATTGATAATATCCGCCGCATTAATCAAGGTGCACAAGTAAGCTTTAGCTTCACAATTATTGAAGGACAGCCTCTTCGTGACGTCATTGCCAATATCCAAAAGCAAGTGCATTTAACACATGACTTAGATACAAAAAATTTAGCGACGCAGATAAGTAACACGCAAAAAAATTTAGAAGGCTGGTTGTTCCCTGATACCTATCACTACCACAGTGGAGATAGTGCCAGCGGCTTATTAAAACGTGCTTATAGTAAAATGCAGCAGGAACTAGAATCTGCGTGGCAAAATAGAGCATCAGATTTAGTGTTAAGCTCACCTTATGAAGCTCTAATACTTGCTTCTATAATTGAAAAAGAAACCGGTTTAGCCAGTGAACGGCCATTAATTTCTGCAGTTTTTACCAATCGTTTAAAAACAAATATGCGCTTACAAACAGATCCCACTGTTATCTATGGCATTGGTGCTGATTTTGATGGCGATATCAAACGCAAAGATTTAACGACGTATACACCGTATAACACTTATAAAATAAAAGGCTTGCCGCCAACACCGATTGCTATGCCTTCGAAAGCGGCGTTGCTTGCAGCGGTTAATCCACCACAGTCTGAATTTATATATTTTGTTGCGAAAGGGGATGGCAGCCATCAATTTTCGAAAACATTGCAAGAACATAATCGTGCGGTAAAGCAGTACCAATTAAACTAACAACCAGAATTGAGTCATATGACAGCAAAATTTATTGTGATTGAAGGCCTTGAAGGGGCCGGAAAATCAACGGCCATTGCCGTATGCCAAGCTTATTTAGAAAACAAGCAAGTCGATTTTATTAATGTGCGTGAGCCTGGCGGTACAGCTATGGCTGAAGAGCTGCGTAATATCGTAAAACAGGCTCACCAAGAAACGGTTACAGGCGAAACAGAGCTGTTAATCATGTATGCAGCACGCTCGCAATCAGTTGCTAATGTTATTAATCCGGCACTTGAAAAGGGCACTTGGGTGTTAGGTGATCGCCATGATCTTTCATCACAAGCATATCAAGGGGGTGGTCGTGGTATTGAACAAACTAAACTCTCTTTTTTAGCTGATATGGTGCTAAATGGTTTAAAGCCTGATTTAACCATTTATTTAGACATTGACCCTGCAGTTGGGCTTGCTCGTGCAAAAGGCCGTGGTGAACTTGATCGTATCGAACAAGAAGCATTAGGCTTTTTTGAGCGCACTCGCGCACGCTACCTTGAAATAGCTAAAACTGATAGCAGTATCAAAACAGTGGATGCAAACCAAACAATGCCTGAAGTGCATGCGGCAATTACAAAGGTGCTTGATAACTTTTTTGCAGGTTTAAGCTAATATGCATTTGCCATGGCTTGAAGGCCTTTATAAGCAGCTAGCGCAAAGCTTTGCACAGCAACGCTTTCATCATGCACAATTATTTAATGGTGATAAAGGTGTAGGCAAACAACGTTTAGTCGATTCGCTTGCCGATGGCTTACTATGTGCGTCACCTGTAAACTTAAAAGCCTGTGGTAATTGCAAAAGTTGTCAACTGAATCAAGCGGGTACCCATCCAGATAAACGTGTTGTTAAAGTAGAGGGGCAGACGATAGGGGTTGATGAAATTCGTTTAATAAGTGACTTTATCAATCATTCAGCCGCTCAAAACGGTAATAAAGTTGTGGTACTTGAACAATGTCACAAAATGACCACTGCAGCGGCTAACGCCTTATTAAAAACTCTTGAAGAGCCTAGTCTACGCCGCTATTTATTATTAACGTGTGAGCAAACGGCATTATTACCAGCAACTATTTTAAGTCGCTGTGCAGTTCATGAAATAAAAGTTAACCCAGAATATACAACACAATGGTTAGCTCTTTTAAATATCCCTAATTATTCATGGTTAGAATTATTCGCTAGGCAACCACTGCTTGTTGAGCAGTGGCAAAATGATAATCAACTTGAGGCAATCGATTCACTTTTTAAATTTGCAACTGAGATAAAAGACAGCCATAATTTCAGTGCGTTAGTCGACATCCTTAATAAAGACCATAGCTTGGTTAATGTATTTGCGTTGTTTTTAACAGAGCATCTCAAGACGCAATTGGTGTTAGGAATGGACTTTTTCAATTATCAGAAAGCACAATCTGCAATCTCAGAGTTTCTTTATAATAGCTCACATGTGCTTGGCTTGAATATGGAACTAGCCATTTCGCAACTAGCGTTTACTTTACGGGAAAGCCAAAATTAGGAAGTATCGTGCAAGAATTATTAGTAGATATTGAAGACTTAGAAGAATTATATCGCTGTTACATGCCTTATTTAAAAAATGGTGGTTTATTTGTTCGCACTAATATGCGTTTTGAAATGGGCCATTCATTAGCTCTAAAAGTCACCTTACCAGATGCACTAGAAGATGATGTAGTAACGGGGAAAGTTGCTTGGATAACACCACAAGGTGCACAAAGCTCAAACCCACCAGGTATCGGTGTTAACTTTATCGATGATAAAACCAATTTGAATGCTAAAATCGAAAAACTACTCGGTACTATGTTAAACTCAGGCAATCCGACCTATACCATGTAATAAAAGTAGTACCATGATTGTAGATTCTCATTGCCATTTAGATCGCCTAGATTTCGATAAACTCGACCTAAACTTAGACCAAGTACTTGATAACGCCCGCGCAAAGAAAGTTGAACACTTCTTGTGTGTCAGTGTGACCTTAGATCAATTCCCAAGTATGCTGGATAAAATACAAAACTATCCAGATGTTTCTGCATCATGTGGTGTTCATCCACTTGATCAAAAAGACGCACTGGATAAACAAAAGCTCATCGACCTAGCTAGTCACGACAAAGTAGTAGCAATTGGTGAAACTGGGCTTGATTACTATTACTCAAAAGACACACATATTGTTCAGCAAGAAAGTTTTGTTGGTCATATTGACGTTGCTAATGAGCTTAATAAGCCACTAATTATCCATACTCGTGATGCCAGAGAAGACACCATCAATTTAATGCGCGCTCACAATGCGGAAAACTGTGGTGGTGTATTGCATTGCTTTACAGAAAACTGGGAAATGGCCAAAAAAGCCATTGATATGGGCTTTTATATTTCGATTTCGGGCATTGTTACATTTAAAAATGCCGTAGAGTTAAAAGACGTTGTAAAGCAAATTCCGCTAGATCGCTTACTAATCGAAACAGACTCACCGTATTTAGCACCTGTGCCATATCGTGGTAAAACAAATCAACCAGCCTATGTTGAAGATGTCGCTTACTACATTGCCGAGTTAAAAGGGCTTACTTTTAACGAATTAGCTGAAGCAACAACCAACAACTTTTACTCGTTGTTCAATCAAGCTAAAAGGGCGTAATAGTGTACGGCGTATCGAATTTACCTCAGTTAGTAATGGGGCCAATGGTACGCCGAGCAGATGCAGGGCGAGTGTGCTTTCAATTTGTTACATCTAGGCCTTGCCAATACCGAATAGAGTTTAGCGGTGTTGAGACATTCTCGAATTTAGAGTCAATCCAATTAGGGCTCCATCTTCACTTAAATTTTATCAATGTAATGCCCGCCAGCGGCCAGTTTGCAGTTGATTCACTGATCTACTATTCGTTACATGATGAAGATAAAAGCCTTGATTTGTCGTCTTACTGCTATGAACGAGCAGAGTCTCCTGCATTTGTGATCCCAAATAGACTCGATAGAATTCTGCATGGCTCGTGTCGTAACCCTCATCACCCTGCAAAAGACAGCCTTGTTGCTGCAGATAATTGGCAAAATGATCAGCGCCAGTCACTTAATGCAGGTGCTGACCTATTATTGTTATCTGGCGACCAAATATATGCGGATGATGTAGCCGGGCCAATGCTGCTCGCGATCGAAAAAGTAATTAGCCTATTTGGTGTGTTTCAAGAGCCAGCGCTTGATTTAGATTTACCAGCAGGATTTGAGCAGCAACTTTACCAGCGCTATTTACACTTACCCAAAGTACCTTGGCAGAAACGGAGTAAATTTGGTGTTGGTTATTGGCTTAAAAAAGATGAGCCACACTTCTCAAGCTTAAAAGCTGAAAACCACTTAATTCATTTTCAAGAATTTATAGCGCTTTATTTATTAAACTTCAGCGCTGTTACTTGGCAGCTAATTGATTTTGAATCAATTGAATGCCCAGCATTAGCCCCTAAATACGCAAATCTTTTTAAACTCGAAAAGGACGCACTGGTTGGCTTTGCAAAGGGTCTTCAAAGCGTTGAAAGGTTATTCGCCAATGTGTCGACATTAATGATGTTTGACGATCATGATGTCACCGATGATTGGAACTTAACCGCGGGTTGGGAGCAAGCTATTTATCAGCACCCATCTAGCCGTCGCATTGTAAATAATGGCCTAATTAGTTATTGGTTAATGCAGGGGATTGGTAATGACGCAGGTGATAACTCGCTGTCATTATTACCCAGTTTTAAACAAAGCCTGCAGCAACAGAGCTGGAATTTTAAAGACTTTGATAAGCTAATACTCAATTTTAACCATTGGCATTACGAGCTTAATACCATTCCTAAAGTTGTAGTACTCGATACCCGAACGCACCGATGGCGTAATGAACAAAATTTCAATGAGCCATCAGGTTTACTTGATTGGGAAAGGCTCACTGAATTAGAAGAAAGCTTATTGTCTCACGATAAAGTGATTATCGTATCTCCAGCTCCAGTATTTGGTGTGAAATCAATTGAAGCAATCCAAGCGATTTTTAATTTTTGCGGGCAGCCATTGTTGGTTGATGTTGAAAACTGGATGGCTCACGAAGGATCGGCAAAAAAATTGCTCGATACATTTCGCCGTGAAGACACACCAAAGGAAACCCTGATCCTCTCTGGTGATGTACATTACTCATTTTGCTTTTCAGTGCAAAAGCGCTTTGGTAAACATAAAAACCGTATTTGGCAGTTGACTGCCAGTGGCATTAAAAATGAATTCCCTCGTAAGCTTATTAATATCCTCGATAAGCTAGACTCAATTTTGTATGCCCCGAAAAGCCCACTTAACTTTTTTACTAAACGTTGGCAGATGGAAGTTGATAAACATCAAACCATAGGAGAAGGGCAAAAGTATTTGGTCAGTAATGCGGCTATCAGCTTAATTGAGCTCAACGATGGTTTACTCGCTAAATATGAACTGATCCACGCTGACAACCAAATTACTGAATTCGATTTAAACAATAATTAATCGAATGCTTTGCGGTTCGCCTCAACATAGTCGGCAACATTACTTACCGTATCTAACCAAAAACCATTTTTAGGGTCTTGTAGATAAACAATAAGCTGCTCTAGTACTTTACTGTCGGTGGTGTACTGATCTCGCTTACCTATATTGTGGCCTGCAAGAATGATCCAGCTATTGTTGCTTCGGTGTTGCTCTATGGTTTTTTTGATCTCAGCGAATGTTTGCCCATCAATGGGTAAACTAGTTAACTGCGAAAAGTCAGTAAAGTTTGGATTATTCGCTGTTTCATCAAGCCAAGTTCTACCGGTTTTAAAATGCTTGGCTATTAATGGGACATAGCTTCTTGTATTGGCACCACGCCCAACAAAAGTATTTCCACAAGGGTACGCAAAAGCGGTTGGTGTCACGTTAAGTGTGGCTTTTATGTAATCCTGTCCTTTAAGGATATCTTGCTCCATTTCTTTTAATGTAACTTGTTCAAGTGATACGCCGAGTTCACGAAGCCATTCAAAGTTACCCGTACACAAATGGCTTGCCGTATGATTAGCAATTTCGTGACCTGTTTTAACTGCCATTTGCCACTTTTCAACACGTTCTTTTACGTTAAAAGGAGATACATAAAATGTCGCTTTTACTTGGTACTTGTTTAAAAGCGCTAAACCGGTATCGACTTGGCTATGTCTTGCATCATCAAAAGTGATACTGACGGCATTTTTAGCCTTATTAGGGTAGTCAAAGCCTAGGTAGTCATTGCTTTTTGCCAGAGTTTGGCTGCTTATTAAAAGTGGTAGTACGACGCACAGGGGTTTAAGCATAATCAATCCTTTATCATTGTTTTTACAATGAAATCAAAAAGGGTGATGCTTTACCATGCGACTTTTGAATAAAAAAACGCCCAGAACGAATCCGCATTGTTCTGGGCTTAGGGGGTGGCTCGTGCGAGCCTGCGCTAACTATAAAAAAACACCTTCTAAATTCAGTAGGGAGAAGTAGAAAGTACTTTTAAGTGTAGTTAATCAGCAGGAAATTGCACGGTAAATGTACAAATTTTATACTAGTTTAAAATCAGTCTGTTACGGCTTTTTACCTAAATTAGTACCTTATTTATACAGGCATTATGCGCAACTTATACCCAAGTTATCAACTGAGCATTTTGGACTAAATCACGAGGTAGTGAGTTTTTAATTTTATTCTTTTGCCACTTGCCAAGGCCTACAGGGCATCCACATAACATTAAGATCACTTCACCATTATCTTGGGTTGGTTTTTCGAGTCGAATATCTTTACCGTTAAAGTAATCGTTTGCTTGTGCTTGTGTCATCTCAAAGGTGTTTTTATCGCATTTTTGTCCAAATACAGTGGCAAATTCATGAGCTAAGCGAACTCCGCCTTTGTGAATAACACCAAGCTGGATCCCTAATCGGGAGTATTTAATTTTATCTTGCAGTTCATTAAAGCGATCAGGGAATAACCAAAGCTCTTTATCACGTTGCATTAAATTCCCTGGTAGTGATTTTAGACCGAACTGTTTTTTAATTGTTTGCATAAACGCTTGGCTTTGCTTTTTATCAAACTCAGCAAACGGAAATACGCCTTTTTTAACTTTTTGATTTGGGTTATCGCTTGACGCTATTTTCTTAAATTTAGCGATGAAGAAACCTTCACTGTCGTAAGTTTGCGGCCAAACATGCAAATAACCTTCGCTGGTTGTTGCTTTCTCTGCACCATCAAAAAGGCTATCAAGCGATTGTACTTCGATGCAATCAGGAAATTCTGCTAATAGATACTCGCACACTTGTTGATTTTCAAGCGGTGTTAAAGTGCAGGTCGAATAAACTAATGTGCCGCCAGGTTTTAAGGCATAAAAGGCACTTTTGATAAGGGCTTTTTGTACAGCAGCAATATCAATATTAGACTCGATTGACCAATTCTTTAGGGCGTCTGCATCTTTACGAACCGTGCCTTCACCTGAACACGGGGCGTCTAGCAAAATACTGTCGAAGCACTCATACATGTAATCCCCGAATATGACACCGTCAAAATGTGATAAAGCACAATTACCTACGCCCATACGTTTGAGGGTTGCTGCTAATACTTTTAAGCGTGACGATGACAACTCATTGGCCACTAACACGCCACTATTATCCATCATGGCAGCGATTTGTGATGTTTTCGAGCCTGGAGCTGAAGCCATATCAAGTACAGCATCGCTTTGTTTAACTTCGGCTCTCAGTGTAACCGGCGGCAGCATTGAGCTGGCTTCTTGCACATACATAGCGCCACTTAAGTGTAAATCGGTATTACCGATTGCAAGGGCCGCTTCTTCGTCACTTGGACGTGTTAGCCAGAAGCCTTCTTCGCACCATGGGATCGCTGTTAACTCCCATCCTTTATTGGCACATTGATGCTGAAATTCTGCGACTGACATTTTTAATGTATTTACGCGAACAGATCGTCTAAGTGGGCGTCGACAGGCTGCAATAAAGTCGTCTAATGATAAATGTTCAGGAAGGTAGCTTTTAACATCATCAATAAATGAGTCAGGGATATAAGTATTAGCGTCCACTAAATGGCTCTCACGTCACGTAATAATTGGTAGATCATACCATTTATAGCGCTTTCATGGGATATTTTTAGCTTGTTCAGGTTAATATTGAAGTGTCGACAAATTGGCAATATAAATGTTGTTTATAGCCATTATTTTTGACAAATATCATTTTATGTCGACATTTTGGTGGTTTTTTAGTCTATTTTGCTGATCTCGAGGTTGACACTTTTCATGTTAGAGCGCATAGTGAACTTACAAATTGTCGACAATCCTAATTTAGTACTTTGATAGACTTATTTATGACAGAGCAAAAAGCCAACGATAACTACAACGATATCACGATCACAACTGCATCAGACCAAGTGTTTGTCGACATGCGTCGTGAAATTGTACAAGGCACCATTGAGCAGGGTAGCAAAATTTCTGAGCCAGAATTAGCGAAACGCTATGGTGTAAGTCGTGCCACCTTAAGAGAGGCATTAAATCGTTTAGAAAGCTGTTATTTGGTAGAGCGTAAAGCGAATGTCGGTTGTCGTGTTGTAGCACTGACTGCTGAGCGTTTAATCGAAGTATATCAGGTACGTAGTGCCCTAGAAGGGTTGGCTTGTCGGTTAGCTGCCGACAACATGGAACCTGAAGAAGTGCAGGGTTTAAAGCAGTTATTGAACCAGCATTTACAAACACAGCGTGTAAAAGAAGGTGAATCATACTACCAAGAAGCGGGCGACCTTGATTTTCATTATCGCATTATTAAAGGCTCTAAAAACGCGCACCTAATTCATCTTTTATGTAATGAGTTGTACCAGTTAATTCGTATGTACCGTGTACAAATGGGTATGGTTGGGCCACGTGTATCAAAAGCATTTGATGAACACTTGGCAATTATCAATGCTATTGAAAACCATGACGGGGAATTAGCAGAAATGCTTATGAAGCGCCACATAAGTGCGTCTCAGGCAAATATTCAGACTAAGTTTGACTTACTAGCAGCAAAAAAACAGTAGTGCAGTCGTTAAACAGTCATAATTTAGATTTAAAAATTAGATTCAGCCAAAGAGCTGAAACCGTTCAAAGATAGGAGTTATCCAATGTCAGCAGGATTAAAGTTCAAACAGGCAATCGCAAACAATAAGCCACTACAAGTGGTTGGCACCGTCAATGCGTACTGCGCAATGATGGCAGAAAAAACAGGTCACCAAGCACTTTACCTCTCAGGTGCAGGTGTTGCTAACGCATCATACGGCATGCCAGATTTAGGTATGACAAGCTTAGATAACGTACTTGAAGATATTCGTCGAATTACCAGCGCTACCGACTTACCACTTCTAGTTGATGCTGATACAGGCTGGGGTGGTGCATTTAATATTGCACGCACAGTGAAAGAAATGACTAAGGCAGGTGCTGCAGGTTTCCATATTGAAGACCAAGTTGCACAAAAACGTTGTGGTCATCGCCCTAATAAAGAAATCGTGTCAAAAGATGAAATGGTTGACCGTATTAAAGCTGCGGTAGATGCGAAAACTGATAGCGATTTTTACATCATGGCACGTACTGATGCATTCCAAAAAGAAGGTTTAAATGCGGCCATTGACCGCGCTGCTGCATGTGTTGAAGCAGGTGCCGACGCAATCTTTGCAGAAGCTGTGCATGATTTAGCCGACTACCAAGCATTTGCTAAAGCGTTAAATGTTCCAATTCTTGCGAACATCACTGAGTTTGGCCAGACACCGCTATATACAGCTGAGCAATTAAGCGAAGTGGGTGTTGAAATTGTACTTTATCCACTAAGTGCATTTAGAGCTATGAACAAAGCTGCACTTAATGTGTATTCGTCTATTCTTAGCGAAGGCTCGCAACAAAGCCAAGTAGACAACATGCAAACACGTGCGGAATTATATGAGTTTTTAGATTATCACTCATATGAAAACACACTCGATAACCTTTTCTCAGCTAAAAAATCATAACGACAACATATAAGGAGAACACTCATGGTAGATAAAGCATTAGGCGGCGCAGGTTTACGTGGTCAGGTAGCAGGTGAAACAGCACTGTGTACAGTAGGTAAATCAGGTTCAGGTTTAACATATTGTGGTTATGATATTAGCGAATTAGCAGAGAAAGCACAGTTTGAAGAAGTATCTTTTTTACTGTCGCGTGGTGAATTACCAACAGAGTCTGAGCTTACAGAATATAAAGCAAAGCTAAAATCACTACGTGGTTTACCAGATGCACTAAAAACAGTGCTTGAGAACATTCCTAAAGACGCGCACCCAATGGATGTAATGCGTACTGGTTGTTCAATGCTAGGTAACCTAGAAATGGAGCAAGATTTCTCAGAGGCGAATGATGCGATTGACCGCCTAGTTGCCGTATTCCCAAGTATTATTTGTTATTGGTATCGCTTTAGCCATGACGGCGTTCGGATTGAAACTGAGACTGATGATGATTCGGTAGGCGCACATTTCTTAAATTTATTGCACGATAAAGCGCCATCGGCATTATTTGAGCAAGTAATGAATGTATCTTTAATTCTATACGCAGAGCATGAGTTCAATGCATCGACATTTACTGCGCGTGTATGTGCATCAACATTGTCAGATATTCACTCTTGTGTAACGGGGGCTATTGGTAGCTTACGTGGTCCATTACATGGTGGTGCTAACGAAGCGGCTATGGATATGATTGAAGGCTTTACAAGTGCAGATCAAGCTGAAGAGGCGCTAATGGGTATGCTTGAACGTAAAGACAAGATTATGGGCTTTGGTCACGCTATTTACCGTGAATCAGATCCACGTAATGTGATCATCAAAAAATGGTCTGAAAAACTGGCTGCCGAAGTGGGTGATGATGTTCTCTATCCTGTCTCTGTTCGCTGTGAAGAAGTTATGTGGCGTGAAAAGAAATTATTCTGTAATGCTGATTTCTTCCATGCATCTGCGTATCACTTCATGGGTATTCCAACTAAGTTATTTACGCCAATTTTCGTGATGAGTCGTGTAACTGGTTGGACTGCACACGTGAAAGAGCAACGTGCTAATAACCGTATTATTCGCCCAAGTGCAGATTATACGGGCCCAGAAGCTCGTAGCTATACGCCAATTTCAGAGCGCTAATCGTTAATTAAATCAGTGATAGGGGTAGCTTAGCTGCCCCTTTATGAAGGGGCGTAAGAATAATAAAAATAATCAGCCCACCTTTATTCACCGTCACCAAGTACAAGTAGAATCATCATGAATACAAATTTTAGAAAACCATTAGCAGGCACTGGGGTCGATTATTTTGATACTCGCGCTGCTGTTGATGCAATTAAACCGGGCAGCTATGCCACACTTCCTTATACATCACGTGTCCTTGCCGAAAACTTAGTGCGTCGTTGTGAACCTGAAATGCTTAATGATGCACTTTCGCAATTGATTGAAAGAAAACGTGATTTAGACTTTCCATGGTTTCCTGCACGCGTAGTATGTCACGATATCTTAGGTCAAACAGCGTTAGTTGATTTAGCCGGCCTTCGTGATGCGATTGCTGCAAAAGGGGGAGATCCTGCAAAAGTAAATCCTGTGGTACCAACTCAGTTAATTGTTGATCATTCATTAGCTGTTGAACACGCAGGTTTTGAGCCAGATGCCTTCGAAAAAAACCGTGCTATTGAAGACCGTCGGAACGATGACCGATTCCACTTTATTAATTGGACGAAAACAGCATTTAAAAATATTGATGTGATACCGCCGGGTAACGGCATTATGCATCAAATTAATTTAGAGAAAATGTCGCCTGTGATCCAAAAACGTGACGGTGTGGCTTTCCCAGATACACTGGTTGGTACAGATAGCCATACACCAATGGTGGATGCACTAGGTGTTATTGCAGTCGGTGTAGGTGGTCTTGAAGCTGAAAGCGTGATGCTTGGCCGCGCATCTTACATGCGTTTACCTGATATTGTGGGGGTTGAGCTGACAGGTAAACCACAACCAGGTATTACTGCAACCGATATTGTATTAGCGATCACCGAATTTTTACGCAATGAAAAAGTCGTTTCGACCTATCTTGAATTTTATGGTGAAGGTGCCGAGGCACTGACACTGGGTGATAGAGCAACTATCTCAAATATGACACCAGAGTTTGGTGCAACTGCTGCGATGTTCTACATCGATGATAATACGCTTGATTACTTACGTTTGACTGGCCGTGAAGAAGACCAAGTTAAGCTAGTCGAAATCTATGCAAAAGAAACTGGTCTTTGGAGTGATAGTCTAAAAACGGCAGAATATGAGCGTGTATTAACCTTTGATTTGTCATCTGTAGGTCGAAATATTGCGGGTCCATCTAATCCACATCGCCGTGTTGCAACCAGCGAACTTGATAAAGCGGGTATTACTGGTGTTGTTGAAAATGAAGAAGGCTTAATGCCTGATGGCGCGTGTATTATCGCAGCAATCACAAGTTGTACGAATACAAGTAACCCACGCAACGTTATTGCTGCAGGTTTACTTGCACGTAATGCCAACGCCAAAGGTTTAACCCGTAAGCCATGGGTTAAAACATCACTGGCACCGGGCTCTAAAGCGGTGAAATCTTACCTAGAAGAAGCTAATTTGTTACCTGAGCTTGAGCAACTTGGCTTTGGTATTGTTGCCTTTGCATGTACGACGTGTAACGGCATGAGCGGTGCGCTAGATCCAAAAATTCAGCAAGAAGTAATTGACCGTGACTTATACGCAACAGCTGTACTTTCGGGTAACCGTAATTTTGATGGTCGTATTCATCCATATGCAAAACAAGCATTCTTAGCTTCACCTCCACTGGTTGTTGCTTATGCCATTGCTGGTACTATTCGTTTTGATATCGAAAAAGATGTATTAGGGCATGATCAGGAAGGTAACGAAATTCGCCTAATGGATTTATGGCCAAGCGATGAAGAAATTGATGCAGTGATCAAACAAAGTGTTAAACCTGAACAGTTTAAAAAGGTTTATGAGCCAATGTTCGACTTAAGTGTTGATTATGGCGAAGACAACGATCCGCTTTATCAATGGCGTCCACAAAGTACTTATATTCGTCGACCACCATATTGGGAGGGGGCGTTAGCAGGTGAGCGTTCTCTTACTGATATGCGTGCATTAGCCGTACTAGGCGACAACATCACCACTGACCACTTATCGCCTTCAAATGCGATTTTAGCGTCAAGTGCTGCTGGTGAGTACCTAGCTAAAATGGGCCTTCCTGAAGAAGATTTTAACTCGTATGCTACTCACCGAGGCGATCATTTAACAGCGCAACGCGCTACATTCGCCAACCCTAAGTTACTGAATGAAATGGTTAAAGAAAATGGTGAAGTAAAGCAAGGTTCATACGCTCGCATTGAACCAGAAGGTAAAGTGACTCGTATGTGGGAAGCAATCGAAACCTACATGCAGCGTAAACAACCGCTTATCATTGTGGCAGGTGCCGATTATGGCCAAGGCTCATCACGTGACTGGGCAGCTAAAGGTGTACGCCTTGCAGGTGTTCAAGTTATTGCAGCCGAAGGTTTTGAACGTATTCACCGCACTAACCTGATTGGTATGGGCGTATTACCGCTAGAATTTAAAGCCGGCACGACACGAACTACATTAGGTATTGATGGTAGTGAGACCTTTAGCGTGAAAGGTGAGCCAACACCTGGAGCTACGCTTACACTTGTTATTACTCGTGCTAACGGTGAAACCGTAGAAGTACCTATGACTTGTCGTTTAGATACCGCTGAAGAAGTATCAATCTATTCAGCAGGGGGCGTGCTGCAACGTTTCGCGCAGGATTTCTTAGAATCTGAGGAGCACTAAACTATGACGTTTAAACCACAAATAAAGGTGCCAGCAACCTATATGCGTGGCGGTACCAGTAAAGGGGTGTTCTTTAACTTAACTGATTTACCTGAGCCTGCCCAAGTGGCAGGTGAAGCACGCGACAACTTGTTATTACGTGTGATTGGTAGCCCTGATCCTTACCAAAAACAAACTGACGGTATGGGTGGTGCTACCTCAAGTACGAGCAAAACTGTAATTTTATCGAAAAGTGATAAACCTAACCACGATGTTGATTATTTATTTGGTCAAGTTGCTATCGATAGAGCGTTCGTTGATTGGAGTGGTAACTGCGGTAATTTAACCTCAGCAGTAGGGGCTTTTGCAGTATCTAATGGTCTTGTAGATGCCAGTAAAATTCCTGAAAATGGCATTGTTGAAGTTAAAGTATGGCAAGTCAATATAAGTAAAACCATAATAGTACATGTGCCAATTACCAATGGCGAAGTACAAGAAACCGGTGATTTTGAGCTTGATGGCGTGACATTTCCTGCTGCAGAAGTAAAACTTGAATTTATGGACCCAGCAGACGGTGAAGGCGCATTATTTCCAACAGGTAATTTAGTTGATGAACTTGAAGTTCCGGGTATTGGTATGTTGTCTGCGACGATGATCAATGCGGGTATCCCAACTGTGTTCATCAACGCCAGTGAAGTTGGCTATGATGGTACAGAGCTGCAAGAAGCAATAAACGGTGATGCATCGGCACTTGAAAAGTTAGAAACGATTCGCGCCTACGGGGCGTTGAAAATGGGGCTAATTTCTCATCTTGATGAAGCTAAAGCTCGCCAACATACACCAAAAGTAGCATGGGTTGCACCGGCAAAAACCTATCATGCATCAAGCGGTAAAGTTGTAAGCGATGCAGATATTGATTTAGTGGTACGCGCTATGTCGATGGGTAAATTGCACCATGCCATGATGGGCACGGCTGCTGTTGCTATAGGTACCGCTGCTGCCATTCCTGGTACCTTGGTGAACCTTGCTGCAGGTGGTGGTGAGCGTCAGGAGGTAAACTTTGGTCACCCTTCTGGCACATTAAAAGTGGGTGCTGCTGCAACACTTGTTGATGGTAATTGGCAAGTCACAAAAGCAAGTATGAGTCGAAGTGCTCGAGTGCTTATGGAAGGGTGGGTTAGAGTGCCGCAATAGAGCACAATACTTTCAAAATAAAGCGGCGTTTACGCCGCTTTATCGTTTGCGTAGCATTGTTGTTTCATACCTTGTATAAACTCGTCAAACTTGCCGCTGGCTTGCATCAACTCAATTTCATCATTTAAGTCTTTTAAAACCTTTTGCCAGTGTGGTGTTGATTTACTGACAGAATAATACAGTGGTTTGTATTCAAGTTTAGGTTCTAGCGCTACGAGTGATTCTAGCATTTGCTGTTTACCATTCATTGATAATTCAGACTTATATATGCTTGCTTTTAGTACCTCAAGGTCTGCCACAATCAAGCTGACTCGATTACTTAGTAAGAGGTGGATTAACTGGTATTCATTATTTGCGACGATTGTATCGATCTCTTTATTATCAATCATGGCATCTAATTCTTT
This sequence comes from Pseudoalteromonas sp. SCSIO 43101, assembly GCF_023650775.1. Lineage (NCBI taxonomy): Bacteria > Pseudomonadati > Pseudomonadota > Gammaproteobacteria > Alteromonadales > Pseudoalteromonadaceae > Pseudoalteromonas > Pseudoalteromonas sp. SCSIO 43101. Next base: position 1,708,915 of record NZ_CP072673.1, read on the forward strand.
GGTGTTTTTATATGAACGGACCACACCAATAGGTAGGTCTTTTACTGAATTTAAATCACCATTAAATGGAATTTGATTTCCTTTTAACGCAACGAATGATAAATCACCTCCAGGAATAGCATGACTCAAAGCGAGTAAATCGTTGCGGGTTTTGTTGAGAAAATTATCAGATACCACATTGTCTTCGATGAAGTATTCCGGAAAGAGAATGTCAGCTCGGCCTAATTCAGCCTCTCTAACAGCACGTGCCCAAGGGTAAAAACTAATATGTACGCCATAGCCTTTCTCTAATAGGGAGCCCACTGTGAATTGGAATAACCACCCTTTGTTACATAGGTTTTCATCAATATAGGGAGGCCAATCTAAGGTTACCAGTTTTAAAACATGATTTGCATCTAGGTTATAACCATAACCACCGTTAAAACGAACAGCTTCTTCAGTCGCTATTTCGCCATTTTTTTGAAAGCTGACAGCCGTTAGGCCTGCAAAGGCTTGAAATGAAGCAAATAATAAAAACACGGTCAGTAGTTTCATAAATTGTCTAAGTTTTTGTTATTTAAATAAAGCTTAGTCTTTTGTAGTAAATATACAACCAATTAACTCTAACATTATTTACTAGGCTAGTGCGTTTTTCGATCACTGCACACATAAATGGGCTAGAATAACAAAACAATCAATTTGTATTATGATATTATTTAGCGGGTTTTTTGCAGCTTAAGGACAACAATAATGATAAAATCAAGTATCTATATTTCACTGCTAGTAAGCTCTTTGCTTGCTCACGCACAACTACCGCTTAGTGTTACAAGTCCTGATGGACAATTAACACTGAAGCTTGAAGAACAGCAAAACCAAATTGTTTATAGTGTAACTTATGGCAAGCAAGTATTTTTGGAACCATCTCAGCTTGGTTTAAATACTAACCTTGGCGACCTTTCACAAAGTTTAAAATATAAGAGCCATACAACGGCTTCTATAAAAGAGAGTTATAAGCTGCATAATGCAAAGGCGAGTGAAATAAACTACACCGCGAACACCTTAAAAGTACAGTTTGAAAACAAAGATGGTAGAGTGCTTGGTGTGCAGTTTAATGTTTCTGATCACGATGTTGCATTTCGTTACCAAGTCACGGGTGTTGAAACAGATACCCGAATCAAGGTGCTATCTGAATATAGTGCTTTTAATTTACCCGACGATGCAACTACATTTATTAGCCCGCAAGCCTTACCTGAAACAGGCTGGATGCAAACAAAACCAAGTTATGAAGTGCCTTACACCTTTAATGAAGCTCTTGGCACACCGTCAGCGAATGGCGTGGGGTATACCTTTCCTGCTTTATTTAAAAATAGCGATAAAGGTTGGCTTTTAATTTCTGAAACTGGTGTAGATAGCCATTATGTAGGCTCAAAATTGAGCGAAGGCACAAAAGACGGTATTTATCGAGTTTCATTTCCTCAAGCCGGTGAGAATAATGGTATTGGAGCAACCTACGCAGCTATGTCTATGCCTGCAATGACTCCTTGGCGTACTATTACTTTAGGGACCAGTTTAAAGCCTATTGTTGAGTCAACAGTGGTTTTTGATTTGGTTAAACCGCTTTATCAAGCAAATCAAGAATATACTATGGGGCGCTCAACATGGAGCTGGATCGTATGGCAAGATCCAAGTATTAACTATGACGACCAAGTAAAATTTATAGATCTCGCTGCATCTCTAAATTTTGAATATGTATTAATCGATAGTGGTTGGGATCAAAACATTGGTCGTGACAGAATGGCTAAATTAGTCGAATACGCCAATAGTAAAGGCGTTGATGTTATATTGTGGTACAACTCAAATGGCTGGTGGAATGATGCACCACAAACACCAAAGAATAGAATGAATACCGCGCCTATAAGAAGAAATGAAATGGCTTGGCTACAAAGCATTGGCGTTAAAGGCCTTAAAGTTGACTTTTTTGGTGGCGACAAACAAGAAACTATCAAACTTTATGAAAATATTTTAACGGATGCTAATCAGTACGGTTTAGTGATCACTTTTCACGGCAGTACCATTCCGCGTGGTTGGGAAAGAATGTATCCTAACTTCGTCACATCTGAAGCGGTTCTAGCATCGGAGAACCTTGTTTTTCATCAAAATTCGTTAGATTTACATGCCTATAACGCGACAATTTTACCGTTCACCCGTAATGCTATTGGCGCTATGGATTTTGCCCCAGTGTTTTTAAACAAACGCTTATCTCAAGATCAAACAGTCGGCACTATTCGTAAAACCACAGATACATTTGAACTGGCAACAGGTGTGCTTTATCAATCACCTGTGCAACATTTTGGCCTGACGCCAAATAACCTTGCAGAACAACCTCAATTTGTTATTGATACTTTAAAGGCGATGCCAACGGTATGGGATGAAACACGTTATATCGCTGGCCAGCCAGGTCAAGATGCAACTATCGCAAGGCGTCATCAGCAAACATGGTGGGTAGCAGCTGTGAATGGTGAAAATAAAGCCAAAACATTAGATATCGATTTGCCTATGTTAGCGGGCAAAAAAATCACCCTGTTGTTTGATAAAAAAGATGGCAGTGCTGGTATCAAGAAAGTAAAAGTGAGTAACAGTGGTAAGTTGAGCTTAAACTTATTAGCCCAAGGTGGGGCAATGATTATTGGTCGCTAAATGTAAGTTTATAGGTGATGAAAAAAGCCAAGTATAGAAAAGCGAGCAGGTTGCTCGCTTTTTTATACCTCTATTTGCCTTGTTAAATTAGACGTGGGTCACAGAGAGCAGGGATGCGCTAATAAACTGAGCTACAGGATATTTTAAATAAGAAAAAATAGAATTGGTACGACCGAGTAGATTTGAACTACTGACCTTTGGACCGGGTCATAGAGAGTGGTAGTGCTCTAATCAACTGAGCTACGGGATATTTTAAATAAGGAAAAATAGAATTGGTACGACCGAGTGGATTCGAACCACCGAATTTGGAGCGGGTCGTAGAGAGCGGTAGTGCGCTAACCAACTGAGCTACAGGATATTTTAAATAAGAAAAAATAGAATTGGTACAACCGAGTAGATTTGAACTATTGACCTTTGGACCGAGCCATAGAGAGCGGTAGTGCGCTAACCAACTGAGTTACGGAATATTTTAAATAAGGAAAAATAGAATTGGTACGACCGAGTGGATTCGAACCACCGACCTCTACCATGTCAAGGTAGCGCTCTAACCAACTGAGCTACGGTCGTACTGAAATAAAAATCAAGATTGGTACAACCGAGTGTATTCGAACTACCGACCTTTGGACAGGGCCATTAAGAGTGGTAGTGCTCTTTCCTTTAGTTATACCTAAATCATGGTACAACCGAGTGGATTCGAACCACCGACCCCTACCATGTCAAGGTAGTGCTCTAACCAACTGAGCTACGGTTGTATTTTGATTTGAATAGTTGTTAGCGTGGCTAAACAACGGAGGCTAATATATAGCGACTAGTTGTGTGAATCAAGCAGCTTTAGCTATTTTTGTGCTAAGTGCTGGTTTTTTATTCATAACGGACTAATTTCGCACGCTCGATAGAAATCTTGCCACCAAGCAACATGGCTTTTAGCAGACTGTTTAAGGCGGTGTAAAATTGCGTCATTACTTTCGCTATCCACAAAGTGGTCCATTTCAGTGTCACGCCATATTTGATGATAAAGCGGTTGTAGGGTTTCTAATCTACCCACCAAGAATGATTGATAAGGTTGTAATTGCTCTAAATAGAACTTTTTAAATACATTACTTAGCGTTTGTGCCTTTTGTTTATTCTTATTGGCAGGGCAGAGATCATCTTTTGAGTACTGCATAAGTTGTTGTGTTAATTGCTGATTGTAATGTGTTTGCGCGCGTGCCGCCGATATTAACAACTTGTTATAATTAAAACGGTTTAACACTTCTAATTGGCTAATGATTTGCTCTGGGTCTATATCGTTTATTCTACCGGTATTAATTTTATTGTTTAATTTAGCAATCTGCTCCATCGCGCTCACGGTTTCACTAAAACCTGCTGAGTTTTCATCGATGTATGTCGAACTTAGCTGCCAGCTTTGTTTAAATTCGCTTTCGTTTAGCAGCATAGCTTTAAAGTAGTTAGGGAGGTTTGCTTGTTTTTGTGCGGCAGTGAGTTTTATTTTTTCAAACAATTCATCTTGTTTTTCAAAGCTTTCTAAACACTCATTTGCGCTTTGTAAAAATTTAATCTGATAACTTAGAATATTAGCGGGTGTTGCCGTTTTACCAAGCTGGTTATTATGCTCAGCGATGAGTGTAGATAGCTTACACTGTCGTAACTGAGCAAGCTCGAGCATGCCAATAGTTGCTTTTTCATCGTTATCATAAGCGAAATGCTTAACGTTCAGTGTACTCGGTTTAGATAGCTTAAAACTATCAGTTTTGAGCACGTTTTCTAATCTTTGTGCGTAGGTGTGATTTACATCGCCCGAAGAGGGCGTGCAGGCAATAAGTGCCGTGCACGCTATTGCGATAATAGAATTTACAAGGCTATTGGTTTTGCAAAAAAGGTGCATGTTTAAATCGCCTATGAACAGTGAACATCAACATAATTGCAGCGGCACTTAAACCCACAATAATACCTATCCAAAAGCCATGAGGGCCCATCGCTGGAACAATTAAATCTGTACGAGCAAGTACGAACCCAAGCGCAAAGCCGATCAACCAATACGATACAAAGGTGATATAACCAATTGGTGCCGTGTATTTTAACCCTCGTAAAATACCATTGGCAGAAACTTGCAATGCATCAGGTAATTGATAGATGCAAGCTAACACCATTATTGAAGAAGCAAGAGCCAATACTTCAGGGTTGTCAGAATACAATTGGCTAATAATATCTCGCGCAAAGAAGGTCACACTTGCCAGCATAAAAGCGATTATCGCCGCTAAAATATAACTGGTATTAACTGCATTTCTTAACTGTTGATAATGTTGTTGGCCAAATAGGTTACCTATTCGTATGCTAATTGCAATTGAGAGGCTCAACGGCATCATAAACAGTAATGTAGTAACACTTGCTGCAATTTGATGACCCGCAACGGCTACTGCTCCCAGATGCGCTATAAACAGCGGAATACAAGCAAATAAGGTTACTTCAAAAAACGTGGCCAAAGAAATTGGGATACCCACTTTGGTGATAGCCCATAAAGTAGCGGGCTTTGGAGATGCGAAATTTGCTAACAATGCTTTGGCATCAACCTTTTTACTAAAGTGACAATAAACAACCTGAGTTAGCGCCATTGCTGTAAATACTAGTGCGGTGGCAATACCACAGCCAGCGCCACCATAGGCTTGAAAACCTAACTTACCATGTATAAACACGTAATTTGCTGGAATATTTACCGCTAAACCAATTAAGCTAATGTAAAAAGCAGGTTTGGTCATACCCATACCTTCAGTAATATTGCGATATACACTGAAAAGTAAAAAACCGAAAATCCCCCATTTAACAAAATGAATATATTGCTCGGCTAAATGGGTAATAGACTGTGAGGTATCAAGTTGAACAAGCACGGTATCAGCAAGGCTTGCTAGCCCTAAACCAATAATAGCGAGTATTAGGGCAAGATATAATCCTTGTTGAAAGTAGTGGCTAATACCTTGTTTATCATTTGAGCCAGCAAACTGCGCAATAATGCCAGTTAAAGCCAATAAAATGCCCTGCAGTGCGAGCATTAACGGATTCCAAATACCCGTTGCAATAGAGAGCGCCGCCAAGTCCGTTGCACTTACTTGGCCAGCCATCACGGTATCAACAACCGTCATTAAAATAAGCGTTACTTGTGCCAAAAATACTGGAATGGCTAACGAAATTAACCTTTTGGCTTCCCAACTACAAAAAGACATAATTTACACGACTAAATAAACAGGCAGCCATTGTAATCTATTCATAGATCAATAAAAATCGCAGTTATCTATTTAATGAAGAAAAGAGAAAGCGATGTTCACTGGAATTGTGCAAACGCAAGCTGTTGTGGTTAAGGCTAATAATCAAGGTGGTGTGCTAAGGCTATCATTAAAAGTAGGGCAGCAATTTGCTGAAAATCTGAATATTGGTGCAAGCATTGCCGTTAATGGCTGCTGTTTAACCGTCGTTAAGTTTGACTCTGACTCCCTTGGTAGCTGTGTTATTGATTTTGATGTGATTGATGAAACATTAAAGTTGACCAACCTAGGTATGTTAACTTTAAATGATACGGTGAATTTTGAGCGCTCAGTGACCTTTGGTACTGAACTGGGAGGCCATATCGTGTCGGGCCACATTCATTGTATGGCCGAAATACTGTCAATTAACCACCTTCAAGATAACTGTAAAATGCAATTATCATTAGCAAAAGAGTGGCAAAAATACGTGTTGTATAAGGGATTTGTGAGTGTTAACGGTGCAAGCCTCACCGTAGGTGAAGTAGATGAGCTGGGCTTTTGGCTGCACTTGATCCCAGAAACACTGGCTATTACCAATCTAGATAACTATCGCGAAGGCGATAAGTTAAATATTGAAGTCGATCAGCAAACTTATACCATTATTAATACGGTCGAAAATTATCTAGAGCAACAAGCAAAATAAGTATAGATATATAAAACGAGCAAATTAAAAAATTTGCTCGTCATCGCTATCGACATGTAACTCAAGTTTATTGTGTGCGTAATCTATATGCATATTCAAATGGATAGGGTTGCAGCATGCACTGCAATCTTCATAATAGTCTTGGTCACCGTCGCTAGCATCAAGTGCCACATGAATGTGGTGACCACAATGAGGGCATGAAATCCGTTGTGTGTAATGGTCTTTCATCAGCTTTTACCTTAATCAGGCATGCCTGAGTTCGTTAAATTGCAATCTGAATTAAACTCTAAAACATAAAAAATGAATGTAGATTTAATCAGATTGGTATAACTCACTAACCGAATTGTTTATAAGCGTAGTGCTACAACAAACGGCTAGCATCTTTGTTTATACGCCTTATAAGATAAATATAGTCACGTTTAGTAGTTTATGACATCCATTTTACAGTGATTTCGCGGTTATTTTAGTAGCTGCTGAATATGTTGTTTTGCTTCAGTAAGATAGTGCCCGGCAAATATGTTGGCATTATTGAGCATTGGGTATAGTTGGTAAATAGCTCTACGATGCTCGTAACCTACCTGCAGTGGGTAGATATCGTTATAGGCATCATAAAAGCTATCGGGGAGTGGGGCATAAAGCTCGCTCGTTGCAATATCGCATTCCCGATCACCATAATAACAAGCAGGGTCAAACACACTAGGTACATTATTATAAAAGCCCATATTCCGGCGCCAAAAATCACCGTGTAATAATGAAGGCTCAACAACATGGCTATGCAGAGCATCTTTAACAAAGGCAATAAAGGTATCTTGATCGACAAGCTCTATGCCTTTTTCTTGTAATAGCTGTAATTGCCAACCTATTCGTTCTTCAGCAAAAAATACATCCCATTTTTTGTGCCAGCGATTAGGTTGTAGAGTTGAGCCAAGAAAGTTGTCGTTATCGAAGCCGAACATGGCTTGAGTATGTTTTTGGTGCAAATTGGCAAGATACTCACCCATTTCATGCCAATTAGTATTATTATGAGGCTGTTTATCAAGCTCTAACCATTCAAGCACCATAAATGAAAACTCTATGTTGCAACCTGTTGTTATGCAATCTGGGATCATAAATAGGCTTTCTTGAGTTAAAAGCTTAAGGTTCAAGGCTTCGCATTCGAAGCGCTCAAGATCACTCAAATGAGCTACTTTCACAAAGAAATGATGTAAATCATCACCAATTTGGAAGTATCTGTCGTTATTTGGCGATTTTAATTGGCGTTTAAAGGTATGCTTAAAATCAAAATGCATCGCTTGGCTAATCTGTTCATTCACTGAATTCCACATAATTTTGTTCGCCTTTTAACCATATAGTTAAACTATGGCAAAAAGACGATGAATTAACAAACCCATAGCGTTAATATTATTAAAGTTTATCGAAGTATTTATGAGGGGTCAGATGAATAAAAGTCTCATTACTAATTTAGTGGCGTTTGCATTAGTATTAGTCGGGTTTTTATTTGAACAAGCAATAGTACTTTCTGTTGGTTTATTTGCGTTATCGGGCGCAGTAACAAACTGGCTTGCTATACACATGCTATTCGAAAAAGTACCATTTTTATATGGCTCAGGGGTCATAACATTAAAGTTTGCCTCTTTTAAAGTCGCTATCCGCAACTTGGTGATGACAGAATTCTTCGCTGAAGAGAAAATCGATCAGGTGATGGCTTTAGCAAAACCAAACATTGATTTAGAGCCTGTGATTAGTGAAGTTAACCTCAGTCCGGCTTATGATTCTTTAATTGAGGTCATCGAAAACTCACAATTTGGCGGTATGCTTTCAATGTTCGGTGGGCGTGATGCGCTAGAGCCAATGCGTGAACCTTTCATTGATAAAATGAAAGCAGCGGTAATTGATATTTCAAAAAGCGACGAATTTAAAATGATTCTTGATGAAAAGCTATTTGCCAACTCTCATCTTGGTGGCTCTTTACATAGTACAGTTGAGCGTTTAGTTGATGAGCGTTTGAATGAGCTTACGCCAACAATGGTAAAAGATATCATTCAAACCATGATCAAAGAACATTTAGGTTGGTTAGTGATTTGGGGTGGGGTGTTTGGTGGCTTATTTGGCCTAATCGCTGCGCTAGTATAATGAAGAAGCTTGTAGCAGGCCTTTAAAGACCTGCTACAGTGAATTAATCATTATTTTGAACCAGCAACAACAATCACTGTGTCATCAGATACTTTAGCGATATCCTGGATAGTTGTTTTTGTAGCTGTTTCAAAATTTAAGTATTTTGCTGAGTTATGAAAACCATAAGTGCTTGCAAACTTATCTGTCGACATATCATTGCAAAGTAGCTTTTCTGTCATTACGCGTTTGCTCAAGCGTAGATCGCGCATTGTGCTTGATACGTTTAATGGTTTGTTAGAGGTAATGGCCATACAGGCTTGCGTGCCAACTGAGTCATCTGCGGCGACAAATTGTGCTGCACTTGCATCAGTTGCTGCTAGTGAAGAACCTAAAATTAATGCTGTACCTAGTGCTGTAGTTAACGTATTCATCTTTCTCTCCAGTTGTTGTCCGTATTACGTTTAGTATGTGCAACCTCGCTTTTATGGATACTTCACACTTCCTGTTTGCTGGGCACGTTTAAAGTATTACGCTAAACAAGAACAATTGCTGTTAATGAAAATCGACAAGATGTAAGTAAGTATGTAGATGTGAACAAGCAAAACTAACCGCTTGATAAGTGCTATTTTAAAGTGTGAATTTTGACACAAATAGGCTGAAATCTTTTTCATTTATTTTATTAAAACGTGTTTTAGCTCGTATTAAAGGCTTAATTTTTACGTGGCTGTTACATTTAAGTATTAACTCTACCTTTTCTTAAAAAGGCAAATCAGAGTATAAGGAGCATGAGTGACCACAAAATTAGCAGGCTATTATCAACAAGCCTATGCATCTGAATCAAAACACTTTAATCAATGTTTTTATTGTGGTTGTGAAGCAACTGAGCGAGATTTTTGTCCGCCACTACATATGCTGCAAAGCATTATAGATTTGGGCGAAGAGGCTGAATTTATATCAATTCCAACTTGTTATGAATGCTTTGCATTACTGCATAACGAGCGGGTATTGACCATTGATGGGCGAGTTACAAAACTAAAAAAGAAACTTTCAGCAAAATACGCTAAAGCATTAAGAATTTATCACATGTGGCATGAAAGCGAACTTCACGATATGAGTGATGAATTTGTGCACAGCATAAAAGCTGGTATGAAGTTAGGCGCTGAGGCTGCAGAGCGAATTGCATTCCAAGGTTATAGTTATGCAACCGAAGATGCCAACGTAACAATTCGCGAAAAGCGTGCTGAATTTGATGTGCAAGGCAAAGTCTTTTATGACTTTAAAGACGCGCTCAATTATTGCATTAATGATTTAAATGTAGATCGTACTGAATTTTATAAGCTAGTGGTTGAGGATTATAATGGTGATTTTAATCGTGCTTTAAGCCAATATCGGCATAGGCACGAAAAGGTTACAGCAGCTAATGACGCTGATTCTCTAATCAAAAGCTTTGCGAAGCAGCATAAACAAAACTCTGACTTCGTAACTCGGACTGTGAAACATTTTATCAACAAAGATCCTAGTTTAACGACTGAAGGTGCGTTAGAGCAGCTATATAACAACTACATAAAGAAATAGTGTCCTGTGAGGCTGGTTATTCGTCTTGAATATTGGTGACTGGCCTCGTTTAGTCGCATTAAAGTTAACAATTAGTTAAAGTAATCTAATAATAAAAAAGAGGAACGTAAGAATGCAAAAATTTGCACCATCCTTGTTGGTTATGGCGCTTGGTGTCGCTTTAGCGGGCTGCCAAGACAATGGCCCACAAGATCCAAAAGTCTCAATTAATAAAAATCCATACCCTAGCACCTATCAGCCACTTGCATCACAAAGTACTTTAATCACTAATGCAACTGTTTTAACAGGCACTGGTGAACGTTTAGATAACGCAGATGTTTTCTTTGTTGATGGCAAAGTACAGCAAGTAGGTAAAGACCTTTCTGTACAAGCTGACAAAACGATTGATGCAGAAGGCAAATGGGTAACACCTGGAATTATTGATGTGCACTCACATTTAGGTGCATACCCAACCCCATCAGTGGCATCTCACCAAGACGGCAACGAAATGACCAGCCCAGTTACTGCAGAAGTATGGGTCGAGCATTCAGTATGGCCACAAGATCCTGGTTTCAACCGTGCTCGTGAAGGTGGTATTACGTCATTACAAATTCTACCTGGCTCAGCTAACCTAATTGGTGGTCGTGGTGTAACACTTAAAAATATTCCTTCGCACACAATGCAAGGTATGAAATTCCCTGATGCACCATATGGTTTAAAAATGGCGTGTGGTGAAAACCCTAAACGTGTTTATGGCCGTAAAGGCGTTTTACCATCAACGCGTATGGGTAACATGGCGGGTTATCGCACAGCGTGGATTGAAGCAACTGAGTACAAACGCGAGTGGGATAAGTACGAAAGTGATTATGCCGCGGGTAAAAACCCTGCTGCACCTCATCGCGACATTAAGCTAGATACTTTAGCTGGTGTGTTAGAAGGTGACATTTTAATTCATAACCACTGTTATAAAGCAGAAGAAATGGCCATGATGATCGACCTTGGTAAAGAGTTCGGTTATCACTCAGGCACTTTCCATCACGGTGTTGAAGCATACAAAATTGCTGATTTACTTGCCGAAAATGGTAACTGTGCGGCACTTTGGCCAGATTGGTGGGGCTTTAAAATGGAAGCCTACGACATGGTTCAAGAGAACGTAGCAATTGTTGATGCAGTTAAAAATTCATGTGCAGTGGTTCACTCAGACTCAGATACAACAATCCAACGTTTAAACCAAGAAGCTGGTAAAGTTATGTACCGTGCGAATGATGTTGGTTATGACATCTCTGAGCAACACGCAATCAAATGGATCACCTCAAACGCGGCTAAATCGCTGGGTATTGATGATAAGACTGGTTCACTTGAGGCAGGTAAGCAAGCTGATGTGGTTATTTGGAACCAAAACCCTTTCAGTGTTTATGCTAAAGCAGAGCAAGTATTTATCGATGGTGCCAAAGTTTATGATCGTAATGATGATAAATACCAAGCACAAAGTGATTTCATGCTAGGTCAAAAATAGGAGTAACATTGATGACAAAATTAACTAAATCATTAAAGCTGTCACTTGTTGCTGCTGGCTTATTTTCTGCGACAGCAAGTGCTGCATCGGTAGCGATTGTAAATGCAACACTACACACTTCAACAGAGCAAGGTGTGTTAGAAGGCGCAAGTGTTGTTATTGAAGATGGCAAAATTGTTGCTATTAACCCGGCATCTATCAACGCTGATACAACCATTGATGCAAAAGGCCAAATCGTGACTGCTGGTTTTATCGGCACTATGAACCAATTAGGTCTAGTAGAAGTGGGGGCTGTTGCAGGTTCACGTGATGGTGGTGACGACAAAGCAGGTATCGATTTTGACCCAAGCCTTGCGTTCAACCCACGCAGTAGCTTGATCCCTTATGCACGCAAAGGCGGTATTACTCAAGATGTAATTGTACCAAACGGTGGTGACAGTATCTTTGCCGGTCTTGCATCTGTTGTTGATCTATCAGGTAGCTTTGAAAGCGTAAATAAAAAGCAAGTTGCGCTTGTTGTTCACTTAGGTGAAAAGAGTAAAGGCTCACGTGCTATGTCGATGAAAACACTTATCGACAAACTTGAAGGCGAAAAGTCAGCTAAAAAAGATGACAAAAAAGAGCCATCAACAGAGCAAAAAGTCCTAGCATCTGTACTTGCTGGTGATATGCCTCTGATTGCGAGTGTTCAGCGTGCATCCGACATTTATGAGCTTGTTAAATTAAAAGAAAACTATGGCATTAACTTAGTGATTCATGGTGGTGACGATGCTGTCGTGGTTGCTGATACGCTAGCAAAAGCTGATGTACCTGTGATTATTAGCTCAATGGCAAACTTACCGGGTAGCTTTGATTCATTACATGCAAACCTTGCTAACGCAGGTAAGCTTGAAAAAGCGGGTGTAAAAGTCATTATTGGTGTTGCCGGTGACTCAAGCCATAATGTTTACCAATTACGTTTTGATGCGGGTAATGCAGTGTCTTATGGTATGAGCCAACAAGGAGCACTTAGTGCAGTAACCAGCAACATTGCTGATGTTTTTGGTTTAAACTCAGGCGCAATTGCTAAAGGTAAACGTGCAAATCTAGTTATGTGGTCGGCAGATCCATTTGAGCTTAACTCACACGTAAGCAAAATGTGGATCAACGGTGAAGAGGTTTCAACAGAAGCGCGTCAAGATAAACTACGCGATCGTTATACAACTGACTCAGCGATGCCACGCGCTTACACAAAATAAGCGCTTTAGATATCAAAAAGGCCGCACATTTGCGGCCTTTTTAATGCATATGTCGTAATAGTAAAATTTAAAAAATTAGATTGCTGAGTTTATAAAGGCTAAGGCCAAATATAAGTAGTAGTACCGGGGCGACTACAAGGTTAACAAGCAAGGAGTTGGTGTGTTCTTTCATGATAGATTTTTGATTAACTAACCAAACAAGGTAACAGGTAACGATTGGGAGTAATAAACCATTAGCCGCTTGCGCAAAGATGATGACCGCAACAGGATCAAGTCCAAGTGATGCGACAAGTGAGCCAAAAACGAGGATAATAATGGCGACAAGTTTAAACCGCATATCACTCATTTGTGTTGACCAGCCAAGCATACCGCAAACAGCATAAGCACCAGCAAGTGGGGCAGTAATTGCGCTAGTTAGGCCAGCTGCACATAAACCGATAGCAAAGAAATAATGTGCCATACCACCTAGGAGAGGCTCTAGTTGCACGGCCATATTAGCCGCTGATATTTTTCCTGCATCGCTACCATAAAACGCCACTGATGCCGTTGATAGAATGGCTAAGGTTATTATACCTCCTAAAGTAATTGAGATACTGGTATCAAGGTTCGTTTCTTTAATTACTTTGTTAATGTTTTTAGAACTATCGTGTTTTTCAGCAAGTACTCCTGAATGTAAAAACAGGTTATAGGGCACAATTGTTGTGCCTATCAAGGCCAGTACCGTGGTAATTGAATCATTTGGTAAGCTCGGTATAAAGCCCTTTAATATCTGATTAAGAGGTGGAGCGGCCATAACGAGCGTTGATATAAACACTAAGCTCATCAACACCACTAAAACAATTAACGCACCTTCAATTACTTTGTGCTTGCCAGTGTACAAAAGCACTGCACTTAATACTGCAATAAGTGGTGTCCATAACATTGGGCTGACAGATGGCATAATTTCTTGCAGCCCTAAACTTGCACCAGTCAGATTGCCCGCTTCATAGGCAGCACTACCAATACCAATGGCACTGATCACTAATATCGCTGCGAGTGCTTTAAAAATAGGTGTTTGAATGGTTGTCCTAAGTGCAGACGCTAAATCTTGCCCAGTAGCTACGCCGAGACGGGCAGCCATTGATTGCAACAAAATAGTTGCTATGACAGAAAACAATAACGTCCAAATAAGAGCAAAGCCAAAATTGGCACCTGCAACACTTGCAGTAGTGATGGTTCCTGGGCCAATAAAAGCGGCGGTGACTAGAAGTCCGGGACCTAAACGCATGATAAAACCTTTTATTATTATTTGTTTAGTGTTTTAACAATAAGATGAAAAACAGCTAACGTTTTAGAAAAAGATCTTAAGGGTATAGAGACTCAAGGTTAGGGTAAAGTAAAAGAGATGATTATCTTTGTAGATATCATCAGAACATAAGAGCACGTTGAAATTGTAAAATTTATACAGTTTACGAAGTAATGGTGTAATACATTTGAAGTTGATAAAAATTGTATCTATAAATCAATAGGTTATTTTGGTCGGGTTTTTGCAAGATATAGGCTTACTTGTTGTTGAATAAAAGGATATAAGAAATGCCTGTACTTACTTTTTCAGCCTATTTTGCTGTGTATGTTTATCTAATTATGCTGACTATTCAGTGGTTAATCGCGGCTGTCAGTAAAGCAAAGCAGCCAAACGCAGTGCCCGGTAAGATAGATAATTCTTTGAGTCATGATAGCTTTGTGTTTCGCTCGCATCGAACATTTATGAATACTTTAGAAAATAGTCCGTTGTTCTTAGCGACAGTATTTCTGGGTTTTTTTCTAAACTTGAATAGTAGTGCATTTGCGCTTTGTATATGGGTGTATGTGATCGCCAGAATTATCCATATGCTTTTGTATTATATGATAGCAACCGAAAAGAACCCGAGCCCACGAAGCTATTTCTTTTTAATTGCTGCAATGGCTAACATGGTGATGTTGGGGTTAATAGGCTTACGTTTACTCTAAAAGGTCGGTGAGGTATTGAGATTAAATGCCTCACCTGATGTTGTTTAAATTGAAAAAGTAACTATTCGATATTCATTAAAACACTGCTAATTTCTGTGTCATATTGAACTGTGATCAATACTGTTCCCAATGTATTTGAGGTACTTGTAACCTTGTAGGCGGCTTGAGCTGTTCCCGCATTTACTATTTTAGTCGTTACTAGGTTACTGTTATTAATACTCCAATTAGCAAACTCAGTTACATTTAAAGATGTTGGATTTGAGCTATAGTTCGCGAACAATTTGAGTTCAATAGTGCCTAAAGGAGATATTGAATACTCGCTAGCGCCATCGTTAATTTCTAAAGAATCAAGTTCAGCGTCACCTTCAATCTGTACTGTTGTAATCTTTTGCTTATTACCACATTCAGCTAATAGTTGTGTGGTCCCGGGCTTAAGGGCAAGAAAACTAGCTGTCGAATCACTATCGTCAATACTTTTTGGTGTTAAACCAATAAAGTTACTGTTGATTGCAGACCACTTGATACTTGAGCTAATGTCTTCTGTTTGCTCTGAATTGCCATTTTGATATACCGCTTTGGCAGCAAGTTGGATTCGATCTCCAACGCTGATGTTTAACTCACTGTCTTGTTCCGAATTAAACGAAACATTAATTTCTTTTAAATTGCTAGGATCTGCAACAACAGATAATTGATCGGTAACATTGCCAATTGCAGCTGTAATTACAGTGCTTTCAACAGCTGCAGCAGATGTATATACAAAGCCTTGCTGATTGATTTTGGCAGTAGTATTTTCATCGACACTTAGGTTTATATCTCTCAAGCTATTTAATGCAGTATATCCATCAACGTAGGTTATATCGGCCGATACTCTCGCAGGCGTGCATGTATTGATAGAGTCTGTTGCAGGAATGACTTGTTTTAATTTAATTGATTCTGCCGCCACATCTGCAATAGATATTTGTTTTTCATCACTAATATCATTTATAGTCGTCGCGGATATAGTAATTAACCCTTGGCTAGATGGCGAATTTTTTAGAGCTGTTAACAAGCCATTACTATTGATTTTAGCAATACTCTCGTCACTTGTTTGCCAGGTTATTTCATTGGTTACGTCTCTAGACTCACCATTTGAATCTATACCCGTTACTTTCAATTGATGGGTGTCACCTTCTTTTAAACGAACTTGGTAGTTTTCAATACTAAGTGACTCAATGATAGTGCCTTCTTGGCGTAACTTTTCAAGTTCAACTTCTTTTGCTAACTGAGTTGAGTCAGTTTCAGATCCGCAACCCAAAATAGCGCTAACAATTAATGAGATACTGAAAAGTTTTGATACGTTCAACTGCGTGTTCATGAAAATCCTTTCGATTAGCTATTTAAAAATGGTAAGTAAGGCCAAGTGTTACACCACTGATTTCTACGTCGTCTCCTTTGAATAAAGATTGGTAGGCTAATCTCACTTGTGTATTTTTGATATAAGGTATCTGCTGGTGAACTGCCACTCCCCATGCAAAGCCATCATAATTATAATTTGTGGGGAGCTTTTCAGATGCTGAATTAACGATCATTTCGTTTTTTGCATAGCCTAATGAAATATCAAGCCCAAAGCCGTTAACCACATCAGATTGCATAACAAAAAAGAGTGCGGCGCTTTTTTCAAGTTCAAACTCTAAATTGTAAATGTTGTCGTCATCACTTGATATTAAGTACTGTGCCTCAAATGCCATATTATTGTTGCTGGCACCTGCTCTTATGAAGGTAGCAGTTGGTTTAGCACTTTCACTACTAATTTCAATATCACTGAGCATATAGTCAGCACCTAGATAGTACGTATCTGCCTTAGTCTGAAAACTAGCTGCAAATAGTAAAAGCAAAATATACTTTTTCATAATTTAATTTCTTGTATTTATATTAGGGTCGATACTAGCGTTTAGTATTAGTGGAATCAAGCAGCGTAATTGTTAATTTACATACAACTGGTTGAATTATATTTGAAACTGTAAATAACTAGCTCGAAGATACATGTACCAATTAGCTAGTTAAATACAACAAAAACTTAATTACTCAACACCAATAAAACCACCGGTTTGATGTGACCACAGGGCAGCGTAGATGCCACCTTGTGAAATTAATTGTTGGTGAGAACCTTGTTCAACCACGCCACCTTCATCAAGCACAATGAGTCTATCCATTTGTGCAATAGTTGATAAGCGATGCGCAATTGCTATAACCGTTTTACCCGTCATTAAATCGTCTAAGCTGGTTTGAATTGCCGCTTCTACCTCTGAATCAAGGGCACTAGTTGCTTCATCTAATATCAAAATTGGAGCATCTTTTAACAGTACACGGGCAATAGCAATACGCTGTCGCTGACCACCTGAAAGCTTCACACCTCGCTCACCGACTTGTGCAGCAAAGCCTTTATTACCTTTGCTATCTTCTAAGTCTTCGATGAACTCGAGTGCCTTAGCTTGCTTTGCAGCAGCGAGCATTTCTTCTTCCGTTGCATCTGGCCTGCCATAAAGAATGTTGTCTTTTACTGAGCGATGTAACAGCGAGGTATCTTGCGTCACCATCGCAATATGTTTACGTAAACTTTCTTGGCTTACATCAGCGATGTTTTGACCATCAATACGGATAGTGCCCGAGTCAACATCATAAAAGCGCAGTAATAAGTTCACTAGGGTCGACTTACCAGCGCCAGAACGACCAACTAAACCAATTTTTTCACCTGGTTTTATATCAAGGTTTAAGCCATTGATAACAGGGCCGCGATGGGTTTCGTTAGCCGCTTTACCATAGTTAAATTGCACATTCTCAAAGCTTATCGACCCTTTATCAACGTTAAGGGTGCTCGCATCTGTTTTATCATCTACTTCAATCGGCGTTGATAGGGTTTTCATACCATCAGCAACAGTACCAATGTTTTCAAACAGGCTACTGATCTCCCACATGATCCATTGTGCCATACCGTTTAATCTAAGAGATAAACTCACTGCAATAGCGATAGCCCCAACACTGATGGCACTAATAGACCACAGATACAATGACAAAGCGGCAATGCTAAATACCAGCAAATAATTAAGAGTATTGATAGAAAAGTTCAAGCTGGTAACTAAACGCATCTGCTTATATACCGGTTGTAAAAACACATCCATGCTGTCTTTTGCGTATTGCTCTTCACGCTGCGTATACGAGAATAATTTGATTGTTGAAATGTTAGTATAACTATCAACCACACGTCCGGTCATTTCCGAACGCGCATCTGCCTGCGAGCTGGCTACTTTTTTGAGTTTGGGCACAAAATACATCTGAATTGCAGCATAAAGGACTAGCCAAACCAATAATGGCAGCATCAAACGCCAGTCAGATTCAGCGACTAAAAATACCATGGCACCAAAGTAGACTACGATATACATTAGTACATCGAGCAGTTTCATCACTGACTCACGAACAGCTAATGAGGTCTGCATGACTTTTGTCGCAATACGACCAGCAAATTCGTTTTGATAAAAGCTAACACTTTGACGAAGCAAATAACGGTGCGCTAGCCAACGGATAGACATAGGGTAGTTACCCAGTAGCGCTTGATGTAACACTGCTGAGTGAAAAAATACAACTATGGGCAATACTACCAGCAGCACAATTGCCATTTTTGTAAGCTCAGCCTGCTGCTCAATAAATAAGGTATCTGGGGTGTATTGACCGAGCCAATCAACTAATTGCCCCATATAGCTAAAAAGCGAGACTTCTAGAATCGCGAGTGCAGCTGCGCTTAAAGACATTAATAGCAATGAGAGTTCCATGCCTCGTGTATAATGACGACAAAAGGCGAATAAGCTATTAGGTGGTTGAGAAGGTTGCTCTTTCGGAAACGGATTGGTCATCCGCTCAAATAAACGATACATAGACGACGCTTTTTAATAATCAAAGTAACCTTACTATACCATTTGAGTGTATTTTTAGCAGTTCATTTAATTTAAAAACTAATATTAAAATCTATCACTATTCAATTATTTACATCTAGTCGTATAAATGAAAATATAATAAGAAAAAGGAATTATGATGAAAAAGTTTCTCTGTACGTTATCGATCATTTTCAGCTTACCGCTTTATGCTTATCAAACCGACACCTATACGTTTAAAGGTAAAAAAACAGCCATAGAAAAACCTGTGACGGTGACGATACCGGATGGCTATCAAGAATCAAAAAAATACAATGTTATATATGTCTTACATGGCTACAGTGGCAATCATAGTGATTGGACAAAGCTTACAGATATAGAAAAACTAGCAGATCAATATGATGTTATCATTGTTAATCCTGATGGTAACTATGGCTCTTGGTATCTAGATTCAGATATCGACAAAAGTTCGCAATACGAGACTTACATCGCTGAAGATTTAGTCAATTATATAGACTCAACCTATTCGACCAATCGGTCTAAAAGTGGGCGTGCAATCACAGGCTTATCGATGGGAGGGTTTGGCGCGTTGCATATTGCTATCAATAACCAAGCACGGTTTGCTGCAGTATCAGGGATTTCAGCGGGAGTCGATGTAAGGCCGTTTAGTGCAGAGTTTGACCTTGCAAAAGTACTCGGCAGTTACGCTGAAAACAAAGAAAAATGGGATAGCATAGCCATTATTAATAACCTTCATAAAATTGCTGCAGGCAATACGGCATGGAAAAAGGGGGCTGATACCTTACCGATTATGCTTGATATTGGTGTAGGTGATTTTTTTATAGAGCAAAACAGAGCACTACATCAAGCTATGTTAGACCTGCGTATTCGCCATGATTATATTGAACGCCCAGGCATTCATGACTGGCACTATTGGAATAAAGTAATTGCCTATCAATTTTTATTTTTAACCTCTCATATGGCACCATAAAGGATGTTTCAACGTATTCTTGTGTTAATTGCCATTGGCTTTTTTGGTTTTATAGGTTGGGTTATTTACCTTGCTAATACCGGACAAAAGTCGGTATTTTTTGATCTCGTTGCAGTCATTCCTTACGGTGATAAGTTGGGGCATTTTTGCTTATTTGGTCTACTCACGTTATTCATCAACCTTGCCTTTAAATTTAAGACAATGGCTGTAGGGGGACGACCTATCTATTTAGCTGTGTTGATTGTTAGTACGTTTGTGATTTTAGAAGAGCTAAGCCAGTATTTTGTCGAATCGAGAACATTAGATTTTATCGATTTAATTGCTGACTTTGCGGGTATCGCAGTATTCAGTGCTATTTCAGCTTGGCTTTGCAAAAAGTTATATCCAACTAAGAGCTAAACTTTCAGTAACTTGCTTGGTTTCGTCTATAATCAGTGTAGACCAAGCCTAAAAGTTGCGTATGAACAGAGATACCTCAGATTATTTGTCAGATATTATTGATCTATTACTCGATGCTGTATGCGTAGTTGATGCCAAAGGTACGTTATTGTTTACTAATCCTGCCTTTGAAACAATCTTCGGATACACACCAGAAGAAGCTATAGATAGGAATATGCTGGACTTTGTTTACCCAGAGGACAGGGCCAAAACTATTAATGCCATAAACCAAATTGTGGTCAATGATCAGCATCCACGATTTGAAAATCGTTGGGTAAGGAAAGATGGCAGAGTGGTTCATGTATTGTGGTCTGTCTATTGGTCAAAAGAAAAACAAGTCAGAGTGGCTATCGCTTATGACATAACAGAGCAAAAAAATCTCGAACAAAAACTGATATATATGGCGGGACACGACCCCCTCACCGATCTTCCTAATCGTAGTTATTTAACTACCCAACTTGAAGAGTCATTATCAATTGCAAATACTATTTCAACAGTGATTGCAGTACTTTTTATCGATATAGATGGTTTTAAGCAAGTTAATGATGTTCATGACCATGGCGCTGGCGACAAACTATTAAAAACGATTGCAATGCGCATTCGTCATGTTTTGAGAAAGGAAGACAGTGTAGGGCGCTTAGGCGGCGATGAGTTTGTGGTTATTCTCAATAGCATTAAACACAAAAGTGATGTTATTAAAATCGTTGATGAGCTAATAGCGGAGATATGTCAGCCTTTAGTTTACAATGATGCGGAGCTTACCTACTCACCCAGTATTGGTGCCGTGCTGTTTCCTGAACATTATGGTGATGCTGAATATTTAATTCAGTGTGCCGATAAAGCCATGTACAAAGCAAAGAATGAAGGGGGGAATCGTATGGTTTTTTATAATGATGGAATAAAGTTACCCGGCGCTAAAAACACAGGTTAGCGTATCATAAACTACAGCAGGTATATGGTTTCAACCTAATAATTTGTTTTCTAACTCATAACTATTGCACGAAATGAAATATTAGTTAGCCTTGAATGATTCATTGAAGGAGTGAAACTATGTTTAAGCGTAAAATAATAACTAATAGTGCTTTTTTTAGCTCATCACTGTTATTGGTAGCGGCGGCTCATGCCACAACACCTCAATATAAAGAACAACAAGCTTTGCATGAAATTGCAAGTGCCGTTTCTAAAACACGTATAGAGCAAGATATTCAAACGCTGGTTGACTTTGGCACTCGCCATACTCTCTCTGAGACGAAATCAGATACGCGTGGTATTGGTGCTGCAAGACGTTGGATCAAGTCTGAGTTTGAGGCGATTTCTAAAGCTTGTGGTAACTGCCTAGAAATCATTGAAGTAAAAGACACTATTTCCGGTGAAAAGCGTATTCCAAACCCGGTTGAAGTTGTTAATATTGTGGCTATTCAGCGCGGTCAAGTTGATGCTAATCGCATGGTTATGATGTCGGGTGATATTGATTCGAGAGCCTCTGATGTAATGGACTATACCTCAGATGCGCCAGGGGCTAACGATAATGCATCTGGTGTGGCTGGCGTGCTGGAATCGGCGCGAGTTTTATCAAAGTATAAATTTAATGGCTCAATTGTTTATGCAGCTTTATCTGGTGAAGAGCAAGGCTTGTTTGGCGGCAAAATTTTAGCTAAATACGCTCAAGATCATAATTGGCGTGTTCATGGTGTTTTAAACAACGACATGATTGGTAACTCAACGGGCATTAATGGGGTAACAGATAACACAACTGCACGTATCTTCTCTGAAGGTACTCGCGTTATAGAAACAAAAGAGCAAGCCCATAAACGCCGTTTTACGGGGGGTGAAGTTGACTCTGCAAGTCGTAACCTTGCGCGTTACATAGATACAATCGCAGACCGCTACATTGAGAACTTGGATACCATGTTGATATATCGACTCGATCGTTTTGGTCGAGGAGGGCATCATCGTCCATTTAACGATGTTGGCTTTGCGGCTGTGCGTATTATGGAAACCAACGAAAACTACAACCAACAGCATCAAGACTTACGTACTGAAAATGGTATTACCTATGGTGACACCATTGACCATGTTGATTTTGCTTATGCAGCGAAATTAACTTCACTAAATGCGGTGACTATGGCTTCAATAGCGTGGGCTCCAGCACCGCCAACGGGCGTTAGTATTTCAGGTGCTGTAAAGCCAAGTACAACCTTAGCGTGGGATGAAAGTGATGATCCAACGGTGGTTAGTTATAAAATCTATTGGCGTTATACCAGCGAACCACAATGGCAATTTAGCCGTGATGTTGGCAAAGTAACAGAAGCAACACTGAAAAATGTCGTGATAGATAACTACTATTTTGGTGTTGCTGCTGTGAACAAAGATGGTATTGAATCACCGGTTGTATTTCCTGGTGATGTTGGCGCATTCGAATGGCCAAACAAATAACTAAATAGGAATAGTTAAGTCATAGCGAACACCACCCAGTTCGCTATGAGCTGCCATAATACGCCAGTTATGGGCTTCGACAATTTGTTTTACAATCGCAAGCCCAATTCCTGAACCTGATTGTTTCACTGTTTTTAAGTCTGGCACTCTATAAAGATGGTCAAAAATCTTTGCTAAACTCTCGTCGCTGACGCCAGGGGCTGAATCTTCATAGCAGATTAATAACCGTGTTTGGTTTTGGCTAATCGTAAAATTAATTTTCCCAGGCTGCTGCGTGTACTTAATCGAATTACTGATTAAGTTTGCAAATAATTGTGAAAGCCTTGTTGCATCACATTCTAGTGTTAATTCATCCGTTATATTTTGTGTGAACCCAACTTCAAACTTATCAAGTTGAATAATCATATCTGCGTGTAAGCTTTGGAAATACTCTGCAGCATTAATTTTTGTTAGGTTGAGCTGAAAACTATTTTGTTCAAGTAGTGATATTTTATTTAAATCACTGACTAAAGTAGCCATGTCGGTGATTTTTTGGTTGAGCTTTTCGTAAGTGAGCTCATTAAATTGAGTTAGGCCTGCTTGAAGGGTTTCAAGGTGTAAGCGTAAACCCGTTAGTGGACCACTTAGCTCGTGAGCAACTTGTGATAATAACTTACTACGTTGACTAATTTGTTTATCTAGATAATTTCGACGCTGTTCAATGAGTTGTTTTCTCTGTCTCACTCTTAATAATGCGATGCCCATTACAGCTAAAAGCAAACTAAATATTAAAATACTATATAGGATAGTTTGGCGCTGAGAGGCAATAGCTTGGCTTTTTTCATTATCTTGGAGCTTTAAATCTTGAATAGCCAAGTCGCGGTCGCGCATAGCAATGGAGTTTTGCAGCTCAGCTAAACGTTGATTGTAGTTGTTACGGGCAAAACCTTTTTCAAGCTCAGTAATCGTTTTTTGATATAAAAATGCCTGTTGATAATCTGTTTGTTTTTCTGCCACTGTTGTCAGATGCTCAAGGGCAATGATTTGTTTTTGTTGTTTATTCTTGGTTTTACTTAATTGGTAGGCTTGCTCTGCATAATGTTTAGCTTGTTTAAGTTCAGAAGAGCCAATATATAGTTTTGCTAATGTTAGTAACACATCTATATATAAGTGATCGTCATGTTTTAGCTCAGTGATCACTTGTTCTTCAATTGCTAATGCTTGTTCTAGGTTATCCATTTTTAGCAAATTTATAGCAATATTATGGTTTGCCCAGGCAGTATTTCGAGTGCTGTCATAACTCGCAAACACTTGTTGTGCTTGTTTAGCGTAATCCAGTGCTGAAGTGTAGTTTTTTAGCCCATATTCACATTGTGATAGCTTAACAAGACTATGTCCGATATCAGAAAGAGCTCCAGTTTGCTTATCAAAATATAAGGCTGTGTTAAATTCGCCTTTTGCTTTTTCGAATTGTTCTAAATCTAAATAACTTTGCGCAATTGAATAACTTATACCAGCTTGCAGTGAAATAGACGGCGACATTTTCTGAATTACTTCTCGACGTTTTAATTTATATTCGAGAGCAAGGGTCAAACGATCTAACTGTTCAAGGTTACGAGAGTAACCTTGGTATAGTATCTCTTTTTGTTTTAATGTTAATTCGCGTTTATCGTTGTGAATGTACGTCTCTAAAAGGGTCAAGGCTGCTTGGTACTTTCCAGAATTATGATAAGCACTAACAAGGCTCGCCACGGCATCAATCTCATAATCAGTAAATTGCAAACGCTGAAAAAGGGCAACATTTTGTTGAGACAGTTGAATAGCGGTCTCTAAGTCATTTTGTCTGTATGCCAATCGCGCTTTAGCTAGATACAACTCGCTATAAATAGGGGAGTCGTTTTTGTATTGGGGCATGGATTCAAGTTCATCAAAAATAGTTTGCGCTTGTTGAAACTTTCCTAAGTGTATATAAACGTGTATCAATCTAACATTAAAGCTTATTTGCTCTGCAAGGCTGGCAGTTTCGATAAGGTGCTTATCAATATTTATTAAATACTCGTAACGTTTTTGATAGTCGCTGATTGTAATGGCTTCATCAATGTTGCTTTGCAGCGTTGATGCAAAAGCACTGCTGAGGTATAAGATACAAAACAGAAGGTAAGAGGTTTTAAGTTTCATAGTGCGGTTTATTATAAATTTATTCCGCATTAGTTTAGCATGCCATTCTTTTAAGTGGGGATGATTCGCTTATGTGACCAAAAAGAGTTGCATTTTGCAATTATCCTTCTCGCATCTTGCAAGTAATTTGGATTGCTCGTTCATAAGATATTGTTATAAAAGTATTTATTTTTTGGAATAGTTGCTGCTTTAAATAATTACACATCCACAGGAGAGTGTCATTATGAAAAGTAACATAACCGTTTATCTACTATTCGCACTTGCAACGGGCTTCGTAAGTGCAGCACCATTTCAGCAGTGCCCAAGTAAAGCATTTTTGATTCAGGGAAAACCCGCGCAAATGTTTGGCGTTGACCTAGTATCTGCTAAATCTACAGTGCTAGCTGCAACACTCAATTTTACTTCAGAAGCTAACAACGAAAGTGTCAATGCGGTTGGCTTTAATTATAAAGACCAATATATGTATGGCTTTAGTAAACAATCCCCGAAAAGTGTTGTGCGAATTGGTGACGAATACATATTAGAGCGGTTAAATGTAAATGGACTACCAGACACCAACTTTTATGTTGGTGATATTCAGGTAAATAGTGAAACTAATCAGGCTATGTATTATCTATATCACCCAAAATTTGGCTTGTTTGGTATAGATTTAACAGAACCATCTGATGCGTATCAAGCAGAATTAGTAGCGGACTCAGCTAATTGGGGTTTAGCTATTTATGATTTTGCGTTTCATCCTCATAGCAATCTTTTATATGCGGTTGAGTCAAATGGCGACTTATATGAGATAGATTTAGATAATAAGACACCCACTTTTGTCGCAAACCTCGACATAGCCGGCGATACCGGTGCAAATGGTGCCAGTTATTTTGAT
Organism: Pseudoalteromonas sp. SCSIO 43101; assembly: GCF_023650775.1. NCBI lineage: Bacteria > Pseudomonadati > Pseudomonadota > Gammaproteobacteria > Alteromonadales > Pseudoalteromonadaceae > Pseudoalteromonas > Pseudoalteromonas sp. SCSIO 43101. The sequence continues at coordinate 1,734,743 of NZ_CP072673.1, forward strand.
GTACAAGGTCAGTTTTATTTTAGTAATAACCGCAGTGGTAAAATCCATAAAGTAGATTTAGGTAAAAGCCCTGTAGATGGTTATACACCGACCGCTTCAGTATTTACTTTGGGGCCTACTTCAAACCAAAATGATGGTGCACGCTGCGCTATCGCAGAAGTAAAAGTAACTGATAATTCAATAGACTTTGGCGATGCACCCATGCCATATAAAACAGTACTTGCTGATAGTGGTGCCCGTCATTTGTTTGACCCTAATGAAGACCAATCAAATTTAGTTTATCTAGGCGCATATGTTGATGGTGAAAATATCAACATAGAAGCAGATTTACAGGCATCTCCGGTCGATAGCTCTGATGATGGCGTTAAGTTTGTAACTGATTTCGTGGCTGGCTCTACTAGTCAGGTATTAGTAACAGCCCCTAATGATAATGGTTATTTATATGCTTGGTTTGATTGGGATCAAAACTTCCAGTTTGACTCTGATGAAATTACAGTGAGTAAATATCGCTTAAATAAAGGTGATAACAGTGTACTAGTCGATGTACCTAGTGATGCTGCAATGGGGGCTACATGGGCTCGTTTTCGTGTGACCGATGGCAGTGAGTTAAGCCCAATTACAGCCAGTGGTGGGGTAACAGGTGGCGAGGTAGAAGATTATCCAGTAACAACATATGGTAGCTTGGTATACCCAAGTGAAAATGGCTGGGTAACCCTTGCTTATGAAGATCAATGGCCATTTGCCGGTGATTATGATTTTAATGATTTAGTTGTTAATTATCGTACAAAGTTAATAGAGAAAGATGGCCAAGCGCTTGGTTATAAGATTGAAGGAGAATTAGTAGGAATAGGCGCAAGTTACCATAACGGTTTTGCTGTTAGATTAGCTCAGTCCTCAGGTGGAAGTTTAAAGCGAATATTACGAAACCAAGTAAATGAGAGCGAGATTAGTTTAATTATTAATAATGAAGTGCAGACACACACCGTGTTAGAAGAAGGTGTTGATGATGCCATTCTCATTATAATGCCAGATACTTGGTCGTATGTAAGCAGTCAAAGCGGGTGCAGTTTCTTTCGTACTGAGAATGGTTGCTATACCAGTAGTAAAGTTGGTTTTACTTTGAGCGTTTCTTTAAATACCGGTGTTTCTTCAGTAAATGCACCGAAATACACTTTAGATCCTTTTATATTTGGAGCAGCTGGTTTCAGCCATGGGCAATTTTTAAGTGGAAAAGACCCAAGAAGTTGGGAAGTTCATTTAAAAAATCAAGCACCGACAGAAAAGTTTGACCAAAGCTTTTTTAATTACCCTGAAAGTGATGATGCATCAAATAACCTATTTGGATATTACTTTCAATCACCTACCGGTTTACCTTGGGCTATTGAGGTTGGAGCTGAGTGGGCACATCCAAAAGAGAAAGTTGATATAACATTAGCTTACAGCGAATTCAAAATATTTGCAGAGTCATCTGGGCGTGAAAGCACACTTTGGTTTAATAGTGCAAAGCTGGCAAATGTTATTTTACGAGGAGAATAATCATGAAATATTATACTTTAATAACTTTTAGCCTAATGTTGTCAGCATGTGGTGGTGGCGAAAGCAACTCATCAATTAAGACTGAAAGTGCTATACAGACACCCACCACAAGTACAGCTACTGAAACAACTGGAACAGATATAAGTGCAGAAACAGAGACAATGGCGGACTTAATGATTGAACCGGAATTTGATTTAAGTAGCAAAATGGAACTAAGCGTAGATGTTGATTTAAACATGGGTGATAGCAGAGCGTATGTAAATATTTGTCTAAAAGGTGATGATAACAGAGCAGATTACAGCCAGTGCTTACTGCGTGCTCCATTAAAACAAAGCAAATTGTTATCTAGTGTGATGCTTGCAAACAATGCGATACAGCTGGTGGCTGAAGTGTGGTTTTATGACTCTCAAAATGAGCCTCTACGTTTTTATTGGCAGTATTATGATAGGCAACCATCCGTGTTTAGTATTCGCTAAAATAAGTGATCGATATTATGTTTTTTTAAGTTTAATTTTAAGAGACCGATTATTTTCAACAGCTTAAAATAGGATTTTGATATGCAATATATAGAAGAGGTACTGCAAACTGTAAAAGAGTCTAACCCAAACGAACAAGAGTTTTATCAAGCTGTTGAAGAAGTGTTGACATCAATTAGTCAGGTAGTTGAAGCTAATAGTGAATATCGAGAACATGCTATATTAGAGCGATTAGTTGAGCCTGAAAGACAGGTAGTTTTTAGGGTACCTTGGCTTGATGACAATGGCAAAGTCCACGTTAACCGTGGTTTTAGAATTGAATTTAGCTCGACCCTAGGTCCATATAAAGGTGGCTTGCGTTTCCATCCGAGTGTTAATCAAAGTGTGGTTAAATTTTTAGGCTTTGAGCAAGTTTTAAAGAATTCACTGACAGATTTACCTTTAGGAGGAGCCAAAGGTGGTGCTGACTTTGATCCAAAAGGTAAAAGTGATAATGAAATTATGCGTTTTTGCCAGTCATACATGACAGAGCTTTATCGTCACATTGGTGCAAATACAGATGTTCCTGCTGGCGATATTGGTGTTGGCACTAAAGAAATAGGTTACTTATTTGGTCAATACAAACGCATCACTAATCAATTTCAAGGTGTACTTACCGGAAAATCAGAAATTATGGGTGGTTCAGCTTTAAGAACAGAAGCAACTGGCTATGGTATCGTTTATTTCTTGAGTGCAATGCTAGATGCTAAAGGTGAGTCCTTAAGGGGTAAGAGGTGTTTAGTGTCTGGAGCTGGTAATGTTGCGCTATATCTGATGGAAAAACTCGATGAATATGATGCAATAATACTAAGTTGTAGCGATTCAAAAGGTACACTGTATTGCAAGGATGGGCTTGACGTGAAATTAGTTAAGCATTTAAAGAAAGAAAAAGGAGCTGAGCTTAGGGATTATTTGAACAAGCATAAAGATGCTGAATTTACGCCTGTTAATCAATACCCTAGTGAAGGTCATCAAGTATGGCAATATGAAGCCGACATTGCACTTCCGTGTGCAACACAAAATGAAATTACCGAAAAAGATGCTTTAACACTTGTAGAAAATAACTGTTTGATCGTGTGTGAGGGCGCAAACATGCCAACCACAGTCGATGCGCTTAAAGTATTTAAAAAGCACAATGTCTTTTTAGGACCAAGCAAAGCAGCAAATGCGGGCGGTGTTGCCACGAGCCAATTTGAGATGGCTCAAAATGCAAGTATGCAAAAATGGCGGCCGAAACAAGTTGATGAAAAGCTTCAGCAAGTTATGAAGTCAATTTTTGATACTATTTCATCGACAGCTAAACAGTATTCTAATGAATACGACCTTGTACTTGGTGCGAATATAGCGGGGTTTGAAAGAGTTGCAGATGCAATGGGCCTTGTTGATCAAATACAGCTCTCTAACAAACTCACTTAACTTACTGATATTTAGGCAGACCAAGGGTGTTGATCTTATTTAGCGCCTTCACTTTGATCATCGCTTCAACCAGCTGGCGATTGTAATCACGCGCATTTAGCTTAGCCCCCATCAACTGTTTAAAACGGTACATCGCTGTTTCTGCTAATGAGCGCACATGATATCCACTGAGCTTTTTCCATTGTGCGATTCCTAACTTATTGCACAACATGACAGCCTCATTGCGTGGATGCTTATCAGTCCACAGCCGTGCATTCTCTCTCGGCGGGATAGCAGGTATCGCGCCTTTTTCAGTAATTTCTGCATAGCAGCGGCGGCTATCATAAGCACCATCAGCGCTCACTCTATCTATACGCCGGCGTAATGGTCTTATCAAATCTTGGAGGGTCTCGCCGTCGGTGACGTTACTGAGCGTCATTTGCGCCCCCACAATATCATGCGTGTTGGCATCCACCGCAAGGTGCAGTTTTCGCCACTTTTTTCTTGCCTTTACGTGGTGCTTCTGTGCATGCCATTCACCTTCGCCAAACACCTTAAGTCCTGTGCTATCAACTACAATATCTACAAATCCAGTGGTGCGGACTTTACTGCGAAATTTAATATTCAACTCAGCACTGCGCTTACACAGACAACTGTAGGTTGGGGCTTCAAGCGGAAGCTTCATCAAAGATAATACCGATTGTGTGAACCCTTGTAGTGCCCTGAACGACAAGCCAAAGACAGCTTTGAGTGTTAAGCAAGTTTCAATAGCAAGATCAGAGAAATGATTAGAGCGGCCACGCCCACCGTGAGTACATTCGTTATACCAATGACGCGTTGCTTTTTCGTCAAACCAGAAGCGAATATTACCGCGGTTAACGAGGGCTTGATTATAGTGAGACCAGTTTGTGATTTTGCTCATTGTTGTTGCACGGGCTAGTAGGATATAGATGATCTGATCACAGGCTGGCAAGATAGTTCAAACTTTTAGGAAACAACGCCGATGCAATGTTAAAACAAGGTGTTGTGTAATGCTTCATAATTAAAAAATATTCTTTTTAGTAATATAAAATGAAATATAAAAAGACACCCACTTTTACTTATGTAAAAAGTAGGTTGTCACAGCCTTTGGTTGAGCACATTATATATACAAATGGTATTTAGTTCTTTTTCACTATTTGAATTTAAGTTTTAGTTATTAATTCTAGCTAAAATAAAATTCAAAACGTAGACATTTACGATTTATAAAAATAGAGAAATAAAAGTAGTGATTGTATAGTTTTAGAATTTAGCAAAACAAAGCTTGGCTATTAGCTATTGAGCTTCTTCGTTTTCTTTTCATGAGTATTGCATGAGCTGTAATTGCTTGCTCTTTACCAGCTACATTTTTAAATGAACGTGTAAATGAGGTCGTGAGTGAAAGCCAGTTGCTAGCACTTATATTTAACCTTTCTATAATTGGGGCCGCTTCATCAGGTATTTTACCTGGTTTATTATTTCGTATAGAGCGGCCAGTCCAATCAACGAGTTGCAGGTATGTTTTTAGGTCAAATGGCAGACCTTTAGGTGTACGTTTATGTTGCTCACCAGCAAAGCGCATGAGTGCTTTCGGTTGCTTACCTGTTTCAGATGATTGAATTCGCATTTTAATACTTGTGTAGTCGGACTTTTCTGGTAAATCAGCTGCTTTGGCTCTAATCGGGTTTAAGTCAACATAAGCAAGACAAGCAGCAAGCGCAGCTTCATCTAGCAAAGCTTGTGATTTGAAACGGCCTTCCCAAAATCGCCCTTTGCAGCCATCTTCTTTGTTGGCCTTTCGAGCAATACCTTCATTAAGAACTCGCATAAACCAACTAATACTACTTAGCCTTTCTCGATAAATATTAATTCGAGCATTTAAAGCTGCGAGCTCCGCCTGTGTAAGTAATTCACCACTTAAATACCGTTGACATAAAAAAGAGCTTTTAAACAACTTGTGCCATCTTATAAGAATAGCTTTATTATTTAATCGCTTAGATTTTTTTAAATTAACATGGAGTACCAAATGAGTATGATTGCTCATAACAGCATAAGCACAAATATCAATACAAAATATATTGCCAAGCTGAAGTAATTTCGTTTCAACCCAATCGCGCCGGTGCTCATAAGAGCGACCAGTAAGTGGGTCTTTTCCACATAAATAAGCGCGGCGAACGCAACGTGAAATACAGTGGTAATAAGGTGTGTTTGAAAGGCTAATTAAGTTCTTCCGTGGTGTTGCCATGCTCTTCTCCTCCATGAGTTGAACATTTTAAGTTTAGTCATAATTTTGAGAAGTGAGAAATATTAAGTTGGGTGTCTTTTTTTAATTTATTCTTTAGAAATAGAGTTGAGTTTCCTCTTTAGAATTAAAATGGGTGTCTAAATATCTTTTCATAACATGGGAGTCCTAATAAATAGGAGTCCTAATAAATAGGAGTCCTAATAAATAGGAGTCATAATAAATAGGAGTCATAATAAATAGGAGTCATAATAAATAGGAGTCATAATAAATAGGGGTCATAATAAATAGGAGTCATAATAAGTAGGAGTCATAATAAATAGGAGTCATAATAAATTGGAGTCATAATAAATAGGAGTCATAATAAATAGGAGTCATAATAAATAGGAGTCATAATAAATAGGAGTCATAATAAATAGGAGTCATAATAAATAGGAGTCATAATAAATTTAAAAAGCTCAGGCGTTGCTGAGCTTGGCTGAAATTAGGTTGTATTTTGCAAGCAAATGATTACGAAAAAGCTTTTTCGCTGAGGAGTTCTTGCATTTGTTCGCGCATTTTGAATTTTTGTAGTTTACCAGTCACTGTCATTGGGTATTCTTCAACAAAGCGAATGTATTTTGGTACTTTGAAATAGGCAAGTTTGTCTTTTAAAAATTCGCGAATGGCATTTTCATCAAGCACTGCATCATCTTTGGGTTGTATCCAAGCGCAGACTTCTTCACCATATTTTTCATCGCTAATACCAAAAATTGCTGCATCTTGAATGCCGGGGTAGGTATACAGAACCTCTTCAATTTCTCTTGGGTATATGTTTTCGCCACCGCGGATAATCATGTCTTTGATACGACCAACTATTGCAACAAATCCATCTTTATCCATTACACCTAGATCACCAGAATGTAACCAGCCTTCTTTATCGATAGTTGCGTTAGTTTTTTCTTCGTCGTTCCAATAACAACGCATAATGCCTGCGCCACGGCTACATACTTCACCGGGTATACCTACTTTTTGTACGTCGCCTAATTCGTCGATGATTTTAACTTCAGTATGTGCTAATGCACGGCCTACCGTGGTCACTTGTTTTTCTAGCGGTGAATCGGTTTCTGTAACATTATTGATAGGGCTACATTCAGTTTGACCATAGCCAATTACCACTTCTGTCATATGCATCAAAGTATGAACTTTACGCATTACTTGTTCAGGACACGTAGAACCGGCCATAACACCTGTGCGTAGGCTAGATAAATCGTAGTTTGCGAATTCTTTGAGTTCTAACTCGGCAATAAACATGGTCGGTACACCATGTAAACCAGTGCAACGTTCTTTTTCAACCACTTCAAGGGTTGTTTTAGGATCAAATGAATCACCAGGGAAAACCGCGGTGGCACCTTTACTTATACATACTAAATTACCAAGCACCATACCAAAGCAATGATAAAGGGGCACAGGTATACAAAGTTTATCCATATGAGTAAGTTTCATCGCTTGTGCCATTAAAAAACCATTATTCAAGATGTTTTTATGCGATAAAGTAGCTCCTTTTGGATTACCTGTGGTACCAGAAGTAAATTGAATATTGATATCTTGGTCACAATGCAAAGTGGCAGCAATTGCATCAAGCTCTAGCTTATGGGCATCTGTAGCGCGTTGCATAATATCGTTAAAACTAAACATCCCAGGTGCTGGCTCGTTACCAATTCGAATTATGTTTTTTAAATGTGGTAGAGCGCTTAAATTTAATTCACCAGGTTCTGAATTACTAAGCTCAGGCGCTAGTTCATTGAGCATGCTAATATAATTACTCGCTTTAAACTCACTTGCTGTGATAAGTGTTGAACATTCAACACTGTTCAGAGCGTATTTTAACTCGTTTGGTCGGTACGCAGGGTTAATACATACCATTATTGCCCCAATCTTGGCTGTGGCAAATTGGGTTAAGCACCATTCAATATTATTAGGTGACCAAATGCCTACACGGTCACCAGGTTTAACACCGATAGCTAACAACCCCATGGCAAGCTGATTAATCTGATGTTGATATTGTTTATAAGTTAAACGGATCTGTTGATGATGAACCACTATAGCGGGGTGTTCTGGGTAATTGTCGACAATATCATCAAGATACTGCCCGATTGTTTTATCTATCAAAGGACTGTCTGTGCAACCTTTATAATAACTATGAGAAAGTGGAAGCGCATTACTTTGTGTGTTCTTTGTCTGCATTGTTATCTCCGTGTCCGGTTAATTTGTTGTCGTGGACTTGATGCAAAAAAATTGAAAAACATTGTGGGTGATTTTCAAAACATGCGTACCTAATTAACTAAACATAGGTTGTCGACAAATAAAAGCTATATAAGACTAATGTACAGAGGGATTTTGAGATTACAGAAAAGTAAATGGAATCGTGGGTATAAAAAACGTGCCGAAGCACGTTTTATTGTTAGGTTATTGTTCGTCTTGCTTATATGTCTTACGCATTAGGTATACATAGGCACTGATAAAGGCATTTTCCTGGAACTTCTTAAGGCCTGTATCTTCGAAATCGATAGGTAAGGGGTTACGTTTTAGTTGCTCTTTAATTGTCGTTGCAGAAAAAATCTGTACATCCAATTCGTCAATCAGCTGAATAGCTGTTTCCATTTTAAAGCCTTTCGCGCTTCCGGCGAACTTACCTTTTGGCTGACGCTCTTTAATCGCAACAGAGTCAATTTGATAATCTTGCATTAGCTTTCTAAAATCAAACTGAAACTTACGCATAACCTCAGTGTCATTACCGTTTGCTAAAGTAAAGCGTGTTTGTCTGATGTCACGGATATCAAATACATCATTGTCTTTGGTTAAAATACAAAGTAGTACGTCACTACCTGTGATTTCTACACCGCATGTTCTCATGGTCATTCTCTAAATAACTTAATTTGCGCAATTATAGCAAGTAACGTTATGAAAAACAGTTGCTTTAAAAATGAATTTTTATAGCAATAATACTGTGGTCACTGACACTGATATCTTCGATTAATTGTGTCGGTGAAATATGTTTGTCATAACTTTCATAGTCGAGCGTTTTAACCTTAGAAACTTGGCACTCAGGGTTAAAATGCGCTGAGGCGAGAATGTAATCAAGCACATTACCTTTCCCTTGGTAATAATGGCTGAAGGGTTTTGATTTATTCTCATTAAAACAGCGGCTAAACTCAAAGCTGTCTGTTAAACCAACAACGGGTTCGTTATGTTCTATGCAGGGTTCACAACGAGTTGGGTGAAAACCTTGAGTCATAAATGACAATGTCGGACTGGTAAGTACATCATTAAAATCACCCATAACTAATGTTGCACACTGTTTTTCTCGCTGGGTTTTAAGGGCGTCATAATAAACAATCGATGCTTCTAGTGATCGTGAAATTTGTGATTGCATGGTGCCAACTGTCTGGTGTAGCAACTGCAAAAGTGGATCTTCAAGGTTATGTATATTAAGTATGTGCGCCATTGACTGCACTCGTTGTGATTTAAAATGAACCACATAAAAGCAAACTTCACCAAATTCAGGAAGGTCAATTAAACACTTAATAGGTGTGCGATTAAATTTGAACTCGTTTTGATTATTTAAATACTCAAGTAATTCGGGGCAAGGTGCTAGTGCCTCAACTGATTTAAATGGGTATTTACTTGCAATTGCAACCACAGGGTTGAACAATACTTGCGGGTACAACGCATCATGAGATGGGTTATCGACTGTTTTAAAGTAGTCATAGCCAGCTTCTTTACATTGAACTTCTAAGGCATGTTGACTAAACACTTCTTGAAATGCCACCACATCCGGGCTTGATTCACTCAAAAAATTAGCAACAAACAATTGTTTTTGTTGCCACTGAGTTTTGTTATACCGCTCATGCAATTGATAAAACGAGTAGGGGGGCGCGGTATAATTTAATAAGTTAAACGTTGCAAACTTGAAAGAACGCGAGTTTGACATCTTGATTACCTTAAAAGTATTAACTCATTAAGTATGAAATGAGTTAACTAATTGTCAATTTAGTCTTCTAATTACTTGTATTTGAGTACGTGAGCGGCGACAATGGTCGCTTGTATTTGCGAAGACTCAGTAAATACGAGCTTAATTAGCAATGCTTATTCGTAAAAGCGTTGCAGAGTTACTTAAAATTAATTTTAAAATATTACATGTGATGCATTGTAGGCATCACCACTGTATTAAGGATGTATAATGCCAGTTATTACCCTCCCTGACGGCAGTCAGCGTAGTTTTGAAAACCCAGTAAGCACATATGACGTAGCAAGCGATATCGGTCCCGGACTTGCCAAAGCAACCATTGCCGGTCGAGTTAATGGTAGCCGTGTTGATGCATGTGACTTAATCACCGACGATGCGCGATTAGAAATTATCACAGCAAAAGATGATGATGGTTTAGAGATCATCCGTCACTCGTGTGCGCACCTTATTGGTCATGCGGTTAAGCAGCTTTTCCCTGAAGCAAAAATGGCAATCGGTCCGACCATCGATAATGGTTTTTATTACGATATCGATATGGAACATTCTTTAAGCCAAGATGATTTAGATGCTATCGAAAAGCGTATGCTTGAGCTTGCAAAAACAAACTACGACGTTGTTAAAAAGACCGTAAGCTGGCAAGAAGCACGCGATACTTTTGAAGCGCGTGGTGAAACATATAAGATGGAAATCTTAGACGAGAACATTGCAAAAGATGACCGTCCGGGTTTATACCATCACGAAGAATACATCGACATGTGTCGTGGTCCACACGTACCAAATATGAAATTCTGCCAACACTTTAAAATTATGAAAGTGGCAGGTGCTTATTGGCGTGGTGACTCAGAAAACAAAATGCTGCAACGTATCTACGGCACAGCATGGGCAGATAAAAAGCAACTTAAAGCATATTTAAAACGCTTAGAAGAAGCTGAAAAGCGTGACCACCGTCGTATTGGTAAAGCACTTGATTTATGGCACTGGCAAGAAGAAGCTCCAGGTATGGTGTTTTGGCACAATGATGGCTGGAGTATTTACCGTGAACTAGAAGACTTCGTTCGTGAAAAGCTACGTGAGTACGATTACGAAGAAGTAAAAGGCCCGTTAATGATGGACCGTGGTTTATGGGAAAAATCAGGTCATTGGGACAAATACGCAGATGCGATGTTCACAACTGAATCTGAAAAGCGTGAGTATGCAATCAAACCTATGAACTGCCCAGGTCACGTACAAATCTTTAATCAAGGTTTAAAATCATACCGTGATTTACCATTACGTATGGCTGAGTTTGGTTGTTGTCATCGTAACGAACCATCAGGAGCACTTCACGGCTTAATGCGTGTGCGAGGATTTACACAAGATGATGCGCATATCTTCTGTACAGAAGAGCAAATCATGGATGAAGTTTCTGCATGTATTAAAATGGTTTATGACACATACGAAACGTTTGGCTTTGAGAAGATTGTTGTAAAACTTTCTACTCGTCCAGAAAAGCGTATCGGTGAAGACGAAATGTGGGATAAAGCAGAGCTTGCGCTTGCTGAAGCACTTAAAGCAAACGACATTGAGTTTGATTACCTACCAGGTGAAGGTGCATTCTACGGTCCTAAGATTGAATTTACACTTTATGACTGTTTAGATCGTGCTTGGCAATGTGGTACAGTGCAGCTAGACTTTGCATTACCGGGTCGTTTAGGTGCAACTTATGTTGCAGAAAACAATGAACGTCGTACACCTGTAATGATCCACCGTGCTATTTTAGGTTCAATTGAGCGTTTCATCGGTATTTTAACTGAAGAATATGCTGGATTGTTCCCAACATGGCTTGCTCCTAAGCAAGTAGTGATCATGAATATCACGGATAAACAAGCTGATTATGTGCAAGAAATTGTACAAAAATTAAATAAACTTGGAATTAGAGCCGCTGCTGACTTGAGAAATGAGAAGATTGGCTTTAAAATCCGTGAACATACGTTAAAGCGTATTCCTTACTTACTTGTTGTTGGCGATAAAGAAGTTGAACAGCAAGAGGTGGCAGTACGTACTCGCACAGGTGAAGACCTAGGCAAATTTAGTGTTGATGATTTTATCGCTAAAGTAAGCGAAGAAATTAAAAATCGACAATAAATCATGAGCGTGTAGGGCATAACAAACAGCCAACTACACGCTTTTTATTTTATATTCTTGGAGGATCGTACCATTAGAGGCGGCAAGAAAGGGCAACAAACAGCTCAAAAAAATCGTATCAACGAAGATATTACAGCTAAAGAAGTTCGTTTAATTGGCATTGACGGTGAACAAGCTGGCATCGTGTCATTAAAAGAAGCACAAGCTATGGCTGATGATGCGGGTGTAGATCTTGTAGAAATCAGTCCTAATGCTGAGCCACCTGTTTGTAAGGTTATGGACTACGGTAAGTTCATCTTTGAAAAAAGCAAAGAACTAAAAGAACAAAAGAAAAAGCAAAAGCAGATCCAGGTTAAAGAAATCAAATTCCGTCCGGGTACGGATGAAGGTGATTACCAGGTTAAGCTTCGCAACTTACGCAAGTTCTTAGAAGCGGGTGACAAAGCTAAAATTACTATCCGTTTCCGTGGTCGTGAAATGGCTCACCAAGAAATTGGTATTGAATTATTAAACCGTGTTAAAGCTGATTTGGAAGATGTTGCACAAGTAGAGTCTTTCCCAAATCGTGTTGAAGGTCGCCAGATGGTTATGATGATGGCGCCTGTTGCTAAAAAGCAATAAACGCGGTATATTACGCACCGATTTTATTTCAGGTCTGCAAGTAACAGTTTTCTGTTCACCTGAAATAACCGGTTTAAGTAAGGTTGCACTGCTTTTGTAGTGAACCTTCACCGGACTATGGCAGTAAGTTAGGCCTTTAAAGAAGAGCTATTTTATATCTCTCGCCTGCTTGCTAATGTTTAAGCAATACATTTGGAGTTATTGCAATGGCTTATAAGCTAAAAACTCACAGAGGCGCTGCTAAGCGTTTCAAGAAAACTGCTTCTGGCGGTTTCAAGCGTAAACAAGCGCATCTTCGTCACATTCTGACTAAGAAAACTTCTAAGCGTAAATTACACTTACGTCCTAAGATGATGGTTCATAAGAATGACCATGGTCTAGTTTCACGTATGTTACCATTCGCTTAATAGGAGTCTTCAGAAATGGCAAGAGTTAAACGCGGTGTTATCGCACGTGCACGTCACAAAAAAGTTTTAAAGCAAGCTAAAGGTTACTACGGAGCACGTTCACGTGTTTACCGCGTAGCTTTCCAGGCAGTTACTAAAGCGGGTCAATACGCTTACCGTGACCGTCGTGCTAAGAAACGTACTTTCCGTCAACTTTGGATTGCACGTATCAATGCAGCTGCTCGTCAAAACGGTCTTTCATACAGCCGTTTTATCAATGGTCTTAAAAAGACTTCTGTAGAAATCGATCGTAAGATTCTTGCAGATATCGCTGTTTATGACCAAGTTGCATTCGCAGCGCTTGTTGCAAAAGCAAAAGAAGGCCTAGCGGCTTAATTTCGCTTTTCATAAAGTTTAAAAAGGAGCCTAGTGCTCCTTTTTTTGATCTTATACCAATCCGCTTAATTAAGTAGTCTATTTTGAGACAATAAAACCTCGTTGATAACAAGGCGAAAATTTCGTTATTTAGTTGTTCTAAATGAGAAATTTTTAATGCAGTTAGCGACAGGTTTAATCCCTCAAAATGATTAAGTATTATTGCGGGTTGGTATTAAATAATATTCATAAGTAACATCGATTCTGCATAGCGTATGTCGTTTGCTCCATTTTTTTGTTGAATCACCGCAGTTTACGCAATCCCTTCAGATTAGTTGTTATAATTTCCACAAAGAATAAGTACCGCACTTGAGAGTGATATGTTTGCGAGTTTAGTGTTTTTATCTGCTGCAGTAACTTTAGACAGCCACTTACCCCCATTGTTACCATGGCAAGGTGACAGTGTGTCTTTGATGCAAGAAAAAGGGCCATTGACCACAGATTTTGAATTAAGTGAAGGCACTTTATCACCAAATTATGCTGACACTATGGCATTTGTTGATCGCCTTGTTGCGGCAAATCCAACACAGTTCAAAGTCACGACTATTGCAAAGAGTAGCTCTGACCGTGCGGTCAAGATGTTAGTGGCGAATGAGCAAGGCTTATTTGATGCGAAACAACTCGTAGCAGATACAAAACCAACCATTTTGATTCAAGCAGGTATTCACAGCGGTGAAATTGATGGCAAAGATGCCATGTTTATGCTTTTACGCGATATTGCGACAGGTAAACGCCGCGATATTTTGAGCAAAGTAAATATTCTGTTTATCCCTATTTTAAACGTTGACGGTCATGAACGTAGAAGCAAATATAACCGTATAAATCAGCGTGGTCCTATAGAAATGGGTTTTCGGACAAATGCACTAAATTTAAACTTAAATCGAGATTACACAAAGCTTGATACGCCAGAAGTACGTGGCGTGATGAAAGCTATTAATCAATTTAAACCCGATTTATATGTGGATATCCATGTAACCGACGGCGCTGATTATCAATATGATGTGACCTACGGTTACAACCCCGTTTTTTCCAGTGAGTCACCAAGCGTTTCTGAAGCGTTAGATAACCTTTTTAAACCAGTAATAGACGCAAAGCTTGAAAAAGCAGGCCATATTCCAGGTCCGCTAGTTTTCGTTATGGATAAGCGTGAGTTTAAAAAAGGCTTAGCTGGTTGGGTCGCTACTCCGCGTTTTTCAAATGGCTGGGGGGATTTACGTTCACTGCCAACCATCTTAGTTGAAAATCATTCATTAAAACCCTACAAGCAACGTGTTTTAGGTACCTATGTTTTTATTGACGGTACGATTGATGCTTTAGCAGCAAACGATAAAGCGCTTAATGAAGCTGTTAAAAAAGAGCTTGATTTTAAGCCAACGCAATTAGTCGTTGAGCGTGGTTATGCGAAAGAGCCAGATACTATCGAATTTAAAGGTATCGCTTATTCAAGAACAGAAAGTGCATTGTCAGGGCAGCCTGAAGTTAAATATTTAGGTGAAGCTAAAAACTATGACGCATTACCAATTTTTTGGCAAAAAGACGTTAAAAAGACCGTTAATGTTCCTACAGCGTTTTATATTCCGCCTGCATACAGTCAATTGGTTGCAAAGCTTAAACTTCATGGTATCGACGTAACGACACTGAATGAAGCTATTTCTGAACCATTAACGCAAGCAAGCGTTGCTGATTATTCATTTGCAAAAACGCCTTTTGAAGGACGTTTTCGCGTAGAGGCAACATTTGATTACAATACAGTTGAAAATATCGATATAACAGGCTGGTATAAAGTCTCAACGGATCAGTCCTATTCTGAACTGGCAACGCACTTGTTACATCCTGAAGCGCCTGATTCATTTTTTGCGTGGGGTGAGTTCAATACTATTTTTCAGCGTACCGAGTATGTGGAAAATTACGCTTTAATGCCGTATGCACGACAAATGTTAAAAGATAAGCCAGCACTAGCTTTAGAGTTTGACAAAAAAATTCGTGAAGATAAAAACTTTGCAAAAGATGCAGATGCTCGTTTGCATTGGCTTTATGAGCGTACACCATTTTATGATCAAGGCTATTTAAAATATCCAATTTTAATGACGTTTGAGCAGTTACAAAAAGGACAATAACATGAAAGTCATAACTGTTCCTGTCACTGGTTTTGCCCAAAACTGTCGAATTATTATTTGTAAGCAGACAAATAAAGCAGCTTTAGTTGACCCAGGTGGTGATGCAGAAAAGCTACAAGCTGAACTTGCAGCTTTAAATTGTCAATTAGAGGCAATTTATTTAACACATGGTCACTTAGACCATGTGGGTGCTGCAAAGCAACTCGCAGAGCACTTCAGTGTTGATATCATTGGCCCACATTTAGATGATAAATTTTGGTTTGATGCCTTACCCATGCAAGCACAAATGTTTGGTTTTACGGCGATTTCGCCATTTTATCCAACGAAGTGGCTAAATAATGGTGATACAATCACAGTGGGTGAACTTGAATTATCAGTACGCCATTGCCCAGGGCATACGCCTGGTCATGTTGTTTTTTATCACCAAGGTTCAGAACAAGTGATAGTGGGTGATGTGATTTTCCAAGGCTCTGTTGGTCGTACTGATTTTCCGAAAGGGGATAGTGCGCAATTAATCGAATCAATTAATTCTGAGATCTTATCATTCTCAGATGAGGTTGCTATTTTGCCAGGCCACGGTCCGAATACCACCGTAGGGCATGAGCGAAAAACAAATCCATTTATTAGTGGACGTTTTGGTTAATGCCAACTCGTAATATTTGCTAAGTACTTTATTAAATGGGTTGGTATAAAATTGCAATTTTTTTGCATAAATAGTAGAAAATAGGCAGACTGATTTTTAAATCAGTTATATAATTTAACCAGTATTTTTACAGAAAAAGAAATAAAATGTCTCTGAACCAAGTAGATCGCCAAATTTTGGCATTATTACAGCAGGATGCTAGCTTATCTACGGCAGAAATTGCCGATAAAGTTGGTTTATCTCAATCTCCATGTTGGCGTCGTATTGCTAAGCTTGAGCAAGATGGCTATATCAAAGGTAAAGTTGCTTTGCTTGACGAGAAAAAGCTTGGCTTTGATATGTTGGTTTACGCCCATGTTCGTTTATCTAACCACGGTAGAACAAATCTAGCTGAATTTGAGCGTTTAATTATGAGCTATGATGAAGTAACTGAGTGCTACAGCATGGCAGGTACTATGGACTTTATGCTTCGAATTATTTCTAAAGGCATAGAGGGTTACGAGCAGTTCGTACGTGATAACTTATTAAACCTTGAATTTGTACAAGAGGTTCACTCGAACGTAACAATGACTTGTGTTAAGCGTAGTACGTCTCTACCTCTTTAGTCTTTTTCTACTACGTTTTATTTTTTCGAAAACGGTTAGTGCTTTTAGGCACTAGCCGTTTTGTTGTTAATAATTGTTAACTTTTGCAGATTTTGCTAGAATTCTGCGCCTTGCCGAAATGCATTCACTATAAAGAGGATCTTAATGTTTAACTTACTCAGCAAAGCGCCAAGCTCTGCTAAAAACGATATTCTATCAGGCCTGACAGTTGCGTTGGCGTTAGTACCAGAAGCGGTTGCGTTTGCTTTTGTTGCTAATGTAGAACCATTAGTTGGTTTATATGCCGCATTTATTGTTGGCTTAATTACGGCTATTTTTGGTGGTCGTCCAGGTATGATTTCTGGTGCTACCGGTGCACTAGCCGTTGTAATGGTAAGTTTAGTATTAGATCATGGCGTAGAGTATTTATTTGCAACCGTCTTATTGATGGGAATACTGCAAGTGCTCGCGGGTATTTTTAAGCTTGGAAAGTTTATTCGAATGGTCCCGCATCCAGTAATGCTGGGCTTTGTAAACGGTCTTGCTATTGTGATTTTCTTAGCCCAACTAGGTCAATTTAAAGTACCCGATGGTATGGGTGGTCAACAGTGGATGGAAGGGCAAGCACTATATATTATGCTTGGTTTAGTAGCGTTAACTATGGCTATCATTCACTTCTTGCCTAAGTTAACCACTGCAGTTCCTTCATCGTTAGCTGCGATTGTAACCGTGACCGCGATTGTGATTGGCTTTGATTTAGAAGCACGTACAGTTCTTGATTTCTTAAAAGGGATGACTGGCAACGAGCAAGCTACTATTGCCGGAGGTTTACCTGAGTTCCATATTCCTATGGTGCCATTTAACCTTGAAACATTAAAAATTATCTTCCCTTATGCGTTAGTTTTAGCGGCAATTGGTTTAATTGAGTCATTATTAACATTAACTTTGATTGATGAAATTACTGAAACTCGTGGCCACAGTAATAAAGAGTGTATTGGTCAAGGTGCAGCAAATATTACCTGTGGTTTCTTCGGAGCGATGGGTGGCTGTGCGATGATTGGTCAATCTATGATCAATATTAATTCGGGTGGTCGCTCACGTTTATCTGGCATTAGTGCAGCATTAATACTGCTAGCATTCATCATTTTTGCAGCCAGTTTAATTGAAATGATCCCACTTGCTGCGCTTGTTGGTGTTATGTTTATGGTTGTTTTAGGTACTTTCGAGTGGGCAAGCTTCAAAATGATGAAGCGTGTTCCTAAGTCTGATGCCTTTGTGATTGTACTTGTATCAGGTGTAACCGTAGTAACAGACCTTGCAATTGCAGTATGTGTGGGTGTCATTGTATCGGCTTTAGTATTTGCCTGGCAGCATGCGAAACACATTTACACGAGTAACTACATCGATGAACAAGGCTCTAAAGTGTATGAGCTTCATGGTCCATTATTCTTTGGCTCGGTTAAGAACTTTGCTGAGTTATTTGATGTTAAAAATGACCCTGATGATGTGATCATTGAATTCAAACACAGCCGTGTAGCTGATCACAGTGCAATTGAAGCAATTGATAGTCTTGCTGATAAATACGCTAAAGCAGGCAAACAATTACACTTGCGTCACTTAAGCCCAGACTGTATTCAGTTATTACATAAAGCACGTGACTTAGTTGAAGTTAATGTAATTGAAGATCCAAACTATAAAGTTGCTTCAGATAAATTAGCTTAAAAATAAAGCGTTTAAAAAGCGAAGGCTCACAAGGTCTTCGCTTTTTTAATGTCTGAATAATGCGGTAAGGCTATAAAAAATTAAGATAGGCGGCAGTGCTTTGTTCTCGTGACTATCGGTATAATAAAAATAATTATGAAAGGTAATCTTATATTTTGAATTGGCAATCATTAGTTGATAATCGACAACGCTTTTTCTGGGTTTTGCAAATTGCAGGCTGGATAGGGTATGCGTTAGTTAATTATATCGGCTCAAAAGTCTTTGAAATGCGTGATATTTACGTATTTGTTATTGTGTTAAACGCCTATGCAGGCTGTTTAATGACAGTACCTTTGCGTTATATGTACCGTAAAGTGTGGAATGCTTCACCTTGGGTATTGATGCTCGTGGTTTTTGGTGCTTCATATGTTACTGGGACACTTTGGGCTGTAGTACAAAAATTCAATTTATGGGAAATCTACCGTCACGGTTACCGCCCAAATGAGTGGTTTTATTACTTTCAGCAAGGTTTAGATTCGGTTTATATCATTCTTTGTTGGAGTGGTTTGTATTTTGGGATTAAGTATTATCAGCTATTGCAAAGTGAGCGTCAAAAAGCTTTAAAAGCAACCACTATGGCTCATGAAGCACAGCTTAAAATGCTGCGTTATCAACTTAACCCACATTTTTTATTTAATACCTTAAATGCAATCTCCACGTTGATTTTGGTAAAAGAGAATAAAGATGCGAATTTAATGGTGTCTAAATTGAGTGATTTCTTGCGTTATACACTTAATACCGACCCCATTAAAAAGGTGCCGTTAGAACAAGAAATTCATGCATTGATGCTGTACCTTGAAATCGAAAAAGTTCGCTTCGATGAGCGCTTGCAAGTAAATGTTGATGTAAGCGAGCAAGCAAAAGAAGCCTTGGTACCAAGCTTAATCCTTCAGCCTATAATCGAAAACTCGATTAAGTATGCGATAGCGCAATTAAATGAAGGCGGTGTGATTGATATTAAAGCACAAGTTTTTGCAAATGAACTATTATTGGAAGTAGGCGATAATGGTCCTGGCACTGAGCTAAAAAATGGTCAACTAGTTAATTCACATGGCGTTGGCATAGCAAATACACAGGACCGCTTAAAAACACTTTATGAGAACAACTACTCGTTTGTTCTCTCTGACAATACGCCAAGTGGGTTAAAAGTTAATCTGCGCGTTCCGTTTGAAAAGGCTGTTAAGAAATGAGCAAAATTAGAACTTTGATCGTTGATGATGAACCGTTAGCAAGAAAAGGCCTAGCTGTTCGACTTTCTGAGTTTGACGATTTAGAAGTCATTCGTTTATGTAGCAATGGTCAGGAAGCAATTGAAGAATGCTTATCAGGCAACATTCAATTGGTTTTCTTAGATATTCAAATGCCAAATATGAACGGTTTTGAAGTTGCAAGAGCACTTAGCGAGAGCGTAAATCCATTACCAGCTATTGTGTTTGTAACAGCTTTTGACCAGTTTGCAGTAAAAGCATTCGAGATTCATGCGTTGGATTATATTCTTAAACCAGTCGATGACAACAGACTAAAACAGGCGGTAGAAAAAGTGCATACCTATTTAAAAACGCAACAAGATAACGCCCATAAGAAAAAACTAGCGAGCTTTGTTGCAGGTATTACAGGCAATAATTGCGAAGAAATTCTAAAGAAGTTAGCAACGGGCGATAGCCTTGCTGATCGTCGTTATCCAGAATCATTAGCTGTAAAAGAGCAGGGCGAAATTGTCCGTGTGCCAGTAATTACAATTCAATGGGTTGATGCAGCAGGCGATTATATGTGCTTACATTGCCAAGATGGACAAACTCACATACTGCGCAAAACAATGAAAGAGCTTGAACAAGAGCTTGATCCGCAATTATTTGTCCGTGTTCATCGCAGTGCAATAGTGAATACAAAGCAAATTAGCAAGCTTGTTACTCAAGTAAGTGGAGAATACCTTTTAGTGTTAGATAACGGTCAAGAATTAAAAGTAAGCCGCAGCTACCGCGACAAAGTTAAAGCAGCACTTGCTAGTTAACTAATTAAATACAAACAAAAAAGGCGCAATCTATTGCGCCTTTTTTAATGAACATTAAAAAGTTTAAACTGTTACAATCTTCATTGTGTTGGTAGCACCAATTGTTTCCATCGCATCACCGTGAGTTAAAATCACAGTATCACCTGCTACAAGAGCACCTTGCTCAACAAGCGTATTTAGTGCGTCACGAACCATACTGTCATCTTCACATTTTGTTGAATCGAAGAATACGGGGTAAACACCACGGTAAAGCGCTGTCTGACCAAGTGTGTTAGCATGACGTGATAGTGAATAAATTGGTAAACCAGAACTAATACGCGACATTAGTTTAGCTGTGCTACCTGATTCAGTTAGTGTCACAATCGCTTTTACAGAATCTAGGTGGTTAGCTGCATACATAGCAGATAGCGCAATTGATTCAGCATTTGATGAAAAACGGCTGTCTAAACGGTGCTTAGAAACGTGAGTTTCTTTTTGTGATTCTGCGCCTAAACAAACACGAGCCATTGTAGCTACTGTTTCTTCAGGGTAGTCACCAGCTGCTGTTTCTGCAGATAACATAACTGCATCAGTGCCATCTAAAACTGCGTTTGCAACATCCATAACCTCAGCACGTGTTGGCATTGGGTTATCGATCATTGATTCCATCATTTGAGTTGCAGTAACCACAGTACGGTTTAGTGAACGCGCACGGCTAATAATTAGCTTTTGTTTACCAACAAGGGCTGCATCACCAATTTCTACACCTAAATCACCACGAGCAACCATAACTGCGTCTGAAGCAAGTACGATATCGTCGATTGCTTCAACGGTTTCAACCGCTTCTGCACGCTCGATTTTTGCAAGTAGTTGTGCGTTTGAGCCTGCAGCTTCTGCCAAAGAGCGAACATAACGCATATCATCGCCACTACGCGGAAATGAAACAGCAATATAATCAACACCAATTTCAGTCGCTGTGATTAAATCTTCTTTGTCTTTCTCGGTAAAAGCTGGGGCTGTTAAACCACCACCTAGACGGTTGATACCTTTATTGTTTGAAAGTACGCCACCTACAGTAACAGTCGTGTGAACTAGGTCACCATCAACGCTATCAACAGTTAATTGAATTAAACCGTCGTTTAATAACAATAAATCGCCTGTTTTAACATCGTTAGGTAACTCTTTATAGTCGATACCTACTGCATTAACGTCGCCTTGGCCCTTTTCCATTTTTGCATCAAGGGTAAACTTTGCGCCAACTTCTAGGTTTACTTTGCCGTCTTTAAACGTAGATACACGAATCTTAGGGCCTTGTAAGTCAGCAAGGATAGCAACGTGTTTGCCTAAACGCTTAGCAATGCTGCGTACCGCTTCTGCGCGGTCTTTATGATCTTGTGCAACGCCATGTGAGAAGTTCAAACGAACCACATTTGCACCTGCACGAATAATTTTTTCTAGGTTGTTATCGCGATCAGTTGCCGGTCCAAGGGTCGCAACAATTTTTGTGCGTCTTAGCATCAAATTCTCCTGTGCGCTCAAATATATTAAGCGAATTGATGGTTATCTATTAAAATGTCGTGCTATAAACCTTAATTATAGGCTTATACATAAGCACAATGTAGAACTCATAAGTAAAAAATGATTGTTTTTACTTATGAGAATCTGGCTCTTTGTATGAATTTTAAAGTTTACAAAGTATGAATGACGTTATTATGACACCGGTGTCAGGTAGCGTCAATACACATACCTTTTTAAAGGGTATTATAAAAATCTGGTCCGATGCCTTAGTAATTTTGATATACTGAGCGAAACGTCGCTTCATGATTTCTTAGATTTCTCTCAAGTTGGCTCTCAAGCTCGCATTTTTGGGCTGCTTGGGTATAATGCGCGCGTAATTATTTTGATTAACTAACCAATAGTTGTTACCGAGGAGGACACTAAATGCAAGTTGCATTAGTAGGGTTAGGCGTTATGGGTAAAAATCTTGCCCTCAACCTGATTGAAAAAGGGCTGACTTTAGTAGCTTATGATAAAAACCCAGATGCGGGTGCCGAGTTACTAAGCTGTGCAAAAACACTCGGTTTAGCAGACCGTTTACACATTGTGTCAGATTTAAATGATATGGTAAGACGCTTAGAGCCACCTCGTTCAATTCTACTTTTAGTTCCTGCTGGTGAATTGGTTGATAAAGTATGTACAGAGCTTGCAGAGGCAGGCGTTGACTGTGATGACATTATCGTAGATTGCGGCAACAGTAACTATAAAGATGGTATTAGCCGGAAGCTTAAATATCAAAACAAATTTGAATTTGCCACTATGGGGATTTCTGGTGGTGCTGAGGGCGCACGTCATGGTCCAGCTATGATGGCAAGTGGTTCAGAAGGCGGCTGGGAGCGTGTTGAGCCGTGGTTTGAAAAAGTAGCTGCAAGCTACAAAGGTGAGTCATGCTTTGCGCGAGTAGGCCAATCTGCAAGTGGCCACTTTGTGAAAATGGTACATAACGGTATCGAATATGCGTTAATGCAATTAATCGCTGAAATGTATCAACTACTTCGCTTAGGTACTAATCGTTCACCAAAAGAAGTTTCTGATATTTTCAATGAATGGTCAGAGGGAACTTTAAATAGCTACTTGCTGTCAATCTCTAGCCATATCTTAAGCCTTGAAACAACTGAAGGTGAACCTCTAGTTGATTTAATCGACAATAAGGTTGGCGCTAAAGGCACAGGCCTATGGACTGCACAAAATGCTTTAGAACTGGGTATTGCAGTACCATCATTAGTCGCAGCTGTGCAAGCTCGTCACTTAACAAATACTTGTGATACACATGCAGCTAAAGAAATGACTTACGCTGCTAAATCAACTGACTCAGTTGACTTAGATTTGGATGAGTTAAAAGATGCATTCACACTGGCAAGTTTACTTGCTTATCGTCAAGGCTTGGCACTTATCAAAGGTGCATCACGTGCTCATCAATGGAAAGTTGACCTTTCGAAAACGCTACAAACATGGCGTGCAGGTTGTATCATCCGTGCTGATTACTTAGATAATGTAGCTGATGGTGTAGAGTTTATTGATTCTATGCAGCGTGAATCAGCAGCATTACGAAAAGTAACAGGTGCTGCAGTTGCTTCGGGTCTTGCTTTCCCTGTGTTAACAGCAACGCAAACTTACATCGCGACGTTAACTACACCAAGTAATGGTCACCTTGTACAAGCACAACGTGACTATTTTGGCGAACATGGTATTAAAACGCATAGTGGCGAGATATGCCATTTAACAGACTTAGTTGAGATTGACGAAAAAGTTCGTTAATTATCAAAAAGCGTAAAAAAGGCACCAATTGGTGCCTTTTTTGTATTTGATGATTTTATTTTAACGGCTTAACTCACCACGTAAATTGTCTTGCATCAAGTGACGAATAGTTTCAACCTCAAGCTTTTGGCTGAATAAGTAATGTAATTTAGTCAAACAGGCTTCTAATGTCATATCGTAGCCACTGATGACACCACAATTTAATAATGCATTACCTGTTGCATAACCGCCCATATTTACTTGGCCTTTTAAACACTGTGTTAAATTAACTATTACCATACCGCGTTTACTTGCGTCATTAAGTATATCTAAAAACGCTGGATCTTGTGGGGCATTGCCCACACCAAAACTTAATAAAACAAGTGCTTTAATGTCGTCATTAACTAAACTTTTCACGACTTTTGGACTGATCCCGGGATATAGATAAAGCACACCAATTGGCTGAGGTGTGATATTTGATACCTGTAGTTCATTATCTACGTATGGGCTAAGTTGACCTTTGATCAGTTGAATATTGATTCCTGAAAGTGCTAGTGGTTCAAGATTAGGTGAAGCAAATGCATCAAAGCCATCGGCATGCGCTTTTGTAGCACGGTTACCACGAAACAATTGGTTATTGAAAAATAGGCTTACTTCTGCAATAGGATAATTAGCTGCTAAGTACATCGCATTTAGTAAGTTCACTTGGCCATCAGAACGCAGTTGAGAGAGCGGTATTTGCGAGCCAGTCACAATTACAGGTTTCGTTAAGTTTTCGAACATAAAAGACAGGGCCGAAGCAGTATATGCCATGGTATCGGTACCATGTAGCACTACAAAACCATCATAGTCTTGGTATTTACTTTTGATATCGTCAGCGATTAATTGCCAGTGGGCAGGGGACATATCAGAAGAATCAATAAGCGGGCAATATTCGTGAATATCAAACAAAGGCATTTCATCACGATTAAACTCTGCATTATTGACCACTGTTTCTGTTAAAAAACCTTCTGCCGGAACATAGCCTCGACTCGATTTTTTCATACCAATAGTACCACCTGTATAGGCGATATATATACGTTTACGTTTCATAAAAAAAGCCCAGTTAAACAACTGGGCTTAGTATACCTAAAATTGCTTTGCTAAGTAACTTATTGAATTACGTTACATACTAAACAACGAGCGTAAACGCCTTGAGGATCGTTATAATCTTTTAGGTTATCAATTTCACTACTTAACTGATTTATTAGGCTTTGTAAGTTAGCTTGCGTAGCCAATACTGATGTAGATGAATCAGATTTAGCAAAGAAACTCTGAATAGCCGCTGTGCCTAAGATATCTTGTAGCATCTGCTCTTGTGGTGTTAATGACTGTTTGATGGTTTTAACATCATAATGCTTAAGCTTAGCAAGCTCGGCTGCTGCTTTAATTGCATCTTGTTTATCACCTAACTTATCAACTAAACCAAGGTCTTTTGCTTGAGTTGCAATCCATACACGGCCTTGGGCA
The DNA here is from genome assembly GCF_023650775.1 of Pseudoalteromonas sp. SCSIO 43101. Taxonomy (NCBI): domain Bacteria; kingdom Pseudomonadati; phylum Pseudomonadota; class Gammaproteobacteria; order Alteromonadales; family Pseudoalteromonadaceae; genus Pseudoalteromonas; species Pseudoalteromonas sp. SCSIO 43101. Next base: position 1,759,922 of record NZ_CP072673.1, read on the forward strand.
ATTTTATCAACTTGTTCAGGGGTCATGTTACGTGCTTCAGCCACCACATTTAAAAAGCGTTTGTATGCATTTTCAACGCTCATTTGAATGATATCTGACATTTTCTCATCAAGAGGGCGAGCTATAGAAAAACCAGCAAGGTCCGTTGTTGCAACGCCGTCTGAATAAATACCCAATTCAGCCATGGTGTTTTCAAAAGTCATGAAAGTACCGAATACACCGATTGAACCTGTGATTGTGCTAGGAGCAGCCCAAATTTCATTGGCTGCTGATGCAATCCAGTACCCACCTGATGCTGCCACTGAGCTCATTGATGCAATTACTGGTTTACCTGCTGCTTTTAGAGCTAATACTTCAGCGCGGATCACTTCAGAGGCGAACATGCTACCACCACCTGAGTCAATACGAAGTACAACAGCTTTTACTTTGTCATCTAGGCGTGCTTTACGAAGTAGGGCAGCTGTCGAATCACCGCCAATTTCACCGGCTTTGCGCTCGCCATCTACAATCGTTCCTTTAGCAACAACAACGGCAACTTTTTCAGTGATTGGGTTATCGAACTCAACGGGTGGTTTTACAAGTGATAAATACTCACGAAAGCTAACCTGTTTAAAAGTTTTACCCGTTTCTTCTGCACCCACTAACTCAATAAGTTGCTGGCGAATTTGTTGTGATGTTTTTAAAGAATCAACCCATTGATTATTTAACGCATACTGACCTGAGTTACCGTCAACTGCTTGCATTTTTGTTAGATATACTTCCATATCCTCATCAAAATTGCTTTCATCGAATGGACGACTCGCTGCAACATCAGTTTTATACTCGTTCCAAAGAGCTGTTAACCAGACACGGTTAGCTTCTTTTGCTGCATCTGACATGTCATTACGAATAAACGGTTCTACAGCTGATTTATAAGTACCAACACGGAAAATATGTTGAGTTACTTTTAATTTCTCAAGGGCATCTTTGAAGTAAAGCGGGAACATGCCGTAACCTTCAATGCTAACACCGCCATATGGGTGCATTGATACTTCATTAGCATGGGCAGCAATATAATATTGTGCTTGTGTGTAGTAGTAACCTGTAGCAATAACTTGTTTTCCAGCAGCTTTAAATGCATCAATTGCTTTGGTTATCTGTTTTAGCTTATTGATGTGCGCGCTAGGCATTTTTTGCAGGTCAAGTAGCATTACAGTGATGCGATCATCTTTGGTCGCTTCGTTGATCACTTCAACAACATCATCAAGAAGGATCTCTGATGGTGCTTCTTTGCCCATTGTTGCATCGTTGATAGCTGCTTCTACAGGATCAACATAGGTTTTTTCTTCAACAATTGGGCCGTTTAAGTTTAGGCGTAGCACGGTTCCATCTGCTACCTTTACTTGGTCTTCTTCACCAGTGATGGCAACAAAGAAGAGAATTACTAGTAATAAAAATAATATGTTTAGGACCAAACGGCGGGAAAAATTAATCCCGGTCCAAATGCCTTTAAATATCTTTGCTAGCAAAATAAATCCTTAATTCAGTACAGCTTAGTAGTGAACTTATCTTAGCTTAGAATAACTTTAAAATTAACTGTTAAATAGTAACAGAGTGTTTAAAACCACAATTTGCTACAGATTAATTAATAGCGAAAAGTTGATTATTCTAAGTTATTGCCGCAGAATCTATTTCTAATAGAGGTTCGACCAGTTAACGGGGCACACAATGTTAGAACAAAAATTACAATTACCGCATACCGAACTTCGTAATCGTTTGGTTATGGGCTCAATGCACACTGGCTTAGAAGAAGGCTGGCATAACCGTAAACGCTTACGTGCATTTTACGAAGCACGTGCCAAAGGTGGCACGGGTTTGATAATTACAGGGGGCTATAGCCCTAATTTACGCGGTAAGCTCTCACCATTCGCATCAACATTTAATTCATTTTATGATGTGATTAAACACAAAGCTTATACAGAAGCCGTACATCAACATGGCGGTAAAATTTGCTTACAATTATTGCATGCAGGTCGCTACGCATATCATCCATTTAATCAAGCGCCAAGTGCAATTCAAGCTCCTATTAATCCTTATAAACCTAAAGAGATGTCGTTAGGGTCAATTAAAAAGACCATAAAAGACTTTGCACACTCAGCAAAACTAGCTGAAAAAGCAGGCTATGATGGTGTTGAAATCATGGGTTCTGAAGGTTATTTAATTAATGAGTTTATGGCTAACCACACCAATAAAAGAACAGACAAGTATGGTGGTAGTTTAGAAAATCGAATGCGCTTAGCTTTGGATATAGTTAAAGCGGTGCGCGCTAAAGTGAGTCAAAAATTCATTATAGTATTTCGCTTGTCAGTGATGGATTTAATTCCTAATGGATCAACGCCCGATGAAGTAAAACAACAGGCTTTAGCTCTTGAACAAGCAGGTGTCGATATTTTTAATACCGGTATAGGTTGGCATGAAGCCCGTGTACCAACCATCGCAAGTATGGTACCACCGGGGGCATTTAAAGAAGCATCAAAACGCTTAAAAGATACGGTATCAGTGCCTGTTATCGCGGTTAACCGCATTAATACACCAGAAATTGCTAATGGTATTTTAGCGGCGGGTGAGTCAGATTTAATTTCGATGGCACGTCCTTTATTAGCGGACCCTGATTTTTTCAATAAGTACGTTAATAATAAAGCTGAGCAAATCAATATTTGTATCGGTTGTAATCAGGGCTGTTTAGACCATGTGTTTAAAAACAAACGTGCAACTTGTTTGGTTAATCCACAAGCGGCTTTTGAATTAGATTACAGTTTAGAAAAAGCAAAATTTTCACGATTAGTCCTGGTTGTTGGTGCAGGCCCCGCTGGCCTTGCTGCAAGTTGTTACCTAGCAGAGAAAGGTCACAAGGTGACCTTAATTGAACGTAAAGAGCAAATGGGTGGTCAGTTTAACTTAGCAATGCAAGTGCCAGGTAAAGAAGACTTTAACCATACACTCAATTATTTCACTAATGAACTAAAGCGGTTGAATGTAGATTTGCAGCTTGGTACTGACTTTACTGATGATATGCTTAATCAATACGATGATGTGGTGTTTGCAACGGGCGTACGTCCGCGTGAAGCCAAAATCGAATGTGGAGATGGGAAACGCGTATTTGCTTATGATGAAGTTATTCGTGGTGAAGTCGAACTTGGTGAGAAAATTGCTATTCTTGGTGCCGGAGGTATAGGCTTTGATATGGTTGCCTTTTTAAGTGAGCATAAAGGGCAAACCATAGAGCAGTTCAAAACTCAATGGGGCATTGAATGTGAAGCTGCACCTGATAAAGACAACCGCCAAATATACATGCTTAAGCGCAGTGCAGGGCGTTTTGGTAGTGAGCTTGGTAAAACGACAGGTTGGATCCATCGTCAAGTTGCTAAACAGCACGATGTAAAACAAATTGCTGAGTGTCAGTACATAAGCTTTGATGAAAAAGGTTTAAAAATTACTGTTAAAGGTGAAGAACAAATCTTAGATGTAGATACCGTGATTGCTTGTATTGGTCAGGTTTCAAATACTGAAACTTTTGAAAAAGAAACTGAAAACGCCAAAGTACACGTAATTGGAGGAGCCAAGCTTGCTGCAGCCATTGACGCAAAACGTGCAATTTTTGAAGCATTACAAGTTGCTCGTAAAATATAATTGAAAGTAAACTAGAAAACTCGCGGTCTGTGTGATTAATAAAATTAGTCACGAGACCGCTATGTTGAACACACACCTTCGACCTTTATACAACCGCATCTTAAACAACTTTCAGTTTTTAGATGGACTACCCAGCCTTTTAATTCGCTTAATTTTAGCTCCAGTGATGATAATTGCAGGTTTTAATAAACTTGCCTTAAGTGGTGATGTCACTCACTTCCACCAATACTTTTTAGCATCCAATGATATTGTTGCATGGTTTGGCAATAACGAATGGGGCTTAGGCCTGCCAATGCCCTCCGTACTAGCATTTTTAGCGGCATGGACAGAATTTTTAGGGGGGATATTTCTTTTATTAGGTTTATTTACCCGCTTAACCGCAATTCCTTTGATGATCACTATGGTTGTTGCAGCGACTACAGTACACGCTAGTAATGGCTGGTTTGCTGTAACCCCCACAGATGCAAGCACTAGCCCAGCAAGAGTTCTCAATTGGCTTTCAATACCAGGTAGTGAAGCCAGTTTGGTTAATTCAGATGAAGCAAGTGAGAGATTGACTAAAATGCGCGAGTTGCTAGAGACTCATGGTTATACAGAATACCTTTATGAAAAAGGGAAACCTGTGATCTTAAATAATGGGATTGAATTTTCCGCAATTTACTTTGTTATGCTGTTAAGTTTATTTTTTGTAGGTGGCGGTCGTTACGTTAGTTTAGATTATTGGTTAACTAGAAAAGTACCGAATAGCTTTATTGCTAATAAAGATAAATGATAAGCTAGAGTTATATTGCCTCTACTTGATAGGGGCCTTGTCTTAAGCTTTTACGGAACATTCATGGACGCTTTAACGCTATTACAAACTCGACAATCAGACCCTCGCCTTGTAGCACCAGGGCCTACGGCAGAACAACTTGAAATTATTAAGCGCGCAGCTATCAAAGTCCCAGATCATGGCTGTATTGCTCCTTGGCGGTTTATTGTTGTAGAGGGGGATGCTCGGAATAAATTGGGTGAAATCTATCACCAAGCTGCTGTTGCTGAAAAACAGGATCAAAGAACGATTGATCGAGCAAAAGAATTACCGCTGCGTTCACCTATGATGATAATTGCTATTGCAGATGTAGCAGAAAACCCAAAAGTGCCTCGGATTGAGCAAGTGCAAAGTGCAGGATGTAGTGTTCTTGCAATGCAACAAGCTGCGTTTGCACAAGGTTTAGGAGGTATTTGGCGCACAGGCTATTTTGCACAGAGTCCAGCAGTGAAAGCAGCACTTGGCTGTAAAGAAGAAGATGAAATTGTTGGTTACCTATATTTGGGCACGCCAGAAGTAGATATCAAAAAGCCAATTAGACACAAGCCAGAGACGTTTTTTGAGAATTTATAAATAGTAGGAACTTTTATACAGTTAAGCAGTCAGACACTATTAAGCTTACTTATGTTAGTTTTTTCAGATTTAGCTTAGCTGTAAGAAGCGCACGGATGCAAAAAACGAAATAATTCTTCTTCAGTGTGTTTTTTAATCGGTTATTTTTTGTTAACGTATGGATGGTCTTAAAAAAATAACGATAAAGAAGACGAGAACAATGGGAAACTTATTTTTACGTGAAAAAGAAAATTGGTTCGCTTGGTCAATTTGGGGCATAATTGGTGCTGTAGTCACTTTCTTTGTTGCTATGGCGACTAATCAACCTCATTATCTAGGCTTGTCTGCAGTAGTTATATTACTCTTCCTTACATGGTGGATGCAAAGCACTAAACGTTTCGATTTTGGTCGCGCCTTTAAAATATGTTGTTATGTTTTAACGCTCACTTGTTTACCGGCATTCGTGTTAGTCATCATACCTAGTTATAACCTAAATAAAATTGATGTGATTGTCCAAGGCTCTGGATTTGCACTTGTCAGCCTAATTGTTTGCCTGGTGTGCTCTTTAATTGCAAAACGCCCGAAGCAGTATTATTGATAGTTATAGATTTTAGTTTTTTAAAGTTTTTTACAATTAAGGCTTTACAACGTATGCAGTAAACACTATTATGCGCGCCGTACGGAGAGATGGCAGAGTGGTCGAATGCACCGGTCTTGAAAACCGGCAGGGGTTTGTAGCCCCTCTAGGGTTCAAATCCCTATCTCTCCACCATTATTTAGAAAAACCGCCTACAGGGCGGTTTTTTGCTATCTGGAGATAAGTAATGTCAACAAGCGAGTCTTCTTTTACACCAATACGTTTTGTAAAACATGTTTTACTTTGGTGTATCTTTTCTTATTTTTATCACAGCGGAATCAACGTACTCGTTGCCATGGCCCATGATGCACAACCTGATTACGGATTATTATCTTCAATAGCTTATGGAATAGGCTTTAATGTATTAGTTGGTCATCTCATTGGTAAATACGACAAACACTGGCCTACTATCGCAGCCTTTGTAATTTCTTCGATAGGGCTTATTGTTGTGCCTTTAATCATGTTAGGCAAAGAGGGCTTAATGAGTGGCTTTTTTATTGCATCGATGATCGCCACTTTACCAGTTGCGACTTTCGTTATTGATAAAATAAAGCTGCGAATTAGTGCAAACACTGAGCAAACGCAGTAAAACTAGGCGATATTCGTTGTTTTTTTATGTTAGTATGACCACGTCTTTTAACTAAATAAACGTGAATTAAAACATGTCAGATAATTTTACAACAGACGCTGAAAAAGCAAGTTACGGTATTGGTTTACAAATGGGTGAGCAATTAAAGGCGAATCCATTTGAAGGTTTAAACTTAAACTCTGTATTTGAAGGTATGAAAGACGCATACACTGGTAACGATTTCCAAGTTGAAATCCCAGCAATTCAAGCAGCATTTGAGAAAATCAACGCTGAGATCCAAGCTCGTCGTGAAGAAGAAGCTAAAGTTCTTGCAGCTGAAGGTATTGCATTCTTAGAAGAAAATGCAAAACGTCCTGAAGTAACAGTAACTGAGTCAGGTCTTCAATATGAAGTACTTACTGCAGGCGACGGTGAAAAGCCAACTGCAGATTCAACTATCCGTGCACATTACCACGGTACACTAATCAATGGTACAGTATTTGATAGCTCATATGAGCGTGGTCAACCAGCTGAGTTCCCTGTGGGCGGTGTAATCAAAGGTTGGACTGAAGCGGTACAAATGATGGGTACTGGTTCTAAGTGGCGTTTATACGTACCACACGAACTTGCTTACGGTGAGCGCGGCGCTGGTGCAGCAATCGCTCCTTTCTCAACGCTAATCTTTGACGTTGAGCTATTAGATATCATCTAATTGATTTCTAATACTACTCGTAATAATACTTGGTCATTTTAAGGGTTAAATCTATCGCTAACTGCGTTAAAATTTCTCATTTAGAACAACTAAATAATGATTTTTTGCCTTTTATCAACGATGTTTTTATTGCCTCAAAATAGATTACTTAATTAAACGAGTTGCTATTCAGACATAAAAAAACCTGCTTTTAAGCAGGTTTTTTTATGTCTGAATTTAATACTCAATTAGCTATTTGATTCAGCGAATTCTTTACACGCAGCAGTGTCTTCACATTCACCGTATAGGTAAAGAGAGTGGTTTGTTAGTTTGATGCCATTCTCTTTGGCGATCTCTTCTTGACGACGTTCGATAGTGTCGTCTTCAAACTCAACAACCTTACCACATTTAAGGCAAACTAAATGATCATGGTGAGTGCTACCCGATAATTCAAATACTGATTTTCCGCCTTCGAAGTGGTGGCGAGATACAATACCTGCATCATCAAATTGATTTAGAACACGGTAGACAGTTGCAAGACCAATCTCTTCGCCTTTGTCTAAAAGAATTTTATAGACATCTTCAGCGCTGATGTGTTGGTTGTCTGGAGATTGTAAAATCTCTAAAATTTTAATACGAGGCAGTGTTACTTTTAACCCTGCTTTTTTTAATTCCAAGTTGTGATCAGTCATTCAATCTGTCTCAATTTTATTTAGTTATACTAGGCATCATTAAGATGCACACGACACATTAGCAACTGTTAGAATAACGTGCCTAGTTACTAAGTGCAAAGAACAATTCGTCTTGTTGCTGTTTTTTTGAACAAAAATGAACTGGTTGTGCATCTTTACATCAGCTAGTAAATGCGAGTAGTACTTGTTATTAATCAGCAAGTTCTGCTAAACACATTTCTTCATAAACCTGAGCACACCAGTCTTTAACACGCTTTTCTGTAAGTTCTGGTTGACGGTCTTCATCAATACCTAAGCCAACAAAATTGCTGTCATCTATAAGAGCTTTTGATGCTTCAAAGTCATAACCTTCTGTAGACCAATGACCAACAACGATTGCACCACGCTCAGTTACGATATCGTTGATCATACCCATTGCATCTAAGAAGTATTCAGCATAGTCTTCTTGGTCACCGCAGCCGAAGATAGCCACTAGTTTACCTTCAAAGTCAACTTCTTCTAATTCAGGGAAGAAGTCATCCCAGTCACATTGAGCTTCACCGTAGTACCAAGTTGGAATACCGAATAACAATAAATCGAATTCAGCAATCTCTTCTTTTGAACTTTTTGCAATGTCATGAACTGCAACTAGCTTTTTACCTAATTCCTTTTGAATCATTTTAGCTACATGTTCAGTATTGCCTGTGTCACTTCCGAAAAAAATACCTACGCTTGACATGGATTTAAAACCTTCTATCTATCAATAGCCAATCTTTCTTGTAAAATTGTTTCAATCAACGCGCTACGGCTAATATTCTGCGCATCTGCCATATCGCTTAATGCTTGATATAACTGTGATGAAACCTTAAATTCTACACGCTTTAAACCACGTGCTTTATCTCGCTTTATTTGATTACGTTTATTTACTTTTAATTGCATGTCACGAGGTAGGGGATTCGTTTTAGGTCTACCTGGACGTTTTTCGTATTCAAATAAATCGGGTGTTGTTCTATCTGTTTCTGACTTTGCCATGTCTAGCCCACACCTGCGCCTTGCCAGAAGACTTGAATAAGCCCTTTCGCTATAAACCCAGAACAGCCTAAAAATAGCACTAACCAAACGATGTATCGGCCAAATCGTGGTACATCACCTTTTTTAAGGACATCTTGAATTGCCATTCCAATAAAAAAGAAAATACCAGCTAAGCCAAAATACAACCCTAAGGTATCAAATTCGTTAATTAACTGACTGACCATCAACGTATAAACCTTTAAATTAAACGGCGCGTACTATAGCACAAAAATTTGTAATAATTTAGTGCGCACGATCAAAAACAGCGAATTTTATCAGCGCAATTATTGTGCTAAAAAATCGCTGATTGCTTTATTAACGGCAAGTGGTTTTTGCGCATGTAGCCAATGACCTGCACCATGAATAATTTTTGCTTTAGCATTAGGAAATAAAGCCATAATTGCGGGTCGATGCTCAGCTAAAATGTAATCTGAATCATTACCTTTGATGAACAAAGTATCACATAAACAAGAATCATTTTCACCAACTCGCGCTAAAATATTTTCATACTGCTGATATAAAACCGCTAAATTAAAGCGCCATTGGTATTTGCCTTCGTCATTCTTAGCAAAACTTTTCAATAAAAACTGACGGACACCCATCTCATCAATGTGTTTTGCAAGAATCTCATCAGCGGCTTTTCTATCAGCTACATTTGACTCTGCCACCTCATTGAGGCCTGAAAAAATAGCGCTATGACGGGGGGCATTGGCAACAGGAGAAATGTCTAACACCACAAGTTTATCGATGAGCGACGGATGATTAAGTGCTAATTGCATGGCAACTTTACCACCCATTGAATGCCCAATGATGTGAGCCTTACTTATATTTAAATGTTTTAGTAATTCACTAACATCATTAGCCATTGCGTGATAATTCATTGTATCACTGTGAAAAGATCTACCGTGGTTACGTAAATCAATATTGGTAACCCGGTAATTTTCAGCTAAGGCTTTTGCAATTACATTGAGGTTTTCAAGCGAGCCAAACAAACCATGGATCAATACAACGTCTGAACCTTGACCCAATTGTTGGTAGTTTAATAGCATTTTCAACTCCTAATTTTAATGGCAGTATTTTGCCTAGTGAAATTACAAAATGCAAAACATAGAGAATTGCTGCTAGCTTAGGTATAATCATTGAGAACTTTTAAAATGTGACCCGTAAAGACAGGAATAACATGAAAAAAATCGACATAGACGACGAGTTATATCAATACATTGCAAGCAACACGCAAAGTATTGGTGAAAGTGCATCAACCATTTTACGTCGTTTATTAAACCTCTCTGATGGCGCCAATGCCCCAGTTGAAACAACTACTAAAACTGAACAAGAACACCCAGTTGTTGAAGTAAAAGAAGAAGCAAAACAAGAATCAAGTCTCGAACCAAGCGACGAAAATGTTGACGAGGCTGCTGAAACTGTCACAGCATCGACACAAGTGAAAGGTAATGTGTTTAATGTATTAAACAAAGAAGAGCTAGCAATGCAAAAAGGTGTTGTTGGTCGATTCTTATTTATACTTGCTGCTTTATACAGAACGCATAAGAAAGATTTTGCTAACGTACTTGAAATTAAAGGCCGTGACCGTGTTTATTTTGCTACAAGCAAAGAAGCACTTCTTGAAAGCGGTAGCAGCATGAATCCAAAAAATATCACTGATACTGAGTATTGGGTGATGACAAATTCAAATACAACCAGAAAAAAAATGATGCTTCACGAAGTGGCACTGTGCTTAGGCTATAGCGCGGATGAAGCAGAAAAAATTCGTGATTACTTATAATCCATAAGGAAATAATATGGCGATTCATCCTGATGCAGGTAAACCTGCAACGCAATCAAGCTTAGTGAATGTACCAAAACTGATCTCGGCTTATTACTTAAATGAACCTGATCTGGAACAAAACCCAGAGCACTGTGTTGCTTTTGGTACTTCTGGCCATCGTGGTTGTTCGTTCGATGTAAAATTTAATGAATCGCATATTTTAGCGATCACACAAGCAATTTGTGATTACCGTAAAGAAAATAACATTTTTGGCCCACTATTCCTTGGTAAAGATACCCATGCATTGAGTGAAGCCGCTTTTAACTCTGCAATTGAAGTACTTGTTGCAAACGAAGTACAAGTCATCGCACAAGAAAATGATGATTACACACCAACTCCTGTAATCAGTCATGCTGTTGTTTGTCATAATAAAGAAAACCCAAATGAATTAGCAGATGGGATTGTTGTAACACCTTCACATAACCCGCCAGAAGACGGTGGCTTTAAATACAACCCACCAAACGGTGGCCCTGCTGACACTGATGTGACTAAATGGATTGAAGACAGAGCGAATCAATTACTTTTAGAAGATTTAGTTGAAGTAGAGTTATTCCCTTATGCTAAAGCATCACGCTCGGGCTTTATTAAGTACCAAGATTTAATTACACCATACGTAGATGATTTAGTTAACATCGTTAATTTAAAAGCAATCAGCGATGCAAAAATCAAAATAGGTGTGGATCCTTTAGGTGGTTCAGGTATCAATTTTTGGCCTGTAATTGCAGAAAAATATAATTTAGACATAACGGTCGTAAATAAGTCTGTTGATCCAACGTTCTCGTTCATGCCTTTAGATAAAGATGGCAAAATTCGTATGGATTGTTCATCTCCTTATGCAATGACTAACCTTATTGCGCTAAAAGATGACTATGATATCGGTATTGGAAATGACCCAGATTACGACCGTCACGGTATAGTGACACCTGATGGTTTAATGAACCCAAATCACTTTTTAGCAGTTGCAATTGACTATTTATTAAATAACCGTAACTGGTCAAAAGATGTTGCTATTGGCAAAACCCTAGTATCTAGCGGCATGATTGATAAAGTGGTTACTCGAAATAACCGTGAAGTAAAAGAAGTACCTGTAGGCTTTAAATGGTTTGTTGAAGGTCTAAGCAAAGGTACTCTCGCTTTTGGGGGTGAAGAAAGTGCAGGGGCGTCTTTTTTACGCTTCGATGGTACCGTGTGGAACACTGATAAAGATGGCTTTATTTTAGGCTTACTAGCTGCTGAGATTTTAGCGGTAACGGGTAAAACACCGTCACAGCTTTATAAAGAGCTTGAACAAGAGTTCGGTGCACCTATTTACAAGCGTATTGATGCCCCTGCTGATGCGCAGCAAAAATCACGTTTAAAAGCGTTATCAGCAGACGATGTAAAAGCAAACACGTTAGCAGGCGATGCAATTACACAGAAGCTAACCCATGCACCGGGTAATAATGCGGCTATTGGTGGTTTGAAGGTTGTTACCGAAAACGGTTGGTTCGCTGCTCGTCCATCGGGCACTGAAGACATTTATAAAATTTACCTTGAATCATTCAAAGGTGAAGAGCATCTAGCATTATTAGAAAAAGAAGCGAAAAAGCTGGTTGATTCAGTAATTAGCTAAATTCTTTTTTACCCTTTAAAACGGCTGAGATTCTCAGCCGTTTTTGTATTCTACTCTCACGTATTTTTAGGATAGAACTATGAGCTATTCAACTCCTTCATATCTCCAAAAATTAAAAAGTACTGGCGACTTTTTAACACTAACCCGAAACAATGAATTTTCACTAGATTCTTGTGTTTTTAACCTTGAAAACGGCACTGATGTTACAGTTCACGATACTGGCATCATAGAGTTTCAACCAAAAGAGCAAACAAACAAAGATATTGTACTTTCGAGTGCGGTGCACGGTAACGAAACAGCACCAATTGAAATCTGTGACCAATTAATCAAGGCAATCATTACACAAGAACTTGTACTTAAACAGCGTGTATTGTTTATTTTTGGTAATCCAAAATCGATAAATATCGGTAAACGCTTTGTTGATGAAAACTTAAATCGTTTATTTAATGGTCATCACACTGTTGAGGGGGTTGATTCAAATCCTGAGCGAGTTCGTGCAAAGCTACTTGAAGATGTAGTTTCTGATTTCTTTGCAAGAGGCAACCAAGGTAGTGAACGTTTTCATTATGACCTACATACTGCAATTCGAGGCTCTAAAAATGAAAAGTTCGCTGTGTATCCATTCTTACATGGTAAACCGTGGAAAAAATCACAGCTGCAATTCTTACTTAGCTGTGGTGTAAACACTGTATTAATGATGAAATCAGCGGCAACAACTTTTAGCTACTACTCATCGTTTGTACATGGTGCTGATTCATTTACCGTAGAGCTTGGTCAAGTAAAGCCATTTGGCGAAAATGATATGTCACGATTTGAGAAAACCAAACAAACATTAATTGCATTAATTAGTCAGGAAACTGTTAATTACAAAGAATTTAATGCAGGGGATTTTGAGTTGTTTTCAGTTTATAGAACAATAAACCGTACTTGCGAAGATTTTAGTTTCCCATTTGCTGATGATGTCGAAAATTTCACCGGTTTTGCAAAGGGGGATTTATTAGCAACTGATGGTCAGACCAGATATGAAGCGGAAGTGGACGGCGAAGCTATTATCTTCCCAAATGCTGATGTAGCCTTAGGTCAACGTGCTTTACTTACAGTTGTACCAATGCAAGTTGATAGCAACTTTATTTAAAATCTCTGCATTATCACCCACCGATTTTTAGTTAACTATATGACAATAAAGGATTTAATTCGTTGTATAGTTAACTTTCCATGCGTTTTTAGCCATTTATCACCTATTCGTCTATGATTAGTTGAATAACAACTTACGTTAACGTAAAGTGACGGCAGTTTAATTTAATTAGATTGAATATTACGCAAACTTTATCCTTACAGCTCATGCTGATAAAAATAGAAATAAGGGCAGTGGCGTAGGTTTCTGACAACGAAAGAAGGTAGGTTATGAGTAATCCAAATAACGTATCGCTAAACATTAATCATGAACTGTCATTTATTGATGGTCACGCATTAACGATCCCTACATTAAGCATTCTTAATGAGGAAGGCGACATCCACGAAGGTGCAACCGCACCCGATATCGACAAAGCAACAGCAATCCGTTTATACGAGACAATGCGTTTTATTAGAGCGCTTGATGAGCGTATGCAAGCAGCACAGCGTCAAGGTCGAGTTAGCTTTTACATGCAATGCTTAGGTGAAGAAGCTGCTGTAACGGCATCGGCTGCAGCGCTTGACCAAAATGACATGATCATGGCACAGTACCGTGAACAAGCCGCTTTACGCTATCGTGGTTTTAGCCTAGACCAATTCATGAACCAAATGTTTTCAAACGAAAAAGATTTGGGTAAAGGTCGCCAAATGCCAATTCACTACGGCTCACGCGAACTCAACTATATGACCATTTCATCTCCGCTTGGTACGCAAATTCCGCAAGCAACAGGTTATGCGTATGGTCAAAAAGTTCGTCACATTGATGCCCAAACAGGTGAGTTGAACAGTACGATTGATAACATCACCATTTGTTATTTTGGCGAAGGTGCGGCATCTGAAGGTGATTTTCATGCTGGTTTAAATATGGCTGCAGTTCATGAAGCACCGGTTATCTTCTTTGCACGTAATAATGGCTATGCGATATCAACACCTGCAGATGAACAATTTAAAGGTGATGGTATTGCATCACGCGGTGTTGGCTATGGCATTAAAACAATTCGTGTTGACGGTGCTGATGCGCTTGCAGTTTATGCTGCAACGAAAAAAGCCCGTGAAATTGCTACTACCAAAGGTGAACCAGTTTTAATTGAATCGATTGCCTATCGTTTAGGTGCTCACTCAACCAGTGACGATCCTAGCGGCTACCGTACAAAAGACGAAGAAGCAAAACATAAAGGCTGTCCAATTGAGCGTTTCCGTAAGTGGTTATTAAAACAAGGTTGGTTAGACGAAGCGCAAGACGCAAAAGATAAAGAAACAATCCGTGAAGAAATCTTAGCGGCTCTTAAACGCGCTGAAAAAGTTGCAAAACCAGCATTAGAAGATCTTATTTCTGATGTTTATGATAAGCCAATTCCATCACTGCAAAAACAATACGAAGAATTAAAAGAGCACATTTTGCAGCATCCTGATGCTTATCCAACAACTGCAGGGAGATTAAAGTAATGGCTAAAATGAACATGCTTCATGCAATTAACTCTGCCCTTGATATCACCATGGCAGAGCATCCAAATGCATGTATTTTTGGTGAAGACGTTGGCTATTTTGGTGGTGTATTCCGTGCAACATCTGGCTTACAAGAAAAATATGGTAAGCACCGTGTGTTTAATACACCATTAACTGAGCAAGGTATTTTAGGATTTGCTAATGGTCTAGCTGCTTTTGGTGCGCCTGCTTTAGCTGAAATTCAATTTGCAGATTATATTTTTCCTGCATTTGACCAAATCGTAAATGAATCTGCTAAATTCCGTTACCGTAGTGGTAATGAATTTAATGTAGGCAACCTAACAATTCGTACTCCTTATGGCGGTGGTATTGCGGGTGGTTTATATCATTCACAATCACCGGAAGCTTATTTTGCTCATACACCGGGTTTGAAACTTGTAGTGCCACGTAACCCTTATCAAGCAAAAGGTTTGCTTCGTGCATCAATTAAAGATGATAACCCAGTTATTTTCTTTGAGCCAAAACGCTTATACCGTGCATCAACAGGTGAGGTACCAGAAGAGGATTACAGCATCGAGCTTGGTAAAGCAGAAGTCATTCAAGAGGGTACTGATGTTACTTTGCTTGCTTGGGGTGCACAAATGGAAATCGTTGAAGATGCCGCTAAAAAAGCAGCAGAGCAAGGAATTAGTTGTGAAGTCATCGACTTACGAACTATTTTACCGTGGGATGTTGAGACAATCGCTAAATCAGTAACCAAAACCGGTCGTTTAGTGGTTAGCCACGAAGCGCCAATCACAAATGGTTTTGGTGCAGAAATCGTTGCAACAATTCAACAAGAGTGTTTCTTACACCTTGAATCGCCAATTGCTCGAGTGTGTGGTTTAGATACGCCATACCCATTAGCACTTGAAAAAGAATATGTGCCAGATGCACTTAAAGTGCTTGCTGCGATTAAGCAATCTGTAGAGTTTTAGGAGTCAGTATGTCTAAAGATTTTATCTTGCCAGATATCGGCGAAGGCATCGTAGAATGTGAAATTGTTGAATGGTTAGTTGCAGAGGGCGATTCTGTAAAAGAAGATCAGCCAATTTGTGACGTCATGACCGACAAAGCGCTTGTGCAAATTCCAGCTGTCCATGATGGTGTGATCAGTAAGCTTTATTATGCAAAAGGTGATATTGCTAAAGTACATGCACCATTATTTGCGATGGATGTTGATGGTGAAGCACCTACGCAAAACGAAGAAGCTCAAGCTCCAGTTGAAGCAGCCGCAATACCTGAATCTGGTGAACATTTAGAAGATTTCATTTTACCTGACATCGGTGAAGGTATTGTTGAGTGTGAAATCGTTGAGTGGTTAGTCAGCGAAGGTGATGAAATCGTTGAAGACCAAGCTGTGTGTGATGTAATGACAGACAAAGCATTGGTTCAAATTCCGGCTAAATATACAGGTAAAGTTGAAAAGCTTTATTATAAGAAAGGCGATATTGCCGCTGTTCACAGTCCATTATTCCAAATGAGCATTGTAGGCCAAAACTCAGAGCCTGATGTAAGCTCTGCGGTAGTTAAAGCGCAAACAAATGCAGCGACTAAGCAAGCACAAAAGCATGTGTCTGCATCAAATGAGACTAAACAACTTAATAAGAAAGCAGTTGCTTCACCAGCTGTTCGTCGTAAAGCACGTGAACTTGATGTAGATTTAACGCAAGTACCAGGCTCTGGTAAAAATGGCCGAATTTACAAGCAAGACATCGAAGATTTCTTGAACGAATCACCAAGCCAAGCAGTAACACAACAAGCTGTTCCTAAAGCGGCAGAGCCTGTAAAAACTGCAGCATCCACAGCTGGTGGTAGTCATGTTGAGCCTATTAAAGGCATTAAAGCGGCAATGGCTAAGCAAATGGTTGCGTCAGTATCGACAATTCCGCATTTTACTTTTTGTGACGAAATTGACCTGACAAAATTGATTGCTATGCGAAGCGAACTTAAAGAGCAGTATAAGCAACAGGGCGTTAAGTTAACTATGATGCCATTCTTTATCAAAGCTCTATCGCTTGCAATGAAGCAGTTCCCAGTACTTAACTCACAAGTGAATGATGATTGTAGTGAGCTGACTTATTTTGACGACCATAACATTGGTATGGCGGTTGATTCTAAGATTGGCTTATTAGTACCAAATGTTAAAGCATGTCAGTCAAAGAGTATTGTTGATGTTGCAAATGAAGTTACGCGCTTAACTGAAGCTGCACGGGATGGACGTGTATCACCAGATGATTTAAAAGGCGGTACAATTAGTATCTCTAACATTGGTGCTATTGGCGGCACAATTGCAACCCCGATCATCAATAAACCAGAAGTGGCCATTGTTGCATTAGGTAAGTTACAACATTTACCTCGTTTTGACGAACAGGGTAATGTGGTTTCAGCAGCCATTATGCAAGTAAGCTGGTCTGGCGACCATCGAGTGATTGATGGCGGAACAATTGCCCGCTTCAATAACTTGTGGAAGTCTTATTTAGAAGATCCTGCAAAAATGATGATGGCTATGAGCTAACATTATTAATAAATAAAAAACCAGCCTCGGCTGGTTTTTTTTATAGTATTTAATTTATATTTTAAAGACCGTAATAGTACAATCCATAACCGAGTAACAGCGCAGGTATTGTTGAATAGACTGTCGCCATTAAAGCTGCTTTTGGTGCTAATGCGATGGCTGGGAAGAGAGCATCGCCATCATTTGATATTGCATTTGCTGCCATCGCACTAAATGGGATAATGCCTTGAATATAAAGTGTCATTACGACAATTTGCGGCCCACAGCCTGGTAACAAACCTATTGCTACAGCTACCAAGGGAGCAAGATAAGCATATTCAGAAAACCATGCTTTTAAATCAACACCTAGCAAATTAACTAAAACTTCAAATAGCATGAAACTGGCGACAACCCATGCTGTAACAAAGTGCGTGTCCATTAACACTTTCGTGAGCTTTGAAGGTGGATTGCATGGAGCTTCTTCGCTGGTCACTTGTTTATAACTGCTGCCTTTAGATGAAAGAGCCCATACAACTACAGTAAATAGCGCCATGATTGAACCAAATAGGGTAATGCCATGATTAATACCATTACCAAATACGCTAAGGTCGGTATTGGTGGCAATAACAATAGCAACAATCAAGCTTGGCATTAAGGCAAATTTCCAAACCGGGCGGCTAAATATTAAAGCTTTTGGTTGGCATTGAGGTTGTTCGCTGAAGTCACTGGCCTGCGTAGGTTGAAACTTATCTGATTTATGAAATGTATTAACCACCTGTCCGCTAATTACGCCTACACTAACACCGATTACCATCATTAATAACCCATCAAGAGGGCGGGTTGCTAATAACAAAAATGCAGCATCACCCATGGTTGCTGTTAATACTGCGACCACAGAGCCAAAGCTAGCTTGTTTTTTGGTAAATTGGGTAACTACAATAATGGCACCTCCACAGCCAGGTAAAGCACCTAAGATTGACGCAAAACCGATTTCTAGGATGCCTGATTTAGCTCGTAAATAGCTGAGCTGTAATTGAGGTAGCCGATCAATCAAGTAGTAATAGATTAATAAAGTGGCTGCAACAAACACAGATACTTGAAAAAAAGCATCACTTAACGCTTGGAGGGTAAACTCACGGCTTGCTGGTATTGCCAAAGAAATTAGCAATAATAGGGGTAAAAATAAGCGTTTATTGTCCGTAATATAACACCTCGCTTTATGGGTGGAATACCTCGTTTGTGTTAATGAGAGCATACAGTGCAACCTAAAAATTAATCAGGTTACACTGTATTACCGATTTAAATGAAAATCAATCTCATTTGCATCTATTTGCGTTGAAACTCAGAGCTCGCATTCCAGGTCGGCCATTCTTTACGCTCTGAAATATCAAAACCTACTTGATAGAATAACTGAAGATCCTGAACGGCACCTGATAAATCCCATTCATCACGGTAACGATCGCAAGGCTGATGGTAACAACCGCGAAGAACTAAGCTCATACGCTTACGGTAATTTGCAGTTTCTTCATCAAGGGCTTCACTGCCGCCGCCAGCATACATTGCTGGTACACCCATGTTTGCAAATGCAAAGTGATCAGAACGATAGTAACCACCCGAAGACGGTTTAGGATCGCCAGATACAGTTCGGCCTTGTGCTTTAGCAGCTGTTTCTAACAAGCTATCCATTTCTGATTTGCCGATACCAACAACACTGATATCTTTCACTTTACCTAATAGATTTAAGCTATCCATGTTGATGTTTGCAACAGTTTGAGAAGCTGGGATCACTGGGTTTGCAGCGTAATATTTTGATCCAAGTAGACCTTGTTCTTCAGCGGTTACTGCTAAGAAAGTCATTGAGCGGCTAGGGTGCTCAGGAAGGCTAGCAAATGCTTCTGCAACTTCAATTAAGCCTGCAGTACCTGTCGCGTTATCGTGGGCACCATTATAAATTTGGTCACCTTTACGTGTTTTATCTGTACCAAGGTGATCCCAATGAGCTGAGTAAATGATGTGCTCGTCTGGCTTTTCGCTGCCAGGTAACGTTGCAATGAAGTTATATGAAATTGACTTTTTAATCGTGTTATTTACTTCAACGCTAGCTGTTAGGTCGCCCATATCAATATGGTAAGCACCTTTTGCAGCATTTGCTTTCATAGTATCGAAATCTAAACCTGCTTTTGTGAATAGCTCTTTGGCAACATCAGTTGTTACCCAGCCTTCAACAGCAACACGATCCATGTTGTTATTTTCTTTTTGGAAACCAAATTGCTCACCGCTCCAAGAGTTTTCAACAACTGACCATGGGTAAGAAGCTGGTGCTGTTTCGTGGATAATAATTGCACCAGCTGCACCTTGACGACTTGCTTCTTCATATTTGTATGTCCAGCGACCATAATAAGTCATGGCGTCGCCAGTAAATAAATCTGGGTTTTTAGTTGCATAACC
This sequence comes from Pseudoalteromonas sp. SCSIO 43101, assembly GCF_023650775.1. Classification (NCBI taxonomy): domain Bacteria; kingdom Pseudomonadati; phylum Pseudomonadota; class Gammaproteobacteria; order Alteromonadales; family Pseudoalteromonadaceae; genus Pseudoalteromonas; species Pseudoalteromonas sp. SCSIO 43101. The sequence goes on from NZ_CP072673.1 coordinate 1,779,632, forward strand.
TGGATCATTAACTAGCATTACAACTGTTTTGCCTTTTACGTCTAAGCCTTCGTAGTCGTTCCAGTTGTACTCTGGCGCATTTACACCATAACCAACAAATACTAATTCAGAATCTTTAATGCTTTGTTTAGCACTAATACGGCTACTACCCATTACCATATCTTTTTTATACTGATAATCTTTGCCGCCAATGGTAAGTACCATGTTTGAGTCTGCTTCAAGTGAAACAAGCGGTACTTCTTGCAAGAAGCTATCACCGTTACCAGGCTCAAAACCCAATGCTTTAAATTGGTCAGTTAAATAGGCAAGCGTTAGCTCTTCACCTTTCGATGATGGTGCACGGCCGCCGAATTCATCAGAAGCTAACACTTTAATGTGCTCTGCTAGTTGCTCTGAGTTGATGCTTTGATAGGCTTTTTCTACATCACCTGATGTGATACTTGTTGAAGCACAGCCTGCAAGAATGGTACTTGCAAGTACTGTCATTGGAAAATAGCGTTTCATAATAGCTCTTTTTTTGTTTTATGGTGGCATTAGTATATGAGGTTCTATTAATGAGAACCAGTTTTTACGGTAAACTACCCACAATACATCAAGAAGTTAAAAAATAAGCAATGAAACGATTTAGCGCACCAGAGCAATGGTCAACACAATACCTTACAACCGGTGCATTTAGTGACCTAGCAACGCTGTTTAATATTGACAAATTATCGAATTGGCCGTCTTGTGACTGGTTTAATCAATATTTAAATGCCAAAACAACACAAGGCACAGTAATAAGCTTTGTAGAGGATGAAAAATTTGCCGACGAAACTCGTTATTATGAGCAAATTATTTATGAAACAGGGCAAGTACCAACAAGACAACAAAATTGGCACGACCTTTTTGGTGGATTTATTTGGTGTTTATTTCCAAAAACAAAAGCACTGATAAATCATCAACATATCGAAGAAATTAAACTGCATGGTCTAAAAGAGCGCAGTAAACACCGTAATGCTCTCACCTTATTCGACGAATGTGGTGTAGTACTGGCAATTACCGAACAAAGTTGGCAACAACAATTACGCGATCATCAATGGCATCAAGCATTTGTTACACAACGTGAGCAGTGGGGTAAAAATATTCGCCCGTTCATGTTCGGCCATGCTAACTACGAGATGCTCACTCAGCCTTATATAGGTTTAACAGGGAAAGCATTATTTGTAATTGTACCCAATGACATATTTTGTAAAGATTTAAGCGAGCAATATGCGTATCTAGATCAACGTCTTTATGAGATGATTAAAGTAGATGATTGTTTACGTGATAATAAGAATTTATCTCCATTACCCTTGTTAGGTGTACCAGGGTGGTGGACTGAAAATGAAAATCCAGAATTTTACAGTAACACTGATTACTTTAGACCTAAACGAAGGAAACGCACATGATTGAAGTTGCAGGGCTTAAAAAGAAATTTAAGCTAACAAAAGATCATAAAAAAAATAAAACGGACAATGTAGACCCCCGCGAAGATAAAGAGTTTTTCCATTCTGTAAGAGACGTCAGCTTTAAATGTAATAAAGGTGAAGTGCTCGGCTTACTCGGCCCAAATGGTGCAGGTAAAACAACGACCCTTAGAATGATTTCAACAGCATTAAAACCAGATGAAGGCAGTATCACCATCTCTGGTCACGATATTGTTAAAAAGCCATTAGTTGGCCGCAAATCAATTGGTTTTCTATCTGGTAGCACTGGCTTATATGGGCGTTTAACGGTTAAAGAAAACGTAGAATATTTTGCCCGTTTACATGGCATGAGTAAAAAGGCGGTAGCGGCACGTTGTGATGAACTATTCAGCTTACTTGATATGCACAACTTCATTGATAAGCGTGCCGAAAACCTTTCCACAGGTATGAAGCAAAAAGCCAATATTGCTCGCGCTGTTGTTCATCATCCTGACGTGGTAATTCTCGATGAACCAACGACAGGTTTAGACATTATGACCACGCAAACTGTAATTAGCTTTATTCGTGGCCTTAAAGAGCAAGGTACTCCAGTCATTTTTTCAACTCACCATCTAGATGAAGTTGCCTTACTTTGTGACCGCGTTGCAGTTATAAATCAAGGTATTAGTTGCTTTGATGGCACATTAGAACAGTTTAAACAAACTGGTCAAAGTGAGGAATTAAATCAAGCGTTTATGAATATTTTAACGGAGAGTCGTGATGTTTGAAGTATTTAAAAAGGAATTAAAAGAGCTGTTACGTGACCGTAAAACATTGATATTCGTTGTCGCACTGCCAGTTGCTATTTTCCCTCTTTTATTTGCTGTGATGGCATTTATTAGTTCACAAGCAGCACTCGAAGCTGAGCAAGAAGTGCATACTTACGCCATTATTAATGGTAATTACGCGCAAGAATTTACAGATAAGGTGTTTTATCATAAGAGCTTTGCATTATATAAAGGCGACGAAACCTTTAATACGGTAGAAGATCTCACTAAAGCGGTTAAAGCGGGTACCATCGATATGGGTATCTATTTACCTTCAGACGCTGAGCAAACACTCGATAACGCTAAACAAAGTGAGTGGCAAGTTGTGTATAACGACGCTAAGGCGATTAACTTCTTATTTGACCGCGTTAAAGAACTTGCAAAAGAGTATGGTGATAAACTGCGTACTACTAAACTATTAAGCTTTGGCGTATCAGAGCAGCAACAAGCCGCGATTATCGAGCCAATTAAAGTTGTTAAGGTCGATACTGCAGATAAACGTGAAAATCTGGGTGAAAAAATTGGCGGGTTTATTCCTTATCTACTTATTCCTCTCGTATTGATGGGCGCAACGTACCCTGCTATTGATTTAGGGGCTGGTGAAAAAGAGCGCGGTACACTCGAAACCCTTCTACTTACACCAATCACGCGCACACAGCTAGTGTTAGGTAAGTTTGTAACCTTGCTGGCTTCTTCAATTGCGACAACCACTATTACAGTTCTTAGTATGGGTGTGTGGATATCGGTGGCCATTGCTTTTGTAGATTTAGCGGTTGTTAAAAACGCATTTAGCTCTTTAACTGTATTAGATTTAGGGCTGATTTTTGTGTTGTTATTGCCTATTGCTGCAATCTTCTCATCATTAGCATTGGCTATTTCAATTTATGCGCGAACTTTTAAAGAAGCACAAAACTATATGGCTCCGCTAAGCATAGGTGTAATTTTTCCAATTATGATTGCGTTGATGCCGAATGTTGAGCTTACGAGCAAAACAGCCTTTATTCCTGTAACAAATGTAGCTTTGGCAATCAAAGAAATCATTAAAGGCACAGTCGATTACACACTAGTGGGTTTAATTTTCCTAGCAACAGTAATTGTGGCAGGGGCACTATTAGCATTTTGTGTTAAATGGTTTAATAAAGAAGATGTCTTATTTAGATAAGAATTTATTGATTTTACCTAATAATAAAGCACCAATTTGGTGCTTTATTTGTATATAGAACAGGCTAACTCCTTACTAATCCTTATTAACTAAAATTTTTTCTGTATACTCCCCTTTAGTTATCATTCTCTCCTATACTCTAAAGCAGAGTAGCAATGAAGGCTTTCGATTCAATGGATTCTGGACATTCAGCGCATTTCTTCCAACGTAACAAACTACCAATACTAGCAATTTGTATACTCTTGATATTGGGCAGTATTGTTACAGTAAAATATGAATATGATCTTCGAGAAGAGGTATTTAGCCGCGCACTTGAACAGATGCAGCGAGAACTAGATAGAAAACAAAGTGTGTTTAAAACAAGTCTAAGAGAGAATGTTTCAGCCCTTAATTTCTTAGATTCCACCCCACCAGTACTCGCTATAATGCGTTCCACTAATGATAAACAGGTAGATCCGGTTTTAGGCACGCCTATTTCTGCTTGGAAATACCGCCTCGCAAAAATCTTTAGTGGTTTTATGACTACAGATAAAGAATTAGCGCAGGCGCGATATATTTATATTGCAGACAATGGCAAAGAAGTTGTTCGTGTTGATAATGTCAACGATCAGGTTATTAGAATTAGTGAAGAGAACTTACAGCATAAAGGCCATCGTGATTATATGCGAGTTGCTGCAGAGCTAAAAGATGGTCAAGTTTATATATCACCAATTAACTACAACCGTGAAAATGGACGATTACAACAGCCTTACGTTAGCACATATAGGATTGCTAAACTTGTAAAAGACACTGAAGGTAAGCCGTTTGCTGTTTTGATCCTAAACTATAATGCCGAAGACCTTATCAATAAGTTAACAAGTAATACTGCTAAAAAGCTATCTGTGTATCTTTTAAATGCTCAGCAGCAATTTATTTATCACCCAAAGGAGTCGTATCGCTTTAGTTTTGAGTTGGACGACCCTCATTATTGGTCTGAAGAATTTAGTATCGATCAACAAATGAATGCCAATGATTTTTTTGATGTAATGAATCTTCCTGAAAAATTATATGCTCAGAAAACTATTGAGTTTGAAAATGACATTCACATGCAGCCATTGACTCTGGCTGTTTCTATAAAAACCGAGATACTCCTGCAAGAAATCAATCAAAAACGTATGAGGTTTATAAGCACTTTATGTTTAATGATTATTTCTGTATTAATACTATTTACTATCTATCAACGCGATATTAATAGAAAAATTGAGCTGAGTTTTCTAAAAGAAAAGAATAGTAAAATCATAGAAAACTCGACAGATGCTATCATTATGGTTCAGCCAAATGGAGTTATTTGCAATGCCAATGAAACAGCAAAAACGTATTTTGGTATCACCGAGCATTCAACCCACTTTGATACATTGTTTGATTATAATGAAGAAGATTTTCAAGGGGTTGGCGAAGCCATAAAAAAAGGGCAACGATCTACGTTTGAAGCTGTGCACATTAATGAACAAAACACGCATTATTTTTCGATCACAATGACACCTGTCTATGATGCAGCAAAACAACAATATCAAATAGCGGCCATACTTCGTAATATTGGTTCACTTAAGTGTGCTCAACATCAACTTGAAAAGCTTAATACTACATTAGAAGAAAAAGTGAAAAGTCGCACAGCAGAGCTTGAAAAAGCCACCGAAGAAGCTCTTGCAGCAAGTAAAGCTAAAAGTGAATTTGTAGCTAATATCTCACATGAAATCCGCACCCCGATGAATGGGGTACTTGGTATGCTGGAAATGCTCGAAGAAGAGCCTTTATCTACTCAGCAAATGCAATACTTACATTATGCAAATACCAGTGCCATTTCATTGATGACACTGATCAATGACATTCTCGATTTTTCTAAAATTGAAGCTGGTAAACTTGATTTAGATAGTCATGAGTTTGATGTTGTTTCAGTGTGCAGTGATTTAATAACATCGATGGCCGTTCAAGGTCAGAAAAAAGGCATTGAAATACTGTTCGATGCTCATGCTATTACTAAGCGTACTGTAATGGGTGATAGCCACCGCTTAAAACAAATTCTCAATAATTTACTCAGTAACGCATTTAAGTTTACACATAAAGGTCATGTAAGCTTAACGGTTAAGGAACAGCTGCATTCAGACAATACGCTTTGCCTAAGCTTCGTTGTTGAAGATACAGGTATTGGTATTTCGAAAGCAAACCAAAGTAAATTGTTTGAAGTGTTTACCCAAGAGGACTCAAGTACAACACGGCATTATGGTGGCAGTGGTTTAGGGCTTTCAATAAGCCGAAAACTCGCTCAGTTGATGGGTGGTGATATTATCGTTGAAAGTGAAAAAGGAAAGGGCAGCCGCTTTTGGGCAAGTATTTGTGTATCGATAAGTGAGTCGTCAAAAGTGCCGCATCAAAGCAATGTACTGAATGATAAACAAGTAGGCTGTGCAATTCATTATGAATTACTGGCTAACAATGTTGAGCTGCAACTAGCGACACTAGGCCAGAGTCATAAAATAACGCATTTAACTGATGTTTCTGAAACTGATTTTAATGAGTTAGATTTACTTATCATTGATCATAAACATCCAGAACTAAACAATGTGTTGAGTTTTGCAAATCGCTATCCCGACACCTGTGTATTAATTTTAGGTGTTATGACATCACTTAAACAAAAAGAAACATTACCGAGCAATTGTACTGTTATTGCAAAACCTGTCACTCCTGATGAATTAGCCTATAAACTCGCGGTTTTATTTAATGACAATGATTCTGTTATTGAGCGTAAAAATACAGATACTAAAGAAATTATTGAGCTTGATTTAACATCTCGTTCAGTGCTTATCGTCGACGATAACATGATTAATATAGAAGTGAGCAAAGCCATTTTAAGAGATAGCCATGTTCATATTGAATCAGCCAGCGATGGTCTTGAAGCAATTGAGGTATTGAATAACAGCGAAACTCAATTTGATCTGATCTTAATGGATTGCCAAATGCCAAACTTAAATGGTTATGACTGTACTAAAGCTATCAGACAGGGCAAAACAGGTGATAAATACCAAGATGTCGTGATCATTGCTATGACAGCAAGTGCAATGGCGGGTGATAGAGAAAAATGCCTGAGTGTTGGCATGAACGACTATATCACCAAGCCAATTAAACAAGCCACATTGCGCAAAAAGCTATCAATGTGGCTGAAGTCTTAAGCTGCATCTTGGTTTTTATTAAACGCAGCTTTTGGTGTTAGTTTATTAATATCAGCAGAGTGAATCACTTTTTGTGTTTCACTCCAGTGCAGTAATTCAATACGCCCAGAGCTGTTTTCTACTAATGCAGTGCAGTTTTCAATCCAGTCGCCATCATTGCAATACAAAATCCCATCAACCACTTTAACGGCTGGGTGATGAATGTGCCCGCAAATGATGCCATCGACGACTTGTTTTTTTGCTTCGTGGATGGCCGCTTTTTCAAATGCATCAATTGCTTCACGTGCTTTATGCACTCGTGCTTTGATCCAAGAGGCTAATGACCAATAATTACCGCCAAATAAACGGCGAATGCGATTAGTCCAGCGATTTAAAAATAGTAAAAAGTCGTATCCTGCATCGCCTGCAATGCTGATTAATTTGTTGTAGCGAGTTGCTGAGTCAAAATCGTCGCCATGTAAAAGTAAAAACCGTTTGTTGGCTTTAGTTGTATGAATATATTGTTTATGTACTTCTATACCGAATAATGAATCATTAGCATAATGGCGAAAGGTTTCGTCGTGGTTACCCGGTATGTAGATCACTCGTGTGCCATCTTTCGCTTTTTGTTGAATAAGCGCTAACACATCATAATGACTAGGATGCCAAAAAAACTGTCGTTTCATTGACCATAAATCGACAATATCACCGACCAAATACAACACATCACATTCAATCGCATTTAAAAAGTCTAGTAAATACTGCGCTTGGCAGTCTTTATAACCTAAGTGAACGTCGGAAATCCAAACGGCAGGATAGTGGGTTTTACTACTACAAGTGGTGTTATTCATGGCATTTACTCATGGTGTAATAAAGTAAATGCTAGGTAGAATCAATGACAGATAAAAGACGCTTTAGCGAAACATCTATGACAATTAATCCCAATCCACAATAACATTTAATTAAGCGAATTGGTAAAATAAAACAAAAAAACCGCCGAAGCGGTTTTTTATATTTTGTATAGCTGACTTAATTAGCCTTTAACAAGTGCTGCAATTTCGGAAGCGGCACTATCTAAATCAAGCATTAGCTTTTCACCAGTATGGCGATTTTTAAGCTCAACCTTGTTTTCATCAAGGTTACGCTCACCAATAACTAATGTGAAAGGCACACCTAGTAACTCCATGTCGTTGAACATTACACCAGGGCGCTCTTTACGGTCATCAAATAACACATCTAAACCGGCATCTTTCAAACCTTTGTAAAGGTTATCTGCAATATCAGGAATACGATGAGACTTATGCATATTCATAGGTACGATAGCTAAATCAAATGGCGCGATAGGTTGCGGCCATTTAATACCGTATTGGTCGTTGTTTTGCTCAATAGCGGCAGCCACGATACGTGATACACCAATACCGTAACAACCCATTGTCATTACTTGGTTTTTACCTGTTTCACTCAAAACGCCTGCTTTCATTGCTTCTGAGTACTTAGTACCAAGTTGGAAAATATGACCTACTTCAATACCTCGTTTGATTTGCAGTGAACCTTGACCACATGGGCTTGGGTCGCCTTCAACGATATTACGGATATCAGCCACTTCGTAGTTTTCTACATCGCGATCCCAATTGATACCACTGAAATGTTCACCATCTTTATTAGCACCTGCTACAAAGTCAGCCATTACGTTAGCTGTGCGATCAACAATAATTGGCATTGATAGACCGACAGGGCCTAAAGAGCCAGGTTTTGCACCAATCGCTGCAACGATGTCTTCTTCTTTTGCCATTTCAAGCGGTGAGTCTACAAGCGGATGTTTCTCAGCTTTTAACTCGTTTAATTCATGGTCGCCACGTAATACAAGGGCAACTAAACCACGTTGTTCGTTTTCATCTGGTGCGCCATACACGATTAATGTTTTAACGCCTCGATGAGGTTTAACACCATAGTGCTCTTTAAGCTCAGCAATTGATTTTGCATCAGGCGTTGGGAACGCTTTTAACTCTTTACTTGCAGCTGGGCGCTCTTCAGTCGGTGCTAATGCTTCTGCTTTTTCGATATTTGCAGCGTAATCACTTGCATCACTAAATGCGATTGCATCTTCGCCTGACTCTGCAAGGACATGGAACTCGTGTGATACGCTACCACCAATAGAACCTGTATCTGCAATAACAGGGCGATAATCAAGACCAAGACGCTCAAAAATGTTACAGTATGCTTTGTGCATTACTTGGTAGGTTTTCTCTAAACACTCATCACTTAAGTGGAAAGAGTAAGCATCTTTCATTGTAAATTCACGAGCACGCATTACACCAAAACGAGGGCGAACTTCGTCACGTACTTTTGTTTGTACTTGGTAAAGAGTAAGCGGTAATTGCTTATAAGAGCTGACTTCTTTACGAACAAAATCCGTGATCACTTCTTCATGAGTTGGACCTAGCGCAAATGGACGATTGTGGCGATCAGTAATGCGTAGCAATTCAGGTCCAAACTGTTCCCAACGGCCAGACTCTTCCCAAAGATCAGCAGGTTGGATAATAGGCATTAACATTTCGATAGCGCCGGCTTTATCCATTTCTTCACGTACAATGTTTTCTACTTTTTTAAGTACGCGTAGTCCAGAGGGCAACCATGTATACAAACCCGACGCAACGCGGCGGATCATGCCTGCTCGTAGCATTAATTGATGAGAAACAATTTCTGCATCAGACGGAGTTTCTTTAAGTGTTGCGAGTATATATTGACTGGTACGCATCTCTATTCCAAGTAGTGTTAAAATTATTATCGTTTACTCAAGACGTTTGAGTAATAACAAGCTGCTAAGTTTACCAGTGGAAGCACTGACACTAAAGCGCTATGTGTTAAAAAAAGTGTTAAAAAACTAGCATTTTTCAATGCTGGTCACTGTATTATGATTATCCTGAACATGCCACCTAATATTAAAATCATATAAGGTCATACCGTAGCTTTGCTCTGAGTCACGTTGCTTTTTGTATGCAGGGCGAGGATCTTGCTTTAATACATTGCTTATAAAGGCTTTTAATTCAGGTTGTTCGGTTTGTTTGTCAATAAACGCAAGAGCTTCATCACTAAACTCGACACTCATATCTGTTTCTGGTCGGGTATCGGCAAAACCAGCGGTGGCGTCGGTCATTGCATCTGAATACGGCAGGTAAGGCTTAATGTCCAAAATTGGTGTGCCATCGAGTAAATCAATACCTGATAGTAATAAGCTTAACTGACCATTTTTATACTCGATACCTTCAAGTTTTACAGCACTCATACCAATTGCATTTGGGCGGAAGGTGGCACGTGTTGCAAATACGCCTTTTCGTTCGTTACCGCCAAGGCGAGGGGGTCTAACCATTGCTGAGTAGCCTTTATCAGCGGTTTCATGAAATCTGAATAATAACCAAATATGGCTGAATTCATCGAGACCACGTACAAACTCTTCGCGATTAAAATCACTACTAAATACTAGCTTTGCTTTAGCTTCAGGAACCAAGCGAGGTTGGCGAGGTATAGCAAACTTTTGTTTGTATGGAGATTGAATGTGGCCGACGGCGGTTAATTGGTATTCGCTCATTGTGCAATGTCGTTAAGAAAATCTAACGACATTTTACATGCAAACACAAAAAAAGGCAGTCGAGACTGCCTTTTAAATATTTAGACTGTATAGTCTAAATTAAAACATGTATTGGAATGATACAGACGCTACATCCATATCTGGGTCAATGTCATCTTCTAACTTATAGCGCTCATATTCTAAACGTACTTGCACGTTTGTTGTAAAAGCATACTCAATACCTGCACCATAAAATACATCGCCGCCATCTGTGTCAGCACTAATGCTGCCAAGCTCGCCTAGATCTTGCTCAATTTCAGCGTCCCACTCTAGCCAACCACCTTTAGCATAAACAGAAAAGTTATCAGTAATTGGTGCTGCTAAGCGTGCCGCAAGAGAAACACCGTCAATTTCAGCTTTAGAATCGATATCACTTACTTCATCAAAATTTTGGTATGCAAGTTCAAGGCTAAGATACTTATTAAACTGAGTACCAATATAACCTTTTAGCATTTGCGAGTCGTCATCGAAGTCAGTGTCATTTTCGCTATCTTCAAACTCGAAAGAATATTGGCCATAGCCGATACCGGTATAAATACGCGGAGAATCCATTTCGGTAATATCTGCATGTGCTGCATTGTTAAAACCCAGTAGTGCTAAAGAAAGTGCAGAAATTGAAATTGCTTTAATCATTTAATAGCTCCTTTATAAAATAAATAAACGAATGTTTCGCGTCATTCACAAGGAGTGTTGCAATGACAATGCCAACGCAAAAATAAAGCCTAAAGTATTGTTTTTAGGCTTTATTAAGCGTTTTTTTGAACAGGTTGTTGAAACTGTAATCAGGCATTCAGTTTGGCAGTCGTAACAATTTCAGGGTGCTCTGTAGAAGTTACTAAGTGCAGATTTTAAATTCGCGTTGTTTTGTATTTTTACGCTTTTTGCAAAAGGGTTTCTGTTTCAATCGCGATCTCTTTCATTTTAATCGCATAGTTTTCGATTTTCTTCTCTTCATCTGTTACTGCTGTATATGAAGGCACTTCAATTGGGTAACCCGCTTCATCCATGGCAATAAAACTAATAACGCAATGATTGGTTTCAACCAGGTTTTGTGTTTTTGGATCGCCACAGCGTACTTGAATAAAGATTTGCATGCTGGTTTTACCAGTGTGGGCGATACTTGCTTTCACTTCGACTATTTGGCCAACCAAAATAGGGCGCTGAAACTTCACGCCTGCGACAGAGACTGTAACGCAGTAATGTCCACTCCAACCAGCAGCACAGGCGTAACCAGCTTGGTCAATCCACTTCATTACCACACCACCATGAACCTTACCGCCAAAATTTACATCGGTAGGTTCAGCTAAAAAACGAAAGGTTACACTTGAAGACGGCATACTTTACTCACTTTTATAATAAATCACGACATTTTCAGCATAGCCTAAAAAAGGGGCCGAAGCCCCTGCAATTTAGGATAAATTTTAATTAAATGAGTAACGTGCGTTACTACATGTTAGGGTAGTTTGGTCCACCAGCTCCCTCAGGGGTTACCCAAGTAATGTTTTGACTAGGGTCTTTTATGTCACAGGTTTTACAGTGAACACAGTTTTGCGAATTGATAACAAACTCTTTCTCACCTTCGACTTCCTGAACTTCGTAAACACCAGCAGGGCAGTAGCGTTGTGCAGGCTCATCAAATTGTACCAAATTCACTTTGATGGGAATCGAGTTATCTTTTAGCTTTAAATGACATGGCTGCGATTCTTCATGATTGGTATTTGATAAAAACACAGATGAAAGTTTATCGAAGCTAAGTTTGCCATCTGCTTTCGGGTAGTCGATTTTTTCAGCCTGATCAGCAGTGACTAAGGTGGCATGGTCTGGCATGTTATCTTCAAAATTAAACGGTAAGCTGCCACCGAATAGGTTTTGATCAAGCGTATTGTAAGCACCGCCTAAGAACTTACCTAGTTTATGCATAACAGGGCCAAAGTTCCGCGATTGATATAGCTCTTTATAAGCCCAGCTTTGTTCAAAGGCTGTTTTATATTCAGCTAAATCAGCATTTTCTTTACCATCACCTAGGGCTTCTAAAATGACATCAGCTGCGACCATGCCAGACTTCATTGCCGTATGATTACCTTTAATTTTGGCAAAATTTAATGTGCCAGCATCACAGCCCACGAGTAAACCACCCGGAAAGTGCATTTTTGGTAATGAGCGCAGCCCACCTTTTGCAATAGCCCTAGCACCATAAGCTATACGTTCGCCCCCTTCTAAAACATCTTTAAAAATAGGGTGATGTTTCATACGTTGGAATTCATCAAACGGACTCAAATGCGGGTTCGAATAGTTCAGATCAACAATTAAACCAACAACAACTTGGTTGTTGTCGCTGTGGTACATAAACGCACCACCGCTGGTATCACCTGTTAACGGCCAACCTGTACCATGTACTACGGTGCCTTCTTTGTGTTTACTTGGATCGATTTGCCAAATTTCTTTGAAGCCTAAACCGTAATGCTGTGGTGACGCATCTTTATCAAGGGCAAAGTGTTTGATTAGCTCTTTACCTAAATGACCGCGGCAGCCTTCAGCAAATACGGTGTATTTAGCTCTAAGCTCCATACCTGGCATATAACCATCTTTTTCGTTGCCGTCTTTATCAAGACCCATATCGCCGGTAATAATGCCTTTAACTGTATCTTCTTCAATGATTAGAGAGTGCGCGCTAAACCCTGGGAAAATTTCTACACCTAAATTTTCAGCTTGCTCGGCTAAAAAGCGACACACATTACCCATAGAAACTATGTAATTACCGTCGTTATGAAAAGTTTTAGGACTAGCAAAGTGGGGGATGCTAGTGGCTTTCTCACTGTTATTGAACCAGTAAATGTCATCTTGAGTTACTTTAGTAGTAACGGGAGCGCCTAATGACTGCCAATCAGGTAGTAATTCATCGAGTGCTTTAGTCTCAAAAACGGCACCCGATAAAATGTGTGCGCCCACCTCAGAGCCTTTTTCTACCACACAGATCATTAATTCTTGTTGTTTTTCTTGTGCTTGTTTAGCCAATCTAATTGCAGTTGATAAACCTGCTGGGCCTGCGCCTACGATGACTACATCAAATTCCATGGTTTCGCGTTCGACCATATTAACCTCTTCTCGGTGACGGACCTGCTGTAAAGAACCTTATTTCATACTTGCAAATGAAACGTTACAGGCTGTGAATACTTTAAGGTTATTTTAGGTTGACGTTTACGTCAACAGGAAGTAGTCTGAATTCATAAAATAAATAAGTTGACGCGAAGGTTAACTTTGAGAACACACAATTGATGGAGTCACGATGAAAGTCCTCGTTCCAATTAAAAGAGTAATTGACTACAACGTCAAAGCACGCGTTAAAGCCGATAAAACGGATGTTGATTTAGCTAATGTGAAAATGGCGATGAACCCGTTTTGTGAAATTGCAATTGAAGAAGCTATTCGTTTAAAAGAAGCAGGAACTGCCACTGAGGTTGTTGCTGTGACTATTGGTAATAAATCATCTCAAGAGCAATTACGTACAGCGTTAGCACTTGGTGCTGATAAAGCCATTCATATTGAAACAGAAGAAAAGCTTGAGTCTTTGCATGTTGCTAAATTACTTAGCAAGATTGTAGAGCAAGAATCACCTGAGCTAGTTATTTTAGGTAAGCAATCGATTGACTCTGACAACAATCAAACTGGGCAAATGCTTGCTGCATTAACTGGTCGTGGCCAAGGTACCTTTGCGTCTAAAGTGGACGTACAAGCAGGTACGGTTAATGTAACACGTGAAGTAGACGGCGGTTTACAAACTGTTGCGCTGAAACTCCCAGCTATCGTTACCACAGACTTACGTTTAAATGAGCCACGCTATGCTTCATTACCAAACATTATGAAGGCTAAGCGTAAACCGCTTGATGTTATTGCCGCTGATAGTCTCGGTGTAGACCTTACTCCTCGCGTGCAATTGGTTGAAGTTAACGAGCCAGAAAAGCGCAGCGGCGGTATTGTTGTAGAAGATGTAGCGACATTAGTAGAAAAGTTAAAAACAGAAGCGAAGGTGATCTAAATGAAAACATTAGTGATAGCCGAACACGACAAAGGTGTTCTAAAGCCTGAAACCAATAAAACGGTTACAGCTGCTGTTAAACTAGGCTTCGATGTAGATTTATTACTTGCAGGTGAAAACTTATCTGCAATGAGTGAGCAAGCAGCGTCAATTGCAGGTGTAAGCAACGTTTTAATTGCAGATGATGCAGCTTATGCACACCAACTAGCTGAAAACGTCGCGGATCTGGTTTTATCTTTAGCAGATAACTATTCACACATTGTCGCGAGCGCAACAACAACGGGTAAAAACTTTATGCCGCGTGTTGCAGCACTTCTTTATGTCGCTCAAATCTCAGAAATCATTGATGTGATTGATGCTGATACCTTCAAGCGTCCTATCTATGCTGGTAATGCAATTGCGACAGTAAAATCACTTGATAGCAAAAAGGTTATTACCGTTCGTGCAAGTAGCTTTGATGTTGCACCAGAGCAAGCACCTGTAGCTGCAACTAGTGTTACAGGTAAAGGTTCAGTTGGTCTGAGCGAGTTTGTATCAGAAGAACAAACTGAATCAGAACGTCCAGAGCTGACTGCTGCACCTGTGGTTATTTCAGGTGGTCGCGGTATGCAAAATGGTGAAAACTTTGCGTTGTTAAATGGTATTGCCGATAAATTAGGCGCAGCCATTGGTGCTTCACGTGCCGCTGTAGATGCGGGCTTTGTACCAAATGATATGCAAGTGGGTCAAACAGGTAAAATTGTTGCCCCAGATCTATATATTGCTGTGGGTATCAGTGGTGCAATTCAACACCTAGCGGGTATGAAAGACTCTAAAGTGATTGTTGCCATCAATAAAGACCCTGACGCACCAATATTCCAAGTCGCTGACTACGGTTTAGTTGCGGATTTATTTGATGTGTTACCAGAGCTAGAAAGCGCTCTGTAACCCATAACGATTCTGGTTGTTAAAAGCTGTTCACCTTTTCGGTGCGCAGCTTTTTTTCGTTTCAATTTTCAGGTTACTGTTTTACCGGAAGGTAACCAAACTCAAGCAGCCTCTGTTGTATCTTGTGTGATTTAACAATTACATCGAGCCTATTACCAATCTTTTTTGAGCGTGGTGATTGTGTATTAACAATAAGCACAAGAGGCCTAACAAAGGCATAATCGCCATTTTGAATTGATTCGACTGAAGGACTAACACCATCAATCTGGAGTAAAGCAACCTTATTAATGCGTCTGTCATTTTCTAATTTACTGATAGCACCATATGAATCATAGGCAATGGCATTTGGTATACGTTGCACTATCCCCAGTGCTTGATTGAACTGATCGTAAAGCTCAACTTTCTTATCTGAAAATAAACCTCTGTTACCCGCTATTTTTAGGCGTATAAAGTTACTGCCAGGTTCTTGGATATAATCTAAATTTAGATATTCTAAAAATACATCAAAGCTGCCATGGTTAGTGCCTTTACTAAAAAGCAGGATCTCATCATTTTTTGCACTAAGCTCAGGTGTATAAGGTGAAACCTCAGACCACGCCTTTAGTTTACCTTGGTAGATATCGCTTAGCTTTTTAGTGGTAAGTTCAGTGATGTTTAAGTTTTTATTTACAAAAAATGCGATTGCATCTTGGGCTATGATTATTTGCCGCAAAAAAGGCCAGCGTTGTTGCTCTTCTTTTGATAAATAACGGGAGCTGGTGCCGATATCGATAACATTTTCGGCAATGGCTTTAATGCCTTTATCACTGCCCATCGGTCTAATTTGTATGCTATTGCCAAACTCTTGGCTTAAGTCATCTTTTATATCGACTAATAATTCTGCCACTGTGGTTGAGCCTGCAATAAAAATTGGTTTCGAATTAATATTTTCTTCAATTGCATACGCACTATGTGCAGAGATAAGGGTTGTAGATAGCAAAAGGGCTTTCATAGAGCGAAATAGCATAGTAGACACAAACTCCTTAATAGTTAGCTTCTTATCAATATAGGCAATATGTCTGGCTTTGCTAATTCTTTAGACTGTAATTTTTTAAAATATTTAATGATTTACACACAAAAAAGCCGCTCGAAAGCGGCTTTTAAATAATCTAGCGTTACTTATTAGTAAGTCGCGCTGCCTTTTGTACGAGGGAAGGCGATAACGTCACGAACGTTGCCCATACCTGTTACATAAGCAACTAAGCGCTCAAAACCTAAACCAAAACCAGAGTGTGGAACAGTACCGTATTTACGCAGATCACGGTACCAGCTGTAGTCTTCTTTATCTAAGCCCATTTCTTCTAAACGTTTGTCTAGTACATCTAGGCGCTCCTCGCGTTGAGAGCCGCCGATGATTTCACCGATACCCGGCGCAACGACATCCATCGCTGCCACTGTTTTGCCGTCTTCGTTTTGACGCATGTAGAACGCTTTTATATCACGCGGGTAATTTTTGATAACTACTGGTGCGTTAAAGTGTTCTTCAGCAAGGTAACGCTCGTGCTCAGATTGTAAATCTACACCCCATTCAACAGCGAACTCGAACTTCTTGCCGCATGCTTTTAAGATTTCGATAGCATCAGTGTAATCGACTTGAGCGAAATCTTTTGTAACGAACTCTTCTAAACGAGAGATAGCTGTTTTCTCTACACGTTGTGCAAAGAATTCCATGTCATCACGACGTTCAGTTAATACTGCATTGAAAACATATTTCAGCATGTCTTCAGCAAGTTTTGCGATATCTTCTAAATCTGCGAACGCAACTTCAGGTTCAACCATCCAAAACTCTGCTAAGTGACGCGATGTGTTTGAGTTCTCAGCACGGAAAGTAGGACCAAAGGTATAGATTTTTGACATTGCAGATGCGTATGTCTCACCATTTAACTGACCAGATACAGTTAAGAACGCTTCTTTACCGAAGAAATCTTCGCTGTAATCGATGTCACCTTTATCTGTACGTGGCAAGTTTTGCATATCTAAAGTAGATACACGGAACATTTCACCTGCACCTTCACAGTCACTTGCAGTGATAATAGGCGTGCTGATCCAGTAGAAACCTTGTTCGTGATAAAAACGGTGAATCGCTTGTGCTAAACAGTTACGTACACGAGTTACTGCGCCCATAATGTTAGTACGAGGGCGAAGGTGCGCATGTTCACGTAAATACTCAATGCTGTGACGTTTAGCTGACATAGGGTAAGTATCTGGGTTCTCAACCCAACCTAATACTTCAACAGAGTTAGCCTGAATCTCGAAAGACTGACCTTGGCCTGCTGAAGGAACAAGGATACCGGTTACAGAGACTGAACAACCAGCAGTTAAACGTGTGACTTCATCATAATTATTGAGTGAATTAGGTACTACCGCTTGAATAGGATCAAAACACGAACCGTCATGAACGGCTAAAAATGAAATTCCTGCTTTTGAATCGCGGCGTGTACGGATCCAGCCTTTTACTGTTACTTGGCTGTCTACCGCAACCTTGCCTTTTAATAGCTCTGAAATCGCTAAATGGCTCATCTTCACTCCAATGATATAAGTTGCCTAATATTATAATGCTGTGCATTGCACTTGAATCGACTATCTTACCTTCGTAAATCAAATAAAAAAACTATTCAGGCGTACTCTTTAGTAGTTTTTCTTCAATTGGATAAAATAGCAGCAATATTTTGCGTAAAATTTGCGTTTATTTAAATTCTCGCTGCGCTAATTGGTTATTTTGTGGCATTATTAACAATTCTCAACAGGATAACTGTCCTTTAGTCTTTAATTAATTTGTATAACAGGTGCTATGAAACAAGTTTTTATTCTTCGCGGCTTACCAGGTTCAGGTAAATCATATTATGCACAAAGCCTTGCTGATGAGTTGGTAGCAGGTAATGAAAGTGACTATGTAGTGTGCGCAACAGATGATTATTTTTACAATAGCGAAGGTGTATATCAATTTGATAAGTACAAGCTACCTGAATATCATAATCTAAACCTTGCGCGCTTTATTAATGCTTTAGCAGAAGAAATTCCGCTAGTGATTGTTGATAACACCAATATCAAAAAGTGGGAATTTATCGCTTACGCACAAGCTGCCACTGCATTGGGTTATCAAGTAAAAGAAGTCATCGTTGGTGAAATTAAAGATAAATCATTGCAGCACCTATACGCTAAGCGCTGTGAACATAAAGTACCGCTTCGAATGATCAGTAAAATGGCTTATATGTTTGAATGGTAAAGTTTAAAGGAAAAGGAAGCAGCAGCTTCCTTTTTTAATGTCTTCAATACGCTTGTTGTTCAATGGCTGCAAAAATAGCATCACATAATTTCGTTAGGCTTTGTTCATTGCTTATATATGGCGGCATTAAATAAATTAACTTGCCAAATGGGCGGATCCAAACACCTTGCTCTATAAAAAAGCGTTGAATTTTAGCTACATCAACATTTTGATTAAGCTCTACAACACCAATAGCGCCTAATGTGCGCACATCAACGACTGCCTCGAGTTGCTTACATTTAGTAAGTTGGGATGTTAGCACGTCATTTATGTGTTCAATTTGTTCTTGCCAAGGTTGCTCTAGTAGTAAATCAATACTCGCGCAGGCTGTGGCACAGGCAAGCGGGTTACCCATAAACGTTGGGCCATGCATTAATACGCCGGCTTCACCTTCACTGATCCCAACAGCGACTTTGCTGGTGGTTAATGTTGCTGATAGCGTCATCATGCCACCTGTTAATGCTTTGCCAATACATAAAATATCTGGCTCGATATTGGCATGTTCAACAGCAAACAAGGTACCGGTGCGGCCAAACCCTGTGGCGATTTCATCACAAATAAGTAAAACATCATACTTATCGCAAAGAATGCGCAGGTGTTTTAAGTAATCAGGATGGTAAAAATTCATGCCTCCGGCATTTTGAACAATGGGTTCAATGATAAAAGCAGCCACATCTTGATGATGAGCTGCAAAATAGCTTTCAAGCGTATCCGCTTCAGCAGGGCTAAACTCTTCATTAAATTTAGAAATAGGAGCCGGCACAAAAACATGTTCAGGTAAAAACCCTGAATACATGCTGTGCATTGAATTTATTGGATCGCAAACGCTCATGGCTGCGAAGGTGTCGCCATGATAACCCTTTAGCGGCGTCATTAACTTTTGCTTGCTGGTGTATCCTTGGCTTAACCAGTATTGCAAAGCCATTTTGATTGCGACTTCAACACTCACAGAGCCACTATCGGCTAAGAACACTTTATCAAGTGAAGCAGGTGTCATACTTACCAACTTTTTACACAGCTCAACAGCGGGCTCATGAGTTAAGCCACCAAACATGACATGGCTCATTTTGCTAACTTGCTTGGTGATTGCCTCATTTAAAACAGGGTGGCAGTAACCATGAATTGCACTCCACCAAGAGGCCATACCATCTATTAGGCTTTCACCTGTTTCTAAGAAAATACGATTTGCATTTGCATGACTTACTGGATACACGGGAAGGGGTTGAGTCATAGAAGTATAAGGGTGCCAAATATGGTCACGATCAAAATCTAAATCTACTGGTTGTTTATTAATCATATGTAAACTTTATATCACTTCAATTCATTGACAATGTTACGTCAAGTCGTAGACTAAGCCAAACAAACCGTCCTAATAATTTAAAAAAGAGACTATTATGGAGCACGCAGTTGTCCGTCACGATTGGACTCACCAAGAAGTAAAAGCATTATTCGAAATGCCATTCAATGATTTGTTATTTAAAGCGGCCAGTGTTCACCGTGAAAACTTCAACCCAAATGAAGTACAAATTTCTACTTTGTTATCTATTAAAACCGGTGCTTGCCCAGAAGATTGCAAATATTGTCCTCAGTCAGGTCATTATAAAACAGACCTAGACCGTGAGCGCCTTATGGAAGTAGAAAAAGTGGTTGAGCAAGCGCGTGTTGCTAAAGAAAAAGGGGCAACACGTTTTTGTATGGGGGCTGCTTGGTCTGACCCTAAAGAGCGAGATATGCCATATATTTCAAAAATGGTAAAAGAAGTTAAAGAACTTGGGCTTGAGACTTGTATGACACTTGGCATGCTAGATAACGAAAAAGCTCATGCATTAAAAGACGCCGGTCTTGATTACTACAACCATAACCTTGATACATCGCCAGAGTATTATCAACAGATCATTACAACACGTACTTATCAAGACCGTTTAAATACCATTGATAATGTACGTGATGCCGGAATGAAAGTGTGTTCAGGTGGTATAGTCGGTATGGGAGAGCAGGCTGCTGATCGTTTTGGTTTATTAATGCAATTAGCAAACTTGCCGCAACAGCCAGAGAGTGTGCCAATTAACATGTTAGTTAAGGTGAAAGGTACACCTCTTGAAGATGTAGAAGACTTAGATCATTTTGAGTTCATTCGTACTATCGCAGTTGCACGTATTATGATGCCTAAAAGTTATGTTCGTTTATCAGCTGGCCGTACTGCGATGAATGAACAAATGCAATCTATGTGTTTCTTTGCTGGTGCTAATTCAATTTTCTACGGTGATAAGTTACTGACTACAGAAAACCCTGAAGCAGACGCTGATATGATGCTGATTAAAAAATTAGGTATGAACCCAGAAACCCGTGAAGATTATTCTGATGAAGCGGTTGCAGCATCGCTTTCTTCAAAAGTTGCCGATAAAGCAACATCAGAACTATTTTACGAAGCGTAACATTTTAATGGCTTTCGATTTTATTGCCGAGCATCTTGAAGAGCGTCAAGCAGATGCATTACTGAGACAGCGTCAACTTGTTGAGCAATCAAGCGGGCGTTTTATAAAAGTTGCTGGTAAACAATATTTAAATTTTGCCAGTAATGACTACCTTGGCTTTGCTGATGATTTTATCGAAATACAAGCGCAGCAACTAGGTAGCCACAGTTCTGCTCTAGTGAATGGCTATAATAAAGCGCAGCAACAGCTTGAACAGCGTTTATGCAAGCTATTAGGCTTTGAAAGCGCGATGTTATTTAATAGCGGATTTAGTGCAAATAGCAGCGTATTAAAAGCATTGTTTCAAGATAAAAGCGTGGCGCAATCATCGGCAATTTTTCAAGATAAGCTCAATCATGCCAGCTTAATTGATGGCGGCCTTCATTCTGCCGCTGCTATGGTGCGTTTTAATCATAACGACCTAAAGCATTTAGAATCTCGGCTACAAAAGTCAAAAGCAAAGCATAGACTCATTGTGAGTGAAGGGGTGTTTTCAATGGATGGTGATAAAGCCCCCATTGAAGAACTGTTTAAACTTGCTAAACAATACGGTGCGTGGCTCATGATTGACGACGCCCATGGCTTTGGCGTATTGGGTGAGCAAGGCTTAGGAAGTTGTGAGGTAATCAAGCCAGATTTATTAATTATCACCTTTGGAAAGGCACTTGCAAGTAGTGGTGCTTGCCTGCTTGCGTCAAAACAAATGGTTGATTACATGCTGCAGTATAATCGTGAATACATCTATTCAACAGCGATGTCACCATTGATGGCAAGTTGTACCCTTGAGCGACTTGAAAAGTTAATTAAGGCTGATGAGAAACGCTCTCAGCTTATAGAGAATATTGCCTACTTTAGAGTGCTTGCTAAAGAGCATAACTTAGCATTAATGGAATCAACAACGGCTATACAACCTTTGGTTCTAGGTGATGCAGAACATACACTTGCCGTTGCGAATAAGCTCAAAGAAAAAGGTGTATGGTTAACTGCTATTCGACCACCCACGGTACCTTATAATACGGCACGACTTAGGATCACCTTAAGTAGCGCGCATCAACCTGAGGATATAAAACAGCTGGTTGATTCGCTAGTGGAGTGTTTATGATTGTTCAACTGCAAGCCGCTACAAATTGTCAAAGTAATAAGCTAACAACACAAACTAAGTTTTCTAGAGCCGCTGCAAATTATGCAAGTCATGCCAATGTTCAAAAACAAGCTGCTACACACTTATTTAAAATGATGGCAAATAAGCATCAGCAGGGTACTTGCCTTGACTTAGGGGCAGGGCCTTTAGTTAACACGGCAATGCTTAAAACACATTTTGATACTGTACTGGCAATGGACTTAAGTCATTCCATGCTAAGCACAGAGCAAAGCCCGCGTTGTTTAAAAGTGTGTGCTGATATGGATAACTTACCTTTACAACAAAATACACTTGATTGTGTATTTAGTAATTTTGCAATGCAATGGTCTGCTGATTTTAAAGAACTGCTTAAAAACCTTTTTTGTTCTTTAAAAATAGGCGGAAAAGTCTATTTAAGTTGCGTTGTAGATGGATCGCTTAAAGAGATTAAACAAGCATTTAGTTGCATAGATCAGCAAAGTCATATTAATCAATTCCATTGTGCTAATAAGGTTATTGAGTATGCAAAATCTGCGGGGTTTAAACTGAATTTTGCTGCCGATAGATGTTACATAGATACCTATAATTCACCCTTAGAAGCCCTGCGTTCGATTAAAGCTATTGGCGCTACATCACTACAAACTAAGCAAAAACGCCAAGGGTTATTAACGAGGCATGCCCTCAATAGTGTTTGTAAGGCATACCCTCTGGTTGATGGGCATGCTAGAGTGAGCTATCAAGTTGTCCTTTTAGAACTAGAAAAATAGAATTAATTAAATAATGAAAGAATTTTTTATCACTGGTACAGACACCGATGCTGGAAAAACCCATGTAACCAGTTTGTTGTTAAACTTGCTGGCGCAACATAAACAGCGTGCCGTTGGTTTTAAACCTATTGCTGCAGGTGCAGAAGAAGCATTTGGTCAGCTAGTTAACGATGATGCTTTAACTTTAATGGAAAGCTCATCGATTGGGGTTAAATATAACATTGTTAACCCCTTTACTTATGAGCCACCCATTGCACCGCATATTGCCGCTGCTCAAGTAGGCGATAGACTCACATTTGACAAGCTCGATGCTGCTTATGCGAATGTAAAAGCACTCAATACTGATTATATTCTTACAGAAGGTGCTGGTGGCTGGTGTTTGCCTATCAACGAAACTGATTTGCTCTGTGATTGGGTTAAATCACAAGACCTTCATGTTATTTTAGTGGTTGGCTTGAAGCTAGGCTGCCTTAATCATGCTTTATTAACTGCTAGTCACTTTAAAGCACTTGGTGTCAATTGTGTGGGTTGGATTGCAAATCATGTAGATCCTAATATGCGTGAGCAAGACGCAAATTTAGAAACCTTAAAATCAACATTACCTTTCCCGCTTTTAGCGATTAGTCCTTATACAGAAGGCACTCCTAAGTTAAAAATTTACAAAACCTTACTTGAAATTTTATCTATCAACCCATAATAATTGAGTTGTTACTTTTGACATACTCTGTCACAATTGGTTGCAATTAGTTCCTTGCGACCAATTGCATATGTCTTAAACTAAGTTGGAAGTAAGCCCAGATAATTTTATTAACTAACGATTTTTAACCATGTCGTTAGTTAATACAATTGGTATGTTTATTCTGAGGTTTTTATGAAGCGTGTATTTTTGTTTCTACTGACTAACTTAGCGGTAATGCTAGTGTTAGGTATTGTGTTGTCTATTGTGATGAGCGTACTGGGTATTAGCCATCGCAGTCTAGGCGGCATTTTAGTTATTTCAACCGTATTTGGTTTTGGTGGCTCGTTTATTTCGTTATTTATGTCGAAATGGATGGCAAAAAAATCAACCGGTGCACATGTTATTGAACAGCCACGTTCTGAAACAGAACAATGGTTAGTTTCGACGGTAGCGGCGCAAGCAAAAAAAGCAGGGATCGCGATGCCAGAAGTGGCTATTTACGATAGCCCTGAAATGAACGCATTTGCGACTGGCCCAAGCAAGAACAACTCACTGGTGGCTGTGAGCACCGGTTTATTACACAACATGAACCAAGATCAAGCTGAGGCTGTATTGGCTCATGAGGTATCACACATTGCAAATGGCGACATGGTAACGCTTACTCTTATTCAAGGTGTAGTGAATACCTTTGTTATCTTTATGGCGAAAGTATTAGCTGGTATTGTTGATAACTTCTTAAATAGTGATGAAGAAGAGGGCGGTAGTAGCTGGACTTACTTCTTGTTCGATATGATTTTCCAAATGCTATTTGGTGTTCTAGCAAGTGTGATTGTTGCTTACTATAGCCGTAAACGCGAGTTCTCTGCGGATGCCGGTGCAGCAAGACTTGTAGGTGCAGACAAAATGCGTAGTGCTCTTGAGCGCTTAAAACAAAACCACCCATCACAACTAGAAGGTTCAATGATGGCGTTTGGTATTGCAAGCGGTAAAGGTGTTGCCGAGTTATTCTCATCGCACCCACCACTTGATGAGCGTATTAACGCATTACGTTAATTGTAAAGACGAAAAAGCCAGCTTGATGCTGGCTTTTTTTATTGTTGGTTTTTCTCGCGCTCGAGTTGTTGTGGTAATAAAACCTCAACAATTTCACGGGCCGGTAAGGTATATCTTACACCATCGAACATCACTGAAGTGTGTTCATCAATACTAGTGATCCCTGTTAAAGTCCAGCCTTCGCCGCGTTCTTTACAGTAGACTGTGGTGGTAGGTTGAATTACTTTAAATTCTTCACTCATCGAACTTAATCTAATTGCTTGAAATTGCATTTATAGTAAGACAATAATGCCAGCTCATAAAGTAAAAAGAAGAAATTAACGTGTCAAACCACGATGACTTAGCCTTTGACTTACGCCCCATTCGTCATAAAGATTGTCAAGCGATTTGGGGTATTTTAAAAGATCCCCATGTTCAATCGTTTAATGATTATAGTAGTGACATAACGAAAGGTGACGTATATGACTTTATTCAAGGCGACATAGAACGTTTTTATAATCAACAAGGCATTCGTTTAGTTATTGTTTTAAGAAGTAGTGGGCAAGTTATTGGCAGTGTTGGCCTATTTAACATAATTAACGGGCAAGGTATGTTGGGATTTGAATTGTCATCGCAATTCTTTGGCAAGGGGATAATGCAAAAGGTATTAGAAATGCTATTTGACAAACTGACTACCTTTGTAGCGACTCCGCTTAACAGTGTGGTGGCTTTAGTTAATCCAAATAATAGTGCAAGTATTAAGCTGTTAAAAAAATGCGGCTTTCAAAATCATGAAGCTCACTGGATAAAGTATATTAAATAATTACTATAATAATACAATCTTATTCTGCTAGTGTTGCTACTATAAAATGGCGTCTCATTTTAAAAAGGAGCGCTTGCAACGATGGCAAAAGCCAAACCAATTATCAGTATTGAAAGTTACGGCATTTACAGCCATTGGGATGCAAAAGAGAAAGACCTGCCTCAAATCACCGAGTTTACAACAGACGTTCCGGCACAGTTAGATATTGAATTTGGTTTTATTGTTAACATTAAAAAGGCTAAAGGACAAAAAATAAAGTTTTGCGTTTACCATCCAGATATCCCAGATGAAGATGGCGAGATCATGCCACCATTTGAGGGCGAACAGTACGTTAAAACAAACGATTGGCAGTTTTACTTAGGTGATACTATATGGGCACCTGTTGATAATAAAGTTGGCATTTGGCGCATGACTATTGAATTAAATGGTCATATAATTGCCGATAAATCCTTTAACTTATTAAAGGAAGCCGAAGGTACAGCCACTGATTTTTGGAAGCATCGCGGCTATTAATCTTTAATCTGAGAGGTACTATGTATCAAGGAAGTTGTTTGTGCAGCAAAGTAAAAGTAACAATTGCTGGTGGTATAGACTCAATTATTCATTGTCATTGCTCTTTATGTCGTAAAAATTCAGGCACAGCCTACGCAACCAATGGCTTTATTCAACGAGATGGTTTTAACCTCACAGAGGGGAAGCAGCATCTGAGTGCCTTTGAATTTAAACCCGGTAGAATTCGTTATTTTTGTAGCTGCTGTGGATCACCAGTTTATAGTGAGAACAAAGATGACCCAAGCCGTTTACGTATTCGCTTAGGTTTGTTAGATAGCGATATAAACGAGCGTCCGATCAGCCATAACTTTGTAAGTTCTAAAGCAAACTGGGATACGTTTGACGCAGAAATACCATGCTATGATGGTTTTGAACCAAGTAGAGCGAAGTAATAGCCATGATAGCGAATACACCTAAACCGCCTTATTACGCCGTAATTTTTACGAATATCTTATCTGAGGATACCGCTGGGTATGAAGAAGTGGCCAATAGAATGGTTGAGCTTGCAGAGCAACAACCAGGGTATTTAGGCATGGAGTCTGTTCGTGATGGTTTGGGTATTACGGTATCGTATTGGCAAAGCTTAGATGCGATAAAAGCCTGGAAACAAAACCTGGAGCACTTAAATGCGCAGCAGCTTGGTAAAGATAAATGGTACAGTGCGTTTACAACGCGTATTGCTAAAGTAGAACGTGATTATTCATTGTGATACATAGTAGTCTTATTAAGAACACATCATACTCTATTTAGTTTAACTTCAACCTCAGCATAACCTAAAATTTAAGCTTTTTAATATACAGGGTGAGGGCGTGATAGGGTACGAATAATATACTCGTGAAATGATTTGGAATAATCACAAGTATTCCTTATGCATAAATGAAAAATCTTTTTCCTTTCTATATTTGCAATATCAATGGCTTGCAAACTTTAAGGTCATCTTTTTTGTCTTGATGAATGACAGATAGGCAAAGGTTTAAACCTTTGTTTTTAAATACACTTAATGCTTTTTTAACTTAAATGTACTTAATGTAACTAGCATCACACCAATAGCAAAGCCCATAACTAAACCACCAGATAAATCGGAGCTAACACCTAAAACAGTATCCGATTCTCTGACATGTGTTAGCCAGTAAAAGAGCAGAAATGAAACGCTAGAGATTGCACAGAGAAGAATAAGTTTGGTCCTGTTAGACATATTAACCTCAATTATTTTCATTTTTTTAGTTTTATGACTGTTAAGTAATAGCATTTGTTGGTTGATATTGCGACAAAAAAGAAAATGTATTGCAGTATTTTTATCGTGAGTTAAAGCCCACAAAAGTGGGCTTTAGTGTTAATCGTGATTACAAAGTGTAATTAAAACCAATGGCAATACCGTCATCTTCGGTTTGTGACATCTGTGCTTCTTGCTCAGCGTCATTACTCGAAAAGTCGCTAAAGTCTTTACGGGCTTCAATATATAAAATGGTATCTTCTGCCATGAAGTAGTGCGCACCAATTACTGCAAATTGACGCTTAAATACATCTTCAGGATCGGCATTAAAGTTTGGCTGAATAACATAGTCATCGCCGGCATCAAATACGTTATAAGCTACAAAGGTACGAATGTCATTATCAAAGCGATAGCTGAAGATAGACTCCAAACCAACGGCATCTTTAATTAAGCGACCTAAGTTGTCAGTATCGTGGTTTTCGTTTTTATTTATATTCGCTGATGCATACCAACCAGGCTTATAAAAATCACCATAGGTAATGCCCATACCATAAATTAAATCATTTACAGATTGGTTTCTCCCACCTGCATACACGATATCAAACTGACCGCGGTTAACACCCGCAGTTACTTTTAAATTAGGGCTAACCGAGTAGGTGAGTGCGGCGCCATAAGTAGAATTAAATTCTACTTTTTGTGCGGCGTTATTTCCTTGGTTCCAAAGGACCTCACATGATCTCATTGATATATCAACGATATCACAGGTATAAAAGTCATCAGATTTCAGTTGTGCTTGAAGCGCTAAATGAAAATTACCCCAGGTATTGCGATACTGCAGTACTTTATCGCCGCGACCTGTGCCATTTACAGCACCGTCATCTTTATTGTAGGTATAAACACCTGCAGCATTACCATCCCATACTAAGCTGTAGTTGGTGTTGTAAACTACGTCGTACCATACACCCCATTGTTTACCTAAAGTGACTTGGCCGTAATCGTCATGTTTAAGACCAACATAGCCTAAACGGTTATATAAAAACTCATCTTGAATTGATTCAAAGCGATTGCTGTATACGATATCGCTGCTACCAACAGGGTTAACACCCCATTCAAGTAAAGCAAAAGCTTGCCAGCCGTTTTTTAATTGGCGCTTAAAATCAAAATTAATGCGTGATGCACCGTTTACTACCTCAGTTTCGCCTTGCGTATTAATAATTCTTGCATCGATAAAGCCACCAACAGTAACGCTATTGGTTTGGTCGTTATAGATTTCGATGGCATTGGCTGTCGGTATGGCAATCATGCCTGCAACAAATAAGGCAGTGTGTGTTCTTTTCATAAAGTACCTTGATTAATTATTGTCCCTAATAGGTATAATTTAGTTAAAGGTAGGAGATTATCAAAGCTAAAATAGGGTAAAAAGTGAAAAATTATCATGCAACAAAGCGTCTTTGAGGAAAAATTATTCATTTTAGGTTCACTATATTGAATTATCAATGAGTTACCAAGGCTAAAAAATAGACACTTTCTGGCTTAGCGTTCTAAGCATTAATTTAGTATTTGGTGTTTCGGCACCTAGACCATATAACAAGGTCATAAAATAGCAGTCGAGTAATATAGCTGCTTTTACTTTATTAAATTGCGGCTGGTCGGCAAAAACTAATGATTGTATTAGCTCCATGTGCTGTTGCTGGAATGGCTGTGAAAACAATCGCTGGCTAAAAAGCACTTTATAAAAGCGATGATGTAAACAATAAAACTGATAAAAATATTGCGCGTAATGATTAATCTTTAAGCGAGCAGGGCGGTGTATATCCGTTTCTTTGGCGCGTTCCAGCACATCATTAAATTTATCATCAAGGCATGCTTCTAAAATAGCCACTTTATCAGAGAAATGATTAAACAAGGTGCCCACTGCTATGTTGCTTGCTGCAGAAATTTGCCTCGTTGAAGTATCATTAAACCCTTGCTCAGTAAAAAGATTCCAAGCCGCCTCTAAAATACGTTGGTGAGTATCTGCATGTTTACTCATTCTTAACCTACTGTTTATAAATGGTTATTTTAAAAGTGAGCGTGCTCATATGGTTAAGTGAGCGCGCTCATTAAAGGTAGTCGCTAGGTGTGAGCTTGTAAAATTAGCGGGAGTATTTAATTAAACTTTCATGGCGTGCTAAGCGGCTTTAGTTTAAAATTGCCCGCAGTTTCGTTTTTACTTTTTTACCCGCTGGAGGGTACCGCTATCATTAGTACAGCTAATATCACCATGCAATTTGGTGCTAAACCTTTATTCGAAAATATTTCAGCAAAATTTGGCGATGGTAACCGTTACGGTTTAATCGGTGCGAATGGCTGTGGTAAATCAACCTTCATGAAAATCCTAAGTGGTGAACTTGAGCCATCTTCAGGTAATGTCAGCACAGATCCAAACGAACGTATTGCAAAACTAAATCAAGACCAGTTTGCTTACGAAGAGTTTTCTGTAATCGACACAGTAATCATGGGTCATAAAGAGCTGTGGGAAGTAAAAAAAGAGCGTGACCGTATTTACAGCCTACCTGAGATGAGCGAAGAAGACGGCATGAAAGTGGCTGATCTTGAAACTGAGTTTGCCGAAATGGATGGTTACTCAGCAGAAGCTAAAGCAGGTGAGTTACTAATTGGTGTAGGTATTGGTACAGAGCAACATTACGGCCCTATGTCTGAAATCGCACCGGGTTTTAAACTGCGTGTGTTACTTGCACAAGTGCTGTTTTCTGATCCAGATATCATGCTACTCGATGAGCCTACCAATAACTTGGACATATACACCATCAAGTGGTTAGAAGACGTGTTAAACCAGCGTGACTGTACCATGATCATCATTTCGCACGACCGTCACTTCTTAAACTCTGTATGTACACACATGGCTGACATCGATTATGGCGAGCTTCGTATTTACCCTGGTAACTACGATGAGTACATGTTCGCTGCAACGCAAGCTCGTGAGCGTCTACTTAGCGAAAACGCGAAGAAGAAAAGCCAAATTGCCGAACTTCAACAGTTCGTATCGCGCTTCTCTGCGAACGCTTCAAAAGCAAAGCAAGCAACATCACGTGCGAAACAAATCGATAAAATTCAGCTTGAAGAAGTTAAAGCATCTTCTCGTCAAAGTCCGTTTATTCGCTTTGAGCAAGAGAAGCAGTTATTCCGTAATGCGTTAGAGCTAACAAACTTAGCGCAAGGTTTCGAAGAGACCTTATTCAGTGGTCTTGAAGGCTTAGTTGAAGTAGGCGAGCGTATTGCGATTATCGGTGAGAACGGTGTTGGTAAAACAACACTGTTAAATACTCTTGCTGGTCGTTTAGCACCAAAACAAGGTGAATTTAAATGGTCAGATAACGCTAATATTGGGTATTACGCACAAGACCATGCTGACGAGTTCGAACAAGACATGAACTTATTTGAGTGGATGGAACAATGGCAACAAGAAGGTGACGACGAGCAAGTTGTTCGTAGTTTCTTAGGTCGTATGCTGTTTTCACAAAACGACATCAAAAAGTCAGTAAAAGTGATTTCAGGTGGTGAGCAAGGCCGTATGCTGTTTGGCAAAATTATGATGCATAAACCAAACATCTTATTAATGGATGAGCCAACCAACCACATGGACATGGAATCTATCGAAGCGCTTAACTTAGCACTTGAAGCATACGAAGGGACATTATTGTTCGTATCACACGATAGACAATTTGTATCATCGCTTGCTAACCGTATTTGGGAAATCAAAGACGGCAAAGTTATCGACTTTAAAGGTACATACACTGAGTACCTAGCAAGCAAAGAAGCTTAATTAGCTGATGAGTGATTAAAAGCCATGCATGTCATGGCTTTTTTGTGCTTCTAGAGTCGCATCTTGATGTGAGTTAGGTATATAATACCCGCCACAAAATAAGGACAAAAGTCCGCTTTTTAGAAAACAATTTAACTGAGGTGTATTTATGACTGTTGGCATTATTATGGGTTCCAAATCAGACTGGCCAACGATGGAACATGCGGCGTTAATGCTAGAAAAATTCGGCATTGAATACGAAACTAAAGTTGTTTCTGCTCACCGTACCCCTCAATTACTTGCTGACTATGCAAGCTCAGCTGCAGATCGCGGTATTAAAATTATTATTGCTGGTGCAGGTGGTGCAGCGCACTTACCTGGTATGGCTGCGGCGTTTACATCACTGCCAGTTTTAGGTGTACCAGTTAAATCTAAAACACTAAATGGTGTAGATTCTTTATTATCTATTTGCCAAATGCCTAAAGGTGTTGCGGTAGGCACTCTTGCAATTGGTGAAGCTGGCGCTGCTAATGCTGGCCTTTTAGCGGCACAAATTTTAGGTTGCCAACAGCCTGAAATCTTCGCAAAAGTTGAAGCATTCCGTAAAGAACAAACAGACACAATCTTAGCTAACCCTAATCCTGCAGAGTAATATGAATATTCTAATTTTAGGTGCAGGCCAGTTAGCTCGTATGATGAGCTTAGCGGGTGCACCGCTTGATTTAAATGTTGTTGCCTACGATGTGGGTAGTAAAAAAATCATTCACCCATTAACTGGTGAAGTTCGTAACAGCACATTACAACAAGCTATTGATAACGCAGACGCTATCACCGCAGAGTTTGAACACATTCCTGATGATGTACTAACACTGTGCTGTCAAAGCAATAAGTTTTATCCGGGTAAAGCGGCAATTAAAACAGGTGGCGACCGCGCACTTGAAAAAGCATTACTTGATAAAACAAATGTTGAGTGTGCGCCTTACCAATTAATTACAGAAAAAGCGCACCTTATCGCTGCTGTAGAGCGCTTAGGCAAGCCGCTTGTGATCAAAACCTGCCAAGCGGGTTACGATGGTAAAGGCCAATGGCGCTTAAAGTCAGATGACCAAATTGACCAAATCTGGTCAGAAATGGCAGATTTCATTGCATCTGGCACCGAGAGTGCTCCGCACTCTATTATCGCAGAGAAGATGATCCCATTTGACCGTGAAGTATCTATCATTGGTGCACGCGACAAAGCGGGTAACACAGTTATTTACCCATTAACTGAAAATCAACACACCAATGGTGTGCTTACGCTTTCAGTTGCGGGTAAAGAAAAAGCAGCGATTCAAGAACAAGCCGAGCTTGCATTTAACAAGTTAGCGCAAGAGCTTGACTATGTAGGTGTATTAGCAATCGAGTTTTTTGATGTACAAGGTACGTTATTAGTTAACGAAATTGCGCCACGCGTTCATAACTCTGGTCACTGGACACAGCAGGGCACACATTGCTCACAGTTCGAAAACCACATGCGCGCTGTTGCAGGTTTACCACTAGGTAGTACAGAGTGTCTTCGTCCTACTGCTATGATCAACGTATTAGGTCAGCCTTCAATCCCACACTCAGTACTAGCAACGCAAGACGTTACTAGTCACTGGTATGGTAAAACGGCTAAACCGGGTCGTAAGATGGGTCATATCAATGTATCTGCTGATAATCTTCACCAATTAGGTGAGCGTTTAGCAGCACTTGCCGAAATCTTGCCTGAGCAAGACTACCCAGGTGTTGCTGATACCAGCACCCAACTTATTTTAAACTAATCAGTTTAAATTCTTAAAAGCCGAGTTTATCTCGGCTTTTTAATCGCTATAACTTATACCAATCCGCAATAATACTTAATCATTTTGAGGGATTAAACCTGTCGCTACCTGCGTTAAAAATTTCTCATTTAGAACAACTAAATAACGAAATTTTTGCCTTGGTATCAACAAGGTTTTCTTGCCTCAAAATAGACTACTTAATTAAGCGAATTGGTATTACCCGCAAACTTCGCTAATTTTGTACCTCTTGTCTCAAAGCACTTGCGTCAGGGGTATCTTGCTATAGACTAATATTTTTATATTAATATTAGTTCGTTATGTTACATCCTCGATTAAGAACAGTCGTATTTGCGTTTTTTATGGCGCTGTTTATGTCTGGATTTATGTCTTTAGTGATCAGTATTTTTAACCTTGGTTTAATCGATAACATTGCAGCCATTTGGCTTAAAGCATGGGCTTTTGCTTTTTGTGTCGCATTTCCTACCGTTATTTTAGTCGCACCTGTGGTTCATAAGTTAACCAATAAATTTATCAGAGCACCGTTGTGATAGCCGAACGCCCAAAACAATTTCTTTTTATTGCACTATTTTTAGCATCGGCCTTACCTTTTGTTGGCTCTGCTACGGCACTAGTTGTTGGCGCTTTGTTTGCTATGGTTTTAGGTAATCCATTTGCAGTTCAGTCACAAGAAATTAGTAAATGGATGCTAAAGTTAGCGGTTATTGGCTTAGGCTTTGCTGTTGATTTTAGTCAAGTAATAGAAGTAGGGCGCAGCTCAATTGTACTTACTATTGTCAGTATTACCGCGATTATTGGCCTTGGCGAAATTTTATCTCAGTTGTTTAAGTTAAATAAAAATACCGGTGTACTCATATCATTTGGTACTGCAATTTGTGGTGGTAGCGCAATTGCAGCAATGGCGCCAGTTATTAAGGCAAAAGATCACGAAGTCGCGATATCTTTAGCTGTAGTTTTTTTACTTAACGCACTTGGCTTGGTGTTATTTCCAATGATTGGTCATTATTTGGGCCTGACTGAGCAGCAATTTGGGGTATGGGCGGCACTGGCTATTCACGATACTAGTAGTGTAGTTGGGGCCTCAGCTGCTTATGGCGCATCAGCTCTTGCAATTGCCACCACTATCAAGCTCACTAGAGCGATGTGGATCATACCGTATACTAGTATCGCAGGTGTTTTTTGGAAATCAGATAAAAAAGCCAGTATCCCATTGTTTATATTTGGGTTTTTAGCAGCTGCATTGATCAACTCAAGCTTCCCTGAGTACCAAACACTCTGGCATGCACTTAATGTTGGCGCTAAACAAGTTTTGGTAATGACCTTATTTTTGATTGGGAGTGGTTTATCAATTTCGGTCTTAAAACAAGCGGGCATTAAACCTTTTATCATGGCGATGATCTTATGGATCATTGTCAGCAGTATTATTTTACTACTTATTGTAGACGGATTTATTTCATGAAAAACGCTTTATTAACTTCTTCAATAGCACTGACTGTAGGCTTATTTGCTAACAATGTATCGGCTGCTGATTTACGAGTTGCCACCTTTAACGTAAGTATGGACGCAACCAACTATGCAAAAAAAGGTGAAGCGATTGATAAAGATGCTTTAAGCAAAGCTTTAGCGAGCAACCACCAGCAAATACGCAACATTGCCGAAATAATTCAGCGTGTAAGACCGGATGTTATTTTACTTAATGAGTTTGATTATATTGATGCAGACAAAGGCATCAACGTATTTCGTAAAAACTACCTGCAAGTATCACAAAATAAGCAGGTTGCTATCGATTACCCGTATTACTTTATTGCCCCCGTTAACACCGGTTTAGCTACCGAGTTTGACCTAGATAACGATGGTGTAAAGGGGCATTACAAAGGTGATGCTCAAGGTTTTGGCTTCTTTGAAGGGCATTATGCAATGGCTGTATTGTCGCGCTATCCAATCGATTTAGATAAAGCGCGCACACTACAAACATTCAAATACAAAGACATGCCAAATGCACAAATGCCTATAGACCCTAAAACAGGTAAAGACTGGTACTCTACGGAGGAATGGCAAGCAATTCACCTAAGCTCTAAATCATTTTGGGATTTACCAATTGATGTAAAAGGAAAAACGCTTCATTTGCTTGCTTCGCATCCAACCCCACCGGTTTTTGATGGTGATGAGGACCGTAACGGTAAGCGTAATCATGATGAAGTACGCCTGATTGCAGACTACATCAATAATGCTAACTATATTTATGATGATAAAGGCCAAAAAGGGGGCTTAAAAGCGAAAAGCCGCTTTGTGATTGTGGGTGATTTAAATGCTGCGCCAGAAGGGGGTAAGGCACGCCCGAATACCACAGACCAAATTTTAAAAAATCCATTAGTGAATACCTCTTTTACGCCAACAAGCAAAGGCGCTAAAGAATCGTATAAAGAAGATTACGCTAAAAACTATACCGCTTATTGGCAGGCTCGTGCTGATTACGTTTTACCATCAAATTATGGTATTGAGATAAACGATGGTGGAGTTTTTTGGCCACAGAAAAACTCTGAACTGTTCCGTTTAATTAAAGATCGTAACGCATCGTCTGATCACCGTATGGTATGGCTTGATATCAGTTTAAAATAAGCTGTTATTAAACGGAAAAGTTTGGCTGTTTATCCTATAAAAATTGCTATTTCATCAGTGCTTCTGCTTAAATAGGGCGAATTATAATAACCCGTAAGAAGCACTATGAAATTCAAAACCACTGCTAATAAAACGTTAGTGGCTCTCGCAGTCGCATCTAGCTTCATGCTAGCAGGTTGTCAATCAACCGCCTCAACGCCTTCTGAAGAACAAGTTACCAATGTAGCCCCAGTTGTTGCTACTCCTGCTGATACAGGTTCAGCTGAAATCACGTTAGAGCAAGCAATGGCTCATCCTGATTGGTTAGGTCGTCAGCCTGAGCGTGCTTTCTGGAACGGTGATTCTAACAGTATCGTTTATGCACAAAAGCAACAAGGCAATGAGTTACGCGATTTATACGTTCAAGCGGTAAATAGCCAATCTGCATCACAATTAGCGTTAAATAAACTACACACTGTAGGCGCTAAAAACGCAGTTTACTCAGCGGATAAAAAGCAACAGGCTTATGCATTTGAAGGTAATATCTTCATTAAAAACTTAAGCACTGGACAAATTACGCAAATTACACACGACAGCGCAAAGCAATCAAAACCACAGTTTTTAACTGATGGTAGCCTTGCATATCGCCAAGGTAATGCATTTTATAAAGTTGATTTAGCAACCGGTCGTCAAGTTGAATTAGTTAACTTACACCTAGACGATGCACCTAAAGGTGTACAAGAGCCAGACACTTACATTGCAAAAGAGCAACACAAACTAATTGATTACATTGCGCTGACGCACAAAAACAAAAAAGATCGTGAAGAGCGTAAAGCACAAATCAACGAGCAAAACGACAGCATTGCTAATGCACAGTTTTATTTAGGTAAAGGTAAGCGTTTAGCAGATGTACAGCTTTCACCAAATGGCCAAGCACTTGTTGCAGTAACCACAGAAAGCCGTTCATGGCGCGATGAAGGCGATATCATGCCTAATTACATTGCCGATGATGCGCGCGTAAAAGCAGAAAAAGTACGCCGTCGTGTTGCTGATGAAAAACCAATCAGCTCAGACGTTGTTTACATCGACCTTAAATCAGGCGAGCAAACAACTCTTGCATTCGATACTTTACCTGGTTTTGATGAAGACGTACTTGCAGCTGTTAAGAAAGAAAATTACGCCCGTGATGGCAAAACTTATAAGTCTGAAAAAGCACCACGTGCCATCAACCTAATGATGGATTGGGGTTGGGACCAGAGTGCTATCCAATGGAACACAGACGGTTCACAAGTGGCTCTTATGCTTGAAGCATGGGACAACAAAGACCGTTGGTTAGCCACTGTTGATACACAAAACAACAAGCTTGTTTCACAACACCGTCTACATGACGATGCGTGGGTAAACTATGCATACAATGATTTTGGTTGGTTGAACAACTCAGATACCCTTTACTATTTATCTGAAGAGTCTGGTTACAGCCACATTTACAAAAAGCCACTAAACGGTAAAGCAACGCAACTAACTAAAGGCCAATTTGTTGTTTCTAACTTAACGTTAACGGATGATAACTCAGCGATTTACTACAAAGCTAACGTTGAGCACCCAGGTCTTTACGAAATCTATCGTGTAAACCCTGCAAACGGTGAATCTGAGCAAGTAACCAACCTCGATGGTATGACTGACTACCAGTTAAGCCCAGATGAAAGCAAACTATTGCTAACTCACTCAAAAATTATGTCGCCACCTGAGCTTTATGTTGCTGCTGCAAAAGCAAATACCCAAGCAACTCAGTTAACGCACACGGTCTCTGATGAGTTCTTAGCGAAAAAACTAATTGCACCTAAGATTGTTGCTGTGCCTTCAAGCCACACTGATCAGCCAATTTACGCAAAAGTATATTACCCAGCTGATTATAAAGAAGGCGAAACGGGTAAAAACCGTAAAGCGGTTATCTTTAACCACGGTGCTGGTTACCTACAAAACTCACACATGGGTTGGTCTGGTTACTTCCGTGAGTTTATGTTCCACTCACTATTGGCTTCAGAAGGCTACGTAGTAATGGACATGGACTATCGTGCATCGAAAGGTTACGGCCGTGATTGGCGTACAGCTATTTACCGTCAAATGGGTACGCCTGA
Organism: Pseudoalteromonas sp. SCSIO 43101; assembly: GCF_023650775.1. NCBI lineage: Bacteria > Pseudomonadati > Pseudomonadota > Gammaproteobacteria > Alteromonadales > Pseudoalteromonadaceae > Pseudoalteromonas > Pseudoalteromonas sp. SCSIO 43101. Next base: position 1,817,146 of record NZ_CP072673.1, read on the forward strand.
GATCCAAGATTTAGCAGATGGCGTAAGCTGGATGGCAGACAATGCAAACGTAGATACACAAGCTGTAGGCACTTATGGTGGTTCTTACGGTGGTTTCATGACGTTTATGGCGCTATTCACACAGCCTGATTTATTCAAAGCAGGTGCTGCACTTCGTCCGGTAACTGATTGGGCTCACTACAATGGTCCTTATACGTCTAACATCTTAAACCACCCAGATATTGATCCAATTGCCTATGAAAAGAGCTCACCAATTTATTTTGCTGAAGGTCTTAAGAGCCATTTATTGATTAATGCGCCTATGGTTGATGACAATGTATTCTTTCAAGACTCAGTACGTTTAGTACAGCGCTTAATTGAGCTTGAAAAAGAAAACTTTGAAACAGCTATCTTCCCAGTTGAACCACATGGTTTTGTTCAACCATCAAGCTGGTTAGATGAATACCGCCGTATTCATAAGCTATTTAAAGAAACCCTGTAATCCAATAGCGTAAATGAAAAACAGCCACTTTAAGTGGCTGTTTTTGTTTGTAATAGAATTTATCTAAAAGGGGTTATTTGCAGTAAAATTCACTCACATCGAGCACAGTTTTACCTTCCTCTGAGTCGTTTTGAAAAATTAGATCATCCCCCTCTAGGCTCATTTCATAGTCTCTCATCCATGATAGATTGGCTATTAACTCCAATTCATAGCGATTAAAGGAAGCTGGGCACTTTAAATACACATAATGGTGCGCTTTTCCAAAAGCACCTGGGTCTGCTGTATAAACATAAAAAGTACGGTTATTAAAAGTTTGCTCTTGATAAATGTAATCTTTATTTGAGCTGAAAGTTGCATCCAAAAATACAACTAAGGACACTGCCATGAACATCTAACAAGCATACAAAAAGCTTATTATAATTAAGGTGTTGGCGAATATTCTATTGTTAAAAAGCGTTCTAACTTCTTGGTATTTCATGAGCAATAAAGTAAAGCCTAAAATAGATGAGCTAAGTATTATTACATTGGTTACCTGAGAAACATCACTCATATACCTAGGTGATACAAAATTTAAATTAATATATGAGCTTAAAAAGCCAAGCAGCAATGGGCCATAAAGACAAAGCAAGATGAGGCTTAGATAAAAGCGGCCTTTATTTTCTTTCATTTAAAGTTCCTTTTTCTAGCTAATAAAGAGCTGTAATAAGAAAGCGAGTAAGGTTACTCGCGATTTCTTATTATTTTTATAAAGACAGGCAAAGCGAGTAGAGTGCCGCCAATTGCGCCGATAAAGTGGGCATCAATGGCAACATTAGAGGCGATTAACTGACTCACCGAATCACTCGGGCCTGCTATTTGCTCCCAAATCACTTTAGCCCAAGTGCCAGCAAACAATAACCAGCCGGAAATCACCCCTGCTTGAACGTCTTTAACGGCGCCCCAAATAATAACTCCGTGAAGCAATGCGCTTAATCCGGTGTAAATATAGATATCTGGACAAAATAGCCAAACACCTAAACCACACCACAATGCAAGAATAGCAATATTAAATGCATAACGAGCAGGGCTTGTATGCTCAGCATGCAAGGCCCAAATTAATAAAATCCCGGCACAATTCAGGCCTAAATGGGGCCAATTTGCGTGTACAAATTGGCTGGTTAAAATACGCCAAAATTCACCATTTGCAACTAAATCACGGTTAAATTCAAGATATTCATTTAAGTTGAAAGTTGCAAACAACGAACTAAGTAGTACTAAACACAAAGGAGGCAGAATATATTCTAGTTTCAGGGGCAGGTTTATCATGTTATTTTTATTGTATCTGAGATTGTCGCCTATTGTGCACGTTTAATTTTAAGATGCCAAATACACTACGGGATTAAGTTTATTTATGTTATTCAAAACCAAAGCGCTGTTAGCTCTGTCCACTTCATTAATTTATTCAACTGCTATTTTTGCTACCCCTGCAAAAGTTGAGACTCGCGAACCTGAAGCCGCAACAGGCTTTGCTCATAAACAGGTTGTTGAAGGCGATAAGTACATGGTCGCTGCCGCAAACCCTTATGCAGTTAAAGCTGGCCAAAAAATGCTTGAACTAGGTGGCTCTGCAGTTGATGCTGCAATTGCAACTCAACTTGTTTTAACACTGGTAGAACCGCAATCGTCGGGGATCGGTGGTGGTACATTTATGATGTACTTTGATAATAAAACAAAAAGCCTTACTAGTTTTGACGGTCGAGAAACTGCACCAAGTAACGCTGACGAAACACTCTTTTTAGATAAACACGGTAAAGCTGTGAAATGGATTGAAGCGGTGGTAGGCGGTCGCTCTGTAGGTGTACCTGGTATTTTAGATGCCTTTGCCACTGCTCATAAGCGTTACGGAAAGTTAGACTGGCAAACCTTGTTTGGCCCTGCTATTGAATTGGCTGATAAAGGCTTTGTTGTGTCGCCGCGTTTACATCAGTTACTCGCTAAAGAGTTAAACCCAGGGGTTACAAAGCTACCTGTTATTCGTGATTATTTCTTCCCAGATGGTAAACCGCTTGCTGTTGGCACTGTTAAGAAGAACCCAGAACTTGCCGCACTTTATAAAGATATTGCTAAACAAGGTATTGATGCTTTTTATAAAGGTGAAAACGCAAAAGAACTTGTCAATGCAGTGCAAAACTCAGTGGTAGCACCGGGTACTTTGAGTGTTGAAGACTTAGCTAATTACAAAAGCAAAGAACGAGCACCTGTATGTGTTGATTATCGCCAGTATGAGGTTTGTTCAATGGCTCCACCAAGTAGTGGTGGTGTAGCTGTATTACAGATTCTGGCCTTACTTGAACATAAAGATATGGCTAAGCTTAAACCAAATTCAGTTCAAGCTCTGCATTACTTTACACAAGCATCGCGTTTAGCGTTTGCAGATCGTAACGTGTATATGGGCGACCCTGATTTTATGCCAATCCCTACACAAGGTTTACTTGATAAAGGTTACCTTGCAGGTCGAGCAAAGCTTATCTCTGAAAAAGATGCCCACGCTGAAGCAGGCACACCACCAAACTCACTTGCTTATGCACAGGATGATGCTTACGAATTACCATCAACCACCCATGTATCGATTGTGGATAGCCAAGGTAATGCAGTGTCAATGACAAGTTCTATCGAAATGGCATTTGGTTCAACAGTAATGGTGAACGGGTATATTTTGAACAATCAGCTAACTGACTTTGCTTTATCACCAACAAAAAATGGTAAGCCGTTAGCCAATCGTGTTGAAGCAGGTAAACGTCCGCGTAGTTCAATGTCGCCAGTAATGGTGTTTAACAAAGATGGCAGCTTACGCTTGGTAGTCGGTTCACCGGGTGGTAGCCGCATTATTGATTACGTTGCTCAAGTGGTTGTGGGTGTGCTTGATTGGAACTTAGATGCGCAAACTGCAATTAACTTACCGCGCATTACTAATCGTAATAATTACACAAGCCTAGAAAAGGGCACTGAACTTGCCAACGCTGAAGCCGAATTTGTTAATCGTGGACATACAGTTCGTATCTTAGATTTAAACTCTGGTTTACATGCTGTTGAAGTAAAAGACGGTAAGCTTTATGGCGCAGCCGATCCTCGCCGTGAAGGCATCGCTTTAAGTGATAAAAGCCACTAAAAACAAGCTCAGCAGCCTTAAAGCTGCTGAGTTTTCATGTATACTATCTAGTAAGCTCTTTAGAGCATAAAATTCATTTTCTTCAATGGTCTGACAAGGTGAATTGTCATTGCAATTTCGCCTTCAAGAGTAATAATGTCAGATCATAATTATGACGCATCAAAGCTTGGAAATATGACTACAAATACCGATCCAAATTATCTTTATATTCCTTATTCAGGCCCAGGTCTGATCGAAACGCCACTATTAAATAAAGGCAGTGCTTTTTCACAAAAAGAAAGGGAAAATTTCAACTTAGCCGGTTTACTGCCACCGCGTTATGAAACGATCGAAGAACAAGTTGAGCGTTGTTACCAGCAGTATTCAAGCTTTAGCGATAATTTAAACAAGCACATTTACCTACGTGCTATTCAAGATAACAACGAAACACTTTACTACCGTTTAGTGCGTGATCATCTTGAAGAAATGATGCCAATTATCTATACCCCAACAGTAGGTGATGCCTGTGAAAAGTTCTCAGACATTTACCGCAGTGCCCGTGGTCTATTTATCTCTTACGAAGATCGTTTCCAAATTGATGATATTTTACGTAACGCCACTAAAGGCAAAGTAAAAGTTATCGTTGTAACTGACGGTGAGCGTATTCTTGGTCTAGGTGACCAAGGTATTGGTGGTATGGGTATTCCAATTGGTAAATTATCACTATACACAGCGTGTGGTGGTATTAGCCCAGCTTACACGTTACCAGTAATGATTGATGTTGGTACGAATAACGAAAAACTGCTAAACGACCCTATGTACATGGGTGCTCGTCATAAACGTATTTCGCAAGAAGAGTATGACGAATTCTTAGATCTATTCATCAAAGCTGTTAAACGTCGTTGGCCAAGTGTGTTACTTCAGTTCGAAGACTTTGCACAACCAAATGCAATGCCATTATTAAAACGCTACCGTGATGAAATCTGTAGCTTTAACGATGACATTCAAGGTACTGCTGCAGTAACAGTAGGTTCTTTATTAGCTGCATGTCGTGTTAAAGGCTCAAAACTTTCAGAGCAAAAAGTCGTGTTTGTCGGAGCAGGTTCTGCTGGCTGTGGTATTGCTGAGCAAATTATCAGTACTATGGTTGCTGAAGGTATCAGTGATGAGCAAGCTCGTTCTCAAATCTTCATGGTTGACCGTTTTGGTTTACTTACTGAAGGCATGGAAGGCTTACGTGACTTCCAACAAGCCCTTTGCCAATCTAAAGACGGTTTGAGCGAGTGGACATACAGCGGTGAGTACGCATCTTTATTAGATGTAATGCACTGTGCGCAACCAGACATCCTAATTGGTGTATCTGGCCAACCTGGTTTATTCACAGAACAAGTTATTCGTGCAATGCACGCATCTTGCCCACAACCGATTATTTTCCCGTTAAGTAATCCGTCTAAGCAAGTTGAAGCACTTCCTTCAGACGTAATTGAGTGGACAGACGGTCAAGCGATTGTTGCCTCTGGTAGCCCATTTGATCCGGTTGAGTATAACGGCCAAATTTTCCCAATCCCGCAATGTAACAACAGCTACATTTTCCCGGGTATTGGTTTAGGTGTTATTGCTGCTAAAGCAACACGAATTACAGATGCGATGCTGATTGTATCAAGTGAAACTCTGGCAGAGTCTTCGCCACGTGCTAACACAGGTAAAGGTAGCTTATTACCAGCACTTACTGAAATCCAATCATTAAGTAAACGTATTGCGTTTGCGGTAGCGAAAAAAGCGATGGAAGAAGGTGTGGCACTTGAGCTGAGCGATGAAGCGCTATGGGCTGCTATTGAGAAAAACTATTGGCTTCCAGAGTACCGTAACTATAAGCGTCGTAGTATCTAAGCTATAACACGTTGAGTTATTGAAAAAACAGGCTTTAATGCCTGTTTTTTTATATTGTTTTAAAGGCCTTGTTCATATTCAATTAACTCTTTAAGGTGATAATGAACGGAGTTAATAATTAAGGAACAGTATTATGCGTAAATTAATTTTCACCGCGATGGCCACCGCGCTAAGCTTTAATGCGTTAGCACAAGCTACACCTGATGCACCGCATATTTACATTCAAGGCAACGCAACTATCAAAGCTATCCCTGATAACGTTAAACTAACAGTGGGTATTGTTGAAGTAGATAAAGATTTAATTGCCGCTAAAAACAAAGCCGATGCTACCATGGCAAAAGCTATTAAGCTTGCTAAAAGCCAAGGTGTGAATGAAAAGGGCATTTATGCGTCTAATATCTCTATACACCGCCAAACAGAATACAACCGTGAAACAGGCAAGCAAAACTTTGTCGGCTATAGAGTAACTCGCAGTCTATCTGTGACTTTAACTGATATTAAAAAGTACCCAATTATGCTTCAGCAATTGGTGAACGCGGGCATAAATGAAATTAATCAAACGCAGTTTATATCTAGCCGTTATGAAGAGTTACAAAAGCAAGCTCAAAAACTGGCAATTAAAGATGCGCTTGATGCCGCAAAAGAGTTTGCCAGTGATTACGGGGTAGAGCTTAAAGGTCTTTATACCGCTTCTAATAGCCCACTAGAAACAGGAAACCAGCCTTATATGCGTGCAAGTAAAATGGTTATGGCTGAAGCTGCACCAGATAACTATGTACCTGATGCATACAACGGTGGCGAGCTTACGATCACAGCTAGTAGCTATGCCGTTTACTTAATAGAAAATTAGTCTATTGATTGCTGGTGAAGCTTGCCAGCAATTTTTCACCTTGTTGCTCTGAAATACGGGCTATGGCTTTAAGCATATTAGTAATTTGTTCTCGGTCATACTCATTACTAATATGCGTATCGATATCTTCAATAATCGCCCCTAAATAAACAAACAAACTATCTGTTGCTTTTTCGTTATCAGATGCTCTAAACAATATATTTTTAAAAGCTTCAAGTACGTTAACCATGACATAGGCGTCATTTTTTGCATAGTTACGAATAGGCGTAAAGTTATCGTGCAGTAGCTCATCGAATGATGTTTCGTGTATATAAAGGTGTGGTTGATTGTTCTCGCATCGTTTAAGCGAGTAATTAACATCATAAATATCTAAACGTAAAATCAATAAGATACTCAGCATATCAATGGCTTTTACCGCAGTGCCAGGATCATTAATCCCCGGACTCATGGCTTTTACTGCAATTTCTGAAATTTGTGTCATACCGTAGCGGTAATGGTCGCTGATATACTCTTCGATATAAAAGATAAAACAGTTTAGTAGTTGCTCTACAAGCTCTGGGTTGTCAGATAAGTCAGTATCACATTTTAAAAACGGATAACCTTTAACCGTAAAGAAGCCTTGCTTAACCGAGATATAAATTTTTATACCGTGCTGTTGGCACAATGCGCACAATTTATCGCTATGTGCGCCTTTAAAGTAGCCTTCTGTTTTACTTTTTATGCTATGCCAGTCATCAAAGTCAGGAAAATGCTCAACTGGGTTTTCTTGTTGCATATTAATAATGCATTTAAGCTCGCCTTTGGTATTTTTAAATAGATCGTTTAACACATTATCGACCTGAATCGCTTTAGAAATTGAGTGAATAAAAAACACAAAAAATCCCAGCGAAATCAAACCAAAAACCAAAGAAAAGAAGATACCCAAAGATGGAATTCCCATATCTCCATCGCCAATGGTACGTATGTTTATCAACATTAATATAGTGTAGATAATACTACCAAGATAAAAGCCAAGCACTAATTGGTGCGATTTACGGGTAATTAGTCCAGGTAATACTCGAGGAGAAAGGCTAGCACTGGCGCTGTTTAGCACTACCATAACCATAGAAAAGCTAAAAACCGTTAACGAGATAATGCTTCCTGCAAGCGTACTGAGGATAGTTCGGGCGTTTTCTTCGCTGTCGACCAACAACACGCCAATCAGCTTTTTAAACTCCATTGATAGAGAAGAGTACTCTACTGCAATGCTAATTAATCCGAAAATCAAAAACATGACAGAGAGCATTGAAGGGTAAAAACCGATACTACTTACCATTTCACGGTAATTATCGGCAATTTTTCTTGGCGTAAACATGCACTTCCTTAAGAACTGTTAGACATTAAATATCATACTGAGCTAACCTAACTACTTACTTAACAGCCTAGCAATAAACAGTGCTAAGCGTCTAACTTTAAATAAAAATTGGAAAAACTGTGATTGTTTCAACTTTTGCTGCCATTTTGGCCATTTTATACATCCAACTTAGCTTTCGTGTAATTAAACTTCGTAAAGCAAAACGTATTTCACTAGGCGATGGTGGTGATGCAAGCCTACAAGCAGCTATACGTACCCATGCTAATTTTATTGAATATGTGCCATTTTCATTGATTCTGCTATTTTTATTAGAGTATCAGGGTCTTCCTAGCCATTTCTGCTATATTTTAGGTTCAATGCTTGTTGCTGGCCGTTTTTGTCATAGTTATGCACTCGTTGATAATATAATGAAATTACGAGCGTTAGGAATGATACTCACCTTCTTAACTATTTTGATCAGTGCAGTGATGTTATTAGTTACACAGGTATTCTAATATGCAGAAAGTTGTTTTTACTCTTACCTTACTGTTTTTAACAAATATTTGTTCGGCAAATGTAAAAACAATCAATGCAAAAAAAGCGGTTGCTATTCCACCTGAAACTCTTAGGGTAATTTACCCTAAGACTTTGCCAAACCTTGATGAAAAATTACTTTATCCTCTTATATTGCTTCGTACCGCGCTTGAGAGAAGTGGTTATAATTTTACTTTAACACCGTCACCAAGACTATTAGGACAAAACAGAGTTCTTAGAGAAATAGCGACTGGAACAGGTATTAATGTGTATTGGAGTATGACCAATACTGAACGTGAAAAAATGTTATTGCCATTGAGAATTCCTATTTTTAAAGGACTGTTCGGGTGGCGTTTAATGTTTACAACTAAAAGGCAATTACCTTATCTAAGCCAAATCAAGACATACGACGATCTCAAAAATATTATATTTATACAAGGCCAGCACTGGCCTGACACAGATATTTTAAAAGGCAACAATTTAACTGTGGCTACTTCTCAAGATTTTGAGTCATTGTTCGTTATGCTTGATAAAGGAAGAGGGCAGTTATTTCCTCGCTCTATACTCGAAATAGAGGAGGAAAAGGCTAATTTCGAGAAAAAAATCGACTTGGTTGTTCTTCCGCAACTAATGCTTAAATATAAAAGCCCTATTTATTTCTTTTTTAACAAAGATAAGCCTGAAATTGCAAAAGCGGTGAATGAGGGTTTAAAAGTTATGCGTAAAAACGGTGAATTTGACGAGCTATTCTTTAAATATAATCGTGATTTCATTAAAAATGCCCACGTTCATGACAAGATTATTATAGAATTGAACAATAACGAATTACCAAGGTTAACCCCAGTAGAAGATAAGTCGCTGTGGTTATCTATTGATAAGGTGCCATGAGCTCAAAAATTTTTATAATCGGTTTACCACGAACCGGCACAACCAGTATATGTAACAGCTTTTTAGAACTCGGCTATAAAACCTCGCACACAGCCTATACCCAACAAGCAATTACCAACGCAGACGTTATTGCCGACACCCCTGTATTTAGTGAATATGTTTTACTCGATAAACACTTTGCAAACAGCCGCTTTATAAATCTTGAGCGCGACTTAGCTAAATGGCTACCATCAATCAGGCAGCTATTAACACGTATGCACACTAATTTAATGCGCCCAGACGGTGGCTTTAATATTCACTTAAAACGCTGTTATCTTGATGTGTTTGGCCACTATAGTTTGGCAGATTTAGAATCTGATGAGTATTTAACAGCCTGTTATCAGCGCCATCAACAGCAAATAGCAGATTACTTTAAAGGCTGTGAACATCAATTACTAACACTTAATGTTGCTGACCCTAATAGCCCGCAACTATTGCAGCAGTTTTTAAGCACGGAACAACCAATCAGCTTTAAACAGCTTAATATTGGGGGCAAGGTCACAGCTTGGAATGACATAAAACACCCAGATAAAGTGTCATCAACCCGAAGTGGTAAAATTGATAAATCTCTTGGTTATAATCATAAGTAAAATACGCTAAAATCGCCGCCATTATAAGTTAAGTTGTTCCTTATTATGTTTGAATTAAAATACCACACGCCATTTGAATGGACAGAAGGAGTCTTGGCTGACTTCAATACCTTTTTACAAGATCATGCTGCAGCAGAAAAAAAAGCCTCTGGTATGGCTATGTCTATGCTTTCACACTACCCAGATCGTCGTAAGCTCGTTAAAGCTATGACTGATTTAGCGTTAGAAGAAATGATTCATTTTAAGCAAGTTTTAAAATTACTAATGGAACGTGATGTTTCACTTGGTAATGATCAAAAAGATCCTTACATCAAACAAATTCGCGCGGTTTTCAGAAATGGTCGTGATGAATTTTTAATGGACCGCTTATTAGTGGCAGGTGTAATAGAAGCTCGCGGACATGAGCGTTTTTCGCTTGTCGCTGAAGCCTTACCAGCAGGTAAAGAAAAAGAGTTTTATGTCGCGATTGCTAAATCAGAAGAAAAACATAAAAACTTATTCGTTGAACTTGCCTACGAGTATTTCGATAAGCAAGAAGTTGATGCTCGCCTAGAAGAAATTTTGATAGCAGAAGCTGAAATCTGTAAAAATATACCGTTTACAGCGGCACTTCACTAGTAGTGATGTTAATGTATTAGGCTAGTTTGCCTAATACATTAAACAACATTTAAAACAAGAATTAAGTATCTTGAAAATAGTTTTACCAATCCTAATTAATTAAATAAACAGCATACATTCATCTTCATCACCTATAGTTAGGTTAGTACCTAATTTTGAGGAATAGAGCATGAAATGGATGATGACTCTTACGACGTTGTCGTTAATAGGGATTGTAATCACCGGTAATTCAATTTATACAGAAGTGAAACTCTTTCGTTCGAATGACAAGCCATCCGAAATAACAGCAAGTATGTATCGTTCGTTAATTTGGCATAGCGATATCTATAAAGAAGAGCAATTTTTAAATACGGCACGAAGCTACTTCAGCGATGGCATAATTGATACCCGTGAATACAGTAAATTAACTAGCTTAGCGAATAAAGTTGCTGGCCCAATTATTTACATTCAAGAAAACGATGAGCAGCTGTGGCATGCACGGCTCACCTATAAAAAATACCTTGATGATCAAACTGTCGAACGACTGGCCAGCTTACATTGATGAAAACTGGTTTATCAGTGTTTTAAGCTCAACTATAGTAGGCTCACCACTGAGGTAATTAGTGTCAAGATGATAGCTATTACCTAGCCAATAAGGCTCTTTAGTGGTGTTATGACCGTGCACTGAAAAATCGATACTTGGGTTTATTACTGGCTTCTTTGCTTTGGTTAAAGCTCTATCCCAAAGTAGTAAACTAATAGCCTTTTCTTTATCTTTTGTTGGATTATTCCAATCCCAATCAGCGCACGTGGTATGCGAGAGGCCGATTTTTATACCCGCGTATTCAACAAAATAAGAAAGAGGGCATTTTAGAAGTTGCTGAAAGACAAATTTAAGCTCTTCATCGGTTGCTTGGGTGTGCCAATGGCCGCCATTTTCAACCCATAAGCGATAATAATCTTCATTATTTGCTAATAATGATTCAAGTAGCATGTGCTCGTGGTTACCTAAACACATGTTTACACCCAACTCTTTAAAACGTCTTAATAAAGCAATGCTGTTATCACCCCGGTCTATTACATCGCCGAGTGAAAAAAGAATATCCGTGCTTGGATTAAAATTGACAGAGCAGAGCGCCTGTTCAAATTTAGCTAAATCTGCATCTAAATCGCCAATGACAAAAACACGCTTATGTTCAGCAATTTGCAGCTTAACTTGAATAGGGTTTTGTGAGGCATGCTGGCTTTCAACTAAATTCAAAATAGATTCCTTTAAATGTTCAGTGGCTTAAGAGTAACATAACTCGTTGCCATTTAGGCAGTGGATGGTTATTATAAGAGCTCATTTTTAGGAGTAGCCGCCAACATGAACATCTAAACCTGTTATCCAATTTCAATTTATCTTTTTGGACCAACAGGGTTAGTAGGCGTTGCTCACTATCACTTACATTATATTCCTTCTCGTGTGATCAAACGCCTAATACCAATTCTCTTAATTAAGTGGTCTATTTTGAGGCAATAAAACATCGTCGATAACAAGGCAAAAATTTCGTTATTAAGTTGTTCTTAATGAGATATTTTTAACGAAGGTAGCGGCAGGTTTTATCCCTCAAAATGATTAAGTATTATTGTGGATTGGTATCACTGCCCCTGTACTACAGGAGGCACTATGCCACAACTTCAAGCTTTCAATTTATGTTATCAACATGGCAATGGCGATGTTGTATTTAACGACCTTTCATTTTCTCTCACTGCAAAAGTTACTGCGTTAGTTGGCAGGAACGGCTGCGGTAAATCTATATTAGCGTCAATACTTGCTAAGCAAAAAAAGCCAAGCTCTGGCACGGTTGTTTGTAATTCAACCCTTGGCTTTTATGAGCAAATGGACGATGTAAATCAGGCTGATAATCTAACAATTGCAGAGGCTATTGGCTTAGAGTCTATGTTTAATGCCCTTGAAGCGATAAACCAAGGGCAAGTTACAGAGCAAAATTTAACTTTACTAGAAGACAATTGGGACTTACCAGAGCGCTATAAGGCAGAGCTTTTGAGGTTAGGTATAAAAAGCAAAATCCCTAACTCATTAAGCAAATATTTAAGCGGCGGCCAGTTTAGTCAATTAAAGCTCTGGGCACTATTTAACTTCTTTAATCACGATATTTTAATACTCGATGAACCTTCAAACCACCTAGATGCACACGGTAAGCGCTGGCTTATAGAGCAAATTAACAAATTCAAAGGACAAATATTACTGATTAGTCACGACCAAGAATTATTAGAACAAGCACATGAAATATGGGAACTAACAACCCTTGGTTTAACACAATATGGTACGTGTTTTTCACAATACCAAAGTCAAAAGCACAAGCAAGTTGCTGCGCTTGCAAACAAACTAAACCACGTAGTTAAACAGCAAACTATACTCAAAGCAGCAGAGCAATTAAAACAGCAAAAAACACTTAAGCGAGCAGCTCAGGGCGCAGCACTTAGAAAGTCTGGTAGCCAACCTAAAGTGTTAATGGATGCGAAAAAAGATAAAGCCAGTGCAAATTTATCTTCGCAAAGTAAAAATACCGCTAAGCGAGAAGGTAAGCTAAATAGCAATAAACAACAATTTTTAAGTCAGCTTGAACAAGTGAAAGCCCAACAATTTTATTTATCGCAAACAGATGAGGCTAAGCATCACAAAGTACTCAGCCTGGATAATGTAGTATTAGCATATGGTGCCCAAAAGTCGCTAACTTTTCAGGTGTACAGTGATGATAAAGTTCATTTAGCTGGCGCTAATGGCGCCGGAAAATCAACCTTACTTAAAACTCTTATAGGAGAGATACCAGCTAAAGTAGGGGAGTTATATTGCAACCAAGCTCTTTATTATTTAGACCAACATTTTACACTCATAAACAACGAGCTAACCATGCTTGAAAATCTCATGACTTACTGTAAAGATTTAAGCCAGAGCACCGCGCGAACTTTACTTGCAAGTATTGGCTTTAGAAAGGATGCTGTATTTAAACACGCCGCATTTTTGAGTGGTGGCGAGAAAATGAAGCTCGCCATGTGTATTGTTAGTAATATTGAAAGCACTGCATTCTTGTTATTAGACGAGCCTGATAATCACCTAGACTTTGAATCAAAACAGTTATTAGCAAAATCATTACAAGACTTTAAAGGTGGGTTTATAGTAGTAAGCCATGATAAGTATTTCGTAGAAAGTATCGAGTGCAATAAGATAATTGTCATATAAAATATACATTTAAAAATTACCATGCTAGGGTGGTTGTAGGTTTATTACAAGGAATGACAATGAATTTTACAGCCGCTTACCGCATTTTTATTGCTTTATTCATGCTTATTGTAACCGTTGGTTTAGGCATGAAGCTCAATGATTTTACCTCTGTAGTCTACGTGTTTGTGCCGTTATTATTGATGCTAGGAGCTTCATTTATACCGTTTTTTAAAGCACGAAAACTACGTTTAGTACTCTTTGCCGCACCTATTGTTATTCTCTACAGCGTAGGTTTTTATCCATGGCTTACTAATTACCAAGAAGTCTCAGTTTCATCATCAACCTCAACACTCGACTTTATCATTATCCCAGCTTGGGCCACTCTCTACGGCGCGGGGTTTGTAGTGCTGCATGAAATTGGGCTAGGTGTTGCTAGGGCGTTTAATTGGGGGGAATGAAATAGTTTTTAGCCCTCTTAGAGCAAATATTATTTATTTTCAAAATAATCTCAGATGAAATTGCAGATGTTACCTGAGTAAGTTAGGCGCCGCCTTTTTGGAGCGAGTTGTGCAGAAAAGTCCGCAAGTATGGCGGTAGGTAATAAGCTATAACTTAACGACCAAAGGGGGTAGATAAAGTCCTTCTTAACTAAGTTGAATTTATGTAGTGTGCAGCGCTTAAGTCAGTAGCAAGTTATAAGTATATAATCGCTGAAATGGGTTTAACAGTTCAAGAACTGCAATCAATAGAGAACATTGATCGCAAACAAATTCAGTATTGGTTGCGTAAAGGTACTGAACAAGCCAAACTAGAAACAATTAAATTTTAATGGGTTTACATTTTGGATTTAAAAAAAATTGAGTCTGTAATAAATTTCTTATTAATTATACAACCACTTCTTATAGCTATAGTTACCATATTTACTTTTATTGTTGCATATAACTCTTTTCAATTTAACCGAAGAACAAAGAAATCAAATGATGAAGTTGAGTTGTTAAACATAAAGAAAGAAACGCTAATTTTATTGCATAAACATATTGCCATGCAGAAAGATGTTCTAAGTAATCTAAATAAAATTTATTTTGATAATAGGCATAAGAACAATTCAATATTTATTAGAGAGCACCTAAAGATAGTTGAAAGAAAAATTGAGTCTGTAAAGGGCACTATCTCAGAGCTTGAAAAGTTAGATTTACTTCAAGAGAATAGACTTGATAGATATACAACTATTAGTTAAGTCAAGCAACTCTACAACGATATGGACACGGAGGTTTTTCAAAAATCATTATTAATAAACAGGATTCTTGATAGTGATAATGATGTTTTTGAGTCTGCTAAAAAATTTGCAGATCTTAAATTTACAACTTTGAAAAGGTATGAAGATGCAGTAAATCGGTTCAAAAAAGCTAATGAGAATTTTGATATATAGTGAAAATATTTGCTTTTTTGAACTAGGCCGTATTCGCTATAAGTAAAGCTAATACGGCCTTTTTTATATCCCTTTACTCTCCAGGCTCCAATCCCGTGCAACTACATTTGGAGCCGCACATGTTTACTAAAAATCGTTTGATCACTGTTGCTATGGCATTAGTTTTTTTGCTGCTATCAACAAAGTTCGCGCATTGCTTACAGTTTAAAACTTAATTAACTAGGAGCTGTCAATACGCAATATTTCAAAACTTCCAAGTATTACAGCCGTTGAACCTGGTAACACAGTTTCTTTAGACGTTCCCGTTGGTCTGACATACGACAAAATCCACTTCAAATATTCAGACACCACAGAAGTCAAATTCTGTGTGTTAAACAGATTGGTAACTACTTAAAACCCAATCAAAGACTCTAGGCTTGAGCATTATTAAAGGTGTCTTCATTAAACACGAATCGAAAAGGATTTGAATGGTGGAGTTACTTGAGATTTATGGCTAATTTCCTTAGACCTTAATTAGTTTGACGCTAATTTCCTATTAAAACCGCAATACCGAGTTTTAATTGATGGTTTAGTTGATGCTGAGAATAACTCTAGCAGCGAAGGGGCAGGGTATGACCGCCGATGCAAACTCAATAAACCTACTTTTAATTGTTATTGTTCAAATTGGTGGCGCGTACGCCACCGTTGCCAAAGTGAAAACAGATATTACTTAGATAAAGCGCGTAATTGAAAACATGGTGAAGATATAACGAAACTACAGGATAAATATTGCTATCTAAGACACATTTAAAGTTCGTAAGACTGAGTAACGCTTATGAAGCTAAACCCAATTTCTAGCTTAAATTAAGTGCACAAACAGATACTTTGAGTAGACTTTGATTTGGAAATAACATTAAGTTAAATTGACAGTTAAGTATAAGGAAGAACAGAACACTAAGGATAGTTTTGAATAAATTCATAATTTTTCTTTTTTTATTACCCCTCGTTATTATCTCTTTTGGTGCTTCAGCAAACGCAGGACTCCCTATGATTATGCTGGCAGTGCCTGTGTATTCGATTTCTTTGTTACCAATAATTGCTATTGAAGCAATATACCTTCGAAATAGCTTAAGTTTAACTAAAGCACTATCGGTAAAAACGGCATTTGTTTCAAACTTAGTATCTACAATTGTTGGGGTTCCTCTAACTTGGGTAATTCTTGTTTTAATACAAATGCTGACAGGTGGTGGCGGAGCGTATGGCGTGGATACATTTGTCGGCAAAATGTTAGCAGTAACGTGGCAAGCACCTTGGTTAATCCCTTATGAATCTGACTTACATTGGATGATTTTATTTGCAGGGTTATTCCTACTTATTCCATTTTATTTTGTATCATGGTGGTCTGAATTTTTAGTTTCAAAGAAAATGCTTGCAGATACCGGACTCAATAAAAATGACATTAAGACTAAAGTTAGGAATGCAAACCTAATCACATATAGTTTGTTAGCGTTTTGGCCAATTGGCTGGTACGTAGTTGGCTACGTATTAATGTAACTGGGAGTTTTTGAAAGTCTAAAATTAATAAATCATTTTTATATTCAGAAATTGTAAATTCTTACAAAGCAGTTGATCACTCATTTTGATTAATTCATTACCAATGATATTCAGCGTCTAACTTACTTAAATCAAATCGTACAGCTGCCCAATTTGAATTTGTAGGGCATCTAAGTGGCTTTGGTTATAACGAACAGTAAATCATAGTCAATGAACTTAAAGCCATTACGGTTACAGGCAGTGAAAAAATTGCTTTTATATTTTTGGGAAGCCGTACAAGAAAGGCATTTCAAATCTAGGTTTGTAAAAAGTCATCGTTGTAGTCTTATTGGAATGAAGTAAGTTTGGTTGAAAATTTACAAAGTAAAAATGAGCAGTTTATAAAAAACTATAAAACCGTGAAAACCCAAATTAAGCAAAAAAGGGGCTAAAAAACCTTAAAATCTAACGACTAGTGAGGCTGGTTATAAAGACAAATATCTTATTTAACATAATATAAATTATAGGAAGTAACGCAATGGTATATCGTGGTACCTATTCTTTATATACGCTAAGTCCAATACTAGACGGTATCGGACATAGTGATGGTGTTTTGTCATATTATCTATTTTATTAGTCTGAGTTTCTTGAGCTTACTTATCGCATGACATATATTAAAACTATCAACTTAAGATGTAACGATAAGATGTAAACGATATGGAATTTGTGAAACCGTTAGAACCTATTCTGATAATCGACGATATGCAAGATATTCGCGACTATCTAAATCAAATTTTAACTGGTCTTGGTTTTGACGATATTTTAGAAAGTCGAGATTTTGAATCAGCCAAAACTCTAATTGAAGAAAAGTCACCAAACGTTATCTTTCTTGATATTGAGCTACCTAACACTGACGGTGAGGAAATTCTTGAATATTTGAATGACCGACATCCCCATACTCACGTTGTTATGTGTTCAGGTCATAACAGTCTTGAGAATGTTCAAAACACTTGGGAATTAGGCGCCCGAGGTTTTATTGCTAAACCTTTTAACTCAAAAAAAGTCGACTCTGTTATGAAACGTCTAGAATTGATGGAAACCATAACAAATTAAGTAGTTTATGAATTCGACAATCCAACTCATAATTGATGATCTGTCTACGGTCATTTTTGGCAAACAACAACAAATTAAACTTGCTTTAGCATGCTTATTCAGTAAAGGTCATTTGCTCATTGAGGATTTGCCTGGTATGGGAAAAACCACTTTATCTCATGCACTTGCAGCAGTTCTTGGATTGTCGTATCAACGTATTCAATTCACAAGTGATTTATTACCTTCTGATATTCTTGGTACAAACATTTTTGATGCTAAAGAACATAGTTTTTCTTTTCATCAAGGCCCTGTATTTAGCCAAGTTGTTTTAGGTGATGAAATTAATCGTGCTGGTCCTAAAACACAAAGTGCGCTTTTAGAGGCAATGGAAGAAAAACAAGTGACGGTGGATTCGGTTAAACACGCCCTACCATCACCATTTTTTGTTATTGCAACTCAAAACCCAGTGCACCAATCTGGAACTTATCCGTTACCAGAGTCACAATTAGACCGATTTTTCATGCGTATCAGTTTAGGTTTTCCTGATAAACAAGCCGAGAAAAACCTTATTTTAGGTCTAAACAACCGTAACTATGATGATTTACCTGTTCGCATTAACTCAGAACAACTCGCTGTTATTCAAAAAGAAATTAATACTGTAACAATAAGTCATACGGTTGTTGACTACATACTCGAACTAGTCGCTTTTACTCGCCAAGATAGTCATTTTGTAAACCCATTATCACCAAGAGCAAGTATTGCACTTGCTCGTGCTGCAAAGTCATGGGCGTATATCGAAGGTCGTGATTTTGTTTTGCCTGAAGATGTACAAGCGGTTTTTCCTAGCGTGACTGATCACCGATTGGGGTTAAATTCTGGCGACAGTGGTTATGCACTTAAACATGTGCCTGTAAGCTTGTAAACATGTTAAAGCGCCCTGCTTTTGTTAAACAATTTCGTCAATTAGTTTTTAATAAGTTATTAAAAAACAAACATAAAAAAAACGAAATTGAACTCCAACATAAAACTATTTATGTGCTTCCTTCTAAACTTGGTGGGCAGTTTCTAATAATTGCCCTACTTAACTTTGTGATGGGTATTAACTATCAAAATAACCTTATATTAGCGATGGCTTATTTAATGGTTGTTGTTATGGTATTTGCGATACTAACTGGCTATAAAAATGTCAGAGGTTTATTGGTTAAATATCTTTCAGTGAAGGAAGATTATGCACCCAAAGCGCCCGTAGCACGCTTTGAACTACAAGCAAAATCACGCTGCGAATTAGTAAAACTAATCAATAATAACATCGAATCTGAAGCTGTTTCACTACAAAGCAACGAGAAAAACTTAGTTGAAATAGCACTTAAATGTAGCGAACGTGGTGCTTATTGCTTTGATAGAATAAAAATCATTAGTCATTTCCCTTTTGGCTTAGTGTCGGTTTGGAGCTACATAGAGCCCATAGATACAGTTTATGTTTATCCAAAGCCAATACCCACAGAAAAGCTTGATACACAACTTCAAGACAATGACGAACATGATGGCGATAATGCACAAATCAAAGCCGGTAATGATGACTTTTATCAACTCACTTCTTTTGTGCAAGGCACTGCACTTAATAAGGTGTCGTGGAAACACTACGCTAAAACTCAGCAGCTATTAACGAAAGAGTTTACCAGTGATGCATCACAGGAATTAGCTCTTAATTACAATACGTTAACAGGAAATAACGAGCATCGATTAAGCCAATTATGTTTTTTAGTAAACCAGTTAACCGATCAACAAATCGCTTTTTCGTTAACTTTACCCAATAAACATATCACAAAAGGTTTAGGGCGAAGTCATCAAGAAACTTGCCTGAAAGCTTTAGCGGAGTTTTAGCATGAATACCCCGCTTATTAATACCGTTTTATCACTTCTGTTTATTGTTATTAGTGGTTTTTTGTTTACTGAAGTAACTACTCCATTTCTAGCCATATTGGCTGGCCTCAGTTTTTTAAACCTGTTTTTAGGTAAATTTTATAAAAAACTAAATGGATTGGTCGCGAATATGTTGGCAGCAATTTGCTTAGTTGCCTTATTTGTTCTGGTTGGCGTGGGCGATACAGTAAAGCTATTTGTATCGATGATGCTACTTGCTAGTAGCTTTAAATTATTACAAGCCAAAACCGTTAAACAGTATCAAACCGTTTGTTTACTTGTGTTTTTTAACCTTTCAACGGTGTATTTATTCCATCAAGGATTGTTTGAAACCTTGATTGTGAGTGCACTTTATATTGTTAACTTTGCGGTGCTTGGCTATTTAACTAGCCCACAAAGCTTTAAGGCCGCTAATAAACAAAGTTTTAAAACCATACTACTAGCTTTACCCATAGCGGCATTTTTGATTTTGTTTTTACCGAAAATACCGGCGTTTTGGCAATTACCGGGGCCAAAACTTGCTAAAACAGGCTTATCAGAACAGGTTAACCCATTCTCGATTGCGAAATTAGCTGAGTCAGATGATTTGGTTTTTCGGGTAGAACAACAGCCTGGGCAAGCCTTACAGGCCCCCTATTACTGGCGCAGCCTTATTCATGATGAGTTTAATGGCAGTGAATGGTTAATATCGGACATTTTGAAATCTCAACAATTTAACCAAATTCGCCGTACAGTTACTCAAAGTAATAGCGTAAATTATCAGATTATTGCAGAGCCATCATCTTCAAATTGGTTGTTTGCCCTTGGGTTTGCACAAAGTGCTAATTCAGATGTGTTCTCTACTTACAATGGTTTGTTAAAGCGAAAAGGTAACTTAAACAAAAATATTAAATACGTGGTAACCAGTAGTGAGGCTATGCTGAGCCTAAATAACTTTGAAAAACGCTTATACACTCGCTTACCTAAAACAACCAATCCACAAACAACGGCACTAGCAAAACAGTTGTCTGCTGAGCATGAAAATGCTCAAAGTTACTTTAATGCACTACTTAATTACTTTAATCAGCAGCAGTTTGCTTACACATTAACACCTACGCCTATGTATGGTGATAATACACTAGACCAGTTTGTATTTGATACCAAACGGGGCTTTTGTGGGCACTATGCGAGCACCGCTGCATTTATGTTTCGTGTTGCCGGTTACCCTGCCCGTGTTGTGTCAGGTTATTTAGGTGGTGAGCAAACTAAAGCATCTACTTTAAACATATATCAATACGATGCTCATGCGTGGGTTGAAGTGTTCTTTGATGAAAAATGGCATATATTCGATGCAACCGCTGTTGTTGCCCCTGAGCGTTTAAACGGCTCGTTATCTCAGCTAGGTGATTTAAATGAAAGCTTTAACGACAATCTTAACTTTGGTTTAAAACGTTGGAGCCATTTTAAAGCAATTAACTGGTTGCGAATTCACCTTGAAGAGCTCGATTATAAATGGACTAACTGGGTGCTTACGTTTGACCAAGAATCACAGCAAAGTTTGTTTGATTCACTGTTTGGTAATAAGTCTGCATGGCTAACACCATTAATTGTATTAGGTACGTTATTACTGAGCTTTACTGGTTATTTCTTATATAACAAACGCCCTATTCGAAGTAGTGAACCGTTGGTTGATGACATCACTAAGCTTTATCAGTGGGCAAAAAAGCAAGGTATAGAGCCTCTAGACACTAACACGCCACTACAAAATATTGCTTTAATTAAACAGCAAAAGCCTAGATCAGAGGCATACCTAAGCGAGTTTGAGCAAATAATCATCGAAGTACGTTATCAACAGCATTCATATAACCAAAACCGCAAAAACCGCGTGCGAGTTCTGTTAAACTCTCTCAAAACAGCCAAATAGAGAACAATATGAATGCAGTAATTGTCGGCGTTATGTTGATGCTGATCCTGACACTTTGTCGAATTAATGTCATTGTGGCGATGACGCTAAGCGCAATTGTTGCGGGTTTGACCGCAGGCCTGGGTTTATCTCAAACCGTTAATGCATTTAATGATGGTTTATCGGGTGGCGCTGAAATAGCGCTTAGCTATGCGATGTTAGGTGCATTTGCGGTGGCTATATCTAAGTCGGGTTTAACACGCATTTTAGCGTCTAAGTTACTAAAGCAAGTAAACGAAAACAGCCATAAAGGCGAAACTACACTTAGTTATCTTATATTAAGTATTATTTTGCTGTGTGCGATTTCGTCGCAAAATTTGATACCCGTACATATTGCTTTTATACCCATTCTAATTCCGCCATTACTTGTGGTGTTTAACAAGTTACGCCTTGATAGACGTGCCATTGCGTGTATTTTAACCTTCGGCTTAGCTACCTCTTATATGGTGCTACCTTATGGTTTTGGTGGCATTTACTTATACTCGATACTACACAAAAACCTCACTGAAAATGGCTTAGAAATTGTGAATACACAAGTACCGATGGCAATGATCATTCCAGCTATTGGAATGTTGTTTGGTTTATTCGTTGCGGTGTTTATTAGCTATCGAAAACGCCGTAGTTACGACTCGCATATTTTAACAGAACAACAAAATGAAGTTGTGATAGAACAACCTAAAAAGGTATTAGTTGTGGGCATAACAGCCGTACTTTGCTCTTTAGTCGCACAAAATATCAGTGATTCAATGATCCTTGGTGGTCTTGTTGGTGTGGCCATATTTACCTTGTTTGGTGTTGTAAAACTTGAACAAAACGGTGATGTTTTTAGTAAAGGCATTGCTATGATGGCGATGATTGGCTTTATTATGATTTCTGCACAGGGCTTTGCTTCAGTTATGCAAGCAACGGGTGATGTAGCCTCATTAGTTAGCTCTGCAGCAGGTATCATTGAAGGTAATAAACCTCTTGCGGCTGCATTGATTTTACTCGTTGGATTACTAATAACCATGGGCATAGGTAGCTCGTTTTCGACGGTGCCAATTATCGCGACTCTATTTGTACCATTATGCTTGGAACTAAATTTTTCGGTAATGGCTACAGCTGCACTGGTTGGTACTGCTGGAGCACTAGGTGATGCAGGCTCCCCTGCTTCTGACTCAACACTTGGCCCAACATCCGGTCTAAATGCAGATGGTCAACACGACCATATTTGGGATTCAGTGGTGCCCACTTTCATCCATTTTAATATTCCGCTACTTGTTGCTGGCTGGGTTGCGGCAATGGTGTTGTAAAATAAAGAAGCCCCATTATTTTGGGGCTTCTTTATTGGCTAAACAAAATGCGTAGTGCGCGGTTTAGATCATGAAATCGAATTGGTTTGGTCAGCACTTTGTTCATACCAGCCTCAAGGCAAGTGGCTTTATCTTGATGTGATGCATTAGCTGTTAAGGCAACAATGGGTAAAGTCATTTTTAATTCTTCACGCATGTATTTAGTTGCGGTAATACCATCCATCACTGGCATCATCATATCCATAAGAACTAAATCAAAGTGTTGCTGTTGTACCTTATCGATCGCTTGTTGGCCATTATCTGCAAGGGTAACGTGGTGATTGAGCTTTTCTAAAAAGGTTTTGATTAGCACTTGGTTGGTTTTGTTATCTTCTGTAACAAGAATAGCCATTGGTTCAAGAGTTTGCTCATGCTCTATTGATTGCTGATCATCGGCAACAACAGAATATGGAATATAAATAGTAAACTTAGTGCCTATATTGATTGCACTAGCTACTCTAATCTCGCCTTTCATTAAATCAACAAGGCTTTTGGTAATGCTAAGCCCAAGGCCAATCCCTTCTACTTGTCGATTAACACCATAGTCATGCTGTTTAAAGGCATCGTAAATGGTGGCTATTTGAGATTGAGAGATCCCCTGCCCAGTATCTGCTATCTCAAATAACAAATGGGTATCATTGAAGTCAGCGTTAAAATTCACTGTGCCTACTTTGGTAAACTTGAAGGCATTATCTAAAATATTAAACAGAATTTGCCCGACCCGGACCCCATCAATATTAATTTTGTTGGGTAAGCCATCGCTTATCTCTGTGGTAAACAAGACATTAGAGCCTTGAGTGGTTTCTTGAAACTGTGCAGTAATATTTTTAACTAACGCATTTATATCTGTTGCTTTAACATCAAGCTCCATTGAGCCACTTTCAATTTTTGAAAAATCCAGTACATCACTGATCAAATCAAGCAATAAGTCAGCGCTTGAGTTTGCGTAATCAAGCCAACGAGTTTGTTTGTCATTAAGTTCTGAATCGGCTAACAACTCCAACATGCCGACAATGGCGTTCATAGGAGTTCTGATCTCATGGGACATCACAGTTAAAAACTGTGACTTTGCTTGGTTTGCTTCTTCTGCTTTTTCTTTTGCTAATTGTAGTGCTTGCTCACGCTCTTTGTTAACCGTGATATCTTTTGCGATGCCTAAATAGCCGCGAAATTTCCCGCTTGAATCAAATTGTGGCTTACCACTCAAAGAGACCCAGGCCGGAGGCGACGAATTAACTTCAAATTCAAAATCTAAAAACTCAGCATGATCTGCCAGCAAGTGTTTAAAGTGTGACCATTTTTTTAAATGATTTTGTTCCTGCTCAGTGATAATGGCATCAAAATTTTTATGTAAAAAATGGCGTTTGTATAAGTTACTATGGCTGGCGGTAGTTAAAACATTAATAAAGTGCTCATCTTTATTAGTACGCCAAAACCATTCGCTGGCGAAGTCTCTGAATAGTTCTGATAACTCTCCAAGTCTTGTTAGTAAAGAGGTTGAGTGAAACTTTTGCCGGTTAAGCCTTGTTTGCGCAGCTAATTGAACCGCTACTTGCTGTAATAAGATTTTGATTGCGGTTTGTGATTTATCATTAAAACTAGCCTGCTCTTTTATATCGAAAAAGACCAAGCACTGCGTTGTGTGTTCAGAGATATCAACATGAAAAATTAGGTTATTTACGAACTCATTACTATAAAACAGTGAGTTATCTTCATTAAATAACCACTGTGACTGCGCTTGTTGTAACTTTGACTTTAATATTGTTTCGTCAAATTCAATGTACTTAATAGTACGCATTTCGAGGGATGCTTTTGAATCTTCGAAGTTTATTAAGCAAAACTCTTTAAACGAAAAATATGGCAGAAGCACTTTTTCAAGTTGAGCTTTTAATGCACGGCTATCATTTATGCCATGAAATGCCGTTAGCTCAAGTTGTAATTGCTCTAAGTTTAACTCTGCCATTGCCATTCCTAGTTAATATTGCATCGCATATTGCAAATATAGAAAACAGTTCTCAGTTTAGCCATAAAAATATCAAAATAAATTATTTAAATTTCATTGTGTTATATAAATCCGAACACTTGGTACGGGCCATGCTTCCTAAATATTAAATAAGCTTAATTAAGGCGAGTGTTATGAAAATAGTATGTATAGGCGGCGGACACGGTTTATCCCATATGTTAAGCGCTATTAGACCTCACTGCGCTGAACTGACAGCTATTGTTGCAACCACAGACAACGGCGGCAGCACAGGTAAATTACGTCAAAGCCAAGATGTAGTTGCCCTTGGTGATATTAGACGCTGTTGTTTGCAATTAGCTGATAGTGACTCATTAATCCATCAAGTTTTTCACCATCGTTTTGATGGTGGTGAACTCAATGGCCACAGCCTAGGTAATTTAGCCTTATTAAGCTTAACCCAACAAACTAATTCAGCAACTCAAGCTGTAGCTTGGTTCAATGCTATGCTGGGCAATTCAGAAACGATTCTACCTATGTCAGACGAGCCGACCGATTTACTAGCGGTTATGTCATCAGGCATCAAAGTATTTGGTGAATGCGATATTGATTCACAAGAAGAGCTCCCAGACTATTTAACGCTCTCACAAGATGTGAATGCTGCTCCTGGTGTGGTTAAAGCTATTGAAAACGCCGATATGCTAATAATTGGCCCTGGAAGTTTAATTACCAGTGTAATGCCTGCCATGTTAGTTGAAGACATAGCTAAAGCGGTGCAACAAACATCAGCATGCCGATTGTTTATCGAAAATATTGCCAAAGAAGCCAGCGTAATTAAATCGCTCGATATGCAACCGGTTGATTGGCTCGAAGGCATGCTTGGTTACCGGTTTTGTGACATGAGTATCTCTTTAGATGCGCTTAGTGAAATTGTGTCTCACTTTGACGATGTTGTTAAATCGCCAAACCAGCAGCACGACATTGAGCAGCTAAGTAATGTATTTGGCGAAATATTAAAAATGCCGTTAAGCCTAGAAGCTGAGGAACTAGTCAGTAGCAATCAAACTTTGCGCGTGAGTTAGCGTTTGTGCAAATTGGTCTTGCAGTAAGGCTATTAAGCTTTGTAGTTCATCGTCAAATTGTGATGCCTTCGCTTTTTGCTCAATTTGTTCTGCAAGGCCGCCTACGGCTAATGCCCCGTAACTACGGCTACTGCTTTTTAAACTGTGGGCATTTATTTCGATTTCAGACTGTTTCGTTGCGTCAGCAAGATCAGCAAGATCAGCAACGATTTGGCGGGACTCAGTGATATATACCTGCAAAAGTTGTTTTGCTAGGTCGTCACCAACATCTTGTTGTAATTGCGTATAGGTCGCAGTATCTATCATGGTCTCACCTTGGAGTGAATATGAAATACAGTGTTATTTTATTCGTAGATTCAAGCTTAATTGGTGGCATCGAAAGCCATTTGATTGCCATGAGTAAGCTGTTAGAACGATATAATATTATGAGCTCGGTACTATTTTATCAAGATCATAATAACCGTGAATTATATAAGCGCTTAGAAAATGCAAATATCACTTTCGGTTTTGCTGGCGGAAATTTAAAAAGCTTGAACGAAATACTAAAAATGTTTCCTCGCTCAGCGTTAATCCACACCCATGGGTACAAGGCAAGTATCATGGGCAAGTTAGTGTGTCGCTGGCAAAACCGCCCTTGTATTTCAACCTATCATGCCGGTGAAGCAGGCACGGGGAAGGTTTATTTTTACAATAAGCTCGACAAACTGCTAAGTTACTTTTCACTTAACTTTGCTGTTTCTAGCAAACTCACCGAAGAGCTTTACAATGCTGAATTACTTGAAAATTTTATTCCAGTAAATGAGCATACTAAAGTTTTAGGTATAAAAAATAATGATCAATTAAACGTTGGATTTGTTGGTCGTTTATCCCATGAAAAAGGCCCTGACATTTTTATTGAAACAGCCAAACGATTCAACACACCTAACTTAAAATTTCATATGTTTGGTGATGGCCCTATGGTCAATGAGCTTGATATGTCAGCGGTGAGTTATCATGGCCAGTGTGACCAACGAAAAATATGGCAACAACTTGATGTATTGGTGATCTGCTCTCGGGCTGAAGGTCTACCTATGGTGGCATTAGAAGCTATGGCACACGGGGTACTCGTTATTGCATCGCCTGTTGGTCAGTTACCACAGATAATAAAGCACCTATCAAATGGGTTAATGATGACTGAAAGTACAAGCGACGCTTTGCATAAACAGCTGAACAACGTACTTATGTTGAGCGTTGATCAAAGAAGTTACATGCAAGGCAATGCACAAAAACTTGTTCAACAACGTTTTTCTGGAGAGCAGCAATTTAAGCAGCTAGATAGAGTCTATAGCTCTAGCTTACTTGCATCTCTTCCCAGCTTTTAATTTTACGATAAATCGTAGATGGACTCACATCCAAAAGAGCTGCAGCTTTAGGAATATTGTTATCACAAGCATCAATGGCTTGCTCAATATAACGTTTTTCTACTAACCAAAGCGGTTCAATATCAGCTTGAGAAAATGCTGTTACTACTTCGCTCATTACAGGAGCAGATTCTGTTGTCGGTGTTACAAGGCTCTTTGTTGCCATGCTTTCTGAATTAACAGTGGAAATAGCAGCTGTGGCTGTATGTGTTTGGCCTTGTGCATTTGGTAAGGCTGGGATCATACTCGCTTCTATATAGTCTTCATCATGCAAAACGAGAATGTTACGAATAGTATTTTCTAATTGGCGAACATTACCAGGCCAGGCATAGCTTAAAAACAAGTTTTTAACCCCTTCTGACATGCCTTTGTATGCTCGTCCTTCTTCTTTACTGATCTTTTTAAATAACGCATCAGCAATTTCTATTACATCTTTACCACGCTGATTTAATGGGGGTAATGCAATAGGGATAACATGTAAGCGGTAATATAGGTCTTCACGAAAACGGCCTTCTTGCACTTCTAATAATGGGTCTCGATTGGTGGCACAAACAAAGCGGACATCAACTTTAACTTCTTTTTCGCTACCTACTTGCTGATAACAACCGGTTTGAATAAAGCGCAGTAGCTTACTTTGTAAATTTATGTCCATTTCACATAGTTCATCTAAAAACAAAGTACCGCCATCGGCTTGTCCTGCGGCCCCTTCCCGGTTGGCTATCGCACCGGTAAATGCTCCCTTTAAGTGACCGAATATTTCACTCTCAATTAAATCCTTAGGGATAGCTGCACAGTTAAGCGCTACAAAAGGTTTATTAGCACGAGGTGAGGCTAAATGCACCGCACGGGCACATAGTTCTTTACCGGTTCCGCTTTCACCTGTGATAAAAACAGTAGCTTTACTCGCTGAAGCAGATTTTATGATTTGATAAACAGATTGCATCTCTGATGAGCTACCAATCAAATCATAATATTTACCATTCTCGTAGGTCGTCTGATAACTTTTGACTGTTTGTTTTAAATCTTTAAGTTTTAATGCGTTGTTTACTGTAATGCGAAAACGATCGGCTTCGATTGGTTTTTCTAGAAAGTCACTGGCACCGAGTTTAATGGCTTTGATTGCCATTTCTTTAGTGGCATGCCCTGTTAAAACAATCACTTGTGGAGCTGAGTCTGGGTCTAAAGAGGATAAAATATCTAGCCCGTTCATATCTGGCAGCATAACATCTAAAATCACTAAATCAGGCTCAAACTCCTGCAGAGCAACTACGGCTTGTTCACCATTGTAGGCAATGCGTGTTTCGACCCCGGTTGGAATCAAATATGATTGGTACATCAGCGCTAGCGATTCTGTATCTTCAACAATGAGTATTTTAGGTGGCATTACAGACTTCCTTTATTATCGTTTTATGCTGAGATAAAGTGATTATTTAACAGTTCCTTATTAGTAGCTTAGTGCGTATTTGACCGGTTTGTAAACTCAAACTTTAGTGTTTATTGATCACAATTAACGAGGCATCGTCTATTTCAGCAGTTAACTCAACCTGGCTTGCCTGCCAAAGTGCATAAGCAAACTCTTCACTTTGCACATTTTCGTCAGTTAATTTAGTAATAATTTGGTCTACATCGCTTAATTGCTGATTATCAAGCCAACCATCGGTGAATAATAAAATGTGTTCAACGTCATTTAAGTCATAACTATAATGTTGATAAACATGATCATCACTAAGGCCTAGTAAGGGATCAGTGCCGCTTAGCTGTATCAATTTGCCATTTTTGGTTATCACACAGGGGGCTGGGTGGCCTGCGTTAAACCAGTGAAGTGTGTTATTTTCAATAAAACTTATTAGTAAAGTGACTAGACTATTTTTACATAACCGCTGTTCATACAGGGCTTGGTTTAAGGTTGTTAAAACGTTTTGTATTGGGATTTCTGTCGCTAAACAGCCACTTAAAAAGCCCTTTATGGCAAAACTTTCTTTTAGTGCTGTTATACCGTGCCCCATCATATCGCCAATGATCACGGGCGCTTGCTGCTGGTGGGGGTACATACAAAAATCTCCTCCATTTTGGCTGATAATTGAGCCAAAATTATAGGCATTAAACTCCCCTATTTTTTGCCTTGTTTGCATACGCTCTTCGTTAATTAAATACTTTAATGCAGAAAAACGATGCACAATGCGCTCGATACTTTGTAATAACCGAGTTTTGCTAACGGGTTTTACTAAATAATCATCAACACCTAACAGGTTTATACGTTTTATAAGTTCTTCACTGTCATCACCTGTCAGCATAACCACAGATAAATTAGTTTTTAGGTTAGATTGATTAAGCTTTTTAAGTAAAGGCTCACTTGTGCCATTTTTAAGTTTATGATCAAGCAATAAAATTGTTGCCCCAGAGGTGAGAATTTCTTGCCAACCCGATTCACTGTCTTCACAGCAAATAACCTGAAAATGCTCAGATAAATAAGCATTCAGTAAAGCAAGTTGTGCTTTATCATCGTCTATGTATATAAGCGTGGGTCGTTTATCGATATTGGTTAAACAAAAAGAGAATGTATTCTGTTGGCCAACAGTTTTATAACAAGCGTTTGGAAAGTAATGCTTGATGAGCGCAACCCCCATACCCCCTTCAACTAATTCACCACTGTCTAATTGCCACCCTGATGCTTGTTGATTAAATAAATCATAGCTTGGCATGCTGTCTTTAAATTCTATTAGCAGCTGTTTATCGGGCAGTTTATGCATAGCAAACTGCACATGCATTGACGTTTCTTGGCTATGGCGTAACAGATTAGTTAGGTATTCGGTTGCTACTAACCCTGCTGCATCTATATCTTGATTTTTAACACTGATCGCCGTCAAAACATGTTTTAAAATATGGCGAATCTCACTGACTGTAGGCCAGTCTAAACTAAATGATCTTTGATATAAGCAGTCCATACAGGTTCTCAATAAGGTAAAAACAACCAGCGCTGTTTAATAACTTTGTTTAGTAAGTACTCTGTCAGTTTAGGCCATCTAGGTTCTAATGTTTTAAGCGTTTTAACGATACGGCTACCCAATGGAGCAAACTGATGCTGAGCAACAACAATTTTTACATTATTAACGCCTGCGTGTTCTAGATTAGCCACACCGTGACATAAAGCTTCTTCGTCGTTATAACCAAGAGATACCGTTAAAAATGTCAGTTCGGTACATAAACTCAGAGCATGCAGTGGTACATTGCCACGATTGCATTTAAGAGCAGGGCTCATATCTAAAAAAATATAGTCGTACTCTTGCTTTATGCGCTCAATAGCATCATTTAGTACACTTTTATTTTTGACCGATTCGAGCTCTTTAAGGTGCTGCATGGTGAGCAAATCTACTTGCTCAGTATTGATAATATTCAACTGACATGAAATATCACTGAAGCACCAAGACTCCGGTGTTTCTGGCTTTTCGAATTTAAATGGATTTAACGGATTTAAGTCGATAATCAGCACTTTGGCGGCTTGCAAACTTAAGCGTTTTGCGATACTGGCACAAAGTGATGTAGAGCCCTCGTTGCCGGTTAAAGATATAAAGCAAATACAACGCGCTTTGCTGTTATCTATTTCATTACACACGGCTTCAAGTTCTTGATATTGTGCTGGTATTAGTTTCATAAGCCCACCACTAAAGCAACAACAGTAATAAAGTCTAAGAAGTTTGATTTAAACTGGCTCATTAAATCCTGACCTTTGTCTGGCACATATAAGGTATCGCCAGCGCGTAACACAGGGATATACGCTGAGTTAGGGTTTTTAACAAACTCTTCTAAATCAAATACACGAGACTGTTCTTTACAGCATGAATGATTTACCACCACGATTTTGTCGATAAGCGCTGAGCTTGATGGGCCGCCCGCTTCTGCTAGTACGTCAAGTACCGTCATGGTGTCATCAAAGCTATAACGACCAGGCTTTTCAACTGCGCCCATGATGCGAACTACTTGCTCTTTTGGCGTACGTAACCAGTCTTTATCTTTTTCTGGGATATAGATGGTATCGCCCGGTAAAACGTGTGGAAATAAGGTTTCATCACCGGTTTCAAAATACAATGCAAGGTTTAATTTACTGACTCTTGCTGAATTGCCGTTACGATGAGTAATACGAATATTGCGTAAGTCAGCGTTATCTGTAGGGCCATCAGCAGCGGCCAAAATGTCGATAAAGTGCATATTGGTATTAAATGCATAGCGACCTGGTGAGCCCACCTGCCCCATAATGTAAATAGACTTGCTTGATTCTTGACGGATCCATTGAGATTTATTGTCTGCAGGGTCAACTGGTAACTCTTCAACAATAATGGTGTCGCCGGCAATTAAACTTGGTAGTGCATACTTACCCGAATCATTTATGGTGTATTGCTCTAAATCGAAACGTTTAGTCACCTCACCGTTTCTAACAATTTTAATATCATTAATATTGGCACCTTTAGTTGGACCGCCAGCATGGGCAAGTAAATCAGTAAAATCCATTTCAGGGCTCCACTCATAACGACCGGGAGATAAAATGGCACCAATAATTTTGATTGCACGTTT
This sequence comes from Pseudoalteromonas sp. SCSIO 43101, assembly GCF_023650775.1. Taxonomy (NCBI): domain Bacteria; kingdom Pseudomonadati; phylum Pseudomonadota; class Gammaproteobacteria; order Alteromonadales; family Pseudoalteromonadaceae; genus Pseudoalteromonas; species Pseudoalteromonas sp. SCSIO 43101. The sequence goes on from NZ_CP072673.1 coordinate 1,848,944, forward strand.
TGGTGGTACTTTTAACCAGCTTTTTTCGTTTTGATCTGTTTTCTCTGGGACAAAAATGACATCTCCTGGGTTTAGGCTTGGCACTTTTACTGTTACTAAACCTTCGCTGTAACCTTGTAGGTCAAATAAGATGCTTTCGCCTGCTGGAGTTAAGATTTTAATCTGGCGAGTTTCTGCAAAACGGGTTGGGCCACCTGCATTAGCCAGAATATCCAAAAAGCTGGTGCTTTCGCCTGCCTCATAAGCGCCCGGCTTTTGTACTTCGCCCATGATATAAACTGTTCTTGAAGTGGTATTTACATCATCAACCATGATTGGCACATAAATAGTAGAACCCGCTTTTAGCTCTGGCATAGTGTCGTTATTAGGTTTATCTAAATACGCTTTTAAATCGAACACGACTGGGGTTTTATCTACGATAACGCGAATTTTGGTTACATCTGCATAGCGGGTTACACCCTCAGCACGCATTAGCGCATCGAGTACACTCATGTTTTCTTTAAATGAAAAGCTACCAGGATTGTGCACCTCGCCAAGTAAAGTAATGGCACTGTTATCACTTGCATCACCTGACGCACTTAAGGTTTGTGCATCAAAGTCAATTTGTACGTTACCTAACAACGGAGACACTGGAACAAAGACTGTGTCAGCACTTTGTAATGCAGGTAATAAGTCAATGTTGCCTGAATCTAAGTAGGCTTTATAGTTAAACTCAATCACATCGGTGCCACGGCGGATTTGTAAACGGTCTAACTGAGCGCCAGGTTTTAAGCCACCTGCACGGGCTATTACCATTTGAATATTGCCATCTTTAGGGATACTCACTTGTGATGGGTCGTTCACATAGCCCATTACATTGATGAAAATATCTCGAGAATGAATTTCGACATAAAAGTCATCCATCGCCACATACATTTCACTTAATGCAGTTCGTAATTGGCTTTGTACATCGTCTAACTGTAAGCCTGCTACTTTAAAACGACCTAGTTCAGGTAAGGTAATAGCCCCTTCTTTATCAACTTCAAACGGTTCACTAAATTCAGCTTCACCAGGTAAATACAAGTAAAGTTTATTACCCACTTCAATTTCTTCTGCAGATGAGGGTAACGTGAATATGAGTAAGCAAAGTAAGATTAACTGTTTCATGTTATTGCTCCTTAGGACCATTTAAGATTTTGGTCCAGCTGGATAATGCATGTTTTTGTGTAGTGGCTTTATCGTCACTCATGTCGATAATAATTGCCTCTACTCGTCTATCTGAATGACGTTTAGGTTTTGAGTCAGGTTCGTCGCTGTACGGTGTTAAACTACCTTGCGTTAAGGTTGTTATTGTCGCTGGGTTTACACCATAAATACCTAGCCAGTGTTTTACTGTTTCTGCACGCTTAAGTGCTAACTCATAGTTGTTTTGTTGCTGACCACTAATGTCAGCATGACCAACAAGCAGTAAGTTAACTTCATCAACTTGTTTAATTAAGTCAGCCGCTTGTGCTAAACGTGTGATGTATTTAGGAGTAACCTGAAAATCATTAAGCGAGAACTGGTTATCACTATTTAAAAGCTCAGTGATCTGGTCTTTAAGTGATGCTGTCATGTTTTTTTCAGTATCAGTAACGCCTGCACATTGGCTCATCGAATTAACAGTTTCAAAGTGCTTCGCAAGCTGATTTAAACCGTGATAGTGAATAAGTAAATCATGCTCAGCATCAGACCACATTTGCGCTGCTATTAGGCGTCTTATACGGTTTTCGTATATTTGTGCTTTTAGCAGTTGTGCTGGCATACATTGCTGTATCCCTTGTGCTTTTAATAAATCTAACTTTAAAACATGATGCTCAAATTCACTTAGCACCACGGTTTCTTGTGTGTCATAGATCATCTCGTGTTGTTCATCAGTAAGCGGATAATTTTGATATTTTTCTGCCCAGCCTCCTTGCCCCTCATCAGGCCAAGAAGCACATCCACCAAGCGTTAGCAAAATGATTGTAAATAGTATGTGCTTCATAAATCACCTCACGCGATATCAGCTTGTTCGATAAATGGAATCGTCTTATCAACTCTTAATAGACTCATTAGTTTGTGTGGTTGCCCAGACACATTAAGCAGTGATAATTTTTGCCCTTTTTTCTCAATACGTTTATATAAGAACACCATGGCACCAATGCCAGATGAATCAATAAATGTAGTAGAGCTAAAATCGAGTACCACACTTTGCTGTTTGCCATGTGCAACCTCTTCAAACTGATCTTTAAAGCCATCGACGGCTAGACCAGAAAAGTCACTAGGTAGTGAAATTAGTTTGGTATCGTTAGAAAATGATGTGTTGTTAGCCATGATCTTCACCTTAGTTAAATTGGTTAGTCATAGTAACTAGTACAACTAAAATGCCAGTTTATAAGGTGTTGAAATTTAAAGGTTAAATGATGGGGTGATGCATAATGCAATTAACTTTTTAGTGTTAATTTGCATTATGCAACGTGATTTGCTTAATTTATTTGATAAAAAAGACGTGGATTGGTATCACTGCCCTTTGCCTGTAAAGACAACTTGTAATGTTTTAACCACAATTGAAAACTCAAGCTTCGCCCAAGCACGCGGTGATGACATACTCAGTGAATAGGCGTAATCCCAGCCAATTTTACTGCGTGCATCGTCTATGGTTTCGTCATAACCGTTCATCACTTGAGCAAGACCAGAAATACCTGGTTTAACCCCGTAAGTACGCTGGCAAAAATAAGGGATGTCTTTTTCTAATTTACCATAAAAAACAGGACGCTCTGGTCTTGGGCCAATTAATGACATCTCGCCTTTGAGCACATTAATTAATTGCGGAAGTTCGTCAATTCGTGTTTTACGCATAAAGCGCCCTACTGCCGTTATTCTTGGATCATCTTTACTGGCCCACACAGCACCAGAACGCGACTCAGCATCAACAACCATAGAGCGAAACTTATAAACATAAAATAACTCAACGAAGTCATCTGAGCTTTCACCCACTCTAAGTTGCTTAAAGATGATAGGACCTTTAGATGTAAGCTTTATAGCCAGCGCTGCAATTAAACAAATAGGCCAAACTAGACTTAACGCAAATAAGGCACCTGCAATATCTAGGCTTCGTTTGATGACTCTAATAACAGACTTGGTTTGTGCTTTACTCGCAGATTTTACACGTTGCCAAGGGGTGTCGAAGTAACCTTGTTCATAACGAATGATCCCCCAAAGTGCTAAAAAGTAGCTATTTAAGATGTAATTAACTTTATCGACGATAGGAATGCGTTTTTTAAAGGCGAATATAGTTTTAACAGCTTGTACTGCGTGAAGTGACAAAATGCCTGTAGCAATCAATTGTGACCACATAGACTGCGTGACGATAGCCTCTATAAATACACAAGCATAAATACAGGCTAAAATAATTGGCATAACCCCACGCAATACTTTGTGCGAGAAAAAGTTCATACAAGTCCACCCTAAACGCGGGTTAAGTAATAAAAGAAGCGCTTTTATTTGTTGCCAATTACCGGCACCTAATCTTACTCGGCGTTTATAATCCTCACTTTGCTCATCGCATTCTCGCTCGTAAATGATTACGTCTTCATCAACAACGGCTTTACCACCTTTGCTTAAAGCTTTCATTGATAGCACGAAGTCGTCGTTTATGGTGTTTTTCTCTAATTCATTTGCATACTCAGCGCGCATTGCAAACATTGCCCCTGGTACGCCAATCACTGCGCCAAGGTTTGACTCTGATTTTTTCACTTGGTTTTGGTAGTGCCAGTAGGCTTTTTGTGCATCAGGGGCATTTTCATCTAAGGTGTAAACACCTGTCGAAATTGCCACTTGCGGATCACTAAATTGCTTAGCTACTTTGTTTAATGCATCAATGCTCAATAAAGCACTAACATCAGTGAACATTAAAATATCATTGTAATATTTCGCCATCCCCATCAAGGTATTTAACCCTTGTACTTTACCTTGGTTTTCATCACGATGGTGAAAATAACACTGCACGCCTTGCTTATGTAATACCTGCTGTGCTTGAAGAGCTTGTTGATAGCTTTTATCGGTGCAACCATCAAAATAAACATGAATAGAATAATGATGAGTGTCATATACTAGTGATGCTAGGTTATAAAGCTTTTCTGCAATATGCTGTTGTTCATTGTAAGCACACATCAAAACAGCAATATTCGGTGTGTAGTTGTCATCAAAAACGGTTTGCTTGCTTGTTTTTTGCTTTTTGCCTGCAACACACTTTAGTAATAATGGGTAGCCAATATGATGATATGCAGCAATACACATCAAAATGATAAATAATGTAGTAAAAAAAGTCATGGTTGGCTCCTACACTGCTAATGCAGAATATAAATTGTCGTATTTACTACTCATGGTTCTGGCATCCGCAATAGCAATAGCGTGATGACGAATACATAAACCATGCGGAAGTCTACTTGCTCTTAAAATAGCCGGTGCAAGTTTGTTAAATTCGTGAGGAGACACAAGTTCACCTTCATTCTTAGTAAGAACTTCATGAATGCCTCCAACATCGGAAGCTACAACCGGAATACCACACGCCATAGCTTCAATAATTGATAATGGCAAACCCTCTCGTTGTGAATACAAACACATAACGTCGATACTCGAATAAAAGGCCCGCATGTCCTGTACATTACCTAAAAAGTGCACGCGTTCGTTAAGGCCTAAATTACGTACCAAATTCATTAAAGTGACTTTCTGTTCGCCGTCACCTGCAAACACAATATGGTAATCCTGAGGTAAATAATGCAAAGCATGAATAAGATCTTTGTGACCTTTTCCTTCAATTAACCTGGCCGCACAGCCAACCAACTTAGCTGTGTAGGGTAAGTTAAGCTGACTTCTAGCCGTTGTTTTATTTATAGCCACAAAGGTATCGAAATCAATGCCATTTAAAATTGTGCGCTCAGGAATGATTGACGTTTTAGCTCTAAATTCGTCAGCAACAATACGTGCATCAGCAACCCAATAAATATTTGTCAATAAATCCAGCAACTTAGTGAAAGTACATTGTTTAACGTTATTTAAATACCAGGCATCATGAATTGTTGATATATGACGAACCGAATCACCGGTCAACGCACAAGCAAGGCCAGCATAAATAACAGGGCCAACATGATGACTGTGAATAATATCGATATCATGCTCTTTTATTAATGCCTTTATCTTTGCGATAACAGAAATACTCACGCCTGATTTTTTGTTTAAACAAATCACGCGATAGCTAAATTGTTCAAGCTCTGGCCATTGCTGAAACGCAGATTGTCTGTCTCCCTCAAGAGAAACAATAATACTTGAGCTACTAAATTGGCTGTTTTTGAGTAAAGTAATTGCCATTTTTTCTAGGCCACCTACTTGCAGGTGTTGAACTAAGTGCATGACATTCATAATTTATCTCCTTCAATATTACCGAAGTTAGATTCGGCATTGACGATAGGAAGTACTGTTACCACCTCTGCGCTGGTAAGTTTTTCGATGGTTTTAATATCTTTTAAGTGACTGTCACAAAGTGCAGCAACAAATACGCTTGCACTACCTGTGAAAATCCCAAGTACAATGCCAACGATAACGGTCATTAGCATTGAGGTATTGATAGGTTGTGTTGGGCTATAAGCTCGCTCAATTGTTTTAACTTTGTCAGGTCCTTCGTATTTAACTAATTTGCCTGTGACTTTGGCCATTTCGTAACGGCTAAGCATGTCTTTATAGAGTGACTGTTTAACATCATAATCACGCTCTAGTTTACGTAATTGTTTTTCTACATCACTGGTTACTAACAGACGTTCACTGACAAGCTGCACTTGCTCTTCGAGCATTGCAAATTCTTGCTCTTGCTGAAGTAAATTATTACGGGCCTCTTCAAGCGCAAGAAGTTGTGATACTAAAACACTGCTCTCTTTACCATCACCAGACGGAAGCGTATTAACCATTTGCCATAACTGATCAAGATTCGTTGTATCTAGCTCTTCACTAGATGCTAACAGCGCCTGTTGGCGACTTTTTAAGTTTGCCAGTGTGCGTTTTTTCTCGATAATCTTGCTATGTTTATCGGTATAGCGTGTTCTCAAAAGACTTAATTCAGATTCAGTACGAATTATCTTTTCTTCTAAATTGCCTAAAATTGGATTGGCCTGCCCTACTTTACTCACTAAGGCATTCAGTTTTGCTTTAGCGCCTGAAAGAGCAATCAGCTTTTGTTGTTTTTCGCTTAGTAAGCTGTCGAAGGTTTGGCGATTGCTATGTAATACATCGGGTAAGGTATTACTGTTTTTGGTTTTAAAATCAGCCAGGGCTTCTTCAGATAACTCAAGTTCTTCGCGTAAACTATCGAGCTGTTTAAAGAAAAACTGCTCAGAAGTATCAAGTGACGCCTTTGTTGGAGCTAATAAACGTTCAATAAATTTTTCTACCACCTTTTCAAGCACTGGCTTCATTTGAGATTGGTCATGCCAAATAAAGTTAATGCGTACCAGCTCATCACCAATTAACGAAAGAGATAATGCTTTAGATAGTTTTTGATGGATTTCTTCAACTTGTTTGGGTGTTGCATCTTCAGCTATTAATTGGGTTTCTTTTGCTACTGCAATAAGTACCTTACGGCTGATAACTAAGGTACGCAGCGCTGCCATACGATCAGAAAGCTGAAACGAAAAAGACAGATCATCTAAGTAAGGGTTAAGTAGTGCAGACTCTTCAATTAAGATTGTTGCGTGATTGGTATATTGTTTTTGCGCAGATAAGCCAAGCGCAATGACGACGATTGGCACAATGCAAAACGGAATAATAAAGAGCTTAATACGCGTGTAAAGCGCATAAAGCCCTAAATAAATTAACCGTTTGATCTGCTCTTTAACTAACATACTTTACCTTTTGCTTTGCATTTTGCGAAATTGCTCGGTTTTAATTTGCAAATTGATAAAAACAACCGAGATTTCTATAGATAGTTATTTAATTGCAGTTAGTGAGCCAAAATGTAAAAAGCCGCATCTTGTATCGATACAAGATGCGGCTTTGGATTGAAAGGTTTGTTTAGCAAAACCTAAGTTGTTTACAGACTAGCTTGGCTTTTGCTTGCCAGCTATGATCACTTGCCTGCCGGGATTGGTTTGCTCGCCAATTCAAGTTGTTTGATTTACTTAGGCTTACAGCATAGTCGACACGCTCAATAAAGCCCTGGTGGTTGTCTGCTATTAATATGGTCTCTTGGTACGGATTAACCGCAGCAAAGCGTGTCGTGACAATCGGTGTGCCTGTGGCTATGTATTCTTTTAATTTAAGTGGATCACAGGCCCTGATCTGTTCATTATCAACAAATGGCAAGATAGATACCTGCCAATGCTGAGAAAATGAAGCTAAACGATCATGCTCTACAGCCGGTATATGGGTTACATTGTCTAACTTGATTAGATCAGAGAAGTCTTCGACAAGGTGGCCTATCAATACTAATTGATACTCAGGCCTATCTTTAGCTAGCCTTAACAATAAGGCTTTATCAAGCCAAGCATTTAAGGAGCCATAAAAGCCAATAATGGGTCTGCTTATTTGTTCAAGTTCAAAGGCTTTCGGTGTTTGCGTGGTGAATAGTTCTAAATCGACCCCATGAGAAAGCATTTTTACTTTAGATTTTGGCATTTTGTTGGCTAGAGGCTCACTCACAACATAAATAGTGTCAGCTTTTTCGATAAGTGCGCATTCAAATGGCGCGACCATTTTATGATCAACCCCAGCAAGTGCCGAGAAATCATCTCCACAATAATAAATGACTTTATCCTGCTCTCGCGGTGAAATTAGACTAATTGCAGTAGGCACACTAAGCCAATAAACAATTGGCTCATCATCTATGAAACCTTTTCGATTAAAAATCCATTTATTAAATAGCCTTACTATAACGCTATCGTGCCAAGGTAAAACCGCTAATGTGTGTGCTGTTAAATTAATATTCTGGCTAGTATTCGTTGTTTTAGCATTTGACCCTGTGCGCTTTGATAAAAAAAGGCTTTTTAATTTATTAAAAACTCGTTTCACATCAATCAAGCGAAATGTTGGTTTTCGCATACCAATCGAGTTAATCCAAATAACCTGATGTTGTTTTGCTAGTTGTTTAAATAGGTGCTGTGTACTACTTGGGTGACTTTGCCAGTCTTCGCCGAATACAATAAATTTCATAGCGTCCCCTCCAGCTGTTTAACAATTTTAGCTGGATTGCCAGCAACAATAGTATTTGCTGGGACATCTTTAGTAACTACCGCGCTTGCAGCAACTATAGCACCCTCGCCTATTGTTACACCTGCAAGCACAGTTGCGCCGGTGCCTATCCAAGCGCCTTGTTTGATAATGATATCGCCAACTTGGCATTCATCATCAGGGTCACCTAGAGCACGTCTTTCAGAGTTTAGAGGGTGACCAGGAAAACCAGCTAAAAATACCCGACCTGCAAGGCGAACATCATCTTCTAAAACAATTTTTCGACCAACAGAAAACGCATTCTGCCAACCAATATCTACATTACTGCCAATTATAAGTTTAGGTGTGTTATTACCATGACTACGCCCACAAAAAGTACTGATGCCACTAATTCGTGTGTTGTCATTACAGCTAATTTCAAGTTTTCCTAAAATTTGCGGCATACCAGAATATAGGTATAAATTTGCTTTTGAGCCCTTGATTTGGCTTTTAAATAGTGGTGTGTAATAAAAAATGCGCCCTAGCTCACTCACTACTGTTTTAACCAATAAATGCAATTTATATATAAATGAATGAATACCTGGGATAACCCACATTTGCGGATTGCGAATCGATTTCGCAAATTGAAAAAGTGATTTTGCAAATGGGCTGTCACTTGATTTAAGCCATTGTTTAATATTTTCACTCATGTGAGCTCTCCCTTTGTCTATCAATTACAAGCTTTTCTAACGCAATGGTTAAAGCAAGAATGATATATATAGGCCATGTAAATGCCTGAGTTAAAAAGGTGCCTGACACCATAAAGCCAATTAGGCCGCCCTTTAGCGCTTTCGCATTTACATCAATTTGTTTGTCATTAATCTGTTTATTCATTAAGAACACACGGTTCAAGGTGCGATAAATACAGGCAATCACTAATACAAAAATGCATATTCCGACGATACCTGTTTCACCTAATACCTGAAACCATGTACTGTGTACTGCATGATTCTTGCCATCCCAATGTGGGCTATAAAAATAGTAATTAACGACAAAGTTATTAACCCCAACCCCAGTTAATGGATTATGTATCGCCATATTGATTGCAGCTTGCCATGCGTAAATACGGCCCATAGCTGATTCATCAACACCACCTTCATGGGAGCCGCCACTTTGTCTATCTGCAATACCTGCAAAAGCAACCATGGCTAACATGCCCACGGCACCAATGCAGCCGACCACTACAGGATTTTTAACTTTCTGGTAAATAAAGAAACTAAGTACAGCAGCAATGCCAAGTAAGCCTCCTCGGCTTTGTGTTGCAATAACACCGCTGATTGCGATAACTAAGCAAATAAATGCAATGATGCGTCTAAATTTATGGGCACTTGAATCAAATACTTCAGCAGCTAAAAAAGACACGGGAAACATCATTACAAGTGATAAATCGTTAGGATCACCAAGCTGCGAGCGAAGTTCTCGCGAAATAGTGACGCGGGTACCTTCTACTAGGCCAATGCCATTCATTTTGTTATTCAGGGCAACTAAAGCAATGGCGGCACCTGAGATCATGATGCCAATTCTAACCACATTAAAATGCTTTAATGTGCTCATCCACCACGAGATTGCAAATACCATAATGAGTACTTTTGTCAGTACACCTGACCAGTACTCCATCGCTAAACCGCGATTTGAGGCACTAAAAACGCAAACAGTAAGCCAAATAAACCAAACAAAAAATATCAGATGATTGGTATGCCAATGTGGCTTTAATTTTTGTGAGATAAACAGGTGCCAAGCTATTCCCAATAGTGACGCAAGCGCGAGTAACTTAGGAATTTTAAAAGGCATTAAAAAAGGAAAAGCTTCGTGTAATCTAAAGTAGCTAAATAAAATAAACAAAATTATAAAAGCCACACTTACCTTTACTGCAGTGAAAGCGGCAAAAGGTAATAGCAGCAATGCAAAAACTGCTATCGGGCCCAAAATGGCATAGGTAACAACCACAAGTAAGGTTACTAAAATGCCATTAATGAATAACTGATTTTGTTTATAGTAATTGAGCATATTGATGCTCCTTCATTAAGCTTGTAATTACATGCTTAATCAAAGATTTATATTGGAATGCTAGGCCAACTAAATAAATTAAACACACCACCCATTTAGCATAACTAAGCTCGTTAAACTGTAATGTGATAAACGTTATAGAGGCCAATGCTAACCAGCTTGGAATTAATGCAGCAAAATTTAGATTTAGAGGTTCGAAATATTGACTAACTGAGTAAAGGCAAACTAATTTAAAGCTTTGCATAATAATTAACGACAAAATTGCGCCTTCAACTCCAAAGTTGGGCACTAAAAAATACAGTAGACTTAGGCCTAAAAGCGCTGTGATAAAGTTAATTAAGGATACAAACACACCATTCTTGTGCATGTAGCAACCTATATTAAAAATATCGCTGTGATGACGAATAGCTACAACAATAATTAATAAAATCAGCCAACTATCTTTGCCATGGTATTCAGCAGGAAGTACTGAGTTTAATGCGATTGGTGCCAGTAAACTCATCAAAACACACATAGCTAAGCCTGCATTTAATGAGGTTATTGCATAATTTTGATATTGCGTTTTATCTTGCTTAATTAAGCTGAAGCGCTTAGCAAACCACCAAAGTCGGATTGGCTCAAATGTAAATGAAGTTATAATGGCGAATTGTGCTGCGACGTAATAACTTGCTAAAACACTCTCGTTGAACTGTGCAACAATGAACCAGTTCTCGGCACCATTCCCTACATAAACAAACAATCCTGACGCGATAATTGAGGTTAAAAATAACGTCTGTGATTTTTCTATTCTCCAGCTAAAACGTGAATAGCTCACTTTAAGTACGTGTCGCATATCACTCAAAGTGACTAACATAATCATAAAGGTACACACCACACCAGAAATCATTACACCAGTTACACTAAGGCCAAGTACTAACAAAGTGACCGTTAAGCAAGTTTGCATGACCGTATGCGCAATACTAAAAAAGCAATATTTTTGCGCGTAGCCAAATAAACGGTAGTAGGTGTACGGGATAGCAAGTACCGAGGCAAAAGTTAAATTTAAAATAAGTAACCTAAAATCAATCACCTTTATTTGCGCAGGTAAGGTTGCAATAATTTGCTCGCTAAATATAAAGCTACAGCCTAAAAAAAGCGCACTAAAACAGATTGTTAATACCAGAGAGTCTCTAAATAACGCCATTTTTTCACGAAAAGATGGATACTGTTGTTTTAGCAGTAGCTCAGGTAAACCAAGCGAAACCACTAAAGAGCATAGCGCCGACATGGTCACTAAAAAGTTCAGTTCACCAAACTCGCTCTTTTCTAAAAAGCGAGTTGTAATTGGTAAAAGCAAAAAGCCAAACCCTTTTACTGCAAAAATAGCTAAAGCAAAGTAACCGATTTGTTTTAAGTTACTCATAAAACCTCCCTATAAAGATTCAACCCATTTGGAAAGCTGCTGCGCTTGCTTAACTGCGTTGTAATGCTCGTTAACATGTTGCTTAGCATTTTGACCAAGTAGATAACGCTTATGTGGAGATAATTGGTGAAATTTATAAAGCATTTTGCTAAGCCCGGAGATACTGCCTGGCATACACTTCATACCAACGCTTGAGGTAACAATTTCGTTTGCTCCCATTAACGTGGTAGTCAGTACAGGAAGACCACACGCCATAGCTTCTTTTAAAACTAACGGCCCTGTATCACGATCGCCATTCTCTGCGACACAAAAAGGGGCAATAAGGGCCGAGTAGAAAATCAGGTTTGAACTAACCCAGTCATGAGGTTTTTCACCTAGAAAACGTATATATTTACGAATACCTAACTCTTCAGCCATGTACATTAAATCGTTCAGCATTGGCCCGTCCCCTACTATATCGAGGGTAATACCAAACTCTTTTGGAATATGCTTAAGTGCAGGTAGTAGAAATTGCAGACCTTTCTTTTCGACAAGGCGGCCAATGAAAATCAACCGAACAGATTCATTTAGTGAAGATGGTTCAAATTTAAATTGGCTGGTATCGATACCGCAATGCAGCAATTTAACATTGCTCTTTGAAAAGCGCTTAAATTGCATAGCCATTTCTTCACAAACAGCAATCGAAAAATCACAAAGTGCTAGTTTTGGTTTTAAATCTGCGTTGTTAACGTAAACATCATGACCGTGGCCAATAGAAGACACGGTAATGCCTGATAGTTTTGCAGCAACTATGCCGTATGCAAGTGGGCCATGCATAAAATGACAATGTAAATGGTCTATCTTTGCAGCTTTTATATAGCGTGCAATTTGATAACCATACGCAAGTAATGATTGTGTTGAAATTGATTTAAATTGAGCTGCAGTATGCGTTGCCCTTGCTAACTTATAAATGTTAAACATAGAAGGTAAGATCAATTTAAACGCAGGTTTAGTGATTTTTTTAACTTCAATGGCACTGGTTAAATTAATCATCACAGAGGTTTTCTCAAATGTAAGAACTGTCACCTTATGCCCTGCGTTTAGAAGAGCTTTAATTTCCGTTACAACAAATGTTTCTGATGCAATTGGAAAGCTTGGGACCAAAATAGCAATATGCTTCATAAAAACGCTCCTATAAAAACTGTTATAAGAGCTATGGCAAGTTCCATACCCAGCAAAAAAACCGAAATATTCCCGAATTGAGATAAAAAATTACCGAAGATTTGCAAAATGCAACGCACAAAGAGAAAAGGCTGAGTAATTTAACAGAAAATACAGATTTAAAGCTGGCTTTTAAATTGCGTATCCTTCAATACGTAAATTAATGCTTTTGGAGCATATTATGAACAGCCAAGTCAGTATTATCATTCCTAACTACAACTGTTTGCAGTATCTAGATACGTGTATTAACAGCATTTACCAGCAAAAAAATGTAAATTTTGAAATCATTATTGTTGATGATGGCTCTACAGATGGCAGCAAAGAATACCTTGAGCAACTAGCTGCTGACAAAAGTGAAGTACGCATCTTTAGCCAACAAAGAAAAGGGGTTGTCGCTGCTCGTAACCTGGCAATTACGCAAGCAAAGTCAGAGTACTTAGCTTTTTTAGATGCCGATGATTATTGGTCAGCAGATAAACTTGCAGCTCAGTTATCATTTCATAAAAAACACCCAGATTGCGTGTTAAGTTTTACTGACTACATGCATTTTAATGAAAAGAACGAAGATATAATTGGCTGTTTTGATTACTGGCCTGAGTTTAAATGCAATGAAGAAAACACAGACTTCCAATTTCTTGATAATCCAATAAGCCAAATGATCACCACCAACATTGTTGGCACTTCGTCGGTCATGGTTAAGCGCTCTGCCATTGTTGAGGTGGGCGGTTTTGATAATAAGTTAAGTAGCGCTACCGATTTAGATTGCTGGTTAAAAATAGCTAAAAAAGGTTATGTAGGTTATTCAACCCTGTGTGCAATGCACTATCTAATGCGTGCTAACTCTATAACATCAAATAGAGAAAATAGATTAGCAGCGATGGTCGAAATTATTAATCGTAACCAATCTGTTGTATCAAACAATGAACGAAAAAAAATTAAAGCACGATTAAGTGAATGCTATGGCGAGTTCTACCGTGAACTTGGTCAGTATTCAAAAGCACTTATGTATTCAAACAGAGCCTTTTGGCTATTCCCTCATAAACGAAACTTTAAACATATGCTGTATGACTTGAAGCACTTATTTGGAGCGCATTCATGAAAAAAAACATTGTAATCATCGATGATGATGAAGCAATTTTACGTTCGCTAAAACGGTTATTAGGTACTAACAACCATGTAATTTGTTTCAGCGACCCTCTATCGGCAATTGAGTATGCGAAAAAGAACCCAATTAGTTTAGTCATTTGTGATTTGCTTATGCCTGCAATCAGTGGTTTTGCTGTTTTAGAGGATATTAAATTGCTACAGCCGAACTGCTCTCGCCTTTTGATTACTGGCTATGCAGAGCTAGAAGCTTCTAAAAGTGCACTTAACAATAATATAGCTAATATGATTACCGCAAAACCTTGGGATAACTTTGAGCTAACTATGCTGGTTGATATATTAATTGAAAATAGTCACCTTAAATTTAATCAATGCGTAGAAAATGTGAGTTCATAGTGCAGCAGTTTGTGGTCGCTGCCGTTTACTGAGTTAACACCAACATTAGATAAAGAAATATCTTCACTCACTAAACAATGATCTATTGGTAAACCCAAAACTTTTAAATCACTTAGCTGATTATTGAAAGACCAACTTGTATAAAAACCTGCGCGATTAAAGCAACTGCTTTTAGTCTTTATAAAGTACCGTGACCAAGGTACTGTATTAAAATCACCGGCAACTAACCAACTCCCTTTCAAGTTTTGAATTTCATTACTAACTTCACTTAATACCCTATTTCTCTGACTCCATAAAGTATGAGTTCTAGGTGATGGAGGATGAAAAAAAACACTATTTAACATAATGTTATTGTACAAGAAACTAAGTTTTACATAGCCAAGTTTAGGATTATCAAAGCGTTTAATTTGCCTTTGCACAATAGGTAGCTTGGAAATAACAAGAATGCCAAATGGTGCCCCTTCAACTTCAGCATAACCAAACAAATGATATTGCGTGTTGAGTTCATCAAGCACATGTCGCTGCGTATCATTAAACTCAAACAGTACCAAGATATCATTTTGCGTACCTAAAAATTGACTGTCGATGATCTGTGCTAAGTTAGGATTGCTATATTGCAAATTTACTTGTGCGATTTTGATATCGGAATTTTTAACAGCTTCAGATGATGAGTAAGGTTTAAAGTGAAATAGAACTAATCCAATACTTAAAAAAACTAAACAAAAAGAAAGCTTTTTACTCCATAACAATAAAAGTATTGCAGGTAATAAGCTACATATAATCAGCACGCCCCGCAAAGCGCCTGCTAAATCAAACAGGTAACCTTCGAGTTGATTAAAAGCCAACAATATAATTAATATATAAATAACCAGTAATATTAAACGCATCGCACTCCCCCCTTTGATTACTTATAGCTGCATATTTTGTTCCTTGCTGATAGATTCATATAACATACTTAGTATGATGTGTTCTTTTGCGGTAGAAAATTAAGCACCCGAAGGTACTTAATTTACTTTAAACTTGCAGTAAGTCTTATTCGAAACCGTTAATCATTTTATCGCAAACTACTGGAGTTGGTCTGTGGTTATCATCAACAGCAACAAACGTAAAGCTACCTGAAATAGCTAAGTGCTTGTCATCTTTGTGCATTCTTTCTAAAAAGATTTCAACGTCTACTTTAAGGCTGGTATTACCAACATGTACAACTTTAGAGATAAGCTCTGCGAATGTACCAGCCGGAATGGCTTCTTTAAAATCTACACGGTCAGACGAAATCGTTACAAGTGGCTTACGACAAAAACGTGTAGCAGCAATAAACGCTACTTCATCCATCCACGCCAACGCGTCACCACCAAATAAAGTATTGTGGTGGTTGGTACGGCCAGGAAAAACAGTTTTTGTTACTGATGTTGTTGAGTCAGCAATACGCTTTGCAATAATAGCGTCACGATCGATTTGTTGTGTCATAGTCTCTACTTTTTATTAGCTAATGTATCTTGCATCATTAGCGCAGGATCAAGGCGTTCATTCTTCCAATTAAAACGCCAGTCTAAATGAGGGCCGGTTACTCGACCAGTCGCGCCGATCTCAGCAATTTTATCGCCACGCTTAATTTCATCCCCTACTTTTACATCTAATTTGCTTAAATGGATGTAAGTAGAGGTAACGCCATGGCCATGGTCAAGAATTAAAGTACCACCAGAGTAATATAAGTCAGCATCAGCAAAAACCACTGTGCCGCTGACTGGGGCATACACTGGACTACCCGTTTTATTGGCAATGTCTAATCCAAAGTGTGGTCGACGTGGTTCACCATTAAAGTAACGCTGGCTACCATAAACACCAGAAATTCGCCCAACTGCAGGCTTATAAACGGGATCTAAAAAATAACGTAAATCAGAATTAACTTGTCTAGCTTTACGAACAGCAACAGCTTCACGGCTAATACGTTCAGACACTTCTTTAGGGGGCGAGACATATTTTTTTGCAACACCGGTGATTTTATCAATTTTGTAATCACGTTTTGTGATCACAATTTCTTGTTCGTGACTTACACCTGCCCTATCAACCCAAGAAAGGGTATGATTTGCCTTAGCATCACGACCAAAACCGAACACAAACTCACCATTTGTTGAAAGCTTAAGATGCTCACCATTTAAGCTAACACTTTTAGCACCTTCAATCTGGCCAGTCACTAAACCGCCTTGAGTTAAATGTCCTTTTAATTCAACAGCACTTGCAGTTAAAGAAAACAATCCTGCAAATGCTGCTATTAGTAATCCTTTACGCATAACTTATAGACCCCTTGCCAACCCCTTCATAAGCTGTAATTTTTACTTCTGATTCAGGGTATTGGTTTTTAACTTGTGAACTTAAGTAGTCTGCAATGCACTCAACCGTAGTATCGCAAGGTAAAATGTCGCAGCGTGACTTATCAATCGCCATTTCAAAATAGCCTTGCTGTGATGTATAAGCAAAACATACATCGTTATCTTGTGCTGTTACATGCTTAAGGTCTGATTTATTAATTTCATCTTCAGCTGTTGCTAAATAAATGTCTTCCCATTTATCTGCCCACTCTTTTTGTAAGCGAGGCATAGCCATACCATCAAGGCTAATACCAATTTGTGAGCGATGACCATGAATAATACGCTGACAATTACCATCGTGCTTCTTAAGACCGTGACTATAGTGATAGTAAAAGCTTTGGCTGTGCTCTGGGTATAAATTAATTTCAATCTTTTCAATGTTACTAGGTAACTCAGGCATAATAGTTTTAATTAAAAACTCAGTTACCGATTTTTCATCTACAATATCAGCATCAATTAAACAAAATGCTTGATTTGGAGCACTCATAGCTAAGTGGTAATTATCACCAAAGTGACAATCTAACACGCTGTGATCAGCATGCTTTATAATTGAACCGTTTAGACTGTTAGGCACAGCAAGTTTATGGTCGATACAGTTATCAATAATGCCCTTAATCTGTTTTTTGACTAAACCAAAATCAAGGACCATCGACTCATCATTTAATTGACCGTGCAGAGTTAAATCCACAATCCAGCTCTCGCCAACTGCGCCGCGTTTATTACACAAGTAAGAAAAATCAATCACTGTTAGTGAGTTTACAAAAAGGATCATAAATTTCCTTTAGACTGGTTAAAGAATCACAGCAATTATAATGATTTTTACTTCACAATGCGCGGTTTTATCTACCTTTATCAGCGACACTTTAATTAAATGGTCATAAAACAAGCGAAAAATAGCAAAAAATTAACTGCTCCGAGTTGTTTAGCGTACAAGTGTACGCTAAAGTACGGGGCAATTTCTAAGCGATGAATAAGAGTTATGGAACCTAAAAACAGCTATACAAAAGAAGAATTGGTCCTTTGTGGTCAAGGTGAAATGTTCGGTGAAGGCAACTGTCGTTTACCAAGTGACAACATGCTAATGATGGACCGCATTATCTCTATCACTGCTGACGGTGGTGAGCACGGTAAAGGTCAGATCGTTGCAGAACTAGATATCAACCCTGATCTTTGGTTCTTCGACTGTCACTTTAAAGGTGACCCGGTAATGCCAGGTTGTCTAGGCCTAGATGCAATGTGGCAATTAGTTGGTTTCTTCCTTGGTTGGTCAGGTGGTCCGGGTCTTGGTCGTGCACTTGGTGTAGGTGAAGTTAAGTTCACAGGTCAAATCTTACCAACTGCTACAAAAGTAACCTATCGATTAGACATGAAACGTGTAATTAAACGTAAATTATTCATGGGTATGGCTGATGGTACTGTTGAAGTCGATGGCCGCGTTATTTATGAAGCAAAAGATCTAAAAGTAGGTCTTTTCCAAGATACATCTGCGTTTTAATCTTTAATTTAAGATACAAAATAGCAGATACAAAAAAGCCCCTTGATGGGGCTTTTTTGCGTGAATAAGGTGCCTATATTAAGTTTTGAACATATTACGGTTTTCAATGGCCTCTCGCCAGCCACCCAACCATTCAGATTTAGGGTCGATTTGTTGATAAGGGCATTGTTCTTTTGAACGGCCTGCCAAGCCTGCTTTATAACCTTGAGAATGAGCTCTTTCTAAACGATCTCTTTTCTGTCTCTTCATAGGTAATATCCTCACCTTTTATATTTATAGATATGTAGCGAAATTGACATCTACATTTAATGAATAGTTAATAAAACTGTTAAATTCAAATGGCAAAAAACAATTAAATAGTTTGACAATAACTAACATGCTGATGCTCAAATGAATTAACATTTAAAATGACTAAGTGGTCGTACCTCTTCATCTAAAACGACCTATAAATACACTTAAATTCAGCTAAACACGATACAGCTCTTTTTAGCCTCCTAAATTATGACCAACACTTTTTTAGCAAAGTTCCCATTTAAATTGTAATCATGACAAATTTATGATGATTACAATTTAGTCAAATTAATTCTTGCATATTAAAAACCGATCGGTCTAATATAGTCGTCATGGAAAAACATAGCACAGTGCCAAGCCGTCGCGGCAGGCCACCCAAAATAGCGCGTTCAAATGCAGATACTCGTGCCCTATTAATTAATACGGGCTTAGCTGTATTGACCGAAAAAGGCTTTAGCGCAACAGGCATTGATTTAATTTTAAAATCGGCTCAAGTGCCAAAAGGGTCTTTTTATCATTATTTCAAAAGTAAAAATGATTTTGGCTTAGCACTCATCGATGCTTATGACAATTATTTTCAAGCAAAGTTAAAACGCCATTTAACAAACGAAGCTACAACACCTCTTGAGAGAATTGTGCTGTTTGCAAATGATGCTAAACAAGGGATGGCAAAATTTGAATTTACACGTGGGTGCTTAATTGGCAATTTAAACCAAGAACTCAGTTACCTTGATGATTTCATGATTGAACGCATCAAAAAGGCTTACAATAGCTGGCAAGCATTAATTGAACAGTGCTTACTTGACGCAAAAAAGCTAAAACAAATACCCCAAGCATCAGATTGTAAGATGCTTGCTGAATTTTTTTGGATTGGCTGGGAGGGTGCAGTAATGCGCTCTAAACTTGATAAATCAAGTGAACCGCTTACCCTTTATACAGCACAATTTTTACGCTTAATTTTATAAAGCCGTTTTAAACGGTTTTATTTTAACCATTAAAAGACGATCGGTCTAAAAGGAGTCAACATGACAACATCAGTAAAGTCGGTAGTTATAAACAAAGATGATCAAGGCTATCATGCCGAGTACACAGACTTTCCCGTAGAAAATATCCACCAGCACGATGTAAATATTGATGTTGACTACAGTACCTTAAATTACAAAGACGCTTTAGCTATCACTGGTAAAGGCCCAGTAGTAAGAACATTTCCAATGATCCCAGGCATCGACCTTGCTGGCACTGTTAGCGAATCTAACAGTGATGAATTTAAAGTAGGTGATAAAGTATTATTAAATGGCTTTGGGGTTGGTGAAAAATACCTAGGCGGTCTTAGCGAAAAAGCATCAATGAGTAGTGATTGGCTGATCCCCCTACCCGCTAACTTAACACCAAAGCAAGCAATGCAAATAGGAACGGCTGGTTATACAGCTATGCTAAGTATTATTGCTTTAGAAAAACAAGGTATCACGCCGCAAAGTGGCGAAGTCCTTGTAACTGGTGGTAATGGTGGCGTGGGTAGTTTTGCTATCTATTTATTAAACAAGCTTGGCTTTGATGTTGTTGCTACAACAGGCCGCATGAATGAAGCACAGCACCTTGAAAAATTAGGTGCAAAACGTGTTTTATCGCGTGATGAATTTTCGTCACCGGGCAAACCACTAGCTAAAGAACAATTCGCCGGTGCAATTGATTCAGTAGGTAGCCACACACTTGCAAATGTTTGTGCATCAATAAAATATGGTGGTGTTGTAACAGCTTGTGGTTTAGCACAAGGCATGGACTTCCCAGCAACAGTCGCGCCGTTTATCCTTCGTGGTATAAGCCTTATGGGTATAGATAGTGTAATGCGTCCTAAAGAAGACCGCATTGAAGCATGGCAGCGTTTAAGCGAGCTTGTTGAAACACAATACCTAGATACCATATCGCAAGAAATTCCTCTTTCACAAGCGATAGCAAATGCAGAAGCGTTACTAAAAGGTGAAATTCGCGGCCGCGTTGTGGTTAATTGCAAAGAATAAGCTCGAAAACAAACATTCTTAGCAAGATAGCTATAAAACTAGGGTAAAGGCAATTATACTTACCCTAGTTTTGTAATACCGGACAGTCTAATGAGTAATAAAGAAATTTTCAGCAATAACCCACTGCAAGGTGTTGGTATCGAGCAAGTCGTCACAGAGCTTGTCGAACAATATGGCTGGGAATTACTCCACGCCTATATGCGTTTAAACTGCTTTAAAAATAATCCTGATGTTAAATCTGCGGTTAAGTTTTTACGTAAAACCCAATGGGCACAAGAAAAAGTAGAAAACTTTTATTTGTATCGTCTTAAAAACTTACCACGCCCTGATGATGTAAACTATGAATTGCCACCTCGCGATCGTGTGATCCCTGCTGATCAAAAACCAGGTGATCCTTGTGAGTTAAGTTTTACCGACGCCAAACGCATTCATGCTAAAAAAGAAGCCAAGCAGCAAGCACGAGCACGTAAGCAGCGTTCAAATGCGAGTAACCCTTGGGGTAATTGATCGACAAAAGCTGTAAGTTTTATGCTATAAGTTGAAATGAGCCGCCTGTTGGGCGGTTTTTTATTTGAGTTAGCAAGTTAGCAAGTAAGCAAGTTAGCAAGTTAGCAAGTTAGCAAGTTAGCAAGTTAGCAAGTTAGCAAGTTAGCAAGTTAGCAAGTTAGCAAGTTAGCAAGTTAGCAAGTTAGCAAGTTAGCAAGTTAGCAGTTGAGAATTGAAGTGCTACCTAAACACGTCAATAATATTTGTTATTAATTTAAGGGTAACCTGATTATGTTAGACTGATTGCATCATCAGTAATTTGAGTTAAAAAGGATGTGTATGTCTAACTACAACGAGTCACCTGAACAAATCGCAAACGCAACGCAAGATTACGTAATGCAACAAACAATGTTGCGAATTAAAGATCCAAAGCCATCTTTAGATTTCTACCAAAACGTTTTAGGTATGAAGTTACTGGGTAAATATGACTTCCCTAAAATGGAGTTTACGCTGTACTTTTTAGGTTATGAGCAAGACATGCCAACAGGCAGCGATAAAGAAAAAGCACAGTGGGTATTTCGCCGCCCTGCTCTTATCGAGCTTACACATAATTGGGGCACAGAAAACGACGACAGCTTTGCTGGTTACCATAGTGGCAATGAGGAGCCTAAAGGCTTTGGTCATATCGGTATTAGCGTGCCAGACGTGTACGCAGCATGCGAGCGCTTTGCAAAATACGATGTTGAGTTTGTTAAAAAACCTGACGATGGCTCAATGAAAGGCTTAGCCTTTATTAAAGACCCTGATGGTTATTGGATAGAAATACTCTCTGCAGAGGGAATCACGGAGATCATTGAAGAGCATAAGTAAGATTGCACCGTAGATAACCTGCTTTAGCAGGTTATTTTATTCTTCATTCTAAGGTTTCATTTCTAAATATGAGCTTGCTTTAGGGTAAAGTGTTCTACGAAGTGAAAAATTAGTTTGCATAAAAATAGACTGCAAAAAGCAAAGGGAGGTACAAAATAGAACTTACGGCTGCCAGCAACCGCATATTAATACGGCCGAGCATTTCACTAGCATAATCAAGCTTAGGTGACCAAAATAAAGGTAGCAAAGACCATACGATGGCGACGCATAACCACCCATTCCAAAATTCAGGTGTTAGATAAACTTTATCTGTGATGAAACCATAAAATGCGAACAATCCCAATGACATAAAGAGCGCATTCGTTATTTCTTCAAATTTAACAATCTTAGGACTGTCATCTTTACCTGATAGATATCCATATATCTTAAAAGGAAATGGCACGACAGTAATGGCGAGCAAAATAATAAAGGATATTAGCCAGAACATATATTAATTCCATTTAAAAGCATATTCGACTTTTACAATTAGGCTTATCCCTACATTTTTCAATGATTCAATTAAAACTTTTGGATAATATCAAGACTAAAGGATGTAGCTAAAATTAATTTTCTAGAAAAAGCTACGAACAAAAACAGCGTAAAAAATACATATCCAATGTGATTCACATAATGAAGGTCATTTAGCAACTTTAAATAATCTACTCAATTGTTTCTCTTTTCGGATCTCGCGGATAAAACTCATCAGGCTGTTTAGTGCACAAATCAAATTCACGGGTATTTTTGTAAGGTAGCTTCATAAAGCCTGCCACACCGACATCAGTGATATTGACAGCATATTGCATAAGCTTGCTTAATAAGCGTTTAAATTCAGGCTCTTTACTGGCATCAAGCAAACGATAGTAATGATGTATTTTCATCCTATCAGGTAAGGCTTCAAAAATGATACAGCCAGTATGGTGTATTTGGTTTAGCTCAAATACGCACTTAATGACCTTTTTCGGGAGCTGTAACTGCTCATCAGGGTCTTTACCATCTTCAAAGTAAGAATGCGGTCTGGTTACGTCTGAGGCTTGTAAATCCATTACTTCATAATCAAGCTCAGGTAAATGCTCAAACTTAAATGCACCGGTGCCATCCCGTTCCAGCTGAATGGTTTTACGTGCATCAAACAGGCAACATTTAAAGAGACCTTTTTGTTCAATTCCCTGCGCCAACATCACAGTGTTGTTTATGGCATCGGTAAACGCAGTGCCAAGTGTTTCATCATGCAGAATAAGTGAAGACTCAACAAACAGGGAGTTTTCTTTCCAATGAAAGCTCAAGCCCCCTACTACCGGGTATTTAGCTAAACGGCTTATTGATGCCAGAAAAGCTTTTTCGGTGTCGCCGGTATCAAATAAAAACTCTTTGTAGTATCTATCGAGCTGAGCGTCATTTACATCAAGTAATTGTTGATTATGGTCGGCTTGCCTTAAAAATTGCTTACGTGAGCTGTAAACCACCGTATCTGGGTGCTCATCAAACTCACTAAACCAATAAGGAATATAAGGGCGAATGACTTTACGAGGTAGCTCAGGTAGGTAAGCTTTAGCCATTGTAGGCATATTACGCATAAAATAATCACCCGCCCCATCGCGAGTGGCCTTATTTTTTGAAAGCATACCATCAATGACTCGGGCAAGCTCCATAGGTAAATTTAAACTTGTAGCCGGAATAACCGCTGCACCAAATCGGCAAGATTGAGCTGAGGCTAATGCATAAAGGGTTGAGGCAACACCTTGTTCATCAAATCGTGGCGATGATTGTCCACCTGACATTTGCTCGTCACCAATAAAATACACATCACCCATACGTGCATTCGTGGTGCTTATATCAGCAGACATAAGATCCATAAAATTGCTGGCAACCGGATTCCCTTCAGCGTCTATTTGTGCATAAACAGAGCTGCCCCAGTCTACCAACGACAATTTATTGGTTTGTTCATCATAAACAATATTAGAGGGTTTAATATCGCCATGCACAATTGGCTGTGGACTTAGACCATTTTTGTGTTCACGCAAATCTACAAGCACATTGCGTAGCCTAAGAGCCAGCGCCATGACTTTTGCTGCACTAAAACGCCCCTGTTTGATGGATATTTTTTCTAAGTCTTCACCTAGAGCGCGCTCCATCATTAAAATACCTTGCTTTTTAATGCGCTCAAAAGCATAAAATTTTGGCACGAGCGGGTTATTAACTTGCGAAAGCATATACGCTTCGTCTTCTAGGCGATCACGTACACTTTGTGCAAGGGTTATACGTGAAAACTTAAATACCCATGGTAAGCCTTCATCATCAACACCCGCAAAAACAAATCCAAACGCTCCAGAACCAATCAATTCAACGTCACTGTAACCAAGCAAGGTCAGTTGTTTAATACAAATGTTAAGCCATTGGCGGTGCTTTTTAGCATCATGGTGAGACAGCAAGTAAACAGACTGTTCTTCATTGATATAAAAATTGCGGATTTGTTTGGGATTCACTGCATCTCTCAAAGTTAAGCGGCATTTAACCGCTTAATTATTGATTGCTAGACAGTTAATTACAAGGCTTTTGCTCTTCGATGATCCAGCCATGATTTTTAAAGACTAATTCTGAAAAAATTAAGATGGCGCCAGCAAGTAAAATAAGCTCGTTGAGTGATATGACTTCTGCCATGAATATCCATCCCAAAACAAAAAATGCTAAGGGATCGAGATACCTGAAATACCAAGCGACTTTTCGTGTTTTACCGTATGTGATTCTGTAGCGTTGTACTAATTCACCTTCACACTCTAATGATATAACAGCTGAGAACTTGAAGAAGGGTTTAACGCTTATACACAACTGACAGGATTTACCATCAATATTAAACTCATGAACAGATTTTGTTTTAAAGTTACGTGATTCTGCTATTAATTCACCGTCTACTTTCAGAACTTCTTTACCTGAGTAAGCAGAACCCCAGTATTCAATTAAATGTTCACCCAGTTTGAAGTTAGCTTTAATTCCCTTGCTCATTGATACTGTAATGCCATGAGTGTTCATAAAAAATCTCCTTATAATTATGAAGTTAAGATACTTTAAAAATAAAAAAACGGCAAGCTAGGCTTACCGTTTTGGTACTTTCAATGGGTAAAGGGTTACCATTTAAAATTAAAGGCGAATACCGCCATCAATTTCAACAACACGACCCGTAAAGAAATCATTCTCTACAATGTATTGTGCTGTTTGGGCTATTTCTTCAGCTTCACCAAAACGACCGACAGGCGTTACCGCCATCATGCGTTGTTTTGCTTCTGGTTTCATCGCATCTGTCATCGCAGTGCGGATAACACCCGGTGCGATTGCACCAACACGAATATTAAAGCGACCTAACTCTTTCGCCCAACCTGTTGTCATCGCAACAACACCGGCTTTAGATGCAGCATAGTTTGTTTGGCCAATGTTACCAGCGCGTGCAACACTCGACATATTAACGATAACGCCACCTTTGCCTGACTCAATCATGTGGCTCGCGGCTTCACGGCCTGCTAAAAATACACCGGTAAGATTCACATCAATCACTGATTGAAACTGAGCCAACGACATTTTATCAACCACTTTGCCTTCTTTCGCTTTAATAAACATACCATCGCGTAAGATACCTGCATTGTTAATTAACACACCGATATGGCCAAAGTCTTTGTTAATAGTATTAAACGTTGCTACAACAGCGTCTTCATCGGTCACATTGGCAGCATAAGCCATCACTTTTGTGCCATGTTTAGAAAGTGCAGATACTGCAGTATCAAGTACGTCTTGTTGCATATCGATAAGTGCAATGTTAGCACCAAGTGATGCAAATTTTTCGGCCATCGCAAAGCCTAAACCTTGCGCACCACCTGTAATTACGATGTTGTTGTTTTTAATTTCCACAACAAACTCCTACTTCGAGAATAATTTAAAAATAGCGCTAAAATCATCACTACCTGCACCTTGATGCTGAAGCATAGTGTATAAATTCTTCGCCATTGACCCCATTGGGGTAGATGAATTACTTTGTTGAGCCGCTTCCATAGCAAGGCCTAAATCTTTCGCCATTAAATCAACCATAAAGCCCGGTTTGTAATCATTACTTGCTGGTGCCGTTTCCATGACACCTGGGCATGGGTTGTAAAGTTCAAGTGTCCAGTTACGGCCAGAGCTTGCGGTCATGATGTCACTTAACACTTTTGGGTCGAGCCCATTGTTAATACCCATTTGCAGGGCTTCACTGGTACCTGCCATTAAAATGCTCAGTAGCATGTTGTTACAGATTTTTGCCACTTGGCCAGCGCCAATATCACCAGCATGGAAGATGTTTTTACCCATATCAACTAAAGCAAGCTTAGCTTTTTCAAAGTGGCTTTGCTCACCACCAACGATAAAGGTTAAAGTGCCTGCTGTTGCACCAGCAACACCACCTGATACCGGCGCATCAACAAAATCAATGCCTTTTTGAGCAAGTTCGCTGCCCACCTGACGCGCTGACTCTGCGTCAATGGTTGAGCAGTCAATGACTAAGGTTTTGCTATCAAGTAAGTTGATAAGACCCGTTTCACCTAAGTAAAGCGACTTAACATGCTTGCTTGCCGGAAGCATACTGATAAATATATCTGCACCAATGGCACACTCAGCCGCATCATTTGCAGCAACTGCACCTTTATCGGCAAGTTCACTTACTGCTGTTTTATTTAAGTCAAACACACGAACTGTGTGACCCGCATTAACAAGGTTTGCCGCCATCGGGCCACCCATGTTGCCTAAACCAATAAATCCTATTGTTAATTTAGCCATTTGTTTACCCCTTGGACTTAAGATGAAGTTAACGAATTGAGTGGATGAGTTTGCTCATCCCAGCGTGGTGTAAAGAAGCTATCTACAACTGCTTCGTCGATATCGCTAAGCGATTTAAACTGCCAGTTAGGTGCACCGTCTTTGTCGATTAATAGCGCACGGACCCCTTCTTGGAACTCGCCTACTTCGCCACAGCGTACCGACATGCCTAGTTCCATTTTGAAGCACTGTGCTAATGTCATCTCTTTTGAGTTTGCTAATTGACGTTCAACCAGCGCACAACTAAGCGGACAACCATGCGCTAATGACTTTTGCGCACGTGTGAGCCATTTGTCTTCGGTATCTAAACCTTGGATGTAGTCGATTTTGCCCTGCAATGAATCAAATTCAGCCAACTTTTGAATAACCTCAAGATTATCCTTTACGTTTCCTTTAGGTACACGGCCTGAAATATTATCGATTGAGATTAAAATTTTAGTCAGCTTTTCGTGGTTTAATGAAGCCGTTTTGCCCCACTTTTCATCAGTGATGGCCGTTAACATAGCATCATATTTATCGGCAGTTGCATAGTGATCAGCAAGATTAACAAACAATGCATCTTCAGCATTGATAGACGCTGCAGTTAATCCTAAAAATAGACCAACTTGCTCAGGCATTTTATGTAAGAAATAACTGCCACCAACATCAGGGTATAAACCAATGGTAAGCTCAGGCATTGCAATACGAGAGGTTTCTGTTACCACGCGGTGACTTGCCCCTGCCATTAAACCTAAGCCGCCACCCATAACAATGCCATTACCCCAAAGTAAAATTGGTTTTTCATAGCAATGAATCAGATAGTCTAATTTATACTCAAGTGAGAAAAAATCTTCGATGTAATTAGCTGGCTCACCCGTGCTCATTGCTTTATGCAGGCTTACTACATCGCCACCGGCACAAAATGCTTTTTCGCCAGCACCTTTTAAAATAACCATGGCAACAGTGTCATCTTCAGCCCATTTTCTAAGCTGAGGCTCAAGCAGTTGGATCATGTCGTAATTTAAGGCGTTTAACGATTTTGGCGCATTGAGTGTCGCAATTGCAATGAGGCCACTTGCGGCCTCAGCAGTTTCAAACACCACAGGCGCATCTTGATGATTTAGTAGTGTTACATTAGTCATTAGCCATTTACCCAATTAGCTTTACGCTTTTCTAAGAACGCATTCACACCTTCTTTTTGGTCTTGCGTATCAAATAATTGTACAAATAACTCACGCTCTAGTGGCAATGCATGAGCCATCGGTTGTGTCCGACCTTTTTGAATAAGCTCTTTACATGCAGAAACAGCAACCGGGCTTTGCTCGCCAACTTGGTTAGCAAGTTTCATTGCCGCTGCTAAACTTTCACCAGCGCCAACCACTTCTTCAACAAGGCCTATCTCGCGTGCTTTGTCTGCTTTTAGGCGCTCGCCACATAAGATCATGCGTTTTGCCCAGCCTTCACCTACAAGCCATGCAAGATTTTGCGTACCACCAGCACATGGCAGTAAGCCAACTTTTGCTTCTGGTAATGCCATTTGTGCTTGCTCTTCGGCAATACGAATATCACAAGCAAGTGCAACTTCAAGGCCGCCGCCCATGGCATAGCCATTAATTGCCGCGATTGATACGCCACGGAAATTGGTTAGTGCTTCAAATGCATCACCAAACACTTTTGACATAGTTGCAGCTACACCTTTATCACCACTGGCAAACACGTTTAAATCGGCACCAGCGCTAAAGAACTTTTCACCTTGACCTGTGATCACTAATGCATACACATTTTTGTTGGCATTTAGCTCAGTCACAGTCTCTTTAAGTGCTGTTAATGTATCTTGTGTCCAGGTATTCGCTGGCGGGTTGTTCATGGTTAAAACCGCTACGTTACCTTCAATATTTAAATCAATCGATGGATTAGACATAGTATGCTCCTTATAGAATGTCGCCAGCTGACTCGGCTAAGATACGACGTGCGATAATCACACGCATGATTTCGTTTGTGCCTTCAAGTATTTGATGCACACGTACGTCTCTAAAATGACGCTCTAATGGGTATTCTTTGATGTAACCGTAACCACCGTGAATTTGCAGTGCATCATCACAGACTTTAAAACCAACATCTGTTGCAAAACGTTTTGCCATTGCACAATAAGTGGTTTTTTCGCTATCACCGGTATCTAATTTAAATGCGGCTAAGCGCACCATTTGACGAGCAGCAACAAGTTCTGTGTTCATATCGGCAATTTTGAACTGTAGTGCTTGGAAAGCTGCTAATGGCTTACCAAATTGCTCACGTTCTTTTAGGTATTCGCGAGCAGTATTAAGAGCTGCTTGTGCTGTACCTAATGAACAGGTAGCAATATTAATACGCCCCCCGTCTAAGCCTTGCATTGCAAACTTAAAGCCTTCGCCTTCTTGGCCTAATAAGTTAGCCGCAGGAACTCTTACACCTTCAAAACTAATTAAGCGTGTTGGCTGGGCATTCCAGCCCATTTTTTCTTCAGCTTTACCGTATTCAATACCCGCTGCGTCAGCAGGAACAACAAATGCCGAAATACCTGCTGCGCCTTCGCCACCAGTGCGAGCCATAACAACGAGTAAGTCAGTTTCACCAGCACCCGAGATAAACATCTTAGAGCCTGAGATCACATACTCATCGCCCTCTTTTACTGCTTTGGTTTTTAGCGATGCCGCATCAGAGCCAGAGCCAGGCTCTGTTAAACAATAAGAAGCAAGTAACTCCCCCATCACTAATTGCTCACAGTACTGAGCTTTAACTTCATCAGTACCAAAGCTTGCAATCATCCACGTTGCCATATTATGAATGGTCAACATAGCGGTCGTTGCTGTACAACCCATGGCAAGCTGTTCAAAAATAATGCTTGAATCTAGGCGAGATAAACCTAAGCCACCCGCTTCTTCTGGGGTATATAAACCACAAAAGCCAAGCTCACCGGCTGCTTTTATCGTGTCTTTAGGGAAAATGTGTTCTTGGTCCCACTTAGCTGCGTATGGAGCAAGTTCTGACTCTGCAAACTGACGAGCTGTTTCAGCAAACGCTTGCTGATCTTCGGTTAAATTAAAGTCCATAGTAGACCTCTATTTTGTTGTCTTATTCTTGTGTGAATAACGATTGTTGTCGTTTAAATGTGTGTTCTTTGAGCGAGCGTGTGCTCGCTCAGCAGTAAATTAATTACGGCTTATTTAAGGTTGATACTCATGTTAGGACCTGAGGCGATATCATCCTCGAACCAACGTGAAGTAATTGTTTTCGTTTCTGTGTAAAAACGAATACCTTGCTTACCATAGGTGTGTTGATCACCGTAGAATGAGCCTTTCCAACCTGTGAAAGAGAAAAACGGTAGTGGCACAGGAATTGGCACATTGATACCAACTTGACCTACTTCGATTTCATGTTGGAATTTACGTGCAGCAGCGCCGCTTGATGTGAATAACGAAGTACCGTTACCGTAAGGCGAGTTATTGATAAGCTCAATCGCCTCCTCAAGAGTATCTACAAACATACAAGCCAATACAGGACCAAAGATCTCTTCTTTGTATAAATCCATCTCGGTTGTTACATCAGTAAATAGCGTTGGACCAACCCAGTTACCTTGCTCGTAACCTTCAACTGTGAAGTCAGAGCCATCAATTAAGCACGTTGCACCTTGTGCTTTACCACTTGCGATAAGTGATAAAATACGATCTTTAGCTGCTTTTGATGTTTGTGGACCGTAAGCCGCGTTAGCATCATCCCATACACCAGGGCGTACGTTTTCAAAGCCTGCTTTAATTTCATCAACCCAGTCTTTTGCTTGACCAACAAATACAGCAACCGAAATACCCATACAACGCTGACCTGCAGCACCTACTGACGCGCCAACTAAGTTATTAACAACATGCGATTTACTCGCATCAGGCATAATAACCATATGATTTTTTGCACCTACGCAGGCTTGTACACGCTTAAGATTTGCAGTGCCTTTTGAATAGATATATTCACCAACACCACACGAACCAACAAATGAAATAGCGCGCACTGCTGGGTCTTCTAATAAACGGTCAACTTGTGGTTTTGTACCATGAACAACTTGTAACACCCCTTTTGGTGCACCCGCTTCAACAAATAGTTCAGCTAAACGCATTGGTGTTAATGGATCTTGCTCTGATGGTTTCAGAATAAAGGTGTTACCACACACAATAGCCAGTGGGAACATCCATAATGGGATCATCGCAGGGAAGTTAAATGGCGTAATACCCGCACATACACCTAGTGGCTGCATGTAAGAGTAAGTATCGATTTTACGGGCTACGTTTTCCATTGTTTCGCCCATCATTAATGATGGTGCATTGGCTGCTTGCTCAACAACTTCAATACCACGCCAAACATCGCCTTTGGCGTCTTCAAATGTTTTACCTAACTCATGACAAATAATCGTCGCAAGCTCGTCATGGTTTTCTTTTAACAGTGCAGCGTATTTCATCATAATGCGCGCACGTTCAGATATAGGTACTTCTTTCCAAGTTTTAAAAGTTTCTTTTGCAGATTCAATGGCTGCATCCATTTCTGCATCCGTTGCACACGGAACTTGAGCTAACACTTCTTGATTTGCAGGATTGATAACATCAATCAGCTGCGTTGAACTTGATTGGGTAAATTCGCCGTTGATAAATAAAGGTACTTGGTGCATGAGGCACTCCTCCCCAGTGGGTATAAAGAGGCCGCAACATGATAGTTTTTAAAATACGTTGCGGCTGTGAGAGATTAAGTTCGAAAACGTAATTAAATTGCTTCGACTGCCATAGCAACAGCTTCACCACCACCGATGCACAGTGAGGCAACACCTTTGCTAAGACCACGATTCTTTAATGCATGAATTAACGTTACTAAGATACGCGCGCCACTGGCACCAATTGGGTGGCCGAGTGCACAGGCACCGCCATTGACATTTACTTTGCTTTCATCAAGCTTTAACTCGTTAATTGCAAGCATAGTCACCATCGCAAAGGCTTCATTGATTTCCCATAAATCAACATCATTAACAGACCAACCTGCTTTTTCTAAAAGCGATTGCATAGCGCCAACCGGTGCTAACGTAAATTCGCTAGGTGCTTGTGAATGTGTGCTATGAGCAACGATACGACAAAGTGGTGTTAAACCTTGTGCTTTAGCATCTGATTCACGCATTAACACAAGCGCTGCTGCACCATCAGAAATTGATGAAGAGTTTGCAGCTGTAATAGTGCCGTCTTTTTTGAATGCAGGACGTAAACCAGGGATTTTATCAGGACGTGCATTACCTGGTTGTTCATCAATCGCAACAGTCACATCACCTTTACGCGTAGAAATAGTATGCGCTGCAATCTCGTTCACAAATGCGCCGGTTTCAATCGCGTTGTTTGCTTTAGTCAGTGAGCTAAGTGCAAAATTATCCATTTGTTCACGACCAATTGAATACTGATCGGCAGTGTCTTGAGCAAAACAACCCATTGCTTTGTTGTCGTAAGCATCTTCAAGGCCATCACACATCATGTGATCTTTTACTTCTCCATGACCCATACGCATACCTGAACGTGCATTCGGTAACATATAAGGCGCGTTACTCATGCTCTCCATGCCACCAGCAACCGCTGAGTTGATAGAGCCTGATTTAATTAAGTCATGGGCAAACATCGCAGCCTTTAAGCCAGAGCCACACACTTTATTAATTGTTGTTGCACCAGTACCTTGATTAAGGCCCGCTTTTAACATCGCTTGGCGCGCAGGTGCTTGACCAAGACCAGCTGGTAATACACAACCCATAATTACTTCATCAATCTTATCGGCTGATAAACCGGCTTGCTCTAAGCTACTTTTAATAGCTGTAGCACCTAAATCAGTTGCGTGTGCACCACTTAGTGCGCCCATAAAACCACCCATTGGGGTACGTTTTGCGGCAACAATAACAACGGCTTCAGTAGTCATAATTGGCTCCATGTAAGTGGTTATCATCATGTGTTCAAATCATGTGTAACCAAACAGTTAATTTGTTATAGTTTAAATTCGATTTAATTCAGCATACATAATATTTACGTTTACGCCAACGTAAATCTAAAATCAACTTTTTTGCGGCCGCTAAAACTGTAAACTTATCTGTATTTTGTTGTATTAAAAATCGAACATCTGCTTACAAGGCTAGATAAATTAGGCTTTTCAACAAATCCAACCAGTTATCTTTATAAGTCTAAAGTATAACTCCCAAATCACCCTTTACCTTTACGTAAACTTCACTTATATTGGTGTTATTCGAATGAGGTAAATAAATCATGAAACAAGACAATCAAACAAACTTCGAAAGCGCAGCAGTTGAACCTGCTAGCAATGAGCAAACGTTTAGTATCAGCGAACTAGCAAAAGAATTTGATATTACAACCCGCTCTATCCGCTTTTATGAAGACCAAGGGCTGATCTCACCTGATCGCAATGGTCAAACCCGTATTTATTCAAAACGCGACAAAGTAAGGCTAAAACTTATTCTACGCGGTAAACGCTTAGGTTTTACCTTGGCTGAAACGGGCCGTTTGTTTGAACTTTACGATGCAGATAAATCAAGTGCAAAACAGCTTGTGACTATGCTTGACCTTATCGCAGAGAAAAAAGCGGACCTAAGCCAACAAATGGACGACATTAAAGTCGTACTGATGGAATTGGTTACAGCAGAACGTCGCTGTCGTGAAACCCTTAATAATTTAGACGAATAACCTGACAACAATCTCGTCAACAGACTCTCACAGGAACACACATTATGAGCACTATTTCACTATACAAAGAAATGAACTTCGGACTTGGCGAAACAGCAGACATGATCCGCGATCACGTTAATAGCTTTGCTAGCCAAGAAATTGCCCCACTTGCGGAACAAACAGATTTAGACAATGCCTTCCCTAATCAACTTTGGCCACAGCTTGGTGAAATGGGTTTATTGGGTATGACAGTGCCGGAAGAGTTTGGCGGTGCAGGCCTTGGTTACCTTGAACATGTCATTGCAATGGAAGAAATTAGCCGTGCAAGTGCATCGATTGGTTTAAGTTATGGTGCTCATTCAAACTTATGTGTTAACCAAATTAACCGTAATGGTACTCAAGCACAAAAAGAAAAATACCTGCCTAAGCTAATCAGTGGTGAGCACATTGGTGCCCTTGCGATGAGTGAGCCAAATGCTGGTTCTGACGTAGTTTCAATGAAATTAAAAGCTGAGAAAAAAGGCGATGTATTTGTGCTTAACGGTAACAAGATGTGGATCACAAATGGTCCAGATGCCGATACCTTTGTTATCTATGCAAAAACAGACTTAAATGCCGGCCCTAAAGGGATTACAGCTTTCATCGTAGAGCGTAACACGCCTGGATTCTCAACAGCGCAAAAGCTAGACAAGCTTGGTATGCGCGGCTCTAACACCTGTGAATTAGTGTTCGAAAACTGTGAAGTACCAGCAGAAAACATTCTAGGTAACTTAAACGAAGGCGTAAAAGTACTTATGAGTGGTCTTGATTATGAGCGTGTTGTACTAGCAGCTGGCCCGCTTGGCATTATGCAAGCATGTATGGACATTGTTGTTCCTTATATTCATGAGCGTAAGCAATTTGATAGCCCAATTGGTCAATTCCAGCTTATTCAAGGCAAAATCGCTGACATGTACACGCAAATGAATGCAGCTCGTTCATACGTTTACACGGTAGCGCGTGCCTGTGACCGCGGTGAAACAACTCGTAAAGATGCTGCTGGTGCGATTTTATATGCGGCAGAGCTTGCGACTAAAATGGCGCTTGATGCTATCCAAATCTTAGGTGGTAATGGTTATATCAACGAATATGCGACAGGTCGTTTATTACGTGATGCAAAACTATATGAAATTGGCGCAGGTACATCTGAAATCCGCCGCATGCTAATTGGCCGCGAATTATTCACTGAAAGCCGATAGGACCTTGTTATGACGATTTTAAAATCGAGTGTAAATCCACACGATCCGCAATTTTTGCAAAATCACGACAACATGGCAGCACTCGTAAGTGACTTGCGTGAAAAGGTAGCTGATATCCGTTTAGGTGGTGGTCCAGCCCTGATTGAGCGTCATCAAGGCCGTGGTAAATTATTTGTTCGAGACCGTATTGAAACGCTACTTGATGAAGGCTCGCCATTTTTAGAGATTTCTCAATTTGCTGCCTTTGGTGTGTACGAACAAGCTATTCCATGTGCGGGTGTTGTTGCCGGTATTGGTCGTGTGAAAGGCGTTGAATGTATGATCATCGCCAATGATGCAACTGTAAAAGGCGGTACATACTTTCCACTAACGGTGAAAAAACATCTACGTGCACAAGATATCGCAGAACGTTGTCATTTACCGTGTATTTATTTAGTTGATTCAGGCGGTGCAAACCTGCCTGAACAAGATGATGTATTTCCAGATAAATTACACTTTGGCCGTATTTTCTACAATCAGGCACGTATGTCTGGTAAAGGCATTCCACAAATAGCGGTCGTAATGGGTTTATGTACCGCAGGTGGAGCATATGTACCGGCTATGGCTGATGAAAGTATTATCGTAAAAGAACAAGGTACAATTTTCTTAGCAGGTCCGCCACTGGTTAAAGCGGCTACAGGTGAAGAAGTGAGTGCTGAAGAGCTGGGTGGTGCTGATGTTCACTGTAAAACATCAGGTGTTGCCGACCACTATGCTGAAAACGATACTCATGCACTTTCTATCGCGCGCCAATGTATCGAACGAATTAACTATCAGCGCCCTACTGCACCCTTACTTGATGATGTTAAACCGCCGCGTTACGACATTAACGAAATATACGGCATTGTTGGTACTGACCTTAAAAAGCCATTTGATGTCCGCGAAGTGATTGCCCGTGTTGTTGATGATTCATCATTTGATGAATTTAAACGCTATTTTGGCGAAACCTTAGTAACCGGCTTTGCAAAAATATTTGGTCACCCTGTCGGTATTGTTGCCAACAACGGCATTTTATTCAGTGAATCAGCGCAAAAAGGCGCGCACTTTATACAACTATGTGCACAACGCAAAATCCCTTTGGTGTTTTTACAAAACATTACTGGCTTTATGGTTGGTAAAAAATACGAAGCCGAAGGCATCGCCAAACATGGTGCAAAAATGGTAACCGCTGTTTCATGTGCTGATGTGCCAAAATTCACCGTGTTAATTGGTGGCTCGTATGGTGCAGGTAACTACGGTATGTGTGGCCGCGCGTTTGAACCAACCATGATGTGGATGTGGCCAAATGCCCGTATCTCTGTGATGGGTGGTGAACAAGCTGCTGGCGTTCTTGCACAAGTTAAACAAGACGGTTTAGCCCGTAAAGGCGAAAGCATGACTGATGAGCAAGTCAGCGAGTTTAAAAAGCCAATTATCGAGCAATACGAAAAACAAGGTCATCCATATTACGCCAGTGCCCGCCTTTGGGATGATGGCATTATCGATCCTGCTGATACTCGCAATGTATTAGGGCTTGCCTTAAGCGCAGCTAAAAATGCACCAGAGCGCGATTCACAGTTCGGCGTATTTAGAATGTAATGGAGGCCTTATGTCAGTAACACTCGAAATAACAAAATCAAATGTGGCTGTGCTGGTACTAAGTCGCCCTGAAAAACACAATGCATTTAACGAAGAAGTCATCAGTGAGCTGATCCGTTTAATTGAACATGCAAATAGCTGTGATGTGCGCGCACTGGTTCTTAAAACCGAAGGTAAGCATTTCTCTGCTGGCGCTGATTTAAACTGGATGAAATCTATGGCTGGCAATGACTTTGCTGAAAACTTAGCGGATTCAATGCAGCTCGCTAAGCTTATGAAAGTACTTGCTACAAGCCCTCACCCAACGGTTTGTGCAGTGCAAGGTGCAGCCTTTGGCGGTGCATTAGGCTTAATTGCCTGTTGTGATATAGCTATATGTCAAGACGATGCACAATTTTGCCTAAGTGAAGTAAAGCTAGGTCTCGTTCCTGCAGTTATCAGCCCTTATGTTATTAAAGCCATTGGTGAGCGCGCTGCACGTCGTTATTTTTTAACGGCAGAGATATTTGACGCTCACACGGCTAAGCAACTTGGTTTAATTCACCAGGTCACTGGCGATTTACAAACAGCCCTCGACAAACACTTACAAAGTCTGGTTAACAATGGTCCTGTCGCTGTCAAAGCAGCGAAGCAGCTTATTAATGATGTCGCAGGTAAAGAAATTGAGGATGCACTTATTGAATTAACCGCTGAGCGCATTGCACGCATTCGTGTATCTGAAGAAGGCCAAGAAGGTCTCACTGCTTTTTTTGAAAAACGTGTCCCTAACTGGCAGAAATAGGAACCATTATGACAACAAAATCATTGAAAAAAATTCTCGTTGCCAACCGTGGTGAAATTGCCTGCCGTGTTATGCGTACAGCTAAACAAATGGGCTTAACGACGGTCGCTGTGTACTCAGATGCGGATAAACATGCTCAACATGTAAAGCTAGCTGATGAGGCGTATCACATTGGCCCTGCACCAAGTAAAGATTCATACCTAGTAGCAGACAAAATCATCGACGTTGCTAAACATGCAGATGTTGATTGTATTCACCCTGGTTATGGTTTTTTATCTGAGAACTGTGACTTTGCACTAGCATGCGAAAAAAATGATATCGCTTTTATTGGCCCGCCAGCATCAAGCATTGAAGCCATGGGCTCAAAAACCCGTGCTAAAGAAATTATGCACCAAGCAAATGTGCCTTTAGTGCCTGGTTATTATGGTGACAATCAAGATACTGATTTCTTACAAGCAGAAGCTGAAAAAATTGGTTATCCAGTACTAATCAAAGCAGCCTTTGGTGGCGGTGGTAAAGGCATGCGAGTTGTTGAACACGCAAAAAACTTTATCAGTGCACTTGAAGGCGCAAAACGTGAAGCTAAAGCCGGGTTTGGTAACGACTTAGTACTTCTAGAGCGCTATGTCACTAAACCTCGCCATGTTGAAGTACAAGTTTTTGCCGATAGTCATGGTAACTGTGTGTACTTAGGCGATCGTGACTGTTCTTTACAACGACGTCACCAAAAAGTAATTGAAGAGGCCCCAGCACCTGGTTTATCTGATGCACTTCGCAAAGAAATGGGTGAAGCAGCGGTACGTTGTGCCCAAGCGATTAACTATCGCGGTGCAGGTACGGTTGAGTTTTTATTATGCGGTGATGAATTCTTCTTCATGGAAATGAACACCCGTTTACAGGTAGAGCACCCAGTAACAGAAATGGTAACTGGTGTTGATTTGGTGAATTGGCAAATCAACATTGCGGCAGGTCAAGCATTACCTCTTAACCAAGCTGATATTCAGCTACAAGGCCACAGTTTTGAAGCGCGTATTTATGCGGAAGATCCTAGCAATGACTTTATTCCGTGTTCTGGTCACATTGACGCCCTATTTACACCGAACGAATCTGAATTTGTACGAATAGATACAGGCATTGCAGCAGGTGATGAAATTAGCCCGTTCTACGACCCTATGATCGCTAAATTAATTGTTCATGACGATAACCGCGAGGCAGCACTGGGGCGTTTATCGAAAGCACTTGAGCAATTTCACCTAGCAGGTTTTAGTTGTAACGTTAATTTCTTACATAACCTTACTAACCACCCTACTTTTAAAGCAGGTGCACCCGATACGCACTTTATTGAAGACCAAGGTGAGCGCCTTGTTGCTAAAAACGAGCAACAGTCAGTTATTGCAACCGTGGTGGCAGCCTATGCGTATGCACATCAACTAAAAGGTGAAAGCAGCAGCCCATGGCAACAATTAACAGGCTTTATGCTAAACAGTGACGCTAAAACCACGATTCCGTTTGTTGATCTAGACGTTCATGCGGTTAAAACCTCAGATGGTTTTAGAATAAGCCTTGACGGGGTTGACTATACAACTTCGGGCAACGTTGAAAATGGCCTTGCAAACCTAGTCGTTAATGGCGAAAAAGTTGTTGCTCATATTAATCAAACAGACTCTCACATCACAGTGATGTACAAAGCACAACAAAAGGTGCTTGAGCTGATTGATAAACACTATATTAGTGAGCACGAAAGTGATGCACTACCACTTGCCGCGCCACTCAACGGTACTGTTGTTAAGCATTTAGTTGAGGTAGGTAGTACTGTTTCTAAAGGTGATGCGGTCGTCATTATTGAAGCTATGAAAATGGAATACACCCTTAATGCCCCGCATGATGGCGTATTAACGAGCTATTGCTTTGCTGAAGGTGAACTGGTGAGTCACGGTGATATGCTAGCGATTGTTGAAGAGCCGGAGGCGTAATGGCACAGTTTCCTGATTTTGTTCGCATTGTAGAAGTTGGCGCCAGAGACGGTTTACAAAATGAAGCAGCCGTTAGTACTCAAGATAAAGTAGCACTGATCAACGCCCTAGCTGAAGCTGGTCTTAAAGATATTGAAGCAGGCGCATTTGTGTCACCTAAATGGGTGCCACAAATGGCTGATTCTAGCGATGTAATAAGCGCTTTAAATTTACCAGACGTTAATTTAAGTGCCCTCACCCCGAATTTACGTGGTGCAGAAGCAGCTAAACAAGTAGACATACAAGAATTTGCTATCTTTACAGCTGCAAGCGAAGCGTTTTGTCAAAAGAACATCAACTGCTCTATTGATGAAAGTATTGATCGCTTTAAAGATGTCATGGATTTTGCCAAAGCGAATAACATTCGTGTTAGAGGCTACGTTAGCTGCGTTATGGGTTGCCCATATCAAGGTGATGTCGACTACAATGATGTATTAAAAGTATCAGAGCGATTACTCGAGCTTGGTTGTTACGAAATTAGCCTAGGTGACACCATTGGTGTGGGTACGGCGAAAAAAGTTGATGAGTTATTAGATTTACTCTTGCAACATATTGATAAGTCGAAACTCGCTGTACATTTTCATGACACCTATGGACAAGCGCTCACAAATATTTACACCGCGCTAAACCGCGGTATAGCAACGGTTGACAGTGCTGTTGCAGGCCTAGGTGGTTGCCCTTATGCCAAAGGCGCGTCAGGAAATGTTGCCACTGAAGATGTAGTTTACTTACTACAAGGGCTTGGCATAGAGCATGGAATTGATTTAGAAAGACTGGCGAAAGCTGGTTGGGCTATTTGTAGTGCATTAAATAAACAACCTGTCAGCAAGGTATCACTTGCTCTAAAGAACACTCAGAATAATTAAGGAGTAGGCTCATGGCCGGTTTCGATAAGGTGGTTTCAAGTTATGAAGCTGCAATGGAAGGTTTAAAAGATGGCGATACCATTATCGCTGGTGGCTTTGGCTTATGTGGTATTCCTGAAGGACTTATCAGTGAAATTAAGCGTAAACAAACTAAAAACCTAACAGTTGTTTCGAACAACTGTGGTGTAGATGATTTTGGTTTAGGCATTTTACTTCACGATAAACAAATTAAAAAAATCATCGCTTCTTATGTTGGCGAGAATGCGCTTTTTGAACAACAACTTTTAAATGGCGAAATTGATGTAGTTTTGACACCGCAAGGGACGCTCGCTGAAAAAATGCGTGCTGGTGGTGCTGGTATTCCAGCATTTTATACTGCAACGGGTTACGGTACCCCTGTTGCCGAAGGTAAAGAAGTCAAAGAGTTTGATGGCCGCCCGTATATCTTAGAAGAATCAATTACTGGTGAGTTTGCCATTGTTAAAGCTTGGAAAGCAGACCGCTACGGTAATCTTGTATTTCGCCATACAGCAATGAACTTCAACCCGATGGCTGCGACAGCAGGTAAAATTACTGTTGCTGAAGTAGAAGAGATTGTAGAACCAGGTGAACTTGAGCCAAGCCAAATTCATACCCCAGGTATTTATGTTAATCGCGTGATCAAAGGCGACTTTGAAAAACGCATCGAACGTGTAACAACTCGCGATTAAGGAGCAATAAAATGGCATTATCACGTGAACAAGTTGCAATGCGTGTTGCACAAGAGCTACAAGATGGTTACTACGTAAACCTAGGTATTGGTATCCCTACTCTAGTTGCTAACTATGTCCCAGATGGCATCGAAGTCATGCTACAGTCTGAAAATGGCTTACTAGGCATGGGTGCGTACCCAACTAAAGACCAAGTTGATGCAGATATGATCAATGCGGGTAAAGAAACCGTGACAGCAGCCACAGGTGCAGCAATATTTAATAGTGCAGATAGTTTTGCCATGATACGGGGTGGTCATGTAGACTTAACAGTATTAGGTGCATTTGAAGTTGACCAGAACGGTAACATCGCATCGTGGATGATCCCAAAGAAGCTAATTAAAGGCATGGGTGGCGCGATGGACCTCGTTGCTGGCGCGAAGAATATTATTGTTACGATGACTCATGCAAGCAAGCATGGCGACTCTAAGTTATTAGAAAGTTGCACTTTACCGTTAACTGGGGTTAACTGTGTAAAGAAAATCGTAACTGATTTAGCCGTACTAGAAGTTAAAGACGGCGCATTTCATCTAATCGAACGCGCTCCAGGCGTGTCGGTAGACGAAATCATTAGCAAAACGGCAGGCAAATTGCTTGTTGAAGGTGATGTTCCAGAGATGGCTTTTTAAGCTACTCACATCCCATGTACCGACCTCATTCCCAGTGCCAATGGCGCTGAGTTACCCAAAATCCCTCGCAAGAGGGATTTTTTTTATCTAAAGTTAGCCTTTCGCCGCACCATTTTGTCACATAAATAGTATAAAATGCCCTACCTTAGTGAATCGCTAGTATCTATTACTTAGACTATTACCAAAAAGGTAAAACTGCTAAGATCACTTTTTTGCTAAACATTAGCCTAAACATAGATTAAACGAGCGATTCACGGCTGTTTTTTATACAATATAGCAAGAGTTAGCTATATTCATTCTTTAATCTCTATTTTTTAAATTTTGGGATAATAATTGCTTAGCAGTTAATTAACTAACAAGCGCTATTGAGACTTACTGAAATTAACTATGCAAACACCTATACGTGGCTTACGCTCATTTTGTTTTGCTGCTCGCACTCTTAGCTTTAAAGATGCAGCAAACCAGCTTTACCTTACGCCTTCTGCCGTAAGCCATCAGATCAAACAATTAGAAGAACAATTGGGTATTGAACTGTTCGAACGTCAAACCCGCTCTATCCGCTTAACTGCCGCTGGTAAGAATTTTTATGACTCTGTATCGCCGCTTATTAAAGCGCTAGAAAAAACCATCAATGAGTTTAGTCAGTTACAAGAAAATGTGACTATTAGTATTACGCTACCTGAGTTTTTCGCCAGTGAGCTTTTAATGCCAAAACTAAGCGAATGGACTAGCGAACATCCAAATACAAACTTACAGCTTAATACCTTAAAAACGCGTAAAGAACTGACTAAGCAAAGCGACTTGTCGATTGTATTGTCTTCGTCTAAACCGCATGAAGGCGTTGTACATGAGCTATTTTCGCTATCGTACACACCAGCTTGCAATAAAGAAAACTGGCAAGCATGGCAAGAAAAC
The DNA here is from genome assembly GCF_023650775.1 of Pseudoalteromonas sp. SCSIO 43101. NCBI lineage: Bacteria > Pseudomonadati > Pseudomonadota > Gammaproteobacteria > Alteromonadales > Pseudoalteromonadaceae > Pseudoalteromonas > Pseudoalteromonas sp. SCSIO 43101. The sequence continues at coordinate 1,891,221 of NZ_CP072673.1, forward strand.
CCGTTTCAGGCCTTAAACGAAGTACCTCTTATTCTTCATAAAGCACGGCCGTGGGCTTGGCACCAATGGGCAGAGCATGCTGGTATTGATGACTTTGCACCAAAACAAATTATTCAGGTTGATAGTATGTTTGGTGTGGCACGTGCGGCTCAACAGGGCATGGGTATTGCTCTTATCCCCTTGCCAATTAGTCAAACTTGGTTTGATGAGCAGTGGTTATTTAATTTCACCGATATGCCACTAAAAACCAAAGATAAGTACTACTTAGTACAACACGAGCCGGCAGAAACCAATGCACAACTAGAGCTATTTATTAAATGGATGATAGATACTTTTAAACACCTTAAGTGAGTGATAGAGCGTAATGACCCTCAAGTTAATTGAGGGTCAATTTTTAAAATTTAGCTTTTAGACTTTGTCACCAAAATATTCACTTTGTTTTCACCAATTTCAAATGACGCTTTTTTACCATATTCCACAATAAAAGAAGGTGTAAAATAGCTGCCAGCGAGCGTGATTGATGTTTCTACAGCTGCTGTATTATTATGTTGTGGTATCACAGTAACTTCATAGCTAAACCCCTCACCTATAGAGATGGTCGCAGGTTGCTTTTCTTCCACCAGCATTACTGGCGATGCTAGTAAATCATTCGCTTTATAAACAACTGTTTCTACTTGAAAACTATCAGCTGCGAAACAACTTGTTGATACTAGTAATGCCCCTGCTATTAAACCTAACTGTTTTTTCATATATATTTCCTTATCTCATTTATAGGGTTTATCCGTAATTTATATCAGTTAGTACGTGTATTAGATACACAGAAATTTCTGAATCTCAAACTATCTCTGTTAAAGCTTTCGGTAATAAACATCAATGGTATGTGTTATGGCTTCATAGCGGTTATTTTCATGTTTAAAACACGCTTTGCGCTGCTCTTTCTCTTCGTAGTTTTTACCTGCAACAACGACTTGATCTAAAGTTTGTGAACGTGCACAAAATTGTCTTTTTGAAATTGTTTCTATTTTGACTGATTCAGCTTTTGAGCGCGGCAATGAACTAGGCTTTGGGTTTTGCTTCATGCCTTCAAGTAACTCAGCTTTAGTAACAGGCACAGTATCTGACCCTATCCCTGGAATATGTAATGTTTGTTTAATCGTATAGTTTTTACTTAATAATGGGGCAAACAAAGATACATCGTTGCTCAAATAAGCCTGCTCAAAATTAAGATAAACAGCGACTTTATCTTCAGCTGCATTGGCAATAACAGGCCCTATAAGTAACAACGCGAATATCAGTTTCATGGTTATACGCTTATTTTTATGAATAAACTCAATGACTATACATACCACCATAAAGTACCGATTTTATTTTTAATTAACAACAATTTGTTTGTTTTCCGTACTCTTTAGGTATTAAAACCCCGTGTCTACTTTATCGGGGTCAGATTCAGAAGGCTGACGGCTCAAAGATTAATTCACTGCATTAGACTAAAGTCTATAGGTTAAATTTCTTCATCTATTAGGTCATTTTTTATCGTTTGTTGAATTAGCGCTGTTCAATTAAAGTTCATTTGTCGGCGATTGATACCGATTTAAATAGAGGAAAAGATTATGTTTAGTACACTTATGAAACGCGTTGCACTTAGCTCTTTATTAACTTGTTCAGCTATGGCAGTGGCTGATCAAAGTGACTACAAATTGATGGTAATTGACCAGTCTATTACTGCTAATGTTGCAGAAAACCGTCAATACGAACAAGCATTTAATGACTGTGCTTTGAGTGTGAAAGATAAAAAGTTCTCTGAAGCTGAAACACTATGCTCAAAAGCAATCAGCTTACTAAGTTCTAGTAAAGTACCTAGTCATAAACGTCGCGAATTAACGTCGTTTACGTTAAGCAATCGTGGTGTTGCCCGCATCATGTCTGAAAACGACACTGCAGCACTGTCTGACTTTTACGAAGCAGTACAAATTTCAGGTAACGAGTTAGTTGAACACAACTTAACTCGTGCTAAAAAGAACTTAGCTTTATAAGTTCTCACAGAATTGTGTTGTCTCAAAACCCAGCTTCGGCTGGGTTTTGTCGTTTATGTGTTATTAGTTTTTTGTTTTGCGATTCTATTAATGAATCAAGCTCTTTAAGTAATAGGCTCTCTACGGTCTTTTTATCCAATTTTGCCAATTGTTCTAAGCTGTAATTTTTGCCAATTTCTTTAGCTAAAATATAACCTAGATAGTAACCTCTCCTGTATGGTAGGTTTGTCTCGTCCTGTGTGAAATTGAAAAATGAAGAATATGTTTCAGGCTTTATTGAATAAAACTTTTTCTTAAGGTCAACGAGAGAATACAGCTCTCTTGATTGAATCTTTTCAATCAGATTGTCAGGTATGTTTAGCATCAATTCATCATCACTCGCTGACGGGCTCAATTGATGTGAAACGTAAGTTGCTAAACCCTCAGTCCAAATCGAACACCATAGCTCAACATGACATTGAAATAAATTTTCATGATAAACATGAAATAGTTCGTGATGAAAAAATGGCGTATCATTTTTCCAATTATGATATTTGGCCATAAGATCGACACCAAACATTAAGTAAGACTTACCATTTAAATCACGAGTTGCACCATTGAACCTTCCAAGCGAGTGAAGTATGTAAATGGGTGTTTCAGATTTGAAATTGGGGAAAGTAGCAATGAATGATTCCATACTGCTATTTAAATCTTTAGATAAACGCTTATTTTTTGAGTGATACACCTCTTCTATTGCACTAAAACCCGCAATAGCTTTTAAAAAGCTTTTATCACTATAAAAAGGTGCAAATTGAGAAGCGAAATGTTGAGAGAACTGCTCTGCTCTCTTTTCTTGTGTCAAAGTCTGGGTTGACTGATATAAAGTATAAAAATCATCTGCGAGATTAATTACTTCGACGTCAGCTGACTGGACGTTAGCAAACGCCTTAAATGAAAGCACTCCAGATATGAATGTTGGCAGTAAAAGAGCTTTAGATAGATTTAGCATAATTATAATTAGTAATATTTGTCATGTTAAAGCCAGATACGTTGAGGCTTTGGTATTCCGTACGCCCAGTAGCTTTTTGAAATAAACCTGTAAATTACATCTATATCGAGGTCAGTTTTATCCGTGCTGATTTTATATGCTTGTACCAGTATCCCTTTATGATGTTAACACCTGTTATTTAAGAAGTTTAGTTTTAACAAAGTTACTAACCGATTGCTACATATAAAATTAGAGCGCATTTTAAACAAGGAATAGCCTACTGACACAAACACTGCCACAACGTAAAACCATTACATTGTTATTAAATTTAACAATAATAGATTTGCATGTTGTTTATTAGGGGCTTTAATACGCCCCTAATTTTAATTAATTTTTACAAACGCTTTATTAGTTGATCTACTTTTGCCACAACAGGCCATGCAGAAGATTGATAATTGCCTAACACAACTAAAATATACCCCTTGTCCATATACATATTTAGCCTGGCAGTCATACCTAAATGCGAACCATTATGCCCAACAATCGTATTTCCTTCTGAATTTCGGACTGAAAACCCATAGCCCCAGTTTGGCGCATTAAGTTCAGGCTTTGCTGTAAGGGCAACTTTAGAAAGCTCACGACTGAGTAACCCTCCATTTTGCATAGCCAAGGCGAACTTATGTAAATCGCCTACCGTTGAGTATCCACCACCTGCTGGCCCCCCTTTCACTGATTGAAACATTAAGTTTTCAGTTACTTGACCCGTTTCTACTGAGAACCAATAATTCCGAGCAGTGTTCTTGACCGGTACGTCTAGATCAAAACTTCCGCTTTGTTGCATGTTGGCTTTTTGATAAATATTTTTGTTAATGAAATCAAAATAACTTTCGCCAGTAACATTCTCAATAATCTGACCAAGTAATGTCACACCTGTATTGCTATATCGCCATTGTGTTCCAGGTTCAAATGTTGTGTTAATAGACGTGTATAAATGTTGAATATCTTTGAGTGAACGCACTTTATTTTCTATTTCGCCATACCCAGACATATTGCCAATACCCGATGTATGACTTAATAAATGTCGGATCTTAATTTTTTCAAAGTCGCCATTGCCTAAAAGGCTTTTATCAATAAATTTAGTTAACGAATCATCAAGAGATAGTTTGCCAGCTTCAACCAATTGCAATATAGCAACACTCGTAAACATCTTATTCATTGAGCCAATCTGAAACTTAGTATCTAAGTTATTTTTTACATCATAGCGATGTGAAGCGAGGCCATATGCAGCTTTAAATAAAACATTATTATGTTTGGCAAGTAGTATTGTGCCAGAGAAAGCGCCATTCTTAGCAAGCCTCTCAGTATATACTTTAACCTCGTTAACTAATTGAGACTCAGTAAATGAACCTTTAGAGTCTGGGTTTTGAGGGTCAGCCTCGATATACCAACCCGTAATTGCTTGTAATGGCTCATTATTAAAAAGAATAACCACCTCGTGCTGCATTTCGGTATTTTTTGAATACACTTTACTGATATGTCGTATACGATTATTTGAGGTTTCAAGCTCTGTTGAAATAACATTCAACTCGCCATGGAAAAGTGCGGTGTTGATAGAATAACCAACATATCGATCTTTGCCTGTACCATCCCAACGCGCAAGAGAGTCTGGCGAAAAGTTCTTTACTACAAATCCTTCAACCTTATTTAAATCTTTGCTGTTCAAAACAGTGATGAATTGATTAGCCAAATTGTTATAGTCTAGTTCTTTTGTTGCCTGTGCTTGTTGACTTATGCAAGAGATAAAAATTATAAGCGTAATTAAATATTGCTTCACTTTATATTCCTTTTACTATTTATTGATTAAGATGGCACTGGGCCTTTTGATAATTTTTTACTGTTATGAATCGTAAAAAGCGATGAAGCACCAATTAAGAAAACATTAAGAAAGCATTAAGCTTAAAATAACCAATAATAACAACAGGATAAGATTAGCTTTGAGTGTAAGTGAATTGCCAAATCAATTTTGTATTAATGACTTTCTGATTGATGTTGAAACTGGCGAGGTAGTAAGTGAAGGTAAAGTCCAAGTTATAGAACCTAAAGTGATGGCTCTTCTGCTGGTTTTTGCTCAAAGACCGCGACAAGTTCTATCGGCCGAAATGCTTTTTGAAATTGTCTGGCCACAGGCAATTTACAGTCCAAACTCAGTTCGAAGAAATATCGCACTTTTAAGGCAAGCATTGTCTGATGACAACAAAAGCATTATCAAAACACACCCAAAACGAGGCTACAGCCTTGACGCTCAAATACATTTTCCTGATAAGAAAGCAATCACCTCATCTAAAGAACTACTACACAAAAAATATTTAAAACAAACACTGTTACTTGTCCCTGTTCTATTTGTCTTTATATTGTTTTTTAGTTTCTTTAGCTCAAGTAATGACATTTCTCTAGAGAACCTTGAGCCAGTTACGGCAAGTAATGAGAAAGAACGCTTCATGCAAGTAAGCCCTGATGGACGGTTTGTCGCTTATATTCAAGCTACCAATAAACCAAACAAGCGAAAGCTTTTAATCAAAGACCTAAAATTAAATGCACATTGGCAACTAAATACAACCTTAAAAGCGTTTACCTATCTTGCATGGGATAAAAACACAAATGCACTGGTTTATTCATTTAAAGGAGAAGAAGGTATCTCATTTAACCGCTTACTACTGAATGAACAGGCTAAAGTAGTAAATGAAGAAAAGCTTTTCTCGCGTAGTGATATTACTTGGAACAGTTTATTTTTTATAGATGACCAGCAAAACCTTTATTATTTGGCTAATCGAAATAGCTCCGAGCACAGCCGAAATGTAAGCTTATATCGCCATAACTTGATAACTGGCAATTATGAAAAATTACTCCAGCCAAGTGATGACTTTAAACCTTATAAACTCGCTTTATCACCAGATCAAAAACAATTAGCATTAGTTGGGTTTAATGAAAATGCAATATCTGAAGTAAAGCTTTTAAACTTAGCGAGTAGCGAACTTACATCAGTCGGTAAAATCGATCATAACTGGCATTTTATGGATTGGTTTGAAGATGGTGATTCTTTGCTGCTAAGCAATGGCAGTGAGTTAAAGCAACTTAAATTAAGCGGAGAACTAACTACTCTGAATTTTAAAAGCTATAACTTTTTGGTTTATCCCCAAATAGTTAAAGACAAGCTTTATTTTATTGAAGCTAAGTCTGATCAAGATACCTTAATTAGTAGTTTAGATTTACTGCCTACTCCTACCAAAATTATAAACTCTAACACTATTGATAAAGGAGCTGCACTTTCACCGGATGAAAAACACATTGCCTACATGTCAATGAAACATGGACTACCTCAACTTTTTTTAAAAAATATAGAGAATGAAAAAGAAACATTATTGTTTGAGAACACTAAGCAAGAATTTGCTTTATCAAAGCCTATCTGGGACATCTCGGGAACCCGCATAGCAAGCAGTATAAATAACAAACCGTTTATTATTGAGTTTGAACAGAACCAATTCTCAGTCAGATGGTTAAATGAAATCATTGGTGAACCAATAGCGTGGTATAAAAAGTCAGATGCCATTTTGTTTGTTGATAAGAAAACTCACAATGACGAGATAGTTAGGTTTAATTTAACTACTAATCAGATAGTGTCATTGAACACACAATTGACCTATAAAGAAGTCTTTTTAAATGACAAAGACGAATTACTGAGCTTTCACAATGGCCGAGTTATCAGCAATGGAGACACTAACCTTTTAAATAATAAGCATTTTATTTTAAGTGTCTATCCACAGGAAAATGGTTTTTTCTATCAATACACACAAAATCAGACACCTACTATGAATTTTTATGATTATAAACAAGGTGTTCAAAATCTAAGTAAAGATTTTCAACAGTTTTGCGTAGTGTTTTGTAGCCAAATAACAGCACTAAACGGGAATACCATTTTATTAAAAGAACAACATGATACGGCAGATATTTTAGTTTTGAAAATAGCTCTAAAGTAATAGCCATTCTTCTAGATATCTGCCGTATACCTACAAATCTACTTGCTAGGGGCACTCTCTGAAATAAAGCAATGACATTAGTGTGTAAGTTTAATAGCTTAATTGGTTTTTTAATATTCAAATTCCCCCCCTCTACTACCCCGCCACACCTCAAATACTGAGTAATTACTCTATAGATTAAATTTCTTCATCTATCAGTTTTAATTTAATCGTTTGTTTAGCTTATAGGAATATTTTAAAGTTCACTCGTTGGCAAGAAACACCAACTTATTCAGAGGAAAACTATCATGTTAAAAACACTTGTAACCACTATTGCACTTAGCTCTTTATTAACTTGCTCAGCGATGGCAGTAGCCGATCAAGCTGATTATAAACTGATGGTTATTGAGCAAGCTCAAACTAATGACAATGCAACTAGCCAATACGAAACTGCCTTCAACCGCTGTGCATTAAGCGTTAAAGAAAAGAATTTTTCAGAAGCGGAAAGTCTGTGTACTCAAGCAATTTCTCTTCTAAGCACAAGTAAGGTACCAGGTTACAAACGCCGCGAATTAACATCGTTTGCACTTAGTAACCGTGGTGTTGCACGCATCATGTCTGAAAACGATACTGCTGCACTTTCTGACTTTTATGAAGCAGTGCAAATTTCTAAAAACGAACTTGTTAACCATAACTTAAGCCGCGCAAAACAAAACCTAGCGCTGTAAAAGTTACCCCAACCAAATTGTTGTCGAAAGCCCGGTTCTTGTGTGTTCTGACCGGGCTTTTTTTCGTCTTAAATATCTGCTTTATAGAATACTTTTCTTCACCTAACGGGTGCGATTATCTCGTTTGTCAGTTTTATACAGTGTTTCTAACTTTATAGAGTAAGCATATTGCTTACACTAACAAGGAGAAAACAATGTTTAAATTAAATCTTAAACCCTGCCTGTGGTTAATATTATTTGTTTGTTCAAATTTTGTATTTGCCAACAACAACGACTTTAAACTCATGGTTGTTGACGATAACGCAAGCTCAAAAGCAATTATGCAAGGTAACTTTGCTATTAATTCTTTAGAGACAATGAACGAAGCTAACAACTATATCGTGCCATTTAATCGTTGCGTTGCGAGTGTGAAACTGAAGCAGTTTGATAAAGCTGATCAAGATTGCTCTCAAGCAATCGCGATGCTTAAAAAGGTCAATGCTCCACACTATAAGCGTAATGAACTGACGTCTTATGCATTGAGTAATAGAGGTATTGCCAGACTAATGGCGAAAAATGATACGGCAGCCATTGCCGATTTCTATGAGGCTGTGCAGCTAAATAATAACGAGCTGGTGTCGTTTAACTTAAATCTCGCTAAACAGGAATTAAAATTGTGGTAAAAAGTCATCAGGCTAAAAGAAAACCAGCCATGTCGGCTGGTTTTCTTATATCAATTACCTTTTAAGATTTATCTCTTGGCACAAAATCAAGCACTGTAGCATTTATGCAGTATCTATCTTTACCTCTTGGCCCTTCACCAGGGAACAAATGACCTAAGTGAATGCCGGAGCTTTTTGACTTAAGCTCAATTCGCTGCATGCCGTAACTGTTATCTTCATGCATTGTCACACTATCTTTTACAGGATGAGTAAATGAAAGCCAACCGGTGCCAGAATTGAATCTGTCTCGGGTGTCAAAAAGCGGCGCACCACTTAACTTATCAATGAAAATTCCATCAGGTGTATTTTTAAAGATATCGTATTGTTTACAAAAAGGGCTGTCTGTAGTCGCATGAAAAGCCACTCTAAAAGCTTCACTGTCACCCAGCTTAAATGCGCCTAACGCTTTGTAAAACTCACCTTTACTAACATACCCTTGGCGACCATAAACCTCTTCACCATTTTCTATAAATAATAACGTGGGTGTTGCCCATGTTGGCGTTTTAATCGATAAGCCATCAAGTTCATCAGCATGGCGAAAGGTCATAGGGATCGAGCCCATGTATTCATTGGCGACCTCTTTTTTGAATTTTTCACAGTATGGGCAATAACCTTTAGCATCTATCACTACAATTTGCTTACCTGCCAATAAGGCTGTGTTATCAACCTGCTGTTTTTCTACTGGTGTAAAAACAACGCCTGTTGAGTGATCTGGGCAATAACCATTAGGATTTTTCTTTAAATAATCTTGGTGATAATCCTCAGCAGCATAAAACGCATCAAGCGGTTTTATCACAGTTACAATCTTGCCAAACCCTGCTGCTGTTAGTTTCTCTTGATATTCATCTTTAAGTTTATTGGCAATCTCGAGTTGCTCATTATTACTAGTCAAAATTGTTGAGCGATATTGAGTACCAATATCATTACCTTGGCGATTTAGCTGAGTAGGATCATGGTTTTCAAAATAGTGTTTTAAAAGTGATTGTGTTGTTAACTCGTTACTGTTGTATGTCACTTTAACTACTTCTGCGTAATTGTTTTCATCAAAACGACGAGAACTACGAGTAATATTTTTGTAGGTTGCTTTAAATCCATGCCCATCAGCATAACCAGATACCGCATCTAACACGCCATCCAGTGCTTCATAACGTTTTTCTGCTCCCCAAAAGCAACCCGAGCCAAGCACTATAGTTTCGATATGCCCTGTTGCATTATCTGGCATTGTTTCAGCTTTAATTGGGCTGATGGTAAAAATGGCACTGCAAGTGAATAGTGTCAGTAACATCGACTTAATTGTCATACTAATTTCCTCGTAAAAGCCTGTATTTAATAGAGACCGAGCATAGGTATTAATAATTTCAACTTAAACGCATGCAAACAGCGATTCACCGCTAACAATTTAACTCTTAACCTTATTTACGGTAAAACACAGCTTTTTAACATTGGGATATTAAAAAATGAAAATTGCACACAGCTTATCTGCTATTGCATTAGGATTAACACTTGCTACGCAAGTGAATGCCGCAGAGTTCACTTTTGCAAAATCAATTAAACCGAACGACAACACCTTAGTTTTATTTTTAGATACAGATAGCCAAGTTGCTAACTTTAATTATTTAAAACCAGAAACCCAAACTCACTTAAACAAAGTTATTGAGTTTAGTGACTTTAAAGCTGGCTATGGCAAAACATTAGAAGTAATCGCGCCAAATGGTAGCGAACACCAACGAATCTTACTTGTTGGCTTAGGAGAGCAGCCGAAGCTGGATGCAGCAAAAATGGCAAAACTGGGTGGTAATGTTCACGCTAAATTACAGTCTGCTAAACAAGCAACTGTAAGCCTAGATTTTTCTGAGTTAAAAGACAGCGCAATCAATGCTAAATACGCTGCTGAATTTGCTCATGGTGCTAATTTACGTGATCATCGTTTTGAGCAATATAAAAAAGAACAAGACAGCCATGTTGTTAACTACACGGTTGATGTTGAAAATTTAGACCAAGCAGTCAAAACTCACAAATTACTGCAAAGTATTGAGCAAGGTGTTTTTTTAGCGCGCGACTTAACGTCTGAAGTTGCAACAGAAATGACTCCTGCTGATTTTGCAAAAGCTGCAAAAGAGCTTAAAAAGTTAGGTGTTAAAATCACTGTTTTAGAACCTAAGCAAATCAAAAAGCTTGGCATGGGCGCACTTGAAGCGGTTGGTCGTGGTAGTGAAGAAGGTTCACGTTTAGTTGTTGCTCATTATCAAGGTAATAAAAACACGCCTATCGCATTAATAGGTAAAGGTATTACCTTTGATTCGGGTGGTTATAGTATTAAAACAGGTGCATCAATTGCCCGCATGAAGTCAGACATGGCAGGCGCAGCAGCAGTACTAGGTACTGTAAAAGCAATGGCACTTGCTAAAGCCGACACTAACGTAGTTGCTGTGATGGGCATGGCTGCAAATATGGTGTCACAGTTTTCTGTAGCGCCGGGTGATGTAGTTAGAACTGCTGAAGGTTTAAGCGTTGAGATTGTCAATACGGATGCTGAAGGCCGCTTAGTTCTAAGTGACGCAATGTGGTATGCCCGCGACAAGTTTAAGCCTAGCATTATGATAGATGTTGCAACCCTAACAGGCTCTAAAATTCGTGCTGTTGGTAATGAATATGCTGCAGTATTCTCTGATGACGATACACTTGTTGAGCAGTTAACAGTGGCTGGTAAACAAGTAAACGAAAACCTATGGCGTTTACCACTAGGTTACAAAGATGCCTTAAAATCAGACATTGCTGACCTAAAAAATATCGGCTCACATGGCCCTGGGGCGACTACAGCTGCAAGTTTCTTACAGCACTTTGCTGGTGAAACTCGCTGGGTTCATATTGATATTGCTGGCAACGCGCTAAACTCTAAAGCTAAAGATGAACTAGCTGAAGGCGGAACTGGTTACGGTGTACGTTTATTATCTAATTGGTTATTAAATAACGCACAGTAATTGCTATTGCACTTTTCAAGTGGCTATAAGTAATTATAGCCACTTGATTGTCATGAGTTTTTCTAATTAACACCAAAGACACATTTACATCATCAACATCCAGCCTATATGCTAAGAAGCATTAAGGGATAATAATAAGATTAATGAGTAATGACGACGACCAATAGCACACCTAAGATTATGGCGCTCACTACACACAGCATTTTTTTTGATGCCTACGTGACAGGAAGCGACACACTTAATACACAAAAGAAAATATGGGCATTAGCTCAGTACTGTAAAAATAGTGATGATTTTGTTGATGTAGTTCCTGCCAATAATAATTTAACCCTATATTTAAAAGAACCAACTCAACTTGCAGGCTGGCTACCAAGATTACTTGAGCAATGGCACGAACTTAAATCCAGTGACTTTAATTCGCGTCATCATAAGTTAGCTACGCGCTACGGCGGTGAATATGGGCCTGATATCGCGCATGTTGCTAAGCATCATAACCTCTCTGTCGACGATGTTGCTCAAATGCACAGCAATGCCAAATACCATGTTCTGTTTTTAGGCTTTAAACCCGGCTTTGCTTATTTAGATGGTTTAAATCCAAAGCTTTTTACACCTCGTCATGCTGAACCACGGCTTTCTGTACCAAAAGGTTCTGTTGCTATCGGCGGTGAGCAAACGGGTATTTACCCTGAAACTTCCCCCGGTGGCTGGCAGATTATCGGCCATACAGATTTTAAATTATTTGATATTAATGCTGCTTCACCATGCGCTATTGAGCCCGGCGATACTTTAGAATTTGTTATTCAGGAGGTGTTAAAATGATCACTATCATCAAACCTGGCATGCAAATGTCTATACAAGATCAAGGTCGCACTGGATCTCGTCACTTAGGAATTGGTCAATCTGGTTGTATCGACCCTTATGCGCAAATAATAACGAACCGTTTAGTCGGCAATGATGATAATAATCCAGTAATCGAAATCACCTTAGGCCTTGCTGAAATACAATTTGATAATGATTATTACATTGCACTGCATGGCACTGATATGAAAGCCACAGTTAACGGCAATGCCGTGGAACCAGGATGGAGTTTTTATATCAAAAAAGGTGATGTATTAAAGCTCAATGCAGCACGCCATGGTTTTAGAAGTTACCTTGCTATTGGCGGCGAGTGGCATTTACCAGAGCCTATTTTAGATTCTTACTCAACTGATATTTTAGCTGGTTTTGGTGGTTTAACCGGTCACGCACTGCAAACTGGTGATACCTTTCAAATTACGCCTAAGTACAAGACCAAAATTGGTTTAGGCGCCATGCTACCACCTAAAAGTACGCAGATACGAATTCATGCTGCACCACACGCCGCTTTGCTACCTAAAAACACCATAGTAAACTTTATTAATCATTCATGGCATGTGTCTCCTAACAGCAACCGCATGGGCACAAGACTATTAAGTGATGAGTGTGATATCAGCCATGATATTTCACTACCATCTATGGCTGTTGCTCCTGGGTGTATCCAGTTACCGCCAAACGGTGAACCCATAGTGCTTTTAAATGATGCGCAAACAACGGGGGGTTACCCATTACTTGGTACAGTGATCGAAGCAGATCTTCGTCACTTTGCACAATTAAAACCAGGCGATTTCTTACACTTTAAGTTTGTGACACTCAAGGAAGCGCATGAAGCACAAGAAAAGCTAACTGCACACTTAAATCAACTTGCGATAGCCCTTAACTATATTAATAAATAACTCATAATTTATTTAAGTTAAAATTAGCGAGCAAAGCTAACCTTTGCTCGCGCTATCTTTACGACTTGTCTATACATTTAAAAAGGTAAAAAACCACACATTTTTTTGCACCAAAGCTGTGCAGGTCATTTAGTAATAAGAGCCTTTATATTAGGCCCTATATCACCCAATTTGTGCAAATCAAGCATTTAAACTGCTCAGCCTTTAACCACTTACCCCATACTGGTGCAAAGACATATTCCTAGGTGCATATTTTATTCTCAATTAATTAAAAAACCTGTGTGACTTAGGTAATTATTTCTGTTAAAACAAACATTCGCAGTTATATAAATTCTGTTAACTGCGCACATAATTGGAATGAGGAGTCACTATGTGTTCAATATTTGGGGTATTAGATATTAAATCTGATCCCACTCAATTGCGAAGCCAAGCAATTGAGATGTCAAAACTATTAAGGCACCGCGGACCAGATTGGTCTGGCGTATATTCATCTGATAAAGCTATTTTAGTGCATGAACGTCTTGCTATTGTTGGCGTTTCGAGTGGTGCACAACCATTGTACAACCCAGAGCGTACAAATATTCTTGCTGTTAATGGTGAAATTTATAACCACAAAGAATTAGCCGCAAGCTTAGAAACTGATTTTACTTTTCAAACTCAGTCAGACTGTGAAGTTATTTTGGCTTTATATAAGCAAAAAGGCCCTGAGTTTTTAGACGATTTAAATGGTATTTTTGCCTTTTGCTTATACGATGAAGAGCAAGATGCCTACTTAATTGGTCGTGACCATATCGGTATTATTCCACTTTATACAGGTCATGATGAACATGGTAACTTTTATGTTGCTTCAGAACTGAAAGCACTTTCGCCAATTTGTAAACATATTGAAGAATTCCCTCCGGGTCATTTCTTATGGAGCAAGGATGGGCAACTTCGTAAATACTACAGTCGTGATTGGCAAAGCTATGATGCTGTAAAAGACAACGAAGCAAAAACAAGCGATGTAAAAGAAGGTTTAGAGGCTGCTGTTAAACGTCAATTAATGTGTGACGTTCCATATGGCGTTCTATTATCAGGTGGTTTAGATTCATCTGTTATCTCGGCTATTACGCAACGTTTTGCTGCAAAACGTATAGAAGACAATGACGAGTCTGATGCTTGGTGGCCAAAACTACATTCATTCTCTGTCGGTCTTGAAGGTTCGCCTGATTTAGCAGCTGCACAAAAAGTAGCTGATATGATTGGTACGATTCACCACCCTATTCACTTTACAATTCAAGAAGGTATTGATGCACTACGTGAAGTGATTTATCACATCGAAACGTATGATGTGACAACCATTCGTGCCTCAACACCAATGTATTTAATGGCGCGCCAAATTAAAGCTATGGGTATTAAAATGGTGTTGTCTGGTGAAGGTGCCGATGAGCTTTTTGGGGGTTACCTTTACTTCCACAAAGCGCCAAACGCGCAAGAGTTCCATGAAGAGCTTAATCGTAAGGTATCAAAACTAAACATGTTTGATTGCTTACGTGCTAATAAATCGATGGCAGCATGGGGCGTTGAAGCGCGTGTTCCATTCTTAGATAAAGAGTTTGTTGATGTAGCAATGCGCATCAACCCAGAAGCGAAAATGTGTAAAGACGGTAAAATTGAAAAACACATCATTCGTGAAGCGTTTGACGGCTATTTACCAGACGAAGTGCTTTGGCGCCAAAAAGAACAATTCTCTGATGGTGTTGGTTATAACTGGATTGATACTTTAAAAGAGTATGTAAACGATCAAGTTAGTGATCAAGACCTAGCTAATGCAAAATACAAATACCCGATTAATACCCCAGATTCTAAAGAGGCGTATTTCTATCGTAGTATTTTTGAAGAGCACTTCCCAGGTGATGCAGCTGCGAAATGTGTTCCGCATGGCAAATCAGTTGCTTGTTCAACTCCTGAAGCGCTTGCATGGGATGCATCATTCCAAAATAATGCTGATCCTTCGGGTCGTGCTGCGGGCGTTCATAACGACGCGTACAAGAAGTAGTAAATTTGTGCTGCAAACACTATGTTTGCAGCACTTTCATCTCAACTAAAATAATTTGCTTTGAAATAATACTGTCATCAAATTATTCCTCACCCGCAGCAATTTGTTCACAATTCCAACAAAAAAAGAAAAAAACTGCATTTATTCGGCTGTTTAGGGACAAAACCATTTACATTTTTTTTCGAGCTCCTACACTAAAGATTAGACTTTGGTACAAATTTAGTTCGTCTACAAACTATTTTTTAATTTCCTACGTAAAAACAGGATTAGTTGAACTTGTGCCATCCGGCCGTTTAGCTTTCTGCTAGATATAACTACAACAAGAGGTATTCATGAGCGAACATCATGATAAGTACAGTATCGACAATACCGACTATACCGTCGGTCAGGACAATGTACAAAAATGGGGTTTTGATGTGCATAACCCTGTATTTGGCATCAGCGCTGGTTTAATTGCCCTATTCTTAGTGGCAACATTAGTTTCAGATGCTGAAACAGCAAAAACTACCCTCAATGGTATTAAAAACGACATTATTAATAATTTTGATGGCTTTTTTATGTGGTCAGCAAACTTATTCGTATTGTTTTGCTTAGCATTAATTGTTTCACCATACGGTAATATCCGCCTTGGTGGTAAAGAAGCACGCCCAACTCACTCTCGTATTTCTTGGTTAGCAATGCTATTTGCTGCAGGTATGGGTATTGGGTTAATGTTTTGGGGCGTAGCAGAGCCAGTCGCGTACTTTACAGGCTGGTATGAAACACCACTAGGCGTTGAAGCAAACACACCAGAAGCCGCTAAATTGGCAATGGGCGCAACTATGTTCCATTGGGGTCTGCATCCTTGGGCAATTTACGCTGTTGTTTCTCTTTCGTTGGCATTCTTTTGCTACAACAAAGGGCTACCTTTATCTATTCGCTCTATTTTTTACCCTATTTTAGGCGACAAAGCATGGGGCTGGCCTGGGCATTTAATCGATATTCTAGCAGTGCTTGCTACCCTGTTTGGCCTTGCTACCTCACTTGGATTAGGCGCACAACAAGCGGCCGCAGGTATTAACCATGTATTTGGCACTGATAGCGGAATTGGTTTACAAATTGGCGTTATTGTTGGTGTAACTCTACTGGCGGTGATCTCTGTTGTTCGTGGTATTGATGGTGGTGTAAAACTGCTTAGCAACGTAAACATGCTTATCGCTCTAGTTTTACTAGTATTTGTTGCAATCGTTGGCTTTGCCGCAGCTTTTGGCAACCTTCCTAACACAGTAATGGGTTATGTTGAAAATATCATTCCACTTAGTAATCCACATGGTCGTGAAGATGAGACATGGATGCACGGCTGGACAGTATTCTATTGGGCTTGGTGGATTTCATGGTCACCGTTTGTAGGTATGTTCATTGCGCGCGTATCTGAAGGCCGTACAATTCGTGAGTTCTTAATTGCTGTACTACTAGTCCCAACTATTGTCACCATCTTCTGGATGTCAATTTATGGTGGTATTGCTATTGAACAAGTGGTTGATAAAGTAGGTGTGCTAGGTGAAAAAGGTTTAACCGATGTACCACTGGCTATGTTCCAAATGTTTGAAGCTCTGCCAATGTCGCAAGTGCTTTCGTTCATTGCTATTGTGCTGGTACTTGTGTTCTTTATCACTTCATCAGACTCAGGTTCATTAGTAATCGACTCAATCACTGCAGGTGGTAAAGTTGATGCCCCTGTACCACAGCGTATTTTCTGGGCATCAATTGAGGGGGCTATTGCAGCGGCACTTGTTTGGATTGGTGGTACACAAGCTATCGAAGCATTACAAGCTGGAGCCGTATCAACTGGCTTACCTTTCACATTTGTATTGCTACTTATGTGTGTGAGTTTAATCCTTGGTTTAAGAACAGAACCGAGAAACTAACCACTCAGCTCTAAATAATAAAAACGCCGCATTTGCGGCGTTTTTTATTTATAAGCTTTGGTCAATTAATTTAAATTACCCGATATATAGTCGGTGCTACGGTTGTTATATAAGAAATTCGCTTAGCGGCGTATCTTGGCGGTAATGATATGCGATTTGCGCTTGTAATAGCTCTGCGGTAGCAGTGGCATCATTCAGCGCATTGTGGTTTTGATACGCTGGCAGCGAATAACGAATACGAGAATCAGCTAATCGCACAGAATCAAGCTTAGAGTTGAATAATCGACCTAGTAACCCCTGCTTTGCTCGCAGAGCACGAGTTTCCAGTTCTAGCGTGTCTATAACGGCAAACTCAAGGCCTTCACCTAATCGAGCTTGCAACGCTTGATATAAAAAATGCCTTTCAATGGGTGCAAAATGCACCACAATCACTTTGCCCTTCAATGCTGTTATTAATGGTTCCATAATTGTTGAGAAATCTGGCGCATCGCTTACTTCTGAATGGGTTATGCCATGAATAACAATCGACTCTTCAGCAAGCTTACGCCTTGGCTGAACAATCCAATGCTGGCTATCTTTACAAAAGATACGCTTAGTATTAAATGGGATTAAGCCGACACTGACTATATCGTCATTTTGAAAATTTAGACCTGTTGTCTCAAAATCAAGCGCCACTAAGGGAACGTCACTGATTGGCATCTTTAGGTCACAAATGGCAGATTCATAAAACTCTTGAATTAACGGCTGTTTACTCGCAGCTAATAACTGCTGATACCGAGTCGGCCAATCAAGTTTTGCCCCTTGTTTTGCCATTACTTAATCCCTGAGTTAGCAGAGTATCTGAATTTAAGGAAACTCTGCGCTTTATCTAGAATCGCAAATGCCTCTTTTAGATTTCGTTGCTCAAAAGGAGAAAGCAAATGAGGCTCAAGATCGTTATCAGGTTCTTCATCAAGCTTTTCAATTTGCCATGCTTGGTGCCTAATTCTGATCATGGCAATATATTCAAGGGCATCACGTAGATCCTGTGCCTTGCCCTCGGGCAGTAATTTAGCTTCGATAATATCTTCCAAACGCTCGAATGAATTTTGTTTGCGGCTACCTACTGCCAGAGCATGTACACGAATAACATCTGATAAAGGCGCAGTTCCGCGGCGTTTTAAATTCATTGACCGCTTATGCTGACCATTGTGCTCTAACACAAAGTCTTTAAAGAAACCTAAAGGCGGTGTTCTGTTACGTGCATTGGCAGCAAGATTAGCCAAGAAACGTTTATTCTTGCGCCCTTCTGTTGCAATGAATCGCTTAAGCTCATCAGCCCACTTGTTTTTACCGTAAACGCCATCTAAATCAAAAAAGATGGAACTATGTAATAATGCCTGTGGTTTTGGTTCTGCCATCCAACCGGCAAATTGTTCTTTCCACTGCTCCCGCGTTAAACGCCACTTTTTAAAAGACGCCATAATTTCACCTTCACAGTATTTATAACCACACTCGGCTAAACCATCACAGACAAAATCAGCTAACTTTTGAAAATAATCGTCGTGTAATTCTTCATTAAAACTATTATCAAGGATAATGGCATTATCTTGGTCGGTGACAATTAATTGTTCATCACGAGCCATTGAACCTAAAGCGATAAAACAATAAGGAACTGGTGGCGGGCCAAATTTTTCTTCGGCTAAATCAAGCAAACGCTGTTTAAATGTGCGTCCTATCACAGCCATAGCTGTGCCTATCATATGTGAGTTAGCATCTTCATTTACCATGCGCACAAACACATTAGGTAGTTGTCTTGCATAGTAAGCTAAATCTTCAATCGATTGCTGAGCTAATATACCTCGCACCAACAATAAGCTACTTTGCGATTCGTAACGTAAAATATCCGATAACGAAATAACACCAATGGGTTTTTTCTTCACAACGACTGGCAGGTGGTGAATGTTATCTCTGAGCATAGCAAGCACGGCTTCAAACACGTACGCATTACTATCAAGCAGAACTAAGTCTGTCTGCATAATTTGCTCTGCTGGCGCCTCGTAACTCAAACCTTCAGCAATCACACTGGTACGTAAGTCTCGGTCAGTAATGATTCCTACCACCTGACCGTCATCATCATCGGGATCATCACTAATTGGTTTATCCGCATCAGTCACTAATACTGAAGATACCGACTCTTGTGTCATCAATTGTGCAACCATTTGCACAGAGGCACTTTTTGCAACAGTCACTGCATCACGGTGCAGTAGTGACTTCACTTTTGCTGTAGTTAAGTCGTTGCTATCCGCTTGTTCAACAATTGCCTGATGAAGGCGCACATTACCATCGGCTTCAAAAAAGTCGGCAAATACTTCGTATTCATCACAGTATTGGTTAAACAACTTCACATTGATGCAATAAACTAAGGTATCTTCAAGTGCCTTTGCCGGAAAACGCACTTTACGGTTCATAAGAAGACCCATTGAACCAAAAATTCCACCGATAGTTAAACGGTTATATAAATCACCATCACGCCGATACATTTCAACGGCACCAGTGCGTATAACAAATAAGTCTGCAATATCATCACCATAATTTAATATTTCTGTGCCGGCCCGAAAATAGGCTATTTCGACTTGTGATGCGAGTTTATTTACAGCCTCATCAGGTAGATCATCAAAAGGAGCATGATCGGAGAGAAATTGGGCAATATCAACGTGTTCGGCTTGCATACGCGTACCTAGTTTTAAACATTTGATTTAATTGTGAGGGTAATTGGCTATTTTTTCAAAGAAAAATAGCCAATTTGTTAGGATTAAGCCTTTTCTAACTCTTCAGCAAGAAGTTTCGACTCATCACCTCTTGGTTTTGTGAAGCGCGCTAGACCAAGATAAATAACCGGTGTTAAATAAAGGGTAAATAACACCGCAAGTGCTAAACCGCCAAACACCACCCATCCAATCGCGTTACGAGCCTCTGCTCCAGCGCCAGTAGATAGAATCAGTGGTAATGCACCCAGTAAGGTTGAAACTAGTGTCATTGCAATTGGGCGAAGGCGAACTAATGCGGCCTCTTCAACAGCGACTCTTACCGTTCGGCCTTGGTCACGTAACTGATCAGCAAACTCCACCAGCAATATTGCATTTTTGGCAATCAAGCCAATCAACATCACTAATCCTATTTGCGAGTAAATATTTAATGAGGTACCTGTTAGATACAAGGCTAAAATGGCTGACGTAATACCAAATGGCACTGTAATCATCACCACTATTGCACTATTAATACTTTCAAACTGCGCCGCAAGTACCAACAGTACAATTAAAAACGCCAATACATAGGTCATCAATACTTCATTGGCAGTTTCTTCGAAGGTTAATGCTTCACCTTTAAACGCCAAACTAATACCAGCAGGTAGAGATTGCTCTGAAATATCACGGATTTTTGTTACCAGCTCAGCAATAGTAACACCCTCTGGCATTTCCATACTTAGCTCAATAGCACGACGCTGTGCATGACGCTCTAGCTCTGCAGCCACACCTTCTTCTGTGATAGTCGCAACGCTACTAAGTGGCACTAACTGACCATTACGGCCGCCAACATACAAATTAGCTAAATCGCTTGGATTAGTGATAGTTTGGTTTTGAGCTTGCAACATGATTGGGATTGATTGATCACCAATGTTTAAATCAGCAATATCATCACCATTAATTGCAGCTCGTAGCGTTACTGATATATCACTAAGCGATACGCCAAGCTCTTCGGCACGACGTCTATCAATATTGACCCGTAATTGTGGTTGTGACGGCTGATATGAAATACGCACAGGGGCCACTTCTGGCACTGCCTTTTCAATCTCAGCTGAAAAGTCTTGTGCTGCTTTAAATATCTCAAGATAGTCTTGCCCTAATAACGCAAGCTCAATACCACCACCTTGACCGCGTAAATTCAAACTATTTGAACCACCTGGGTAACCAGCCGCACCTGGAATATTTCCTAAAGGACCACGAATCTTATTGATGATTTCTTGCTGGCTAAAGTGACGTTCGTCCCAATGTTTTAATGGCACGGTGATAAATACAATATTTGGATCCCATTGCCCAACCACAGTATAAATAGACTCAATATCACCACTTTCTACATACGGCAGTAAGATATCTTCCATTTGCACGGCTTGCCTGTCCATAAAGTTCAAGCCAACACCATCAGGACCTCGTGCAAAAATACGAATTTTTCCGCGGTCTTCTGTTGGCAATAGTTCGTTATCTAAATTGAAATACAGTGCCCCAGAGCCAGCAGCAACCAACACACAAGCAAAAAAGGTTAGCCATGCATGTTGAAGAACTCCGTGTATTGTGCGCTTATATACGGCGGCTAAAACATGGCCAACTTTAGCAAAAGGATGAAAACCGCCCTGCTTTAATTTCAGTTTTGAAGTTAGTGCAGGTACCAAGGATAAAGCAACAAAACTTGAGATGATCACCGCGCCAGCTAGCACACCACCAAACTCTCTAAATAATCGCCCTGCTGTTGAAGGTAAAAAGGCAATAGGCACAAACACCGCAGCTAATACTGCGGTTGTCGCCACAACAGCAAAGAACACCTCGCGAGTACCAACCACGGCAGCAGCACGTCGACCTAGACCTAAACCACGTTGACGCTGTATGTTTTCACTGACCACAATTGCATCATCAACAATTAGGCCTGTTGCTAATACTAATGCAAGTAAGGTAAGTATATTAATTGAGAAACCAAGAGCCCAAATCAGTGCTAAAGAGCCAATTAACGCAACAGGTATCGCAAATGCAGGAACAAGTGTTGCCCGCCAAGAGCCAATAAACACCCAAAGTGTTATCACTACTAATAATACTGTCAGTAATAGTGAGTTAATTACCTCATCAACTGAGCTTCTAATAAACTGCGCATCGTCAGAGGTTAAAGTAAACTCCATTTCAGGAAAACGTTCACGCATACGCTCAATTAAAGTGAGCACTTCATCAGAAATTTCAATGGTATTAGATTGGGCCTGACGAATAATTTCCATGCCAATGACAGGTGTGCCATTGAGCCTGACAAATGAGCGCGGATCTGCAGGACCAAAGTAAACAGCAGCGACATCACCAATACGAGTATCATCACGGACAATGATGTCCGCCACTTGCTCTGCAGACACTGACGTTGCATCAGCACGAACAATGACTTGTTGATCGCTTGATTTTAAACTACCCGCAGGCACATCAAAGGGAGCTTGACGAAGTACATTAGCAATATCTGGCACCGTAAGGTTAAAGCTGCTGAGCTTAAGCGGGTCTATGCGCACTCGAAGTACCCGTTCACGGTCACCATTTAAGCGAACATCGGCAACCCCAGGAATGGTTAAAAACTGCGGAGCTAAATCAACATCAACGCGCTCAGTCAACGCCTCAAGGGACAAACTATCGCTTGATACTGTTAAAGAGACAACCGCTTCTGCATCATTATCGGCTTTAATAATTGATACCCGTTCAACTTCTTCGGGTAACTCTCGCTGCACACGGGCTACCGATTCGCGTGTTTCGTTTGCAGCATCATCTAGATTAACACCGGGGCGAAACTCAACCACAATACGGGCATTGTTTTCTTCACTTTGCGCACGAATTGACTTAACACCACTGACCCTAGCAACCGCTCCTTCGAGCTTACTGGTTACTTCGGTATCTACAGTTTCTGGTGAGCCACCAGGAAAAGAAGCTGATACAGTAATACGAGGTCTATCAACATCAGGAAGCTCTCGTACTTCAACTCCCGCTATTGCAGCAATACCAGCGATAATAATGAGTAAGTTAAGTACCACAATTAAAACAGGGCGACGTATCGCCATTGATGGCAGATCTTCCATCATAGGTTGCTGTTTCATCATTACTCCTTGGCTAGCTGCACTTCATTAATGAAATTAAGCTCTTGATTAGGTCTAAGGCGTTGAACCCCTTCAGTTACCAGTAAGTCGCCTTCTTTTAAGCCTCCGGAGACTAATAAACGCCCAGCTAAACGCTGCTCAATTTTTACATCAACGCGGGTTGCTTTATTATCAACACTCTTCCAAACATAAGGGCCTGCAGCTCCCCACATCATCGCTGCTTCTGGTACTACGGCAAGCTCTTCACCTAGAATATTTATATGTACACGGAAGCTCATACCCGGCATAAACTGTTGATCATTATTATCAAGCTTAGCTTTTGTTCTGAGTGTGCGGGTTTGTGCATTGATACGTGAATCAAGCTCTGCCACTTTAGCCGTGTAAGTTTCATCGCCTAACCAAGGTACCACTTCGACTGCTGATTTTTGTTTAAGCACAGACACAGCTGCCTCTGGGGCATTAAAATTAATATAAAGCGCTGAAATATCATCGATGGTAGCGATGGCTGTTTGGGTTGTGATCCTGTCGCCCACTTCGACGTCAGTTAAGCCCATAACACCGCTAAATGGAGCGCGAACTTCACGGTCTTCACGCTCTGTTTTTGCTTGCATTAACTTCACTTTAGCTAGTTCGTAAAGTGTTTTGGCATCGTCTAAATCACTTTGCGGTACCGCACCACGAGAATGGCTTTCCTCAAGCCTTTTCATAGTGCGCTCAGCATCTTTTAAAGTAATTTCAGCTTCCATCAGCGCAGCTTTTTGTCTGCGCGAATCAAGCTCTAATAGTAAGTCACCTTTGGCAACCTTATCACCGGGTTTGAAGTAAACAGCAGTCACTCTATCCCCAACAGCTGGATAAAGTGTTACAGAATGAATAGCTTCAGCATTACCCACGGCTTTTATCTGTTGTTTAGACTTTTCAACAGACACTGATTCTACAACTACATTAGCCGCCTCAGCGACAGAAACACAACTAATACAGGCAATTAAAGTCCATGTATGTAATTTGCCAATTGTCAAAATTTCACCTAAATAAGAATCGTTTTAATTGTTACGAAGTGTAACAGCTTTGTGATCAATAAAAAGCTGACTTCGTTTAATAAACAATTAGCCAAGGTGAAATAGACGACGCTCTCTCGCGTGTTTATTAATTAGAAACGGCAATGTAATGAATCTGTTTCTTTTACATGTGCTTCACTGGCAATGGTTACCTCAACACATCCAGATGCACTATTTACTTGTTCCTTTTGAATAAGCGTAAAATTCCCTTCTTGCTCTGATCTTAAAGAATATTCAAAGGCATCATTACTACCTTCTGATATCGCAGTCACTATGCCACCAACAAGCGCCCCAGCAATAGCGCCTGCAATCATATCTTCGTGGTTACCATCTAACTGATCAACAATGCCTATAGTAGAACCTGCGGCAATCCCTGTTTTAACGTTGGATGACAATTTAACAGGTTGCACTGACATCACTTTTGCGTAAAAGCGTTTGATCATTACATTTTGGTCTGCTCTATCAACACCTTGCGAGGCACAACCGCCTAAAAATAGTAAACCTAGTAGTAATTTTTTCATTGTTTTTCATCCCATCAGTTTAAAGCTTAAGTAAGATACTATTCCTGATATAAGTTAGAGACTGTTTAAGATGTGTAAGAAACTGTATGTGGCTAATAGACGGGCATAAAAAAACCCCAGACAGTGCTGAGGTTTTTATCAATTCAAAAAGCTAAGAGTTACTGTTGGCGCTGTGCTTCTTTTTGCGCTTTTTTAGCTTCTTTACGCTTACGCAGAACTTCTTGCGCTTCGTTACCAATATGGCCTTCACCGCGAGCTTGTGCTAATTCGATTTGCTTTTGACGCTCAGCAAAACGTGCACGTTGCTCTTCTGTAAGGCTGTCGTGACAGTGATGACACGAAACACCTTCCATGTATTCAGGCTTTTGCTTTTCTTCTTCAGTGATAGGCATACGACACGCATGACATTGGTCGTAAGAACCTTTTTGTAAATCGTGATTTACCGCAACGCGGTTATCAAATACAAAACACTCACCTTCCCACATAGTTTCTTCCTTTGGTACTTCTTCTAAGTACTTAAGAATACCGCCTTCAAGGTGGAATACTTCGTCAAAACCTTGCTCTTTCATGTACGCAGTTGATTTTTCGCAGCGAATACCACCGGTACAGAACATCGCCACTTTCTTGTGCTTTTCTGGGTCTAGGTTTTCTTTCGCCCATGCTGGGAATTCACGGAATGTTTTAGTGTTTGGATCAACCGCATTTTGGAAAGTACCGATCTCGATTTCGTAATCGTTACGCGTATCGATAAGAATCACTTCAGGGTCTGAAATTAATGCATTCCAGTCAGCTGGTTTTACGTATGTACCCACTACTTCACGTGGGTCGATACCTTCAACACCCATAGTTACGATTTCTTTTTTCAGTTTTACCTTAGTACGGTAGAACGGGCATTCGTCATCGTATGACTCTTTTGTCACGATGTTATCTAGGTTTGGTTGTGAATCTAACCATGCAAGTAGGTTATCGATACCTTCACGCTTAGCAGAAACAGTACCGTTGATACCTTCAGCCGCAAGTAACAAAGTACCGCGTACTTCATTGTCTTCCATCACTTTAAGTAATGGTTGGCGAATCGCTTCAAAATCAGGAAGGGCTACAAATTTGTATAGTGCGCAAACAACAAAGTGCTCGCTAGTTACATTGTCTTTATGAACAGCAGTCATGGTTTTACCTTTTGCTTTAAATGCCCATGTGGGGCGTTAACCGAATCGCAAATCCGGCGCATTGAGGGCGCGTATTTTACGCGAATTAGCGATAATTGCAAAAACTGATGCGAAATAGCTGTGTTTTTACTGTCTCCTAGTAAGGCAAGTGCGTTATAATGAACAGGATTTACAAATTTTGCTCATCGGAGATTACGCATTGCACTTTACTGAACTTGGGATTGATACACGCCTCGAAAAACAACTTGCGCATCAAGGCATCACCCAGCCCACCGACATTCAAGCTCACGCGGTACCTACAGCTATCGCAGGCCATGATATTTTTGCACAGTCAAAAACAGGATCGGGCAAAACGCTGGCGTTTTTATTACCTGCTGTACAGCGCGTAATGAAGCAAAAAGCTCTCAGTAAACGCGACCCTCGCGTTTTAATCGTTGCGCCTACCCGCGAATTAGCAACCCAAGTATACAGCCAATTAAGATTATTAATTGCTGGCACAAATATTAGTGCTGTAAAAGTACTCGGTGGTGAAAACTTTAATGACCAAATTAAAGCACTTCGTAAAGACCCTCATTTTGTAGTGGCAACTCCGGGGCGTTTAGCTGACCATTTAAGTCAACGCTCATTACAGCTTTCAGGCTTAGAACTGTTAATTTTTGATGAAGCCGACCGTATTTTAGATTTAGGCTTTACCGAGCAAGTTAAAATGATCAACGACCTTGCTGATCACCGCTTGCGCCAAACGTTATTGTTCTCAGCAACCCTTGACCATGCACAAGTTGATGCCCTGTCACGTAACTTATTACGTTCACCAAAACAAATATTGTTAAGTGCCTCAAATGAGCAACATAGTGATATTACTCAGCAGCTTTATTTAGCTGATCACTTAGATCACAAAGAAGCCCTACTTGAGCACTTTGTAAAACAAGACAATGTTGGTCAGTGTATTATTTTCACCGCAACACGAGCTGACACCCAACGCTTAAGTCAGTTGTTGAACGATAAAGGCTTTAAAGCACAAGCACTCGCAGGTGACTTAACTCAGGCTAAGCGCCTTGAAATCATGGATGCCTTTAGCCGTGAAAACTTCAAAATTTTGATCACTACCGATGTTGCATCACGTGGTCTTGATTTATTAAGCGTGACCCACGTTATTAATTTTGACCTACCAAAACATGCCGAAGAATATGTGCATCGTATTGGTCGTACAGGTCGCGCAGGCTTTAAGGGTACTGCCATTTCATTAGTTGGCCCGAAAGATTGGCCAAGCTACAAAGCAATTAAAGCATTTTTAAATGATGAATTAAGCTTTTTCACCGTTGACGGCCTTGTTGGTAAATTTAAAGGTCTGCGTGAGAAAAAACCAAACACAGTTTGGAAAAAAGCAGAGAAAAAAGTGGCTGCTAAACCTGCTAAACCAAAACGCAAAGCAGCCCCTAAAAAGCCAAAAGCCCCTATTCAAGCACCAATTGATGTAGATGGTTTTGCTCCAATGCGCCGTAAGAAAAAGCCAGAACAGGAATAACAATGAGTATTTTAGGAACCACACAAACCCTTTTCGTTAACGAAATATCTAACGAAGGTGCTTATTTAGATGGCCGTGATTTAGGCGAAGTATTCTTACCAAGCAAAGAAATTGACTACGAACTAGAAGCTGGCGACAGCGTGCAAGTATTCATTTACTTAGATCACGCAGGTCACCCAACAGGCACCACAAAAAAACCATTGGCTGAGGTAGGCGAATTTGCCCTACTACGTGTTAAAGCGATTAATAGCACCGGTGCGTTTATGGATTGGGGCCTCGAAAAAGACGTACTAGCGCCATACAACGAACAAAAGCCAAAAATGAAAGACGGCTTTTCGTATCTTGTACGTTTGTACCTAGATAACGCCAGCCAACGTATTTGTGCATCAAGCAACTTTAATAAGTTTTTATCAAAAGATGAACCAACTTACTCTGTAATGGAAGAAGTTGACTTAATCGTTGCGGGTAAAACAGACCTAGGCTACAAAGTACTCGTAAACGAAGCCCACATTGGTGTGGTTTACTACAACACCGTATTTAAAAAGCTGTTTGTTGGCCAGCGCTTAAAAGGCTTTATTCAAAAAGTACGCGAAGACGGCAAAATCGACGTACTACTTGAAAAACCAGGTATGGGTAAAGTAAACGACTTAGGCGAAAAAATCTTAGATAAATTAAAAGCCGAAGGCGGCGTACTTCACCTAGGTGATAAGTCAGACCCTGAAGCAATTAAAAAGACTTTCTCAACCAGTAAAGCAAACTACAAAAAAGCCATAGGCGGTTTGTTTAAGCAAGGTTTAATCGATATTGAAGCAACGTCGATTAGGTTGAAGTAAGTTGCGAGCTACGAGCTACGAGCTACGAGCTACGAGC
This sequence comes from Pseudoalteromonas sp. SCSIO 43101, assembly GCF_023650775.1. Classification (NCBI taxonomy): domain Bacteria; kingdom Pseudomonadati; phylum Pseudomonadota; class Gammaproteobacteria; order Alteromonadales; family Pseudoalteromonadaceae; genus Pseudoalteromonas; species Pseudoalteromonas sp. SCSIO 43101. The sequence continues at coordinate 1,919,352 of NZ_CP072673.1, forward strand.
TACGAGCTACGAGCTACGAGCTAACAAGATTATTGATATATATGAAAAAGAGTAAAGTGAAAGCTTTACTCTTTTTTATTGGTTTTGTTAGCTGTAACAAATAGGCGCGGTAAATTTTCTAACACTATTTTGAGTATTTTTCATTTAAAAGTAAAAGTCGGCATTACGACAGAAGCTACCTTTCTGGTTCAACTCATTTCTGCCCCATTTCGTGCTGGAGAAAGTAAATGCGCCCCGTTTAACTTCAAGAGTTTTTCATAGATTTTTTAATACCAAACAACTTTTCGGATACAATCAGTTAAGAGTGCAACTCAGACTAACTTAGCGCGTTGATTTTGCCTTGTAACATTTCGATGGCAAGCTGTAAGTTTTCTTGTCTCTGGTCATCAGCAGCTAAACGCAATACAGCTTGGATGATTGGGTCAACCTGTGTTCGGCCTCCCTCTTCGTGGTAGCGTAACAACCCACACACTTCGATGGTTTTCCATCCTTTACCATGCTTGTCCCCCTTATACCTATAGGTTATTCCAGGCACCAGTGCGGTGATGTGGTCTTCGTACCTATCGTAGTGTGCATGGACGATAGTGTAATTCGATGACCGAGTGGGGAATTTGTTGTAAGTAGGGGATTTGGTAATTAACGATGTACCTTTGTATCCATTACATTCTTTACAGGAGACACAGAGGTTCTCTGGGTGAAACATCCACTTATCAAAATTGTTTTTGTGCATGATATGTTCTAAATCCCAATCCCCACCATGCAAGGAAGGTTTGTGAACCTTACAATAAGCACAGCAATATTCTTGCTGTTCGATGTAATGTCGTTTCATTCTAGTTTTGAGTTCTGTCACCGCAGGATCCGCCCATTTTTCATTAGGGGATACGTTTTTTTCCAACACGCTTGTGATGATCGCTTCGTCATCTTCGTTCAGAACAAAAGGGGTCATAGATACCCTCCTGCCAACAAAGTTGAGCGCATAATTCCCAGTAAGACTCTGACTTTATCGTGTTCTTCCAATTGAGATTCAAAGCTCAATAGCCAATTCGCAGTTATTAACGCTTCTTCGGAAGGGTTTTCTGTCTTACAGACAGAATCCAAGACCTCAATAATTTGAGTAATCAAATATTCATTGTTATTGCCTGGATTATGGAACAACGTCGCCAACTGATAATCTGCAGAGCGCTCTTTATGAGGGCGAGCATCAATTAACTTGCGATTAACCATATCGTACACGCAACTATTTGAAGCGGAGATGTCTGATACAATTAAGGGAGAGTGAGTTGCGATAAGGAAATGGCACCCTTGATAGCCTGAAAATGAGTCCCTAAGAATTTCTACAAACTTCTCTTGCCATTGCGGATGAAGGCTGATTTCAGGTTCATCGATGCAGATCAGTGCATCATCTTCTATAGAAGAAATAATACCCAAAAAGAGCAGGAACAAGCATTGCTCGCCAGAACTACGCTTAGCTAAGCCCGTCAGAGGTACATCTGAAATATCAAGATCGTCTACATAATTTGAGGGACTTTTTGTGTGACGAACTGTCTCAAGATTTTCTAGCTCAATAAGTCCAGCCCTAAGCAGCGTGGAAACGACGTGACGATCTATGTCAACGTCAGAAAAGGTCTCTTCGTGTTTTCTTAAGTGTTTTAATGTAAAAGTATTGCGATCTAAAGAAAGAAGGAATTCTGGTTCTTTGTAGATTTCTTCACAATATTGGATTAGCCCAAGGATTTCTTCTTGTTCATATTCTTCTAGGGCTTCCTTCAGTATCAGAGCTGTTTTTGGCTGTAATTGTTGGCCATTTTGCAAATTTGTAAAGTCATCGCTAGAAATAGCCACATTAAAACGCAAACGCAATAAACCACCAAAATCGAACTTATGCAGGAAATTTGTTAACGCAACAAGTTTTCTCGTTTCAAATCTTTCATTGCCCAATAATTGTTGAATTGCTTTCGACGCGATACGTGTTGAAGGTGCTTGAAATGGTGAATAAGGTTTAGAACCTACGTAGGCATAAAACCCGTTTTGTTGAATGTCCTTTTTGTTCTTCCATCTTTGTTGGAACTTTTCAAATTGACTCGTTGACGCTGCAATCAACTTTTTTGGTAAAGAAAGGCCGAACCTTTCTCCTAATAGACTCCACTGAGCAGAATATTCCTTTACATCACGGACTGCTGTAGCTAGGTTAGGTCTGTCGCTATTGAGCAACTGAGAGTACATTTCTTGATAATAAGCACAAGTATCAACTAACAGCTGCGTTTTTCCACACCCGTTATTTCCTATTATTACAGTAAAAGCGTTCTCTTCAGTTGACCCCAAATGCCAAAGCTCATGATTTGCGATGGTATTAACTCTGAATCCCATGTGATTATCCACACTATCCGATTGTATTAATATGGAATTTCTCACATATAAGTTAGTAAGTATAGTTGTTGAGGCCTGTTGGCAGTCAATTTTACGTTAGCCATACTTCTAGTTATTCGTCATGAACTAAACTAGAAAAGTCGCTAACACGCTTTTGTCCAAAAATGAGTTTGCTCGAGTTCCTGATTCTCAGATGTAGATAACCTAGCGTAATTGCCATAAACAAAAAGAGCATTGTATATAGCGCGATATAAATTGCGCTTACAATGCTCTTTAGAGACTATTTTAAATAACGAGGTTATTTTAGTGAGTCGTTAATTTCTTTTAGTGTTGCAACTGGGTCTGCCGATTGGGTGATTGGGCGGCCTACAACTAAATAGTCGCTGCCATCTTCAACGGCTTGTTTAGGTGTCATGATGCGTTTTTGGTCACCTGCATCGCTGCCAGCTGGGCGAATACCAGGGGTAACCAGTTTAAAGTCTGCGCCGAGTTCTGCTTTTAGCTTTTTCGCTTCTTGTGCTGAGCACACTACCCCATCAAGGCCTGATTCTTTAGCAAGGTTTGCTAGGTAAATTACTTGCTCTTCAGGTGTTTTATCTACACCTAAACGAGTAAGCTCTGCGGCATCCATACTGGTTAGTACAGTTACTGCAATCAGTAATGGTGCATCATCGCCAAACTGTTCTAAAGCTTGTTTTGCTTTAGTCATCATTTCAACGCCACCAGAGGCATGCACGTTAACCATCCATACACCCATTTTTGCAGCTGCTGTTACAGCTTTAGCCACTGTGTTTGGAATATCGTGAAATTTTAGGTCTAAGAATACATCAAACCCTAAGTCGATTAGTTCCTTAACAAAGCTAGGACCAAAATACGTGAACATTTCTTTGCCTACTTTAAGACGACACGTATCAGGCGATAATTGCTTTACAAACGCAAGAGCTGTTTGTTGATCATCGTAATCAAGGGCAATTAATACTTTTTTTGAATCTTCGACAGACATAACTTTCCTAAAAACTAATGGACTAATATGAATTAAAAACCGTCTATGCCACGGCTTGGAACAATTGTTTCCCAGTGCTTACAAGATGGACATACCCAATAAATGGTATGACTGGTAAAGCCACAGTGTTGGCACTGAAAATCAGGTTTGGTTGCGATATAAGACGTTACTAGCTTATCAATTTGATCGAGTACATCTTTAATATCGTTGTTTTGTTTGGCAAGTAGCTGTAATAAAAAGCTAAAGCCACGAATAGTTGGATGACGCTTTAAACTATCCGTTAAAAATTTTATCGCTTGCTCTATGTGACCTTGCTCAAGTAAGGCTTGGCAGTGTTTTATTTTTATTAATACGCCACCTTTATCGAGCAGTTCATTAAGTAATTCGTAAAACTGATGCGTTAAATTTAGCTTTTGATAGCTCAGCGCAAGCTCTTCAATAAATACCGGCGCAAAAAACGTGAACTGACTGATTAGCTCGCGCCAATAGTAAATTGCTTTTACATAATCTTCATTGGTAAAGGCACTGTGACCAAGCTCATATAATGGACGAATGGCTTTATGGTTTAAGCTAATGGCTTTACGCATAATTTGCGTATCATTATCTTGTAAAGCCGCTTCACAGTAAAAATTGGCAATGGCTTTTACATGCTGAGGTTTAGTGAACAACTCACTGTGGGCCTCGTACATGTTAATGCCCTTTTCCCATTCACGAGTTTGTGAATAAAGATTGATAATTGGTTCGAGCGCTTCTTTATATCCTGCTTTTACGAGCCAAACTAAATGCTCTTCTGCGCTATCTAATAAGCCTGCCATGATGTAATCTTCAGCCAGCTCTAAACGACTGGTTGCAGCTTGTTGTTCATCAAGGCTTGGGTGTTTTAATAACAACTCATGAATTTTAATTGCGCGGTCAAGCTCGCCACGGCGGCGAAACATAGTTGCCAGTGTTGAATAGTGTTCAACTGAGTCGGCAGCAACTTCAAGTAGATTTATAAGGTGCTCTAAGCCTTGGTCTTCTTCTCTGTCTAAGAGAAATTTAAGGCCTTTAGAATATTCAGAGGTGATTTGGCGATTAAGCTGATGAGCTTGGTTTTTAGCGCTGTTTTTACCCATTATCCAACCGTAACCGGCTGCAACGGGTAAAAGTAAAAACAGAAGCTCAATCATGATTAGGTGTCTTTATTAGCAACAAGCTTTTTATTGTTTTTTTCAGGCGCTAATTTTTTCTTTAAACGATAATTTTGCCACTTTAACTGAGAAAATAGTGTAAAGCTTATAAAACAACCAATTGCGACACCTAAAATAAAGCAGATACTTATTACAACAGCTAGGGGTAAAGTATTACTAGCGATTAAATAATTGATTTGCACCAATTGTGGATTCTGTGAACCAAGTACAAACGCAATAAATAAACACAGCGCAATTAATACAATTTTTAATACCCTAAACAAGTAACTACTCCTGTATAAAACTAGGCAATACTCGCATTTACGCGGTCACGTAACTCTTTACCTGGTTTGAAATGTGGTACGTGCTTACCGTCTAACTCAACTGTTTCGCCAGTCTTTGGATTACGACCTGTGCGAGGAGAACGATAATGCAATGAGAAACTTCCAAAGCCACGGATCTCGATGCGATCTGAGCTAGATAATGAACCGGCCATTTGTTCAAGAATTTCTTTAACGGCATTTTCAACATCTTTCACAGGGATGTGTGCATGTTGCTCGGCAAGTTGTTCTATCAATTCTGACTTAGTCATAGCGTTTCCTTAAAGAGTGGTAAAGGAAGGGCAAAACTGCCCTTCCAATTTTAAAAGACTAGATATTAGTCTTTTTGAGCATTTTTGAATGCTGCAGCCATAGCGTTTTCGAACGCTGGCTCTTCTTTCTTAAGCTTCTCTAGTACTTCTTTCTCTTCTGCTTCGAAAAGAGCTTTAACAGATAAGCTTAAAGTGCGGTTCTTACGATCAACACCAACGTATTTCGCTTCGATTTCGTCGCCTGCAGAAACTACAGTAGTAGCATCTTCAACACGCTCTTGAGCGATATCAGCTACACGGATGTAACCTTCAACGCCTTCGATAAGCTCAACAGTTGCGCCTTTCGCATCAACTTCAGTCACTTTACCTTTAACAATAGCACCTTTTTTGTTTGCGTCCAGGTAGTTATTGAATGGGTCAGCTTCGATTTGTTTAACGCCTAGAGAGATACGCTCACGCTCTGGGTCAACTTGTAATACGATAGCAGTGATTTCGTCGCCTTTCTTGAATTCACGTACAGCTTCTTCGCCAGGCGTGTTCCAAGAAATGTCTGAAAGGTGAACAAGACCGTCAATACCGCCTTCAAGACCGATGAAGATACCGAAGTCAGTGATTGATTTGATCTTACCAGTAACTTGGTCGCCTTTGTTTTGTAGACGAGCAAATTCTTGCCATGGGTTAGCAATACATTGCTTAAGACCAAGAGAAATACGACGACGCTCTTCGTCGATTTCAAGAACCATAACTTCAACAGTGTCACCTAGTGAAACAACTTTTGAAGGGTGGATGTTCTTGTTAGTCCAATCCATTTCAGAAACGTGTACTAGACCTTCTACGCCTTCTTCGATTTCAACGAAACAACCGTAGTCAGTAAGGTTAGTTACACGACCAGAAAGCTTAGAACCTTCTGGGTAACGACCAGCGATAGCTGCCCATGGATCTTCGCCAAGCTGTTTAAGGCCTAGAGATACACGAGTCTTTTCTTTGTCGAATTTAAGAACTTTAACTGCGATTTCGTCGCCAACATTAACGATTTCTGAAGGGTGCTTAACACGCTTCCACGCCATGTCTGTGATGTGTAGTAGACCGTCAACACCACCAAGGTCAACGAACGCACCGTAGTCAGTAAGGTTCTTAACGATACCTTTAACTTCTTGACCTTCAACAAGGTTAGCAAGAAGCTCTTCACGCTCTTGTGAGTTTTCTGATTCGATAACTGCACGGCGAGAAACAACAACGTTGTTACGTTTTTGGTCAAGCTTGATTACTTTGAACTCAAGCTCTTTACCTTCAAGGTGAGTTGTGTCACGTACTGGACGAACATCAACAAGTGAACCAGGTAGGAAGGCACGGATTGAATCAACTTCAACAGTGAAACCGCCTTTAACTTTACCGTTGATAACACCAGTAACAGTCTCTTGCTCTTCACATGCTTTTTCTAAGCGGATCCACGCTTCGTGACGCTTCGCTTTCTCACGAGAAAGGATAGTTTCACCGAAACCGTCTTCGATTGCGTCTAAAGCAACATCTACTTCGTCGCCAACAGCAACTTCTAGTTCACCAGCAGCATTTTTGAATTGCTCAGCAGGGATTGCACTTTCAGATTTAAGACCAGCATCAACAAGTACGATGTTGTTCTCGATTGAGATAACAGTACCTTTAACGATAGAGCCTTGCTCTGCTTCAAAACCCTTAAGGCTTTCTTCAAATAACTGCGCAAAATTTTCTGACATTATACGTCTCTAAATAATTAAATAACCAATTAGCAACCATGCTGCATGGGGTTGTTAAAATAGCGCTGGCTTCCTGCCGGCACCTTAATAAATTACTTTTTAGCTTTTGGAAGCTTTCCTGCAAGTACTGCTTCGTCGAGTAAAGTTACAACTTTATCAAACACTTGCATTGCATTGAGCTCACTAGTATCAAGCTCAATAGCGTCTTCTGCAGGAACAAGCGGCGCAACTTCACGCGTCATATCGCGGTGATCACGAGCTTTTATGTCCTCAAGTAGACCACTTAGTGTAACATCAAGACCGCGTTCATTCAACTCAGCAAAGCGACGACGAGCGCGCTCTTCAGCTGATGCGGTTAAATAAATTTTCAATGGTGCATCTGGAAACACAACTGTGCCCATATCACGACCATCGGCAATTAGGCCGCTCTCAGTACGAAACGCACGTTGACGACGTAATAATGCTTCTCTCACCCGTGGTAATGCAGCAATTTTTGATGCCGCAGCACCCACTTCTTCGTTGCGGATTGTGGTTGTGACGTCTTCGCCTTCCAAGACAATTTTAGAAGTATGTGTTTGGCTGTCGACCAAAAACTGTACATCTAAGTTTGCAGCTAATGGCACTAGCGCATCTTCATTATCTAGTTCAATTTGATGATGAAGCGCTGCAAGTGACAGCACACGATAAATCGCTCCACTGTCTAATACATCCCAACCTAATTTCTCGGCTAACAAGCGACAAACAGTTCCTTTACCTGAACCACTTGGGCCATCGATGGTGATTACGGGCATTGATAACGCCTGCATTTATAACCTCCTGCAATGCACACCAAAATAAATCCGCGATATTATACGTCAGTTCTTAAAATAGATCCGCATCTAGAGTGTAACTTTTTATATTTTCTTCTGTTTTATTGACTTGAGACAGACTCTAGTACTTTGAAAAACGTTGGAAAAGTTTTGTATGTACATTTAGGATCGTTAATGGTTATCGGCTTCCCGCCAACAGCAACCATCGCAAAACACATGGCAATACGGTGATCGTTGTACGTATCAATCGCTACATCATTGAATGTTTTTGGTGGTGTTATTTCGATGAAATCTTCACCCTCAACAACTTCTGCACCAACTTTTCGAAGCTCAGTAGCCATTGCATATAAACGGTCTGTTTCTTTTACACGCCAGTTATAGATATTACGAATCGCCGTTGTACCTTTTGCGAAAAGCGCAACGGTTGCGAGAGTCATCGCTGCATCAGGGATTGCATTAGCATCAATATCAACCGCGTTCAGCTCGCCTTTACGAACCACCAGCTTTTCATCGTACCAATCGATTTTAGCGCCGACTTGTTCCATAACTTTGGCAAAACCAATATCACCCTGAACAGATGCAGCACCTACCCCATTAATTTCAATTTCGCCGCCTGCTATTGCAGCCGCCGCAACAAAATAAGAGGCGCTTGAAGCATCACCTTCGACCATAATACGCTCAAGTGCTTGATACTGCTGACAGCCTTTAACGTAAAACGTTTCATAGTTGTCATGACTCACAATAACACCAAAACGCTTCATCACATCTAGGGTAATATCAATGTAAGGCTTTGATACCAGTGTGCCTTTAATGGTGATTTCTGTGTCGCCATTAAATAATGGCGCCGCCATTAGTAACGCAGTTAAGAACTGGCTCGAAATACTGCCATCAATTTCAACTTTACCGCCGCTGATTTTGCCGCCTTTAATGGCCAGTGGTGGATAGTCTTTATGCTTAAGATATTCAACATCACCACCCAGAGCTTGCAGTGCATCAACCAAATGGCCGATTGGGCGCTCTTCCATACGTGGCTCACCCACCAGCTGATATTCGCCTTCTACAGCAGCTAATACAGCTGTCAGTGGACGATAAGCAGTACCAGCATTGCCTAAAAATAATGGCTCACTTGGGGTTTTAAATTTACCTGCAACCCCCTCTACGGTAGCCACTGTTTTATCTTCATTAAGCGATACATTTACGCCCAAAAGATTTAACGCACCTAGCATATGACGAATATCATCACTGTCGAGAAGGTTTTCAACAACCGTTGTGCCCTCTGCTAGTGCTGCTAACAGTAAGATGCGGTTTGATAAACTTTTTGAGCCTGGCAGTGTCACACTACCATTTACTTTTGAGATTGGTTCAAGACGAAGCTGTTCCATAATTAGCTGTGCTCCTTGGCGAATTTTTCCATAAAATTAACCAAAGCTTGAACACCTTCAAGTGGCATCGCGTTATAAATGCTTGCGCGCATACCACCAACAATACGGTGGCCTTCAAGGGCTAATAAGCCTGCTTCTTTTGACTCATTAATGAATTTTTCATTCAATGATTCATCGTTTAACCAAAACGGTACGTTCATGCGTGAACGGCAATGCTTGGCAACTTTATTACTATAAAAATCTGAGCTATTAATAAAGTTGTAAAGTAATTCTGCTTTTGCGATGTTTTGCTCTTCCATCGCTTTAACGCCACCGTTTGCTTCAAGCCATTCAAATACTTCAGCAGCTAAGTACCACGCAAATGTAGGTGGTGTGTTATACATGCTGCCTTGTTTAGCTTCTAATGCGTAATCAAGAATTCCTGGCTTTGCAAGGCCTTCACGTTCAAGTAGCGTTTTACGAATAATAACAATCGATAAACCAGACGGGCCGATATTTTTTTGTGCGCCAGCGTAAATAAGATCAAACTGATTTACATCAAATTCGCGCGATAAAATAGTCGATGACATATCAGCAACAATCGGTGCAGATGGATGTGATGGTACTTCGAAAATCTCAATGCCATCTACGGTTTCATTCGGGCAATAGTGAATGTACGACGCATCAGCAGGTAATTCCCAACTGCTTGCTGGTTTGATAGAGAACTGACCATTTTGCTGTTCATCATCACGTACATTAATACTTTCAACAGCAGTGAATTTAGCAGCTTCTGAAGTAGCACCTTTAGACCATACACCGTTTTCACAGTACACAGCTGGTTTATCATCAAGGTGAAGATTCAATGGCACAGCACTGAATTGACCACGGCCACCGCCGTGCATAAATAACACTTCAAACTCATCACTAATATTCATTAAGCGACGCAGGCTTGCTTCACATTTAGCAGTAAGTGCTAAAAAGTCGCTGCTGCGATGGCTAATTTCCATCACAGAGACACCTAAACCTTGCCAATCTATAAATTCTTTTTGTGCTTTTTGCATAACTGCCGGCGGTAGCATTGCCGGTCCTGCACAAAAATTATATTTAGTCATTACTTTGCCTCATTCCAGTAATTATAGTGCGGATAAAAAAAGCGGCCGAAGCCGCTTTTTAAATCAATGTTATTCTGAAGGTGGGTTATCACCCGTTTCTTCAGTATTGGTATCGACTACTTCAACGGCCTCGCCTTCGATGGCTTCAAGCTCATCAACTTCGATTTCTTCGATACGTTGTAAACCAACTACTTGCTCTTCGTCAATAGTTCGTATCAAAATAACGCCTTGAGTATTACGACCAACCGTAGAAACCTCATTAACACGGGTACGTACTAATGTACCGCGATTAGAGATGATCATGATTTCGTCGTTTTCGTCAACTTGTACTGCACCAACCACAGCGCCATTACGCTCGCTTACTTTGATTGATACAACACCTTGTGTTGCACGGCTCTTCGATGGGTAATCTTCAAGTGCTGTACGCTTACCGTAACCGTTTTCTGTCACCGTTAGGATCGCACCATCTGACTTAGGTACGATTAACGACACAACGCGTTGGTCGTCAGCCATCTTAATACCACGAACACCCGTTGCTGTACGGCCCATCGGACGAACACCTTTGAAGCGGATTTCCGGGTTACCGTTTTCGTCTAGTACAGGGTTGCCGTTTTCATCAACAACTTCTGACTCTTCTGCTTCTTTAAAGCGGACAACTTTACCGGCATCAGTGAATAGCATGATTTCATTCGTGCCATCAGTGATATCAACACCAATTAGACTATCACCTTCATTCAGGTTAACTGCGATAATACCGCTCGCACGTTGACGGCTGTATGCTGTAAGTGGTGTTTTCTTAACTGTACCAAACGCAGTGGCCATGAAGATGTATTTATCTTCTTCGTACTCACGTACTGGTAAGATAGCGGTAATACGCTCATCAGCTTCAAGTGGTAATAAGTTAACAATTGGCTTACCACGCGCTGCACGGCTTGCTAATGGTAACTGATAAACTTTCAACCAATATAAGCGACCTGCCGTTGAGAAACACAGAATTGTATCGTGTGTGTTAGCAACCAATAGACGCTCGATGAAGTCTTCATCTTTCATCTTAGTTGCTGACTTACCTTTACCACCACGGCGCTGTGCTTCGTAATCAGAGAGTGGTTGATATTTAACGTAACCTTCGTGAGAAAGCGTTACGACAACGTCTTCTTCATTAATTAGGTCTTCAAGGCTAATATCGTGAGCAGCTGCACTGATTTCAGTACGACGTTCGTCACCATATTGCTCTTTAATTTCTACTAGCTCGTCGCGGATAACTTCCATTAAACGATCTGGGCTTGAAAGAATGTGTAAAAGCTCAGCAATTAGATCAAGTAAGTTTTGGTACTCGTCTAAGATTTTCTCATGTTCAAGACCTGTTAGTTTGTGTAAACGAAGGTCTAAAATTGCTTGTGCTTGTTGCTCAGATAAGTAGTACTGACCGTCACGGATACCTAAATCAGCCGCTAACCAATCAGGACGTGCTACGTTATCTTCACCTGCTTTTTCAAGCATAGCTTTAACTGTACCAAGTTCCCAAGGACGAGCTGTTAATGCTGCTTTTGCTTCTGCTGGGGTTGGTGACTTACGAATAAGTTCGATAATCGGGTCGATATTCGCAAGAGCAATCGCTAAGCCTTCAAGCGTGTGAGCACGGTCACGGGCTTTACGTAAATCGAATACAGTACGACGTGTAACAACTTCACGGCGGTGAACGATAAACGCTTCAAGCATTTCTTTTAAGTTGAAACACTTAGGTTGGTTGTTATCAAGTGCAACCATGTTCATACCAAACACAGTTTGTAACTGAGTTTGTGCGTATAGGTTGTTTAAGATTACTTCACCAACATCACCACGTTTGATTTCGATAACGATACGCATACCGTCTTTATCTGATTCGTCACGTAGTGCGCTAATACCTTCAATCTTCTTATCTTTAACTAGCTCAGCAATTTTTTCGATTAGGCGCGCTTTGTTAACTTGATAAGGAATTTCGTGAACAATAATGGTTTCACGACCAGTTTTTTCGTCAACTTCGATTTCAGCGCGAGCACGGATGTATACTTTACCACGACCCGTTAAATACGCCTGCTCAATGCCTTTTTTACCATTGATAATCGCCGCAGTCGGGAAATCCGGACCCGGGATATATTCAATAAGGTCAGCAATTGACATGTCTGGGTTTTGGATCAGCGCTAAACAACCATTGATAACTTCTGTTAAGTTATGAGGTGGGATGTTTGTCGCCATACCAACAGCGATACCCGAAGAACCGTTTACTAATAAGTTAGGTACTTTAGTAGGTAATACGTCAGGAATTTGCTCAGTACCGTCGTAGTTCGGTACGTAATCAACCGTTTCTTTTTCTAAATCAGCTAATAATTCATGTGACATTTTCGCCATACGGACTTCCGTATAACGCATTGCTGCCGCAGAGTCACCGTCAACAGAACCAAAGTTACCTTGGCCGTCAACAAGCATGTAGCGTAATGAGAAAGGCTGCGCCATACGAACGATGGTGTCATATACCGCGCTGTCGCCATGTGGGTGGTACTTACCGATTACATCACCAACAACACGTGCTGATTTCTTGTAAGGTTTATTCCAATCATTATTGAGTTCGTTCATTGCGAACAAAACGCGGCGGTGAACAGGCTTTAAGCCGTCACGTACGTCTGGCAATGCACGACCTACGATTACACTCATGGCATAATCAAGGTAAGAATTTTTTAATTCATCTTCAATATTGACTGGCAGAATTTCATTGGCGAGATCAGTCATTTGATTTCACATTCCTTCAGTATTGACTCATTAAGAGGCAAATCGCCGTCTTAAGAGCTTTAGTTATTATTTCCTGACCATGCTATCACAATTTATTTAGATTTACAGGCGCTAAATCTTTGCGATTTATTAATTTACCCCTATATAATGGCCTCAGATTAACGAGGAAGTTTTTTATGACCGAGCATCAGAATGTAGATAATGCAGAAATTGCAAAGTTTGAAGCCATCGCAGAACGTTGGTGGGACCGCGACGGAGAGTTCAAACCCCTTCATGAAATAAATCCTCTTCGCTTGGATTTTGTCGCAGATAAAGTGGGCGGCTTATTTGATAAGGAAACCTTAGATGTTGGCTGTGGTGGCGGCATCTTAAGTGAAAGCATGGCCCGTATGGGCGCTAAAGTAACTGGCATTGATATGGGCCAAGAGCCATTAACCGTTGCTAAGTTACATAGTTTAGAAACAGGCGTGCCTGTTGATTATATAAAAGTACCTGCAGAGCAATTTGCTGCTGAGCACCCTGCTCGCTTTGATGTTGTGACGTGTATGGAAATGCTTGAGCATGTTCCAGATCCTGCTTCTATTATTCGCGCTGTAGCAGAACTTGCTAAACCTGGTGCCGATGTATTCTTTTCAACATTAAATAAAACACCAAAAGCTTATTTGTTTGCCATTGTTGGTGCTGAAAAGCTATTGAAAATGGTACCTGAAGGTACCCATGACCATAAAAAATTCATAAAACCTGCACAGCTTATTGCATGGGCTGAAGAAGCGGGATTAAAAGTACGCGCCAGTACAGGTCTTAACTATAATCCGTTTTCTAAGCAGTACAGCTTAAACGATGATGTAAGTGTTAATTACATCCTGCACTTTGAGAAACTAGCGTGATGAGTGGTGTGCAAACACCCTCTATCGATTTTGATGCCTTTATCTTTGATTTAGATGGCACTCTACTCGATACTGCGGATGACTTAGGTGGTGCATTAAACCGCGTTTTAGCAGATGCCAATGTGGCCCCTGTTGCTGAACATGTATATCGCCCTGCTGCTTCTAATGGTGCAAATGCATTATTAGAAGTAGGCTTTGGTGATAAATGGCCAGAACTTGAACAACTCGCTTTGCGCCAACAGCTTCTTGATTACTACGCCGAAGATATCGCTGTACACAGTAAATGCTTTAATGGCATCGAGCAGCTTTTAATTGCACTTGAGCAAAACAATATTAAGTGGGGCATTATGACTAATAAGCCCGGCTTTTTAACTGAGCCCTTAGTACAAGCTATACCCTCTTTGAGTAAAGCGATGGCGGTAGTAAGTGGCGATACATTAGCTGTTTCAAAACCATCTCCCGATCCACTTTTACACACAGCTGAGATCTTAGACGTTGATCCGTGTCGCTGTTTATATATCGGTGATGCTGAACGTGATATTCAAGCTGCAAAAGCTGCCAATATGTATAGTGCAACGGCGTTATGGGGTTACATACCCAGTGTTGATGCTGCTCTTGACTGGCAAGCGGATTTCAATTGGCAAACACCCATTGATGGATTTAACCATATATAGTGTTATTTGATAGATGAAACACCATATATTGTGATTTGATTCACTTTTGAGCATTCTTTGATGATAAAAAAATCAGTCAAAATTTATTTTTAAAAACGATAAATTTTCTGGATCTTTTGTTGATTTCTACAAATTTCGTCTTCTATGAATGTTCAAAGGTTAATGGTTACTAACACAATACGTTTATCCAATAGTTATCCACAAAATGGGGCAATTCTATCCCTTGCAAAACAACGCAGACCACACTATCTTGTGATCTGCAATTTAAACAACACCAGATATTGTGGCTAAATGTTATTCAATTAGTTCACCCTGGTATTGAATAATAATAATTACATAAAGAATACCTTTGTCTTTACAACGATAATTTCCCAAGGAATACAGGCAAAACTATGAACCAACAGCTATCTGTAAGCAAACGTGACGGCCGTAAAGAGTCACTTGATCTAGATAAGATCCATCGCGTGATCGCTTGGGCCGCAGAAGGTCTAGAGAATGTGTCTGTCTCACAAGTTGAATTAAAATCTCATATTCAATTTTATGACGGCATTCGTACCGATGACATTCATGAAACAATCATCAAAGCTGCAGCTGATCAGATCTCTAAAGATACGCCTGATTACCAATACCTAGCTGCTCGCTTAGCTGTATTCCATTTACGTAAAAAAGCGTACGGTCAATTTGAGCCACCACGCTTATATGATCACATCACGAAATTAGTTGAAGACAAACGTTATGATCAACACCTTTTGGTTGATTATACCGAGCAAGAAATTGACGAGTTAGATGCTTACATCGATCACAACCGTGACTTAAACTTCAGCTACGCTGCTGTAAAGCAACTTGAAGGTAAGTATTTAGTTCAAAACCGTGTTACTGGTAAAATTTACGAAAGTGCACAGTTTTTATATATCTTAGTTGCTGCAAGCTTATTCTCTGATTATCCAAAAGAGACGCGTATTGATTACATCAAGCGTTTTTATGATGCAGTGTCTACCTTCAAAATTTCGTTACCTACGCCAATTATGGCAGGTGTTCGTACGCCTACACGTCAGTTCAGCTCATGTGTACTAATTGAATGTGGTGATAGCCTAGACTCTATTAATGCGACATCATCTGCGATCGTTAAATATGTTTCGCAACGTGCTGGTATTGGTATTAATGCGGGTCGCATTCGTGCGCTTGGTAGCCCTATTCGTAATGGCGAAGCGTACCACACAGGTTGTATTCCATTTTATAAGCACTTCCAAACTGCTGTTAAGAGCTGTTCACAAGGTGGTGTTCGTGGCGGCGCAGCTACGCTGTTCTATCCACTTTGGCATTTAGAAGTTGAAAATTTATTAGTTCTAAAGAACAACCGTGGTGTTGATGATAACCGTGTGCGTCACCTTGACTACGGTGTGCAGTTCAACAAATTAATGTATAGCCGTTTAATCAAAGATGATTACATCACATTATTTAGCCCATCAGATGTTCCGGGTCTATACGATGCATTCTTTGAAGATCAAGCGAAGTTTGATGAGCTATACATCAAGTACGAGCAAGACGAGTCAATTCGTAAAAAACGTATTAAAGCGATTGAGTTATTCTCAATGTTTGCACAAGAGCGTGCGAGCACAGGTCGAATTTACTTACAAAACGTTGACCACTGTAATACGCACAGCCCGTTTATCTCGACTGTTGCGCCAATTCGTCAATCTAACCTATGTTTAGAAATTGCATTACCAACTAAGCCTCTTAGCAATGTAATGGACGAAGAAGGTGAAATTGCCCTTTGTACGCTTTCAGCGTTTAACTTAGGTGCAATTGAGTCACTTGATGAATTAGAAGAGCTTGCAGAGCTTGCTGTACGTGCTCTTGATAACTTACTTGATTTCCAAGACTACCCTGTTCCTGCGGCTAAAAACGCAACTATGGGTCGTCGTACGCTAGGTATTGGTGTTATTAACTACGCATACTACTTAGCGAAGAACGGTAAGCGTTACTCAGATGGCAGCGCAAATGCCCTAACTCACAAAACATTTGAAGCTATTCAATATTATCTAATGAAAGCATCAAATGAGTTAGCGAAAGAACGTGGTGCGTGTCCTAAATTTAACGAGACAACGTATTCTCAAGGCATTATGCCAACAGATACTTATAAGCGTGACCTAGATCAGTTCTGTGATGAGCCTCTTCACTTAGATTGGGATTCATTACGCGAAAGCATTAAAGAGCATGGTATGCGTAACTCTACGTTATCTGCACTTATGCCTTCAGAGACATCATCGCAAATCTCTAACGCAACAAATGGTATTGAGCCACCACGAGGTCATATCAGCGTTAAAGCAAGTAAAGATGGTATCTTAAAGCAAGTAGTTCCAGATTATGAAAATCTGAAAGATAACTACGAGCTACTGTGGGATATTCCTTCAAACGATGGTTACCTACAGCTTGTTGGTATTATGCAAAAATTCGTTGACCAAACGATCTCTGCAAACACCAACTATGATCCATCTAAGTATGAAGGCGGTAAAGTACCTATGAAGGTGCTATTAAAAGACCTACTGACTGCGTACAAACTCGGTGTTAAAACTCTGTATTATCACAATACACGTGATGGTGCATCAGACTCTCAAGATGAGTTAACACCAGAGGTAGAAGATGACGGTTGTGCAGGCGGCGCTTGTAAAATCTAATTAAATTAATAACATAACAAAAGCGGGCTCATTAGCCCGCTTTGTCCTGACTGTTTTTTGAGAAATCACTATGTCTTATACAACTTTTAGCCGAAATCATAATAACCAATTACAAGAACCGATGTTTTTCGGCCAAACGGTAAACGTGTCACGTTACGACCAACAAAAGTACCCTATCTTCGAAAAGCTAATCGAAAAGCAACTTTCGTTCTTTTGGCGTCCTGAAGAGGTTGATGTAAGTAAAGACCGTCTTGACTTCCAAGCGTTACCAGATCACGAAAAGCACATCTTTTTAAGTAACTTAAAATATCAAACTTTACTTGATAGTGTGCAAGGTCGTTCACCTAACGTTGCGTTACTACCAATTGTGTCTATTCCTGAGTTAGAAACGTGGATTGAAACATGGGCGTTTAGTGAAACGATTCACAGCCGTTCATATACACACATTATTCGTAACGTGACGCAATCTCCTGAGCTTATCTTTGATGATATCGTAAGCAACGAGAAAATCAGCGAGCGTGCTGATGCCGTAACTAAATATTACGACGATTTAATCAACATGATTTCTGTTTACAACCTTTACGGTGAAGGAAAACATGTGATCAACGGTGAAGAGGTTAAAGTCAGTTTATTTGACCTTAAAAAGCAACTTTACCTTGCTATGATGTCGGTGAATATTCTAGAAGCTATCCGTTTCTATGTTAGCTTTGCCTGTTCATTTGCATTCGCAGAGCGTGAATTAATGGAAGGTAATGCGAAAATTATCAAGCTAATTGCACGTGATGAAGCTCTACACCTTTCTGGTACACAACACATCTTAAACATTATGCAAGAAGGTAAAGACGATCCAGAAATGGCCATCGTTGCCGCACAATGTCGCGAAGAAGCGATTCAGATGTTTGTTGAAGCAGCTGAGCAAGAAAAAGATTGGGCAGAGTATCTTTTCAAAGATGGTTCAATGATTGGTCTTAACAAAGATATCTTATGTCAATACGTTGAATACATCACTAATGCCCGTATGACTGCAGTAGGCCTACCAGCTCAGTTCGAAAGTAAGAGTAACCCTATTCCGTGGATCAACTCTTGGTTAGTATCTGACAATGTTCAAGTTGCCCCACAAGAAGCTGAAATTAGCTCTTACCTTGTAGGTCAAATTGACTCTCAAGTTGATGCATCTGACTTTGGTGACTTCGACCTGTAATGAGCTCAAACACAACTGCAGAGGTTATCCTTGCAGGAACAGACAGCCAGAATCTTGAATTTGATTCTGGCTGTTCATCTCTCCTTGAATGCCTAGAACAACACAAAATAGATGTCCCCTACCAATGCCGTGAAGGCTATTGTGGCGCATGCCGTGCTAAATTAGTCGAAGGTGATGTGAGTTATAATCAAGAGCCACTCGCGTTTGTGCGGGCAGGTGAAGTATTACTATGTTGTAGTAAACCCAATGGAAAAGTAAAACTTGAGCTTTAATGCCATACAAGCTCGCTAGTTTGGTAGAAATTTTCTTTATCAGAGACACTCACCATTTGCTGATCAATTGTAACATCCCACTGTAGATTTTTAGTTAAATGACTCGCCAACTGCTCAATGAAGTTATCATCAAACGCAATTAAATGACCATTACTGATCAGCTCCAACTGATGTTCATTTTCTTGTAACCAATTGTTGTTTAATGTTGTTACAACCCAAAGCTCGTCAACTCTTTTAGCTATTTTATTGAGTTGTAAAATATCCGGTTGGTCAACAGCAAGCCATGTTTGATAATGCTCATCTAATGCTTTTATTGACACATCCGGTTCGCCATGACTGAACTTTGCATTCAGCATCGCTGTTTCGTTGTGTGAAAATAAGCAATAACTTAAAAGCTTAAGAACAAAGTGTTGATAGCTTTCACGACGGTCACAAGCAGTAGTAAACACCTCTTTGTGATTGCGGTGCTCTCTTAAATCAGCAATGGTGAAATTTGCTTTAAAGACTCTATTTTTATCAGACATAAGATTTAGCCATCCAAAAGTAACAGCCTAAGTATAGTGTATGGTGTTAAAATCGCGACTTAATGGAAAGTTATAGTATAACGTTATTGCGATTGAAAAATTGCAGTGTTATATTATAACGCAACACTTAACAACAAACTTAGAAGTAGTAATGATGAAACAAGTTTCAATTCTTTCTAGTGCTGTTGCCGCTGCGCTGTTTTCTCAATCCACAATGGCTGCTGTGATCACAGGTCAAGTATTAGATAAAAACCAACAACCTATCAGCAATGCTGAAATACACGTACACGGTAAATCTCAAAGCGTTGTTACTGACAAACAAGGTCAGTTTAAAATTGATGTAGACAACCAAGGTCAACTACACATCAGTAAAAATAATTTCATCGATAAACGCATTGCTATTAATGGTGACGATCAAAACCTAGTCGTTACACTTACACCTACTTCCGTTGAAACGGTTGTTGTTTATGCATCAGCACTTCATAAGAATAGTCTTGAGATGATTTCGCCAGTTAATGTATTAGCGGGCGATGAACTAAAAGACAAGGCTAAACCTACACTAGGCGAAACACTAAAAGGTTTACCCGGTGTTAATGCAAGCTATTTTGGCCCTGTATCTTCTAGCCCAATTATTCGTGGTTTAGATGGTCCGCGTGTAAAAATCACCCAAAATGGTCTTGATAGCAGCGATGCATCACGAATTGGTCCAGATCACGCAACATCGAACGACAGCTTAGCAGCTGAGCAAATCGAAGTACTTCGTGGCCCTGCTACCCTACTTTATGGCTCTGGCGCAATTGGTGGTGTGGTCAACGTAGTTGATAACCGTATTCCAACGGATAACATTGATACTTTAACAGGTGCTGCACAATACACTCACGATACGGTATCAAATACCAACACTTATGCTGCAAAACTTGAAACCGGTAACGATGGTTTTAACTTCCATTTTGATGGTACTAAGCGTAAAGGTCATGACTACAAAACACCAACGTTCGAGCTTCCTGAAGAGCATGACGAACATGAAGGTGAAGATCATGAAGAACACGAAACAGCTAACAGTGTTGAAAACACCTTTATCGATAGCCAAACTGTTAACTTTGGTACAAGTTATGTTGGCGACCACCTAACACTGGGTGTTTCTTATGGTCGTATCGAAACTGATTATGGTATTCCTGCTCATTCACACCATCATCATGCGCATGACGAGCAAGATGAACATGAAGACGAGCATGATCAACATGAAGAACCTGTTTTCGCTCAGCTAGAGCAAGATCGCTGGCAAGGTTACATGAGCTATGCACTTCATGATAACTGGATTGAAAATATCTCACTACGCGTTGGCTACACCGACTATAAACATGCAGAAATTGAAGATGGTGCAGTGGGAACGGTGTTTACAAACAAAACAACTGAAGCACGTGCAACCGTTGAGCACAAGTTAGGCCTTTGGCACGGTATGGCAGGTTATCACTACACTGAGTCTGACTACGATGCAGATGGTGAAGAAGCTTTTACACCTGCAAGTGTGACTAAAACAAACGCAATTTTTATGCTTGAAGAGCGCCAGTTTGGTGATGTGACCGTTGAGCTAGGTGCACGCCTTGAAGATTACCAAATCGACTCTGCTGTAAGCATGGCTGAGCATCATCATGATCACGATCATGAAGAGGAAGAAGAGCACCATGACGAAGAAGCTGAAATCATCAACTACAGTGAAGATTTCACAAACCTGAGCTTATCTGCAGGTGCAATTTGGCAATATCAAGAAGGCCAAAGTGTAGCTTTAAGTGTGTCTCGTTCTGAACGTGCGCCACTAAGTGCTGAATTACTGTCAAACGGTGTTCATATCGCAACAGGTACCTACGAGCTTGGCTTAGGTTATCATATTGAAGACAGCGAAATTCATTTTGAGCCAGAGGATATCGAGCAAGAAACTGCAACCAACTTTGATTTAAGTTTCCGCCGTTTTATTGGTGATTTTGGTTATACAGTTAACTTCTTCTATAACGACATTGAAAACTACTACTACCAGCAAAATACAGGTTTGGTATTTGATGAAGAGCATGGCTTAGAATCTGCAGCTGAAGCAGACGAAGATGCAATGGCGGTTTATCAGTTCAGTAGTAAAGATGCAAAATTATACGGCATTGAATTTGACGTACACTATCAAGTAACGCCAAGTGCCTTGGTTAAAGTGTTTGGTGATTCAACAACCGCTAAACTAAAAGATGATGAAGGTTATTTACCTCGTATCCCAGCTAATAAACTAGGCTCTGAATTACAGTACACAATTGCTGATTGGAAATTTAGCCTAACAGGGACTCATTATTTTGAACAATCAGACATTACTGCTTACGAGACAAAAACTGACGGTTATACCCTGTTTGATGCATCAGCTAACTACCAACTTGACCTAGGTCCTGTGGATACACAACTTTATATCAATGTTGACAACTTAACCGATGAATTAGGCTTCGTACACAGTTCATTTATTAAAGAAAAGGCTCCACTACCAGGTCGTAACTTCAGCCTAGGTATTCGTGGCTATTTTTAATCTGATTTAACTTTTAATAGTTATAAAAAAACCCTTTCACTTTAAAAGTGAAAGGGTTTTTTATTAAGTTTAGAAACTTAAACAATTAGTAAAAGGGTTTAGCCTTTCTGTTCAATCTTCGCCCATGAATCTCGAAGACCCACAGTTTGATTGAATACTAATGAATCTGCTTTGCTATCACGACAGAAATAGCCTGTACGCTCAAACTGGAAGCCCTGCTCCGCTTGTGCATTAGCAAGTGAAGGCTCTACTTTAGCATTTGCAAGAACCACTAGAGATTCAGGGTTAAGTGTTGCGTTAAAGTCTTCGGCAGCCGCTGGGTTTGGTACGTTAAATAAACGGTCGTATAAACGAACTTCAGCTGTGATAGATTCACTTGCTGATACCCAGTGAATTACACCTTTAACCTTACGGCCATCACTTGGGTTTTTACCCAGAGTTTCAGGATCGTAAGAACAGAAGATAGACGTGATTTCGCCATTTTCGTCTTTTTCAACGCGCTCAGCTTTAATTACATATGCACCACGTAAACGTACTTCTTTATCAAGCACTAAACGCTTGAACTTGTTGTTTGCTTCTTCACGGAAGTCTTCACGCTCGATATAAAGCTCACGAGTGAAAGGCACATCACGGCGACCCATCTCTTCTTTATTCGGGTGATTTGCAACAGACAAGGTTTCTACTTTATCTGCGTCATAGTTCTCGATAACAACCTTGACCGGATCAAGAACAGCCATTGCACGTGGTGCATGCTCATTTAGGTCTTCACGGATACATGCTTCTAACATGCCCATTTCAACCATGTTTTCTTGTTTAGTGACACCGATGCGTGAACAAAATTCACGTACTGAGGCAGGTGTATAACCACGACGACGTAGACCAGCAATCGTTGGCATACGTGGGTCGTCCCATCCTTCAACATGGCCATTAACTACTAAGTCGTTTAATTTACGCTTAGACATAATGGTGTATTCAAGATTTAATCGTGAAAACTCGATTTGTTGCGGATGACACTCAAGGCTGATGTTATCTAATACCCAATCGTATAAACGACGGTTATCTTGGAATTCAAGCGTACATAATGAATGTGTGATGCCTTCTAGCGCGTCGGAAATACAATGCGTGAAGTCGTACATTGGATAAATGCACCATTTGTCGCCCGTTTGGTGGTGATGAGCAAAACGTACACGGTATAAAATCGGATCACGCAATACCATAAATGAGCTTGCCATGTCGATTTTTGCACGCAGTACACACTCGCCTTCTTTGAATTCGCCATTTCGCATTTTTTCAAAAAGCGCTAGGTTTTCTTCAACTGGCGTGTCGCGGTAAGGACTGTTTTTACCTGGTTCTTTCAAAGTACCACGGTATTCTCTTGCTTGATCAGGAGATAAGAAACATACATATGCAAGGCCTTTTTCGATAAGCTCAACAGCATAACCATATAAAGCATCGAAATAGTTAGATGAATACTTAATTTCACCATCCCATTTAAAACCTAACCACTGCACATCTTCTTTAATTGAGTTTACGTAGTTGATGTCTTCTTTTTCTGGATTCGTATCATCAAAACGTAAATTACAAAGACCTTGATAATCTTGGGCGATACCAAAATTCAAACAAATAGACTTCGCGTGACCAATGTGTAAAAAACCATTTGGTTCTGGTGGAAAACGCGTGTGTGTAGTCGCATGCTTACCGCTTGCGAGATCTTCATCGATACGCGTTCTAATAAAGTTACTTGGGCGATTCTCAATTTCCGCCATAGGAGCATAATCCTCTGAATATTGCATGGTGACAAAACTAATGCATTATTACAAAAACAAACCCTAACATACAGTAGTAGAATCATGTTTATTGAAGATATTAAGTCGATTGTTGAATACATAGTTCACAGACTCAACAAAAACGGTAAAAAAATTGTTCTAACGCAATAAAATGATCATTGACTAACGATATAGTGCCACTAGTTTCACTACCAATAAGGAAAAAAGATGGCTTCGCTCAATCAACACCGAGTCTATATTCCAAGCTCAGCACGTGCAAATCAGTATGTGTTAGTTGAATTTAAACCTACTGATGAGTTTTTTGCCCAGTTCACAAATGTTAGCTGTGCTTATAAGCGTCTTGCAAGGGAGTTATTTGCACTCTGTGATGAGTATGAATTACACAACGTTCACTTAATCGCTAACGATAAACTGCCGGTGGTTCGTTACCATGATGAGGCGTATAGTTTAGAAACCGCGAAACAAATTTTATTTTTCTATAACCCTCAATACCATGAAGCACACAATGTGTTTGCTGATGGTGAACAAAAATGCAAAAAAATTCGTTTATTGTTCTTGGCGACTGGTGAAGATATTCGCGCTAATGCGGCAAGTTTTCATCATAATGTGCAGCGAGTAATAAACTCTTTACAAGAAAAGATATTAAGCAATCAGCCAGCTTTAAAAGTTCGTGATCACCAACACCTTACTTATGATTTATTTGCCAAAGCAAAAGGTCACAAAGAAAGCTATGGTTATAAATTACGAAGCTTGTATCCTCGCTTTCAATCTCGTCAATGTCATTTACCAACTGAACACAGTGAAATAGCTTATGCAGGTTTTTCGATTCCTGTGACTCGTGCTATCAAAACTCAATTTCAACATATGTTGAATGAAGAGAATTACACCGAGTTTTATCAATACATTTTTGATGCGTTTAAACGTGCTTGTGATAAACGCGGATTAACACTGGGTGCATTTATCGCTAATGGAACACGACCTATTGTCCGAAATAGTAATATTGATAACGCACAAAGTAACAGTGAACTACAAAAGTTAACCTTTGATTGCAGCTCTGAGCAAGTACAATTACAACAATATTGGAATGCAAATCAACTTGTTGATTCACTGCATTTCATAATAGCAGCAGCAGACAAAGACAAACATGACATTGGTTATGGCAAGTTTATGAATCATGTACAGAGTGCGATTAATGAAGTGACAGATGAACTGGCATTTAATCCAACTCGTCAAGATTTACGTGTTCGTTTTTATCAGCACATAAACTATCAATACTAACTAAGTTTAGTTTAATTAATCGAGGTGACGTATTCACGTCACCTTTTAATTATCGATTATTGCTTAGCTTAGTTAAGTCTAGTCGTAGCACCTTAGAACGACGCTCGTAGTTATAAAGTGCTTTTTTCTTTTCAGGTAATTCATCAACCGTGACCAGTTCAAAGCTTTGCTCTAAAAACCAATGAATACTACGGGTGGTCAACGCAAATAAATGCGAATAACCTGCACGTTTGGCTTTATTAATAATAAACCGCAGCAGAAAACTGCCACGGTCTGCATCTCGGTACTGAGGATGAACAGCAAGACTTGCAAACTCCCCCACTTGTTCATCTGCAAACGGATACAAAGCCGCACAGGCAATGATAAGCCCATCACGTTCTATCACAGTAAATTGTTCAATTTCAATTTCAAGCTGCTCACGAGAACGGCGTACTAAATACCCCTGCTGTTCAAGTGGCCTGATAAGATTAATAATACCGGTAATATCAGAGATGCTAGCACTTCGTAATTGTTCAGAGCTTTGCGGCGCGATTTGTGTACCAATACCATCTAATGAGAACAACTCTTGTAGTAACGCGCCGTCTTCTTTATAACTAACTAAGTGACAACGATGCACGCCACCACGACAGGCATCAATCGCCGCTTGTAAGAAAACCGTTGCACTTAAACATGCATCTGGTTGATTACGATAACTTGCTAATAGTTGCTCAGCTTCATTTGGCATTAACTCAGCAATCGCTTCACCATTTTCATCTAAAATACCAGCTTCTTGGCAAAACCCGAGCATTTTATCTGCACGAAGCTTTAGCGCTACTTGTGTTGCAATTTCTTCTGCAGTTAAGTTAAAGCTTTCACCGGTAACCGATGCCGCGATTGGTCCAAGTAATACAATACCGTTGTTATCTAATTGATGGCGAATCCCCGCGACATCAACACGTCTTACTCTACCTGAATGATGATAGTCTACACCTTCATCAACCCCTAAAGGTTGAGCAATAACAAAATTACCACTCACTACATTTAGAAATGAACCTGACATAGGAGTACTACTTAAAGACGTTGATAAGCGCGCAGTAATATCGAATTGCATAGCACCCGCGACTTTTTTAATGACTTCAAAAGTTGCATTATCAGTCACTCGTATCTCATTATGAAACTGACTAGTTATGCCAACTTGTTCAAGTGCCGCATTAAACTGTGGACGAGCCCCAAATACTAATACAATCTTAATACCAAGACTGGTTAGAAGCGCAACATCATTAATGATGCTACGACAACCAGACTGGTCAATCGCCTCTCCGCCAAGCATAACAACGAAAGTTTTACCGCGGTGAGCATTAACGTATGGGGTTGACTGGCGAAATCCATCTACCAATTCTGTGGTACGCACGTAATATTTACCTTATTAAAGTCGAGTGTTTTAATAAAAACAGATATACAAGCCACAAGTGTAGAGAATTTATATTCACAAATAAAGCATTATTATTCTTAATTTGCTATAGAATTTTTCATACCATAAATTAAAAAGAAGCAAATACAAAAAAGGCCCGCATAAGCGAGCCTTTCTTGAGAGATTATAAACTGATTACCAGCCTGTTTTCTCTTTAAGTGCAGCACCGATATCAGCTAGTGAACGTACAGTTTTTACGCCAGCAGCTTCTAATGCAGCAAATTTTTCATCAGCAGTACCTTTACCGCCTGCGATGATTGCACCAGCGTGACCCATACGCTTACCTGCAGGTGCAGTAACACCAGCAATGTAAGAAACAACAGGTTTAGTCACGTTGTGCTTGATGTATTCTGCAGCTTCTTCTTCTGCAGTACCACCGATTTCACCGATCATAACGATAGCTTCAGTTTGCTCGTCTTTTTCGAACATTTCTAAAACGTCGATGAAGTTAGTGCCAGGGATAGGGTCACCACCGATACCAACACATGTTGATTGGCCGAAACCAGCATCAGTAGTTTGTTTAACCGCTTCGTAAGTAAGCGTACCAGAACGTGATACGATACCTACTTTACCAGGCTTGTGGATGTGACCAGGCATGATACCAATCTTAGTTTCACCAGGAGTGATAACACCTGGGCAGTTAGGACCGATCATACGAACACCAGTTTCATCAAGCTTAACTTTAACGTCAACCATGTCTAGTGTAGGGATACCTTCAGTGATACAAACGATAAGCTCGATGCCAGCATCGATTGCTTCTAAGATTGCATCTTTACAGAAAGGTGCTGGTACGTAGATAACTGATGCAGTTGCGCCAGTTGCTTCAACAGCGTCACGTACTGTGTTGAATACTGGAAGACCAAGATGCGTTTGACCGCCTTTACCTGGGCTTACACCACCAACCATTTGTGTACCGTACTCAAGCGCTTGCTCTGAGTGGAAAGTACCTTGACCACCAGTGAAACCTTGACAGATAACTTTTGTATCTTTATTGATTAATACAGACATTATTTGCCCTCCGCAGCAGCAACAACTTTTTCAGCTGCGTCTGTTAGTGATTCAGCAGCGATGATGTTAAGGTCAGAACTAGCTAGTACTTCACGACCTAGTTCAGCGTTAGTACCTTCTAAACGAACTACTACAGGAACGTTTACACCCACTTCTTTAACTGCGCCGATGATACCTTCTGCGATCATGTCACAACGTACGATACCACCAAAGATGTTAACTAAAACAGCTTTAACGTTGTCGTCAGATAAGATGATCTTGAATGCTTCAGAAACACGCTCTTTAGTTGCACCGCCACCAACATCTAGGAAGTTAGCTGGCTTGCCACCGTGTAGGTTTACGATATCCATAGTACCCATCGCTAGGCCTGCACCGTTAACCATACAGCCTACGTTACCGTCTAGTGCAACGTAGTTAAGCTCGAAGCTTGCAGCGTGAGCTTCACGCGCGTCTTCTTGTGAAGGATCGTGCATTTCACGGATTTTAGGTTGACGGTAAAGCGCGTTACCATCTACACCGATTTTACCGTCTAGACAGTGAAGGTTACCTTCGTCTGTGATTACTAGCGGGTTGATTTCTAATAGTGCGAAATCGAAATCGTTGAACATGTTAGCAAGACCCATAAAGATCTTAACGAACTGTTTCATTTGAGTAGGGTTTAAACCTAGTTTGAAGCCTAACTCACGAGCTTGGTAAGCTTGAGGACCAACTAGTGGATCGATCTCAGCTTTGTGAATTAGTTCTGGAGTTTCTTCTGCAACTTGCTCGATTTCAACACCACCTTCAGTAGATGCCATGAAAACAACTTTACGAGAAGCACGATCTACTACAGCGCCAAGGTATAATTCGTTAGCGATGTCAGTGCAGCTTTCTACAAGGATTTTAGCTACTGGCTGACCATTTTCGTCTGTTTGGTAAGTAACTAAGTTTTTACCTAACCAGTTCGCAGCGAACTCTTTAACTTCGTCGATTGTTTTAACTAGCTTAACACCGCCAGCTTTACCACGGCCACCTGCGTGAACCTGTGTTTTAACAACCCACATATCACCGCCGATTTTCTCAGCAGCTGCTGCAGCTTCTTCAGGTGTATCGCAAGCGAAACCTTGAGAAACTGGTAAACCATATTCGGCAAAAAGTTGTTTTGCCTGATACTCATGCAAATTCATGATGCTTTATCCAATTTTTTATACTAAAAGAGCTGAATATTTATGCAAAATAAACAGCTATCCCAAATTGCGCACTTAGTATAAATCCCAAGGCTCCACATGAAAACCCCAGTTAGACCAAAGGCGCAAAAAAAAAGCTGTGAACAAGGTTCACAGCTTAGTTTTCATACAACCAGATTAAACATCTAGTAGTAAACGAGTCGGATCTTCAAGTAACTCTTTAATTGTTACTAAGAAACCTACAGATTCTTTACCATCGATTTGGCGGTGATCATAAGATAACGCTAAGTACATCATTGGTAAGATTTCAACTTTACCATTTACAGCCATAGGACGCTCTTGGATTTTGTGCATACCTAAGATTGAAGACTGTGGTAAGTTGATGATTGGTGTAGATAGTAATGAACCGAATACACCACCGTTAGTGATGGTGAAGTTACCACCAGTCATGTCATCAATTGATAATTTACCGTCACGACCTTTAAGCGCTAGCTCACGGATACCTTTTTCGATTTCAGCAACAGAAAGCTTGTCACAGTCTTTAAGTACTGGTGTAACAAGACCACGTGGTGTAGAAACCGCGATGCTGATGTCGAAGTAGTTGTGATAAACAATATCATCACCATCAATAGACGCATTTACTTCAGGGAAACGCTTAAGTGCTTCAGTTACGGCTTTCACATAGAAAGACATGAAACCTAAACGGATACCGTGACGCTTTTCGAATACTTCTTGGTACTGCTTACGAAGATCCATGATTGGCTTCATGTTAACTTCGTTGAAAGTCGTTAACATTGCAGTTGAGTTTTTCGCTTCAAGAAGACGATTAGCGATTGTTTTACGTAAACGAGTCATAGGAACACGTTTTTGTGTACGATCACCCATAGGTGCTGCTGGTGCTGCTGCTTCAGCTTTAGGTGCTGCTGCAGGTGCTTTTAAGAACTTATCAACATCTTCTTTTGTTACACGACCATTTTTACCAGAACCTTTGATTTTTGATGCATCAAGGCCTTTCTCAGCAATTAAACGACGTACTGACGGCGTTAATACGTCAGAGCTATCATTTGATTCGCTTGCTGGCGCTTCTTCAGCTTTAGCTGCTGGCGCTGCTGGTGCTGCACCCGCTTTAACTTTACCAATTACTTGCTCACCAAGTACTGTTTCGCCTTCAGCGTGAATGTGCTCACCCATGATACCGTCTTCTTGAGCAACAACTTCAAGAACAACTTTATCAGTTTCGATGTCAACAAGGTTTTGATCGCGAGTTACCGCTTCACCTGGTTGAACGTGCCAAGTAGCAATTGTCGCGTCTGCGACTGATTCTGGAAGTATAGGTACTTTAATGTCCACTTCTTTACCTTCTGATGCTGGTGCTGATTGCGCCGCTGGCGCGTCTTCTGATTTAGCTGGTGCAGATTCGTCACTTGCTGGTGCAGCATCTGCATCACCAAGTAATGCAATTACTTGTTCGCCAAGTACTGTTGCACCTTCTTCTTGTGAAATTTCAGTGATTACACCGTCATTTGGTGCAACAACTTCTAAAACAACTTTATCTGTTTCGATATCTACTAAGTTTTGGTCGCGGCTTACTTTGTCGCCAACACTTACGTGCCATGTTGCAACAGTAGCATCAGCAACCGACTCAGGAAGTACAGGAACTTTAATTTCTGTGCTCATTGCTTATCCTTTCTTTTCAATAGTAAGCGCATCTGCAACGAGCGCTTGTTGTTCTTTATTATGCACTGACATGTAACCACACGCTGGTGATGCTGATGCTTTACGACCTGCGTAAGTTAATTTAGCACCGGCTGGAATTGCATCAACGAAGTGGTGTTGAGAACAATACCATGCACCTTGGTTTTGCGGTTCTTCTTGACACCAAACAAAATCTTTAACGTGTTGGTAACGCTGCATGATTGTATCCATCTCAGCATGTGGGAATGGATATAGTTGTTCTACACGAACAATAGCAATGTTATTTAATTCTTGCTTACGACGCTCTTGTAGTAGCTCGTAGTAAACTTTACCACTACAAAATACAACGCGTTCTACTTTATCTGCTGCAATATCATCGATTTCGTCAATCATATTGTGGAACACACCTTCTGATAACTCTTCAAGTGAAGACGTTGCCAGCGGGTGACGAAGTAGCGACTTAGGCGT
This sequence comes from Pseudoalteromonas sp. SCSIO 43101, assembly GCF_023650775.1. Lineage (NCBI taxonomy): Bacteria > Pseudomonadati > Pseudomonadota > Gammaproteobacteria > Alteromonadales > Pseudoalteromonadaceae > Pseudoalteromonas > Pseudoalteromonas sp. SCSIO 43101. The sequence continues at coordinate 1,949,909 of NZ_CP072673.1, forward strand.
CATAACAATCAATGGACGGCGTAAAGGACGAACAGATTGACGACGAAGCATTGCATAGACTTGTGCAGGTGTTGAAGGAACACATACTTGCATATTGTGATCAGCACACAACTGTAAGAAACGTTCTAGACGTGCCGAGCTATGCTCTGGACCTTGACCTTCATAACCATGTGGAAGTAAACATGTAAGACCACATAAACGACCCCACTTCTGCTCACCTGAACTTAAGAATTGGTCAAATACAACTTGTGCGCCATTCGCGAAATCACCAAATTGTGCTTCCCACATTACAAGTGAAGTAGGTTCAGCTGTAGCATAACCATATTCAAACGCAAGAACAGCTTCTTCAGAAAGAACTGAATCGTAAACTTCAAATGCACCTTGATTTTCACTGATATTTTGCAGCGGTAAGTATGTTGATGCATCTTTTTGATTATGGATAACCGCATGACGGTGGAAGAATGTACCACGGCCAGAGTCTTGACCAGTTAAACGGATATCTGTACCCGCATCAACAAGCGTTGCATAAGCAAGTGTTTCAGCCATACCCCAATCAAGTGGTTTTTCACCTGTAGCCATCAACTTACGGTCATCGTAGATTTTATTAACACGCGACTGAGCTTTATGGCTTTCTGGGAAGCTTGCTACTTTTTTACCAAGTTCTTTTAATTTTTCAACAGATACTGTTGCATCGTACTCAACATCCCAATCGTGACCAACAAACTTAGCCCAATCAGAAGAGTGCGATGTTTCTAGTTGAATTTCTTCAACAACACAGTTGCCTTTATCTAGACCGTTACGGTAATCATCAGCAAGTGCTTTTACTTCATTTTCTGAGAATGAACCTTCAGCAACTAATTGATCTGCGTAAATTAGACGAGGTACTGGATGCTTTTTGATTTTTTGGTACATAAGTGGTTGAGTCGCATTCGGCTCATCCGCTTCGTTATGACCATGACGGCGATAACATACTAAATCAATCACTACATCACGTTTAAACTGGTTTCTGAAATCTAGCGCGATTTGAGTGACAAATGCTACCGCTTCAGGATCGTCAGAGTTAACGTGGAAAATTGGTGCCTGAACCATTTTCGCAATATCAGTACAGTAAGGTGTAGAACGTACATCAGACTGTTTAGACGTTGTGAAACCTACTTGGTTATTTACAACGATGCGAATACTACCACCACAACTAAATGCATTAGTTTGCGATAAGTTAAATGTTTCTTGAACAACACCCTGACCTGCGATTGCAGAGTCACCGTGAATAGTAATCGGTAATGCTTTAATACCTGACTTATCACCTAGACGGTCTAAACGAGCACGTACCGAACCCATAACCACTGGATTAACGATTTCTAAGTGAGACGGGTTAAATGCAAGTGCCATGTGCACGTTGCCACCCTTAGTTGCAAAGTCAGATGAATAACCCATGTGATATTTAACATCACCTGAGCTTAATGTGTCTTTGTGTTTACCAGCGAACTCATCGAATAATTCTGATGGGTTTTTACCTAATACGTTCACTAGTACGTTCAAGCGACCGCGGTGAGCCATACCAATAACAGCTTCTTTTTGTCCGCTTTCACCTGCACGATGAATTAGTTCTTTAAGCATTGGTACTAATGCGTCACCACCTTCAAGTGAGAAACGTTTTGCACCAGGGAACTTAGCCCCTAAATATTTTTCAAGGCCATCTGCAGCTGTTAATCCTTTAAGGATACGTAGCTTTTCTTCTTTAGAGAACTTTGGACGTGATTGCACTGATTCTAAACGTTGTTGTAACCAACGCTTTTCTTCAGTTGAAGTGATGTGCATATACTCAGCACCAACCGACCCACAATAAGTCGTTTTGAGTGCTTGATATAGCTCACCTAATGGCATGGTTTCGCGACCGACAGCAAACGAACCCACATTGAATTCACGGTCAAAATCAGCTTCAGATAAATCGTGGTATTCAAGTTCAAGATCTCGAACTCGCTCGCGTTCCCAGATACCTAACGGATCTAGGTTGGCATTTTGGTGACCACGGAAACGGAAAGCATTAATAAGTTGTAGCACTTTGACCTGTTTAGGATCGCCAGAGCCACCCTCTGCTACCACTACTTCTCTATGCTTGTTTTTAGCAAGCTGTGCAAATTGTGCACGAACATCTGAATGTTTTACGTCAACATCCACACCATCAACTTTTGGTAATTGTTCGAACACTTCTCGCCATTCTTCTGGCACAGAAGTCGCATCATCTAAGTACGCTTCATAAAGCTCTTCTACGTAAGCAACGTTACCGCCGTTTAAGTGAGAAGATTCTAGCCATGCCTTCATCACACCTTCGTGCATTTATAAGCCCTTTTCTTTAGCGCAGAAATTAATTGTTGTAAAAACAAGGTGGTTAATCACTTAACCACCTTACATATTCAAGCTTTAAACAGCGCGGTTCAATAGCATTGATTTGATTTGTCCAATTGCTTTGGTCGGGTTAAGACCTTTTGGACACACGCTAACACAGTTCATGATACTGTGACAACGGAACACGCTGAACGCATCGTCTAGGTCTGCAAGACGCTCTTCAGTTGCTGTATCGCGGCTATCAGCCAAGAAACGATAAGCATGAAGAAGACCCGCAGGACCGATGAACTTGTCTGGATTCCACCAGAACGAAGGACACGATGTTGAACAACATGCACATAAGATACACTCATATAAGCCATCTAACTTATCACGTTCTTCGATTGACTGAAGACGCTCACCCGCCGCAGGCGTGTCGTTGATTAGATAAGGCTTAACTTTTTCGTATTGAGTGTAGAACTGACTCATGTCAATAACAAGGTCACGTACCACTGGTAAACCTGGTAAAGGACGAATTACGATTTTACCTTTGCCACCTTTTAGTAGCGTTGATAAAGGTGTAATACACGCTAAACCGTTTTTACCATTCATGTTGATACCGTCAGAACCACACACACCTTCACGGCATGAACGACGGAATGATAATGTTGGATCTTGCTCTTTTAATTGCATAAGAGCATCCAATACCATCATATCTTGGCCTTCTTGCGTTTCTAGCGAGAAGTCTTGCATACGTGGTGCATTATCAACATCTGGATTGTAACGATAAACCGAAAATTGTACTTGTGCCATCGTCTCGCTCCTAGTATGTACGTGCTTTAGGTGGGAAAGCTTCACGCAGTTTCGGCGCGTAGTTTACTTCACGTTTTGTCATTTCATCTGTAACTGGGTTATAGATAGAGTGACATAACCAGTTGTCGTCATCGCGATCTGGGAAGTCAAAACGAGAGTGTGCACCACGGCTTTCTGTGCGGAAGTTCGCAGCTACTGCTGTTGAGTAAGCTGTTTCCATCAAGTTATCTAGCTCTAGACATTCGATACGTGCTGTGTTGAATTCAGTTGACTTGTCGTCAAGACGAGCGTACTGAAGACGTTCACGAATTTCTTTAAGCTCTTTAAGACCTGTTGCCATTGCATCACCTTCACGGAATACCGAGAAGTTAAGTTGCATACACATTTGTAGATCTTTCTTGATTTGAACTGGGTCTTCACCTTGGCCAACTTTAGAGTTTTCCCAACGATTAAAGCGTGCAAGAGATGCTTCAAGGTCAGACTCAGACGCATCTTTACCAGCTTCAACACCGTTAAGGTACTTACCTAAGAAGTTACCGGCTGCACGGCCGAATACAACTAAGTCAAGTAGTGAGTTACCACCTAGACGGTTAGCACCGTGTACAGATACACAAGCAATTTCACCAACAGCGAATAAACCTTCAACTACTTTTTCTTGGCCATTTGCATCGATTTGTAATGCTTGACCATTAACGTTAGTTGGAACACCACCCATCATGTAGTGACATGTTGGGATAACTGGGATTGGCTCTTTAGCTGGATCAACGTGTGCGAATGTTTTCGCAAGGTCACATACGCCAGGAAGACGTAGGTTAAGTGTCTCTTCACCTAAGTGGTCAAGCTTAAGCTTGATATGTGGACCGTAAGGACCATCGCAACCACGACCTTCACGGATCTCAGTCATCATTGAACGAGCAACAACGTCACGAGACGCTAAGTCTTTAGCATTTGGAGCGTAACGTTCCATGAAGCGTTCGCCGTCTTTGTTTAGAAGGTAACCACCTTCACCACGACAACCTTCAGTTACAAGTACACCAGCGCCAGCAATACCTGTTGGGTGGAACTGCCACATTTCCATATCTTGCATTGCAACACCAGCACGTGTAGCCATACCAACACCGTCACCAGTATTGATGTGTGCATTCGTTGTAGATGCGTAGATACGGCCTGCACCGCCTGTTGCTAAAACAACAGCTTTCGATTTGAAGTAAACAACTTCGCCAGATTCGATGTCGATTGCTGTACAACCAACAACGTGACCGTCGCTGTTTTTAACTAAATCAAGTGCGTACCACTCAGAGAATACGTTTGTTTTGTTTTTAACGTTCTGTTGGTATAAACAGTGTAATAGCGCGTGACCAGTACGGTCAGCTGCTGCTGCAGTACGTGCAGCCTGTTCACCACCAAAGTTTTTCGACTGACCGCCGAAAGGACGTTGATAAACACGGCCATTTTCAAAACGAGAAAATGGTAAACCCATGTTTTCTAATTCAGTAATAGCTTCAGGACCTGTTTTACACATATATTCGATAGCGTCTTGGTCACCGATAAAATCGGAACCTTTAACAGTATCGTACATGTGCCATTCCCAGTTATCTTCATGTGAGTTACCCAGAGCAACCGTAATACCACCCTGTGCAGACACAGTGTGAGAACGTGTAGGGAAAACTTTTGAGATAAGTGCACAGGTTTTGCCTGATTCAGTGATAGCTAGTGCTGCGCGCATACCCGCACCACCGGCACCAATCACTACAGCGTCAAATTCACGAACAGAATAATTCACTTAAACACCCCATAAAACGATTAGACCAATTGCTACGTAAGCAACAGCCATAAGGTTTAATACAAAGCCTAAAACAGCACGTAATTTAGCGTTTTTGACATAGTCCGTAAGAACTTGCCAAAGGCCGATACGGGTGTGAACCATGATGCAAACTAGGGTAATTAAGGTAAACCCTTTCATTGCTAGGTTAGAGAATAGGCCCTGCCAGGCTTCGAAAGTGACTTCTGGCGTACATAAAAAATAACCGATAATAAAAATCGCGTAAGCGCTGATTATTAATGCAGTTGCACGTAGTGATACGAAATCTTGTACACCATCACGTTTAAGAGTTGCTTGATTTAAAACCATATCCACACTCCTGCTAGAATTGCAGCTACAACACCTAAAGCTAATGCAACTTTAGCGCTGAAGTTACCTGATTCAAGTTCTTCCCAGTGACCCATGTCCATAATGATATGGCGGATACCACCGATTAAGTGATACGCCAATACAGAAATGGTGCCCCATGCTATGAATTTGGCAATGAATCCGCTGAACAGACCCTTGACGAATTCAAAACCTTCTGCAGAAGAAAGAGACTCAGACCAAGCCCAAATGACAAACGTTAAAGCAAAAAATAATGCAACACCGGTGACGCGGTGAAAAATTGATGCTTTAGCCGTTGCCGGCATAGATATAGTTGTTAGATCTAGATTTACAGGTCTTTGCTTTTTCACAGTTACTTGCCCATCTTGCCCACTTAGGAGCTCATCTACTTGTTTTTCTAAAACCCATCAAAATGAATTTCGATGGAACTATCTAAGTAAACCGTGTTGATACACAAAAAGTTCACACTGATGCAAAACTCAAATGTAAAAATAAAGTTTACCTACAGACAATACGGTATAAAACCTTGGATAGTATATATAGCCAATGGTCTTTTTACAATTCTTGTTTAGTAAGAGACGTTTGCGAATTAGCCAATAGTATAATATTTAATCCTGGTAGAATATTTATTATCCATTTGTGCATAATGTTTATAAAAATTGACTTTACACCCCTCTTTCACGTTAAAATGAAAAGAATGTGCTTAAACAGATTCAGAACATAACAATCAGAGTTGTTATCTTAATAGGAGATAAATAGATGGCGGATAAGAAAGCCACGGTCCATATTGATGGTCTTGATCCAATCGAACTTCCAATTTACCAAGGCACTGCTGGCCAAGACGTAATCGACGTACGTACGTTAGGTTCTCACGGCCACTTCACTTACGACCCAGGTTTCATGTCGACCGGTTCTTGTGAATCTTCAATCACTTACATCGATGGCGGCAAAGGTGTTTTATTACACCGTGGTTACCCAATCGAGCAATTAGCTGATGAATCAAACTACATCGAGCTTTGCTACTTACTATTAAACGGCGAGTTACCTACTAAAGAACAATACGAAGCGTTTGCTCAAGAAATCACGCACAACACAATGCTTGATACTAAAATTGCAAACTTCTTCCAAGGTTTCCGCTTTGACGCTCACCCAATGGCAATGCTTTGTGGTGTTGTAGGTGCTCTTTCTTCTTTCTACCACGAAGATTTAGACATCACAGATGCAACACAACGTAAAACAAGCGCAATCAAGCTAGTTGCTAAATTACCAACTATCGCTGCGATGGCTTACAAATACAACGTAGGCCAACCGTTTGTTTACCCACGTAACGACTTAAGCTTCGCTGAAAACTTCTTACACATGATGTTCTCAGTACCAGCTGAAGAATACAAAGTAAGCCCTGTTCTTGCTAAAGCAATGGACAAAATCTTCATGCTTCACGCTGACCATGAGCAAAACGCGTCTACGTCAACTGTTCGTTTGGCAGGTTCTTCAGGTGCTAACCCTTACGCGTGTATCGCTGCTGGTATCGCATCTTTATGGGGTCCTGCGCACGGTGGTGCTAACGAAGCATGTCTTAACATGTTAGAAGAAATCGGTTCTGTTGACCGTATCGACGAGTACGTTGCTAAAGCGAAAGACAAATCTGATCCTTTCCGTCTTATGGGCTTTGGTCACCGTGTATACAAAAACTTCGACCCACGTGCGACTGTAATGCGTCAAACGTGTCACGAAGTACTTGCTGAGCTAAACATTCAAGATCCACTTCTTGATATCGCTATGAAGCTTGAGCAAATCGCACTTGAAGACCCATACTTCGTTGAGAAGAAATTATACCCTAACGTAGATTTCTACTCAGGTATCATCTTAAAAGCAATCGGTATTCCAACAAGCATGTTCACTGTAATCTTTGCAATGTCACGTACTGTTGGTTGGATCTCTCACTGGGATGAGATGCTTTCTCAACCTGGTCACAAGATCAGCCGTCCTCGTCAGTTATATACTGGTGAAACTTCACGCGATTACGTACCAACAGACAAGCGTTAATACGAATTTGCGTTTAAAAAAGGCCGCTTTGCGGCCTTTTTTGTTGCCCTGCACTTGTCTATTTGTACAAAGTAATTAAAATCGTCGCATTCTTGTAGCTTAAGGCCTTTCATGTTCGATATCACAAAAATACGTGCTGACTTTCCAATACTGAATGAAACAGTCAATGAGCAGCCTTTGGTGTATTTAGACTCAGCGGCTACCTCACAAAAGCCACAGGCAGTTATTAATGCACTTAGCCGTTTTTATAGCCACGAGAACGCCAATGTGCACCGCGGCCGCCATACACTCAGTGAAAACGCGACACGCCAATATGAGCATACAAGAACGCTACTTGCAGATTATTTTTCAGTAAAAAATAATGAGATAGTGTGGACCAAAGGGGCAACCGAATCGATTAATTTAATCGCAAATGGTCTGGCTTCGAGGCTTAATCCTGGCGATAAAATTGCCCTATCTGCTATTGAACACCACGCCAATATAGTCCCTTGGCAACAACTAGCACAGCGTACCGGCGCAGAGCTTATTATTATGCCTATTGAAGATGATTTGGTCATTGATAGTGCTCATTGCAGTGACTTTATAAAACTGCATCAGCCAAAAATTGTCGCTGTTACCCATGCATCAAATACATTAGGAAATATTACTGATTTAGGGCCTATCCTTGCAGCATGTAAAGCCTCAAATGCGATTTCTGTAGTTGATGGTGCACAGGCTGCTATGCATTTACGTCCTAACTTACAAGAAATTTCCTGTGATTTTTATGTATTTTCTGCCCATAAAATGCTCGGACCAACAGGATTAGGTGGTCTATATGGACGTTTTGAGCTGCTAAATTCGCTTGACGTTTACCAGACCGGTGGTGAAATGATTGAAGCAGTAAGCCTTACTCATAGCACTTTTCGAGAGGCGCCAGGTAAATTTGAAGCCGGCACTCCAAATATTGCTGGTGTAATCGCCTTTGCTGAAGCCATTAATTATTTAACATCTTTAGATTTTCAGCAGATGCGTCAACATGAGCATACAGTTTTCGATTATGCAATAAATAAATTGGCTGCTATTGATGGTATTAAAATCTATTCAAACCAAAGAGATAACATTGGTAACATCAGCTTTAATTATCGCGATGAACATCCTTTTGATTTAGCCACCCTACTTGATGGGTTTGCCGTTGCAGTTCGCAGTGGTCACCATTGTACACAACCTATAATGAGCCATTTAGGTATTCCTGGTACAGTACGAGCCAGTTTTGCGTTATATAACAATAAAGATGACGTAGATGCATTTATCAGTGCCGTTAAAAGTAGTATCGAAATATTAGATTAATTGTGGATAAAATATGAATTCAACGTTTGAAGCCATTAGTAAAGATATTGAAACGGCTGCAGGCTGGCAGCAAAAATATCGCCAAATAATGCTGTTAGGTAAGCAATTACCTATTATGCCTGAGGTACTAAAAGTTGATGACGCGCTCGTTAAGGGGTGTGAAAGTAAAGTTTGGCTATATATTGACTTTGATCACTCAGAAAACAGCCTCGTTTTAGCTGGTGACTCTGATACTCGTATCGTAAAGGGGTTATTGGCTTTGATTTTAGCCTTATACAATGGTCTAACACCGGAGCAAGCAGCACAAATTAATGCATATGATGAGTTTGAACGACTCGGTCTAATTAGCCATTTAAGCCCTTCTCGAGGTAATGGCATCAAAGCCATGGTTGATAGAATTCAAACCATGGCCGACCAAAAACGATAAGTCTTATACATTACGCTGTTTTTTATCAAGGTACTTTCTAATTGCTTTGGCTGCAACAAAAAAGCCAAAGCTTCCAGTTACCATCGTGGCTGAGCCAAAACCATTGTTACAATCCATATTCATTGAGCCATCTGCACCTTGTTTTGCTTGGCATACCTCACCTTCAGAGGTTGGATATACAAGCTGCTCTGTTGAATAAACACAATCAACGTTGAATTTACGCTTTGGATTGCTACTAAAGTTGTACTGTTTTCGAAGAATATAACGTACTTTTGCTAGCAAAGGGTCATGAGTAGTTTTAGCTACATCACCAAAGCTGATTTGACTTGGATCAGTTTGCCCACCTGCACCACCGGTAGTAATAACGGGTAACTTTATACGTTTACAATGAGCAATTAGCGCCGCTTTTTCTTTAACAGCATCAATACAGTCAATTACATAATCAAAACCTTGAATATGTTCACGAATGTTATCTAGCGTAATGAAGTCATCAATAACGTTAATTTTGATATCAGGGTTTATCAGCTCACAACGTGTTTTCATGGCTTCAACTTTTGCCTCACCTACCGTACCAGTTAAAGCATGAATTTGACGATTCACATTCGTAGCACATATATCATCAAGGTCAATGAGAGTTAGTTGCCCTACACCCGTTCGAGCCAACGCTTCAGCGGCCCAACTACCTACGCCCCCAATACCTATGACACAAAAATGTGCTTGTTGTAACCAATCAAATTGCTGATGACCATATAAACGTTTAATGCCACCAAAACGGATGTCTTGTGTTGTTTCTTTCATTTACCAATCCAACGTCCAAGGAGCTGTCCACTCTTTGAATTCGTCTGAGTTAAAAACTTCATTGAGATGAGCGCCTAAAGTGTAATCGCAGCGATATTCTTTAAGTTGCTCTTTATAACTAAACTGTAGTGCATAGGCATGCAAATTTGTTCGTTCATCCTTGCTTCCTGCGTAGAGTGTATCGCCGAGTATAGGTGCACCTAAACTTTTCATCGCCACCCTTAGTTGATGAGTCTTGCCAGAAAATGGTTTTAACAAATAAGCACGTAATCCTGCTCGAATACTTTTTGAGTAAAATCTTGTTATAGCAGGGTTAGTTTGACTCTTTAATAACTTAAATGCACCTCGACGACTTTTCTGCATGTCACCTTTTATCCAGCCTTGTTTTTTCTTTGGTTTAGCATCACTGAGTGCTAGATAAAACTTGTTAACTTTATGAGCACTAAACAGCGCGGTGAATTCAGCTGCTGCCTCTTTGCTACGGGCTAAAATAATCAAACCTGAAGTAACTTTATCGAGTCTATGAACTGGATATAGCTTTTCATTTACCAGTTGCTCAGCAAGTACAACAAAACCAGCATATTCTTCACTGTGAAAGCTAACACCTGCAGGTTTATAAAAAACATGGAAATCATCTTCACTTGCATGAAGATGAACGCTGTTTACATCATGCATTATTTAATTGCCAAGCACAGCTATGACGCGAGCCAAATCTTCAGGGGTATCAACGCCTGCTTGTGGAGCGCATTTTGCCTTAGCGATTTTAATCTTGTGACCATGGTAAAGTACACGTAACTGTTCTAAAGACTCTAGAAGCTCTAAACGCGTTTGCGGTAACTCAATATAATCTTTGATGAAGCCTGCGCGATAGGCATAAAGACCAATGTGACGAGCAAAATCAGCTAAATTTAATTGAGAGTGATCATTTTTCATCATCGCATCACGGTGATAGGGAATTGGCGATCGAGAAAAATACAGGGCGTTGTTATCCACATCGCTAATGACTTTTACACAATTAGGATTAAAAATATCTTCAATCTCATCGATACTTGTGCTTAATGTAGCCATAGGTGCATCCGAATCAGCAAGAAGCTTAGCAACTTGAGATACGTTTTCACTTGCTAATAAAGGCTCATCACCTTGTACGTTCACTACAATGGTGTCACTCTCTAGCTCTAATTGCTCAACGACCTCAGCTAAACGCTCAGTACCCGATTGGTGATCTTCACGTGTCATCAGTACATTACTGGTAAACTCTTTAACTGCATCAAACACTATTTGATGGTCAGTCGCGATATAGACTTTTGATGCACCGGAAGCAACCGCTTTTTCATAAACGTGTTGGATCATAGGCTTGCCACATATATCAGCAAGTGGTTTACCAGGTAAACGCGTCGATGCGTAGCGTGCTGGAATGACGACTACGAATTCCACTTATCAACCTCTTCTTGGCTTAATTCACGAGCTTCATTTTCTAGTAGCACCGGAATATCATCTTTGATTGGATACGCAAGTTTCGCAGCAGTGCTAATAAGCTCTTGATTCTCTTTATCAAGACGTAATTTACCTTTGCACACTGGGCAAGCGATAATTTCAAGTAATTTTGTATCAAAGGCCATTGAGGATCCCTTTTTGTTTTAATAATAAATTAAGTTTTTCGATAACTGCAGGTGTCGGTTTTGCATCAACAGGTAAATAATACCAATTAGGCTTTGCAAAACTAAAGCATTTAACTGCATCTTTTTCTGTCATAAACACGGCGTCATCTGCAAAATCGCTAAAGTCACTTGCTTGATAAGCATAATGATCACGAAAATGATGGGTAGATAACAAGCTAATACCCTGCTGCTTTAAACTCATTTCAAAGCGTTTTGGGTTACCAATAGCACTTACGGCATGGCCTTTATCTTGTACTGAACCGATCGGTTCTGCATTGCTAACGGCTCTAAACGGACTACACGTTAAATCATAACGACTCTGTGCGTCGCCACCATTTTCAATTACTATATCAACCGATTTTAAACGCGCTTTTGTTTCGCGAAGCGGACCTGCTGGCATGAGCAGTCCGTTACCAAATTGACGTTCACTATCAACAATACAACACTCAATATCACGCGCCATTTTATAATGCTGCATTCCGTCATCAGAAATGATGACATCGATATCATGTTGTTCTAATTTTTTAATGCTAGCTTGTCGATCCGGTCCTACCATAACAACACAGCCTAAGCGTCGTTTAATAAGCACAGGTTCGTCACCTGCTTGTCTTGTAGTTGTTTCATCAGTCACTAACAACGGATACGAATCAGACTGACCACCATAGCCACGGCTGATTACTGCCACTTTTAAACCTTGCTGTTGTAAGTATTCAGCAAGCCAAATTACAAATGGCGTTTTGCCATTGCCACCGACACTAATGTTGCCGACGACTATTATAGGAACACGCGCTTTAAAAGCCTTAAGTATATTAAGCTTATAAAGCAAGGCACGAAGTGTAGAGATAAGCCAAAAAAGCGCACTCAAAGGAAACAACAAAACACTGAGTAAACCTGGCTTTTTATACCAGCTTTTTTCAATAACACTCACTACTGCTCACCAAACTGCATTTTACATAAAGCGGAATAGGTGCCATCTTTTTCAAGCAGCTCGCTATGCGTGCCCTTTTCGATAACCTGACCATGGTCGATTACATAAATACAATCACTGTTTTCTATTGTTGATAAACGGTGTGCTATCACAATCGATGTTTTTTCTTTCATTAAGCTATCTAGTGCTTGCTGGATCAGTTTTTCAGACTCAGTATCGAGAGCAGATGTCGCCTCATCAAGAATTAAAATAGGAGCATCTTTTAAAATTGCACGCGCGATTGCAATTCGCTGACGTTGACCGCCTGATAACATTACGCCGTTTTCACCTACCATGGTATTTAAACCATCAGGTAAATCTTTAACGAACTCCCAGACATGGGCTTGCTTAGCAACTGCCATTAACTCATCGTTTGTTAATTCGCGCTCGAGTCCATAACAAATATTATTCGTAATAGTGTCGTTAAATAAAACCACTTGCTGTGAAACCAGTGCAAATTGCTTACGTAGGTCTGTCAGTTTGTAATCAGCGATGTTGACACCATCAAGCAAAATTTCACTGTCACCTTCAAGCTCATAATAACGTGGTAATAAATTCGAAATGGTCGATTTACCTGAGCCTGAACGACCCACTAAAGCAATACTTTCGCCAGCATTAATCGAAAGTGATAAATTCTTTAATACAGGCTCATCTTTAGTTGGGTATTTAAAGGTCACATTGTTTACTTCAATTTTACCAGTTACTTTATCAACGCTGTAACTGCCAGTGTCTTTTTCTACTTCTTCATCAAGTACTAAAAAGATACTTTGCGCTGCTGAAATACCACGTTGTAAGTCACTATTTACGTTTGATAGTTGCTTAAGTGGACGTAACAACATCATCATTGATGAAATAAGTAATACGAAGTCGCCAGAACTGATGGTATCAATCATTGACGGCATAGACACGACCCATAGAATAACCGCCATCGCGCTTGCAGCTAATATTTGGATTACGGAGACACTTAATGCTTTGGTCGCGTCCATTTTAATGCGCTGCTGACGGTTATGATTGTTGATTGCAGAAAACTGTGAGATTTCTTGCTGCTGACCACCAAAACCATGAATAACTTTATGACCAGATAGCATTTGTTCTGAGCTGCGAGTGACTTGACCCATTGCAGACTGGATTTTTTTCGAAATCATACGAAATCGTTTTGATACAAATGCGACAATAACAGCCACCAGCGGAATAATGACTAAAAATATCAGTGAAAGCTTCCAACTGGTATAAAACATATTGAAAAGTAAAAAGACAACAAACGCCCCTTCTCTAACAACAATTAATAAGGCTTTAGTAATGGCTTGTTGAACTTGCTCGGTATCAAAGGTGATTTTAGATATTAAATCACCGTTCGAATTTTTATCATGAAAAGAAACTGGCAGATGTAAAATATGTTCAAATAATTGCTGGCGCAGGGTTCTCACAACTTGAGAGCCCACATAGCTTAAACAGTAAGACGACATGTAGTTAAACATGCCTCGACCTAATACCAATGCAATTACAACAAAGGGAGCGTAAGTTAAAACATCCGTGTTACGGTCATTTAAACCATCATCAATGAACGGTTTCATTAAATTGATAAACAATGCATCCATGGCAGAATAACCAATCATGCCCACAATGGCGAAAAACGCGATTAACTTATAATCACCCACATAACTGATTAATCGCTTGTAGATTTGGGATGTAGTTTGATCCATAACACTCTCTTATTCATAGACTTTGACTATTGTAGCCTTAAGGGGGTAAAAACAAAACGTCAATCTTGTTCGAACCAATAACTTTCCTGCTCGCGCGCAAACTCTATACGATAATTATCTTCATAGAATTTTATACGAATATGGCCAAGTTCTGCAGTTGAGAACTGTCGTATATGGTGCTCATTGTATCGTTTTACAACATCTGGGTGAGGAAATAACCATTGTCCTTGGTAAGCAGATGAATGGATAACCACTTCAGGTTCTACAGCATTTATAAATCTATTACTTGAAGAGGTATTACTACCATGGTGTGGGCTCAATAAAACAGTCGATTGCAGGTCGACACCATTTTCAATAAGCTTGGTTTCCGCAGCTGTCGAAATATCGCCCGTAAGTAACACTGAATAGTTTAAACGCGTTATTTTTAATAAACATGACAGATCGTTTCGATTATCTCTACTGTCGTCGGCATGAAAACTATTAATTTTGACCGCTTCAAGTGTGAGACTGTTTGTTTTACACGACTCTTCAAGCCCTTTAGGATGGAAGATGCTTAAAGTCTCTGCATAGCCTGCTAATTGCCAACTAGCTAAGCCGCCAGAATGGTCGTTATCTAAATGACTGATCACGGTTGCAACAACAGAGAGTTGTTGTTTACGAATGCTTTGAAGTAATACTCGGCGAATATAATCGTAACGGCCAAAATACTGAGGCCCTAAATCATAGATAATGGCTTTGTTATTGGCACTCACCATCACCATTAAACCATGCCCCACATCAAACACGTCTAACTGAAATTGAGCTTTGGGCTGTAACTTGAAATCAACGGCATAAATACAAATGGGTATTAAACAAACGTACTTGTTTGGACAAAATAACAAAATAAGCAATGTGCTGTAACTAATGACTAATAATGAAAAATCAAACTTATTGAAAGGAAACCAGCGCCAATCATGGGGAATAGAGAGCAACAATTGATAACTAAAATACAATACACTGTCTACTAAAGACAATAAACTTGTAATATCGAATAGAATCGAAAGCAAGCTATAAAAAATCAGCAGTGGTAATATCAGTAAACCTACTAAAGGTACGGCAATAAGATTTATCAATAAGCCGATAATGCTCGTGCCATTGAAATAATAAAGAGATAAGGGAAGTAACCCGATAAACAAAGCACACTGAATCTGGAAGAGTTGAACAAACCTGTTTAAGAATCCAAGTCTTACATCTAGTGTATTTCTAGTTAATAAAAATATTATTGTTACCGCTATAAAACTAAAATAGAGTCCAGGGTTCAACATTGCAAATGGATCTATCAACAATACGATACATAAAGCATAAAGAATTGATCGCCAACGCAGCGGATTTTTACCCAAATTATAAATAACCAAATAACACCCAAGCATTACAAGTGCACGACTGGCAGAGACAATGAAACCGCTGAGGTAGACATAAATAAATGAACAACTAAATCCAAATAAAGCAAAAATATTATTCAGTTGGAATGATTGCCGAATAGGCAAATGACTGACTCTTAGCAACCACTTCGAGCTAAAAAACCCTACTGCATATATAAGTCCGATATGAAGTCCTGAAATAGCAAGCAAATGACTTAAACCTAATTCACGCAATTGATTATTATTTTCGTAGCTTATTTTGCTTTTATCGCCAGTTAAAAGCGCATAATAGAGCCACTGTAATCGGCTATTTGCTGTAATTTTATTTATGTATTTTAGGTATCTATCACGTAAACTCGTATTGGTATGATGATCTAGATAAGTTATTTCTCCTACGCTTCGACCTTTATAAAATATTCGCTCGAGTAGCGCTTGCCTTTCTCTATCAAAACTATAGAAATTCTTAACAGAACGATAACGCTTAAGTTTTAGGGATGCACTTATTTCATCACCTGAAACAACGGGTTTATCTGATGAAATACTTAGCATCGCAAAAGGAGTTGGTCGAATCGTAGCAGGACAAGATTCAATACTTTTTAAATTGGCTTTTAGATAGTAAGGGCTTTTATCACTGTATGTTTCAACCACCTCAAATCGAACTAATCGCCTTTGTTGATAATCGATTTGACAGTCAGAGGTTGAGTAAAAAATGAAGTAATGAAAAATCACTACTAAAATAGCGCAAATAAACCCTGACAATAGAGTTAAAAAAGGCTTAAAATAGGCACCTGCTAGCAATACAGCAAAACTCATTATATAAAACGCCGCAGTGCTAAATGTATATAGGGTGAAAAAACAGCCTATGACAAAGCCGCTGCATAACCAAATAGATGTAAATGGTTGCTTTAAATGGCTAAAAAAACGATCCAACGCTTTTTACCTGATCATAACAAGGTAAGAGAACACAAGTATTTAAGAATTTTTGGTCGTTTATTGCATGATGCCAATTTATGGCACTTAAATAGACGTTCAGCACGCGGTGCATTTGCGGTTGGTTTATTTTTTGCGTTCATCCCTGTTCCTTTTCAAATGGTTCTTGCAGCCGCCCTGGCTATTCCATTTCGAGTGAATTTACCGATTTCTGTTGCAACAGTGTGGATCACTAACCCACTGACCATGCCTCCTATTTTCTATTGTTCATATATTGTTGGCACTATTGCACTTGCTCAACCACAGCAGCACTTCCAATTTGAACCAAGCTGGCAATGGTTTATAGATAGTCTAACAACAATTGGCCCAGCCTTTTTAGTCGGTTCACTCATTTGTGCAACAGCTGCTGCAATCATAGGCTATTTTGCTACCGACATGCTTTGGAAACGCTCTGTTCGTAAAGCGTGGATACATCGCCATAAAAAATAACTGATTTCAGTATAGACAAAAAACCCAGCTTTAAGCTGGGTTTTTTATTTAGGTTTTAAAGTAATTTTCTTTATACCAAGTTTTTATTTTCTAAATATACGACGTGCTGCTGCAAATGGTAATAGCAGTAATGCATACCAAGGGAAGCTTGCTGATTGACGCTCGTATTGCTCAACCTCTTCAGCTTGACACTCTTCAACATTGCCATCAATTGGTGTTAACTTAACAGCAACTGCAACACTTTCGTATTCGGTATTGCCGTTAATATCTACAACAACATTGCCAAATGAATCTGTCTTTTCAACTGTTTTAGTCGCAACACCGAAGATTTCGTTATTGTTGTTAATTGCCTTTGCTTCAGCAACCGTATATTTAAAACGAGTCTCACCATCTTCTTCGAAACACGGTAATAAATCGTTTAAGTTAACAATTTTATCTTCACCAATGGTATACATGAAACCTTCACGACGACGAGTTGACGTATTGTAGATATCTGTCTCGCCTTCACCAACTACAATACCATTATCATTGATATCGTTTGCTAATGAGCTAGAGCTCGAGAAGTAATCCGTTGGGAAAACAACACTGTCGCTTTTCTTGTCATAGTAAAAGAATTTTGTTCTGTTTGTGCCGTCAATACGTTTACTTGCATAACCAACTACAACGTCATCGTTGTTAACAGCTAAAGGCTGACCTGAGATCCAATCATCTTCTTGATCAATAAACTCTTTTACTTCACCATTTTCGAAGATAACAGGCATTGTAATTCGCGTATCTCTGCCTTTGTATCGAACATCAGAAGTACCGACGATTAAGCCACTTTCATTGATCGCAATTGCGTTGCTACGAAAAGCGAAATCTTCGTCATCTTTCGGTGTTAAGCCTAAACCAAGCATCTCAGTGTTAGTAATGTTTAAATTGCTATCTAACGTCCACTTCACAGCCTGTTTATTATAGATACCTGTTTTATATTGACGATTATATGATTCCACACAATCAGAAACAGGTTCATCTTCGTTATCGCATTTATCTTCAATATCTTTTAAAGGGTCAGCAGCAATGTTCGTTGATACTGTACCTACAACTTCGTAACCATTGGCAGTCTTGACAATATCATTCGCCGAACTAACACCACCAAAATCATCAAATTCAGGGGCAAGTTCAACTTTTACACCATCGGCTGAGATTACGATGGCACGACTGATAAAATCTCTTAAGAAATGCGTTTCTTCTTCGTCTTCATCTGTTTGAGTAAACGATGTTTTCTCATAGGGTGCACTACCCCAACCTACCATCACACCATCATCTGTTACAGCATTAAGTAAGTTAGAAGTCGAGCGCGTTAAACCATCAAAATCAACTGACTGTTCATCAAATAAAACTTGCTCTGTCGAACCTTCTGCGGTGTAACGTGTTGCGATTGCACTTGATAGCTTTTGGTATTCTGAGTCAGTTGCACGTCCAGTTAAAAAACTAACCATGAATGCATGAGCATCAGCGTTAGTATTCACTGCATCGTTGTTCTCAATGTCATCTAACGTAAATGTGATTTCTTTATCAATTAATTCAAACTGTTTTTTAGCGGTATCATAGGCGTCTTTGATCAACGAATCCGTAAAATCGATATAAGAGATATCTACTGGTAACTTGTAAAGACCATTTGCTAAACCAATAATGTGTCCATTTTCACTAACATCTGTAATGTAGTTAAACTTCGCGCCCTCGATTCCACCTAATTCTTCTAATTTATAGGTTGCGCTCATCGCTGAGGTACTTAGGGTGGCTAAAATACTGGCAGCGAGTAATTTGTATTTCATTTTAATCCTTACTACTGATTCTTTAAATCTTCGAGTTCTTCCCAGCGCTCAAAAGCGGCTTCAAGCTCAGACTCTAACTCGGCTAAATGGTTCAATGCTTCTGTTGTAATTGCAGCATCTTGCTTAAAAAAGTCAGGGTCATTAACCACAACTTGCTGAGCGTCTAACGCTTTTTCAAGTTGTTCCACTTTACTGGGTAATTCTTCTAATTCAAGTTTTAATTTGTAAGAGAGTTTATTACTTTTCTTTGGTGTATTATCTTGGCTAACAACGGCTGGCTTTTCTTGCTTAATTTGTTGCTGTTGTTGTTTTTCTTGCTCAGCTAAATGAGCGGCGAATGCTTCATAGTCGCTGTAACCGCCAACAATGTCTGTGATCTTGCCGTTCCCCTCAAAGGCCCATACAGAGTTACAGGTATTATCAATAAATTCACGGTCATGGCTAACTATCAATACGGTGCCTTGGTATTGGTTAATAATCTCCTCAAGGAGCTCTAACGTTTCGATATCAAGGTCATTGGTTGGCTCATCGAGTACAATAATGTTAGATGGCTTTAAAAATAGCTTTGCTAACAATAAGCGATTCTTTTCACCACCAGAAAGTGCTTTTACAGGCGTACGAGCACGTGCCGGAGGAAATAGGAAGTCTTGTAAGTAACCTAACACATGACGAGAACGACCGCCCATCATCACTTCTTGCTTGCCTTCAGCAACGTTGTCTTGCACTGTAGCTTCTTCATCGAGCTTTTGGCGGTATTGGTCAAAATAGGCAAATTCTAAATTAACACCTTGTTTAACACTGCCGCTATCTGGAACTAAGTCACCAAATAAAATTTTCAGCAGCGTTGTTTTACCTATACCGTTTGGTCCCACAAGACCAACTCGGTCGCCCCGCATAACAAGCGTCGAGAAATCTTTCGCAATCACTTTGTCTTTAAATGCATGACAAATGTTTTTAGCTTCAAACACCAACTTACCAGAACGATCAGCAGTTTCAATGTTGAAATCAGTTTTACCAACTTGATCTACACGTTGCTTACGCTCTTTACGTAATTCTTTTAGTGCGCGTACTCGCCCTTCATTACGTGTTCTACGTGCTTTAATGCCTTGACGGATCCACGTTTCTTCTTCAGCTAAACGTTTATCAAACAGTGCATTCTGTGTTTCTTCTACTTTTAAATCATGCGCTTTTTGCTCAAGATAAGTTGCGTAATCACCTGGATATGAAACAAGCTTACCACGGTCTAAATCGAGAATACGAGTAGCAACTGCACGTATAAACGCACGATCGTGAGATATAAAAACGATACCGCCTTTAAACTCTTTTAAAAACTGCTCAAGCCAAATAACACTACTCATATCTAAGTGGTTAGTTGGCTCATCAAGTAACAGTAAGTCGGGTTCACTAACCAAAGCTCTTGCTAGAGCAACTTTACGTAGCCAACCACCCGATAATGATTCAAGTTTGGCCTCTGGCTCCAGCTCTAAGCGAGATAAAACTAATTGAATACGGGTATCAAAACGCCAGCCATCAACTGTTTCCAATTCATTAGATAAACGCTCTAATTTGTTGAGCAATTTATCGTTATACTCTGTTTGCATTTGATTACTAACGTGGTGATATTCTATCAGTAAGTTAGCAATATCTGGCATGCCTTGAGCAACATAATCAAATACTGAACCTGCTGCCCCTTTGGGGGGATCTTGCTCTAGACGAGAAATACGAATACCGCCTAATTGGTTGATTTCGCCATCATCCAATGTCACTTGGCCATCAAGTACTTTTAGTAGTGTTGATTTTCCTGCACCGTTACGGCCAACGATACATACACGCTCACCTGACTCAATAACGGCATCGGCATCATCTAGTAGCGGATGTGTACCATAAGCGAGTTGCGCTTTGGCTATTCTGATTAAATCCATCGTGATTACTACTCTTATTCTTTATTATCAGCAATAAATTGCGCTAACTGCTCAGCATCAAAAGGCCAGAATAATTTCTCACCTTGATGAGCTTCAACAACCGGAATACTGGTTTGGTATAGAGCAATCAGCTGTTCACTGTCCATAATGTCTTTTGCTACAAACGAAGCGTTTGCAGCAATTAATAATTCATCGGCCATTTCACACAGATGACAGCCATCAGTGTGGTACAGGGTAAAATTAGCCATGGGTAATAAGCCAACTATTATGGATTTGCTTATTACGCTTAAAGTCTGGTGATAGAGTCTTATCAGAAATGTTTTCTGCTTTTAAACCCAGACCCATTAGCCCTACTTCATCCATGCTAAAGCCACGCTTATTATTTGAGAAAATAAGCGTACCGTTCGGGCTTAAGATTTTCTTAACCCACGTAAGTAATTTAATGTGATCGCGTTGTACATCAAATGCATCTTTCATACGTTTTGAATTTGAGAAAGTCGGTGGGTCTAAGAAGATTAAATCATATTGACCTTGAGCATATTCAAGCCATTTCAAGCAGTCAGCTTGTTCAAAACGATAGCGAGTATTACTTAAGTCATTCAACACAAAGTTCTCTTGCGCCCACTTTATGTAAGTTTTTGACATATCAACGGTGGTGATAGCTTTAGCACCACCTACTGCCGCATGCACAGATGCACTGCCAGTATAAGCAAACAAGTTTAAGAAACGTTTGCCTTGCGAATTTTGTTGAATATATCGGCGTGCCAAACGATGATCTAAAAATAAACCAGTATCTAAATAATCAAAAAGGTTAACTTTAAATTTAGCACCAAACTCTTCGACGACTTGAGTGCGATTTTGTTTTGATACTTTAGTGTATTGCTCTTCACCTTTTTGTTTTTTACGCACTTTAACTGCGATATTTTCAGGTGCAATAGCTAACTGTTCAGCAGTCAGGCTTATGACATCCTGTAGGCGTTTTTGTGCCGTATTATCATCAATTTCTTTCGGTGCAGCATATTCAAAAATAACAGCTGAGTCATCATAAACATCAACAGCTACGTTATATTCTGGAATATCAGCATCATAAACGCGATAACAGCTCACTTCATTTTGTTTTAACCAGTTCTTTAAGTTTTGCTTGTTTTTCTTTAAGCGGTTTGCAAATGCCGTTGAGCCTTCAAAATTAAGTGCAGGTTTGTCTTCTTTGCTTAGCTCTACTTGTTTATCGTCTAGTTGGTATAGATTTAAAACAACATCTAACGGGCCATTTTTGAACTTATAGCGTTTTAATTTAACAAGTTTTAATAATTTAAATAGGCTTTCGTCTGTGCCTAATAAAGCAAGCTTCCAATGGTTAAAATGCTTTTTAAAGCCCACACCTAAACTACGGTGTAAGTTAACCAGTTCAGCCATTGAACCTAAGCGCTCACCATAAGGTAAATTTGAAATCACCACTCCTGGTAATTTCGCTACAGAGGTTAACTTATTCGCATCGCTTTGTTTAAATTTAATCACATTACCAAGGTCTGCTCGCTCGGCGTTTTCCTGAGCTTTTGCAATCACACCGCCATCAATATCATGGCCAATAAGCCATAACTTTGGATCTGTAATTTGAGCAGTTAATTCAGCTTTTAACTCTTTATATTTTTGAATACGAAAACTTGGCAAGCGCTCGAACGCGAAACCTTCACGGAATAACCCCGGTGCTTCATTGCGTGCCATGCTGGCTGCTTCAATTAAAATGGTACCAGAACCACAACATGGGTCGAACAAAGGTTGCTGTACGTTTTCAAGCCAGCCACTACGTTTTACAAGAGCTGCAGCTAAATGCTCTTTAATTGGAGCCTTGCCTTGATCTTGACGATAACCACGTTCAGATAAACGAGGGCCAGAATAATCGATATAAAGCGCGACCCCTTGGCGGTTCAATCTAGCTACAACACGAACATTGGCGTTGTATTTATCAACATCTGGGCGCTGCTCGAATAAATCCGCAAAATAATCGACAATCGCATCTTTAACAACGAGACCTGAAAATTGCGTATTTTTTAAGTCGTTATTTGTACCGCTAAAATCAACAGCAAAGGTTTGTTTAGGACCAAACCATTCTTGCCAAGGCTGCAAACGTGCAAATTGATAAAGGCTGTCTTTGTCTTTCACGCCTTCTTTTTCTTCTATCAGCATCATGATACGAGTGGCAAAGCGACTCGATAAACAAATCTTTTGTGCTAATAAGCTATCAGCTTCAAAACGTACAGAGCCCACGGTTTGTTTTGAGACTTCTGCACCGAGTGCTGTAAGCTCATCAACAAGTAAATTTTCTATTCCGATAGAAGTAAGTGCGATAAATTGCAAAGTAAAAACCCTTAAATGCTAATTGCGCAGGATTATAGCATAGCTTGGCGAACAAAAACGCCAACATTTGCAGGGATATTAGGCAGATTTAAACTGTTTTTGTTGAATATAAACAGGATGGATACGGTTATTTAAAACCTTAATGGCTTCAAACTGCTCAAGTGATAGATTTTCGTCTAATTGAAAATGTTGACTTAAGTTAATACACACTGAGGCTTCACTTGAATGGTCGACAATTAAAAACTCACCCTCTTGTGCTTGTGAGCACAACTTCACTACAGCTTCAACACTTGGTTGGCTGCCGTGATACTCATGAAAAAACCAACTTTTTGCAAGTACTGGCTTTAAATGAAATTTTACCGCTGTGGCATTAAGAGCAATTTGGCAAAGCTCTGCAGGATTCCATAATGAGAAAGTTTCGAGGTATTGATAAACTTGCTGATAAAAAGCAGCATCTTCAAGGCTAAAATTTGGTTCTTTTAGCACAGCATCGGTAAGTTGGCGAAGTTTATAAGGCGTGCACAGTTGCATATCTTGGTCAAGATCAACCAAAAGACGATTATTTTTCGCACAAGCAAGCCATTTCCATTGCTTAGATGCTTGTAACATGTCTCCTCCCTAAAGAATAAATACTGTGCGCTTAATCATAAATTATAACTAAAGCAGACCATTAATAAAATGATTTTTTAGAACATTTTATTAATGATCAATTGCTTAGATAACTGATCCTTATAAGCCATTTAGGATCGTTTTTACCAATTCCGGACCTTTATAAATAAAACCAGTGTAAACTTGAACTAGGTCTGCACCTGCTGCAAATTTTTCTTTTGCCGACTCGGCATCGTCGATACCACCCACACCGATAATCGGTAGTTTACCTTCGGTTAAGCGCTTAAGCTCGCTAACCACGTGGGTTGAGCGCTGACGAACTGGTTGCCCAGATAAACCACCCGCTTCATTTGCGTATTGTTGGCCTTGCACCAAAGCGCGCTCAAGAGTGGTGTTCGTGGCAATAACGCCATCGATCTTATTGTTGATCAATGATTCACTTACTTGAGCAATTTGTACTTCATCAAGATCTGGGGCGATCTTAACCAGCATAGGTACTTGTTTGTTATGCTTTGCAACTAAATCAAGTTGTTCGTTCTTTAAGCTTTGTAGTAAATCATCCAGCGCTTCACCGTATTGCAAGTCGCGTAGACCAGGTGTATTCGGTGAAGAGATATTTACCGTAATGTATGATGCATGTTCGAACACTTTACGCATACAGTGGATGTAATCATCTTTACCCTGCTCGTTTGGTGTATCTTTATTTTTACCAATATTGATACCTAAAATTCCGTCATATTTCGCCGCTTTAACATTGTTAACTAGGTTATCAACACCCTTGTTGTTAAAACCCATGCGATTAATAATCGCATTTGATTCAGGTAGGCGAAAAATACGTGGTTTATCGTTACCAGCTTGAGGACGTGGGGTAACAGTACCTACTTCAACAAAACCAAAGCCCATTTGCGAAAATGCATCAATACACTCTGCATTTTTATCTAAGCCTGCTGCTAAACCTACCGGATTTTTAAATTCTAACCCCAAAAAATTTACAGGTTTATTAGGGACAGATTGAGACCACGCAGCACTCAATGGCGTATGAGCAAATCGTCGTAAATTATTAAGTGCAAATTCATGAGCCCACTCCGCATCACGGGTAAACATAAAACGGCGAGCTAGATCATAAAACATGGTTTGTTCCTCAGGTAAAATAAACAAGGTAGCCGTTTAAAACGGACCATTGCAAATTAAGGGCAAAAAAATACCCCAGCGAGCTGGGGTATGTATTTTAACGACTTTTCACTTATTTGGAAGTGTCACAGTTGTGGCTTAGCAACATTAGTTCACGAAGTGCCACTGAGAACTTCGCAAAATCGTGGCTTTGCGATGTTTTGAACTCAGATAACATCTGCTTCCAACGTTGTAATAGTAGATCTTGATTATCCATCCACTCATCAATTTGTGCATCAATGTCTTTGCTATCTGCTGCAAAGCTATTAAGTACCACAGCTGATAATGTACGTTGTTGCCAATCCAGCTCTTCACGGTATGACGCACGAGCAAGTGCTTGCCAGTGGTTCGCAACCGGTTGGTTAGTGATTTGGTCAAGGAACCAATGAAGGCCCATACGTGCACCCAACTTGAAGTACGTATTAGAAACCATATCAATACTACGCTCTGAATTATTTGCAATTTCAGCTAAGTCCATTACAGAGAATAAGCTTGATAGTGAAACTATGCGTGTCGCTAGTGCTTTTGGTACATTGCTGTCAATTAACTTGTCAGCTGCTTTAACTAGACGCTCGCTCTCTTTTTCAACCATATAGCTGTTTAGGTTTTCACTTAAATCAGCAAATGTTGGTGCGAAGAATTCAATTGCTTGCTCAATCGTTTGTGCTTTATTGCGATGACGTAAGAACCAACGTGTTGCACGACGAACCGTACGACGTAACTGATATAGCATTTCTGTTTGCACAGCTGCTGGGATCTTATTATCAAGCGCAACAATTGATGACCACGTTTCTGGCATCTGGAACACTTCTTTTGCAATTGAGTAGCAAAGTGCGATTTCAGCTTCATTCGCACCTGTTTCTTCTTGCATACGAACCATAAAGTTAAGGCCCATATCGTTAACGATATTATTCGCAAGTTTAGTTGCGATAATTTCTTTACGAAGTGGGTGGTTATCCATTGCATCGTTGAACTTCTCACGAAGTGGCACTGGGAACGACTTAACTAATAATTGACGGTAGTATGGGTTTTCAGTGATTTCATCAACCACTAGAGACTCTTTAAGTACCATCTTCGCATAAGAAACTAATACAGATAGCTCTGGACGAGTTAAATCTTTACCCGCTGCTGCGCGCTCTGCAAGTTCTTCATCAGTTGGAATAAACTCGATTGCACGGTTTAACTTGCCATCTTTTTCAAGTGCGTGGATGAAACGTACTTTTTCTTTTAGCGTCGACGTACCTTTTGATTGAGTAATCGATAAGGTATGCGTTTGACGATAACAATCTTTTAATACTAACTCAGATACTTCATCAGTCATTGAATAAAGTAGCTCATCACGTTGTTTACGCGTTAAGTCACCTTCTGCAACTAGACCATTAAGTAAAATCTTAATATTAACTTCGTTATCTGAACATGCTACACCACCCACGTTATCAATGAAGTCAGTGTTAACACGACCGCCTTTAGCAGCAAATTCGATTCGACCTAATTGTGTTGCACCTAAGTTACCGCCCTCGCCTAAGATCTTCGCACCAAGCTCAGAACCATTAATACGAAGTGCATCATTCGCGCGGTCACCAACATCAGCATCAGTCTCTTTAGAGTGCTTGATGTAAGTACCGATACCACCATTCCAAAGTAAATCAAACTCCATCATTAGTGCTGCTTTGATTAACTCATTAGGTGTCATGCTCGCTTTCTTAGTGCCAAGCATTTTCTTCATTTCTGGGCTTAAGCTAATTGATTTAGCCGCACGAGAGAATACACCACCACCTTGTGAAATAAGGTCTTTGTTGTAATCTTCCCAAGAAGAACGCGGTAGATTAAATAAACGTTCACGCTCTGGGTAAGATGTCGCTGCATCTGGGTTTGGATCAACAAAGATGTGCATGTGGTTAAACGCTACTTGTAAGCGAATGTGCTTAGAAAGCAACATACCATTACCAAATACGTCACCCGCCATGTCGCCGATTGCCACAACAGTGAAATCAGTTGTTTGACAGTCAATATCCATTTCACGGAAATGACGTTTAACAGATTCCCACGCACCTTTTGCCGTGATACCCATTTTCTTGTGGTCGTAACCTACTGAGCCACCTGATGCAAATGCATCACCTAGCCAGAAGTTATATTCATTTGCGATGCCGTTAGCGATATCAGAGAAAGTCGCAGTACCCTTATCGGCAGCAACAACTAAATACGGGTCATCTTCATCATGACGAACTACATCAACTGGTGGCACAATTTCACCACGTTCAATGTTATCTGTGATATCTAATAAACCACGGATGAAAATCTTGTAACACTCTTGGCCTTCTTTGAAGAATGCTTCACGCTCTGTTGGTAGCTGTTTACATACGAAACCGCCTTTAGAACCAACTGGTACGATAACCGTGTTTTTAACTTGTTGCGCTTTAACAAGACCCAGTACTTCAGTACGGAAATCTTCACGACGGTCTGACCAACGTAAACCACCACGAGCAACTTTACCACCACGTAAATGCACACCTTCAACGCGCGGCGAGTATACGAAGATCTCGAACGCAGGAAGTGGTAATGGCATTTCTGGGATCATAGAAGGTTGCACCTTGAATGATACGTAAGACTTAAATTGGCCATCCGCTTCTTTTTGGAAGAAGTTCGTTCTTAGGGTTGCATTGATCATATCAACGTATAAACGGATGATACGGTCATCATCCAGGTTTGCTACGTTTTCTAGTTCAAGATTTACTTGTGCAACTAGCTTCTCAAGAGCCTTCTCACTACCTGGGTTCTTAACAGAGAACTTTTTAGTGAATAAGTTAACGATTTGCGAAGCAATATGTGGGTAATTGGCAAACGTGCTTTCGATGTATGTTTGCGAGAAAGTTACACCAATCTGACGCATGTATTTAGCGTATGCACGAAGAATAGACGCTTCACGACCTGTTAAGCCACCCATTAATACTAAACGGTTGAAACCATCGTTTTCTAATCGGTTATTCCAAACATTAGTCAGTGCGGCACGGAAACGTGCTGATACTTTATCAAAATCAGCGATGCCCTTATTGTCAATTAGCATGGTGAAATCCATGATCCAATTAACTTTACCGTCAGTCGTTTTAACTGAGTAAGGTGTTTCACCCACTACGCGTAAACCAAAATTTTCTAACATTGGCATTACGTCAGATAAGTGGATTGGCTCATCTTTATGGAATAAGCTTAAACGAACAACGTTGGTATTTGCTTCTTCTTGTGGACGGTAAAACAACATTTCTAGTTTGTTTTCGTCAGTAAGAAGTTCAAGTTTTTCAATATCAACAACCGCAGCACTTGGTAAAACCTGATCTTTATACGCACTTGCAAACGCTTGTGCATATTTACGGTTTAGTTCTTTGCCGCGTGCTTCACCTGCACTTTCAAGTAGTGCAGATTGGAGTCTATCTTCCCAAGTACGGGCAGCTTCAATTAGGTTGTTTTCGATGTCTTTCACGTTATATTCAATATTATTGTCAGTCACACGCACCGTGTAATGTGTACGGGCTAATGTTGACTCAGAGAAGAAAGTAGTAAATTCGACTTTTTCGTCAGAATTAAATGCATTGGCTAAGATACGTTGCGTTTCACGACGAAGAGCCGTGTTATAGCGCTCACGCGGTACATATACCATGCAAGAGAAGAAACGGCCATATGCGTCTTTACGCACAAAAATACGGCACATATCACGCTCTTGTACTTGTAATACGCCCATGGCAACTTCAAGTAGATCAGCTTCACGTGCTTGAACAAGTTCATCACGTGGATACGTTTCTAAAATATTTAATACCGCTTTGTATGCATGAGTGCCTTTTGCAAAGTCACACATTTCCATAATGCGGTTAATCTTACTTTTCAGTACAGGTACATCAGCGGCGCTGTTGTTATAAAAGCTTGATGAGAATAAACCAAGGAAACGGTCTTCACCAATTACATTGCCCGCATCATCAAAACGCTTAATACCCACATAGTCGATATACGCAGGGCGATGCACACGAGATACTGAATTTGTTTTCGTTAAAATTAATAAATTGCTGCTACGTGCTTCTTGGCGAGCTACTTCAGGTAATTCTGAAAGTAAACGGCTATGCTCTTCGTCTGTGTTTTTCATTAGACCAAGGCTAGTGCCCTTTTTACCTTTTAACTGGTAATCACCTTGCACTGGCGAAAGTTCATACTCACGGTAACCCATTAGCGTAAAGTTATCCTTTGCTAACCAGTCTAAAAATTCTACCGTTTCTGCAACTTCGCTTTCGTTATTATTATGATGGCGTTTTGGTAAGTCTTTCGTTACCGCAATAAGTTTTTCACGAATTGGCTGCCAATCTTCTACAGCAATAGATACGTCAACTAACACACTCTCAAGTTCTTTTTTGAAAGACTCAATGACTTTTGCATCTGTTTGACGATCAATCTCAATAAAGAACACAGTTTTTGTCGACGTTGATTCTTGCTCAGCTTTTAAGCTTGAAATACCGGTGATTTTAGCGTTTTTATCACGTTGGATTTTCAGCGGAGAGTGAAGTAATAAGTGAGAAGCGATGTTTGCGCGGGTCATGGCCATGCGCACAGAATCAACAAGGAAAGGCATGTCTTTCGCGATGATTTCAACAATAGTGTGCGATGACTGCCAGCCATCTTTTGCTACTTCAGGATTGAAAACACGGACAACCGCGTCATCAGAATTATTTTTTTCTAGCGAGTTCCATAGGCTTAGTGCAGCGCCATATAAGTCACTATCGTTGCGATGAGCCAAATCCTCTTTAGACATATTGCTGTACAAGGCTTTGGCGAATTTCTCAACGAGTAACACATTATCAGCGTGAACTTTTTTCTGGATCAGCTTACAGACATTATCTAAGATAACCGAGGCTTGCCCTTCATTTCGTGTCATTGTATGTTCCTTAATCTATACTACTTATCGATTAGTAGAATATTTGTACAGCCATTTATTAGCGTGGAGTCAGGTAAATTCTAACTCTTTTACAGCTAATAAACAGCCTTTTCGATGAAATCATTTTAAGCTTTTCAGCTATTTGGTCATCTATTCACAAAATATAGATATAAATGGCCATTACTGGCCATATTGGAGCACAATTATTCACATTATTTTTTCTGGTCAGTCCAGAGGAAGCTACCAATTGCAGGTAAAAGTAGTACTGCACCCAACATGTTAACCAAAAACATGAAGGTCAGAAGAATACCCATATCCACTTGGAACTTCAGATCAGAGAAAATCCATGTGCTAACACCAATGGCTAAGGTAATACCTGTGAACAGCACTGCACTACCACGCTCTACTAATGCATTACGATAAGCTACTTCCAGTGCCACACCTTGTTTTAGCTGCTCCATCATTGATGAAAGTATGTAAATCCCGTAATCGACACCAATACCAACACCTAAAGCGATAACTGGTAATGTCGACACTGTTAAACCTATTTCAAGTTGTACCATCAACGCTTGCGCTAAGGTTGATACGATGTACAGAGGTAATACAACCGCGACCGTTGCCTTAACACTTCTAAAGCTAATTAAGCATAGCAGGATTACGGCGCCGTAAACGTAAAGCATCATAGGTAGCTGTGCAGCCGATACCGATTCGTTCGTTGCAGCCATTACACCTACTGGCCCTGACGCGAGCTTAAACTTCAATTTATCCGTACCTTCAGCGGCAGCAAACTCTTTAACCTTTGCCACTACATGGTCAATAGTTTCTGCTTTGTGGTCATTTAAGAAAATAATCACTGGCATTACAGAGCAGTTACCATCGAGTAAACCTGAGCTTGTTTCGACGCGCGATGTTGCTTGCACTAAACTGGCGGTATTGCGCGGCAGGCTTTGCCATTTTAAGTTACCTTCGTTGAAACCGGCATTCACAGATTGCGCAACAGAACTTAAACTCACTGCTGATTGCACCCCTGAAACGTTCTCCATTTGCCATTGGAAGCGGCTAATACGTTCCATAACATCATGCTCAGTACACGCAGCAGGATACGCTTCTACAATCACTTTTAGGATATCTGATGAAATGGTGTATTTATCAGAAATCAAAAAGGTGTCTTGGTTATAGCGGGCATCTTGGTGCAAAGATGGCGCACCAGCATGTAAGTCACCAATACGCATTTTGTCAGCTTGCCAGTAACCCACTGCAAATAACACAGCCGTAAAGACGATAATAAAACCAGCTGTTTTACGATCAGTAGCTTTTACTAATAGCTCGCGTAACTTATCTAAGAAATTTGGTTTATCTGTGTGAGTACCAGCTTGAATATGCACAGTGCCTTCAAAGCGCATATAAGATGCCCATACAGGTAATAGAATCAGGTTAGTGAAAATAATTACCGCCACACCTAAACTCGCTGTGATGGCAAGTTCGCGAATAATACCAATATCAATGGTTAGTAAAGTTAAGAAACCAATTGTGTCAGATAACAGTGCGATACCACCTGGGATCAGAAGTGCCCTGAAGCTTGCCTGACAGCAAACCCGAGTTGAACTACCTGTTGACACTTTTTTACCGATGTCATTAATCATTTGCACACCATGGCTTACGCCAATCGCAAACACTAAAAACGGCACTAGAATTGACATAGGATCTAAACCAAAGCCTAAGGTCGATAACAAACCTAACTGCCAGACAACCGCAATGATTGAACACGCAATCGGTAAAATCGTCAGCTTTAAGCTTTGACAAAATAACCAAACCATCACGAATGTGAAAGCAATCGCAATAGCAAAAAATAACAGTACGCCTTTAGCCCCCTCAGCTACATCACCTGCCATTTTTGCAAAACCAATGATATGGATACTGACTTTATCAGTACTGAGCGGATCACGGACTTGCGTTTCTAACTTTTCAGCAAACGCTAAAGTGTCTAGTTTTTCTTGTGTTTGCGGGTCAGTTTCGAGTAATTGGGCTGTCACCATCGCGCAAGAGTAGTCACTGGCAATCATGCGGCCAACCACTTTTGCTTTTTCGATATTTTCTTTTACAACCGCAAGACCACGTTTGTCAGCGGTAAAGTTTGCCGGAATAATTGGACCGCCAGCAAACCCATCTTCAACCACTTCAACAAAACGCGCACTCGGTGCAAAGATTGAATTTACTAATGGACGATTCACACCGGGAATAAAATAAAGCTGGTCATGAACTGCTTTAAGTTGGGTAAAAAATTCTTCATTAAAAATATCACCGTCTGCATCACAGACTGAAATCAAAATACTGTTTGCACCACCAAATTGTTTTTCGTGTTTGGTGTAAACCTTCATATAGTCATGATTGAGCGGTATATTTTTATTAAACGATGCGTCTAATTGAATTTGTGTTGCCTTGAATAATAAAAAACAGGTGATCAAAGCAAAGGAAATAATTGCGAATAAGCGATGACGAAACACCGCTCTTTCTAAAATATCTAAAAAACCACGCATTACGGATTCAACTCCTTCACTTTAATGCCATTTTCTGAAGCCATAATTAGTTTGTCTTGAAACACAACACCATCAAGTAACGATTTACCATCGGCCATTTGTTCTTCTGTAAGTTGGTCATTCTTAATATGGAAAATCACCCCACTGTTAGCAAATAATAGCCATTGGTTGTTGTAGTTAATCGCGCTATTAACGGTTGCATAATTGTCGTGTGGTATTTGCTGCCACTGTTCACTGCCAGCTTGGCGAGTAAAAATGTTGCCTCTAAGGCCTGCAACTAGGTCTTCTCCACCTTGATCTGCAGTTGACGCAAACGTAAAGAAAGAGCCCATATAGATCTCTTCAAGACGCTGCCATGTTTGTCCATTGTCGAAACTTTGTGCCATTAACCCCATTTCACCAGCTAGGAATAAGCTATTATCGGTTTTAACAATACGATTAAAATGTGGGAGTATTGAAGCGGTTTCAATTTCATACCCTTCTGGATCACTGTCTTTTAGATCATTGAGGTATTCACGGTCTTCCTCAAATAATAGACTATCTAAAAAACGTTTCTGCCAAGTTTGGCCACCATCATTAGTTTCAAAAAACATGCCGTAAGCACCTACTGCATAACCATGCTCAGCAGTAGTAAATAAAATATCTAAACATGGCTTATCCATGTTTGGTAGAGACTGCTGTAATTGCCAGGTTTTTCCTGCATCCTGTGTATTAATGATGGTTGCATCATGACCACAGGCCCAGCCTAAATCGCTATTATAAAAATCAACTGCAGTGAGTAGTACTTGGGTCGGTACACTCGCTTGTTGCCAAGTTTTAGCATCTGTACTTGTAATAACCACACCATGTTTGCCAACAGCAACAAGATTTGAGCCAGCTAGTTCAATGTCGGTGAGTAGAGTTTTGTTTGCGTTAACAGCGCTAATAGCTTGTTGCGGCATAGGCATGTCTTGAGCAAAACATGAAGCACTATAAGCAAGACAGGCATAAAGCAAATACTTCATAAAGATAAATCGCCTTCGAAAAGATAAAAAAGAGAAGTCAAAAAAGTCACTGGGAAACCTATTGCGTGTACTGATGACTTACGCGAATTGCAAAAGGCACCTGGAGTCAGGTGCCTTAATTTTATTAACGACCTTCGCGGCGTAATGCGCTTGAAGTAAACTCGTTATCGTTGAATGATTGTGAGAAATCATACATTTTTTCTTGATTATCTAAACCAATTGCTAAATAACGACGAGAGTTAAGGTCATGATAAACTTCTAACGTACTCCAATGAGTCGGTACTTCATAGTAGTTAAGGCCATGAGCCATCGCTACACGATACATTTGATCGCGGTTATCATAGATATCCGTTACATGTACTTGCCAGCTATCTTCATCAATATAGAAAACACGTTTCTTATAAATATGACGAGTACCCTCTTTCAGGTTCGCTTCAACAACCCAAACACGGTGTTTTTCATAACGAACATGCTCAGGATTGATATGACCTGCTTGTAAAATATCATCGTAGCTTAGCTTGTCGCTGTGAAGCTTGTAGCTGTTATAAGGAATATAAAGCTCTTGCTTACCTTTTAATGTCCAGTTGTAACGATTCGGAGAACCGTTGAACATATCAAAATCATCAGTCGTACGTAAGCTGTCAGCTGCTGTTCCAGGTGCATCATAGGCAACATTAGGTGCACGACGAACACGACGCTGACCTGAATTGTATGTCCATGCTTGGCGTGGCGTTAATATTTGGTCCATGGTTTCATGAACTAGTAACGCAGTACCTGCAAGACGAGCAGGCTCAGTTACTTTTTGCTTAAACTTAAACAAGATATTAGATTCTTGTAGTTTCTCTGGCGTTGCTTCAGGTGATGAGTATTCAACTAATAGTTGCTCATCAAAACCTACATAGTTGTATGAACCTGACGCTGTCGGTGCTGCTTGACCACCAGAGCGCGCAATTGATAAACCACGGAAACGTAGTAAGTGGTTCCAAATAGCTTCTAAACCATCTTTAGGAATTGGGAACGGAACACCTACAGCGGTATTTTTAATACCGTTACCACCTTCTACTAACTCAGCTGTCGTTGCATATTTTTTAGTTGCATCGTATACAAACTGAGGATAAGACGCACTTCGACGAGTTGGGTAAATATTCATCTTGAACGTATCAGGATACGTGTTGAATAATTCAACTTGACCTGGGCTCAAGTAATCTTTGTACTGGTCAACGTTCGATTTATCAATCGTAAATAAGATTTTATCATCAGCAAACGGGTCAGGATGATGCATACCAGGCTTATAACTAGCAGGTGGTTTTGTTATACCACCAGTCCAAGCCGGAATAGAGCCATCTTTGTTTGCTGCTTTTTCTGCGCCAATAGGCGTTAAATCATTACCTAAACGAGCCGCTTCATCAGCGGTAATTTTTGCAAGTACACTTGAGCTTGCGAAAACGCCACAAAATGCTGCTGCGATGAGGGTAGGTTTTCTAATAATCATAATTTACCCTTAGATTGAATATTTAATATTGAAAGAAACATAATCGCGGTCAGAGAAAGTATTCGTTGCGCCACCACCCCAGAACGAGTTGTAGCTAAAGTCGAATGACCACGCATTTTGATAGTTGAAGTTCATGGTAACACCGAGCGATTTACGGTCTTCAACAAATAAGAACATTGGATCAGGTGTAATACCATTTACATCGTGCGAGAACACAAAACGTGGCGAGAAGTTAACACCGCTAAAGAAGTTATAATAATCACCTTTGGCAATTAGGCGATAACCCCATGCAGAAGCCGTTGGGAATGGATTCGTTTCAGGACCGTTTGAAAGACCTAAGTGTAGCGTTGAATAATCATCGCTTAATGGGCCTTGCATGATACCGCTTCGACCAGTACCGGCAACGTTTAAACGAAGCTCATCGTAATCTGGCATATCATTAATACGTACACCACCAATTTCACCAACTACCGCCCAGCTATCAGCACCTAGCGAAGGACCAAATAAATGCGTTGCAGTAAATTGTAATTGTGCCGTGTTACGAAGAATAAAGCCTTGTGCAACTTCACCTGGACCTACAACACTCGTAGCATCGCCTAAACTCATTTGTGAAATACCAGCAAAGTCAGGACGAATACCTGCAACCGCTAATTGCTCAGGCATACCCGCGTAAAGTAACTCTACGTCATCAATTTGTAGTGGTTCGTCTTGACGGAATGCAAATTCACCAGCAAGCGCTGTTTCACCGACTGATGTATTAAAGCTTAGACCATAAAGCTTAATATCTTCAGGGTATTCTAGCTGTCCTTTAGTAAATGCTTGTAAGCCTGTTACATTATCTTCTGTGATTTCTGTCGTTAGTAACATACCGATATCGGCAGCTATTGCCGCATCAGTGAAGTTAGATACCTGACCAGAAATTACCGGGCGACGACTATGATAGTTAATGTGGTATAGCGCTACTTCGGTGTCGTTTAATTCAGGTAAGTACATACCTAGGCGTAAGCCATATTGACCACCGTCATCAGGTTCGTTTTTACCTGCAGAACCTTTGCCTTTTAATGCCACTTTGGTCGGGTAAGCTAGGTACATTTGTGCCATCATTGCTTGACCTTGTGCTGATGTAGGATCAACACCTTGCGAGCGAACAATGTCATCTAAATTATTTAAGCTTTCTGTTAAGAATGCTAAATCAATATCTGGGTTAGAGGTGAAGCCCAGTTGTATATTTTGCTGATAACCATTTTCAGACGCGAAATCGTTAGTCGAGAAATATGTACCTGCCGCAGGAAGACGTGTTTCATGCCATTCATACTGGTAGAAACCTTCTAGCGTTAAATTATCTGTAATACCGAGAGATGCCCAAAGCATACCTACAGGTATGAACGCTTCTTTTAATTCTGCACCAGGGGCTTTTAATCGATCGATATCAACTGGGTTTACGTTGATACCATGCGAAATCAAAGTACTCTCACCCCAGTTAACAACTTGTTGGCCTAAACGAATAGACAGTGGGTTACGACCTTCATTTAAATCAAAGTTTGCCCATACATAGGCATCGAGTAAACGTAAATCAGCACACACTTGTTCTTTTGTGTCGTCATCATCACATGGATCAACTTTATTGCCTGAAGTTGGATTACTATATGCGTAATCACCATCCATCAACGCAAAGTCGTAGAAGTACATAAAGCGAGTGAAGAAACCAAAGTTATCTTTGCTGATTGATAGCTCGTGGTTACCTTTTAATAATTTTGAAAATGAATCACCACTATCAAAATTAAGATTACCTGCATCACCATTATTTGAATATGCACCTGGTTGGTTCCATACATCAGCAGAAGAATAGATTGGATTTAAAGCAGAATGATAACCCGTCCAATCGAATGAAGGGTTATTACTTTTACCTATATGTTTGAAATCTCGGTCTTCAACACGAATACTTTGGCCATAAGAGAAATTAGAGTCAAAACGTATGTCAAAGTCACCTAATTCAAAGTTTGCCGCGTGCAAAGATGTGCTTGAGAGTCCGAGTGTAGCCGCCGCGAGTCCCAAAGCTATTTTGTTTTTAACAAAAAGCGATCGTTTTATCATTGTGTTCATCCCCCTGTAACGGGTTGTTTTGTGATCAAATTGTTGTTTTTAGTATCTTTCTAACGATAGAAGCGAAACAGTAAAATTACAATATAGAACGCGTTCAATCGGTTAATATTTATTTAAAAATGTGACGTTTACGCATTGGTAAGACGTCATACCAGATATTTTATACACGTAAATTAACAATAGAACAAATCGAATTAACAAAAATATAATAAATTTAGAAAATAGTAGACAGTGAAAATTAACTTTTTAGTGATTAAAAAGTACAAAATAAAAGCAGCCAAAGCTGCTTTTTAACTAATTTTCTCTAGTTTTAAAAACTGATTTTCAGCGGTTAATGTCAACCTAAAGCGCCCTCTTATACCTAAGGATGAAATAAAAGGGCGTAAATGGTTTGCATCAAAGCGAACAGTCTTGCCACCATCCTCTGTGACTTGCACAGATTTATATTTACCATGATAGTAATCAAGACATTCTGAATAACTCAGATACAAGGCAAAGTAATACTCATTCATTAACTTTCGAGAGCTTTCTCAACTTTTTCAAACAAATCATCACTGAGACCATCTAAATCAGCTAAGCGTTGCAATTGTGCTTTCATTGCCGCTGAACGATTTTCATCATAGCGTTTCCATGACATAAACGGTGTCAGCATGCGCGATGCATTTTGCGGGTTAATATCATTAAGCTTAACCAGTAAATCACCTAGTAATTGATACCCTTTTCCATCTGCACGATGGAACTGAGTGATATTAAAGTGACTAAAGCTACCAACCAAAGCACGCACTCGGTTAGGGTTACCCAAGTCAAAACTAGGATGATCATAGAGTGCTTTAATATCGTTGATACTCGTTGCTGAATCTTTCATTGCTTGTAAGGCAAACCATTTATCCATAACAAGCACATCATGACGCCATTTAGCATCAAACTCATTTAGCAGTGTGTCACACAGTGGATGGTTTGCTTTAACCACAGCACTTAATGCAGCAAGGGCGTTGGTCATATTGCTACTGTTTGCAGATTCTCTAATTAAGCTGCTAACTTCGCTATGATTTGTTTTCGCTAAATAGTATAAACAAAGTTGCTTAAGAGCACGTACGGCAACGGCTGTAGCGGATGTTGAACCATCGTCATCAAGGGCGTTATAACAATTAACCAATGACTCTGTTAGGAAGTTGGCAATTTGCGATTCAAATGCATTTTGCACAGCAATAATGTCATCAACAGGGATGACGGCATATTCTGCAGCAAGAGTATCGTAGCTAGGCAGTTTTAACAGCTCCGCAATTAGTGCGAGGTCACCTTCACGATTATCAACTAGTAGCTTTAATGCCGACAAGATATCATCAGATAAACAAGCTTCACCACTGGCAATCGCCGCTTTCATTTCATTCGTAAATAAACGCTGCTGAGCATCCCAACGTGAAAAGTCACTGCGAGCAAAACGCATAATATGTAACAGATCAGCTGCAGACGTATTTTGATTAACAATGCATGGCGCTGAGAAATCTTCAAGTAGCACTGCTACTGGGCGCTGTGTAATATCTTCAAAAACAAATTTCTGCATTTTTTCAGTAACATTTAATACCGAATCTTGTGGCTGATTATCAATCACAAGAGGTAGCGACTGCCCTTCACTATCTAAAAGCTCAATAGCAAACGGTATGTGTAATAAGGCATTATTAGGCTGATTATCAGGTGCGAATTGTTCAATACTCAATGTAAAAGTCTGATTTTGTTCATTATACACTTGTTCTACATTGAGCTTTGGTGTACCCGCTTGGCTGTACCATCGCTTAAATTGCGTTAAATCAATACCGGATGCATCACTCATTGCAGCCACAAAATCATCACAGGTAACAGCTTGCCCGTCATGGCGCTCGAAATACAATGCCATACCTAGCTGGAACTTCTCTTCTCCCAGTAAGGTGTGCATCATACGGATAACTTCAGCTCCTTTGTCATACACAGTCACAGTATAAAAATTATTCATTTCAATGACTTTCTCAGGTCGAATTGGGTGCGCCATAGGCCCTGCATCTTCACTGAATTGGTGAGTTCGCATAACTTTAACTGCATCAATACGATTAAGTGCACGGGAGCCTAAGTCACTACTAAACTCTTGATCACGGAAAACCGTTAACCCTTCTTTCAACGACAATTGGAACCAGTCTCGGCAAGTGACTCGATTACCTGTCCAGTTATGGAAGTACTCGTGGCCAACTATAGACTCAATCGTATGATAATCTTTGTCGGTGGCCGTTTCTTGATTTGCTAAAACACATTTTGAATTAAAGATATTGAGACCTTTATTTTCCATTGCACCCATGTTGAAGAAATCAACGGCAACAATCATGTAAATGTCTAAATCATATTCAAGGTTAAAGCGCTCTTCGTCCCATTGCATTGACTTCTTTAAAGACGTCATCGCGTGGGGCGTTTTCGATAAGTTGCCTTTATCCACAAACAAGGCTAATTCAACTTTTCTACCAGACTGGGTTGTATAATGGTCACGTAGCACATCAAAATCACCAGCAACAAGTGCAAATAAATAACTTGGCTTTTTAAATGGGTCTTGCCATTTTACAAAGTGACGTCCGTCATCTAAGTTACCTGATTCAATTTGGTTACCATTAGACAGTAAATGAGTGTACTTTTTGTCGGCAATAATTGTCACATCAAAGCTGGCAAGTACATCTGGTCGGTCGAGGTAATAGGTAATCTTTCTAAAACCTTCAGCTTCACATTGCGTACAGTAAGCACCGCCTGACAGGTACAATCCTTCTAATGAGGTGTTTGTTTGCGGGTCAATTTGGTTCTCAATTTTAAGTATAAAATTTTTAGGCAAATTATGAATGATCAGCTTTTCATCTTCGAGCGTGTAATCATTATAAGCTTTGTCATCAACCATCACAGAAATTAGTGTTAAATCAACACCATCTAGAGAAAGATCAGCATTACTTTCGTCAGTACGATTGATTGTCATTGTTGACTGTACTGAGGTTTTTAACGGCGCTAGTTCAAAATGTAAATCGATGTGTTGAATTGAGAATTGTGGGGCTTGGTAATCTTTTAAATATTGAGCTTGAGGTTTACTCGTAGCAGACATAACTGACTCCAAATGGCCCTGCTTAGCAGGGCCTAAATAGTTTATTCAGCGTTAGCTTGTTGTTTAAGGTGTTTTGGGGTAATACGTAAAATTTTAATACCCAAATAGGCATAAACAATCGCTAATAGTGGATTAATTAAATTAAAGAATGCGTACATGGCATAATCAAATGGATTGATTAGTAAAACACTTTGCATATAGGCACCACAGGTGTTCCAAGGAATAAGAGGGCTAGTAATTGTGCCACCATCTTCTAACGTACGAGAGAGATTCACCGGCTTTAAGCCTCGCTTTTCATATTCGTCTTTAAACATACGACCAGGAACAACAATTGCGATGTATTGGTCAGCTGCAACTGCATTAGTACCAATACAAGTTGCAATAGTTGCAGTAATAAGAGAGCCAGTGCTTTTAGCAATTTTTAAGATGCTCTTAACGAACATATCAAGTAATCCGGTTTTTTCCATGATTGCGCCAAACATTAAGGCCGTCATAATTAGCCAAGTGGTTGTCAGCATGCCAGCCATACCTCCACCGCTTAATAATGAGTCCATTTTTTCGTCGCCAGTGTCAATACTGAAACCATCAAAGAAAGTTGTCCAAACTAACTTAAAATAGCCAATCAGATGGCCTTGTGATGCATCAATTTGGCTGTTAATTAAATCTGACTGAAATAACATAGCCCAAATCGCACCTAACACCGCACCAATCGATATTGCAGGGAACGCCGGCATTTTACGAATTGCTAAAAGCAATAAAACAACCAGTGGTACTAGCATTTCAAAACCGATATTAAAGTTTTGCTCTAATAAATTAACGATTTCATCAATACGCCCTGCTTCTGTTGAGCCTCCAGCATTAAAGCCCATAAAGATAAAAATGATTAAGGCAATGATGAAGCTTGGCACTGTTGTCCAAAGCATATGATGGATATGCTCAAATAAATCAGCACCAGCTACAGCAGGTGCTAAGTTAGTTGTTTCAGAAAGTGGGCTTAATTTATCACCAAAGTAGGCACCAGAAATAACCGCACCCGCCGTTACAACTTGTTCAAGGCCTAGGCCTGTTGCAACACCTAATAACGCCACACCAATGGTCGCCGCTGTGGTCCAAGAACTGCCTATACTCATAGCTACAATGCCACAAATTAAGCAGCTAGCCGCATAAAACCAGCTAGGATTGATTATTTGTAGCCCATAGTAAATTAGAGTTGGTACAGTACCCGATAACAACCAAGTACCAATTAAGGCACCCACCATTAGCAGAATGATGATTGCACCGAGTGATAAGGTGATCCCTTCAATCATGGCTTGTTCTAGTTTTTTCCAGGTATAACCATTTTTTAAACCAATTAATGCTGCAGTAAAAGTAGCGAATAATAAAGCGATTTGGTTAGGACCTGATGATGAATTATCACCGAATAAATAAACAGCGGCGCCTAGCAGGCACACGAGCACAGTAATTGGGATCAAGGCATCTAAAAAACTGGCCTGTTTAATTGGCTTCTCTTCAATTGAATTCAAAAGATAGTCTCCTACACGTCTTATGTGGCGTGTTTAATTATTATTGTAAGCTTGACGCAAAACTTCAGTGGCTTTTGGGCAGCCATATCCTGCAATTATAACAACCTGACCTGTTTTAGGTAGCAAAAAAGGCGCCTAAGCGCCTTTTTATTAATCAATATTGCTATTTAATTGCCAATTATTTCTTAGCAATACGACCATATTTAATAAAATCCTGCGTGATTAATGCAGCCTCTTCTAAGAAAGGGTCTAGTTCATCAAGGCTATCAGGTAAATCATCAAGCTTTTCTACTGGCTTTTCACCAAGGCGAACTAATCGTTCATTTGCACGCTCTAAAGCACGCTCTTCACTTTCATCTTTCTCTTTTAAACGCGTCGCTTCAACCAGTGAGATAGTTTTACGGTCTTTCTCTTCTTGGTAGCGCTTAATGTCATCAAACACATAACCAAACTCCGGCTCATCTGCAATTCGCGAATCATGAAGCTTATTAACGTAAGCAATAGCTGGTTTCAAGTTATCGACTGAATTATATTTAGCACGAATGATACTATCCCAAGGTAAGGCATTATCTTGTTGGCTCTCGCCCCACTCCGATGGTTCAATTGCTGATGGGAATGACACATCTGGGATCACACCTTTGTGCTGCGTGCTTCCGCCATTGATACGGTAGAACTTAGCGATTGTATATTGCACGCTACCTAATGGGTGATCGTATAAGTCATAGGCGCGGCCAAGGGGTTTATGCTGCTGTACTGTACCCTTACCAAATGTTTGTTCACCAATCACAATTGCACGCCCATAATCTTGCATTGCTGCTGCAAAAATCTCTGAGGCTGATGCACTGTAACGATCAACTAAAACAGTGAGTGGGCCATCATAAAAAGTAACGCCGTCACGGTCTTTTTGCTCTTCAATACGATTATTTAACGTATGAATTTGCACTACTGGACCTTGATCGATGAATAAGCCAGATAGCTGAGTCGCTTCGTAGAGTGAGCCCCCACCATTTTGACGTAAATCAATGATAATACCGTCTACTTTGGCTTCTTTTAATTTCGCAATTTCAATTTTAACGTCTTGCGATAAATTGTTGTAGAAACCTGGGATTTCAATCACACCAATTTTGCTGGTTAAGTCAGAGTATTTTGCTTCAAATACTTCAGATTTTGCAGCGCGGTCTTCTAAGCGGATCTTATCACGAGTGATTTCAACTACTTTAGGTGTACCGTGAGCATCTGCACCTTTTAGGTATTGCAGGCGAACTTTTGTCCCTTTTGGGCCTTTGATCAGATCAACTACGTCATCTAAACGCCAGCCAATCACATCAACAAACTCTTCACCTTCTTGGGCAACACCAATAATACGGTCATCTGCTTTAATTTGTTCTGACTTATCAGCCGGGCCACCAGGTACTAAGCTACGAATTACTGTATAGTCTTCATCATAGCTAAGCACAGCACCAATGCCTTCTAATTCAAGATCCATGTCCATCTTAAATTGCTCAGCACGGCGAGGTGATAAATAAGAGGTATGCGCTTCAATGCTTCGTGCGAATGAATTCATCACGATTTGAAAAGCATCTTCACTATTAGTTTGCACTAAGCGTTTTTGCGCATTGTGGTAACGTTTGGTCAAGACTTCTTTAATGCCTTGCCAGTCTTTACCCGTCATTTTTAATCGTAAAGCATCGTACTTGACTCGTTGACGCCAAAGTTCATCAAGCTCAGCTTGGCTTGTTGCCCAATTGGCGTCTTCACGGTCGAACAGATACTCATCTTCTTTATCGAACTTCA
This sequence comes from Pseudoalteromonas sp. SCSIO 43101, assembly GCF_023650775.1. Lineage (NCBI taxonomy): Bacteria > Pseudomonadati > Pseudomonadota > Gammaproteobacteria > Alteromonadales > Pseudoalteromonadaceae > Pseudoalteromonas > Pseudoalteromonas sp. SCSIO 43101. The sequence goes on from NZ_CP072673.1 coordinate 1,993,287, forward strand.
TTTCGTTTTCAAGCAGCGATAAAGAATAATCATAACGTTCAAAACGACGTTTTAAGCTTAAGTTAAAAATATCAAAGGCAAATCCCAATTTACCTGTCGACAATGCATTATCAAACTGATCTTTATACTGCTCAAAAGAAGCAATATCAGACGCTAAAAATACATTTTTGTTGTAGTCGAGAGATTCAATGTATCGATCAAAAACCTTTTCAGATAATTGATCGTTAAATTTAATTGGTTTGTAATGTGCACGAGTAAATAAGTTTGTCACCCGTTTGCTTGCCGTACTATGTTGGCTTTCTTGCTTGAGTACTGGCAGATCTTTTTCAGTCAAATTGTCTGAAGATGCCAATAATGAACCTGAAAACAGGGCAGCGACTAACGGAATGAGCGTAAACTTTTTACTCATACACAACTCCTTTATTTTTTACAGCTATTAAATGATATACAGGCTGTCTGCTTTGGTCTTAACTTGCATCCCTGTTACTAACTCAACGTGAACTTCATCTTTATTCACTTCAGTAATAACTGCGTTTACAAGTGCTTGGCCAAGTTTAACTTTAACTTTGCTATTAACCTTGACCTCAGAGGCAGGTAAAGGTTCAACTTTTCCTGAACGTTTTGCAGGAGCAGCTTTAGCTGGCTTATTACTTACTTTAGCGCCTTTTTCGCCTGATTTAGCGTGGTGGCCAGTATTCTTTTTGTAAGATTTTGTGTCACCGTCTTTACGTGGACGTTGCGGCTTCTTACGCTTCGCCATTTTAGCGCGGCTTTCTTCTAACGCTTTTTGTGCGTGCTCAATGTGCTCTTGTTCAACTTTTTCGTCTTGATTACCATCAAGATCGATACGGAACTCAGACTTTGTCACAGCTTCTAAATAGCGCCAGTTTGAGGTGTACTTTCTTAATGCTTGACGTACCTGAGTTTTACTTACCTTCTCAGAACCTTCAATGCGCTCAGCAATATCTTTAAAGATACCGACTTTAAGCGGCTGAATACCGTCTTTTTGTTTAAAACATTGTGGAAATTCTTGATATAAGAAATCCAGTACTTCATTAATATCTTTTAGCTTGTTTGTGGTTTCCATCTTAGAACCTTTTATTACATCTTTTCATCAAGTGATGAATCGACATAGTGTGTTACCCAGTCGGTCAACTCTTCGAAGTCCGCTTCAATAAGCGCTAAATCACCACGAAGGTGTTCCCAAATACCATTTATAATTTCATCAATTGATTCACAGTCAAGGTCGTCCGGTAGACGATCCCAAGCCATGTGAATCAGGTCGTTGAGCCTTTCAGCAACAACTTCTTCTTCCCCTTCCCAATCACCAACATCAGCAATTGCAAAGAGGTAATCTTGCACATTTAGCAGATCTTTCATTTTAGATTTGCCTCAAAGCACTTTACCAATGCTTCTAAACCAGCTTGATCATCAGAATCGAATCGCGCAATGCTTGGGCTATCGATATCAAGTACAGCAAATACTTTACCGTCTTTGAAAATCGGCACAACTACTTCTGAGTTAGATGCAGCGTCACAGGCAATATGGCCAGCAAATGCATGCACGTCTTCAATGAGTTGTGTTTGTTGTGTTTGCGCGGCAGTTCCACATACCCCTTTACCTACTGGAATACGGATACATGCAGGATTACCTTGAAACGGCCCTAGCACTAATTCTTCAGGTGAATCCATCAAATAAAAGCCCGCCCAATTTACGTCCTCTAGTGAGGTAAATAACAGCGCACTAATATTTGCCATGTTGGCAATGATATTTGATTCACCAGTGATTAGCGATTCAGTTTGTTTAACTAATGACTGGTAAAAATCTTGCTTTTGCATACCAAACTACTTCTTATTAAACATACAGTAGCTAAAGGTACTCTTTGTAGACGACAAATGAAACCTTTTGAGGGCAAAAAAAAACATTTTGCCCTCAATTTCATTCAGCTTGATTAATTATTCTGCTATTGATGAGAAGATTGTGCTGTAAGGCCCTGTCTTAAACCAAATAAAAACAGCCCTGCTGCAAGGGCAGACATGACAGCATTGACTACAAATGCCATACCTGTTGTAGCACTCAATAAGTAACTAAAGATAGCTCCACCTAGTAAACCCAGTGTCAGCACACCTGAATAATTTACTTTCGCATACTTATACATAAGCAGGTAGCCAGGTACCACAAATGCAGCCATAGTTAAGCCTACAATGTGTGCATTGGCTATTGCACTGACAAGTAAGTTAAAGAAAATACTAAAGCCATTTCCTTCAAGTGAAAACGCATAATAAAGGCCTAAGATACAACCAACGATCACAGGCGATAATAAAGAAAGTCCTACACTCTTTGCTAAACGATGTTTCATAAATTCCCTAATGCCACAAAGATAATACGAGAAGTATTAAGCATGGACTAACTAGGGAAAATGCGAAATATCGACAATAGTCGTAATTTGCTTGGCAAAGAAATAAAGCGGCAGAAACAAAAAAGCCGCTGAATAAATTCAGCGGCTTCAATGATGGTGGAGAGATAGGGATTTGAACCCTAGAGGGGCTACAAACCCCTGCCGGTTTTCAAGACCGGTGCATTCGACCACTCTGCCATCTCTCCGAATGCGAAAACCTACCCGCTTACGCAAGTAGTAAAAATAATGGTGGAGAGATAGGGATTTGAACCCTAGAGGGGCTACAAACCCCTGCCGGTTTTCAAGACCGGTGCATTCGACCACTCTGCCATCTCTCCGACGGCGTGCATAATAGATAAGGAAGCCGGGTTTGTGAAGCTTTTTTTTCAAAAAACTGTTTAAGTGATTAAAAAAAAACTAAATCGTTCAGCATTAACACAATCAAACTCAAAATATAATCGATTTGAACTTTTCTATTATTTATCTTGTCTATTGATCCACAATAGTTTGCCCAAATATATAACTCTTGATAGGCTTAGTTCAGTTTAATAATTGGAACTAACGAACGTATAAGTTCATTTAAAGGAGCTCTAACAATGGCGTTTAATCAATCGTACAATACTGCTAGACCAGTAATGTCGACTATTGAAACCAATAAAGTTTTGAAGAATACCTATTTCTTACTAGCTATGACACTGGCATTTAGCGCAGTAACAGCGGGTATTTCAATGGCAATGAATCTACCTTATTTTATGGGGTTAGTATTTAGCTTGATTGCATTTGGTGTACTTTTTGTTGTCAACAAAAAGGCAGACAGTGCATCAGGTGTTGCCTGGGTATTCGTTTTCACAGGTTTGATGGGCGCAGGACTTGGTCCAATGCTTAACTACTACGCTGCAATGCCAAATGGCCCTATGCTTATTATGCAAGCCCTAGGTTCGACAGCCTTAATCTTCTTCGGCTTATCAGCTTACGCTCTAACCACTAAAAAAGATTTCTCATTTATGGGTGGTTTTTTAACAGTGGGCTTAATTGTGGTAATTATCGCAAGCTTAGTAAATTTATTTATTGGTAGCTCTATTACCTTTATGGTAATTAACGCTGCAGTTGTATTGATTATGTCTGGTTTAATATTATTTGACACTAGCCGCATTATCAATGGCGGTGAGACAAATTACATCCGCGCAACAGTTGCTTTATATCTGAACGTGTATAATTTATTTACGTCACTTCTACACCTACTTGGTGCAAGTGATGACTAATTAAATAGTTCTGCTAAAATAGCCCCTTTCTAGGGGCTTTTTTATTGGATGCGTTTTGGCACAATTTGTACTTTCTCTTCATACCGCGCCGACCGATCATGACACGACACAACGGCTAATTAAATTTGCGCAAGCTTGTCTTGATTCTGGTCACTCAATTACAGCTATCTTTCTTTATCAAGCAGGTGTTTTCCACGCCAGTAATCATTTAGAACTTGCCAGTGATGAGTTACCAATTAATCGTTTATGGCAAGAATTAAACTCGCAAGATGTTCCTCTGCTTCTTTGTGTTACTGCTGCAGAAAAACGAGGGTTAGATATTGATAACACAGGCGTGTTTACAGTTGCAGGCTTAGCTGAGTTTGCAATGTTAGTAAGTGAAGCTGATAAATGGGTGCAGTTTAAATGAAAAACATTCTTGTGATCAGTCAACACAGTCCATTTGATGATCAACATATTCGTGAATCACTCGACACTACACTGATTTTTGCTGCTATCGAACAAAACATTAGTTGGCTTCTTAGTGGTGAGGCAGTATTAGCTCTGAAAAAAAATCAACAGCCAGAGCAACTTGGCATTAAAAACTATTTTAAAACCATTAAAACCCTTGAGTTATACGATGTTGAAAACATTTATGTCTGTGAAAAGTCGTTAATGGACTTTAACCTTTCAGAAGATAGTCTGATTATCGATGTTAAAGTAGCTAACTTTGAGCAACAGCGAGACTTAATTACAGAGCAGCATCAGGTGGTGACGTTATGAGTACATTGCATATTTTTTCGAAACCCTTATCCCACTATTGCAATAATATGTTGGCTAATCTAATTACTGCACAGGATAAGGTACTACTAGTCAGTGATGCTTGTTATAACAATATGCAATTTAAGCAGTTCTCATCCTGTCTATATTTACTTGAAGAAGATACTACAGCTCGCGATATTTCACTCAATAAAGAGGATATCGTAATAGACTACACACAGTTTGTAGAAATGACTTTAAATGCACAGAACACAATTACTTGGTAAACCATGCTTGAATTTAATAACAAACAAATAGAAACAGACAAACAAGGTTATTTACTTGATTCAAATGATTGGTGTGAAGATCTAGCGCCTATCATTGCTGAACAAGAGAACATTACTTTAAGTGAACAGCACTGGGAAGTTGTGCACTTTGTGCGTGATTTTTATCTTGAATACAACACCAGCCCAGCTATTCGTATGTTGGTCAAAGCTATGGCTCAAAAGCTTGGTGAAGAAAAAGGTAATAGCATGTACTTGTACAAACTTTTCCCTAAAGGTCCTGCTAAGCAAGCAACTAAAATTGCAGGTTTACCTAAACCAGCTAGGTGCATTTAATGGTAAACAAACCTAAAAGTAAACCACGTCGCAGTAGTGGCCGAACATACTCAAGGCCGATACAAAAACGTGAAGTAAAAAAAGCAATTAGCCCAGAGAAACGTAAAGTCGTACTGTTTAACAAACCATTTGATGTGCTTTGCCAGTTTACTGATGATCAAAACCGCAAAACGCTTGCCGACTTTATTACTATTAAAGACGTTTATGCAGCAGGACGCCTAGACAGAGATAGTGAAGGGCTGTTGCTACTTACAAACTGCGGTAAATTACAACACACTCTCACTGAACCCAATAAAAAAACAGCAAAAACGTATTGGGTGCAAGTAGAAGGTGATGTTACTGATGAGGCTATCTTTGCGCTTAACAAAGGCGTAGAGCTTAAAGATGGCATGACCAAGCCTGCCAAGGTTAGGCGAATTAATGAACCCGCAATTTGGCCACGTACCCCGCCCGTTCGCGAACGAAAGAATATTCCAACTAGCTGGTTAGAAATATCCATCACTGAAGGAAGAAACCGCCAAGTTCGCCGTATGACAGCCCATGTTGGTTTCCCTACTTTGCGATTAATTAGATATAGCATTGGTAACTATACTCTTGATGGTTTGGACAGTGGCCAGTTTAAAGTCGTGAACAATCCCGATGCATAAACCTAATGTCACAGTTGCTGCAATCGTCAGGTGTCAAGACAAGTATTTACTTGTTAAAGAGCGCGATAAGCACACAGGTGAAATTTGTTATAACCAACCAGCAGGTCATTTAGAAGCCAATGAAACCTTAGCAGAAGCAGCTCATCGCGAACTTATTGAAGAAACTGGCATTAGCCTTAATGCCAATCACCTTGTTGGCATTTATAATTTGCATGCCGCGAATGGCGTTCACTATATGCGTTTTAGTTTTGCTTTTAATTGCCCTACACTAATAGCACCCTCCCCCCAGGATGATGATATTCTCAGCGCAGATTGGTTTAGTTTTGAACAAATTAAAAGCCTACCACTGAGAAGCCCCCTCGTTTTAAAATGCATTGAAGATCATTTAGCTGGTAAAGCCTATCCACTTAGTTTGATTTACCAATAACGGCTGTGATTTTGGCTGGTTTGGGTATATAATATCGGCCTTTCCATAGCAGTTAAAAAATGACAGCGAATATTATGAGCGAAAATAGTCACATTAAAGTCATCGTGGGTATGTCCGGCGGTGTGGATTCTTCTGTATCAGCGTATTTATTAAAGCAACAAGGCTATCAAGTTGAAGGCCTGTTCATGAAAAACTGGGAAGAAGATGATAATGATGAATATTGCGCTGCAGCTGAAGACCTTAAAGACGCACAAGCAGTCTGTGATAAATTAGGTATTGAGCTTCATACTGTAAATTTTGCAGCAGAATACTGGGATAATGTTTTTGAGTACTTCTTAGCAGAGTACAAAGCAGGCCGTACGCCTAACCCAGACATCATGTGTAATAAAGAAATTAAATTCAAAGCATTCTTAGAATTTGCAGCTCAAGCACTCGGCGCTGATTACATCGCTACTGGTCACTATGTGCGCCGTGAAAAACGGGGTGATAAATTTGTTATGTGTCGTGGCCTTGATGACAATAAAGATCAAAGTTATTTCTTATACACTTTAAGCCATGAACATATTGCACAAACGCTTTTCCCTGTAGGTGATATTGCTAAACCTGAAGTTCGCCGTATTGCCGAAGAGCAAGATTTAATAACTCACGATAAAAAGGACAGTACAGGTATTTGTTTTATCGGTGAGCGTAAATTCAAAGATTTCTTACAAAAATTCTTACCGGCACAGCCAGGTAAAATCGAAGATACCGATGGCAATGAAGTTGGTGAGCACGAAGGCTTGATGTATCACACTTTAGGTCAACGTAAAGGCCTCTTAATTGGTGGTATGAAAGAAGGTTCGGGTGAACCTTGGTATGTTGTAGACAAAGACATTGAACGCAATGTACTAGTTGTTGGCCAAGGTAAAGACCACCCTCGCCTATACAGCAATGGCTTAAATGCAAATCAACTACACTGGGTTGACCGTGTTGGCCCTAAAGGTACAACGCGCTGTACTGTTAAAACTCGTTATCGCCAAGAAGACATCAGCTGTACATTACTCGTTGGTGAAGATGGCATGGCTCGCGTATTATTTGATGAGCCACAAAAAGCGGTTACACCTGGTCAATCAGCCGTATTCTACGCTGATGAAGTCTGCTTAGGTGGTGGTATTATTGATTCGGTGATTAAGTAATGACAGAGCACCAAGTCATGGCTTTAGCTGCCATGTGCCAAGTTGCCAAACAAGTACAAAAAGTTGCGCAATATGGCCAAGGCAGTGATCACGAATTAGAAAAGTTATTAAGCTGTATTGTCGAAACATCACCTGATACACCTGAAGATGTATATCAGGGTAAACATAATTTACGTGAAGGCTATCGTATTTTGATTGCCCAGCTTTCTGCCGGCGCAGATAAAGACGTCGAAATCGTAAAATATGTAGGTGGCTTAATGCAATTAGAACGTGCCTTGAGCGCAAAACAAAGCAGCTTAAATGAATTAGGTCGTCGCATTGATGACGTTAAACGTCGCCTCGACCATTTTGCTATCACAGATGATACTGTAGTAGCAGCGCTTGCTGATATTTACTCGTCGGTGCTAAGCCCCCTTGGGCATCGTATTCAAGTTTACGGCAAGCCAGAGTTATTAAAACAGCAGCTCACGCAAAACAAAATTCGCGCCTTATTATTGGCCGGAATTCGTAGTGCCGTGTTATGGCGACAAATGGGCGGTAAACGCCGTCACTTTTTCTTTGCAAAAAGAAAAATCCTCGCTATTGCTAAACAATCAATTTAATTATCGTTCAAACTAGACAATTTAGGAGTCATTATGGAGCTTTCAGCGTTAACCGCTATCTCTCCGGTAGATGGTCGCTATGGCAGCAAGACCACGGAACTACGCAGTATTTTCAGCGAATTTGGTTTAATCAAATACCGTGTAACTGTTGAAGTTCGTTGGTTACAAGCTTTGTCTGCAGCTAGCGCAATCACAGAAGTACCGGCATTTAGCGACGAGGCTAATGCTTTACTTAATGCCATTGTTGATAACTTTAGCGAAGCTGACGCAGCACGCGTTAAAGAGATCGAGCGCACAACCAACCATGACGTTAAAGCAGTTGAATACCTACTTAAAGAAAAAGTGGCTGACAACGCGGAGCTTAACGCAGTTAACGAATTCATTCACTTTGCATGTACTTCAGAAGACATCAATAACTTGTCTCATGGTTTAATGCTAACTGAAGCGCGTGACAAAGTATTACTTCCATACTGTGACCAACTTCTAAATGCATTAAAAGAAAAAGCAGTTGAGTACAAGTCAGTTGCGATGATGACACGTACCCACGGTCAACCAGCTACCCCTTCTACAATGGGTAAAGAGTTTGCAAACGTCTACATGCGCTTAAAGCGTCAACGTGACCAAATTGCTAACGTAGAAATGTTAGGTAAAATCAACGGTGCTGTAGGTAACTACAACGCTCACCTAAGTGCATACCCAGATTACGATTGGCACAGCCACGCTGAGCAGTTCGTAACGAGCCTAGGTTTAACATTCAACCCGTTCACAACACAAATCGAGCCACACGATTACATTGCCGAGTTATTCGATGCAGTTGCACGTTTCAACACTGTATTACTTGATTTTGACCGTGACGTTTGGGGCTACATTGCACTTAACCACTTCAAACAAAAAACAATCGCAGGTGAAATTGGTTCTTCAACAATGCCTCACAAAGTAAACCCGATTGATTTTGAAAACTCTGAAGGTAACTTAGGTATTGCTAACGCTATCTTTACTCACCTTGCACAAAAACTACCGGTATCTCGCTGGCAACGTGACTTAACTGACTCAACAGTGTTACGTAACCTAGGTGTTGGTATGGGCTACACTCTTATCGCTTACCAAGCGACATTAAAAGGTGTAAGCAAGCTTGAAGTAAATGAAGAACGTTTATTACAAGAGCTAGATCAAAACTGGGAATTACTCGCAGAGCCAATCCAAACTGTTATGCGTAAATATGGTATCGAAAAGCCATATGAAAAACTTAAAGACCTTACTCGTGGTAAGCGCGTAAACCAAGAAATCATGGCTGATTTCATCGACGGTCTTGAGTTACCTGAAGAAGCAAAAGTAGAAATGAAAAAATTAACTCCGGCTAATTACATTGGTCGTGCGGTTGAGTTCATCGATAACTTAGCTTAAATTCAAATTAAGACTTAAAAAAGCGAAAGGCCTTCCTTTCGCTTTTTTTATATCAATTCGCTTAGGTCATGTTATGTATCAATTAACCATCAATTCATTAACCCAAGAGCAATTTTTAGCTGAGTATTGGCAGAAAAAACCATTACTTATAAAGCAAGGCTTCAAGGATTTTTCAGATCCGATTGAGCCCGAAGAATTGGCTGGTCTTGCCATGGAAGAAAGCATTGAATCACGTATTGTGACCAATCACTCAGATGATTGGCAAGCACACCATGGTCCGTTTGAAGACTTTAGCTTGCTAACTGAAAAGCACGCTACATTACTGGTGCAAGCAGTTGACCATTGGCATAGCGATGCTGCTCAATTACTAGAGCCATTTCGCTTTATTCCTAACTGGCGCATCGATGATTTAATGATTAGCTACTCAACACCAGGTGGTGGTGTTGGCCCGCATTTAGACCAATACGATGTGTTTATTATTCAAGGCCAAGGCAAACGCCATTGGCGGGTTGGTATGCCTGATGCTAACCTAAGACAGTTTGCGCAAAATAAAAGCCTGCTGCAAGTCGAGCAGTTTCCTGCTGTTATCGACTGTGTTTTAGAGCCTGGTGATATTCTTTATATTCCACCGGGTTGTCCACATGAGGGTTACGCAGTTGAAAACGCATTAAATTACTCTGTTGGCTTTCGAGCACCAAACCAGCGCGATTTATTATCACAGTTTGCAGACCATTTGATAGATACTGAACTTGGCAATCAACGATACAGTGATGCTGAGCTTAAATTACGTGACTCAAAAGGCGAACTTAAGGAATTTGAAGCTGAAAATGTTAAACAGCTGATGATTGCTGCAATAAATGATGATGCAGTATTTAAGACTTGGCTTGGTAACAATATGAGTCAGCCAAAACATGAAATGGATTTAGCGCCTTTAGAAGAACCTTATACATTAGATAATTTACTTGAGTTACTACGTGATGACGAGGTTGTTTTTGAGCGCTTAGGTGGCACCCGAGCAATCTATCAAGTGATTGGAGATAAAATACTTTTAAGTGTTAATGGCATTAATTACATGCATGATTTACATGAGCTTGAATTAATTAAAAAGCTCACAGATCAAACCTGGCTGACAGCTGCTGATATAAATAGTTCAAAAAATAATCACATTTTCTTGAAAACTTTTACTACACTTTTAAATGAGGGTATTTGGTTTTGTTAGGAGCGTGTGTTTATGGGCTATCAAATAGATGAAGTTGAATGGAGTATCGACAAGGAACTTTTACAACAGATCCGAGAGCGGGTATTTGTTTGCGAATTGCATATTCCAAAACACATTGAGTTTGACCATTTAGATAAAACAGCACATCACGTCCTTGTAACAGACGAATGTAAATGCCCAGTTGCTACTGGGCGTTTATGCAATGATGGCCTAATTGGTCGTATAGCTGTTTTGCCTGAACACCGTAACCGTTCAGTTTACAAATCATTATTGAATTACTTAGTAAGTATGGCTGAAAAGCAAGGCTGTGACTGTGTCAGTATTAATTGCATTTTGAATGAGGTAGACAGGTTTAAACAAAATGGCTTTTCAGCAGATGGTTTAGTGTTTATGGAAGCTGGTATTCCAAGGCAGCGAATGCTCTGCCCTATCAAGCAGTTTGATACGCGGCCATTCACTTTAGTACATTAAGGTTTAGGTAAAATAAAAAAGCTGAATAAAATTATTCAGCTTTTTTATTAGTAAGTTTGTAAAGTCAGTTATGCTGGCTCGTTTTGCCACATTTCTTCTTTTTCAAACAACTCATATAAGCCATGAGCACGATTGATTAGCAAATTCGCAAAATCAACTTTGGTTTTGTCTACGGCCCCTGATTGCATTAGCTGATCAGCCTTCAATTGCCACTGCATTGAAAAATAACGTAATACTTCACGTGCATTAGTTGCTGCGCTTGCTTCAGCGTGATCAGTCGGTAAGCGACCCGTGATCACCCAATAGCTTTTACCGTTTTGTGCTTTAAATTTCCAAATTGCCACTAAAGGCGCAATGAAACGACTTTCTTTCTCAACAACAGTTTGCGGGATAACCCCTTTTTCTGCTAAATGCTTTTGTGCATTTTGGAAACATTCTCTTTGCCAAATAACACTTTGTTTTTGCGCTTCGGCTTGTTCTTCTGGTGTTAATGGTCTTGCTTGTTTTTGTTCCATGGTGGTTACTCTTTTACAACATTTCTGACACTTTAAGGTTTAAAATGGCGCTGTGCAAGTGTTTACGGGCAATCAAAAGGCATTTTAATTTACTTGAGTATTATTCAGCCAACTCAGAATGAAGAGTAAGGCACAGTTTAAAATTGCAGCTCTTCAATTGTTGATTCTCGACCTAAAATTGTGTTGCGGTGTGGGTAACGACCAAACCTATCAATAATAACTTTGTGTTTTAGTTCAAATTCATAATTACTCATGCCTTTAAACAATTGCTCAGCCTGCTGATGAATGACTTTCGATTCACTGTGCATAAAAAGCATATAAATAAACGCTACTTGTGAGCTTTCAAGTTATATATCAAAACCTAGTTCGATAGCTCTTTGCGCTAAGCTTAGTGCTTACGGATCTTGGCTAAACGCTTTCGCTGTTTCACGGTCAATACCGCGTGAAAACTGAGCTAACACGATGATTTCAGCTAATAGCCTAGTGCATATATTCACTAATCAGCATGCTCGCCAGCTAACCTGCAAAAGACATTATGAAAACTAACGCTTAATTAATGCATCAACTTCATCAGATTGTTAATACCAACCTTCAGGGCCAAATTCATGAAACCAAAAATCAATAATCTAATGCTTGTCCAAGCTTGAATTTCTTTAGTTACCAAGTACTTTTGCAGGGTCTACCCGGGTTGCTTGCCACGCTGGGTAAAGTGTTGCCAAAATTGCGAGGACAAAGGTGACAATCACGGTGATAACGATATCTTGCCATACTAATTTGCTTGGTAAAAACTCGATAAAATACACACCTTGTAACGGGTTATCACCAAATAAGTTACTTACCCAAGTGAACAGTTCACTAATATTTAATGCTAGCATCACACCGATAATCGTGCCCAAAATCACACCTATTAAGGCTTGTGTAAAACCTTGCATAACAAAGGTCGCTAAAATGGTACTATCTTGTGCGCCCATGGTTTTTAAAATCGCAATATTTGCCTGTTTCTCACGTACTTCCATCACTAGAGACGAAACAATATTGAAACTCGCTACCGCAATTATTAAAAACACCACGATATACACAATGGTACGAACCATTTGAATATCTTGATATAAGCTCCCCTGCGTTCGAAACCAACTAGAGACATAAACATAATCTGGAATAACTTGCCCAACACGCATCGCTGTTTGATGGGCGGCGAACACATCGGCCACTTGTAATCGTAAGCCGGTTACTTGGTTTTCATTAAAGCTCAGCACATTTTGCGCTTTGTCTAGACGAATAAAAGCCGCGGTTTCATCTATTGGACCGCCCATTTTAATAATACCTGCCAGATTCAAGCTCACGCGTTTTGGAGCCAGTAAAGTGTTACTTTGCTGGTTTATCTGTGGGATTAATAAGGTAACTGGATCGCCAATTTTAAGACCTAATCGGTTTACTATTTGTTGTCCTAAAAGCACATCTTCTTGTTGTAACTGGCTAACTAAGCGCCCTTCTGTAAATTGGTTTAATGCCGACACCTGATTTTCAAATTCAGGGCTAACACCGCGCACTTCAACCGCTTTTAACTCACTTTTATATTGCGCCATACCATTAACACTAATAAAGGGTGCAGCACCTGTTACACCGGTTTGAGAGCGAAGTAGCGCAATTTTTGATTGCCAGTTATTGATTGGTTTATTTGGCGCGACATATTCAACCTGTGGTACAACCGATAAAAGCCGATGCACTAATTGCTGCTCAAAGCCATTAATAACTGAAAGAGCAACAATTAAGACGGCTACTCCTAAAAGTATGCCAATCGTAGAAGCTTTAGCTATAAAGCTAACAAAGCCATTTTGTCCGTCTTTTTGTCCGCTATGAGCGCGGAATCGTTTTGAAATAAAGGCACTAAGCAACATGCTGAGACTCTTTAATTGCAAGCTTACCATCATCTAAATAAGCAATTTTGCCGAGTTTATCTGCAAGCTCTAAATCATGAGTTACCACTACAAAACTGGTTTTTAAGCTGGTATTTAACTCTTTAATTAAGTCGTAAATCTTAATAGCGTTTTGTTTATCTAGGTTACCCGTTGGTTCATCGGCAAGCACCAAAGCAGGCTCTGTTACTAATGCACGTGCGATTGCAACCCGCTGCCTCTCACCACCTGATAAAGCCGATGGTTTATGTTCGCTGCGATGAGACAAGCCTACTTTATCTAGCATGTTATGCGCTTTTTCCGTTGCATCGACTGCACTTAAACCTTTAATTAAGAGTGGCATAGCAACATTTTCAATCGCAGTAAATTCCATTAATAGATGATGGAATTGATAAATAAAGCCTAAATTTTCATTCCGGAAACTAGCTTGTTGTTTTCGATTTAATTTAGAAACCTGCTGACCTTTAATTTCAACCTTGCCTGAACTTTCGTTATCCAAGGTGCCTAATATATGCAATAAAGTACTTTTGCCTGAGCCAGAGCTACCTACAACAGCTAACATTTCGCCTTGTTTAAGTGTTAAATCAACCCCTTTTAATACCGCAACCTCGTTATCGCCATCTTGATAAACTTTGTTCAGCTGCTGACAATTGATAACTAAATCACTCATAACGTAATACCTCTGCTGGATTCACTTTTGCAGCTTTTCTGGCAGGATACAAAGTAGCTAAAAAGCTCATCGCAATACTCCCTGCAGCAATTAGACTCAAACTCATAACATCAAATTTAACTGGTAAACTCACACCCGCTAATAAATTGATGCCTAACATATTTAATAATTCATTAATGTTGCTACTTAATAGCACACCAAGTAACGCACCAATGCTGGTACCGATCAGACCGTTATATAAGCCTTGGATCATAAAAACATGCTGCACTTGTAACGGGGTTAAACCCAGTGTTTGTAAAATAGCTACTTCACTTTGCTTCTCACTGACCATCATGGTTAATGCTGAAACTATATTAAACACCGCAACGAGCACGATTAAGCCAAGTAACATCGACATAATACGCTTTTCCATCGCCACAGCAGCAAATAGTGTCCCTTGGCTAGCTCGCCAATCAGCCACTGTGTAATCATTTAAAATAGCTGACTGAGATTGCAAAACTTGCTCAACAGCAAATGGTTCATAAAGCGAAACACTTAAGTTTGGTGCCGCTGATTTTGCCAGCTTTAAAACCCGGCCTAACGAATAACCACTAGTAAATGCCAATGACATATCGATTTCTGATTGCGTTTCATAAAGAGCGCCAACGGTAAACAAGCGCTGGCTAGGTACTCGACCTAGGGGGGTATATGAACTCGCATTAGGCATAATCACCCGTACTTTATCCCCGAGCGAAATGCCTAATTTTCGGCTCAAATAGCGGCTAATAGCAATATGGTAGTTGCTATCCATTACTTGTGACCAATTACCGGCAACAATTTTATCCTTTACGTTATAGAGGGAGCTTCCTTCATCATAGAGCCCTTGTAACAATACGCCGTGCAAATCTTGGTTAGTTTGTAAAATAGCTTCACCATGACGATAAAGGTTAACTTGTTTAATATCTTGAGAGTTTTCTAGTTGCTGCTTTAACTGCAGCATGGTTTCTTTCGAGTTATCATCAGCAGATACTTCGATATGGGGAATTAATCCAAGCATGTTGGTTTTCAGGTTATTTTCAAAGCCATTCATTACTGAACTGACTGTAAACAAGGCCATTAAGCCAATAGCAATGCCCGCAATAGAGAAAAATGAAATAAATGAGATAAAGGCATTACCCTTTGAGGAGCGACTATATCTCAGCCCTATAAAAAGGCTAACAGGTTGAAACATAATAAGTTATGGATATTCCAAGGGCTAAATATGCGCTCATGTTAGCACAGATTTAGCTAGCATGGGATGCGTGAAATTGTAAAAAATAATTATAAATCTGATACTTGAACAGTAGCAACCAAATGGTCTAGTAATGCTTTTACATTGGTTGCTATAAACTGCCTAGGTGGATAAACACCCCATACACCTTCAGGTGCGGGTGCAACATTTGAAAGTACAGCGGTCAACTTGCCACTGGCTAGGTGTTCATTAACATAATAATCCGGTAGTTGCACGATACCCAACCCTTTCATAGCAGCGTCAACCAATGCCCAACCGCTGTTACATGCTAACCGCCCAGCCACTTTTATATGCTTATCTTGGCCTTGCTCTTTTACCCGCCAGTAACTGTTATTTCCAATCAGGCAATTATGCTGATGTAATTCACTAACACTATGTGGTTGGCCAAATTTATTTATATATTCAGGGCTACAGCAAATAACAAGCCTGCGCTGACTAATACGCCGTGCTTTCAAGGATGAATCCTTTAAATGACCGAGCCGAATTGCTAGGTCATACCCATCTTCTAATAGATTGACTTGTTCATTACTTAAATGGCTGATCACTTCAATATCTGGGTGTTTTTGCATAAACGAATGTACTGCAGGCATGATAAAACTTTCACCGTACATCACTGGTGCTGTTAGCTTTATACTGCCTTTTGGTGTCAGTTGCTGCTCTGCAAGCAGTGCCGTGGCATCATCCATGGCATGCTGTAATTGCTTTGTTTGATGCGCAAACACCTGCCCCTCTTGCGTTAGCACCACTTTACGGGTCGTACGGGTTAGCAATTGTGTGTTTAATCGCTCTTCTAATTGACTCACATAACGGCTTACATGGGCCACCGACATACCCAGAAGTTTACTTGCTTTGGTAAAACTGCCCGTTTCTGCTACCGCTAAAAATTCATCAATTCCGTGCCAACGATTCATTATTACCATACTGTAAAAGTGTTTTAATAAAACGAAGATTATCATTCATTGAGAAATAAATAAAATAGACTAGGTTTAATACTTACTTCCAACAACTATAAGGGAACGTTATGACTGATTTTATTAAATCAAAAGCGGCTATCGCTTGGGGTCCAAATCAACCACTATCAATTGAAGAAGTGGATGTAATGATGCCTAAAAAAGGCGAAGTGCTTGTAAAGATTGTTGCTACAGGTGTTTGTCACACAGATGCATTTACTTTATCTGGTGAAGATCCTGAAGGTATTTTCCCAGCAATCCTTGGCCATGAAGGCGGCGGTATTGTTGAAGCTGTAGGCGAAGGCGTCACACATGTTGAAGTAGGCGATCATGTTATTCCTCTTTATACTGCTGAATGTGGCGAGTGTAAGATGTGTAAATCTGGTAAAACAAATTTATGCTCTGCGGTACGTGAAACGCAAGGCAAAGGTTTAATGCCAGATGGCACGACGCGTTTCTATAAAGACGGTCAACCAATTTATCACTACATGGGTTGCTCTACTTTCTCTGAGTACACTGTATTACCTGAGATTTCACTAGCTAAAGTAAGCAAAGAAGCCCCACTTGAAGAAATTTGTTTACTTGGTTGTGGTGTAACAACTGGTATGGGCGCTGTAACTAAAACTGCAAAAGTTCAAAAAGGCGATACTGTTGCTATTTTTGGTCTAGGCGGTATTGGTTTATCGGCGATTATCGGTGCGAAAATGGCTGGCGCAGGCCGTATTATTGGTGTTGATATCAACACAAGTAAGTTTGATCTTGCTACTAAATTAGGCGCAACTGATTTAATCAATCCAAATGACTACGACAAACCAATTCAAGAAGTCATCGTTGAAATGACTGACGGTGGTGTTGATTTCTCATTTGAATGTATCGGTAACGTTAATGTAATGCGCTCTGCCCTTGAGTGTTGCCACAAAGGTTGGGGTGAATCAGTGATTATTGGTGTTGCAGGTGCAGGCCAAGAGATCTCGACACGCCCATTCCAACTGGTAACAGGTCGAGTATGGCGCGGTAGTGCGTTTGGTGGTGTTAAAGGTCGCTCTGAACTACCAGAGATTGTTGAGCGCTATATGAATGGTGAGTTTGCGTTAAATGATTTCATCACACACACCATGAAACTTGAAGATATCAATGAAGCTTTCGACTTAATGCACGAAGGTAAGAGCATCCGCTCAGTTATTCATTATTAATCTTTTAATTTGGCGTTAGGTTAATGCCTAGCGCCTTTGTTTCAAGGATTTGGTTATGCTAGAAAACATAAGCTCAACAAAAGTCAGCGGTGGCTGGCACAAACAATATACCCACCAAGCTACCAGTACACATTGTGCTATGCGCTTTGCGATATTTTTACCACCCGGTGCCAGCGAAACGAATAAAGTGCCAGTGATGTACTGGTTGTCAGGTTTAACCTGTACCGATGAAAACTTTATGCAAAAAGCCGGGGCATTTAAAAAAGCGGCTGAACTGGGTATTGCGATTGTCGCTCCAGATACTAGCCCGCGTGGTGATAATGTTCCTGACGATGAAAACTACGATTTTGGTCAAGGTGCAGGCTTTTATGTAAATGCTACTCAAGCACCTTACAATGTCCATTACAACATGTACGACTATGTTGTGTCTGAATTACCGGCACTTATTGAAGCACACTTCCCTGTGACGACTAAAAAAGCCATTGCCGGTCATTCTATGGGTGGTCACGGCGCATTGATGATTGCACTCAAAAACCCGAAACAATACGTCAGCGCCAGTGCTTTTAGCCCGATTGTTAACCCGATTAATTGCCCTTGGGGTGAAAAAGCGTTTAGCAATTACCTAGGTAATGATAAAGCAAGTTGGCTTGAATACGACAGTTGTGAGTTAATGAAAAAAGCCGTCGCTGATGATTATTTACCGATTCGCATTGATCAAGGTGAGGCCGATAACTTCTTAACTGAGCAACTCAAAACAGAGAACATATTTGCTGTCGTGAATGAGAAAGATTATCCAGCCGAAATTAACATGCACGCAGGTTATGATCATAGTTACTTCTTTATCAGTAGCTTTATTGACGAACACCTTATGTTTCATCAAAAGTATCTGTGATTAATATCTAATTTTTAGTGTGAGGGCTTAGCTTCCTCACACTCTTTAATACTTCGTGTGATTTGCCTGCAAACTAACTTTGGTTGTTCCTCTTTTGGTTCGAGTAAACCTATTACAGCGCTATCAATTTCAAAGCCTAACTTTGCAAATGAAAAGCCCTCAGAGTCCGTTACTGTGCTGTTAGTTTGATTTGCATTTGTGGTTGCAAGGTTTGTTGGTTGTGAGTTTTTTGCATAGCCATCTACTATTGACCCCGCCACTGTACACCCCACTAATTGGTAGCTAACAAAGCAAATAACAAGTTTTGAGAAGTTAATCTTCATTATTAAAACTATCCATTAATGTAGGTCTTTTTTTCGGCTCAGCTTGAACCTCAACACATTCATTTACTGCGCGACTTATTTGACGACATTTAAGCTCAACATCTTTACCTTTGCTACCATTCTCTAGACCTTCAATAATCGCCTTGTCGATTTCGTAACCTAGCATTGTCATGGTCATGCCATAGTTAACTCGGTCATTATCTTTTTTATCTGCATAGGCGCTTGCAGGCTGTGCTTGGCTAGAGGCCCCGCCAATACCATCTGCAACTAGACCAACTGCTGTACAGCCACTAAGTAAACTAAAAGGTAGCATCACATACAAAAATTTAAGCATCGGTCCTCCAATACACTTAAGCTTATTTTATAAGCATAATGAAAAATACATAATTTAACTGTAAAAAACTGTAAATTAATCACAAATATCGCGAATAAACTCTTTTAGAAACCCAACTAACTGCAATAGGAATATTAATAAGAAAGGTAAAGCGCCTAAAATTGCAACGCTTCGATTTAATGGCTCATCTTGTAAAAGTAAAAGAGCCAAGCTGCATAAGAATAATGCCAAACACCAAGTGTAAAGGGTCACTCGATTGCTAGGATCAGCTCCTACAAGTTCCCTTATGACTAAAATTGCAGAGTCAGCTGATGTTGCAACAAATATCAATAGTAATAACAAACTAGCCCAAATAAACACGGTTCCTTGCCAACCTAATTGATTAAAAAATACAAATAATCCTTGGCTGTAATCTTGTTTTATCGCTACTAAAATACCCGCTTGATTGAGTCTATCCCATTCAATTGCTGCCCCAGAAAAGGTCGCAAACCAAATAATAGTCACTAAAGTAGGAATACACACAACCGCAAAAATAAATTGCCAAACCTTACGCCCCTGACTTATTTTGGCTAAAAAAACACCAACAAATGGACCCCAGGCTAACCACCAAAAGTAATAGTTATATGTCCAATGAGTGGCCCAATCCGGCGCTTTTAATTGGCTATCAAATTGCCAAGTTCCAGTTACTAGCAGCTGTAAATAATAGCCAGTTCCATCTAGAGCAATTTTTATAATTGGCTCAATCGGCACCACTGTTAATAACCAGACCAACAAACTGAATGCCAAAATCACATTGAAAATGCTTAGTGATTGTACGCCGCGACGTAAACCAAACTTTACTGATAGCGAATATATAACTGTTAATAAACAAACGATTAATGAGCCAACTAATAAAGTAGAAGTAACTCCCAACTCTATCTCAACCCCTTTACTTATCAACAGAGTTGAATTTGCTATAGTGCCAACTACACCAAAAAATATCGCGAGAACAGCAATTAATTTTACAATAAAAGAGACTGTAAATTTTGTTGATTTATCAAACCTGTTACCTACTGCAGTAAGAACAGGCGAACAAATATCACCAGACTTACCACTGTATTGAGTTAACCCACCAAGCACTAAAGCAAATACCGCATAAAGTGCCCAAGCATGAGCCCCCCAATTAACTAATGTTAGCGCCAAGCTACTGGCTAACCTATCTGGATATAAGCTTTGTTTAAGGGGCGGGTCAAGCGAATGTAAAGCAGGCTCCGCAACTCCCCAAAAAACTAGGCCAGAGCCCATTCCCGCAGCAAATAACATAGCAAACCAGCCAAAGTTAGAATACTCAACAACAGCATCTTGCCCACCTACTTTACGGCTGCCTAATGGACTAATAGCTAAAATTATGATGGCGAACAATAAAAAATTCACCATTAAGAAAAAACTACTCCCAATCCAATCTAAAACCGTTTGTACAAAAGGCTGTACTTGTTCAGTGATAAAACTAGGCAAAATTACAGCAATGAGCGCACCTAACATACACAATGCGAGAGCCGTTTTTTCAAGAGATGAGGTTGTATGTTTCAAACTGAAGCCTATTTATTTAGCGTGTTTAGCATACTGTCTGTATGCTGAAATTTCAAACAGCCAAAAGACTGAAAAAATGACACAGTAGTGCGTAAAAATCGCAAATTATATCAAGCTCTACTTTTAAAAACCCGGCTACATGTCCCTAGTTTCCTCATTTTAATTAATTTGCTGATCGGGTATTGAAATTGCAACACTCGGCTATTAACAAAAAGGAATTGATTATGGACTTTAATCTTGATTGGCACGAGATCCTCGATAACCTAATGCACCTGGGGATTGCATACTTACTTGCCCTACCCATGGCATTTGATCGAGAAAAAACAAGTAATGGCGCAGGTCTTCGAACTTTTCCATTAGTTGCTGTTGCATCTTGTGGCTATGCATTAGTTGGAATGTCTGTTTTAACTAGCTCAGAGGCTGAGTCAAAAGTACTCGAAGGGATTATCACGGGTATTGGTTTTATTGGCGGTGGCGCCATTTTGAAGAACAAAAACTCTACTTATGGAACAGCCACAGCAGCCAGTATTTGGAACATGGGACTTATTGGCATTGCTGTGGCATTTAGTCGTTACGAAATCGCCTTTCTAATGGCATTAATTAACTTCGTAACGCTAAGATATGTTAAGCGTTTAAAGTAAACAATTAACTGGCGTCATATTTTGAATTAACAATAGCATAACCAGTTTGTTTTACTTTAATCTCAGCAGAATTTGTAGATTTAACTAATAAACCGCAGCGTCGGCTTTGTTCATCAAGCACATAACTCACTGAATCATTTGCTTCAAGGTCTATTACTTGATCAGCACAACGGATCTGTAATTTAGATACATCACGTGCGCCCTCTATCTTGATAGAACCACGAGATAACGACAAATATGAAAGCTTATCCTTTGAGACATTAATTTGTGAATTGATCTGCGGAGTACGAGCTAATAAGTCATCAATTTGCTTAATTGTGGCAAGTTTGTTTTCTTCTGAAAACTCTTTTCCTTCAATATTATCTAACGCATCAATGGCGTTGTAAGCAAGATTGAAGTCACCCTTAAAGCTGTACCATTGTAAAGCGCTTTTAGCGACTAAATACTGTATATCTGTTGGCAACTTATTTCGTAGTAAATAGGCAATAGACAGCTGCTCATCAAAGCCAAACCATTGTTGTTGATGGTAAAAAAATTGGCTTTTTAGCCATGCAAATAACGCCTGTTCAGAGGTGTTTTTAGTGTGATCTTTATATAGCTTGGCTAGTGCTTGCTCAGCTTTTTTAAATTCCTTTGCTTGCAGCATTTTATTGATTTCATCGTACTCATTGATAAAACCACGGCTAGCCTTATCATTTGAGTAGCCATTAAAATACTTACCTACTTCAAAAGAAAACAGATAACCACCTTCAACTGTTTCACCTTTTTTAGTCGCGGGTGCAAATTCTAAGTTCGTTAAATATTTCTCTGCGTTTTCTTCACTACCACGAGTATCAGATGCCATAATCACTTCGATATCTTTAGCTTTACCTTGTTTGTCCACTACATAAGACATTAAAGCCCAGCCCTCTAAACGAGAGCCATTATAACTACCTGGATAACGCGGATTTGTATTTTTTACGATATAGGCGGAAGTTGCTGCTTGAACATCAACACCTAAATCATTGACGTCTCTTGCTAAAGCCTGTGTTGGTAATGCGATAAGTGAACAAAGTACAGCGAGTTTAGTAAATTTAATCATGAGTAATTGCTCCAATTCCCTTTGATAGGAACATTTATAGCACTAAAAAAGGCGCTTTAAAAGCGCCTTGCTGTCAAGAATGTGCTTAAACAAGTCTTGATCTTAAAACATGTCCGCATAAGGGTTTGATTTTGATAATAAAACCTTTTTATCAAAACCTGGGATTGTCATTGAGTCTTGGCAAATTTTGATGTCATTTTCATCAATTAAGCCGTCACCAAAGCGATAAATAAGCTCATAATGACCTAAATCAGCCTGTTGTTGGTAATCAGCTTGAGCTTGAGCTACTTGAGTATGACGATCCTGATATTCCGCCATAACCACATCACCATGACGCTTTGCTAGCATTTGCAATGTAATTGCTGGAGATAAAACAGTCGCCGTTGCGTTGTTACCACCAAACCCTTTTGAATTTATAAATGCAATGTCCATTGCATCACATTGATAATGTTCTGTGCGAATATCTAAATGCTCGCTATAAACGTCATCAGCCACTTTATCGATTGTAGTAATCCCTGGCATAATGTTATGACTAAACACGCCTAATGCCATGGCTAATTGATCACCACTGGCTGGAGCAATAGTATGCCCAACATACGCTTTAGGAGCTGCAATCTTCCAATTATCAATAGCAAATGTCTGTGCTACCTTATGGTAAATTAATGATTCTGTTACGCGGTTTTGAGGCGTGCTTGAGCCGTGAGCCAATATAAAGCTACGTTTTTGTACCGCTTCTTGACCAACAATACCACTAGCTAGTGCAACAGATTTTGCCATTGTAATATAGTTACCAGGGCCCGGTGCTGTGATTGATTTTTTAATTCCATCAGCATTTACGAACACATCCGCAACGCTACCTAACACATCAGCACCTAACTCTAATGCCAATGCATCATCCATTAAGATAGCAACCTGTGCACCTTCACCAATTGTAAAGCCACAGTTTTCACCAAATGGACGGCTTGTACGGCGATGATCAACGACTTCTGAATTATCAAGGCGCTTTAGGCCCTCTTCATTTGCAAGTGCGCTCATATTACCAAAGCCTTCAACAATTTCTGGCGTAATAGCACACTCTACTGATGCCACAATCGCTACTCGCGTGCGACCTGCTTGAATATCGTTTACAGCAGCACGTAGGTTATATAAAAACGTGGCACACGCGCCTGATGTGGTAAAGGTCGTACCCACGTTACCTGTTACATAAGCATTGATAAAGTCGGTCGACATGGTGTTTAAGCCAAGTGCAAGCTGTTTTGTACTAACGCGATCACCTTGTTGACGCGCACGAATCAAACCACCAAAACCTTCACCATCAACTTGGCCAGCAACAGAGGCTGAGTAAGTACCAATTTGATCAGGCTCAACACTGTTCATTACCTGCTGCCACGGCAGACCAGTCGAACGAATTGCATCAGTTGCAGCAAAGATAGTTGCTTGCAGACCTCTAGGCTGGTAGCGGCTGTTATACATAGCTGAAGGTTCGAAACCTGTCGGTAGTTGACCCGCCGCTTTAATTGGATTATCGCGGGTACTGTCATGTTTAATAGCAAGATCAGCACTAATAGTTACTTTTACTTTTTTATCGCTCAACTCCTCAATGTGCCAGCTACTAGGTACAGGGGTTGGTAAATCACGGCGACGCGTTTCAAAAACTATTTGTTGTTCATCTGACGCTGTTAACGTCATTTTTTGCTGCCACGGAGTCGCATCAACATCGAAGTGATTTTTTTCAATTTTACGAATAAGTGTGCCAGCTAAAATTTGTTCACCGAACTTAGCTTCGATATCTTTTTCAGCAACTGTATTGCCTTGAGCATCTTTAAGTACACCTTCAGTAAGGGTGACTAAGTTCATTAAAGTCGCTAAGCCTAAAAATGTCTCCTGACGGGCTTTAGCGTCCAAGCTGTCTAACACGATACGACGATAACCTTGATGAAAAGAAGTGCGGCCAGCGGCATTAATACCACCCATACCAACAATAACGGGTAATGCTGTCATAAAAAACCTTGAGAAAACGTGTTATGAGAATTAAACCAAGTTTAAATGGATTAACTAATACACTTTATGCTTAAATAGCCAAATAACCTGCATAAAAGGCCAAAAACAACTGGTCGGAGCAATTTCAGTGACGAAACTTCAACATCAAAAAGCCATAGAAATTAGTATTTTGGTTTATCCACACTTACTAATAACTAGTTTAACCTTACCTATAGAAATGCTTAGAGCCGGCGAGGCCTTTGCCAAAAGCCATCATCAGCATAACGAATTTAAACCTCTCAACATCAACTTAGTAGCAACTAGCATAAAAGCGATCCCCAACCGCACGGGGCTAGCAATAATGCCCGATTGCGAAACTGCTTCAGCGCCAGCTAGTGAGTTAATTATTGTCCCTGGTATTTGGCGCAACCCGCGACCTGTAGTAAGCAAACAGCAAAGCTTGGTTGACTGGCTTGGCGATTCTTGGCGGCAAGGCAGTCATATCATTGGTGTAGGTACTGGCAACTGTTTAGTTGCTGAGGCTGGATTACTTGATGGTCACCCTGCTACCACCCACTGGCATTACGCAGAGCAATTTAAACGTGACTACCCTAAAGTGCAGCTTAAACCTGACTTTTTTATTACTCAATCTGAGCGTATGTATACAGTTGCCAGTTTAAATGCCCTTGCAGACGTTATAGTCCATATTATTAGCCAATATTATGGTCGAGCAGCAGCGCAACATGTTGAACGTAATTTCTCTCATGAGATTCGTAAGCCCTATGAAGATCAACGTTATCTAGAAGGTGCGGTTGATAAGCACCCTGATGAACTTATTGCACAAATTCAATTTTGGCTGAAAAACAATTTAACCTCCGAACTGACCCTGCAAGAAATTGCGGCGCAATTTAGTTTAAGCTACCGCACCTTTACACGCCGCTTTCGTCAAGCCACCAGCCAAACACCCGTTGAATATTGGCAACAGCTGCGTGTTCAAACGGCAAAAGAGTTATTAGCCTCATCAAATTTATCTATTCAAGAGGTAGCACTAGAAGTCGGATATAACGACCAAGGTCATTTAACAAGGGTATTTAAGAAAGTGCTTTCACAAACACCAAGTGAATATCGCACAGTAGTTAGGCGTAAACTGTTTGGTTAATTAATAAGAAATTACTGATTGAAGAACAATAAAATCTGATATGGAGCATTTATGTTGCTCAATTAGAATTTGTTACTAAGCTATCACTTAGTAGTATTTGTATTTAATTGAGTTCAAATAATGTATCAGCCTGATTATGATGAATTAGTTGAGAGTTGGAATAAAACTCTTGAAGTATTAGCACTGTTTGCCGATGTGCCTGTCGCTTTAGTAATGAAGGTCGAAAATAATATTATTAGTGTATTTTCTAAAAATGCAAACCAATTAAACCCATACGAAATAGGCGACAGTGAAAAGTTTAAAAATTCAGGCCTTTATTGCGAGCATGTTGTAAAAAACCAGAAACTGCTGAATATACCTAATGCACTTATTGATGATGATTGGAAAGAAAACCCTGATATCAAGCTCAATATGGTTTCCTACTTAGGTTTGCCCATTTCTGCTGGCGATACAACGCCATTTGGTACAATATGTATCCTTGATAGTAAGCCCCATGAATACAACGAGCCAGTGATAAAACTACTTGAAACAATAAAACAAAGCTTTGAGACCCAACTAAAATTACTTTACCAACAGAAACAATCGCTTGAACAAAACCAATTTACTGAACTTGCCACTTTAATTCGTGGCATTGCCCATGAGGTCAATACTCCTTTAGGTAACTGCATAACAGCCGTTGATTTCACTCAACAAACAGTGACAGAAACTCAAAATAGGCTTACACAGAAATGCTTGAGTCAGCAAACACTGCAAAATACACTAAACACTTTGTTCGACACTCATGAACTAGTAAGTCGCAATTTAACTACTTGCGCCTATAAGATAAGAATTTTACAGGATTTGCTCTATACAAAATCACAATCAAGTAAAACAATCATGACGTTAACTCAGCTTTCGGAGTCATTGTATAAGCATTTAGAAGAGCAAATAAAACATCGTGGTATCAAATTAGATATTAATTATCAAAACCCTCATAGCCAATTCGAAGTTGAAATAGACTTGCTAAAACAAGTACTTTTTATTTTGCAGCAAAACTCAATTGAGCATGCGTTCAACAACATCGAAAACCCAGCTATAGAAATTGATATTTATGATTTTGATGAGGTATTAAAAATTCACTACTCCGATAATGGCACCGGTATCAGCATAAGTGAACAAAACTCCATTTTCACCCCATTTTATAAAGGGAAAAACAACCAATCAGGTATTGGGCTTGGCCTCAGCATTGCGAAGAAAATAGTTACTCAACAACTACAAGGTGAAATCTGTGTTCAAGAAAGTAACAACGGCGCTCACTTTTTAATTAGTTTGCCGAAGTAAGTTTTAATGAAGAAATCATACTTTTTTACATTGATGTTATTTACTCTAATTTCTTCTTTTGTTAAAGCAGAGCCAAATTATGATGAAGTAAAGCAATTAATTAACAAGCACTTTATCCGTAAAAATGATTATTCAGACAAATCAGCCTATCTTGGCTATAAAACTCCAAACGTTGCAACACTTCTTAAATCACTCAATGAACCTCATACTTATCTCAAGGATAAAGATTCAAATATAATTTTTTTCAGCGCCAAAAAACGCTGTGTTAATAACAGTAAAATTAAGCTGAGTTTTCAAAAAGGTAAACTTGCTTATCTAAAAGTTTCCAGTATTGGTGCGACACAACGGAAGAAAAATCTCAATATGTTCGTAATTCAATCAATAATATAAGATCTCAAGACAACGAAAATTCTCGATACTGGATTATTGATTTAAGAAAAAATAGCGGCGGCAATATGTGGCCGATGTTGCAAGCACTTTCCCCTTTTTTCGACGCTACACAAACATTAGGTGAATTCCATTTGTCATCTGGAAGCATTACTAGATTTGGATTTAAAGATGGAATAGCCCATGAAAGCACGCTACAAAAAATCAATTTTCAACCAGATACTTATGATTTAAAACATCAGCCTATTGGGATTTATGTTTTGATTGATTCTAGCGTCGCTAGTTCAGCTGAAGCATTGGCAATTGGGCTATCTTCTCTTAATAATGTAACACTTGTTGGCGAGAAAACGTGTGGCTTAGCTACTGTCAATACTCCGTTTGAGCTCAGTGACGGAAGTATTCTTGTTTTAACAACAGGCGAGATGGCCAATATTCATGGTCAAACGTTTAAAAATGGAATCAAACCTAGCATGAGTAGTCTAGAATTTAGTACGCTAATCAAAGACTTTGGAGAATAAAATCTTGCTAGTCTGTGGGCTACCTCTGTCCTCATAACCCACTATTGCATAACCATTTTTGATAAGCATATTCAGCATTGCAGGAAAACGGTTCATAGACTTAACCATTATAACTCGGTAATTATTGGTCTTAACCCAAGCTTCTTGCGCGTTTAATAATGATTGAGCTATGCCCTGCCCTCTACATTTTGGCGCAACTGCACCAAGCCAGCTATAAAAGGTGTTTGAATCTAGCTCATAACCCAGTTTGTAGGCCACAGGCTCATTTTCGATATAAGCAACTAAAGCTAGATGCTCAACATCTGCACACCGTGCTTGTAATTTACTGAGGCTATTTCGGCCATCAAACTCAGGAATTTGACTATCAACAAGTAACAAATCTTCTAAACAGGACGGCTTTATTGTGTAACAAGGCTCCATGAATCACTCTAATCTAACTTCTATTATCTAACTTCACTTTTCTTTTCGATAATACAACTTTGAATAGCGTTTTACACGAACATGCACACCGCGACCTAAGCTCTTAAATTTAGCTTCAAGTACATCTACGCCATATAAAATAACGACCACTAATACTGAAAGTTTAATTGCAGCTAACAAGTTATCAGTGGCAATCACAACACCTATAGAGGCTAATACCCAGATAGTTGCTGCGGAAGTTACTCCAACAACCGCACCATCTTTTGCAAGCATCACACCCGCACCTAAAAAGCCGATACCGGTAATAATTTGGCCTACAACACGTGAATGGTCTATCACATCGCCATGTAACATAAATGCTGTAGCAAGAAATAAATAAGTACCTAACACAATCAATGCGGAGGTACGAATACCAACAGGCTTACCTCGTAATTGACGCTCCATACCAATAATTGCGCCGCAAAATGCGGCGCTACCAATTGCTGACCAAGAATAAGGGGCAATATCAAATAAACTACTCAGAGTCACTGTACTTCCAAATCAAACTAACAATTAAAATTATAAATAAAAGGCCATCGCAGTGCTGAGTCTTGATGAACCAAAACTAGCCATTTTGTTAAAATCGGCTTTGGCTATTGGGACATGCTGACAATCAATCGCCAATTGTTTTTCGTTTTCACAAAACGGGTCATGCACGTACAAGCAATGCTCATCAATATGCGTTACACACACCCAATGCGGTGACTTTTTACCATCAAATCGATAGGTACTGATCAATAACACCACCGCTTTACCCTCCGCAAGCCAATCCTCAATAGCAACCAAGGTTAACTCTTGATAGCGTACTGGCAGCTTTGCAGCTATCGCTTCTGCCACAAATTGATTATGAACCGTATGCAAGATGGCTTTTTTCTTTTCGCTTCTTACCCCGTCAATAAACAAAGTTTCACGAGTATTTAAAACTACATCAGCTTTAAAACCTCGTTTCATTGCCGCAAGTGCTAACCCTAGAGGGTGACAACCGCCATGCCCTGATGTCATAAAAATAGTGGTAGCTTCACGCCATATATCCAGCTCTTTCAGTTGGCTCATTGCGGTATCATTCAATGATGACATTGCCATTAATAACGCCGCAGGACCACAGGTAAACTCGGTTGTTTGCTGGTACCAAGGCGTGTGTTTATCGGCATTAAACTCGATATTACGTCGAATGTTTTTTTGCATTCGATGGGCATCACTATGGTCATCATAATAATCACTGTAATGACCAAACACCTGGTAACCCAGTTTTTCATATAAGCAAATTGCCGATAGGTTGTTTACCGCAACTTCTAGACGCATATATAAACGGCCGCGTTTAGCTGTTTCGTTTTCAAGTGCAAGCAGTAACTTTGAAGCAATGCCTTTGCCTTGCTGAGATTGCAAAACCGCCAGTGAATATAGCCGAGCAAGACGCGTCCCCTTGTGACACCAAACCAAACCATAACCAACTAGTTGGTTCTCGATCTCGGCCACCATCAGTAAGCCATGCGTTGCGCTGATCCAACGTTTTAAACTACGACTACTTAATCTATCTTGACTAAAGCTTTGTTCTTCAATGGCAACAAGGGCCGCCAAATCCGTTGCCTGAGCAAAACGGATTTGACAAACAGAGGCGTTCATTAACCACGGCCTCGTGCTTCTAAGCGTTGTTTAAACTCATCCATAATGATCATATAAAGCTCGTCACCTAAATAGGCATCTTCGACTTTATGGTCGATACTAGGGTTGTCATTCACTTCTAACACGTATGCTTTACCTTGATGTTCTTTAACGTCAACACCATACAAACCTTTACCTACCGTTTTGCAGGCTTTTAACGCCGCATCGAGTACAACTTTAGGTAATTCAAATGTTGGCAAGGTTTCAAAGCCACCAGAAAAGAAACGTTTTGCATCATGGTTATAAATTTGCCAGTGATTACGCGCCATTAAATAACGACACGCATAAATTGCACGGCCATTTAACACCCCAACACGCCAGTCGTATTCGGTGTACATGTACTCTTGTGCAAGCACAAGTGCACTGAACTCAAACAGCTCTGTTAATTTAGCAACTAATTCATCACGATTAGCAACTTTAAAAACGCCTTTTGAGAAAGAGCCTTCTGGCATTTTTAATACCAGTGGGTAGCTGAAGTTTGCTTCTAAACTTTCAATTGTCTCTTCACTTGTATCAGCCACAACGTGAGTTTTTAAACTCGGCACTTTTTGATAATTAAAAGCATCGTGCAAATACACTTTATTACAGCAGCGCAGTATCGACTCTGCATCATCAATCACCACTAACCCTAAGCTTTGTGCTTTACTCGCTAAACGATAGGTTGGATGGTCGATGGCCGTTGTTTGACGAATAAACAACGCATCAAATTGTGCAATATTGGTAATTTCATCAAATGTAAGTGCTTGAGCATAAATACCATGTTTAGCGGCTGCTTTAATAAATTTAGCAATGGCATCTTTATCACTTGGCGGCACTTTTTCTTGGTGATCAACCAATATGGCCATATCCCAACGGTAACGACGTTTTTTATCGTGAATGCGCCATACTGACATCGTAAAGCTACTGAGTTGCTTTACAAACTCTGTAAAGCCCGTGTCATCTAATGATGCAATCGCACCTTGCTTCACAACACCTTGTTCATCACACACCAAAATAGGCGCAGGATATTGCGAGAATAATGCTTTAGTTGCTTTGCTTTGCTGCTCTTGATCTGTGTGACCAAAAAATACAGTACAACCAGCAAGCTCTTTATGACGCGTGCTATGCTCATCGCTACGTAGTGCATTAATTGTTTTTACACTCGGTAATACCTGATGCTTTCTTGCTTCAGCAAGCAAAGAGCAATAATAGCCTTTACTTAAATACTGCCCTGTATCACACAAGTTTAAAATACGCGTTTTTGGCTCATTATGTTTTGGGTAATCACGTAAGTAGGTGTCAAAGGTAATGACATTTTCGAAATTTTGAGCAATACGTTGCTCATTGTTATCAACCACAATCAAGGTTTTAAACACGACTTTTCCTAAATTAAGTCTTATGAAAAAAATGAAAACACCCAGCCGATTAAGTGAACGCATGAGGCTAAACTTCACTTAACTAGATGGGTGCTTATAAGCATTAAGCTTGATGTGATTTATAGAGGTTTTTTTACTTTGTGACCAACGAGTTATTTTTTACTTGAAGATGAAATTTACTGATTAATAAATTTTCTTGATCAGACTATTTCTGTAATGCTATAAAACTGTGCGTTACCTGCAATTGTCAGTGTTACTTCGTCATCAATTTGCTTGCCAATCAGCTGTTTACCTAACGGCGCTTCACGGGTTACAACATATATAGGCTGTTCTTTTACGGTGACTACTAAGCCACCTGCACTTGGGCCCATAAAAAACCACTTTGAGTTATCTTGTTCATCGACAAGACACACTAATGCACCTTCACGAACCTTATTAAATTCGCTTTCTTTAAACACTGTATTGAATGCTTGTATGTCACGGTAGCACTCATTAACTCGTTCAGCTTGCCCTTGCGCTAAATAAGCGGCTTCTAAACCCAAGGTATCGTATTGAGTTTCAGCAACACTTTCTTCGTGGGTTGCTGCATCATGAGCCGCTTTAGCCGCTGCTTTGGCGTTTTGCAGTTGTGCCTCTAGCGCAAAGCGTAAATGTTCAATTACGTGTGTTTTATTCATATCAAAGCAGTTAAAACAGAAAAGCCGCTATTCTATGGAAAAATAGCGGCTGATGAAAGTAAGTTATAAAACTGACTTATGGCATATCCATATAGGCTTTGGTTTTATCATCCAGTGTTTGGGTGTAATTTTCTGAACTTAACCCTAATAATTGCGGTAAGGTGGCGGCGATACAAATCGATGAGAAGGTGCCCACCACAATGCCTGCAAATAACGCGATAGCAAAACCCGTTAATGCAGCGCCAGCAAGCAGCCAAATACAAGCAATGGTCGCAAGTGTTGTGCCTGAGGTGATCAATGTACGCGTTAACGTAGAGCCAATTGCATCATTAATCACAACATGGGTATTAATGCGTTGATTGTCTGGCTGAATACGTAAAAGCTCTCTAACTCTGTCGCCAACAATAATTGAGTCATTTAATGAATAGCCAATAATAGCCAGTAAACTCGCCAGCACGGTTAAATTAAACTCAAGCCCTAACAAGGAAAACAAGCCAAGCACTAAGATTAAATCATGTAACAGTGCAACCACTGAGCCTACCGCGAGTCGCCATTCAAAACGTACAGCTAAATAAACCATAATGGCAATCAGTGCTGCAAATAATGCTAAACAGCCTTGCTCAAAAAGCTCATCACCGACTTGTGAACCTAAAAAAGAACTTGAAAGCACGGTAAATTCTACACCTTGCTCATTCAGCTCTGATTGCCAATTGCTGGCTTCACTAAGCTCTGGCGCTTCTCTTAAAACAAAGTGGTATTCACCCGCTTTAGTTATGGTTAATTTGTTTGCAATTTCAGGACTTAACTTTGCCTTTAAATCAGCAATAGTTGTTACTGACGTTGTGTTTATCTCAGTGATGTAGCCACCTGTAAAATCAAGGCCAAAGTTTAGCCCTTTGACAGATAAAACACCTAAGCTCGCGATGACTAAAACACAGCTTAGCAATAACCCTAAAACGCGCGATTTACTCGCTGCAGTTAATGTTGACCAACTCATGCTTTAGCCCCCGATAAATTTGTCAGTTTAATGTAGAGTGTTTGGCTAAGCGCTTTTGAAATGTAAACACCGGTGAATACGCTGGTTAATAGTCCGAGCGCTAATGTAATTGCAAAACCTTTCACAGGCCCATAACCAATGGCGTATAGAATGATAGCTGTGATCATGGTGGTCACATTGGCATCAAAAATGGTCGTAAATGCTTGGTTATAGCCTTGCTCTATTGCTTGATAGGTAGGTCGACCTTTACGTTTTTCCTCTTTTATTCGCTCAAAGATAATTACATTAGTATCAACTGCCATGCCTATTGTTAATACAAGCCCTGCGATGCCCGGTAATGTCAACACCACGCCAGGTAATAACGACATTAAGCCGACTAAAGCGGTTAAATTAAGTAACAACGCAATGTTGGCAATCAGGCCTAAACGACGATACCAAAGCGCCATAAATGCAAGGGTAATACCGATACCAAGCATTAAAGCAGCTAATCCGTGTTCAATGTTTTCACTACCTAAGCTTGGACCTATGGTTTGTTCTTGAACTATTGTCACTGGCGCTGTGAGCGACCCTGCACGAAGTAAAAGCGCTAAATCGTAAGCTGCTTGTGGGCTTTTCATATTCGTAATACTAAAACGAGAACTTAAATGCTGTGCAATGTTTGCCACATTGATCACTTCGCTTTTTTTCACAACTTCGCCATTTGCATTCCGGGAGTATTCAGAATACACCGTGGCCATTGGCTTACCTATATTGTGCTTTGAAAAAGCAGACATTGCATCGCCACCTTGCGAATCTAAGCTAAGCTGGACTAAAGGCTTGCCCCATTCATCTTTACCAACACTGGCATTATTGATGTGATCACCTGAAAAAATCGCCACAGGATTTAAATTAACAACACCACCACCTTGCACATTAAACGCTTTACCACCCACTTCGACGACCTGATAAAAATCTAGGGTCGCTGTTGCACCAATAATGCGTTTAGCTTCTGATGGATCTTGTACCCCTGGTAACTCAATTCGAATTCGTTGTTTACCTTGCCTTTGCGTCACCGCTTCTGTGATGCCAAGCTCTTCAATACGTCCACGCAGGGTTGTTAAGCTTTGTGCCATGACTTGTTTATTGAATTCGCTTTGGCTTTGCTCATTAAAATGCAGTAATACTGTGGTTAGGTTATTACTCGTTGATTTAGTTTGCATCAGGCCTTTGAATTGACCTTGTAAGGTTGAGATGAGTCCTGGGAGTTGCCCTTCACCGCTTGGTAAAATTTGCAGCTCAACCCCTTCTTTTACTTCACTGGCTCTAATACCACGAATTTTGTCTTTTCGAAGCGTCAATTTAGTTTGTTGATACACACTGTTTAAGTGCTCTTGCATTGCTTTATCTAGGTCAACATCAAGCACAAATAGCACCCCACCATTTAAGTCAAGTCCTAACTTAATCGGTGAAAGACCAAGCTGCTGAAGCCATTGTGGGCTTGTCGCATGCTCAACAATTTTAGCTTCCAGCTGTGGGTATTGAGTTTTTATAAAACTCAGTGCATTGGCACTTTGAGTAGGCTCAGCTAATAAAATAGCCAGTTGTGCTTGGCTATCATTAGCTTCAGACACTTCAAAACCATGTTGATTTAGTGAAGTTGTCACACTTTGCAGCGTCACAGTTTGATCTGGCAAGCTAATGTGCAACCAAGATTTGTTAGGGTAAAGATTAGGTAGTGCGCTAACCGCTAATAAAATACACGCCGCTATCATAGCGACATAACTCATTTTTAGACGACGCCATAGCGCCGGCTTTGATTTATGTGACATACATGACTTCCTTCCAGCATTTTCAGCCGGTAAAAAATTAATTCCAAAAATAAAAAAGTAACGAAGGAAGTCGTTTAGCTATGGTAGGTCGTATTCGCTTTGTACAAGAGATTAGCGTCTTTCCAGCCACTAATGCGGGATTTACGTTGCGTGGCTAACGCAAACCATGGGATCATGCGCACAGCACTTGGTGGCGCTAAAAAGTGCTCTTTTCCCAAATCTTCAGCAAAGAATTCAATTAATAGCTCGTAATCAGGGTCAACCTGACTATGGTAAAGAAACAATGATGAATTACTGGCAGTTAAACGCGGCACAAGGGTATCAAACCCCGATGGTTCTACCGGTTTAGGATGCTTAGCTGTATGAGTTAGAGAAATAACTGGGGTTTTAGTCAGCTCGACTTGGAACAATTTAGTGGCAGCATAGTGTGAGTGAGTGTCAGGCATAGCCATGCTCTGTGCACTAAAGAACACAGTAAATAGCAAGATAATGACTGAGAAAAACCGTAACAAGAACTGACCAATAAATTAAGTGGATAACACAGCTATAATGAGGGTAAAAAAATAAAACACAAGTTATTACTTAAATAAAAGTAACTAAAATAAAGCGAGCCTAACTCGACCCGCTTATTAATTTAACTTTGTTAAACAAGTTAAACTTCTAATGATGACATGTCGATAACAAAGCGTGAGGCCATATCACCTTGCTTTAATTTATCGAAAGCGTCATTAATTTGTTCCATTTTGATCATTTCAACTTCTGGCAGAATATTATGTAACGCACAGAAATCGA
Organism: Pseudoalteromonas sp. SCSIO 43101; assembly: GCF_023650775.1. NCBI lineage: Bacteria > Pseudomonadati > Pseudomonadota > Gammaproteobacteria > Alteromonadales > Pseudoalteromonadaceae > Pseudoalteromonas > Pseudoalteromonas sp. SCSIO 43101. Next base: position 2,028,718 of record NZ_CP072673.1, read on the forward strand.
GGATCTCTTGGGTTTGTGCTATACCACCTATCAATGAGCCAGCAACACGGCGACGTCCAAGCAGAAGTGGAACAGAGTTTGATTCTGCAAGTTCACCAACTTGGCCAACTAGCACTTGGGTACCATCTATATCAAGCAGTGGCATATAAGGTGTAAAGTCATGTTTAACGGGTATGGTATTAATAATTAGATCGAATTGATTAGCATGTGCTTGCATCACTTGTTCATCACTTGAGACTAATAAGTCTTTCGCACCATAATCTAAAACCTGTTGTTTTTTCTTATCACTGCGGCTAATTGCCGTAACATGTGCACCCATTGCAGCTGCGATTTTAATTGCCATGTGACCCAAACCACCTAGACCAATTACCGCAACACGGCTGCCTGGGCCAACATTCCACGTGCGTAGTGGTGAATAAGTTGTGATACCTGCACATAGAATTGGCGCACATTTCGCTAGGTCTAAACCTTTAGGTACATTGAGTACGAACTCTTCACGAACCACAATGTGTTTTGAATACCCACCTTGAGTAAGTTCGCCACTGATACGATCTTGCCCTGAGTATGTACCCACCATTCCTTCGCGACAAAACTGCTCTTCACCATGATGACACTGGTCACAGCTCAAACAGCTATCTACCATACAACCAACAGCGACATTATCGCCCACTTTGTATTTAGTAACGCCGCTACCCACTTCAAGAACGCGGCCAACAATTTCATGACCCGGTACTACTGGGTACTGAGTCCAGCCCCAATCGTTTTTTGCTGTGTGTAAGTCTGAATGACACACGCCACAATAAAGAATTTCAATTGATACATCTTCTTCACGAAGTGCACGGCGTTCAAAATGATACGGCTCTAATGGTTTTTCTGAATCATGTGCTGCATAACCGACGGTTTTCATGCTTACTCCTTAATTTTCTTCGTGTTTAACTCATGCAATTAACAAATTTGCTAATGCGCTGGTGTATACTGCACTCAGTATAGAGGTAAATTTGCAAATTACACTTGCCTAAAACACGAAAGCTTTTGCCTATTTTTATCAAATTGATTTAAGAGACCCCCATGCGTGGAATGAGCCGCAAAGAACAGGTGACGAGATCGCCTGATACAATGAACCTATCACAAAGCATCAAAACACTCTGGCCCTATTTAATGACCTTTAAAGGCCGAGTTATTTTGGCTGTACTAGCTCTTATTGCAGCCAAGGGGGCCACATTGCTGATGCCTTGGGCACTAAAAGAAATAATCGACGCAGTAGATTCTAGTATCAACCCGATATTAAGCGTTCCTATTGCCCTGCTCATCGGCTATGGTTTGCTGCGCTTTGCCAGTGTGTTTTTTGGTGAAGTTCGCGATGCATTGTTTGGCCGTGTTACTGAGCACGCTATGCGCCATATTGGTTTAAAAGTATTTAAACACTTACATAGTTTAGAATTAGCCTTTCACCTTGATAGGCAAACAGGCGGTATTAGTCGCGATATAGAGCGTGGTACAAATGGCCTCAGCTTTTTAATGCGCTTTTTGATGTTTAACATCGTGCCAACCCTATTTGAAATAATCACAGTCGCCATTATTTTTGCGACCTTGTTTTCACCTTGGTTTGCATTAGTCACTGTTATCGCTGTCGCTATTTACATTGCTTTTACTGTAATAGTAACTCAGTGGCGTAACAGATTTATACGTGAAGCAAATACTGCCGATAACAACTCAAATACTCGTGCTATCGACAGCTTACTAAATTACGAAACCGTTAAGTACTTCAACAATGAACATTATGAAGCAAACACCTACGACAGCTTTTTAGCTAAGTGGGAACAAGCGAGGCTAAAAAATCGTTTATCGTTACTGGCGCTAAATTCAGGGCAAGCACTTATTATCGCCGCAGCTATTACAGCACTAATGTGGCTAGGTGCCAGTTCAGTGGTCAATAAAGAGCTGACCATAGGTGAGCTTGTAATGATCAATGCTTACATGATCCAGCTATTTCTACCTCTTAATTTTTTAGGCTTTGTGTATCGTGAAATACGCCGTGCACTAACTGATCTTGAAAACATGCTCGGCTTATTAAATCGAAAAGCCGCTATTAGCGATGACAAAGATGCAAAACCATTAACTACAACAAAAGCAGCTATTCGATTTGAGAATGTCTCTTTTAGTTACGACAAACAACGGCCTATTTTAAATAATTTAAGTTTTGAGGTTACTTCAGGCAGTAAAGTAGCGATTGTCGGTGCCAGTGGCGCAGGTAAAAGTACCTTAAGCCGCCTGCTTTACCGCTTTTATGATGTGGATGCGGGCAAAATTTATATTGATGAGCAAGCAATCAACACAGTTACACTTGAAAGTTTGCGCCAAGCTATTGCCATAGTACCGCAAGATACCGTGCTATTTAACACCAGCATTCGCGAAAACATCGCCTACGGAAATCCAACGGCAAGCGAAGATGATATTGATAAAGCTATAAGCCTTGCCCACTTAGATGGGTTTATTGCAAGCCTAGATAAAGGCGATTAAACCCTTGTTGGTGAGCGCGGTTTAAAAGTGTCGGGCGGCGAAAAGCAACGTATAGCAATTGCCAGAGCCATTTTAAAGGGTTCACCTATTTTATTATTTGATGAGGCAACATCAGCGCTTGATTCGCATTCAGAGCAAGCTATTTTAAGTGCTATGCGTGAAGTCGCGCAAAAGCACACCAGCATAGTCATTGCTCATCGTTTATCAACAATCACCGACGCAGACAAAATTATTGTTATGAAACAAGGACAAGTTGTTGAACAAGGTCAGCACCAACAGCTACTTGCGGCGAATGGCGAATATGCTCGAATGTGGCAGTTACAGCAAAGCGACGAATAAACACTGTTAACTACTAGGTTAAATGATTAGAATAACGGCTTTATTTTTATCTATAACAAAAAGGCAACACGCAGATGGGCAGAGCTTATCAAAACAAAAAAGACTCAATGGCAAAAACTGCGGGTGCAAAAACCAAAGTTTATTCAAAGTACGGAAAAGAAATTTATATCTGCGCTAAGAATGGTGGTGTTGATCCCGATGGCAACTTAGCACTTCGTCGCTTAATTGAGCGTGCTAAGAAAGACCAAGTACCTACGCATGTAATCGAGCGTGCAATCGATAAAGCCAAAGGTGGTGGCGGCGAAGATTACGTAGCAACTCGCTATGAAGGTTACGGCCCGGGCAACTGTATGATCATTGTTGACTGCTTAACCGACAACAACAAACGTACCTTCGCTGACGTACGTGTTTGTTTTACTAAAGCAAATGCAAAAATTGGTGCGCAAAATTCAGTATCACACTTATTTGATCACCTCGCTATTTTTGTTTTTGACGGTGATGATGACGAAGCTGTATTAGAAGCATTGATGATGGCAGATGTCGATGTAACAGATGTAGAAGTTGAAGACGGTAAAATCACCGTATTTGCTCCACACACAGAATACAACAACACCCGTACAGCACTTGAAGAAATGGGAATTACTGATTTCCACGAAGATCTAATTGCCTTTGTGCCGCAAGTAGAAGCACCAATTGAAGGTGAAGACGTTGAAGTCATGGAACGCTTTTTAGCCATGCTAGAAGACTGTGATGACGTACAAAACGTTTACCATAACGCACAGTTTTAATTAAAAAGGCCAACCAAGTTGGCCTTTTACCTTTTAGCACAAAGGAATCAACATTGAATACCCTCGAAGAGTTAAAAGCCGGTTCTCTACAAGGTAGTACACGGCTTCAGCTTGTTGCAGAACTAACTGAATTCCCAAAAGAAATTTATACCCTAGCCGATACGTTAGAAACCCTTGATTTATCTAATAACCAGCTAAGTGATTTACCTGACGATTTTTACAAATTAAAAAATCTAAAACGACTGTTTTTATCATTTAATCAGTTTAAACACATACCTGACGTGCTAAGACAATGCCCAAACTTAATCATGGTGGCATTTAAAAGTAATCAAATTACTGAATTTAAAGCACACTGTTTGCCAACGAAAATTGAATGGCTGATCTTAACTGATAATCAAATCCCCGCTTTGCCGGATACATTTGGTGAGTACAGTCAGCTTAAAAAGCTGGCACTGGCCGGCAATCAGTTAACACATTTGCCAGCCTCAATGGCTAATTGTAAAGAGCTTGAGCTAATACGTTTAAGCGCCAATAAGCTTACAAAAGTTGCAGATTGGCTTTTAGCCTTACCGAAACTTGCTTGGCTTGCCTTCTCTGGTAACGATTTAAATCGTTCAACCAGCTTACATTGTGAGCTGTTTAGCCAAATAGCACTGGATGAAATCGATGTTAAAAAGCAGATTGGCCAAGGCGCATCTGGGGTTATTCACTTCGCAAACTGGCATCAACGACCTGTTGCCCTTAAGTTATTTAAAGGCGAGATCACCAGTGATGGCTACCCACTCGATGAGCTTAATTGCTGTTTACAAGCAAGTGAGCACCCAAACCTAATTAGAGCGTTGGGCTATGTTGATGAAGAGTCACAACTGGGTTTAGTAATGGAGCTGATCAATAAAAAGTTTACGAACCTTGGTTTACCACCATCACTTGCAAGTTGTACCCGTGACACATTCGAAGACAACTGCCAGTACACGCCAGAAATGGTGCTAAAAATCATTCAACAAATGACAAGTACCCTCGCCCATTTGCATAAAAAGCAAGTTAGCCATGGTGACATTTATGCCCATAACAGCATGATCAATTCACAAGGCGATTTATTGTTTGGTGACTTTGGTGCCGCAACCGATTTATCGATGCTAATGCCAACTCAACAACAGCTATTAGAAGGCATTGAAGTACGTGCCCTCGGTTATTTTATCGATGATTTACTGACTGTTGTGACTGAACAAAATGACATTACAAAGATGCTTGCCGACATAGCCCAAGAGTGCTTGGTACTCAACTCAGAAAAACGACCTCGCTTTTCTGAGCTGCTTGCGCGATTATGATTTAATACTAATTTGCCTATAAACAAAGCCTCACTGAGGCTTTATTTTTGCCTGTTAAACGGAAACAGCTGCTGCTTTAACATTCCTTCGGGCATGTAATCGCCAACCACACCATATTTATCGGGCCACTCTGCTTGACCTTTTACAGCGGTGCCAAATAGATAATCTAAAAAAGAAAAATGCGCTGCATAGTTACGGTCAATGGCCGCTTTATCAGATGAATGGTGCCAATGATGAAACTGAGGAGTAACCAGAAAATACTTTAACCAACCAAAATTTACGCGAACATTGGCATGGTTAAACACAGCCTGAAAGCCAACAATAATCACATAAAGGCTAATGACTTCAGATGGAAAGCCCAGTACAAAAATAGGCGTAAGTACTAAGCTACGCGTCACTAATATTTCTAAAATATGCTGACGTGAGCCTGCGAGCCAATCCATTTCTTTTGCACTATGATGCACGGCATGAAAACGCCAAAGCAGAGGTACTTCGTGATAAGCCCTGTGCACAAAGTATTGCATTAAATCGGCCACTAAAATAATTAAAAAGAGCTGGAGTAAAAATGGTATTTGTATAATAAAGCCTTGCACAGTATCAGATACAGCCCAGCCAAATGCGTGATGCACAAACTGATTGGTTGCAAGAAGCACAAAACCGATAATTAAATGATTTACAAAGAAATGATTTAAATCACCTTGCCACTCAGAGCGGAGAATTTTTTGCTCTTTGCGGTGCGGTAGCAGCTTCTCAATTAAAATAAAAATCAGTGTGGAGCCAAGTAAATCAAGAATGAACCAATCAAGCCCTAGGTATGGCGTATTATCTCTAAAATCGCCCACTTGAACATTCGGGCCACCAAATGCAATAGCAAGAAGTATCAGCACCCAAGCTGTTGCACCGAGTCGTTTGTTAGTGTTACGAACAAAGTTCAACAAGCCTAAACTGCCTGAAATAATTAGTGCCACGAACATTAGCTGACGCAAAAACTCAACGCTGTAGTTTTGTCGAAGCTCTGGCGTCGTTAAGTACTCAGGAAAGTGAAAAGCTAATACTCCTAAACAGGATAAAATCGCTAAGAAGCAGGCAATATAGCCACTGATATTGCCTTCACCCACTTGAAACTGCTCAGCCCGAAATAACCGATGATAAAGACGAGTCATGATATAAAAATCCATTTATCAATTTTTTGCAGCATAACACAGAAGAATTTAGGAACAAATATACGCTAAGCCATCACTATCATGTGTACACAACAAATTGATACTAAGCTAATAAAACCTAAAACTAGGCTGCGTTCAGGTAGGAAATGAATAATCAACGCAGGCATTTCAATAATGTGTGAAGTCATTGGCCTATAGCATAAACTATGTTTTTCAAAGTTCATGAAAGCGTTTTTTAGCCTTTCAAGGTAGAGCATTAATCCAGCTAAATGAATGAGCACAAATGTCGATGGACCTAAAAACTCAAGTAGTGCCATAAGCTCATACCCCATCATTAACTCAGGTCCTGCAATGAGAATTACTAAAACCAGCGCGATTGTTTTATACAGCTTATTAGCGAATAACTGTCTAATTTTATTAAACATCCATATCCTTATGAAACGATTTAGGCTTATAAAAGAATAAGCCTTTTAAATATTATTGGAATGCTTTATCAAACTTATCTTGATCAAGGTATTTATCAAATGCACCTAAAGCATTACCAACACTTGGCTCAGCCATTAACTCTTGCATTGCAACTTCACCCACAATACCGAATGCGTTTTCCATTGCTCCCTGACCGCCGACTTCAATCGCCGCCCTTGCTTGCTTTGGACAGTCTTCGGTTAATAAACGCGTAACTAACGCACCAACATAGCGATTAGTTTCATCCATATCTTGTTCTGTCACGTTCGAGAAAGGCTTAATTATACTGTGCGTCGACATACCTAGATAAATCCACTTAGCGAGGTTCTTTCGTTCTTTGCCATTTAGTGAATCAGTTAAACACACTGCAAGTTGCTGTGCTTCTTGCGATGCGGATACATAACAAGGCAGTATCGACGATAAAAAGAGTGACGTAGTTAATAAGATTTTTTTCATTATCTTTCCTTGAAAACAATTACGCACAATAAAGTAATGTGAATCCAAATTAATTTCCAGTAAAAACCAAAAAAGCCACGATAAACGTGGCTTTGTTGGATAAAGCTTAAACTTTTACTGTTCTATTATAAGAACTGACCTAGCGCTTTAACTTGGTCTAACATGCGGTTTGAGAAACCCCACTCGTTATCGTACCAAGCCATCACTTTAACAAGCTTACCATCTACTTTAGTTTGGGTAGAATCGAAGATTGAAGACGCTGGGTTATGGTTAAAGTCGATAGAAACAAGCGGTAGTTCGTTGTATTCAAGAATACCTTGCATTGCACCTTCTGATGCTGCTTTAACTACTTCGTTGATTTCTGCTGCAGTTGTTTCACGCTTAGCAACGAACGTTAAGTCTACTAAAGAAACGTTGATTGTTGGTACACGTACTGCCATGCCGTCTAGTTTACCCGCAAGTTCAGGAAGTACTAAGCCAACTGCTTTAGCAGCACCTGTTTTAGTTGGGATCATTGACTGAGTTGCGCTACGTGCACGATATAAATCTGGGTGATAAACGTCAGATAAGTTTTGATCGTTTGTGTAAGCATGAATTGTCGTCATGCTACCTTGCTCGATACCTACTGTGTCGTTGATTGCTTTTGCAATCGGCGCTAAACAGTTTGTTGTACACGATGCATTTGAGATAATGTTGCTGTCAGCGTTTAATACTTCACTATTAACACCATGAACAACAGTTGCATCCATATCAGTACCAGGAGCAGAAACGATTACTTTTTTAGCACCTGCTTCAATGTGTTTAGCCGCTGCCTCACGTGAAGTGAATAAACCAGTACATTCTAGAACGATATCTACGTTTAGAGCTTTCCAAGGAAGGTTTGCAGGATCACGCTCTTGCGTAAGGGTAATTTCGTCATTACCAATTAGCATGGTGTTTTCAGCAAGTGTTACTTTTTGAGAAAATTGACCGTGAACTGAGTCAAATTGAGTTAAATGCGCGTTAACATTTGCTGGTGCTAAATCGTTAATTGCAACGATTTTGATTTCGTTGTTTTGAGCTGACTCATAAAGGGCACGTAATACGTTACGACCGATACGTCCATAGCCATTAATTGCAACATTAATCATTCTAATATCTCCCGTTAATTATTTTACTTCACTTGCTTGGCGAGCAAGCGCTTCAATGGCTTGCCAGTCTTTGTTTTCAATAAGTTGTTTGTCTAACATCCACGTACCACCCACACAGATTACGTTTTTAAGTGCGAGGTAGTTAGGTGCTGTTTCAAGGCTAATGCCGCCTGTTGGACAAAATGTTACTTGTGGTAAAGGGCCACCAATTGATTTCAGCATTGCAGTGCCACCCGCTGCTTCTGCAGGGAAGAACTTTAGAAACTTAAAGCCTTGGCTTGCTAATTTCATTACTTCACTTGGTGTCGCAGCACCTGGTAAAAATGGAATATCAGACTCTTTAGCCAGTGCTAATAATTCGTCGTTTACGCCAGGGCTAACCATAAAGTCAGCACCGGCTTCAACTGATGCATTAAATGTCGCTTTATCAACCACAGTACCTGTGCCAACGTATGCTTCTGGTACGGCTTCTTTCATTAGCTTCACTGCTTCTGCCGCAATTGGCGTACGCAAAGTAATTTCTAATGCTTTTAAGCCACCGTTATAAAGCGCACGTGCAAGGGGTGCTGCATCTTCAAGTTTTTCGATAACAACAACCGGTACCACAGGTGCCGATGATAAAATTTTCTCAATGCTCATTGTTTGTTCCTCATAGCCCAGTAACGGCGTATTATTATTCTAAACCAAAGGCGCTAGCGCCTAGGTCTGCACTACTTACTATATTTCTGAAACCTGCAAATAACTCTCGACCTGTGCCGTATGTTTGGCTTGGTTGGCTAAGTTGTAATTCACGTTTTGCTAATTCTTCATCGCTTACATGTACTTTCAATACACCTGCTGGTGCGTCAAGCGTCACTAAATCACCTTCGTGAATTTTAGCGATTACACCACCTTCAACAGCTTCTGGTGCTAAGTGGATTGCAGCAGGAACTTTACCAGATGCACCCGACATACGACCGTCTGTGACAATCGCCACTTTGTAGCCTTGGTCTTGCAGTGTTGCCATTACTGGCGTCAACTTATGAAGTTCAGGCATGCCTTTCGCTTTCGGACCTTGCTCTTTAATTACAGCAATAAAGTCTGTGTTTAATTCACCGCGGCTATACGCTTCTTGTAATTCACCTTGTGAGCTAAATACTTTAGCTGGTGCAGAAACAACTTGGTGTGACTCTGCCACTGCTGATACTTTAATAACTGCTTTACCAAGGTTACCAGTAAGAAGCTGTAAACCACCCTGCTTACTAAACGGGTTATCAATTGGGCGCAATACTTCTTCGTCGTGTGACTTTTCAGGACACGACACCCATTTAACTTTGCTTGGGCCTGTGCTGTTAGTCATAATCACTGATGAATCTTTATCTAACATTGGCTCCGTGGTGTAAGCTTCTAGGCCATCACCGACAATCGTTTTCACATCGTTATGTAAGTAACCTTTGCTAAGTAGTTGCTTCATTAAGAAGCCCATACCGCCAGCTGCTTGGAAGTGGTTCACATCAGCTGAGCCGTTCGGGTAGATACGCGTAAGAAGTGGCACAACTTCAGATAAGTCAGCCATGTCTTTCCACGTTAGGATCACACCTGCAGCTTTCGCAATAGCCACTAAGTGGATTGCGTGGTTTGTTGAGCCGCCTGTTGATAACAAGCCAACTAAACCATTAATAATTGTTTTTTCACTTACTACATCTGCAAGGCAGTTAGCATCTTTTGTTTCGATTAACTGCTTTAACATAGTTTCTACAGCATGACCTGTTAAACCATCACGTAGTTCTGTGTAAGGGTTAATGAAAGAGCTACCTGGTAAATGTAGACCCATGATTTCCATTAACATTTGATTCGAGTTTGCCGTACCGTAGAAAGTACATGTACCGGCACTGTGATAAGATGCGCTTTCAGCTTCAAGAAGCTCTTCACGACTTACTAAGCCTTGTGCAAATTTTTGACGAACACGAGCTTTTTCTTTATTCGGGATACCCGATTGCATTGGACCTGCTGGTAAAAAATACGTTGGTAAATGACCAAATGATAAAGCACCAATTAAAAGTCCTGGGACGATTTTGTCACAAACACCTAAACAGAAAACACCGTCGAATACATCATGCGATAAAGAAACCGCAGTAGACATTGCAATCACGTCACGTGAGAACAATGATAACTCCATACCGTCACGGCCTTGTGTTACGCCATCACACATTGCTGGTACGCCGCCAGCAACTTGTGCTGTTGCATCGTACTTAGTCGCAAGGTTTTTGATGATTTCTGGGTAATCTTTGTAAGGGACATGCGCAGAAAGCATGTCGTTATAAGCGTTGATGATAGCTAGATTTGGTTGCTCGTCTGCTTTTAAACGATCTTTGTCATCGCTGCTACAAGCAGCCATAACATGTGCAATATTACCACAGCCTAAACCTGCACGAACTCTTGTTTGTTTTTTTGCGTGCGAGATTCGCTCTAAATAAGCTTGGCGGGTCTCTTTACTGCGTTCGATAACGCGTTCGGTGACTTCTTGAATACGAGGATGCAACATATAAATTCGACTCATCTCTATAGTTAGAGGATAAAGGCTCAGTAACAATTACAGACTCCACGAAAATAATTGTACTGAGCATCTTTGATTTACCCGTTCAAAGGTACGCTGACAGGCTGTCTCTCACAACCAACCTGACACCGGTGTCACTGTATTAACTCATGACTGTGACACCGGTGTCAACCTTATCTGTTAAATTTAGTTTAATTTTTTTAAATGACCAAATAATGAACAACTTTATTTTAGTAGAATATGAGCAGAATTCATATGAAGCACTACTATCAAAGGCGTACCCACTAGCCTAAGTTTGTAGTTAGTTCTATTTTAAAACAATGAGTTAAAGTGTTGTTATCCATTTTACCCATCTGAAATAAAAAAGCCCGAGAACGCGTCACTCATTCTCGGGCTACTGTGAAAAAACAAGATGAAATTTATTTAATTGCAGCTGTCGACTCACGAGTAATGAGTTTTGCTTCAAGGGTTACTTGATAAGGCGACTCTTGTGGGTCACTAATATGAGTAATCAATTGCTTGACTGCTTGCTGAGTCATTTCTTCAACTGGTTGAGCAATGGTAGTTAACCCTGGCCAGATATGACGAGCAATTGGAGCGTTATCAAATCCAGCGATAGAAATATCATCTGGCACTCTTAACTGCATTTGCGTAGCAAGTTTTAACACCGCTGCTGCCATGTAATCATTTGAAGCAAATACCGCCGTTGGCCGAGGATTTAAATCTAGAATAGTACGGGCACTGTCAACACCTGAGTGATAACTGAAGTTACCTTCTTCAACTAAGCGCTCATCAAACTCAATGCCGTTTGAAGCAAGTGCTCTTCGGTAACCTTTAAAACGTTGCTCTGTAGCACTGTGATCAGGGTGACCTTTAATGAAAGCGATTTCTTTATGACCAAGCTTAATAAGATGCTCAGTTATTTCAAAAGCTCCCTGCTCATCATTACTTCTTACAGAAATAGAGTCGTCTTCAAGTACCGCTGATGCGACGCGAGCATACGGGATCTTTTTCGATTTTAAAAAGCTTACAAGTTCAGGAAAATCTGAAAATGGAGGGGTCAGTACAATACCGTCTAAACGCGAGGTTTGAATCAACTGCTCAATATTACTAATTAATTCGTCGCCACGTAACTCACAAGGATGGATCAATAAGTTGTAATTAAGCTCATGACAGGCAGCTAAGGCACCAGTTTGGACACGGGTAATATAGCTTTTACTAGGATTATCGTATAAGCAACCAATAATAAAACTACGGTTTTGTGCCAAACCTCGTGCAATTGGGTTTGGCGTGTAATCAAGCTCTTTAAATACTTTAAGTACTTTTTCGCGCGTTGCATCACTCACGTTTGGCTCGTTGTTGAGAACGCGAGATACTGTTTTTTTCGATACACCGGCATAGCTGGCGACACTGTTGATGGTTACTTTCTTCATCCGCTCTACATCCAACTGCTAATTACGCGTTACTTTTAACATGTATACACGCAGCAGCACCAATGAATGGAATGTTGTCTTGTGTTACAAGCGTAACAGGGATCTGTGAAGTATATTGCGACATTATGCCTTTGTCTGCAAAACGTTCAACAAATCGACTAGATAATAGACGTTGTTGCATGCGAGGTAAAATACCACCACCAATAAATACGCCACCTAATGCGCCAAATGTCAGGGCTAAATCCCCTGCTACGCTACCAATCCAATCACAAAATTGATTTAGCGTTGCATCACACACTTCACATTGACCTGTAGTTGCCAACTCACTGATTTGTGCTGCATCTAAATTCTTAGCTTCAACGCCTTTTACTGCAGCCATAGCACGATATAAATGCGCTATACCAGGGCCTGAGAACACAGTCTCTACAGACACATGATTTAATTGCTTTTTAAGTTCAGTAATTAGCAACCGGTCTAATTCAGTTACTGCTGCAAGAGTAATATGGCCTGCCTCGCAGCTAAGAACAGCGCTGCCTTGAGATGTTCGAACTAAACACGCAGCACCAAAACCTGTACCAGGTCCCATTACGGCAATATTAGCATTTTCATCAGCTTGGCCTGCTTTAACGGCCATATTTTGTGAATCATCTAAATAAGGAGCCGCATAAGCAAATGCAGCAAAATCGTTGATTACTTCAAGTTGCTCAAATGCGAATTCAGCTTTTAAGTCCGCAACATTAAAGTGCCAGCCAAGGTTTGTTAAATGTACTTGACCTGCTTTAATCGGGCCCGCTACCGCTAAACATGCACGATTTGGCTTTGGAAATGAAATTTGGCTGAAATACTGAGTAATTGCACTTTCTAAAGAGCCAAAGTCAGCACTTGGGAATGTTAAATTATGCTCGATAACAAACTGGTTAGTTTGTGCATTAAAGTCAGTGATTAAAGCGAAACGAGCGTTAGTGCCGCCAATATCGGCAACAAGAATAGGAGCGAATTCTGTCGTTGTCTGTGTGTTCATGTTGTTTTCTCTATTTGTCTAAGCTAGTTGCCGCTTATTTTTCTAGTTTTCAATGGCAAAGCCATTGTGTCTGCTAAACTTTGGGTCATTGCCTCAAGGAAGCTATCTTTTGTATTAAAAAAATGCTGCCCAATTGAATGGGCAGCCAAATACGTTTTGACAACAAAATGATAAAACAGTGACATTATGACACCGGTGTCAGATTGGGATCAATAAAAATTTTCATTATTTGTGCATGCATACGTATTTATTAAGAAAACCTGCGTATTAAGTATCGAAAAAGCATATATATACGCATAAAAAATGCCTAGCTGTGTACAGAACAGTCACACACACGCCGCTTGTCACAAATAGCTTGAAAAAAATATTAAATAGCCGAAAATGGAAATACTTCTTCTGTTATTTGGTAACCATATGAAAGGTAAGGCGACATCATTTGACATTGCACATTATGCGGGTGTGTCACAGTCAACCGTGTCTCGCGCGCTGCGAAATAGCCCTTTGGTCAACGAAGAAACGCGTCGACGTGTTCACGAGGTAGCAAAGCAGCTCAACTATAAAGTTGATAAAAATGCCAGTAACTTAAGAACACAACAAAGTAGCACCCTGGCACTTTTATTATTTGAAGATCCAACCTCGGATGAATCACAAATAAATCCTTTCTTCTTAGCAATGCTAGGCAGTATTACAAGAGCCTGTGCAAAAGAAGGCTACGATTTACTCGTATCGTTTCAGTCTAGCAGCTCTGATTGGCAAGCTGATTACGAAGACAGCCACCGTGCAGATGGCCTAATTTTGCTTGGTTATGGTGATTACCTCGATTATCAGCCTAAGTTTAAAACCTTAATTGACCAAAACACTAAATTTGTATGTTGGGGGGCAAGCGTAGATAACCGCCCAGATTTAACCGTCAGCTGTGATAACTACGGCGGTGGTAAATTAGCTGCTGAGCATTTACTCGCAACCGGAAGAACTGATTGTGCATTTATTGGTGATGCCTCTGATCATAGCCCTGAGTTTTTTGCTCGCTACCAAGGTTTTAAAGATGCATTCTTAGCCAAAGGCGTGGCTTTAAACGAGCGTAAGATGGCTAATGCTATTTCAACAGAAGAATCTGGCTATCACGCGACTCGTTCCCTCATAGCAAATAACATTCGTTTTAACTCATTATTTGCGGCCAGCGACTTGATTGCTATTGGTGCTATTCGCGCGTTAAAAGAAGCAAAAATCAAGGTCCCTGATGATGTACATGTTGTTGGTTTTGATAACATTGCGGTTGCCAGCTTTGTAAACCCACCACTTACCACTGTTCAACAAGACACTACCCTCGCCGGACAAATGTTGGTAGATAACCTGCTCAAACTCATTCGGGGTGAAGATGTAGAGAATACCCTTTTACCACCACGGTTAATTATTCGTGGTTCGAGTGTTTAATTTTTAGCGATAACAGCTTTGTTATCGCCTACTCCCTTCCCAACCAGAAACTTATTGCATTAAAATTAGTTTTTTTTCGATTTACCCAAGACTATTACTTCGAAAAAGCAGATAATTACACCTATTATGATGAAAACGCTTATCTGGCACACAAAGCTTAGATAGCAACGCGCACAAAGGTGGAATTTTTTAATGGAAATTAAAGTTAATTTTCTCGACAACCTCAGGCTTGAAGCTAAGTTTGATGATTTCTCTGTCATTGCAGACCAACCTATACGCTATAAGGGTGATGGCACTGCACCAAGTCCATTCGATTACTTCTTAGCTTCATCTGCATTGTGTGCGGCTTACTTTATTAAAGTGTATTGTAATTCACGCGATATCCCGACAGATGGTATTCGTGTTGCACAAAACAATATCGTTGACCCAGAAGACCGCTATAACCAAATTTTCCAAATTCAGGTTGAATTACCAGAAAGCCTTTCTGAGAAAGACCGCACGGGTATTTTACGCTCTGTTGAACGCTGTACAGTAAAACGTGTTATTCAAACCGGCCCTGAATTTAAAATCGATACTGTTGAAAGCATTGAAGCTGATGCGCAAGCAATGCTGATGGCAAAACCAGGTGATGACAGCAACACATTTATTTTAGGTAAAGATTTACCGCTTGAAGAAACCATCGCAAATATGACGTCCATCCTTGAAGAGTTAGGGATGAAAATCGAAATCTCTTCTTGGCGTAATATTGTGCCAAATGTGTGGTCTTTACATATCCGTGACGCTGCTTCGCCAATGTGTTTTACCAATGGTAAAGGTGCGACCAAAGAAAGCGCGTTATGCTCAGCTTTAGGTGAATTTATTGAGCGCTTAAACTGTAACTTCTTCTATAACGATCAGTTTTTAGGCGAAGACATTGCCAATAGCGAGTTCGTACATTACCCAAATGAAAAGTGGTTTGCACTAACTGACGGTGACTCGCTACCAGAGGGTATTTTAGATAATTACACCCGTGAAATTTATAATCCAGATGGTGAACTTTGTGGCTCACACCTAATCGATACCAACTCTGGTAATAAAGATCGTGGTATTTGCTCTATTCCTTATGTTCGCCATTCAGACGGTGAAACTGTTTACTTTCCTTCAAACCTGATCGAAAACTTATTCTTAAGTAATGGTATGAGCGCAGGTAACAATTTTGCCGAGGCAAAAGTACAATGTTTATCTGAAATTTTCGAGCGTGCCGTTAAGCGTCAAATCATTGAACAAGAAATTGTTTTACCAGACGTACCACAGGAAGTATTAAATAAATATCCAGGTATTGTTGCGGGTATTAATGGTCTTGAAGAACAAGGTTTCCCTGTTGTAGTAAAAGATGCCTCGCTAGGTGGTCAGTTCCCAGTGATGTGCGTAACACTCATGAACCCTAAAACAGGAGGGGTATTTGCCTCTTTTGGTGCGCACCCAAGCTTTGAAGTTGCGTTAGAGCGCAGTTTAACTGAGTTATTACAAGGCAGAAGCTTTGAAGGCTTAAACGATGTACCTAAGCCAACGTTCAATAGCATGGCGGTTTCTGAGCCTGAAAACTTTGTAGAGCACTTTATTGACTCAACGGGCGTGATCTCATGGCGTTTCTTCAGCGCTAAACACGATTATGATTTTGTTGAATGGGATTTCTCTGGCAGCAATGAAGAAGAAACAGCGAGCTTATTCGGAATTTTAGAAAGCTTAGGTAAAGAAGCTTACATTGCTGAGTTCTCAGACCTTGGTACTGCTTGCCGCATTTTGGTGCCCGATTACTCAGAAGTTTATCCTGTAGAAGACTTAATCTGGGACAATACCAATAAAGCACTGAACTTCCGCGAAGATATCTTAAACCTACACCGTTTATCAGAAGATCAACTTGCCGATTTAGTTGAACGCCTAGAACAAAGTGAACTAGATAACTACATTGATATCATCACCTTAATCGGCATTGAGTTTGATGAAAACACAGTGTGGGGTCAGTTAACGATTCTTGAGCTAAAACTGCTTATTTATTTAGCACTCGGTGATTTAGAAGCGGCAATGGAGCTGGTTGAAGCTTTCTTACAATATAATGACAATACCATTGTTGAACGTGGCCTATTCTACCAGGCAATGCACGCAACGTTAGAAGTAGCACTAAGCGATGACCTTGAGATTGAAGATTACATTCACAGCTTCACTCGTATGTTTGGTCAAGAAACCATGGATGCTGTAGTTGGCTCAATTAATGGCGATGTGATGTTTTATGGCTTAACAGAAACCAGCATGAAGCTTGAAGGTTTAGATAGGCACCTTCGTTTAATCGAAAGTTACAAAAAGCTACACGCTGCTCGCGCGAAAAAAGCGGGGCTGTAACGAAGGAATATCCGAGCCGCACGTTTTCACAACGTGCGGCTTTACTTTTTCGCGACACTTAAATGTTAACTTAGCGAAAATGCACGCCTGTAATATCATACTCAGCAATAAAGCGGCCACCATAAGTGTCTACAAACATAAACTCCATCTCTACTTTTTCTCGTTGGCCTTTATGTTCAAGCAATTCAATAATAAAGTATTTATTCGAATTAAGGTCAAAAGAACGGCCTTGCGTTTCTCGTATAATATTAAACTTTGTAGGGTTACCGATTCTGTCAAAGTACTCAAAAAGTACGTTTAAACCGCGCGCATAAATCCCTGAGGCTCTTTGTGAGGAATTAGGTTGTTGTTGGGCCAACAACCACGTTTTGTCTTTTTGATTTACAGCTTTAATAAACTCAGTAATTAATTGTTGGTGTTCAACCAAAGGCGGCATATTTACTTTTTTAAGTGCTTGTATGAGTTTATCACCCGCTATACCTGTTCTCGCTATGTAATTATCAAAACCGGCCTCTATCGACATATAACTTAGATAGTCAGCAAGACCATCTCTGTACACCTGTTCAAATGTGCCATATTCTTCCGAGAGAATACGTTCAAGGCGATTATAGAAAGAAAAAGCATGCGCAGAGTCTAATTTTTTCAATTCCGAAGTATCTATCAATTGACCAAAAAGTAGTGCATTTAAGTCAATTACATTCGTTTTGTCGTCAAACGTAACTATTTCTTTAGCCCACTCTTTATTGGCTTTGACAAGTTGCAAATAGTAACGTTGAAAAGGTGCACCATGCTCATCAGCGATGGTTATTTTCTTTGTCGAAAAGTCATAAATTTTAGCGTTTTTTGTAGGGCCAGTTCTAACACTTACCTTAAAGCCTTTTGACAGTGCAGTAAATTTATCAGACTTCTCAATCACAACTTCCTTTGAAGCAAAAACAGTCGTCGTAAAGAGCAGTAAAAAGCTGGCAACGAACCATCTAGCAGTTTTCATATTAATTCCTTTTTATGCTAAATTCAGGTTTACCTAGTACAGGTTCAAAGATAACTTAAATGTATATTAAAATGGTAAGTAATTGAAGCCCAATGCAAATGCTAGGGTTTTAGGTTTATAACGTTAATGTCCTGTCATTTTGTAATTAAGTAACATATCTAAGTGATTAGGCCATATCGTTACTATGAGTGGCCTTGTTGTAACTCCTTATAGTTCAGCTGTCACTATTCCAACATGGGGTAAGTTGCCAGATAGTATCCAAGTTACAATATCTCTCCTTTTATAATTACTAACGTCTTCACTTAAAGTCAGGCTCTGCACATGTCGTTGAAAGAAATGCTGTAAGTAAGGGACACGAAGGTGATCAATATTTGAATCCGACTTTGTTAGACCTCATATTCTTCTTGATGGATATAAAGTAAAGTTATCACGCATACCTTCATTAACGCGTACTTGTAAATCGATTCCAAGTGTCCTATAACTGCGAATTATGACATCAGGACACATGCCAATAGTAACAGGTACATCATCATTTGGATAAGCAATTCTTTTATAGCTTCCATCATTAACAACGCAGTGATTTGTTCGCTACTTAGAGGCAGGCAACTTTAAAAACAAAAGCCACAGCAAGTGCTGTGGCTTTTGTGTCAATGCGTTAGTAAAACTTACTTCAATGCATCTTCAACAACTGGGTAATGATCCCATACTTGTTTATCGCTCACTGAACGAAGTAACTTGATGTATTCAGCGTGAGTCCAAGCAAGCGGTGTTGCCGAGTTTGTGCCCTCACCTAGCTGATAACCAGCTTTATTGTTACCTACGCCATCCCAAACTTGTTCAGGTAACATCATGCCTTCATTGGCAAAAGCTTCCATTCCTTTTACGTAGGTGTCTTTAATCGCTTGTTGCTTCATCGCATCTAGGCTATTGGTTGCGTTTGCCGCAGCGATTTCATAGTGACCACGCTCACCTGTGAAAAACGGCCATACACGACCACGTTGACCAGGGGTGTTGTTACCACCTTCAGCGTAGTTGTTACCTGTCATTTGGTCTTCACCGTAACCATCGTTACCATAGCGGCGGTAGCCTGGGAATGAGCCCGAACCATCAGCAAAGTTAAAGGTATAGCGTACTTGAAGGTTATCAACTAAAGTTTCGTCATCATACTCTGGTAATGTTTTTACAATGCTCGGAGCAAGTGCATCACGTACACCATAGCGTACAAGCTCTAAGAAACCACCATCAAGGATTTGCTTTTTGTCAAAGCCTTCACGACCGTTATTGGCGTTAAGTGTAGTTGATGAGTTTGGATCTTTGTCTTGACCGATACGAATGAAATATTCACCATCGCTGTTTTCAGACTTAAGGTTACCTTGAGTCGTAAACATCGTGCTTTCAATTTCACTGTTGTAGGTTTTAGCCGTTGCTAGGTAACGCTCTGCATTTTTAGTGTCACCTGCTTTTTTAGCAATATCAGCAGCTGTCACTAGACCTGCAACAACCGCAGCTGTTGTTGATGGGGAAAAACCATTTTGTTCTTCCCAGCGCTCTTGTTGCGTTGCTGGAGGTGTAATTTGCGTGTCGTTCCAAAGAATTTTGGCAAGGCCACCATCAACCAAGAAATCAGCAGCTGGTTTTAACATTTTGCCATACCAATCTGTCAGCTCTTGATCGCTAAGTACGCCTGCTTGATGAAGTTTCCAAGCTAACATAATTGGCATTGCTGTTTGGTCAAGCTGTACACCTACCCACTCAAGTTCACCATCAACATGTGTCTTTTGTAAGAACCAGCCAGTGTCACCACCATTGCCTGGTGTGTTATCTGTTACTTGTACTTTTTCTAGATACTCAAACGCCGTTTTAGCAGTACGTGCATCACCCATGGCCATAAATGCCATTGCAACTTGATAGAAATCACGAACCCAAACCGCTTTATAACCGGTAGAACCTGTTTTAGCCGAAACCGTTTCACCCCAAGGGTTAGAAAGTGACGCAATTAAAGCACCTGCATGAGTTTTATCTTCTTGCGCTTTTAACACCATAGCACTGGTATAGAGCAGCTTACCATTATCAGCAGTGCTGTTAGTTAATGTGCTCAAAGGTTCAAGGCTTGTTAAGTAGTCTTGCCAACCAATGGCAGCACCTTCACCGTTATATGCAGCAAGCACTTTTTGATAGCCTTGGTTTAAACTTGCTTGACCTTCTTTGAGGCTTGCAGCTTCAGATTTACCAAAGCTTAAAGCTAAATCAAAGGTGGTGTTTTTTGATACTTCGCCCAGCTCTGCAAGTAAGCTTACATTACCCGACTTATCACCGGTATTTTGGTAAGTAGTTGGTAATGATTGCGATGCTCTCAACTCTTTTAAGCCATCACTTACACCCGTAAAGCCAACGCTTGCTTGTTTGAATGGTTGAGCGGCTTGTAAAGATAAAAAGTTATCATCTTGCCAAGCAACTAGCCCCTTGTCAGTCACTTTTGCAAAATCATCTAAGCCATTGTTATCGATATAAGGATTCACATTAACGTAGGCTTTCACATCTTCAAGGTCTGTATTAAATACACTACGAACAAACAGTGTTTGCCCGTTAGGATCTGTAAAGATATGTTTTTCTAAGGTGAAACGACCTTGCTTGTCTTTACTTACTACTTTGTACGCAAGCGATAATGGGCGACCTGCGTCATCTTTATATAAATAATCAATGCTTACATCCAGATCATCGTTCTCTGTTACGGTAAAATCTTTACCAACGACAACAAATTGCATATCTTTGATTTGTGCTTGGTGAATTAAACCAAACATGGTTTCTGTGATCATGCCTTTAGCAATTGAAAACCAAACTTTTGATACTTTGCCGGTAGCAGCTGCGTCGCTATAGTGATCGTCTTGGTATTGCTCATAAGAGGTACCAATACCTGTTTTACCAGAATATGCCCAAAAAGGCTCAACACCCGGTGCACCCGGTGCAGAAACTTGGTCTACCGCTATATTTGCTGATTGTTCTGAACTACAAGCTGTTAAACCTAATGCTAAAAAGCTTGCTGTAATTAGATTAAATTTTTTCATTGTGTGTCCTTATTATTGTTGCTTAACGCGCAGTACGGCGACCGCTGCTAGTACGAATGACACTGCACCTAGCACTAACGCATAAATCGGTTGATTATCAAAAAGGTGGCGTAAAATTAGGCCCAATACGCTTGCCGCTAAAAGCTGCGGGATAACAATAAAGAAGTTAAAGATACCCATGTACACACCCATTTTCTTACTTGGTACTGAGGTACTTAACATTGCGTATGGTAAAGAGAGAATTGACGCCCAAGCAAAACCGACCCCAATCATTGGCCAGATCAGTAAACTTGGATCTTTAATAACAATAAAGCTGACCAGCCCTAATGCACCTAACACTAGGTTGATAGCATGGGCCATTTTTAGTCCCACTTTTTTAACGACAATCGGAATACACAGTGCTGCAATGGCAGCAAAGCCATTGTAAGCGGCAAATAACACACCAACCCAATCCGCACCATTGTTGTATGCAAGTGAGCTTGTATCACTGCTGCCATAGTGGAAACTTGTTACCGCCGAGGTGGTATAAATCCACATTGCAAACAATGAGAACCAGCTAAAAAATTGTACCCAAGCCAATTGTTTCATTGTTTCTGGCATAGTGAATACATCATTCACAACTTGATAAAAGCCACCACTGGTTGCATTTTTAGCTTTTAGAGCACCGGCTATAAATTGAATAACACCAAAACTAATCAAACCACCAGCAAGCAAATAAAGCTCTTTTTCAAGAGATAGACCTGTAACAATTCCAAGAACGACAAGGCCAAGAACCGTAAAAATTGCAGCCCCTTTGTTAAAATTCACATCGCTTTGAACATCGCTCGAGTCATTGCTTTGCTCTTGCTCATGAAAACTTTCTAGCTCTTCTGGGGAATATTCTTTAGTGGTAAACACAGTCCAAAACACTGCAATAATTAAAACTACTGCACCAAAGTAAAACGAAAATTTTACAGAATCTGGGATTTGTCCAGCTGGTGCTGTATTGGCAATATCGAACCAGTTAGTCATCATCCAAGGTAATGCCGACGCGACAACCGCACCGATACCAATGAAGAAGCTTTGCATTGCATAACCAGTTGCACGTTGCTTTTTAGGCAGGTTATCACTAACAAGTGCACGGAATGGCTCCATGGTCACGTTAATTGACGCATCCATGATCCATAGCATACCCGCTGCAATCCAAAGGCTTGGTGAGTTAGGCATAATGAATAACGATAACGTTGTTAGAATAGCCCCATAAAAAAAGAACGGACGACGGCGACCTAACTTATTCCAAGTTTTATCGCTCCAATAACCGATGATCGGTTGTACAATAAGACCTGTAAGCGGCGCTGCAACCCAAAGGATTGGAATGTCATCAACATTGGCACCTAAGGTTTGAAATATACGGCTCACATTACCGTTTTGTAATGCAAAGCCAAATTGGATCCCTAAGAATCCAAAACACATATTCCATATTTGCCAAAAGCTTAGCGTTGGTTTGTTATTAGTCATAATCAGCCTTTAGAGTAAATACTGCACTGCTTAAACCATTCATTTGTAATTGAATTGGCCCATTCGTTGTTGCCTCAGAAATCACAATGTCGGCATGATTTTCTAGGTTATCAGTTAACGTTAAATCACTGTGGTTAAGCTTAGGTAACAACGCTTGGTTAAGGTTAAGCTCAACATTTTGTGGGTTCTCTGAAAAATTACTTACTACAAGCACCAGTTGTTGGCCAAGCTTACGCGTAAAGGCAATGACTTGCTCTGAACCCGTCAATTCAACCGCTTGCATGTCACCACCAACAATGGCAGGAAGCGTGTTTAACGACATTAACTTAGTGTAGTAAGCGCGTAGATCAGCTTGCTGCTTTGAAAGCGCACCACCATCGAATTTACCATTATTCATCCACGCTTGATGCGCAGGTACACCCATGTAATCGAAGATACTTGTGCGGGTTGGGTCGCCAAAGCCACCATCTTCAGAGCCATCTTCACCGACAGCTTGACCAAAATAAAGTAATGTTGGCGAACGCGACATTAATGTAGAAACCACCATAGCCGGCTTACCTTTTTCACTGCTGCCCGCGAAATCTGGGCTAGCAATACGTTGCTCATCATGGTTTTCTAAAAAGTGCAGCATGTGCTCTTCAATATCAGCCACTTGGCTTTGGATATCGAAAATAGTATCCGCTGATTGCTTGCCTTGCATCACAGCTTTAACTGTGTCGTAAAAACCGACTTTGTCGTAAAGGTAATCCATCTTACCTTGCTGGATATATGGGCGGTAAAGCGTTGGGTTATAAACCTCAGCCAAAATAAAAGCATCGCTTTTTTGCATCTTGATTGATGAATTTAAAAAGCTCCAGAACTCAACAGGCACCATCTCTGCCATATCATAACGAAAACCATCGACACCTTTATCTAACCAATAAAGCGCGATATCGCGGAATTTATACCAGCTATTTGGTAGCTCTTTATCTTGCCAAAATGCGTAGTGCGCACGGTAATCTTTATCAGCGTAATCAGCAGGTAGCGTCGGGAAATCGTAGCTGCCATCTGGTTTCACGCCGTAATTAATTTTAACTGTTTCGTACCAATCATTGATGTCAGGTTTAGCTGCACGTGCCCCATTACCCGTCCATTTTGCTGGTGTTTCAGCAAACTGATTATCTGCTAGAGGATGCGGGTTACCACCTAACACTTGGTAGCTATCGCTGGTAGGAACTTGAAATGACTGCCCTGTTACATAGTAAAAGTTATTATCGCGAGCATAAGTTTTCGTCGTGTCATCTTCAGCACCAAAATCTTTAACACCTTCAGGCTTTGCGACCGACTCATAGTTACGCGCTACATGGTTTGGCACAATATCAATAACAACTTTCATACCGTGCTCATGAGTACGATTGATTAGCTCTTCGAACTCTTCTAAGCGGCGCTCAGGGTTAATTGCTAAATCAGGATTAACATCGTAATAGTCTTTCACTGCATAAGGTGAGCCTGCACGGCCTTTTACAACATCAGGGTCATCTTGTGACAAACCGTATTCGGTATAGTCAGTTACTAAAGCATGACGCGGTACACCTGTGTACCAAACATGTGTTGTACCTAGCTCTTTAATGCCTTGTAATGCAGCATCATTAAAATCAGCGAATTTACCTACTCCATTTTCTTCTAATGTACCCCACGGTTTATTGGTGGTATTTGTATTACCAAATAATCGAGTGAATACTTGATAAACCACAGGCTTAGAGATAGCTGCTTGGCTCGATTCTGATTGCTGCTTTTGCGTGTTCTGCTGTACTGGCGCATCGTTACCACAGGCAGTTAAACCTAAAACCGAAGCCACTACTAACGCAGTTAGTTTGTATGTTGTCATCATTACTTCATTTTTCTGTAAATATCAGTTAATACTAATGTTAAGGGCTGCATACGGACAGTAAATGCATACGTATTCAGCCTATTAGTTGCAATTATTCAAGCTCGATTAAGCGTGCTTGCATAGCTTTTAAGCGGATTGGCGCTGCAAGTTCAACGCGTTTTTTGCTGATTAAATCTCGTCCTTTAATATTGCCTTTCAGCACTTCTTGCATGTAGCTTAAATCCCAATCAATAGCTTGTTGGTTTTTGTTAAGAACGACCAATACAGTTTGGCCATTATGCTCTCTCACATAGCTGTAAACGCCTTGCTTTGGTGAAAAATGCATTAAACGACCTTCACTTAGCGCTGGTTTTTCTTGGCGCAGCTTAAGCAGTTTTTTAATGGTACTTAACATCTCTTGCTGATCAGTTGAAAGACCTTTGCCTGTGAATGCATTTGTTTTTTGACCCGTAAACCCACCAGGGAAGTCAATGCGAATATCACCGTGGTCATTACTTGGCGTGTTATCAAGCAAAAGCTCTGTACCGTAATAGATTTGTGGAATACCGCGAGTTGTTAACAGCAGCGTCATGGCTAATTTAGTTTTTGCGAGGTCTTGACCAAGCTCAGTGTAAACACGGCTCATGTCATGGTTATCAGCAAACACTAAAATGTTATCTGTATCAGCATATAAAAAGTCATTCGCCAGCGATTGATATACTTTTATCCAACCTGTATTCCAGCTTTCTTCTTCGTTAAGTGCTTGGATTAATGCTTCTTGTAATGAAAAGTCCATCACACTTGGTAAATCAGAGGTATATCCATCTTGATTGACTTTGCCGCGCTGCCAATAAGATGCAATTGCCGGGTTGGTTGTCCACTCTTCGCCAACAATATTAAAGTTTGGATACTCGGTCATAATCGCTTTAGTCCAATCGGCTAAAAACGCTTTATCTGAGTATGAATAGGTATCAACACGAATGCCGCTTAAGTTGGCGTATTCAATCCACCAAATGGCATTTTGAATCAAATAAGTTGAGAGTAACGGCTGGCGCTGATTTAAATCAGGCATCGACTCAACAAACCACCCATCATTAAATTGACGTTTATCGTATTGGCTGGCATGAGGGTCTTGAATTGTTTGTCTGGCGTGGCTTGTGGCATTTTTACCGTTTTCAAACTTGCCATCAAAGTTAACCCAATCTACTGTTGGCATGTCAGTCATCCACTGATGCGATGAACCAAAGTGGTTAAGTACCATGTCCATCACTAAGCCGATACCATGCTCTTTCGCTTCTGCTGATAAGGTTTTATAAAGCGCATTACTGCCCATACGCGGATCAACCTTGTAGAAGTCAGTAATAGCATAACCATGATAAGAATAACTTGGCATGTCATTTTCAAGCACAGGTGTTAACCAAAGTTGCGTTACACCTAAGTCCTCAAGATAATCTAAGCTATTAATAACACCTTGAATATCACCGCCATGACGACCTCCTTTGAAGCTCGGATTTGCAGCCTCCTGCATACCTGCAACGCTGTCGTTACTTGGGTCACCATTTACAAAGCGATCAGGATTGATTAAATACAGCGTATCTTTGTTTGTAAAGCCATCGCGGTTGGCACTTTGCTTATCTCGAGCATTTAATGGGTAAGTAAACGTTGTGCCATCTTCAGCTTTAAAAGTCAGTTTTCCCGGCTTTGTATTATCGCTGATGTTTAAATCTAAAAAAGCGTAGTTAGGGTTATTTGTTGTTGTCACCCCTTTAAACTCAACGCCCTTGTAAGGCATCATTTGCCACGCTTTGTTAGCAATATTGTTATCGTAAAGCATTACTTGCAAAGAATCGTTTTGCATTCCAACCCACCAATTTTCTGGTGAAGCGGTAAGTGCAAAACTCGCTGTCGAGTTAAAAATAGTAAATGCGGTCGTTAACGCTATAAATGTCTGTGTTTTTTTCATAATTAATTTTGTACTTTTTCTAAAAATTGACTGTGACTCGGTAGCTGCTCTACGGTGTTATTAATCAACGTTTTTAAATTACTAAATAACTCATTTAACTGCTCATCAGATAAGGCATCAGTTAATGGATGATGATCGTCTGCAATAAGACCTTGCCCTATCATGACTTGCTGCCAAGCAACTTCAGCAAATAGCTCTTCGTCTTCTCTTACGAGCTTGCCGCTGGATTTAAATAGCTCAATTTTATTTTTGAGGCTGCTTGGAATATCCATGCCTTTACAAAAACGCCAAAATGCAGTGTCATCACGTTCAGTTAGCTTGTAATGAAGGATAATAAAGTCACGAATTCGCTCAAATTCTGTTTTACTTTGTTTATTAAATTCATCAACTAAGCTTTGCTTAATACCTTGATGAGGAAAAAACTTAATTAAACGAATGGCTGCACTTTGAATTAAATGAATACTGGTCGATTCTAAAGGCTCTAAAAAACCACTCGATAAGCCAACCGATACCACATTTTTATGCCACTGCTTTAAACGACGCCCTGTTTTAAATTTAATAATACGTGGCTCTGTCAATGGCTTAGCTGGTAAGTTGTCCAGAAGCTGTTGTTTAGCTGATTCATCAGATAAGAAACGAGACGAATATACAAGGCCGTTTCCTACACGATGCTGTAATGGAATTTGCCATTGCCAACCAGAGTCTTTTGCAATTGACCGTGTATAAGGAATTGCATCCGTAGCGGATTCACTTTGCACTGCAACAGCACTATCACAAGGTAGCCAGTGTGACCAATCTTCAAAACCTGTATTGAGTGTTTCTTCTATCAATAAGGCACGCAGGCCTGTGCAATCAATAAATAAGTCGCCATCTATTTGCTTGCCATTTTGCATCAGCAAAGAAGAAATATATCCGCTTTGATGGCATTGATTAATCGATTCAATTTTGCCTTCGATACGTTTTACGCCCCGTGATTGCGCTAATTCTTTTAAGAATTCGCCATATCGTGTGGCATCAAAGTGATAAGCATAATGTAAGCCTGCTAATTGGGTATTAGGAATATGACTAAGGTGGGAAAATTTATGTGCTTTTGCAGCTTGGTAATTAAGTGAGAAATCCCAAAAATCAGGCGCGTTTTGTGTTTGATTTGCTTTTAGCCAAAAATGATAAAACTCACAAAACGGAAAGTCTTTACCTATCTCACCAAAGGCATGCATATAGCTATGGCCTTGGCTGCGCCAATTTTCAAACTCGATACCTAGTTTAATCGTTGCGCCAGTGGCCTTTATAAATTCTTTTTCAGAAATGCCAAGCGCACCATTTAGATGCAAGATAGGTGGAATGCTCGCTTCGCCTACACCAACAGTGCCAATTTCTGCTGATTCAATAAGCGTGATATCAAGCACTTTCCCAAGCACTTTATTAAGTAACGCAGCGGTTATCCAACCAGCGGTACCACCACCGGCAATCACTACCTTTGTAATTTTTTTTGATTCCATAGTACACCTAACGCCAAATTCAATTCATTGAGTGTAGCTCACTGATATAAAAAAGCCCTTGTAAAACAAATCACAAGGGCAATTTTCTATCGCTGTTTTAGCTAATTACAGCTTATAGCTGAAGCCTAACAGGAATGTACGACCGTAGTCTTGGTAATCACGTACTTGAAGTGAGTTATCACCTTGTAGTGATGTAAACGGCTCTTCAGTGATGTTCTGTACTTGGAAAGTGACAGATAAACCGTCAAGGCTCTCTACACCACCTTCGCTGAAGTCATAACCAATTTGAGCATCCCAAATTGTTTCGCCTTTAATATCAACTTGTGTAGTAGCAAAACCTAAACCGTATACGTCACCTTTAAAGTCGCTACGCTTACGCATGCTGGTACGCGCTTGGAAACCATTACGCTCAAAGTAAACTGTTAAGCTATCGATTTGATCAGATAGGCCAGGTAGCTCATAGTCGTTACCATTTTGGTCAGTTAAGTCTTGCTCAACACCTGTATGGCTTGCGATTAGGCCAAAACCGTCTAAAGATTCGCTGAACATTGTGAACGGTAGTGTTAATGAAAGCTCATAACCCCAAAGGTCACCAGAACCACCATTTACTTTACCAGAACCAGTACCAGTTGAAGTCGCAGGGATTTCACCAGTAGACGGGTCAGCTACACCACTCATATCAATTTCATAAGTACCATCGAAAATCCACTGAGTGATATCTTTGTAGAATACAGCTGCAGCGAAATAACCTTCTTCATGGAAGTAATTTTCGTAGCTTAAATCAAAACCAGTTGCTTCTTTAGGCTCAAGCTCTGGGTTACCACCAGATACACTCCAGTAGTTACCGTTTTCATCTGGTTGTTGGTTATAAGATGCATTAACTGATGAGTTCATTTCGTCTAAGCGAGCACGAGAAATCGTTTTCGCTGCGCCGAAGCGTACAGTTTGCTCTTCATCAATTGCAAACGATAAATTGATGCTTGGTAAGAAGTGGCTGTAGTCATGGCTTACATCGGTCTCTGATACAACAACTAAACCATCAACAGTGTTTGCAGCAAAACCCTGTGAAGACTGTTCAGTTTTCACATAACGAACACCAATATTACCTGTTACAGGGATTGAACCCAGCTCAGCATTGATATCAGCTTGAGCAAAGAATGCTGTTACTTCTTCTTGTACAGTCCAAGATTGTGTTTTGTGCTTTGAATCAGTAAGGCTTTCTTGAAGAAGGTTATAATAACCATCATTTACTAAACCATTGGTATCATAAGCAACCATGTTACCCATGCCGATGAAATCAAGACTCGCTGTACCTAAGCGGTATTGCTCCGGGATTGATACCATGCCAGGGTTCGATAAAGAGAAGTCTTTTAATGTCATGAAGTAACCTTCCGACAACTTACTCTTTTCACGGTCACGGTATGACATACCAAATGACACTCGGCTGATGTAAGCATTATCAAGTACTTTGCTTGCAGCAAGTTTTAATGTGCTTAGTTCATCATTAATTTCTGGCGCATTAATAAAGCCATCTTGCGCTGTATTTTGATACTCAGTACCTGTTAAACCATACTTGTCATTAAGTGCAGCACTTGCACCCCAAGATAATGGGCCACCAAGTTGAATTAAGTCATAATCACTGTAATCAAGGTTATGACTAAATTGCGCGCCAGTGTTACCACCGTCAAACTCATAGCCGATTGTATCAGCAACACCATTCGCGTCACCACGACCTGTACCTGAGTAGCTTTCGATACTCCAAATTTGACGTTCAACTTCAGAACGGCTTACGTCAAATTCTACTGACCAATCATCGCTAATGTCATATTTTGCATTAAAACCAAACTGAGTGAGCTCAGCATTACGCTCTTCGTAGTCATTACGAACAACAACACGTTGGCCTTCTGTTACTGCACTAGTAATGAAACCAGTGTCAGCGTCAACAACTGCTGAACTTGGGTCGATTGAACCTTGGCCCCATGCGAATGGAACTTCTATACCACGTAGGATTTTTTCATCTGAGAAATCTACATATAAGGCATCAAATGTCATGTTTAAGCGATCAGTCGGCGCAGCTTCAATTACAAGCATTGCTGTATCACGCTCAAGAGTCGATGAACGTACAAATGGCTTAGCACCACCTAAAATTGAGTATGTATTGCCATCTTCACCCGTAAACTCAGGATAACCCCACGAGTTCCAACGTTTTTCTTGGTTTGGTGAGCTCATCGTGTTGTATGCAAATGCAACACCGATTGTGTCATCAGCAAATTGGTCAATGTATGAGAACGTACCGCGGAAACCTTGGTCGTCACCGTCTGGATTTAATTTATCAAAACCTGTTTGCTCATATTGACCGTTGAACATGATAACTTGTTCACCTTTACTTAAAGGTTTCACAGTTTGCATGTCGATTACACCAGCAATACCTTCAGCTTCAATACCTGCACTTGGTGTTTTGTATACCGTTACGCCACTCATAATTTCTGATGGATAAAGGTCAAATTCTACACCACGGTTGTCACCGATTGATACTTGCTCACGACCGTTGAATGTCGTTGCACTTTCGTTTTCACTGAAACCACGAACACTTACACGGCTAGCTCGACCGTCTAGGCGTTGTGCTGTTAAACCAGGAAGGCGTGCGATTGATTCTGCAATTGATGAATCAGGTAATTTACCGATATCTTCTGCAGAGATTGACTCAACAACTTCAGGAGTGAAGCGTTTAGTATTAATAGATTCTACAACACTGCCACGAAAACCTTTAACTTCGATAACTTCAACGTTATCGTTTTTCGCTTTTTGGTCTTCTTCTGCAGCATACGCTACAAAGCTATTTAAACCTGCGGCTGTTAAAGCCAGAGTTAATATACTTGGTTTGAACATAGACATGATGTTTTCCCATTACCCAAATTGTAATGCCAACGTGTTGCAGTTATTCATTAACATAATAGCTGAAATTCGCTGACTGATTTTGTTGTCGAATTGAATATTAACGCTCTGATTATTTTCTTAACAAATTTATGCATACGTATTCAGCGTAGCTCACCCTCACAAAAATTAACAACATTTTTACAAAACCAACCTTCAAGCCACTGAATTTAAAGTATTTAATGATTTTTACGTCTTAGTTAATAGTAATGAAACATTTTTGCTATATTTAAGAACCTAATTTGGTTACAGAAATGGATACTAAGCCATTTATCTCGCTTAAATAGCGACATGACGCAATTATATTAGGAACAGACCTGCACCAATGATAATTGGTCTTACCAATTGTGATGGTGCACCATTCTGGTGTAATCCAGCTATTTTATGCACCAAGCTGGAGTTTTCATTTGTTGATAAGAGAAGGAATATCTAATTGGTAAGTTTTATTAATTGATATTCGAGTTGTTTACTTTTAAATCAAGTTAATGAATTTTACTGAGCACATAGATGAATTTGGCGTGCATACGTATGCAGAGTTTTTACAGTATCTCACCCTTCACGTATGCTTTTGACATTCCGGCAACATATTGCATTAACGGTTGCCTAACAGTTTACATACACTGAGTGTCACGATGGAGAAAAACATGGCTCAAAAGCAGTGGTATAAAGGTGCGGTTATTTATCAAGTTTACCCGCGCAGTTTCCAAGACACCAATGGCGATGGCATTGGTGATATCAAAGGTATCATTGATCGCATTGATTACATTAAAAGCCTAGGTGTTGATGCTATTTGGGTTTCACCTTTCTTTAAATCGCCAATGAAAGACTTTGGTTATGACATCAGTGACTACCGTGATATCGACCCATTGTTTGGTAACCTTGATGATTTTGATGAACTCATTGCACAAGCGCACCAACGTGATATTAAAATCATTATAGATCAGGTATTGAGCCATACCTCAGATCAACATCAATGGTTCCTTGATAGCCGTGAAGATAAAACTAACGACAAAGCAGATTGGTATGTATGGGCTGATGCAAAGCCGGACGGTACACAACCAAATAACTGGTTATCTATTTTTGGTGGCCCTGCATGGCAGTGGGAACCGCGTCGTGGTCAATATTACTTACATAACTTCTTTGCTGAGCAGCCAGATTTAAACTTCCATAACCCTGAAGTACGTAAAGCGGTGTTAGACAATGTTGAGTTTTGGCTTAAGAAAGGTGTTGATGGTTTCCGCTTAGATGCCATTAACTTTTGCTATCACGATGCTCAATTACGGGATAACCCTGCTAAGCCACCAGAGAAGCGTCAAGGCCGTGGCTTTAGCGAAGACAACCCATATGCGTTCCAGTATCACTACTACAATAATACGCAACCTGAGAATCTGAGTTTTATGCAAGACATTCGTGCCCTATTAAACAAATACCCTGGCACAGTTGCATTAGGCGAAATCTCATCTGAAGATTCACTTGCAACCATGGCTGAGTACACATCAGGTGGTGACAAACTCCATATGGGTTATAGCTTTGAGCTGCTTACCAATGACTATAGCGCTGAGTATATTCGTACAACTGTAAGCACCCTAGAGCAGCGCATGACTGAAGGCTGGCCATGCTGGGCTTTTAGCAACCACGACGTAGAACGCGTTGCTAGTCGCTGGAGTAAAGGCGATACGATTGAGCCACAACAATGTAAGATGCTAACAGCCCTACTAGCCTCTTTACGTGGCAGCGTATGTATGTACCAAGGTGAAGAGCTTGGCCTAGGTGAAGCTGAAGTCGCTTTTGAAGACCTACAAGACCCATATGGCATCACATTCTGGCCAAACTTTAAAGGCCGTGACGGTTGTCGTACACCGATGCCTTGGGATGCAACGGATGCAGAGCAAGCTGGCTTCTCATCAGTAAAACCTTGGTTACCTGTGGGCGATGCGCACAAAACAGTTGCGGTAAATACGCAAGATCAAGATAAAGATTCGATTTTGAATGCCTACCGTGAATTTATGGCATGGCGTAAAGACAAAAACGTTCTCTTAGAAGGCGATATTGAATTTATAGATACGCAAGAGCCTGTGCTTGCTTTTTATCGAACGCTTAACGACACTAAAATGCTTTGTGCATTTAACTTGGCTGCGCAAAGTAGTGAACTGACAATCTCTGACTCTGTGTCTTCACAGCATACTGAGATCTCTCATCACACAGCTGAATTAAACAATAATACAGTCACTCTGCCCGGGTTCGGTTGCTTTTACGCAACCCTGAATTAAGAATCAGTTGTTAAAAACCAAGCCCTGCTATTGCAGGGCTTTTTTATGGAAGATTGCTATTAATGGTTCATGGTTTTACTATTTATGTAATCCGTTAGCGCAAATAACACCCCCGACACCACAAAAGTAACATGAATTAACACCTTCCAGAGTAACTCATCTGTGGAATGATTGTTTGAGCTGATAAACACTTTTAAAAGCTCGACAGCCGATATAGCAACAATTGCACTGATCAATTTCATCTTAAGACCCGAGAAACCAACCTTACCCATCCAAACAGGTCGATCTTCGTGATTTTCTATATTTAACTTTGAAACAAAGTTTTCGTAACCACTGAAAATGATAATAAGCAAAAGCCCTGCTAGTAGCGCAGTGTCAACTAAAGTCAAAATGCCCACCAAAAGCTCTTGGTTTGACGCAGTGAACGTATTTAAGGCCATACTGTATAAGTATTTAAAGAACTTTAGCAGCAGTAATACCACAGCGACTAATAAGCCAATAAAGAATGGCGCTAATAACCAACGCGAGCGAAAAATAAAACTCTCAACAACGTGTTCTAGCTTGCTTGGTACTTTCTTTATTTTTGAATGAGTCACTTGTTCAGACATAACTTAATTCACTTTTCTTTTTAAAATTAGCGCGATAATACGTGTATTAGCCTCACCATTGCTAGCCTTAGAGGTAAAAATAGTGGTTATTTTTTGCTTATCTTTACGATAAAAAAATTTCGTTATCTTTTTTTGAAATTTAGTTTATAAATTCACTCAAGCAAAGTGAGATACACATTGCGCACCATTACTGTGCAATTGAGCCGGTAATAATTACTTTTGTTGATTAGGAATAATTAAATGAAAAAAGCATTGCTAGCACTAATTTTGGCACCTGTTTTAAGCGTGTCAGCAACGAATGCAATCGCTAATGAAGCACCAGAAGCATCAGCTGAAATGATCAAAGAATACACCGAAATGTGTTTAAACTGGGCAAAAGATGATGACATCAGCAACGAAGAATTAAAGCCATACGTATTAAAGTGTGTGAACGATGAGCTTGAAGCTGAAGGCTATAAAAAAGTAAAAGACGTACAAATCTAATTTTACGCCAGCTTAGAATATGGAAAACCGGAATGACACAAAGATGTGCGCTCCGGTTTTTTGTTATTAATGGCTGTAATAATCAGCGAATGCACTTAATAAAAATAATAACGAACCTATCATGAATAACACCACCCCCAATGTGGCATATTCTATAAATGCAGGTAAAAATAAGATACTACCAAAGAAAAAGGCGCATGCTGATAATATATTTACCAACGCATTAACCCTAGGTGCGAGTGTAAACTTCATAATTATTCTCTACTCCGTTAACTCAGGGATAAAGTGAAACGCTTTAACGACACGGTTCCAACTATTAATCTCTAACACAATTGCCGTCAGTGCCACGACATCTTTTTCAGTAAATATTAAAGACACTTGGTTGTACACATTGTCTTCAACATGCTTATCAATGATATTTGTTAATGCTTCTGCCCAGGCTAATGCTGAAACTTCTTCCTCTGAGAACACTGGAACTTCTCGCCAAGCAGCCAATACATCTAATCGTTGCTGATGCTCTCCATGGCGTCTTAACTCTGCTGAGTGCATATGCTGACAAAATCCACAGCCATTTATTTGCGACACTCTGAGTCTTACTAGATCTACAATCCTACTAGTTATTTTTGAATCTTCTGGTAGTGTGCTCAGTCCAGTTAAATGTTCAACAAGTCCTGGGTTAAGTGAATATACCTGCTGTTGGGATAAACGAGTTTGCATTATAAATCTCCTATCTTAATAATGGAGACAGAATAGCAACTGATTAAAAGCAAAGATTGGTAAAAAACGACATTAGCAAATGTCATAAAAGCACAAAAAAAAGGATTGCAACTGCAATCCCTTTTTATGATCTAAATAGATGTAAACTTACTTTTTAGTCGCCGCTTTTTTCTTAGGCGCTTTCTTTTTACTCTCTTCTACCCATTTTCCATTTTGGTAGTGAGCAGTCCAGCCTGTGGCTTTGCCATCTACTTCACTCATTACATACTGCTCTTTATTTTTACGGCTGTAACGTACAATTGAAGGATTGCCATCAGGGTCTTGTGCCGGCGCATCGGCAAGATAGTAAAACTTTTCAGAAATTCGGTCTCTGAAGCGTTTTAACTCTTCAACTTTAGGCGCACGCGTTTCACGTGATTTAGGGAAAGTATTTGCAGCTAAGAAAATACCCGATGCACCATCACGCAGTACAAAATAAGCTTCTGATTTTTCACACTCTAGCTCAGGTAAATGAACTGGATCTTCCTTCGGCGGTGCAGCTTCACCATTTTTAAGTAACTTACGAGTATTTTTACACTCTTCATTACTACAGCCAAAGTACTTACCAAAACGACCTGATTTTAACTGCATATCTGAACCACATTTATCACATTCAATAATGGGGCCGTCGTAACCTTTAATTTTAAAGGTACCTTGTTCAACGATATATCCTTTACACGCAGGGTTGTTACCACATACATGTAATTTGCGTGTTTCATCGATTAAGTATGAATCCATTGCCGTTTCACAGATTGGACAACGCTTCATTTGCATCAGTGATTCTGTTTCGACGTCTTCAACATCTGCAGCAATTGCTTCATCGCCTGGCACCAAGTTCATAGTTGTTGTGCAACGCTCTTTTGGTGGCAGGTTGTAACCCGTACAGCCTAAGAACACACCGGTTGATGCAGTTCGGATACCCATCTTGCGACCACAGGTTGGACAATCGATGTCGGTTTCAACCATTTGATTTTGGCGCATACCGCCGTGCTCTTCATCACCTGAGGCAACTTCAAGCTGGGTTGAAAAATCCGCATAAAACTTATCTAGTACTTGTGTCCAGACACGTTCACCTTCTGCGATATCATCCAGACGACCTTCCATCTTAGCGGTAAAATCAAAGTTCATTAGGTCTTCGAAGTTTTCAACTAACCTGTCCGTAACAATCTCACCCATTTTTTCAGCGAAGAAACGACGGTTCTCAACACGCACATAACCACGGTCTTGAATTGTTGAGATGATAGATGCATACGTAGAAGGACGACCGATACCACGCTTTTCTAATTCTTTAACTAAGCTTGCTTCACTAAAGCGTGCTGGTGGCTTTGTAAAATGTTGTTTAGGGTCTAACTCTACAAGCGTGAGTACATCACCTTCTTTAACTGCAGGCAGTGACTGATCTTCTTCGTTTTTCTTACGAACAGCTGGCTGAACTTTTGTCCAACCGTCAAAGCGAAGCACACGGCCTTTTGCTTTTAATTGATAATCACCCGCGCCAACCGTTAAAGTTGTTAAATCGTATTCTGCAGGGACCATTTGGCAAGCAACAAACTGACGCCAAATTAGTTCATATAACTTTTTAGCATCGGCCTCAACACCATCTAAATGACCAGATAACACAGTGACACTCGAAGGACGAATCGCTTCGTGCGCCTCTTGTGCATTGCCTTTAGAACTATAGCTGATAGGTGCTTTAGGTAAATACTTTTCACCAAATTGCTCAGTCACGTAATCACGACACATTTCAACGGCATCTTTCGATAAGTTAGTTGAGTCGGTACGCATGTAAGTAATATGGCCAGCTTCATACAAGCGTTGAGCCAACATCATCGTCTTCTTAACACCATAACCTAGGCGCGTACTTGCTGCCTGTTGCATGGTTGAAGTAATAAATGGTGCACTCGGTTTACTCTTGCTTGGCTTTTCTTCAACACTAATGACCTTGTAGTCAGCTTTTTCAAGTTGACTAACGGCAGACATCGCCTGCTCTTCATTAACTGGCTTAAAAGGCTTGTCTGCGTGTTTGGTAACTTCTAACCTTAAAGCTGCTTCAGTATTTTTTACATCAGCGTGGACATCCCAAAACTCTTCAGGAATGAATGCTTTAATCTCACGTTCGCGTTCAACGAGTAGACGCACCGCGACAGATTGAACACGACCAGCTGATAAGCCACGAGCAACTTTTGCCCATAATAGCGGCGACACCATAAAACCTACAACACGGTCAAGGAAACGACGTGCTTGCTGCGCATACACCATATCAGTGTTTAGTTCGCCCGGTGTTTCGAATGCCTGTTGAATAGCATTTTTCGTAATTTCGTTAAAAACAACTCGCTTATATTTTTCAGGCTCGCCACCAATAATCTGTTCGAGGTGCCATGCAATGGCTTCCCCTTCTCTATCCAAATCGGTTGCGAGATAGATTTTATCTGCATTTTCAGCAAGTTTTTTTAATTCTTGAACAACTTTCTCTTTGCCGGGTAAGACTTCGTAATGTGGCTCCCAGCCTTTTTCAGGATCAATACCCATGCGGGCAACAAGATTTTTATAATCGCGTTGCTTTTTGTAGGCAGCTTTTTCTTCTGGTGACATTTTTCGAACTTCAGCAGGCGTTTTCGTCGCTGCAGTTTTCGTTTTGCCTGAACCTGAAGTTGGTAGATCACGCACATGCCCAACACTGGACTTTACGATGAAATCGTTACCTAAGTATTTATTAATTGTTTTTGCCTTTGCTGGAGACTCTACAATTACAAGTGATTTGCCCATAGCTGCCTATTTCTGACCGAATATTTTAAAAGTTTTTTGCCCTTATAAATGTATATCCATCACATTAAACAAATAAGTATGATTTTTTAACATTGGAGCACGAATATTTATAGGTATATCTACAAACACCAATTGTTACAAGCTTTTAATCGAAACTTTTCTTCATTGACTGAATAATTAAACAATTTTTGTTGCTAATTTAGTCAATGTGGCGTTTTGCGGTAATTTCAAGGGGAATATATAGAACAGCAACAAAAATGCCAACCTTCTGGTTGGCATTTTTTTAAATTTAAACAAATAACTACTTATTAGCCATCATCAGTAATTGCAATTCGAGCAGTTGAAATGTTGCCTTTTCCAGTTGTAAATTCAACAGTTAAAAAGCCTTCAGTTTTACCATTTCTTTCTGACTCTCGACTTATTGATAAAACTTCTCCAAACGCTGCTGTCGCAGCTGAATTTCGAAGCTCAAAGCCATCAGTGCCGCTGTATTCTCCATTATCTGCAGTTACTGAAACACTGGTCCCTGCAGGCATTGGATTATTAAAAATATCAGAGTAATAAACTGCAAAAGTTAATGCGGCTAATTCAGTACCAGAATCAGCAGTTGTAATGTTTATATTTCTCACATCACAATAATTAGTATCAGCTGTTTCCTCTAAATCGAGAACAAACGCACCTTTTACATCAGCTGCAGGAAAACGTCGGATTGGATTACATTCCTCAATATCCCTAGCAAGTTGCATTGCATTATCTGTGAAAACTGTAGGATCATCTTCAGTTGTTTCAGCAAGAGCATCAGCAAATCGGCTACGCAGCTCATTTTTTGTAACTACAAATCGACTGTACGCAGTACTACCAGACATAATAATTTCAAAAGAATCTCGAATATCAACTAATTCTTTAGTACATAGGCTTTCAAAAGTATCACCATCTGTTGGCGTTGTTGCCTCTGACTTACATACTAAACCATTATATTTTCCATCCGCTAGTGTATGCATGCCATTAAGGTCAATATCCCAGCTTTCTTCGAAGTGTCCGGCATTCGTATTTTCTGGACTACACGGATCATCAGTAGCACCTTCTTGACAATTTTCAGCAGCCTTTGTCACTGATGCAGTAACTGGGTCGTAAATTGCTGCTAAACCATCATAAAAACCATTTTCATTATGATCGATAAATGCTTCTGTCAGGTCATAGCCACTGTAATATTCGTTGGTGTCAAAACGGCCGTTACCATTAATGTCGATGAATGACTCTTGACCTTTTGCTGTGACAAGTACTGTGGCACGGCCTCCTAGCGGTACGCCATTTTCATTGAATGCAGCGTTTAAAATACCTGCCATACAAGGCGCTGCGGCTCCAAAGTAAAGGTCACAGTTAATTGCATCAGTTTTTGGATTAATGCTGTTGATTCTGTTACCCCACTTAGCTTCTGTAAATGGTTTTGGATTTTGTGAACGCCACTGGGCAACACATTGTCCATCAACTGTATTACACTCAAGCTGAGGGTTAAACTCTGTGCCATCAATTGTTCCTATAGCACCGCCTTCTGTTGTTAAATATACAGATGTGCCATCAGGTACAGGATTATTAAAATGATCTGCAAGATAAACGTTAATTTCCTCAAGAACACCGTTATAATTTAATGCTTCGACATTAAAGTTTGTTGGGGCAGCCGTAAAACTATTACCATCAGGTAAACCTGAACTAATTGAAACAAGATCAGATACGGTTGTTATTTGCTCATCTAATGAAACTAAAGAAAGCTGACCTGTTGGACATGAAACATTGTTATCTCGCTCAGATTCATCAAGAAGGCATTCATCATAAAGCTCTTTCCAACAAGTTACATTATCGTTTTGGTTTTCAGGAATCAGTTCATCTGGTATGTAGCACGCTTGTACGCGAACAGCTTGAGGTACAAAGCCTGAATTAACTTGAATTCTTGCTAAGCCCTCTGAATCTGTAGAAACACTTGCATGCGAATAACCTGTCGCATCTGTTACTTCAGAAAGTGAAATGCCACCATTAGTCGAGCTCAAACGAAAATCTAATCGCTTTTGTTTTGCCGTATTACCAATTTCGTCAGTTAACTTAAATGTAAGTTGACTAATTTCTTTGCGAGATACACCACCAGTCCCTTTTAGTGCAATTACATGCTCGGTAGCTTCAACAAACTCAATCGAACTTACAGCTGCGGCCGATACTGGCACATTCACTGAAACAACTTTTGGTGTTCCCCCGGTAAGGACTGTTGCTGTGACCGTATCACCTTGTGTTGTGTTACAGCCGTTACTTCTATATGTTGCAGTTGCAATACCGCTAATACTCGTTGCGGTGTCATCCATAACAGCGAGGTCAGATTCAACGCAACCAGATGTAAACTCAACATCTAATGGCGTTACAAACAGCTCACCGTCAGCATCATAAATACTAACTGTAATAACCGTTGTTGCACCCGCTGCAAGTGGCACAAATTCGTCATCAATTACATTACCGGCGTCATCTACCTTGTTATATAAGCCATTTGAAATTTCTACACTTAACTCAGCAGTTGCAATTTCGAATGCTTTCGATGCAGTCACCGATTTAGCAGATACAGATACTTCACCTGCACCACTATTTGCGCCAGGTTGTAGTTTTAAAATTGCAAAACCAAAGTTGTCAGTAAGCGCTTTTCCTGATTCTGGTAATAAAGCGCCAAGATCAGTCGAAAGCTCAGCGATAATACCGTCGATACCATCACCCGAACTTGTATCAGTCACTTTTACCATAACGTCGATGAGTTCGTCAGATGAAAACTGATTTACGACGCTACACCCTGAAGCTAGGTAAGTTGTTTCAAGTGATGTTGTATTACGATTAGCCTCCCAGTTAGTTGCGCACCCTTGTAACAGCTTGATATCAAGTTCCGCTTCGGCACTTTCAACAGGGGCATCATCACCATTTGAAATAAAGCCTGCAATTTTAGTGATTGTGTTACCGCTTTCATCCGTGTATGTAGCAACTACTTGACCAGCCCCTTTAGAATCACCACTACTTAACGTTACTGAAGCTTCACCATTTGC
Source organism: Pseudoalteromonas sp. SCSIO 43101 (assembly GCF_023650775.1). NCBI lineage: Bacteria > Pseudomonadati > Pseudomonadota > Gammaproteobacteria > Alteromonadales > Pseudoalteromonadaceae > Pseudoalteromonas > Pseudoalteromonas sp. SCSIO 43101. The sequence continues at coordinate 2,069,462 of NZ_CP072673.1, forward strand.
ATCAGTTAATGCAGTGCCTAATACAGGAGTGATTTTGCCTGTATAATTTGTTGTAAAAGAAATTAGCTGCCCCTGTAAAGGCTGTTCTTCTTCTAATAAGGTTGCAGTAACTGTCCCTTTATTATCTTTGCTAACAGGGTTTTCTACTGTAAATGGCGAGCCTGTGCTGTCTAAAATTGACACATCAAGAGTAATACTGCCACTAACACTTGAGTCATCTGTTTCAGAGCCATCTGATGTAAAGCCAAAGGTATCACTGAATGTTTCATCACCAACAACATAAGTAGCAGTAATAATCCCTGCACCCGCAGTATCACCCGCAGTTAGTGTAATTGACGCGACACCACCAGCATTAGTCAGAGCAGTTCCAGAAACAGGATCAAGCAAGCCAATGTCACCATCTAAACTAAAGCTTATAACTTCACTTGAAACCGCATCACCATTACTGGTCAGAGAAGCTAATATAGTTAATGGTGTATCAGATGTTACTGAGCTCGATTCTTGATCTGTGTCCTTTACGAAACCTTGAACAGCAACGACAAAACTTGGGTTATCGGTTGTACCATCATCCCCACCACCAAGTGAACCACTATCATTCTCTAATGACCCACCGCCGCCACAGGCAACTAACAATGAGCTGAAAACTATAATACTTAGCCATCGCAATAAAGGCATTGACCTCTCCCTAGTTAGCTATTTTAAAATTATTTATATATTTACCTAATATTAACCTAAAAATTAAACGAAGATCATAATTTTTTTCCTTTAAAGGCAACGAAATTCTTTAACTATTTATCGAATTTTTCTGTATAAAAATCTTCATGCTGGTAGTCTATGGCAAAATTTATAAAAAAATAGACTGGGTGTATGTCAAAAGTACGATCTTTAAGCCTTACATCTCGTATCATGGTAGGTATGGTACTGGGTGTAATCGTTGGTTTTATCTTTCAAGCCATTTTAGCGGGTGAAGACGATTTCCTTATTCCACTAGGGTTATTCTCTTTACCAATTAAAGCATTTTTCGTTGATGGAATTTTCCATGTTGGTGGTCAAATATTTATCGCAAGCTTGAAAATGCTTGTGGTACCACTGGTTTTTGTATCATTAGTCTGTGGTACTTGCAGCTTAAGCGACCCCAAGAAATTAGGACGTTTAGGTGGTAAATCAATTTTGCTTTATTTAGCGACTACTGCAATCGCTATTACCGTTGCTATTACCTTAGCGTTATTTGTAAATCCAGGAGAAGGTATCAATCTACCTTCAGATGCTAATTACAGTGCAAAAGAAGCGCCAACTCTCGCACAAGTTATCATTAGTATGTTCCCGACAAACCCTATTGATGCAATGGCAAGCGGTAATATGCTACAGGTTATTGTTTTTGCATTATTATTTGGCGTAGCGATGGCGCTTAGTGGTAAAGCGGGTCAACGAGTAGCAAATGTATTTGAAGACTTAAATACCGTTATTCTAAAGCTAGTTACTTTGCTTATGAATATTGCACCCTATGGTGTTTTCTTTTTAATGGCAAAACTATTTACTACTATAGATTTAAAACTAATAAAGAGCCTTGCATTGTACTTTGGTGTAGTTGTTTTTGCCCTACTCTTCCACGGTATTGTTAACTACAGTGTGTTGTTAAAAATGTTTACAGGTCTTAACCCTATTACGTTTTTAAAGAAAATGAAAAATGCCTGCCTATTTGCATTTAGCACATCAAGCTCAAGTGCAACCATGCCTATTACCCTAGAAACTGCTAGCAAAAAATTAGGCGCACATAATTCAGTTGCCTCATTTACCGTGCCTTTAGGTGCAACCATTAACATGGACGGCACAGCAATTATGCAAGGTGTTGCTACCGTATTCATTGCACAAGTATTTTCTGTTGATTTAACAATTTCAGATTACTTAATGGTTATTTTAACCGCAACACTTGCATCTGTAGGTACTGCTGGTGTGCCTGGTGTTGGTCTTATTATGTTAGCGATGGTGTTAAACCAAGTAGGCTTGCCTGTAGAAGGTATTGCTATCATTATTGGTGTAGACCGTTTACTTGATATGACGCGTACTGCTGTCAACGTTACTGGTGACTGTATGGTGACTTGTGTAGTTGCGAAATCTGAAGGGGAATTTGATGAAGACGTATTTAACGACCCAAATGCCGCTAAAGATTTAGAAGACTATCATAAATCGATTAAGTAATTATTTACTGGCTATTTATAAGTAAAAAACCCGCTTGAACAGCTAACACCATTCAGTTAAGCATGTTTTGATTGAATGGTGTATCTGGTTTTAGAAATGCGAACGGTCCTACTTTTGGGCCGTTTTCTTTTTTCAGGAAGAATATAGCGTTTCACTTTCTCTCTCATCGCCTTCAACTTTTTGGGGATTGACCCGGGTGAAGCGATTGCACACCAAAGTATTTCATCTTGTATATCGCGTAGTGCCATAACGAAGCTGATCCTAAGCGGCGACACATTGGCTTCTTTTGCTATGCGACTTATCTCCACCCTGACTAGGTTATATGCTAATAATATGCCCCATAGTTCCTGCTTGATACCCTCAACTGTCTGACTTCGCAGGAGAATACTATCTTCCAGCATCTGGTGTTTTATCTCGCCATAACTATTCTCTATTTCCCAGCGCTCGAAGTAAACATCAAGAATGTCACGGGTATTAAAAGCCTTTGTGTCTTCTAGGGAGCATAATAGTCCTCTTATTTTTCCTGGCCCCATAGGCTCAGGGTACAACACCAACCTTGCTTGCCAATGCTCTGGCAATGATGGGTCCAGCTTTCTAGCGTGGGCAGATACCTTCATTTCAACTTTAAAATCATAGTCCGAATAGGTTTCGATGATGGTGTACTGCGTGTTGCCTTTAATTGGTACCATCCAGTGAGATGCCGGATGCCGAAGACGCCAGTTAATCAGTAACTCAGCGCTCAGATAGCATCGGTCAAAAATGGTTAAACTGTTGTCGCTGACATATTCTGATAACCCTTTAGCGTAGCTCACCTCTCCTTGATAGCTGGGGCCAAACGCTACGTGATGTATCAACCTGCTCCTCAATGAGCTCAACGCACACATGCGTACGATGGGATACTCGGTATGGCGTGTTTTACTATGTTTAATATAGTGAAAGTGCTCACTCAGAGCGGGTGTGTCCGCGGTACGAAACTGTGTCCCGTCGACAGAAAATAAACGTAAGCCGTTCCAAGTGTCTGAACTATCTTCTTGCTGCGTCCAGTGTGTCGCACACAGGTTGAACAGTGCTTCAAGCGGTTCACTACTCAATCGCTGCCTCGCTTGTGGAATGGCACTTGGCACAACCGTATCGCCAAGCGTCTCAGTCAGCGTTAAGTCTAGTTTCTCTACAACATCGCTAATAGGACGGTCGCGAAAGAGCCCCATCGCAACAACAAGCCAGACAACTAGCTCAGCAGGTAACTTGCGTTTGCGAATACTGGCTTTATCAGTCTGTTTAAGTACTTGGGAAATCCAATCAAGTGGAATGTGCTGTTGAAATGTAGAAAGGGAGTCAGGAGCGACAAATGTCTCCGTATCTAACAACCAATGACTAAGCAAGAAAATACCCTCATTCCAAAATAGTAATGAGGGTATTCTGAAGCCACTAAAAGATCGGTCAACTGATCTGAAAAATATAATTCCTTAACTGATCGGTGTTAGCTCGAACAGCGGGTTTTTTATTTTAATTTTATATTTAGCACAACCTAAGGGTTTAAGCCTTTTAAGCGAGACATTAAACTCACACCCGCTTTACTTACACCCGAACTTAAACCTATAGCTAATTTGTCACTTAAATTTTTCTTAATACGGTATTTCACTTTAAAGATTTGGCGCTCTTTAGCTTGGCTCAATAAAATGTCATCACTGGTATCAATCTTGTCAACTAAGCCTTTATCAAACGCTTGAGTTGCAAACCAGTGCTCACCTGTAGCAACAGTATCAATATCAAGAGATGGACGCTGCTTACTAACAAAGGTTTTAAATAAACCGTGAGTTTGTTCAATTTCTTCTTTGAATTTTTCACGACCTTTATCGGTATTTTCACCAAAGATAGTTAAAGTACGTTTGTACTCACCCGCTGTGATTTGCTCAAAATCCACATCATTCTTTTTCAAGATTTTATTAAAGTTAGGAATTTGCGCAATAACACCGATTGAGCCTACGATTGCAAATGGTGCTGCGACAATCTCATTGGCAACACACGCCATCATATACCCTCCACTGGCTGCCACTTTATCTATGGCAACAGTTAAATGAATTTCGGCATTACGTAAGCGCTGTAACTGTGATGCTGCTAGACCATAACCGTGAACCACACCACCACCACTTTCTAGACGAATAAGCACGCGATCTTTTTCTTTATCAGCAATAGTTAAAATAGCCGTAATTTCTTCTCTTAGGCTTTCTACTTCATGAGCATCAACACTGCCGTTAAAATCTATGACATATAAGCGCGCTTTTGGCTCGTCGCCTTGCTGTTTTTTTGCCTCGAGTTTTTGCTGCTTGTGGTGTGCTTTAAGCTCTTTCTTTGAAAGGGTGTTTTCAATAAAACTTTGCTTTAAATCGTCAAGTTGTTCACTTAAGTCATCAATTGTTATCTCACCTTTTTTAGCTTTGGGTTTCACTGCAGCGCCCATAATAATGGCAACAATCACTGCAATTGCGATGACAAATGTGAGGGTCTTGGCAAAAAATAACCCATATTCGTATAAAAATTCCAATCAAACTCTCCATTTATTAATGATTCGCCACAATTTACCACGCTTTAAAGCAAAAAAAAGCCACATGAAGTGGCTTTTTACTTAATTGGTTATTACTTAATTAACAAGGTTTCGTTTATTCAGTGACAACATCTGAGTTTGTAACCTGAAGATACTGACCACGGCTTGCTAAGAAAGTCGCGATTTGCAATTGCATTTCAGCCGTTGCTGCAGCACTTTCTTCGGCCGTTGCGCCTGAGTCAGGTGTAGCAACAGGTGTTAAGACTGAGCTGTGGTGACCTTTGGTAAATTTAACAACATAGCTCATTGCGTCCGCTGTTGGGCCTTGTGTTTGTGCAACTGTTGTTAAACCCATTAGATTAGCAAGAGGTAAACTACCTGCAATTGGATTACTCGCTACCATTGGTGGAATAACCATATCAGCATTATTGTTCGCACCATCACCGACAACTACACTCATGTAAACTGGTGTGCCAAGAGCTGCAACTGATGCTGCATAGTTAGAAGGGTCGCCACTATCAAGCGCTGTTTGAGCTGCAAATGCAAACTGAGTTACCACACTTTGAATGTTAGCTAATTTTTCGGTTTCACCAGCTACTGTTAACGAACCTATGTACTCTTTATAAGCACATGTAACATAAGCTGTTTGATTTGAAGCAAGTGAACCACAGTTAGATAATGCTTCATTTTGAGTATAAGCGCCAAACTCTGCTGACTCTGCAGTACCAGCCGCAAGTAATACAGAACCTTGTACAAAAGGACCAAATGTATTTGATTCAATCAAGAAGTTTGCAATACCACCGCCACCACTGGCAAGAGCTACACTTTTAACGTTGAACATTGGGTCAACTTGAGCTGCTAAAGGTGCATTAGTCACAGCAACAAAAGCTGGTGCAACAACAGAGCCTAATGAATGTCCTAAGAATGATACATCTTGCGCATTTAAATCAGCAGCACCAGTAAAGTTCAAGCCTAAACGCAAACCAAGCAAATCAGCTACAGACTGACGTAAACTATCACGAGCTACCAATAAAGACTGTAAATTCATGTAACTTAGTACAGAACCTGTAGAGGCATTAAAGTCGTCAGTACCGTCACCGTCTACATCTACGCCACGCTCACCATGCATTGGGTGATCGATTGCAGCCGTTGCAAAACCTTGCATTGTTAATTGCGCTGTAATTGCTAGCATATCTTCTTTTTTAGAAGTAATGCCGTGCTGAAGAATAACAACAGGCCAGCCTGTCTCAGGCATGCTCAATGCGTCTAAGCCAAGCTGAGCTCGCACTGCATTAATAACAGGTAAAATTGGTTTAGTAATTTGTACTGGCACATTAGCAATGCTTTGTGTTTTTGGAATTGTGTTGTACTTAGTTAAGTGTTTTGTTTGATCTAAGCCTAAATCACGTAACTTGCCTCCACTTAACGCCATACAAAGGCCATCAGTTTCGCTAATAGGATCGGTTGGGAATGAATCACCCGCTGCAGCTGCATAGCCTAAAACAGCAACACCACTGTCACAAAGCCCTTGCCAATAAGTCGCAGATAAATCATCAACCGTTTTACCTGTAGGAGTTGCTAAATACATAGGTAACATCACGCTACCTTTTTGATATTGCACCCCACCAAAAACGGGTGAAACACCTGTAATACCTTGCGATGCAAATACTTGCTCGACTGTAATAACCGGTTGCTCAGGAATTTGAACCATAGGTGTCGGCAAGGCTGGTTGCGAAAGACTCGCTGCGAGGAGTTGCTTAACTGTACCAAGCACTTGACCTGCTGACTGCATTGTCATCGCTGCTGAATAGATAATTTCATCTTTTGTGATTGCACCACCTGATGTCACTGCATCTTCATAGCTATTGATAACAGCTTGAAGTGACTTCTGTGAATCAGTGATAAGTGCTGTCTCTTCGCTCACTAACGCGTAAGTTGAAGAAGGCTCAATTGAACGTCCTTCAGAGTCCATTAATGACGTTGTTAAAACGTTAATATAGGTACTACCAGCTTTGAACGGTTTAAGTGGGATCACAGCCACAGCATCGCCAGAACCTTGAGTAATAAAGTCAACACCAAAGGTTAATTCAGACACCAATTTACAGGCAATACCCGCAGGCACTTGCGAACAAGTTTCATCTGTTTGGCTTGCGCCCATGATTACTTCAAATATACGTACTGCACCAGGAGAAGCAGCAGATGCCGTATCAAGAGAGATACCCGCAGGAAAAGTTAAATCGATTTTAAACGGAGTTTGTGTTGACCAACCATCAAGTGCGCCAAGTGCAAGTTGTGGATCAGCATACGCTGCACGTTCAACACTAACATTGTTGTCATCTAATTCACCTGGCATGTTTAAAGTGCCATCAAGAGTACCACTCATTAATAAATCATTTGGTACTGAGATCACACTATTTGCTGGGTCAAATTTTACTGTCGCGGTTGGGAGAACAGGTGGATTATCATTTTTTACATCTTCTAATGTTTCCCCTCCACCACAGCCAGTAATGGCTGACGCAATGGCTAGTGAAAGTAGCAGTTTTTTCATAATTTCGCTCCGCGCAAATCTTATTGTTATTGTGTGTTCAAGGTAAAAAGTAGTTATTCTACTACCATTATTCTAAGTTAATTTAATGTAATTGGAATATTAATAAGACATTAGACCAGTTAAAGTTAACGTAAAGTTTCGATTTTCGCCACCTTAATTTGCAATAAATTCGATAACTTGGCTTTTTGCTATGGTAAAATGGCGAAAAATCTAATCAATGGTACGTTTATGCATACTTACAAAGCCGCAGAGAATGCGCTAAAAGACAAAGTAATTTTAATAACAGGTGCCGGTGATGGCATTGGCCGTGTTGCCGCACTAACTTATGCTAAGCATGGTGCCACTGTTATTTTACTCGGGAAAACAACAAATAAACTAGAATGTGTATATGATGAGATCGTAAATGCAGGATATCCACAACCTGCTATCGTACCGATGGATTTAAAAGGTGCGACTAAACAAAACTACCGAGACTTAGCAGCAACCATTGAAATGCAGTTCGGTAAGTTAGATGGCTTATTAAATAACGCAGGTATTTTAGGATCATTAGGTCCGCTTGAGCACTTCTGCGTTTCAACCTTCGAAAATATTATGAAGGTTAACGTAACTGCGCAAGCTATGATCACTAAATTTATGTTCCCACTGCTTCGCAAATCACCAAGTGCATCTGTTATTTTTACTTCGTCAGGTGTAGGCCGCCAAGGCCGTGAACATTGGGGTGCTTATGCTATATCAAAATTTGCTGTTGAAGGTATGATGCAAACTTGGGCTTGTGAAGTAGGTAAAACCAATATTCGTGTTAACTGTATTAATCCAGGTGCTACCCGTACATCAATGCGTGCTTCTGCTTACCCTGGTGAAGATAGAGATAAATTAGCAACACCTGAAGATTTAATGCCAACTTACCTATACTTGATGAGCGATGACTCAAAAGAGGTTAACGGTAAATCTTTAGATGCCCAACAAAAGTAAGCTAATAACTAAATATAAAAAAAGCAGCATTTCGCTGCTTTTTTTATATTTAGGCAAGACAGAACCCATATAGTGTGATCGTTCCACAAAAATAGGCGATAACGCAGTATCAATGTCAAACGCGCTCTGCCGTCCGGGGTCTTCCTAAAGGCGATTAAATCGCCCCTAGAGAGAACAAATTTTAATCTACAAAGGTCAACGATGAAATGGTCTCCTCCCTTTCGGCATCGCAATGTGCCAAACTTGGAATTGAACGATTCAAGTAATAAAGCGAGGAGACCGAGATGAATATTACAACAGTTGGATTAGATTTAGCAAAGAATGTGAGTCATGTGGTTTGCTGTAATCAAGTAGGTAAAATTGTTAAGAAAAAAATCCTGAGAAGAAAAGAAATACTGAATTATTTTGCTCAACTAGATGATTGCCTAGTTGGAGTCGAGTCATGTGCCAGTGCACATTACTGGGCAAGAGAACTCGAAAAACTGGGGCATCGGGTAAAACAAATAGCGCCTCAACACGTAAAGGCTTATGTCAGAGGTAACAAAACAGATTTTAATGATGCATTAGCCATAGCCGAAGCTGTTGTGCGACCAGAAATGCGTTTTGTTAGAACAAAAACCCAAACCCAACAAGATATTCAATCGCTGCATGTACTACGCAAGAAATGTGAGCGAGACAGAACAGCGAATAGTAATGAAATACGAGGCTTATTGTATGAGTATGGGATTGTCATTCCATTGGGAGTACATAATGTTTATAAGGCCTTGCCTGAGTTATACGATAGAGAAGCAAATAATGGGTTGAGTGAGTTGTTCAAGGAATTATTGGAACAACACTATAAAAAGTTGTCAGAGCTTAAAGCGCACCTGGATGTTTATACTCAAAAAATCCATGACTTAAGTAAAGATGATGCCTGTGTTCGATTACAGAGTATTCCGGGTATTGGCCCATTGATTGCCAGTGCGTTTTATCAACATGTGGGCAATGGCAGTGAATTTAACAATGGACGAGCGGTATCAGCTTCCATAGGTTTAGTTCCGAGGCAACATAGTTCCGGCGGTAAACAAAATTTACTGGGTATCAGTAAACGGGGCGATGGGTATTTAAGAACCTTATTGATACACGGTGCCAGAGCCGTTATGCGAGTCAGTGCGAACAAAGATACGCCACTGGCAAAATGGATAAAGCGAATAGAGCAAACGCGAGGCAGGAACAAAGCTGCGGTTGCGCTTGCCAATAAGTTAGCTCGCGTTGGTTGGGCGATATTAAAACACGGCGGTCGTTACAACGATGATTTGGTAACGGCTTAACAATGAATAACGAGTTCACTTCAGAGGATTGCTGAATAAACATCAAGTGATGACAAACAGGTAAAACCGACATATCGAAAACCTGATAGGGCGTGTGAGTTTGATAAACTCGTGTCAACGATAAGGACGATATGTGCGAAGTTCATCGAGGCTCGAAACCAAAGTGTTTCAATTAAGAAGCCGGATATACGAACGCAAACCTATCCCTGTCAAAACTCATTGTTTATTCTTGCAATGTTGGAGGAGACCATATACACGCCCTAAATAAAACGCTTGATAATAAAATCAACTTTTACACGTTTAGCCTGCCCCAATAGCTTTTTAACCGGTGCAGGATAGTCATCCATCGTCTCTAAATCCTGTGGACCTGTTAAACGACGACAATGCTGCAAAATAGCTTGTTTTTCATTTTCTATTTGCTCAAGAATATGCTGCTTAGGGTCGTCAATTAAAATACCGTTTTCGATATCTAAGCCCCATGCGCGCGGATTTAAATTATGCCCACTTAATAAATGTAAGCGCTTATCTGAGCAAATCCCTTTTAAGTGAAAAGAATTACTTTCATGCTTCCAAAGGTAAACATTCAAATTACCATTACTGATGTGGCGTTTTTGTGACTTTAAAAACTTATACAAAATGGTTTCATATAAATAAGGTAATGCACCAATTTTACTAAACGGCTCACTTGGCGGCAGATAAAAATCATTCGCGGTTTTATCACCTACGACAATAGTCACTTGCTTGCCTTGTTTTAATAAACGTCGTAATGACCGCATTAAAGGTGCAGGAAAGTTAAAGTAAGGGGTATAGAGAACAAGCTCTTGTTCTGTGGTATCAAATAACGATTTGATTAAACGATTCAGCTTATTGCTACGGCGCCCTAAACCTAAGAACAATCGGACACCAAGCTCACCAGCACTTGCTTCTGCGGCGCTTGCGTAACTTGCCGATTTAAGGTCACGCATCAATTGCTTCTGCGCGACTTTAATATCGTTAAATTTTACGAGTGGGCGCATATCGATGCGTGGTACCGCAACAGAACTTAAAAGATGAGTTTCAATAAATTCGATGACCGAATTGCATAATCCAGCTTGATGAACTAAAAAATAGCGATCTAAACGATAACGCTCATCTTGCTGAAGGTACACATTATTTAAGCTTGCACCGCTGTATAATAATGTATCGTCAATTACAAAGCCTTTTAAATGCAGAACCCCGAAAAGCTCTTTTGCCTTTACAGGTACACCATATACTTCCACATTTGACTGATACTGCTCTTGAAAATCACAATACATGCTGGCATTGCCATCAGATTTAGCTGCTCCAATCAAACCACGTTGGGCACGATGGAAATCAACCAACACTTTTACTTCTAAATCAGGATTAGTAAGTGATGCCTGATGTAACGCAGTTAATATTTCGCGCCCCGCTTCATCGTCTTGAAGATACAATGCGGTAATATAAATCCTGTTTTTTGCTGAACCAATTAAACGCAATAGTTCAGTGCGATACTCTTTTGCATTGGTTAAGACTTGTACGTCTTGTGTAGTCAGCCCAAAAGCGGGCTTTTCCTGCCAAAATACCATAATTGCCTGTTCGTTTAGTTAGCTCATAGCACGAGCTAATATCAAAATTAGCTAAAACATATCAAAAAATTATTGCTTGGTCATGAATTACCGTACTTTGAAGGCATAACAATTGGCAATTAGACCATTTTGTGAGCAAAAAGAGCTATTTAAATTATAATAAGTAAGGATTATTTGACAGCTTAGCGATTTGACTAAAAAAATAATCAGGGCTTTTGTTTACATCCGCCTTGTTTTTCTTAGAATCGGGCGCATAGACATCGTATTGAAACGTTTTTAGGAAAAAACATGAGTGACGCAAAACACTGTAAACTATTAATCTTAGGTTCTGGCCCTGCGGGCTACACAGCAGCGGTATACGCAGCACGAGCTAACCTAAACCCTGTCCTTATCACTGGTATTCAACAAGGTGGTCAGTTGACTACGACGACTGAAGTTGAAAACTGGCCAGGCGATGCACACGGCTTAACGGGTCCTGCATTAATGGATCGTATGAAAGAGCATGCTGAACGTTTCGAAACTGAGATTGTCTTTGATCATATCAACAAAGTTGATGTATCAAAACGCCCTTTCACTTTAACTGGTGACTCTGGCACATATACTTGTGATGCATTAATTATCGCGACAGGCGCATCTGCTAAATACTTAGGTTTAGAATCAGAAACTAACTTCCAAGGTCGTGGTGTTTCTGCTTGTGCAACCTGTGATGGTTTCTTCTACCGCGGTCAAAAAGTAGCGGTTGTAGGTGGTGGTAACACAGCTGTTGAAGAAGCGCTTTATTTATCAAACATTGCTGATGAGGTTCACGTTATTCACCGTCGTGATAGCTTCCGCAGTGAAAAGATCTTAGCTGATCGTTTAAAAGAAAAAGCAGAAAACGGTAACGTTGTTTTACATTACAACCGCACTTTAGATGAAGTGCTTGGTGATGAAATGGGCGTAACTGGCATTCGTATTAAAGCAACTGATTCTGAAGAAACAGAAAATCTAGATCTTGCGGGTGTATTCATTGCAATTGGCCATAAGCCAAATACTGACATGTTTGAAGGTCAGCTAGAAATGAAAGACGGCTATTTAGTAGTTCAGTCAGGCTTAAACGGCAACGCAACGCAAACAAGCGTACCAGGTGTATTTGCTGCAGGTGACGTGTCAGATCACATTTACCGTCAAGCAATCACATCAGCAGGTACTGGCTGTATGGCTGCGCTTGATGCTGAACGTTTCTTAGATAACCTATAAATTAGTTGATCTAAAACACTAATTACTGGGGCTGTTGCAAAAACAGCCCCTTTTTTATAACTAAAATTTTGTTAAAATTAGAACAAATAACAACGATAACGCTGATATGATCAAGCAACTTTACCAACTCTCGCCCGAGACAGTTGATTTTCCAGATCCAGAATTAGCCCTTGATGAGCCTGATGGCCTGTTGGCGATTGGGGGTGACCTATCAGTTGAGCGTATCCAAAGAGCCTACAATACAGGTGTTTTCCCTTGGTTTAGTGATTATGAACCCATTATGTGGTGGTCGCCTAGTATGCGCGGTATTCTTGAGCTCGATGAATTTCATGTTAGCCGCAGTTTAAAAAAGTATTTAAAGCGTTTTCCTGTGCGTGTCACTGTTAATCACGCATTTGCGCACGTTATCAATGCTTGTCGTGAACAGCGTATCGATGCAGAAGGAACTTGGATCACTGAGCAAATGATGCATGCCTATATCGAAGCACACCATCAAGGTATCGCTCATAGCCTTGAAATTTGGCATGAAGATAAATTAGTTGCTGGCCTGTATGGCATCATGCAAAACGGTATATTTTGTGGTGAATCAATGTTTCATGAAGTCAGTAATGGTTCGAAACTGGCAATGTGGGCATTAGTTAATTGGCTTAAGAAACACCAAGCTCATTTTATTGATTGCCAATTAGAAAACCCTTATTTAATCACTTTAGGTGCAAAAGTTATCCCACGCAGGGAATTTTTAACTAGACTTAAATTAGCGCACAGTTTTGTGCCTAAAAAACATATGTGGCAACCACAAGAGTTGATTAATATTTATGACTGAGCACTTACCCGCTAGGCTTGGTTTAAGCCAGCAATTTGATTGCAGCTATTTACCAGACCGTCAGGAGCAACTACTTGTTATTCTTGACCCAAGTTGTTATTGCCCTGATAAATTTGAGCAATTATTAGCATTGGGATTTAGGCGCAGTGGTGACCAAATATACCGTCCTCATTGCCCTGTTTGTAAGGCTTGCAACTCAGTACGCGTATTAGCCCAGCAATTTACTCCATCTAAATCACAAAAACGTAAACTAAACAAAGCAAAAAAAATATTTACTGTAAGCTACAGTGATTATGAACGGGCTGAGTACTACCCGTTATATTGCAAGTATATCACGCAAAGACACCAAGATGGTTCTATGTTTCCACCTGATCAAAATCAGTACGAAAGCTTTTTGTTTTGCCAATGGCTACCTGTAATTTTTATAGAGTTACGGGATGATGATAAGTTAGTTGCCGTTGCTGTGACCGACTGTATGAGCAACTCAGTCTCTGCGATTTATACATTTTTTGATCCTGATTATGAGCAGTACAGTATTGGTAGCATCATGATCATGGAGCAAATTAAATTTGCAAAACAACAAGCAAAACAATTCGTCTATTTGGGTTACCAAATCGACGAATGCAATAAAATGAAATATAAAACCCAATTTTTGCCTGCACAAAAGCACATTGGCGATCAGTGGTTGGCGATTTAATTTACAAAAATGAGCCCTGTAGCTTTACTTATTGCAGTATTTTCGGCAAAATCTGCAGCGTTTAACTATTAAAGAGGTGTTACGCTAAACATGGCGAAAGAAGACGTAATCGAAATGCAAGGTACGGTCCTTGATACTTTACCAAATACAATGTTCCGAGTTGAGCTAGAAAATGGTCACGTTGTTGTGGCTCATATCTCTGGTAAAATGCGAAAAAACTACATCCGCATCTTAACTGGCGACAAAGTAACCGTAGAAATGACTCCTTACGATTTATCGAAAGGTCGCATCGTATTCCGTGCTCGCTAAGTTAGTGCGTTAACGAGAGATTTAGCTTTTTGCTGCTTTGAATGAGCAGGTGTGTTTATTACAAAGAGCTAAAAGCGTTTGTTAAATGGTGTTAAAACTAACTTAGTTTTAATTCCATTTAATAAACAAAAAGCCCAGCATTAGCTGGGCTTTTTGTTTGTACTTAACTTATTAGGCTAAGCAGTTTCTAGGTTGGTCTCAAAATCAAAATGAATTTTTTTATCTTTGACCGATACCTTAACCGAACCACCATCAGCTAGCTCACCAAACAAAATTGCATTTGCTAGAGGCTTTTTAAGCTCATCTTGAATAACACGGGCCATTGGACGCGCGCCCATAGCTTTATCATAGCCTTTGTCAGCCAACCACTCTCTTGCTTTTGAAGTTAGCTCAAGATTAACTGATTTCTTATCAAGTTGTGCTTGCAATTCGACAATAAACTTATCAACCACTTGCAAAATAACTTCTTTTTCAAGGTGATTAAACCAAATAATGTTATCTAAACGGTTTCTAAATTCAGGTGAAAACACTTTATTGATTTCAGTCATTGCATCGTGAGAGTGATCTTGCTCAGTGAAACCAATCGACTTACGGACTGTTTCCTGAACACCTGCATTGGTTGTCATCACTACAACCACATTTCTGAAATCGGCTTTACGGCCATTATTGTCTGTCAGTGTTCCATGATCCATTACTTGCAACAGAATATTATAAATATCTGAGTGCGCTTTTTCTATCTCATCCAATAGTACAACTGCATGTGGGTTTTTGATCACAGCTTCAGTAAGTAAACCACCTTGTTCAAAACCAACATAACCTGGAGGTGCGCCGATTAGTCGACTTACCGCATGCCTTTCAACATATTCAGACATATCAAAGCGAATAAACTCAACACCCATACACTTAGCAAGCTGTTTAGTAACTTCTGTTTTACCAACCCCTGTTGGGCCAGCGAACAAGAATGAACCAACCGGTTTATCTTCGTTTGCAAGACCAGAACGCGATAAACGTATTGCCGAAGTGAGCGCATCGATTGACTGATCTTGACCAAACACCAGCATCTTCAGGTTGCGGTCAAGGTTTTTCAGTGTTTCTTTATCACTTGAAGAAACGCTTTGTTGTGGAATACGAGCCATTTTTGACACAATTAGTTCAATATCAGCCACACCAATGGTTTTCTTACGCTTCGATACAGGCTGTAGACGCTGATTAGCTCCTGCTTCATCGATGACATCAATTGCCTTATCAGGTAGGTGACGTTCATTAATGTATTTAGCACTCAGTTCTGCTGCGGCTTTTAAAGCTTTTTGTGTATAACGAATACCGTGATGTTCTTCATAACGCTCTTTTAAGCCGTTAAGAATTTTAGTGGTATCAGCAACACTTGGTTCAAGCACATCAATTTTTTGGAATCGACGAACTAAAGCACGGTCTTTTTCAAAGATGTTCTTAAACTCGTTGTAAGTTGTCGAACCCATGCAGCGTAGCTTACCACTTGAAAGTAGTGGCTTGATTAAGTTTGATGCATCCATTACGCCACCCGATGCCGCACCGGCACCAATAATGGTATGAATTTCATCAATGAATAAAATTGAACCTGGTTTAGCTTGTAACTCTTTTAATAGTGATTTAAAGCGTTTTTCAAAATCACCACGATATTTGGTCCCCGCTAATAATGCACCCATGTCCAGTGAGTAAACTACTGCATCAGCAATCACTTCAGGTACTTCCTTGTTCACAATACGATAAGCAAGGCCTTCAGCAATCGCTGTTTTACCCACCCCAGCTTCACCAACCAATAGTGGATTATTTTTCTTACGGCGACATAAAACTTGCACCGTACGTTCAACTTCGTTGTCACGACCCACTAAAGGATCAATATTGCCATCAATAGCTTGCTGATTCAGGTTAGTGGTAAAGTTTTCAAGCTTAGTCGGTTCTTCACCTTGTACTTCTTGTACTTCATCATGAATATCATCATGGTCTTCACCACCGATATCATCATCTGCTTTAGAAATACCATGTGAAATAAAGTTAACAATATCTAAACGATTAATGTCTGATTTTTTGAGTAAATAAACTGCTTGGCTTTCCTGCTCGGAAAAAATTGCAACCAGCACGTTAACACCAGTTACTTCGTTTTTCCCTGATGATTGCACGTGAAATACAGCGCGTTGTAATACACGCTGAAAACCTAACGTCGGTTGTGTTTCTCTGTCTTCTTCAAGATCAGGAATCACCGGTGTTGTTTCATCAATAAAATCTGATAACTCAACTTTTAATGCGCTCATATCAACGCCACAGGCGTTTAACGCTTCTCCAGCAGAAGGGTTATCGAGCAGTGCAAGTAAAAGATGCTCGACGGTCATAAATTCATGACGACGTGTTCTCGCTTCGCGAAACGCCGCATTCAAGGTTAGTTCTAAGTCTTTGTTTAGCATTGGCAACCCCTTACTGAGATAATATTTATATACCGTTGTGACGGGCTAATTGATCACCCACCTTGGTATTTATTCCTGCTCACAACTACAAAGCAGTGGATGCTCGTTGTCTCGTGCGTAACGATTGACTTGTTCAACTTTGGTATGAGCTACATCAGCGCTGTACACACCGCATATCGCTTTACCATTATGATGAACTTGAAGCATCACATCTGTTGCTCTATCGCTATCCATATTAAAAAACGTCATTAGTACTTCTATCACAAAGTCCATAGGCGTGTAATCGTCATTATTTAAAATGACTTTATATTTTCGCGGTGGTTGCAATTTTTGCTTTTCACTATCGCGAACTGTTTCAATAACACCAGAATCTTTCATGCCACTCATAATTAAATATAGTCTTGTCTTTAGAACTCAAGCAAACTTGAATAAAAAAATAAATAAATTGTTAAAAAATAGTCTAAAACACTTGACTGACTGGCTAAATAAACTACAGTCAAATATAGATTGATTAATCATTAGTCAGTCTAGCAAATTACACGGTTTAGAATAACTAAATTAGTCAACTTATAGAAGGATGTAGAAGTATGGCTTGTGGAAAAGTCAAATGGTTCAATAATGCCAAAGGTTTTGGCTTCATCGTAGAAGACGGCAGCGAGACTGATATATTCGCTCATTACTCAACGATTGTAATGGACGGTTATAAAACACTTAAAGCTGGTCAAGATGTAACATTCGAATTGCAACAAGGTCCAAAAGGGTTACACGCAACGAATATTGCGCCTAACGATGAAATCTCCTAGGTAAAATCTATTCGAGTATCAAGCGAGAGACCTTGTTAAGTTCCTCGCTTACTCTTCTGCTCTAAATATATCCTTACACTTCTCTTGAAATTACATTTCTTAACCCCAATTCTTTAATTGTTATTAGCCCTTTAGAGCCAAGCTTGTTACACTCTTGTTGCTTAAATTTAGCTTTTTCGTCATTTTGACGTAAGGCTTTTGGCTAATTTCATAATTTGCTTATTTAAGCTATAAGAATTTTACAGTCTGTCAGCTGTGGTTATTTTAATACTTTGTATTGAGTTGCAACAGCTAACAGACTGCTTGCTGTTGTTTTATCAAGGCACTTAATTTTAAGCTTGGTATTTCAAAGCTATCTATTGCATTGTTGAATATGGCTAATTAAGGGTTACTGTTAGCAGTCATTACCAAACATTACGCCAACTATCTAGGAATGATGATGACATCAAAAATTATCTATACTAAAACAGATGAAGCGCCAGCTCTTGCGACGTATTCATTGTTACCAATCATCCAAGCGTACACTAACGCTGCTGGTGTTGAAGTTGAAACTCGCGATATTTCATTAGCGGGTCGTGTAATTGCAAACTTCCCTGAGTACTTAACTGAAGATCAACGTATTGATGATGCACTTGCTGAATTAGGTGAAATGGCAAAAACACCTGAAGCTAACATTATCAAACTACCTAATATCAGTGCTTCTATCCCTCAGCTACGTGCAGTAATCAAAGAGTTACAAGAAAAAGGTTACGCGTTACCAGACTACCCTTCTGAGCCAAAAACTGATGAAGAAAAGAAAGTTAAAGCAACTTACGACAAAATCAAAGGCTCTGCTGTAAACCCTGTACTTCGTGAAGGTAACTCTGACCGTCGTGCACCTAGTTCAGTTAAAGAGTATGCTCGTAACAACCCACATTCAATGGGTGTATGGAGCAAAGATTCTCAATCTTACGTTGCAAGCATGGAAGAAGGTGACTTCTTCGGTTCTGAGAAATCAATCACTGTTGCAGAAGCTACTGACGTACGTATCGAGCATGTTGCACAAAATGGTGACATCACAGTGCTTAAAGCAAGCACACCATTACTGGCTGGTGAAGTAATTGATGCTTCATGCATGAGCGCAGCTAAGCTTCAAGCTTTCCTTGCTAAAGAAATTCAAACAGCAAAAGACAAAGGCGTGTTGTTCTCATTACACATGAAAGCAACTATGATGAAAGTGTCTGACCCAATCATCTTCGGTCACGCTGTAAAAGTTTTCTTCAAAGACGTATTCACAAAACACGCTGATCTTTTCAAAGAGCTAGATGTTGACGTAAACAACGGCTTCGGCGATGTATTCTCAAAAATCGAAAGCCTAGATGCAGCTAAAAAAGCTGAAATTGAAGCAGATATCCAAGCGGTTTATGAAAACAACCCAGCTATCGCTATGGTTGATTCTGATCGTGGTATTACTAACCTTCACGTGCCAAGTGATGTGATCATCGATGCATCAATGCCTGCTGCAATTCGTTCTAGCGGTCAAATGTGGAATAGCGAAGGTAAATTACAAGACACAAGCTTTGTAATTCCAGATCGTTGTTACGCTGGTGTTTACCAAGCAACTATCGATTTCTGTAAGGAAAACGGTGCATTCGATCCAACAACAATGGGTAGCGTACCTAACGTTGGTCTTATGGCACAAAAAGCTGAAGAATACGGTTCACATGACAAAACGTTTGAAGTAGCTGCTGCAGGTACTATCCGTGTTGTTGATACTGCTGGTACAACTTTACTAGAGCATGCTGTTGAGCAAGGCGATATCTGGCGTATGTGTCAGGTAAAAGACGCGCCAATCCAAGATTGGGTTAAGCTTGCTGTTAACCGCGCTCGCGCAACTAACACACCGGCAGTTTTCTGGTTAGACGAAAATCGTGCACACGATGCTGAGTTAATCAAAAAAGTAAACACGTATCTACCTCAACATGATACTGATGGTCTTGAGATCCATATCTTAGCGCCGGTTGAAGCGACTAAATTCTCTTTAGATCGTATCAAAGAAGGTAAAGATACTATTTCAGTAACTGGTAACGTTTTACGAGACTACCTAACTGACTTATTCCCAATTCTTGAACTTGGTACAAGTGCTAAAATGCTTTCAATCGTTCCACTTATGAATGGTGGCGGTTTATTCGAAACTGGTGCAGGTGGTTCAGCGCCTAAGCACGTTCAACAATTCGAAAAAGAAAATCACTTACGTTGGGATTCTTTAGGTGAGTTCTTAGCGCTTGCTGCTTCTTTAGAGCATTTAGCGGTTAATACAGATAACAAGAAAGCACAAGTGCTTGCTGACACACTTGATAAAGCAACAGGCACATTCTTAGCTGAAAACAAATCACCTTCACGTAAAGTGAAAGAGATTGATAACCGTGGTTCGCACTTCTTCCTTTCGTTATTCTGGGCACAAGAACTTGCTGCACAAAATGATGATGCGGAATTAAAAGCACAGTTCACACAAATTGCTGCTGATCTTGAGTCTCAAAAAGACCAAATCGTTAATGAATTAAACGATGCACAAGGTCCAGCTATGAGTGTAGGTGGTTATTACCAACCTAATGATGAGCTAGCATTTAAAGCAATGCGTCCAAGTTCAACATTCAATGACATTCTAGCTAAGCTTGTTTAATTATTTAAATCTTATTTATCTAGTTAACTAGCTATAAGAGAGTTATCTCAAAGCGCTTATTCGCGAAAGAGATAACTCTTTTTTTTGCTCTCGTGACTAACGAACCTGTTAGGTTTTCACTAATTTGATTGCTTTTCAGAGCGGTCATTCTCATTAAAACACCACTTGAATAAAACTGTTTTCACACATTGGTAGTCTATTGGTTTAGCAATAAAATCACTCATTCCCGCTGCAAAACATCGCTGCTTATCCGCCTCAAGCACATTGGCTGTTAATGCAATAATGGGCGTATCTTCATAAGCGGGGATTTTTCTAATCAATACGGTAGCTTGAGGGCCATCAAGTACAGGCATCTGCATATCCATAAAAATAATATCAAAGTTGTTTTGCTGACTATTTTCCTTACATAGCGCTACGGCCTGCTCACCATCCCCTGCTATTTTTATAGTTCTTATCCCGAACTCATTCAACATGGCTTCGATAACGACCTGGTTAATATCATTGTCTTCGACTACAAGTACATTAAGTGATGAAAAGTCTGCCTGTTCCTCTTCGGCTTCTTGTATATTTGCGGCTTCAAACTCAGACTGCTCAAAAACCTGTGTTGTTTTTAACTCAAAATAAAAGTGAGAGCCCTGCCCTAAATCACTTTCTACATGCAAAGGAGCATCCATCAAATTTAGTAATTTACTTGATATAGCCAATCCAAGCCCTGTGCCACCGAAGCGCCGTGTAATTGACGTATCAGCTTGCGAAAACGCTTCAAAAAGCTTGCTGAGATTTTCTTTCGCGATGCCAATTCCCGTATCAACCACAGAGAATTTGATCTTTAGATTGTCGCTCTGACCTCGATTAATTCTTATATCAAGCGAAACACTTCCTTTTTCGGTAAATTTAATCGCATTCCCTAATAGATTTATTAGCACTTGTTTTAAACGGGTTTCATCGGCAAAGAAAATACAATCTTGCTGTGCTTCGGCAATAGAGATATTGAAGTTGATATGTTTATTTTGAGCTTGCTCTTTAAATAAATGTTGTAGCTCATCTAGTAGCGAATTTAAATGTATAGGCACAGACTCTAGCTCAATTTTAGACGCCTCAATCTTACTTATGTCTAAAATGTCGTTGATGATTACCAATAAACCTGCCCCTGAAGATTGTATTATATTAAGCATCTTCATTTGTTCATGAGACAAACTGGTACGGCTTAACTGCCGCGCCATTCCTAAAATGCCATTCATAGGGGTTCTAATTTCATGGCTCATATTTGCCAAAAATTCTGATTTCACTTTGGTGGTGTGTTCTGCCGTTTTCTTGGCTTGGGTAAGGTCTTGGCTTAACACCCGAAATCTATCTGCCGCAGTTGCAAGCACACCAATTTCGTCTTTACGATTTAAATCATAAATAGGAGCAGATAAGTCACCTCCTAAAAAGTGTTGAAAGCTAATCGTTAAACGCTTTATTGAGTGAGTTATTTGTAGGTGGAAAAATGCAGCAAGCCCGATGATATAAATCAGTATACCTATAGAAAGAAAACGAAGTGTTTGATCTGCCTTTATTACTATATCTTGCGCTTCTCTTTTTATTTTTTGTAATCGAGTCAAGGATTGCTCGCGCAGCTTATCTGCGAGTGTACTGAATTCAATTGCATCTCCAGCCATAACAACATTTACTAAACTCAAGTAATTTCTATTAGCTTGCACTCCCTTGGAAAATACTTCTTGATACGCTGTAGCCAGTTCACTACTTTTAATATATTTAGTGTTTGATAGTCTGTTATTTGATAAGACAGTAAGCGCTTTATTAACCGCTGCTCTTTTAGAGTAATCTTTTTTCGCTAGAAACAATGAGGCATCTCGATGTAACTCATGCCAAACGTTCAGCTGCTCTGAGATAGCTAACTTTTCTTCGCTTGAAGCAGTGTTTAATTTAAGGGTGTTTAGATAATTAATGGCTTGGAAATAAATATTAGGAAGTTTGTCGTCGGTAAGCTCTTTTTTTATCTCATAACGTTTAGCAAGCACACTCAAATTATCGCCATACCTGGTTATAAGCTGTGTCATCGAGTCTAGGTAAACTTGGTTTTCAAGTTCGTCACTTTTTAAATCGACACTCTCTAAGCGTACTTTTATACTTTTAAAGTTTTCTATTATTTTACTGAATACTGTTTTGCTTCCTGAAACCCCATAAACCGAGATATCTCGCTGCATTTCAACAATATCCTTGTTGATGCGCAAAATCCCAACTGCATAGTTACTAATACGGCTTATATCGTTAATAGAAGCTTCAATGCTTTGTAGCCGTTTACTCAGAACAATGTAACTCGCTCCCATTGCAAGTAAAACTAGCGTCAACGCTAATAACACCTTGGCCGCTAATGACCGAGAAATAAATGTCAGCAAAGTACTTCCTTATGAATTTAGTAATTCATACCATTTATCTAAACTGTAATCATAATTAGGCATAACCGTATTCCATACTGCTATGTTCGAAAAGCGCTTAATGTAGCTACCTCCATCACGTACCTGACCAGCTTGAACCGAAATTTTTCCGTCTGTTCCTCGTAAATCAATGGATGCTTCTTGCCCTTCGTACCAATATTGCCATTCAGGCTTTGACATCAGTGGCTTGCTGCGCTCTGGGTTAGAAATGTAATACCCTTGCCTTGCGATAAACGCTCCCGGATAGCCCGACAGCCACCAATTCATGTACTCATAGGCAGCATCTTTAACATACCCTTGGGTATTTGCAGATAAACACATTACCCCATGCCATGCACGATAGCCTTCTTTGGGGGAAGCATAAACAACTGGAATACCTTGGCCTTTACATGCACTAACACCTGGCGAAAACATGCTTTGAATAGTGACTCGTTTCATTTTCATGAAGTCTACAGATTGCGGCACCGAAGTCCAAAATCCAGCAAAGTGACCTTCTCGTTTCTTATGTTGCAAGATTGCGAACAACTGATCAATCTCACTAATGCTCATATTTCCCATATCTTTAAACGTCATCAGGCCTTGCGCTTGGGCAGCCAATGCCGCATCAAAAATACCGATAGTTGGTGCATTTACTAGCGCTACTTTGCCTTTATTCTTTTCGTCGAGTAACCAAGACCATGACTCTGTTTCGTATGGGGTACCCTTTTCTATGAACTGTGTGTTGTAACCAAAGGAATCAACGTTATGCACATAAGGCATGAAACTAATTGCATTAGTTGGTGTAGTTGAAAGCGTGCCATCTGCTTGTACATAAAGCAGTTTATTAGGTGAATCACCAGCACCTAATTTAGCGTCAGGAGCAATTTTTCCTGTTTTAGAAAGAGGGTTAATTTCATGCCAATACCTTAACCGCTCAGTTTCTATAGGTTGAATAGCGCCAGCTTGCCATAAAATGTTAATTGAATCTGACCATTGCTCGTATAAATCAAAGCTACTTGGATCTGCAGCCGCTTTTTGCAACACAGCTGCACTGCCCATTGGCGTAAACTCAATATTAATACCCAACTCAAGCATGGCTTTTTGCCTAAGTTCTTCTTGTAACGTAACATGGGTGCCCATCACTCTAATAGTAGGAGTGCTTTTAGCGAATACATAGGGGACTTTGAAAGCAAGTGTTGATGCAACAGCACCAGCCCCTAACGTTTTAAGAAAATCTCGGCGGTTATCAGAGTGGTCCATTTAGCATTCCCAATATGTTAAGCCCGTTAAAAGTATAGGTTAAATTTGGAAATTACCTAAAGTAAGTATAAATTTACAATATAGAAAATACCCAATGCAGTTGAATCATAAGCCAACCACAGTTAGCTAGATTAAAAAATGTTCTTTTGCACTCGCAATTGCTTGTTCAATGGCCGTATTTTTAACTGGCTTAGAAACAAATAAATCCATTCCTGCTTCTTTACAGGCAGCTTTATCATCCGCAGAGGTATTTGCAGTCAAAGCAATGATAAAAGATTTATCTGTCGGGCATATTTTTTCATTTCTCAAAACCCGTGTTGCTTCAATACCGTCCATTTCAGGCATAACACAATCCATAAAAATCAAGTTGTAGTTATTTTGTTTGCACTTATTTACCGCATCAATTCCATCGCAAGCATAATCAGCAGTCAAGCCCAACTTCTCTAAATGAGCTTTCAACACGAAGCGATTAATTTGGTTGTCATCAACAACTAATATCGATAAAGGCAAGGTTGAAAAGTCGATATCACTGGCATGTAGCGTATCATGTGATTGTGGCTGCCCAAGCTTTAGAGGTAATTGAATATCAAAGCAACTGCCTTTTTGGTATTCACTACTGACCTTTATCGTGCCACCCATGTAGTCAATGAGCTCTTTTACAATAGCAAGACCTAGGCCTGTTCCGCCTTTATTACGATCTTTATCTTGCTCTTGGGTAAAAGGCGAAAACAGTGATTTCATAAAGGTTTCAGTCATACCAATGCCTGTATCGCTGACTCGCATATTTAAGATCACATCGCCATTTTGCGGTTTAGCCGATACGTTTAGTTTAATAGTACCTTGCTCAGTAAACTTTAATGCATTGCTAAGTAAGTTAGACAAAATTTGAGTGATACGAGTATTATCGCAATAAGTCCAACATTCATCACTAATATCAATATCGACCTCAAAATTAAGATTCTTTTCTTGATATAAAGGTAAATATAACGACGCTAAATCAACAAAAATTGTTTTTAATAAAAAGTGGCTAGGCTCTAATTTGAGTTCACCATGATTTATCTTAGAAAAGTCGAGTACTTCGTTAATGATGTTTAACAAAATATCAGCACTTCGCAGTGCAACTTTGAGTTTTTCTTCACGTTTTTGCTCTGACTTTTCATATAGAAGTGTCGTAAGCATGCCTACAATACCATTGAGCGGCGTGCGCAATTCATGACTAATTTTGGCCAGCAAGATGCTGCGCTCTTCAAGTGTTCGCAGTGCATCAGCTTTTTGCTTTTTGAGCTCTTCGCGCAGCAATACTTCTTTAGTAATATCCTGAAATGTCCCGATTAATCGAACGCACTGGTTGTTCTCAAATTCTGCTTCACCATAGGTTGACACCCAAACAATATTACCTTTAGCCGTAACCAATTCAATTTCAAGATTCCAATCCTTTCCTAGCTCAACCGCTTCTTTAACAACTTGTTGTATTGCATTACGACTTTCGCCTTCTTTATAAAACTTAATAGCAGTTTCGAGGTTAGGTGCATAATCAGCAGGAACCTCATGGATGGCTTTAGTTTGTTTACTCCAGTACAGCTTATTTTCTAGCAGGTCGAACTCCCAAGAACCAATACGAGCAACTTCTTCAACTTGCGCTAACATATAGTTCTTTTTTAATAACCGTTCAGACGATGCATTACGTGCCAGTTCATTGCCTAGCCACTGAGCAAATAGCTCAACATAATCATGTGATTCTTCATTGAACGGTTTTGATACATTAGGTGCTGAGAAATTAACGGTACCAAATACTTTTTTGCCAACAAAAATAGGGGCGCCAATGTATGATTCGAGTTGAAAATTGACATAACAAGGGTGCTCTGCAATAGGGCTTTTTGAAGCGTGATGAAATGAGAGCGCCTTATTGGCTTCAAGGGTATGAGCACAATAAGTTCCCGAGACATCAAATTGCGTACCAACAGCAATCGCATTATCAGGAGTAAGAGCATGAATGACCGTATAAACCTGACCATCTACCCGACTCACAATAGCAAACTCAAGATTAAAAACGTCTAAACCAAACTTTAACAGCTTGGTTACTTTGTTTGAAAAATCAATTTCTTGGTTGGATACTATATCGTGAAATTGGCGCAGAAAGTTCACAGTCACTCCTTGTTACTTAAAACTACATATTGTCAAAACAGCATATCAATAATTTATTGAGTATTCACTTAAAAAGAGGTAAACAGCCTAAACTTGCCAAATACGTTATAAAATATCATTAAAATGACTATTTTTATTGATAAACTGGCAAAACTCTATGCTTAGTCAATACTTTATTATTAAAGTTAGTAATTGTAGGCACTTACCATTTCAATGTCACTTAGAGCCAAATTCACCCTTTTACTGTCAACTGTTTTATTAGTGATAGTAGCTAATACCTTTATCATCTATTTATTAGATAAAGAGGGTCAGGCTAAGCTTGAAACAGTGATCCGCACTCATGATGTACTTGATGAGTCAGAAAAGCTTTACAAGCAACTCATAAACGCTGAAACAGGTCAACGAGGCTATTTATTAACACAAGACATCAGTTATTTAACGCCCTATTACTCTGCTCTTGATCAAGTAAAAGAACATTTTCTAAACATCAATAAGCTAACCATAAACAACCCAGAGCAAAAGAATACACTTGCA
Organism: Pseudoalteromonas sp. SCSIO 43101; assembly: GCF_023650775.1. Lineage (NCBI taxonomy): Bacteria > Pseudomonadati > Pseudomonadota > Gammaproteobacteria > Alteromonadales > Pseudoalteromonadaceae > Pseudoalteromonas > Pseudoalteromonas sp. SCSIO 43101. Next base: position 2,095,955 of record NZ_CP072673.1, read on the forward strand.
TTAATTGATGAACTAATAAGTAAAAAGCTAGCTGAGTTGGCATTAACTGTTGAACTTGTTTTGCAGGGCACACCCTCTGCGCTTGAGAGAGCAAAAGTCGTTGTGTTAACTAATAAAGGTAAGCAGTTTATGGATCAAATCCGCACGCAGATTGAACTATTTCAAGATACGGCACGAGCAAAACTAGAACAACAAGATGCTGAATACCAAGAATCCAAAATTTTTATTACGCGTTTCGTCACTATGCAAATTCCACTAGCCATTATCTTATTATTGTTTTGCGCCTTTTATATAAATTCTAAGCTTTTAAAACCCCTCAAACTATTAATACACATTACCAAACAGGTTGAAAAAGGCGAAAAGCCGAAAGCTTTAACAATTGATATCCACGATGAAATAGGCTACTTGATAAAACGCTTTGTACGCATGAGTGACATTGTTTATGAACGAACGAGAAAATTAAACTTTCAGGCAAGTCACGATCACCTAACAGGAGTTTTAAACCGTACAGAATTAAAACCAGCATTAAAGCATGCTATCAACCTTTGCTCCGAAAAAAATAAGCTTGCGGTTATATTCATTGATATAAATAAGTTTAAACAACTTAATGATGAATATGGTCATCTAATCGGTGATCAAATACTAATAGAAACCGCAAAACGCATTACTTCATCTGTTAGAGCCGATGATGATGTATATCGCTATGGAGGAGATGAATTTGTTATTGTTACGCATAATATAGCCAAAAGCAGATTTATTGATGCAATGATTGATCATCTATTGGAGTGCTTCAATCATCCTTTTATGCTGGAACAACACACAATAAATATTTCAATTAGTATTGGAGTAGCCTTAGCCCCAGATCACAGTACAGAGTATAAGCAACTACTCGAACTCGCTGACCTGGCGATGTACAAATCTAAAAGACACCCTAAAAAGAGTTATCACATTTATCAAGAAGGTGAAAAAAAAGAGTAATCTAAATTACTGCTTTATCCGTATAAATTTGCAAAAACACTCATCAGAATGTATAAAAAATACACAGCACTTTCATTAAGGTAGCACTATGCATATTTTTTTAACCGGTGGAACAGGCCTTATTGGTAGACATTTGTGCCCTTTCTTATTAAACCATCATAAAGTCACTGTACTTACTCGCAACCCAATTCAAGCAGCCGTAATCCTGACTCATCAAGTGCATACTGTGAAGTCACTAGATGAAGTTAATTTTGAAGAAATTGATGCCATCATCAACTTAGCTGGTGAACCTATCGTTAATAAACGTTGGAGCGAGTCTCAAAAGCAAACTTTACTTAATAGTCGAATTAATCTTACTTTACAGATCTCTAAAGCAATTAGCCGATGTGAATCTCCACCCCATACATTTATCTCAGGCAGTGCTATTGGTTTTTATGGACGACAAGATAATCAGCCGATTGATGAGAGCTTCAATGATATTTACCCTGAATTTAGTCACGTTCTTTGTCGAGACTGGGAGCATGCAGCTACGAAAGCACATTCTGATAAAACCCGGGTGTGCTTACTTCGTACTGGTATCGTGTTAGCTAAGCAAGGTGGTGCACTTGGTAAAATGCTTCCTGCTTTTAAGTTTGGCTTAGGTGGGCCATTAGGCCATGGAAAGCAAGGAATGTCATGGATTCATATTGATGACATGATCCAACTAATCCTTTTTGTTCTCTCACATCAAAATATCCATGGGCCAATAAACGCGACTGCACCTAACCCTGTTGATAATAATGAATTTAGCCAGACATTAGCTAATGTCATTTCGCGTCCGGCTATGTTGCGTATGCCTAGTTGGGTGTTAAAAATGATGATGGGTGAAATGTCTGATCTACTGCTTTACGGTCAATTTGTGCTCCCTAATAAGCTACTAAGCCATAATTATCGATTCCACTACCCGACATTAAAACCAGCATTAGAAAGTCTAAAAATATAATTACTATGTCTAGGTTGATTAGAGGTAACTAATACATAATAATTAACCTGATATTAGTCGAGTGATTATTCAGGGAAAATCATGATGCAATTACCCACCATAATCAGCATTTCAATTTTATTGAATGTGATTATTGGGGCTTTCTTACTGTCTTTATACTTTCTAAGGCAACAATCAAGCTATTTATACTGGGGAAGCTCGTGTCTAATTTTTGTATGCGCACAAATTACAGCCTCTCTACGAGCTATTATTAACTTTCCTTTAATTACGCACTATCTGGCCGATTTACTAATTATTGCAGCACCATTATCAGCAATATTAGGAATTCATGCTTATTGCCAGTCTGACAAAAAATACCAAAGTGCATGTGCATTCGTGCTAGTTTCATCTTCTGCCATATTACTTCCTCTTTATAATCTGCCAATAAGTCAGTTGCTCACAACGGCCATCATTGCAGTATGCTTTGGTTATGCTGCTTTCGCGCTTAAAGAGCTACATGTGAAGCGCATTATGCATTTAGCATTACTCAAGGTATGCTTTGTAATTCATTCTTTAATCATGGCTATACAGTTTTTGCTGCTACTTTCTGATTATCTAGGTTTGTTAAACATAGACTTAAACCAAATAATAGCTGTTATTCTGATAAGTCATATCATTATCACTACCCTAACAGCCATGATTTGGCCACTAATAATGTTTCTAGAATCTGAGCAAACATTGAGTGACCTTGCTAATCGCGATCCATTAACTGATTTATTAAACCGCCGGTCATTTATAACTATTAGTAACAATTATTTAGAAAAAGCAAATAGCAGCCTTACAGAACTCTGTGCTTTGATGATTGATATCGACTTCTTTAAAAGAGTAAATGACCTACATGGTCACGAAACAGGTGATGAAGCACTCAAATGGGTTGCGAACAAGATTAAAAGCCAGCTTCGTGAACACGACTTAGTTGCTAGAATAGGTGGTGAAGAGTTTGCAGTAATACTACCCAATACCAGTCAAGTTAAGGGTGAAATTTTATCTGAAAGAATTCGCTTAGCCATCCACAACGATAGCTTTCACCATAACAACCAAGAAATTAATCTGTCTATTAGCATTGGTATAATCACCCACAAGTCGGGTACTAATAATGTAAATGAACTACTTGCAAAGGCCGATAAAGGTTTATACAAAGCTAAATTAAATGGCCGAAACCAAGTTGTGACAATGGCATTTTAATGGTGCCTTTTTTCTAGCTGAACATTAATGCTCGCATTTAGCTGACTCAGCTCATTATTTACCCACTCTTTGTCTAAGCATTGCTCTAAATTTAACTCGGCAAATTTTAAAAAATTTCGCGCAGCATGCGACAAATGGCGATCGGTTCGCACCACAAAATACCAATGACTCGCTAAGTTCACATCTTGCACATTTAGCATACAAAAGCTGCTATCGTGTGGTGGTAAGACATGACGAGACACGACTCCCAGACCCATGCCAGAGCCGACAGCAACACGAATAGCTTCATTACTTGCCATTTGCACTGTATTACTTAATACAACCCCCCGACTTTGTAGCTCGCTTTCAAACAGCATTCGCGTGGCAGAGCCCTGCTCTCGAAGTAAAAATCGTTCTGAGATTAAATCATGCAATGTAACGTTGTTTTTACTTACAAGCGGGTGATTAGTTGGCGCAATAAATACCAATGGATTTTGTAAAAACCGGCCAGCCTTGGCGTGCTCTAATGAGGGGGGATGACTAAATACATAGATATCATCTTCGCCTCTTTCGAATCGAGCAAGCACCTCAGCACGATTACCAATTTCAAGTGGCAGCTCAACATGAGGGTGTAAGTTACTATAAGGACCTAATAATTTCGGCAAAATATATTGTGCAGTATTCACAATTGCAATTTTACAGCGACCGCGCTCACCACCTCTGAGCTCAGCTAAGTAATCTTGATAATCATCAAAATGACCAAACACCTGCTGACAAGTTTGAAATAACGCGAAGCCAGCTTCAGTAACATGAAGACGCTGCTGGTTAACCATTACTAAAGGTTCATTAACGGTTTCTTGTAGGCGCTTAATTTGTTGCGATACAGTCGGTTGAGTTAAATGTAATTGCCTTGCTGTCTCACTAATTGAGCGTGTTTTTACTACGCACATAAACACTTCAAGTAAACGAAAAGAAATATGTCTCAAGTCCATTAACAAACACCTATAGATAATTATCTATAAAATATTATCATTTATTTAATTATTTACTATGTGAATTTTTAATTAGAATAGCGTCGCTTTTAACCAAGAGGAGAACAAAGTGCCTGATATTGTTGTAATGTTTTTTGTTTTAGGACTCACAGCTGGATTACTTCGCTCTGACCTAAAGATTCCGCAAGCGACTTATGAAACCCTTAGCCTATTGTTAATGCTCACCATTGGTTTAAAAGGTGGTATGGTGCTGCATGGCAATTTGCATTGGCAACTTTTACCTGAAATGGGTGCCGTTTTACTACTTGGCGGTTTGATCCCACTAATGCTTTACCCTGTTTTAAACAAACTGCTTAATTTATCTGTTGCTAATAGTGCAAGTATCGCTGCACATTATGGTTCAGTAAGTGCAGGTACATTTGCGGTCGCTTTAGCTTATGCCGAATCTAACTCGTTAAATGTTGGTGCGGAAGTCACTCTTTATTTAGTAATGCTTGAATTACCAGCGATCATCGTTGGCTTATTACTATACCGTCGCCTTGGGAATGGCTCTGGGCAAAACCTCTCGCTCAAAGCGCTTTGGCATGAAACACTGACGAACAAAAGCGTGATACTCCTTGTTGGTGGTGTAATTATCGGCATGATGTACGGTACACAGCAAGGTAGCCAAGTAACAAGCCTTTTAACAAACAGTTTTAAAGTTGTTCTGGCATTATTCCTACTGGAAATGGGTTTAATGGCTGCGCAAACACTGCGCCCTATTCCATGGCATCACTGGCGTTTAGCATTATTCGCACTTATAACACCAAACCTATTAGGAGCCATTGGCGTCGGTGTTGGTACAGCTCTACAACTGGAATTAGGCTCTGTAGTGATATTGGCAAGCCTTGTTGCAAGCGCTTCTTATATTGCAGCTCCTGCGGCTATTAAAGCAGCTATTCCAGATGCAGACATAGGTTTAGCCATGTTATGTTCCTTAGGGATCACCTTTCCTTTCAATGTATTACTTGGAATTGGTTTGTATCATCAAATAGCATTATTCATGAGTTAAAAATTTAACTCACAATCACTTTATGCATGAGATTTTTTTAAAAGTCGTTTAATATAAATAAAAAAGCAGTGCAAGGACATGCTATGTTCAATCAAACGCTCAGCGCCGAGCAACAGCATGTAAGTGATATTTTTATGCGCTTATGTAAGCTTTGTGAGGTGCAAAACAATGCTGAGTTAGAGCAACATTTATCGTTAACGCCTGGTTTTTGTGTGCAAAGTATCGAACTTGCTTCAGTGCCTTATCAATTGATTGATAAAGTAGCTAAAGCTACGCAAGTTAGCTTTGATTCATTACTTAATGGTTACGAACATAAAACGCTCGCGCTCGATGGACCACTATTAGAAGCAGTTAGTAGCGGTATTATCAAGAGCATAAAAAAGCTATCTATAGCGGGGTTAATTAAGGGTGATAATCAAACTCAAGAAGCACTTAGTCAACTTGCAGAAATTCAGCTTGAACAAATAGAAAAAGAGCTAAAAATACAAAGCCAGGTTAAATAACCTGGCTTTTTAATTAATTCTTACCTTTGTACATTTTGTCGTAAATGTCGGAAATGTTGTTTTTCTCATCATAGTATCGCTGTAACTCTCCAAGCGATAACTCCTTTAGGCTTTCACTATCAAAACCCATTGGCTCTACCAATTTAAAATGAGCTGCTGTTGGAGAATTTTCAATTAAAGCCGCAACCTCATTTTTTAATTCTTCAGCTTTATTAAATAGTTTAATTGCTTTGCTAATATCTGTTTCGTGCTCGGCTTGCAACGTGCACCAAACCACCTCAACAGACTTTGACCTGATTTGATCTTCAAAGATATTCTTGCGCGCGATCAACCATGTACTTGCAATCAGCAAGATGGCTAAAACAGCAATGGCTATATAAATTAGTTCAAGCATTACGATCCCTCGGTAAACTAAATGTTACTATACACCCAAACTTGGTCCGTAATACATCAGGAAAAAGCATTATAAATGATAGTACAAGGCTGATATACAACACAATAAAGCTGTAAACATAATGTATCTGGGCAAATTCTTGCTGCAAATCCAGAACAACAAATTTCACCCAAATAATAAAGTGAGACAGTGTAAGAATAAAGAAAAGCTTTGAAATCTTGAAAAATAAATCATTAAATTTATAACTAAAAATTGTATGAAGTTTATACATCATAAAAAGCATGACTAAATTTGCAATTACAAATCCCAAATAGACATTTTGTGCGCTTGCTGCTGAATTATGATTTTTCACATACTCTAAAGCATATTCCATCATTAAAGCTGTGAACAAATAGTTAGCGCAAACATTTGCAATAGTGATGAAGTTACTAAAAAATTCTTTTTCCTTTAGAGCTTTTCGTAATGAATTAACTAAAGCTATCAAGTAACTAGTTGCGATTACTGCTTGGAAAGAAAATGTATCCGTATATGGCTTAATAACGAGCCACTTATTATAAAGCTCTTGCAGAAACTCCACAGGCGAAAACTCTTTTTTCTTTCATATTAGAATGTTAGATGAAAAAAAACCAGCTCTAGGCTGGTTTTATATATTAGTTTTCTTTCTTTTTAGGATTTAGAATGATGATTCCACCTGAGTTATTCAAATTTTCTTCTTTTTTCTTAGGGTTAAGAATTATGATTCCACCTGAATTTTTAATTTGCTCAACTGAGTTGGTTGAAGCTGGTACAGCGTCGAATGCTAAAGTAGATAGTAATAAAGCTGATAAAGTCATTTTTTTGTTCCTTCATTGTTAAAGATAGTTTTCGTTAGCAAATACCGAGCCACTAAAATACAAATAAGGTAAAAACTAACGACTAGGCTCTATATAAGCATAAAATTAGGCTTTTAGGCCATTTTTTATACTAACCATGTATTTAAAACATACACTGAACAGCCTCGACACCTTTAGCCCTATAATCTAACAAGCCTCTATGCCATAATTCTGTTAATTCAAAAAATAAGTCAAAGCGGCCCGACGCTTAGCAAGGTTTAATGCATGGCATATCCAGAACAACAGCAACCAACAATTTACTGGCACGACTACGAAACATTTGGCGCAAGCCCGCAAAAAGACCGCCCGAGTCAATTTGCAGGTATTCGTACTGATCTCGATTTAAATATTATTGGTGAGCCGTTAATTGAGTATTGTAAGCCAGCGGCTGATTACTTGCCCCATCCTGAAGCGTGTTTAATAACGGGCATCACACCGCAAGTTGCGATGCAAAAAGGCTTGATTGAAGCTGAGTTTATGGCAAAGATCCATGCTGAGTTTAGTCAACCGAACACCTGTGTAGCGGGTTATAACAGCATTCGCTTTGATGATGAAGTCACGCGTTACAGCTTATACCGTAACTTTTATGACCCTTACGAGCGCGAATACAAAAACAATAATAGCCGCTGGGATATCATTGATCTGGTACGAGCATGTTACGCGTTACGCCCACAAGGCATTGAATGGCCGCTTAAAGAAGACGGGTCACCGAGCTTTAAACTTGAACACCTTACTGTTGCCAATGGCATTGAACATGCTGCCGCTCACGATGCATTAAGTGATGTAACGGCAACTATAGCCTTGGCTAAATTAATTAAAGAAAAGCAGCCTAAGCTATATCAGTTTTTCTTTAGCTTACGCTCTAAAAAAGCGCTGGCTGATTTAGTCGATGTGTTTAACATGACACCATTGGTGCACACCTCATCGCGAATTCCGGCAAGTCAAGGCTGCACAAGCTGGATTGCTCCAATGAGCTTTCACCCTGTCAATAAAAACGCCATTATTTGCTTTAATTTGACTGAAGATCCGCAAGTCTTATTAGATTTATCTGTTGAAGAGCTGCGCACGCGTCTTTACACAAAACACAGTGATCTTGGTGAAGGTGAAGCACCTGTAGGCTTAAAGCTCGTGCATTTGAATAAATGCCCTATTCTCGCACCAGCAAAAACCTTATTACCAGAAAATGCAGCTCGATTAGGTATTGACCGCGAAAAATGCTTACAAAATCTCGCCATTTTAAAAGCCAACACTGAGCTTCGCGACAAAGTAACCGAAGTGTTTAATGAACAACGTGATTATGGCGAAACAACAAACCCTGACTATCAACTTTATGATGGCTTTACCAGCCACGCTGATAAAGCTAAATTTGCCATTATTCGAGATGCAAGCCCTGAGCAATTAGCCTCAATGCAGCTTGATTTTGATGATAAAAAGTTTGCTACCTTATTATTTAGATATCGCGCTCGAAACTGGCCTCAAACACTCAGCCAAGATGAACTGGCAAAGTGGCGCCAATATTGTCAAAACAAACTCATGCATGGCGAAGATAACCCATCAATTAGTGGGCAAGATTTCATGATCACACTTGAGAATCTGGCTCATGAAAATGATGATAACGAGAAAAATCTGCATATTTTAAAAGCCTTGTACAATTACGCACAAAGCATGTAATTGAAAACGCGACAATCATTGTCGCGTTTTTATAGGTATTACTTTTTATGTAACGCTTCGATGCGCGCTAATAAACTTGAGGTGTCGTATCGGCCACCACCTAAAGCTTGTACATCAGCGTAATATTGATCAACTGTTGCCGTCATCGGCAAAGTTGCGCCGTTTGCCTTTGCCTCATCAAGAGCAATGCCTAAATCTTTACGCATCCAATCAACAGCAAAACCAAATTCGTATTCGCCAGCCCACATGGTTTTGTAGCGGTTTTCCATCTGCCATGAGCCTGCTGCACCTTTAGAGATGGTTTCAATGACCTTTTCACCATCAAGGCCGGCTTGTTTTGCAAAGTGTAATCCCTCGGCTAAGCCCTGCACCACACCGGCAATACAAATCTGATTAACCATTTTACAAAGTTGGCCAGAGCCTACTTCGCCTAATAATTGGCTAAAGCGACTAAAAGCAGCCATCACAGGCTGAACAACATTAAAATCAGCTTCATCGCCACCAACCATCACGGTTAACACGCCATTTTCTGCACCAGCTTGACCACCAGAGACCGGCGCATCTAAAAATGCAATACCCTGCTGTTTAGCTTGAGCTCCTACTTCACGTGCAACTTCAGCCGACGTTGTGGTGTGGTCTACTAAATAGCTCCCCTCATGCATACTTACAAGAACACCATTTTCACCATAAACAACTGAACGTAAATCGTCATCATTGCCTACACACATGAAAACGATATCAGCACCTTTAGCTGCTTCACTTGGCGTTTCACAATAACTACCTTGATATTCTGAAACCCACTTTTGCGCTTTAGCTGTTGTGCGGTTGTAAACTGTCACGTTGTGACCTGCGTTAGCAAGGTGACCCGCCATTGGGTAACCCATTACACCTAATCCGATGAAGGCGACTTTCATTGACATAAAACTGACCTATTTGAGTGATAAATTAGTAACAATTTCATTATCTCAACCGATTAACTAAAAAGCGAATGAAAAAAAGTTCATTTAAACCAGTCAAAAACACACAGGTAACACATGGATAGTATATATCGTTTCAACGCCCAGCTTGCATCTGGTGAAAATTTTAGCCTTGAATCGCTACAAGGAAAAACAGCGCTTATCGTCAATATTGCCAGTAAATGTAATTTTTCAGTGCAAATGGCAAGCCTTGAAAAGCTCTATCAAGACTATAAACAGCAAGGATTTACTGTGCTTGGGTTTGCATGTAATCAATTTGGCCACAATGAGCCCCTTGATGGCAATGAGCTACAAGCTTTTTATCAGCAGCACTTTGATGTTAGTTTTCCTATTTTTAACAAAGTATTAGTTAACGGCCCTGATGCCCACCCTTTATTTAATCATTTAAAGTGTCATACCCGTGGAATTGCACAAAACCGCGCAATTAAATGGAATTTCACCAAATTTCTTATAAACTCAGAGGGTCAACTCGTTGCGCGATATGCCCCGCGTACCAAACCCGAAACCCTCAAAATGGTGATAGAGAGTAATTTAAATGATGAAACTGGCCTTATTCAGTGCGCAAAAATATGAGCAACCGTTTTTTGAAAGGAATCTAACTGAATTCGCTGACTCTGTTTCGCTCAGTTATTTTGAGCAGTCTTTAAACATCAATACAACTCCTCTTTGTAAAGGCTTCGATGCGGTGTGCGTGTTTGTAAACGATACTGTCGACAAGCACGTCATTGCAGATATGGCAGCTGTAGGCGTAAAAGCAATCTTATTACGCTGTGCAGGTTTTAATAATGTAGACCTTGATGCAGCCAAAGAGCATAACATCAAGGTTTGCCGCGTCCCGGCTTATAGCCCCGAAGCTGTCGCAGAGCATTGTATTGCTCTAATGCTAACGCTCAACCGTAAAACCCACAAAGCCTTTAACCGTGTACGTGAAGGTAACTTTGATTTAAACGGCTTACTTGGCTTTAATCTGTTTAAAAAAACCATTGGGATTATAGGCTGTGGCAAAATCGGTTTAGCTTTAGTGAATATTTTAAATGGCTTTGGGGCTAAAGTACTCGTTTGTGACCCAATGGCAAGTGAAGGCCCTTATACTTTATGTGATTTAGACACATTGCTCACACAAAGTGATGTCATCTCTTTACATTGCCCACTCAACGAGCACACCCATCATTTAATTGATGCCAGTGCATTTAAAAAAATGAAAGACGGTGTTATGTTAATTAACACCTCTCGTGGTGCACTTCTCGATAGCCAAGCATGTATTCAAGCGCTTAAGTCTAAAAAGCTCGGACACTTAGGACTTGATGTGTATGAGCAAGAGTCAGAGTTATTCTTTAAAGATCATCGCGAAGAAATCATGCAAGACGATATTTTCTCACGCCTTATTAGCTTTCCGAATGTGTTAGTGACAGGCCACCAAGGCTTCTTCACCCAAGAAGCGCTTAGCGAAATAGCCTGCACCACACTACAAAGTGCTAATGAAATAAGCCAAGGCTTACCATTAACTAACGAAGTTAGTTAATGAGTGCGTACCTTAGACTAAAAAAGGCGTGAGGTTTAAACCCCACGCCTTTTTACTTTTGTCTTTTACCTCGAAACTAAAAACTTGTAACTCGCAGCTCAAGACTCTATTTCAACAACGCCACGTTCACAAATACTGCTGTCATTAATAACGGGCACACAAAGCGAATATACTGAGCAAACCAATAATGAGGGCCGCTCGAGACTTGATGCAATTTATTACCACGTTGCCATAACCAGCCTACAGTAATGAAATAGAACAGTCCCATTAAAGGAAGTTGGTACTGCGTAAGCACCATAATCACCAAACCAAATAACCAGTCAAAATTTAAGATAATAACTGACGAAGCGATAAAGACGATTAAAGTTACAAATAAAGTCGCTTTTTTGCGCTCTATACTGTGGTTCTCAACTAAAAATGCCACTGGAATTTCAGTTGATGAAATTGTTGATGTAACAGAAGCTATTGACATTAACACGAAGAACAATAAACCAACGAGTAAGCCCATTTGCCCCATAGTACTAAACAGCTCAGGTAAAATTGCAAAAATTAACTGCCCTTCACCTACTAATTTACCGTTGCTAAACACTTCTACACCGTTATGCTGAGCAACAAAAATAGCTGGTATAATCAATAAACCCGCTAAAAAGGCAACCCCCGTATCTAGCAACGCCACTGTTCCGGTTAGTTTAGGAAGGTTCGCATCAGGCTTTAAATATGAGCCATAAACCATCATACAGCCTACACCTAACGACAATGAAAAGAACGCTTGCCCCATTGCCGCAATAATTAAGTTTGCATCAAGAATTTGACTAAAATCTGGCACTAAGTAGGCTGCAAAGCCATCCATCGCACCATCTAGGGTCGCGATATAAGCAATTAAAGCCACTAATAACACTAGCAATAATGGCATTAAACGGCGTGACCAAGTCTCGATTCCTGATTTAACCCCTTTTAAGATAATACTCGCAGTTAGAATAAGCATCAGCGGCGTAAACACAAAGTTGCGTGCCATTGAATCACTATGCAAAAAGTTACTTAACTCAGTAAAACCCAAGAAGCTAGCGATTGGCTCAAGTGCATACGCTAACATCCAACCTGCGACTATCGAATAAAAACTTAACATCACAATTGCACCAAAGAGGCCAATATAGCCTGCTGCAGCGCCCACTTTAGGAGCCGTATCTTGCCATGCATTGGATAATGCTTTTACCGGATTAGCTTGCGCTTGGTGGCCTAAATACAGCTCAGTATAAAGGGCTGGAAGCGCTAATAAGAAGATAACAATGAAGTAAACAAGTAAAAATGCACCGCCGCCATGGTTTGCCGCTTGTGTTGGAAAGCCCCAAATATTACCTAAACCTACCGCCGCACCTGAAGCGGCTAATACGAAACCTAGTCGGCTGTGAAAGCCGTCACGAACTTGTGCCATACATCTATAAATCTGTTATTATTTTTCCTCATTAAACCATAATTACAGCCAACTGCGTAAACTATTTGAGTTGTTCGTGCTCTTACAAGTTCATTTGCTGTAAAAATAAACAAAACTAAATACGAACCCCCGTATAAGCGTTAAATCATGAGCAGCCACTATTTTTCAAACACCTTAGTTATTAATCTGCAGCCGAACAACACGGCACAGCAAATTATGCTTATGGAAGCATCAAACATCGATATTTCAAGCTTAGCTATTGAAAAATTGCTCAGTGAGTTTGAATTATGTGTACTTGAAAAACGCAAAGTGCCCGCAGCTAAACAAGAGTATTTAGCGACTCGCTTAACGTTAAAGTATTTATACAAACATACTTACCCTCATGATGATTTAGCGCTCAATGAAATATCAAGCCAATTTGATGACAAAGACAGTAAGCTGAAACTACATACACCCGTTAGAGAGTCTGTTTGGGCTTGCTTATCTCATTCAAATGGTTTGATAGGTGCTGCCCTCAACCCAGCTCAGCAGCTGCTTGGTTTTGATATTGAACAAAGCAACAAACCTCGCCCTTTTATCAAGCTTGCAAAGCATTTTTATCATCAAGATGAAGTTGACTTAATCAGCAGTTTTGATGCACCCGATGAACAGGCACAGTGTTTTTTTAGAATTTGGACATTAAAAGAAGCCCTTGCTAAGGCAAGTGCTCAGCCGATTGCGAAACTGCTCGCTCCCAATGTATTTGAAGAAATACGTAAACATAATTTCTGCGCTAGCAGTAATTGTATTGAAGGCTTTGACATAAGTGTTGTGGCACAAAAAAGCACTGACTGGCAGTGCTCTTTTATTAGCTTTAGCGACTTACGCCGCGACTTGGCTTTCTAATAATCGGCTGTGAATTGCCTGCACAACGTCATCTGACTCGCTTTGCTCCACCAAAAAGCACAGGTTATGTTTACTTGCACCGTGGCAAATTAAACGAATATTAAAGTCGCTTAATACCTGCATTAAATTCATTTCTTGCTGACGTAATTGAATTTCAGAACCAATTAAAGCCACCAGCGTTAAGTTATTCTCGACCGACACATGACAAAACTCAGAAAGCTTATCTAAACAAGCTTGATCCAGCTCTGGACGTGATGCATTTGGCGCGTTATCCAAAGTAATTGCAACACTAATTTCTGAGGTTGTAACCAAATCAACTGAAATATTAAACTCACTTAAAATGGTGAAAACACGCGCTAAGAAACCACTAGCAAGGAGCATTTCTGGGCTTTTGACTGTTAATAGAATTTGGTTTTTACGCTGTGTTACTGCACGAATACCTGGTTGCTGAGATTTTTCTTTTTCAATCCATGTACCACCTAATTTTGGCTCACGGCTTGAACCAACAAACACACTAATATGACTACGGCTCGCAGGTAAAATGGTTGCAGGATGCAGTACTTTTGCACCAAACGTTGCCATCTCTGCCGCTTCATCAAAACTCAAGCGTGCAATTGGGCTTGCTTTAGCGCATAAACGCGGATCAGTACTGAAAATACCCACAACATCAGTCCAAATATGCACGCTTTTTGCGTTAATTGCTTCTGCAAGTAATGCCGCGCTGTAATCTGAACCTCCACGCCCTAAAGTGGTTGTTTGATTATGTTCATTGCTACCAATAAAACCCTGAGTTACTACAACGTGGTCAGCAAGTAGCGGCACTAAATGCTCTTTAGCAGCCGCAGCGGTTGCTGCAACATTCGGTGTTGCTTTAGCAAATTGGCTATCTGTTTTTAGCACCTTGCGTACATCAAAACGCACCGCATCAAGACCTTGCCCACGCAATACTTGTGTAAATAAATACGATGATAAACGCTCACCAAAGCTAAGTAGCTCATCTTGCTCCGCTACTGACTTAACCCCTTCTGATGCCAGTTTTTGAAAGGCTTTGAGGGTTTCATTAAAGCCATGAGCTAAGTCAGCATCAAGCGATAGCTCAGCTAAAATAGCTTCTTGAATGGCTACCACACCTGTGATGTGCTCGTCACGCTCAGCCGCGCTCAAATCAGCTTTACACAATGCAACTAAATGATTTGTCACGCCAGCACTGGCACTCACAGCAACAATACGAACTTGATTATCAGCACAAATGATTTCTGCGCAGCGGCTCATAGCATCAAAGTTAGCTACACTGGTGCCACCAAATTTTGCAACAACGTAATCTGATTTTGTGTTGGCGGCTAATTGGGTATTCATGTCGTCTCCTTTTGTGGAAAACTATCCACAGTAATTCAAGAAGAACTCGGCAAGGGGGTGCTTTGAAAATAAAGAGTAGTCCATGCCAGAAGCTCTCCACCTAGTTTGGTGACAGTTTTGAGGATTCAGCCCCATAAACCGAAAAGTAACCGTGACGTCCGGCTAATTTTCTCGGCGAGTACTTCCCTCATTAATGGTCATCGGCGTTCGTCACCTCACATTAACTACCTAAGTATCGCACCTCTTCTGAATGTTAAGTTAACACCTGGTTAAAATAACAAAGCCTGCTAAAAAAGCAGGCTTTGAAAGTTAACGTTTAGACGTCTAGCTGTCAAGTTGTTTTATGAAATTAAACTGCCTGCTAAGTGCGACCCGTAATAGCCAACGGTATAAGCAATTAATAAATAAACCGACATTTTAAGATAGCTCATAAAGGTCAGTGCTTTTACTTTACTCATGGCGATAATACCTGCCGCAGAGCCGATAATAAGCATTGAACCACCTACCCCTGTTGCGTATGTAAACGACAACCACTGCTGTGGACTCATCACAATATCTGCTTTTAAAAGTGCTGCAGTTAAAGGTACGTTATCTACCGCTGCTGATAATAGCCCCATCATGTAGTTTGCATACTCAGGCGCCATCAACTCATATAGGTGAGTAAACTTAGCAAGCATACCTACTTCTTTTAATGCACCAACCAGCAATAACACACCTACGAAGAACAATAAGGTGTCGTACTCAATCTCACGAATATAATCGATAATTTTTTTGTTGACGTCTTTTTTGCGCATTAAGAATTGCGCAACCAAAAACATTAGTGATAAACCAAATAAAAAGGTTAAAAGCGGTGGCACATTATAAAGCACACTCAAAGTTAACGTGGCAATAATCGTCGAGAAGAAGATAACCGCAATGGTAATATCTGTTTTTTCAATACGACGAGCTGTTTGCTTTTCAAATACTACATTACCCGACATACCTACAGATAACATTGCCGCAAGCAGTGCAACACTTGTCAGTGCAGGCGCAATTAATAATAGTAAATTAGCAATGGTGACCTTTTCGTCTAAGAAAATCATCAGAGTTGTAACATCACCCGTGATCAACGACACCCCACCCGAGTTAACACTAAATACAATCAAGGTTGCATATTTTATTAATTTTTTAGGATCTAATTTTAGTGACATCACCACCGCAAGTGAAATTAAAGTCGCAGTTATATTGTCTGATATCGATGAAAATAAGAAAGAAAAGCCACCAATCAGAAACATCAACTTTCGTTCACTGATTTGATTTGGCATAATTTTATGAACAATATTCTGGATAAAGCCTTTAGAGTTTAAATACGCAACAAAGGTCATCGCTGCCATTAAAAACAGCCACAAAGTCGCGATCTCTAATATATTGTGATCCAGTTGATGTTGTATGGTTTCTGGGCTTTGCCCATGAATTGGAGAGATAAATAAGATAATCCAGCATAAAGTGCCAAAAAAAAGCGTCGTTTTGGCCTTGTTTACATGGATAATATCCTCTATAACGATAAGCAAAAATGCCACCGCTATCAGGGTTAGGATAAGTGGGGTTACCATGGTGTTTGAACAACCTTTATAATAATGTAAAAATTGTAAGTCGAGTGTTTCGGCGCGGATTCTAGCAGCATAGAAAGCATAAAACTATTATCAATTACATAATTTACTACTAATCGCTAACACCTAAGTCTGAATTTACTGGAGCCTTATGATCCCAGCTAAAAAGTTATTAAATACCCTTACTGGACATTGGGGGGTGTTAGAACTGCTATTTAAACGTTTTAAGATGGCTGATTTCAGTTTGAAAGACGTACAAAATGCGATAAAACAAAAACAACCTTCATGGTCAAATGAACGCATTTATAAGGAAACAAATCGTTTATTAAATCAAGATATTATCATTCCATTAGCGAAATCATCGCAATTAGAAATCAATCGAGCGATTGCTGATTTTGCGACTTTCTTGCTACAAGAAGAACACCTAGGTCTTGCCCAAGAAATTAGTGTACTAGTTGATGATTTAGCTCGCCTTGGTAGTCGCTTGGCTAAAGCAGGTGAAATTGAAGATTACGACGAGCTACGCCGCTTTAGCCGTATTATGGATGATCGGGTACGTAAAATAATGAAATTGTTTGCCCACAATGAAAACGCGATTTTAAATATTGTTGAGCAAGCTAAAGCAAACAACGCCGTGCAATCTTTGCAAAAGCGCTATCAAGCAGTGATCGAAGCGTTTGATGAATACATTGAACCTATGCTTGAAATGGTTGATATACGTGGTGACTTCCACGCTTGCTTTAACACCATCGAAACGCAAATAAGCGCACAAATCGAACAAATTGACCGCCTAGGTAAGTCATATCAAGACAAACGCATGCTTGAGCAATTGCGAACCCGTATTTTAGAAATGCATTTAGTTGGTCGTGAAAGCTTACGTAAAAGCGCCGATATGCTAATGCCGCTACGTGAAGAATTACGCCGTAACAACCTAATTACTCGCCAAGCAGCCAAAGTACTTGGTTTAGTGCGTAAAAATGGCGTCGATAACATGCTAAGTGCGGTACAACCTAACTTTGTCTCGGATGCACAACGCTTTTCACTTGGTCAACAACGTCATATCGTGGCCTATATGGCAGGCTTAGTCGACTTTGAGCACGATGAATATCAGCTACCAGAGCATGATGATGTGCCCGCCTATCAAAGCCCGCATATCCCTGATTACAACGACGTTAAAACACAATTTAGAAAACGCTTTAAAAAAGCCAGCAAAAAAGCTCAGCCGCTGCTTAGTTTCTTAGATGAAAGCTACCCAGATCTAGAAGCTGACGAAATGCTGTTCTTGTATCAAAAATTAATTAGCGATGGCGACCTTGAAATTAGCCAAAGCCAAGAGAAAGTAAAAATAAAAATTGCCCAGCAACACTTCTCTCTTTACCCATTTAACTCATCGATTGCTGACGATAAAAAAGCAACAGAGCAATAACCATGACAGATATTAATTTAGATGATTTAACGCATCTGCAAGCTATTAATAAAAAGCTCACGTCAGGCTACCACATTAGTGAACAAGACACGCTGATGTGGCAAGAGCTTGACCAACACATTGATGCCTACCGTGCCCTTTTTAATGCACTCGGCCATGACCTACAGCATGATAGCCGTGGCTATTACTATTTTGGTAGTGACGAGAGCACCCCAAACATGGGTAAAATTTCACGTGCCATCGCGCTGACTATCTACATCTTGATTGAGCACTATGCCAATACTGGTAAAGATCCTATGCGTGCCTTATTTGACGAGGTAAACGACCTTGAACTGATGCAAACCTTAGTGCAAATCAACAAGCACTTGTTTGATCAATTAGAAATATTCTCTGGCTCAGATTTACGTAAAGATGTGTACCTACGTATGGTGCGTTTAGGCCTTGCTCGCGAAGTAGAAAATGGCTTTATGCTGCAAGCGCCAATTTATCGTTATATCGATGCATTAATGGAAGTAAACGAAGAAACCTATCTAGGAGATGACGAATAATGCAAAGCCAAAGCCTTTACGGACTCAGCAAACTTGCGCTTTTAAATACCGCAGGCTATGCAAAATGCGTGATCCCACTGGATAAAAGTAGCTCAATTTGTGCACCGAATAATACCGGTAAAAGCTCGGTTATTAATGCCCTGCAATTTCCGTTAATTAATGATTTACGCTTAACAGAATGGGATGGCCACGATTTAGACGAAACTCGTAAGTTCTACTTTTCGTCAGATCAATCCTATATTTTACTTGAAGCTGACCTACCTAATGGCCCTGTGGTTATTGGTGTTGCTGGCCTTGGTAAAATTGCTGGTTATGCGCATCAGTTTTTTTGCTATCAAGGTAAGTTAAACCTAGAACACTACACCCAAGGCAAGACAATTGTTAAATTCACCAAGCTTTTTAATCACTTAAAAGAGCAAGGTTTCAACCCAATTGAATTAAAAGCGCAAGAGCTGAACGCCCTACTTACTGGCGGCGCAACCCCGTTTGATGGCGATATCAATTTAAAGATGATCCCACTCAATAACGTGCAAGACTCTGCAATTTACAAAGAAATTTTCCGCCGTATTCTTAACTTGCACAAGTTAGGAGCCAGTGATGTTAAGCGCTTTATGTTACGTGTATTTGAGCGTCATATGTCAAATTCACGGGTCGATTTTTATGAAGTATGGCGACGTTCATTCGATAAGGTAAATCGCGCTAAACGTGAATTAAAAGCCCTTGAGTCAATGCAAGAGCCTATCGCAGCCCTTGAATCTATGCTTGAGAATCAAACGGTTTTAAAAGGCAAACTTGCCGCCTATGCGCCAAAAATTGACCAAGCACTGATTGACTTTGAAACCTATCAACAAGAGCAACTCACTGAGCTAAATATTGCCCTTGAAGATATCGAGCACGAAAAACATGAGTTCGACCAAAAGCAGCAGCTGTATATTCAGCAATCACGTGACATTGAGCGTAAGCAAACTCAAATTGAGCAGTGGTTTTTAGACTATCGAGCACTTAAATCTGAGTTTGAACTAGTTAACAAAGCCACCTTAAAAGTAAGCCTTACGCAGCTTAAACAAGATTATGAGTCGCTTTCGCATTCATTAAGCAGTGCCCAAGGTCAAAGCTTACACACGCTTGATTACCGTATTAGCGAAACACAAAAGCAAATTAAGAGCTTAAAACTACAGCTAAAGAACCTCGAGTTCAATTTATTCACCCGTATGCGTGAAGATTTATCTTTAAAAGAAGTTGAAGAAATTTCGCGTATTTTAAACCCAGATATCTTATCGTTTGCCACCACCAGCAATGGTGATGTTGATATCACAGACGAAGATGCCTTCGGTGAGTTTTTAGAGCAGTTATCGGCAAACGTAAAAGGCGGTGTACTGACTCTTCCTGGTGCGACGATTAAACTAAAAAAGCTAAGCCCTGTGCAAATGCAAACGGGCGAAAACAAAGAGCAATTAACTGCGCAACTCGCTGCACTTGAAAACTCCCTGAAAGAGTTTAAACAACAGCGCGAAGTAGCTGCTAATGTCGCTGAAAAGCAAAAAGAAAAAGATGCCTTGTATGATGAGCTAATGGCCTCTGAAGAAGCATTAAAACGCTTTGAACAATTTGAAGTGATGCAGCAATCTGTCGATGCTCAAACTCTGCTAAAAGAGCAATTAAATGCAGAACGCGAACTAGTTGACGACTACCTGCAAGACATTCAAAAGAACAGTGGCTCAATTAGCGATCGTCGCTCAATTATCAAGTCGAAAAAAGATTTGCTTGCGCGCCAAGCTGACCGCTTACGCCAAGTTAAATCTGAACGTATCGATCACACACTTGATTTTTACTCAGGCAAAGTCACACCATACATGATTGAAATCAGTATTGATTTTGATAACTTAAGTGACCTCATTCATCACTTTAACAAAGACTGCCAAGAGCTACGTAACTTTGATATCAACGTACGTAACACCTACATGCATATTTATAATGCGGGTATTACTAAATTTGATAACGAAAACGATGAGTTTACTAAATACGAAAAGCTTATCAGCGCGTTTCATAACATTGATAACGAGCGCGATGCTGTTGAGCGTCAAGGCCGAGTTGCATTAACCGAAGTGGCAGCTACCATTAAAGGCTTGCGTGAAGACTTAGACCGCTTGCGCCGTGAAATGAATAGCTTTAATAAAGGCATTAGTCAACATCGGATCTCTAACCTTCAAGCATTCAAAATTAATGTTATCCCGCGCAAGATGCTGGTTGATAGCATTGATACCATCATTAGTACCTCAAATCAGTTTGAGCAAGGCGATACCCTCGACTTATTAAGCCAAGAGCCTTATAGCGAGTCTGCGGTAAACGAAGCAAAAGATCATTTAATTAAGCTTGCTTCTGAAAAAGCAGGTTTAACACTGACAGACTTGTTCGATATTCGCTTTGAAGTGGTAAATCGTGCTGGTGACACTGAGCACTTCGAGAAAATCGACTCAGCCGGCTCTAACGGTACCCGGATTACCATTAAGCTACTTTGTGGCATGCTGTTTATTCGTTACTTATTAAGCGATCAAGAGCAAAACCTGTATCGTATTCCGATTTATATCGATGAAGCTGCCGATATCGACCCGCAAAACCAAAAAGCAATTATCGAAACAGCACTTAGCTTTGGCTTCGTGCCGATTTTTGCCTCAGTTAAACCACAAGTTAGCTGTGATTACATTGTCCCTATTCGTACTGTCAAAGATGGGGTGCAAAACTGGGTCGATGAAAAAGACTGGATAGAAGTTGAACACAGTGCTTAATTACAAACTATTACAGTACTTATTTGTAAATGTGCCATAGTATTTAAATAATCATTCAGTTGAGTATTATTTGTGTTATGTTATCAATCAAGTAGTGGAAATTTTGCCAAGGAGCAAACAATATGAAGAACTTATTAATCGCGACGGCTGTATTATTTTTAGCGGCTTGTGCTAAAACGCCTGATTGGGATTACGACAAATCTGCAGATTTTAGTAATTATAAAACCTTCTCTTGGGTACCTAATGCCAGCTTGACTAAAAACGTAGCGAACTACCAAATTAGTCCTTTAATGGAAAAACGTGTGCGTGAAGCAGTTAATGCCGAACTTGAAAAAAGCGGTATGAAGCTTGTTGATGTAGCGCAAGCAGATGTACTTATTAACTATCATGCATCAGTTGATACTAAAATTGATGTAGATACCTTCAACGTAGGTTACGGTGCACGCTGGAATTACTGGGGTATGGGTTATAACACACAAACAACAACTCGCGAATACGAAGTCGGTACGTTAATTTTAGACGTAGTAGACCGTGCTTCTAACCAATTAGTTTGGCGTGGTGCTAAAGAAGGTCGTTTGCAAAAGAACCAATCACCTGAAAAGCGCACTGAAGTTATCAAAGAAACTGTTGCTAACATTCTCAGTAACTTTCCACCGCAATCAATTAATCAAAACTAAATGCCGTTTTAGTAAAAAGACCGCGCACTTGGCGCGGTTTTTTATTGCCTGCTGAAATCTGGTTGGAGTGGTATAACTCAGTGATTCAGATACAATACCCGCAATTTTCAGTGCGCCTAACTAGCCCACTACCCCAGATTAAACAAAATCAAGAGAGTTTTAGATGGTACGCGCAGTACAGCTTACACTTCCCGCTTTATTCGTCACTTGCTCAGTGCTAGCAGAAGACACCAACAATATTGAACAAATCACCGTTGAAGTTTCAGCAACCGCAAATAAAGAACCGGTTGGTACTTTTGATGCGCCGGTATCAAACTTAGAATATGACCCACGTGTCGATTTGCAATCACGCAATATGGCTGAAGCACAAGCTGATGTCACTATTCGTGGTGGTATCTTCGAAAATACTGGCTTTCGTGTCGGTAGCAGTACATTATTTGACCCTCAATCTGGTCACTACTTTGCTGAAATTCCTATTGCCCCACAGATGCTAACAGGCCCTTCAGTACTTACAGGGGCTGATAATGCCCTTTATGGTATGAATAGCTCGGTTGGCACGGTTTCATTTGGCTGGCGCCCTATCACAAGCACTGGCAGCGTTTCACTTGGCACAGGTACGAATGGCTTTAATTTACAAAGCATTCATGCTGCCCATAGCCAAAAGCTGGATAGCAAACCTGATTGGCGATTAGGTTTTGAGGGTGAATACTCGCACTCAAAAAGCGATGGCTCAATTGATAATGGCGACCACGACTTTGAACGTGCCTCAGCACGCGTTCAACTTGCAAGCGATACCTCGCAAACTGATTTAATGTTCGGACGCCAAGAAAAATTTTTTGGTTGGCCAAATCTTTACACGCCATTTAACTTTAACGAAACCGAAGATCTTGAAACCAAGCTTTTCATGCTCAATCACAAGCAAATGTATGGTGATAGCAGTACCTTTGAAGTGACTGGTTATTATCGTAAACATAACGACCATTATGTATTGTCTCGTGAAAACCCAGCTATTTTTGAAGCGTTTCACGAAACCACCGTTAAGTCATTGGCACTCTCTGGACGTCACCGTTTAAATAGTAGCTATGCAATTAATTATGCTGGGCAATTTATTGCTGATGAGATTGAATCAACGTCTCTTGAAAACAACTTTACGTCGCGCAATTACACTAAGCTAAGTATCTTGCCTGAATACAAGATGGCCCTTACAGCTAACAAAGAGCTTACGGTTCGTGTTGGTGCTGCTTTTGATGATACTAACCGTGATAGTTCAGATACCTCCTTTATTGCAGATGCAAGCCTTAAAGTAGCTAATCAAAATGACAGTGAACATACTTGGTACGCATCATACGCCGAAGCAACACAAGTTCCCGGTTACACCGCAATCGGCGGCAGTGAAACGGGCGGGTTATTCAGAAGTAATTACAGCCTTGAGCGCGAAACCACCGATAACCTTGAATTAGGTTTACTAATTGAACAATCTTCGTGGCGTTTAGATTCAGCTATTTTCTACCGCAAAGATAAAAACCTTACGGATTGGACATATCGCTTTGATGCAACTTCAGCACGTTTTGCAAACCCGGTTGATATAGACACCTTAGGCGTTGAGTTTTTAGCGAATAAATCGTTTGAAAGCGCTGAGTTGATTGCCAGCTACACCTATTTAGAAAAGTCAGAAGACTATGGCACGGCAGATATTGATGCGAGCTTTTATGCGCTTAACTACCCTGATCACCGTGTAACACTGGGTGCAGTATGGCAACCAATGGATGTGCTTGAGTTGCGTATCGATAACGAATGGCGTAAACAACATAGTAACCGCCTACGTAGCTCTGATGATGAAGCCTTCTTCACGCAGTTAACAGTAAAGTTCACGCCAGCCCAGCTTGATAATGTGTTTGTTACCTTTGCAGCTGACAATATTTGGGATGAATCATTCGAAGAAGTCCCGGGTACCCCTGGTCGCGGCGAGCAATATACTCTTAGCGCTACTTATACGTGGTAAGTAAAAACAACAATGCCAGTCAATTGACTGGCATTGTTGTGACACGTTTTCTTCTAAGATCTTTAGAACACCACAGTCAAATTTATTTAAAATGCCATAGCGAAAACTGTGACTTTAAAAAATAACCTAATTTATCCCAGTAACTGTTAAAAAATGTTAAGGGTTTAATTTTTTTAAGTCATCTGCTCAAGTTCGGTAATTAAATACAATGCTTGTTCATTTGTCGTGCCACACACATCAATAGTGGCAGAAAAATCACTACACACCTTGGGCCTTGATTCATCACCAAATAATTTACACAGGTTATTATTATCCAGTTGAATACAGCGCTCTCCCGCCGCTTTCCCGTTGGGCATTCCTGGGATCGGTGAGCTAATACTGGGTGCAATACAACAGGCGCCACAGCCTAATCTACATGCCATTTTATCTGTCATTGAGTACCTCTTATAGAACCTTTGTAGCGCCTTTGTAATATGTGTAATGGTTTGTTACATCTTCGAACGCCTTGTAAACACTTTATTGCGTATGCTTAGCCTATCAAATTTATTTTTAATTACCGTCAACCGTGAGGGACTATCCCGTGGCTAGTAAAAAACAAATCATTCTCCCTATCGCCGTATTAGTCGGCGGACTTGGAATGGCATTCGCATTTGCCTCTATGAAGCAAGCGCCGGTCGAAAAACCAGAACAAGATTTGCGACCGCTTGTATCAATTAAACCGTTAAGCTTTGACGCCATTACCCTTGATGTAAAATCATACGGTATCGTTAAACCGAAAAACCAAACTGAACTTGTTGCGCAAGTGAGTGGTCAGGTTGTCTCGCTGTCAGATCAATTTGTACAAGGCGGATTTGTTAAGCAAGGCGATATTCTAGCACGTATTGACCCAAATGATTACGAAGCTGCACTCATTGAAGCAGAAGCAGGTCTAGCGCAAGCAAGCTCTGCTCTTGAAATTGAACGCGCGCAAGTATCTGTTGCACAAGCTGAGTGGGACCGCATCAAAGGTGACTCAAACCAAGTTATTCCATCTGAGCTGTATTTACGTAAACCGCAACTCGCTGAAAAGCTTGCAAACTACCGTGCTGCTCAAGCCAGTGTAAAACGCGCAAAACGTAATCTTGAGCGCACATACATTAAAGCGCCATACGATGCCATTATCGACGAGCGCCTGATTAGTTTAGGTAGTGTGGTAAACCCGGGTAATAGCTTTGGTAGCCTAAGCTCAACATCACTGGCTGAAATTCGTTTACCTGTTGCTGATAAAGATCTGCAATACCTAAATAACCAAGGAATTGGTGCAAGCGTATCAATTAATGCTGAATTTGCAGGTAAACAAACAACGTGGCAAGCGACTATTGTACGCAGCGAAGGGGTCGTTGACCAACGCAGCCGCATGAATTACCTAGTAGCACAAGTAGCAACGCCTTATGAGCAAAAACAACCACTGCGTTTTGGCTCATACATTAATGCCACTATCGAAGGTCGAGCGCTGGACAATGCGATTGTTGTTCCGCACCATTTAGTTAAAGACAACAAGGTAGCTGTTTTACAAGATGGCGAAACACTTACTTTTAAAACACTTAACATTGTGCGCGAACAAAATGGCATGGTGATCGCCGATAATGGCCTTGCTAACGGTGAGCAACTTATTACCTCAGCACTTGAATACCCAACTGAAGGCATGGCAGTCAAGCTAGATGACGCAAAACTAAGTGTGCCAACAACACAATTAGCGTTAAAAGAGGAATAAGCCATGACCACGCACAGAGAAAAAGGGCTTATTGCCTGGTTTGCACGCAACCCAGTTGCTGCAAACTTACTTATGATCTTTATTTTAGTGGGCGGCTTATTGACTGCAATGTCAGTGCGTAAGCAAATGTTCCCACAGTTTGAAAGTAACTGGATCAGTATTCAAGCTGTCTACCCAGGGGCTGCACCACAAGAGGTAGAAGAAGGCATAACCATAAAGGTCGAAGAGTCTTTAGAGGGCCTCGAAGGCATTAAACGTTTAATTACTTATTCGAACCGTGGTTTTTCACAAGCTTGGATAGAAATCGAAGAAAAGTACGACCCGCAAGAAGTACTCGATGAAATCAAGATGCAGGTTGATTCAATCAATACCTTCCCTGCTGAGATGGAACGCCCAATTGTTCGCCGTGAAAAGTTTGAGCAAGAAGTTATGATACTCGCGCTGTATGGCGATATGAGTAACTACCAGCTCAAAGAACTTGGTAACGACATAAAAGATGAACTACAAGCTTTACCACAAATTAACTTGGTCAACTTTTACAGTGGCTTAAACTACGAAATTGGCATTGAAATCAGCCCAGATAAACTACGTGAGTATGGTTTAACTTTCCGTGATATTGCCACAGCTGTGCGCAGCTTCTCTGCAAATATGTCAGCAGGTCAAATTCGCTCTGAAAATGGCTACATTTCAATGCGTGTTGAAAACCAAGCGTATCGTGGTAAAGAGTTCGAAAAGCTGCCTTTATTACACTTACCTGATGGCGCCCAAGTTTTCTTGGGTGATGTGGCAACAATTAACGATGGCTTTGAAGAAGGCCTGCAATATTCTAAGTACAATGGTAAAAATTCACTGACTTTTGAAGTAAATGCTTCGAAAGATCAAGACATCACTAAGGTTGCTGCAGTATTAAAAAAATACCTAGCAGATAAAGCGCCACAGTTACCAGCAGGTGTAAAGCTATCGCCAATTGTTGATTTAACTTATTACCTTGAAGGTCGTCTAAACATGATGATCGACAACATGATTTGGGGTGGTATTTTAGTTATGGTGGTACTTGCCCTATTCTTGCCACTGCGCTTAGCGTTTTGGGTCATGATGGGTTTACCTGTATCATTCCTAGGTGCATTTTTAATGATGCCACTTGGCTTTATAGACATCACTGTTAACTTAGCTTCTTTATTCGCATTTATACTGGTGCTAGGGATAGTCGTTGATGATGCTATCGTCGTAGGTGAATCAGCCAGTGCTGAAATTGAAAAGCACGGTCATAGCCTAGATAATGTAGTGCGTGGTGTAAAACGCGTTGCAATTCCTGCAACCTTTGGTGTATTGACTACTATCGCCGCATTCTTACCGCAAACACTGGCATCAGGGCCTGGTTCTGCCTTTTCTAAAGCCATTGGTGGCGTAATTATCCTATGCTTAGTTTTCTCATTGATTGAATCAAAACTGATTCTACCGGCTCACTTAGCGGCCATGAAAAATAAACCTGCGAACCCTAAAAATCCATTACACCGCTTGCGTTTAGGTATGGATAATGGCCTGAAGAACTTTGTCGACAATTACTACACACCATTTATAGGTCGCTGTATTCATTACCGTTATACCGTAATTGTTGGCTTTATCTGTGTACTTATTGTCAGTGGCGGTATGTTCGCTGGTGGTTTAGTGAAATTTGTTGCGAATCCTAAAATTCCACATGATTTCCCACGTATCTCAGTTGAAATGAACTTATCTTCTTCTGAACAAGCGACTCTTGAAACAGCACAAACAATTGAAAAACTGATTTTAGATGTCGATAAGCAACTTGAAGAGCAATATGGTCAAGCGATGATCCGTGACTTATCGGTTAGCTTACGCGGTCGTACAAGTGCACGCATTATGGCGATTTTAGTCGAACCAGACTTACGCCCTATTGATACTTTCCAATTAAGTGCAATGTGGCGCGAACAAATGCCACCACTGCCAGGTGTGAAAACGCTTAATATTGAAGACAGTATCATGAATGGCGGCCGTGATGATGGCGATGTTAGCTTTCGCTTAGAAGGTAAAGATATCAATAAACTAAAAGAAGTTGCAGCTAAATTAAAAGAAAAGCTAAATAGCATGCAAGGCGTAGGTGATGTAAATGACTCACTACAATCTGCAACTGACGAAGTTCAACTTGAACTTAAACCACTTGCTTACAGCTTAGGCTTAACCTTATCGGATGTGGCATCACAAGTTAGCTTTAGCTACTACGGTTTAGAAGCACAACGTATTTTACGTGACGGTGAAGAGATTAAAGTAATGATCCGCTACCCTCGTGAATCGCGAAATGCGGTAAGTGACATCACTGATGCGCGTATCATTACGCCAACAGGCGTTGAAGTGCTTCTTGCAGAAGTAGCGAAGGTCAACATCGTTGATGGTGTGAACCGTATTCGTCGTGAAAACGCAAAACGCACTGTCAACGTTTGGGCTGCGGTTAACACTGATCAAGCAGAACCATTTGCCATTGCAAAAGAAATTCGTGACGAGTACTTACCTAGCCTATTGAAAAGCTACCCAGGTGTAGAAAGTAATGTGGCTGGTCGTATTCAAGAAGAAATGGATAGTGTGGCAGAACAAGTACGTGATTTTGCTTTGTCTATGATGATTATATTTGCGTTACTTGCTATTCCACTGCGCTCATACTCGCAGCCATTCATTATTATGTCGGTTATTCCATTTGGTGTAATTGGCGCGATGTTCGGTCACATGATCTTAGGTATGACAATGAGTAGCTTATCGGTATTCGGTATCATCGCTGTTGCTGGTGTAGTAGTAAACGATTCGCTAGTAATGGTTGACTTTGTCAATAAGGCCCGCGCTGAAGGTGTTGCAATCAAAGAGGCTGTGATGCAAGCCGGTGCTCGTCGTTTTAGAGCAATATTACTAACCTCAATTACGACCTTTATTGGTGTATTACCAATCATTATGGAAACAAGCTTACAAGCAAAAATAGTTATCCCAATGGCTGTATCTCTAGCATTCGGGGTGTTATTTGCGACTGTCATTACACTTATTTTAATCCCTTGTCAGTATGTTGCGTTAGAAGACTTTAAACGTTTAATTGGCAAGTTTAGAGGTAAAAAAGTAGAGTCAGAAGCAAAATTACAAACAACCAGTAATTAAACCCCTCTCAAAATCCCAACCGAACGCTTGGCAAACTCATTTGCCAAGCGTTTTTATTTAAAAAATATGTTCCTATAAATTGTATTGCTTTGCTAAGCTTAAATGAGCAAAAAAGAAACAATTCAAGCAAATTACAAACTTGTTATAGGGACATAGCTATGAAGATTCTGCGCTACACCATTTTGGTCAGTTGTTTATCCATTTGCATGCCTGTATTGGCTGAAAACCAATACTTACAACAACAGTTAGAACCTATCCTGATTGGTGAATCTCACAGTATTGAAAGAGAACACATCCATTCTCCTGACATGACCGTTGCCACCTATAAAGCAAATGGTTTTGAACGTGTTTGGAATGACACCAAATATGCAAAACAAGCTCTCAAGTTAATTGCTCAATCAGAGCTTGAAGGCCTCTCACCCAATGACTATCACTTTGATACATTAATGGCGCTGGCCAACGAAATAGATAAACGCGGAGCAGAGGCTGTCGAAGCTCAGTTTGATGTACTTATGACAGATGCTGTCATGACGTATGCAAAACACTTAATACGCGGAAAAATAAACCCAAAACAACTTACTGCCACATGGAATTATGGACAGTTTGACGTTAGTCCTGATGCTGCAGCTGCCTCTTTACTTAAACACGTTAAGTCTAAAAGCCTTGATAAAGGCCTTGAAAACCTTAAGCCCGTATTACCTCATTACAAACGCTTAAAAGATGCTTTAGTGTTTTACCGAGAACTTGATGCAACTGGCGAGTTACCTGCCATCACATTGCAAAACAATATATTAAAACCGGGTCAATCAGACGCAGCTGTACCGCTGTTAAGACAAAAGTTAAAGCGCTTAAATTATTTTCAAGGCAGTGGTAGTGATGATACTGATTATGACAACGAGCTAGTTGCAGCAGTTAAGAATTTTCAGAATGCTCATCAAGTTACTGACGACGGTGTGATTGGTAACGCAACGTTAAAATTACTCAACAAAGATTACAGTGAATACATTGATGATATTTTAGTAAACCTAGAGCGTATTCGTTGGGTTGATAATACTCTCACAGAGCGCTTCTTAGTGGTAAATATCGCTGGTTTTAAACTATTTTTATTTGAAGACAACAAATTAAAATGGCAAACCAATGTGGTCGTTGGCAGAAACTACACCAAAACCCCAATATTTAAAGGGCAAATGAGCTATATCGTGATGAATCCAACATGGACAGTACCGCGGAGTATTGCAGGTGGCATTATCAAAAAAATGAAAGAAAACCCAAACTACTTAAACGAGAAAGATTTTGTTGTGGTTGATAGTCGCCGTAACCCAGTGGATAGCAAGAGTATTGATTGGGCAAATGCTAGTCGTAAGAACTTTCCGTACTGGTTTGTACAACAACCTTCAGAGAATAATTCATTGGGACAAATTAAATTTATGTTTCCTAATAAATACTCAATTTATTTGCACGACACCCCTGCAAAAACATTATTCCAGCAAGACCAACGTGCATTTAGCCACGGCTGTGTAAGAGTTGATGACCCATTCACCTTAGCTGAGAAAATATTAGAAACGTCAGATAATTGGAGTCGTAGCGACATTGATGACGCCATTGCTGCAAAAGAGACTACAAAAATCAGCTTATCAAAACCGCTAGATGTACTTTTAATGTACTGGACAGTCGCAGGTGACGACGAGAGCTTACAATTTTATACCGATGTCTATAATCGCGATGGCGCGTTATTAAAAGCACTCACCACGCCATTAGCAAACAATACAATTTAGAGGTCACTATGTATTTCAGCCGTATTATTTTAAGTGTGTTCTTAGCGTTAACTACATGCTCTGTTGCTGCCATTGAATTAAGCGACTCGCTGCACAGCATTGTTCTTGATGCAAAACAGGTTCTAACACTTGATAACACGGCTGATTTTGCTCCAACTACAGTATCAGACGTTGAGACAGAGCGATTAGGGCCAAATAGCATTGCAATTTACGCCCCAGAAAATGCAGGATTTTATAACCTAGTATTGAGTAACGATGAAACCAGTAAACACCTACTTGTGATTGTTAAAAAACCATTCAATGCAAACAATAAACAGTTAAATAATTACCAAATAGGCCTCTACCCTACGCCCTATAAAGGCTACACACAATACAGTGCACCAAACGGGTTTATTGAAATTTTTGAGAAAGACTTATCACGCCAGCTGACTCCTCATGTGCAAGTTAAAAATATAATTTGTAAGCAAGTGAGTGGCTTTCCAAAATATATTTATGTCAACAACGGTGGCTTGATGATGCTCGAAGAACTACTCAAGTTTGTACAAAGTGAAGGGATTAAAGTCAGCAAGTTTGCCTTTATCAGCGGCTATAGAACACCCCACTACAATCGCTCAATTGGTAATGGCAAACATAGTCGACACCAATATGGCGATGCTTTCGATTTATACATAGACGAAGATAGTAATGGCCGAATGGACGATTTAAATGGCGACGGCAAACTGACAGTTGCAGATGTAGATGTACTTTATAAAGTGTTCGAAAAATTTCAAAAACAAAGCCGTTATAATGGTGGTATAGGGCGCTATAGACCCGCCTCCCATCACGGTGGTTTTGTACATATAGATAACCGAGGATTTACCGCGAGGTGGTAATTGGTGATTTTCAGGTAACTCTCGAACAAATATAATCCGATTGCATTATCGGCTCATGATTGCTAAGTTATTGTCAATAATGGAAATACTACTATAATTATAAAGGGAATTATGCGTTATATCCTCTGCTCTTTTTATATTTTACTTCTCAGTGGTTGCCAGAGTTTTATTGCTTATCAAATCACACAACCTGCACAAGAAGTACCATTTGACGGTATGGAAAACATGGTCATGTTTTCGGGAGCTGTACAGCATACATGTACCAAAGACAAGCAATGCTTACATTTTCGATTATTTTCGCAAAGCGATTTGAATAGTTACTTTTCAAAAGAGAGTTCGCTCGGTTTAAGTTTAATCGTTAAAAGTGGTAATAAAACAGAAGAGTTTAGTTCTCAGCTAGATTTGAATAACCAAGCAACTCCAAACTCATCATCTGTAATTGTGCTATTTCCAGGTTATGGTTTAAATAGTATGGGGTATAGCTTTCAAGCTCGTTGGCTCAGCCACTTTACTGGCAAAGATGTCATAATCATGCCAGCGAGCAATCAGTATAATGAGTTCAAATTTGGTCTAAACAATCTTGATGTATTAAAACATTACCTAGATAACAGCCAATACCAACAAATTGATATTTTGAGTTATTCAATGGGCTGTATTGCTGCTATGCAACTTGGAAAACAAATGCCTAATGTAAAGCAACAGATAATGGTTGCACCAATGGTGCATTTTGACTCAGCATTAATGTCCGTTACTAAACGTTATTACCCAACTTTAAGCTACTTTGTCAAAGATGATGATTTTAAAACCGCAGCAAAAAATGTAATTCAAAACAGTGGTATTGATGAAACACAACTTGATTTAATCGCCCTACTCAATGACAGACAACCATCAGTTAGTACAACTCTCTATGTCAGTAACGGTGATCTAATAAGCCCCGCTGATTATTGGCAAGCACTTCAAAATGAGAGTGTCTCTGTTGTGCATTACAGTGATTTAGACCACACAAAAATGGTAAGCCTTATCAATCAAGCCATGCGCAATGAGGTTTTACATAGATTAATGTAACCAACAAATAACAAGGATAGCAATGAACATACACTTTAAGAAATTAAGATTGCTTGTAGTTTTTTATTTACTCGCAATTTCAAGCCTTGCCCATAGCCAAAATATGCAAACAGAGATGGCCGACTTTATTCAAGGCTTTCATGAATACAAGCAGTTTAACGGCAATGTATTAGTTGCAAAGGATGGAAAAGTACTGTTTGAAAAAAGCTTTGGCTATGCCAACTTTGAGTGGGATATAAAGCATAGTGATAAAAGTAAGTTTAGAATTGGCTCAATAACCAAACAGTTTACCGCCATGTTAATCCTGCAATTGGCACAAAATAATAAGCTTAAACTCGATGATCATCTTGCAACATACCTTCCTGAATACAGACAAGATATTGCCAATAAAATTACTCTTCGCCAAATACTTAATCATACCTCTGGTCTTGGTAATTATACCCAAGCAAAATCGTTTCGTGATGAGTACAGCCGAAACCCCTACAGTGTTGATGAATTTATTCGCTTGCTATGTAGTGATGATCTAGTGTTCGAACCTGGCACTGAATTTCGTTATAGCAATTCTGGCTATTTTATTTTGGGTGCGGTAATTGAAAAGGTAACTGGCCAAAAATATGAAGAGGTATTACAGCAGAATATTTTAGACCCACTTAAAATGAAGGATACAGGCTATGATTCCCACAATAAAATCATTAAATTTCGCGCCTCTGGATACGACAACGGGCTAGCTGGTTATAGCAACACCGATTATTTAGATATGTCTATCCCGTATGCAGCTGGGTCAATGTATTCAACAGCGCGGGATTTACTAAAATGGGATCAAGCCCTTTACTCAGATAAGTTATTAAACGACGCATATAAAAAGCAGATGTATCAAGTTTCTGGGCAAAGAAATTATGCGCTTGGTTGGGAAGTAACAAAGCTCGATAAAAACATTTACGGAAAACCCCTAACACGTATTCAACATGGCGGTGGTATCAATGGTTTCAATGCGTTTATAAGTAGAATTATCGAAGACAAATTACTTATTGTCATTCTAAATAACACGGGTGGTGCACCTCTCACCCCCATGACTAACGGTCTCTTGGCAATCTACTATGACAAACCTTATGAAAAAGCGACAGAACATGTAGATAGCAAGCTTTATAAAGCATTTAAAAGTGAAGGTATTAAAGGGCTCAAGAAAACCTATAAGCAAATGGTGAATGATGGGAATACGCCAAGAGAAAGGTCGTTAAACTACTTGGGTTATGAATTAATGCAGATGAAAAAACTAGATGCCGCAATTACTGTATTTGAACTCAACAATCAATCTTATCCAGAATCAGCAAACACTTATGACAGTTTAGGTGAAGCATATTTAGCAGTCGGCGATAAACAAAAAGCATTGGCAAGTTACAAAAATGCTCTTAACTTGAATCCTGACAGTGAAAGCGCTAAACAAGCAATTGAGAAATTACAATAAATAAGCCTTGTAACTCAATACCTAAAATAATTAGTTATCGAGTACCCGCTTATCTAAAATGTCTTTTTCAATCAGTTGAGTGAGAATCGCCTTGGTTTTTGCTCGACATATATCACGAACTAAACGAACCGCAGGTGTTATAGATTGTCGACTTGGACAGATTAACCAAAGCTCGGCACATAAGTGAGGGTAATTTTGCATAACCGGCACGACCCGACCTTTAAGTAAATCATCACTGATATCAATGCATGATTTAACAGCTAGACCTTTACCAGCCACACACCAACGTCTTACTAAATCTCCATCATTAGACGCTCGGCGGCCTTGCATTTTCACTTTAAAACGCTCTGTTCCATCGGTAAATTCCCAAACATTGTTGATGATATCTTGAAGTTGATAAAATAAACCTTGATGCTGGTTTAATTCATCAGGATGTGTCGGCGCTCCATATTCGGCAAGGTACTCTGGGGTTGCACATAACAACCGAGGAACATTACAAATTTTAAAGCCATATAAGTTCGAGTCTGATGGCGAGCCATATCTGAGCGCAAAATCAACAGAGTCTCGGTAAAAGTCGACATTACTATCGCTAATATGAGGACGCATACTCAGCTTTGGATATTCATCAAGTAACTCATCTAACCAAGGAATAATAATGTTGCGGCCTAAATCTGAAGATAATGCAACTCTTAGTTCACCTTCTATTTCATCATGCTCGCCTTTTAAGGCAAGTGTCGCTTGCTCTAGCATGAGCACCGCTTGCTGACACTGAGGCAAAAAACGCTCCCCTGACGCCGATAAACGTAAATGGCGAGTAGTACGAACAAACAATTCAGTACCAAGAGCTGCTTCAACGCGCTTAATTGCTGCACTAGCGGTTGCAGCACGCATGTCTAATTTTGCCGCAGCGGTTGTAATACTGCGAAACTCTGCAACCTTGAGGATTAATTTGAGATCTTCAACCAGCATATTAACTAAAAATTTTTGATAATGTTTATTCGATTATGCGCTTTATCGTAAAGTATGCAAAGCGTAAACTGCACCTAATTGTTATACATGCGGGAGCAAATCATGACACACCCTATTATTTCTGACTTACAACGCCGATACACAAGTAAGCGCTACGACGCATCAAGGCAAATTAGCCAAGCAGACTTAGCTGTAATTTTAGAAGCTTTACGCTTATCGCCATCGTCTATTAATTCTCAACCATGGAAGTTTATAGTCATCGAATCAGAGCAAGCAAAACAACGTTTCCACGATAGTTTTGCAAATAAGTTTCAGTTTAATCAGGTACATGCAAAAACTGCATCACATACTATTTTATTTGCTTATAACCCAAGTTATAAACGTGATGACTATGAAAAAGTCATCGATGCAGATATTGCTAATGGTCGCACAAAAGCTGAAAACAAAGAGCAGGCGTTTGGTGCGTTCGCATTTGTTGATTTAAATACTGATGACCATGGCGATAACGCTGCTTGGACTAAATCTCAAACCTACATTGCATTAGGTAATACTATGCATACTGTGGCTCGTTTAGGTTTAGATTCAACACCGATGGAAGGCGTCGATAAAGACTTACTCGGTGAACTATTTGCTGATGAGTTAGATGGTTATGTATGTGAAGTGGCACTCGCTATTGGTTATCACGAACCAGAGCAAGATTATAATGCTACATTACCAAAATCTCGTTTAGATAAAGACGCGGTAATTACTGTAGTATAAAACCTATAAATTATGCAGGCTTTGCCTGCATAATTGTTATTTTAAGTCTGTCTTTACAATGATATTACTCGCCATACCTTCACATAAGTCTGCAGTTATTGTGGCAACTGCTCCATTTATTAATGCTAAATTAGGGGCAACGTGACCAATGTCCGCATCAACAATAACTGGGAACAAATTACCTTTAAATGCGAGTTCGATTGCTTGGTATTCATCAAAATAGCAGTCGTTATTAATTGCTGGACTGCGGCCGAATACCACCGCATTTACATCGGTGAATACATCATTCAACTTTAACGATAACAAACAACGTGCTAATGCCATCGGGCTGAGCTCTGCATTTTCTAAATACAAAATTAAGCCCTCTGGTGCATACTGCTTTTTAAATTCATGCAATGCATAGTAATTTGAGGGTAGCAACAAGCCAAGAGTATCTAAGCAACCGCCGATTAAACGCCCTGAAACTTCAATCTGGCGTTTATCTTTATAGTTAATACAGCGCCATTGACTCGGGGCTGTATAGTCAAATTGAGCTTGCGGATCGGCTTTATAATCAATTGGTTTTTGCTGATAATAAGGAGACGCGACTTGGTGCAGTTGCTGTTTTTCTTCAAGTGACATTGCACTGAATATATTTGCTAAATAAACATCTGAATCGTCAGGGTGAATTTGCATTAAATTCGCAGCGTGCAAGGTTGCCCAGCCACAACGAGTTGTTAATGCACATGCAAAAGTGCTTATATCTGAAAAGCCAACCAACCATTTAGGCCTTGCTTTACTTATCGCATTAAAGTCGAGAAGCGGTAAAATCTCCATGGTGAGATCGCCCCCCCAAGGTGGCATGATGGCTGCTATTGAATCATCAGTTAAATACTCCATTAGCTCATCAGCACGTTGCTTTGCACTATTGTGTGACTGACGCAAGCAGGCACCCTCAATGACAGTAAAACCTTTGGCTGTTAAGCCATTAAGTACTAAGTCTAAACGCGTATGAAACGCTGTATCTACACCTGATGAAAAAGCACATATGGCTATTTTATCGCCTTGAACAAGCGGTTTAGGATACTGAATTTTCGCCATTATTACTCCTTCATTACGACTGTCTTGTAGTCAACGTACCGAATAAATCCACGCATGTAAACAGGTATAAAAAAACCGCAGTATATAACTGCGGTTTTTATCAATGCTTGGTTAAGCTACTAAATATACTCAACTTCAATGATTTCGTACTCTACTTCACCGTTTGGCGTTTTAATGATAACGGCATCATCTACCTCTTTACCAATTAAACCACGCGCGATTGGTGAGTTAACAGAAATCAGGTTGTTTTTGATATCTGCTTCATCATCGCCTACGATTTGGTATTTTACTTCAGCATCGGTTTCAACATTAACGATAGTGACCGTTGTGCCAAAAATAACTTTACCTGTGTTAGGCATTTTAGTTACATCAATGATTTGCACATTTGAAAGCTTCGCTTCAATTTCTTGAATACGGCCTTCGCAGAAACCTTGTTGCTCACGAGCAGCATGGTATTCAGCGTTTTCTTTCAAATCACCGTGCTCACGTGCTTCAGCAATATCAGCAACGATTTTTGGACGGGTAACTGTTTTTAATTCGTTAAGTTCTTCGCGCAGTAATGCTGCACCACGAACTGTCATCGGAATTGATTGCATATTATTCTCACTTAATCCCAAGGGCGATTGCCTCGCCCTTGGCACATTTCCTTAGTTCATTCGCTGGTGTAGTTCCTGAACTGACGTCACCTTGCTACGGTCGTCTGCTTGGTTTGCAGTACAGTTAGCAAATGCCGCGTTCAGAGTCGTTGTGTAGTTAGTCTTATGCTGTAACGCACCACGACGTAACACCTTCGAATCTTCAATCGCTTGGCGGCCTTCAGTAGTGTTTACAATGTAGCTGTATTCACCATTTTTAATTCTATCAAGAATATGAGGACGACCTTCGTATACCTTGTTCACGCGACGAACTGCAATGCCTGCTTCTTCAAGTGCTTTTGCAGTGCCACCTGTCGCATCTAGCTCGAAACCAAGTTCAGTCATGGTTTTAGCTAGTTCAACAATACGTGGTTTGTCACTGTTGCGTACCGATAGTAACGCGCGACCACCGCGTGGTAAAGTGTTGCTTGCACCTAATTGTGCTTTAGCGAATGCTTCGGCGAAAGTTTCACCAACACCCATTACCTCACCCGTTGAGCGCATTTCAGGGCCACGGATTGGGTCAACACCTTGGAACTTAGCAAATGGCAGTACCACTTCTTTTACGCTGTAGTAAGGTGGGATTACTTCTTTTGTAATACCTTGACTTGCCAGCGACTGACCTGCCATACAACGTGCCGCTACTTTAGCAAGTGCAACACCTGTCGCTTTTGAAACAAACGGTACTGTACGCGCAGCACGTGGGTTTACTTCGATTAAGTAAACTTTACCGTCTTTCACAGCAAACTGAGTATTCATTAGACCTACTACGCCAAGCTCTAGAGCCATATCAGTCACTTGCTTACGCATCACGTCTTGCACTTCGGCTGTTAATGAGTGAGCTGGTAATGAACACGCTGAGTCACCTGAGTGAACACCTGCTTGCTCGATATGCTCCATGATACCACCGATGATTACTTGCTCACCGTCACAGATAGCGTCAACGTCAACTTCGATTGCGTTATCTAAGAAATGGTCAAGTAGTACTGGCGCTTCATTTGATGCAGATACCGCTTCAGTCATGTAACGACGTAAATCGTCTTCATCATAAACTACTTCCATCGCACGACCACCTAGTACGTACGAAGGACGTACTACGAGTGGGAAGCCAATTTCAGCAGACTTAACAATCGCTTCTTCTAAAGAAGTAACCGTTGCATTCTCTGGTTGAAGAAGGTTTAGACGCTCAACAAGCTGTTGGAAACGCTCACGGTCTTCTGCACGGTCGATTGCATCTGGTGAAGTACCAATTACTGGCACGCCATTCGCTTCAAGTTCACGAGCAAGTTTCAGTGGAGTTTGACCACCGTACTGAACGATAACACCTTTTGGCTTTTCAACACGTACGATTTCTAATACATCTTCTAGCGTGATTGGCTCGAAGAATAGACGATCAGATGTATCGTAGTCAGTTGAAACAGTTTCAGGGTTACAGTTAACCATAATTGTTTCGTAGCCATCTTCACGTAAAGCTAATGCAGCGTGAACACAACAGTAATCGAATTCGATACCTTGACCGATACGGTTAGGGCCACCACCGATTACCATGATTTTATCTTTGTCAGATGGATTCGCTTCACACTCTTCATCATAAGATGAGTACATATAAGCTGTGTCAGAGCTGAACTCTGCAGCACAGGTATCAACGCGCTTGTATACAGGCACGATATCTAACTGGTGACGCTTCTTGCGAATTTCTGCTTCAGAAACACCTGCAATTTCAGCGATACGCGCATCAGCAAAGCCTTTACGCTTAAGCTTACGTAAGAACTCAGCATTTAAACCAGCCATACCTACTTCGCTGATTGTTGCTTCGTCTTTTAAGATGTCTTCGATTTGCACTAGGTACCAAGGGTCAATCTTAGTTAGTTCGAAAACTTCTTCAACGCTCATACCGTGACGCATTGCATCTGCTACGTACCAAATACGCTCAGCACCTGGCTCACGTAATTCACGGATGATTTTTTCTTTTGCTTTCGGATCATCCAGGGCTACAACTGGGTTGAAGCCCGTTGCGCCTACTTCTAGGCCACGTAATGCTTTATGCAGTGACTCTTGTTGGTTACGACCAATCGCCATAACTTCACCCACAGATTTCATCTGTGTTGTTAGACGGTCGTTTGAACCTGCGAATTTTTCGAAGTTAAAACGTGGGATCTTAGTAACAACGTAGTCGATCGACGGCTCGAAAGACGCTGGTGTTTTACCGCCAGTGATGTCGTTTTGTAGCTCATCAAGCGTGTAACCAACAGCTAGTTTCGCTGCGATTTTCGCAATTGGGAAACCTGTTGCTTTTGATGCTAGTGCAGACGAACGCGATACACGTGGATTCATCTCGATGATAACCATACGGCCATCAACTGGATTCACACCAAACTGTACGTTTGAACCACCTGTTTCAACACCGATTTCACGAAGTACCGCCATCGATGCATTACGCATGATTTGGTATTCTTTATCAGTTAGTGTTTGCGCTGGAGCAACCGTGATTGAGTCACCAGTGTGAACACCCATAGGGTCAAAGTTTTCGATAGAACATACGATGATACAGTTGTCGTTTTTGTCACGAACAACTTCCATTTCGTACTCTTTCCAACCGATTAATGATTCATCGATTAAAAGTTCATTTGTTGGTGATAAATCTAAACCACGCTCACAAATTTCATCAAATTCTTCTTGGTTGTATGCAACACCACCACCAGTACCACCCATAGTGAATGATGGACGAATGATACATGGGAAACCGATGCGACTAAGAACATCGTGTGCTTCTTCCATTGAGTGAGCGATTTCTGCACGCGGACACTCAAGGCCAATGTTCTTCATTGCTACGTCAAAACGCTCACGGTTTTCAGCTTTATCGATTGCATCAGCAGTTGCACCGATTAGCTCAACACCGTGTTTTGCCAGTACGCCGTGCTTATCTAAGTCAAGCGCACAGTTTAATGCTGTTTGACCACCCATAGTAGGTAGTACTGCATCTGGCTTTTCTTTTTCAATGATTTTCTCTACCACTTCCCAGTGAATTGGTTCGATGTACGTCGCATCCGCCATTTCAGGGTCAGTCATGATAGTTGCAGGGTTCGAGTTTACAAGAATTACTCGAAAGCCTTCTTCTCGTAGTGCTTTACACGCTTGTGCACCAGAGTAGTCAAATTCACAAGCTTGACCGATTACGATCGGGCCTGCGCCTAAGATAAGAATGCTTTTTATGTCGGTACGTTTTGGCATTGTTACTCCGGTTAAATTAGTTAGAACGTGCTTGCATCAAGTCGATGAAGTGGTCAAATAATGGCGCCGCATCATGTGGACCTGGGCTTGCTTCTGGGTGACCTT
This sequence comes from Pseudoalteromonas sp. SCSIO 43101, assembly GCF_023650775.1. Taxonomy (NCBI): domain Bacteria; kingdom Pseudomonadati; phylum Pseudomonadota; class Gammaproteobacteria; order Alteromonadales; family Pseudoalteromonadaceae; genus Pseudoalteromonas; species Pseudoalteromonas sp. SCSIO 43101. The sequence goes on from NZ_CP072673.1 coordinate 2,136,666, forward strand.
GGAAGCTAAATGCAGGCTTATCTGTGCGGTGAATACCTTGTAGGGTGCCATCGAATAATGAAACGTGAGTTGCACGTAAATTCGCTGGTAATGTTGCTTCGTCAGCTGCGAAACCGTGGTTTTGCGCTGTGATCATTACAACATTGCGGTCAAGGTCTTTAACTGGGTGGTTACCACCGTGGTGACCAAACTTCATTTTCACCGTTTGTGCACCTGAAGCAAGTGCAAGTAATTGGTGACCTAAACAGATACCAAAAATTGGCGTGTCTGTTTCTAGGAAAGTTTTAATGGCTTCAATCGCGTAAGTACACGGCTCTGGATCACCAGGGCCATTTGATAAGAAGATACCGTCTGGGTTTAATGCCAGTACATCTTCTGCAGATGTTTGTGCAGGAACGACAGTTAATTTACAACCGCGGTCAACTAACATACGTAAGATATTACGTTTAACACCGAAGTCATAAGCAACAACGTGGAACTTCTCGTCTGCTGCTTCTAGCGTTTTAAAGCCTGAACCTAAAGTCCAGCTTGATTCGCGCCACTCAAAATTTTCCTTGGTTGAGACAACTTTTGCTAAATCCATGCCTTTTAAGCCTGGGAAGGCTTGCGCAGCTTCAAGCGCTTTATTCTCATCTAACTCGTCGCCTGCAATGATACAACCATTTTGAGCGCCTTTATCACGTAAGATACGTGTTAATTTACGAGTGTCGATGTCTGCAATACCTAAGATATTGCGTTCTTTTAAGTAATCACTTAACGATTGCTCGTTACGGAAATTACTTGCTAGCAGTGGCAAATCACGGATCACTAGGCCTTTAGCCCAGATTTGACCCGCTTCTTCGTCTTCGCTGTTAGTACCCGTATTACCGATATGTGGGTACGTCAAAGTTACGATTTGTTCCGCGTATGAAGGGTCAGTCAAAATTTCTTGATAACCAGTCATAGACGTATTGAATACTACTTCACCGACTGACATGCCGTCAGCGCCGATTGCAGTACCGCGAAACACTGTGCCGTCTTCTAGGACTAACAGAGCGGATTTAGTCAAGTTAACCTCCTAACAGTAAAAAACGGGAGTAAAGTCATTTGCTCTACTGCCCGTTTAAAGCGATTGGAAACACGCATTTATGAATTTTTGGCAAATTGGCACTATTCTACAGTAAATTAGCTTTCAGATCTAATCTTAATTAATAAAATAGTAAAAATAAGCGTTATTAACTAAAAATTCACTGAAACTGCCAAAAAAGAAACTAAACTACTTCAAGTCAAGCACATCTTGCATGTCATAAAGTCCAGCTGGTTTGTTTTTCAACCAGCCCGCAGCTCTTACAGCACCTAACGCGAAGGTCATTCTTGAACTTGCTTTATGAGTTAATTCTAGCCTTTCGCCAGAAGTTGCGAAATATGCGGTGTGTTCACCTACTATATCTCCGCCTCTCATGACCGAATAACCGATTTCATTTTGCGATTTTGCGTGTTCGTCATTGCTTCTATCAAAACGCGCGACTTCATCATGCTGCCAGCCTTTTGCCTCGGCAATAGCTTCACCAATTGCCAATGCAGTCCCTGATGGCGCATCAATTTTATGACGATGATGGGCTTCAAATATTTCAATGTCCATGTCATCACCAAACTTCACAGCCGCAGTCTGCACTAAGTTAAGCAGTAAATTCACACCTACGCTATAGTTGCGAGCAAAAACAATCGGAATGTGTTTCGCTGCTTCATTGAGGGCATCAATATCATCTTGGTTGAGGCCCGTGGTACCAATTACCATTGCGATATTTTTTTCGACCGCTATTTGCAAGTGGTTGCGCATTCCTACCGGTAAGGTGAAATCAATTAATACATCAGCATCTTTTACTTCTGTTTCTTTACTAAATGATACATCCGCTGATGCAGCACTGTTTAATTGATTAACCGCTATATCTAAAAGTGGCGAGTTATCACGCACGTACGCGCCCGTTAATGTTGCGTCATTTTTTTTTGAGACTGCTTCTAAAAGTGCAAGTCCCATGCGGCCGTTTGCGCCAAATACACCTATGCGGTTCATATAGTTACCTTATCTATTCTTCTTAGCTGGCTGGATTTTATCGAAAACTCATGTAATAGTCAGGTTAGCTTATAAAAAATACAGAGCTAATTTTAGATTTATTAATAGAACAACAATAATAACAGATAGTCTTTGCATTTAGCCATCTATACATTTAAACTTCTTCCTTTGCGCCGATTTGGTCTTTGGCTTGCGGGCGCTGTTGCAACAGCATTGTCTTTTGAGAATGCAGGCAACTAAATACAGCTAAAAGAAGTATTTGGCTGTGTTATTGGTTATCTAACGAGGAATATGATGCAGCCATCATTTAATAAAACAAAAGCAAAACTTTCTTTGCTGCCGCTTTTGGTGTTTGTCGGCTTATTTTTAGGCGCTGGCTTATACTTACAGTCTCAAGGTGTCGATTACGCCTTCTATCAATTGCCTGCCCCGGTGGCAATTTTACCTGCCATCATGCTGGCTTTTATCTTAAATAGAAATACCATCAACCATAGTGTTGAAACCTTTATTAAAGGTGCGGGCCATAGCAACATCATCACTATGTGTTTGATTTATCTGCTTGCCGGTGCGTTTTCTGCCGTTGCAGGTGCAACGGGTGGTGTCGATGCCGTTGTTAATGCGGGTTTATCACTTATTCCGCCAGCTTTATTACTACCTGGATTATTTTTAATCGCTGCGGTTGTGTCGACTGCAATGGGTACTTCAATGGGGACTATCGGTGCTATTGGCCCGATTGCTTATGCAGTCGCCCAAAAAACAGGCATTGATCCATCATTGATGGCAGGCACGATTGTATCGGGTGCAATGTTTGGTGATAACTTATCAATCATTTCTGACACAACTATTGCTGCAACCCGTACGCAAGGCTGTGAAATGAAAGATAAATTCCGTGAGAACTTAAAAATTGCCTTACCCGCTGCAGCATTAACTATCGGTTTGTTATTCTTCTTAACGCCTGCAGCTGAAGCTGTAGAAACACAAGATTTCGATATTTTATTAGTGTTACCTTATGCCTTTATCTTAGTACTCGCAGTAATGGGCTTTAACGTCTTTGTGGTGCTGTTTAGCGGTATTATCTTCGCTGCACTAATGGGCTTTACTGGCAGCTATGAAGGTGCCAGTTTTGTTAAGGATGTCTATAAAGGTTTTACTGATATGCAGGAAATTTTCTTGCTATCGATGTTTATTGGTGGCCTTTCAGAGTTTATCCGTATTAATGGTGGACTTGATTATATTGCTAACAAAATTCAAGCAATTACGAAAATCATTGCAAAATGGCACCGTAAGGTCGCGGATCAATTAGGTATTGCGGCACTGGTGATGACCAGTAACTTATGTATTGCTAATAATACGGTATCAATCATTGTTGCTGGCCCAATTGCTAAAAAATTAGCGGATGATGGCGAAATTACTGGTAAGCGTTCAGCAAGCTTACTTGATATTTTTGCTTGTGTAACACAAGGCTCACTACCTTATGGCGCACAAGCGTTACTTCTCGGTGCGACTTTCAAAATTAGCCCTTGGCAGGTGTCTACTTCATCTTACTATTGCTTTATTCTTGCCTTTACAGCTGTGGCTGTAATTTGCTTACGTCGGAATAAAGCTTAAGTTAAATAATTTTTGCCAAGATACGCCCAATTTAGGGCGTATCTGCTATAATCCTCCCTTTGTATCCCCTTTACACCATCAATATTGAGATATGAACTTGAAAAAGATCCTTTCTGTTGCTGCGCTATGTGCAGTAAGTACTTCAGGCTATGCCGCTAATTGGAGCTCTACGCAATTACACGTTAATAACGGTGAACACAAAAATCCGTTTTCATTAACTAAGTCAAATACCACGGTTGTTTCATTGCAACACGCTTCTGGTTACGACTATGGCGATAACTTCTTTTTTATTGATTACAGCAATGACGACCGTCAGGATGGCTATCAAGATAAAGACTTTTACGGCGAGTGGTACTCAACATTCAGCTTATCAAAAATCTCTGACAGTGACTTCTCATACGGCGCAATTGCTGATGTAGGTTTAACTGCAGGTTTTAATGCTGCAGGCGATTCTAAAGTTCTTAAGTATTTACCAGGTGTAAAACTTAGCTGGCAGGCACCTGGCTTTAGCTTTTTATCTACTTTATTTACCGCTTATATCGATGACAGTGAAGGCGTAGCACGCGGTGGTGCCCCCACTGAAACAAATAGCTGGATGATTGATGTTGCATGGGGCTACCCATTCACTATCGGCTCACAAAAGTTCAACGTAACGGGCCATGTTGAATACATTGCTGAGCGTGAAAACGAATTTGGCGAAGATGTTAAAGCGTGGATTTTAGCGCAGCCAATCATCACGTGGGATTTAGGTCACGCAATGAGCATGAAAGAAAATACGCTACTGCTAGGCCTTGAGTGGCAATACTGGCACAACAAACTAGGTACAGACACAACTGAATCAGTACCACAACTTCACGTTGAGTGGACGTTCTAATAAGCTGAAAGCTGAAAAAATTAAAGCCTGTAGTCAGCTAGACTACAGGCTTTTTTAATTCCTAGATAATTTTTATTACAGTTTACACTGTGGGTTTTTGCCTTTTGCTTTAGCAGCTTTTTGGGCTTTTAATGCATCCGACATATGCTTTTGTAGCTCTTTAATTCGGTTACCCGGTGCTGGGTGAGTCGACATAAACTCTGGGGTGCCGCTACTGCCTGCTGCACTCATATTTTGCCAAAGCGATACTGATTGCTCTGGGTTAAACCCTGCTTTTGCCATTAAATCTAGGCCGACAATATCTGCTTCTGATTCATGTGAGCGGCTAAACGGCAGCACTACACCAAATTGGGCACCTAACCCCAAAGCTTGCATAATTTCGCCTCGATATTGCACATTACCCATATCAAGTGCTGCACCACCAACTTGCAGGCCTGTTTGTAACAGTGCATTTTGTGATACACGTTCATTAGAGTGCTCAGCAATAACGTGTGCTACTTCGTGACCTAGTACTGTTGCAAGTTGGTCTTGGTTTACAGCAACTTTTAATAAACCTGTATGAACGCCAATATAACCACCTGGTAATGCAAATGCATTCGCTGAATCTTCTTCAAACACAACGACTTCCCAAGACTGCTTTGCATACTCGTTAGGTAAAACTGCAATAACATCATCAGCAATACACTTCACATAAGCATTGACACTTGGATCAGTATTAACAGGTTGCGTTTTTTTCATTTCAGCAAAACTTGCTTGACCCATTTGACTCATCTGTTGGTCTGAATATAGCGCGATTTGCGTGCGCCCTGTTGGAGAGGTTTTACAGCCAGCTAAAACAGCGGTGGCTAACACTGCCATGATTAACTTTTTCATACTAGTCCTTCAAATACTTAGTGTAATTTTGATCAATATAGCAAAGCATTGCTTAATTTTATATGAAAATGAACAATCACCCACTCAGTTGTTATTATTTAGTTAATTCTTTTACTTAGCAGGCAAACTAAGTTCACCACAGTGATTCACACTGCTACAATAGTGACCTAATGTTTGATGAATGAGTAAACAATGCCTTCCCCTGAGACTTTAAATAAACGCATTTTATTGCCTTTACTGGCAAGTATTGTCGCGATTACGCCTTTGGCAATTGATTTATATTTACCGGCAATGTTGGTAATTGCCAACGACCTACAAACAACCATGCCAAATGTGCAAATATCACTCAGTATTTATTTAGCGGGTTATGCCCTTGGTATGCTGTTTTTTGGCCCGATAGCCGATGAACTTGGCAGGCGATTACTCGCTAAGGTTGGCTTAGCACTATTTGGTATAAGCTCATTAGCACTGGCGTTTTGTTCTAATATCGAATTATTTTTATCTCTCAGGGCGGTACAAGCATTCACTGGCGCCGCTGCAACGGTCGTTGTGCCGGGTATTATTCGCCACATTTATCGAGAAAACACCGCCAAGGGTATGTCTTACGTATCAATGATCATGATGGTTGCCCCGCTCATTGCTCCTACTCTTGGCTCATTGATCATGGGTATTTCAACCTGGCAGGTCATTTTTATTACCTTAGCTGTCTATAGCTTTGCAATTTTAGCTTTAGTGCAAATTCATTTAATCGATATTCCAATCTTTAAGAGTCAGCAACGTGGCTTGGCACTGTTCTTTAATAGTTATAAAACGGTATTTTCCCGTCGTAGCGCCCTTGCCGATATTGCCAGCTCAATGTTTGCCTCATTTGCATTCTTTTGCTTTTTAACATCGGTACCTTATGTATATCTCGATTTTTTTAAAGTAGATGAGCAATTGTTCGGGGTGTTATTCGCCTTTAACGTGTTGGCTTTAATGTTCGGTAACTTTATGAATACACGTTTAGTGCCGCGCTTGGGTTCTCGTAAGCTTTTATTTATTGGCCTTGCCATTGGCTTCGTTTCTGGTGGGGCATTACTGTTATTCAGTGTGATGCATTTATCATTGTATTTTATCGTTGCAAGCATCGCACCACTGATGATGAGCTTAGGTATTGTAGCGAGTAATGCAGACTCATTGATACTAATGCAGTTTGAGGAAAAGTCAGGTACTGCAACAGCCGTTATTGGTACATTAAGATTCGGCAGTGGCGCTTTAGTTGGTCCTATCCTTGCCTTTGTTCACCCTCAAAGTGCCATTCCATTTTCTGCGATGATGTTCAGCGCACTGATACTTATCTTACTAGTGCAGCTTTGGCATCGAAAACGATACCAATCGACTTAAATATTTAACCATCCTAGCGAGCTAAATGGTCGGTAACTTAACACGATTGCTATCAAAAAAAATGCCTGTAATTAACAGGCATTTTTTATATCTCTTTAAAGCTTATTCAGCTTCTTTCGATACCATAACCATTGCTGGACGTAATAAACGGCCATTTAATGTATAACCTTTCTGCATTACTGCAAGAACAGTATTAGGTGCTACATCATTGCTTGGCTGAATTGACATTGCTTGATGGAATTCAGGATTAAATTGCTCACCCTGAGGGTTAACAATTTCAACACCGAATTTTGATACTGCATCATTAAAGCTTTTAACTGTCATCTCGATACCTTCAAGGACAGGCTTAAGCTGCTCATTTTCTTTATCAGAAAACTCAATAGCACGCTCTAGGTTATCGATAACTGGTAGTAATTCGTTAGCAAACTTTTCAAGTGCAAACTTATGCGCTTTTTCTACATCTTGAGCGGCACGACGACGCATGTTCTCAACATCTGCTGCAGCACGAACAACACTGTCTTTTTGGTCGTTAATCGTTTGTTTAGCTGCCTCTAGTTCGCTGTGTAGTAATGCAATTTCAGCTTCAGGGCTCATTTCTTCGCCATCAACTTGCTCAGCTGCTTTTTCTGCAGCTTCTACTTCAGCTTGCATTTGCTCAAATTCTTCGTTTAGTTCAACTTCTTGCTCTGGTGATTTTGTCTGCTCAGACATAGCTTACATGCTCCAATTCTTTACAACTGCGGTAATTATGGGGATTGAATTAAAAGATTCAAGAGGCTGATGAGCCGATTAACTTAAATTCTTGGATGATTGCTTCTATTTGCGCTGATTTTGGACAAATTACACAAAATCGACTCTGGTATTCATGGTTATTAAAATATGGAACGCTGATCACCATCAGCTCATTACAATCTGTAAATGGTAATTGTTCTGTATTTAAAACCGATAAACCATTTTTAAATGCGAGTTTATCTTCAACAAAATTTAAAAATGATACACCTATATTTAAACTGGTCTGGCAATCAACTTGGCGGTAAAGGTAGTTTTCACCCACTACAATGCTATTGTCTGAACCAAGCTTTTGACTTAATTGCCGAGTCCATTGTGTCAGTGAGTCATGGCAATTATGTGGTGCAGTGCCTGCCATTGCCTGCATACGATATAAACCTTCCATTAAGGTTTGCTGGCTAAATACAGTATTGAGCCAAGTGGCAAACTGATAGCGAACGGCATCAGATGAGTCTTCAGGTTTGGTAATACAAATATTATGGCTCTGCCCTGCTCTATCAATTAATAGAATAAGCCAATTACTACCATCAAAATCTAGCACCTCTACTCGGAAAACCAGCTGTGAGCTGACTTGAGGTAATCCCACACAGCAACACACTTTATAGCGTTGACTTAAACCATGGGCAAGCTCAACTAATTGTGCTTGTTCAGGCTGCCAATATGTTGCGATTTCAGGCAGAGCAAAAAACTCTGTGAGCCAATAATCAAACCCAGCATTGGTAGGCACACGGCCTGCTGAAGTATGGGGCGAATATAATAAGCCCACTTTTTCAAGCCGTGCCATTGCATTACGCACTGTAGCTGAACATACTGCCATACCTTTTTGTTTGGCAATACGAGTTGAGGCAACAGGCTGACCTTCTCCATTACAGTAAAGGCTCATTACAGCTGAAAAAATTTGTTGGTCACGCGGATTTAATTTCATAATTTATTCATTTAGCTTCTTGCCAGTGGATATTTGGGCGCATCAAGTTTATTTCAAGTTATTTTCAAAGCATTAATTTTTAATGTAATCTAGCGATATGAAAGTTTAAGTGCAAATAACATGGATTCACCGTTTAAAACCATAGGTCTAATTGGCAAACCTAATCACAGTGCCGCGGCTGCCACACTTGGTCGCTTGCACACATTCTTGCGTGCGTTAGGATTTGAAGTACTAGTAGAACAACGCACTGGCCGCCAGCTTGAAGACGTACCTGCTGAAAACCTAGTTAAATTGGTAGATTTAGGTGAACGTGCAGACTTAGCCATAGTAGTGGGCGGCGATGGCAATATGCTTGGTGCAGCAAGAGTTTTAGCACGTTTTGATGTAGCCGTAATAGGTGTAAACCGTGGCAATTTAGGCTTTTTAACCGATTTAAACCCTGAAGGTTTCGAAGCCAGCCTTGAACAAGTGCTAAGTGGCCAATTCCTCGAAGAAAAGCGCTTTTTGCTTGAAGTTGAAGTATATCGTCATGCTGAACTAAAAAGTGCGAATTTGGCGGTTAATGAAGCTGTATTACACGCCGATAAAGTCGCTCATATGATTGAGTTTGAGGCCTTTATAAACAACGATTTTGTGTTTTCACAGCGCTCTGATGGATTAATTGTATCAACGCCAACGGGTTCAACAGCTTATTCACTTTCTGGTGGCGGTCCTATTTTAACTCCAGAGCTGAACGCAATTTCACTCGTTCCGATGTTCCCGCACACTCTATCGAGCCGTCCCCTTGTGGTTGATGCGGATAATGAAGTGCGCTTAAAACTTAGTCTTGAAAATACCGATAGCTTACAAGTCAGCTGCGACAGTCATGTAGTTTTAGCTGTGTTACCTGGTGATGAAGTGGTGATAAAAAAAGCAGATAAAAGACTGCGTTTAATACATCCAAAAGAGTACTCTTACTACAACGTACTTAGAAAAAAGTTAAACTGGGGAAGCCGCTTATTTTAAGCGGCTTTTTTATCTTAAATGATTGCCAAGGCGCAGTGATTAGCGCAAAATAATCAAACTTAATGCTGTATTTTTTTAAGGATTATAAGGCAAAATGAGCTATATCGTTTTTCTTGCTCTATTATTACTGATCACCTTACTAGGTTGCTACTGGATGGTTGAGAGCAACCGTCGTAAAGCTATTGAAGCTGAAAAAAAACACTTTAATCAGCGAGTAAAAAAAATCAACAGTGACTTTAAGGATAAATTAATTGATTTTAGCGAAAGTAAGATAATTCGTCCGAAGAATATTCAACGCTTAAGTATGATCACCAGCAATTATTTTGTTGTTCAAGCTCATAATGAAGAAAACCTGACCTACCTTGAGTACATTAGCGATTTACTGCTCAACACTATCATTATGGAAGCCAGCAAAGCACAAAGCCCTGAGCAGATTGATCAGCTTGCAGACAGACTACAATATTTTATGGCTGAATTACCTTACAATGGCATTGAATATAACAAATCGTTTTACCAAGAAGCCCTACCATCACTGATTGAAGTAATTAAATATCAGCCTCCAGTGGATTTACAAGACGATCAGCTGCCAGCCCAGAGCACACAAGCGCCAGATGATTCCACACCACAAAATCAACCGTCAGAATTAAGCAAAGCTTAAAAATTTAATTTGCAAAACCCGAAAACACTGTATAAATTAACAGTTAATTAGCTGGATGGATAAACAGTATGTTAATCGGGTTAGAAATTAAAAACTTTGCCATTGTAAGTAATTTAAGTACTGAGTGGCACAATGGTATGACAGCCATTACAGGTGAAACAGGTGCGGGGAAATCAATTGCAATTGATGCCCTCTCTTTATGTTTAGGCGAACGCGCTGATGCTGGTGCTGTTCGCCCAGGTACTGATCGTGCAGAAATTTGTGCACAATTTGATATTAGCCAACTCCCTCTTGCCCAACACTTTTTAGAGCAACATTTACTTTCAAACAGTGAAGGCGAATGTTTACTACGCCGTGTTATTTGCAAAAATGGCCGCAGCAAGAGCTATATTAATGGCAGCTCAGTTACAGCTGCACAGTTAAAAGAGTTAGGTCAGTATTTAATTTCTATTCACGGACAACATGCCCATCAGCATTTATTAAAAGCTGAACATCAATTACATCTGCTTGATGCCTATGCTGGCCACAATCAATTATTAGCTGATGTTAAAGAACGCTATAAAGCCTACCAAGCATTACTCAAAGAGTTTAACCAGCTTGAGCAACAACAACAGCAACAAGCCGCTCAAAAGCAATTACTTGAATATCAAGTAGCTGAGCTAGATGAATTTGCCCTGCAACCTGGCGAGTTTGAAGAGATTGAAGCTGAGCATCACAAGTTAAGCCATAGTCAAACCATCTTAGAGTCATGCCAACGTGAGCTACAACACTTATACGAAAGTGATGAACAAAGTGCTTGTTCGTTATTGCAACACAGCGCACAGCAATTTGCTGAGCTTGCGAACTACGATGAAAGCTTATCAAGTATTGCATCACTACTAAGTGAAGCTGCAGTGCAAGTTGAAGAAGCAAGTCGTGAAATTCGCAGCTATGTTGATGTTACTGACTTAGATCCTGCCCGTTTAGATGAAGTAGAAACCCGCTTAGCAGGTGCTATGGACCTTGCCCGTAAACATCACATAAAACCTGAAGAGCTTGTTAAATTTCATCAGTCGATTGCAGAAGAGTTAGCATCAATCAGCTATAACAGTGACCGCCTTGTTGCTCTTGAAAGCGAAATTAGTTCTGCCCTTAAGCAATACAAACAAGCAGCTCAACTATTGAGTGAAAGCCGTCATAGTTACGCTGAGACACTTAATCAGCTAATCAGCGATAGCATGGCGAATTTATCTATGGAAAACGGCAAATTTGCGATTGATATTCAACAAACTACCGATAAAGCACCGAGTGCAATGGGCTTTGATACGGTTTCGTTTTTGGTGTCGACGAACCCAGGTCAACCAATGCAAGCCCTCTCTAAGGTAGCCTCTGGGGGTGAGTTATCACGTATTAGTTTAGCTATTCAGGTTATTATTGCTCAACGTATTACTACGCCTACACTGATTTTCGATGAAGTAGATGTGGGGATTTCAGGCCCAACCGCCTCTGCTGTCGGCAAGCTTTTACGCCAACTAGGTAAATCAACTCAAGTTATTTGTGTGACTCACCTTCCGCAAGTTGCTAGCTCTGGGCATCAACAATTTTTTGTAGCAAAAGAAATTGCAAATGGCGAAACCTTTACGCAAATGAATAAACTTTCAAAAGATGGTCGTATTGATGAAATTGCACGACTACTCGCAGGCGATAACATTAGTAAAATGGCAAGAGCTAATGCCAAAGAGCTTATTAGCGCACATGCATAAATTGGTAGTTAAGTCTGTTTAGAGTTTAGAGTTTATAAATGAGTATTAAAAATATATTTACTGTTGTGATACTTGGATTGATTTCGCTAAGTTCAAGCCATACTCAGGGTGCTACTACAAATTCAGCTTATCAAAGTACGCAATTATTCATTATTTTATTTGAATGTATATTAGTTGCACTCCCTACAACCGCTTTTTTGTTGGTTGTTTGGAGTCGCTGGAAACATTTGCGTTTTAAACAGTTGCTACAAGCCGTGTTAAATTCATCTTTGATTTTAATGCTACTTAGCATGGTAACAGTTACTCAGTTAACACAAGGCTTATCGTCATGGTTAATTTTTTTTGCAATCAGTCATACATTACTTGTTGGTATTAATTATTTATTTCTTAGACAGCATTCTAATAAAGTAAAAAATACCCTTACAGGCTGCTGGTAATAGAATCAACGTTAGTTTTATAAAAAATCGCGAAGCTTTTAACACTTCACGATTTTTACATAACTTGGCAATAATTAATCTATCTCACTGGCATAGTTAAACAAGTTCATTAATAGACGATCCGCCATACTTGTCACTTTTGGGCCTTGTGTAATATTTTCTAATTTATATTGAATTGTTAGCATTCCACTATCAGCCAAGATAATATCGCCTGTAGCAGGGTCTTTTACGATAGTTGGCAAGCCTTGTTGGTTTACAGCTAAGACTTGGGCCCCCGCAGGCATCTCTGAAAAATAACCTCTTGCTGTACCTGATTGATAAAACTCAATTACCTCTCCAAATGGTCCTGCGAACATTCTTTGCTGTGCTTTGGTACTCTCTCCTGCTGGATTAGGCATACTTGGTCCATCAATGTAACCTTCTGCTGTTACTTTATAACCCCATCTTGTGTATATTTTTTCCTCTGGGTAATCAGCATCACCAGCAATAATGGCAACATTACCTTTCTTTAATGACCAATTATAGGCTTCATCGAGCTCTGCATCTGTAAAATTACTTAACCTGAAACTACCAATAAAAAAGATATCGGTGTTGTAATTATTTAACGCTTCCTCTGTAATTGAATTTGCCGCTGCAAAATCATGATTTATTGATAGAGGTTTACGAACAACACCATTTTCACCGAAATTATCTGTACTAGTTAACTTTTCTAAGGCCCAAAGCATTAGCAAGCCGTTAAGCGTATACCCTTGCCAAGTGGCTTGTCTGTTTTGGTCAATGCTAGTGATGACTATCGATTCTGGCTCAGTGCTACATGTATACTTTTTATTATAGCAAGCAACTGGTTTTATCGTATCCATAGCTAAATCATTGACACGCACTGGGAATGAACCTACTTCACAAGTATTACCAGTTTCGATAGATGCCTTATAAAGTTTGGTAAGATTGAAGTGTCCTTGATCATTAATTACTTCACGAGAAATCAATAATTCACCGTTTTGATCTACCGCAGCGCCTGTTACAGTTACTAACCCATGATTTGATATTCGAGTTAATTGTAATGTTGATAAATCAAGTGAGAAGATACTTTTAGAAGAGATCAAATAAATCTTTGAATCTTTTATAACTATGTCGCCCCGAAGGATATCAGAGCTGCTACCATAACCCGTCATTTCACCTACGTACTGAGTCTCTCCTGAATCAGGGTAGATAATGTAAAACTTGCTACCCTTTGAGCCATACATAACATCTCGCTCAGGATCATAAGCAAGTCTTGTCATTGGGCTGCTACGACCAACTTCTACGTGCTCACCAGTTGCCATATCCACATATGCAAGTTTGGTATATTTAAATTTATTACCTTTAATCGGTAACACTTTTAGTTCTTCATCGGTCAAATTTAAAGAGCCAGGATCTAACTGATATGTAAGTGGTCTAGGGGCAGATACATAATATAAACGGTTACGAGTACTATCAAACGCCATAGCTGCTGAGGAAAACTTAGCTTTCGAATGAATCGCAGCACTTTGATCTTGTTCATTCAAGGAAAAGACAATCCCTAAGTCACCTCGCCCAGAATTAATTCCATATAGCTCACCGGTACACGCACGGCGGGATCGCACTTTGTAAAAAGGCTTTAACATCCGCCTCTTTTCTGATCTAATAACGCCCATATTGTCACTATCTACTTGTTAATTATGTCGTTATTTAGCCACCTTGAACTTGTGGAAGATAAGCGTTCTTTCATCAATCAACATCATGACCTTACTGATGTCTTATTTCTTATCATTTCGGCGGTTTTATCTGGTTGTGAAGGCTGGAAAGATATCGAAGTGTTTGGACACAGCAAGCTGTCTTGGCTCCGACAGTTCAGAGCATTTAAACATGGTATTCCAACGCGACATAGTATTGCTCGTATTCTTAAAACAGTGGAAACTGACTCTCTGATTTTGGCCCTGCTTAGTTGGGTTAACGAGCAACGAACTCAATCTGACAAGCCAATTATTGCATTTGATGGGAAAACTCTGCGTGGTGCCAGTAAAAAGCGTGAGGATAACTTACACTTGGTGTCCGCTTTTGATTGTGAATCTGGTTTAACTTTGTATCAGCGTACCGTAGAAAGTAAATCTAACGAGATCCCAGCAGTTAGGGCCTTATTAGATGTGCTCGATATTTCAGACTCTATCATCACACTAGATGCACTACATTGTCAGAAAGCGACACTCTCAGCACTGACTTCAAGAGATGCGGACTATTTGGTTCAGGTCAAAGCAAATCAGAAAACGCTTTATAAAGCAGTCGCTTCATGTTTTGAAAAAGCTTTTGAAGAAGAGGGAGATTTGCCTGAGGACGTACAAACCAGCAATGGGCATGGACGTCAGGAAACACGGATCACTTACGCTCTAAAAGCAGACAAACTGCCTAAAGAGATAAAAGAAAAATGGCCAGGGCTTACTTCGTTGGTCGCAGTCGAAAGGCACAATAAGTCCGACTCAATAATAAAAATAGACACGCACTTTTATGTTACTTCTGTCGAGCCAGATGCACAGATGTTGCAGAAAGCAATCCGCCATCATTGGCACATAGAAAATCAGCAGCACTGGGTGTTGGATGTCGTCTTTAAGGAAGACGCTTGCCAGATAAGCGAGCCGATTTCGGCGGAGAATATGGCGCTGTTCAGACGGGTTGTTCGCAACCTGGTAAAACAGCACAAAGGCCGTAAAGACTCGATACGCAGTAAGTGTGTTAGGGCTAGTTTTGACGATGAATTCAGGGCTGAGCTTATCTTTGGTTAATACTTGTTAACAAAGTATGCTCTCACCCTGCCGGTACACGTATTTGCGTAGACACCCGACGAAAGTACAGTGCAAAGTGTCATTATCGATAACATAGAGATTTTCATTTTATATTCACCTAAAAAGATAAAATCAAACTTATTTACTAACAATTAAAAATAAAAAGTTAGCAAATATTAATTTGTATATATAGCACAAGGTAAATACTTACTTTTAAATCACAACAAAACAATAGGAAAATTTTGATTTTAACAACAATTCATAATAATCAATAATTAAAATTGATAAAACAAAAATAAAGTAACAAAAAAGAACCATTCGAAAGCAAGACTTTAAAATCAAGGCTGCGCTGTAAATAAATCATAAAAATAAGCGCACACCAATTTAAATCAGATTAAAAAGAAAACTAAACACTACTATCATTTATTAGAATGAATTTATGATGGGAGACGATTTATATAAATTACCATCGTGAAGTAAATGACTTCACGATAGTTTAAATAAGGATAATTAATCTATATCA
This sequence comes from Pseudoalteromonas sp. SCSIO 43101, assembly GCF_023650775.1. Classification (NCBI taxonomy): domain Bacteria; kingdom Pseudomonadati; phylum Pseudomonadota; class Gammaproteobacteria; order Alteromonadales; family Pseudoalteromonadaceae; genus Pseudoalteromonas; species Pseudoalteromonas sp. SCSIO 43101. Next base: position 2,152,331 of record NZ_CP072673.1, read on the forward strand.
CTTGCATAGTTAATTAAGTTTAAGAATAGCCGTTCGGCCATGCTAGTTACACCTGTACCTGGAGTGTAGTTCTCAACTTTATCTTGAGTGTTAACAATACCATTATCAGATAATAGAATATCGCCAGTTTCTGGGTCCATAACAATTGTAGGCAGACCATCTTGATTAACTGCTAATACTTGAGTACCTGCTGGCATTTCAGAGAAATAGCCTTTCGCACCACCCGCTTGATAAAAACTCGTTACACCACCAAATGGGCCAGCAAAAATAGCCTGCTGAGCATGAGTACCCACACCATCAGGGTTTTGCGTATTTGGGCCGTCGACATAACCATCACGCGTGACAGTATAGCCCCACTTCGCATACACTTTTTCATTCGGCAAGTCAGAGTCAGCTGCAATAATAGTTACGTTACCTGGTTTCTTTGACCAATTGTAAAGCTCTGAAACTTCAGCATCTGTGAAATCTGTATCATGAAAACTCCCCACAAAAAAGATATCTGTGCCATAAGAATCAATTGCAGCTTCTGTAATGGAGTTTGCAGCGGCAAAGTCATGATTAATTGTAAGTGTTTTATTTACAATTCCACCTTCACCAAAATTTGCTGCACTCTTAAGTTTTGCGACAGGTTTATCAAATAAATAAGCATTCAATGTGTAATTTTGCCAAGTCGCTTTTCGTTGCTTATCAATACTCGTGATAACAACTGACTCTGCACCGGTACTACAGGTTGGTTTGGTATAACAAGCAACTGGTTTAAGTGTGTTTAACGCTAAATCATTAATACGCATAGGATACGTACCCATTGCACATGTTTTACCCGTTTCAATTGATGCTTTATACAGCTTAGTTATATTGTAATTACCTTGATCGTTAATAATTTCTCGAGCAATAATCAGCTCACCATTTTGATCAAGCGCAGCACCGGTCACTGTCGTTAAGCCATGTTCAGATTTTTTCGTTAACTCAAGTGTAGAAAGGTTCAAAGAGAAAATGCTTGTTGCAGAAACTATATAAACTTCTCCGTTTTTAACAATCATATCACCACGAAGAATATCTGAACTATTCCCATAGCCAGTCATATTACCTACAAACTGAGTTTCACCAGAATCTGGGGAAATAATATAAAACTTACTGCCTTTAGAGCCGTAGATAACATCACGATTTGGATCATAAGCTAATCGAGTCATCGAATTAGAGCGACTAAACACTGTGTGCTCATTTGTATCCATATCAACGTAAGCGAGACGAGTATACTTATACTTTTCACTTTTAATTGGCAGGTCAGCTAGTTCATGACTTGCTAAATTAAATTCACTTACATCAAGCTTATACGAAAGCGGTCGTGGAGCTGAAACGTAATAAAGTCGGTTTCTTGTACTATCAAATGCTATAGCTGCTGACGAGAAAGCAGCTTTTGAATGAATCGCTGCACTTTGCGTATGTTCATCAATAGAAAAAACGAAACCTAAATGGCCTCGACCAGAGTTAATACCATACAGCTCGCCTGTGCAGCTATTTGCCGAAGCATCTGCAGCCACGGCTCCGCATACCATCAATATTGACAGGATAGATTTTTTCATTGTATTTCACCTGAAGAATTAACTAAAACTTTATCATTAACAGAAATAGCAAATAAATTATTTACTATTAATTTAATGGAGCATAAATTATCCAAATCTAGATTTTAGGATTCCGTAGGTTGAATACAATCAGAAATTTTTGATACTGAGACAAAAAGATGAAAAACCATAACATCTCAGGTGTAACTGAATTAAGGATAAAACTTTATCATTAATTGAAGTTTAGTTGTGATAAACGCTAACTAATAACTCCATAATTTGCACACATTTGCTGGTTAGTATAAGCACACTTTAAGCTTATTCTAACTGCAAATGAAATACTCTTTACTTATCGCTACATGTTTACTGTCTTTTTCCTGTGTAGCAACCTCACTACCAAGCTCTCTATTAAATCAAGTCACTGACCTTGAGAACCAAGGCAAGCTCATTGAAGCGCTCACTATTCTAGAGCAATACAAACATAAAAATAGCGCTACATCGAGCCCTGTAATTGTGATGGCACAAGCGCCTCTGTTACGTAAACAAGGTCATTACAACAAAGCGATTGAACTATTATCGCCATTACAAAAGCTTGCTAGTTTAAGCAAAAAGGACCAATACCACATCCAAAAAGAGTTGGGGATCAACTATCGTCGCCAATTAAAAACAATAGAAGCAAAAAAACACTATATGGCAGCCTTAGCGCTTGCAAACGAGCTTGAAGACAAAAACCTACAAGCACAAAGCCATAGCAATTTGGGTTCACTATACGACACACTAAATGATCTTGAACAATCAATGCATCATCAGGTAAAAGCACAAGCGTTATTAGAAAACAGCGATAATTATGAACTTGTTGCCACTAACTTTTATAACTTAGCAAACCTTGCTCACAGGCTTGATGACCTCACGCAATCTGAGTACTTCTATAAAAAAGCACTCGAGTTTGATATTAAAACCAAAAACCAAATGAATATTGCTGATACCAGTTTACAACTTGCCAAGCTGGTGTATAAACGAGGCGATTTAGAGCAGGCTCTTCCCTTATTAAATAACGCCTTTACCCGTTTAGCCGACGTCAAAGCCTATGAAAATATGGCGACGGCGAAGCATACGTTAATGCAATTGTATTTGAAAATAGGCAACCAGCATATGGCTCTCAGTAGTGCTGAGTCTGGGCTCAATGCAGCGCTTAAATCTGGCTCGGCGTTAAGTAAGATCTACTCTTACTTTAATTTAATTGAATTGCATTTAGTCCTTAAAAACCCTGAGCTAATTGGTCTTTATTTAAGTCGAACAAAAGAGTTGTTACTAGGTATCAATAACCGATTATTGAATCAAAAGCAGCACGGCTATACCGCAATTTATGCTGAATTGATAGGTGATTACAAGCTAGCAGCTGAGCAGCTAAAGCTTGAAAATGAACTGGCCGAGTCTTTGTTTGAGGAACATCTAAATCAAGCTGTCGAAAAGAATAAAAAGCAATTAACAGCAATCGAGCAACAGCAACGAATTGATGATGAAATACAAAAAAACAAACTCGCAACTGCACAAATGAATAACCAGCGACTAGAAAAACAGATTTGGTTGTTGTCTGCTGGTATTGTTTTGTTGTTTAGTATCCTTGCGTTAGTACTCTATTACTTCAAGCATCGAAAAGCGTTATTTAAAGCCAAGCTTTATCAATATAACTTAATTGAAAAAGACAAAATGCTCGCTGATATCTCTCATGAATTACGCACCCCATTGAGCGTATTGAAACTGCATATAGAAGCGCTTGAGCTCGATATTCAAGAAAACCGCGATCTCGCCTACAGCAAAATTAATGGCAAGATAGCACAACTTAATAACTTAATTTCAGATGTATATCAGTTATCGCAAGCTGAAAATAAAACCCTTACATTGAACCTTCAACAATATAATGCCGCACAAATTTTTGCTGAATACGAGCAAGACATGCGCCGTTATGTTTGCAGCCATCAGCTAACTTTTTTGGCTGACATTGTTATTGCTAATGATGTTGAGATCACGGTAGATAAACAAAAACTCGACCAAATCCTCAACAATATTTTTACTAATGCGTGTCTATATACAGACACCCCAGGCCATGTTCGCCTAAAGGTGAGAGCGAATAAACAAGAGCTGTTTATACAAGTCGATGATACTTCTCCGGGTGTAGGTAAAGCTCATATAGGCAAGCTCTTTGACCGTTTATATCGTGTTGAAGAGTCTCGTAGCCGAGCATCAGGAGGCTCAGGTTTAGGGTTATCAATTTGTCAGAGTTTTGTCGAATTGATGTCAGGTACTATTAACGCATTACCGGGTAAGTCAGGTGGCTTATGTATTAGAATCTTACTGCCTTTAGGTAATAAATAAGCCTCTCCATTTTTCCACCACATTTTATTGCTTAAATAGCACTATAAACTACTGTGGAATGGAACCATGTCAGAATCATTAAAGCACGCTCAATGGGCAAAATCTATTGAGCGTAAACATCGCCAAAGCAATGTTAAAAAAACCAAAAAGTCCCCACTGCCAATTTATGCGGCCCTTGCCAGCATGCTGTTAAGTGCAGCACTCTATTATGCAAGCTACGAAAAGCCAATAGAGTACCCTCCACTATCTGAAGCTGCAAAACAACGTATTTCTCAGTTCTTTGCAAAGCAATTCTTACTAGGCCAGTGGCGCTTAAATCAAATTAAGTACTCAACTGATGCGATTCAGGTCTATGTACGAACGCCCTATTCGATAGCCCTTGAAGGTGAAGCGCTTAGCCAATATTTACATTACGCGCTGTGCCCTGTTCCTAGCAAACAAATTTGGCAAGATATTCAAGCAAGGGAATTATCAGTGTATGTGTTTACCCATTCGATTCGAAAAGGTGAACGTACAGTGTGTAATTAATAGTAAAGACGATGAACGCCAAATCAATTGATTTGACGTTCATCATAGCGATAGCCTGCACCATAAACGGAAGCGACTATCTTAGGAGAGAAATGTAAATTCTTCAGTTTTTTACGAATATTTTTGATGTGACTGTCGATTACGCGGTCGGTAATATCAAAGTTATTGGGCTGAATGTGATCAAGTATCTGCTGCCTTGAAAAAACACGCTTAGGGGCTTTGTACAAAAGCTTGAATACGTCAAATTCTACTTTAGTTAAACCCAAAGACACGCCCTTTATTTCAACTTCAAGCGCATCTTCGTTTAAGCAAATAGTAGCAGGCGTTTCAACAGTTTCCTTGCTAATAGATACTGGCGTGCAGCGTCTTAAAATAGCTTTAACACGCATCACCAGCTCTGCACCGCTAAATGGTTTACATACATAGTCATCTGCGCCATGTTCTAACCCTTTTAACCTATCAGCTTCTTCGACTTTAGCGGTTACCATAATAATAGGCACCATTGAAAAAGCGCGGATCTGCTTCATGCATTCCACGCCATCTAAATTAGGTAACATTACATCTAGAATTATTGCATCTGGATTATTTTCTTTAACCCACGACACCACAGCACTGCCATCAGTGATGTGGTGAGTAGTAAAACCAGATGCATTAAAGAACAACAGTACTTGTTCTGCAATATCTAAGCGCGAATTCAAGTCCGAAGTGCACCACTCGCTAAATTAGGCTGCTTTGCGTAATTCATCGAATATTACCGCTGGTTGCCTAAACCCTAGACATTTTCTCGGCCTCGCATTGAGCGCCTTTTCTATGTGCGCAATTTGCTTATCTGTCACCGTTCGTAAATCAGTGCCTTTGCGAATATATTGACGCAACAAGCCATTAAAGTTCTCATTTAACCCTCTTTCCCATGATGAGTAGGGGTTAGCAAAGTAGATGTCGGTTTTTAGCTTGTCTGAAACATGCTCATGTTCACAAAACTCACTCCCGTTGTCTGCGGTTATCGTATGAACATGGCGTCGATAGAGCCACAGCATACCTATCATTGCTCTGCTCACTTGCGCTGCACTTTTTGCTGGCACTTTGCGTATCAGGTAAAACTTACTTGTACGCTCGACTAAACTAACGATTGCTCCCGTACCATGCTTGCCAAGTACTGTATCCGCTTCCCAATCACCAAACCGTGTCTTAGTGTCAACAATCGCAGGTCTATGTTCAATGCCAACACGATTTGGGATGATGACACGTTTGCTTCGGCTGCCTTTACGATAACGTCTGTGCCCTTGTCGCAGATGTTTGTATAGCTTGCCACCACTCAATTTATCTTTTTGAATATAGCCATAAATCCATTCATGACTCACAGGATGCCCGATAATTTTGCTTACACCCGCAATCTGCTCAGGGCTCCATTTTTGCTCCAATCCAAACTCAACGAACGCAATTGTAAGTGCTGGCATGGAATACTTGGCAGCTAGACGTTTTCGTTTACATGCCTTTGAATGTGCAACCTCAGGCAAGTAATGACTTCGAGTACTATTGCGCCTAACTTCACGACTTATAGTGCTGTGGCTCACTTTTAGCCTTTTCCCTATCTCTCGATAGCTAAAACCCTCGCGTAAGTAGGCCTCAATCTGGTATCTTTGCCCTTCGATCAACTGCTTGTAACTCATGGTATCTACTCTTGTTTTTTGGCGATTACAGAGTACCACCAACAGGCAGTTGATCTCTTCTCACCGTTTAACCATGAGTGGTGCACTTATTATCTGAATTCGGGAGTCGTCTTCAACGACTAATATCTGCGGCATTTTTATTTCCGTTTTATATTTTTTTTATTGTTTTCAGTTGTTGCTTCACCATCGCTTTAAGGGCCTCTGATAAGGTTTCATCTAGTAAAACCATAGTCAGAATATCGTGCAGGTCTTCACTATTCATGACCTCATTGAGTAAATCATTTTCAGATTTTGAATTCGGCTGAAAAAAGCTTAACTGCTCGTTATTAGTGTGTTCGCAAAACATTTTCTTTTTATCCATGTTGTTAGCATCAAATATTCAGATGGGCTTCTGCCTCTGATAGACATTTAAACGCAACAATGTGGAGTAAATATGGAGTTAATACGAAATAATGAACTTTTATATTCTACTGTAGAATTCATTCGAAGATTGTAGGTAATAAGCGCTATTTTTTCATTATCTTTCTGGATCTTGCTTAAATTCTCATAACAAGAAATAAGTATATTTTATGGCAGGTAATAAAAAAGCAAGCTAGGTAGCTTGCTTTTATAAATATTAAATGAACCCCTTAGGATTAAACTTCCAAATAATCCATAATCCCTTCTGCGGCGTTTCGGCCTTCGAAAATAGCGGTTACCACTAAGTCTGAGCCGCGAACAATATCGCCACCAGCAAAGATTTTAGGGTTCGTTGTTTGATGGGTAAATTCACCTTTTTCTGGTGCGTTGATGCCACCCCAATGATTGATTTCAACACCGTACGGCTCTAACCAATCCATTTTATGAGGTTTAAAACCAAAAGCCATTAGCACTTTGGTAGCTTCAATAACATGTTCAGAGCCGGCAACTTCTTCAGCACGACGACGACCATTTTCGTCCGGCTCACCAAGCTGGGTTTTCACCATCTTAACGCCAGCAACTTTACCTTGCTCGTCAACAACAATGCCTTTCGGCTGTACGTTGAAGGTAAATTCTACCCCCTCTTCACGGGCATTTTTAACTTCACGCTTTGAGCCTGGCATATTTTCTTCGTCACGACGATAAGCACAAGTTACTTTTGCAGCACCTTGACGAATAGAGGTTCTCACACAGTCCATTGCTGTATCACCACCGCCTAACACGACAACTTTTTCGTTCGCCATATCGAGATAAGCTTGTTTGTCTTCTGCATAGCCCATAACACGGTTTGTGTTACCAATTAAGAACGGCAGTGCATCAAACACACCATCAGCATCTTCATTCTCAAGCCCTGCACGCATACTTTGATACGTACCGACACCTAAGAAAACGGCATCATATTCAGCCAAGATTTCATCAAGAGTAATATCAATGCCAACTTCAGTGTTTAGCTGAAACTCGACACCCATTTCAGTGAAAATTTCACGACGCTTTTGCATTACTTCTTTTTCAAGTTTGAATGAAGGAATACCAAATGTAAGAAGGCCGCCAATTTCAGGGTGACGGTCAAATACCACAGGTTTTACACCGTTACGTACTAAAATATCCGCACAACCTAAGCCTGCCGGACCAGCACCAATGATAGCCACTTTTTTGTCAGACCAAACCACATACGACATATCTGGTTTCCAGCCCATCTTAAAAGCAGTATCTGTGATGTACTTTTCGATATTACCGATAGTGACAGCACCAAACTCTTCGTCAAGTGTACAAGAGCCTTCACACAAGCGGTCTTGTGGGCACACTCGACCACACACCTCTGGTAAGCTGTTTGTACGATGAGACAACTCTGCCGCTTCTAAAATACGGCCAGTACGAATTAATTTTAACCACTGTGGAATATAGTTATGTACTGGGCATTTCCATTCACAGTACGGGTTACCACAATCTAAACAGCGATCCGCCTGTGAGTTAACTTGCGTCTCAGAAAACGGCTCGTAAATTTCTACGAAAGATTGTTTACGCGCTGAGATTGGCTTTTTACGCGGATCAACACGTTGTACATCGATAAATTGGTATACATTTTCGCTCATACTACCCCCTTACTGAGCCTGAACACGAAGCTCTGCGCTGCTGCGCGCTCGGTGCCCAAGTAAACTTTTTACATCACTAGATTTTGGCTTAACTAATTTAAACATCGGAATGTATAAATCGAAGTTAGCTAAAATCTGCTCAGCGCGGTTTGAGCCTGTAAGTTCTAAATGCTCAGCAATTAGACCGCGTAAATGTTCTTGGTGTGATGCCAACCCTTCAAGCGTGACAATCTCAACAAGTTCAGGGTTAATGCGTTTTTCAAAGTCATTACCTTCGTCAAGAATATAAGCAAAACCGCCTGTCATACCTGCACCAAAGTTGATACCCACTTTACCAAGTACGCAAACAACACCACCTGTCATGTATTCACAACCATTGTCACCCACGCCCTCTACAACCGCTTGGACGCCTGAGTTACGAACTGCAAAACGCTCACCGGCACAGCCTGCGGCAAATAATTTACCGCCCGTTGCACCATATAAACAGGTATTACCGGCAATGGTCGCTTTGTGGCTTTCGAAAGAAGAACCCAGCGGTGGGCGAATTACTAGCTTACCGCCAGCCATTCCTTTACCAACATAGTCATTCGCATCACCAACAAGCGTCATTTCAAGACCACCTGCATTCCACACACCAAATGATTGACCTGCTGTACCATGGAGCTCAATAGAAACAGGATCAGCAGCCATACCTTGGTTACCATGTTTTGACGCAATATAACCCGATAGCATAGCCCCTACTGAGCGATCTGTATTGCAAATACGGTTAACCAGCGAGATACCTGATTTTTCATCAATTGCTTGCTTCGCTTTTTCAAGTAAGGTTTCGTTTAGCTGACCTAAGTAGTGTGAGCTATTAGGCACACTACAATACAAGGTTTCACCCGTTGGGTTGTTTGGTACGGCAATAACTGAAGACAAATCAACTTTCTTTTGTTTCTCTGTCTTGCCTTCAATTGCTTCAAGTAAGTCCAAACGACCTATTAAATCTGTTAAGCGAGTTACACCAAGGCTTGCCATAATTTGGCGCGCTTCTTCTGCAATAAACTTAAAGTAGTTCATCGCCATTTCTGGCAGACCATGATAATGCTTTTGACGCAGCGTATCGTCTTGCGTTGCAACACCGGTCGCACAGTTATTTAGGTGACAAATACGTAGGTATTTACAACCAAGAGCTACCATAGGCCCAGTACCAAAACCAAAGCTTTCAGCACCTAAAATAGCCGCCTTAATGATATCTAGACCCGTTTTAAGGCCACCATCTGTTTGTAGACGAATACGGTGACGTAAACCATTTTCTACTAACGCCTGTTGAGTTTCAGCAAGACCAAGCTCCCAAGGACTACCTGCATACTTAACAGAAGTGAGCGGGCTTGCACCTGTGCCACCGTCATAACCAGCAATAGTAATCAAATCGGCATAGGCTTTAGCTACACCTGTTGCGATAGTACCTACACCTGGTTCAGAAACTAGTTTCACCGAAATAAGTGCATCTGGATTTACTTGTTTTAAATCGAAAATAAGCTGAGCTAAATCTTCAATCGAGTAAATATCGTGATGTGGCGGAGGCGAAATCAAAGTCACACCCGGCACTGAATAACGTAATTTTGCAATATACGGCGTTACTTTTTCACCCGGTAATTGACCACCCTCACCTGGTTTTGCACCTTGCGCAACTTTAATCTGAATTACATCAGCGCTACGTAAGTAATGTGGTGTTACACCAAAACGACCTGAGGCAACCTGCTTAATACGCGAGTTTTTCTCTGTGCCGTAGCGAAGCTTGTCTTCACCACCTTCACCCGAGTTTGAGCAACCACCTAAACGGTTCATTGCAATTGCGAGTGCTTCATGCGCTTCTGGCGATAACGCACCAATACTCATTGCTGCAGAGTCAAAACGTTTGAACAGCTCAGTTGCAGGTTCAACATCATCAACACTCACACCTGTATCAGGGATCTTGACTGCCAACATGTCACGTAAATTGGTGATCGGGCGGTTATTTACTAAATCAGCATACGCTAAGTAATCTTTGTAATCCCCAGAGCGTACTGCTTTTTGCAGTGTTTGAATAACATCTGGGTTATAAGCATGGTACTCACCACCGTGAACATATTTTAATAATCCGCCATGGCTCAATAATTTACGCTTACTAAAGGCCAGCTTATGAAGCTTACGTTGGTCATCATCAAAATCTGTAAAACAAGCCCCTTTAATACGACTAGCTACACCGTTAAAACAGGTTTCTACAACCGCATCTGATAAACCAACTGCCTCAAATAACATTGAACAGCGGTACGAAGCGACAGTACTGATGCCCATTTTCGACATGATTTTATACAGACCTTTGTTAATCGCATTACGATACGCAAGCGTTACTTCGCAATAGCTCTTATTCAGGGTCTTGTTATCGCTCATTGCAACTAATGATTCATAAGCAAGGTACGGATAAATTGCCGTTGCACCAAAACCAAGTAATACCGCAAATTGATGCGCATCACGGACACTGCCCGATTCGATGATGATATTAGATTCACAACGTAAGTTATTATCTACTAAACGCTTTTGAATTGAACCAACCGCCATCGCCGCAGGAATCGGTAAATGCGTTTCGCTAAAGTTACGATCACTTAAAATAAGCATGACACAGCCTGACGCTGCTTTTTCTTGTGCTTCATCACAGATACGTGTGATTGCTTTTTCTAAGCCTTCTTCTGCGGTGTAAGTGATATCAATTTTACAGTAGCTGTAGTGCTCATCGTCAGCATTGATCAGCTGTTGCATATCAGCATACATCAAAATTGGCGTATCAAACTGTAAACGCTTAGCATGGCCGGTGGTTTCGTTAAATACGTTTTGCTCACTACCAATACAGGTTGCTAGTGACATAACGTGATTTTCACGAAGTGGGTCAATCGGTGGATTCGTTACTTGCGCAAACTTTTGTCGGAAGTAATCAAACAGTGAGCGATGGCCTTCTGACAGTACCGCAAATGGCGTGTCATCACCCATAGAACCCGTTGCTTCTTGACCATTTTCACCCATAACACGAATCACGCTATCAAGTTCTTCATTGGTATAGCCAAACATCTTTTGATACTTAAGCAGTGTTTCGTCATCAAAAGAACGGTTACCCGCATCTTTTTCAGATAACTGTTCAAATGGCGTTAAACGCTTAACGTTTGCCTCTAACCATGCTTTATATGGGTGGCGAGATTTAAGGTCTTGGTCAATCTCATCTGAATGCCATATTTTCCCTTGATGAGTATCAATAACTAACAGCTCACCTGGTCCGACACGGCCTTTTTCAACGACTTCGTCTGGTGCGTAATCCCAAATGCCCACTTCAGAGGCAAGCGTGATAAATCCATCTTGGGTAATTACATAACGCGCCGGACGCAAGCCATTACGGTCAAGGTTACAAGCCGCGAAACGGCCGTCAGACATTACAATACCAGCTGGGCCATCCCATGGTTCCATATGCATTGAGTTGAAGTCATAGAACGCACGTAGGTCATCATCCATGGCACGGTTTTTCTGCCATGCTGGTGGCACAAGCATACGCATTGCACGGAATAAATCCATGCCTCCCGCTAAGAACAACTCAAGCATATTATCTAAGCTTGAAGAATCTGAGCCGCTTTCGTTAACGAATGGTGCGGCTGATTGCAGATCTGGAATAAGTGGTGAGGCAAACTTATAAGCACGGGCACGTGCCCATTGGCGGTTACCTTGAATCGTATTAATTTCACCATTATGCGCTAAATAGCGGAAAGGTTGAGCTAAAGGCCAACGAGGCTGTGTATTAGTAGAAAAACGTTGGTGGAATACACAAATCGCACTGGTCATGCGAATGTCAGCTAAGTCTAAATAAAAGTTAGGTAAGTCTACAGGCATCATCAAGCCTTTATAGACAGTGACCAAACCAGATAAACTGGCAATATAAAAGTGTTCATCGTTTTCGAGGCGCTTTTCAGCACGACGACGCGCTACATATAAGCGACGCTCTAAATCTTTTGGACGCCAGCCTTCTGGTGCGCTAACAAAAATTTGTTCAAAGCCTGGTAGTTGTTTTTTTGCAATTGGCCCTAAACATGACGCATCGGTAGGTACTACGCGCCAGCCTTGAATACTCAAGGTTTCTTTTTCGAGTTCTTCACTCAACACATCTTTAGCTGTTTGCGCAAGTACAGGATCGGCATTTAAAAATACCATGCCAACGGCGTAGTTCTTACCTAAGTGCCAATCATGTTCGCTGGCAATAGCACGAAAGAAACTATCAGGTTTTTGCATTAATAAACCACAGCCATCACCAGTTTTACCATCTGCAGAAATACCACCACGGTGTTCCATGCGATCTAAGCCAGTGATTGCTGTTCGAATCAAGCGGTGACTCGCCTGACCATTGACCTGGGCTATTAAGCCAAAGCCACAATTATCTTTTTCTAATTTTGAGTCGTATAACATAGACCCCTCCCCTTGCTACAACGACTAGCGGTTCAGTCTTTTGTGACAGTGCTAGCAGACGAACAAAACTATCGCCAAATACCTCATGAGTCAATAGAGTTTTGAATACATATTCATATTCATGAATATTTCTCACTTAAAGGCACTTTCTAAATTCTATGCTATTTTTTTACATTTAGGCGTATTTCACCCGTTATTTTTTTATGACACTGGTGTCAAATTTAACAACTTGTAAAAAAACAATCTAAAACCCGCCTCTTTACGTTAACGTAAACTGCGATTAATTATGAATAATTATTCACGATCTGAATATCAATGCAGTTTTTATGAGGTATCACCTAACGCTGCTGCATCATTATTTACTCTTGGCTTTAGCATAGTAACAAACTAGGTCTCTGAGCAGCCGACCTTAGTCGCAATGACTGACTTTCTTTACCCTCGCGTCAATAATCAGCAATTTAAAAGTGTCCGCAGCGGACACTTTTTCTGTCCGCGGACAGACATCTACTCATCAAAAAAAATAAAAACACAATACTATCAGAAACTTAACAATTGGCACGCTACTGGTATAGATAAGTCATCAGCGAAATTAAGGATTTCAAAATGTTCACTATCAGTTTGTTTATGGCTTCTCCGCTTACCATGATTGCCGTTGGCTTCATGATTGTATGTTTTGAGAATCGTAAGGAGTTATGATGATAAAGGATACCAGTGCCCAAGATATTACTGTGGCTAAAAAAAACACCATTAAGAAACCACTTATATTAGCAGTAGGTGTAATACTTGTTGGTGCGCTTGGCTTTCAAGCATTGTTTGCCAGTAGCGATGGCAGCATTTCGGTTGATGCAGCAAGCCTACAAATTAGTGAAGTAAGCCAAAAGACGCTTACTAGAGATGTGGCAGCGAGCGGTAAAATCGTTGCAGCTAATGCGCCAAAAGTTTATAGCCCTGAACGAGGTTTTGTTGATTTAAAAGTAAAAGCCGGTGACAGCGTTGAAGTAAACGAAGTAATCGCCACCGTAACCAGCCCTGAGCTTACTAACGAATTAAAACAGCAACAATCAGTATTAGCACGATTAGAAGGTGAACTACAACGCAAGCAACTTGAAGCACGTCGACAAAAACTAAGCCTTACTAAAGCCCTTGATTTAGCACAGGTTGAACTAAATGCCGCAGACAGAGAAAACCGCCGAGCTAAACTCTCTATCGAAAAACATTTAATCAGCCAAATAGATTTAGAAAAAGCCGTTGATGACTTGGCCCGCGCCAAACTTTCCTTTAAACATGCAGAGCAAGAAGTCAGCTTAGCTAAAGATACCCTCGCATTTGAACTAAAAGCTGCAGAGCGCGATCTGACGCGTCAGCAACTCATCGTTGATGACTTATTTAGGCAGGTGAATGAACTCACAATTACTGCCAGTGTAAGCGGTATTGTTGGTAACTTATTAGTGCAGCAAAAAGAAGCCGTTACACAAAGCCAACCATTAATGACTTTGGTGGATTTAAGTAACTTTGAAGCTGAACTACAAGTACCAGAAAGCTATGCCAATGAGCTAGGTCTTGGTATGCAAGTTGAACTGACTTTAGGTGCCCGTCATGTAACAGGAACCTTATCGGCTATTTCACCGGAGGTGAATAATCGCGAGGTAACTACCCGCGTACGCTTTGACAGTGAGGTTTCTGGTATTCGCCAAAACCAACGCTTAACCGCACGTATTTTACTAGAGAATCGCGATGATGTATTGCAAGTAAAACGCGGTGCATTCTTACAGCAAGGTGGCACCCAGGCTTATAAAGTTGAAGGTGACATGGCTTATTTAATCGATATAAAAACCGGTGCTAGCAGTATCAATGCTGTCGAGATAATAGAAGGCGTAGAGCCTGGCGATAAGCTAATCATCTCGAATTACGACCGCTTTAAAAAAGCATCCACACTGGTTTTACGTTAACAAATAAAAGGAAAAATCAACATGCTTACAATGAACGACATCAGCAAAGTGTATCAAACTGACATGGTACAAACTCATGCCCTTCGCGACTTCAACCTACAAGTAGATGAAGGTGAATTTATTGCAGTAACTGGCCCAAGTGGCTCGGGTAAAACCACTTTTTTAAACATCGCAGGTATGTTGGAGCCATTTAGCGAAGGCCAGTACATGTTAGATGGTATTGATGTGGGGAAACTAAATGACAACCAACGCGCTGATCTACGAAATCAAAAAATTGGTTTTATATTCCAGGGTTTTAACCTCATCCCTGACTTGAACTTATATGAAAATATTGAAGTGCCATTGCGTTATCGTGGCATTAAAGCCGCTGAGCGTAAACGCCGTATTGAGCAATGCCTTGAGCAAGTTGGTTTAGCTTCACGAGCAAAACACTTACCGCAACAACTTTCTGGTGGTCAACAACAACGTGTGGCCATTGCCAGAGCACTAGCCGGTGAGCCTCGCTTTTTACTTGCCGATGAGCCGACGGGTAATTTAGATAGCTTAATGGCACGCCAAGTAATGGAACTACTTGAGCAAATCAACCGTGACGGCGCAACCATCATCATGGTAACCCATGATCCAGAACTTGCGCGCAGAGCCCCACGCAATATCCAAGTTGTTGACGGCCAGCTAGCTGACTTCACCTTATATCAAGGTACCCAAAATCTCAAAGCGGCTGGAGTATAACCATGTTCCTTCATTATTTAGATTTAAGCTGGCGCAGCTTTAAGCGCACGCCACTTGTAAGCTTTTTAATGGTATTGGCCATTGCTATTGGTATTGGCGTAACCATGACAAGTTTATCTGTGTATCACATGATGTCGGCAGATCCTATTCCTGAAAAAAGTAGCAGCCTTTATTCTGTGCAGTTACAAACCATGGATGAAGGCCGTACTTGGTGGACAGTCGATAACATGCCACTGCAATTAACTTATCAAGATGCAGTCAACCTTAATAAAGCAAAAGCCGGTGGTAAACGCGTCACTATGGTAAGAACGGGTTTTTCGGTTTATTTAGACTCAGACAAAGTAAAACCATTTATTGGTCAAGCGCGCCTAACCACTCCTGACTTTTTTGATATGTTTAACTTATCGTTTATTTATGGTGGAGTGTGGACTGAGCAACAAGAAGCAGATGCAGCCCCTGTAGTGGTGATTAATAAAGATCTAAACGACAAGCTTTTCGCAGGTCAAAACCCCGTAGGTAAAATGGTTTATCTAGATGATGCCAGTTATGAAGTTATTGGCGTGATTGATGATTGGGATATCACCACAAAATACTATGACCTTAATAACGGCGCATTTAATAAAACCGAACAACTGTTTTTACCATTTAGCCTAATGAAAGCCCGCGAGCTTGAAAATTGGGGTAATACCAATGGTTGGAAACATGAAAAAACCAACACCTTTAACGACAAACTAAATTCAGAAATGGTGTGGTTGCAGTTTTGGGTTGAACTAAAAACACCTGCAGAAAAACAAGCTTACCAAGACTTTTTGATGGCCTATATGCAAGAGCAACAAAAGCTCGGTCGTTTTAATCGTGAAAAACTAACGGCCACCTTACGCGATGTAAATGAGTGGATGCAATACAACAATGTTGTCAGTGAAGACAACGAAATTTTAGTCGGCCTAAGTTTTATGTTTTTAGCCGTGTGCCTTGCTAATATTTTAGGCTTATTACTGGCGAAGTTTTTACGTCGAGCTCCTGAAGTGGGTGTACGCCGCGCATTAGGCGCCAGTAAACGCCAAATCTTCTTTCAACATATCGTTGAGGTGGCAATGTTAGGCTTCTTGGGTGGCATCTTCGGTATTATTTTGGCGCAAATAGGTTTATTAGGCGTACGCCATAGCTATAGCTACTACAAAAGCTTAGCCACGATGGATTTAAGCATGCTATTAAGCGCGCCAGTGATTGCAATTACCACCTGTATTATTGCTGGCCTTTACCCTGCATGGCTAGTGTGTAAAACCAACCCTGCTATTTATCTTAAGAGCCAATAAGGAAGACACCTATGTTAGAAATTAAACCTATCTTTCACGCCTTATGCCGCTCAAAAGTTGGCGCTATTTTATTACTGATACAAATTGCCATCACCACTGCGATTGTCAGTAATGCCGCGTTTATTATTCAAGACAGGGTCAGCTACTTAAGCCAAGAAACAGGCTACCCTGAAGAAGATATTTTCGTTTTTAATGTCATGATGTTTGGCAAAGACGTCTCTCCATCTCAGCAGTACGAGCTAGATGAAACTATGCTCCGTCAAATCCCAGGTGTAGTTGATGCGGCTTACTCTAGTAATACACCGCTTTCAGGCAGTGGATCTTCGTCAGATTTTAGTTTAAAGCCTGCACCTGAAGAGAGTAAATCCGTCCGTACGTCTTACATGTTTATCGATGAGCATGGCATTAATACCTACGGTGTTAAGCTCATTGCTGGGCGTAACTACACCGAAGATGAAGTCATCGTGACCGATAACTATGATGAACTTTCAAAAGTAACTGTTGTAACTAAAGCCCTAGTTGATGAGCTATTCCCTGACGGAAATGGTTTAGGTCAAACAGTTTATTTTGGTGACATTCCAATGAAAATTATTGGTGTTATTGATCTTATGAAAGGTCCATGGCTAAAAGACAGTCGCCCAGATAACGTAGCACTGCTACCTTTTATCAAGCCAGGTACAAATGCACGTTTTGTGGTCAGAACTGAGCCAGGTCAACGTCAATCAGTTATGAATCGTGTTGAAGAGGCCATGCTTAAAAACTACAACAAACGTGTTATTTCTCGTATCCGTGGTTTAGATGATGATAAAGAACAGTACATGGCTGAAGACACATTAATGATGAGAATGCTGGTTGTACTCATTGCAATCTTAGTGTTAGTAACTGCACTGGGTATCTTCGGACTTACCTTATTTAATATCAGTAAACGTACAAAACAGATTGGTACTCGCCGCGCTTTAGGTGCAAGAAAATCAGCCATTATTAACTACTTCTTAGTTGAAAACGCCATGATATGTGTAGTTGGTTTAGTGATTGGCGTTATTGCTGCCATATATTTAGGCCAGGTGCTGATGCAGCATTTCTCAATTGCTCAACTTGATATTAGCTACGTGCTAGTAACAGCATTAGCAGTATTTATTATGAGTCTGTTGGCAGTACTTGCTCCAGCAAAACGGGCGGCGAACATCTCTCCGAGCATTGCAACTCGAACAATTTAGTTCTCCCAACCTATGCTACACTGGATTTACAGTGTAGCATTTATCTTGCACCCTTATTAGGAAAATAACTAAAACAATTATATGGAAAAAATACTTATCGTCGATGATAACCCAGCCATCTTGGATGCGTTGTCATTATTACTTGAAATTCACGATTTTGAGGTCGTTACAGCAAGCAATCCTCTTGAGGCAATTCAAGCTGTGCAATATCAACGTATTGCGCTTGTTATTCAAGACATGAACTTTACCGCCGACACAACCTCAGGCGAAGAAGGCAAAGAGCTCTTTTATGCCTTACGAGACATTAACCCTCATTTACCAATTATCTTGATTACCGCATGGACTGAGCTGTCAACAGCCGTTGAACTCGTAAAAGCGGGTGCAGCTGATTATCTACCGAAACCATGGGACGATTCCAAGTTACTTACCTGTGTAAATAACCTGATAGAGCTGGGTAAAGTAAAACAACAAAACGAAACCTTTACCCGCCACCAGCAAGAACGTGATGCATCTGTGCATAACGCTAATTTAGTGGGTCTTATATATAAAAGTACCGCTATGGAGCACATTGTTAATCTTGCAATTCAAGTTGCTAAATCGGATATTTCGGTGCTTATCACAGGTCCTAACGGCAGTGGCAAAGAGCGAATTGCACAAATAATTCAGGCTAATTCATTATTAGCAGACAAACCCTTTATCACTGTTAATGCTGGCGCCCTGCCAAGCGAACTGATCGAAGCTGAGCTATTTGGTGCAGAAGCCGGTGCGTATACAGGAATTACTAAACAGCGTATTGGTCGTTTTGAAGCCGCCGATGGTGGCACCCTATTTTTAGACGAAATTGGTAACTTGCCACTCTCTGGGCAAATGAAACTATTACGCATTTTACAAACCGGCGAATTTGAACGCTTAGGTTCAACACAAACACGCAAAGTGAATGTTAGGGTAATTTCAGCAACCAATGAAGATTTAAGTCATGCAATTAAAACTGGTCAGTTTCGTGAAGATCTTTACTACCGTTTGAATGTCATTGAGTTAAATTTGCCAAGCCTTGCTGATCGCCCAGATGACATTTTAGCTTTGGTCGCACACTTTTTACCTGAGCGAGCATTCTCACTCAGCACAGAAAAAGCCCTACTTGCCCACAGCTGGCCTGGTAATGTTCGCGAACTTGAAAATGCCTGTAAACGTGCTGGGGTTTTAAAGCCCACAGGGATGATTGAGCTTGCCGATTTTGGCTTACAAGTTGAAGTAAATAGCCCCGCACAAACAAGAACAGAGCCAAACAAGCAAGAGATTGAACTTGCCATGCGTGAGTACCAAGGTGTTATTGCGAAAGTGGCTCGTCATTTTGGATTAAGTCGCCAAGCCCTTTATCGTAGACTTGATAAATTTAAGATTGATTATTAATGACAACACAGCGTTTTTCGTTTCGATATAAAATCATAACCTTATGTATTACAGCGTCTGTATTGCCGCTGATATTGGTTTGTTACTTTTCGGGCATAAGCTTGTTTTACAGCATTTTAGCTCTACTTGCATGCGTGTTGATAAGTGCTCTTTTTGCCGCCCAGTTATCTGCCCCGCTCATTGATGGAATGAACTCTCTCGAAACCGGGCTACTTAATTTTAAAGATGGCGAGCTGGCTACATTATTAGCATATGAGGGCAGTGATGAGCTTGGCGATTTATGTCGGCTTTATAACCAAACTGCAAAACAGCTTCGCCAAGAAAAACAATGGATATATCAGCGAGAGCTGATGCTCGATAAAGTTTTACAAAGCTCGCCACAAGCAGTGCTTTTGACTAACGACCAAGGTTTTATCGTTTATAGCAACCACAGTGCACGCAGCTTACTCGATGCTAAATCAGCTCTTGAAGGCGCTAAACTTGAACACTTTTTAGAATCTAGCTGTGAGCAATTAACGCGCGCGATTCACAAAGGGGTCGATGGTTTATTTACCCTTGATAAAGAAGACCAAGAATCGCAAACTTGGCATATGGCGACAGGCCGATTATTACTTAATAATCAGTTTCACCAACTGTTTGTATTTAAACAGCTCACTCGCGAGCTAAGCCGCCAAGAAGTTGAAGTGTGGAAAAAAGTCATTCGCATCATTAGTCATGAGCTGAATAACTCACTCGGCCCAATGTCATCCATGCTTCATAGCGCTCAGTTATTAACTAAAGAAGTCGACGAGCCACGCTTGAAGCGGGTCTTTACTACCATTGAGGACCGCATCAAGCATCTTAATGAGTTTGTGCAAGGTTATGGCAAATTTGCCAAGTTACCAACACCGCAACTATCGACGGTTAACTGGCATACTCTTATTGAACAGCTAAAAAGCCAGTGGCAGGTTGATGTATCACTAGATGAGGGTGTAACAACTGAAGCTGATCACACACAACTAGAACAATTACTGATCAACCTATTAAAAAATGCCTATGAATCAGGTTCTAACCCTGAAGATATCAATTTAACTGTGCAACAAGAAGCAAACGGCACTCACATCACAGTGAGCGACAAAGGCAAAGGCATGAGTGAAGCTGTGATGGCTAATGCGCTTATCCCCTTCTATTCAACCAAGACAACTGGTAGTGGCCTAGGTTTAGCACTTTGCAGAGAAATAGTTGAAGCACACCACGGGCAAATTAGCTTACACAACCGCGAGCAAGGTGGCTTAAGCGTGCATGTTTTATTACCCTCATAATACCTATAAGCAATAATATTGGTATAAAAAAAGCCGCAATCAGCGGCTTTTTTCTACACTAAATTCGATTATTCAGCGTCTTTTTCTTTGTACTTTGCAGCTGTTTCAGTAATTAGTGGTTGTAATTCACCACGCTGAAACATTTCGATGATAATGTCACAACCACCGATAAGCTCGCCTTCTACCCATAATTGTGGGAATGTTGGCCAGTTTGCGTATGCAGGTAACTCTGCACGGATGTCTGGGTTAAGTAGAATGTCAACGTAAGCAAACTGCTCACCACATGCCATAAGTGCTTGTGATGCTTGTGAAGAAAAACCACAGTTAGGTAACTTTGGTGATCCCTTCATGTAAAGAAGGATTGGATTTTCAGAAATTTGCTGTTTAATTTTATCGATGGTTTCCATTTACAACCTCAAAAAAGACATTGGCTTACTACATTGGCCTTGAAAAAGTTTCACTGTGGCCTCAGATATATAACTTAAAATCGGCATTCGTAGCCACAATTTTAAATAGTCTTTAGCAATAGCATTGCTGTTTGCTAAAACTTGAGTAAAATACTCAACAATTATAGTAACACTATAATACCACTTGGTATAGGTAAGTACGCTGTTTACCTTGCTATTACCTATAACTGAGTGGACTATCAACCAAGAAGATGGAGATAAAAAATGGCATTTGAACTACCGTCACTACCATACGCAATCGATGCATTAGAGCCACATATTTCAAAAGAGACTCTAGAGTTTCACCACGGTAAACACCACAACACTTACGTTGTGAAATTAAACGGTCTGATCCCAGGCACAGAATTCGAAAACAAATCTCTAGAAGAAATCGTATGTTCTTCAGAAGGTGGCGTATTTAACAATGCTGCACAAATCTGGAACCACACTTTCTACTGGAACAGCCTATCTCCAAACGGTGGTGGCGAGCCTACTGGCGCAATCGCTGACGCGATCAATGCTAAATGGGGTTCTTTCGACGCATTCAAAGAAGCGTTAAACGATAAAGCAGTAAACAACTTTGGTTCAAGCTGGACTTGGTTAGTTAAACTAGCTGACGGCACACTTGATATCGTAAACACGTCAAATGCTGCAACTCCATTAACTGATGAAGGTGTTACACCAATCCTAACTGTGGATCTTTGGGAACACGCTTACTACATCGATTACCGTAACGTTCGTCCAGATTACCTAAAAGGTTTCTGGGCATTAGTTAACTGGGACTTCGCGAACGCTAACTTCGCTTAATCTTCTGTTACTAACAGTAATCCAAAAAAGACGCTTCGGCGTCTTTTTTATTGCCATTGCACGCCCCCTCTAAGTCGCAGCCAAGTCCTCAGCCAAAAAGCGTAATCAAGATGAGCTTTTTTCAATTAAATTCTTAATTTTCTTGCGCAAAAATTCAAAATCGTGACTAAGCTTTAATTAGCCTTTGCTTTTCTCTTAATCTAATTACACGTCATTTTAGCGGGTTTTCGGAGGTCTCTATGAGTATTTTTGAGCATTACCAATCACGATACGAAGCAGCGCAAGAAGAAGAATACAGTATTGAGGAATTTCTCGAAATCTGTAAGAAGGATAAATCAGCTTATGCCAGCGCACCTGAACGTCTATTGATGGCGATCGGTGAGCCGGAAATTATCGACACATCGACCGATGCGCGCTTAAGCAGGCTGTTTTCAAATCGCGTAGTTGCACGCTACCCTGCATTTCACGATTTTTATGGTATGGAAGATGCCATTGAACAAATCGTCTCTTACTTAAAGCATGCTGCGCAGGGCTTAGAAGAATGTAAGCAAGTGCTGTATTTACTTGGCCCAGTAGGTGGTGGTAAATCATCAATTGCTGAAAAGCTTAAATATTTAATGCAACAAGTACCAATTTACTCAATAAAAGGCTCGCCCGTCAACGACCACCCTCTAGCGTTATTTGACCCAAATGAAGACGCTGAGCTTTTAGAAAAAGAATACGGCATTAAGCCACGTTATTTAAAAACAGTGATGTCACCATGGGCTGCAAAACGCTTAAGTGAGTTTAATGGTGATATTAGCCAATTCAGAGTAGTTAAGCGCTACCCATCAATTTTAAATCAAATCGCAATTGCCAAAACAGAACCAGGCGATGAAAACAATCAAGATATTTCAGCTTTGGTAGGTAAAGTAGATATTCGCCAGCTTGAGCACTTTGCGCAAAACGACCCTGATGCATATGCATACTCTGGTGCCCTTTGCTTAGCAAACCAAGGCTTAATGGAGTTTGTGGAAATGTTTAAAGCGCCAATCAAGGTGCTACACCCACTGCTTACAGCCACTCAAGAAGGCAATTACAACGGCACAGAAGGTATTAGTGCCCTACCGTTTAATGGCATGATATTAGCTCACTCAAATGAATCTGAGTGGCAAACATTTAAGAACAACAAAAATAATGAAGCATTTTTAGACCGTGTTTACATCGTCAAAGTACCTTATTGTTTACGTGTGTCTGAAGAAGTTAAAATTTACAATAAACTACTTGAAAACAGTGAGTTACATGATGCACCATGTGCACCCGGCACATTAAAGACACTGGCGCAATTTACCACACTTTCGCGGATTAAAGAGCCAGAAAACTCAAGCATTTATTCAAAAATGCGAGTCTATGATGGCGAAAGCTTAAAAGACACCGACCCGAAAGCTAAGTCGTATCAAGAATACCGCGACTACGCCGGTGTTGATGAAGGCATGACAGGGCTATCTACCCGCTTTGCGTTTAAGATTCTATCGCGGGTATTTAACTTCGATACCACAGAAGTAGCTGCTAACCCCGTGCACTTATTCTATGTGCTGGAGCAGCAAATTGAGCGTGAGCAGTTTACTGCCGATGTTGAGGAGCGTTACTTAAGCCACTTAAAAGGTTACCTCATTCCTCAGTACGTTGAGTTTATCGGTAAAGAGTTACAAACGGCGTATTTAGAATCTTATTCTGAATACGGACAAAACATCTTCGACCGTTACGTCACTTATGCTGATTTCTGGATCCAAGATCAAGAATATCGTGACCCAGATACAGGCCAGCTATTTGACCGTGCAGCACTCAATGCAGAGCTTGAGAAGATTGAAAAACCTGCGGGTATTTCAAATCCTAAAGATTTCCGTAATGAAATTGTCAACTTTGTATTGCGTGCGCGTGCACACAACCAAGGCAAGAACCCGCTTTGGACCAGTTACGAAAAACTTCGCACTGTTATTGAGAAAAAAATGTTCTCAAACACTGAAGACCTACTGCCTGTTATTTCTTTCAATGCGAAAACCTCGGCTGAAGATCAGAAAAAACACGAAGACTTTGTCAATCGTATGGTTGAGAAAGGCTATACCCAAAAACAAGTACGTTTACTTTCTGAATGGTATTTACGCGTTAGAAAATCGCAGTAAAAAACGTTTGTTTTAAGGGGGTTGTTATGGCGCATTTTATTGACCGACGCCTGAATGGAAAAAACAAAAGTACCTTGAATCGTCAACGGTTCATCAGGCGTTATAAGAAACAGATTAAAGAAGCGGTATCTGATGCCATTAATAAGCGTAGCGTAACCGATACTACCAGCGGCGAGAGTATTTCTATTCCGCAACGTGATATCAGTGAACCTATTTTTCATCAAGGACGTGGCGGTGACCGCGAACAAATCCACCCAGGTAATGATCAATTCTCTACGGGCGATAAAATCAAGCGGCCGCAAGGGGGTGGTCAAGGTGGAGGCAGTGGCGAAGGTGAAGCCAGTGACTCGGGTGAAGGACAAGATGACTTTGTATTCTCCATTTCAAAGGATGAATACTTAGACTTACTGTTCGAAGATCTTGAACTGCCTAACCTACAACAAAATCAGCTAGATAAACTCGTACAAATGAAAACCCATCGTGCAGGTTTTTGTAATGATGGCATGCCAAGCAATATTGATATAGTGCGCTCATTACAAGGCTCACTTGCTCGCAGAGTAGCAATGACCGCAGGCAAAAAGCGCCACCTTGCTGAGCTTGAAGGTCAGTTAGCGTTGCTAAAAGCAGAGGAAGAACCAGACAAAGCTGCCATTGCGTTACTCGAACGTCAAATTGAGGAACTACAAAGTCGCATTAACGCAGTGCCATTTATTGATAATTATGACCTACGTTTTCGTAATTATGAAAAACAGCCACATCCTACAAGCAAAGCAGTGATGTTTTGCTTAATGGATGTCTCAGGTTCGATGGACCAAGCTACTAAAGATATGGCAAAACGCTTTTATATTTTGCTTTATCAATTTCTAACCCGCAGCTACAAAAATATAGAAGTCGTCTATATTCGCCATCATACCCAAGCGAAAGAAGTAGATGAGCAAGAGTTTTTCTATTCTCAGGAAACGGGTGGCACAATTGTATCGAGCGCATTAAAGCTAATGAACGAAATTATCGCTGATCGCTACAACCCAGAAGAGTGGAACATTTATGCAGCACAAGCCTCTGATGGCGACAACTGGGCAGACGACTCACCGAACTGTGGCGAAATTTTACGTAATAAACTACTAAAGGCGGTGCGCTATTACGCCTACATCGAAATTACAGCCCGTGCCCATCAAAGCTTGTGGCGAGAGTATCAGTCGATAGCGCAAACCCACGACAATTTTGCAATGCAACATATCCGGGGCGTTGAGGACATTTACCCTATTTTCCGTGAATTATTTAAAAAGAATCGTCAGCAGCAAGGCGCCGCATAGCCTTGCGAGTGAGGTAAAGTATGGCCGATAAACGTATTAGTGACGGTCCTGATTGGACCTTTGATTTATTAGCAGAGTATCAAACTGAGATTGAGCGGGTTGCGAAAATTTATAAACTCGATACCTACCCAAATCAAATTGAGGTGATCACCGCAGAACAAATGATGGATGCCTATTCCAGTGTAGGGATGCCGATTGGCTACAGCCACTGGTCGTATGGTAAAAAATTCATTCAAACAGAACAAAACTATAAACGAGGACAAATGGGCCTCGCTTATGAAATTGTTATTAACTCAGACCCTTGTATTGCTTATTTAATGGAAGAAAATACCCTACCAATGCAAGCTTTGGTAATGGCTCATGCTTGCTATGGCCACAACTCGTTTTTTAAAGGTAATTACTTATTTAAAACCTGGACCGATGCCAGCTCAATTATCGATTACTTGTTATTTGCAAAAAATTACATAGCTAAATGCGAAGAAAAATACGGCATTACCGAGGTCGAAAACCTGATTGATTCATGTCATGCCCTTATGAATTATGGTGTAGACCGTTACAAGCGTCCGCAACGAATTTCACTGTATGAAGAACAAAAGCGCCAACAAGAACGTGAAGATTACCTACAATCACAAGTGAATGAACTTTGGCGTACTATTCCAACTTCACAGCAAGAGTCTAAAAAGCGTGAGCGCCGCTTTCCTGATGAGCCACAAGAAAACATTTTGTACTTCATCGAGAAAAATGCCCCGCTGCTTGAGTCATGGCAACGGGAAGTCATCCGTATTGTTCGTAAGATTTCTCAATATTTTTATCCACAAAAACAAACTCAAGTTATGAATGAGGGCTGGGCAACATTTTGGCATTACACCATTTTGAACCACCTTTACGATGAAGGAAAACTCACAGATGCCTTTATGCTCGAGTTTTTACAAAGCCATACAAATGTAGTGTATCAACCACCATACAACAGTAACTATTATTCAGGTATAAACCCTTATGCCCTTGGCTTTAACATGATGGTTGATATCCGCAGAATGTGTGAAAACCCAACTGATGAAGATAAAAAGTGGTTCCCTGAATATGCAGGCAGCGATTGGTTAGAGACGCTGCATTTCGCAATGCAAAACTTTAAAGACGAGAGCTTTATAAGCCAGTTTTTATCGCCGAAAATAATTCGTGATTTTAAATTATTTACCATTATTGACCATGAAAAAGAACCGACTCTTAATGTGGGGGCAATTCATGATGAGCTAGGTTATCAACAAGTTCGTGAAACGCTTTCGGCTCAATATAACTTAAGTAATCTCGAGCCAAATATTCAAGTCTATAACGTTGATATCAGAGGAGATCGTTCATTAACTCTGCGCTATGTCCCCCATAACAATATTCCCTTAGCTAAATCAAAAGATGAAGTGCTAAAACACCTTTACAGGCTATGGGGCTTTAAGGTAAAACTGGAACAAGAAACCTCAACAGGTGAAGTTTCATTACTGGGTGAATGCCCAAGCAGTGATACCCGACACACAACAGAGTAGCCAAAATGAATAAAAAAATACTGGTGATCATCGACTCAATAGCCGATGCTAAAACGTCTATTTTACATGCAAAGCAAAAAGCCAAAGGCGTTAAGCATATTGATCTTGTTGCTTTTAGTTATGAAGATACCAATAACATTTTATTCTCTATTCCACCAGATGAAGCGCTTGCGATACAAGACAAAGAACTCGCTAAAGTCCGTGCAGCGCTTAGCCCTCTGATCAGTGAGCATCTAGATGACGGCAGTTATACATTGCAAAACCTGTGGCATGAAAGCCCAGTACAGTGGCTTGCAAATGAGCTTGATACGTCAAACTATGATATGGTGATTAAAACCCGTCACATTGACGAAGAAACGCAATTTAGCGAACTAGATTGGCAGCTTATCCGTTTTAGCCCACTCCCCCTTTACCTAGCCGCCGATAACAAATGGCGTAACAATACCAATGTACTCGCGGCTCTTGATTTAGGCAGCGAAAAAGCCACTAAATACTGTTTAAACGAGGCAATTATTAAAGCAGGTTTGGCCTATGCTAAAGACTACGAAAGCGAATTTTATGCGTGTTATACCGTGCACGTGTCACCATTTTTACGTGATTTAGGCATTGTATTTTCAGATGAACAAGTGACAAATGCTTTTGAAAAACTCCCCGTCGCGCAGCGTACCTTAATTGAAGCGCACGACTTAAAAGAAAAACTAAAAATCAAAGCTGGTGTGGTTGAACAAGTGATTCCAAGTGTTGCAGCAAAATTAAATGCTGATTTAGTGATTATGGGCTCGGTTGGTAATACAGGTATTAAAGGTCATTTAATTGGTAATACTGCTGAAAAGGTCATGAAGCTACTTAAAACAGATATTCTCGTTTTACCGCCACTTGGCATTTAATCGGCAAAATCTTAAGAAAATTAGTATAAAAAAGGGGCTTTTGCCCCTTTTTATAAATCTGTATAAGCAGTAACCATGTTACGGCCATTTTCTTTAGAGTGATACAAGGCTTTATCTGCCGCTTCAACCCACTTTTCGTAGCGATCAAACTTTTCGTCAAAGCAGGCAAAACCAATACTGACCGTCAGTTGAATTTGTTTGCCATCAAAGTATATTGATGAGTTCTCAATCAGTGTTCTTAATCGCTCAGCAAAAATATGCGCACCTTCATGATCAGTATCTAGCAAGGTTACCGCAAACTCTTCACCACCATAGCGGCCAGCTAAATCGGTTTCACGCAAAGTCTTACGCAGAAGGTCAGCAATATGACGCAACGCCTCATCACCTCCGCGATGGCCATGCTCATCATTAACCTTTTTAAAATGATCAATATCAAACATCAACAAACTGCTACACCCGCCACTGCGAACAATACGCATATACTCTTTACGTAATTTTTCTTCCCAATAACCACGGTTGGTCAGTTTAGTCAGCGCATCTGTTCGACTCATTTGTTCAAGCTTACTGTTGGCTTCTTCTAGCTCTTTTTTGTTTACAGCTTCATCCGTTACATCATAAATAATGATACAGATATGCGACACTTCACCTGTGGTCGTTGTCAGCGGAATAAAGGTAGCATTTTGATACATATGATCCGCTTTACCGGTAATTGGGCGGTAGTTTTTGAAACGGAAAATATATGGCTGCTGCTCCCAAATAGTAAATGAACGATTATTTAGTATGAACACAGACTCTGATTTACTGCGAAACCACTTTTCATCAATTGATGGAAATAAATCAAACAGATCTTTATCTTTCACCGCGCTTGGTAGCAAGCCTGAATGGTTTTCCATAAAACCATTCCAGATGCATACTTTGTAGTCTCTATCGAGCACTACTAGGCCTACATCAACGGTATTAAACATATCCATTAACCAATGGAGTTCATTCATATTAAAATCGGCTGCAGGCATAGTTTAGTCTTCTAATAAATAAGCTACTTTGTACTTAAGGGTTTTAAGTGAGTCCTCAGTGAACAGCAACATCAAATCACAGTTAATATTGTGATTTTCGATGCCATAGCTGATCTCAATCGCCAGTGTTCGTTGCCAGCGAGATTTATTGGCTTTTACTAAATCGGTGACATCACAATGCTGCCCTAGCACCACAGGATGACCTTGGCTAAAACGCATATCGAGCTGTTTAGAAAGCCCTGATAAAATCGCACCGATCAGAATGTTGCTCACATCCATTAACAGCTCAAGCTCGACATTATCGTTTAGCTCACCTTCGTAATTCATCAATGACGCGATTTCTTTAAAACTTGAATCGTTTAAAAGTAGTAATGCTTCGCCAGATACTCCACCGCCGATAAAACCTTGGCATACACCCGATGTAGTTGCATTAGCATCAATAGAGCGCAGAGCCATATCAAGCTCATTTACTTCTAATACATTTACATTAGGGATAGGCAGCTTTACGAATACATTAAGAAGACGCGCTAATAAGTCCCCTGCTTGCCCCATAGCGACGTTAGTGAGCTCTTGATAGATATCACGCACATCTGGGTCAACTTGCTCACCTAGCTTATTAGCAAGGCGCTCACGCATGGCTTTATCTTTAATACCATGGTGTTCGATGATATTAGCGAGCTTTTCCGCAGAGCAAGGTTTTTGAATAAAGTCGATGGCACCTAACTCTAGCACTCGTTGATGCGCATTAGGTTGAATATCACCAGACACAACCACGGTGAGAACATGAAGGTCCTGTTCTTGAATGGCTTGAAGCACTTCATAGCCATCCATTTCAGGCATGTTTAAATCGAGAAATAGAATTTCTGGCTGAATTTTTTTAATCTGCTCAATACAGTGCACACCATTTTCAGCGAACTCAACTTTAATATCCCAATCATCGGGTAAAGAGCGCGCTAATTGTCGACGTGCTAACTTTGAATCATCACAAACTAATACCGATGTTGACATACCTTCTCTCTAAATACGCACTTTTAACTAGATACTAACTAGTGCCAGTAACTTTATTATTATTTTTCTATATAAAAAATCGGTTCACGAACACATGTTAATCAAACTATTGGTTATTTACAATTTTAAATTGTACTAATCCTTTGAGCCACTCTATGAGTATAATACACTGATGTTAAATGCGTTAATTTGAAGGAATCTTATTATGTTACGTCCGCTAATATTTGCACTAGGTGCTGTATGCACGTTTAGTTATGCTGGTGATTTATCAGAAAATAGTTTAGATGCAGGTAAGGTTTCTGCCCAATCTAAGCCGGTCACTTTACTAGGTCAAGGTGTTGAAGTTGGTCAAAAAGCACCTAATTTTAAAGTAGTAGATGGCAGCTTTACACCTGTCACACTAGATAACTACCATGGTCAAGCAGTGCTTTTAAGCGTAGTGCCAAGTTTAGATACGGGTGTGTGTAGTATTCAAACCAAACACTTTAATGAAAAAGTAGCTACTGAGTACCCAAGTGTTGCTATGCTTACCTTAAGCGCAGATTTACCGTTTGCACAAAAGCGTTTTTGTAAAGCCGAAAATATCGACAAAGTGGTGACTTTGTCTGACTCAGTGTGGCGTGACTTTGGTAAGAACTACGGTTTGATTATCAAAGATATGGGCTTATTAACCCGTGCAGTGTTTGTGTTAGATAAAGAACATAACATCGTTTATAAGCAGCTAGTTGATAATTTATCAAAAGAGCCTGATTACGACGGTGCCATTGCGGCATTAAAGAAACTGTAAAGCGCAATTTTACTTGCAGTGAGACAGACACAAAAAAACCGCCCAGAGGCGGTTTTTTATTTGTGATTCTAAAAGGTAAATTAACCTAGTAGCTCACCAAGTTGTTGGCTAACAGCTTCAACAGCTTGAGTACCGTCTAATTTGTGGTACTGAGTGTTGCCTGCTTTTGCTTCAGCTTGGTAGTAATCAACTAATGGTTTAGTTTGGTCGTGGTAAATACCTAAACGCTTACGTACTGTTTCTTCAGTGTCGTCATCACGAATGATTAGATCTTCACCTGTGATGTCATCTTTGCCATCGACTTTAGGTGGGTTATAAACAACGTGATAAACACGACCAGAACCAGGGTGTACGCGACGGCCGCCCATACGCTCAACGATGATTTCGTCAGCAACGTCAAATTCGATAACGTGATCAACTACCACGCCATTCTCTTTCATTGCATCTGCTTGAGGAATAGTACGAGGGAAACCATCTAGTAAGAAACCTTTTTCGCAATCTGGCTTAGCGATGCGCTCTTTAACTAGACCGATAATAATTTCGTCAGATACTAATTGACCTGCATCCATTACTTTTTTAGCTTCAAGACCAAGTGGTGTACCTTCTTTGATTGCTGCACGCAGCATATCGCCCGTAGAAATTTGTGGAATACCGTATTTGTCCATCAAAAACTGAGCTTGAGTACCTTTACCTGCACCCGGCGCGCCCAAAAGAATAATGCGCATATCATTGTCCTCTGTGTGATACTAATCTTAAAAATGGTCGATCAGTGGAGTTTTGTTTTTAGAGCCTGAATTCTTCCACAACTAAGGCTATACCTCAAGTAACTTATACCAATTGCCTATATTAGCGGCAATAAAAAAGGGAGCCTTGCTCCCTTTTCCAACTCATTATGCTAAAACGCTTATTTGCTTAAATCTAGCATAAGTTTATTCAAACGAGTTACAAAGCCTGCAGGGTCTTTTAAAGTTCCGCGCTCAGCGAGTAGTGCTTGATCTAGAAGTACTTGTGACCACTGGGAAAACTTGTCTTCATCTTGTTCAACATTTAAGTGTTTAACAAGCTGATGCTCTGGGTTAAGCTCAAAAATTGGCTTTTGCTCAGGCACAGTTTGACCAACTGATTCCATTAACTTTTGCATTTGTGAGCTCATATCATGCTCATCAGCAACAACACATGCAGGAGAGTCCGTTAGACGATGCGTAAAGCGTACGTCTTTAACGTTATCACCTAGTGCTGTTTTAATACGCTCAACTAGGCCAGCAACTTCTTTTTCTGACTCTTCTTGCGCCTTTTTCGTTTCTTCGTCATCCATGTTGCCTAAATCTAAGTCACCACGGGTAATTGACTGGAATGACTTTTCGTTGAACTCTGTTAAGTAGCTCATCATCCACTCATCAACACGGTCACTTAGTAGCAATACTTCGATGCCCTTCTTACGGAAGATCTCTAAGTGTGGTGAGTTTTTCGCTGCAGCGAATGAATCAGCAACGACATAGTAAATCTTATCTTGCTCTGGCTTCATACGCTCAATGTATTGTTCAAGCGATACATTTTGTGTGCTTTCGTCAGTATGTGTAGAAGCGAAACGCAGTAGCTTAGCAATGGCTTCTTTATTTGCCATATCTTCCGCTGGGCCTTCTTTTAACACCTGACCAAATTCGTTCCAGAAAGATTGATAATCTTCTTCGCGGTTTTTCGCCATGCGCTCGAGCATTTTAAGTACGCGCGATGTACAACCTTTACGGATTGCCTGTGTTACTTTGTTGTCTTGCAAGATTTCACGCGACACGTTAAGTGGTAAGTCGTTTGAATCAAGTAAACCTTTCACAAAACGTAGGTAGCTTGGCATGAACTGCTCTGCGTCATCCATAATGAAAACGCGTTGCACATACAGTTTTAAACCTGATTGACGCTCACGGTTCCATAAATCGAAAGGTGCTTTTTTCGGGATGTATAACAGGCTAGTGTATTCTGTTTTACCTTCAACCTTGTTATGTGCCCAGCTTAGTGGCTCTTCCCAATCATGACCGATATGCTTATAAAACTCTTTGTACTCTTCGTCTGTTACTTCTGACTTATCACGAGTCCATAGTGCTGTCGCGCGGTTAATACCTTCCCACTCGCCTGGCTGTGCTGGAATCTTCTCGCCATCAGGACCTTCAGATTCAGGTACTTCTGCTTTATACATTTCAACAGGAATCGAAATATGATCAGAGTATTTAGTTACGATACTACGTAAACGGAACTCATCAGCAAACTCTGTTTCGTCTTCACGAAGGTGAAGAATAATTTCGGTACCGCGTGATGGTTTATCAATCTCTTGTAATGTGTACTCACCTTCACCTGCAGATTGCCATTCAATACCTTGGCTTTCACCTGCTTTACGAGTACGCACTGTTACTTTGTCAGCAACGATAAATGCTGAGTAAAAACCAACACCAAATTGACCAATCAATTGTGAATCTTTGCTTTGGTCGCCTGTTAGGTTTTGGAAAAACTCTGCAGTGCCAGATTTTGCAATGGTACCTAGTGAATTAATCACATCTTCACGGCTCATACCAATACCGTTATCAGTAATGGTGACCGTGTTTGCTTCTTTATCGGCACTGATACGTACTTTTAGTTCCGCATCATTTTCATATAAATCGCCATTAGAAAGCGCAAGGAAACGTAATTTATCTGCCGCATCTGAGGCGTTTGATACAAGCTCACGTAAAAATATCTCTTTATTAGAATAAAGAGAATGAATCATCAGGTTTAATAGTTGTTTGACTTCTGTTTGAAAGCCTAATGTTTCTTTTTGTGCTGCAGTCATTGTGTAAATCTCCAATTAACAAAGTGTCTAATCTGCACTATGACTCTTTATATGGGGCAGGCTTTTGGAACTTCAAGGCAAAAAATTAAATTAGCGGGTAAATTAGGGGTTAAACACAAAAAAGCCTGCTTCAAGCAGGCTTTTGATACCATTTGCGGTGTTAGTTTTGGTTTACGGCGCGTCGTCCGCTAAATGCGTGCATAAGCGTCATACCATCGAGTAAATCGAGCTCACCACCAACAGGGACACCATGAGCTATCCGAGATGCACTCACCTGATACTTATGACAAAGCTCTGCAATATAGTGGGCTGTGGTTTCACCTTCAACACTTGGATTGGTTGCTAGGATCACCTCATTAATGCCACCTTGTTGCAACTTGCTTTCAAGAATATCAAGGCCAATTTCTTTTGGTCCTATGCCATCAATTGGCGACAAATGACCCATTAAAACAAAGTAAAGGCCTTGGTACTGACCAGTTTGCTCAATAGCAAGTACATCGGTTGGTGATTCAACCACACACAATAAACCACTATCTTGGCGTTTAACACTAGAACAAATATCACACACAGCTTGCTCTGTAAAAGTACGACAAGATTGACAATGCCCTACTTCATCCATTGCTTTAGTTAATGCATGGCCAAGTTGTTTACCACCTTGACGGTCACGCTCAAGCAAATGAAAAGCAATGCGCTGTGCCGACTTAGGGCCTATGCCTGGCTGGCATCGTAGCGCTTCAATTAGCTGTGTTAAACTAGGAGATAGTTGCATACAAAATCACTTAGAATGGCATTTTCATACCTGGTGGTAATTGCATACCGCCAGTTACTTTACTCATGCGCTCTTGCGTTTCTTCAGCAACACGACGTACAGCATCGTTACACGCTGCCGCTAGTAAATCTTCGATCATGTCTTTGTCGTCTTCCATTAGGCTTTCATCTAATTCAACACGACGTACATTGTGGTTACCAAGCATAGTTACTTTAACTAGGCCTGCACCTGCTTCACCTACTACTTCAAGGTTTGCGATTTCTTCTTGGGCTTTTTGCATGCGCTCTTGCATTTGCTGCGCTTGCTTCATCATGTTACCCATTCCACCTTTAAACATAACTGTCTCTCTTTCTAAACTACTTTAATTGGCATGAAGATAAGGGCTATTGTAACGAATTACAATGCCTGAATACTGTTTTCATCGATTATAGCGCTAAATAACTGTTGAAATTGCACTATGTTTTCGTCGCTATTTATTACATCAATAGCCTGTTGATGACGTCCTGCATCAATTTTTTGTTGAATCAAATACGGTGAATCAATTACGCCATCAGCAAACTCGATACTAAGCTCTAATTTATGGCCGTAAATTTCACTTAATGCAGCATTGAGCTTTTGTCTTAGCACTGCGCTGTCTAAATGGCGCTGTGACGAGTCAACCTCAATGTGCAGTTGGTTATTCTGCTTGGTAAAAATTGAATGCAGTGCAAATTGGCGCATCCGTCCGCCGAGCCCCATGCGCTTTATTAAATACGCCCATTCATCTTGTTCGTGTGCAAATTTAATACTGCTGATCGGACTTTCAAAATCATCAGGGACCGGAATACTGGCTTCTTCTACTACTGGCTCTGGCACTTTTTGCGGGTTGATCTGCTCAAGCAGCTCAGGCGCTAAGTTTTCAGTAATTGTTTGATGCTTTTCTCTAAAGTCGACTTTTTTTACTTTATTACTGCTCTCCCCCGTTTGCTGGGGGATGGGCTTTTTTACTTCAGCAGCCATTGCTTGCTGCTGAGACTGAATATTGGTCGTGGCTGTGCTTTGTTGCGCTGGCGGCTCTGCTTTGGGCTTCGCTTCAGGTTGTTGTTCTGCTTTAGCATTCGTTTGCGTTGCAGCACCACTTAAACGCCCAGCACCTGAGATATTGCGGTCTTGTAAAATACGAGCAATGGCCGACTGCGCCTGACTTTGCTGCTGTTGTAATTGCACTGGTGCAGTTTGCTGTTGCTGAAGTCCTTCATTTGCAGTAAAGCCCTGATCATAGGCGCTATTCATCACATCATCGTATTGCGCAGCAAGTGATGAGTCCATTTGTGCATCATGATCGTCTATATAATCTTGCGAAGAATACTCCTGTGGAGAGTATTCAGCTGCAGGTACTTGCTCTGAGTAGCTTTGCTCTTGATGCTGTGGCGCTGGTTCAACTTCAGCGGTCATTGCAGTTTCAACAGATTGCTGAGGCTGTTGTTCAACACCAGGCTGTACTACCGCTGTTGCTTCAACTTGCTGGTCAGGCTCTTGGCTATGCGCTGTTTCTGCTTTAGCTGCTTGAACAGATTCAGCTTGAATTTGCTGAGGCTCTGAAGGAACAGCAGTTGTCTGTGCAGAGCTTTGTGCTAAAAGTGCTTGCTCTGATACTGCTTGTTCACGTTGCGCCGTTGATTTTTTCAAAATATCACGCAGTGCACCGGCACCACTTGGCTTAACCTGCTGCTGGGTATTCGTTGGTGTTTGGCTTTGTGCAAATTGCGTAGGTTGGAATGCCAACAAACGCAACATAATCATTTCAAAACCTAGTTTAGCATCGGGTGCCCACTGCAAATCTTTTTTACCATTTAATAGCAATTGGTAGTAAACCTGCATCTGCTGTGCATCAGTGGTTTGCGCTACTTGCTCAATAAAATCACGGTTAGTATCATCAAGTGCCGCTGCACTAGGCACGAGTTGCACAAGCTGAATAAGGTGCGTCAGGGCGATTAAATCGTCGAGCAAGGCTACAAAGTTAGGGTTTCGACTTACGACCGCTTTTACTTCTTGAAGTAGTGCATCGCCATCTTGGCACAGTAGCGCCGCTAACATGGTTTGGCTATATTGAGTATCCATCAAGCCAAGCATGGTTTGTACTGCCTGATGATTTATACTGCCGTTGGTTTGCGCAATTGCTTGGTCTGTAAGGCTCAGTGCATCACGCATACTACCATCAGCGGCCTTAGCTAAAATAGACAATGATTTATCATCAAAACTTAGCTGTTCTTGATTAAGAACATGGGCAAGCTGATCATGAATTTCTGATTGCGACAAAGCATTAAGATTAAACTGTAGGCAACGCGATAAAATCGTCACGGGCAGTTTTTGCGGATCAGTTGTCGCTAATAAAAATTTCACATGCTCTGGAGGCTCTTCCAATGTTTTTAGTAATGCATTGAAACTATGCTTTGACAGCATGTGAACTTCATCGATTAGGTATACCTTGTAACGACCACGTGTTGGTGCGTACTGAACGTTATCAAGGATTTCGCGGGTATCTTCTACTTTGGTACGCGATGCCGCATCGATTTCTAATAAATCAATATAACGACCTGCTTCAATGTCAGTACAACTTGAACATTGGCCACATGGCTCTGCAGAGATACCCTTATCGCAGTTGAGGCTTTTTGCGAATATACGTGCGATGGTTGTTTTACCCACCCCACGGGTTCCAGTAAAGAGATAAGCATGATGGAGTCTATTTTGTGTTAATGCATTCACTAATGCTTGTTTAACATGAGACTGCCCCACTAACTCGTGAAAGGTTTGTGGTCGCCATTTCCTTGCTAGAACCTGATAACTCATTAATTATTCGCCTTCGAATTCAACCAACTTTAAGATTTTGATGCCCATCTCAGCAACACGTTGCTCACCACCAAGCTCTGGTAAAGAAACAACAAATGCCGCATCAGTTGCGTTACCGCCTAGTTTAGCAACTAATTTTGCAGTTGCTTCGATTGTGCCACCTGTAGCAAGTAAGTCATCTACTAGTAACACTTTATCACCAGGTACAATTGCGTCTGTATGAAGCTCAAGAATATCTTCACCATACTCTAATTGGTAGCTTTGTGAAATCACTTCGCGAGGAAGTTTACCTGGTTTACGAACTGGAATGAATGGAATACCTAGTGCGTATGAAAGTGGTGCACCAAAGATAAAACCACGAGATTCAGTACCGATGATTTTTGTAAAACCTTGGTCTTTGTATGCTGCGATAAAGCTGTCGATAGTTGCTTTAAATGCGTCAGCATTAGCCATTAATGTTGTTACGTCGCGGAACATAATGCCCGGCTTAGGGTAATCAGCGATCGTTGCAATGCTCTGTTTGATGAGCGTTGAAGTTGCTTGAGTCATAATTATACTGCTCAAAAAGTTTATCTAACAAAGCTCGAGAGTATAACATCACCTTAGTGGAAAGTCGGTAGCAAGTTTCGAAATTAATCACTTAACTACAACAAAAAAGGCTGCATGGTGCAGCCTAGTGTCTTAAATTTGCTTGCGCAGATTAAGATAAAGAAGTGATCCAACCAAGAATAGCGTTAAGGCAGCCAATGCCACCGAATACAGCTAAAAACGCAATGAAATAAGTTGCATTGAACGGATCTTTAAAGTCTTTATCATTCGACATAGTTACTACCTTTATTTAAGCACGACAAAATAAGGTGCACATAATAGTCGAACAGCCCTCATCAATAAAGAGCTTTAGCCGATTTTTAAACCTATGTATTAGTAACCACAACACCGCGCTCTGCCATAGCGCTTAAGGTATTGAGGGCCCCTTGATACAGCTGCTCTTGGCTAAATTGAGGAGCATGCTCTGCAACTGCTTGGCATACATCATTTAAATCTGCACCAGGCTTAGATTCAATAATATTAAGCAGTAATGCGGTCATCGCATTTGTTGATAAAAACTGTACTTCATCATCACTATCACGATAAACCACGAAGTAACTTGCTTGTGCTGTCGGCTCACTTGGTTGATTATCCACACTGATAGTATGAACTGGGAAGCTATAACTTAAATTGCGAGCAAACGAACTTAAATATAATGGGGAGCTTGTCACTTTATGAGCTGATAATTTCACTTCTTGTGCCACCTCTTGAGCAACCGACACATCAAGCTCAACCCATTCATAATGCGCCAGTTCGAACATAAAAGCAGGATCATCACTTTGCATTTCATAGTCATTTGCAAGAAAAGTCAAAAACTCCCCTGCTATATCTAAAAAGTAAGGTGATTTACAGTCATGCATACTAAAGAAATGCCTAATGAGTCTCTGCCAAGCTTGCTCAGTATATAAACTTTTTAGCACTGGGTACGCAGAGCTGACAAAACCATCCACATTATTAAAAAATAAATCGCGGTAAATCGCCATGCGACGCTCTTCAACATCGGCTGGCTTCTTATTATTTTCTGGGTCGCGAATATGCGCCATAAACTCTTGCTGTACTTGCGTAAAATGATTAGGCACTGTGTTTCACCGTTGCTTGATTTCGATGAGCAGCAGCCTCTTGCAACGCTCCAATGGTTCTCAGCTCTGTTAATAATTCACTCATATGAGGAATATTAAAATCACGCTCTAATAAGGTGGGAAATACCCCATGAATTTCATAGGCTTTTTCGAGCAATTGCCAAACGGGATCGATCACTGGCGCACCATGAGTATCAACGAGTAAATCCTCAGCCTCAGTGTAATGACCAGCAACATGCCCATAGGCAATGCGATTAGTTGGTAATGCTGCTAAGAATTTCCCTGCATCATAACCATGATTAATCGAATTGACGTAAATATTATTAACATCGAGCAGTAATTTACAATCCGCCTCTTCTAAAACCGCATTAGTAAATTCAAGTTCCGTCATTTGTTGACCGGGCGCGCCATAATAAGAGACATTTTCAATTGCAATAGGCTGCTCAAGAATATCTTGAACTTGCCTAATTCGAGAGGCAACATGCTTAATAGCATCTTCAGTAAACGGAATTGGCATTAAGTCGTACATGTGCCCTTCTCCCGAGCAGTAACTTAAGTGCTCACTAAACAGACGAACATTATGCTCTTTGAAGAAAGTTTTAAGCGATTGCACAAACTCAATATCAAGTGCTGAAGGTGACCCAATCGATAACGACAAACCGTGACATACAAAGGCATGTTGCTCGGTTAGCTGCTTAAATTGCTTACCAAATCGACCCCCAAGCTTTAGCCAGTTTTCTGGTGCAACTTCTAAAAACTCAATGGGTTTAGGAACATCGATAAGCATTTCATCAAGCATTTCTCGGCGCAAACCTAGCCCAATCTGCCCAAAATCAGCTACTGATTCTTTTAACATACTACCTCCTACTAAAAAGGGCCTTTACGGCCCTTTCAAAAGCTAAGTGAGCGCTTAGTGGTTAGAACCACATTTACCTTCACCACACTTACCTTCTTTAGCTTTCTTTTTGTCTGCGCCACATTTGCCTTCGCCGCACTTACCTTCTTTAGCTGCTTTTTTAGCTGCACCGCATTTACCTTCGCCACACTTACCTTCTTTAGCTGCTTTTTTGTCTGCGCCACATTTACCTTCGCCGCACTTGCCTTCTTTTGCTGCTTTTTTGTCTGCGCCACATTTACCTTCGCCGCACTTACCTTCTTTAGCTGCTTTTTTAGCTGCACCGCATTTACCTTCGCCGCACTTACCTTCTTTAGCCGCTTTTTTGTCTGCGCCACATTTACCTTCGCCGCACTTACCTTCTTTAGCCGCTTTTTTATCGCCGCCACACTTGCCTTCTCCACACTTACCTTCAGCCGCGTCTAACTGATACCCTGCTTGCATTTGCTGAAATTCAAATGGATTCGCGTTCGCATCAGTTACTGCAAAACTTGACGCACCTACTACAACCGCACCTAATGTTAATGCAATTGAATTTTTCTTAACTGTGTTCATTCGATGACTCTCTTTTTTATAAAGGGTTATTAAACAAGACCTGTGAACTACAAATATCTTTCAATTTTTTCTAATTATTTTCTGAAAGTGCTCAGAAAGCAAATTACGATTTATAAAACAATCTAGAACAGCTAGAATACGCGTCCTAATTTTTGATAAGTAAACAGGTATCATGCGACTAGTTTTAGCACCGATGGAAGGTGTTGTAGATTTTAAAATGCGACAACTCCTAACTGATTTAGGTGGATTTGATTTATGCGTTACAGAGTTTGTTCGTGTCGTCGAAGACACGCTACCCGAGCGCGTGTTTCATCGCTATTGTCCTGAGCTAAAAACCGGTGGCTATACCCGTGCAGGTACACCTGTACGTATTCAATTACTGGGTCAAGTTGCCAATGCTTTAGCTGAAAATGCAGTTAAAGCAATACGCCTAGGCTCACATGGAATCGACTTAAACTTTGGTTGCCCTGCTAAAACGGTAAATAAAAGTAAAGGTGGTGCGGTACTTTTAAAAGACCCTGAGCATATGTACGAGATAATCAAAGCCGTACGTGATGCTGTCGACCCACGCCATGAGGTGAGTGCTAAAATCAGACTTGGCTTTGATGATGATAGTAATAGCCAAGAAATTGTTGATGCTGTTGTAAGCGCAGGCGCTTCAAGCCTTGCTATTCATGCCAGAACTAAACGAGATGGTTATAACCCTCCTGCTTACTGGGAAAAAATCCCCCCATTAATCAAAAACAAGAATATTTCAGTAGTTGCTAACGGTGAAATTTGGCAAGTTAAAGATGCTATACTTTGCCAAAAAAGAAGCCATTGCCAAGACTTAATGCTTGGTCGTGGCGCACTAGCAATGCCTGATTTAGCAAAACAAATAAAGTCACATGCACAAAACGAACATTATACTCCTATGTTATGGGAGCATGTGATATACCACATTATTCATTCATCAATGCACCAAGACGAAAGTAAATGTGAAAAGTACTTTGCTTCTCGAACTAAGCAATGGCTCGGTTATTTAAAACGCCAATACCCACAAGCAAGCGTACTTTTTGATGAGATACGTCGCTTAAAAGCCAAAGATGAAGTAGCTGATGTGCTAAGAAAGTATGCCAAAGCGCCGAGTATTGATACAAATCATAATTAGCAAACGGATTTTGTTTGATAATACTAGTATTGCCCACTTGGAAGAAACGCGATGAACAATACTGAAATTCAAACAAAGTTATCTGCGGAACTTGCGCAGGTCAGACAACGTTTACTTGATATGCTGGCTAATTCTGAACAAAGCTATCATCAGCAACTACTATCGCAACTCAAAGATAACCCTCCTTCGGATTGGTTAGAGCTGACAGCAAATAACCTTGGCTCTGAATATCAAATATTGATTGCTCGGATAGAAAAGTTGGAAGCAGCACTTTGCCAAATTGATATCGGGCAGTATGGCTATTGCTGTGATTGCGAAGAAAAAATCGATGACGAACGTTTACTTGCAGATCCTGCAAGCCAACGTTGTCGGCGTTGCGCTCCATAGAGCGCAATGCTGTACTAATTTATAAAAATAAAACTCATTGCAGGATAAAGTATAATATCCTCAATTAACCAATCCGCTTGCAGCTGATCTACGCCTAAACGCTTCATTAAATTGACACGT
This sequence comes from Pseudoalteromonas sp. SCSIO 43101, assembly GCF_023650775.1. Classification (NCBI taxonomy): domain Bacteria; kingdom Pseudomonadati; phylum Pseudomonadota; class Gammaproteobacteria; order Alteromonadales; family Pseudoalteromonadaceae; genus Pseudoalteromonas; species Pseudoalteromonas sp. SCSIO 43101. The sequence continues at coordinate 2,194,055 of NZ_CP072673.1, forward strand.
GCTTGCTGTTCACTCCAAGTGTGATAATGAATACCTAAGTCGGTTTCCATCATAACTTGCCAGAAGTATTGCTCGCCTTGCGTTAACTTACGTTTACTTTTTAGCGGGTCTATATAATCAAGCTGCCAATCAAGACCACTGTGCTGATGATTTTCCACAAAATAAGTCATCACTAATGGGTTAACATGAGAATCTGATACAGGTAATACAAAATCTGCTCTTTGTAACTGCTTAAGTGAACTTTGGACCTCACTAAGCCAGTTTAAAGGAGACTTAGTCTCACCACTGAAGTAATTAAGTTTACTTTGGTACCAGTCTTTACCGTTCGCTAAACCAACTAAACCAAGCTTTGTACGAGGTTTATATTGAGTTAAGTATTGATTGAGTTTATAAAGCGCTGCTTGGACACTGTCATCGCTGTTATCCAGATGCGATTTAACCATGTTATGCAATAACGTTAACTCAATTTTATTTAATTTAAGGTTGCTTTGTTCAGCAGCAATTAACTGCATTTCAACTAACTCTAACCAATTAGCTAGTGCATTTGCTGAATAGTTATCCTGTGAACGAGCTTGACTAATAACATCACGTTGTACAGGCCAGACAAAATAACGTTCAGGATAACGCTCGGCAATAATTAAATAATTTAATTGCGCCTGTTGTGACTCATCTAAAGACGTCGCTTTTAGCTTTTGATAAGCTTGGTGACGTGCTTGCAAATAACTTTCAGAGAAAGGCCAGCTAGTAGCTTCAGTTTGCAGTTCTTGATTAGATAATAAATTATTAATTCTTTGCAGCGCTTGCTGCCCTTCCCTAAAAGTCTTGAAACCTGAAGATTGCTCAGAGCAAGCTATCAGCATCACACTTGCGACAAGTAATAATACGATCTGTCTTAGCATTTTAAAATTCCATAAAAAAAGCCCCAGAGGGGCTTTTTAATTTAAAACAACATCAATTAGATTTTTACACCGTTACGAGCGGCTTTATCTTTGATGAAGGCTGACCAGCTCTTCGCGAAACGACGCGTGCGCGGATCATCCATTGCCTTAGTGATAGCGTTGTAAGCTTGCTTGTACTTCTCTTGGTAGTAGTAAGCTTCAGCTAAATCAGAGTAGATAGTTCCTTTTTTATCAGAACCTAACTCTAATGCCTTGTTCAAACGAACAACGGCTGCACTATAATTTTGCGATTGTAAAAGTAATGAACCTGCTTTGCGGTAAAGCTCTGCATCGTCATCAAATTTAGCCGCTTCTTCATAGTATTTAGCTGCTTTTTCAATATCTTTAGAACGGTGGTAATTAGATGCCACTGCGCTGATATTTTGCTTGTTACGCTTAACTTTTTCTTCGTTGATTGCCTTTTCAAGCACGACTGCTGCTTTGTAAGGAATATCATTTAACGAATAGAAGTTAGAAAGTACTTTGTATTCAACTTCGTTTTCAAAATAGCCATTTTTGTAGGCAACTTCCATGGTCGCTAGACCTTTTTTGAAGTCTTCGGTTTGTAGGTAGTATTTACCTAAACCAACCCAGGCTTTTTTGTCTTCAGGCCAAACACGAACAATCTCTTCAGCTACTTCTACCATGTTTTTGTACTGTTTAAGTTCAAAATAGGCAGCTAGCTTTAATTGGTAAGAAGCTTTTGCAGGTTCTTTTGCCAATTCAATTGCTTTGTCTGCAGCAGGAAGAACGTCTTTGTAAAGTTTTAACTCGTAGTTTGCTTGCGCAATACGTGTATAAACTTTGTCGTCTTCCTCACCTGTGAAGTCCATCCAAGCTGCATAAGCTTCTTTCGCTTTTGCATATTGCTCAGTACCCGCGTACATATCACCTAGAAGTTTTAGGCCTTGCTCTTGGTCAGCAAAGTTTAAAACGTCAGGCTTAACTGCCGCTGAGATGTGCTTAATAGCCAATTGGTACTGCTCTTTTTGAGCGTACATCTGACCTAAGTAACGATCAACTGTTGCCTTATCGAAGTCATCCGAAGGATCGATTTCTTTAAGTAGTGCAATCGCTTCATCAAGCTTATCTTCATTGTACAAGTCAAACGCTTTAATAACTTTCTTACCAACGCGCTCGCCCATAACTTTAGTTTTTGCTTTTTTACGCGCTTCAATCTTCGCGTAATCTGGCGCTGCTAAAGCAGGTGCAGTGAAAGCTACACCTGATAGAGACATAAGAAGCGCAAGTGCAGTTACTTTAGATAAATTTCTCATTACTCGCCTCCTTAGTTGCCTTGGTTAAGTTTAAAGTCTAATTGTACTTGAAGACCAAATTGCTTCTGTGGTTTACCATCGATGATTTTCGGACGGTACTTCCACTTACGTAGCGCACGTTTAGCTTCGCGGTCGAAGATACGTTTTGGATCGGCGTCGATCACTTCAACATCTTCTACACCACCAACTTCATTGATAGTGAATGAAAGTTGTACCCAACCTTCTTTACCATCACGCGCTGCTTGCGTAGGGTATTTTGGTTCAATACGAACGATAGGTGTCGCATCACCATCACGTCCAAATGCACCTGGACCACTTAGGCCACCAGCTGTGCTACCCACATCGATGCTTGGCATATTAAATGACAAACCACCAGTGTTCGGGTTGCTGTTTTCCGGCTGAGGCGGCTGCGGCTTAGGCGGCTGCTTTGGCGGTGGCGGAGGCGGAGGCGGAACACGCTTCCTCTCCTGCACCTTAGATTCAGGCGGATTCGTCATAATTTCGACTACGATCTGTTCTTTTTGTTCAGTCGCACGATCAGCTCCACCGGAGATGAGGTACGCCATGAAGTAGAACAAGCCGAAAGTAACTGCCCCACCTGCAATCAGTGAAAACAGAAAACGAATCATTACTGATCTCCAGCTATTGAAATTTTAAGGTTATCACCCGTCGCTTTGATCTGGTCCATAACTTTAACCACTACGCCGTGTTTTGCTTCTTTATCAGCTTGCAAAATCACAACTTCAGTAGGTTGTTCTGCTAATAAACTTTCAAGTTTAGCTGATACACGCTCAACGTCTACTTGTTGTTTATCAATCCAGATCGCACCGTCAGCACGGATAGCAACAAAAATGTTTGCATTTTTTTGCTTCGTAGCTGCAGCTGCTTTAGGTTTATTGACTTCGATACCAGCCTCTTTAACGAACGATGTAGTTACGATAAAGAAAATAAGCATGATAAATACGATGTCAAGCATTGGCGTCATGTCAACCGCTGCTTCTTCTTCTTCACGAAAACGTTGTTTACGTGCCATATTTAATTCTCTCTCTAGTGATGAGGCATGCTATCTACAAGTTTAGCTTTCGCCATTCTCGCTCTCGCTTCTAGACGTGAGCTAAAGAATACTCCAGATAGTGCCGCAACCATTCCAGCCATTGTTGGGATTGTTGCCATTGAAATACCTGATGCCATTAAACGTGCGTTACCTGTACCTTGAGTAGCCATGGTTTCGAAAACCGCGATCATACCCGTTACAGTACCTAGTAAGCCTATTAAAGGACAAATAGCTACCAATGTCTTAATCAACAACATACGCTGATCTAATTTTTCAGACGCTTCAGAAATCCATGCTTCACGGATTCTGTGTGCGTACCAAGACGTAGTGTCTTGGCGGGCATCCCACTGAGCTACAATGTTCTTCGTCATACGAGGAAACTCAGCTAGTAGGAACCAATAGCGCTCAATCATTAAAACCCACATAAGAAAGAGTGCTATCGCGACCACGTATAAAACCTGGCCGCCTGTGCCAACAAAATCCCTGATAGATTCCCAGATCTCCATCAGGACTAGCATTAGGCTTTCTCCTTCTCCGCGTGAGCAGCGATGATACCTGCGCTTTGCTCATCAAGGACATGTAGAACCGACTTACTACGACCCGCAACAATTGAGTGAAGTAGAATAAGTGGTAGAGCTGCAATTAGACCTAACGCTGTAGTAACAAGTGCTAGAGAGATATTACCAGCCATGATCTTCGGATCACCTGTACCGAACAATGTGATTGTTTGGAACGTAAGGATCATACCGATTACCGTACCTAGTAGACCTAGTAATGGAGCGATTGCTGCCAAGATCTTGATGATGTTGATACCAGCTTCAATGCGAGGCGTTTCACGTAAGATTGCTTCGTCAAGTTTAAGCTCAAGGTTTTCAACGTCTTGATTCTTGTTGTCAGCATAAACCTTAAGAATACGACCCAGTGGGTTGTTTGTATTCGGAGTAGAAAGGTTTTTAAGCTGGCTCTTAATCTTAGTGCTAGTAAGCGCAAGATCAATGAAACGAACGATGAAGATAAGTAGACCAACAACAAGTAATACTGTGATGATGTAACCTACTTCAGCACCTTGCTCGTAGTATTCCATTAACGATTTCTTCTGCGTGTTGATACGTAAGATCGCGCCACGAGTCGGGTCGATGTATACGCCAGCATAGTTGTCAGAAGAAGTATTTTCTAAATCGCTGATACCAGCTAGGATGTAGCTATCAGGTTGCTTACCTAGTGGTTGGATTGCTTTAGTTTCTGGTGAGTAGATTAAATAACCATCGTCAGTTACTAAGTTGAAGTTACCGATACGCGTTACTTTCTTCACAGAAGATGAACCGTCAAGACCCGCAACTTCAGTTTCGAAAGTTGAAACTTTAGCTGACTCAGTCATTTCAGTTTGAAGAGAAATCCAAAGCTCTTCAAGTTCACGTACAGTTGGAAGTTCTTTCGCAGCAGCTAGTGAGCGAAGTACTTCAGCACGTCCTGGTTTTTCAGCAGAAACAAGTGATGCTTCGATTGAACCGATTGCATCAGCAGCTGCACGACGTACAACACCGAACATCTCACCTAACGTACCTTGAGCGTTTAAAAGAGCTTGCTCTTTCTCAGCTAAAGTATTTTCGTTTTGTGCATATTCTTTAGCTAAACGGTCACCACGAGCTTTTTCAGCAGCTAGGTCACTTTTAGCTTTGTTAAGTAACGCTTGCTTATCAGCACGAGCTGAAAGGAACTCTTGTTCACGTTGCTTATTTAATTTGCCTTCAGAGATACGTTCTTGCTTAACTTGCTCAAGAATTTTGTCTAAAGCATCAGTGTTTGCGTGTGCATTAAGCGCGGTACCTGCAGAAACAGATAGTACTGCTGCAACAGCAAAACCTTTAAATAGTTTCTTCATTATTGATTACTCCGCGCCAAAGATTGGTAGTTTAACAAGTTCTAATGTCGCTTGTTTACGCGCCATACGAATAACTTCTTTAACAGGTTTTAGGTATTCTTCACCTAATTCTTTCCACTGTTTAGTGTTGTTATCCCACACCCACGCGTGCTTAAGGTCAAAAGACTGAGCAACGTAAGTGATACGACCTAAACGACCGAAGTCAACGTTGATGCTCTTACCGTCGATCTCAAGAGTACCTTGTGAAGCAGTTACAGCTGAGCTGTATGCAGTTTCAACAGTGTAAGCTTCAAGAACTTGGCGGAATTTTTCAGATGTAGTAACTGATGCTGACGCCATGATGTCACGAAGTCTTTCAACACGTGCTAGACGGTTTTCAAGATTGAACGGAACGTCCGCTTTGATGAATTGCTCAAGCGTATCGATCATGCGATACATCAAAGGCACAACGTTTTGTTTCGTGTTATCGATAGTTGCGATTTGACGGTCAAACGACTCGATTGAAGCATTTTGGTCAGCGACCAAACGTGCTACGTGATCGTTATAAACCTTCATTAGCTCAGTTTCGTCAACAACGCTACGGTACTCAGCGATTAGCTCTTGAGTTTGACCATATACATTGTCAATTTTAGTTTGAGACTTAACAGCAGCCTTTTGAATTTGTTGACCTGCATCTTGCACATCTTTCAAAGGATCTGCAATCACATTGCTGCTTGCAAATGCAAAAGCGCCAACCAACGCTGATGCTACAAGACTCTTTCTGATTTTAACAGACATAGTTCCCAACCAATTAAGTAATGTTACTTTTATAATTTAATTACCCCCCGAAGAGGACAACCCTGATATCTTTTAATAGATATCAACCCTCCAATAATGCTAAATGCATCAGAGTCTGTCAACTTGATGTTCGGCTTTCGTCGGAAAAATTTGGTGACTCGTCGTTGAAAGGAAAAGAACCAAAACAACGAATTAACAAAAATATAACAGAGGTGTTCATATGATACTTCTATAGCCCTTTGCTGGCGAACATTGCATTCATATTAGGTTCAACCTTAAACATAAATGTAACATTTTATGAAATCTGAAAATGCTGAAGAAAAATGAAAAAAAAATTCCGTTTATTCATCTAAAAAATCTATTTTGAAGAATTTTTATGCACTCGCCACGTGTAACCGCTCAATAAGCAGCCAAATCAGGCACTAAACACAAGAATGAGAGAGTTGAAATCTCTCACCGCTATGGGTGAGAGTGTTAAAATATTGCGCGGTCTTTTACAAGCTTGGCAAGTGAAATAATTGAATCAACTTCAAGCTTTTCAAATATTTTCGCTTTGTATGTACTTACTGTTTTGTTACTAATAAAGAGCTTTTCACCGATATCTTTGTTCGATAAGCCTTGTAGTAAATAATTCATCACCGCAAGCTCACGTTCAGTTAATAACTCGTCAATGTCTTTTTCCGAAGCGATTAAGTGCTCTTGCGGGAAGAATGTATAACCACGCAAAATCATTTCAACGGCTGAAGAGATATCTTCAAGGCTTTCTGCTTTGTTTACAAACCCCTGCGCACCAAGTTTTGCAGCTGTACGGATAATATGCTTGTCTTGCTTAGCTGATAGAAACAACACTTTACCAGTAAAACCACTACTGACGGCGCGCTTATATAAACTAAAGCCATCGGAGTCTTCTAACTCGATGTCTAAAATCGCTAGCGCTACATTATTACTTTTTAAAAACTGCAACGCTTCTTTTTGACTTGCAACAGCTTGTACTTCGTTTACTAGTGTAGACTTGGCAAGTGCCATTTTAATTGCTGTTGCCACCATTGGGTGGTCGTCTACCAAAAGTATATTGTTTCCTATGCTCATCGATTAGCAAACCTTCATTATATTTCATCAAACAAGTATAAGTTACTCAGCATTATTTCCACATGTGGATAAGTTAAGTTTAGCGGGTTATTTCTAGTTTGGTGAAAAATAACTGTAAACATTTTTGCTGCTAACTTTCGAGTTCAATCAAAACTACTAACTAACATAACAGACGCTGTTATGTTTAATAAATTACATCGTTACAGCATATAATACTTTAGTTATGGAGAGTAGCTTTTAGAGCATAGATCGTGAAGTTATAGCTTATCTCCTGATTAAATTAGTCGTTTTCAATGCCTTTGGAGGAATATAATTTCGGTACAGCTAATTAATGTTTGGTGAGATATGAGTGTTGCGATTTTTTGTGAGGTAATGATGAATTTTGGTGAAACAGAAACTGTTCCACCAAAATGAGAGGTTCACATAATAAATTATGCTACTTCTACGTTCTCAGCTTCAGGGCCTTTTTGACCTTGTTTGATGCCGAAAGATACTTGTTGACCTTCGCTAAGAGTGCGGAAGCCTGTACCTGTGATAGCACTGAAGTGTACGAATACATCAGGGCCATTTTCTTGTTCAATAAAACCGAAGCCTTTAGCTTCGTTGAAGAACTTAACTTTACCAGTAACCGTGTTTGACATACCAAATTTTCCTGTAAGTCAATTATTAAAATTCAGCCATAATGGCTCTATCCTCCCTGAGTGAATGCCCAATAAACTTGGGGTAAAGTACAGGAAGAACCAATAACCTAACCGGTAACCGTACAGCCGCACATTATCCGTAAATTCAATACGCAAAAACTCAAAGCAATTTAAGACTAACACATTAAATAGTTTTTAGCTCTATTAATCGAAAATAATTTTAAGGTCAACTGCCGAAACAAAAATATATGACAGTATTATTTATAAACAATTAATAATAAATGAAAAAAAGCCCATCAAAATGATGGGCTTCTAATTTTCAAGAAAAGAGTGCTATTGCTTTAGATTATTTTACTTGCCAGTCCATTTTCGCTTCAGCTTTGATTGGCACCACTTCTGAATCACCTAGTTTATAGCTTGCTGGTACTGTCCAGCTTTCTTTAAATAGTGTAATAGTATCTTGGTTACGAGGCATACCATAGAAGTCTGGACCAAAGTGGCTTGCAAAACCTTCTAGTTTATCTAAAGCCCCCGCTTCTTCAAATGCTTCAGCATATAACTCAATCGCAGCATGTGCTGTGTAAGCACCTGCACATCCGCAAGCTGCTTCTTTTTTATCTTTGTAGTGCGGAGCAGAATCAGTACCTAAGAAGAACTTTTTACTACCACTTGTTGCAGCACCAATCAACGCTTGTTGATGGATATTACGCTTCAAAATAGGTAAGCAGTAATAATGAGGGCGAATTCCACCCGCTAACATGTGATTACGATTATAAAGTAAGTGATGAGCAGTAATTGTTGCTGCTACATTTTCAGGTGCATTATTAACAAACTCTACCGCATCTTTTGTTGTGATATGCTCAAGCACAATTTTTAAGTTAGGGAAATCGTTCACTACGTCCGCTAAAATTGTTTCTAGGAACACCTTCTCACGATCAAAAATATCAATAGATGAATCTGTCACTTCACCATGAACAAGCAACAACATACCCACTTCTTGCATTGCTTCAAGTACTGGGTAGATGTTTTTGATTGAAGTAACACCTGAATCTGAGTTTGTAGTCGCACCAGCTGGGTACAACTTAGCTGCAACAATTTTACCCGTTGCTTTCGCTTTTTTGATTTCTTCTGGCGTAGTTTTATCTGTCAGATAAAGCACCATTAACGGTTCAAAGTTACCTTGTGGGCCGGCAGCTTTAATTCGCTCATAGTAAGATAACGCAGTTTCTGTACAAGTTGCCGGTGGAACAAGATTAGGCATGATAATTGCGCGACCCATGTAACGGCTTGCATCACGAACGGTATCAACGAGTTGCTCACCATCACGTAAATGAATGTGCCAATCATCAGGGCGTGTAATTGTTAGAGTTTGCATCGAATTTAAATCTGACATTGCTTGTTTCCACGGCTAAAGTTAGGGGGATAGCGTAAACTTTGAGCAAATAACCTTGCTAAATTACCCAAGTTCATATTCAGGTGCCTAGTTTACACCAGTTCCAGTTTTTTTTGAAAATAACTTTGTGGATAGTTTGATAGTAGGTTAACGTAATAAATTAATACAACATTTCGGTTACCTTTTATTCTATGCCTAAGAGTTTAGACACTGCTTTTGCACTTGAGGTCAAAACAGACCAACTACATATAATTAATCAATTTTCATCATCTGTTATGCAATTAGATACAGTTGAAGAATTATTAGAATATGTTACGTCTGAAGTGGTTAGCCGCCTAGGCTTTATTGAATGTGTAATTTACCTCGCAGATGATAAAACTCGCACCCTAAAAGAAATGGCTTCTATAGGCACAGCTGGCAGCCATGATACTTACCATATTGACCGTACAGAAATCAGCTTTGATCAAGGCATTACGGGTTATGTCGCAAGTACTGGTAAACCTTTGATGATTGCTGATGTTAGCCAAGATCCACGTTACATCGCAGATTCTCGCCCAGCTCTTTCTGAGCTTTGCGTACCATTAGTTTACAAAGAAAAAATACTGGGTGTGATTGACTGTGAGCATCCGCAAAAAGATTACTACAATGACGCGCATTTAGAGATTTTATCAACTGTCGCGCATTTATTAAGTGCCAAGATCAATCAGGTTCGCACCATAGAAAACTTACAGCAAACCGTCATGCAGTTAAACGATGCGCAAAAGCTAGAACGATCGATGCTGCAAATCGCCAATTTGACGTATCAATCAAGTGAACTAGATAGTTTTTTTGAGTCATTACACGGCATTATTACTTCTTTACTCAGGGCAGATAATTTCTTCATTGGCCTTTATGACAAGCAGCTAGATGTGCTTGATTTAGTTTATATTATTGAAGAAGGCGTGCGCTCAAATGCTCATAAAAAAATATCGAAAGAACAACTAAAAGACACTGCGTCTTATTACTTACTAAATATAGATCAGTCACTTCTTTTTACTAAAGAAGAATTTCAGCAGCACATTGATGCTGGGCATTTTAAAATGGTCGGTCGTCAGGCTGAGTCTTGGCTAGGTGTACCGTTTAAAGTGAATGAGCGTATTAGCGGTGTCATTGCCGTACAAAGCTACAGTAAAAGTTACCATTATGACGAGCATGATCGTGCCTTACTCACTTATGTTAGCCGTCAAATTAGCATGGCAATAGACCGTCAATTATCAAGGCAAGAGCTTGAGCATCGAGCTCTTCACGATGAATTAACAGGACTTGCTAATCGTTCTTTACTGATTGAGCGAATTAAACATGCAATACTTCGCCTTGCAAGAGCAAATAAGCAACATAAGCATGCCCTACTCTATTTAGACTTTGACCGCTTTAAAAGTATCAATGATTCGTTAGGCCATGAAGTTGGTGACCATTTTTTAGTTAAAATTTGTGAATTGATCTTAAGCACTATTCGTAACACCGACACCTTCGCCCGCTTAGGAGGCGATGAGTTTGCCATTTTTATGGAAAACATTACCGATAAACAACAAATAAATGATGCCCTTGAACGGATCCAGCATGTGCTCGCACAGCCCCTTGATATTGATGGACACCTTCTACAAGCATCGACTAGTATAGGTGTTGCTTTTTGTGAAAGTAGTCGCGATCAAGCGTATAAGCTATTGCAGCATGCTGATGCAGCAATGTACGAGGCGAAATCATCTGGCCGTGGTAAAGTTAAGTTTTTCAACAATACAATGCGTAAAAAACTTAAAAATCATGCCGATATAGAAAATGATTTACAGCATGGCATTGAGCATGACGACTTTGAACTTTACTACCAGCCAATTTTTACTATTCAAGACACAAGAGTTGTTGGTTTTGAGGCCCTTGTGCGCTGGCATCACCCAAGCAAAGGCTTTGTCTCGCCAAATGATTTTATTCCGGTAGCAGAAGACACAGGTCAAATTATCAACCTAGATTTACATTTACTTCAGCTTGCTGCAAAGCAAATTGCAAAGTGGACGAGTGAAGGAAAAGCATTTGGCCGAATTACCGTAAATGTGTCATCGCGTCACTTTGCTAGCCTCGATTTTGTGGAACAAATACATGCCTTATATAAGCAATATAAGTTACCTCTTGGCTCACTATGCTTAGAAATAACCGAGTCTGGACTTATCGGTAATCTAGAGCTGGCGACAAAAATCATCAAGGGTCTTGAGCCTCTTGAAGTGAAACTGTGTTTAGATGACTTTGGTACAGGCTATTCCGCGCTTGGGTATTTACACCAATTACCGATTCATATAATGAAAATTGATAAAAGTTTCATTGACCATTTAAACAAAGCGCACAACCCCTTAGTCGATGCTATTTTATCGTTAGCGCAATCATTAAAGCTCGATGTAGTCGCAGAAGGAATTGAAACGGAAAAACAATTGGCTATTTTAAAGCAAACTCAATGTAAATTTGGCCAAGGCTTTTTAAAAGCAAAGCCTATGCCCGCTAGTGAAGCAGAAAAAGTGATTGCAAACGGCCTGTAACTAAGTATAAAAAAGCCTTGCGAATGCAAGGCTTGGCTCTATTAAATATTAGGAACGTTTACAGCTCCCCAGGAGCGAAGTTATCCACAGCTATCGCTTTTTTGCGCAGCTCATTGGCTTTGTTCATTCGCTCAGCAACGGTTTCGTTAATCAAGTTTTTCTCTGCCGCTACGACTATTGCATCCTCAAGTTCAAGGTTTTTAGCAATAGTGCCTTCTTTTTGCCATTTACGAAGCTGCTTAAAGTCATCGTGGGTATCAATCATGGCTAGAAAGGCATTTTCCATCACCCCTGTGCCGGCATTTTCATCAACATAACAAAGGTGAGTTAATCTGTCTCTGAAGACACCTGGCTTGCTCATGTGCTCACACATAGTTTGTGCTAACTCGTCACTTGGGCGGTGATAATGATTACCTACCGGGAACACAATGCGTTTCAGTAAGAAATTAATAACAGGATTAGAGAAATTTTTAAAGAAACCATCGAATGCCTGACCTATGCAAAATAACGAATGCTCAACGGCATATTGTACAAATGATAAATCAGCTTGTTGGCGGCCTTCATCTTCGTAGCGTTTCAGTACACATGAAGCTAAATATAAGTGACTAAGCACATCACCTAGGCGCGCCGAAATCATCTCTTTACGTTTTAACTCACCGCCTAAAACCAGCATAGCAACATCAGTACAAAACGCTAAGCCACGACTCATGCGGCTTAATTGTTTGTAATACACAGCTGTTGCACCAGATACCGGCGCTTTTGCGAAGTAACTACGTGTTAACCCGTGTACAAACGCCATACCTGCGTTGCTACCAGCAAACAAAATATGTTGCAGTAGTAATGAGTCAAACTCTTTTAAAGCAACATCATGATCTTCCATTGCAGCCGCTTCCATTTCTTTAAGAACAAAAGGATGGCAACGCGTAGCACCTTGACCAAAAATCATCAAATTACGAGTGAGAATGTTTGCACCTTCTACAGTAATCGACACCGGGATCCCCATATAGCCATGAGCTAAATAGTTATTTGGGCCCACTTGGATCCCTTTACCTGAGTGAATATCCATAGCGTCATTCATAACAGTACGACCCATTTCTGTCATATGATATTTTGCAATTGCAGTAACCACAGACGGACTCAACTTCATATCAATCGCGCCTGCAGTCATTAGTCTTGCAGACTCTAAGGTGTAAGTTAAACCACCTATGCGCGCAAGAGCCTCTTGCACTCCTTCGAATTGTCCAATTGAAACACCAAATTGTTGACGCACAGTTGCATAGGCTGATGTCATTCTTGAAGCCAAATGGCCTGTTGCTGTACTAAGCGCAGGTAACGAAATACCTCGGCCTGCACTTAAACACTCAACTAACATGCGCCAACCTCTACCTGCGCCTTTTTCGCCACCAATGATCCAATCAAGTGGAATAAACACATCTTTACCGTAAGTTGTGCCATTCATAAATGCCATATTCAACGGGTAATGACGCTCACCTGTCTGTACACCTTCGTGATCAGTAGGAATTAGCGCACATGTAATGCCAAGCTCTGTTTTATCACCTAATAAGCCGTCAGGATCGTACATTTTAAATGCAAGACCCAGCACTGTAGCAATTGGTGCAAGCGTGATATAGCGTTTTGACCAGTTAAGTTTTAAGCCAATCACTTCTTCACCGTTATGCATGCCCTTACAAACTACACCAGTATCTGGAATACTACCCGCATCAGAACCCGCCTCAGGGCCCGTTAAAGCAAAACAAGGCACATCATCACCTTTCGCTAGGCTTGGTAACCAACGCTCTTGTTGCTCGGTAGTACCATAATGAAGCAGTAATTCGCCTGGGCCTAAGCTATTTGGCACCATGACGGTGACCGCAGCGGTTAAGCTCTTAGTGGCAATTTTCGATACGATGGTTGAATTAGCTATGGCTGAAAACTCACGGCCACCAAATTTTTCAGGAATAATTAACGCAAAGAAACCTTCTTTTTTTAGGTAGTCCCACACTTCTTTTGGTAGGTCTTTATCTTTTTGCACGATTTGATAGTCATCAAGCATAGCTAACAAGGTTTCGACTTGCTCGCTCATAAATGCGCGTTCTTTTTCGCTAAGTTCGGGTTTAGGGAAACGATGCAGCTTTTGCCAATCAGGGTTACCGCTGAATAATTCACCATCCCACCAAACATCACCTGCTTCCATGGCTTCACGCTCTGTTTGCGATAATGGCGGCAAAACTTTTTTAAACATACTAAACGTAGGTCGTGTAACAAGATTGATGCGAATGTCTTTCACAGCAAAAATTACAATCACAGCAACTAGTAACAGAATAATTACGGTCGTCATTGTGCAATCCTTTTATTTTATTTAACTGCTTCAAGTATGACTGATCGTGCCATAAATACAACGTAAGCAGCTCTTACTAAGGTTGTTTTTAGCGATGCTGTTTGTTGTTTACTAAGACACTGCTATTATGCATGTGCAATAAATAACAATAAACTTCTAGGGAACGTTATGAAAAAGACTCCATTTAAGCTCAGTATGAGCGCACTTATGGTAGCGAGTGCTCTTGCACTTACTGGCTGTAATGATGACGCTGCGAGTACTAAAACGACAACGACTGAAGTCCAAACAAGTCAAGTAACCGCACAAGATGCCGCTAAATTTATCGCCGATACTGAAAAAGAATTAAGTGCGCTTTATTTAGAAGCAAGCCGCGCTGAGTGGATTTATGCCAACTTCATCACCTATGATACTGCTGAGCTATCTGCTGAAGTTAATCGCAAAATGACCGAAGCCGTTGTACGCCTTGCTAATGAAGCTGCAAAATTTGATAGTTTAGAACTTGATTACGATGCACGCCGTAAACTTGATAAGCTAAAACTAGCGCTCACTTTACCTGCACCACAAGATGCTGAAAAAACAGCAAAACTCTCGCAGTTAGTTGCTGAGTTAGGTGGTATATATGGTAAAGGTAAATACTGTAAAGAAGATGGTAGCTGTTTAAGCCTTGGCGAAATGACCGCTAAAATGGCAACGAGCCGTGATTACAATGAATTGCTTGATTTATGGCAAGGTTGGCGTCAGGTTTCAAAACCAATGCGCCCACTATATGAACAACAAGTTGCTTTAACCAATGAAGGCGCAAAAGAGCTAGGTTATGCGGATACAGGTGCTATGTGGCGTAGTAAATACGACATGCCAGCCGATGATTTTGCAAAAGAACTCGACCGCATTTGGGGCCAAGTTAAACCGCTTTATGACTCATTACATTGTCATGTTCGTGCCAAGCTAGGTGAAAAGTATGGAGAAGATAAAGTACCTCAAGACCAACCTATCCCAGCACACCTTTTAGGTAATATGTGGGCACAGACTTGGGGTAACATTTACGATGTTGTCGCACCTGAAAATGCCGATCCTGGTTATGACGTAACAGAGCTATTAGCTGAGCACGATTACGACGAACTTAAAATGGTACGTGGTGCTGAGAAGTTCTTTACATCGATGGGCTTTGCGCCACTGCCAGATACTTTCTATGAACGCTCACTGTTTACTAAACCACAAGACCGTGACGTGCAGTGTCATGCTTCAGCATGGGATATTGATAGCAAAGATGACCTGCGTATTAAGATGTGTATTCAACGTACAGGTGAAGAATTCTCTGTTATTCACCACGAGCTAGGCCATAACTTCTATCAACGTGCATACAAAAATCAGCCTGTTTACTATCAAGAGAGTGCGAACGATGGTTTCCACGAAGCGATTGGTGACACCATTGCGCTTTCGGTTACACCGGGTTATTTAAAAGAAATTGGTTTATTAGACGAAGTGCCTGATGAGTCAAAAGATATTGGCCTACTAATGAAAATGGCATTAGACAAAGTAGCATTTATCCCATTTGGTTTATTAGTAGACCAATGGCGCTGGAAAGTTTTCTCAGGTGAAGTAACGCCAGAGAACTACAACAAAGCGTGGTGGGAATTACGTGAAAAATACCAAGGTGTACAAGCGCCTATCGCACGTAGCGAAGCAGACTTCGATCCGGGTGCAAAATATCACGTACCAGGTAACACGCCTTACACGCGTTATTTCTTAGCACACATTTTACAATTCGACTTCCACAGAAGTTTATGTGAAATTGCTGGTAACAAAGAAGCGATACACCGCTGCTCAGTTTACAACTCTGCTGAGGCGGGTGAAAAACTAAATGCGATGTTAGAAATGGGTTCAAGCCGCCCATGGCAAGAAGCTCTTGCGACGATCACTGGTAAAGAAGAAATGGATGCAACAGCAATCTTAGATTACTTTGCACCGTTACAAAAATACCTTGATGAGCAAAATGAAGGCCGCCAGTGCGGTTGGTAATGATAAAAACGAAAAAGCCCGCATAATGCGGGCTTTTTTATGTCATCAAATTAATGATTAAAACTGTAAGCTTACGTTTGCAAAGTATGCATCGTAATCTGAGTCATCCCAGTTGTTTGCATAACCTGCTTTTAAGCCAACGTTTTTGTTAAAGAAGTGCTGTGCACCAAAGCTGTAGTCATCTTCTTTATTAAAGGTTACAAAAGCTGATGTTGCTTTAGAGAAGTAGTAGTTTGAACCTAGTTCCCAAGAGCTACCGCTATCGTCTGTGTCTAAGATTGTACCTTCAATTGTTAGGTAGTTACCTTGTTTAAGATCCATGAAGTATTTCGCATTTACTGCACGGTAATCAAACTCGTCGTCAGCTGTGAAAGTAAAACCTAAGTAATCAGTGCTGTTAAGCTGATGATTGTACTTAAGGTCAAACATTACTGTGTTATCACCGTCTTCTACGTCAATAAATGTCGCTTTAAGAAGAAGGTTAGGATTAAAGAAGTAACCTGCAGACACGTTGAATAAATCAGTATCTGAACCGTAATCGTAGTTGCTGTAACCTGCACCGATTACGAAATCTTGTACGAAGTATTCACCACCGATGTTAGTCACATCACCAAAGTCATCATCAGCGTACGAACCAAACACGTTGGTTGTTCTGTTGATGTATTCAAACTGGTCGTATGGACCCATTGTTTTCTTTGGTGCGAAGTAATATGTTGAATCAACACTTACTGTGTCGTTGCCATCGGTGTCCATGTACCCTAAATGGCTGATTGATTGGTAACTATCCGCAGCAGTCGCGGCAGTTGACAGAAGCATACTCGAAATAATAACTGCTAACTTTTTCATAAACAGATTTCCCTATTAACATTGTTTCATTGCTGTTGAAAACTAGCCTGATGGCTAAGTTGGGCACATGCTAACGTGAGAAAACTGAATGAGAACTTAACTAAGCATTTGTTTTTACTTGATTAATTGTAATAAAGTGTCGGCAAATGTAAAGAAAAAGTTGGCCGAAACTTTCGCCTCTGAGCCAACTTTCAAAGAAAAAATAAAGTGTGTCAGTACCTTATAAAGCAAACTGGCTTATAATTCTATAAACCTCATTAATGTTATCTCCTGCTTTAAAGTCTTTACTAATTGGTGTTGGATCTGAACCAACCCAAATTTTCAGTTCAGCATCTAGGTCAAAATGCCCGGCACTTTCTTTACTAAACTTAGTAATTTTTGAGTAAGCAATGCTCAACATTTCAACTTTTGAACCAGTAACACCTTGTTTATCAATGATAATCAATCTTTTATTTGTAAAGATGAACATATCACGAATGACTTTATAGGCTCTTTGTACTGTTTCACCATCAATCAGGGTATTGGCAAGCAGTTCTTCTAAATCGTCGTTATCAACTTCACTTGCGTTACCCATTAATCCACTTAATAGCCCCATAACTAGCTCTCCTTATGAAAGATTTGGTTTTCGAGTGTGTGACCATTCACCAGTTGACGATACTGCCAACCTTGTTGATAACAAAAGTGTAGAAGATTGATATCAAAAGGCTCGGCTGTTTTCTCAAACTCGATCACATATTCTTTTGCTTGGCTCATATAAACATGATGTACGTGGGCAAGGCCAGCAAGCTTTGCTTCTACATCATCATATTGTTGATTCAACTGTAGCGTAATAAAGTGTTTGTTATCTTGAGTGCTTGAACGGGCTTGATGTTCACTTAAAATACCTTTATCAAGGTGTAACACCTGAGAACATAAACGCTCAAGCTCAGTCAAGTCATGGGAGCTTAAAATAAATGTTGCTTCGTTACTTAAAGAACTTACCAGCTCTCTCACCTCACGAGCATGAATTGGGTCAAGGCCCGCAGTTGCTTCATCAAGCATCACTATTTCTGGTGAACCAATCAAGGCTTGTGCAATCGTCACTCGCTTACGCATACCATGAGAAAGGTCATCTGGTCGCTGCTTAGCCACTTCTGACAAACCAACGAGCTCTAAAACACGAGCCGTTTCTTTTTTACGAACCGCACCACTTAGCCCTTGTAATTGACCATAAAAGTTAAGTTGATGCGCAATACTAAAGCGAGGATCAAGCTGTGCATCTTGTGGTAATGCCGTTAGCTTACCAAATAACTCCGCACTCCCTGGGGTATGTCCCATTACCGATAATTTTCCTGAACTAGGTAAAATATAGCCGCATAACAAGCTAAATAAGGTCGTTTTACCCGCACCATTTGGACCAACCAGCGCCACTGGAGCCCCTTTATTTATTTCAAAGCTGACGTTATCTAGCGCTCGTTTAGCCCCATAGTTTTTTGACAAACCTTGTGCTTGAATTAAAACGGTCATAGTGAGCTCCTCGAAAAAATTCGTTCACCAGCAATCAATAACACTGCAGTTTGTAAGAGTGGTAAACCAAGAGCAAGTGTTACGCCGGCACGTTGACCAGCCATTAAATCAAGTTGATAGCCCGGAAATATGTAATTTAAAACCTCAAATGCAGGCCATTGCCATGTTAGTAAGCCAATCACAATATTACCGCCAGCAAAGAACAAAATAGCCAATACAAATGCAAGACGCGATGAACGAGCAAAGGTATTCAAAAAGCTCATTAGGGCAATAAAAGGCATAACCGCAACAAGCAAATAAAATAACAACATAAAGCTTCGCGATAAGCCAGAAAGCAGCAAACTTGGCTCACGATAACCGAGCATTGCAACCGTTGCCATCAAAGTAACAAACAACAGTGCCGCTAAAATTAATAGCTGTCCTAAAAAGCGGCCAATGATAATTTCTGAGCGAGTGGCTCTAAGTGATAAAAAGCGTAACGTACCTCGTTGTCTGTCGCCCACTGTCTGGTCACTACATAAAAACAAACAAAAGCTTGGGAAACTAAATAAAGCAATCAGCCAATAAACGGCCAGTTCAGATTCAGGCCAATCAAGTAATTTACTGATGCCAATGGCGCCAAATGCCTGCCTAGCAAAGTCGGCAAAATCAGGTGAGCTAATCAAGGTCACAGATTGGGCAATGGGATAGCGTAAAATAAGTAGCCAACAAATGGCAAAAGCGGCAACCGCCAACAAACCACGCTTGGTCAAAAATAGTCGTACCAGCTCAAATTGGGCAATTTGTGCAAGACGTTTAGGATGTAACTGCGTCACTCATAATCCTTAATGAATTTTATTATTAGAATTACACTAAGTTGAAACAGCTTGAATTACCAGAAAAAAAAGACCCGACTAGCAGGTCTTATGTAACAAAGTATAAACTTTAACCTAGAGGTGGCTTTCGTACACAGCCAGTGCTTGATCAAGGTCGGCTAGTAAATCTGCCACATCTTCAAGACCAATGTGTAGCCTTATCACTGGGCCCTGCGACCAACCAGTTTCAGAGCGAAGACCTTTCATGCTCAAGTTTGCCGTGACTAAGCTCTCATAACCGCCCCATGAAAAGCCCATTTTAAAATGGTGCAGGCTATCTAAAAAGGCATCAATCGCTTGTTGATTACCCTGCTTCATTACAAATGAAAATAAGCCGTTACTGCCATCAAAGTCTCGTTTGAAGAACTCATGACCAGGGCACGTTGCAAAGGCTGGATGGCGAATATGATCAACCAAAGGGTGTGTTTCAAGCCATTTAGCCACTTCTATGGCTGCTTGTTCATGTTGTTTTAAACGCACAGCCATAGTACGCAGACCACGTAGCGCTAAATAGGCATCATCTGCAGAGGTACATTGACCAAGTAGGTATGAATTTTCTCGAAGTGTTGGCCAATACTTTTTGTTGGCAACAGCAACACCCATCATCACATCTGAGTGACCAACAATGTATTTTGTAGCCGCTTGAATACTAATATCAACGCCATGCTCGAGCGGTCTAAAATGCAGACCATTACCCCAAGTGTTATCTAGCATGGTCATAACACCGCACTCATTTGCTTTAGCAACCATTGCTGGGACATCTTGCACTTCCATGGTGATTGAGCCAGGTGATTCTAAAAACAATACACGGGTGTTATCTTTAATAAGCTCACTAATCCCTGCGCCGATCCCCGGCGGGTAATAGGTTGTTTCAATCCCTAAGCCAGCAAGTATTTTGTCACAAAAATCACGGGTAGGTTCATAAGCTGTATCCACCATTAAAATATGATCACCCGTTTTCACAAACGATAGCAAGGCATTACTGATTGCAGCCGCACCTGATGGGTAAAGCGCACAACCCTCACCACCTTCAAGCTCTGCAATTGCTTCTTGCAGAGCAAAATGCGTCGTCGTACCGCGACGGCCATAAAATAAAGTTTTATCGCCACGTTTCTTCGCCGCTGCTTTTAAATCAGCCACTGAATCGAATACTACCGTTGATGCACGTTGCACCACAGGGTTCACAACCCCTTGTGTATACGCTTTTTTACGCCCTGCAGAGACGATTTGGGTATTTTTATTTGTCTTTGTCATAATTTGTCCAAGCTGTGCTTTACAGGTTGCGCCAGTGCTCAACCAAAAATCGAGAAATAGAATCTTGCCGGGTTAGTTTAAGATGGCTGCCCTGCTCATGCCATTGGCCGAATTCATTAAGTTCAGCACGGCTAAACCATCTTGCATCGTCTAACTCGTCTTTATCTACCTGAATATCTTCTGAAACTGCTGTGGCCATAAAGCCAAACATAATTGATGATGGAAATGGCCAGGGCTGTGAAGCTATATATTGAATATCTGTAACAGCAACACCCGCTTCTTCCATTACTTCACGGGCAACGGCTTGCTCTAGTGTTTCACCTGGGTCAACAAAACCTGCAAGTGTTGAAAAAACACACTCAGGCCAGCTTGCTTGACGGCCCAGCAAGCAACGCTCTATTCCGTCTGAAAAAGTTTTCGTAACGATCATAATAACGGCAGGATCGGTTCGCGGAAAAGTTTGATGCTGACAAGTTTGGTTTTCACATAAACGCGAATGCCCAGCTTCAACCATATTATTTTCATGACCACAACGACCACAAAAACGGTGCGTTGCGTGCCAAAAACACAAGCCTCTTGCCAGTGCTGCAATTGAGCCTTGTTTAAGCTCAACTTGTGGGCCCAACTTGCGAATATCAACAAACTCAGCGCCGTTGAGCATTGGCTCAATAAGTGAGTCTGGTTCATGGCTGACATCTAATGCAAAATGAGCCACATCATCGTCGTCTAACCCCAATAAAATGCCTTTTGATAAATCGAGATGATCCACTTGAGATAAGCGTAAATAACACACTTCAGGACTGTCTTTAACAAATAAACTTTGATTGTTATTGACTAATAACCAGCGACTCTGAGAATTCATTTGAGCCTTTAGCCACTTAGGATCTTTGCGGCGGTTTGATGCACGATCCAATGGCATTTGAGAGTAATTCAGCATGGCGTTCCTTGAAAATAGTTTACTTAGTAAAACTACCATAAGCGGATGATAAACCCAATTTATTACAGGCATAAAAAAAGCCCAAACAGGGCTTTTTTATTCTCTCTCACAATTTTACAAGGTCGCTAGATGCGCTTGTAGTTTTTGGTTCTCAGCTTCAATATGCCGATAGAACTCTAAATCTTCTAATTTACTCGCTGCAGCTTTATCAATGATGATTACGGCATCTTTATGGAGTTGCAGTGCTGAGGCTGGGCATTTAGCCATTAACGGACCTTCAACCATGGCGTGAACGGCATCTGCTTTACTTGCACCGGTTGCTAAAAGTACCACTTTTTTAGCTTCTAAAATGGTGCCAATACCCATAGTGATTGATAAATGTGGTTGATATTCGCCTTCGGCAAAAAATCGTGCATTGTCTTCAATTGTCGCTTTCGTAAGTGTTTTAACACGCGTGCGTGATGTCAAACCTGAAGATGGTTCGTTAAAACCAATATGACCATTACGGCCAATACCAAGTAGCTGTATATCAATACCACCAACTGCTGCGATTTTTTGTTCGTATTCAGTACAAGCAACAAGCGGGTTTACTGCATCACCCGGCGGTACATGTGTGTTCTGTTTGTCGATATCAACATGGTTAAACAGCTGCTCATTCATAAAGTAGCGGTAACTTTGTGGATGTTCGCCAGTTAAGCCTAAGTATTCGTCTAAGTTAAATGTTGTCGCTTGGCTAAACGAAATATCGCCTGCTTTATTTTTTTCGATCAGTTGTTGATACAAGGCAACGGGTGTTGAACCTGTAGCAAGGCCAAGCACTGATGCTGGTTTTTTTAGTAATTGTTTAGCAAAGATGTTGGCACCATAAGCTGCAACTTGGGCTGCATCATCAAGAATCACTATTTGCATATCGATTAGCTCTAATTATAAGTTGGAAAAAAATGGGACCTAAAACCCAACCCCACGTGCAATCGAGCTGGGTTTTAGATCAAACCACTGCCAGGATACGATGCAGTAGCTATAACCATTATGACAACGCTGTCATTATCACTTCTAGTTTTACCTTTGTAAAGTAAAAGTGAATAAAAAATTACTCTTTTTGTTAGTGTTTAATAATTATCAAACACTAACAAAGATCTTACGGCGATACATCCAATGCAATACCAGCATTTGTACTGCTAATAACGCAATCACCGCCATCAGGGGTTGCCATACCTCTGGCACAGCTCGAACCACACCACCAAAAACGCTTTGGCTTACATAACCCCAATTCACAAGACTTGAGGCTAAGTAAATAATAATTGAGTTTGCACCTATGATCACAAAAGGATACGCGGCGCGCTGGCCCGGCAGAATATCAACCAGTGCATAAAATACGGCTAGCAACATGGCACTCCAACCAACCGTTACAAGCACAAATGAACTGCTCCAAAGCTCTTTATTTACTGGGAACTGTAAGTCCCATAACCAACCTAAACAGACACTTACAATCCCTGCAGCAAACAATAATGCGGTCATTTTCCACTCGCCAATTTGCTGAGCACGGGCGACTAATTGACCTGCAAACACGCCCATTAAAGCATTGACAATCGCTGGGATATTCGACAATACACCTTCTGGGTCTACCACACGGTTTTGATAACTAATACCTGGCAGTAAGTGTGCATCAAACCATGCATTCCAACTCCCTGCTGCTGAAAGGTCACCAGCACTGCCGCCTGGCACAGGCACAAAACAAAGCAGTAACCAATAGCCCACTAAAATAGTCGCTGCGGTTATAATTTGCGTTCGTAAACTGGTGTGCCAAACCAACATAGCACAGAAGAACCATGCAATGGCGATTCGCCCAAGTACACTGGCATAGCGAATTTCATCCAAAGCCATTGGCATACCAGTGCCCCAGCCGTGGTTATACAAAATACCTAATAAACACAATAGTAAAAGGCGTTTTCCCGCCTTACGGTAATAAACTTTGCGTTCCTCAAAAGGCAAATGGTCAATGCGTTTCGGGGCTAGCCCCATCGCCACACCCGATAAGAAGATAAATAATGGGAAAATCAGATCGTAAAATGTGAAGCCATGCCAGACGCTATGTACTGTATGTGCTTCAAAAACTTTCCAGCCAGTCCAGCCTGTTAAAACGAATAGCGCTGCGAATAGTGACTGTCCGCCTAATATCCAAAACATATCCATGCCACGCAATGCATCCAGCGATGCCAAACGTTTTCTTGTTGGTTGTGTTGTTGTCATTGTTTACCTTTAATACAAAAAGCCCCGCGATACTTCGGCGGGGATTTTTCCAGGGAAGTTCTTACAAAGCTTTACCAGCTATATATGTCGCTTTTACATATTGATTATCATCTAGCACAACAAAATCAGCATCAAACCCGCTCAGCAAGCGACCTTTTTTATGTAAACCTAAATATTGTGCAGGATAAAGTGATGCCATACGTAAGCTCTCAGCAAGGCTAACATCCAATGTATTCACTGTGTTGCGCACCGCACTTGCCATATTAAGTACGCTGCCTGCTAATTCACCGGTAGTTGAATTTAATCGATCGCCAGTACGAATGACTTTACGACCATCAAAGAAATCAAACTCCATATCGTCAGTGCCCACAGGTGGCATTGCATCTGTGACTAACATAATTTTTCCGCGCTGCTTGGTGCGAATTGCTAATTTTGCTGATGATGGGTGTACATGATGACCATCAACAATTAAGCCGCACCAGCTGTTATCATCCCAAAGTGCTGCACCAACAACACCCGGTTCTCGTGATGTAAATGCTGACATAGCATTAAATAAGTGGGTGAATCCATCAGCACCAGCAGCAAGTGCTGCATTGGTAGTCGCAAAGTCCGCATTAGTGTGGCCAATAGATACTTTTACGCCACACTCAACTAAGCGAGCGATATCATCAGCACTAACATTCTCAGGAGCCAAGGTAACGATTTTAATGCCTAGATCTTGGCGTGCATAAATTGCAAATTCTTGCTCTGTGATTGGACGAATGAATTGCTCGCTGTGGGTACCTTTTTTAGGGAAGGAAAGGTGTGGCCCTTCAAAGTGCACGCCCATAACGCCCGGAACCCCTTCAGCAATTGCTTGTGCGGTTGCATCAGCGGCCTTTGCCATTACTTCTACTTTGTCGGTAATAAGCGTTGGCATAATCGCTGTTGAACCAAACTGACCATGCGCTTTGGCTATTCTATCTAAGCAATCTGGCGTTTGTTCTGCATTAAAAAATGCCCCGCCACCGCCATTAACTTGAACATCAATAAAACCAGGGGTGACTAAACCTGTTAATTCAACAGCATCAGCATGTGCTGCAACACGTTTAAAGACACCATTGTCGACGCTAAAATACACATCTGATAAAAATTCTTCACCGGTAAACAATTTACTCGCATGATAAATCGTCATTACAAACCTACCTCTTGACTTTGTTCTAGTACAGATTGCTGAGCAAAATAAACAGCGCCCATTTCAGGTGGTTGAATAGGTGTCTCAACTCGTTTAGCAATATCTTCTGCAAGCCACTTATTCAGAGGCTCAGCTAAACCGCCAATCATAGATAAACGTGGAGGCTTATTCTCAAGTAAGCGCTGCGCTAATTTGCTCACGTAATCTGCGCCTTCTTTGACTATCGCAACGGCAACTTTGTCATTGTTATTGGCTGCTTCAAATACATAACGGGCTAATTTAGCAAAACTGCTCGAAGGCTGACCAGACATTTGCTCAACAATTGCCATCGCATTATCAGCAGCAAAATGCTCAGTGATCACTTTAGTTAAATTTGTTGATTCGCCTAGACCGTCAAGGTCTAGCAAGGTCGCTTTTATTGCTTCAAGACCCATCCATGCGCCACTGCCTTTATCTCCTAGGGCAAAACCATGACCACCAAAGTTAGTTGTACGACCATTTACACATGAAAAACCACAAGAGCCCGTGCCAGTGATAATTACCGCACCATCACTGCCTTCATGTGCACCAATGCAAGCAGTATGTAAATCAGTAGTGAGGAACATTTGTTTGAATGGATGTTCCCATTCCATAATCTTGTCATACAAGCTAGGTAGGTTAACACCCGCCAGACCTAAGCCGGCATAAAGCTGATGAACTGTATCAAGTGGTAAACCAGCATCACGAAGCGCTAATTGTGTTGAGACCATAATTGATTCGAGAGTACGTTCCAAACCATGTAATGGATTTGCAGGACCACCTAGGCCAGTTCCTAATACACCTTGTTTAACAGAGTAGATAGTTGCTCGACATTTCGTTCCGCCACCATCAATACCAATAAACAATTGGTCCTCATTCACACTCTTCGCCATCATTTAACGACCCCTAGCCTTCGTTTAGTTTTTATCTAAATCGCATTATTTTTATTATCTGAATGCGAAATCATCTCAACCTTTGTTGATTTAATGTTACACAACAAATGACAGCGTTGTCATTATATTTTTTATAAAATTTCGTATAACTTTTATATTTATTTTTAATTTGTTGAATTAAATAGCTTTATTTAATAGAAAAGAAAATTAGAAACCACATCAACGATGTCTTATAACACCTTAAATTATACTTTTTTGCATAATTTAGCGCATTGTGAGTGACTATTCTTTTATTCATCATCAAGTTTAACTAATGCAAGCTTAGCCGAAATAATACTTTAGTTAAACATTTTATTTAAAATGGAATATTTTTTTCTACCTTGATAACAACAGTGAATCGTCAATACAGTGAAATTCAGCAGCGGCTTGCTTTAAAATATCGGCAGTGAGGTGCTCTGCCCCATAGACATCACACGGTAGCTGATACTTATTCGCTAAATGGCCAAGCAATAACGCAAAATCTCCATCACCCGAAAGTAATACCATTTTATCGAGCTGCTTGGCATGCTCTAGCATATCAATGGTAATGCCAACATCCCAATCCCCTTTCGCACTACCATCTCTGCGCTGAATAAAAGGTTTCAGTTTTACCTCAAAGCCAATTGCGCGCAGAATATTTTGAAACTGCGATTGCTTTTCATCACCACGATAAATTGCATACGCAATGGCGCAATCAATTTCATAGCGTTCGCCCATCTGTGCCCAAAAGGCATTGTAATCAAAGTTTTTCTTGTAGCTTTCTTTACAGGTGTAATAAATATTTTGTACATCTACAAAGATACCGACTCTTAGCTTATCAACTGCTGACATAATTTTTCTGTTTTTAGTGATTTGTGTTCACTGTAGCATATCTAGGTTGATATTTACGAAAAAGTAACCTAAATTGGTTACATAAAACAAAGTAACCAAATTTGGTTACTTAGCGCGATGTAACTAAATTAAGTTACTTAACCTAAGGGATCATAATGATTGCGGTGATCAGCGGTGATTTAATTAAATCACAAAAAATTCCACAACAAGAATACGATGCCATGCTGTATCAGCTTGATCAAAGCTTACGCTTTGTTGCCAAGCGCTTTAATGCAAGTTTTAGCATATATCGTGGCGATGCATTGCAAATACAGTTAACAGAGCCAGAGCAGGTCTGTCATGCTGCAATTTTGTTGTATTTGCAAATGAAAGCAGCCAATTACGAACTGCGACAAAGTTTGGCTATTGGCTCACTCGATAACTCCCGTGCCGATATAAAAACAGCCACAGGCAGCGCCTATACTCTATCTGGCCGGGGGTTAGATAATATGGGCCATCAACGGCTCACTTTACAAATAGACAATCAACCCCTTGAAGAGGGTTTTTTACTCAATATTGAACTAATAGAAGTATTACTTGAAAAAATGAGTCAAAAACAAGCAAATGCATTGTTTTATTATTTAACAACAGAACACAACAACCATGCCGAACTTGCTAAAGAACTCGCAACAAGCCGAGCCAATGTCACAAAGCTATTAAATTTGGCTCACTACCAATTAATTGAACGTTTTATACAGTACAGCCAAACCACACTCAAAGGAATGACAACATGAGTTTTTCATTACTTATCGTAAGCTTAATTTTAGCGCATTTAATTGCCGACTTTTACTGGCAACCTATGAGCTGGGTACATGACAGAAATACGCGCCACTTTCGTGCCAGTAAACTTTACTTGCACGTGCTCATCCACGGTGCTAGCTCATTTTTGGTACTATTATTTTGGGAGTTTAATTATGGCTGGCAAGCGCTTTCAAACGTCGTTATCGCCACGGCAGTGATTATGGTTACACACTATCTAATCGACCTTGCTAAATCTTACTCAAGTAAAGGTGTGGTTCCTTTTATTGTCGACCAACTTGCACATTTAGTTATCTTGTTCTTACTGGCTATATGGTTAAGCGAAAACGATAAGTTTTTTACACATAGCTGGCAATGGCTGATGCAACCGGCAACATTATGGGTGCTGTGTGGCTATTTATTAATTTTAAATCCAACAGCGGTGTTTATTCGAATGATGTTAGAGCGGATCACATCTGGCTTTAGCACCACGGGCAGTTTACCAGCTGCGGGGCAAAGTATCGGCATGCTTGAGCGGGTATTAATGCTAACATTTATCTTACTGGACCAATTTTCAGGCGTTGGCTTTTTACTTGCGGCAAAATCCGTATTCCGCTTTGGTGATTTAAGTGCCAGTAGAGATAAAAAACTGACTGAATACGTTATGCTCGGTACCTTACTCAGTGTCAGCGTGACTTTATTTATTGGTTTAGCCGTTAATTACCTTAAAGCCGTGTGACTTTGCAGACCCATAAAAAAACGCGCCAACACAGGCGCGCTTTATATTAATTAACCAATAAATTAGCTGTTATTTGAGCCATCATTCTTAGGGCGACGTCTGCGCTGAGAATTCCCCCCTACAGACTGACGCTTAGCCCATGGGCTTTGTGTTTGCTCGTCACTTGCTTTCTTGGCATTAGATTTTTTTCCAGAACCACCACGGCGTGGACCTATGCCACTGCCATTGCTATTTGGTTTTTTACTATCCGACTTAGGCTTAGAAAACGGCTGTTTGGCTTTTTTCGGCTTTTTGGGTTTAATTGGGCGTGCATCAAGCTCTCGTTCAGGCACGGGATTGCTTGGTTCAAAACCTGCTTCAGTCGCGCGTGGGATCAATTCACCAATAAAACGTTCGATACCGTAAAGATCAACTGCATCTTCAGCTGTCACAAACGAAATAGCATGACCCGATGCACCTGCTCGGCCTGTACGGCCGATACGGTGTACGTAATCTTCATAAATATTCGGTAAATCGTAGTTAACAACGTGAGGTAGCTCAACAATATCAAGACCTCGGGCAACGATATCGGTTGCCACTAGTACGCGCACTTCACCTGATTTAAAGCCTTCGAGTGCTTTAACACGAGCGCCTTGCGATTTATTTCCGTGAATGGCAGCACCCACAATATCATCGCGTTCAAGCTGCTTAACTAAACGGTTAGCACCATGTTTGGTACGACAAAATACCAATACTTGTTGCCAATCGTTAGTACGGATCAAGTGGCTAAGTAATGCTGTTTTGCGCGATTTATCTAGTGCATAAACTGATTGAGTAACCGATTTAGCGGTCGTGTTTTTTGCTGCAACTGAAATTTCAACCGGATCGTTAATTAGCCCTTTTGCAAGTTCACGAATTTCATCAGAGAAAGTCGCTGAGAACATCAGGTTTTGACGTTTAGTTGGCAGTTTAGCAATGATACGTTTGATATCATGGATAAAGCCCATATCAAGCATACGATCGGCTTCATCAAGGATCAGTACTTCTAAATCATCAAACTTAAGAGCATTTTGATTGTGTAGGTCTAATAAACGACCTGGTGTTGCCACTAAAATATCAACACCTTTGCGAAGGCGCATCATTTGCGGGTTAATTTTAACACCACCATACACTACAAATGAGCTGACATTTGAATGCTTAGCATATTGCTCAACATTTTCGCTTACTTGCAAAGCAAGCTCACGAGTTGGTGCCAATACTAATGCACGTACTTTATTGCCACCTGCTTTAGGGCCTTTTGACAAGCGCTCAATTAGCGGCAGCGTAAAACCCGCGGTTTTGCCTGTGCCAGTTTGCGCTGCGGCCATAACATCGCGACCTTCAATGATCGCAGGGATAGCTTGTGATTGAATAGGCGTTGGTGCTTCATAGCCCTTTTCTAAAACTGCATTTACTAAAGCTGGTGATAAACCTAACCCATCAAAACTCATACTATCTCTCTTTAAAAAATTCAGCCGATACGGCGAAGTGGGCGCATTATACCTAGGATAGTCAATAATGCATGGAATTATTTACAAACTAGTACTTAATGGTGGATTTAGCAGAATAATTTTAGGTATAAAAAAAGCGGCTCTGATGCCGCTTTATCTTATATACCCAAACCACCTTGAGGTGGTTTGGGTATAGCTAATCTTTACTTAACACCAAGTTCGCGTAAACGCTCTTGTAAATAGCTGTCTGCAGTGTAGCGCTCAGAAAGCACAACATCAGGACGCGGGTGTAAGAATAGTGGTAACGAAATACGTGATTTCGTTGACGCTTTACCCGTTGGGTTGATCACGCGGTGAATAGTTGATGGGAAGTAACCACCTGACGCTTCTTGTAGCATGTCACCAATATTGATGATCAGGTTACCAAAATCACATGGTACGTCTAACCAACCACCATCTGTTTTTTGTACTTGTAAACCGGGTTCATTCGCCGCTGGTAATACAGTTAATAAATTGATGTCACCGTGTGCTGCCGCACGGATTGCACCAGGCTCTTCATCACCAGTCATTGGTGGATAGTGAAGAATACGCAGGAGTGTTTGCTCAGAGTCAGCAATCATATCTTTAAGGTCGATAGAGAACTTAGCACGCACCTCTTCTGGTGCTTCTGCCTGAACCCAACTTAATAATGTTGCCGCAAACTCATTGGCTAAGCGATAGTACTCACGGATTTCTTCTTCTAGCTGTGCTGGAACACGGCCTTTTGGATAAACGTGGTAGTACTCTTTAATATCTTTAACGGTAAAGCCTTTTGCAACTTCTGACACTGATGGTGGGAAGTAACCATCTTGTGTTTCTTTTGAAAATAAAAACTCATGCTTTTGCTCAGAATTAAAGAATTCTTGCCAATTTTTGTAAATAGACTCAACTAATGACTGAGGTATTGGGTGGTTTTTTAATACACCGAAACCTGTGTTTCTTAGTGACTCAACAAATTGAGCGGCCGCATCGCTCGCTTTATAATCAACGGTAGGTAAATGTTGCATTGTCTTTTCCAGTGAATAAGGTTCTAGAAGTCTGTGCTAAGCATAGCATTTCTTCATTATAGCGCTTCGCGAGAATAGAGAAACACAAGCAAAAACATAAGGACTTATGTCCGCCCCTACCTAGCTTAGCTCCTTAAGTTTGATACAGATCAACTAAGCCTTTAAGTAGTATAATGCGTACTATTACCTAAACTTTGATATGGTTAATAAGACACGTTTCAACACGAAAGGATCGCTTATGTTCACAAGGCTGCAAATTTTACTTTTTAGTGCGCTCATACTCGTTACCAATCCGGTCATCTCAGCTGTGCAAGCAAACTATAAAGTCGAAAATATTAAAGATAATGTATATCGCTTTACTGTCGGCCATTATCATAGTGCTTTTATGATTGTTGATAACCTTGCCTTGGTAACGGATCCTATTAATAGCGATGCCGCAAAATACTTAAAACGCTATATAAAGAAAACCTTTAACGCAGATATCAAATACATGCTATACAGCCATAGCCATGTTGACCATGCGATGGGCGGTAATGAGCTAATCGATACCAACACAACTGTCGTCGCTCATCAGTTTGCAGCTGAGGACCTTAAATTGAATAAAGTGCCTACTGCCCTGCCTGATCTTACTTTTACCGATACACTCAAAGTCGATTTAGGTGATAGCTACGTGCAGCTTAATTACTATGGGCCAAATAATGGCCGTGGTAATGTCAGTATGCGCTTTATGCCTGCCAATGTACTTTATGTTGTTGATTGGATTGTACTTGGCCGCATGCCATATAAAAATCTGATTGGTTACGATATTAACGGCATGCTGCATTCAACCAAAGCCGTGTTAAATGAACCTGCGTTTGCTGCATTTATAGGTGGCCATGCTGATACAGGCAACCGCGATGATGTTGTCTCTTACTTACACTACATTGAAGACTTACACACTGCCGTTCGCAATGGCATGTTAAAAGGTAAAAACCTTGCTACCTTACAAAAAGAAATAAGCTTGCCCCAATACAGCCATTTAAAAATGTACCAGCAATGGCTACCACTGAATATTGAGGGTGTGTATAACAACCTTGTCGAGATGGGCTATTTTAATTTTCGCAGCGATATTGATGCTCAGTTTTAACTGAGCATCAAAAACGTGCCAAAAACGTATTAAGTTCTTTACTCATACGTGCGACAAGCGCTTCTGGGCCACCATCATACATATCGTTATGGCGCGAATCTTTAAGCTTAATTTGCGTCACTGGGTATACAGCGAGTTCTTGCTGCGTAAGCAATACGTTGTCATCTGCTGGGTAATCGCTACCACGTAGTGTCAGTACAGCAATATTTTTGTTCCTTGGGGTCAGCATACGACGATGATCGAGGGTGATCAATTTAGAAACCTTAGCGGGATAAATAGCGGCATATAATGCTGCAATATCACCCCCATTTGAATGACCAAATAAAGTGAGCTGATTAAAGTCATACTCAGCATAACGCTTTGCAAGTTCTACGGCTAAAAACTCAAGGGTTTGTACACCACGGTGCCAGTTTTCCATGCGTGTGGTCATGTATGGTGGCTCAGGGTTTAAACTCGGATCGCCTTTTAACTCATGAGCAACTTCAACCGTTAAATAACCATGCTGATGGAAGGCCTGCTGGGCAAATTGATAGTCTGTATGCGCCATACCATAGCCTGCCCCAATAAACGCCACTGGGCATTTTTTCTTTATCGTGCATTTGCTATCGGCTACTGTAATGGTCACCGGAATATGGCGAGCTCGCTGTGTATCAAACAGTATCTCTGTTTGATTAGCAAAGGCTGTCTGTCCGCTAAGGGTTAACGCGAGCATTAGCGCCGCCTTTTTAATATTTAACATGCTATGACTTCTCTAATTTGAATTCTAAGCTGCGTTTAACCATCGGCCACTCACCATCAATAATTGAAAACACCACGGTGTCGCGTACACATCCATCGGCCATTATTTGGTGATTACGAAGAACCCCATCTTGTTTTGCTCCTAAGCGAGCAATGGCATTGCGCGAAGCCTGATTATGCCAATGGGTACGAAACTCAACAGCAATCACATTAAGCGTTTCAAATGCATAACTCAGCAGCAGTTTTTTACATTCAGTATTAACCCCAGTACGCTGAAAACGCTTGGCATACCAGGTATAGCCAATTTCTAAACGGCGATTTTTACTGTCAATATTACAAAAGCGAGTTGAGCCTATCACCTCATCAGTGTGTTTATCGATGACAGCAAATGGTAATGCGCGACCAAGTGACTGTTGCTCAAACGCCATAGTTAGATAATCGTCCACACGCTCTTCATTGGGCACCGAGGTAAACCACAGGTCCCAAAGCTTTCCATCTGAAGCGGCGCTTACTAAAGCATCACGGTGCTCAAGCGTTAACGGTACTAATTTAACAAATTGACCTTGCAAGGTGATGGGGCTTAAATCCATAACTTTCCTTAACTTTAATCCACCAGCTCGATGTCGAGCCCTGCTAATAAATCCAAAGCGGCATAACGTTCAAATTTGGCCTTACTGATATTGTTAGCTGTTATATCAATAGCAAAGTGACTAGCACCTATAAAATTAGCTTTACTGAGATTGGTTTGTTGAAACAAGCTGTCACGAAAATCAGTATCAGTAAAATCAGCAGAAGATAAATCTGCATGTCTAAAATCAACATCTTTGGCAAAACAGCTACGCATTTTTAAAGCTTTTAAGCTAAGCTCAAAAAAGCTGCTGTGGCTAAGCTCACAGCCAATAAAACTCACTGGAGCACGGCTAGCGAGTAGCGGCCAATCAACATCAGTAAAGCGTACACTGGTTAATTTACACTGTTTAAAGTTCACTTCTTCGAGTGAGGTGTATCTAAGCCCAAGCGCAGCTAAATTACAGTTTTTAAACTCACACTCTATAAACCGGCAGTTTTCAAACTGACTATTGCTAAAGTCACAGTCGATAAATTCACATTGCTCAAATTCGCAATGCGAAAATGTTTGGTCTTCTAGGTTTACTTCAAAGGTGTGTTCAAAATAAAGCGAGTGGCTTACGATCACGCGGTGGTCTCAATATCTTGTTTAAGCGCAAGAACTGCAATAAAAATAAGACCAAACAAGGGAATAAGCGCTAATAATCCACCAATAACGGCCACCACGATTGGTGTTGAGGTTTTACGCTTGCCTAAGTAATAGCTGATAGCGGCAAACACAGGGATTAAAATAACAATTATTTGGCCGATTAAAGTTGCATTGATATTCATTTTCTCTCCTTGAAGAACATACTAAATATTCATTTAAGCACAAAAAAACCCTAAGGCATATACCTTAGGGTTATTATTCATTAAGTCTTATAATTCAGTTTATTATGAATTATTCAGCGTCTTTCGCTACAACATTAATTGCTAGCTCAGTTAATGCATCTGCATTTGCTTTGCTTGGTGCATCTGTTAATAAACATGATGCTTGCGTTGTTTTAGGGAAAGCAATCACGTCACGAATGTTGTCAGTACCACATAACAGCATAACTAAACGGTCAAGACCAAACGCAAGACCCGCATGCGGAGGTGTACCGTACTTAAGTGCATCAAGTAAGAAACCAAACTTGTCTTGTTGCTCTTGTGCATCAATACCTAAGATTCTGAATGCTGTTTCTTGCATATCGGCATTGTGAATACGTACCGAACCACCACCAACTTCGTAGCCATTTAATACCATGTCGTATGCATCTGATAATGCTGCAGCTGGGTTTGCTTCAAGCTCTTGGGCAGAAATACCTTTCGGTGCAGTGAATGGGTGGTGAACCGCATGCAATGTACCTTCGTCGTCTTCTTCGAACATTGGGAAGTCAACAACCCATAAAGGTTTCCAGCTATCAAGATCAGTAATGCCTAAATCAACACCAATCTTAAGACGTAGTGCACCCATTGCTTCGTTTACAACGTTGCGCTTATCAGCACCGAATAAAATGATATCACCAGATTGCGCATTAGTACGCTCAAGTAATTGGTTGATCACCTCTTCGTTTAAGAATTTAGCGATTGGTGATTGCACACCTTCAACGCCCGCAGCACGGTCGTTCACTTTCATCCAAGCTAGACCTTTCGCACCATAGATACCGATGAATTTAGTGTAATCGTCGATTTGTTTACGAGAAAGCTCAGCACCGCCTGGTACAGTTAATACTGCAACACGGCCTTTTTCGTCATTAGCAGGACCTGAGAATACTTTAAACTCAACGTCTTTTACTAAATCAGCAACGTCAACAAGCTGCATTGGGTTACGTAGGTCTGGTTTATCAGAACCATATAAACGCATTACTTCGCTGTATGGCATCACTGGGAAGTCGCCTAAGTCAACGTCTAATAATGATTGCCACATTTCTGTAATCATTTTCTCTGTCATTGCACGCACTTCATCAGAGCTCATGAATGACGTCTCTAAATCGATTTGTGTGAATTCTGGCTGACGGTCTGCACGTAAGTCTTCGTCACGGAAACATTTAACAATTTGATAGTAACGGTCAAAGCCCGACATCATTAATAATTGCTTAAATAACTGTGGCGACTGAGGTAAAGCGTAGAAGCTACCTTTATGAACACGGCTAGGTACTAAGTAGTCACGCGCACCCTCTGGTGTTGCTTTTGTTAGTACCGGTGTTTCGATATCTAAGAAACCGTTGTCATCCAAGAAACGACGCACAAAGCTGCTCGCTTTTGCACGAAGTTTGATACGGTCGCTCATTTCAAGACGACGTAAATCTAGGTAACGGTATTTTAAGCGGCGCTCTTCAGAGTTTTGCTGATTAAAATCAAGTGGTAATGGCTCTGAACGGTTGATGATAGTTAAGCTTGTGCCTAAAATTTCAACTTCACCTGTTGCCATGTCTTTATTTACTTGGCTTTCAGGGCGTGCGCGAACAACACCTTTTAACTGCACACAAAACTCTTGACGTAGTTTATTCGCAGTATCCATTAATCCTTCTACTTCAGGATCAAAAACAACTTGTACTAAACCTTCTCTGTCACGTAAATCGACGAAGATAAGGCCACCAAGGTCACGGCGTTTGTTGATCCAACCACATAGTTCAACTTCTTGATCTACGTGAGATTTATTTAGCTGTCCGCAATATATAGAGCGCATAGTATTCCTGTCAGTTAAAGACTTATAGCCGCCTGCTCTTAAGAGTTCGCTATTTTGAGAGCAAAAGCCACTATACAAAGTAATCATTTAAGGCAGAGCATTATACCCAAACCATCTCAAAATGCGAGTGCCAGCAGTGCCTGTCGGGGGCTAAATATACACCCCGACTTCTGAGCAAACATTTCTTTTGTTACACTAGGCATAACTTAAATTTATTGGTTGATTTAATGCTGTACTTAGGTTGTCCGCAGTGGTCTAGCACCGCATGGAAAGGAAATTTGCTCTCTAGCCACTGTAAAAGTGCCGACATGCTCAGTGAGTATGCGCAATGCTTTAACTCAGTTGAGGGCAACACCAGTTTTTATGCTGACCCAAGTCATGAGTCATTAGTGCGCTGGCATGATGCGGTACCCGAAGATTTTAAATTTACTTTTAAGTTTCATCGTCGTTTTAGTCACGAATTACAACTGACAAATATAAATAATGAACTTAATGCATGGCTAAACTTATTTGAGCCAATCTTTGCTAAAACGGGGCAAGTCATGTTGCAGCTACCCCGCGCCTTTGGACCAGAAGCACTGCCACTGCTTGCTAATTTTATTGCACAACTCCCCAAGCAACTTAGTTACGGTGTAGAAGTACGTCACCCAGGCTTTTTTAATAAAGATGATGCTGAAATTCGTTTAAATCAGCTATTAATTGAAAACAATATAGACCGCATCAGCATGGATACCCGCGCTTTATTTGCTGTTCCCGCCGATACCGATGCACTCATTGATGCGCAAAAGAAAAAGCCTTATTTACCTGTGCATGCCATTGCAACAGGAAATCAGCCAATGCTGCGCTTTTGTGATTGCCAGTCTTGAACATGAATACAAGTCGTATTACCAGCCATGGCTGAAAAAAGTAAAGCAATGGCTTGATGAAGGAAAATCACCCTATTTGTTTTTCCATACCGCAGATAATCGCCAGTCACCACTTTTAGCAAGACAGTTTTGCCAAGATTTAGGTTACAATCACCCCGCGCTTGCGCCGTTTATAGGTGAACGCGAAGCAAGCCAAAGCAGTTTATTTTAGCGCCCAGTATAAAGCCCGATTTGTCAGAGAACATATGAAAGATTACAGCCGTTATTTTCAAGGTTACCCGCCCCACATCATTGAGCAAGTGTTACAGTTATTTAAGGGTGACAGAGCCGCAAAATACCTTAAAGGCAAATACCCTAATGCGCATAGCATTACCAGCGATAAAGCTTTATACAATTACGCCACTGAATTGAAAAAGCGTTACCTTAAAAATGCCCTGCCATTTGGCCGTGCCGCGTTCAAAAAACAAGGCGATATGGTCACAAATGCCTTAGGCACCCATACTTTCCGTATGCAAGGTAAAACCCGAAAACACGACCTTGCCATTAATAGCGATCTACTTCGCGCACCTGAACCACTTCTCAAAGCACTCGTCGTACACGAGCTGGCTCATTTTAAAGAAAAAGACCACAACAAAGCCTTCTATCAACTTTGCTGCCACATGGAACCGCAATACCATCAACTAGAACTGGATTTGAGAATATTCAGTGTGTTGGTAGGTGAAGGGAAAAATCCGTACTAAAGCTATAAGCTAGACTTTAGTTACCTCAAACCTTTTCTGTCCTATCAGCTGACCTGACTCGGTAACCACTTTAACGACCCATTTTCCTGCAGCATTTGCAGGGAAATTCGTTTTATGACTCCAGGCACGATAGCCCTCTTTGCGACCACCAGAAATATCCAAGGCTATGCGGTCAACTTCTTTACGATTATGTACCCATACATGGAAGATTTTTTCATCTAAACCTCGAGGGGCTTTTACCGCACTAAAACTATATAAACCTTTTCCATGCAAGCTCTGCTCAGTGAGTTCTGTTATTGGCGAAAGCGGTTTACGGGCTTGTTCATCAAGCTGATACGACATGCTCATATCAGTTAAACGCAGTGCCGCAGGGGGTACAAAACTGCGTAATTGCCAAAGCCCAGCACTTAAAGCGCAAAGCAATAACACCAACAGTGGGAAACGCCACCATTTCGCATTTGGCATCAAATTGCCAAGACTTGGAATCGTTAAAATAACAGCCGTGATCAGCGCAATTTCAAAACTCTGGCTGGTCGTTAACTTTAATAAAATAGGTAAGGTAACCGACAGCACGACAAATAAAGAGAAGCTATGAAACACACTAAACCAGACACTGTGCCTTGCAAGCTTTTTGTAATAGAGGGGATCAACAACAGAAACGAACGCACAAAGTATAATTAAAGCGGTAAACGCGGCCTGACCATGGTCCCAAGTTGTCACCGCCAAGAAAAATGGTAAGGCAAAAAACAAACTTTCTTGCTGCACAACTTGCAGCGCAAAGCGCATCACGTTGGGCGACACCGCCACACCAAAACGCTCCTCTACTTTATCTCTTAGCCAGTTATCTATTAACAACCACAACCAAGTAACTAATAACAAAATAGAGATAAGCTGCGAAAACGACTCTTTTCGCTCAACAAAGACAAAACTTGCCACACCACTGCAAAAAGCCAACACAGCCATCAACCCCGGCCGCTTCTGCATCATGAAAACAAATTTAGTTATAAAGTTTTTTAAGTAATTCATGCAATCATCAAATCCATTTAAGGCTTAATGAGTAAAGCATAAATTGGATGAATGTAGGCTTTAAAAGGAGCTTTAAGTTCAGCTTTAAGCCAAGACTAGTTACTCAACTGCATCGATTATGAGGGGTCGTAAATAACAATTTCACTCAACCACCAGTTAAGTTCATCGTCAATTTGCCATACCTCACATGAATTCAGCTGTTTTAAAATTACCTGCTTACCAGACTGACAACTAATTGCTTTTAATACAAGATTACCATTTTCCCAAAGTGTTGCTCTTGCTATAAGGCCATTGCCTTTAATTTCAATGTATTGAGCTTTAATTGGCTCACCCAATTGAGCAGAAATAACAATCTTGAATTTTTCAGTTGTCAAAATTTTAGATTTTGAACTTCTCCAATGTTCTAATTCTTGCAGCACGATTTCCCTCAAAAAAGAATGTAAGTAATTGCTAACATGGATATATATTTTGTTCATACCAATATAGCTTAAAAGACCTTTAAGCTAATGAGTCAAAACAAATTTCCGTATAACTCTCATGTGAAATACCTAGGGTAAATTTGCCATACTCAGCTTGATTAGATTCGGTATATTCGAGCCAAAGTTGTTTTGCTTCTAACAAATCGGAAATATTATCAGTCTCTCGGACTCCATTAAGTACAACATATAAAGTCTCTGATTGAGCTTGGAATGTCACAAACACTTGAAACTCATTCCCAGTGCGTTTTAACTTCACTTCATCGACAATAACATCTTGGTATATGTGATTAAATTTCAATTCAACTGCCTATTGAGTTATTTCAGTTATTTAATTTATGTATAACGCACCAAAGCATTAACTTAATAAAAGCTGCAAAACCATATTTCAAACTCCGAGTTTAGTGCCCTCAATTGAATTTTACAGTTGCAATAAGCTTATTATAAAGCACTGAGTGTTTAGCATTTTAAACACAAAAAAGCGCGGTCTAAACCGCGCCTCTGTTTATTTTATCTGACGGCTGAAAGCTGATGGCTGACAGCTCAAGTCGTTGGGTTACAAACCAAGTTCTGCCATAAAATCATCATCTGCATCGTCTGCTTGTGATGATGCTTTTTGCTTTTCAGCTTTTTGTTTAGCTTCGTTCTCAATGATGTAATCTGGGTCAACGGCTTCTGAAATATCAAAGTCATGTAGCTTGATGAATTCAGTTTTATCCATTGCCAGCTCAAGATAGAAGATATTTTGCTTAGCTGTGGTGAATGTCACACGGCGTGCTTGCGGTCTATCCATGGTAGTATCAACAGAGATTTGCACCTGCTTGTTAATTGCCATCATCTTAGGTTGGTTTTGCGTGATAGAAGTATGCAGCTGGTCACGTACTTTTGACGTAAAGTCACCAACGATTTGGTTCATCAGCTCTCCGAGTACGTTCGCCACATCATCTGATAAATGGCTTTGTGCAATTTCGTCTTCTGGCATACCCATGTTACGCATGTAATCATGGTAAATTTCCATGGCTGCTTGCGCTGTGAAGTTTGTTACCACAAGACCGGTAAAGCCACCATCGAACAATACAAAACAGCCAATATCTGGGCGCATACAGGTGCGGGTGATTTTTTGAACCATAGCAGAATAACTAATACCGTTACCACTTGCTGAAGACAGAACTCCAGTCACTGAATGACACAGAGTTGATAAGATATCTTCTGTACTGATCACTTTGCTTTTTGTCATTAAACTTCTCTTTTTTGTACTTGTTATTGATAATTCTAGCCAAGCTACTGAATTTATCACTGACTATCCAGTTAAAAATGCTAAAATAGCGGTATTATTTTTTAAAGAGACTGTTCACGTGACGCAAAAAGACAGTATTTATGCCACTGAGCAAGCGGTTAAAGACTTTAGCTTTGACCAACATGTAGTAGAAGTTTTCCCTGATATGATCCAGCGTTCGGTGCCGGGTTACGCAACCATTGTTAGCACCATAGGTAAACTGGCTGGCGAATACGCGCAAAGTAATTCAAACCTATACGACCTAGGCTGTTCACTTGGTGCTGTAACGTTAAGTATGCGCCGTAATATTCGCACCGATAACTGTAATATTATTGCCGTCGATAACTCAGAAGCGATGGTTGAACGCTGTAAATTACATTTACAAGGTTTTCGCTCTGACGTGCCGGTCACTGTCACGCTGGGTGATATAAACGATTTAGCAATCGAAAATGCTTCTGTGGTAGCGATGAACTTTACACTACAGTTTATTCCACCTGAAAAGCGCCAAGCAGTGCTTGAAAAGATTTATGCAAATTTAAAACCTGGCGGCGTTTTGCTGCTTAGCGAAAAAATTAGAGGTGAAAATGAGCAATGCGATAATTTGCTCATTGATTTGCACCATGATTTTAAACGTCACAACGGCTATTCAGAGCTGGAGATCAGCCAAAAGCGCACGGCTATCGAAAATGTCATGCGCCCTGATCATTTATCTACCCACTTAAACCGATTAAGTGAAATTGGTTTTAGCCAAACGCAAGTGTGGTATCAATGTTTTAACTTCTGCTCGATGATTGCAATCAAGTAATCATCACAACGATATAAAGAGTATTTCATGTCTCAATGGTTTAACCAATTTTACGCTGCGATTGCACAAAGCCCGCTTAGCCACTGGCTCGAAACTTTGCCTGGCCAATTAAAGCACTGGGAACTAGAAGCTAGCCACGGTGATTTACCAAAATGGCAAAAAGTGCTGAAAAACTTACCTGAGGTAAGCACAAACCATGTGAACCTTCAGGATAAAGTACAAATTGGCACCGGTGATGAGCTATCTGAAGGCCAGCAAAAACAGTTAACGCATTTATTAAAGCGCATGATGCCATGGCGTAAAGGACCATTCAGCTTACACGGTATCGAGATTGATACTGAGTGGCGCAGTGATTGGAAATGGGATCGTTTACTGCCTCATATCGAACCGTTAAAAGGCCGCACTGTGCTTGATATTGGCTGTGGCTCAGGTTATCACTTGTGGCGCATGCGCGGTGAAGGCGCTAATTTTGTAGTGGGCATTGATCCATCCGATTTGTTCTTATGCCAATTCCAAGCGATAAAGCATTATCATCAAGATGACAACGTGCACTTATTGCCGCTAGGTGTAGAAGCCCTGCCAGAGCTAAAAGCATTCGATACAGTATTTTCGATGGGTGTTTTATATCACCGTCGTTCACCTATCGACTTTTTAGCACAATTAAAAGCGCAGCTTCGCCCAGGGGGTGAGTTAGTTCTTGAAACTTTGGTTGTTGAAGGTGACGAACACACAGTTTTAGTGCCAACCGACCGTTATGCGAAAATGCGTAATGTATGGTTTATCCCAAGCACCGCCGCATTAAAACTATGGATGGAGCGCGTTGGTTTTAAAGATGTGCAAGTAAAAGACTGCGCAATCACAACGCTTGAAGAACAACGTAAAACCCAGTGGATGGAAAACGAATCACTGGTCGACTTTTTAGACCCAAATGACACCAGCAAAACCATCGAAGGTTACCCAGCCCCTCTTCGCGCTATTTTAACCGCGAAAGCTTAACAAATATCAGTTACAAGGCTGAAGGGTCATTTGCTTGATACTTTAGCCTTGTAACTTGAAAGCAAAAAAAACCGGACAACTGTCCTTGTCAAGTCGGTTAAAGTGATTTTTCAACTAGCCGCGCCATTGCAATTGTTGTAAAATACGCGCGTTTCTAAGCAACCCACATGCAACTTTTTTGAGGAAAACCTGTGAGCGAACAAAAACAGTCTCTTAGCTATAAAGACGCGGGCGTAGATATCGATGCCGGTAATGCACTTGTTGAGCGTATTAAAGGCGTAGTTAAAAAAACCAGACGTCCTGAAGTAATGGGCGGTATCGGTGGTTTTGGCGCACTTTGCGAACTACCAACTGGCTATAAAGAGCCTGTACTGGTTGCTGGCACAGACGGTGTTGGTACAAAACTACGTTTAGCAATCGATCTTAAAAAGCACGACACAGTGGGTATCGACCTTGTTGCTATGTGTGTAAACGACCTTATTGTACAAGGTGCAGAGCCACTATTTTTCCTTGATTACTATGCAACTGGTAAATTAGACGTAGATACTGCGGCTGATGTTGTAACAGGTATTGGTAAAGGCTGTGAGCTTTCTGGCTGTGCATTAATCGGTGGTGAAACTGCTGAAATGCCAGGTATGTACGACGGCGAAGACTATGACATGGCTGGTTTCTGTACTGGTGTGGTAGAAAAATCAAAAATTATCGACGGTACTAAAGTTGCTGCAGGCGACCAATTAATCGCACTTGCATCAAGTGGTCCTCATTCAAACGGTTTCTCATTAATTCGTAAAGTCCTTGAAGTATCTGGCGCAGACACAAGCGCTGAACTTGAAGGCAAAGCACTTGGCGATCACCTTTTAGAGCCAACTCGCATCTACGTTAAACAATTACTTGAGCTATTCAAGCAAGTTGATGTACACGCGTTATCTCACATCACAGGTGGTGGCTTCTGGGAAAACATCCCGCGCGTACTTCCTGAGTCTGCAAAAGCAGTAATCAAAGGCGACAGCTGGGAATGGCCTGTAGTTTTCAACTGGTTACAAGAAAACGGCAACATCACAACACACGAAATGTACCGAACATTCAACTGTGGTGTAGGCATGGTATTAGTTGTTCCAGCTGACAAACTTGAGCAAAGCTTAACAATTCTTAAAGATCTTGGCGAAAATGCATGGCATATCGGTGAGATCCAAGATGCGAAAGCAGGCGAAGAGCAAGTAGAAATTTTAGGTGGTCGTGACTAATGACCCCTTGTCGTCTTGTTGTATTAATTTCTGGTAGCGGTTCTAACCTTCAAGCCATCATTGACGCGTGTGCGCGTGGTGAAATTAAGGCCGAAATCGCCGCTGTAATTAGTAATAAAGCCGACGCCTATGGCCTTGAGCGAGCAAAAAATGCAGGTATACAAACTCGTGTACTTAGCCATAAAGATTTTGACTCGCGCGAGGCCTATGATGCTGAGTTAATGGACATTATTGACAATTTTGAACCAAATCTAGTTGTATTAGCTGGTTTTATGCGTATTCTTACTCCTAGCTTAGTGCAAAAATTTAAGGGAAAAATGTTGAACATTCACCCTTCTTTGTTGCCTAAGTACCAAGGGCTGAATACCCACCAACGAGCGATAGATGCAAAAGATGACGTTCATGGTGTTAGTGTTCACTTTGTCACAGAAGAGCTAGACGGCGGTCCCGTTGTTCTTCAAGCCAAAGTTCCGGTACTCGAAAGCGATACCGCAGAGACACTCGCACAACGTGTTCATCAGCAAGAACATATAATCTATCCATTGGTGGTCAAGTGGTTCAGTGAACAACGACTCAAGATGGAAGCAGATTATGCAGTTTTTGACGAAAAGAAACTTCCTGCACACGGCGCGCACTACCCAGAATAAAAATCTAAGTGCCCTACTTGCTTGTGTGGGCACTTTATTACTTCCTACCAGTGTTTTAGCTGGCGACCTCACTCAATACCAAGCAGAATACGATGTACTTCGTAAAGGCGAAACCCATGGTAAAGCAGTCCGCGAGCTTAAAAGAGCCGCAGACGGTAATTACGTGATCACTTATCACAGTGAAATCGAATGGATGATTTTTTCGGACTCACGAAAAGAAACATCAATGTTTACTTATCATGATCACAAAATCTCTCCAGTAAGTTACACTATGGAGCGCTCTGGAACAGGGCCTGATAAAGAATACAGCTTAAAATTTGATTCAACTCAAAAGCAAGTGCAAAGCAATCAAAGTAAATACCCACTTAAAATTGATTGGTCTGATGATTTTCAAGATTCACTGTCTTATCAAGTACAAGTTCGAGAAGAACTAAAACAAGGCAAAACGCAATTATCGTATCCATTGATTGATAAAAAAGGTAATCTGCGAAATTACGACTTTGAAGTTGTGGGCACAGAAATGATTTCGCTGCCAATTGGTAATGTAGAAGCCATTAAAGTAAAACGTTTATACGATAACGATAAGCGTCAAGCGCTAGCTTGGTTTGCTCCTGAAATGGACTACATGTTAGTTCGTATGTGGAAAGGTGAAAAAGGGGTAGAACAATTTGAAGTGCAACTTAATTCATTCACTGTGACCACGCCAGTCTCGTTAACAAATGAAGAAAGTAAAGAAGCGCCCTAATAGCGCTTCATTCTTTTTTAGATTTTTTCGCCCATTTTAAACAGTGCAAACTCACCCGGTTCCATTTTTTGCCAACGCTCGTCATTGGTGAGTGGTCTTGTCGCAATGACAGTAACCACATCATTCGGTGTGGTTTCTTTTTGAAAATCGACCACCATATCAGCATCAATTAATGTTGCTTTACCAAACGGTGCTCGACGAGTGATCCAATGTAAGTTATTGGTACAATAAGCTAAAACATAA
Source organism: Pseudoalteromonas sp. SCSIO 43101 (assembly GCF_023650775.1). Lineage (NCBI taxonomy): Bacteria > Pseudomonadati > Pseudomonadota > Gammaproteobacteria > Alteromonadales > Pseudoalteromonadaceae > Pseudoalteromonas > Pseudoalteromonas sp. SCSIO 43101. The sequence continues at coordinate 2,238,862 of NZ_CP072673.1, forward strand.
ACACCATCGGTAAGTAGCATGTTAAATACGCCTTTTTCACGCAGTGTGTGAGCAAGCTTAGCAGCATAACGAAATACAGATGCCATATTTGATGGGCGCTTAGGGTATTTTTCGCGAATTTTATCGAGCAACCAACAAAACGCTAGCTCACTGTCGGTATTACCCACTGGCCGATAATAATCTGGCTTTAAATCATGATAATTCGATAATTGCCCGTTGTGAGCATAGGTAATTTCGCGTCCCCACAACTCTCGGGTAAATGGATGAGTGTTTTCAAGACATACACGGCCACGATTACCTTGGCGAATATGACTTATCACCGAAATACTTTTTATTGGATACGCTTTAACGAGTTTAGCAATTTCTGATTGGCAACTTGGCTCTGGATCTTTAAATGTACGACAGCCTTTACCTTCATAAAAGGTGATGCCCCAGCCATCTTTATGCGGTCCAGTATTACCACCCCGCTCTAATAATCCTGAAAAACTGAAACAAATATCCGTTGGTACATTGGCCGACATGCCAAGCAACTCACACATAGAACTCTTAACCTATAAAACTAATCGAAGGAAAGGCATGATGGGCTGATCCCTGCCTGCGCTCATTGTTAAACATAGCGCTAAAGATGGCAACTGCTATGCTGAGATTTTCAGAACTATCTGAGCAATTCACAACTAATAGCTGTTTTAGCGGCGATGATTATCAGTAATTACTCAACAATTTCTAATTTGCTGTAAATCTTTTTGCACTGATAGTCATTTTTAAATGAATAAAACTCACTGAACAGACTGTTTTAATCTCTGTTCTGCTCTTGATAATTCGCTTTTCTAGCGCTACTCTAAAAGAGGTGGTCTGACCTCTATTAAGGAATAATCAATGACTCTCATATTTTTACTTGGTTTACTCGTGCTGCTTAGTATTGCGAGTTACCACAGAGCAAGCTGGAATACCTGCTTAGGTATTACCATTGCGACTTTACTTGTTGGCACATTTGCTGGCGCGTTTGGCGCAATTAGTTGGCTACTATTCTTACTTATCGCTGTGCCACTTTCTGTGACTGGCGTTCGTCAACAATACATCATTAAACCTATTTTTGCTGCTTTCAAAAAAGTAACACCGACTATGTCGGATACTGAAAAATCAGCAATCGATGCCGGTACTACGTGGTGGGAAGCGGATCTGTTTTGTGGTCGTCCTGACTGGAACAAATTACACCAATACCCAGCTCCTAAACTGACTATCGAAGAACAAGCATTTATTGATGGTCCTGTTGAAGAAGTGTGTAGTATGCTAGATGACTGGCACGCAACTCACGAACTAACTGATTTACCGCAAGATGTTTGGCAATATCTAAAAGATAATAAGTTCTTTGCCATGATCATCAAAAAAGAATACGGCGGTTTAGAGTTTTCTGCCTATGCACAATCATGTGTACTGCAAAAACTAACAAGTAAATCAACGTTGCTATCTTCTATCGTAGGTGTACCTAACTCATTAGGTCCGGGCGAATTACTTCAGCACTATGGTACTAAAGAGCAAAAAGATCATTACTTACCACGCTTAGCGAGTGGTCAAGAAATTCCATGTTTTGCGCTAACCTCACCAGAAGCAGGTTCTGACGCAAGTGCAATTCCTGATTACGGTGTTGTTTGTAAAGGCCAATGGAACGGTGAAGAAGTTGTTGGTATCAGCCTAACATGGAACAAGCGTTATATTACTCTTGCTCCTGTTGCAACTGTACTTGGCCTTGCATTTAAATTGCAAGATCCTGACGGTTTACTAGGTGATGACAAAGAACCTGGTATTACCTGTGCGCTGATCCCAACAGATACTCCGGGAGTAGAAATTGGCCGTCGTCACTTCCCGCTAAACGTACCATTCCAAAATGGTCCTACTCGCGGTAAAGATATCTTTGTACCACTTGATTACATCATTGGTGGCCCGAAAATGGCAGGTCAAGGCTGGCGTATGCTTGTTGAATGTTTATCTGTTGGTCGTGCAATCACATTGCCGTCTAACTCTACAGGTGGCATAAAAACAATCGCGCTTGCAACAGGCTCTTACAGCCGTATTCGTCGTCAATTCCGTTTACCAATTGGTCAAATGGAAGGTGTTGAAGAATCAATGGCAAAACTTGCAGGTTACGCATATAGCTCTGATGCTGCAGTTAGTATGTCTACAGGGGCTGTTGACCTTGGTGAAAAACCATCGGTTGTATCTGCAATTATTAAATACCACTTAACTGAGCAAATGCGTGAAGCGACTATTCACGGCATGGATGTTCACGGTGGTAAAGGCATCATGCTTGGTCCAAACAACTATTTAGGTCGTGGCTACCAAGGTGCGCCAATTGCGATTACCGTTGAAGGTGCAAATATCTTAACACGTAACATGATCATCTATGGTCAAGGTGCAATTCGTTGTCATCCATTTGTGTTAACTGAGCTAGGTGCTTGTGCAATTGAAGACCGCGAAGAAGCCCTTGCAGTATTCGATAAAGCGTTAATGGGTCACGTTGGCTTTACTATTTCGAACCTTGTTCGCACTAAGTGGTTAGCATTCACAAATGCACGTTTTACGAGTACGCCGTACAAAGATGAAACCGCTGAGTTTTATCGTGTTGCGTCACGTTTCAGTGCATCGTTAGCATTAATGTCAGATATCAGCATGGCGGTATTTGGTGGTTCATTAAAACGTAAAGAGCGTATCTCTGCACGTTTAGGTGACTTACTAAGCTACTTATACCTTGTATCTGCAACACTTAAACGTTACAACGACGAAGGCCGTAAAAAAGAAGATTTTGCGCTTGTTCAATGGAGCTGCCAAGATCACCTTTACCACTGCCAACGTGCACTAGCTGACTTAATTAACAACATGCCATCTGCACCACTTCGTGCGATGCTAAAAATCATGTTATTCCCATTCGGTCGTCCAGTTCGTAAGCCTACAGATAAGCTTGAGCACAAACTTGCTCACTTATTACAAGTACCAAGCGAAACTCGTAACCGTTTAGCTAACTACATTTACCTTAAAAACGAGCCACTTAACCTTGTGGGTCGTCAGGAGCAAACGCTTAAAGACATTCTTGAAGTTGAGCCTTTGTTTGACAAGGTATGCCGTGAAAAAGGCGTGAAACTGCCTTTCTTCCAGCTTGATAAAGTAGCGCAAATGGGCCTTGAAGCAGGTATTTTAAGCCAAGCTGAAGCCGACAAATTAGCTGCTGTTGAAAAAGCCCGTCTTGATGTTATTAACGTTGACGACTTTGACCCAGCTGACTTAGTTGCCGGTAAGGTAGCCCGCGGCGAGAGCGATAAAAAAGCAGACGCCGCTTAAGCTAGCAAAACAATTCCAATTGTTATGAAAAACCAAACCAGCGCAAATTGCGCTGGTTTTTTTTGCACTAAATATTGCTGCAATACACACCATAATGCCCCAATGGGGATGTAAATCAGGTTAGTGCCAAGCATGCTCATAACAACAATTAAAGCCACAGCAAAAAATATAAAGCTCGGTAAAAACTGGCTTATATAAAACGGCTTGTCTTGGTTATTGCTTTGAAAGAACAGCCGGTATTTTTTAAAAACAGATAAGCAATCGAACTGCAGCGAGCTCGTTAGCAACACGCATACTGAAAAAGCCACAGCCTGTATCAAGTCACTAAAGTCATTACGAACTTCAATTAGCTGTAATAAAGCGAGCAAGAATGCTAACAATACTGAGCCACGCCATATTAAGCTCCAGCTGTGCTGTATAAAGTAACTAAGCCAAAATAAAGCAAGCGAGTGTACTTTTAACTTATGACTTTTTCTTAGAGGAGGGAGTAAAATCGAACAACCGAAAATAGCAACAAAACCTAGATAGTATTGCAGTGAAGTTAAACTAACAGGCAGTAATACCAATACAGAACTGAGCAATAAACTATAAATAAGTGCACGAGGCCTATAAAGAACAAATACTCCACTTAGCCACTGCAACAACATAAACAGCATAAAATGAGGCACTTGTAACCATTGCTTTAACGATAGATCTACTGCTATTAGTAAACTGGCAATAAGCCAAGCATTACTTAAAAGTAGTAATTTGCAGTCAACACATACTCGCCAACTGTATTTATAAAGACTTCGCTGAAATGCCCTATTTTGCGAATTTTTAATGGCTGGCGCCATGGCCCATAACATCACTGATTCAAGTAAGAGATAAATCACTGCTAATTTTGCACCGTAAGCAGGTGCTGCATGGCTATCGACTATTTTTCCAAGCCCTAAAAACAACAATAAAACCATGCCAAGGAAAGCTGGGCCCAGTACTAGTGCGAACAACAAACTAAAGCTCTTTAACTGAGACAGCATGCTTTTGAGGGTGGTCGTATATGCTAGGTATCGAAAAGAAAGGAATGACAAGTAACTAGCAAGGGAGTTTATCATAGTGATGTGCACTCAAAACCGTGTTGTATAAACACCTCTGGTTCGTGGCTTGTAATGATGACCTGCCCATTAGGTTTATCATCTAGGTAGCTATCGAGTATGGTCAGCAAAAATTTTATACTTATTTGATCAAGCGCAGCGCTCGGTTCATCTAATAGTAAAAATGGAGCTTGCTTTAAAAAAGCTGTTATAAGCTGACACTTCTTTTGATTGCCACTCGACAAAGCACTAAAGCGAGTATTGAAATGCTCTGTAAAGTTAAATCCAGTAATAAGTTGCTCTGGCATATCTTTCTTTAACGCATTGCAACTAAGTTCAATAATCTGCCGCGCAGTTAAAAAATCTGGCAGCGTAATACGGTCGCTAGCAATTGAAACATCGTTTTGCGGCGACTTTAATGCTTGATTATTATATAAAACAACCCCTGATTGCGGCTTTTCAAGGCCAGCTAGCATCATCAGTAATGTTGTTTTTCCTCTACCATTGGCTGCCTGTAAACAAACCTTTTTATTCTGAAATTGCTTACTGTAGTTTTTGAACACGTGCGCTGAGGCAAAGCGCTTATTGAGGTTGTTAATTTCAATCATGTTTATTCCTTTAATAGTGAAAAAATAATAACACACTCATGTACCTATTCATTTACATGATTTGTAACAAATATCGAACGGGTAAAACTTGCGTTTAGATTATGAACAGGCAACACTTTATAACGAAAAATTAACAAGGAATAATTACAATGAAACCGAGTTTTCAAATAGCAGCAGTTGCATGTGCGCTTAGCCTTGCACTTGCAGGATGTTCACAATCAACCCCATCAACTAGCATCACCGAAAGCGTGCAACAAAGCCAAAATGTTAAACAGTATGATGCTGAAACTTTTTTTGATACAACCTCAATTATGGGCAGCAGCTTTTCACCTAAAGGCGACAAAATACTCGTTAGCAGTGACGAAAGCGGCATTTATAGCCTGTATGAAGTAGATATAAAAACTGCCAAAAAAACCCGCTTAACAGACTTTGAAGACAGTACTTATGCAGTGGCTTATTTCCCTCAAGATGAGCGCGTATTATTTACTAAAGACTCAGGCGGTAACGAGCGTTATCACATCTATGTTCGCGAAACAGATGGCACAGTGAAAGACCTCACCTCTGGTGAAGAAACCCGAGCAGGGTTTGCTGGCTTCACCGAAGACGGTAAACAGTTTTTTATAACCAGCAATCAGCGTGATGCTAAGTTTATGGACCTATATCGTGTTGATGCTAACAGCTATGAAGTAACACCTGTTTATCAAAATACCATGGGCCTTGATGTCGGCGCAATCAGCCCTGATGGCCGTTTTATTGCTTTATCGAAAAACAATTCGAACAAAGACAGCGATGTATTCATACTTGATACTCGTAAAAAAACTCTGAAACCAGAGCTCATTACCCGCCATGACGGCGACGCTAAATACGGCCCTGAAACATTTTCAAGAGACAGTAAATCATTGTACTACTCAACTGATGCTAAGGGTGAGTTTGCAGAAGTATGGCGTTATGATTTAACTACCGGTGAGCACAGCCCTGCCCTCAAAGATGAGTGGGATGTAAGCTTTATTTACTTCTCTAAATCTGGCCGTTACCAAGTAAGCGGTGTTAATGCTGATGCAAGCACTAAGGTGTCGATAATCGATACCACCACAGGTAAAGGTATTGCCATGCCATCACTGCCTGCTGGTAACTTACGCGGTGTAAATTTTTCAGCTGATGAAAAAACCATGGCGTTTTACCTAAATTCAGACACCTCTCCAAGCAACCTATTTGTATGGCAAGTCGGTGAGTCGAAAGCTAAACAATTAACCAATACATTAAGTGATGCAATTGATCAAAGTGACTTGGTTGAAAGCACCATTGTGCGCTTTAAAAGCTTTGATGGTTTAGAAATTCCGGGAGTTTTATACAAGCCTAAGCAAGCCAACAGCAACAACAAAGTACCTGCTTTAGTATGGGTGCATGGCGGCCCTGGTGGACAAAGCCGCACTGGATATAGTGCTATGCAGCAACATCTAGTAAATCATGGTTATGCCATTTTTGCAGTCAATAACCGAGGTAGCTCAGGTTACGGTAAAACCTTCTTCCATTTAGATGACAAAAAGCATGGCACTGACGATTTACAAGATATCGTTTACGGTAAAAAACACCTGCAAAGCCTAGATTGGGTCGATGCTGATAAAATTGGCATCATAGGGGGCAGCTATGGTGGTTTTATGACTGCTGCTGCACTTGCCTTCGAACCTGAAGAGTTTAAAGTCGGCATTAATATTTTTGGTGTAACGAATTGGGTTAGAACCTTAAACTCGATTCCACCATGGTGGGAAAGCTTTAAAAAGGCGCTGTATGACGAAATGGGCGACCCCGCGACAGACGGTGAACGTCACCGTGCAATTTCGCCACTATTTCATGCTAAAAACATCACTAAGCCTTTAATGGTGATTCAAGGTGCTAACGACCCTCGCGTTTTACAAGTTGAAAGCGATGAGCTCGTTGCCGCTGTAAAAGCAAATGGTGTGCCTGTCGAATATGTATTATTCGATGATGAAGGCCATGGGTTTACTAAAAAGGAAAACCGTATAAAAGCCTCAAACGCATATCTTGAGTTTTTAAATACCTACTTAGATAAATAGGAGAACTACAAAGATTAAGAGCCGGTTTCTATACCGGCTTTTTTATGCAAAATACCTGTATAGAAGCAAAACTTAGCTATTTACATAGTACTGTATAAAACACTGTATAGCTTTAGCGGTAAATTTCTCACCTTTTTCAACCTTCAAAACAAAACCATAACCAATTGTTTAATAACAACTAAATTATTTTAATTAAAATAAAACTGAATTATTGGTTAAAAAATAGCAAAAAAGTACTTGCGCAAGAACACTGTATAAACTACTGTATACACATACTGTATAAACAACCAGTGAGTGAAAGTTATGTTACAGCCAATTACCTTAAGAACAGTTAAAAGCTACCAACAAGATAACGACAAAGCGTCTGTTAACTTAATTCAAATTGAAGATGAAATATCAGCAACCTTTGAACTATTAAAGGTATTGCATCATTACAATAGCCAAAATGCATGGACCCTATTAATTGCTCCTGATCATGTTCCTAGTAAAGCGTTATTAGATTCGTGTTCGATTGATACCAGCAAACTGCTTGTGATAAGACAAAAGCATTTAGTTAACCTTGAGTATGTACTTAGCTCAGCATTACATAACGGTAATTTTGCTGCTGTAATCACATGGACAGATATTGTAAGCAATCATCAACTTGATTCGATGAACTTAAACCTTGAGCAGGCATCTGCTAAGTTTTATTGTTTTACAAAAAGCGCCCAATTAAACAATTTAGTACCGCAGCCACAATAGGCTTGTTAAAATAACAATTTATAGTTTTAGGTAAGTTGTTATGACATCACTCACACACTCCCTTTGTCCTTGTGGCAGCGAATTGACTTACGAGCTTTGCTGCCAACCTTTTCATACAGGTGCAAGCCAAGCTGATAACCCAGAGCAACTTATGCGTTCTCGTTTTAGTGCCTACGCGCTAAAAGATGCTAAATATGTATTTAGTACCTATGCACAAAGCCAGCAAGCCGCTAACCCGGTTCGCGAAATCAAAGATTTTGCTAATAGCTGCCGTTTTACCAAACTCAGTGTTTTAGATACTGAACATAATGATCAAGAAGGTTTTGTAGAATTTAAAGCAAATTACTTTTACCAAAACTTGTATTGTGAGTTACACGAAAAATCGCGTTTTATTAAAGAAGATGGCCTATGGCGTTACCTAGATGGTGATATAACGCCAGTTGCAGATATTAAAATTGGCCGTAATGATGAATGCCCTTGTGGTAGCGGCAAAAAATATAAAAAGTGTCACGCTCTTTAGTTATCATTAACCTGGTAAATCCAGTCTAAGGCTTGGGTAATCGTTGTTGGGAATGCTGTTGCATGGCGTGCCTGAGGGATAACAAATAAATTTGTTGTAACCAGCGCGCCGCTTTGTTTATTAATTTTAGCTGCTAATTGCCTTGCGCCCGAAACCATTTGTTCACCTTCACTTTCTTCAAGTTCTCCGATACCAATATACACTTTAGTTGTTTTGCTTGTGGGCACCACAGGTAAAGCTAAAAGGTCATGCTGCTTAAACCACACTGAAGGGCTACCTATGACATAACTGGAAAAAAGCGTAGGCTCAGTAAATAAGGTATAGGCTGCAAATAAACCACCAAGCGAGTTACCGACCAAGGTGTTTTTTTGGCTTGTTCTGTAGTGAGCATCAATATAGGGCAATACGGATTGTTTTAAATAATTGAGGTAGTTTCTTGCTCCCCCAGTCTGTCGCTGCCAATTTTTATCTTCAAATGGGGTGTAGTCATAAATACGGCTATTAAGCCCAGACATGCCTTTTTGGTATCCTATAGCAACGATAATCACCTCTTCAATGGACCCCGAATTCATCATAAAGCGACTAGCACCAGAGGCAATTGGCAAACTATAATTTGCATCTAATAGATACACCACAGGGTAGCGTTTATGACTTTGCTTTTGGTAGCTAGGTGGCAGTTTAATAGTGATTGGGTATTCGTTGTCTGATTGTTTATCTTTAAGCAAAACTGTATCAGTGCGCGGCAACGTAAACGGCTCAGCATCGCTTGAAAAGCTTATTCCGAAAACACTAATCGCTAAAAATAACAATATATAAGGCATAGTTAATCCTTTAGCCACTTCTTAATAGGTAACACCCATTCATCTTTTGGCTTATAAAATGCGCCATGTGAAAGCCCTGTATTGATGCTTATTTCTTCGAACTTGGTTACCTCATTCCTATCAATTAAAAATTGACAAGAGCCAACCTGATCTGAACGTTCAAAGATAGAGTAAACCTTGCCGTAAGCTTTAACTGATGGGAGCTTTTTAATTAAACCAGCACAACCAGCTAAAATAATTAAGTTGATATTTGTACGTTTAAGTTCATTGGCTGCCATTATCGACAATGCCCCACCCCTTGAAAAACCAACCAAACTGATGTTTGATTCAGCAACACCGGCAGTTATTAATGCTTCAACGTCTGCTGCAAGCTTTTCCGCAAACACAAAAGGTTCAGTGCCTTTTGGTCTATGGTAAGCAATTAAATGATAGCTCTCATCTGCAAGCGCTTCTTTTACGGCAACAAAATCATAAATCCCAAAGGTTTTGTGAACAGGCTTAGGGTTATGCCCTTCTACAATAAAACCATGTGAATAAAAAACATAGTGACCATGTGGGTCAATTTCTGTCGGAAACTGGCTGTTAATAGTGCCAGCAAAAGCAGGCATAACCCAACAAACACAGAGTAAAAATACAGTACGCAACACAGACATCCCTATGAAAAATAAAACTACCATTGTTTTATATAATAACATTATAAAAAATAATACCTTAGCGAACAGCTCTACCCTACTACTATTAATTGAAAATAAATATCAAGTTAGTTCTCGCAAGCTATAACACTATTAAAATAGCAAGTTTCAACTTGAGGTAAATTCATATAATTTCATAACTAAAATACAAACAATTAGATGACAACGCTGTCAATTATTTATAGGAAGGCGTATTGTAAAAAAGCGGTTAAATTAATCGCCAACTTTAGACGTCTAGACGTTGAAAAAAATAATTCTAAGGCGTAGTATGTTCGTAATCTGAGTCAGACTCACATTTTTCATGAGATTTTTTAAAGATGATTGATATAAAACACTTAAAAACCATAGCGACCCTTAAAGAAACAGGCTCTTTGGTCAATACAGCGCGTGAGTTATTTCTAACTCAATCGGCTTTATCGCATCAAATTAAAGATCTTGAGAATAAGTTAGATTGCCAACTGTTTGAACGTAAGACACAGCCTGTGCGCTTCACACCACAAGGTATGTTACTTCTGGAACTTGCTAACGAGGTATTACCTCGAGTTGAAGCAACGAAATGTCGCTTAAAGGAAAGCCTGAATCAGCCAATATCAAATTTACGTTTAAGTGTTGAGTGTCATGCCTGCTTTCATTGGTTGCTACCAACCATAAAAGAATTTAATAACTTTTGGCCTGATATTAAAATTGATTACGAGCGCGGCTTTAGTTACGACGCTATCCCAGATTTAATTAATGATGAATTAGATCTAGTGCTGACTTCTGATATCCGTGAACCAGATCAGCTTGAATATGCTCACCTGTTTGATTTTAAATTAAAACTAATCGTTGCACCGGATCATGAATTGGCAAAAAAAGCCTATGTCACGGCCCTTGATTTAAAGAACGAAACAATTATTTCTTACCCTATTCCGCGTGAGCGCCAAGATATCTTTAAACATTTCATTCAAAATGCACGATTTGATGGCACCCTTAAAACTGTTGACCAAGGCTTATTGATTTTCCAATTAGTGAGCGCAGGTATGGGAGTTGCAGCATTACCAGATTGGCTAGTCACCCCTTATGAAAGCCAAGGGCTTATTAAGTCTATTCCGTTAGGTGCATTAGGTCTTACACGCCCTATGTATTTAGCGATGAAAAAAAATATGAAAGATAACCCTGTTTATCGCCACTTTTTAAATACGTGTAAGCAAAATAACGGTCGCTAAAGCAAGGCAAAATAACTAACATAGCATTATCTGTCACAGACAATAGCATTGATATATGTTTGAAATTAAAAAGATCATTGGCTCATTATTAATGCCCCTGCCGTTGCTCGGGCTGCTTACTTTAGTGATGGTATTTTTAGCCATTACACATAAACGCAAAGCACTCTATTTTGGCTTTGTTAGCATTTTAACTTTAATGCTGATAAGCACGCCATTTATTGGCCAGTCATTGATAGCTACAAGCAATAACCCTGCATGGCAATTTAACCAAGCAAAACATCCTAAACTTGATAATATTGTGGTACTTGGCTGCTCAATAATGCCCAACTCGCGCCTTCAAGCAAACCACCAGTTAGGCGATTGTGCGCTTGCTCGCTTACTTGAAGGTGTTAAGCTTGCTCACCATTATCCAAATGCCACCCTCTATGTATCAGGGGGCGGTTTTGCTAATACCACCAATAGTCAACTCATGTTTGAAACAGCAAAAGCGTTAGGTATTTCTGCAACGAGAATTAAACAAAATCCCCTCGCTATGGATACCGCAGAAGAAGCGAAACGACTTGCCATATATTTAGTTGATAAAGAAACTGCCCTAGTCACCTCAGCAAGCCATATGCCGCGAGCGAAAGACTTATTTAATGCACAAGGTGTTGATGTGATCCCAGCGGCAACCGACTTTCAAGATTTTAGTCAGTATCCAACGTATAAACAGTTTATACCTGATGACGCTGTACTTGTTGCAGTGACCAGAGTTGCTCATGAGAAAATTGGCAGTGCATGGGTGAGTGTGCGCCGCTGGATTGATCCAGAGACGCTATAGACTTAATCAGACTGGATTGTCTATGTCGATAAACGTTACATCAAAACCATGCTGCTCAGCTAAAAGTTCGCCTAAGGCTTTAATGCCATAACGCTCAGTAGCATGGTGTCCTGCTGCAAAAAAGTCGATGCCTTGCTCACGTGAACTATGAATAGTCTGCTCAGAGGCTTCACCAGTAAGATAAGCATCAATACCTTGAGCAGCCGCTAAATCAATATACCCTTGTCCACCTCCTGTGCACCAAGCGATGGTTTCGATTTTCTGTTCTCTAACCAAGCTAGTTAATGGTGCACGGTTAAGTACTTGAGTAATTTTGTCGGAAAACTCTTCACCGCTTAACGGTGTTTTTAAACGTCCCTTTACTGGCACACTATTTGGACCTGATTCAAGCCCGCCTGTGAACTCAATATCGAGTAACTTTGCCAATTGTGCGTTATTACCAATGTCGGGGTGAATATCTAGCGGTAAATGATAGCCATATAAATTAATATCATTTTTTAAAAGTGCCGCTATACGGCGCTTTTTCATGCCCGTGATTGGCTGTGATTCCCCTTTCCAGAAATAACCATGGTGTACCAAAATAGTATCTGCATTTTGTGTAATAGCAGCATCAATCAATACTTGACTTGCTGTGACACCCGTCACTATTTTTTTTACTTCGCTCGCACCTTCAACTTGTAAGCCATTTGGGCAAAAGTCAGCGATAGAATCAGGTTTAAGAATGTCGTTTAATAATTGAGTAAATTGTTTGCGTTGCATATAAAAATCGTCCTTCAACCCTCTATTTTGTGCAAATTTTGGCGTTTATGAGTGAAAAATGGAAGGAAAATCGCAAAAAATTGAAAAGTAAGCTGAAAATAGGTATAAATATATATTCTTAATCTGTGTTTACAACGTATAGGGTCTCTGATGAGCAAACTAGACAAAACAGAAGTGTTAAATGCCTTCGAAGCAGCATACGAAGCAGCGAATGGTAAGAAACCTGAAATCACAACAAAACCTGGTTGGTATAGCATCGACGGTGGCAAAAATATGCGCCTTGCTGATGTTGCAGCGCTGACTGAAGAGCTCACTTCTGGTAAAACAGCTGAGCCTAAAGCAGAAGAAGCACCAAAAGCACCAGCGAAAAAAACCAAAACTAAAACCGCTGCGCCGGCTAAAACAGCTAAGAAAGCATCGTTCACTGTTGTTACAGCAAACGATGATGGTTACAAAGCTGAAGAGCTTTGGATTGTTAACCTAGCTGAAAAAGACCACGATTGTCGTTTACCGCGTGGTGTTGTGTAATTTAATTACACTTAAAAATTTTAAAAACCGCTACTCGTTAGCGGTTTTTTTATGTCCATTCAACTGAATATTTAATAGCCATTGACTTAAGTAACCAAATAACACAATAAACACAGTTCCAATCAGTACGGGCATCACTAAAAAATCCCAACTTTGTAGAGATTGCATAATCAAAATTGGGTTAGCGCCTGCTGCGGGATGAATTGTATCTGTCAACATCATCAGGCTAATTGCCAACCCTGTGGCTAAAGCAATTTCAACAGGCCCTACTCCAACATAATTTACAAATACAACGCCGATTAAAGCAGTCAAAATGTGCCCGCCGATGACATTCTTCGCTTTCGCTAAAGGACTGTGCGGTACACCAAACACCAGCACCGCAGTTGCACCAAATGGCGCCATCAACCAAACACCATAATTTCCTAATTGCTGCAAATACGCTAAAACAAAAATTGCCATACAAGCAAATATGCCAGCAATAGCAGCTTTACGAAACTTATTTTCCATAACACCTCCAAAAGTAGACCGAGTTGTCTACCTCGCAAATGGTAGACAACTCGGTCTACTTCTGTCAAGCTATCATTAGTCACCCAATGAGGCTTTGTTATGGATAAACGAACACATATTATTTTGACTGCCCTGTCACTTTTTTATCAAAAAGGCATTCATAGTGTGGGAATAAACGAAATTATTAATGTGGCTGGTGTCGCCAAAAAAACCATGTACCACCATTTCGCAAGTAAAGATGAATTATTACTTGCGTGCCTTAGTGAGCGACATAACAAATTCTTAAATTGGTTAACGCATGCCACCAGCAAGCTAACCACTGTTGAAGAATTTAAAGTAGCTTTGATCAGCTGCCATGAAGCTTGGTTTAATTCTGAGGTGACTGAGTTAGGTGATTTCAATGGCTGTTTATTTATTAACACTGCAGCCGAGTTTCCTGATCCTACTAGCCCGATAAATCAAGCCTGTAAAGAACATAAAATGGCCATACAGCAGTTAATTAAACTGCGTCTGTCATCGTGTAATAACATGGAAAGTGCGCAGCTGGACACGCAAAGCTACTATTTAATGACGCTCGTTGAAGGCATGATCTGCCAAGCAAAACTAATAGGAACTAAACAGTTTCCTCACTTAAAACAATAAATAAATCATAAAAAAAGCGGCACAATGGCCGCTTTAAGTTAAACCTTCTCTTTGTTAGATTTTTTCGAAATATAACTTTTCGCGTTTTTTCTCACCCACTTCGTTCATTGTTGCAGCATCAAATAAACGACCATTAATCATGGTGTAATCTATTTTATCTGTATCACGAATGTTAGTTAGCGGGTTACCGTCAATAACAATTAAATCGGCAAGTTTACCCGGCTCCAGAGAACCGATGTTGTTATCAAGGCCAATGTATTTAGCGGGATCTAACGTTGCTGCACGAATAGCTTCAAGTGGTGTCATACCACCTTGCGCAAACATCCAAATTTCCCAATGTGCCGCTAAACCTTCACGTTGACCGTGTGCACCTAAGTTCACTAATACACCTAAGTCCTGTAGCTCTTTAGCAACACGGGCATTGTTAAAGTGATTATAGTGATGATCGGGAGCCTTAACACGACGCATTGAACGAGGTAAAAGTTGATTCTTTGGTACAAACTTACTTAAGCGTGGGTGATTCCATACATCTGTCTTGTCGTACCAATAATTTTCACCCCAAATACCACCGTAAGCTACACCCAATGTCGGCGTATAACCAACATCGCTTTGAGACCAAAGCTGGCGAATATCATCGTATATATTGGCTACAGGAATTGAGTGTTCAATACCCGTATGACCATCAACCACCATAGTTAAGTTGTGCTGCAGTAATGATCCCCCCTCTGGCACAACCATCATTTCAAGTTCACGGCCTGCTTCAATTACTTGCTGGCGCTGTTCACGACGCGGTTGGTTATATGATTTAACACTAAACGCGCCCACTTTCTTTAAGCGCTCAAGGTGGAACTTAGCATCTTCTAGCGAGTCAATGTGCGATGTATAACCTGGCATATTCGCACCATATAAAATGGTACCCGTAGAGAAGATACGAGGGCCGACAATCATGCCTGCTTTTTGCATTTCACTTGCAGCAAAAATCTCAGTGGTGTCGTTTGATGGATCATGAATCGTTGTCACACCTAACGCTAATCCAGCTAAGTTCTTCCAGTTTTGCTGTGGAATGATCTCATCGCTACCTTGCGAGCCATGTGCATGCGCATCAACAATACCCGGCATAATTGTTTTACCAGTCACATCAATTACTTCTGCGCCTTTAGGAATATCAACACTGTCTTTACTACCTACAGCTTTAATATGCTTACCGTCGGTAACAATAACGCCGTTTTCAATGACCTGCTCACCATTCATGGTAATAATGCGCGCGCCAGTTAATGCAAATACAGATTTAGGCTCCGCCATGGTTTTTGTAAAACCGATATTGTCGCCACTTTTAACTTTAAAATCAGTCTCAGCATTTTGGTTAATATCAAATAAACCCGCTAGGCTTGCATGATATAACTCAGGGCCCAAGCTCCAATAAAGTTTATCGCTTGTACCACTCCAACTGATATTTTCACCCGCACGAACAGAGAGCTGCTCAATTGGGAATTGGCTATCTTTCGGGCCAATATTAATGGTTTTACCACGTTCAACAAATGGCGTGACAAACACTTTAAATCGCTCTGCAAACGCTAAGTATTTACCATCTGGTGATACTCTAAACTCTGTTGCATGCTCTGATTCATAAAGTTTACGAATTTGTTTTGATTCAAGTTCAACAACGCTTAATGTTGGTTTTGGCCAAGGACTCATCACATAAATACGGTCGTTTGCTGCACCAAATTGTGGTTGATAGCCTGATTTAGTGATAAGCGTTGCTTTACCGCCTTTAGCACTTACTGAGTAAATACCTGGCTCTAATGACCATGTAGGATTAAGAATACTGCCGCCTGACGCTTTACGGTAAACAACCGTTTTGCCATCTGGGCTAAATGTTGGCTCTACATATTTACCCGGCTCTTTGGTAATAGTATCGCCACGACCACTACGCGCAGATACAACACGTACTGAGCCCTGCTCATTATCATCCCATGTTGTGTAAACAATTTTCTTTCCATCACGAGAGAACTGTGGGAATAATTCAAAGTGATCGTCTTGCTTAGTTAAGCGCTTCACTTTGCCAGACTCTAAATCACGCTTATAAATATGACCTAGCGCTTCAAATATAGCCGTTTCACCATCTGGTGAAATTTGTACATTGCGCAGCATTTTCACATCAAAATTATCGCTATCGATGTTTTGTGTAAAACGCACTGCTTTTTGAATTTGCTTATTGGTTTCAACTTTAAATGGAATAGTCGAAACAGACTTATCATCGACATCTAGCTTATGGATAGTACCACCAGCCCAAAATACCAATTGTTCGTTATCTGGTGTCCAAGCGATTGTTGGATATACGCCATGAATAGCCCATGTCTCTTGCATATCGCGCTCAAGCTCACCATACAGCTTAGTATGCTCACCGGTGTGAAGGTCATATAAGTACAAGCTTGTTTGAAAATCATCACGCTTGATGTAAGCAAGCTTTTTACCATCTGGCGAAGGTGTAGGACGAATAGCCCCGCCCATGCCATCGATAATTGTTTCAATATCGCCAGTTTCACGGTCATAGCGTTTAATTTTATAAATACCCGCTACAGAGTCTTTAGAGTAATGAAATGTTTTACCCGGCGTTGCATCATGAGAGAAATAAACATAACGCCCATCAGGCGAGAACATTGGCTCACCTAAGTCTTTTTGGTCGTTTTCGCGTGCAGTTAGCTGTACACCTTTACCACCCGCTTTATGGTATAGCCATACTTCACCTGCACCCAAAGAGCGGCTTGCAGTAAAGTGCTTACGAGCCACTAAGTAGTCTCCATCAGGGCTCCAAGCTGGGCTATTTAATAAACGAAATGTTTCATTCGTTACTGCCTTTTGGTTTTCACCATTTAAATCCATAACCCAAATGTTGTCGCCACCACCTTGGTCTGAAGTAAATGCAATGTGCTTACCATCAGGGCTAAAGCGCGGTTGCATTTGCCATGCTATATCACTGGTTAATTGCGTTGCAGTACCACCAGACATTGGCATGGTATAAATATCGCCGAGTAGGTCAAACACGACTGTTTTACCATCAGGGCTAATATCAACATTCATCCACGTGCCTTGCTCAACACTAATTTTAGCGTCTAAGAATTGGCCTTTTGGTGCGTCTACCTGCCATTTGTCATCATTTGATTGCTCAGCTGCAGCCACTTGCCCTGTTAAAGCAAGTGAAATCGATACAGCAAGCGCTGTATGAAGCATTTTCTTCATTGAAATCTCACTTTTTTATTGTTTTGCTTATATGCACACCTTTAGGATTGCACCAAATAGCATAGCAAGATTCCAGTGATTCGTGTTAAACAGACGTAAATAGTCGACTAATGCCACGCAATCGGATCAAACTGATAAAAGCCAACCAGTAAATGGTATATTTCTGGGTCAAACTGTCTGAGTTCAGCAGGCTTTTCTAAAAAGGTTTCAGTAATAACAGCAAAAAACTCTGCCTCATTGGTCGCGCCATAGCTGTGAATAACATGAGGCATGCCATAGGCTAAATGGGTTTTTAATTGATTAAACGCACGGCTAAATACTTTTGCCCACTTTTGGTAATCCTCATTACTCGAAAGCAATGGCGTGCCTGTAGTTTTGCCGGTTTCTTGGTCGAGCTGATGGGCAAATTCATGAAACACCAAATTATGACCATCACTTGGCAAGCGATTCCCCTCAAGGACATCATGCCAGCTCAATACCAGCGTTCCGCCCGGCCATGATTCACCTTGTCGCACAGTATTGTGATAACTGACAAGCCCAGCATTATCGCGGGAAGTTTGTGGTGCATAATAAGCACTAGGGTAAAGTAGGATTTCTTTTACATTGCGATACAATGGCCACGGTTTATTAAGCACTAAAACACAGGCATCTGCCGCTACAATCAGCTTCATTGCATCATTAAGCTCAAGGCCATCACAACCAATAAAGCGTTTTTCATTTAAAAACCAAACGATGTGACGCTCCAGCTTTTCACGATCGGCATCCGTCATCTTTCGGTAGATAGGCATATATTTTAACAGCAGATTTTTTTGCTGAACATTGAGGGAGTTATTGAGGTATTTTTTCTGCCAAAAGTGATTACGGATGTCGTCCCAGCGCCAGTAACACACAACAAAAATTATTAAAAAAAGTATCAAAACCAGGTTAAGCATTACTATCGCCTAAAAAACAATCTTGATACTTTAATGTGTGCAAACAAAAAAAGATCAATTGTTTACACACATTTTTATTTTCAGATTGGCTAATCTAGCGCAGTGCAACCTTGATTATAAATAAAAATTTTATTACGCCCGTTGTTTTTAGCGTGATAAAGAGCTGTATCTGCATGTGATAATAAACGGTCATAATCAGTAACTTCTGCATTATCTGCAACGCCAAAACTAACCGTCACTGAGAGCTCTTGTGCTAATTCTGAAAAATCGTAATCGGCTATTTCTAAACGGATAATTTCACACATTTTTGCAGCTTCTTCAGCATTTTTATAAGGGAACAGCAGAGTAAACTCTTCACCGCCCCAACGAGCGGCATAACCTTCATCAGGGAAGTTCAGGCGCAGCAAACGAGCAATTTCACAAATCACTTTATCGCCAATTAAGTGCGAGAAGTTGTCATTAATAAGTTTGAAGTGATCAATATCCATAATGGCAATACTAAGCGTTTTATTATCACGCTGAAATTGATTAAAGTTTTCAGATAACCAGCTATCGAAAGCTCGTCTGTTCGGTAATTGCGTTAACTGATCATGGTTCGCTAAATGAGCAAAAGCATCCGCTTGGGTTTGTAAATCATGCATTTGCTGTTCAACTTTTTCGGTTAACTCAATTTCAATACGCTTATAATGATATAAGCGGTATTTATAAATGACATAAGCAGTAAAAAGTACGGCAATTAAGATAAATAACTTAAAGCTAGTTTTTTGCCAAAAATAAGGGGCGATTTTAAAACGCAGTACTTGCTCATTATTTTGCCAATCACTATTAGGATACCCTGCACGCACTTTAAAGGTATATTCACCCGGCGGTAAATTGGTGTACTCCGTAATGGCCAGACGCCCCCTGTCTACCCATTGTTGATTGTAACCACTTAATTGAGTTTGGTAGTTTAAACGCCCAGGCATGATAAAACTAAGCCCTGCATAGTTAAACGAAACACGAGAAACACCAGCAGGTAAACTCAAAACTTCATTACCAACAGGTAAAGTCATTGGTTTGCCATCGACTTCAAAGCTTTCAATAACCGTCGATAATCGTCGTTTACTAGCTTCTTTTAAGCGTTCTGGTGTTACGATAGCGACACCTTTAGCAGTAGCAACCCATATTTGTCCATCGGAATGAAGAACAGCTGCAGGGTTTGAACCGCCATTTGCTTGCGCACTCAACATGCCATCGCCTTCATCATAAAGCTGCATCGAAATGCTCATTGGTTGAACTTTTTCAGGGTTATCTAGTATTGCAACTAACTGAGCTTTGTTGACTTGAATAACACCACGGTTACTGGTCAGCCATAATGAGTCACCTTGCTCAATTACTTGGAACAGCTTATCAACTGGTAAACCATGATCTCGACCAAACAAGCTCATTTTATCTGTGCTGAGATTGTAGCGAACTAGGCCTCTATCAGTAGCAAGCCACATAGTATCGTCATCTAAATAAAAGCCAAATGCATACTCAGTACTGAACTGCTTTGGAAACTCTAGAGTTTTAAACTGCTTTGTTGCTGGGTCATAAATTGAAACACCGACCCCCGTACCAACCCATAACCTGCCAAGGTCATCTTCGACAAGGGCCATAATGAAATCACCAATTAAACCATCTTCTGTGGTGAATAATTCAGTTTGCCCGGCAGGATCTATTTTGGTTAAACCACCCGCGGTGCCAATCCATAAGTTATCCATTTTATCGAACAACACAGCGCGAACTTCATTACTAATCAAGCCATTACTGCGATTTCTTACTGGGTAAATTTGTTTGTTTACCACTTTCATTAAACCTGCAGTATAAGTGCCTAACCACACTGTGCCTTGTTTATCTTCGGTTAAACTTAAAACTGATAGCGGGTCTTTTTCATAGGCTTGGCTAAGAGTTGTGAGCTTGCCATTTTCAATACGGTTTAAACCATTACTACTGCCCACCCACAAACTACCATCAGAATGCGATAACACGGTACGCACATAGTCAGATGCAAGCCCACGACTTTGACTCCAATTTGTAAATGGCGCTTCGCGCAGGCGAAATAAACCAGCATTAGTGCCAACCCAGATACTTTTTTCGCGATCTTGCAGTAAAGATAAAATACGGTTGTTGGGTAAACCATCATCGGCGGCCAAGTTTTCAAGTCCTACACTGCTGAGTCTGAACACCCCTTTATTGATGGTGCCAAACCACAAATCGCCTTCACTATCTTCAAGTAAGCTAGAAATAGATTCTTTATTCAGTACAGGGTCAACAGAAATGAATTTGTCTTGCTGCTTTTTCCATACTCCCTTTTCGGTCCCAACAATTAAGGTACCTGAACTAGTGAGTAACAAAGTAAAGACAGAGGCGTCAGGTAGGCCTGATTCTTGACCTACTCTACGAACTTGATTATTAATAATTTGATAGAGTCCATCACTGGTAGCAGCCCAGATCACCCCAGTTTTGTCCTGTAAAAGACGATATGCGCTCAGCTTATCAAGTAACTTTTGCTCAGTGGCATTTTCAGAAGCACGGTAAGTAATGCCTTGTCCTTCTAGTGCTAACCAAAGCTCACCTTGTTCAGTGACAAGCGCATGATTTACCATCGCAGAAGAACTGGGTAATGCGCGCCACCCACCTTGTGAGCGAAGAGCAATACCACCTCGCGCACCAACGATATATAAATCTCCATTATCCATGGGAATAAGGCTACGTAAGCCTGAATCTGGTAAACCAGGAATTTCTGTGCGAGTGAAAAGTTTAAACTCACGGCCATTAAAGCGAGAAAGGCCTTCCCAAGTCGCTATCCAAATGTAGCCATCTTTAGTTTGCGTAACGCTATTAATACTATTATGAGGAAGTCCGGCGCGAGTACTCCAAGTCTCTGTAAAGTAGTCACTCAGAGAGAGGCGTGCAGAGTCTGCAAAAGCGCTGAAACATAAGAAAAGTAAAATACAACTAACTACCCGCACCATAAAACTAAAACCCTGATATTTATTATCGTTCTATTCAGTGATGTAGCTCTGTGAAGCCAAAGTCATCGCTAACTTCAGATAATACTACATTAGTTGCAATTCTTACTCACTTTAATGACATTTAGCAACAATCAATTACAAAAATTCGTAATTTTATCTTGCAGTATTTTCACAAATCGCGCCACATGTAAGCCATCCATCAAAGCATGATGCACATCAATTGAGAGTGGCATCTTGCCAGTTTTCGAGTCATATTGACCAAACACAAACTTAGGTATACCAAGGCCGTGCCCCTCACTCACGGCATGCGAGAAGCCTGTGAAGTTTAACCATGGAAGCACTGAGATATGAATAAGATCAGGCTGCCCTTCTGTTGCAGCAAATGCATCAGAAAAAAATGGCTTTGCTTTACTTGTTTTGCTCGCTGCAATGGCATGTTTTGAGAAATCGTCCATCGACGCTTGTTTTTCAAAATAACTAAAGCGGAATGTTTCATCTTCAGCAAGCTCTACAACACTGCCTCTTACCGATGACAGTTGTACTGGCAAACAATCAATAATACGTTGACGCATCGGCGCATAATCATGGCATGCTTCAAGTGTTAGGTAGACATAGCAGTGAAAAAACGAATAAGACTCTGTTTTACATTTAGTGTAGAGAGCTGCCATATCGAGCGAAACACACACATTAAAATAAGGCAGAGAAAATTCTTTGAAAAAAGCAAAATGCTGTTTACGAGGCCAAGTCGCTAGATCAATAGGCGTGATTTCACAAGATGGAGCTTTCATTAGGTGTCCTCGAAATTTAAAAGCTGAGTGTACCTAGCAAGCTTAACTTCGTCACCTTGATGCGATAAATAACAGATACAAAAAAGGTGCGACCTGCGCACCTTTTTTTGACTGTAAATTTAGTGAATTTACTAAATTATAAGCCGTTTTCGATGATTTCTAATGCTAGCTCATCTGCAATTAAATGCGTCGACTTTTGCTCTTTTTCCGAACGAGCAAAGATTTCAGTTAGGGTATCAAAGATGCCTTCAACGTGTTTCGTTGATGCTTCTGCACTATAACCTTCTGGCGCTGTTTCGTAGTAAACGTTGATGATACCACCTGCGTTAATTACGTAATCTGGTGCGTATAAGATACCTTTTTCACGAATAATTTCACCGTGACGAGACTCTGCTAATTGGTTATTCGCACAACCTGCAATAATCGTTGCTTTTAAACGCGGGATAGTCGTGTCGTTTACCGTTGCGCCTAGTGCACACGGTGCATAAACATCGACATCTAAGTCGTAGATTTCATCAATACCAACAGCCGTAGCGTTAAAGTCATTAACAACACGCTCAACAGCTTGCTCATTGATATCTGTTACAAATAACGTTGCGCCCGCTTCGTGTAAATGCTTACATAGGCCATACGCCACCGCACCTAAACCTTGAACTGCTACTTTAACACCTGCTAGGTCTTGGTGACCACGTTGATGTTGTAATGCAGCTTTAATACCTAAGAATGTACCATAAGCAGTAAAAGGTGATGGGTTACCACTTTTACCTTCAAGACCTAATACATAGTTAGTTTCTTTATTCATAATAGCAACATCGTCACAGGTGATGTTCACGTCTTCAGCTGAATAGTAGCTACCGCTTAATCGCTCTAATTGACGACCAAATGCACGGAAAAGTTGCTCTGATTTTATTTCTTTTGCATTACCAATAATCACTGACTTACCGCCACCAAATGGTAAGCGTGCCACAGCATTTTTATACGTCATACCTTTTGATAAACGTAGTGCGTCAGTTACAGCATCTTCATCTGTTGAGTAGTCCCACATTCTGCAACCACCAACTGCTGGACCTAACTTGGTATTATGAACCGCGATAATAGCTTTTAGGCCTGATTCTTTATCTGAACAAAACACCACTTGCTCGTGGTTATCAAAGTCGACTTTATTAAATACAGCCACAGTTAAATACTCCGAAATTTTCTTACCCTAAGGGGTGTGAGCGCTGAAAGTGCCGAGACTTTATCACTTCGTTTGCTCCCTTGCCACTATATGAGATGATAAAACTAAGCAAAGTTCCCCTGCCGAAATAACGACTCAAAAAATAACACTTTAAAGAAAAAACACACCATAAAAAGCACACTTTAAGCATTGTTAATTCAAAACAAAATATTAACATTGCATACTTAATTACGTGAACGTAAAGGTAAAGTATAGCGTAAAGAAAATATTACAAAGAAATTGTATCGATAAAGCCAAGAAATATATGCTTTTTAAGGGGATGGTGAAGAAATAACTAAGACTGGTCAGAGCTGAAAAAAACGGCGCTGTTGCGCCGTTTATTTAAAGAGTTACAAGATGGTTATTTTAATTTGCCATCAAGTTCTTCGATCTTTGCTTTCCAAATAGCTGGGCCTTGCGTATGCGCATTCGCACCTTCACTATCAACAGCAACGGTTACTGGCATATCTTCTACTTCAAACTCGTAGATTGCTTCCATACCTAAATCTTCGAACGCAACAACACGTGCTTTCTTGATTGCTTTAGAAACAAGGTAAGCTGCACCACCTACCGCCATTAAGTAGATAGACTTATTGTTTTTGATTGATTCTACTGTAGCAGGACCACGCTCAGCTTTACCAATCATACCGATGATGCCTGTGTTTTCTAACATCATATCGGTGAATTTATCCATACGAGTCGCAGTTGTAGGGCCTGCTGGGCCTACTGCTTCATCACCCACAGCATCTACAGGGCCAACGTAGTAGATAAACTTGTTATCAAAATCAACGCCTTCTGGTAAACCTTCACCTGATTGGATCATGTCTTGTAGACGCTTATGAGCTGCATCACGACCCGTTAAGATAGTACCAGACAGAAGTACAGTTTCACCCATCTTCCATTCTTGCGTATCTTCTTTAGTCAGTGTGTTTAAATCAACGCGACGTGTACCTTCGCCAACTTCAAACGTAACTTCTGGCCAATCTTCTAGTTTCGGTGCTTTAAGATCAGCAGGGCCTGAACCATCTAAAGTAAAGTGAACGTGACGAGTTGCTGCACAGTTAGGGATCATAACCACTGGTTTTGATGCTGCGTGAGTCGGTGCCGTTTTGATTTTCACATCAACTACGGTTGTTAAACCGCCAAGACCTTGTGCACCAATACCTAATTTATTTGCACGTTCGAAGATATCGATACGCATTTTTTCTTCAGTTGTTTCTGCGCCGCGCTCAATCAGCTCGTGAATATCAACCGGATCCATTAATGACTCTTTAGCAAGTACCGCAGCTTTTTCTGCAGTACCACCAATACCTATACCTAGCATGCCAGGTGGACACCAGCCCGCACCCATCGTTGGTAATGTTTTTTCAACCCATGCAGCCACATCATCAGATGGGTTAAGCATAACCATTTTCGTTTTATTTTCTGAGCCGCCGCCCTTCGCTGCCACCATTACTTCTACTTCAGCGCCTGGCACTAAGTCGATATGAACAACTGATGGTGTATTGTCTTTGGTGTTTTTACGCGTACCAGCAGGGTCTGCAACAATTGATGCACGTAACGGGTTATCTGGGTTTAAGTATGCGCGACGGGTACCTTCATCAACCATTTGCTGTACGGTCATGTCTGTTTTATCCCACTTAACATCCATACCTACTTTTACGAAACAAGTAATAATACCTGTATCTTGACATAGTGGACGCTTACCTTCAGCTGACATTCGAGAGTTAATTAATATTTGCGCAATGGCATCTTTTGCCGCTTTGCTTTGCTCTTTGTTGTAAGCTTTTTCTAAGGCTTGTACGAAATCGAGAGGGTGATAAAAAGAAATGTATTGCAATGCATCTTCAATGCTATCAATGAAGTCTTGCTGACGAATTGTACTCATTACGGGTTCCTTAAGTTTTTATCGCGTAGCGCTGTACGTGATCCTGAGTAAACCGGTGACGAAGATTTACTCTACGGGTTAGTCATGGCATCACTATAAAGGAAATCATAACGCTGCCAATCAAATTTAACTTATGATACCCTCCTCGCCCGTTTCGGGCTAGTTATTCAGGGCAATGTAGATGATAAACGATGAAAATTTATGCATTAAATTAGAATTAAGCGGTGATTGCATCACGCTATTTACTCATTTCGCTCATTTGCCCCACGCCGTGTTACTTGATTCAGCTAATAGCGAGCATGTGAATAGCCGTTTCGATATCATTGCCATTGCGCCATTAAAGCAATTAGAGGTGCGCGACAATCAGTGCTTTGTAGATGGTAAATTACAATCAAGTGATTGCTTTAGTTTGATGAAATCTGGTCTTAGGGAGTTTAATCACACACCAAACTCAAACAACCTACCTTTTACTGGTGGTTGGCTTGGTTATTTTGGTTATGATTTAGGTCGCGTGATTGAAAGCATGCCGACTACTGCCGAAAACGATATTAATATGCCGCAAATGGCAATAGGTCTTTATCCTGATGCCCTTATTTTTGATAAGCAACAACAAAGCTGGTTTTACGTCTGTCAGCCAAATCATAATCGCTTAGCACTCTATCAACAGCAGCTAAACGAAACACCAGAAAGTGCAGAGTTCGCTCTAACAAGTGACTGGCACTCAAATATGACCAAAGCCAGCTACAGCGAAAAGTTTGAACAAATTCAAACTTATTTAAAAAGCGGTGATTGCTACCAAATAAACCTTGCTCAGCGATTTAAAGCTGAATTTTCGGGTTCAACATGGCAAGCCTATAAACAGTTGCGAGAAGCCAATAAAGCACCATTCTCAAGCTATATAAACCATCCTGATGGCGCTATTTTATCAATCTCGCCTGAGCGTTTTATTTCAGTTAATCAGGGCCAAATAGAAACCAAACCAATTAAAGGAACGCTTCCTCGTTTGGCCGACCATGAACATGACCAAGCGCAAGCTTCTCGCTTACAACAATCTGAGAAAGACCGTGCGGAAAATGTCATGATTGTCGATCTTTTGCGTAATGATTTAGGAAAAGTTGCCCGTCCAGGTAGTGTCACCGTGCCGTCCTTATTTGCCATAGAGAGCTTTCCGGCAGTACATCACTTAGTAAGTACTGTGCGCGCAGAATTAGCGGATGGCAAAGATGCCGTTGACCAAATTCATGCTGCTTTTCCAGGCGGTTCAATTACTGGAGCACCGAAGATTCGCGCTATGGAAATCATAGAAGAGCTTGAACCGCATCGCCGTAGTGTGTACTGCGGCTCAATTGGCTACTTGAGTGCCTGTGGCAACATGGATACCAGTATAACAATTCGTACTTTAGTGTGTCATCAAGGTGCTATCTATTGCTGGGCTGGCGGCGGCATTGTGGCTGATTCAAAGGTCGACTTGGAGTACCAAGAAACTTACGATAAAGTAAATAAAATACTGCCTTTGTTAAAGTAAAAGTTGAAGTAACTACCTTGAATAGTCAGCAAATAATAGCTCGTTTTAGTTTAAGTAAAACCACACAGAGCCCTAGCACCATTCGCTTTAATGCCGAAAAGCGCGCCAGTGCCGTGATGCTACCATTGCTTGATGTAAATGACGAAGCACATTTATTACTATGTAAACGACCAAGTTATCTGCTTCACCACCCGGGGGAAATTTGCTTACCAGGTGGTAAGTATGAAAAGCATGATGACTCTTTGATGCACACAGCCCTTCGAGAGCTCAATGAAGAGCTCAATATTGCGACACATCAAGTGACGGTTCACGGTAAATTACACCAATACGCGACCCTAACCGGTTTCACTATTGAGCCATTTGTTTGTGTCCTTAGCGAAGGCACAACATGGCAGGCAGATCCCAACGAAGTTGCTGCTAGCTTTTTACTGCCTTTATCTTATTTGAGTAATCAACAAAATTGGCAGCCCCTGCCCTTTGAACGAAATGGTAAAATCATTATTTTACAAGGCTTAATGACCCCGCATGGTCTGCTTTGGGGGGCAACAGCCAGCATTATTAATAACTTTATCAAACAGCTCGCCCTACCAGTTTAATTATCCTGCTTTTAGGGTTACACAGACACGTTTAAACGTTATCATGTGGCACCGTTCAAAGGCAGGTAGTATGCCGTTAATAGAAAAATGAGTAGCAAATTATGATCAGTGCATTCGATATGTTTAGTATTGGTATTGGCCCATCGTCATCTCACACTGTTGGCCCAATGCGCGCTTCGCGTTTATTTGTAAACGAATTAGAAGAAAAAAACTTACTTGCAAACGTGACCGATATTAAAGTTGAGCTGTTTGGCTCATTAGGGCAGACAGGTATTGGCCACGGCTCTGGTAAAGCCGTAATATTAGGTCTTGCTGGTTATGATCCAGAAACCATTGATGCTGATTTAGTAGACGATATCCTCGCAAAAATCGAAAAAGAACAGGTTATTTATTTAAACCAAAGCCATAAAGCCAATTTCCCAAAGCAAGGGGCGATTGTATTCCACCGCCGTAAAACACTACCAAAACATTCAAATGCAATGGAAATCATTGCCAGCCAAAATGGCGAAAAATTATTTAGTAAGGTGTATTACTCAATCGGTGGTGGTTTTATCGTAAGCGATGATGAGTTCGAGAACGAAAAACAAAAAGCGCTCGAGATACGCGAAGAAAACCCAGCTCCTTACCCGTTTAATACTGCAAAAGAGCTATTAGATCTATGCCGTGAATCAGGTTTTAGTGTATCAACGCTTATGATGCACAACGAAAAAACTCTACGCAGCGAAAAAGACATTAAAGATGAGCTGTTTAATATTTGGCAAGTAATGAAAGCCTGTATCGAGCGAGGTATGCGTACAGAGGGTATCTTACCAGGTGGTTTAAAAGTAAAACGCCGCGCACCAAGCTTACACCTTAAATTAAATATTGAGGTTAATAATGACCCATTGCGCGCAATGGACTGGGTTGATTTGTTTGCTCTTGCAGTAAATGAAGAAAATGCAGCAGGTGGCCGTGTTGTTACCGCACCAACCAATGGTGCTGCGGGTATCTTGCCAGCGGTATTAATGTATTATCACACTTTCATTAAAGAAGTAGACCGTGATATTGCAACACGTTATTTATTAACAGCTGCAGCAATTGGTATTTTATATAAAAAGAATGCTTCAATTTCGGGTGCTGAAGTAGGTTGCCAAGGTGAAGTGGGCGTTGCCTGCTCAATGGCCGCTGGTGCACTAACTGAAATAATGGGTGGTAATGTTGTGCAAGTTGAAAATGCCGCTGAAATCGGTATGGAGCACAACCTGGGTTTAACTTGTGACCCCGTTGGCGGTCTTGTGCAAGTTCCGTGTATTGAACGTAATGCGATGGGTTCAATTAAAGCAATTAACGCATCACGTTTGGCAATGCGCGGTTCTGGCGAGCAAAAGGTTACGCTTGATAAGGTCATTAAAACCATGCTCGACACAGGAAATGATATGAAAACAAAATACAAAGAAACCGCGCGCGGTGGCTTAGCTGTTAATATCATCGAGTGTTAATTTATAGCACCTTTTGAGCACAATAAAAAAGCCGCTTTAACGCGGCTTCTTTATATCTATTTTACTGGTAATTCAATGTTTTCGAAGAGCTTATCAACATCTTCTTGATTACGTAATAAGCTTGCTTTTTCCACTAACTCTTTAGTTAAGTGTGGTGCAAAACGCTCAATAAAATCATACATGTAGCTGCGTAAAAAGCTGCCTTTTCTAAAACCAATTTTGGTAGTGCTCGCTTCAAATAAGTGGCTTGCATCAATACACACTAAATCAGAATCAGTTATTTGATCAATCGCCATAGACGCCACAACACCCACACCTAGCCCTAAACGGACATAGGTTTTGATTACATCAGCGTCGGTTGCAGTAAATACAATATGCGGCTCAAGCCCATGCGCATTGAAAGCTTTATCTAATTCAGAACGACCCGTAAAACCAAACACATAAGTAATAAGTGGGTATTTAGCCACATCGGCAACCGTTAAATTATCAGCCTTTTGCGCGAGCGGATGTGTTTTTGCCACAACAATACTGCGATTCCAGTGATAACAAGGCAACATGACTAAATCAGAATATAAATGCAATGCCTCAGTCGCAATGGCAAAGTCAGCATCGCCGCGTGCTGCAGCATCTGAAATTTGTTGCGGCGTACCTTGATGCATGTGCAGCGAAACAGCTGGGTACTTTTTCATAAAACCTTGAATAACATTCGGCAATGCATAACGAGCCTGAGTATGAGTAGTCGCAATATTAAGCTTACCTTGATCGGGTAAGGTATGCTCATTGGCAACCGCTTTAATACCTTCAACTTTCGACAGTATTTCCCGTGAGATATTAATAATTTCGTTACCTGCACTGGTTACATGGGTAAGGTGTTTACCACTGCGGCCAAAGATCTGTACACCGAGTTCGTCTTCAAGCATACGAACTTGTTTCGAGATCCCCGGTTGCGAGGTAAATAAACTTTCTGCTGTTGCGGATACATTCAGTTTATGATTTTGGACTTCGACTATATATCTGAGTTGTTGTAGTTTCATGGCTGCATTGTAGACGTTGTTATTGTTTATTTATAAAGGCTGTAAAGCGCAATGCCAAGCGATATTTCATCGCGCTATACATTTATATCGATTGTTTCTAAGGCTAACACATTAAATTACAGCTCGGTAGCGGTGTTTACTCGCAAAATATTCAATAAAGGTGCTAGTTTAAGGCTATACTCATTATAAAGTAGTAAGTGTAAGAAGTTTATTCGAGATAACTAACCGCAAAACTGTTCAGATCTAATCTTTTTAATGTAAGATAAAAAAATTAGATAGTTAAAACTGAGATTTAGTAATGATTGTTTCTATCATCATCATGCTCATTGTTGCATTAATTGTGATCGCACTATGGGTCAGTGCAGTGCAACAACATAAAGAAAAACAAGAAGCAGAGCGCCGTAAAGAGCTTACAAAACAGAAAAAAATCATTGAAGAAGCAGAGGATGTACTGCTTAACAGTGCCAATATCCCAATGTCTGAAAATATCCTACGTATTATTCAGCGTCGTATTTATGATGCTTTAGCAGGTATGGTAGAGCTCTCTCCAAGCTCAAAAGAATTGAAAAACAGATTAAAAGAATCAAAAGAACGTTTAGCCTCTCCAATCGAAGCTAATAATAGTGATGCATTAGCCCTACCAGATAACGACAAACAACTGATTGCCCTAATTCAAGGGATAAAGAAATTACGTGCCTTACTTCGCTCAGAGCATGGCAAAGGTAAAATAGATAGCCAAATATTTGTTGCTGAAGATAAACGTCTTGAAAAGTTACAACTGCGAATCAATGTAGAAAGCCAAATTAAGCGTGGTATCTCTGCCCGTTCAGCAAACATGGTGGGTTCTGCCAGACAGTATTTTGAAAAGGCACTTGCGACTCTCAGCGCAGTTAGCTATAGCGATGATTATGTTAATACCAAAAAGCAAGAAGTAGAGAATTATCTAGAAACGATTAGTTCTGAATTAAAAGCATCAAATGCAACGTCACTGAAGAAAAAAGCAGAACAAGAGCAAGACGATTTAGATGTATTATTCGCACCAAAGAAAAAGTGGTAAACCACTTTTTCTTTGCTTTGTGCAAATTAAGATAAAAACGCAAACTTAACAATAAATAGCGCTGTTAATACCCACACACTAATACTGATTTCATCTTTTTTACCACATACCAACTTCACCGCAGTATACGAAATAAAACCAAGTGCAATACCGTGTGCAATCGAGAAAGTGAGCGGTGTCATTAATAATACCACGCTGACAGGGATTGCATCTGTCATATCATCCCAATTTACCAGCTTTAAGTTTTGCATCATTAAAACAGCAACATACAAAATCGCACCCGCAGTTGCATAAGCTGGGATCATACTAGCAAGTGGCGCAAAGAACATCATTAACAAAAAACAAATGCCTACAACCACAGCAGTAAGACCTGTACGGCCGCCCACTGACACACCTGCTACTGATTCAATGTAAGACGTTGTTGTTGATGTACCAAGCATTGAACCTGCAATGGTAGCTGTGCTGTCGGCACTTAATGCACGACCTAAACGAGGCATTTTACCTTGTTCATCAGCAAGACCTGCTTTTTGCGTTACAGCAACTAAAGTGCCTGAAGTATCAAACAAATCAACAAATAAGAACGCAAAAACCACTGTTAGCATTGAGATTTCGAATGCGGCTGCAAAGTCCAATTGCATAAAGGTTGGTGCAATTGAAGGCGGCATTGAAATAATTCCTTGATATTCCACAAGGTCTAAACCAAGCGCAATAGCCGTTACTAGTAAAATACTAATAAGCACGCCGCTTTTCATATCGCGATATAACAGCGCAGCAATAACAAAGAAGCTAAAAATCGCAAGTAGTGGACCTGGGGCTGTGATATCGCCTAACTGCACTAAGGTTGCAGGGCTTGCTACGATAATCCCAGCGTTTTTCAATGCAATAAGCGCTAAGAAAGCACCGATACCTGTGGCAATGGCACGCTTTAATACCAGTGGAATAGCATCAATGATCCACTCTCTCACCTTAAATAGGCTTAAGAATAAGAAAATACAGCCAGACATAAAAACTGCACCTAATGCAGCTTGCCAAGTGTAGCCCATGCCCAAAACAACACCATAAGTGAAGAAGGCGTTTAAGCCCATACCCGGAGCCAGTGCTAATGGGTAGTTTGCCCATAAACCCATGATAAAACAGCCAATTGCAGCAGCAATACAGGTTGCTACGAATGCCGCACCTTGATCCATTCCCGCTTCTGCTAGCATGGCAGGGTTAACAAATACAATGTAAACCATGGTAATGAATGTTGTGATGCCAGCAATAGTCTCGCGGCGCACAGAGGTGTTGTTTTCAGTGATTTTGAAAAGTCTTTCGAACATGTTGAACTTTAAGTTGAGATTAATTGGCTAATTTTATCATATTTTATCTCAATAAGAGGACATTTTGCCTTGCAATGTTCTAAACTAATAAGGTCTTTTAATTCAAGAAAATAACTAAACTATGTCTGATAATTCGCCAGTAGGCTTAGATTTAGAGCAACAGCTTGATAATGTACTTGCCTTTATTACCCAACCCGATAAAGGGTCGGCGCCAGATAAAAGTACTCAATCTGTTGAAAACGTACTAAACAAAGCTTTGTATTATTTAAAAAATGAACAGCCTCCCCTTGCAGCCAAATGGATGCGCCTAGCTGCTATGGCAGGTAATCATAGAGCGCAATTCTACATGGGGCTATTTTTTATCAAAGGGCAAGGTGTTCCGCACAGCGTATTTCATGGTGCGGTTTGGCTAAGTTTGGCAAGTAGTCAGGGATATGAGCCTGCAACCGCTGCTCTTGATGACCTTAGAAAGCACATTAGTAATCGCCGATTACATGATGCGCAAAGCTATGCAGCGACCTTATACGAACAAATCCACCAGCAACAGTTTGCTCATTTAATTCCTCGTGACCCTGACGCCAGCTAACACGCGTCAGGTTCTGCAACTCATTAATGCTGTCTTGTCAGTTTACTCTCAAATGTGATGAGACCTGCACCAACCACAAGCAATAAGATACCTAAAAACTCAAGCCACACATGGCCTTTATGCGGCTTGATAATAGGTGTTTTTGAAGTAAGGCTGTATAAGCGTCTGCTGTCTTGCTCGCCAGGCTCTACAAACGAGATGCCCTTATAGTCAGCTGAGATAATAAATTTAAAATCATGCCTGCTAATCATTTCTCGACGTTTTGCATCTATTTTCTCGCGGCTTTGTTCAACGAGTAGCGTTCGCCAATCATGAAAAATGCCATCTGGTTCATTATCTTTCACTTCACCGTATGATTTGTACTCATAGAACATTGTATTGAATAGCTTTTCTTGATGCCCTAAATAAAACATGGCACAGCCTAGCGCACTCAACAGTATGGCAACATATATCAATGAGCGCTGTTTAATGAATTGTTTATTACTTTGTCGCTTATACCAAGCTTCAATGTCAGGCACATTAATCAACCTCGCTTTATCTGCCGAGTGTTTTAATGGCTCCATAAAGTCACAAATTGTTAGGTTGAGCGCCGTTAGTATCGAACGAAATGTGTCATTTGAAGGCACTGATTTATCGTTCTCAAGTTTTGAAAGGTAGCTTTGTTCTATCCCTATTTGCTCAGCAAATTCTGGTTGGCTTAGTTTTAGCTCACAGCGATAGTGTTTTAGTTGTGTTCCGAATGTACTCATAACGCATTTCCTTTTGTTGTGGAGCCACTATTCTTTGCTATTCATGCAGATATAAGAAGCTGAATAAATAGGAATAATTAAGAATATTAGCAAGATAGGAAGAAATATACGAGATACGAGATACGAGATACGAGATACGAGATACGAGATACGAGATACGAGATACGAGATACGAGATACGAGATACGAGATACGAGATACGAGATACGAGATACGAGATACGAGATACGAGATACGTTTTCAGTGTAAAGAGATAATTTGTTGGAGAGTAAAGACTAATTTAATCATTTGCTTTGATGAAAACAAATGGCGGAGTGGACGGGACTCGAACCCGCGACCCCCGGCGTGACAGGCCGGTATTCTAACCAACTGAACTACCACTCCGCAGTGGTATGTGCATGGGGTAATGCACTTAATTTGTTTATGATATCAAATGGCGGAGTGGACGGGACTCGAACCCGCGACCCCCGGCGTGACAGGCCGGTATTCTAACCAACTGAACTACCACTCCGCAGAGATATCATTGTTATTACTTAATTTGTTGGCGGAGTGGACGGGACTCGAACCCGCGACCCCCGGCGTGACAGGCCGGTATTCTAACCAACTGAACTACCACTCCGCGATACAAATTTTGTAATAAAATAGCGTTTAAATAGTGGCGGAGTGGACGGGACTCGAACCCGCGACCCCCGGCGTGACAGGCCGGTATTCTAACCAACTGAACTACCACTCCGCAGTATCTAATGCTATTTATTTTCCTATTGGCGGAGTGGACGGGACTCGAACCCGCGACCCCCGGCGTGACAGGCCGGTATTCTAACCAACTGAACTACCACTCCGCAAAGGAAAATGTTTTACAACCATAAGTTGTGCAAGTAATTGGCGGAGTGGACGGGACTCGAACCCGCGACCCCCGGCGTGACAGGCCGGTATTCTAACCAACTGAACTACCACTCCAGCGCATACTTACAAATTATCGAAAATTGGCGGAGTGGACGGGACTCGAACCCGCGACCCCCGGCGTGACAGGCCGGTATTCTAACCAACTGAACTACCACTCC
The DNA here is from genome assembly GCF_023650775.1 of Pseudoalteromonas sp. SCSIO 43101. Taxonomy (NCBI): domain Bacteria; kingdom Pseudomonadati; phylum Pseudomonadota; class Gammaproteobacteria; order Alteromonadales; family Pseudoalteromonadaceae; genus Pseudoalteromonas; species Pseudoalteromonas sp. SCSIO 43101. The sequence goes on from NZ_CP072673.1 coordinate 2,273,648, forward strand.
ACATTTTCGTTGCTGACTGAGTCTCCCCTGACAGCGGCGTGAATAATACGAATCACCCTCTGGTTCGTCAAGGGGTTTTTTGTATTTTTACAGGTTTTTTAGTCATCTGACATCGAAAGGTTTAAAATTTCACCTGATTTGTCATTTTTTGAGCCGTTTTTGCCAACTTCATTTTCATTCGTTGCTTGCTCATCATTTTCGGTTTGATTTTTTTTCTTTAAAAACGGTAACGAAAATTTAAATTTAAGCGGTTTCTTTTGAACAAAAATTCTAATTGCTAGCCAACCCAATAAAAGTACGGTTAAATTTCCAACAACAATTAAAGTCACCATGAGCATGGTGGATGTTTTTTGTTCTTCTTCAAGAATTCGTTGTTGCTCCGCTTGCGCTTCTAAATCAATTTCAGGGCGAACAATTTCTGGTACAGCTTCAATTGGGCGCTCTATTTCAAATTTATAAGTAGGTAAAGTAGCCATAAATTCACGGTCATTTATATTGCTACCAAATACAGAAAGCTCGACACTGTATCGACCCCAATCATAATTTTTAATGGCAAGCTCACGTGTTTGCGATTTATCAGCATCTAAAGAGAACATTTGCTCTTCATTATTGGGGTAATATATTTTTCCTTGAATAAGCACTGTTTCTGGTTTGACGATTTCAGGATTTAAGGTGATCGTTAAAATGTGATCATCTTCATCTTGCTCAGCAAGTGCTATTTCGTAAGCAAAAGGCGGTTCGTGCACGACAATGGGTTTTTGTACCACGGTACGCTTTAATATAGGGGTTTCTATATAAAGCTCGGGTTGCCACTCCCCGGCTGGGAATATCAGCTTAAATTCACCGGTAAACACACCATCAAGAGGACGCTCATCAAAGCCACGCCCATCATCTCTAAAATCGGTAACACTTTGCGTACCTGCGCCAAAGTTTGCGAAATCACTATTATTCGTGCTGACAAAATCAACGTGTAGACTTATTACATCACGAAACTGGCCAACTTCTATAGGCTCACCATCATTTAATACGCGGCCAGTCAGTTTGACTGTTTCTCCACGAAACAGCATAGGCGGGAGTGGATCAACATTAAGCTCAATTTCACCCAGCACCATTATACGGCTATCTGGCAAAATGCTGCCGACTACTTGCCAGGGACCAGGCATTGGGTTGCTGATGGTGATCAAGTCATAGCTTAATTCATCATGCCAGTCGAGGTCATCATTTTTGACTGAGTCAGTAGCATAGTACTTGGTACCATCAGGGCGAACTAAAACAACGGCAGGCGCACCGCGCTTACGAAAGAAGAGTAAAGTAACTTTATCGATTTTATGGTCAATACGAAAACGGTTCTCTAGCAGGGGAATTTCATTTTGCACCCCATCACGTTCTAATGGGGTTATTTTATCTTGCTCGTTGGCAAATCCCGTTAAGGGAATTAAACACACTAATCCTGCTAGCAGTTGTTTTCTCATTTTATTACCCTATTCTGCACGCCATAAGCATTGACCACCTTTAGCGACCAAGTCTAAACGCTCTTCATGAGCGGCGTGCTCTTGTTCTGTTGCTCTTAATACGACAAGCGGTGCTCTATCAGCACTAAGTCGGCGAATACCACCAGCTTGTTGTGTTGAGCTTTCATCTTTATTTTGATTAAGATTCAGCTTTACTTGTCCACCCGTCATAGAAAGGTAAACATCTGCTAGAATTTCGGAATCCAGCAGTGCGCCGTGTAAGGTACGCTTTGAGTTATCAATATCGTAACGACGACAAAGTGCATCAAGGTTATTCTTTTGACCTGGATGCAAGTCACGCGCCATTTTCAAAGTATCAAGTACACTACATACATCGGCAGTATTCGGAAAACCTTGATTTAACAATGCAAATTCATTGTCCATGTGACCGATATCGAACGCAGCGTTGTGGATTACAAGCTCAGCGCCGCGAATATATTCTAAAAATTCATGAGCAATCTGGTGGTATAAAGGCTTATCACGCAAAAATTCATTGGTTATACCGTGAACGTCTATCGCTTCTTCTTCTATTTCACGCTGTGGATTGATATACACATGAAAGTTGTTGCCAGTAAGGCGGCGATTAACAAGTTCAACACAACCGATTTCAATAATGCGGTGGCCTTGCTTTGGGTCAATACCCGTGGTTTCTGTATCTAAAACTATTTGTCTATGTGCCATATCGTCTTAAGCCTGACTCTGGTATCTTTCTATCATCACTTTATTGTACACAATATCAAGGTAAAACAGTGCAGAAAACCGTAGAGATTTACACCGATGGATCATGTTTAGGTAATCCAGGGCCTGGAGGTTATGGCATCGTGATGCGATACAACGGCCACGAGAAGCAATTAAGTCAAGGTTATACCCTAACAACAAATAATCGGATGGAAATGCTCGCAGCTATCGTTGCACTAGAAACCCTCACCCGCTCTTGTCACGTCATTCTCACCACCGATAGCCAATATGTGAAACAAGGGATTGAGTCATGGGTCGAAAATTGGAAAAAACGCGGCTGGAAAACAGCAGCAAAAAAGCCAGTCAAGAATGTCGATTTATGGAAACGACTTGATGCAGCATGCCAACAGCATGACGTAGAATGGCGCTGGGTAAAGGGCCATAGCGGCAATAAATATAATGAAATTGTTGACGATCTTGCTCGCGAAGCTGCTGGCAGCGATAAATTACTTGAAGACACAGGTTACGACGGTAATTAAGGAGCCTTGAAATAAACTTGGCGCAGGCCGTTTTATATTTGTGTTATATGTTATAAGATTTGGCTATAACGAATTATAAAGGACTCATTATGGCTCTGCGCATTCACTCTTTTTATCATCAACAAAGCGCCACTCTCTGTTATTTAGTTAGTTGTGAAAGCACTAAAGATTGCTTGCTGATTGATGCACCCGCTGATTTTGATATGCCAAGTGGTGAGTTAAGTTTTACAACAGCCAATGAGATCATCAGCTACATAAAGACTGAGCAGCTCACATTACAATGGCTACTTGAGACCCATGCACATGCTGACCATATCACCGCAGCAAGTTATATAAAGCAACAATTACAAAACACACATCCCTGTAAGCTTGGTACAGGCGAAGGGATCACACACGTTCAAAAACACTTTAGCCAACTTTATAATCTAGATATGCCATGTAATGGTGAACCGTTTGATGCCTTATTTGCTAATAAAGCACAATTTCAGTTAGGTGATTACACGGTTGATGTGATTGCCACACCGGGCCACACTCCTGATAGTGTGTGTTACCACATTGATGGCAATGTATTTGTAGGTGACACCTTCTTTATGCCAGACAGCGGCACAGCCCGCTGTGACTTCCCTGGCGGTAGTGCAGCCGAGTTATATGATTCACTACAACGTATTTTAGCTTTACCTGACGACACGGTACTTTGGATGTGTCATGACTACCAACCAGATGGCCGCCCTCTCGCGAACAAAACCACAGTGAAAGAGCAGCGTGAGCAAAACATTCATTTAAAAGGCGATAAACAAAGCTTTATTGCAACTCGGGAAGACCGCGATGCAACCTTAGCTGTACCAAAGCTGCTGCACCCTTCTATTCAATTAAATATTCGTGCAGGCCAATACCCAAGCAAAACGGATACTCACCAACACTATTTAGCTATCCCGCTCACAGTGCTGCTTTGATGTTTGTCTAAGCCCAGCTCCTTTTACCGGCGAAAATTGCGGCCTTGCATGCCATTTAGGTTTAATTGGTGTAAGCGGGGCCACACGTTTTCGAGCCACCAGCATATAAACACTCCCCATTGGCTTTAAATATTGTTGACCAAAACTACGCCAAGCAGCAAAGCGTGATAAACGGCTCCCTCTTGCAAGCGATGAATGGATAAATCGCTCATCCGAAATAATCTCAAAACCCAATAGATTCAGCCAATCTTTTACTCGCGACGGTGTAAAAAAGCGCCCTGTCCAAGGAAGCTTTTGGCGACTAAAAGGTAAAAGCTGCGCCAATCCACACAAGCTAAACGGGTTAAAGCCCGTGATCACCAGATAGCCACCGGGAATTAAAGTACGGTGTGCTTCGCGTAAGATGTGGTGCGGATCAGAATGATATTCTAAGCAATGCGATAAAATACATGCATCAACACTGTGCTCATAAAAAGGCAGTTCGTCTACATCCGCAATTACACCGGTAAATAACCCCTGCTCTGCTACACAAACTTGATGCTTAATAGGACTTTCACTGGTTGCCAGCTCACCACTTAAATTACCAAGTTTGAGCATGTGATAGCCAAACATGCGTGGCAGCCATGGCGTTAGCTTACGTTCAATTTCAGCACGTAAATAGTCACCATGAGGGAACTGCTGCCAAGAGTATGGCTTAGGACCTTCTTGAAAACTAAGGGCTGGTTTCATTTTCTGAGCTCGTTATACTGTGTGTTAACTGTCACTTTATAGAGCAATTAAACATGGTGCAAGTTAAAGCAATTAAAGCCTTTTCTGATAATTACATTTGGTGCATCAGCAATGAGGCTGAGCAAACTGCATGGGTTGTAGACCCAGGTCAAGCAGAACCTGTTTTAAACTACCTAAACGAGCAAAACTTAACACTTTGCGGTATTTTGATTACCCATCACCACTATGACCATACCGATGGCGTTGCTGCACTGGTTAAGGCATTTCGTGATATTCCGGTTTATGGGCCAAGACACAGCCCTTTTAAAGGCATTACTCATGGCGTATCAGAAGCGGATAAAGTCACTGTGTATGATTACACTTTTACCGTGCTTGCGACACCCGGTCATACCCTAGACCATGTTTGTTACATTAATGACGAATTAAGTTTTACTGGCGACACCTTATTTAGTGCTGGCTGCGGACGATTATTTGAAGGCAGTGCTGAGCAAATGTGGCACTCGCTATGTAAATTAAGAGCCCTGCCAGATGAGTGTAAAATCTATTGCACTCATGAATACACGCAAGCCAACTTAGCCTTTGCAAAAGCCGTTGAACCAAATAATGAATACCTACTCAACTACAGTGATAAAGTAGATATGCTGCGCGCCAACGGCGAAATAAGCCTGCCAACTCAGTTAGGCGTTGAAAAACAAATAAATCCATTTTTGCGTAGCAACGTAGCAACTATCACCGATGAGCTGCCTGATGAGCTAAAAATTAATTTGGATCTGAATGAACCTTGGCAACGCTTTTCAGGTCTCAGAGCTTGGAAAGATAACTTTTAAATAAACGTAAACGCCAGTGTTTACAATTTTGTATATTTAGATCAGCATCTTGCAATAATAAGCTGACATAAACTGGTCATAAAGTGGCAATATGTTCTCAGAGCAGGTAATATTCGCCGAGTTTTTTTACCTGATGTATGGGTATATATGTATAAGTCTCCTTTAGTTTTATCACTTGCGCTGATTTTAAGTGGCTGTCAATTAACAGCCTCTGACTCAGCAAGTACAGATGTTGCGAACAATAATGTTGAGCAACAATTAGACGGCGCAAGTCCGAGCGACATCAATGATGCATTGATGATCAACGCTCAGTATCAACAATTAACCGATATTGATGAGCCGCCTCCTGTATTTGATGATGTATGGGAACGTATTCGCTACCAGCTTTCGATTGATGTGCCACAAAACCGCCCTGTTGTTGCTGAGCGTAACTATTATGCGCGTCATCAGGCCTATTTAGATCGTATCTCGAAGCGAGCTGAGCCATACCTATACTTCATTGTTGAAGAAGTCGAAAAACGTCAAATGCCAATCGAAATTGCCCTTTTACCCATTGTAGAAAGTGCATTTGACCCATTTGGCTATTCGCACCGCAGTGCTTCAGGTATCTGGCAATTTATGCCACAGACCGGTGAGCGTTTCGATTTAAAACAAAACTGGTGGTATGACGGTCGTCGTGACATTGTGCAATCGACCCGTGCAGCGCTAGATTACTTATCATATTTACACAAAACCTTAGAAGGCGATTGGCTAAATGCCATTGCGGCCTATAACTCAGGTGAAGGTCGTTTACTTCGCGCCATTAAAAAGAACCGTAAAAAGCATTTACCAACGGATTTTTGGTCACTTGATTTACCAAAAGAAACCACTTCGTACGTACCAAAGCTGTTAGCGCTGTCTGATCTAGTAAAACGCAGCGACGAGTTTGGTGTGAAGTGGCAGCCAATTATTAATGCTCAAGTAGTTGAAGCGGTTAATGTAGGAAGCCAAATCGACTTGGCACTCGCTGCTGATATGGCAGATATTAGCTTAACTGAACTTTATCGTTTGAACCCTGGTTTTAATCGCTGGGCGACTGATCCAAATGGACCGCACTTTTTATTATTACCGTCAGATAAAGTTGAATCGTTTTCTGAGAGACTAGCAAAAACAGAGCAAAAAGACCGACTGCGCTGGCAGCAATATGTGGTTGCACGTGGTGACAGCTTATCTGTGATTGCGAAGAAGTTTTCTACAAGTACAAATGCCATTAAAACGCTGAATAAACTTTCATCGAATACTATTCGTGTTGGTCAGCAATTACTTGTGCCACTAAGTGATGGTGAGATAAATAGCCAGCATTTACCAAAATCAGTACGTATGGCAGCGAATAAAGCAACACGTAAAAAGCTAAGCCATAAAGTCGCCAGTGGCGATACACTTTGGGATATCAGCCGTGAGTACGATGTGACTATTGCAGAACTAGCAACATGGAATAAGCTGAAAAAAAATTCAGTGCTTCGTGTTGGTCAAAAGCTAACTGTATATAAGGAAGAAAAGTCACAACTTGCTGCGACACAAACCAAAGAGCGAACAATTACCTATAAAGTTCGTCGTGGTGACTCGTTAGCGCGAATTGCCGCTAAGTTTAATGTTTCTGTGCAAGATATTATTAAATGGAACTCATTAGCTGGACAAAAATACATTCAGCCTGGGCAAAAGCTTAAGTTAAAAGTTGATGTACGAAGCGCATAACGGCTTCATTTTATGTTAAAAAAGAGCGCCTTTAGGCGCTCTTTGTCTCTCTCACTTAGTATTTATGCTTTAAAGCCCATAAGTGTAATAACTCATTGGCAATGGTCGCTGCGGCAATCGCGGTTAATTCACTTTGATCATATGATGGCGATACTTCAACCACATCCATACCGACCATATTAATGCCCTTCAATGCACGAAGCACCTTAAGCACTTTATCGCTTGTTAAGCCACCACACACAGGTGTGCCTGTCCCTGGAGCGAATGCAGGGTCAAGGCAGTCAATATCAAAGGTTAGATACACAGGTAAGTCACCCACGCGTGCTTTGATTTGCTCAGCGATATCTTGTGCAGGTAAATCATTGGCAGCCATTGCATCAATCACCGCAAACTCATGTTTGCTCTGATCAAAGTCAGTACGAATACCAATTTGAATACTGTGTTCAACATCAATGAGTCCTTCCATCGGCGCATGATAGAACATGGTACCGTGATCATAACGTGAGCCATTGCTGTAAGTATCTGTGTGAGCATCAAAATGAACTAATGCCATCTTACCGTATTGCTTAGCATGGGCGCGCAGTAAAGGCAAAGTCACAAAATGGTCGCCACCTAAGCCTAATAATGTTTTACCTTGACGAAGAATTTGCTCAGCCGCTAATTCTAATTGCGCTGTAAAATATTCTGGGTCACCTACTGGGTAGGTAAAATCACCAGCATCAGCTAATTTTAAACGCTCAAACAACGGGAACGTCCACGGGTACTTGATTTCTTCCCACGCAAGGTGCACAGAGGCACGACGAATTGCATCAGGGCCTAAACGTGCGCCTGGGCGACCCGAGGTCGCCAGGTCAAATGGTAAACCTAGCACCACTACATCGGCATCGATTGCAGTGATGTTTTGCACCATCGGCTGACGTAGAAACGTCATGCCGTTTGAATATAACGAATGATCTGTGTGGTCAAACAATGTCGACATTGCTTATAACTCTTCTAAATAAGTGTAACCATTTAAGCCAGTTTGCAACTCATCTAATACGCTTTGCTGCTCTGATTCTGGTAATTTTGCCGCTACCAGTTGGGCGTAAGATTGCTGAAAACCTTCTACATCTAAATGTACATAACGCATCATGTCAGCAACGGTATCACCCTCGTTAACCTCAGTGATTTTCGCCTGACCCTGCTCGTCCATTTTTATAATTGCACTGTGCGTGTCACCAAATAAATTATGCATATCACCTAAAATCTCTTGATAAGCACCCACTAAGAAAAAGCCCATTAAATAAGGTTTTTCTTCGCTAAATGCTGGTACCGGCAAGGTGCTTTCAATACCTTGACCATCGACATAGTGCTCCATAGCACCATCTGAGTCGCAGGTAATATCAAGTAACACTGCACGCTTTTGTGGTGCCTCTGTTAAACCACTTAAAGGCAAAACAGGAAACACTTGGTCAATACCCCATGCATCCGGTAATGACTGGAACAATGAAAAGTTCACAAAAAACTTATCTGCTAAACGCGCATTTAATTCATCAATAATCGGACGATGAAAACGGTTTTTGTTATCCATATGTTTGTTAAGTTCATAACATACACGTAAGTTAACTTGCTCCGCCCATGCTCGCTCTGTTAAATCTAATAAGCCAAGTGCAAATTGATTATGTGCTTCGGCTAAATCACCTTGGCTATCATGATAAATTTCAATTAATGCACGGTCGTCATTGTCATCACTTAACTGCTGCCATGATGTCCACATGTTTTTTAATAATAGTGGTGCATCAGCGGCTGGCGCTTGAATGTCTTCTGGTACATAGCTTTCGGTACCAATAACATTCGAAATCAATACAGCATGGTGCGCTGTTAACGCACGACCTGATTCAGAAATAATGCGCGGCATTGGTTGCTCATATAACTTACAGGTATCACCAATGGTGTATACAATGTTATTAGCATATTCACTTAAGCTGTAGTTCATTGAGTTATGAGACTGGCTACGTGTACCGTCATAATCTACCGCTAAACCGCCACCTACATCTAAACAATCAATTTGTGCACCTAATTTGCGTAACTCACAGTAAAAACGCGCAGCTTCACTCACACCTAAGCGAACATCGCGGATGTTTGCCATTTGCGAGCCAAGGTGAAAGTGTACAAGTTGGATCAGATCAAGTTGATCAGATGCTTTTAAACGATTAACCACACTGAGTACTTGCGATGCCGACAAACCAAATTTTGATTTTTCGCCACCACTTGCTTGCCACTTGCCCTTACCTTGCGACGCTAAACGTACACGAATACCAATGCGTGGCTTTACGTTTAACTCTTTTGCTTGGCTAAGCACCATGTCTAGCTCAGACAGTTTTTCAAGAACAATGTAAACCTTGTGACCTAGCTTCTCGCCAATCAGTGCTAAACGAATGTATTCTTGGTCTTTATAGCCATTACATACAATTACAGCACTGGTTTTTTCAGCCATGGCTAAAACCGTTAATAGCTCAGGTTTACTGCCCGCTTCTAGACCCAATTGCTTTTTTTCAATATCAGCTTGGCTTGCAACTATTTCTTCAACAACTTCGCGTTGTTGGTTTACTTTAATTGGATAAACAAGCAAATAGTCTTTCGGATAACCATAATTTTCAATCGCCGTGTTAAATGCCTGACATAAGCTATGTACACGATGATGTAAAATTTGTGGAAAACGAACCAACGCAGGCAAGCTTAAGCCTTTGTCTTGTAATTGCTGTGCGATATCGATTAGTGCAATGGTTTGCTCTGGGGCATGGGCCTTTGGCGCAACATACACATCACCTTGATCATTAATACCAAAGAAACCTTGGCTCCAATGACGAACATTGTAACTCGTGCGAGCTTGTTCTAGTGATGTTGTCTCTTTCATCTATCTTTCTCTTTTATTTTAGTAATGCCAAAAACGGCAAGGGTTGTTGCCGCGCATTAAAAGAAAAATAGTGATTCAAGTCCAACAAGAATTTTTACTCGTAACGAGTGATTTTTAATGTGAAAAACGAATCGATAATTCCCTACCCATACTCAAAATTATTTAAGGACAGGCACTGTAAACAAGAATACATATTAGTGGACTGTTTTTCATTTTAGAGTATTTTAGAGGACAGCATTTTAGAGGACAGGCACTACTTTTGTGATTTCATCTGCTTTTGTTGAGTTCGATCCCAAGCGCCTCCATGCCTCATATTGCTCGTTATCATGCCACGTAATACCGATGTACTCTTGCCAATTTTCAAAGTCCTTTGTCCGAAACTTTTCAACCCCACACCCTCCTGCACCAAAAGATGTGCGGCAAATTTTTACAGTAAGATAAGTACCATCAAAATTAAGCTGTGATTGTTTATCAGTGCAAACACTTAAAGGCCGATAAGGAAATGTAAGAATAACTTTTGATTCTATAGTGCCATTATGATTGAAGACACCAGTTAGGGAGTGACATGAGTTTAAGTAGAACTGGGTGGTATCAATAGTAAAGTCGGGTTGCTTACTCTTAGAAGTAATAGATACTTGTGACTTATCACCACAGGCAGTAATCAAAAAAATCGTAACAAAACATATGAATTGTAAGGAATATTTATAAATTAGGATAACCTCAATAAAACATGGCTTAATACCTAACTTACTGGTTAAGCCCTAACTCCATAAATAAACTTTGTGGATTTTCGCTATAGTTACCAAACGGACCACAACGATTGAAGCCTAAGTTTTCATATAGGCTAATGGATTCTGTTTGTTTAGGGCCTGTTTCTAATCGAATAAGCGGAATTTGCTGCTCACCTGCGTGATGCAAGAGTATTTGCATAATTCGACGTGATAAACCTTTACCACGGTAACTTGGTTTTACATATAGGCGGCGGATCTCACCATATGGAGGATTGCCTTCTTGCATCACGATTGCACCACAAGCAACGATACCATCTTCATTTTTCAAGCCAATGGCATAAACATTAGGTTCAGCAAGTTCTTCAACACTTAAGGATTGAGCGGTTGCAACAGGATATAATGAGTTTATGAGTCGGTCTATATCAGAAAACACGTGTACTACTTCAGGATCATGTGGATTTAAATCGACTAACTGCATAAAACTCCCATTTTTATATGTCGTTTTTGTTAATGATGTTAACAATGATATCGGATATTAGTTTAATCCTCTACTGTTGTTTTCAATATTCATTTTTATAGGTACTGTTCAGACCGCCATACTATCGCTTAGTTCAACAGTATGTAACTGAAAAAACGCCCAGTTGATAAAAATTAAAGTCCAACCTACACCGCTCAATTAAAGATTAATGATTTTTACTAAAACTTTAAGAAGACAGTCACTTTAGTTTTTAATTTAACTAAAATGGACAGGCACTTAAAAATAAAAACCTTAGACTTAGGTTAAAACTCCTCTCAATCTCTCTAAACTTGACCTTGCAAAGCCCGCTTAACTATAAAGGTCTTTCTTTTCATTTAATCTTAAAACTGATTTTGATTAATTTGAGAAACGCTAGCCATTTCAAAGTAATGGTTTTAAAAAATAATATTACAAAAATCACATAAAAGAATTAGCTAGCTAACAGTAATAGACTATTAGTCCTGTTACTTCGCCGCTTTCGAGCAGTTTTACTACAGTAGTTTTCAATAGCTTGTATTCGACCTACAGCACCGTGAAATAAATGTTCAAACTGTGTTGTTAATGTTAGCCAATTTGCTGGCTCGAGATTAAGCCTCTCAAGGATAGGAGGTAAATGATGATCTATATATCCGCGTTTATCCGTGCTAATACAACGCCCTGTCTGCTCTACAAGTAACAGGTATGACTTTAACTCAAAAGGTATTCCCTTTGATTTATTCTTGTTCATACCACCAACAAAACGAGCTAGTAGCTTAGGTTGTTTTGAATTCTTCGCTCCCTGACACCGCTTTTTGAAACTTGTATAGTCAGATTGCTCTGGGGTCCTCGCAACCTCTGCACGAACAGGGTTTAAATCAACATAGGCCATGCACGCTAAAAGAGCAGATTCATCAAGTAGTGCTTGGCTCTTGAAGCGCCCTTCCCAAAAATGCCCGGTACATTCGTCTTCTTTATTTGCACGTCTGGCAATATATTCATTAAGCATTCGCATGAACCAACTAATGCTAGAAAGGCGAGTCCTATACTCTGCAACCTCTTTATTTAAAAAGGCCTGTTGAACGTCACTCAATTGCTCACCACGGAGGAAGTTTTGACCTAAAGGCGTCATTTTACTGAGCTTATTCCAGCGTAGAAGAACGGCCTTATCGGTTAACCTATTTGCTTTTTTATCATCTACATAAAGCACAATATGAGTATGATTACTCATCACTGCATAAGCACACACATCAATACAAAATACCTTCGCAAGAACAAGCAGACGATCTTCAACCCACCCTCGGCGGTGTTCATATGATTTACCTGTAAGAGTGTCTTCTCCGCAAAGGTAGGCGCGTCTAACGCATCGGGATACACAGTGATAGTATTTAGTATTCGACAAACAGATTTGCCGCTTCCTTGCTAAAGCCATCGTCCACTCCTTGAACCGATAATTTAAAATGCATGGGCTGTAACTAAAGTGTAGACAAAAACTCTTGTGCTGCAAGAACAGTTAAGTGTAATGACTGTCTATTTAAATTTCTTCCCTTGGAATACAGCTGAGAGCTAGGCTTAAAGTGACTGTCCATGTAAAGAGTTAGTCCATGTAAAGAGTTAAACACTTTGTTACGGAAAAAAGCTGTTCAAATATCGTTAAAACCATATACTGCAAACAACAAGAAAAAAGATGAGGTTTTCTCGTGCAGTTCACTCAAGGTATGGAATACTTCTTTTCTGGCTTTAAGTTAATTAGCCAAAAGGGGTTGAAACGTTTTGTACTTATTCCTTTAACAATCAATATCCTGCTTTTTGGTAGTTCGCTGTTCTTTTTGTACGGTTGGCTCACTGATGGCTTTGCTTACATGAACTCGTTATTACCAGAATGGCTTAGCTGGCTCGAATGGCTAATGTGGCCGATTGCCGTGCTGGTGATTTTATTTAGTTACAGCATGCTCTTCACGGTTATTACGAATTTTATAGCAGCCCCATTTAACGGCCTGCTCAGTGAAAAAGTTGAGCTTTACTTAACTGGGCAAAAAATTAATGACGATAGCCTTTTCGATACAATGAAAGATGTGCCGCGCATGCTAGGACGAGAGTGGACAAAACTTTGCTATTACCTACCACGCGCTATTGGCTTTTTTATTTTATTGTGGATTTTACCTGTGATCGGGCAAGTTTTATGGGTGCTTTTCACCTGTTGGATGTATGCCGTTCAATATGAAGACTACGCTTTCGATAACCATAAAATTAGCTTTAACGAAATGAAAGGTGACTTAAAGCAAAAGCAAACCTTGTCCTATGGTTTTGGTTTAGCTGTAATGATTTTAACTGCAATCCCAATTGTTAACTTAATTGTCATGCCTGTTGCAGTATGTGGAGGCACACGTTTATGGGTCGATACTTACCGAAGTAAATATCGAACTTAAATTAGATGTTTAATCGTCTAATATAAAGGCCAATAGTTTTAGCTATTGGCCTTTTTATTTTCAAATTGATGCTAACTGTAAAGGCTTTGTGGCACCTTAGTTACATTCAAATGTACTGTGACCTCTTCACGATCGTGATACAAATGCTTGGCTTGCAGCTCGTAGCTCACTCCATATTTATCAAGCTCTTCTTTGATCATTTTCAAACATTCGTAAACGCTGTCAAAACGTTTTTTCATAGGCAACTTGAGATTAAAGATTAGCTCTTTAGCGTAGGCATTAACTGCCCAATCAATCATAAGATTAGTCACTTTTGTCGGCTTCTCAACCATGTCACACACTAACCACTGAATATTGCGCTTTTCAGGGCGATATTTAAAACCATCTACTCTGAAGTGCTTAACCTGCCCTGTTTCCATCAAATCATCATTCATTGGGCCATTATCGATTGCGCTTACAAACATTCCACGGCGCACCAGCTGATAAGTCCAACCACCTGGGCAAGCGCCTAAATCAACGCCTCGCATGCCAGGTTGCATACGTTCTTCGGCTTCATGGGGGGGAATAAACACGTTAAAGGCTTCATCGAGTTTTAAGGTAGAGCGGCTCGGCGCATCATTAGGCATACGTAAGCGCGGAATACCCATAAAGAAAGGCGAGTTGTTAAATGTATACGAATAGCCGACATAAGCACTGTCATTTGCTAAAAATAACACATGCATTACTGGTTTCTTCTCTGCAAGCTCGCGAGTTACCTTCGAGCGCTTTTCAAGCGACTTTTTCAGTGGCGTCGAAATCTTTTTGCAGAATTTAGACAGCTCTTTACCTTCGTTAGTATCGGGCGTTTCTACGCGTAAGTCACCACATTCAGGAAAGTCAGCGGCAGCATCAACAATGGCACTAACACGGTCTTCAAGTGGCATATTATCCACTAGAATGCCAGTAAACCATTGACGCGCAAATACCATATTTTTGAAATCGACTTTTTTTATGATTTCATCGCCGTGACTTGTATCAAAACATTCATAAACAACAATACCTGTATTTGGTTTTGTTTTAACGTAACCTGCAAAGCCTTGTTCAGCAGCTTGAAAGGTAATTTCAGCAGCGGCATCATTTTCAAAACCACTGCGACAATAAATAATTACACTCGACATAGATAACCCTTAAAACTTATATCGTGCGGCTTGAACTAACAAAATAGCCCAACCAATAATAAAACAAACGCCGCCAATAGGGGTGATAGGCCCAAGCCATTTCATGCCCGTTAATGCGAGTAAATACAAACTACCACTAAATAGAAACGTACCTGCTATAAAAAATCCACCAGCCCAACTTAGGTTCATGCCCCACTTAATTAAGATAGCAATAGCTATAAGTGCAAGGCCATGCACCATTTGATACTCAGCAGCTGTTTTAAAAATCCCAATTGCGTATTCCGAGACACGGTTTTTTAAACCATGAGCGGCAAATGCACCAAGCATCACCGAAAGCATGCAGAATAAGCTGCCAACCATTAAATATAGTTTGATCATTGCTCATCTCCTGCCACTAAATTAATAATAAACTTTGCTGCATAATCCGCAGCTTGCTGTAGATTCTCTTCTTCAGTAATTCCACTTTTTTTACGTGGTTTTAGTGAATGATCACCATCTTTGAGAAATTTGATTTCTGGCGGATTAATCATTTTAAGATCAGCGAGCTCTTGCTGATTTCCAAATGTATCGCGCTCACCTTGCAGAACTAAAAAAGGACATGGTATGTCTGCAAAATGCTCTATACGAAGTTTTTCAGGTTTTCCTGGTGGGTGAAACGGATAACCAAA
Source organism: Pseudoalteromonas sp. SCSIO 43101 (assembly GCF_023650775.1). Classification (NCBI taxonomy): domain Bacteria; kingdom Pseudomonadati; phylum Pseudomonadota; class Gammaproteobacteria; order Alteromonadales; family Pseudoalteromonadaceae; genus Pseudoalteromonas; species Pseudoalteromonas sp. SCSIO 43101. The sequence continues at coordinate 2,288,993 of NZ_CP072673.1, forward strand.
AGCCACAACTCCGGCTATTTTAGCTAGGCTCTGCTCGGTACAAAGCATAGAAGCCATACGCCCCCCCATTGATTTACCACCGATAAATAAAGGCAGCTCTGGCTGTCTCTCTCTCAGCACCTCTGCAAAGTATGCAAGCAACTTAGGAGCACGCTCTGGCGGTCTTCGCTTGCCTGTCTCTTTTGCAATTTGCATATATTGAAAATCAAACAACGCCACATCAATATTGAACTGACTAATAAGTTTAGCCATTGTTTGCATAAACTCAGAGTCGCTGCCCGCCCCTGCACCATGTGCAAATATAAACTGTGCACGGGCACTGCCCGTTGCACTTTTAAACCACTGTAACATGTTAATACTCTTGTTCTTGCTCTACTAAGCTCAGCATCCAGTCTTTGAAAGACACTATTTTACCAAGCTCTGTTTGCGATTCGCGGATCACTAAATAGTAAGCATTTTTACTTTCTAATGAGTGATTAAACGGTATGACAAGTCGACCTGCATCAATATCAGGTTTAGCTAATACGCTATTACCAATAGCAACACCCTGACCATGCACCGCAGCTTGTAATACCATCGATGAGTGACTAAAAATTGGCCCTTGGTTAACTTGCACATTACGCACACCAGCCGTTTTCATCCAAGTTTTCCAATTTTTACGGGTCGTATCATGCAATAACGTATGATTCGCCAAATCACTTGGTTGATTGAGTGGCTTAGGGCCTGTTAATAATAATGGGCTACATAAAGGCACCAGATATTCAGTGTGCAGCTTATAAGTTTGCACCCCACTCCAGTGACCTCGGCCATAATAAATGGCAATATCGACATCGTCAGAAAGGGAATTCTCATCCTGATCTTGCGCTTTAATTCGCACATCAATCTCAGGGTGTAATTCATTAAATAAACTAAGTCTGGGCACTAACCATTGAATCGCAAAACTTGGCGTTAAGCTCACTGTAAGTGAACCTTTCGCACCTCGTGCAAGCAACTTTTCTGTAGCATCAATCAGCTGGGTAAAAATCTCTTTAATATCTAAAAAGTAACCTTGCCCTTCTTCGGTCAGCAATAAAGAGCGATTTTTACGCAAAAACAGTTTTAAACCTAAATGCTCTTCTAGGGTTTTAATTTGGTGACTCACAGCTGCTTGCGTTACATACAGCTCTTCTGCCGCTTTAGTAAAGCTCAAATGACGAGCCGCAGCTTCGAATGCTTTTAGCGCATTTAAGGGAGGTAAACGACGAGACATAATCACCAAGCTTAGAATTAGTTTTTCTTATGCGTCGATTATAGCGATACAAATAAAAAAAGGCGACCATGGTCGCCTTTTTCATACTTAAATAGCAAGATTACAAGTCACTAGCGCTAGTATCTAGTGGTGCAAAGCTCTTAACCAAGTCATCAACCGCTTTCATTTGCGATAAATAACCTTCTAGTTTACTTAGTGCAAGTGCACAAGGACCATCACATTTTGCTTCATTAGGATTAGGGTGTGCTTCAATGAACAGACCTGCAATACCTAATGCCATACCACTACGCGCAAGCTCTGCAGCTTGTGCACGGCGACCATCCGCAGAGTCAGCACGACCACCAGGACGCTGTAATGCGTGTGTTGCATCAAAGATAACCGGCGCCATAGGCTTCATGTCATCCATACCTAGCATATCAACCACTAGGTTGTTATAACCAAAGCTTGTGCCACGTTCACACAGCGCAACGTTGTTGTTGCCCGCTTCATTAAACTTTTTAATGATATGGCGCATTTCATGTGGCGCTAAAAACTGTGGTTTTTTCACGTTGATAATGGCGCCAGTTTTTGCCATAGCAACGACTAAATCAGTTTGTCGAGCAAGAAAAGCAGGTAATTGAATAACATCAACAACTTCAGCCACAGGTGCGGCTTGATGTGGCTCATGTACATCAGTGATTAAAGGCACATTGAAAGTAGATTTAATTTCTTCAAAGATTTTTAAACCTTCTTCCATACCTGGGCCACGGTATGAATTAATTGAAGAGCGGTTTGCTTTATCAAAAGATGCTTTAAACACATATGGAATGTTTAGCTTTGATGTTACTTCTACGTAATGCTCAGCAATACGCATCGCTAAATCACGTGATTCAAGTACATTCATACCACCAAACAGCACAAATGGCTTGTTGTTGGCTAATTCAATGTCGTTAATTTTAATTAACTGGTTGTTCATTTCTATTCCTTAAGGTGCAACAGCTTGAAGCATTAATCCACAAATATAAGCCATGTAAGTACCTACACCGTAACCCAAAACAGCAAGTAAAACACCTACTGGCGCGAGAGACGGGTGGAATGCTGATGCAACAACAGGTGCAGATGCTGCGCCGCCTACATTCGCTTGAGAGCCTACTGCCATATAAAACAGTGGTGCTTTAATTAGTTTCGCGACGATTAACATTAAGCTTGCATGAGTAATCATCCAAATCGCGCCCAGTACAAAATACATTGGCGAGTCAAAAATCGCGGTAATATTCATATGTAAACCAATTGAAGCAACAAGAATGTATAAAAAGCTTGATGCTACTTTTGAAGCACCAAAGGCTTCAATATGGCGAACTTTAGTAAATGATAAACTAATACCTATGGTGGTAGAAATAACAATCAACCAAAAGAATTTACTATTTAAACTATACTCTTGCGCCCAAGGGAAATTAGCCCCAAAAAACGGACCTAAAAAGTCTGCACAAAAATGAGCAAGGCCAGTAATACCAAAGGCAATAGCAATAATCGTCATGTAATCATTTAAGGTTGGCATACGCGCATGCTCAGCATGATACTTTTCAACGCGCTCTTTTAAATCTTCAATTGCACGAGTATCTGCCCCGGTTTTGGCATCAATCGCCTTATGATTAGCTGCCATTAATAACAACACCGCCATCCATAAGTTCGCCACGATGACATCAACAGTTACCATTGCAGAGAAAATATCACCGCCCACTTCAAACATTTCTTTCATTGATGCTTGGTTTGCACCACCACCAATCCAGCTACCAGCAATGGTCGTCATACCGCGCCATACAGCATCAGGGCCATGGCCTCCGACAGCTTCAGGGTAAACCGCACTCATTACTAAGATAGCGAGTGGTCCACCAATAACGATACCCATGGTACCCGTTAAAAACATTATTAATGCTTTAGGACCAAGGTTAATAATGGCTTTTAAATCAATACTAATGGTCAGCAATATTAAGCAGGCTGGCAGTAAATAACGTGATGCAACAAAATAAACATTTGAAGAGTGACCATCAACAATACCAAAGGTATTCAGTAATGATGGTAAAAAGTAGCAAAGTAATAATGCCGGTACGTATTTATAAAATTTTTGGCACGCAGCATTATTACTGTGAGAGGTTTTAAAAATAAACCCCAAAATAACGGCAAGCAAACCAAGTACGACTGCGTCATTGGTAATTAGCGCACTGTGGGCGTCAGTCATAAATGTTCCTTTAAAATTAGTGGTGTGTATTATTGTTGTCTTCTATTTCAGCAATTTGATGCTGAATAACTTCGATAGCAGGATCATCTGGGCACTCGTTAATAAAGTACTGCAAATCATCGCGGGCCATTTTTGGGCAATCTAGCTGATTAAGTAAATAACCACGGTCACGACGCTCATAAGGGTCATCACCAAGTAATTCCATCAACATTTCAACACAATGCAAAGCATGACCAAATTTACTTTCGCTAATAAAAGACCATTTTTGCTGAGCTAAATATAATTTATATAGCTCTTCATCAAAAATCAGCTCAAGAGGTTCTTGTTCATCACCATTTTCTTCACACGCATTCTCTGGTGTTATATACCAGCTCTGCTGTCCCGTGCTGGGCTCAATTAAATAACCTTCTTCATCACTCATACCAACATGAACGTGCACGTCTCCTTGACTAAGAGTAACAGTCGCGTCCAATTCAGCATGTTGCAATAAATGACAAAGTAAAACTGCCAGCGTGGTTTGTGTACCACTGCGCATGGTAATGGTGTAGCTAAAACTATTTAACGTATACTCAGGCACTTTTAAGCTTGATGAGCTAAATAGCCATTGTTGATAAAAGGTATCAAGTAACTTATCGAGACGCTCATGTGGCTCTTTTAATTCAGCGCAAAGAGCTGTTACCGTGTCTTCAAGCTCATTGAGGGTGTCATAACAGGCTGTTAAATCAGCTTGATGATCCCACTTCAATTCAGCGTCGATACAACGATAAAGCACTTTCGAAGAAAATGCGTCAAAGGCCTCTTCTTGATAGGATTCATTTTGATCTTCAAACCAAGGGGTGGTCATTTATACTGCTACATCTCTTACAAAAACGAACAGCTAGTTTACCTACTTTTCCCCTAAGTTACCAATACTGAGCGATGAGATATAAAAAAGCGGTATGACAACCTAGGCCATCAAATACCGCTTAGAAATTCTTAAAGAAGAAGTGCCGTTTTAGCAGAGGCTAAATAGCCAATTGCCAATAAGATGAGTGTGGTGATTACAAGTAATACGAGCTTCGCACTTTTTGCATTTTGCTTAGCAGCAACAACACCTAACACAATGTATGCAATAACTAAGATTATCTTTTCTAATAACCAAGACTGCTCTAAAGGGTTAAATCCTGCCATCACAATCAATACCACTGCAGAAACTAGCAGTAAAGTGTCGATACTATGACTACCAATAAATACCACTTTATTTTTTGCCAAAGTGCCCGATTTTAAGCGTGAAAACGAACGAACGTAAAATAAGATAATACTCAACACGGCAAACAGCATGTGAGTATGTTTTACTGCTAAATAATCCATATGCCCCTAATTTTGTTTTAATTAATCTGGATAACGTACAAGTACGTCTTCTATTTCTTTAACCCGCTGATTAAACACTTCAATTAACTTCGGATCAAATTGTTTGCCCTGTTGCGAGTTAATTTCCTTGATTACATCTTCAAGTGACCACGGCTCTTTATAACAGCGTTTATGACGAAGCGCATCAAACACATCAGCTAATGCTACAATGCGACCTGCAATTGGAATTTCCTCACCTTTTAAACCTTTCGGATAGCCTGAACCATCCCAACGCTCATGATGTGATAAAGCAATAATGGCTCCTGTATTAACAATGTCACGATTTGAATCTTTTAAAATTAAATGACCTTTTTCAGCATGCTGCTGCATGATAGCCCATTCTTCGTCGGTGAGCGGCCCTGGCTTATTTAAAATTGCATCAGGAATACCCACTTTACCTACATCATGTAGGGGCGCTGCTAAGCGAATAAGTTCAGCTTCGCGTTTGGGTAAACCATAGCCCAAGGCCAATTCATAGCAAATGTGCGAAACACGTTTTACATGGTTACCGGTTTCCGTTGAGCGTTGCTCTAACGCTTCACTAAGCCTAAATACTAACTCTTGCTGTGTTGCTTCAATTTCAGATTGTAACTGTACATTTTCATACGCCAACTGCACATTTTGTGAAAAAATTTCAATCAGATGACGCTGAGTGTCTGTTAAATGCTTAGGGATACCGGAAATAAATAACATCGAGTTGTGATTACATTCACTACAACAATAAGCAAATAAATAATTTTCACGGTAGACGATGGTTTTTTCGTTCAATGCTTGCTGGCAGGCTTGCAACTGCTCATTATCTAGGACTTCTTCGATAGCCTTACCTTCACTACGTTCAAACTCACCACGCCCCGAAAATACCACTAACTTCTTTTGATTATCCTGCGGGTTACTGGCAACTAAGCTTGTTGCATACATTGCTTGATCTACAGTACCGAGTAATGAGGTGAGTTGTTGCATCACCCCTTCAATAAAGCTCTCAAGTGAATGAGTTGAGAAAATATCACGTGATGCTTTAATAATTTTTTCAAGGCCTTGACGAGATTGCTCAATCGATAAAATGTCACGGTAAGAACGTAAACTCGACATAACCACGGTAAAAAGTTTCTGTGCAGTTAGCTCAGTTTTTGACTTGTAGTCATTGATATCGTAGTTAACTATCACTTGTCGCTCAGGTGCTTGACCTGGCTGACCGGTACGAAGAATGATACGAATGTGATTATTTTTTGCAGTTTCGCGAATAAACTTAGCAACCTTAAGGCCTGCGTCGTCAGTTTCCATTACCACATCAAGTAATACGATGGCAGCATCTGGATGCTGCTCAATTACCTCTTTGGCTTCTTCACCCGAATAGGCACTAATAAACTCTAAGCGTTTATCTTGAAATTCAAAGTCACTCAACGCAAGCTTTGTTACGGCATGTACTTCTGGCTCATCATCGACGATGATGACTTTCCAACTACCCTGAACCACCTCATTAACTTCATCAAGTGCTTCATCCGAAAACAAAAAATCATCCATTGTATGGGACCCTCAAAGGCTATGTACGCACAGTGCTCTTCATGATTATTTAGGCCATTGTGCTAAGGTTACACGGTCATTACCGCCAAGATCTTTAATTGTAAGTATATGGCTATACGACATTTGTGCAAAAAATTCTTGTACCTTCACACTTTGTTTGTAGCCATGTTCAATTAAAAGATAGCCATTTGTCGTTAAATAGTCACGCGCGCTAGTAATAATTTGTTTAATATCAGCCATACCGTCATCATCTGCAACTAATGCAGAGAGCGGTTCAAAGCGAACATCACCTTGGCTTAAGTGCTCATCATCATGTTCAATATACGGAGGATTGCTGACAATTAGGTCAAACTTTTCTGTACTTACTGCACTAAACCAATTGCTCAACGTAAAAGTGGCGTTGTTAATACTAAGTCGTTGTTTGTTCTCTTGGGCAAGCTCAACTGCATCAGCAACTCTATCAACCCCTGTCACCTGCCAACTTGGCATTTCACTGGCTAATGCTAAGGCAATTGCCCCTGTTCCCGTGCCTAAATCAAGCACCTTGGCATCAGCAGGTAATTCAAGACCTAAAGCATACTCAACTAAAGTTTCGGTATCGGGTCTTGGGATCAAAGTCGTTGGGTTAACCTTCAAAGGAAGGCTCCAAAATTCACGAAAGCCAACAATGTGAGCAACAGGTTCACCATTTAAACGGCGCTGACATGCTTTTTCAAAATCAAGTTGTTGCTGTTCGGTAAGTTGTTTTTCTGGCCAGGTAAATAAGTAACTGCGTGGTTTATCAAGAATGGATAATAAGAGGACTTGTGCGTCTAGCTTAGCACTGTCGCTGCTAGGCGTTAATAACGCCGTTGCAGCAACAATTGCTTGTTCAATGCTTTGCGGCACGATTATTCATCGCCCATCGCAGCAAGTAAATCAGCTTGGTGTTCTTGCATTAGAGGTTCAATAACACTGCCCAAATCACCTGCAACTACTTCATTTAAACGGTAAAGCGTTAAATTAATACGGTGATCTGTGATACGACCCTGCGGGTAATTATAAGTACGAATACGCTCAGAACGGTCACCACTACCTACTAGGTTACGACGCTCTGATGCTTCAGCCGCTTGACGCTTTTCATCTTCAGCTTGTTGTAAGCGCGCACCAAGTACTGACATCGCTTTAGCACGGTTTTTATGCTGTGAACGTTCATCCTGACACTCTACAACTACGCCCGTTGGAATATGCGTAATACGGATTGCTGAGTCAGTTTTATTTACGTGCTGACCACCGGCACCCGATGCACGGAAAGTATCTACTTTAATATCCGCAGGATTAATCTCAATTGCTTCCGCTTCAGGGATTTCAGCCATGACTGCTACAGTACACGCAGATGTATGAACACGGCCTTGCGATTCTGTCTCTGGTACACGTTGTACACGGTGCGCACCTGATTCGAACTTAAGCTGACCATAAACACCTTCACCTGAGATATGTGCAATCACTTCTTTATAACCGCCGTGCTCACCTTCATTAGTACTAACGACTTCCACCTTCCACTTTTTAGTTTCAGCGTAGCGACTGTACATACGGAATAAGTCACCTGCGAAGATAGCAGCTTCATCACCACCGGTACCGGCACGAACCTCTAGGTAGACGTTATTATTGTCTTTAGGGTCCTTAGGTAACATTAGAATTTGGATTTCGTCTTCTAAAGCAATTATTTGTGCTTTTGCTTCTTTATATTCTTCTTGCGCCATTTCACGCATATCAGGATCAGAGTCTTTTAACATTTCTTCAGCAGTAGCAACATCATCTTGTGCTTGTTGGTAAGCTAAAAATGCTTTTACGATTTCTTCTAATTCTGAGTATTCTTTAGATAAGGCACGAAAGCGATTTTGGTCGCTGATCACAGAGGGGTCGCTTAGTAGCGCTTGCACTTCCTCATAACGCTCAACTAAGGTTTCTAATTTTCTATAAACAGACTCTTTCATTTAACGACTATTCCTGATCAATACCTAACATTTTCTTTAATTGGCTTAACTCCGCTGCTTCACCTTTTTTAGCAGCATCTTGAATGGCACGGGTAGGTGCGTGCATCAAGCGGTTGGTCAGTTTGTTTGCCAACTCGAGTATAACTTTTTCAGCTTCTTTACCTGCTTGCAGCTGGCCTAAGGCTTTTTCGACAAGTTCTGACTTTATATCTTGTACATCGTTGCGATAATGGCGAATTAAATCCACCGAATCGAGTGAACGCAACCACATAGCAAATTCATCGGTACGTGAGCGAATAATAGCTTGTGCTTGCTCAGCAGCCTGCTCACGGGCGGCGATATTCTCGCTTACTATGGCTTGTAAGTCATCAACTGAATACAAATAGGCCGCATCTAATTCGCCTACTTGGCTCTCGATATCACGTGGTACTGCAATATCAATAAATAACATTGGTTTGTGACGGCGCTTTTTCAGCGCTTGTTCTACTACCCCTTTACCAATGATGGGCAAAGTACTGGCGGTTGAACTAATTACAATATCTGCATCATGTAAACGCTCAGGTAACTGAGCTAATGCAATGACATCCGCATTAACATCATCTGCTAACGTTTTAGCTCGTTCAATAGTACGGTTAGCAACTGTTATTTTTTGCGGATCATTTTGGTATAAGTGTTTAGCAACCAGCTCTATCGTCTCACCTGCCCCAATAAGCAATACATTGGTTTTATCTAATTTGCCATAAATGTGCTTAGCAAGATTAACAGCTGCATAAGCAACAGATACCGCACTGGCACCAATATCAGTTTCGGTACGAACTTGTTTTGCAACTGAAAATGTTTTTTGAAATAAACGGTCGAAGGTTACACCTATCGCATCATGGGTTTTCGCATTATGGTAAGCTTGCTTTATTTGCCCTAAAATTTGCGGCTCACCGAGTACTAACGAATCTAAACCACATGAAACCCGCATTAAATGGTTAATTGCTTCATGATCTTCATGATAATAAACATTATTGCTCAGTTCCTGTTCATCCAACCCATGGAAACTGGCTAACCAGTGCAACAGGGTTTGGGAATTACGCTCGGCAAGGCTACAATAGATTTCAGTTCGGTTGCAGGTCGAAACAATAACCGCCTCATTAAAATGCGAGTGACCACTTAATTGCTGCAACGCCTCAGACATTTGCTCTGGCGAAAAAGCGACTTTTTCACGTAATTCTACGGATGCGGTTTTGTGATTTATACCAAGTGCTACGATGGTCATATGTACCAAATATTGCTAAGCCCAGCTGTAAAGGCGTTAATTTTACCAAAAATCAGCGGAATATGGAAAGTAAGGAACGACATTTGATTAAACAATATTTGATTTTATTCATATTTTTTTTATTTATAGGTGGCTGTGCGCAAAAAATTTCAACAGTTGATTACATTTATCCCGACTGGAAAAGCCGATTAGAACAACAAGCTCAGTGGCAAGTACAAGGCAAAATGGCATTTATTAGTACAGAGCAACGCCAATCCGCCAATTTAAATTGGCAGCACGATGAGCAGCACAGTGAAATGGTACTCACCAGTTTTATTGGTACTCGCATCCTTTCTTTAAAACAAAATGCACAAGGTGCTGAACTTGAATATGACGGCGATGTTTATACAGATAGTGATGCCTCAATGTTATTATATCGCCTAACAGGTTTTTCAATCCCATTAGATAACGCGGCAAAATGGCTAAAAGGAACTGTAGAAAACGAACAAGCCAGCTTTGATGAGCAAGGTCGTTTAAAAAAACTTATATGGCAAGCTCAAGATGGTCAGCAATGGCAGATTAGCTATTCAAATTACATCAAACATAATGGCTATTGGCTTCCTGTTAAGCTAAGCCTTAAAAACCAAAAAATTCGTATTAAAATTCAACTTAATGATTGGCAGTTAAATTAATAATGACGCAAGCTTCAACCGCCCCGCTAACTTTAATAGCACCAGCAAAACTTAATTTATTTCTTCATATAAATGGTCGCCGTGAAGATGGCTACCATGAACTAGAAACTTTATTTACCTTTTTAGAATTTGGTGATGACTTAACATTTACAGTGACCAATGATCTGGACATAAATGTAAAGGGTGATACCAGCGGCATTGAGTTAACAGACAATCTTATATACAAAGCAGCCCGTTTATTACAACAGCATTGTGATTGCCAACAAGGCGTTTCTATAGAATTATTAAAACGCTTGCCTATGGGCGGTGGCGTCGGTGGTGGTTCATCCGATGCGGCCACTACCCTATTAGCTCTCAATAAGCTATGGGGCTGTGATTTATCACTCGCAGAGTTAGCAAAACTTGGAGTAACATTAGGCGCCGATGTTCCGGTGTTTATTAATGGTCACAGCGCGATTGCTCATGGTATTGGCGAGCAGTTAGAAAATGTTGAATTACCGCGAAGCTGGTTTTGTGTTATTCATCCAGGGGAACATGTCAGCACCGCGAAAATTTTTACTCACCCTGATTTAAAACGCGACACTCCCAAGCTAAAAGCAGACTGGCAAATAGAAAATTTAGGCAACGATTGTGAGGCTTTAGTTAAAAAGCTCTGCCCCGAGGTTGAAAAAGCCCTGCAGTGGTTGCTAAAATACGCACCGTCAAAGATGACTGGTACAGGCGCTTGCTGCTTTGCTGAGTTTTCAACCGAGGCAGAAGCACAACAAGTTTTAGCTCAATTACCAGAAAAATGGACAGGTTTTGTTGCAAGTAGTGCTACACTTTCACCTGCTCATACAGCATTAAATGCTCACTTTGAAATGAAGTAACGTACAAGTAAATGTTAACCTGCTTTGGTGCCTACCATAGCCTGTTAGTCCCAAAATTCAGTGCCTGAGGAACCCTACCGTGCCTGACATGAAGCTCTTCGCTGGTAACGCAACACCTGAGCTAGCTCAAAAAGTTGCAAAACGTTTGTATATTGAATTAGGCGATGCTGTTGTTGGCCGTTTTAGTGACGGTGAGATCAGTGTTCAAATTAATGAAAATGTTCGTGGCTCTGACGTTTTCATTGTCCAATCAACCTGTAACCCCACTAACGATAACCTGATGGAGCTTATCGTTATGGTTGATGCCCTACGTCGTGCATCTGCTGGACGTATTACCGCAGTTATTCCTTATTTTGGTTACTCACGTCAAGACCGCCGCGTGCGTTCTGCGCGTGTTCCAATCACAGCTAAAGTAGTTGCAGATTTCCTTTCAAGTGTTGGGGTTGACCGCGTTCTGACGGTTGATTTACACGCTGAACAAATCCAAGGTTTCTTCGACGTACCAGTGGATAACGTATTTGGTAGCCCAGTGCTACTTGAAGATATGAAAGAACGCGACTTCGATGATGTTGTGGTTGTTTCTCCTGACATCGGTGGTGTTGTTCGTGCTCGTGCAATCGCTAAGCTATTAAACGACACAGACCTTGCTATTATTGACAAGCGTCGTCCGCAAGCAAACGTTTCACAAGTAATGCACATTATTGGTGACGTTGAAGGTCGTGACTGTATCATCGTTGATGATATGATCGATACTGGTGGCACTTTATGTAAGGCAGCGGCAGCACTTAAAGAGCACGGTGCAAAACGCGTATTTGCTTACGCAACTCACCCTGTGCTTTCAGGTGATGCAGCTGAGAACATCCGTAATTCAGTGATTGACGAAGTTATCGTAACTGACTCAATTACATTAACTGATGAGCTTAAAGCAATTGATAAAATCAAAGTGCTTACGCTTGCAGATATGCTTGCTGAAACAATCCGTCGTATCAGCAACGAAGAATCTATTTCAGCGATGTTTGAACACTAATCAAAGTCACTGAAATACTATAAAAAGCACCGCCTAGGTGCTTTTTTTGTAGTCGTTATTTATTTTCCCTGAAAGGGGTGGTATGATAGCGCGCCTTTTGGCTGGGGACCTTGGTCGCAAAGGCCCTAAGACTATTAATTATTGGAGACATTATGTCAACTTACACATACAATGCAGAATTACGTACAGAAACAGGTACTGGTGCGAGCCGCCGCCTACGCCGTGAAGATAAAGTTCCTGCAATCCTTTACGGTGCTGACAAAGAAGCTGCATCAATCGTTCTTGCACACAAAGATATGATCAAAGCGCAAGAAGACGAAGGTTTCTACACGCATATCCTTACTTTAAACATCGGTGGCGAGTCAGTTGAAGCTATCCTTAAAGATATTCAACGTCACCCGTTCAAGCCTAAGATCACTCACTTAGACTTCCAACGTGTAGATGCTACTCACAAACTTCACACTAAAGTGCCAGTACACTTCATCGGTGAAGACAAAGTAACTAAAGCAGGCAACACAGTTGTTCACCAATTAACTGAAATCGAAATCACGTGTCTTCCTAAGTCACTTCCTGAGTTCGTAGAAGTTGATGTTGCTGATCTAGTAGCAGGTGATTCAATCCACCTTTCTGACCTTAAACTTCCTTCAGGTGTTTCATCTGTAGAGCTAGCTAAAGGCGCTGATCACGATCAGTCAGTTGTTACTATCAAAGCTAACAAAGCAGCTCCTGCTGAAGACGAAGCTTCAGAAGACGCTGCAGAATAATTTTTAAGGTGTAAACACCTTGAATTCTATTCAAATGCTTGTGGGCCTGGCTAATCCAGGCCCCGAATACGCAAATACACGCCATAATGCAGGTGCTTGGTTCATCGAAGAACTGGCTGCACGTTATAACTGCACACTCAAACATGATCCAAAATATCACGGCCTCACTGGCAAAGTGATTATTCAAGGCCAAGAATTTAAATTACTGATCCCTACGACTTATATGAATTTAAGTGGTAAAGCGGTGAGTAGTCTCGCTAATTTCTTTAAAATTCCTGTAGAGAACATTCTCGTTGCACACGATGAAATGGACTTAGAACCAGGGGTTGCAAAACTTAAAAAAGGTGGTGGCCACGGCGGTCACAACGGTTTAAAAGATATTATTGCGAAAATGGCAAACCAAAAAGATTTCATGCGTCTTCGTATTGGCATTGGTCATCCTGGTCACCGAGAAATGGTAACAGGCTGGGTGCTAGGTAAAGCTGCGAAAGACGATCAAGAAAAAATGGACGCCGCCGTTGACGAAGCAGTTCGTTGTATGGAAATACTTGCAAAAGATGGTGTGTTAAAAGCACAAAACAGACTACATTCATTTAAACCTTAATCCGTTTTAATGAAATTACACAAGGTATCTTACTATGGGTTTTAAATGTGGCATCGTTGGTTTGCCAAACGTTGGTAAATCAACACTATTTAATGCACTAACTAAAGCGGGTATTGAAGCCGCTAACTTCCCTTTCTGTACCATCGAACCAAATACGGGTGTGGTACCGGTTCCTGATGCGCGCTTAAATGATTTAGCCGCTATCGTAAATCCTCAGCGTATTTTACCAACGACGATGGAATTCGTTGATATTGCCGGTCTAGTAAAAGGTGCATCTAAAGGTGAAGGTTTAGGTAACCAGTTCCTAGCAAACATTCGTGAAACAGATGCGATTGGTCATGTTGTTCGTTGTTTTGAAGATGAAAACATTGTTCACGTTGCTGGCACAATTGACCCTGCTGATGATATTGATGTAATTAACACTGAATTAGTACTGGCTGATATGGACAGTGCTGACAAAGCCATTTTACGTAATGCTAAAAAAGCTAAAGGCGGCGACAAAGACGCTAAAGAACAAAATGCTGTTTTAGAAAAAGTGAAAGTACATCTAGATGAAGGTTTAACGTTACGTTCTTTAGAACTAACAAAAGAAGAACAGGCTGCAATTAAGCCTCTTAACTTCTTAACAATTAAACCAACTATGTACATTGCTAACGTAGCAGAAGATGGTTTTGAAAATAACCCTTACCTAGATAAAGTACGTGAAATTGCTGCTGCAGAAGATGCCGTTGTTATTCCAGTATGTGCTGCTATTGAATCTGAGTTATCTGAGCTTGAAGAAGAAGATAAATTAGAATTTATGGCTGACTTAGGTTTAGAAGAGCCAGGTCTTAACTTAGTGATCCGCGGTGGTTACGAGTTACTTAAATTACAAACATACTTCACTGCAGGCGTAAAAGAAGTACGTGCATGGACAATCCCTGTAGGTGCAACTGCGCCACAAGCTGCGGGTAAAATCCACACTGACTTTGAGCGTGGCTTTATCCGTGCACAAACTATCGCATTTGATGACTACATTGCGTTTAAAGGTGAAAGTGGTGCTAAAGAAGCAGGTAAAATGCGCCAAGAAGGTAAAGAATACATCGTTAAAGATGGTGATGTAATGAACTTCTTATTTAACGTATAAGCATTTTCGCTAGTTTTATTTTAAAAGGCTCGTTATTACGAGCCTTTTTTATTACCTAAGTTTTGCTAGCTTTGTAGATAGTGCTAGTCTTAAAGATGCCTGTCACTTTAGGGGATTAATGTTCTTTAATTTACGTGTATTGATTGCAAATCGTATTTTTACACATATGAGTTAAGCAAGCTGATCTCAACAACAGTTTAACCAGAAAGTTAATAAGGTCAGTATCAATTCAATCTACCCTATTGCTGAATTAATGAACCAATAATAGGTAAAAGTGCAAACTATTTTTAGCTAAAGTGCTTATTGAAAACCCTTAACTTTGACTTTTATGCGATTAAACAGCCTAAAAGAACACACTAACTAATTTTGCAACTTGATTTTTGTTTAAAAATCAATCAGATTTAAATCAGTGTAATAACAACCTCAAAGCAGATTGCAGTTTTAAATTGGCAAATAGCTGTCAAAAAAACAGCAATTCAAATGAAATTTAGCCACTTAGCTTAATTTTAGCGCAAACAAACACAGATAAGCGTTTTTTTGCAAAAAAGGTGTTGACGGATTTAGGTCATATCAGCATAATACGCCCCGCACTCAGCGATGAAGTGCTAACAAAAAAGATGGCTAAGTAGCTCAGTTGGTTAGAGCACATCACTCATAATGATGGGGTCACAGGTTCAAATCCCGTCTTAGCCACCATTCCTTTTGTTGCTCAATGAAGAGTTTAAAATAACTACCAGTACTTTAAGTACAAATGATGCGGGAGTGGCGGAATTGGTAGACGCGCTGGATTTAGGTTCCAGTAACTTCGGTTGTGAGAGTTCAAGTCTCTCCTTCCGCACCATGTTCTTGATAAGAACTAAAACTATCAAGCTTTTGTTGGGATATCGCCAAGCGGTAAGGCAGCAGGTTTTGATCCTGCCATTCCCAGGTTCAAATCCTGGTATCCCAGCCACAATGGCTAAGTAGCTCAGTTGGTTAGAGCACATCACTCATAATGATGGGGTCACAGGTTCAAATCCCGTCTTAGCCACCATTCTTTCTTTAGAATGGCTCTACAGGAGTTTAAAATAACTACCAGTACTTTTAAGTACAAATGATGCGGGAGTGGCGGAATTGGTAGACGCGCTGGATTTAGGTTCCAGTAACTTCGGTTGTGAGAGTTCAAGTCTCTCCTTCCGCACCATGTTCTTGATAAGAACCAAAACTATCAACTTATTCTTTGTTGGGATATCGCCAAGCGGTAAGGCAGCAGGTTTTGATCCTGCCATTCCCAGGTTCAAATCCTGGTATCCCAGCCACTTTCTCTACCAAGAGAGTGTTGAAGAATGTCTCTAGCTAAGAGTTTAAAGTAGCACCCCTTTTGATGCGGGAGTGGCGGAATTGGTAGACGCGCTGGATTTAGGTTCCAGTAACTTCGGTTGTGAGAGTTCAAGTCTCTCCTTCCGCACCATGTTCTTGATAAGAACCAAAACTATCAAATTATTCTTTGTTGGGATATCGCCAAGCGGTAAGGCAGCAGGTTTTGATCCTGCCATTCCCAGGTTCAAATCCTGGTATCCCAGCCACTTTCTCTACCAAGAAAGTGTTGAAGAATGTCTCTAGCTAAGAGTTGAAAGTAGCAACCCTTTTGATGCGGGAGTGGCGGAATTGGTAGACGCGCTGGATTTAGGTTCCAGTAACTTCGGTTGTGAGAGTTCAAGTCTCTCCTTCCGCACCATGTTCTTAAGTAGAACTAAAACTCTTCAAGTTTAGCGTTGGGATATCGCCAAGCGGTAAGGCAGCAGGTTTTGATCCTGCCATTCCCAGGTTCAAATCCTGGTATCCCAGCCAACTAACTTCCCTTTCTAATTTCTAATTTCTAATTTCTAATTTCTAATTTCTAATTTCTAATTTCTAATTTCTAATTTCTAATTTCTAATTTCTAATTTCTAATTTCTAATTTCTAATTTCTAATTTCTAATTTCTAATTTCTAATTTCTAATTTCTAATTTCTAATTTCTAATTTCTTCAAAATTGTACTCGATTATATCTACATAAAAAACGGGCTAATTTTCATTAACCCGCTTGTTAGTATTGATTACGAATTTGTATTAATCTAATGTCCCGCTGATAGCATACTTTAACACCCAGTTTTTTGCAGGACCTGTATTATTTGCAAGCTTTAAAAACTTACTGCGCACCCAGCTAAGTGGTTTAACCTCATTTGAAAAGCCAAAGTAACACGCATCCATCATACTCATCATTAGTAAATTAGCGTGACGGCGTTTTTTCTCATAGCGTTTTAATAAATCATGGTGACCAACATCCTGTTGTTCTGCCAAAATATCAGCCAACGCTACGACATCCTGAAAACCTAAGTTCACGCCCTGACCTGCAAGTGGGTTTATTGTGTGAGCCGAATCGCCAACCAAAACTAAACGCCCCTGTGAATAATCATTAGCATGTTGGCGTGCAAGTGGAAAAACGGCATGTTCAAGTACCTCAAAGTCGCCAGGTAGCTCAGGAAAGTGCTCTATAAGCTTTGCTTTCAGTTGTTCATTTGAGAGTTTATGCCATTGCTTTAATACCGCAGCGTCGTGATAGCAAATTAAATTGGCATACGGTGCCTGCATTGGCAAAAATGCCACAGGTCCGGTTGGGGTAAATTGTTGCCATGTTTTTACTTGCTGCGGTGCATCTAATTTGATTAAAACCCCCATGCAGTGTTGGCCGTACTGCCAACCCGTTACACCTAAGCCAGCTTTGGTACGTAATTGGGACTGTCCGCCATCTGCAGCAACAACTAAATCAGCGGTATATTTAGTATCACCATAATGTAAGGTAATTGCATCAGGCGTTTGACTAATATCTGTAATTAGTGACGTTTGTTCTATTACTTCAATGTTGTACTTAGCAAATTGTTGCCAAAGACTGGCTTGTATTAAATTATTTTCTATTAAATGACCTAAATGTGTTTCGCCAATATCTTTGCAATCAAACAATAGATTCTCGTCTTGCTGCTGGTAGGCTTCAAGCTGTTGATAAGGCGCGATGCGATTTTGCCTAAGTAACGGCATTGCACCTAGGTCGTCGAGTAAATTTTCTGAAAAACGATTAATAGCCGAAATGCGAATATCTACTTTATCTGAACTAAGAATGTGATCAGCATCGATAAGGTGCTTTTCAATGACGGTGACATCCCTACCCTGTTTAGCCAGTGTTACCGCTGTAGCAGCGCCGACCATGCCACCACCGACAATTATTACCTTATTTTTATTCATTTAATATTCGCTCATTTGGCTATTAAAATACGCGACAAATTGTAACGTAATTCAATATTGCGTGTCAGTGCATTTACCGCTTATGAATTTCAAAACAGTAACTTGTTTGATTTCACACCACAAAGATAAAAACTATACTTGGATCTGTGCGGGTATCCAGCTAAAATACGCGTCCTTTAGGTCGGCATACTGCCACTTAATCCTGTTTCTAACACATTTTTGTGTCACTACCGAATTGAAAACGAGGCTATATTTCAATGAGTAAAAAGCTGCATATTAAAACCTGGGGTTGTCAGATGAACGAGTACGACTCTCAGAAGATGGCTGATCTACTAGATGCGACTAACGGCTATCAGTTAACTGAAGAAGCTGAAGACGCAGACGTGATCTTACTCAATACCTGTTCAATCCGTGAAAAAGCACAAGAAAAAGTATTCCATCAGCTTGGCCGTTGGAAACTGTTAAAAGACGACAAACCAGAATTAATCATTGGTGTTGGTGGCTGTGTTGCCTCGCAAGAAGGTGACTCGATTCGTCAACGTGCGCCGTTTGTTGATGTAATCTTTGGCCCGCAAACATTACACCGCTTACCAGAAATGATTAAGCAAGTGCAAAGTGGCGACAGCAGTTCGGTAGTTGACGTTTCATTCCCAGAGATTGAAAAGTTCGACCGTTTACCTGAGCCAAAAGCGGAAGGCCCTACTGCGTTTGTATCAATTATGGAAGGTTGCTCTAAATACTGTACATTCTGCGTAGTACCTTATACGCGTGGTGAAGAAGTAAGCCGTCCACTTGATGACGTATTACTTGAAGTAGCACAACTTGCAGAGCAAGGCGTTCGTGAAGTGAACCTACTTGGACAAAACGTAAATGCGTATCGCGGTGAAACTCATGACGGTGAGATTTGTTACTTCTCTGACCTACTACGTTATGTAGCTGCAATTGACGGTATTGACCGTATTCGTTACACCACATCGCATCCTGTAGAATTTACGCCAGATATCATTGATGCGTATGCAGACGTACCTGAGCTTGTTGATCACCTACACTTACCAGTACAAAGTGGTTCAGACCGTATTCTTAATTTAATGAAACGTGGTCACACTGCACTTGAGTACAAATCTACAATCCGTAAGCTACGTAAAATTCGCCCTAACCTAAGCATGTCATCTGACTTCATCATTGGTTTCCCTGGCGAAAGTAAAGCTGACTTTGAAGCAACCATGAACCTAATTAATGATATTGGTTTCGATATGAGCTTCAGCTTTATCTACAGTGCGCGACCTGGTACTCCTGCTGCTGATTTACCTGATGATGTGACAGAGCAAGAGAAAAAAGAGCGTTTATACCTTCTACAGAATCGTATTACGCAAATGGCACAACAAATCAGCCGACAAATGTTTGGTACTGAACAACGTATTCTAGTTGAAGGCCCTTCTAAAAAGAATCCTATGGAATTACGTGGCCGTACCGAGAATAACCGTGTGGTTAACTTTGAAGGCCCTCACTCAGTGATCGGTCAATTCGTTGATGTACGTATTACAGAAGCATTGCCAAACTCTTTACGTGGTGAGTTAATTCGTACAGAATCAGAAATGAACTTACGTCGTGATGTGGCACCTTCAGCTATTTTAAGTAAAGCTGCTGAAGCTGAGGCCGCTGCGGCCCCTAACGAAATTGGCGTTGCTACTTTCGTACCTTAGGGTGACACTTGGTGCAGGCACTGCCTGCACCCATCAATAGGAAGCAATTTTGAGTAATCAGTTAAAAACATTAGAGATTTATTTAGAACCCGCCGACAACAAACGCCTTTCATCTTTATGTGGTCCGTTTGACGAAAACATTAAGCAAATTGAACGCCGCCTTGGTGTTGAGATAGCACACCGTGATAATTTCTTCAGAGTAACCGGTAAACTGCACCTTGCAGCTGCGGCTGTTGAGATCCTAAAAAACCTCTATATTGAAACTCAACCTATTCGCGGCCTGATTGGCGAAATTGAACCTGAAGCCGTACATTTGGCGATTAGCGAATCAAATGCTCTTGAGCAAGATGAAAATCCAGGTGTATATGGCAAAGACATGGTGATTAAAACTCGCCGTGGCGTTATTAAACCGCGCAATGATAATCAAGGCGTGTATGTTGCTAATATTTTGCATCACGATATTACTTTCGGTATTGGCCCAGCCGGTACTGGTAAAACTTATTTAGCCGTTGCAGCAGCTGTTGATGCCTTAGAGCGTCAAGAAATTCGCCGTATTTTATTAACCCGCCCTGCAGTTGAAGCAGGTGAAAAGCTAGGCTTTTTACCGGGTGACTTAAGCCAAAAAATCGACCCTTATTTACGCCCATTATACGATGCGCTATTTGAAATGCTTGGCTTTGAGCGAGTAGAAAAGCTGATTGAGAAAAACGTGATTGAAGTAGCGCCCCTTGCCTACATGCGTGGTCGTACACTGAATGACGCGTTTATTATTCTTGATGAAAGCCAAAACACCACAGCAGAACAAATGAAAATGTTCTTAACCCGTATTGGCTTTAACTCAAAAGCGGTAATTACTGGTGATATTACACAAGTCGATTTACCCCGTGGTGCTCGTTCAGGTCTTCGCCATGCCATCGAAGTATTAAACGGTGTAGATGAAATTAGCTTTAACTTCTTCCAATCACACGATGTGGTGCGCCATCCGGTTGTTGCCCGTATCGTTGAAGCTTATGAGCGCAACGATGAAGCAGAGCGTTTAAAACGTGCTGAGAAACAACGTGCGAAAGAAGCGCAAGCAAACCAACAAGAAGCAAACTCGTGACCGAATTAGATTTACAAATAGCCTGTGAGTTTGACGACTTACCAAGCTTTGAACAATTCCAGCTGTGGGCTGACAAAGCCCTTAGCAATTACCGTGAAGATGCAGAGCTGACCATAGTGATCAGTGATGAAGCGCAAAGCCAGCAGCTCAACAATGATTACCGCGGCAAAGATAAACCGACTAATGTCTTATCTTTTCCATTTGAAGCACCACCGGGCATTGAGTTACCTTTAGTAGGTGATTTAATCATTTGTCCGGCCATTGTTTTAGCCGAATCAATTGATCAAGAAAAGACCTTTCACGACCATTTTGCCCATATGGTTATCCATGGATGCTTGCATTTACTTGGATTTGACCATATAAAGGACGAAGATGCACTTGAAATGGAAAGCATAGAAAAGCAATTACTTGCCGATCTGAACATCGCTGACCCATATCGAGACGATATTTAAATTAACGGAGCAATTAGACGCAATGAGCGACGACAACTCGCAAACTAGCCAGGGTTCTTCTGGCAAAACGTGGCTGGGCCGCATAGCCCAAATGTTGCAAGGGGAACCCCAGAATAGAGAAGAGCTGGTAGAAGTAATTGCCGATGCGCAAGAACGCGACCTTATCGACCCTGAAACCAAAGACATGATTGAAGGGGTACTAGGTGTATCAGAGCTAAAAGTGCGTGACATCATGATCCCACGCTCGCAAATGGTGACCTTAGAGGTTGATACACCTTTAGAAGAACTATTGCCTATGATGGTTGATTCAACACATTCACGCTTTCCAGTGGTGTGTGAAGACAAAGACCATGTTGAAGGTATTTTATTAGCAAAAGATTTATTACCACTGATCATCAATAAAGATGATCAACTACCTTCATTACGTGAATATTTACGCCCTGCGGTTGTAGTGCCTGAAAGTAAACGTGTTGACACGCTCCTAAATGAGTTTCGTCAACAACGTTACCACATGGCTATCGTTATTGATGAGTATGGTGGTGTGTCTGGTCTTGTAACTATCGAAGATATTCTTGAAATCATCGTTGGTGAAATCGAAGACGAGCACGATGAAAGTGAAGACCTACAAGATATTCGCCAAGTTGCAAAGCACGTTTACGCTGTGCAAGCACTGACTGAAGTTGATGACTTTAACGAATATTTTAAAACCGGTTACAGCACCTCTGATGCTGACACCATAGGTGGTATTGTTTTACATGCATTTGGCCATATGCCAAGCCGTGGTGAAACCATCGAAGTAGAAGGCTTACACTTTAAAGTCACTAACTCAGATAACCGCCGCATCTTACAATTGCAAGTCACCATTCCAAAGGCTGATGATAACGACAGTGAAGAAACTGCTAACTAACCTAAGCCACCTTGCAAAAGATAAAAAAGCCTGGCTCGCACTTGTTGCGGGCCTCTTTTTAACCTTAAGTTACGCACCCTATAACCTATGGTTTATAACTTTTCTTTCTCTTGGTGCCCTGCTCTACTGCATAAACCCACTCGCAAACGGTAAATTAGCTGCTAAACAAAGTGCTAAATATGGCTTTATATTTGGTTTAGGCTGGTTTGGCGCCGGCATAAGTTGGGTTCATGTATCAATAGCGACCTTTGGTGGTATGCCGTTAATAGCATCACTATCATTAATGGTGCTGCTATGTGCTTATTTAGCTCTGTATCCTGCATTAGCCGCTTGGCTGACTACACGCCTTGCTAAAGGCCCATATAGCTTTATCTGTTGGTTACTAGCCGCTATAGCAACCACAGAGTACTTACGTGGCACATTGCTGACAGGCTTTCCTTGGCTTAGTTTTGGTTACACGCAAACAGACAGCCCACTTAATTTTTTAGCGCCCGTAATTGGTGAGTTCGGTATCACGCTTGTATGCATGTTAATTGCGTTTGCCTTATATCGTATAGCATACAAAGATACTAAACCACTTATCGCCTCTGTGGCTCTTTTAGCAGGCTTATATACGATTGCAAACAGCAATCAGCTTCACTACCAAGACAAAACTATTAAAACTGTACTGGTGCAGGGTAATATTAAACAGCATCTTCGCTTTGAGCCGTCTGAGTTTTGGACGACGATGAGCAAATACCAAGATATGACTCGCCTACATTGGAATGCAGATTTAATTGTCTGGCCAGAGGCAGCAGTCCCCGAGCTTGAAGCATTATCAACCGAGTATTTAACAGGCCTCAATAGTGCTGCAACGTTTAATAACACTGCACTTATTACCGGCATCGTCGATTACCAATACGACACGCGTAACATTTTTAATACTTTGATTGTGCTGGGTAAAAAAGAACAAGAAGACAGTGAGGGTGATTATCAGTATTTAGGTAAAAACCGCTACCAAAAGCATCAGTTATTACCCATTGGTGAGTTTGTGCCGTTTCAAGATTTTCTGCGCCCAATCGCACCACTGTTTGACTTGCCGATGTCATCTTTCACCCGTGGTGATGAAGTGCAAAACAATTTACGCGCAAATAGCTTAAATATCTTGCCGGCTATTTGCTATGAAATTGCCTTTGCCGATTTAGTTCGTGGTAATTATCGCAGCGATTCTGATATCTTATTTACGGTTAGTAATGATGCGTGGTTTGGAGACTCTCATGGCCCACATCAGCATATGCAAATAGCGCGTATGCGCGCCCTAGAATTACAGCGCCCGTTAATTCGAGTTACTAACAATGGTATTAGTGCCGTTTACGACCCCATCGCTAAATCACAATTAGCTATGCCGCAATTTAAAGCGGATGTACTCGAAGCCAATATCACTTTAATTAAAGGCGATAGTATTTACAGCCAATATGGTAATTGGCCAGTATGGGCCGTAGTCATATTACTCAGTACTGTTGGTTTGATTTTAAGACTCAAAAAATAACAAAATAAAAGGCTTCATTATGAAGCCTTTTTTGTGTTTTATACTCATTCGCTTAACTAAGTGAACAAGTACTATTGCAGATTAAATTTAAGATTCTATCTTTATCAACTCTACGTCAAATATCAGCAATGAACCTGCTGGAATACTGCCTACGCGTTTACGGCCGTACGCAAGCTGCGGCGGGATATAAAAGGTAAACTTATCCCCTTCACTCATGAGTTGTAAGCCTTCAGTCCAGCCCGCAATCACTTGATTTAAGCCAAAGCTGATTGGCGAATTTCTTACCACTGAGCTGTCAAAAACACTGCCATCCATAAGCGTACCATGATAATGAACCTTTACTTTACTGGTTGCATTTGGTTTTGCGTCATTACCTGAACTTTGCTCAATTTTGTATTGCAACCCAGATGCTGTTTCATGAACATCGTCGGCTTTACTATTGTTCGCTAAAAAGTCCGCTGCTAGTTTTTCATTTTCAAGGGCTTGTAGCTTCGCCTTTTTACTATTTTTAAAAATTAAAAAGCAAAAAATACCAATGATCAGTAAAAGTATTAAATTAATCATTCTGCGTCCTTCTCATCATCATTATCGCCATTAACGATATCAGCAATATTGGCAAGCCTTGCTAATGCTAGGGCATTTATTGAGCCATCAGGATAACCTTGTGGTGTCATTTCGCCTGCGTCTTTATCCATTAATAAACTCAGTGCTTGATCAACTGTTTCAACGGCATAAATGTTAAAGCGTCCTTTTTCTACCGCATCGAGCACTTCGTCATCAAGCACTAAATTGACTTGATTTGATTTAGGAATAATCACCCCTTGCTCACCAGTTAAGCCACGCATTTTACAAAGCTTAAAGAAGCCTTCTATTTTCTCGTTGACGCCACCGATTGATTGCACGTCTCCATGCTGGTTAATTGAGCCTGTAAGCGCGATAGATTGGCTAATAGGTAAATTAGTAATTGCCGATATTAGCGCGCAAAGCTCTGCTAATGAGGCGCTATCACCATCAATGTAACCATAGCTTTGCTCAATTGCGATATTGGCACTGAGCGTTAGGCTAAATTGCTGAGCATATTTATTACCTAAGTAACCGGTTAATAGCATCACCCCTTTTGAGTGAATTGCTTTACCCAGCTCGGCTTCACGTTCAACATCAATAACGCCATCTGCACCTGCGTACACAGTGGCGGTAATACGTGCAGGGGTACCAAATGAAGTATCACCAATGTGCAGCACGGTTAAGCCATTCACTTTGCCCACGGCGTGACCTTCAGTAGCAATTAAAATTTGCCCCTCTTTGATATCACTCAACATGGTTTCTGAAATTTGCCCGGTGCGATATTGCTTACCTACAATAGCTTCATCGATGTGATGAGCATCAATCACAGTTTGCCCATCTTGCTTGGCATAAAAACTGGCTTCTGCCACTAATTCTAATACATCAGCAAAACGAGCTGAGAGCTTGTTATGATGTTCAGCTTGACGATAACTAAATTTTAATAACCTCGCCATCGCTGCTTCATTTACTGTGCAATTAAGTGTCTGCTGACAATATTCAGTGACCTTGGTAATGAACTGATATTGCAGTTTGTCACTGCTTGGCAAATAGTAATCAAAATCAGCGAGTACACGAAATAACTCAGCAAACTCTTCGTCATATTCACCTATTGTGTAATAGAGCTCCCGTGAGCCTAGCAGCACTATTTTTACATCAAGGGGAATAAGCTGCGGACGTAATGTAAAGCTACTCCCCACAGAGCTGTCTTGATAAGGTAAGTCGTTTTTGATTTGATGCGTTTTTAAAGATAACTTAAGGCCATCCCACACTTGTGGGTTAGACATAACTTTCTCTGCATCCATAATCAAATAACCACCATTAGCACGGTGCAATGCACCTGGTTGTATTGAACGGTAACTGGTGATTAAAGAGCCTTGCGAAGTCGCATATTCAATTTTTCCGAAGATATTACCAAACGTTGGATTTGGCTCATACACCACAGGCGCTGCATCATCTTCTTTGTATTCTACTAAGATATTTGGCGCAAAGAAGTCTGTGAGCATCCCTTTACGGTCAAAGTCTTCTTTATTTTCGTCGTTTTCATCGTCGTCGAGCCACTCAAGCACTGCATCAATGATTTCTTCACGAATGTCTTTTAAGTAACGTAACACACCAATATGCGTGGCATATTTGTGTTCAAGGGCTTTAATTAGTGGTTTAGTGGCAAGCTCTGCAGTTGATTTTTTAAGGTTACGCAGTTTCTCAGATGACTCACGCTTCCAGCGAGGCAGCTCAATCAGTGCTTCGATTAATGCATCTTCAAGTTTTTCAATGACCTCATAAAACTCAATACGCAATGGCTCTTCAAGGGCTGCAAATTCACTGTCACTCAGTTGTTTACCGTTAACCAAAGGCGCAAAGCCAACGACGCCATTTTCTTCAATCAGAGCCACACTTTGCTCAAGAGCAGCAATTTCGACTGATGTAATTGCCGCATCGTAAGTATCAGTAAACTCACGGTCGATTGATTTTTTCTTACGTTGATAACCAGGATTATCAAAAGCAGCGGGGAATGTATCGAGTACTTCATCAATGAAAGAGTCAATATCGTCTGCTAACTGTTTTGATTGACCAGCTTGCATAAATAACGCAATAGGCTCGCGGTGGTCTTCATAGTTATTAACGTACAACCACTCATTAGGCGTTGGGCGGTCTTTTGAATGGGCTGTGAGCTTGTCTTTTACTAAGGTGTAACGTCCGTGCGCCGCTTCACCCATTACATAAACATTATATCCAGGTAATTCCATCCCCAATGAAAAGTCGAGGGCACTTTGTGCACGTTGCTGGCCAATAAATGGTAAGGCTTCTGGATATGGGTTTTGCATGCAAGTGGCAACATGGCTTGCAGCAATCTCAGGTGCTAACGCAGAAACAGGTAGAGGGATTAGTTTTTTTGTCATTCTAACTTCTTATTTCCCAGTTTTGACTGGGCATTATAGGTAACGCCCAGCACAAGCCTGCGTCACTGATTAAGGTTGTAATGCCTTACGGCGAAAATAAATACCGCCACATTCAGTACAAGGAGTAATTTGCGTAGCATGGTAAACATCGTAACTATGCTGACAATTTTTACATACTAATGTGCCCATGGCTATCCATTCTCCTTCTTGATACACACCATTGTGTTTAAAATCTTGGTTTAATGCTTGCCATTCAAGCTGGGTTTTATCTTCGATATGCGACAATTCGTACCAAAGAGACTCTTTGAGCTCTAGCCAAGCGAGTGAGTCATAATGACTGTCGTTTTCTTTGATATGGTCAATATCGCGCTTTAAATAGTCACGATACTGATATAGCTTTTCTTGACCTAAATCTTTAAGTGCCTGCTCTGACTCAACAAATTTCTCCATTGCATCTTTTAGCTCATTCTCTTTTACGTCTTTAAGCCAAGCACTCAAATCACTAAGCCAAGATTTATAATCTGCCATCGTTTACTCCTTCAAAAGTGATGAAAAATCAATCGTTATACTAGTTGAGTATAGGTTAACCTGTCCTGAAAATATATTTCATTGGAAAATTAATAAAAGCGCCTATTTGCCGCTGTGATTAGCATGTATTTTGGGTTATCCTTATCGACAATTTTTTATTAATTTGCAAGAAGTCTGGAATCGTAGATGCAAGAGCAATATAACCCGCAAGACATAGAGTCAAAAGTACAAGCCTACTGGGAAGAAAACCAAGTATTTAAAGTCACTGAAGATGAGAGCAAAGAAAAGTATTACTGCCTATCGATGTTCCCATACCCAAGCGGCCGACTCCACATGGGTCACGTTCGTAACTACACCATTGGTGACGTAGTATCTCGCTTCCAACGCTTGCAAGGCAAAAACGTAATGCAACCAATGGGTTGGGATGCGTTTGGTCTTCCTGCTGAAAACGCGGCAATCAAAAACAACACCGCACCTGCTAAGTGGACTTACGAAAACATCGATTACATGCGCGATCAGTTAAAGCAACTTGGCTTTGGTTATGATTGGGATCGTGAAATCGCAACATGTCATCCAGAATATTATAAGTGGGAACAGTGGTTCTTCACTAAGCTTTACGAAAAAGGCTTAGTATACAAAAAGATGTCAACAGTAAACTGGGATCCAGTTGACCAAACAGTACTAGCGAACGAGCAAGTAATTGATGGTCGTGGTTGGCGTTCAGGTGCCATTGTTGAGCAAAAAGAAATTCCACAATGGTTTATCAAAATCACTGATTACGCACAAGAATTATTAGATGATTTAGACAAACTAGATCACTGGCCTGAGCAAGTTAAAACCATGCAACGCAACTGGATTGGTCGTTCTGAAGGCTTAGAAATCGAATTCAAGCGTGCTGATAACGACGATACATTCAGTGTTTATACAACGCGCCCTGATACCTTCATGGGTGTGACGTATGTTGCTGTTGCAGCAGGTCACCCAATTGCACAAGAAGCCGCTAAAAACAGCGATGCTGTGGCAATGTTTGTTGATGAGTGTAAAAACACGAAAATCGCAGAAGCAGACATGGCAACCATGGACAAAAAAGGCATTGCTACTGGCTTTTATGCGATTCACCCATTAACAGGTAAGCAAGTACCAATTTGGGTTGCTAACTTTGTATTAATGGATTACGGCTCAGGCGCTGTAATGGCTGTTCCTGCACATGACCAACGTGACTACGAGTTCGCATCAGCTTATGGCCTTGAGATCACTCAAGTTATCGCACCAGCTGCAGGTTCTGAAGAAACGGTTGATTTAGACAACCAAGCTTACACAGAAAAAGGCGTGTTAGTTAACTCAGGTGAGTTCGATGGTCTTGAGTTTGAAGCAGCGTTTAATGCGGTTGCAGACAAACTAGAAGCACTTGGTGTCGGTGAGCGTAAAGTTAACTTCCGTCTCCGTGACTGGGGTGTTAGCCGTCAGCGTTACTGGGGTTCTCCAATCCCAATGCTTAGCGACGAAAATGGTGATGAGCTTGCAGCAACTGAAGACATGCTACCAGTTCGCTTACCAGAAGACGTAGTAATGAATGGTGTTACTTCGCCAATCAAAGCTGACCCTGAGTGGGCTAAAACAACTGTAAATGGCGCACCTGCATTCCACGAAACAGATACCTTCGATACCTTTATGGAATCATCATGGTATTACGCGCGTTACTGTAGCCCTCGTTTTGACGAAGGTATGATTGAGCCAGGTGCCGCAAATTACTGGTTACCAGTAAACCAATACATTGGTGGTATTGAGCATGCGATCTTGCACTTACTTTACTCGCGTTTCTTCCACAAATTATTACGTGACTTTGGTTTAGTAAACTCAGATGAGCCATTTGAGCGCTTATTATGTCAAGGCATGGTACTAGCTGATACTTTCTATCGTAAAGATGAGAAAGGCGGTGATATTTGGATTTCCCCAACAGACGTACAAACTGAAACAGACGACAAAGGTCGTGTTGTTAAGGCTTGGCACAAAGAAGATGGCGAGCCAGTATTCTCTGCAGGCATGAGCAAAATGTCGAAATCGAAAAACAACGGTATCGACCCACAACAAGTTATTGCCGAGTACGGTGCAGATACAGTTCGTTTATTCATGATGTTTACAGCACCACCAGAGCAAACTCTTGAATGGTCTGATTCAGGTGTTGAAGGTGCAATGCGTTTCTTAAAACGTATTTGGAAATACGCTGTTGATGTAGAAACAGTAGGCTACCAAGCGCTTGATAAGTCAGCATTAAACAACGACCAAAAAGTACTACGTCGTGAGCTTCATAAAGCAATTGCAAAAGTAACTGATGACGTTGAACGTCGTCAAACATTCAACACCGCGATTGCAGCAATCATGGAAATCTCTAACAAATTATTAAAAGCACCACTTGCAGATAAGCAAGATGTAGCTATTGCTAACGAAGCTCTTGAAGCATTGCTTATCATGCTTGCGCCTATCACGCCGCATATGTGTCACCAGTTATGGCAAGACCTTGGCAAAGAAGGCGACATCTTAGATGCAGCATGGCCAAAGGTTGATGAATCAGCGCTTGTTGAAGATGAGAAGCTAATCATTGTACAGGTTAACGGTAAGCTACGTGCTAAGTTAACAGTGCCTGCAGATGCAACGAAAGAGCAAGTTGAAACGCTAGCATTTGCTGAAGAAAACGTGACTAAGTTCACTGATGGCGTAACCATCCGTAAAGTGATTTACGTACCTGGCAAACTACTTAACGTGGTTGCTAATTAAGATGGCAGCGCTTCAAGCACTGAAAAACGGACTAGCCCTTGCGCTAGTCTGTTTACTACTAACAAGTTGTGGCTTTCACTTAAAGAAAGCCTCTAATTTGCCTGAAGACTTGAAAGTGATCACCCTTGCTGGTGATGATAAAAAATCAGCGCTATTCGAATTAGTTGAGAAAGAGCTTATTGCTAGTCAAGTAAAGCTAAACGAAAGTGACAGCCTATACCCTGAGTTAATCATCCACAAAGACCGTCTAGAGCGTCAAATATTGTCATTATTTGATAATGGTCAGGTTGCTGAATATGAACTTGCCTATAGTGTAAGCTATACCCTAAAGCGACCAGGTCAAAAAGCCATAAATCAAAGCTTTGAGCTGTATCGTAACTACCAAGACGACCCTGACAATGCCCTTGCAAAGGCAAAAGAACTTGATTTACTATTAAACGAAATTCGTAAACAAGCGAGTCGCCGTATCGTTCGTGAGTTATCACAACTCTAATGCGTTGTTATGCAAACCAACTTCCGAGCCAGTTAAAAAAAGGCCTAGCGCCTTTTTACATGGTCTTTGGTGAAGAGCCTTTTCAAATTGAACAGTGTGTCATGCAAATTCGCCAAGCTGCTAAACAGCAAGGCTTTGACGAGGTCATTAAATTTACCTTAATGCCAGGTTTTGATTGGCAAGAAATTGTTGCTCAATACCAGAGTATGTCGCTGTTTAGTGCTCGTACCTTAATTGAGTTTGATTTAAACGAGCAAAAACCAGGTACTCAAGGCAGCCAAATCTTTAAACAACTTGTTGAGCTTGCTAATCCCGATACTATTTTGGTTTTAAAAGGTGCCAAAGCCAGCCAAGATATTCAACGCAGTGCTTGGTTTAAGGCCTTAGATAAACAAGGCTTATTCGTTCCTTGTTATCCCCTCACAGGTAATCATCTAAGTCGTTGGTTGGATGAGCAATGTTACCGTTTAAACTTGAACCTTCATAACAATGCTAAACAAAGCTTGATTGATGCCACAGAAGGTAATTTACTTGCCTGTCATCAAGAGCTAGAAAAACTGTCTTTACTCTACGGCAGTGAGCTAATTGACCAACAAGCCGTAATGCAAGGACTGCTTAACCAGTCTAAGTTTGATATTTTTGACTTAAGTGATGCTCTATTAAATGGCCAAGCCAAGCAAGCCGTTAAAGTAATGACTAAACTTGCCGCTGATAATACCGAAGCAATGAGTATTTTTTGGGCTATTAACAAAGAAGCTGCAAATTTACTGGCGATGCAACATGGGCGCTTAAATGGTGCCAACATGGCTGATTTATACAAGCAATTTAATATTTGGAAAAATCAACAAGCGATTGTTCAACAAGCCTTAAACCGCTTAAATATTAAAGTACTCGAACAAATTACAGTTCAGTTAGCTCAGTTTGATGCAGCTTATAAACAAGGGAACCTCGTAGCTCCCTACCAAGCATTAATGCACATATGCTTAATGTTTTGCCAACCAGTGGCAATACCTTTACCTTGCCACCCAGTCTTCGACTAAGAGTGACAATTCATGATTGCTATTTTCGGTGGCACCTTTGACCCGATTCACTTAGGTCATATTAATATGGCCCAGCAATGCGTTCAGCAGTGTCAACTTGATACCCTTTACTTCATGCCTTGCGCTATTCCCGCTCACAAAGCTAAGCCAGGAATAAGTGATGAGCATCGAATTAACATGCTGAAACTCGCGATTGAAAACAACCCACATTTTGCTATTGATTATCGAGAGTTAAATAGAGAAGGTGCATCTTATTCGCTACTGAGCTTAAAAGAGCTTCGTGCAGAAAATCCGTCTTCACCGATTATGTTTTTAATCGGCATGGACTCATTCAATAGCCTAGACAAGTGGTTTAAATGGCAAGAAATTGTCGAACTATGCCATATCGTTGTTTATCAACGTCCGGGTCAACACTGTCAAGTAAGTGGTGAGTTAGCGGTTTATAAAGAAAATGCTTTTACTGAGCAGCTCAGCCAACTGCAACAAACCCATGCAGGTAAGTTATTCTTTTTAGATGGCTTACAAGTTAATGCTGCCTCAAGCGAAATCAGAAAAAAGCTGCATTTAAATGATAATATAGCGGAACTTTTACCTACCACGGTAAGTCAATACATTGCGCAGCATCATCTTTACCAAACAGATGAATAAATACTGTCTGCGTGATAAAATAACAAATTAAGATTATTTATTTTTGAGATAACACTTTGGATTCTAAACAACTACTCGCATTTGCCCTTGATAAAGTCGACGATATGAAAGCCCGTGATGTGGTGCAACTTGATGTTCGTGGTAAGTCTGATATTACTGATTACTTATTAGTATGCTCAGGAAACTCTAAACGCCACGTACAATCTATTGCGGATCACGTTGCTAAAGAAGCACGCCATGCTGGAGAAGAGCCTCTCGGTTACGAAGGCCAAAACGAAGGCGAATGGGTGCTGGTTGATCTAGGTGATGTGGTTGTGCACGTAATGCAAGACCAAACTCGCGACTTCTATGATCTAGAAAAACTTTGGGGCTAACCCTTAGCAAAGACATAGGTAACCATTTTGAAAATACAATTGATTGCTGTTGGCACCAAAATGCCAGCATGGGTTGAAACCGGATTCACAGAATACCAACGTCGCTTTCCGCGTGATATGCCGCTTGAGCTTATTGAAATCCCCGCTGGTAAACGTGGTAAAAATGCTGATATCAAACGTATTTTACAACTTGAAGGTGAAAAGACCCTTGCAGCTATTCCTAAAGGTAACCGTATTGTTACTCTTGAAGTAACGGGTAAACCCATGGATACCCACCAGTTGGCGAAAAGCATGGAAAAATGGCAGCTTGATGGTCGTGATGTCAGCTTGTTGATTGGTGGACCCGAAGGTTTAGCACCAGAGTGTATCGCAGCCTCTGAGCAAAAGTGGTCATTATCAAACCTTACACTACCGCACCCATTGGTGCGTATTATTGTTGCAGAAAGCCTATACCGAGGCTGGAGCTTGAATAACAACCACCCTTATCATCGCGAGTAGTAAAACCAATGCGAAAACACAGACCCACGATTAGAGACCACTCGGCTGAGGCAAACTTATTTGCTCGCCGTGCCTTTGTGGGCTTTGTGTTTGTTACATTGTTAATTGGTGTGTTGCTATCTAACCTGTACAACATCCAAGTTATTGATCATCAAGATTATCAAACACGTTCGAACGATAACCGAATCAAGGTCATTCCTATTGCTCCTAACCGAGGGCTCATTTACGACAGAAATGGCGTATTATTGGCTGAGAACAAACCTGTTTACAATCTTGAAGTGATCCCTGAAGAAGTTGACGATCTTGATAAAGCTCTAACAGAAGTAAAACAGATCATCGAAATTAGTGAGCAACAAAAGGCCGACTTTTTAGATGATATTAAGCACAATCGCCGTTTCAAAAGCCAAGTATTAAAGGCCCGTCTAGACGAGACTGAGGTAGCAAAGTTCTCTGTTAATCAGCATAAATTCCCTGGTTTTAGCATCGAAGCTCGGTTAGCTCGTTTTTACCCCTATGGTGATACCCTCACCCATGCCTTAGGTTATGTTGCCAAACTCAACAAAAAAGAACTCATTAAGCTTGAAGCAGAAGATCAAGCTACTAATTACCGTGCAACTCACGACATTGGGAAGCTTGGTATTGAGAAATATTATGAAGAGCTCCTGCATGGCATGGTGGGTTCACAGCGTGTTGAAGTGAATAACCGTGGCCGAGTTATTCGTACATTGAGCCTTACTCCACCTGAACCAGGTCATGATTTAGTACTCACCCTGGATATTGGCCTGCAACAAATAGCCCAGCATGCTCTAAAAGATATGCGTGGTGCCGTTGTCGTACTTGATGCAAAAGATGGCGGCGTATTAGCTCTGTATTCAAACCCCAGTTATGATCCGAACTTATTTGTACATGGGATCAGTAGTACCGACTACAAAAAGCTGCTCAACCCGGACCGGCCACTTATAAACCGAACTACACAGGGTCGTTACGCACCAGCATCGACAGTAAAACCTCTCATGGCTATTTTAGCGCTTGAGGAAGGCCTGGTTACCGAGCAAACACAAATGTGGGATCCGGGCTTTTTTCAGATTCCAAATGTCGATCACAAATGGCGTGACTGGAGGCGTTGGGGTCATGGTCATGTTGATGTTTACAAAGCCATTGAAGAGTCTTGCGATACCTACTTTTACGACGTTGCGTATCGTTTAGGCATTACTAAAATCAGTGATTTTATGTATCAATTTGGATTTGGTGAGTTATCTGGTATTGATATCCATGAAGAAACTTCTGCAATAATGCCATCTAAAGAGTGGAAAGAAGGTCGCTTTAGAGAGTCTTGGTGGCGTGGCGATACAATTTCAGTGGGGATCGGGCAAGGTTACTGGACTGCCACACCAATGCAAATTGCTAACGCAACCAATATATTGGTAAACCGTGGACTCGATCATCCACCACATCTTGTGCAAGTAGCCAAAAAAGAAAATGAAGTAACGCAAATAAACAATGACGAAAAGCCCCCAGTGGAACTAAAAAATCCTCATCATTGGCAAATTGCTCTCGATGCTATGCATAATACAGTGCACAAAGTCACTGGTACTGCACATAAAGCATTTAGAGGGGCAAGTTACGACCCTGCTGGCAAAACAGGTACTGCGCAGGTGGTAAGTATCGCACAAGGTGAACGTTACGACGCTAAGTCGCTAAAAGAGCGTCAACGAGATAACGCTATCTATGTTGGTTTTGCACCTTATAACGACCCGCAGATTGTTGTCTCTGTAGTTGTAGAAAACACTGGGGGTGGTAGTACGGTTGGAGCTCCTATTGCTCGTCAATTAATGGA
Organism: Pseudoalteromonas sp. SCSIO 43101; assembly: GCF_023650775.1. Classification (NCBI taxonomy): domain Bacteria; kingdom Pseudomonadati; phylum Pseudomonadota; class Gammaproteobacteria; order Alteromonadales; family Pseudoalteromonadaceae; genus Pseudoalteromonas; species Pseudoalteromonas sp. SCSIO 43101. The sequence continues at coordinate 2,323,779 of NZ_CP072673.1, forward strand.
TTACTACTTCTCAGCTAACCCAATTCAAATTACCCAAAGTGACGCGCCATGATCCCATTAAATAAAAAGCGCTCAATTTGGCAGCGTCTACACCTCGATTTACCGCTACTTGTAGCCCTTTTGGCTATGATGGTTGCAAGTTTAGCGATTGTATACAGCGCCAGTGGCCAAGACTCTGCAATGATGATACGCCATGCAACGCGTATGTTTGGCGCTATTCTCGGTATGTTCATTCTCGCTCAGTTTTCGCCTAATACTTTAAAAAGCATGGTAATTCCGCTTTACTGTGTGGGGCTACTAATGCTGGTAGGAGTGTTATTATTTGGGGTTAGCTCAAAAGGAGCGCAGCGCTGGCTTGACCTAGGTGTAACCCGTTTCCAACCATCAGAATTAATGAAAATTGCTGTGCCTATGATGGTTGCTTGGTATATTGGTCGCAATCATCTTCCCCCTCGTCCACTGCATTTAATTATTGGTTTTGCCATAGTGATGGTGCCAACCATTTTAATTAAAGAACAACCCGATCTCGGTACCTCTATTTTGATAGCTAGTTCAGGTATATTTGTATTGTTTTTATCTGGGCTTAGTTGGCGCTTAATTGGCTTTTTATCAGCCTCAGTGGCATTAGCAGCTTGGCCATTTTGGCATTATGTTATGCTTGATTATCAAAAGCAGCGAGTACTTACCTTTTTGGACCCAGAAAGTGATCCTCTTGGCTCTGGGTATCACATTATTCAATCGAAAATTGCTATAGGCTCCGGAGGAATTGAAGGTAAAGGCTGGTTACAAGGAACTCAATCGCAATTAGAGTTTTTACCCGAACGTCACACCGATTTTATCTTTTCTGTTCTAAGCGAAGAATTTGGCCTTTTTGGGGTTTGTTTATTGCTGTGTATGTACTTGTTTATTATTGGTCGTGGCTTGTATATTGCGGTAAACGCGCAAGATGCTTTTGGTAAACTTCTTGCCGGTGCATTAACCCTTACCTTCTTTGTTTATGTATTTGTAAATATTGGTATGGTATCTGGGTTACTGCCTGTTGTAGGCGTTCCGTTACCTCTGATAAGTTATGGTGGCACTTCAATGGTGACCTTAATGGCTGGATTTGGCATTATTATGTCGATCGCCACCGATAAAAGGATGCTTTTAAAATAATGACACAGCGAGTCAATTTCTTATTAATAGCGTTATTCTCAATGCTGCTAGCAGCATGTAGTTCTTCGCAGCAAGGTCGCTATGCTATGGAACATGATGCTGCGCCGCTTCGTAAACCGACCGAACTTGAAATGCAAGATGCGATAGTTACCCCTGTTGTTAAAAGTGCCAGCGCCAGTCGCCCTTACGAAGTTCGTGGTAAACGCTACACGCCAATGCTTGATGAAACAGGCTATGCAGAAGAAGGCATCGCTTCATGGTATGGCCGAAAATTTCATAATTATCACACCTCAAACGGTGAAGTCTACGATATGTTTGCAATGACAGCAGCTCATAAAACACTCCCTCTACCAAGCTTTGCCAGAGTAACAAATTTAGATAACGGTAAATCAGTGATTGTTCGTGTTAATGACCGAGGACCGTTTCATGAAGATCGGATTATCGATTTATCTTATTCTGCGGCCTATAAATTGGGTTATTACCGACAAGGTACAGCCCGTGTTAAGGTTGAGGCTGTTACCCTTGCAAATTCTGCCCCTCGTTTAAGCTACATTCAGGTTGCAGCGGGAAGTACTCTTGCTAATGTTGAGGCGCTCGCGTTTCAACTTCGTCAGCAATATCATGTGCCAACAAACATTGTTGAAAAAGATGGAATCTATCGATTACGTCTTGGTCCAATAAAAGATGCCGCAGAAGCACAGGCTGTTTTAGAAAAGCTAAAACAAAACCAATTTCAGAACGCGTTCTTGCTTTACAGTGAGTAAGACCTTTAGAATAGGTCAACGCAACATGTTTAACTTTAACCATTAATGAGTACGATGAAATCTATAAAATATAAAATCTTAAGTGGCGTTTGTGGCCTTGTTTGCACTGCTAGCGTATTTTCTGCAACAGCCCAAATTATCCCTGCCCCACCTCAAGTTAATGCGAAAGGTTATTTCTTGGTTGATTTCACCACAGGTAAAGTAATTGCCGAAGGCGAAGCTGATACAAAGCTAGCACCTGCTAGTTTAACCAAAATGATGACCAGTTATGTTATTGGTACTGAAATCAAAGCAGGTAATATTGCTCCAACCGATATGGTTACAGTGAGTGAAAAAGCTTGGGCAAAGAATTTTCCTGAGTCATCAAAAATGTTTATTGAAGTAGGTAAGCAGATCAGTGTTGATGACCTTAATCACGGTATCATTATTCAATCTGGTAACGATGCCTGTGTAGCTATGGCAGAACACATTGCTGGTAGTGAAAGTGCATTTGCTGATTTAATGAATGCGCATGCTGAAAAACTTGGCATGACTAACAGCCACTTTGTAAATAGCCACGGTTTAGATACTAACGAACACTTCACAACACCACGCGATATGGCAACATTAGGTGCAGCTCTTATCCGTGATGTACCAGATGAATACGAAGTATACGCTAAAAAATCATTTACCTTTAATGGTATCAAGCAGTACAACCGCAACTCACTGTTGTGGGATGAAAGCATGAATGTTGACGGTATTAAAACTGGCCATACGTCTGAAGCTGGCTATAGCTTAGTCACTTCAGCAACTAAAGACGACATGCGTTTAATCGCGGTGGTTATGGGCACTGAAAGCGAGCGTGCACGAAAAGTTGAAAGCAAAAAGTTACTTAACTATGGTTTCCGCTTTTTCGAAACAATTACCCCATACAAAGCAGGCGATAGCTTTGCAGAACAACGTATTTGGATGGGTAACAAAGAAAACGTATCGCTAGGTATCTTAGAAGACACGCCAATTACTATCCCGCGTGGTCAGCGTAAAAACTTAAAAGCAAACTTCGAGCTTGATAAAACGTTAGAAGCACCACTGGCTAAAGGAACTAAAGTAGGCACGCTTTTCTTACAGCTTGAAGGTGAAGAAATTGCTCAATACCCACTAGTTACACTAGAAGAAGTGGAAGAAGGTAGCTTCTTTAGCAAGATCTACGATTACCTGCGTTTACAAATTCAGTAATCTGCTAGTAAAGTTTATAAACGCCTTGCACCGCAAGGCGTTTTTTTTTGTCTGAAAAATGATAGAATGCGCCCCATATAAGTCGCGCTGGGTCGAGTGCGTCGTAATCTAAGTTTGCTTAACGCCAAGAAATGGCAGAGAACACCTCTATTAAGCATACTCACTGTTTGAGGAGTCACCGTCGTGGTTCAACCTGTAAAAAATACTAAGTTTGACGAGTATTTAGATTTTCCTTGCCCATTCACATTTAAAATCATGGGTTTAGCTAATGTAAATCTAACAGATCAGATCCTAGAAAAGCTGCAACCAATTGCACCTGGCGATTATGCGCCAAAGGTAAAACCAAGCAGCAAAGGTAATTACGAATCTGTAACGCTTGTAGCTACCGTTACAAGTAAAGAGCATATTGAAGAAATTTATAACGTGATCAGCAACATCGATGACGTACGTCACATGCTATAGACCGATTACGGAGTAAATCGTGAGCGAAAGAGAATTAATCGTTCGTCAATTAGGTCGTCAGCGTTACATGCCAATTTGGCAAAAAATGCAATCTTTTACCGACACCCGTGATGAGCACACAGCCGATGAAATTTGGCTCGTTGAGCACGAGCCTGTATTTACTCAAGGCCAAGCTGGTAAAGCTGAGCATTTATTAAATACCGGTGATATCGAAGTGATCCAAGTGGACCGTGGTGGCCAAGTGACATACCACGGACCAGGCCAGCAAATGATGTATGTGCTGTTCAACTTACGTCGTTTAAAAATAGGTGTAAGAGAGCTAGTTACATGGCTTGAAGAGTGTATTATTGACACGCTAAAAGAATATGACATTGATGCCTACGCCAAAGCAGATGCACCTGGTGTCTACGTAAACGATAGTAAAATCGCCTCATTAGGCCTTCGTGTTCGCCGCGGTTGCTCTTTCCACGGTTTAGCACTTAATGTAAACATGGATCTAGCGCCATTTTTGCGTATAAATCCATGTGGCTATGCTGGCATGAACATGGTGCAAACAACCGACCTTAACGGTCCGCAAAACCTCGAGCAAGCAGGTGCAGGGCTTGTAAAACACATGATTAAAAAGCTTAATGCTACTGTGGTTAAGCATACTGAAGGGTTTGAAAACGAATGAATAAACCAGTCAAAATGGAACCAGGCGTAAAACTGCGTGATGCAGAAAAAATGGCGCTGATACCAGTTAAAGTTTTACCGACTGAAAAAAACGAAATGTTACGTAAGCCAGAGTGGCTGAAAATTCGCTTACCTAAATCAACCGAACGTATTGATGGTATTAAACAAGCGATGCGTAAACATGGTTTGCACTCAGTTTGTGAAGAGGCATCATGCCCTAACCTATCTGAATGTTTCAACCATGGTACAGCTACCTTTATGATTTTAGGTGCTATTTGTACTCGTCGTTGTCCATTCTGTGATGTTGCACACGGCCGTCCATTAAAGCCAGATGCAGCAGAGCCTGAAAAGCTAGCGCTGACCATTAAAGACATGAAGCTTAGCTATGTTGTTATTACCTCGGTAGACCGTGATGATTTACGTGATGGTGGTGCACAGCACTTTACTGACTGTATACGTGAAATTCGTAAGCACAACCCAGAAATCACCATTGAAATTTTAGTGCCAGATTTTCGTGGTCGTATGGACAGAGCCCTTGATATCTTAATCGAGACGCCGCCAGATGTATTTAACCACAACCTAGAAACTGCACCGCGTTTATACAAATTAGCGCGTCCTGGTGCTGATTATAAGTGGTCACTTGAGCTTCTACGTCGTTTTAAAGAAGCGCACCCTAATGTGAAAACTAAATCAGGTTTGATGGTAGGTTTAGGTGAAGAGATTAGCGAAATCGAAGAAGTGTTACGTGACTTACGCGAGCATAACGTTGATATGCTAACAGTAGGCCAATACTTACAACCTTCTAAGCACCACTTACCTGTTAAACGCTATGTGCCGCCAGCAGAGTTTGATGCATTAAAAGACTATGCAGACGAAATTGGCTTTACTCATGCGGCCTGTGGTCCATTTGTTCGCTCAAGCTACCATGCTGACCAACAAGCAGCTGGTAAAGAAGTGAAGTAAGACTTCTTATAAATATAAAAAGCCCGCATCAAGCGGGCTTTTTTTATGAAACAGACAATCAGCGCCCATATCGCGCTAAGAACATTTTCACGGTTTCACTAATCACTTTACTATCAGAGTCGCCAGCTTGACGTTCAAAGCCATACAGCAATGGATAAAAAATTAAGGACTTTAATTGATATACAAATTGTTTTGCAGCGAACTCAACATCATCAATACTTAAAGCCTGCGCTTGGTTTCCTGCTTCTAAAAACGACACAAGATCTTGCATGCAGCCCATGTTGTTACTAGCTAATGATTTAGCTAAATCAGGCTGTTTTAACATTTGCATGAAGGCTACTTTCGCCACTTTTAAAAACTCTTCAGAGGTTAGTAGCGCTACTTCTTGCTCGGCAATACAGGTTAACTGCTCTGCTATTGGCAAAGAAGCATCAAACACAACAGCTTGCTCTTGGCGTACTTTTTCAAACATAAACACAAGAATAGCCTGGAACAACACATCTTTATTTTCAAAGTGGTTATATACCGTACGCTTAGAGGCGCCTGCCAAGCTTGCAACCTGATCCATACTTGTATTCTCAACACCCTGCTGAAAAAATAATGTCTCTGCTGCATTCAAAATATCTAATCGCTTTCTCTGTGATAGTTTCATGTGCCCCTCCAATCAAGTTACTAGTGTACCGTAAAAACAAAAAATGCACTAGACAGTTTACTTTTACAACAAGCCACAAAAAACTACACAGGACATTTACTTATAATAAAAATTGAGATTTTCAAAAATGGTTAGCAATCGCCACTCTATCTTGATATAACCCAATTAACCCCTCAACAAAAAGCATACCAAGCGCAAGTATCATTCAGTACCCAGTCGTTGCCGAGGTTTTAGAACTCAAGATACCAAGATTAATAACACTTAATCGTTCACTTGATAGAGTAATACCAATTCGCTCATTAAGTGGTCTATTTTGAGGCAATAAACCCTCGTTGATAACAAGCCAAAAATTTCGTTATTTAGTTGTGATCGACAATTGCTCCTGCATGCTACCTTCTGCATCCATGCCGTCGTAAATAAGAAATTTTAACGCAGGTAGCGACAGGTTTAATCCCTCAAAATGATTAAGTATTATTGCGGACTGGTATAAAAGTGCATTATTACCCTTTCATCCTGAATAATTAGTTATTTGCAGACTCTTTCTGGACAGCCCCCCTTCTCGTCCCATATAGTGAAACCTTGTGCAATCAACCAGAAAAACTATGACAACTCACCTTAAATATGCAAGCTTGGCACTTGCAGTTGGTTTATTCGGCTGCTCTGAGCAACCAATATCTAGCGCTAATAAGCCAAGTGCTGAAAACCATGAAGCCGTTAACATTGCCAATGTGCGCTCACATATTAAAACACTTGCCTCTGATGAATTCTTAGGCCGTGGCCCTTTGACTGAAGGAGAAACGCTGACCATTAACTATTTAGCTGACGAGTATAAAAAACTCGGCTTAACAGGTAGTTATAATGGCGAGTTTTTACAGCCAGTTACTATGGCAAAACTCACCCCAGATCAAAACATGACCCTAAAAGTGGGTGATTTAAGCTTTAATGCTGGCAGTGATTTTACCGCCCGCACTCAGCAAATTAACCCTGAGATTAATATTGATGGTTCTGATGTTGTGTTTGTTGGCTATGGCATTAATGCACCAGAATATAACTGGGATGATTTTGCTGATATTGATGTCAAAGGCAAAACCATTATCGTACTTGTTAATGATCCAGGTTTTGCGACCCAAGACGAAGCACTTTTCACAGGTAATGCCATGACCTACTACGGCCGTTGGACTTACAAATATGAAGAAGGTGCACGACAAGGCGCAAAAGCGGTATTCATCGTTCACGAAACAGCTCCTGCGGCATACCCTTGGAGCGTAGTTGAAAGCTCGAACACTGGCAGTAAATATACCTTAATCGACCAAGAGAAAAATGTTTCCGACATTCCTGTTATGGGTTGGATTGATGAGCAAGCTGCAAATGAAATCTTTGCTCAAGCCGGCCTTGATTATCAAACTGAAAAAGCCAATGCATTAAAAGCAGATTTTAAACCCGTAGATTTAAACGCTAAGGCAGAGCTGACACTGCAAAGTGATATCTCTCAAGCTCAGTCGCATAACGTTGTTGCAACCCTAAAAGGCAGCGAAACTCCTGATGAGTACATTGTAATTGGCGCACACTGGGACCACTTTGGTACGAAGCAAACTGATGACGGCGTAAAAATCTATAATGGTGCTGTAGATAATGCATCAGGTAGTGCAGCAACAGTGGAAATAGCCCGAATTCTTACCGAAATGCATAAGAACAAGCCATTCAAGCGTTCTATTATCTTTGCCAACTTTACGGCTGAAGAAACGGGGCTTATTGGTTCTCAGCAATTTGCGACTGGCGAAATTGTACCAACCAAACAAATGGTCGCGTTGCTTAATATTGATGGTATGAACGTGCTAGACGGCGTTGACTACATATTACAATACGGTAAAGGCATGTCTGAGATGGAAGACTACCTTGCAGATGCAGCTAAAGCACAAGGTCGTCATGTAAAAATGGACCCTCGCCCTCAAAATGGCTTGTTTTTCCGTTCAGATCACTTCTCACTAGCTAAACAAGGCGTTCCAAGCTTACTATTTATGAGCCTAGGCGATACAGATCCTGATTATATTGCTCATAAATATCATAAAGAAGCTGACGACTATTCAGCCGAGTGGTCTATGGGTGGTGTTGAGCAAGATATTGAACTGATCGTTGATATTGCAGCCAAGCTTGCTAATAACGGTGATTGGCCAAAATGGAAAGCCGAGTCTGACTTCAAAGCTCGCCGCTTACAAGACAAGCAATAGCCTTCGCTTAGATATAAAAAACCGAGCTATTAGCTCGGTTTTTTATTGATTAATATTACTCACTTATCTTAGCTTTTAATGACTGTGCTTCTTCTTGCACTTCATCAGGGCCATTCGCTATCACATCTTCAATAGCTTGCAGTGCTGCATCAAAGTCGTCTATTTCGATATATGCCCTTGCTAGGTCCAGTTTAGCTGAGTAACCACCACTTTCGGCATCAACATCAGTTGGATTATCACCTGCAAGTAAGTCATTAAAATCACTCAATCCTACATCCATATCAACCTCGTCATAAGGTTCATGGTCTAGAGCTTCATCATCACTTTGTTCAAGTAATGAATCAATATCTACAAACTCATCAGCTGTAGCTTGTTGCGCTTGTTCATCTTGATCCTCTAAGGCCGCTACTTCAGGTTCAACTGTCTGTTGACTTTCACCCTGTAAGTCTTCATTTAATAGGGCATTAAAATCAACATCAAATTCACTGGCATCAGCAATATCAGCTTCATCTGGCTCTGCTAATTCATTTAACAGCGCATCAAAGTCTGTTTGAGTGAGATCAGCCATAAAATCATCATCGATTTCATCATCTGACAGCTCACTTAAATCAGCCTCGTCAGCTAAATTAGACTCGATATCAGCTAATGTTTGCTCAGCTTCTGCAGCATCATCAAGTTCAATATCGTCTAATTCGAATTCAGGGAAATCCTCTAATTCGTCTTGGCTTTCAGCAACCTCATCATCAATTGGCTCTTCGCTAGTTAACTCTGTTGTGCCTTCATTTTCTGATTGTTCCGGCAAGTCGCCCTCAGAATCAAGAACATCATCTTCTGTGAATTCATTATCAAGCAAGATGTCATCATCAAAATCATCGTCTAACTGACCAAGCTCATTACCCGTTGCTAATGAGTTAGCAAGGTCTTGCTCTGCCTGACTTAACTGTAATGGCTCATCTTCGTCTAACTGATTAGAAGTGTTTTCATCAGATTCATCTAATTCAAAACCTGCTTCATCTAGCTCAAGTTCTGGATACTCTTCCAACTCTTGGCTAGGAGTCACCGTATCTTGCTGTAATGGCTCTTCATCGGCAGTTAAATCAAATTCATCGGTTAGGTCTTCATCTGCAAGTGGATCATCGCCTAAATCAATTTCAACTTCTTCAATGTCTTGCTCTGGTTCATCTATTGACCAATCTGGTGCTTCGACATAATCATCTTCTTCACCAATTTCATTTAATAACTCATCAACGCTTTTCAGTGATGAATCATCAAATTCATCTAGACTATCATCTTCATCTAATAGCTCATCGCTATCTTCATTAAACTCTTGATTTAACGCCTCATCAATATCAACTTCGTCACTATCATCCGCGTCATCAACCAACTCAGAGGCAATTGATTCAACATTCATGTCATCAACAGCTTGATCTGCATCGGCTAAATCTTCTAGCGACTCTTGTAGATTCTCATCATGCTCTGCACTGTCACTCTGTTCATGGCTTAAATCTGAGATCTGCGCTTCGGTGTCTTGCTTCAGCTCATTTGTTTGCTGAATAAGCTCTTCTAGCTCATCATCAACGTCAGAGTCCTGCTCATCACTGCTCTCTTCATCAAGCAAAGGGTCGATATCTGCTACATCTAGTTCATCATCTTGCGCAGCATTGTCATCAATATCTGAATCACTATCATCTGTTAACTCAGGTTCTTCTGACTCTGCATCAACCTCATCGAGTAATGAGTCGATGTCATCAGTATCAAACTCATCGCTTAAATCATCTGTAATAGGCTCTTCGGTAGGCTCTTCAGCGGATTCTTGTTCTGGCTCTTGTGCTTCATCTAATAATGAATCAATGTCGTCAACATCAAGAGCATCATCAAGCTCGCTTTCATCGATTAAATCGTCTGCACTAGGTTCTTCGCTTAGCTCTTCAACAAGCTCTGCTTCAGGTTCTTGCTCGTCTTGTGCCTCATCTAATAATGAATCAATGTCGTCAACATCAAGAGCATCATCAAGCTCGTCTTCATCGATTAGATCGTCTGCACTAGGTTCTTCGATTAGCTCTTCAAGAAGCTCTGCTTCAGGTTCTTGCTCTTCTTGTGCCTCATCTAATAATGAATCAATGTCGTCAACATCAAGAGCATCATCAAGCTCGCTTTCATCGATTAAATCGTCTGCACTAGGTTCTTCGCTTAGCTCTTCAACAAGCTCTGCTTCAGGTTCTTGCTCTTCTTGTGGCTCTAGATCGTCTTGTGCTTCATCTAATAACGAGTCAATATCGTCAACATCAAGAGCATCATCAAGCTCGTCTTCATCGATTAAATCATCTGTACTAGGTTCTTCGGTTAGCTCTTCAACAAGCTCTGCTTCAGGTTCTTGCTCTTCTTGTGGCTCTGGATCGTCTTGTGCTTCATCTAATAACGAGTCAATGCCATCAACATCCAGTGCATCATCAAGGTCATCGTTTTCTAATGCATCATTCGCTTCAGCTATTGGCTCTTCTGTTTGCGCTTCATCAATTAAGCTGTCGATATCAAGGTCATCTTCATCAATGAGTTCATCTGCACTTGCCTCTTCGACAGGCGCTTGTTCTTGATGAACTTCATCTAATAGCGAGTCAATGTCATCAACATCCAGTGCATCATCAAGGTCACCGTTTTCTAATGCATCATTCGCTTCAGCTATTGGCTCTTCTGTTTGCGCTTCATCAATTAAGCTGTCGATATCAAGATCATCTTCATCAATGAGTTCATCTGCACCTGCCTCTTCGACAGGCGCTTGTTCTTCTTGAACTTCATCTAATAGCGAGTCAATGTCATCAACATCCAGCGCATCATCAAGATCGTCGTTTTCTATTGCATCATTCGCTTCGGCTGCTGGCTCTTCTGTTTGCGCTTCATCAATTAGGCTGTCGATATCAAGATCATCTTCATCAATGAGTTCATCGGCACTTGTCTCTTCGACAGGAGCTTGTTCCTCTTGAACTTCATCTAATAGCGAGTCAATGTCATCAACATCCAGCGCATCATCAAGATCGTCGTTTTCTATTGCATCATTCGCTTCGGCTGCTGGCTCTTCTGTTTGCGCTTCATCAATTAGGCTGTCGATATCGAAATCATCTTCATCAATAAGTTCTGCTTCAACGTTAGTTGTTGCGGCATCATTATTTTCATCTAGTAAATCATCAATATCGTCTAGGTTTACTTCTTGATTAGAATCTGTGTTATTTTGCTCATCAATTAAGCTATCAATGTCAAAATCATCTTCAGCGTCATCTTCTGCGAGCTCTTCACTAAGCGCTGCCATTTCATCATTCGCGTTATCTAACGAGTCATCTTCATCAGTATCAAATAAGTCGTCAATATCGTCAGCACTTAAAATATCACCAGATGAATCAGCTTGAGGCTGCCCACTATCAAGATCAATTTCATCACCCAAACTGTCGTCATCGGTTTGATCGAAATCTTGCTGCAAAAATGCATCTAAATCATCATCGTCAGCATTACTTGAAGACTCATCATTAAACTCGATGTCATCACTTAATAGCCCTTCTAGCTCATCTTGATTTAGAACACTGTCGTCTTCATCAAAGCTATCATCAATGCTGTCGTCAAAAATGATGTCATCATCTGGCAACATGTCTTGGTCTAAGTCATCATCTAAACGAACACTCAAGTCATCATTTTCTTCAACCGGATCTGGAACTAGTGGATCATTTTCTACTATCGACTCTAACTCATCATCAGGATTATAACTTGGACTTTGTGGTAAAAATTCATCGTCGTCACTGCCATCAGTGTCATCGCTAGAGTTGTTACGTTTTTTCAAAAACATCACAACAGCAGCAATGATTAGTAATGCAGGAATAAACATTAATGCACCGAGAACAAATGGGTTACTCAGTAAATCCGAAAAGTTGAACCCACTGTCCTCTTCAATCTTTTTTGCTTTTTGCTGCTCTATGATTTCATTTTGTTTAGTGATCAGTTCTTTCAGCTGCTTTTGAATTTCACTGTCTTGGCCAAGTTGATCTCGAACGGTTTCAAGCTCTTTAGAGATACCTGTAAGTTGTTTTTTGAGCTTATTGTTCTCTGCTAAGATTTCTTCAACATTTTCAACCGACGATTTAAACTGCTTTTGTAACTCGACAAGCTGCGTGCCCTGTTCTGTTTTAATGGTGTTGATTTCTTGCTTAAGCTCTTGCTTTGCTTCGTCTACATCAACTTTACGGGCTTGGGTGACTTTCTTTTGCGATTCATTGATTTCAGCGGTAGTCAAAGTACCGTTTTTCTTCTTTTCCCATAGCTCATCATCTTGTTCAGAACGCGCTTTTGCTAGCGTCGGATTGACCGCACGCATTTCGGCAATAGTTGGGATTTTTAGATATGCGCCATCACGCATATGATTAAGGTTTTGGTCTAAAAATGACGATGGGTTTTTGTCATACAAAGCTTGCATGACCTGATAAATACTTACAGAGTTGTCAGGGCGAATTTTAGCGGCAATGCGCCATAATGTATCGGTCGGTTTAATTGGACCAATAGAGCGCCCCTGCGCACCGTAATCGACACCTTTAGGGCCTTTAAGTGTGGTGCCTTCATCAGAGTATGTCGGTGTTACCACCAATGCAGACGCTAATATGAAGAGTGTTGCTAAACCGCGCATGCTGATCCTTTATGTTTTAAATGTTAACACAGCAACCTTAGTTGCTTAAACATCAAGTAATTCTTGCAGAATTGATTCTTAATTATGTTTTCTTGCAAGCTCTATTCCAGCTGCAAACTATAACTTAGTTGCCTTGCAATATCTATTGCAACACCTTGATAGTAAATAGCTTAAATAATAGCGGCTGAGAGGCTTTTTTATTGTTATCGTTAAGTTTATACGCTTTTACAACGTATGCGGCAATAATTTGGCAGTGAATTCACAAAAAAAGCGGCAAATTGCCGCTTTTTCTCAAATTTAGCTCAGCCTAAATCATCAGTTTACAAGTAATTTGCGATTAGCTCTTCAGCAATCTGCACACTATTTGTTGCTGCACCTTTGCGCGTGTTATCACTAACAACCCACATATTTAAACCATGTGGATGCGAAATATCAGCACGTAAACGACCCACGTAAACCGTGTCATTACCACTGGCGTCTGACACCGCTGTTGGATAATCGGCTAAGTCTTCAATAAACTCTACACCTGGTGTATCGTTTAATAGCTGCTTAACATGTTCAATATCTACTGGCATACGCGTTTCAATATTAATCGCTTCACTGTGACCAAAGAACACGGGTACACGAACACAAGTAGGGTTAACCACAACACTGTTATCACCTAAGATTTTTTGTGTTTCGTTGACCATTTTCATTTCTTCGCGGGTATAACCGTTATCTTCAAAACTGTCGATTTGTGGGATCACGTTAAAGGCGATTTGTTTAGGGAAAACGGCATTATCCATTGGGCGTGCATTCATTAAGTTCGCTGTTTGTTTAGCTAGTTCATCAACCGCTTCTTTGCCCGCACCTGATACTGCTTGATAAGTTGATACGTTAATGCGGTCAATACCATAAGCGTCATAAATAGGCTTTAACGCCACCAACATTTGAATAGTTGAGCAGTTAGGGTTTGCAATGATGTTTCGGTTTCTGAAATCCGCTAAGCTTGATGCATTCACTTCGGGAATAATTAATGGTACGTCAAAGTCATTACGAAAGTGTGATGTATTATCAATCACCACACAGCCTGCGTCTGCCGCAATGGGTGCGTATTTTTCAGAGACACTACCGCCTGCTGAAAATAAACCAATGTGAGCTTGGCTAAAATCAAACTCTTCAACATCGATTACTTCAAGGCTTTCACCGCGAAATTGAATTTCTTCACCGGCACTACGGCTACTTGCGAGTAAAAATAATTGGTCTACCGGAAACTTACGATCTTCCAAAGTTTCGATAATTTGACGACCCACTAAACCTGTGGCACCTAATACGGCTACATTAAATTTTTGCGACATGTGTTTTCCTCTTTTGAATAAAGCAAATGACTTTATTCGTTAATTCTAAATCCCAGTGCAGCTAATGCGCCTTCACATGCACTGTTAGCAGCCACCGACAAAGTACTAAACTCTCGTCGTGGCGGGTAATTCTTACGCAAACTATCAAAGCCTTCGCTTGCTAATTTACTTCGTAAAATGCCATCGTCACGACGTACATCATAAATTAAGTGCACCAAGCGGCCGATATCGTCTTGGTTAAAGGTTTCACCTAATGTGACAGAATGACTAATTGGCTCTGGTAAAAAGTCGTCCAGAGATTTAAGTGCTGCGATACCTTCAAGCTCACATACTTTCTGATACAGCATTTGTGTACCGCGGGCCTTACCTTCGAGTGTATGCCCTGCAATATGCACGCTGGCATAACGCACATAATCAAGCAGAGGAGTCAGTATATTGGGTTCGTTTTCCCAAACATCAAGCACGCAATCTAATTTTGCGCCTTGTTTAAACAGTGCAAGCAATGCTTTGTTATCAATCACATCACCACGGCTTGCATTGATAATAGTCATTCCAGGCTTAAGTGCCTTTAAGCGCGTTTCGTCTAGCATGTGCAAGGTTTTATGTGGCCCTTGCTTAACCAGCGGCACATGAAAAGTTACGATATCAGCTTGAGCTAATAATGCGTCTAACTCAATATGCTCTGCCAACTCACCGGCTTCATGTTTTGGTGGATCGCATAGCAGCACATTCATACCAAGCAGGCTTAGCTTATCACGTAAACAGCTGCCTATGCTGCCAACGCCAACTATACCTATAGTTTTACCTTGTAATGAGCTGGAATTTTCTTGGCTCAAAGAATATAAACTGCTAATAACATATTCAGCGACTGCAACTGCATTACAACCTGGTGCGCTACTAAATGCTATATTTCGCTCAGCGAGTAGTTCGGTATCAATGTGATCAACACCTATAGTTGCAGTGCCCACAAATTTTAATTTATCTGCTTGAGTTAATAAGCTTTTATCTACATTCGTAACAGAGCGGGTTAACAAAATATCGACCCCGACAAGCTGCTCTGGCTGTAGACTACGACCATCAAATCGCTCAACATCACCAAAATCGGCAAAGTACTGCTCAACCAATGGCATATTTTGATCTGCAAGAATTTTCATTTGTGTGTCCGAAAGGCAGAAAGTGGCGCTATTGTAGCGAATTTATCAGTATTCGGATAGGTAACAACTAAGACGATTTTGGGGTTATTTATGTGAAAAAGCCGAGCAATTGCTCGGCTTTAAGCAAATACTGGAGAGGTTTAACCTTTATATTTGCTCATTACTAGTGTGGCGTTAGTGCCACCGAAACCAAAGCTGTTAGACATTACATTGTTAAGTTCAACGTCTTTACGCTCAGTTACGATATTTAGACCTGCAGCTTGCTCATCTAGTTCATCAATGTTGATAGATGGAGCAACAAAGTTATGCTCAAGCATTAATAACGAGAAGATTGCTTCGTGAACACCTGCTGCACCTAAAGCGTGACCTGTCATCGCTTTGGTTGCACTGATCATTGGTGAATTACCACCAAATACTTCTTGAATAGCACCAAGCTCTTTAACGTCGCCAACAGGTGTTGAAGTACCGTGGGTATTTAAGTAATCAATACCGCCTTCAAGACCTTGCATTGCTTGTTTCATACAACGAACTGCGCCTTCACCTGATGGAGCTACCATATCGTAGCCGTCAGATGTTGCACCGTAGCCTGTGATTTCTGCGTAAATATGCGCGCCACGAGCAAGTGCATGCTCAAGTTCTTCAACAACAACGATACCGCCACCGCCAGAGATAACAAAACCGTCACGGTTTGCATCGTATGTACGTGATGCTTTCTCTGGTGTTTCATTGTACTTAGTAGACAATGCACCCATTGCATCGAATTCCATAGCGAGTGTCCAGTGAAGCTCTTCACCACCACCTGCAAAAATTACGTCTTGCTTACCTAGTTGAATTTGCTCAACCGCATGACCAATACAGTGTGCTGATGTCGCACACGCAGAACTTATTGAATAGTTAACACCTTTAATTTTGAATGGTGTTGCAAGACACGCTGAAGTCGTACTCGCCATAGTACGCGGTACCATGTATGGACCAACACGTTTTACGCCTTTTTCACGTAAAATATCAGCCGCTTCAACTTGCCATTTAGATGAACCACCACCTGAACCCACTAATAAACCAGTGCGCTCATTTGAAACTTGCTCTTCACTAAGGCCTGCATCTGCAATTGCTTGAGACATTGAAATATAAGCGTATGCAGCAGCATCGCCCATAAAACGCATTGCTTTACGATCAACAAACTCTTTAACATCAATATCGATTTTGCCAGATACATTACTACGTAGGTTGTAGTCAGCAAATTCTTGGTTGAACGCAATACCACTACGGCCTTGTTTTAATGATTCTAATACTTCTTCTTTGTTGTTACCGATGCTTGAAACAACACCGATGCCCGTAATAACGGCTCTTCTCATGGGTAATTACCTTAGCTCTATACTAAATTGTGTTCTATTTTACGCTGAAATTACTTTCGAAGTGGTCAGCTTTCTAGCGTACACATGTACTCTGAATGTCTAGCTTATAAATAACGCCAGACTATTTCAAAGAAAACACGTAAAATAATGAAAAAAGTTTGTAGTTAATTAGTTAAACCATGATCAAAAACGCACATATTCATTTTAATCACCTTGGTACCCCTGTCGCCGATCAGTTTGACGATGTTTATTTCTCTAATGACGATGGCTTAGCCGAATCACATTATGTGTTCTATCAACAAAACCATATCCCGCAACGATTACAAAATCATGACCGTAACCACTTTACGATTGCTGAAACAGGCTTTGGTACGGGGCTTAACTTTTTAAATACTTGGCAACACTTTGCTGCTTACCTTGATAGGCAGCATGCAGAGCTAGAAGTTCAAAATCAACACGACCTTAGTGGTAAAAAAGCTGACAAAAAAAGTATTAACCGCCTGCACTTTATCTCTTTTGAAAAGTTTCCTATTAAGCGTGATGATCTCGCCCAAGCACTCAAAGCCTGGCCTAATTTAAATGAATATAGTGAGCAACTGATTGATCAATACCCTATTAATCTGGCAGGTTGTCATCGCCTTGAATTTGCAGGCGGCAAACTAATACTCGATCTTTATTTTGGTGACGTGCAAGACAGTATTGATACCATGAGCTACCCAAGCGAAGGGGTTGTTGATGCGTGGTATTTAGATGGCTTTGCACCAAGTAAAAACCCAGATATGTGGCAGCAAAGCTTATTCAACAAGATGCGAGCTATCTCAAGAGCAAACGCCACACTCGCCACTTTCACGGCCGCAGGCTTTGTAAGAAGAGGACTCATCGAAGCGGGCTTTAGCATGAGTAAAGCAAAAGGCTATGGCAAAAAGCGCGAAATGCTGATTGGCGAGCTCACCGAACCTAATGAGCAACAATCAGGGCCTGCGTATTTTGCTCATCAGCAAAGTGAACTGAGTAATGTAGCTGTTATCGGCGGCGGTATTGCCAGTAGCAGTGTACTGTATTCACTGGCAAAAAGAGGCCTAAAAGCCACGCTTTTTTGCCAAGATGAAGCGCTTGCCATGGGCGCTTCACATAATGTGCAAGGAGCTGTTTATCCGCATCTACAAGCGAAGAATTCACCGCACAGTGAAATGTTTGCCCATAGCTTTTTATATGCGATGCGTCTTTACCAGCAATTACTTGATGATGGTTTTGACTACCCTCACCAGTGGTGTGGTGTATTGCAACATGCAGTTAAACAAGGTCTAGCAGATAAACATCAAAACCTTGCCGATAAAGCGCTTTGGCCAGCTGAATTAATGCGTAATGTAAGCGCTGAAGAAGGTGACGAAATTGCCGGCGTGGATACGGGTTATTCAGGTGTATTCTTTGCAAAAGGCGGCTGGGTAAATCCACCAGCTCTGGTTAAAGCACTATTTAATGCCGCAAATTCTTTAAGTGCGACTACCAATAATAAAATGGACAGTCACTTTAATTGCCATATTGAAAAGTTAGAAAAAACCGCTGATGGCTGGTTATTACACTCTAAAGAGCAAACATTCGGACCATTTAGCGATGTAATTAACTGTGCTGGTGAACACAGCGATCAGTTCAGTCAAACTCGCGCTCTGCCCGTTGTGGGTGTGCGCGGCCAAGTCTCGCATGTGCAAGCAAGCGAGCAGTCAAAACGCCTAAAGACCGTGCTTTGCCATAAGGGCTATTTTACCCCTGAATATCAGGGTCATCATTGTATGGGCGCGACCTTTGAAAAAAACTCAAAAAGCCGTGAAGTTAAAGAGCAAGACAACCACACCAATCGCGAACAACTATTAAGTTTTTACACAGACAGCGAGTTTGCAACGACCTTAGGTGAGATAACAGCGGCAAAAGCAGCAGTAAGATGCACCTTCATCGACCATCTACCCATGGCTGGTGAGTGGGCTGAACAAAGTGATTATGTAAGCGCGTTTGCTAATCTTCGCTTAGGTAAGCGATATGAGTACCAAACTTTAACGAAACCTCTGCAAGGCTTGCATGTACTCACTGGCTTTGGTGCAAGAGGCCTGTGCAGTGCCCCTTTATGTGCAGAGCATTTAATTGCTTGTTTAAACAATGAACCAAGACCATTTAGCGAACGCGTGAGTCAAGCTATTCACCCCGCCCGCTTTATTGTACGCGACCTAATTCGTAATAAAATTTAATGATTCGATGGGGCTTTAATTAGCCCCGTTATTTTTCTTGATTACAATTTCGTTCTTAGTTTCCCCTTTAAAAATAAATTCACACCCCAAGGTCTTTACTTACAAAGCAATTAGAAGGAGTTTGATATGAAGACCTTAATCATTGGTGCAACGGGTCAAATAGGTAAAATGACCACCGAAAAAATGCTGGCAAGTGGTCATGACGTGGTGGCTTTGGTTCGAGATAAAAGCAAGCTGAGCACGCTTGAAAGTACTCATTTAACGATTGTCGAGCAAGACCTCGAAAACGATTTTAGTCGCGCCTTCGAAGGCGTTGAACAAGTTATTTTTAGTGCTGGCTCTGGTGGGTCAACGGGTGCAGATAAAACCTTACTGATTGATTTATGGGCTGCAGTAAAAGCGATTAATTATGCGGTTGATGCCAAAGTTAAGCACTTTATTATAGTCAGTTCAATTGGCGCTGACGCCCCAGATAATATCGAAAGCAGTATAAAACCGTATTTAGTGGCAAAACACATGGCTGATCAACATTTGATCAATAGCGAATTAAACTACAGCATAGTCAGACCCGGCACACTGAAAAATGATGCAGCAACTGGATTATTAACGACTACGCGACCTGCAACCCGCCAAGATGCGGTGATCAACCGTGAAGATGTAGCAGATACCCTGCTATACCTTGCTGAACATACACCGAAAAAACCACAAGTGTTTGAATTATTTAATGGTGATAAGTCAATCGACAGTCTACTGAACGATTGATACCAATTTGCTTAATTAAGTGGTCTATTTTGAGGCAAGAAAACCTTGTTGATAGCAAGGCAAAAATTTCGTTATTTAGTTGTTTAAATCAGAAATTTTTAACGCAGATAGCGACAGGTTTAATCCCTCAAAATGATTAAGTATTATTGCGGATTGGTATGAATACGTATGCATAAGAAATAAGATTGAGAAAGCGCGTAAAGCACTTTAGTTTATTGTTTACATAATAATAACAAAGGTGCTTTATGCGTCATTTTGCTTTTCTTTTTTGCTTTGCTTTTACATCTGCTTGTTATGCCGCACCGGTAAAAGTACAGAGCTACAGTGGCGATACCTCCCTTCCCCACAAATTATTGATCAGCGCCATTGAACGGGCTGGCTTAGATTATGTTCACCCTTACGAAACCAATAAAGATATCTCTAACGCGCGTATCCTAAACGATGTAAAAAACAACCAGCTTGATGTGATGTGGAGCATGACATCAACTCAGTTAGAGCAAGATTATCAGGCCGTTTATATTCCTTTGTTTCGTGGCTTACTTGGCATGCGAGTAGCAATTGTAAAAGCTCAAAACCGCGAGCTGTTTAGCTCGGTAAATAGCTTGCAAGATTTAAAACGCTTCACCGCTGGGCCAGGGTGAGAGCATACTTTGTTAACAAGTATTAACCAAAGATAAGCTCAGCCCTGAATTCATCGTCAAAACTAGCCCTAACACACTTACTGCGTATCGAGTCTTTACGGCCTTTGTGCTGTTTTACCAGGTTGCGAACAACCCGTCTGAACAGCGCCATATTCTCCGCCGAAATCGGCTCGCTTATCTGGCAAGCGTCTTCCTTAAAGACGACATCCAACACCCAGTGCTGCTGATTTTCTATGTGCCAATGATGGCGGATTGCTTTCTGCAACATCTGTGCATCTGGCTCGACAGAAGTAACATAAAAGTGCGTGTCTATTTTTATTATTGAGTCGGACTTATTGTGCCTTTCGACTGCGACCAACGAAGTAAGCCCTGGCCATTTTTCTTTTATCTCTTTAGGCAGTTTGTCTGCTTTTAGAGCGTAAGTGATCCGTGTTTCCTGACGTCCATGCCCATTGCTGGTTTGTACGTCCTCAGGCAAATCTCCCTCTTCTTCAAAAGCTTTTTCAAAACATGAAGCGACTGCTTTATAAAGCGTTTTCTGATTTGCTTTGACCTGAACCAAATAGTCCGCATCTCTTGAAGTCAGTGCTGAGAGTGTCGCTTTCTGACAATGTAGTGCATCTAGTGTGATGATAGAGTCTGAAATATCGAGCACATCTAATAAGGCCCTAACTGCTGGGATCTCGTTAGATTTACTTTCTACGGTACGCTGATACAAAGTTAAACCAGATTCACAATCAAAAGCGGACACCAAGTGTAAGTTATCCTCACGCTTTTTACTGGCACCACGCAGAGTTTTCCCATCAAATGCAATAATTGGCTTGTCAGATTGAGTTCGTTGCTCGTTAACCCAACTAAGCAGGGCCAAAATCAGAGAGTCAGTTTCCACTGTTTTAAGAATACGAGCAATACTATGTCGCGTTGGAATACCATGTTTAAATGCTCTGAACTGTCGGAGCCAAGACAGCTTGCTGTGTCCAAACACTTCGATATCTTTCCAGCCTTCACAACCAGATAAAACCGCCGAAATGATAAGAAATAAGACATCAGTAAGGTCATGATGTTGATTGATGAAAGAACGCTTATCTTCCACAAGTTCAAGGTGGCTAAATAACGACATAATTAACAAGTAGATAGTGACAATGTGGGCGTTATTAGATCAGAAAAGAGGCGGATGTTAAAGCCTTTTTACAAAGTGCGATCCCGCCGTGACCGCTGGGCAAGGTAAAACTTGGCCAGATACTAAAATATTAAAAGCGAACCAATTGCCCGTTGTTACCACATTAAAATACCCTAACTTATTCCCTATGCTTGAAGGCGAGCGTTTTGATTACTTCCCACGTGGTGTGAATGAGCCTTGGGATGAAATTGCCAACCACTCAGAACTTAACCTTACGGTTGAACCACACTTGGTAATTAAATACACCGCCCCTCTTTACTTTTTCGTCAACAAAAACAATCACACACTACACAAGCAATTAAATGATGCCCTAAAAGAGATGATTGAAGATGGCACATTTAACGCGATGTTTTTGGCAGACAGCCAAGTACAAATGGTTTTATCAAAAGCCAACTTAAGCTCGCGTCGCGTTATTGAGCTAGATAACCCAACGCTATCGTCGAACACACCTAATAAAAATAGCCCTTTGTGGTTTAACCCATTTCAATGAGCGCACAATGAAATCATTAAAATATAAAATGACCTTGGCACTGTCTTTGTGCCTTTTACTTAGCGTGATCTTTGTGATCAGCGCAAACTACCTACTTGCAAAATCGAATCAAACACAACAATGGCAAGAAGACATCACTGCCCTTAATGAGCAAATGCAGGTTATTTTAGCTGAACCGGTATTCTCTTATGACGAGCCGTTAATCAATCAGATTATTAAAGCCTTTTCGCAAAACAAACATGTACATAGCATTTCAGTGACAGATCATCGTAATAAGCCACTTGCCGCTATCACTAAGCAAAGCAATAACGCATCAGTTAGCAAAACTATTGATTTACACTATTTAGATAATTTAATTGGCCATATAAAAATTGGTTACTCACAACAAGCACTGCATAGCACCATTGCTGAGTCGACACGCACCATGTTTATTACCTTGCTGGTCTCTTTTATCGCCTTGGGTGCGGTGATTATTTATATCGTGCGACTGTTAGTGATAAAACCTATCGATAGCGTAAACAGCCTTGTTGATGAAATTGTCAAAGGTGAAGGCGACCTTACAAAACGCATTAGCTATCAATCTAGTGATGAAATTGGCTATTTAGTTGATGGTTTCAATCGATTTATAGCGCAGGTGCAAGAAATCATCACTGAGTTAGGCAGCACAGCCAGCGAGCTTGAAATGATTGCCAGCACAGTAAACGAAGCCTCAGTGCGCTCTAAAAACGAAGCCGAGCTTGAATATAACCGCACAGATTCTGCAACCAATGCGCTTAGTCAGTTAAGTGAGGCAACCAAAGAAATTGCGCAAGGGGCTAATCAAACCGCGCAGCAAACAACCGACGTACATCGCTTATGCCAGCAGGGCGAACAAAACATGAATGCCAATGGTAACATGGTGGATGAGTTAGCAGCACAGCTCGACCACACATCAAACGTAGTAAAACAGTTAAACGCCAGCAGTAATGAAATTAGCCAAGTGCTCGATGTTATAAAAAGTATTGCTGAGCAAACCAATTTACTGGCTCTAAATGCTGCTATTGAAGCGGCTCGTGCTGGTGAATCTGGCCGTGGTTTTGCCGTGGTGGCCGATGAAGTAAGAGCGCTTGCTAGTAAAACCTATGATTCAACGTCTGAGATTGAGTCGATTATTGTATCGCTACACAATAATACCTCTGATTGCGTAACAGCAACAGAGCAAAGTAAGTCACTCAGCGATAAAGTGAGCCAAGCGAATCAAAAAAGCCAAGCGGTATTTAAAGATATTGCTAAACAAATCAATACCATTAATCAAATGAACGAGAGCGTTGCAGCAAGTTCTGAAGAGCAAACCAGTGTTACCGCTGATATCTTAAATACTATGCAGCTTATTAACCAAGGCGCTAAGAGCCTATCGCAAGAAGCTCAGCACCTTGATAACACCATAGGCCAACTCAATGAATTAGAACATGGCATCGTTGCCAAACTGGGTTTGTTTAAATATTAAAAGCCATGATCCCCTGCCACGCGAGTTGCAGGGAAAGCACTGTTAACACTAAACGAAAAATCTTTTTAAATTTGTCTGACGAAATGCGGTGCAATAACTTAAGGCCAAGCCAAGTGCCTAATGCACCGCTCATTATCATGAGCATAACCAAAGGCAACCACTGCCAAAATGCAAACCCCACAGCCCCATATAAAATCGCTTTTAAGGTATGTTGCACTGTCATACAGCTTGAAAATGTGGCGGTAAATTTAAGCTTATTATAATTATTTACATATAAGCAGCTGCCAACCAAAGGCCCACTTGCTCCTACAAACATCGAGATAAACGTGGTCCAAAGCCCTGCAAGAACGCGCCATAACTTTGAGGTTTCTCTAAGCTTTGGCGTCACACCCCAAAGTAAATAAAGCACAAAGGCAGCGACCACTATTTTCATTAATTCAAGCGGTATTGATGTGACAATCGTTGAGGCAACCAACGCCCCGATGACTCCCCCTAAAGAGAAGTACACAAACATCGACGTATCAATATGTTTAAACGTGAATAAAAAGCGATTTGCGTTCGAGCCTAATTGTACTAAACCATGCACAGGAATAACCAAACTCATAGGTAGTATTGATGCCATGATCACCAGCAGCATTAACCCACCACCTGCACCAAAAGCCGCTGAAATCATTGAAGTAAAGCCCGCAACTACAATGAGCATTATTGTGCTGATCGGACTTAATAAATCTCCACCCAAAAACTGCCAACTGATCAAATCCATTGTTCTGCTTTAAATAATGTGTTTAACCTAAAGCTACCATGACTAATCACTATTAGCGACAAATTGGAAAACCCTTTCGACTAAAAGACCATATCAACCAAAAGAGAAGTGCCCCTAAATTCACAACTGGTCAGACTTGTGGTTTATTTTGTCAAGGCGATGGTATATAACTATGCCCACGACACAATAAAATAAAGGCGTAGCATGACACTGATGAATGTAAGTACACAAGGCTCTGTTGCTATTTTAACGATGACAACAGCTGAAAATCGCCACAACCCTGCTTTTGCAGAGGCTTTTTTAACTAGCCTTGACGAAATCGAAAGTAACCCTGAGCACAAAGCACTAGTGATCACTTCAAGCAGCGAAAAATCATGGAGTTTGGGCATAGATACTGATTGGCTTATGCCCGCATTAAAAACACAAAAATTTGCAGAAGTAAGTGGCTTTATGCATTCAATGGATGCTGTATTTAAACGCTTATTACTCTTCCCAATGCCAGTTATTGCAGCGATCAATGGCCACGCTTTTGGTAACGGCGCAATTTTATCGTGCGCTTGTGATTTTAGATTTATGCAAAGCAATCGTGGTTTTTTCTGTTTCCCAGAAGTCGACTTATCAATCCCGTTTTTACCAGGTATGCTCGCCTTTATTAAAAAAGCCATTCCAGACTATCGTTTTAACGAGATGATGCTAACAGGGCGCCGCGTTACCGCAGGCGAACTTGCCACTGATCATGTAATCGAACAAGCCTGCCCAGACAACGAAACTTTATTTAATACCGCCCTCGAATTTGCCAGCCAGTTCGATAAAAAACGTGCTATTTTCGCAGAGCACAAAAAGCGCCTACACAAACATATTATCGACACCATTGATATAGAAAACAAACCGATTATTGATGCTGTTCAGTTGGTTGTTTAGAAAACAATCTCTGTAACTGGACAAAGGTGTCTTCGAGTTGAAGGCACCTAAAACCAAATCATTAAAAATAAAATAAAAAACAACCCAATTAACCCAGATAAAACTCAAAAGCGGTTTTAACAAACCTAATAAAAAGAAACTAGAATTTTTTATAGAAAGCTCCAACCCCACCATAAATATTACTTATTTTTATAATAAAACACCCAAAAAACTTGATTAAAAAACAAACGATGACAACTTTTATATTTACCAATATAAAAGGAGTTATAATCATGATTTCGAATTTAATCATATGTACTAGAGATACCAAAAAGAAAGGTAAAAAAGAGTTTTTCATTTCAGAACCTGGTGTTACTAGATATCTAGAAGTAAACGATGGAAATTTTAATCCCCACCCTACTGAAACAGCTTTAAATAGAGGTGACTGGCTTGAAAAAGTAATTAACAGAGCAACTAATAATAGGAAAAGAGTTCACCCCAAGGGACACCCACTTGAAGGGTATACCTACGGTGACATCCTAATATTTGTACATGGATATAATAATAGTATTAAAGATATTATGATTCGCCATGACTTATTACAAAAGAACTTAAACAAGCTAGGGTTTAAAGGTGCGATAGTTAGTTTCGATTGGCCCAGCGCTAACGCTGCACTAAACTACTTAGAAGACCGAAGCGATGCTCTAAAAACTGCTGAGAGTTTAGTAAAAGACGGCATTATGCCAGGGTGAGAGCATACTTTGTTAACAAGTATTAACCAAAGATAAGCTCAGCCCTGAATTCATCGTCAAAACTAGCCCTAACACACTTACTGCGTATCGAGTCTTTACGGCCTTTGTGCTGTTTTACCAGGTTGCGAACAACCCGTCTGAACAGCGCCATATTCTCCGCCGAAATCGGCTCGCTTATCTGGCAAGCGTCTTCCTTAAAGACGACATCCAACACCCAGTGCTGCTGATTTTCTATGTGCCAATGATGGCGGATTGCTTTCTGCAACATCTGTGCATCTGGCTCGACAGAAGTAACATAAAAGTGCGTGTCTATTTTTATTATTGAGTCGGACTTATTGTGCCTTTCGACTGCGACCAACGAAGTAAGCCCTGGCCATTTTTCTTTTATCTCTTTAGGCAGTTTGTCTGCTTTTAGAGCGTAAGTGATCCGTGTTTCCTGACGTCCATGCCCATTGCTGGTTTGTACGTCCTCAGGCAAATCTCCCTCTTCTTCAAAAGCTTTTTCAAAACATGAAGCGACTGCTTTATAAAGCGTTTTCTGATTTGCTTTGACCTGAACCAAATAGTCCGCATCTCTTGAAGTCAGTGCTGAGAGTGTCGCTTTCTGACAATGTAGTGCATCTAGTGTGATGATAGAGTCTGAAATATCGAGCACATCTAATAAGGCCCTAACTGCTGGGATCTCGTTAGATTTACTTTCTACGGTACGCTGATACAAAGTTAAACCAGATTCACAATCAAAAGCGGACACCAAGTGTAAGTTATCCTCACGCTTTTTACTGGCACCACGCAGAGTTTTCCCATCAAATGCAATAATTGGCTTGTCAGATTGAGTTCGTTGCTCGTTAACCCAACTAAGCAGGGCCAAAATCAGAGAGTCAGTTTCCACTGTTTTAAGAATACGAGCAATACTATGTCGCGTTGGAATACCATGTTTAAATGCTCTGAACTGTCGGAGCCAAGACAGCTTGCTGTGTCCAAACACTTCGATATCTTTCCAGCCTTCACAACCAGATAAAACCGCCGAAATGATAAGAAATAAGACATCAGTAAGGTCATGATGTTGATTGATGAAAGAACACTTATCTTCCACAAGTTCAAGGTGGCTAAATAACGACATAATTAACAAGTAGATAGTGACAATGTGGGCGTTATTAGATCAGAAAAGAGGCGGATGTTAAAGCCTTTTTACAAAGTGCGATCCCGCCGTGGGCATTATGCTTTTAGCTATGAATCAAGCTAATGAGAATAATCTGAAGTGCGATGTAGATATCCATTTGATTGGCCATAGTACCGGTGCTTATGTAATCCGGGAAGCATTCTACAAAGCAGACCAAAACAGAAAGCTAGAGCGTATAAATTGGAATGTCAGCCAAGTAGCTATTATTGGTGGCGATATTTCAAGAAAATCAATGCAAAGCGATGATAAAAAATCCAGTTCTTTATTCGCTCATGCGACAAGAATTACTAATTACCAAAACCCAAGAGACTCTGCTTTAAAGCTTTCAAATGTTAAACGCTTTGGCACGCAACCACGAGTTGGCCGTGTTGGAGTACCTGATAACAGCCCTTCCAATGTAGTAAATGTCAATGTAGAGAAGCACTGGTTAACATTAGAAAAAGTTAAAAGTAGTGCTAACTGGTCACACTCTTGGCATTTCTATGATGAGTATTTTTGCGAAGACCTGCTCTTTACAATTAATGGTGACTTAGATAGACATTCAATACCAACAAGAGTTGTTGAAAACGGGAAGCTTTATCTTAGAAAAAATTAAAATTCACTTATTTTTAAGTTACTTCACAACATAAGTTGCAAACTTCTTACTATTTAAAGGAGTATATAGTGGACAAGAAAAATAAAGTTTGGAATAGCCTCGAAATAGCAAAACTAATTGTCGGAATTGCCATGCCAATTTCCATAGCTTCTTTTGGAGTAATAACTAATATAACATTACAGGAAAGTAATCATAACTTTAGCTTGAATAAAATTATAATAACCAAGAGAGCAGAAATATACGAAAAAATCGGAAAAAAGCTAAACAATATATATTGCTATATTGAAGAAGTGGGCGAATATAAAGATATGACTCCAGAAACAATCTTAAAAGATCGCAGAGACTTAAATAGTAAAATGCATTCACATAGAGCTTTTTGGTCACCTGAAACATTTGACTTGTACTTAAACTATATGGACAGGGAAGCTTTTGCTCTATGGCAAGGAGAAGTAACAGATGCTCGTATAAAAGATGACCCAGGACAAAAAAGGTCTCTGCCCTCTTGGCAAGAAGATTGGAATAATAGATTTACAGGGATGGAAAGTCCGACTCACAAACAATCGTATGAGTTACTTTTAAACTCCATAGCAAGTGATTTAGGAATAAATAACTCTCGTTAAAATAGTCCAACGAATCTGGCCCTTAATTTAAACACCTTAATGGGTAATTTGATTTATAAAGACAATAAAAAAGGCCGCTCTGAGAGCTAACACCATTCAGTTAAGCATGTTTTGATTGAATGGTGTATCTGGTTTTAGAAATGCGAACGGTCCTACTTTTGGGCCGTTTTCTTTTTTCAGGAAGAATATAGCGTTTCACTTTCTCTCTCATCGCCTTCAACTTTTTGGGGATTGACCCGGGTGAAGCGATTGCACACCAAAGTATTTCATCTTGTATATCGCGTAGTGCCATAACGAAGCTGATCCTAAGCGGCGACACATTGGCTTCTTTTGCTATGCGACTTATCTCCACCCTGACTAGGTTATATGCTAATAATATGCCCCATAGTTCCTGCTTGATACCCTCAACTGTCTGACTTCGCAGGAGAATACTATCTTCCAGCATCTGGTGTTTTATCTCGCCATAACTATTCTCTATTTCCCAGCGCTCGAAGTAAACATCAAGAATGTCACGGGTATTAAAAGCCTTTGTGTCTTCTAGGGAGCATAATAGTCCTCTTATTTTTCCTGGCCCCATAGGCTCAGGGTACAACACCAACCTTGCTTGCCAATGCTCTGGCAATGATGGGTCCAGCTTTCTAGCGTGGGCAGATACCTTCATTTCAACTTTAAAATCATAGTCCGAATAGGTTTCGATGATGGTGTACTGCGTGTTGCCTTTAATTGGTACCATCCAGTGAGATGCCGGATGCCGAAGACGCCAGTTAATCAGTAACTCAGCGCTCAGATAGCATCGGTCAAAAATGGTTAAACTGTTGTCGCTGACATATTCTGATAACCCTTTAGCGTAGCTCACCTCTCCTTGATAGCTGGGGCCAAACGCTACGTGATGTATCAACCTGCTCCTCAATGAGCTCAACGCACACATGCGTACGATGGGATACTCGGTATGGCGTGTTTTACTATGTTTAATATAGTGAAAGTGCTCACTCAGAGCGGGTGTGTCCGCGGTACGAAACTGTGTCCCGTCGACAGAAAATAAACGTAAGCCGTTCCAAGTGTCTGAACTATCTTCTTGCTGCGTCCAGTGTGTCGCACACAGGTTGAACAGTGCTTCAAGCGGTTCACTACTCAATCGCTGCCTCGCTTGTGGAATGGCACTTGGCACAACCGTATCGCCAAGCGTCTCAGTCAGCGTTAAGTCTAGTTTCTCTACAACATCGCTAATAGGACGGTCGCGAAAGAGCCCCATCGCAACAACAAGCCAGACAACTAGCTCAGCAGGTAACTTGCGTTTGCGAATACTGGCTTTATCAGTCTGTTTAAGTACTTGGGAAATCCAATCAAGTGGAATGTGCTGTTGAAATGTAGAAAGGGAGTCAGGAGCGACAAATGTCTCCGTATCTAACAACCAATGACTAAGCAAGAAAATACCCTCATTCCAAAATAGTAATGAGGGTATTCTGAAGCCACTAAAAGATCGGTCAACTGATCTGAAAAATATAATTCCTTAACTGATCGGTGTTAGCTCTGAGAGCGGCCTTTTTATATTTGGTGGAGCTGGGGGGAGTTTCAGTCAAAGCTAAAATAAACCTTTTAAAATCAATAAAAACAACACAAAAATCAAATGTAGTTCCCCGAAAAAGTTCCCCGAAATAAGTAAGCTTATATATTTTTTGGTTTGAATCCCTATTAGGGAACTGAATTGGTGTCCTTTTTTTTGATAAGCTCATTCCGTAAAGACAGGAGCTTGTAGATTATTAAGTACTTTTCGAGTATTTTATAATTTGATCAGAGCTTTTAGTGCACTACATATATTTAATCAAGGAGGTGTTATGGGCTTTTTTCAAAGCTTAGTGGACGATTGGGACGAAATTAGACATGAGCAAGATAATCCGAAATTAGCTAAAGGAACTGTTATACGTGTTGAAAAAACAACTAAACTAGTATTTGGCTACTACCATTACGGTATCTACGCAGGCAGAAGAAAAGTAATTCATTTTTCACGAGGTAAGATCCGTAGAGATTCAATTGAAAACTTTACCTCTGATACAGGCGCAATATTCGACACTTCAACTATAGATGTGATTGGGTTTGACCCTGAGCATATCAAAGGTATTACCTTGAAAGAATGCTACGAACGCGCTAAATCATGCGTTGGTAAAACTGGATACGATGTTTTAGAAAACAACTGCGAGCATTTCGCTTTATGGTGCAGAACAGGTAAGGCAATATCAGCGCAAGCGTTCGGAAGTGAATCAGACGCGTATAGTAATCTAACTTCAGCGCTTTTTAGCACCTCTGGGATAGCAGACCTTTATGATGAACTTGGTATGGAAGTGAGTCGAGAAGTCTTTCATGAAAACCTGTAATGAATAGTTTTCAAGGGTATACGCATAAGGTAGTCGTAAAATGAGCGGCAAGAACCAATGAGCCCCTTAATTGTCGCTTCGGCTTTTCCTTCGCCTTCTTGTTCAACAATCCACCGAGCAACTTCGATCTTTTTGATAGGAAGCACAGGAAACTTCTCATTCAACTTAAAGATTGCTGTTTGTCTTTACTTGATAGTTCTAGGGATAAGCTTCCCTTCTTGAGACTTAAGCCATTCATCAAGATAATTAGTACAAGGGAGAGACTCACCGTAAACGATATTAGATATTGTCCTTGCTGCGTTAGGGCCTTTATCCTCAGCAACAAGATCAAGGTATTCAGTAAACTCTATTTCTTTATTGCTAAGGCCCAAGTCTTCAATTTGATGTGCATACAGCTTGCCGTCTTTGGATTTACCCTTTAGTTGTGCAATAAGAGGCGCTTCCCGACGCCTTTCGGCCTCAAGTTCTCGTTTCCATTGCAAGGCGTCCTTAACGGCGCTAGACGTCCCTCGGGCTTGCTTTATCTGGGCTTTCCACTCAAGTATATATAGCGCTGCTCGCTTTTGGGCTATTTGAATATCGTCAGTCTCGAGGGTTTTCCAGAATTCAGACTTACCGATTATCTCTCGTACGTCCTCGGGAACTGTGAGACGTGCAAAGTATGTATTTCCACGAATAGCGATTCCAGTGTACCCACTCGGGCGCTTCCATTTAGCCATATGACCTCAACTAACTTATAACTAAAGAAGTGCTATCTTAAAGTAATTTAGGTTCCCCGAATGAGCAGGCAAAGAAAAACCCTAAGCCATTGATTTTACTCGTAACTTAGGGTTTATCTAGGTATTGGTGGAGCTGGGGGGATTTGAACCCCCGTCCGAAAAGCCTCGACCTTTGGTACTACATGCTTAGTATCGTCTTTTAGTTAACCTTATACAGCTCGGACGAACACGATCTGCAAAGGCGAGGCCGCTTAGTTTTAGCCCTTCAACCCCGGCCAGGGTTTCCGTAGCGAGTCCGTGTAGGGTGACACTTCAGAACCGGGTCCACAGACATACACCGGAGAAGTGCTAGCGGGCTATTATGCCGCTAGAGCGTAGTTATCGTCGTTTGCGATTACTTTAAATTGCGGCTTTTTTACGAGGCCAACCGCACCTCGACATGCACCTCGGGCGTCTTGAATTCCGTCGAATCCTAATCAGCCCCTGAATTTGGTATCTCATTCAGAGTGTTCACGCAGTATAACTGAGTAGCCTATTCATACTCAAGGTATTAATCGGGAAATTTTTGCTAAGTGCCTTTAGATGCTGAATTTTTAAGCAAGAAAAGACTCTTTTTATACATATTTTTACATTTAATGCATACATTATCTTAACATAGTACAAAAGTTGTGCTGAAATAGGAAACGTTGTTACCCTTCTCTAAAATAACCTGTAACAACACATAACTATAATAACAGGCAGTTTTTTACAGGGCTTTTCAGATGTCGATGTTTTCATTCGATGAACAAAGCGGCTATGTCTCTTTGTGTGAGCATCCTCGAGATGCGGGTTTTCCAACTACCAGTACTCAGTTAATTGAATTACTTGAGCAGTCTCCTTATGCCAGCTACGAATATATTGATGCTAATATTGGCAAGTTGTTTACACCGAGCAGCCAATATCAAACCCAATCTTTGGTAGTTGCTAAAGCGGTTGATGCTCATCTTGAAGTTAAAGTCGATGCTAAAAACATGGTGGTTGAAGCAAATCTAACAACGGCGCGTGGCGGTCAAATTGTAAGTATGGATATGGCTCAAGAGGTACTTGCAGAAGCAGGTGTTATTAAAGGCATTAGTATGCGCGCCCTCGATACATTCTTAGGCCAACAATTTAAACAACCACCAGGCGCGCATTACAGCGCAATAGTAGCCCATGGCAGAATGCCCAAAGAAGGCACTGATGCTAAATTCGTTCGTTTATGCTCAACAGCACAAGACCGCGTACTGAGCCCACAAGCTACCTCTGGCGGTAAAGTCGATATGCGTAATTTGGGTGCCATTATTACCGTTAAACCTGGCACACCATTGATGCAAAGAGTTGCTGCAACACCCGGTGAAGATGGCTTTACGGTATTTGGTGATGTAATGCCTGCAAAACCCGGTAAAGACTTCTCCCTTGAGCCATTCGAAGGGACGCGTATTGATCCAAATAATAGTGATATGCTGATTGCCGATGCTAAGGGTGTGCCTGTTGCCCTACCCCGCGGTATGCGAGTTGATGATGTATTGTGTTTTCATCATGTTGATGTAAGTACTGGTCATGTGGAGTTTGATGGCAGTGTCATTATCAGTGGTGATGTAAAAGATGGAATGCGAGTTAAAGCCACGGGTGATATCACCGTATTAGGTTTTGTTGAATCAGCCACAATTGAGAGTAAAAGTGAAGTCACCGTTATGCTAGGGGCTGTTGGTAGAAAACGTGAGAACGTCGAAAACTTTACTTGCAACATAACGGCTTCGCGCACTATTTCTGTTGGTTATGCTCAGTACTGCCATATAAAAACAGAGCAAGATTTATTCATCGAGCGCCAAGCCTTACATTGTGATTTAAGCGCTCGCCGCCTAATTCGTGTTGGCAAAGCCAACAATCCGCGAGGCAAAATTATTGGGGGTAATATTTTAGATGCCATGCGAATTGAAACTGGCGAGCTCGGGGCACCATCTGGTACTAAAACACGAGTATTCATTGCTCAGTACTGGCATGATTTACGCCAGAAGCAGCAACAAATTAATGATTTTGAAAAGTTATTAGCAACGAAAGCAGCTGCTTTACAACAAGCGCGAAAAAAAGCCAATAAAATATCAGACCCAGCCCAGCGTGCTCATTATATTAATAAGATCACAGCCAGCGAGCAGCAGATTAAAATAAAATCGGCAAATACAAAGAAAAAGAAACACTTAGTCAAAACTAAGATTGCCCGCTTATTAGCAACAAGTCGTTTAAAAGTGAATGAATTAATGCATCCTGGGGTGGAACTTAAGATTGCGCAAGAGAGTAAACAGTTTTCACGTATTTACCCTCCTAACATGGTGCGGTTTTTTGAAGGAAAGATCACTCAGTCGTTTTAGCGGCTGAGTCTTGCTCTTCTTCTGTTGCTTCAGTTTCAGGCAATGGCCAACCACCTAGTTGTTGCCAGCGGTTTACAATTAAACAAAACAATTCTGCTGTGCGCTCGGTATCATAAAGTGCTGAGTGAGCTTGTTTATTGTCAAACTCAATACCGGCAGTTCTACACGCTTTGGCTAAAACAGTTTGACCTAATGCAAGCCCCGCAAGTGATGTGGTATCAAAGCTAACAAATGGATGAAATGGCGTACGTTTAATTTTACAACGCTCAATTGCTGCATTTAAAAAGCCATGATCAAACGCTGCATTATGGGCCACTACAACTGAACGCTGACAACCTGCTGCTTTTTGTGCCTTACGCACTACTTTGCAGATTTCTTTAATCGCTTCTTCCTCAGGTACAGCGCCACGAAGTGCAGAGAAAGGGTCAATACCATTAAACTCAATGGCTGCTTGTTCGATATTAGCGCCTTCAAATGGCTCAACATGAAAATGCACAGTATGATCAATACTTAACACGCCATCGTCATCCATTTTAAGTACAGATGCAGCAATTTCTAATAACGCATCGGTCTCTTTGTTAAAACCTGCGGTTTCAACATCAATCACAACAGGAAAAAAGCCACGAAAGCGTTTTGCGAAAAGAGTTTGTTCAGTATTTTCCATAGTCTTCTTGGTTTGCCAGTGTAAGCTGGCTATTATGTCAAAAACCACGGCTACTCTGCTAGAGTAAATAGTGTGAAATCGCAGATTCTTACTTAGCTTTTAGGCACATTACTTGCTTTAAAATAATCAGCTAGCCCAGTGTTTAGTGTTCTTATGCTATTAAACACAAAAATTGCCAATTATTTGGCATTGATGATTTGTTGGAGAATTACCGTGATGAAGCTTTCATTACTTCCTTTAAGCCTAGGCCTATTAACCTCAGTTGCAAGTATAAATGCGCATGCAGCCATGCGTGAATATACCGCTAATGCTGATATGTCGAACTGGCAAATGGTTAAAACATCTCGCTTAGAATGCCAATTAAATCATGAAGTTCCTTACTATGGTGAAGCAATTTTCAGCACTACTGCCAGTAAAAATAAAGACGTAAACTTTAACCTTGATATGGTCGTACGCCCAGACAACTACAGTATTGCAGGTCTAAAAGCAGTACCTCCTAGTTGGCGTGCAGGAATGCCTGCTCGCGACTTGGCGAATATGAAGCTATTACGTAAGTTTGATGGCGAGCTTGGCAATAAAACCGCTTGGGAAATGCTTACCGAACTTGAAAAAGGTTATCAACCTACATTTTATTACCAAGACTGGCAAAACAGTGCCGATAAAATTGCCGTTGGCTTATCGAGTGTTAACTTTAAACAAGCATATTGGGCGTTTTTACAATGCCGAGATGCTATGCTGCCATACAGCTTTGAGGATATTTCGTTCACAATCATGAATTATGAACCTAATACCAGCAAGCTAACTAAATCATCGCAAAAACGCTTGGATAAAATTGGCGAGTACTTAAAGTACGACACCAACATTGAATCTATTTCAATATCATCTTACACCGATAGCTACGGTGGTCGCTGGAACAACCTAGAGCTATCGAAAAAACGCGCGAAGGCCATTAAAGATTACATTGTTAGTTTAGGGATTGATGAAAGCAAAGTAGATACCGATGGTTACGGTGAAAAGC
This sequence comes from Pseudoalteromonas sp. SCSIO 43101, assembly GCF_023650775.1. NCBI lineage: Bacteria > Pseudomonadati > Pseudomonadota > Gammaproteobacteria > Alteromonadales > Pseudoalteromonadaceae > Pseudoalteromonas > Pseudoalteromonas sp. SCSIO 43101. The sequence goes on from NZ_CP072673.1 coordinate 2,359,168, forward strand.
GCCATGTCGCCAGCAATGACAACATTTTAGACCGAAACAAAAACCGTCGTTTAGTCATTCAAATTGCAAAAATGTAGTAGCCGCCGTAGCGGCTACTTGCCTTAACTCATTTCTACCGACTTCACGCGTTTAAAGCGCTTTAGCCACTTATCCCCAAACTGAAAAAACGCTAGGCTAACCATAATGATTGTCGCGCCAACAATCAGTGCTTGGTCAATTGGTTCAGCGTTAAGCAAACCACCAATCGCGATTGCAAAACTTGGCGTGATCAAAGTTGTTAACGCTACTGTGCTGGCGTTCAACTTTTGCAAGACATGAAAATAAGCCAGCGCACCTATTAATGAACCAAACACGCCTAAGTAAACAATTGAGTACAGTGACTTTGCACTCCATACTTGGCTATTTAGTTGACCATCTACAAGCAACCAAGTAATAAAAAACAGTGGGGTTACAAATACCAAAGCACCAAATGTTGTAGCCATTGGGTGAATGGCTATTCTTACTCGCTTGATCATCACACCACTTAAGCTAAAAAAGCACACTGCCATAAACACATATAACAGGCCACTTAACTGCTCTACTCCACCTTGAATATGGCGTTGGCTCACTAAAAACAAACCAATTAAGGCACAGCCAAGTGCGCTAAGCTTAATGGCACTAAACTTAGGCTCGTTCAGAATCTTTTGCGCAAGTAAGCCCGATAAAATCGGTGCAAGGCCAAACATCAATGATATTAAGCCTGAAGGCACAGTTCTAGCAGCCATGTAGCTTAATAACATACCACCAAAAATACCTATGCTTGAATAGCCATAAAGGAATAAAGCACGCCGATGCCAAGGTACTCGAATGTTGGCTACAGCAACGACAAACAAGCCAACACCAGCCCCACCAGCATGCGTAAAAACACAGCCAGGGTTGGTGCTACCGTTTCACTACTCCAAACAATACCCAGTGGTGTTGTTGACCAAATCACCACCATTAAAAAATATGAGGCTTTAACAGGCACAAGCTTATTCCTTTAAAAAGGCGAAAAAAGCGGAAGAGAATTTAAAAGGGAAATAACCAACCGCTTAGAACGCGGTTAGTAATACTTACTTAATTAACCGCAGCACATAACAGACCACACGACTGACGAAGTCAGGCGCATACAATTGTTTGTTGGTCGTTGGTTTAGCTGCATCATGGTATTTAAAAAGTAAGTTGAAGAAGCTTAAGAATCCGCCTAAATGGTGATTTTGTCAACACTAATACTCATGCTATTTGGCAAAAAGTTCTTTGCTGATTTCAACAGCCTGTTTGCACATGTAAATCATAGGTTACATTTAATTTCTTTGATTTATAACAAAACTATTTAAGTTTTGTTAAACAAGTTATATCTTGCTTGCCTCTCACGAAGTTTAAGGGTCATAAAGTGCTTAAAAATAAAACAATAGGTAGCATGTTAATTGTTGCTGGCACCACCATAGGTGCAGGGATGCTGGCATTGCCTATAGCCTCTGCTGGGCTTGGTTTCACAACAGCGTTATCACTCATCTTTTTAACTTGGGTTTTAATGACCTACACAGCATTACTGATGCTAGAGCTACATCAATATGCCGACAGAGATGCAACCCTCAATACGTTAGCTAAATCATGGTTAGGTAAACGTGGGCAATGGGTGGCAAACTTTTCAGTAATGTTTTTGTTTTACGCATTATGCGCCGCATATATCGCAGGTGGCGGCGCGCAATTACAAGAAAAGCTCAACAATGGTTTATCGCTTTCTTTAGCGCCACAAGTTGGTTCAGTTATTCTGGCTATTGTGATTGGCACGGTGGTGACACTCGGTACCAGCAAAGTTGATAAGCTTAACCGCGTACTGTTCACGATTAAAGTGTGTGTATTAGCCAGCTTATTTTACATGCTGACGCCTTATGTTCACGGCCAACACTTACTTGAAATGCCGATTGAACAAGGTCTGATTTTATCTGCAATCCCGGTGGTGTTTACCTCGTTTGGTTTTCATGGCTCTATTCCGTCGATTGTGAAATACGTGGGTTTAGATATTAAAACACTTCGTAAAGTAATGGTGGCAGGCGCAGCACTGCCTTTAGTAATTTACATTTTTTGGCAATTACTAAGCCAAGGTATGATGAGTCAAAGCGATTTACTTCAAAGCCAAGGTTTACCTGGGTTTGTTAGCAGTGTCGCTAGCATTGCTCACAGCCCACATGTTGCCACAGCTGTGAACATTTTTGCTGATTTAGCATTAGCTACGTCTTTCTTAGGGGTAAGTTTAGGTTTATTCGACTTTTTTGCTGATGCATTTAAAAAAGGTAATGGCAGTAAAGATCGAATCAAAACCGCCTTGATCACCTTTATTCCACCACTAGGCTTTGCGCTATTCTATCCACAAGGGTTTATCATGGCACTTGGCTACGCCGCCATTGCACTGGTTATCTTAGCGGTGTTTTTACCGGTTGCTATGGTCTATAAGCAACGAAGCAGCAAACCTGATGCGGGTTACCAAGTTAAAGGCGGTAATATTGGTTTAGCACTCGCCGCCCTGTTTGGTGTGCTTATTATTAGTGCTCAAGGTTTACAAATGGCGGGGCTTATTCCAGCTATTGGTTAAACAGCTCATCAAATCGAAAAAAGCACCCTCGGGTGCTTTTTTTGTGTCTGGTTTAAAGTTTAATTAAAACACCATCGCCTTACCACGGCCAGATGCTTCAGATGCCGCATCTAATTTACCGTCTTTATTGATGATTACATGCATATCACCAAAATGGCGTTCATCAAGTGTATAACCCATTTTCTCTAGGGCTTTAACAACCTTTGGTTCAAGACCTGTGTGGTATCTAATCACATTTTTAGGCCATAACTGGTGATGAAAGCGTGGGCTGTCTACCACTTGCTCTGCAGTCATATCAAATTCAACCGCATTTAAAATAGACTCATACACAGAGCTAATAATCGTGGTGCCACCAGGAGAGCCAGTAACCATTTTTACTTTATTATCCTGAAGTAAAATTGTTGGTGTCATTGAGCTTAACATACGTTTATGAGGTTGAATTTCGTTAGCTTTGCCTCCAATTGCACCAAATACATTCATCACACCTGGTTTGGCACTGAAGTCGTCCATTTCATCATTCAAAATAAAACCAGCGCCCGATACAACCACACCACTACCAAAGCTAAGGTTTATCGTCGTGGTATTAGCGACTGCATTGCCCCATTTATCAATAATGGAAAAATGCGTTGTTTGCTCGCTTTCATACAAACCTGGTTTGATATTCTCGGTTGTTGAAATGACATCTGGGCGAATTGTACTTGCTCGTTTAGCAAGGTAATCATCTGCAAGTAGAGCTGTTTTTGGCACTTCATAAAAATCTGGGTCACCTAAATATTCAGCCCTATCAGCAAACACGCGTTTACCTACTTCAGCCAAAGTATGTACATACGCTGTAGAGTTGTGTTCAAGATTTTCCTTTGGTTTTGCAAGGTCATACATTTTTAGCCACTGTAAAATAGCAATGCCACCAGAACTTGGCGGTGGCGATGTGAGCACTTCGTAACCGCGCCAATTGCCTTTGATTGGTGTACGTGATTTAGCTTGATAGGCTTTTAAGTCTTGCTCGTTAATAATACCGCCATGTTGCTTCATAAAATCAGCAATGATCTTTGCAGTCTCACCTTCATAAAAGCCAGCCTTACCTTGATCACGAATACGTTTCAGTGTGGCGGCAAGTTCCGGCTGCTTGAATACCTTGTTTGCTTTGGCATCAGCAAAGTAATCTGCAAAGTTAATGTTGACCGACTTGTTAGCCATGCGCTTAATGTAACGCTCAATGCTGGCGGCTAATTTGGGATGTACCACAAAACCTTGTTCTGCTAACTTAACTGCAGGCTCTAGCAAAGTTTTCCACTCTAAACTGCCGTGCTTTTGATGTGCAAGCCACATACCAGCAACGCTTCCCGGAACACCGCTTGCGTGAATACCGTATACCGACATGTTGTCAATAACATCGCCTTTATCATCAAGGTACATATCGCGATGAGCTGCAGCAGGTGCTGTTTCGCGGTAATCAATAAAATCACCTGTGCCATCTTTTTGGATCAGCATAAAGCCACCACCACCTATATTACCTGCTTCAGGCAGGGTGACAGCTAATACAAATTGTGCAGCTATTGCAGCATCAACAGCGTTACCGCCCTGCTCTAAAATAGCGCGTGCAGTATCACTGCTGTAACTATCTGGCATAGCGACAGCTGCTTGCTTTGCAAAGCTTAACGGATGAAAGAATATCGCGGTAACGATGAATAGATGTGCCGCGTATTTGACTAAATTTGCCATGGTACTTCCTTTTTCTTGATGTTATTTTGACCATTTAGACATGTGTAACCCTTAAGGTCAATTAGTTACGATTAACTTGCCCAAGCTGCTCTTTAAAACACGAATAAAGTACAGCTGGTATGTCGCCATGCTCATCATTATGCATATAATCCTTTACATGAGTTAGACCCAACTTTTCCATCACTTTTATAGACCCTACATTTTCTTTCAATGCAGTCGCTGAAAGCGATTTAACTACAGGGTCCTGACACACCGTATGCGCAACAGCTAGTGCTGCCTCAGATGCATATCCCTTGCCCCAGCTCATTTGCTTAAAGCGCCAACCAATTTCTAAATCACTGAAATCAGGCTGTTCAAAGAAACCCATGGGTCTTACCAATACCCAACCGATAAAGGTATCGCTGTCGTTGATATTTACTTGCCATAGCCCCCACCCTTTTTGCTCATTTCGATAAGCATTCATACGAGGAATAAATACCTCTTTGATTGTCTCCATACTGCTTACTTTGCCACGAGTTAAATATTTCATTACCTCAGGGTCGTTATCGAGTTCATAAAGTAGATCGGCATCATTTTCATCCATTAACCGAAAACTTAATCGTGCTGTTCTAGCTATATTCATTTTTTATTGCTTATACTGCTTAATAGTTGATTAACCATTAGAGAAAAATATGAACAAATTAGCAAGCTTAGTTTTATTTGGCTGTATTACCTTAACGGGTTGTGATGATGCAGAGCAAGCCAAAAAAGATGCCAACGAAGCAAAAGATGAAGTAAAGCAGGCGCTAACCGATGCTTGGAGCGATGTAAAAGGCGCCACCAATGAGTTTAACGACGACTCGCTGCAAGAGTTACTCGAAGAGAGTAAAAAGATGGGCTTGAGCATGTATGACGACGGTAAAGAAATTGCTTTAGATGCATGGATTGAAAGCAAAGAAGCTGCTGGTGAGCTTTCTGAAAAAACCAAGCAAAAAGCAAAGGAACTTGCTGAAGAGTTAAGAGAAGCACGCGAAAAACGCGAGCAAGAGAAAAATAATTAAAAAGAAGGGCAAGTATTTACTTGCCCTTTTTTGTATCAATTAAAGCTCAAATTCTTTTTTGAATTTTAAGCCAAACTCACTGCGGTCATTACTGCGCATTACACCAACAAAACCAGATTGTTGTAAACGACCCACATCGTATACTTCGTTTAACACGTTCTCACCGTAAAGAGTTACTTCAAAGTCACCATTCGGGTTTAAGTAAGAGATATTAAAACCTACTAATTCACGAGAATCAATGTGTTCACTTTGGTTGTAAACTGATTGGCCTTGCATATCGCTACGGTATGAGTAGTTAGCGTTTACAGCAACTGTGCCACCGTTACTTAAATCAATGAAATAAGAAGGTGCGACCATAACAGTCCAGCGTGGTGTGAGTGCTGGTGAATCACCTTTACCAATACCTAATACACCGTCATCAACTTCTGTAATTTCTGAATCTAGGTAACCAATTGCGCTGCGTAGAGTAAAGTCATCGGTGAATGCGATAGTTGTCTCAAGCTCAATACCTTGTGCTTTAGACTCTCCGGCATTTTCTACGATAGTAACAAAGCCGCCACCTGCAGTTGGATCTGAGAATGGTAATGCAAGGTCTGTGTAGTCAGTAACAAACACAGCAAGCATCATAGATACGTCTTCATGTATCTGACCTTTAAGACCTAGCTCATAGTTAATCGCTTTTGTTTCATCGAAAGAAACAAATTGATCAGGGCCACCAAATGGACGCGGTGGGAAACCACCTGTTTGATAACCTTTTTGGATTTGGCCATACACGTTCATGTTATTGCTAAGCTGGTACGATGCATTTAAATCCCATGTTACTGCATCAAAATCTGCACTTACATATTTACGTGCCGCAAAGGTTGGGAACAAAGCATCGGCTTCTTTTTTATCTTTCGAATAACGTAGACCACCACCTACAGTTAAATCGTCGCTTAGATCATAACTTGCATTAATATAAGCCGCGTATGAGTTAGTCTCTTGATTAATATCAAAGTAACCGTAATCACCAAACGACGCTGTAGTACCATCATTCAGAAAGCCATCTGGTGTATTAAACGGGCTAAATACAAACGGACCAGAGCTTGTGAAACCATCTTCATTAAAGAAGTATAAGCCAGATACAAAATCCATATTATCAAAACTACCGTTTAATTGGATTTCGAATGAATATTGATCTGCGCCGCCTTCTTCTGGGAATTCAGATAAGTTAAGGGCAACAGCGTCATCATCAAGACCCCCTTCGTATTCTGAGCTACGGTAGCTAGTGATGAACTTTGCTGTATACGTATTATTGATATCCCAATCAGCAGTTAAAGACGTGCCCCAGCCTGAGTAAGCCGTCGACTCAATGCCCGCTACTGTTGATGCTAAATCATCAGGATCGCTTGGTAACATGTCTTCTGTAAGTAATGGGAAATCACCATTGAATGGGTCATTCGGATCCAGTGGCGCGGTTAATTCAATTGTATATGGCGATTGGCCTGACTCGTTATCAACACCATCAACAGAGAACACAAAAGATAAATCGCTGCTTGCTTGCCATTTAAGCGCCATACGACCGCTTAGTTCTTGCTCTTCACCGATTTCTTTTTCTGGGTTAGCAAGGTTAATCGCTTCACCTACACCATCGCGTTGCTTATAAGACACGCTTGCAGACATGCTTACAGTGTCGGTAAGGCTGTTATTAAAGTAAACGTCACCGGCTAAACGACCACGGCTACCTACTTTTGCCGTTGTCGTTACAATGCCTTCGTCACCAGGTTGCTTAGTAATAATATTTACTGCACCACCTAACGTGTTACGACCATACAAGGTACCTTGTGGACCACGTAATACCTCTACACGCTCAACATTTGGTAATGATAAGTTTGAGCCCATTTGACGGCCTAGGTAAACACCATCTAAGTAAACACCTACACCCGGATCAGTTGTGATCACGTGGTCTTGTAAACCAATACCACGAATAAATACAGATGCATGGGCCGCATTACCTACACCATAACGAGTGATGTTTAGGTTAGGTACGTATTTACCAATGTCTTCTAGGTTGCTCATGTTCGCTTTATCAATCAGGTTTTCGCCGATTGATGTCACTGCAGTTGGCGACTCAAAAATGCTTTCTGTACGCTTACGCGCTGTTACTTCGATTTTTTCGAAAGCATCTTGTTTAGCAGTGGTTTTTTCTTGCTCAGCAAAAGCTGAAGTAGATAATGCAGCAACAATAGCTACAGTTAACTGTGAGAGGTGACGTAATTTCAATTAAAACTCCAAAGGATACCGTGTGTGTGTATTTTTACCCGTAAATTTCAGGCATAAAAAAAGACGCTTAGGTATAAGCATCTTTCCTCTGGAGGGGTATTATATGTCAGTTTTGTGAAAATATGTATATTTTTTTTAATTTTTATCAAAAATTGTATAAATAAACCACATTAACATCTCATTTAAGAATTATAAGTCATCGCAGTCTTTGCAAATAGTAAATAAAAATAAATGTTTAGTTTTGTTTTAGTTCAAGAACCTAACTCCGTAACACAATTTAAATGAACAAACATGAAGCAACCTTTACTAATATTCATATAAATAACGACAATTTTCAGAAATTTCTCGCCTTGTAGGAGATGTATGGACTCCTCCCCCAAATAGGGTGAGTACGGTATAAAGAGATTGGACAATTACTTTTACCAATAAGGAATCCATACATGTCAAAATTTAACCTAATTAGTATCGACTTGGCAAAAAATGTTTTTCAAGTCGGTAAGTTTCTTCATCAAAAACTACAAAGTAATAAAGCGGTGAGTAGAAAAGAACTATTGACCATACTCACTACATCACCTCGCTGTAAAGTTGTTATGGAATCATGCGGCGGTGCTCATTATTGGGCACGCAAAGCGCGTAGTGTTGGTCATGAAGTTGTGATTCTAGACCCTCGATTTGTCAAAGCATTTAGAGTTGGTCAGAAAACGGATGCAAATGATGTTATTGCAATAGCCGCCGCTTCTTTCTCACCTAATGTTCGCCCGTGTAAATCACTGACACAAGCACAGCAAAGTCTACAGTCGATAGAGCGAATGCGTGCGTTAGCTGAAAAGCAGAAACGGCAGTTGGCTAATCAAATCAGAGGTTTGTTACTTGAATTTGGGATTATAATCAAGCAATCAGAATGCGCGTTTAGGCAAGCTATCCCTGAGATTTTAGAAGATAGCGATAATGGGTTAACCTTTGGTTTAAAGCAGTGTATAGCTCAGTGCTATGAATTATTTAAAGCCCAATCAACATTAAAAGAAACATTAAATGAGTTGCTGACAGGTTTAGTAAAACAAGACGAGCAATGTGAACGCTTACTGGCACTTGAGGGTGTCGGGCCTATCACAGCGGTTGGTTTATTAATAAGCTTAAGTGACACAGCCCATTTTACGAGTGGACGTAATGCGGCAGCCAATGTTGGTGTCACCCCGCGCCAGCACTCAAGTGGTGGAAAAGTACGAATAGGTCATATAGCCAAATACCGTGGCGAGATAACATTACGGAGCCACTTGTTTCTCGGAGCCAGAGCAGTCATCAGTCAGTTAAAGCATCGAGAGCCAAAAACGAAAAAAGAACAATGGCTCAAAGCATTAGTTGAAAGACGCGGTGTGAAGTGCGCCGCCATTGCGTTAGCAAATAAAACAGTTAGGACAGCGTATGCCATGCTGAAAAAGGGCACGAGTTATGAACCAATGCTACTGACAAATTAATATTTAGCCTTCGATAACAGAAACAACAGTATTGACCAAGAACCTGCGTTAAGCGGTTAGACCCACCCTTGATAGCCTGTAAAGTACCTGGCGTGTTAAAACACCGAGTAGGAGAAGAGGCACAAGGGCGCGAATACATCAAAGGGCCGAGGTAGCTCCTCATTATGAGCCCGCATATAAGCACGCAGTCTGACAAAATTAACGAAGGGTATTGTGCAATAGGAGGAGTCCATATAAGGTACTTTCTTCAGCTAATGTTTAATTAAATACTCCTAAGCAATCAAAAGCTAACTAAACATTAATTTGCTCAACATTTTCCTGTGTTGGCATTCCATTATTTAAAAGTAATAATCAGGAACACAAATTACTTGTTATCATTTAGCGGTAGTTATTGACGTGAATATGGATTTTCTAATTAATAAAAACGCGGATGATTCTGTATCATCTGTTTTAATTCATCCTTACTGTGTTGCAAGCGATGATAAAACTCTACTACTCAATTACGACTCTTTAGACACTTTGACTAATCGTGAATTAATAAGTGAGTTTATGAAAGCTCATGGATATCATCATCTAGTTATTTTTAACATGCCCCATAGAGCTGACGCTCTATCTCTTAAAGACTGGCCAAAATTGAAAGGGCTATTTTATAAAAACACCAAAACAGATATTTTTGAACAAGGACTGCAAGAAATTAAAAAGGGTTCGCTGTGGTTTCCAAGAACAGTCAGTGATAAATGGATGAGAGAAATGCTGGAAACTGAGCAAAAAAATCAAATCCGATCAAATAACTTAACGTTTAAAGAATCTAAAGTACTTCATTTGCTCTCCTCTGGCGCAACATGCCATCAAATAGCTGATACGTTGTTCATTAGTGAAGCAACTGTTCGAGTTCACCTGCACAAGATATACCAAAAGATTAATGTTAAAAATAAACAAAAAGCTCTGCAGTGGTGCAAGAGAAATATTAATAAGATCAATAAACTTGCAGGCTAATCTGCAGGCGAATTGTACCCCTGTACTGCCGATGAACCACCTTCAACATCCTGACCATTTTAATTAGATGGTAACTGGCACTTAAGCTATGACTGGGTAATTAATTTTCAAAATCAATATTAACTCGCTAACACAGGTAATAATTAACTTATTGCTTTTATGATGAATTCTTATTAAGAGGCTAAATACATTCAAACGATGACTTTCAACTGATTTATACAAAACAGTTAATAAGACTAAAAACACAATTATAAAAATAGTGGCAAAGCATCAAAATGAGGTCATTAAATAACTGTTTTTTGATTGAATAACAAACAAATAATGGTCTATGCTTTTATTTGACCCTATTTTGCAAGGAGCAAATTTTGAAATTACCCACTCCCTTACGAACTGCGATTTTATTGGCTGTTTCAGCGGTTTCATTGGTAGGTTGCCAGCTTACCTCAAGCGAACTTCGGCGTTGTTTCCTAAAAGTTTGAACTATCTTGCCAGCCTGTGATCAGATCATCTATATCCTACTAGCCCGTGCAACAACAATGAGCAAAATCACAAACTGGTCTCACTATAATCAAGCCCTCGTTAACCGCGGTAATATTCGCTTCTGGTTTGACGAAAAAGCAACGCGTCATTGGTATAACGAATGTACTCACGGTGGGCGTGGCCGCTCTAATCATTTCTCTGATCTTGCTATTGAAACTTGCTTAACACTCAAAGCTGTCTTTGGCTTGTCGTTCAGGGCACTACAAGGGTTCACACAATCGGTATTATCTTTGATGAAGCTTCCGCTTGAAGCCCCAACCTACAGTTGTCTGTGTAAGCGCAGTGCTGAGTTGAATATTAAATTTCGCAGTAAAGTCCGCACCACTGGATTTGTAGATATTGTAGTTGATAGCACAGGACTTAAGGTGTTTGGCGAAGGTGAATGGCATGCACAGAAGCACCACGTAAAGGCAAGAAAAAAGTGGCGAAAACTGCACCTTGCGGTGGATGCCAACACGCATGATATTGTGGGGGCGCAAATGACGCTCAGTAACGTCACCGACGGCGAGACCCTCCAAGATTTGATAAGACCATTACGCCGGCGTATAGATAGAGTGAGCGCTGATGGTGCTTATGATAGCCGCCGCTGCTATGCAGAAATTACTGAAAAAGGCGCGATACCTGCTATCCCGCCGAGAGAGAATGCACGGCTGTGGACTGATAAGCATCCACGCAATGAGGCTGTCATGTTGTGCAATAAGTTAGGAATCGCACAATGGAAAAAGCTCAGTGGATATCATGTGCGCTCATTAGCAGAAACAGCGATGTACCGTTTTAAACAGTTGATGGGGGCTAAGCTAAATGCGCGTGATTACAATCGCCAGCTGGTTGAAGCGATGATCAAAGTGAAGGCGCTAAATAAGATCAACACCCTTGGTCTGCCTAAATATCAGTAAGTTAAGTGAGTTTGTTAGAGAGCTGTATTTGATCAACAAGGCCGCGAACTTCCCGCAATCAGTGATTCAGGAACAAAAAACTCAGGTCACGTTGTCTGGCACGATTTAATCACCCCCAATTTGGCTCAATCTCAAGCATTTTACGCCAGCGTGTTTGGTTGGCAGTTTAAAGAAGTTAACGACAACTATACACTAGCATCACTAGAGGGTAAGTTAATTGCAGGCATTGCTGAGCTCGATAATAAGCAAAATGCCAGCCACTGGCTGAGCCTTATCAGTAGCAAAGATATAGCTGCTGTCAGTGAAAAAACTATCAAAGCCGGAGGTAAAGTCTTAGTAAGCAGTACCGAAATTAAAGGCCGTGGCACCATTGCTGTATTAGAAGACCCACAAGGGGCTGTATTTTCGCTGATCAATACGGTTAATGGTGACCCAGAAACTCAGCAAACTGATAACGGCTGGATTTGGCAAGAAGTATGGAGTGATAACCCAGATCAAAGCAAAGCCTTTTATCAATCACTTGACAGTTATTCAGCACAAAGTAAACCACTTAACAATGGCAATTACAGTTACTTAGCTTTAAATGGCACACCTGCTATTGGCTTTGTAAAAAAACCAGATGCCGAGATTGGTAACACATGGGTAAATTACATCAAAGTAGCTGATGTTGATGCGACCCTATTAAAAGTAACCGCAGCAGGCGGCATAGTTCTGATGGCACCAAATGACAAAGTCCGTAATGGCAGCGTCGCAATTATTCGTGATCCAGCGGGTGCTGGTATTGTAATTCAGGAGCAAATGTAATGAATAAAAAAATGATTCGCTTAGCTGCTCTTGCGGCTGCACTGTTAGCTTTAAACGCTTGCACCCCCTATGCAAGCCTAGATATTAATGCGCCGTTTAAAGTAGGCCCTGTATATGTTAATCCGAGCATTGGTATTGGCGGTACACTTTAATAAATTATAGGGCTCTGCGTTTTAAACAAAGCGCCCTATTCATTAATGTTTTACTTTTAAGCGCTGAACCTGTGTAAGCACATCTTCAGCCTTAGCGCCTAAGTAAACGTAAATAGCAAGAGCAATCAAAAGTCCAACTACAGCAAACATCATCAAAACAGCAGGTATAACATACTCTGTTTGCCCTAGTGCTGCTTTAAACATGGTAAGCAAAGCTTCTATTGATACCGCAATCAGTATTGTTGAGATAAAGCGCGTAATCGTGCGTCTTGTCGAGCTGTGACGAAAAATATCCTTATGCATAAGGATTTCTTCTTCCAGTATAGTTTTCCCTAAATCGAAAATAGCCAAAGCTAAAGTAACAAAGATAATAATAGTAAATGGCTTAAGAGGATCTGACTGTATATCTTCATTCAAGACTAAATCCACCATACCAGCAAACACCTTATATAACAGATAAATTACCAAGCAAAACAAACAGCCAACAATCAGACCATAACCAACCCTGAAGTAAGGTGTCATTCTTGCTCGCTTAATATCTCCCATAATAAATTCGATTAACTCAGTTAAGCACACATCAATTACCAAAAATTGCTGCTTACCTTTTTCGGAAGGAATCATTTTAATAACTGAAATACATAAATGCTTTGTTGCTGTCGAAATATACGGCGAAGTAAAATGGGGATCAGGCGAAGCTGAAGCAAGTAAGAAATAAGGCCGAGCGCTTAAGTCCTGACCAGCCCCTACATGCGCGAGTTTTTTCTTATATTGACGTTTAAAACAAACATTATAACCCTGCTGAATACCTTGCTCATTCAAGCAATATTGTAATTCTAGAAATGGATATTGATTGACTAGCTGCTGATATTCTTGCTTGTTAGTTAAAGATGCCTGAACGCTTGCCAGTATTGAGAGTAGTAAATTATGAATAAGCACTTGTTGCTCTTCATAGCGTTCTATAGCACTTAAATAACTCATTCTTGCCATTTTGCTTCCTTAGAGTAATAGACACACTAAGCTAAGCAAGGAAGGCTCCAAATTTGTAACGCCTTGATAATCAGTTGATTGGAGGATTTGAAGATTTAAAAACAATGATCAAGGCACTATAAAAGTGCAGAGTATAATTAAAAAGCACTAAAACGAAAAAAGCCGTAACTTATTAAGTTACAGCTTTTTAATTTTGGTGCGGATGGGGGGACTTGAACCCCCACGGCCGAAGCCACCACCCCCTCAAGATGGCGTGTCTACCAATTCCACCACATCCGCATACAATTCTGTATGTTGTTAAGCTTGTTTTGTTTACTTGAGGAATGAAAACTACTTAACAATAATTAGTAAAAACTAATTAGTTAGGTACGTCAGACGCTTTTTCTTCTGTCACAGGCACATCAGTTTGTGCTGGTGTTACAGTTTCAACAGCTGGCGCAGCCTCTAGGTTTTCCCACTCATCAGTCTTTTTAATTTGACCTGCAGTAAGGTTGCCCAGAACAATACTTAGTACGAAGAAGATCGTCGCTAAGATTGTTGTTGTTTTAGTCATGAAGTTACCAGCACCTGATGAGCCAAACACAGTTGCAGAAGCACCTGCACCAAATGATGAACCCATATCAGCGCCTTTACCTTGTTGGATTAAAACCATACCAACTAATGCTAAAGCAACGATTAAATAAACTACTAATAAAATTTCGTACATCTTATACGGTCCCTTTTGCACTTTCACAGATAGCAGTAAACGAATCTGCTTTAAGACTCGCGCCGCCAATAAGGCCACCGTCTATATCTGGTTGTGCAAATAATAATTCGCTATTTTTTTCATTCACGCTACCACCATATAAGATGGTTAGTTGCTGTGCTATTTCGCTATCCGAAGAAGCAATTTTCTCACGAATAAACTTATGTACAGCTTGCGCTTGCTCAGGAGAGGCAGTCTTACCTGTGCCAATGGCCCAAACGGGCTCGTATGCTACCACAGAATTCTTCAGTGCTGCTACACCTAATTTGCTAATTACAGCATCAATTTGTGCTGCAACCACTAATTCAGTTTCATTTGCTTCACGTTGCTGTTCACTTTCACCAACACACAGAATAGGTGTTAAGCCAACTTGCTGCGCTCGTGCAAACTTATCTGCAACAACGTCATCTGACTCACCGTATATGCTACGACGTTCAGAGTGACCAACAAGTGTAAAAGTTGCGCCTAAGTCTTTTACTAACTGGGCATCTACTTCACCAGTAAACGCACCAGCATGATTTTCAGAGACTGTTTGCGAACCAAAAGTTACGTTTTGTTGCTGCAAAGAACTCAACAATGGGAATGGTGGAAACACCACTATATCCAGTTCATCCGATTGAACATTTTTGATAGCAGTTGATAACTGTTCAACAAGCTCTAAAGAGCCGTTCATTTTCCAATTACCTGCGACCATCGGCTTACGTGTTGCCATTATTCCACTCCACATTAGAAAGCGGGCAAGATACTAACTCGACTTGCCCAAAGTTACAAGAGGTTATTGTTATGCCTCGGTTTGTTTGCTCACAGTTTCGACAACTTCAGCAATTTTGCGTGCGCTATCAAGAACAACCTTTTCCTGTTCAGCTTCAACCATTACTCGTACAACTGGCTCAGTCCCTGATTTACGCAGTAATACACGACCTGTATCACCTAACTGTTCTTCAACCAGTGCTACCATATCAACGACAGCTTGATCTTGCGTTGGATCAGTGCCTTGTGGGTAACGCACATTGATCATTTTCATTGGGTACTTTGTAAAACCAGCCCCTAAGTCTTGCAATGTTTTATTCTGAGAAACCATCGCAGCCAACACTTGTAAGCTTGAAATAATGCCATCACCCGTGCTAATTAAATCAAGGTTTAATACGTGACCTGAGCTTTCACCACCGATTTTCCAACCATTTTCTTGCAATAACTCCATTACATAACGGTCACCTACTTTACTGCGAGCAAAACCAATGCCACGTGCTTTTAAGGCATTTTCAAGGCCCATGTTTGACATAACAGTACCAACAACACCACCACCTAACATATCGTCGTTGGCTGCTTGACAAGCAATGATATAAACAATGTCATCACCATCAAAAATTCGCCCATTATGGTCAACCATCATTACACGGTCACCGTCACCATCGTAAGCAATACCTACATCAGCATTGTGCTCAAGAACTTTACGTTTTAGGGTTTCAACGTGAGTTGCACCACATTCAAGGTTAATATTTACACCATTTGGCTCACAAGCATGACAGATAACCTCAGCACCTAACTCACGCATTACTGAAGGAGCAATGTGATAGGTAGCACCATTTGCGCAATCAAGAACGATTTTTAAACCTTCAAGTGATAAGCCTTGCGGGAATTGGCTTTTACAAAACTCAATGTAACGGCCATCTGCCGTTTCTAAACGACGTGCTTTACCAAGTTTATCAGAGGCAACACAGGTCATTGGTTCGTCCATCATAGCTTCAATTTCAAGCTCAACTTCATCTGGTAGTTTTAAACCTCTGCTTGAAAAGAACTTAATACCATTATCGTGGTAAGGGTTATGAGATGCACTAATTACAATCCCCGCTTCGGCGCGGAAAGTTTGTGTAAGATACGCCACCGCGGGAGTCGGCATAGGGCCCAATAATACAACATCGATGCCAGCAGCTATTAAACCGGCTTCAAGTGATGTTTCGAGCATATAGCCAGAAATACGGGTATCTTTACCAATAATAACCTTTTTCGTCCCTATTTTTGATAATACGCGACCTGCTGCCCAGCCTAACTTCAATGCAAATTCAGGAGTGATTGGAAACTCACCAACCATACCGCGAACACCATCCGTGCCAAAATACTTTCTTGTTTTACTCATTTGTAATTCCTTTCGTGCATGCTTGCCAAACGCTAAGCACATCAACTGTTTCTTGTACGTCATGAACGCGGATAATTTTCGCACCATTTTGTGCTGCAATCAGCGCACCAGCTAAGCTTCCCGCTAAGCGTTCATGTGTTTCTCTATTTAATAAATTACCGATCATCGATTTACGAGATAACCCCGCGAGAACCGGTAACTTGAATTGATTAAATACATCAAACTTATTTAAGATTTCGTAATTATGAGCCAGTGTTTTACCAAAACCAAAACCTGGGTCTAAAATAATACGCTGTTGCTGAATACCCGCTTGCTCACATTTGGCTAAACGCTCTGCAAAGAACTCATTAATATCAGTAAACAAATCATCATAGTGTGGGTTACTTTGCATAGTGCGAGGCTGACCTTGCATGTGCATTAAGCAAATTGCCACCTCAGGGTATTGAGCTAAGACCTCAATAGCCCCAGGTTCATGCAATGCTCTAACATCATTAATGATGTCAGCACCAGCAATAATCGCTTGGCGCATGACTTCACTTTTACTGGTATCAATGGAAATGATGCAGTCGCTAGTTTTTCTAAGTGCTTTGACTAAAGGTATAACTCGCTCAAGCTCATCTTCAAGAGATACATCTGGAGCCCCTGGACGTGTTGACTCGCCGCCTATATCTATTATTTTTGCACCTTGGTTTAATAATATTTGAGCTTGCTTGACAGCGCTGTCTAGTTGGCAGTAGCTGCCACCATCAGAAAATGAATCAGGAGTGACATTTAAAATCCCCATCACGACAGGGGAATCGAGGTGTAAAATACGACCTCGGGGTAATTTAAGAGCGGTCATTTTTACCTTCAAATCTTCCATGCATTTGCTCTACTAACAAAGAGCCAATTTAATGCTAAAAAAAAACCCCGGCATCCGGGGTTTTTGCTGTGTATATTTTAACGATTATTCAGCTTTGTCATCAAGGCTTGTTTCATCCTTTTTTACTGAATCATCCTCTTTTGTCTCATTGGCTACAGGCTTTGCTTTTGCTGTAGGCTTTTTATCATCTGAACGACGGTCATGAACATCACGCGGCTCTCGTACAGGCTGACGTGCCATTAAGTCATCAATTTGACCGGCATCAATCGTTTCGTACTTCATTAGTGCATCTTTCATTGCATGTAAGATATCAATGTTATCTTTAAGGATTTGCTCTGCACGTTGATAGTTACGATCTGAGAATAAACGAACTTCTGTGTCGATCACTTTTGCTGTTTCATCAGACATGCTCATAGAACGGCTACCGCCGCCACCCATGTACATTTCGTTTTGATCTTCAGCATAAAGTAACGGACCAAGTTTCTCACTTAGACCCCATTGGGTAACCATTTTACGAGCAATATCTGTTGCACGTTCAATATCGTTACTTGCACCGGTTGTAACTTTGTCTTCACCATAAATTAGCGCTTCGGCGATACGACCACCATAAAGGCTAGAAATCATTGACTCTAATAGCTCTTTTGAGTGGCTCACACGATCTTGCTCTGGCAAGTACATAGTGACACCTAGCGCACGTCCACGAGGAATGATAGACACTTTATAAACCGGATCGTGTTCAGGTACCATGCGACCAACAATCGCGTGACCTGCTTCATGGTAAGCAGTCATTTCTTTTTCTTGCTCACTCATCACCATGGTCTTACGCTCTGCGCCCATCATGATTTTATCTTTTGCGGCATCAAATTCAGCCATGCTTACTACGCGCTTGTTACCACGAGCTGCATATAATGCTGCTTCGTTAACTAAGTTTGCAAGGTCTGCACCAGAAAAACCTGGCGTACCACGTGCAATAACAGCGGCTTCTACGTTGTCACCTAAAGGCACTTTACGCATGTGAACTTTAAGTATTTGTTCACGACCTCGAATGTCAGGAAGACCAACAACAACTTGACGATCAAAACGACCTGGACGCAATAACGCAGGGTCTAATACATCAGGACGGTTCGTTGCAGCAATAACGATAATACCTTCGTTACCTTCAAAGCCATCCATTTCAACCAGCATTTGGTTAAGTGTTTGCTCACGTTCATCGTGACCACCACCCATGCCAGCACCACGTTTACGGCCTACTGCATCGATTTCATCAATGAAGATGATACAAGGTGCTGCTTTTTTCGCTTGTTCGAACATGTCACGTACACGTGATGCACCTACACCAACAAACATTTCTACGAAATCAGAACCTGAAATTGTGAAAAACGGCACTTTAGCTTCACCAGCTACTGCTTTAGCAAGTAACGTTTTACCCGTACCAGGAGGACCAACCATCAACACGCCTTTCGGGATGCTGCCTCCAAGCTTTTGGAATTTTGATGGGTCACGTAAGAAGTCAACTAACTCAGTCACATCTTCTTTCGCTTCGTCACAACCCGCTACGTCAGCAAAAGTCGTTTTAACTTGGTCTTCGCTCATCAGGCGCGCTTTGCTCTTACCAAAAGACATCGCACCTTTACCGCCACCGCCTTGCATTTGACGCATGAAGAAAATCCATACACCAATAAGCAGTAACATTGGGAACCAAGAGATTAAAATGCTGGCGAGGAATGACTGCTCTTCAGGCTTAACGCCTTTAACATTAACATTGCTTTTTAAAAGATCATTCAAGATGTCTTTATCATACATAGGCATGATGGTTTGAAAGCGTTCACCGTTTGTTTTAGTACCTGTAATAGTACCCGTTGTGCTTTCAATAGAGACTTCTTGGATAGCGCCACTACGAGCGTCGCTAACAAATTGAGTGTAACTTGTTTGGCGATCAGCCTGATCACCACCATTAAAGCTCTGAAACACTGACATTAGCACTACTGCAATGACCAGCCAGAGTATTAGATTTTTCGCCATATCGCTCAAGGAGTTAACCTCTTGTATCCAATTAATTTAAATTCAACTTAACGCAGCACAACTGTACTACAGTTTGTAGCCTGTCGCCACTATATAAACTTCCCGAGAACGGGCGCGTGATGCATCAGGCTTTCTAATTTTCACCGCTTTAAAGCTATTACGTACTTCCTGCAAGTATTGATCAAATCCTTCGCCTTGGAAGACTTTGACACAAAATGCGCCATTTTTCTTTAAAACTTGGTGGCACATATCTAATGCCAACTCAACTAAGTACATACTACCAGCTTGGTCAACAGATGTATTGCCGCTCATATTTGGCGCCATATCAGAAAAAACAACATCCACGTTTTTTCCATCAATGCGTGTCAATAGAGCATCAAGCACCGCTTCTTCACGAAAGTCACCTTGTAGAAAGTCAACACCTGCCAGCGAGTCCATAGGTAAAATATCACAAGCAATAACTTGGCCTTTGTCACCTACCTTTTCCGCTAAATATTGCGACCAACTACCTGGTGCAGCACCTAAATCAACCACAGCCATCGATGGTTTAATTAATTTATCTTTGTTCTGAATTTCGTCTAATTTGAAAACCGCACGAGAACGCCAGCCTTTCTTTTGCGCTTCGTGAACATAAGGATCGTCGAAATGTTCCTTCAGCCAACGCTTAGAACTGGCTGAATGTTTTTTATTTGCCATAAATTAATACGTAACTAATTAGTAATATTCTCTAGATGGCGTTAGAATACCCTTAATTCAAGCCATATTCAGCAAAATTTGTAACATGATGAAATTATCGAACAAACAAAAGCAGTTTTTAAAAGGCCAAGCGCACAGTTTAAAACCTGTTGTATTACTTGGTGCAAACGGGTTAACCGAAGGCGTTTTAGTTGAAATTGAAAGCGCTCTAGATATTCATGAGCTAATCAAAGTTAAAGTTCCTACTGACGAACGTGAAACTAAGACATTGATTTTTGATGCTATTGTTCGCGAGACAGGCGCAACAAAACTACAAACAATTGGCCACACAATTGTGTTGTATCGCCAAAGCGAAGAGAAAAAGATTCAATTACCACGCGGTTAATCTAACCCGAGGAAATCTTGAATCAAGGAAAAGCCAGCAAAAATGCTGGCTTTTTTGTAGGCAAAAAAATTTTGCATTAATTTGTAACTAAACTTTTTTACCTAGGTTATTTTTGCTCACGAGTGTATTTCAGTACCCGATTGATAAACTCAGTGGTTAACTCATTAATTAACCCGGTTTCAGCATTGAGAACTAAGCTAAACCCTATGTTCAGATGTGGAAACACAACAATATCGCTGCGATAACCTTGCACCCAGCCACTATGGTAATACAGCAGTTCATCATCATAGTTATATACACGCCAACCCAATCCATAATAAGCATCTTTGACATGACTACGCCAAACTCTACGACGAGTTTCCTTTTTAGTATGTGTATAAGGGCGTGTTTGCTTAATAAGTGCTTCTAGAGGTAACACGTCAGGATACTGCCCTAACTGCGCATTCAACCAAATAGCCATATCATTTGCGCTGGCATTGACACCTGCAGCGGCAGGTACCTTATAATAGTTTTTCTTTAATCGTGAAGTATACCAACGCTTTCTTCCACGAACATGAGGGTGAGCATAATTATCATCTCTTACCATCCCCTCAAAACCAACACTGGCATCCACCATTTTCAAGGGAGCAAATATATACTCTGAAATCCAGTGCGAGTAATCCATCTGTGTTGATTGATAAATTACAGAATCAATCAAGCTAAACATCACATTTTGATAACCGTAGCACTCGCTTGGTTTACAGATAGGTTCAACAGTCAATAACCGCTCAACAATGTCTGGGTAGCTCATACGCGACTCAATAAGGTTATCGTATGCATTAGGTACTAAGCCACTTGAGTGACTAAGGATGTGATAGATTTTTAAGTCATCTTTATAAGCTGTATTAGAAAAAGCAGGAATAAACTTACTTATTGGGTCGTCAATATTAAACTCACCTTGTGCTGCAAGTTTTGCGGTCAACGAGCCGGCAAAAGTTTTTGATACTGACGCTAATCGAAAACGTGTGTGTTTATCAACTTTGCGACCTTTTTCTATTTTTGTTCGCCCAATACCACGAATAAAATCTTCATTACCAATATTTACAATCGCCAATGAACCACCTGGGATCCCTTTGCTTTTTAGTTTTCGGGTTAGGTGTTTATTATAGTCAGCAACGAAACTTTGCCACTGTTTGTCACTCGAAGTAGCTTCACCACTCACCACAAGCAGTAATAAAGAAAAAAGAAAAAGAATTAAAGATGAGCTGTACTTCATTATTTATTTTTTTAAGTCTGTTTGGGAAGTTTCTCATAACATAATATCATGAACTTTTGCCTCGACTAACGTACAATACGCTTAATCTTAACTTTTTATGGGTAGACTATTTTTCATGCGCTTACTTGTGGTTTTGTTTTTTACTTTAATTTCAGTTGGTTGTGCTCTAAAACCTGAACCAGCTCCGTTACTTTCAATGCCTAAGAAACCAAGCTTACAAAGCCAACGCTTTCAAGTTGAGTACCAAACAGAGCATGCTGCGCCTAAAGTAAAGTCAGTACAATTACCTGCACATGTGGTTAGTACACATCAAACTGTTGTCATTGTTGCTGATAAAACCAGTGTAACAGATACGCTTTACGCGCAGCTGGCCGAAGCACTCACAGCAAAGCAATTAAAGGTTGTAGAAGAAGGTGCACAAGCAGACTATACCCTTTCAATTCACCAGCTTGATCTTGAATTGATTGAAGACACAGAATACCAATTGGTAAAACCTGAAAAGCCATTGCCTTTATTTGATGAAGTAGCAAAACAGTTCCCGGTTCAAAAGTGTGCAACTATTTTAGGCCAAGTGAGTATGCGTCTGACTCATAAAAAAACCGGTGATGTTGTTTGGTTCGCAAAATCATCGATTGATAGTGCAAGTTTTCATCGTGAGCCACTTATCTATAGTTTTGAACAGCAACAGTTAATAAAGAATGAACTTGAAGTAGCGAGTTTTGTGCACGAGCAAAACTCAGAACAAGCTCGGATGGAGCGTATTAATAAAGAAGTCACCATTCCTGCTTATCAGACCTTCACACAAGTGAACGCGTTTAAAAAAGAGCAAGGCCCGTGTAACCGTACAGAAATTAGCGCTCTAACACCTATGATGCAGTACTACTTGAGCAGTATTTTAATCGATAAAATTAAAGTTCAGTAAAACTCATTAGCTGTTTGCCTACCCATAGGCAAACAGCGCCCTCCTTGAATTTGCAACACTTTCTTACACTTCCAATTCCTACTAATACATTTTTTTACAGATTACAGGAACTCCTTAACAATATACTATAAGCTATTACCCTTTCTAACAGACAAGGAAGCAACGTTGCGAGCTCATAGTGCCCTATTATTGATATGTTTAACCCTGCTTAGTACCACAAGCCGAGCTAGTAATCGCTATTATGCAGATAATACTTTAGAACCAAGCCAAGGTTTTGCATGGGACTGGGGCATAGGTCTAGGTTACTACATTGAAGATTCTTACCTTGTTGGCATGGATTCATACAATGATGGTATAGAGCCAGATGTTCACCTCGCCGTTTCTTACGACCGTTTTTATCTTGATTACGATCAGAGCCAACTCAGTGGTGGTTTAACACTCGGTTACAGTGTTATCGATAAATTTGAATGGGGCTTAGATATTGTTGGCACGAACATTCAATCTGGATTTGATGAAACAGGCTTAAACATTTATGGCAACGATGTGATTGAAGAGCTCAAAGGGATTAGAGCTAGAGACTACGATTTTGATGTAGGGCTGCGTTTATCGCGTCGCTTTGAGAATTCACAAATTTCATTTGAGTATTTACACGATGTGTCAGGTGCGCATAATGGTTGGGTAATGAATTCATTTTTTAGTCAAATTATCCCTTGGCGAAATTGGGAATTTCGCTCAGGCGTTGGCTTGAGTGCCTATTCAAATGACTTTACAGATTATTACTTTGGCATTTCAGACGCAGAAGCATTGGATACACGCCCAGCATATAACCCAGATACCTCTTACAGCCTTATTTTTGAATTTCACGCAGAATACCCCATCAATAGGCACTGGGTATTTTTAACTGGCTGGCTATCAACTTGGTTTTCAAATGATATCCACCAAAGCCCTATTATCTCTCAAGAATATCAGCATAAAGCCAAGGTAGGCGTGCGTTATGTTTTCTAAGTATTACTTGTGCTTTATCTTCTTGGTGTCAGGGCCCTTATTCGCCAAGCAGCAGTTAGAAGCTGATCAGACAACCGAAAGTGCACTAGTTGCACTACCAGATACCTGTGTAGCGCTGCGTGAAGGCAGAAATTGTTATGCCGAAGTTGATATTACATGGCACCAGCAGCAAGTTGGTAATTACTGCTTACGTAACGCACAAAGCAAGCACATAATGCAATGCTGGTTAATGCAACAAAAGGGCTTATTTAGATACCAATTTGATTCAGCAGAAACCATAGGTTTTGAACTTATAAGTAGTGATAACGGTAAGGTTGTTGCAAGCACTGAAATACAATTACAGTGGGTCTATCAAAATCGTCAGAAGAAACGTCGTTGGCGACTGTTCTAAGCAGGAGTAAAAAATGGAACATTACGGAACTATCTTATTAGTAGAAGATGATATCTCGCTCGCCAACTGGGTTGCGGAATACTTAATTGAGCAAGGCTATCAAACGACTATATGCCAACGCGGTGACCTAGTAGTTGAGCAAGTACGTAAAACAAATCCAGACTTAGTGTTGTTAGATATTATGCTACCAGGTCAAGATGGTATTAGTGTGTGTCGCGATTTAAGGCATTTTTATCAAGCTCCGATTATTATGCTAACTGCACGTGATGATGAAATGGATGAAGTTATAGGCCTCGAAGTGGGTGCCAGCGACTATATGATGAAACCAGTTCGCCCTCGCGCTTTATTAGCACGTATTAAAGCTGCACTTCGTTCTAAAACCGACACGCATGAAGCTGCAAACTCTGAACTTATAAGTGTTGGTAAATTATCAATTAACACTGAATCACGCACGGTTTACTTGGCTAACGACGAGGTACATATTTCAAGCGCTGAATATTTACTGCTAAACTATTTAGCAAGCAATGCAGGTCAGGTGGTATCTCGTGATGCGGTGTTTAAGGCAACGAAAGGCCGAGAGTATGATGGCTTGGACAGAAGTGTAGATGTACTCATTTCCTCATTAAGAAAAAAATTTAATGATGACCCACAGCACCCTGAAAAAATTAAAACCATTTGGGGCAAAGGCTATTTACTTGTTGCCACTGCTTGGCAATAACGACTAGCGCCTGTGAAAAAGTTTTATATTTCGCTACTTGGTAGCGCTTTGCTTTCAATCATTGTTTTGGGCTGGCTAATTGATGCTTTTAGCCAACAAACCCAGGCACCTCAGGATGTGTTTTCTAGCGAAACGAAAATGATCAAAGGTTTTGCAAAGCAACTGGCTAAACTTGACGCGAAGCAACGAGAGCACGCTATTGCAGAGTTTAATCAAGACTTTTCTGTACAACTTGAGTATCGACCAACCCAATCCCTTGCGCTGCCTTACTCATTATTAGCTCAAATAACTCAGCCAAGTGGTCTCATTCTAGAAGATCAGCAAGGCTATTATTTGCTTTACAGTGAAGCAGCCCTTGATACTCATCATATAAAAATGCGACTAGACAAAGACTTAACTCATGAACAAGGTAACGATGTATTACTTACCTTGTTATTCTACACTGGGTTATGTGTATTTATGGGCTTCATTATTGCACCACTTGCAAAGCGTTTAAGCGTATTAAACGAGGCGGCACAACGCTTTGCAAAAGGTGATTTAAAAAGTCGCATTCAATTATCACACTTTACTTATATCAAAGATGTTGAACTGACATTTAACCGCATGGCAAACCAAATAGAAAAACTCCTTGATGAGAATAAGTTAATGGCATCGAGCTTATCTCATGATATTCGCACACCTATAGCTTGTTTACGATTTGGTTTAGAAGCGGCACAAGACTGTCCAAGTGAAGAAAAGCGCCTTGAATATCTTGCACGCATGGAAAACGACTTAGATCAAATGGAGTCTATGTTAAAAAGTTATCTGGCATTTGCAACACTTGAGCAAAAATCTAATCAGCTAACGTTTAACCACTCTGATCTGCAAACTTATATTCTAACTTTAATTCATCAAATAGAACCTAAGCTTGAGCAACGCGGTTTACGAGTCAGTCACCGAGTTAAAGTTGGTGATATTTGTGCTGATTTACACTGGTTAGCACGCGCCATTGTTAATCTATTAAGTAATGCCTGTGACTTTGCAGAGTCTGAAATTTCAATCAGTGCAACCAGTACTAATGAGTACATCACTATTAGTATTGAAGATGATGGCCCTGGTGTGAGCGAACAAAATTGGCAAAAAGTATTTAGCCCATTCTTTCAAGAACAAACGCACCGTAATCGCGATGGAGAAAGCTACGGGCTAGGTCTTGCTATCGTGGCTAAAGTCGCTGATTGGCACCACGGCACGGTCGAAGTATCAAAAAGTCAGCAGCTAGGTGGCGCCTGTTTTAGCATAACAATCCAAAATAAAAGCCAATAAACATGTTTCATTTGTGTTAATTGTTTCGTATTGTAATGCGCAATTGCACGAATTCTACGCTGACAACTCGCACACAACGAAGAACAACGAAAATGCGGATGATTAACCCTTTTTATTTAGTGTTAATTCGAGTAGATTGTCAGCGCCGTCACAAATAGAGAAGTAACAATAATATGAGCGCATCACGTGGGGAGTTCAGCTCCCGCTTTGGATTTATTATGGCTGCAGCAGGCTCTGCTGTTGGCTTAGGAAATATTTGGGGTTTCCCAACACAAACTGCAAGTAATGGCGGTGCCGCGTTTTTAGTGGCTTATTTAGTGTTAGCATTTTGTCTTGCTTATCCTGCTTTAATGGCTGAGTTAGTAATCGGTCGTCATGGTCAAGCTAATGCCGTCACTTCACTTCGAAAAGTAACGAATCAAGCATGGCAAAAGAAGTTCGCCTTCGTGGTGGGTTTTGGCGGTATTATTTGTGCGGGTCTCATCTTAAGCTTCTATGCGATTGTGGCTGGCTGGATGCTGAGTGCAACCCTCGAACCCGTTGCGCAGTTAGCAAGTCAAGAGCAAGCTAGCACTTGGCTAAGTGAGCAATCACTATCAAGAAATCTTATATTTACTGCTGCATTCATAATTCTAACCGTTGCTATTATTTCAAAAGGTGTAGAAAACGGCATTGAAAAATGGTCAAAACGTTTAATGCCAGCCCTGCTAGGCATCTTATTCATGCTGATCATTTATGTAATGACTCAAGATGGCGCAATGGCAGGCCTAAAAGCCTACTTAGTGCCTGATTTTTCATCAATTTTAAACCCTGAACTATTAGTTAATGCATTAGGACAAGCATTTTTCTCATTGTCGCTTGGTACCAGCGTAATGATTATCTACGGCTCATACATAAGCAAAAAAGAGAATTTAGTATCGCTAGGTGCGTATGTTACTTTAATCGATGTGTTCATTGCCTTTGTAGCTGGTTTATTGATTATTCCAGCTATGTATGTTGCTCAAGCGCAAGGCGTACAAATTTTTTCTGCTGAAGGTGCCCTACTTTCTGAAGATACCTTGGTATTCCAAGTGCTACCAGCATTATTCACTAGCATGGGTGATGTAGGTATTTTTGTTGGCTTTGCTTTTTTTGCTTTAATGAGTATTGCCGCATTAACGTCATCAATCTCGATGCTAGAAGCACCTGTTTCTTATGCAGTTGAGCGCTTTGCTTTGAAACGTGTTCAAGCTACTTGGATCATCGGTGGTATCATTGCACTCGTTAGTTTCACAATCGTATTTAACCTAAGCACGTTATTTGGTTTTGTAATTACTTTAACCACTAAGATTGGGCAGCCTATTCTAGGCTTAATGTGTTGTATTTTTGTCGGTTGGATTTGGCATCGTGCGTCTTTACTAAAAGAAATTCAACAAGGATGCCCAGAAGCTGCAAACAGCTTCTTCTGGAAAGTATGGCCATGGTACATTAAGTTCATTTGTCCACTTGCCATTGCATTGGTATTTGCTAACTCATTATTAAATTAACAAATTACGGAGGTAGCCATTTGGCTACCTCAAACACATATCCTGGTGTGGAATGCCATCTTCTAAATAATCATCCCCCACATTTACAAAGTCAAATTGCTGATAAAACCCGGTTAAATAGCACTGAGCACCAATCATGATCGCTTTATCTGGCCAATGTTTTTTACAAGTATCTATCGCGGTTTGCACTAGTTTAGTTGCCAACCCATCACCACGAAATTGCTCTGCAACCAGCACTCGACCAAATGCGCTAAATTGCTCATTCTTTTTATAGCAACGTGCATAGGCAGCTACCTGCTGAGCTTTAAACAAAAATATATGCTGAGTAAGCTCATTGTTATCAACTTCGTCAATTTCTGGGTAAGGACAGGTTTGCTCTACAACAAATACATCAACCCGCGCCCGTAAAATGGCGAATAACTCATCTTTACTGAGTTCGCTATAACTTTTAATAGAAAACATAACGCTCCTTTATGAAGACAAAAAACCCAGCCGTAGCTGGGTTTTAACTAACTAGCTAATAGTTAGTCTTTAAGCAAATAATCGTTCTAGCTGATCACAAAGCTGTGACAGATTTACATGATCATGTTCAATGGTTAAATCTACATAACCATCCCCTCTGAAGGCGCGATCAAGTTCGATTAATACATGTGTTTTATGCGCTTCAGGCACAAACGACAACTCAACCTCTTGTAAACCAAAGAGGCTACGGCTATTTGGGCGATATTCTAATTCTTGATAACAACCAGAGTGTGATTGAAAAGTAGGAGCCCTTAAGAAGCCTTTTTCTACATCCGCTTTTACTAGACTGAAGCCAAGTCGATCCATCGCTTCCATAAACGTGCTTACAGCGTCATTAGGATAAATATGCAATGCATCACGGTCTGTTGGATCAAGCGCTAAATCAATGTCTAAGCCAGTTTCAAGCCAAACATGCGATTGGTTATAACCAGCATTAATTTCGGTGATCGGTGTCTCAGAATGAAGGCGAGCTTCAAATGGAATATGTTTTTCAACACCCGCTGCAATTGTGCCTATATCTGTAATACGCCATTTTTCAATAACATGCTTTGTGAAATACTCACCATCTTCGCCATCGACTTTTACACGTGTCATAAGTGCTAGGTCTAAACCCGATATTTCTTGGTCCACATCGCCACCTTTGATGACAATAACGGCATTAAACTTTTGACCCGGTTGTAAATGCTCTGTCTCGAGTACAGTGTCAACTTTTGCTGCACCAATACCTACTGATGCAAGGATTTTCTTAAACATCTATTCTCCTTAAGCCAGCTTCTAACCTATGGCTTAAATTCCTTTGTTAATGCATCTTAACCACAATTAAAAGCTAATGTCAGCGAAAAAATGATGCTTTTGCCGGATTAATCAATAAATCATGTATAAGTGCTTATTTTTTGAACTCCTATTGCTCGTTGTTGTTTTCCAACTACGAATATTTCGCTACACTTCAAACAAATGAAGTTAAAAGAACAATTATGGAACTAATCTACTTTGCTACCGCGTTCGTTTGTGGCTTTGCTGTTTACCAGTTAAAGCTGCCTCCTCTTATCGGCTTTTTATTAGCGGGTTTTGCACTCAACCTATATGGATATAAGACAACCGAGCTGCTAAATACCTTGGCAAGTCTTGGTGTTACTTTGTTATTGTTTAGCATTGGTCTTAAACTCAAAGTATCTAACCTAATGAAGCCACAAGTATGGGCGCCAGCCTCAATGCATATTGTTTTGAGTAGCACGCTGTTTAGTGGTTTTATGTTGTTATTAGGTGCCTTAGCACTACCTTTATTTAATGAGCTGACTTGGCAAAGTGCATTATTAGTCGGCTTTGCCTTTAGCTTCTCAAGCACCGTATTTGCAGTAAAAGTACTTGAAGAGCGAGGTGAAATGGCAAGCCTTCATGGTAAAATTGCTATTGGTATCTTAGTTATGCAAGATATCTTTGCGGTTATCTTCTTAGCCATCAGTACAGGTAAAGCCCCAAATATTTGGGCACTGGCATTATTAGTCGGCTTACCAGTTTTAAGACCTGTGATGTTTTGGGTATTAAACCGTTCAAAGCACGGTGAATTATTGCCGCTGTTTGGTTTTTTCTTTGCACTTATTATTGGCTATCAGGCTTTTGAATTCGCGGGCCTTAAGGGTGATTTAGGCGCTTTGATCATTGGTATGATGTTCGCTTCACATAAAAAAGCTGGTGAGTTATCAAAGTCGTTACTTAATTTAAAAGACGTATTATTAGTCGGCTTTTTCTTAAATATTGGCTTGAATGCAGAACTGACAACTCATGCAGTGATCGTTGCAATCATCATTATATTAGTCTTACCATTAAAAGTTGCTCTTTATTATGTGCTAACAAACACATTCAAATTACGTGCTCGTACTTCTTTGTTAAGCGCCTTCAGCTTAGCTAATTATAGTGAGTTTGGCTTAATTGTGTGTGCTGTTGCCGCCACCAGTAATATGATCACCTCTGAGTGGTTGGCAGTGATGGCTATTGCTGTGTCGATCACCTTTATTTTAGCTTCGCCATTAAATAAGCGATCAAATGAAGTTTATGTGAAAATTGAACATTGGCTGCTTAAATTTGAAAGTGATAGTCGTCTTGCTGAAGAGCTGCCCGTAAACCTTAATGATACAAAAATTGTTATATTTGGCATGGGTCGCATTGGTACAGGTGCTTATGAAACAATCAGCCAAACCCATCCAAATCTTGTCGCAGGTATTGATATAAAGCCTGATGTTGTTGATAAACATATCAAACGCGGTCGCCGTGTATTGCTTGCAGACGCCACTGACCCTGATTTCTGGCAGCGTGTAAATCACTCACATGTAGGGATGGTGATGCTTGCGATGCCGAAGCATATGCAAAATATTTTTGCTTTAGAGCAACTTCGTGCTTCTGGCTATGAAGGTCAGGTTACTGCTATCGCAAACTACCCAGATCAGCAAAAAGAACTAGAAGATATGGGGGTTGACTCGACATATAACTTCTATTTAGAAGCTGGTAGTGGCTTCGCTGAGCATGTAAAACAAAAACTTTTCTCTTAATGTAAAAAAAAATTATCAGTACCTCCAGATGGTACTGATAATTATTTTCACTGTATTCAGTTAGTTGGCTAACTAGTTTTCTTTCCTCAACAACCCCGTCCCCACATTGGGTTAAGCCTATTTACAAAGCTTTACATCCAGATTAGCAATCAGGCTAAAAAAAAGAGTAGAATTAATTCTAAGGTGCTTAGCTAAGTATCTATTTTTAACACAAAAAAGTTTAGCCATGTTGTGATTTCGTTATCTCAAATACAGCGCGGTTAGATTGATTGAGGTTGTTTAAATGAAAAATAAGTTTACCAACGAGTTTTTAGCAAATACGGATGATGCACGTGGTGGGAAACTTTCAGATATTCAGCAGCAACTTGATGAGTTACAAAATAACGGCATGACTGCTTTGGATATTAGAACCGTGCTATTCAACAAGATGCTCGATGTATATCAAGTACCTAGTGATCATTTTCTTCGTGACTGTGAAACACCTGAACGAATCGACGACCCAGCTATTGCCCTCAAGCTAAATAAGCTTGGCTTTACGAAAAAGCGTCGTAACCAACTACACTAATACGCCGTAATTAATTTAGTGGCTGTTATTCTGAGGGCCTACATCCCTCACTAAATAGGCTGTTTCTTGCCCGTCACAGCCTATTTTCTCTCCCCTTTTTACCGTATCATCTAGCTTTAAAATTTCTTTGAGATAAAGATGGATACAGCTCAACTCAAACGCGCCATAAATACTAAGATGCCATTTGGAAAGTATGCTGGTCGCCCTTTATTATTGCTGCCAGAGCCTTATTTGGTGTGGTTTAAACAACAAGGATTTCCTGATTCCCAGCTAGGTGCACAACTAGCGATGATGTATGAAGTGAAGCTCAATGGCCTAGAAAAAATGCTAATGCCATTATTAGATGAAAAATAATTAACCTTTTTTCGAACTTTTATAATTAAGTGCGGTCTATTACTTTGCTACTTGTTTATTTTTGGTTTTAATCTTTAAAAAGCGCCTTAGGCGCTTTTTTTATGCCTGCAAAAATACCTGTAATCTAAGGCTTAATTAGTCTTGAACAAGCGAATCACAAATTTTGCTCCACCTAATGGTGAATCACACACTTCAGACTGCCCTTGATGCCAACTGACAATTTTAGCGACAATTGCAAGACCTAACCCAAAGCCACCTGTTTTCTTATCACGGCTTTTATCTAAACGAGTAAATGGCTTAAAAATACTTTGCCACTCAGATTTAGCGATCCCTGGACCATCGTCTTCAACACTAATTTGTATCGAATCACCTAACTCTTCAAGGCTCACATGAATTTTGTGGTTTGCGTATTTTTGTGCATTGCCTAATAGGTTTTGAATACAACGCGCCATAAAATGCTCGTCACACTCGTAGTAAAGCTGCTTAGGTGCACTCACTGCTACCTCAATGTCAGTAGCAAATTCGAGCTTATTCACCACACTGTTGATAAGCGCAGTAAGGTCACAAGAACGTGGTTTTAAACTCGGTTGATGTGAATCAAGCCGCGCATATTCCAGCATTTCGGAAACTAATGCCTCAAGCTCTGCAATATCAGCCTGCATGTTATCAATGTAAGTATAAGATTTTTCATTCTCAACTTGCTCTTCAAGCATAGCAATTGCAAACTTTAAACGAGCAAGTGGCGTTCTAAACTCATGAGAAACAGAAGAAGTAAGCTCTTGCTGTGCTGCTAGAAGGTATTGGATACGCTCTTGCATCGCATTGAGTGTATCTGTGATTGGCAGGAAAAAGGATTTGGAAGCGTCTTGTAGTTCGAAGTCTTGCGCTCCTCCTACAGCTTCACAGGCAAGTGTGAGTTTATTAAAATCTCGCCATAGTAATAAGCTCCATAGCCCGATAGGCAAACCAATTACTGTTAATAATAAAAAGTAAGGCCAAACTGAGCTAAAATTTGGGTTTTCAACAGAAAGTGGACCTACTTGCAAAAGCTGTGTGTCGTTGATAGCAATATACCAAACCACCTTTTGCTCTTTATTAAACAAATACAGATGATGATCATTTTTGAGCTGTGATTTTAAATCACCTGGTAAAGCAAGGTCTGAGAGATTAATCAATTCGCTTTCATACTCTCGTTGTAGCGAAGCTAAACCATTATCCGTTTGGCTTAATAGCCATAGAGATTTACCAAATTCTTGGTCGAGGGCGATTTGTTGTTGAGTTTCTTCGTAGGGCCATAACTGTTCTATGACCCCACTAACAAGAAACAGAGAAACTATTATATAAAGATATAAGCTTGCAAATAGTTTCCCCATTAATGTTTACATATCCCATGCATCAGATACAAAGAGGTAACCTTGTCCCCAAACTGTTTTAATTCGGTATGGTTTATCACTATTATCACCTAGCTTCTTGCGGATACGTGATACGCGTACATCAACTGTACGGTCTAAGCCATCATACTGACGGCCAATCATATGCTGGTGCACATGTTCACGGCTTAACACTTCACCTGCATTTGATGCGAGTAACCAAAGTAGCTCAAATTCATGAGAAGTCAGTGTAATTTCACTGCCTTTTAGTGTAACGATGCGGCTAGTTTTATCAATAGTTAAATCACCAAAACTAAGCTCTTCAGGTGCTTTGTTAGTAGCTTGTCCACGACGTAATAACGCATTAATACGCGCTAATAATACACGAGGCTCAGCAGGCTTGATTACATAATCATCTGCGCCGAGCTCCAAACCAATCACTTGGTCAAAGTCTTCACCTTTTGCTGTTAACATTAAAATAGGTAAGCTGAATTTATCACGAACCTGACGACACACACTAAAGCCGTCTTTACCTGGTAACATGACATCTAAAATCATTAGATCAACAGGGTTGTTTTCAAGGTATTCAAATACTTCATCGCCGCGTTCAAGGACCGCAACATCCAACCCATTATGCTGAAGGTAATCACGTGTTAACTGCTGTAAGCCGAGATCATCTTCAACAAGTAAAATCTTTGCCATTGGTTGCTCCTAAATTAAAAAAAGCTCCACGGTGAGCGTAACCTACGCCTCGTTGTTTTTGCTTCGGTGCTTTGCACTTCGACTTTTGCTGTCGCAATTTTACTCCCCGTGTGCGGATTGACTAAGGAGTATATTGTTTCAATCTGAACCCGCGCTTTATGGCTGAAAACCCCTGAACTAGTGTCGTTCCAGCATTGAATTTTCTGATTATTTTGGTACAAACACAAATCTTGAGGCTGTTGACTTTGCCAACTCATTTTTAACTCAAGATCACAAAATTCGTGCTGTTGTAATACAACGCACACTTTTGGTGTGATATCAAACTGAGTCGCTTGTGCATAGCTTGGGGAAGCCCAAATAACAGCAACAAACACACACAGACTAAAAGCAAAATACTTCATATTAAAAAATATGATTGAATCCTATAAATGCAGTCATCGAGTACGTGTGTTCAAAAAGCGGACTGTCATCCACGGCTGAGTAGTCATAATATGCTAAATGAAAACGAAGAGAGTTAGCCTCACTCAGGGGCCAACGGGCGTCGATTTTAGCATAAGGTTGCCAGCTACTGCCAACATCAATTTCCCCATATGAGGACTCTTCTGCCGATAAACCATAAAAATAATCATTTAGTCTGGCTGATTTGTACCAGATCCCTAGGCTAGGTGCGACCGATAAGTTTCCTATACGGTGATGTGATTGCCATTGTAAAGCACTACGCAAACCGTTATAAACTCCGGAAACATCGGTCAACGCTTGTACAGAGATAACATGATTATTTCGAATATAGTGATAACTTAAGCCAGCATCTAAAGCCCAGCGTCTTTTTTTAATATCGCTTGTAGATACAGACTTTTCTGCCAGTTCATTACTGGTGGTCGATTCAACAATAAAACTATTTGATGTTTGCAGTGCAAATATATTACTTGGATGGAAATCTATAAAGAAACGCGTCTCAGGGTTGAACTCAGTAACAAAGTTAACGACGTGACTATCACTCTCTTGTAATGAATAACCTAAACGGCCATTATCAAAGAACCATTTTTCACCATAAAAAGCGATTTCAGGCAGCACGAGCAAAGGTAAGTTATCACCTCCATGAAGTGGATTCGTGATCACCCCCGCACCTGTATTAATACTTAGATGCCATTGCTGGGTATCAATCTGTTGATTTGCCACACGGCTTTCACGTTCAGTGCGCGTTGAGTCATCAGCGCTTGCTTGACTCACTAGCATGCCAAATATGGCATAAACCAGTGCGCACATCCTGATCGTTTGAGATTTCATTGTTATTTTACGACCAAAGAAATTTATGCAATAAAAGCATAATATCAAGATGTGAACAAACTGTCGTTGCAAGGTTACAACTATTCACAAATTTGATACATATATCGATTAAGTTTGTTACTCTTCGACGATTTCTATGCGATTGCGACCATGCTCTTTTGCTAAATAAAGCGCTTTATCAGCTTTAGCAATCAGTTGTTCCGGTTTACTATTTTTAGCTTTAATAGCAATACCAAAGCTTGCTGTCACTTGGCTTAACACCTTGTCAGATTTAGGATTTTTAATTTGTAGTTTAGTAACAGCCTGACGTAGTTGCTGGGTAAAGTTAGTCATATCACTAATGCTGGCAAACTGAGCCGTGAAACAAAACTCTTCGCCACCATAACGATAAGCTTGGCCAACACTTGAAACATGCTTAAGTAGTTTTGCTGAAACAGCTCGTAAAACTTGATCTCCTTTTTGGTGACCAAAGGTGTCGTTAAACTGTTTAAAGTGATCGATATCGACCATTGTAAGCACGGCGACTTCAGCTAAATTATTAGTTTGGCAAAATCGCGTTATATCTTCATCAAACTTACCACGATTATAAAGCCCAGTCAGAGGGTCTTTTTCAGCTTTACTTCTTGACCTAACAAGCTCTTGCTTTAGCTCTGTAATTTCGGAGTACGCCATAGCGAGTTGGTTTTGAAAATCTTGCGCACGGCTTTGCAAAGCTGCCGACTCATCACTTAAACGCTCTACACAATCAAGTACATCATCAAAGCCACTTTCTTGGCTTATATCAGCACTCGTTAGTGTTTCACGACACTCTTGCAGCGCCTGATTAAATTCAGTTGAGTAACTTAGTGCTTCGTTAATATCTTGATGTACCTTGCCAACAACATCGTTAAAGCCGCTAGAGAGCTGATAAAATAGTGCCAAGTCATCCCGAGATAAGTACTTATCGAAAAGCCGCTTTGCCTGCTCATGACTACAAGTATTGTGTTGTTTAATAATACTATCGAGCTCTTTACTTAACTTTTGATTTTTATCACTCACATAGCAATACCAAAGCGCATAATTAAGCGGCGTAATTGGCATCTTGTATTTTACCATTAGAGGAATTGCGAGCTTCAGACAATGGCTCGAGTAGCTTAAAGAGTGGTCGGCTTGCGCTGAGAGTATCATGAGTCTAGGCCATGAAAATTTTTATTATTTCAATTAAGTTAACAACACCCAAAGAAAAATCAATGAAAAAGGATTTTGACAGACTAAAACCAGTAAAAACCACGAAAAAATTTTACAAAAACCAATACTAAATAACTAATTAAAGTGTGCGGTTGTATCTATGTAAAAGTTTAAATTAAAGTCAAAGCCACTAGTTATTAAGTTAAATTGCTTGCTGGGTAAGCGATTGAGCAATACTCCAAATCGCGTTGAGTGCAGGATCATGACGCTCTTTATTTAGTACGGCTAGACCAATTTCGAAACCTGCAATAGTTTGTTCTGCATCACTAACAATTTGCACTTTATCTTTGAGCGGGCTGTTATCCAGTACTATTTTTGGCACCATAGCAATACCTAAACCTAGACTCACCATAGAGACCATAGCTTCATGACCTGCAACCTGCGCATATATACGGCCATGAATATTCTTTTTACGCCACCACTGCTCAAGACGCTGCCTTGATAAACCTTGCTCAGCAACAATAAATTCTAAATCTGACCAATCAATTTGCTCATTTGCTGACAGTTTTTCGCTGATCGGGCACACAATTTTTGGCGCAATCAATACTAGTGGCGAATAACCAACACTAGTAAAGGCAATTTGTCCCGGTAGTTTTGTTGGTTTAGCAGCAATTGCCATATCTTCATGACCATCTAAAACACGATTTATTGCTAATGCAGGGTCACCAGTATTCAAAGTAATTTCAATATATGGGTGCTGCATACGCAGTTGTTCAAGTATTTGATGTAAAAAACTATATGAGGCAGTTACAGAGCAATAAATACTGACATTGCCATAAACATGCTGTTGCGGCTCTTGTACATTAGCTTTAAAACGATGCCAGTTAGCAAGCGTCGCATTAGCGTACTCAATAAATGACTCACCCTCGCGGGTTAATTTTACGGTGCGATTATCCCGATTAAATAACACCACCCCAACCTCTTCTTCGAGTTGCTTGATGTTCCGACTCAAGGTTGGCGCACTGATATGGCAAAGCTCACTGGCTCTTGCAAAGTGTAGCGTCTTTGCTAACGCCAAAAAGTAATTAAGATGTTTATGATCCATACCACCACCATTTCATTTTATGAAATACTTTAATTCAAATATATCATTTTACGCAAGGTAAAAAATTGCATAGTGTTAAGACATACAAAGAACACTACGTCGGTTCTTTGATTTTCTAACAAAATTGTATTTATAGGACACTAACAATGGCGAATTATTTTAATACTCTTCCTTTAAGAGAGCAGTTAGCGCAATTAGCGCAGTGTGAATTTATGGACCCAGCAGAGTTTGCTGATGGTGTAGACGCTTTAAAAGGGAAAAAACTCGTTATTGTCGGTTGTGGCGCACAAGGCCTTAACCAAGGTTTAAATTTACGTGACTCAGGTTTAGATGTTTCTTATACATTGCGTGAATCAGCTATTGCTGAGCGTCGTCAATCTTTCTTAAACGCATCTGAAAATGGTTTTACTGTAGGCACATATGAAGAGCTTATCCCAACAGCAGATGTAGTATTAAACCTAACACCTGATAAACAACATACCGCTGTTGTAAATGCTATTATGCCTTTAATGAAGCAAGGCGCAACGCTTGCTTACTCACATGGTTTCAATATTGTTGAAGAAGGCATGCAAATCCGTGAAGACTTAACGGTTATCATGGTTGCACCTAAGTGCCCTGGATCGGAAGTACGTGAAGAATATAAGCGTGGCTTTGGTGTACCAACATTGATTGCGGTTCACCCAGAAAATGATCCTCAAGGCCATGGCCTAGCTCAAGCTAAAGCTTATGCAGCTGGTACCGGTGGTCATCGTGCTGGCGTATTAAAATCATCATTCATTGCGGAAGTTAAATCTGACTTGATGGGTGAGCAAACGATTCTATGCGGTATGCTACAAACCGGTTCATTACTATGCTTCGACAAAATGGTTGAAAAAGGTATTGATGCAAGCTACGCGTCTAAACTAATCCAATACGGTTGGGAAGTGATCACTGAAGCACTTAAGTATGGCGGTGTTACTAACATGCTTGACCGTTTATCAAATCCAGCAAAAGTAAAAGCATTTGAATTAAGTGAAGAGCTTAAAACAATTATGCGTCCACTTTACAATAAGCATATGGATGACATCATTAGCGGTGAATTTTCTCGTGGCATGATGGCTGATTGGGCTGAAGATGACGCAAAATTACTAGCTTGGCGCGCCGAAACAGCAGAAACCGCATTCGAGAAACAACAAAATACAGATCAAGAAATCAGCGAGCAAGCATTCTTCGACCAAGGTATTTTAATGGTTGCCATGGTTAAAGCAGGTGTTGAGTTGGCCTTCGAAACCATGACTGCGGCAGGTATCATCGCTGAATCTGCTTACTATGAATCACTACACGAAACGCCACTTATCGCGAATACCATTGCTCGTAAGAAGCTTTTCGAAATGAACCGAACTATTTCAGATACTGCAGAGTATGGCTGTTACTTATATAACCACGCGTGTTTACCGTTGCTGCAAGATTTTATGAAAAATATCGATACAGATGTAATTGGTAAAGGTCTTGATAGTGCTAGCAACCAAGTTGATAACCAAACCTTGATTGCCGTGAATAAAGCACTGCGCGAGCACCCGGTTGAAATTATTGGTAGCAAGCTACGTGGTTACATGTCAGCAATGAAGAAAATTGTTTAACCCTGGAAAGTAAGTTTCGCTTGTTAGAAACCAAGCCCAATTGCTTATATGCTTTGGGCTTTTTTTTTGTCCCTACATTGATTCGTCATCTATAAAGTGTATGCTAAAATTACTGACTTAAATGTTGTAAACTAAGACACTTTCATGGCGTTAAATCAACTCACCATTACTAAAAAAATTACACTGCTTGGCAGTTCTATCGCCCTAATTGTTGCTGCGTTAATCGGCGCAACGGCTATATATAGTGCAAAACAAATCATTGAACAACGAATGATTGAATCTGAACTACCTAGCAAATTGCAAGCAATTGATAATTATATTACTCATGATATAAATCAAATGATCAGTGCGGCAGAGCAGCTATCTAGTAACGAATTTGTATTAGAATGGGCTCGCTCAGGTAATACTGATGACAAGACTTTGCTTAAAGAGCTCAACCGCCTTGTTAAGCAATACGACTTAGCAACTGCTTCGTGGGCTAATCGAGAAACTGCACAATATTGGAACCAAGATGGCTTTTTGCGAGTTTTAACCAAAGAGCAGGATGGCTGGTTTTATGCGTTTACCAACACTACACAGCCTTTTTCAATCAGTATCTATCAAGAATCACCCACTGATGTAAAAATGTTTGTAAATCACCAGCAAACCAATGGGATTGGTTTAGCAGGCCTTGCAAAAAGTATTGACGATATGCAAGCAATGTTACAGCGTTTTAAAATTGAAGAGACTGGTTTTGTTTACATTGCCGATAAAAACGGCCTAATTCAGCTTCATAAAGACGAGAGCAAAGTCGCCAAAGCTAAATTAGATGACGTTTATAAAACTGCTATCACTCGTTCTCTGTTAACTCAAAGTGAATTCAATTTACAGGAAATCGATCTTGATGGTGAAGCGACATTAGTAGCCGCAAGCCCAATCCAAAACACAGATTTATTTGTCATTGCCCAAGTACCTAAGCACGAAGTATTTTCTAGCATCCAAGTTTTACAATGGCAAATTATCAGCTTTGCAATTGTTATTGCCCTCATTGCAAGTTTTGCTGGTTTAGTGCTTGCACGTACACTATCATCCCCGCTGTCTAAAATGGCAGAGTTGTTTACTCGTTTAGGCTCAGGTGATGCAAATTTAGCTTATCGTTTGCCAGCTTCCGAACAACCTGAACTCGCTAACTTGTCAGCAGGCTTTAACCAATTCATCTCTAAGATTGAGACTGCTATCAGCCAAGTTGCCCAAGAAAGTAGTGAAATAAGACAAAGCGCTGATCATGTGTTTAAGCAAGCACAGAAGAACTCTGAAGCGCTAGATAATCAAAAAGAACAAACAATTTCGGTCGCAGCAGCGATTAATGAAATGGGTGCGACAGTGCAAGAAATTGCCTCAAGCGCAGCTAATACGGCTAAACTCACTGAAAACAGTAAACAAAATACCGAACAAAGTCATACTCAGGTAACACAAAGCAAAGAAGCAATTATAGAACTTGCATGCGATATCGATAACATCACTGAGCAAGTAAACGAGCTTGCAAATAAAACGCAAGCTATCGCCAGTATTGTTGACTCTATCAGAGGTATTTCTGAGCAAACTAACCTATTAGCACTTAATGCGGCGATTGAGTCAGCTCGTGCTGGTGAGCATGGTCGCGGTTTTGCAGTTGTAGCCGATGAAGTAAGAGCATTAGCAAACCGTACTTCACAATCAACAACTGAAATTCAAACGATGATCAGTGAACTAACGAATACGTCTGATCTAGTGGTAAATCATATCAATCACTCGAAATCACAAGCACAGTTAAGCGTTGATGCAATGCAAAGTTCAGTTGAATTGCTCAATGCCATTAACGATGCTGCCAATGAAATAAACGATATGGCGACCTTAATAGCGACTGCTACCGAAGAGCAAAGTAACGTAGTGGCAGATGTGGGCCGTAACATTGAGCAAATAAGCGATATTAGTGACAACGTAATGCGTGAACAAATCGACAGTGAACAAGCAATCAAAGATTTAGCAAACAGTGCTCAAACTCTTGATGACCTTGTTGCGACCTTCGATAAACGCTGACACGTTTTGTAACAGTTAACCCTGACCCTTTTTCATTCACGGCCTATACTTAAATGGTATTAGGCCAAGAATTAAGAGGGTCAGATGAAATTACCTAGCATTGTTTTAGCCTCAAGCTTTTGCTTATTAACAGCGTGTAGTAGTACAGAAAATAACACCGCTCCCCCACCACTTGCTTTGACGCAAAGTAATACGTTTACTCAAACCTCAGTTGAAACTCAACAAGAGATTTTTGCATTAAATGAACATGTAAAAGAGCAACTTGATAGTACCTTTCCAAAAGACAGCCGTTCATTGCAAAGCACTAAACGTTTGCTCAAGTTCCTTTTGCAAAATGGTGATGCGTCTTTATCTTATCAATCTGGTGCTACC
This sequence comes from Pseudoalteromonas sp. SCSIO 43101, assembly GCF_023650775.1. Lineage (NCBI taxonomy): Bacteria > Pseudomonadati > Pseudomonadota > Gammaproteobacteria > Alteromonadales > Pseudoalteromonadaceae > Pseudoalteromonas > Pseudoalteromonas sp. SCSIO 43101. The sequence continues at coordinate 2,400,289 of NZ_CP072673.1, forward strand.
TTAACGGCTAATCAAGCCTACTCAAATTTAAACGCAAATTGTTTATCGTTATCGATTTTAGCCTACAGTCTTGCTGAGTATCTCGGCCTTGAAGGACAATTTCAAAAAGTACATATTCCAGAATATTGGGCACTTGATAATGGCTTTAATTTACTCACAGGCCATATCAACTTAAAAGTAAGTGAGGCCCAAAAGCTCGTGGTAAATAGAAAAGTCATTTACCCAGAAGAGCGCTCTTTAGTGATAGATTTTGACCCAAACAGCCGCCAAGAAGCGTTTAAAACCAGCAACATCAATAAAGCACGTATTACAGCAATGTTTTATAACAATAAAGGCGCAGCTGCGATGCTAAAACATGATTATGATACTGCTTTTAGCTATTACAAAGCAGCTGTTAATATTGATAGCAACTACTCAGGTGCTTGGGGTAACCTTGGGGTATTGTTCAGATTAACAGATGACTATCCAAGAGCTGAAACAGCCTACCAATACGCGATTAGTTTAGATCCAGATAACAACACCGCATTAGGCAATTTAGCCAGACTCTATAATCTGACCAATCGCGAAGAGCAAGGCCAGGCGATATTAGCCAAGCTTGATAATAAGCGCCAAGCAAACCCCTATTATCACATTTCTTTAGGTAATGATGCTTACACGACCGCCCGTTATCAAGATGCAATAAAGCACTACAAAAAAGCCCGTGACTTAAACCCAACCCTGCATGATACTGATTTTGGTTTAGCGAGAACCTATTATCAATTAGGTGATCTAAAGCTCGCTAAAAAGTACTTAACTATGGCAAACAATAAAGCAGACTTTGATCATGATAAACAGCGTTACGAAAGTAAGTTACAAGCGCTTCGCTCGCATACTGCAAAGCTTATTGATTACCGCTAGTGCTACACTAAGCACTGCGCAAGCTTTTGCCAGTACAGATTTAGAACGAGACGTCATAACGCTAACATCGGCTCAATTTGCTGGGCGAAAAACGGCGACTCAAGGCGCTCAGTTAGCCGCCCACTTTATAAAAGAGCGCTTTATTGCTCATGGCTATTCTGTTGATGATCAAGTATTTACTTATCAGTCAGGGCTCTTTGGCAAGGCTACTGGGCGGAACATTATTGCGACTAAAAATAGCCACTGTGAGAAGTGTAAAAAAGTAATTTTTACCGCTCATTACGATCATTTAGGGCAAAAAGGTAATCGGCTCTACCCAGGTGCGAACGACAATGCCAGCGGCGTTGCCGCTTTACTTTATTTAGCTGAGCACTTTGCGCAAAGCCCTCTGCCCTATCAATTAGTTTTTGTTGCAACCGATGCAGAAGAAAATGGCCTACATGGTAGCGAGTACTTGGTATCGACACTTAATAAAGACGAAATCAAACTTAATATTAATTTAGATATGCTCGTTGTGAACCCCAGAAAACCGCGTATCTATGCATTTTTAGATAATCAATCATTAGCACATTATCAAGCTGACATTAAAATTCTATCTGATGAACAGTTAACCTTTATGGTAACTAGCTCGTCAGCGAGGCTAAATCGGTTATTTGATCTCAAAGTTGATTGGCGCAGAGCAAGCGACCATTATTCATTCGCTAAAGCGGGGATCCCTTATATTTACTTTGGTATAGGACATGACAAACACCACCACCAAAGCACAGACACGGCGGCGCACATCGACTTTACACTATTCGAATATGCCATAGCGAAAATAGCCCTATTTATTGAAAAGCTTCCAAGTTAGTTATTTAGGTAGCTCAGACGTTAAAACAAACTGTCTTTTTTGTGCTTTGCTGAGCTTTTTTACGCTTATTTCTAGTTTAGTTGCTTCACTACGGTTACCCACCTGCTGTTGATAGATAAGCGTTAGAGGCCCTTTTCCCTTAAGATTTTTAGCACCTTTTCCAGCTTGATGCTGAGCGAATCTTTTTTCAACATTGGTACTGATCCCTGTATACCAATGACCTAAACGTGTTTGCACTATATACAAATACCACATGACATCTGAGTTATCGCTGTTTTTTAAAGGCTGATGTAAACTTTTTGGGTTTGCAGTGGTCAAATTTGTGCCTCGTGGTTTTTAATCGCATTTCAGTAAAAACAATTACTGAAAAGGGTTTTACCTTCTGTGACTAATCGGTATCATGCAGTGTATAAAAAATAAGGATTCAAACAAATAATGCAGTCGTTTAAAACTTTTTCTTTTTGGTTAGTACTTACCCTTACTTTAAGTGCTACAGCAGGGTGTTCAAGCTGGGTTTACCGTATCAATATTCCTCAAGGTAACTTTTTAGAACAATCAGATGTAGATAAGCTACGTGTTAATATGACTCGCGAGCAAGTACTGTATGTTCTAGGCAAGCCAGTAGCAGAAGACTCTTTTGATAAAAATACGTGGCATTACCTGTATGTATTTAACATTGGCCGTAGCAACGAGCAACGTAAGTCACTCACTATTAACTTCGAAAATGATAAGCTTGTTTCGTTATCAGGTGACTACGAGCAACCTAGCGAATTTAATACGCCGCTTGAGCAAGAGTAATCTTAATTCTAATTAATTAAGGGTAGCCTGAGCTACCCTTTTTTATGCCTTGTTTAGTGGCCTTCCGCCAGTCACTTTATTGGCACGTCCTTCTTCTTTGGCCTTTTCAGCTCGACGTCTGCGCGCATCCTTTGGATCAGCAATAAGAGGGCGATAAATCTCAATACGATCCCCTTCCTTTACTTCTTGATTAAGCTTACAGGTACGGTTCCAAATACCCAGTGTTAAGTTATTTGCGTCTATTTCAGGACACTTATTGATAATACCCGACTTAATCACCGCTTGCTCAGCTGTCGTGCCTATCGGTACTTCTACTAATAAACTGGTTGCCGTTGTTGGTAAAGCAAAAACTACTTCAACAGTTATCATGGACGAACTCCGTACACAGTTTTAGCACGCTGCGTAAATGCATTAACCATATTTTTAGCTACTTCGTTAAATACTTTTCCAAAAGCCAGTTCGATAAGTTTACTCGCAAATTCAAACTCAAGATGAAGCTGTACTTTGCACGCTTTATCGTCCAGCGGTAAAAATTGCCATTTACCTTGTAACTTTTTAAATGGGCCATCAACTAAGCGAAGTGCAACAGTTTGCTCATCAATAAACGTATTTTCGGTAGTAAACCACTTTTTTAAACCCGCTTTTGAGATCTCCAAACTGGCCGTCATGCCACTAGCTTGTTGCGTGATGATTTTAGCATCTGAGCAATTTGGCAAAAACTCTGGATAAGCATCAACATCATTCACTAAATCAAACATTTCTTTGCTGCTGTACATTACAAGCGCACTTTTTTCTATTTGCGGCATATTCACTCCCAACTTTGTCGGCGAATTTTAGCAAGCTTTGGCTATTTCCCCAAATTTTAGTAACACGAAAATATCCGCAAAGCCTTAAAAAAGCGATGTAAAAACGCTGTTTTTACGTATAATATGGGCCACTATGGCTAAGAAAAAATCATCTAAATCGACAAGTAATACCATCGCGCTTAACAAAAAAGCGCGCCATGAGTATTTTTTACACGATAAGTTCGAAGCAGGGGTTGAACTACAGGGCTGGGAAGTAAAAAGTATCCGAGCTGGTAAAGTAAACATCTCTGAGACTTATATTCATATTAAAAACGGCGAAGCATTTTTACTTGGCAGTCAAATTCAGCCTCTCAACAGTGCTTCTACTCACGTAATTTGCGATCCACTTCGTTATCGTAAGTTACTTTTAAATAAACGTGAAATCGATCGTCTTATCGGTGCAACAGAACGCGACGGGTTTTCACTAATCGCAACTGCAATGTACTGGAAAAAATGCTGGGTGAAGTTGGAGTTCCACCTTGCTAAAGGTAAAAAGATGCACGATAAACGTGAAGACGGAAAGAATAAAGATTGGGCACGAGAAAAAGAGCGCCTAATGAAACATAAAGCTTAATTTATGAAATGAGCCTAACTTTCGTGTTAGGCTCGTACCCCTTACAAACACTCACTTTTTACAAAAATATCAATACCCTCTCTAAAAAACCCATCCTTTTTTGCTATTCCAAACCAGTACGTTTACATGATATCAATCTTTACCGTGACAACTTCACAACTTTTTCACAATTACACAAGGATTGAAATTTATGAAGAACACCCACCGCTTTCTACAGCGACCTCTCTACGCATTTACTATTGCAGCACTAAGTGGCACAAGCTTTATGTCTATTGCTGCTGAGTCAGATGGAGCTGAAAAGGTCGAGCGTATTGAAGTTACAGGTTCTCGTATTAAACGTTCTGACATTGAAGGGCCATCACCGGTACAGTCAATAAGTCGTGCAGACATAGACAATATGGGCTACGACAACCTACAACAATTATTAGAACGTATGCCAGTTGCAGGTAATGGTACTTTCTCTACTCGCGGCAATAACCAAGACTCTACAGCTAATGGGGCTGCTGCGGTAAGTCTCAGAGGCTTAGGCTCTGATGCAACATTAGTACTTATTAATGGCCGTCGTGTTTCAATAAGTGCTTTTGCGGAAAGCATCACCAATTCATTTGTAGATATCAACTCGATTCCTGTTTCAGCGATTGAGCGTATCGATATTTTAAAAGATGGTGCATCGGCAATATATGGTTCTGATGCGGTTGCAGGTGTAGTTAATATCATCTTAAAAAAGGATATTAATGGTCTAGAAGTAAACCTTGGATATGGTGGTACTGATGGTCCTAACTACGAAGAAAAAACAGCAAGCCTCGTTTGGGGTACCAGTACAGAAAAAAGCAGCGCATCAATTATTATTGATTACTTTAACAACTCAGCACTCTCCTCTGATGAAATGGGCCGTCTAGGTACAGCAAACCAAGAACCATATGGTGGTATGGATTTCCGTTCATCGCGTGGTTTCCCAGGCTACTTTTATGTAGATGGTGAAAAAACCATTGATCCAGCATGCCCTGCAGAAAATGCGACAGCAAGTGGTAGTTGTTTATTTGACTATGGCCCGTATGGTTACGTAACCCCTGCATCTGAACGTGTTGGTGCTATTTCGCAGTTTGAATATAACTTTGATAATGGTATATCGGCATTTTTAGAAGTTGCAGTACAACACAATAGTTCGCAAGCAGCTGGTGCACCGACTCCGCTTGATGAAGATGCCGGCCTTACAGTGCCAGCAAACCACCCTAACAACCCGTTTGGCCAAGATATCGAAATTGGTCGCTACAGAACAGTAGATGCGGGCCCCCGTCAATGGGATATTGAATCAGATACACTTCGCTTTGTTGCGGGCCTAAAAGGCGAGATCAGTGACTGGAGCTGGGAAGCAGCCGTTCAAAAAGGTCGAAGTAAATCAATGCAAACAGGCGATAGAAGCCAAGGCTGGGTGCGTACTGATTTCTTACAACAAGAAATCGATGCGGGTAACTATAACCCTTTCGGTGGCACCTATAATGACCAAGCAGTTATTGACCGTATTACGACAAGCTTAGTTCGTCGTGGTGAGTCTCATATGACATCATTTGATGCAAATATCAGTGGTGAAGCATTTAGCTTTGGCGATGATGTGGTGATGATGGCTGCCGGTATTGAATACCGTGAAGAAGATGTGAGCGATATTCCAGACGATCAATTCCAGCGTGGTTTAATCTTTGGTACTGAGTCAGTATCAGCCGCTGCAGAACGCGACCAATATGCAGCTTATATTGAGTTTTCAATTCCTCTTGCTGAAAATTTAGAGCTACAATTAGCTGGTCGATATGATGACTACAGTGATTTTGGTTCAACAACAAACCCTAAAGTAGCTGTACGCTGGGCGCCAACAGACTCAATTACTGTTCGTGGTTCATGGGCACAAGGTTTCCGAGCACCTTCACTAGCACAGATTGGTTTAGGCCCTTCTGAAGAAAGCCAATTCTTCGTTGATACATACCGCTGTCAAGCGACAGGACTTGACTGTAATGCCCTTGATTACAATATCCAATTTGCGGGTAACCCTAACCTTGAAGCTGAAGAATCAGAGTCATGGAATGTTGGTTTCATATGGGCACCAACCGCTGAATTTGGTTTCGGTGTCGATGTATGGAGCATTACGCAAGATAACAAGATAGATGAACAAGAATTCGGCCCTATCTATGATAATAACTGTAACGATCAAAACAGCACTGTGTGTGTGCGTTTAGCACCACAAAATGGTCAAAGTTTAGGTGTAATCCAAAAAGTTTACAGCACCTTTGAAAACGTTTCATCGCAAGAAGTATCGGGTGTTGATGTGTCGGCAAACTACACTCATGCTATGAACGATTACGGCTTCTTAAAATTCAATTTAGAATGGGCATACCAAAACGAATTTAAAAAAGATGGTCGCGATTACACAGGCGAGTACCGTTATCCTGAAAACCGTTGGATTTTCTCTACAAACTGGGAGATGGGTGATTTCAATACCAATGTAAATGTGAGCTACACTGGTGAGTTTGAAGATACACCAGACATCGACTTTGATGGAAACTTAGACTTTGATAGCAACACATCACGTATGGTTGATTCGCAAACACTGGTTGATTTACAAACTGCGTATAACTTCTCAGATAAAATCAAACTATCTGTGGGTGTGAATAACGTGTTTGATGAAGATCCTCCGTTTGCAATCGGTGATGGTGATGGCGACTTATATGGCTATGTGTCGAGCGTACATAACCCACGTGGTCGTTATTTCTATACTAAACTAACAATGCGCTTTAATTAATCGCGTTGAGCTTAAAAACAAAAACCCGCCAATTGGCGGGTTTTTTAATTCGCTAACAAAGGCCTAAATTATAGGTCGCCTTCGTTTTCAGAAAGGAATTTAGCAACACCTTCAGGGCTTGCATCCATACCTTTTTTACCTTCAGTCCAACCTGCTGGACATACTTCACCGTGCTCGCTGTGGAACGCTAGCGCGTCAACCATGCGGATCATTTCGTCGATGTTACGGCCTAGTGGAAGGTCGTTAACTACTTGGTGACGTACGTTACCTTCTTCATCGATTAGGAAAGAACCACGGAAAGCAACACCTGCTTCTGGGTGCTCAACGTCGTATGCTTGACAGATTTCGTGTTTAACGTCTGCAACTAGTGCATATTTAACTTGACCAATACCACCGTCAGCAACGGCAGTGTTACGCCATGCATTGTGTGAGAATTGTGAATCGATAGAAACACCGATTACTTCAACGCCACGCTTTTGGAACTCTTCAAAACGCTTGTCGAAAGCGATTAACTCTGAAGGACAAACGAAAGTGAAGTCTAACGGGTAAAAGAAGATAACTGCTTTTTTACCTTTGATAGTTTCTTTTAGGTTGAAGTTTTCAACGATTTCACCGTTACCTAGAACAGCTGCTGCAGTAAAGTCTGGTGCCTGACGGCCAACTAATACACCCATTTTTATCTCCAAATATTTGAGTTTATTTCCAATTGCCTATGCAATACTCACTTATATATGGTTACTAAAAAGCAAAAACCAAGAGTAAGTATTGATAATTTGCAAGATAGTTTAATGAGGTTACAGACAAATGAACAATCGAAAAAAGCGATATGCCTAATCGGAAAAATTGATTCACATTAAATACTGACGATTCTTATCAATTCGTGAAATAAGTGAGGACCTTTTTTATAGTGGTAGCGACAGGTCTAATCCCTCAAAATGATTAAGTATTATTAGTATTAATCTTGGTCAGAACAAAGCAGTGACGATAGAAAAGAATGTCGTGCACACTTGCTCGTAAGTCTAACTTTCTGCTGTAAAAAGTTTACGAACACAAAAAACCCAGCATCAAGCTGGGCTCTTAAAAAATAGAAAATCAATTAGTGCTACCTAGTCCATGATATCTTCTGGCATATCACCACGGATTTGCTGCCAGATTTCACCTGTTTGATGACCGTATTTACGCATCATAGAAATCGCTCCATCGTGTTCACGACGCTCTGCCAGCACAGTTAAATCTTTATAAAACTGACGCGCTAATTCACGGGTACGTGAATCAGAGAAGTAATGGCAACCAATTTTTGAGTAGAAGCCTTTAAAGCCATTTAAGATAAGCACGTAAATGCGGTTATTACCAGCAACGGCTAGTTCATGGTGAACTTTATAATCGTAATCAGCAAATGCTTGAGCACTGTCTTCAAGTTCTTCACTTTGCGCTAAGATTTCAATTACACGCTCAGGGGCAAGCTTAATTGCCGCACGAGTGTAAATTGCGCTGATATTAGTACGAGCAGAAAGTAATTGATCTGTAAGCTCTGGCATTTTATCTTCATCAAGACGCGCAAGTGTTTCTAAAATATTTAGACCTGAGGTTTCCCAGAAGTTATTTACACGAGTAGGTTTACCGTGTTGAATTGTTAACCAACCATCACGAGCTAAACGCTGCAGTACTTCACGTAACGTTGTGCGTGTTACACCAATAAGCTCTGACAATTCACGTTCGGCAGGAAGAATTGAGCCAGGCGGAAAGTCACCATTCCAAATAGATTCTACAATGTATTCTTCAGCAAAACCTGCTGGGCTTTTCGCTTTAAAAATTCTCATTCAATTTCCACTTGAGTTAGCAACTACTTTTACCGCATTTGGCATTCAACTCACTGATTGTACCAGATGATCAGCAACTAACAAGTAAACTAACTCTGCTGTGCATAAAAATCTTTAAGATCTCGTTAAATAAGTGACCTTTTGGATTAAAAGCACACCAAACAACAATACTTTCGATATACTCAACTTCTAATTATTTACAATAACAACCAGCACTAATAAAAGGTACAGCCATGCAACAGCGCGTTTTACCAGCAATATTTAAAAACTTTTTGGGGACTTCGCCACAGTGGTATAAATACACCATTATTGCGTTTTTACTAATCAACCCAGTTTTATTTCAACTTAACCCTTATCTGGCAGGATGGGTATTAGTGCTCGAGTTTATCTTCACACTCGCAATGGCGCTAAAGTGTTACCCGCTTCAACCAGGTGGCTTATTAGCCATAGAGGCGTTGTTTATTGGAATGACAACAGCCGGCCAAGTTGAGCATGAAATAGTACAGAATATTGATGTAATTCTGTTACTTATCTTTATGGTTGCAGGCATATACTTTATGAAAGACTTGCTTTTGTATATTTTCACAAAGCTTGTTGTTTCGGTGCGTAGCAAGACCGTGTTATCGCTGTCGTTTACAATTGCAGCTGCCTTCTTATCCGCTTTCTTAGATGCGTTAACGGTTATGGCTGTGGTTATTGCCGTCGCTATGGGTTTCTATAGCATTTATCATAAAGTGGCATCTGGCAAAGATTCTAACAGTGAGCACGATATTAACGATGATAACCAGGTACGTCCTGTCAATCGCCAAGAGCTTGAAGAGTTTCGCGCTTTCTTACGTAACTTGTTGATGCATGCATCAATTGGTACTGCCTTAGGTGGTGTGTGTACTATGGTAGGAGAGCCACAAAACTTAATTATTGCGGAACGAGCTGGCTGGTTCTTTGGCGAGTTTTTCTTTCGTATGCTGCCTATTACTTTGCCTGTAATGATTGCAGGTATTGCCACGACTTTCTTCCTCGAGAAAACCAAAGCATTTGGCTATGGTGCCAAACTCCCAGCACCCATTCACACTATATTATCGGACCACGCTAAAAAGCTTGAGAAAAAACGTACTACACGCGATAAAGTGAACTTAGCTATTCAAGCATTTATCGCTGTTTGGTTGATTATAGGTCTAGCACTTCATTTAGCCACTGTTGGTTTAATTGGCTTATCGGTAATTATTTTTGCGACAGCCAGTGCCGGCATCATTGAAGAACACCAACTAGGTAAAGCATTTGAAGAAGCCCTGCCATTCACTGCATTACTTTGCGTATTTTTCTCAATTGTTGCCGTTATTATCGACCAGCATTTATTTACACCCGTGATCGCATGGGTACTTACTTTTGAAGGCCAGCTGCAATTAGTCATGTTCTTCATAGCTAACGGTATTCTGTCGATGGTCAGTGACAATGTTTTCGTAGGTACTGTGTATATAAACGAAGTTGCTGCTGCACTACAAGCAGGTCAAATTACTCGTGATCAGTTCGATTTACTGGCTGTGGCTATTAACACAGGTACCAACTTGCCAAGTGTTGCTACCCCTAATGGCCAAGCTGCGTTCTTGTTCTTGTTAACATCAACATTAGCACCTGTACTAAGGCTGTCTTACGGGCGCATGGTTTATATGGCCCTACCATATACCATAGTGTTAACGATTGTTGGTTTGAGTATGACCTTATTTAGCCTATCTGATATGACAGATTTACTCTATCAATGGGGCTTAATCAACCACCATACGGGTGTGTTACCAGGTTCACTTGGTGGTCATTAATCTAAACAAAAAAGCCCGCGAAATGCGGGCTTTTGGTTTTATTGAGTATGAGTATTTAATCTAACACTTTTGCATCGTTCGCTTTGTTTAGTAAGCTTCGGCTTTGCGTTAAGAAATGCGCTGTCGCATCAGAGAAATACTCTTTCGCATCTGCAAACGCGGCAATCAATGCAGCTTTATCACCTGCTTTGAGTTTTTCGAGGGTTTCCGCAAAAGTATCTTGGTAATTTGCAAGTAATGATTCTACATCGTCGAATTGCGCTAACATGATATCAGAATATAGTTCAGGTGACTGAGCAAACAATCTCCCAACCATCATTAACTCTAACTGATAAATTGGTGATGAACAGCTGCGAAGTTCTGCCAACGTATGACTTTGCTTGGCAAGAAACTGACCGTATACAAAGGTTGTTAAGTGACGCATTACCTGAATGATTTGCATCGCTTCATCATGTTTTTTAGCATCCATTTCAACCACTTGACATCCCCAAACTTGGAGTTGCGCCATTAGCCCTTTAGCTACTTCATGATCTCGCCCTTCACACACAACAACGGTTTGTTTTACCCAGTGTGAAATATCTGGACCAAACATGGGATGCAACCCGACTACTGGGCCGCTATGAGCCGCCATTAGGGCTTTTAAAGGCTTTTGCTTAACTGATGTAATATCAACTAATAAACAGTCATCATCGAGTGTTGGTAATGCCGAAACTACGTGTTCAAGTGCATTAATTGGTACACTCACAAGGACTAATTTTGCCCCTTTTAATATCGCTTCACTCTGTGCTTGCTGTGCTTTATCTAAAATACGGACTTCATAACCTGAACGAGCAAATTGTTGAGCAAATAGCTGACCCATGGCACCTTCACCACCAACAATTACAATGGGTGATAACTGAGGTGCAACACAAGCGAGGCTACCTTGCTGGTTTTGATACGCTTCACGCATCATACGGCGCAGGATATCTTCAACTAACTCAGGGTTAACCCCTTGTGCGACTGCTTCTTTGCGGCGAGCTGCAAGTAAATCAGCCTCGCGATCTGGGGCATGTAATGGCGCACCGATTTGTTGCTTAATTGCGCCTATTTTTTCTGTAATCCCATTACGCTTTGCCAGTAATGCCACCAATTGCGCATCACATTCATCTATTCCTGCTCTTAAATCAGCTAGATCATTCACTGTTACCACGTTACTACACCTCAAACCCTAAAAACGTAAATAATTATATACAAAAAAGTAAAGCTTTTAATACAAATTATAGTAACAGGATAACAGCCAAAGCACAAAGCCCTAACGTGCATGTCGCATAGCTTATAAAGGGATAAATAGAGGTCAGTCGATCAGTTTGAAGGGAGTACTTAGGTGTCTCACAAAGGGGGGAAAATTATTTTTGTGGTATAAAAACCAAAACGGGCTGCAACCTAAGGCTGCAACCCGTTTTATTTTGCGTTGTAAAACAGCGCGTATTAGTTAAGTTTTTCTCTAATACGTGCAGATTTACCAGAACGCTCACGTAGATAGTAAAGTTTCGCACGGCGAACAGCACCGCGACGTTTAACTGAGATACTATCGATAAGAGGGCTGTGCGTTTGGAATACACGCTCAACACCTTCACCGCTCGAAATTTTACGAACAGTGAATGCTGAGTGAAGACCACGATTACGCTTAGCGATTACAACACCTTCAAAGGCCTGTAGACGCTCTTTGTTACCTTCTTTTACACGTACCTGTACAACAACTGTATCACCAGCGCCGAATGCTGGTACGTCTGATTTAAGCTGCTCTTCTTCAAGCGCTTTAATAATATTTTGGTTTACTTTTGCCATTATATTTCTCACTTTCCTAGGTGTAACTGTCTTCTAGCCACAAGCTTGTTGGTACTCTTGCTGAAACTCAGCAAGGAGTGCCGCTTGCTCCTCAGTCAGAGCTAGGTTATGCAACAAGTCAGGACGACGAAGCCAAGTTCTACCAAGTGATTGCTTTGTGCGCCACTTAGCGATTTCTTGGTGGTTTCCGCTGAGCAATACAGCAGGCACCTGTTTATCATCCAATGTCTCTGGCCGTGTATAGTGAGGACAATCAAGCAAGCCATTCGAAAATGAATCTTGCTCAGCTGACTGGTTATGACCTAACACCCCTGGTACTAATCGTGCTACTGCATCAATTAGCGTCATTGCGGGTAGTTCACCACCACTTAAAATAAAATCACCAATTGACCATTCTTCATCAACGTATGATTCTATAATTCGCTCATCTATACCTTCATAGCGACCGGCAATTAAAATCAGCTTTTCTGAATGCGCAAGTTCACTTGCACCTTGCTGATCTAATTTGCGCCCTTGCGGTGACATATAAATTACTTTTGCACCATCACCTGCCGCTTTTTTAGCGTCAAGGATAGCTTGTTTCAATGGTTCAACCATCATTAACATGCCAGGACCACCCCCGTAAGGACGGTCATCTACAGTTCTATGCTTATCAGTAGCATAGTCACGCGGATTCCAGCAGTTAAAGTCAATTAGACCATTTTTAACTGCGCGACCTGTAACCCCTTGAGTGGTAATCGCATCAAACATGTCCGGGAAAAGGCTAATCACCCCTACCCATAGCGAACTCGTTTGTGACATTAAAACCCTGGGTCCCAGTCAACGGTAATTTCTCTTGCATCATATTTAACTTCTTTAATAACAGAGTCTGTTAAGTAAGGAATTAAACGTTCTGCTTGGCCAAATGCATCTTTTTTGTTTGCTTTCACAACCAAAACATCATTTGAGCCTGTCTCCATAAGGTCATCGACTGTGCCTAAGTTATAACCTTTATCAGTTATAACAGACATGCCGATCAGATCTCGCCAATAGAATTCACCTTGCGGTAATTCTGGTAGCTGCGCTGCGTCTACTGAGATTTCTACATTGGTTAAAGCCATTGCTTCGTCTCGGTCGTTTACTTGCGCAACTTTAGCGATAAAGCCTTTGTTGTGGCGACGCCAGTCGACCACTTCTAAGGTCTGCCATTTACCTTGCTGCCCTATCAACCATGGGCTGAAATCGAAGATCCCTTCGGGATCATCAGTAAATGAATGCACCTTAAGCCAGCCCTTTATACCATACGGGGCACCGAGCTTTCCTACTGTAATATACGAGGTGTTCTCTTGACTCATGGTTACTCTTACGCCTATTAAGCCGCTTTACGAGCGTCTTTAACTAACTTAGCTACGCGATCTGAAAGAGATGCGCCTTGACCTACCCAGTGTTCAACACGAGATAAATCTAAACGTACTTTTTCTTCCTGACCAGAAGCAATTGGGTTAAAGAAACCTACTTTCTCGATGAAGCGACCGTCACGCGAGAAACGGCTATCCGCAACCACAATTTGATAGAAAGGGCGTTTTTTAGCGCCACCACGTTGCAAACGAATAGTTACCATACCGTCCTCTACATTAGATTGACTGTTTTCATTAATAAGATTTACTCCCCAGTACGGGAAGCTGGGGAATTGTACGAGTTTTTTGCAACATTGCAAGTAAGAACTGCTGCAAAATGTAAGTTTAGTTGATTAAACACTGATCTGGCCTTTAAATCTTACATGCAGCTAACAACTATGCATAAATTATCTACAAAAAAAGGAGCTATACGCTCCTTTTTATACACTTAATAAAAAGCGCTATTAAAATTTAGGACCACCACCCATCATGCCAGGTGGTAACATGCCTTTCATACCGCGCATCATTTTCTTCATACCCCCCTTGCCTTTCATCTTTTTCATCATCTTCTGCATTTGCGTAAATTGCTTAAGCAGTTTGTTGATTTCTTGCACTTGGGTACCAGAGCCTGCGGCAATACGTTTTTTACGAGAGCCCTTGATGATTTCAGGACGCGCGCGCTCTTTTGGTGTCATTGAGTTAATGATGGCTTCCATTTGTACGAAAGTCTTATCGCCCATCTGCCCTTTTACGGCGTCTGGTAAGTTTTGCATGCCCGGTAGCTTATCAAGCATCGACATCATACCGCCCATGTTCTTCATTTGACGAAGTTGCTCAGCAAAGTCATCTAATGTAAAGCCGTCACCTTTAAATACTTTCTCAGCAACTTTAGCCGCTTTCTCTTTATCTACTTTCATTTCGACTTCTTCGATTAATGAAAGTACATCACCCATACCTAGGATACGAGAAGCAATACGGTCAGGGTGGAAGGGTTCAAGTGCATCAGTGCGCTCACCTACACCCATAAACTTGATCGGCTTACCGGTAATATGACGGATTGATAATGCAGCACCACCACGAGCATCACCATCAGTCTTTGTTAAGATCACACCACTCAAAGGTAGCGCTTCATCAAATGCTTTTGCTGTGTTTGCTGCATCTTGACCTGTCATCGCGTCAACGACGAATAAGGTTTCGATTGGATTAATCGCACTGTGCAGTGCTTTGATCTCGTCCATCATGTCGTTATCGACATGTAAACGACCTGCAGTATCGACTAATACTACATCGATGAACTTTTTCTTCGCGTGTGAAATCGCATTATTCGCAATATCTACTGGCTTTTGTGAGATATCGCTTGGGAAGAACTCAACACCCACTTCATCAGCAAGTGTTTCTAGCTGTTTGATTGCTGCCGGACGATAAACGTCAGCACTAACAACTAACACAGACTTTTTCTTACGCTCTTTTAAGAATTTAGCAAGTTTACCAACACTGGTTGTTTTACCAGCACCTTGTAGGCCCGCCATCATCACTACCGCAGGCGGCTGCGCATTAAGGCTTAACTCTTCATTTGCTTCACCCATTGCCTTTTCAAGTTCTTCACGAACAATCTTAATAAAGACTTGGCCTGGACTTAAGCTTTTCGTTACTTCAACACCAACGGCGCGTTCTTTAACTTGCTTAACGAACTCACGAACAACAGGTAATGCAACGTCCGCTTCCAAAAATGCCATGCGGACTTCACGTAATGTATCTTTTATATTTTCTTCAGTTAGGCGTCCGCGGCCACTGATATTTTTTAAGGTTTTACCTAAGCGTTCTTGGAGATTCTCAAACATGTAAAGGTTCCGATAAAACGTGTTTCACCTGTAGTGTACATAAAACAGACAAGTTTGAAGACAATACAGGCAATATTAAAATTTAATTACTAGCAGTATACCGTAAATGGTGGTCGACAATACAGTGTTCAAGTGTGTAGTTTGAGTTTCTTTTTACAAACTCTATGCTTTTTCCTTGCTATAAAATACAATGGCATCAAAGAGACAAGGATTTATCTATATAAATTAAGTGGCCAAAACACGATGATTATTAGTTTAACTATTATTGCTAGTTTGTTTTATGTGTTAGCAACGTCACATGTGCTATCACGCCTTTTCCACAAACAAGGTCCGAGCCAAAAACTCACAGTGATACTAAGCACTGTGGCTATCCTTGCCCATATGCTATTACTGGTTAATTCAGTTTTTCGTGCTGACGGTCAAGATTTGAGTATCGTCAACGTTGCTTTATTGACCTGTTGGGTCATCGTAGTATCCGTTACAGCTGTGTCGCTCAAGTTCCCTGCTACCTTATTACTACCAGTTGTGTATGGTTTTGCAGCCTTACTTACACTTGCCAGCTTATTTATTCCGCATCATGTGATTTTACAATCAATAGATGTTGAACTTGGCTTAGTCACTCATATATCGTTATCACTTTTGGCATATTGTGTGCTAATAATCTCGACACTCTATGCGGTACAGTTTTACTTTATTGATAAGCGTTTAAAGCGCAAAGACTTAGCAATCGTACACAGTCATCTTCCACCTTTAATGGTCGTTGAGCGTCAGCTTTATCAATTACTCACGCTTGGTACAATTCTACTTACTTTTGCACTACTTTCTGGGTTTATCTTCTTAGAAGGTATGTTTGCCAGTGAATTTATCCATAAAACGGTTTTATCGTTAATTGCTTGGCTTATTTTCACTGTTGTAACAGTGGGTCACTTACGTCAAGGCTGGCGTGGTAAACCCGTGGTGTTTTCGATCATGATAGCCGCTTTTATCTTGTCACTTGCTTATTTTGGCAGCCGTTTCATCCAAGAAGTGATTCTAAATAAGTTTTAACTTGACTCAGCAAGCTGTCTCTAGCTTAATATGCACTGATTTATAAAAAAAGGATCCATCGTTGGACGACATATCGACTAGTACCCTGTTTATTATATTGGGATTATTGATACTTATTTCTGCTTATTTTTCTGGTTCTGAAACTGGAATTATGTCAATTAACCGTATCCGCTTGCGCCATCTTGCTAAAGAAGATCATCGTGCAGCGAAACGCGTCAGCAAACTGTTAAGTCGCCCTGACAGACTCATTGGTCTGATCTTGATTGGTAACAACCTAGTTAATATCGCTGCAGCACAGGTTGCAACGATTATTGGTATTCGCCTATACGGTGACCTCGGTATCGCAATTGCAACTGGTGCACTGACCTTAGTGGTTTTAATCTTTGCCGAAGTAACACCAAAGACACTTGCAGCGCTTTACCCAGAAAAGGTCGCTTTCCCAAGTTCGATTGTCCTTAAGGGGCTTTTGAAAATACTTTTCCCATTTGTGGTTATCGTAAACTGGATGACCAATGGCATGCTGCGCTTGTTTGGTATCACAACAGCACAAATTGAAGAGCACAGTTTAAGTAAAGAAGAATTAAAAACCGTGGTGAACGAATCTGGTGCTCTATTACCAGCTCGCCACCAAAGCATGCTGACTTCAATTTTAGATTTAGAGCAAGTAACTGTTGAAGATATTATGATCCCACGCAACGAAATTGTTGCTATCGATATCAATGATGACTGGAAACTTATTAGCCGTCAGCTAACTCATGCTCAGCATACTCGCGTTTTATTATATCGTGACCAAATTGATGATGCTGTTGGCTTTATTCACTCACGTGATGCACTGCGCCTATTAACTAAAGAACAGTTTGATAAGCCATCACTATTACGTGCGGTTCGTGAAATCTACTTTATTCCTGAAGGCACATCACTAAACACACAATTGCTTAAGTTCCAGCAATCAAAAGAACGTATCGGTTTAGTTGTTGATGAATATGGCGATATCCAAGGCCTAGTAACACTTGAAGATATTCTCGAAGAAGTTGTTGGTGACTTCACAACAACGCAAACTCGCACGCCAAGTGAGGAAGTTACAGAGCAAGACGATGGCTCAGTACTTGTAGATGGTGGTGCTAATATTCGCGATTTAAATAAAGAAATGGGTTGGGAGCTCCCGATTGATGGCCCGAAAACGCTAAGTGGTTTAATCGTTGAATACTTAGAGGATATCCCAGACTCAAACCTAAGTTTACGTATTGCCGGATACCCTATTGAAGTGATCGAGATAAAAGAAAACATGGTGAAGTTAGTTAAAGTTATTCCAAGCAAACGCACGGAGTAACGTTCGACTCACCCCAAAAAAGGAGTAGCTTGCTACTCCTTTTTTGTTAGTTATAACTGAAACGCCTCAGAAAATTCACATTTTCCCAGCAGACCCCACACCGTAAAGCAATTCCTCTACTATTATTTTCTTTAAATACTCTGTTGTATAACAAGGAAAAATAATGGACGAAATATCAATCGAGAAAATCTACAACCAAGCTATAGAGTTGCTAATGCTCTACGGGCCAAAGTTTATTCTAGCAATACTGGTTTTAATCATTGGTTGGTGGTTAATTGGTAGAGTTGCCAACATGGCTGAAAAATCAATGAATAGGGTCAAATTCGAAGTTGGTTTGACGCACTTTTTAGTCTCCTTCATTTCTGTCATTTTAAAGGTACTACTGCTGATATCTGTTGCCTCGATGATTGGTATCGAAACAACCTCATTTATTGCAATGCTCGGAGCAGCCGGTTTAGCCGTAGGTATGGCACTGCAAGACAGTCTAGCGAATTTTGCAGGTGGAGTGCTTATCCTATTCTTCAAGCCTTTTAAAGTAGGTGATGTTATTGAAGCCCAAGGCTACATGGGGAAAGTAGTAGAAATTCAAATTTTTGTCACTGTTTTACTTACCTACGATAATGAAAAAATCATTATTCCAAATGGCACGCTATCGAATGGCTGTGTTAAGAATAAGTTTGCAGAGCCAACACACCGCGTTGCAATCGAGTTTGGTATTAGCTATGGCGATGACGTTCATAAAGCCCGTGACGTGCTTATGAGCGTTCTGGATGACTATGATCTGGTATTAAAAGATATAGAAGATAAAAAACCAACAGTGCATGTTAGCCAGCACGGTGAAAGTCATATCGGCATGTTAGTGTGGGCTTGGGTTGAATCGGATAACTACTGGCCTGTGTACTTTGGTTTGTATGAACGAGTCAAAATTGCCTTTGATGCTGCTGATATCACTATTCCATTCCCACAGCGAGATGTTCATATTCACCAATTCCCTGGTAAATAATTTACAAGGCGAGGTCAACTCGCCTTATTTGATTGTGCTTGTTGAATTCGTATCAATAACTCTGCCGTAGCAGTTGCATCGGCTAATGCTCTATGATGATTCGTTAAGTTCAATTCAAAGTGTGTCGCTAAGTTACCAAGTGAATAAGACTTTAGCTTTGGAAATGTCTTTCGTGATTCAACTACTGTACATAGCTTAGGCATTTTAAAACCTTGCCCGAGTGCAGCGTATTCCTTGCGAATAAATCCGTAATCAAAATTCACATTGTGAGCAACAAATACACTGCCTTTTAACAGGGCACGCAACGTGTCGGCTATGTCCTCAAAGCGAGGAGCATCACGTACCATTGCCGCGTTAATTCCTGTTAATTTGGTAATAAAGGCAGGAATACTTCGTTCGGGATTGATTAAACTCGCCCACTGCTTAATAACTTCGCCAGCTTGTAACTGCACAACCGCAATTTCAGTGATTTTATTATTCCCTTGTACGCCGCCAGTAGTTTCTATATCGACCACACTATAAATGCGATTTGGATCATTAAACCAGCTCACCTTAACGATATTTACTTCAAAGCCGTGTTGTTTTAAGACATCAATACTGACAAGTTGGTTGCGTCTTAGTTTGTCGCCCGGAGCTTTAACTTCTTCAAATGTGAGCTTATGCTCTTTTAAAACCATTAAATCTGGGTAACCATCTTTAAGCTGCTTAAAGGTTTTTGTCATTTGCAATAAATGCGCTTTTAAACTAGCTAGACTGCTGTGTTTTATCAACATTTTTAGTGGCTCTAAAATATCGCTATGCCACATAAAAACACCATTGGCTATTTCGTAGTACTGTCCTGCATTTTTACAAACATATTTATACAACGCTTCATTACTAGTGAAATTTGCAAGCTTTTGCTCAATTTGTGTATGCTGCGCTGTGTAAAAGCAATCAGCAAGTAGTACTTGTGGATAAAGATCAAATTCATTACACGGCGGGTACGGTGTCTCGATAAAGAGCTCTTGCCAAAATGTTAGGGTAAAAAGACTTAACCAAAGATTATTCTCGGTAAAAAACACAGTGTTACCGAACTGTTGATAATACTCGCATACTCCTTGCTCTACATCACCACGGTAAATGTCATCAACGTCTATTTGATGCTCTGTATCAATTAACATTTGTGTTAAGCGTGAACGTTGCTGCTTATTATATTTACGCTGTAGAAAGTCTTCGGCGAAATACAAAATGCTATCATCAAGCGGATTTTGGATAATATTTTCAAGCTTATGCTCAACCCAGCTTTTGTCTCCTAGCTTGTAACGCTGGCGAATTGCCAGCTCTTGCGCTTCACTACTGCCCTCACAATGCTCTAGTAACTCAAATGCAAAACCTAAGTCATGATCTTTAAGCTGCTTATATAAGCGGATCAGTAACTTGTTTTTGATGCTCTGGGCTAATTCATCTTCACAGTTAATAGCTAAAAGTGCTTGAGCTAAGGTTTGGTACTGTGCTTCTGATTGGCTTTGCTTAAGCTGCATACGCAACTGGTTTAATTGATAATGCGATTGTGCCTCGGCTAAGGTTTTAAAACGCGATAAGCTGTCGCTGACATCACCACGTACTTTTGCAATTCCTAAGTCACGCATTACAAAGCGATTTTGATGGTTTATATCGCCTTGACTTAGTCGGCCGCTATGTAAAAACTCAAAGTATTCATAATACTGGCTTCGGCTATTGACCACGAACTGACTAAATAAAGCGTCTAAATCACTGTGGTTGCGGTCAATATACTGTTTACAAAGTTGAATTAAGCTATGTTTGCTGGCTGATTTTTTATAATCAGGTTGTGTCGTCATTAACTCATCGTTTGCTAATAAGGTTAATAAAGTTGGCTTTGTTAAATGCTCAAGCAGCAAATCTAATTCATCATGACTTGGATGTGCCACCAGCCCCTGTTGCTTTAGCTTAAAAATAGCCCCATGTAGATTAGGGATTTCTTCATAATTTAACGATGACAGTGCCACGATTTTTGGTTTACGGGAATAAATACGCAGCAAAGTACACAAACTTTGCTCATCAAGTAGGGTGAGTTTTTCAAGAAATTGCATTTGCTCAGCTAAGAGTAAATGCGTGCACTGAGATTGAATAAACTCAGCGAGCTCAAAGAAATGACTTAAATAATATTTTGCTGGTAATTGTGTTTTCATAGCCAAACCTGATACTGTATATAAATACAGTATCAGGTATTAGTAAACTGATTTCAATGTTTGAGGCTATTTAACTTTTAAAATACCTACAATCGCGCAAATTGCACCGCCTACCATACCGAGCCAAGCCTCAATCGGTGTATCACCACTAAAAGTTCGGCTAATTTGTGCACTTGCAGAGTCATAAACGTTATATCCCCATACTGCGAGCGCTACACCAATAACGATTAAAGCAATACCTATAATTTTTCCCATCGTGTTGTTCCTTTTTGTTGTTTTGATTTCGTGCTGCTATGTTTAGTTTTGCACATATAATAATTAGCTGCAAAACCTTAAGAAATAATCAAACTAAAGGTTATGTTTTGCTCACTTAACGAAACCTGAAGTTCAGCATCAATTGCTTTACTTAACGCTTTGGCAATGGATAAGCCTAAGCCAAAGTTATCTTCAGACGTTCTGGCACTATCTTTTTGCCAAAGCGGATCAAATAACTGGCTAATGTCTTCATCTGTTAATGGTACTTTTAATTCGTTAGTAACAGAAAATTGCAACTTCCCCTTTTTATTAAGCAGCGAACTTACAGTCACTATGCTCTTTTCTGGACTGTATTGTTTAGCGTTATTCACAAGGTTGGTGATGATTGATTCAAGGGCAAATAAGTTACTTACAATGGCTGGGATATCATCTTGAAACTCAAACTTAACCCATTCTAAATCGCACTTTTCTAAGGTGCGTAAAATAACCTGATTTAAATCACATGCATCTTGCTTTGGTAGGGCTTCATCACTGTACTTATGCAGTAGCAATAAGTTCGACACAATGCTCTTTAAACGCTGGCTAATTTTTAGCACTTCAGGTTTAAAGTCTGCCTCAAACTCTTTTTCATTTGGAAAACGAATCGCCACTTCAGCCATATTTATAAGCTCAGCAATCGGCGTTTTTAACTCATGGGCAATATCTGAGGTCAAGCGCTTTTCACGAAAATAGAGCTGGCGGTTTTCTTGAATAAAGGCATTTAAGCTATCAACAATGGGTTGCAGCTCTTTCACAGGTTCTTTTATTGTTATCACGGCACTTTTATCTGCGATACTAAGCCGACTTATATCACGGTTTAGTTGATTAAGTGGCGCTAGAGAGCTGTCGACCGATTTACGCACAAATAATCGAATGAATACGATTACTGACACGGTAGAAACAACAAAAATAACGTCAATTAACCATAAAATAAAATCAACTTTTTCTGATGAAGCTGCATAAGCCAAAGTAAGCGTGGTGTGATGCGTTTTGCTCACGCCATCAAAAAAATTTCTATGTGAGTGAGAGTCGATTTGCGGCTGGAAACGAGTATAAATAATTCGCCCGTCACGACCATCCGGCAGCTCAGTGGTCATTATTTTCGCTTCACCCAGTTTTAATTTTTCAAACTTGAGGTTCTTCAAAGCGAATAAATTAAGGCTCTGTGAGCGGGTAAACACCCCATCATCAGTCCACATTTGAAAATATTCAGGCTCAACTTGACCATCAAATTCTGGCATAAAGTCACTAGAAAAATTAAAAGTTAACCCCTCTTCATCTTCATGAACCAAAGTCATCAGCATACCGGCTTTTGATTTCATGCCACGGTTAAATTCATTATCAATCCAACTATCAACGGCTATATCAGTGGCGACTAAAATACTTAAAACTAGCCCAGTTATAGTAATCGATAATGTAGTTACCAACTTACTGCGAATTGACTTCATTATTTTCCTTGAATGATATAACCAAAGCCACGCTTAGTTTGAATAGGTAATTCACCGCCAGCCACCCTAACCTTTTTGCGGGCCGATGATAAATGCGCTTCAATGGAATTTTTTGAGACCAAGTCATACTGCCCAGCTATGTAGCTACTCAACTTTTCTGCAGTGATCACTTTATTTTGATTGCTAAATAAACACTCAACTATTTTATATTCGTTAGGTGTTAAGTCGACTGAAGTACCGCCGACTTGTAAGAGTTTTAATTGTAAATTTAAAGCCAAGTTATCAATGCGGATCACATCACTGATTGTTTTCAGACCACCGCGACGCATTAAATTTAATAACCTTGCATGCAGCTCATCAAACGAAAATGGTTTGGTCAAATAATCATCGGCCCCAGTCAGCAGCCCCATTACTCTGTCTGCAGGTTCTTGCTTGGCAGATAAAATAAGCACACGCACATCGAGCTGCTTTGCTCTTATGGTTTGTAATAACGTAATGCCATCAAGACTGGGTAACATAATGTCGAGTATTACTAATTCGTACTCACCAGACATGGCCATACTCAAACCTTCAGCACCATCGCCGGTTTCATCAATGGTAAAACCTAAGTTTTCAAGGCCAATTCGTAGACTACGTCTTAATGACACCGAATCTTCTATTATCAACAATTTCATATGTTACTCATTTAGATAAAAACCACTTTTGTGTCATTAGGTTACGCTCAAAATCTTAAGATTCCCTTAAGATTTACTTAAGTTTTTCTAGTTTAGAAAATATTAAGATTACCATAAGGGTTTCTTAAGTTTCACTGCCTAGTATTGCCATAGTTTCGATTAAGTAAGTACGACTATGACAGCAAAACTCTCTGTTTTAAAACCTTTGTTCCGTTTTTCATTAATATTAATGGCAGTTTTTATACTGTCGAGAATAAGCTTGCTAATATGGCAACAGCAAAGGTTAGCTGATGGCGATAGCCTAGCGGTTTTATTTGGCGGCTTAAGGGTAGACTTAAGTAGTTTAGGGTACTTATTAGCCCTTGCCGTTTTAATGTTGATAGCTCATGTTCTTTTGCGTAGTAAAACCTCTTTATTGCAACTTATTTTTACTCTTTATAGCAGCATAGTCGTTACTTTAATCGTGGTTATTGAAGCTTCTACTCCCGCGTTTATTACCCAGTACGATGTACGACCAAATCGCTTATTCGTCGAATATCTTGATTACCCCCAAGAAGTATTTTCCATGCTATTACATGGCCACCTGTTCGCTATGATAAGCACCTTAATTATTGCAACGCTAAGCTGTGTGTTTGCGTATCGTTATATAAATGCAGCATTTAGCAAACAACAAAACGCTAAAACTGTTAGCCAAGTTGTAATACTCGTTACCACTTTATTAGTCTGCTTAATTAGCGCACGAGGCACTGTAAGCCACCGCCCTTTAAATCCTGCTTTAGTGTACTTTTCAAGTGACTCGCTGGTTAACTCGCTGGCTTTGAATTCAACGTACAGTGTGGCATTTGCTATTAAAAATATGGGCAATGAGAAAAATGCCAGTAGTTTATACGGCAACATGCCACGTAATGAGATTTTACAAACAGTAAAGCAAGCAGCCTATAAACAAAAGTTTATAACTGAGAATATTCCTACACTTTCAAGCAACACGCCTTTTAACACGGGTAAGAAAAAGAATTTAGTTATCATTTTAGAAGAAAGCTTAGGTGCACGTTTTGTTGGTGAACTAGGTGGCATTGGTGTGACTCCTGAGCTTGATAAGTTATACAAGCAAGGCTGGGGCTTTAATAACTTATACGCAACTGGCACTCGTTCTGTTCGAGGCATTGAAGCGGTAACAACTGGGTTTACTCCGTCTCCTTCACGCTCAGTGGTAAAACTATCAAAATCACAGCGTAATTTTTTCTCACTAGCTGATGTATTAGCCCGCACAGGCTACACCACTCAGTTTATTTACGGCGGTGAAAGTCATTTCGATAATATGAAAAGCTTTTTCTTAGGCAATGGCTTTAGCGATATTGTAGATATCAATGACATGCAAAACCCTGAGTTTATTTCGTCATGGGGTGCAAGCGACGAAGACTTGTTCAATCAAGCTGATAAAGAGCTAAGCGCATTAAATAAAGCAGGCAATCCTTTTTTTAGCCTTGTGTTTACTTCAAGTAACCACGATCCATTCGATATTCCAGAAGGTAAAGTAACACTACCTGAAGGCCATGACTCAGAAAACCTCAAACGTGATCTAGCAATCAAATATGCAGACTATGCACTAGGTAAATTCATAGCAAAGGCAAAAACGCAAGATTACTGGCAAGACACAGTATTTTTAGTGGTTGCAGATCATGATGTGCGAGTGTTTGGCTCAGAGCCTGTGCCGCTTAAATCTTTCCATATTCCTGCCGTGATCCTAAATAGTGGTATGGACGCAAAGCAGGATACTCGCTTAGTCAGTCAAATAGACTTACCTGTCACTTTGTTATCGCTATTGGGCGTAGACCAAGCGACACCTATGCTTGGTTATGATTTAACTAAACAATACCCAGTTGAGCGCGCCATGATGCAGTACTACGACAACTTTGCTTACGTTGAAAATGGTGAGGCAGTGATACTCATGCCAAACCAAAAGGTTAGCTATTGGCACTACGACCCAGCCACTAAAACCCAAGTAGCTATTGATAAGGCTGGCAGCAGCGTTGAACTTGCCAAAAAAGCTCTGGCTCACGTCTTATTTAGCAATTTAGCTTATACCGAACAGTTGTATCGCTTACCAAATAAATCGTAGCGATGAGGAATAATCATGAGCATGAAAATTAAACAACTCCTTATTAAAAAATGGCAAGTTAGCTACAGTCAGTTTGTGTGGCTGGTGTCGTTGTACTTGGTTATCGCATTTAATGGTCTATTTTTATTTAACATGGCTGAAGCAGCAAGCAAGCCAGAACATGTCAATTGGTTATTTATAGCAAGCGTACCGTTTTTATTATTAGCACTGACGGCAATGGTGTTAAGTTGGTTATCGTTAATCACCTTTGTAAAACCAGTGCTTTTAACAAGCATCGTAGTTTCGTCACTGTTGTTTTATGCAACCTTAAACTACGGTGTTATCTTCGATAAAAGCATGCTACAAAATATCTTAGAGACAAACTCAGGTGAAGCATTTTCATACTTAAATATACAAGTTGTCGTCTTTATTTTTGTACTTGGCGTGCTCCCCGCTTACTTGTTTTCACGTTTTAAAATTGTTGGTAACTTTCGTGTTCGTCTAAAAAACTTTGCGCTTCTCAACGTCACAGCATTTATTGCTATAGCAGCTATTGCAGTACCATTTTATAAAGATTATGCCTCTGTTGGGCGTAATAACCGTCAATTAACTAGCTATATTACCCCTTTTGCATTTTACACCGCGGGCTATAAGTATCTGCGCGATAATTATTTTTATCCGCCTTTACCATTTAAAGTACTGGATAAAACGCCGCATTTACTAGAACAGCAACAAAGTTCGCTGACAATTATGGTAGTAGGTGAAACAGCTCGTGCAGCAAACTTTTCACTGCAAGGATATAACAAGCCAACTAATCAATATACACCTAAGCTTGGCGTTAAATATTTCAGTGACGTTAGTTCATGTGGCACGGCTACGGCTATATCTGTACCTTGCATGTTCTCGCGTTTAGACCGTAATCACTATGATTCGCGCATAGCGCAAAGCCAAGAAAATGCGCTTGATATCATTCAACGAAGTGGTGTCGAAGTAACGTGGATTGATAACAATAGCAGCTGTAAAGGGGTTTGTGTGCGGGTAAACTCACAAACGGTAGAACCAACAAAGAGCAACCCACTTTGTGATGGACGCTATTGTTTTGATGAAGTACTCGTGGAAGAGTTAGCTACAAAACTTGCCAAGAGTAATGCTAAACATCAACTTGTTGTGTTACATATGATTGGTTCACATGGTCCAACTTACTATCGTCGATACCCAAAAAAAGACAGTGTATTTATGCCTGATTGTCCGCGTAGTGATATTCAAAATTGTAGCAGCGAGCAACTAACAAACACCTATGACAATACTATTGCTTATACAGACTTAGTACTCAGTAAACTTATTAATTTAATGCAAAACAGTCAGGCGGATGACAAAGCCCTGCTGTATGTTTCTGACCATGGTGAATCACTTGGAGAAAAAGGCTTGTACTTGCATGGCTTCCCATACGCATT
The DNA here is from genome assembly GCF_023650775.1 of Pseudoalteromonas sp. SCSIO 43101. Lineage (NCBI taxonomy): Bacteria > Pseudomonadati > Pseudomonadota > Gammaproteobacteria > Alteromonadales > Pseudoalteromonadaceae > Pseudoalteromonas > Pseudoalteromonas sp. SCSIO 43101. The sequence continues at coordinate 2,427,259 of NZ_CP072673.1, forward strand.
AGCACCTAAAGAGCAAACCCAAGTGCCTATGTTGTTTTGGAGTAATAAACTAGCCGATACCCGTTTTAATCAATGTATCGAACAACAGCGTAACAACGCTTTTTCTCACGATAATATTTTTGACACCCTACTTGGTTTAACCCATGTAGACAGCACTGAATATCATCCAGAGCAAGATATCTTCAATGCTTGCTCAAAACAAAGCTAACGAAATAGAGATTTCATACTATGCAATTTGATAGCACTAACAAACCCATTGGCATTAAACGTATTCGCCTAGCATTTAAAAACTCCCAACGTGCATTCACTTGGTTAGCAAAGCATGAGTCTGCTTTTAAACAAGAGCTGATACTGTTGGTCCTTGCCATAGCAGTGGTTTTTGTATGGCAAATTAACCTGTATGAGAAAATCATGCTGCTTGTATCTGTACTATTTGTGATGTTTGCTGAAGTCGTAAATACGGCAATTGAAGCCACAATAGACCGTGTAGGCCTTGAAATTCATCCATTATCAGGCCTAGCTAAAGACTTAGGATCAGCAGCCGTACTTATTGCCCTAACAATTTGTGCGCTGGTATGGGGCGGTGTGTTTGTGAACAATCTAAGTTAACTCGCTTTTTTATCATCAGGGGTGTCATTACAAAGTGCACAGTGGCGCCCTTTTGATGAATGATATAAACGGGTTGCGATAAAAATTGCCGTGGCAATAAAAGACCAAAGTAACGCAAAGCCTAATGCGCTGAGTGTCTCGTGACCTTTCAGTATTTCCACCATAAATAATAAAATAGCCACCAGCGTGAAAACTCTAGTGGCTCTTAAAACCCAAAATTTAATACCCATAACTTACTCCTTTAAATGAGACCCCTTTAAACGAGCCTCCTTTGAAAGAATGAGTGTAGTTCAAAATAAGAAAAACACCTTATAAATCCAGAACAGGCTCAGACAATATTTGTACGTTATTTTTAAATACCTCTAACAGCCCCGGCGGTGAGTGTTCAGTACCAAGTACGGTAACATGACATACATAACGATAACCGTTATTAGTAAAGGTATAAAAATGATTTCCGCCACTGCCATCAAAGCTTAGACTGCCCCCTGTGATCACAAGGCTTGGCTCATCTTGCATAGATTGATCTATTTCCCATGCTGCATAGCGGTACTGATTATCAGCAAGCTCATCGATACGAATTAAGTGCTTTTTTGTTTGCCACGTTAATATCGGTTTTGTAAATTCACGAAGGCTTTTATGTAATGCTTGTTTTTGCTCGTCAATCAGTGCTTCGCGTCGTGCTTTTTCTGCCTCTGATTCATAAGGCACAGCCCAAATAGAGCCATCAAAGTCTAACCAAAATTTGCCTGAATCAAACATAATGCCGCGCCACCCCATCATTTCCCAGTCGTGGCGAATATTTGAATTCACGATTTTTTCGACAAACTCTTTATCAAAAATTTGCTCAAACTTTTCTATAAGCATTTGCTCATTTTCAATTGCTTGCAGAGGCGCTTTGCGCTGCAGAGGATAATGCACTCGCTTGGCGATTGCAGCTCTATCACCCGCTTTAAACGCCGCAACCACAGGTTTTACAATTTTTATATGTTTTGTTGCGGCTGTTGTTGAAAAAGAGATAAGGCAACCGAACAAAATTACCGCGAAATACTTCATATGCCTACTTTAAAATTTAAAAACCAGATTATTCAAAGCGTAACAAATTTTTGTATATACAGTACAGGTGCTATTTCATTAACAACTCAATCTCAGCGCTTTGATTACCAAGCCTATCAATTGCAATTATCTTCATTGCCTCTAATGGTCGTTGTCCATAAGAAGCTGCAACAGAGAACGTACTCTCATCACTTGAGTAAATATGATAGTGCCACTGCTGCGCATATTTTAGATAGACAAGTAACTCAGACACTTGATCTGAATCTGGGTGTGTCCAAGTCAAATGAACATCGTCACCATCATATTTAACATCAACTTTAACAGCTGCTATTACTGACGCATCTAGCCAAGGAGTTTCTGGAATTAAGGCTTGATGTTGAAATACGCCTTTAGTAATCACATCACTCATCAATTGACTGCCTTCAAGCGCTGTAACATTCCAAAAAACTGTACCGGGTGAAGTTGATAAAAACCCACGATTTATCATAATTTGATTGACGACCTCATCAACACCAGCCTCATCAAATGAACGCAATGCATTAATGCCAGGCCATAAATGTCGCCCATGAGTGTTTTGTGATTGCCACCAGCTTAATAAGAGCGGGTAGCTTTGTGCATATTGATTAATTGGCCAATAAAGTTGCGGTGAAAAATAATCAAGCCAGCCTTCGTTAAGCCACAGCTTTGCATCAGCAAACAAGGTGTCATATTGATCCATACCACGAATAGTTTCAGGTTCATCAGGCCTATATATACCAAATGGGCTTATCCCAACAAGAACATGAGGCTTTGTTTGTTTAACTAATTTGTATAAGCTTTTCACAAAATGATTTACTGCTTCACGGCGCCAATCACCGATAGATAACTCACCACCTGCTTCTAAATACTGACTGTATTGTTTAGCATCAGGAAAACCTTCATCGTTATTGTAAGAAGGATATGGGTAAAAGTAGTCATCATAGTGAATACCATCTAAATCATAGTTTTCTACAAGTTCCGTTAATACACTTAAAGTATGCGACACTACAGCTTGATCTGTAGGCAAAAACCAATAGGTCTCATTTTTTAGTTTCACTACTTTATCCGTCATTTTTTCAACAACTGAATGCTCTGAAACGGGGCCTCCAATGTGATGATGAGCGCGGTATGGGTTTATCCATGCATGTAACTTTAAGCCTCGTTTATGTGCTTGTTCTATCCAAAATTTTAAAGGATCATAAAACGGTTCAGGTGCTTTTCCCTGCTTTCCAGTAAGATAATAAGACCATGGTTCATTCGTACTTTTATATAAACTGTCTGCTTGCGGTCTAACCTGAAAAATAACGGTATTGAAGTTATGTTGTTTTAGTAAATTAAGGATTTTAATTGCTTGTTGTTTTTGCTCAGCAACAGATAATCCAGGCTCTGATGGCCAATTAATGTTTGCAACGGTTGCTACCCATGCAGCACGAAACTCTCTTGCAACCTGAGGTTGCTGGATAGTGCCAAAAAACTGCTTTTCAATGTTCGTAGCCTCTTGTTTTTGCATAAAAACACACGCATTCAAAGCAAAGCAGATGAACAATAATAATAAATGTTTAAAATACACTGTATACCTCACAAAAAAGGCACAACAAAAACTTGTTGTGCCTACATGAATCTAATTCAAATAAGAAAATTAGAACTTCATTTGCGCGCCGACCAAGAAACGACGACCATAATCATGAATAGCTAAAGGGCGATTAGCATCTGGCATACCGGTGCTATTACCTGAAGTCGCTTTTTGCTCTTCATTTGTTAAGTTAATAGCTTGGAAAATAAGATTAAAATCTTCAGAAACATTGTAGCTTATATTCAAATCATACTGACCAAAACCATCTTTATACTGATTTAAACCAAGGTAATTTGTATAAAAATATTCTGAACGATAGGTATAAGAAACACGCGCACTGAAAGCTGTATTTTCGTAGTAAACAGTCGCGTTGAAGGTATCTTCTGAATTGTTAGGTAACACAGCCTCTTCACCCGCAGCTTTTTGCTCTGCAGTTTGCTCTAGCTCAGCATCTGAATAAGTGTAGTTCGTTTGAATGCCGAACCCATACATTAGCTTTTGCGTGTAGTTCACTTCAAAGCCGGAATTCTCACCACCTAGCCCGTTTTGCGGTTGAGTCACTAAGAAATCACGAACCTCTTCAACGCCAGTATCAGGGTCTGTCCATGTCCACTGCTTTTCAATAGTGGTATTGGTAATATACGAATCAATGCCTTTATAAAATAAGCTAATGACAATATTGATGACTCATTAAAGTACCACTCAGCTGATAAATCATATTGAGTTGAACGATAAGGTTTTAAATCTGGATTGCCTTGTGAGCCTTTACAACCTGTTGCCGCTGCACAGTAGCCACTTTTACGCGCTGATAAAAAATCGTAGTCAGGACGAGACATTACTTTAGCTGCAGCAAAGCGAAGCACAACATCATCCGTAAAGTCATAGTTAATATTTACACTTGGTAAAAAGTCATCGTAGCTATTTGAACTATACACATCTTGAATATTTTCAGGCGCAAAACTACGTCCTGTGTATTCAACTGAACGAGAGTCAAGCTCTGTTTTAACTGCACGTACGCCCATATTACCGCGCCACTTATTGTGCTCGAACACAGCTTTGACGTATCCAGCCGTAACGGTTTCTTCTAGATCGAAGGTGTAGTCAAGGTGCTCATAAGGACCTGATGTTGGGCTAGTAGACGAGATCCAGTCTGCATATTGGTTATTATCAAACTGCCATAAAATGCCGTCACTAGCAGAATCACTTGCAAACATACCCAAATTAAAATTTTCACCTGCTGCTGAGACTTTTGGATAATTGGCTTTCATTAAACTGGCTGCTTTTGTATGCTCACGGTATTTTACACCCGCTTTAATTGCAGTGAAAAAACCAGTATCTAATAAATATTCAACATCAAATTGTGCATAAAGCTCATCAGAATCGTTGAATATATCATTTTTATGGTTGTAATCTAATCGATAATCTTCAGGGCTTAAATCTGCAGATAAAGTTACATCAGGCGTGCCGTTTTCTAATGTAAATGATGCATTTGTATTGGCGTAATACTCAGAATACACATCACTCACCTCACCATCCGCTTTACTATAACCAAATTGACCTGTAAGAGTGTAATCATCGGCTTTAAAAGTCACTTTTAAATCATGAGCTTGAGTCTTAAATTCACCAAGGTAGCCCGCATTACCATAATAACCCAAGTTATTGTGTGCTGGTAAATCACCTGCGACAACCGTACCATCAACAATCACTGGGTTCTCAATATTAGCAATATTCTGTAAGATAAAACCGCTTGAATACGTGCCATATGATTCATGTTCTGACTTTGAATATAAGTTATTGAAAACAAATTCAAGATTATCATTAGCTGCGTATTGGAATGTCGCTGTTGCGGTATCTAAATCACTATCACTTGCGTAGCGGTTGTAACCCACTGCCCCTGGATAAAATTCTGCATTCCCATCTTGGTTGGCATCTGTGCTGCGATATCCAAAACGTACTTCTTTACTATCACGCTGCGTTGCCGTTTCTTTGTGGACAAAACCAACATTAAACCCAAAGTCTTGGGCTTCATTTTTCCATGAATATAAACCAGACACGTATGGCTTAGTTTCGTCTGCGTTTTCAAAATGAAATGCTTTTACTGAAAGCGCAGCATAGTTAGCTTCACTATCAAGCGGTTTACGTGTTTTTACTACAACAGTGCCGCCAATTGAACCCTCATCAATGTCAGCTTCAGCAGACTTATAAACCTCTAGAGTATCGACCATTTCTGCTGGTAATAATGAGTAATTAAAACCACGCGACGGGCGTGTAATTGATGCCGAAGCCGTTGCAGAAGCCACATTTTGGCCATTTAACAGCGTTATATTTAAATGAGGTGCTGTACCACGAATACTCACTCGATCGCTTTCACCGCCTAAGTCTTTCTCTACTTGCACGCCTGGAATACGCTGTAGTGCATCAGCAACTGTTTGATCAGGAAATTTACCGATATCTTCGGCAGAAACCGCATCAACAACGCTGTTTGAAAAACGTTTCATGTTGATACTTTTCTCAACTGACGCCGCATAGCCGCGTACTTCGATCTGCTCTATATCCTCTTTTGTAATTTTATTTTTTCCATCTTCTTGAGCAGCTGCAAAGGCAGTCGTACATGTTCCTAACACAAGTGTTGGGAGCAATGCTTTTTTAATACAAACAGTTAGCGTGGAGAATTTTTTATTCATGGAAATGTAACCCTATCGTTTTTAAAAAGTGAGAGATTTTGTGACTACAAACTACATAAATGCTCTTTTGAACAACAACTGGTAACAACTTTATTGCTACATTGCGGCTACAATAGTAGCAACGCCGCACAAAATCAAGATATTTTATTCTTAATTATGCAACAAGATGAAATATAAAATTCCTAAAAAACATCCAAAAACACCCCTAAAAAAGACAATAAAAACACTCCATTAAAATCAATTATTTGAATTTATAATAAAAATAAGCACTTATAATTAAACCAGTACCTAAAAAGCATTCTTAAAAGAAAGAATTATTCTAACAACAAATCAAACACAACATTGACACTTGCTCTGAAGGTAATCGATTCTTGTAAATACTTACCTTCTGGGACTGCATTAATACGTGAGCCCGTTACCATAATTTGTTCAATATTGTTGTTGCTACCATAGCCGAAGTGACTACCTACCTCTTGCGATTGAATACTATACACTCGACCAAGTTTCGCTTCGAATGCGCTAGCAAGGCTGCTCCCCTGTTGTTTGGCATTCACTACTGCCTTATTCAGAGCGACTTGCTCGTAGTCTGAGGCTTTCGTTGATAAAAGTTGAATTTGCTCGATTTGATTGACACCCACTTTAAGCGCAAAGTTTAAGAAACCATCCAAAAGAGAGAGTTGTTTAAGGCTGACTTTGAGCTTACGCGTGGCTCGAAAACCATCTTTAGCTAGGTTATCGTTTTCGTCATAACGCATATTGGGCTCAACAAATATCCGCCCCGCAGAGATACTTTTTTCGTCTATAGAAAAATTGCTTAATCCCGCAAGAAGTTTGTTCACTTGCGTATCGACTTGCTGCTTCGCTTGCAAACTTTCAGCTTTTACAGATTCAAACTCTAACGTGATATTAGCCATATCGGGAGCAGTACGCACAACAGCCTCACCTTTAACAACGATGTGGCGATTATCTGGTAAACTCGTTGCAGCCATCACAGAACTGGTACATAAAACCAATAGTAACAAAGATTTAAGCATCATAACCTCTCCCTAGAAAAAGTTATGATGCCTTGCTACGGTATGAAAGTATAGTAATACTATGCTTTAATGAAGTGTAAAAAAACCAAAGTTAGCAAGTCTGCACTCGCTACCGCATCGAAGTTAAGATGAGAGGAAATAAAATCTAAGCAGCTTTAGCTCGCCATCGCATTGTCGACGTAATCTTCGACCATATCTGCAAAATCTTGGTCAACAATGCCAAGTTCAGATAAGCATTGCTCTTTAATTTTAAACCACTCGCTTGAATACTGTTGGTGGCGCGCATAGTCCACAGCACTCTCTGCGCACTTTAAAATGGCATACGCCATACGCTGCTGCTCATCATTGCTTTGCTCTAAAAAGTGCGTGTTGTGATGATTTAAAATAACGTGACATAGTGGCTTAGGTAGGTGCCATGATACAGAAATAAAGTAGCCAATCACCGCATGGTCACACTGATAACGTGCTTGTTCAAGGTCTGTAATTGCGAGCTCTTTGGCTAGGTTTGCTTGCTTGAGTACCTCAACATAATCTCTAAATTTTAATGCCATAGCAGCAATACCTACATTATGAAAAAGCCCTAATGAATAAAGCTCATCCACTGGCATTAAAGACTTATAACGATTACCCAGCAACACACAGGCATTTGCAACTTCAACCGATTCATCCCAAAAGCGCTCTAAGCTAATACAAGCATTGCCTTTAAAGTTTTGCTTTAGGAGAGCCAAAGTTACCAGCCGATTAAGCTGATCTAACCCTAAAAACATCGCCGCTTGGCGTATATCACTTATGGTGCGTTGTAAGCCAAACACGGGGCTGTTGATTGTTTTTAATAATAAGGCCGAAAGGCTAATGTCACGTGATATTAAATTGGCTACTTTATCTAAGCTTGCATCAGATTTTTGCATTTCTTCGGCAATTTGGCTCAATAGCTCAGGTTTAGGTGGAATATGAAAACCGCGTTCGAGTGAAACTAGGTGTTGTTCATCTAAGTTGATCATTTGCCCAAGAGCCTCCGTTAATAAGCAACGAGCAATTTAATAGTTTAGATGTGTAAAATAACCTAAGAAGTTTGCCTTAGTATTGTTTGAGATCAATGTGTTGCGAAGAAAGGGAATTAATTCATAAAAAGCTAACACGGCATATTATGACACGTTGCTATAATATGCCGTCTTTTTGAAGGTTTGCGGTTTGCTTAGTGAGCAAGTACGCTTAGCCACTCATCAGGGTTTGCTAAAATGAACTCAAATACATCCTTGTTATTTAGAGTAATGCGAATTCCATCTGCTGTGATTGGCAAAATACCCGCACCTTTACCTGAACACTTATCAACGTTATTGATTTGCGCTCGTGAAAATCTGTATGGGCCTAAGCCTAACTCTTTATTAAACGGTTCAAAAACAATGTCTTGTTCAGTAACTAAAAGCTTACCATCCGCTTTTGCGACACCCGATTGAATAGTTGCTGCTGATTCTTTGACTGTGTGTGCGTGCATATCCTTTACTCCACTTAACAAATGAGTGTTAGCCTACACTCAATTAAACCTTAAAATAGCGTACCAACTTAAGATACAACAAGTACGAAAAAAGTACAGTTAAATCAATTGATTTCAAATCATTATTTTACAAAGGGCTTTTGAACACGTTAGATTACTTTTCCTTTGTTTAGGGCTTTTAATATTTTCATAAAAAAGCCGTCACAACTTTTACCCTTTCTTATGTGAACAAATAAAAATACGCTATGCTTAAAATAACAACAGGATAGGTGCCGTAAACTGATGACAAAAGCGTTGCAGCATACAAAAAATAAGTTAAAAGTGAATGCTATTATCGTGATTGCATTAGTAACATCGCTTACTGTTATCTCTTTATTCTTTTACAGAAATGTTGACTCACAATGGCATGACTATTCAAAAACTGCTGCTAACGTTTATGTACTTCACGACAAGCTCATTCAAAGACTTGGTTATGGTGGCTTTATTCACCATTTTAAAAACCTAGTGCTTAGAAAAAATACAGATCTATACCTACCGCCCATTGAACAGGAACTCATCGAAATAAAAGAGATCCTTGCCAAACTTGGTGCAATCAAAGAATACGATAAAACAGCACTTAGTGACGTTAAAAAAACGGTTATTGAATATGAAGACAAAGTCGATATTGTTTTAAAGATGATTACTAACGGCGCTACAAGCGAGCAAATAGACTCTACAGTAAAAGTGGATGACGCAGCCGCTTTAAAGGCACTTGCCGCTTTTGAGCAACATGTAAACTCGATACTCCAAAATAAAAGCATCGCTATTGATGAAAACTTTCAAATTGCTTACATCGTGCATGTGCTAACAATCATATTGCTCACCAACATATTGCTTATTTACTTTAGAAAGCTATCAAACTCATATAAACAACAGATTGAGCTCACTGAGCGTGCGGTAGAAGGAGCGAGAATAAAATCAGAGTTTTTAGCAAATATGAGCCATGAAATACGCACCCCACTTAATGGCATAATGGGGCTTTTACAAATTTTGCAGCCGAACATTCAAAAACCGAAAAATATTGAAGTTGTTTCTAAGGCGCTGTTTTCTTCTCGATCACTCCTTACCATTATCAACGATATTTTAGACTTTTCGAAAATGGAGGCGAACGAGCTTTATATTGAACAGGTGGATTTTTCGATGTCGAAGGTCGTTGAGTCGATCAATTCTGATTTTCTGCCGCTTTGTAACGAAAAAGCAATTGAATTAAACATAGATATAGACGATGACGTTGAAGATTTATGGATAGGAGACCCAGTTCGGGTTCGACAAATTATTTTAAACCTGGTTTCTAACGCCGTTAAATTTACCGAGCAAGGTGGCGTGCAAGTAAAGATTAATAAATCTTCGCAAATCCAAAAGCAAGGTGTTGAGATAGAAGTGATTGATACCGGCATTGGTATGAGCAAAGAGGGTTTAATGCACCTGTTTAACCGTTTTCAGCAAGCCGATAACAGCATAACGCGGCGTTTTGGCGGCACAGGATTAGGAATGTCGATCACCGCTAATCTCATTAACCGTATGAACGGCCGTATTGATGTAGACAGCGCACTCGGTAAAGGCACCCATTTCACCGTTTATTTACCACTCAAAGTCTCTGAAAAGCAACACTTAAATGATAGCTTTACTGATGTAACCGCACCTGATTTATCGGCTAAAACCTTATTAATTGCTGAAGATAACCCGCTCAATACTATGATCATCAAGTCGATGCTAGCTGAAACCAACGCAGATCTTCATTTTGCAAAAGATGGTGCTGAAGCAGTCGAGTTATTTAAACAACTTAACCCCATTTTAGTTTTAATGGATATACAAATGCCAATTATGGGGGGGATAGAAGCCTGCTCCCATATTCGTAGTATTGATAAAGAGATTCCCGTTATTGCCTTGACTGCCAACGTGATGAAAGAAAATATAATCGAATACATGAACTGTGGTTTTAATGGCCACGTAGGCAAACCCATTGAAAAGCATTTACTATTTAAAGCGCTGCATGATGCAATTGCAGTTAGCCGCGATGAGCTCATTGACTAAGCTTTTATAGTACAGCGATAACCCTCTGATTTTTAATTTCTTATAAATATACCAATTTTTAAAAGCGTAACTTATTACATATTTTCAATGAGTTATATTTGTAGATTACTACTAACTCCCTCTCTTATAGCGCTGTACAAATATCATTCGATATTAATTGACTTAGCTAAAAAGATCCCCCATAGTCGAAAAAACCATCAGTACACATTAGACCAAATTATAAAACCAAGTAGCAAACTAATTGCTATAAACAAAAATGTGGAGGAGATGCGTTATGAACCGTAAGTCAAAATTAATCTACCGTATTATGTTGGCCTCTAAGCTTCATAGCCGTAATAAAGAGATATCACTCGATACATTAAAACAAGGCTGTTGTCTAAGTGACTCTGAATTACTAACCATTTTAAAAGAGCTAGAAATTAAAAAACTGATCAGCTGGGATGCCAGTAAATCTGCTTTTATGATTTCAGCCTAGCTCAGCATATTTAAACGACAGCTTGGCTATGCATTGCTGTCGTTTTAACATATACCCGACCCGGTTTAATCATTTAAGTTTTTACCTTCCTAGCCCTTTAAATACACTTTTGAAAGATGAACTTAATCGATTACGTAAATATACTGTGAATACGTATGTACAAATTTGTTACACACAAACCTTGGGTATATATTTATCAGACTGTTTGTTAGTACACACAATTTAAATTGACAACAAGGTCTGACATGAATTCACTTCTTACCAAAAGCTTGCTTATATTTACACTGAGCTTACTCGCTGCATGTTCACAAACCACAAGTACAAAAAGTGCCTATGAACCAGAACCCTATGTAAAAATAACTCATCCTGAATGGTCAAAAAATGCGGTACTTTATCAATTAAATACTCGCCAATTTACTCCAGAAGGAACCTTTATTGCAGCACAGCAACAGCTGCCTCGCTTAAAAGCATTAGGTGTAGATATTATTTGGCTCATGCCCATTAACCCTATTGGCGAAGAAAATCGCAAGGGCAGTTTAGGTAGCCCTTATTCTGTAAAAGATTACCGTAAAGTAAACCCTGAATTTGGCACATTGAATGATCTAAAAGCCTTTGTTGATAAAGCTCATGAAATGGGTATGTATGTTATTTTAGATTGGGTAGCGAATCACAGTGCCTGGGATAATTGGCTTCGCTATGAGCACCCTGATTGGTACGAGCGTGATTATCAAGGAAACTTTAGGCCAACGCCTTGGTGGGACTGGTCTGACATTATCGATTTTGATTATTCAAAGCCAGCGCTGCGTAAGTATATGACTGAATCAATGAAATACTGGGTAAAAGAAGTAGGTATTGATGGCTATCGCTGTGATGTGGCAGGCTTTGTACCCGTCGACTTTTGGAATAACGTTCGCCGTGAGCTTGATGAAATAAAGCCTGTTTTAATGCTGGCTGAGTGGGAATCTCGTGATTTACATGCTAAAGCATTCGATATGACTTACGCTTGGTCATGGTCTAAGCATATGCATAATATCGTAAATGCTCATGCCGATGTCAGCGCTCTCTTCCTTTATTATTCATGGAATGAAAGTGCATTCCCGGCCGAGGCGTACCGCCTTGTAGGTGTTGCAAATCACGACACCAATGCATGGGAAGGCACCATGTTCGAAAACTACGGCGATGCACTTGAAGCTGTAATTACACTTTCTGTGATCGGCGAAGGTTTCCCGATGATTTATAACGGACAAGAAGCTGGCAACGATAAACGACTCGCCTTTTTCGAACGCGATCCAATAAAGTGGCAAAAGCACCCTATCGGTGATTTATACCAATCGCTATTTGCACTCAAACATAACAATGAAGCCCTGTGGAATGGTCAATTTGGCGGCCGCATGGTACATGTACCAAACACCGCACCTAAGCAGGTGCTTAGCTTTGTTCGTGCAAAAGGAAACGATAAAGTATTTGCCGTATTCAATCTTTCAAAAGAGCCTAAAACTGTCAGCTTTAAAGAGCCGTTGTTTACAGGAAAATATAAAGAAGTACTTTCTAAAGAAATAGTTGAGTTTACTGAAAGCTCAACACTAACCCTGCCTGCTTGGGGGTTTAAAGTATTCGCGAAATAACAATTTTGAGTGCACTTAAGAGAGCATGAATTCCTTTATCAATTCTTATAAAAAAAGGTGCTACTGCACCTTTTTTTATTATTAAGTATAGAAATAGTTTAGTAAAAGCAATGGCGCTAATACGACTGTCTAACGCTAGATTAGGCCAGTTATCTACTATTTTTTTCATTTCTAGATCGAGTAACCACCGCGCCAAAATTGATACTTTTTCATTAATGAATTTTCATTTCATACTACTCATCTTTAAAGTTTGAAAATTTCAATATTTTAAATAAACATAGTAATTTCATAACCTTAAGAATTTAGCGGTTTAGTAATTTAATCGTTTAGTAATTTAATATTTTTAATGGTTTTAATACTTTTAATAATTATTGATATGACAATTAAACCAAGTACCATATTTGGATACGGAGGATAAGATGAAATCAGAACACTCAGGAACCAGCCAAGCTCCAATCAAAAACAAACCTCTTATTTTTGATTACGGAAGCCTGACTATTTATGGAAAAAAATACAGAGTCAGCCCTGCCACATTTAGGGTTTTTGAGGTTCTTTATCGGAATATTGGAAAAACAGTTAATAGGTACGAATTACTAAGGATTGGTTGGCCAGAACAGAAAGCTGTTATTGGCAATGTAAATGTTTCAATTTATCAGTTAAGAATTATCTTGAATGACACCAGCTACATTATTGAAAGTGTGAGAGGAGTCGGTTTCAAGTTAATAAATATAAGGAGAGAATAAAATGAACGTATTGGACAAGAATATAGATGAGTCTATTGTTAACTTAATACTTGTTATTGACTCTTTACCACGTCTCAACTTCGCGAGAAATAACCGAGCATCTATTTCAGAGCTCTCCAGCAAACTACTTCTCGCAGGCCTAGATAACACATCACTTGAAGACAAAATAAACTTTATTAAGCTCAGCTCTACTTTTCTTAATGATGCAATGCATCATAACGACACTGAAGAAAAAGCATTAAATAGAGAAGAAATTGATTACATAAACTATGTAACAAGTAACTAAAATGATAATACTCAAAAAAAACAAATTAAGAATTATCAATCATTCTTTAGCACTTTCGTTGTTAACATTGGTGCTGTTTTACGTCGACTTTAAGCTCTTCATTTTGAGCCTGACATTCTTAATTTTATTCATCGTTTTCTGTTTCATTTCAAGATTAGAAAAGTATAGACAAGGGCTATACTTTTCATTCTTATCATTTGAATCTTACATTAATTCTGAAAGAGTTCTTGAAAGAAGGTTACCTTTCTATACTTACTATTGGGACAATAAAGCATTCCCAATTCACTTAAGTTTTAGGGAGCATTAAGGCGCTCACTATACACCTGCCTAACACCCACAGTGCCACCACCATTGAACATGCATAAATACAAGCAGCAGTTTGACCTATTTTAAGAACTCTAGACTCCTCACTTATCAAAAACCATACAAAAATTAAGTCTGTCAAATTGCACAGCAAGCCTAACGAACCGCATTAAGGCATAAGCAACAATACCATCCAAATACTATTGCACATAAACACGGCACCGCGTCTTGGACTGAAAAAGCCAAGCATCTAGAGCAATTAAAATAAAATCAGATAAATATTGGATTACAACAGAGTATTAAAACTTGAAAAAGATAATGAAAATAAAGAAAGTCACCCAAATAGGATTTTGGGTGGCAGTCTTACCAGCCGCATCTCGGCACACACGTCACACGCTGTGGCTGCTCCCTTCCGGGCCTGACCAGGTTCACCTGCTAGTGTTGCGAGAGGACCAATAAGACTACCATTGAGGGCCTTGTTTGGCGCGGGAGGGATTATCTCTACTTTTAGCCTGTTATTCAAGGGGTATTCGAAAAAGAAAGTGCGATTGCATACTTGGTATACAATCGCACTGTATTTAGAGGGGTAATTACTTACTTTTCAAGTTCAGCTTTTATGTTGCGTAAAGCTGATTTCACTTTTTTCATATTTTCTGGCCCCATGCGCAGCAATTGTTTTTGCGCATCAGGAAGATTTTCCCATTCAGAGTATGCGTATTGATAAGTGACTGAGTTACGAACTAGTGGCATATCACCTTTTGGTTCTGGCGTATCTAGAAGCACATCAATAGCTTCTTCTAAAGTCCCAGTAAATGCATCACCTTCGTAGCCAATTTCTGCATAAGCTTCGTTGATAAGAGGTTTATATTCATCATACATACGAATCACTTGCGCAGCACTTAAGCTTGTAAAGAGTTTCACATAAGGCGTATAGCGCTCATAGCTATTTGGATCAATTGTTAAAATATCACCTTCTATGACTTTGAACGACTCCTTAGGGCGCTCAACAGGAGCATGACTTAATGCTACTTTACCTTTTGCAATGTTATCAACATACACAACACCACGACGAATAAGATCATCAGTCACCATTAAACTCATCACTTGGTCACTTAGTAATTCATCCATGCGAGCAACAACAACTTCATCACTTTCATTTAAGGTTGGTAATGGCTTAACTTCAGGAACTGGCTCAGGAGTGCGCTCTGGAGCTGTATCTACTACAACAGGCTCTGGTTCAGGGTTTGTAACTTCTGGTTCTGACTCTGCTTCTGGTTCTTGATATTCCACAACAGGTACTTCTTCAGTAACAATGTCTTCAACAACTTGAACTGGTTTATCTTCAGGCTTTAATAAAATAAACGCTGCTACACCAGCGATAAGGATAAGAATAACAACCGCAAAAATGAGGTTATTATTTGATGAACCTTTTTGTACTTCAGGTTCTGACGAATGCTCCGACATAGACACTCCCTTAAAAATAAAACAGATAAAAATACGAAAAAACCATTTAGCCTTGAGCTAATCTTTGCTTCTTCTAGCTTAAAGACTTACAGTTGATAAATAAAGTAAAGACGCACAACTATTTAAATGCAACCATGAGCAGTAAGTTAAAAAAAACACAACACTCTAAAATCGCTTTATTACTAACAGGTGGTGGCGCACGAGCGGCTTATCAAGTCGGTGTACTTAAAGCGATAACGCAAAGCATGCCTCGAACAGCACCGCTGCCCTTTACTATTATTAATGGGACATCAGCTGGCGCAATTAATTCTGCAGCATTAGCTTGTTATGCATCTTGTGCGCACTTAGCATGTAAAAAACTTGAATGGGTTTGGAAGAACTTTTCTACTTCTCAAGTATATAAAAGTGACTTTTTAAGTGTGTTTTTGCATATTACTCGCAACATGCTGACAAGCTTTCAATCTGAACATATAAACCACCCACCAGCGAGCTTATTAAACAATAAGCCACTTAGAAAACTACTGCACGAAATACTCGATTTATCGCGTATTGAACGAAACCTACATAAAAACTATTTAGATGCAGTTTCAATTACGGCTTCAAGTTATACCACTGGCGACTCTGTAGCGTTTTTTCAGTCACTGACACAAAATCCTTGGCGCAGAGCAAAGCGTGAAGGCCAAGCAACCCGCATTAATGTTGAGCACTTAATGGCATCAAGTGCCATTCCTATGGTGTTCCCAAGTGTAAATGTTTATAACCACTATTTTGGTGACGGCTCTATTCACCAACTCTCGCCGCTTAGCCCGTCAATACATTTAGGTGCTGAGAAAATCTTTATTATTGGTGTTGATGAGCCAAAAGAGTTGCACCCACCGGGTTATCAACCCCATTACCCAGGTCTTTCTAATATTGCTGGTCACTTACTCGACAGTGTGTTCACAGACACGCTACAGTCTGATTTAGAGCGCTTACAACGTATCAATCGCACTTTGAGCCTATTGCCTGCCCGCGACAAGCACCAGGAACTAAAACAAATCGAAACATGCGTCATCAATCCATCGCAAAACTTCAATGCGATTGCTGCTCAGTTTTATGATGATATGCCCATGGCAATCAAATTACTACTGCGCATGATAGGTGTGAAAAAGCGTTCTCAATCAAGTTTAACCAGCTACTTGCTCTTTGAGAAACGCTATACCCAAAAGCTAATTGAAATTGGCTACCAAGATGGTCTCAATAAACTACCAGAAATTCGCAAATTCTTAGAGTTGGAGTAGCTACTCCATACCATCGAGTAAAAAGCGCTCTACCCGCTCTACTCGCCGAGGTTTACCTTGGAGCACTAAAATATCGCCGGCCAGTAAAATAGTTTGTGGTGAAGGAGCGTCAATTTCGCGGTCTTGTCGGCGCAGTGCTCTAACCGACACGCGGCGCTGCTCAAGCTTTAGCTCGCTAATTTTCTGATTTACCGCATAAGCATGCTCAGGCAACGCAATAACATGCAGATACTCAAGTCTGTCTGAGCTCGCCTCTTCACCATCAAGTTTATCACCAGTGAAAAAACCATGTAGAAACTTATAGCGATTACGCCTTTCTTTACTAACACGGCGAATAATTCGCGTCATCGGCACGCCAGACATATAAAGCACATGTGACACCAACATTAAGCTTGCTTCCAGCGTCTCTGGCACAACTTCAGTAACACCAAGCTCTTTAAGGGTTTCAAGTTCTGTATCATCACGCATCCTTACAAGTATTTTAACATCAGGCGCAATTTGCTTAATGGCATCTACAACTATTTGAGTTTGCTCAAAATCTGTAAAAGTAATGATCACTAGTCTTGCACGCTCTACACCAGCTGATTTTAAAATATCTTTTTGATTTACATGGCCAAATATAACAGGCTCGCCAGCTGCTTTAGCTTCTTGCAGCAAGATAGGGTTACTTTCTACCGCTACATACTCAATAGCTTCAGGTTTTAAAAAACGTGCAACAGTTTGGCCTACGCGAGAAAAGCCACAGATCACCACATGATTTTGATACAAAGGACTGCTGGTCGCAGGCTGTTGCCAGTACTGACCTGTGTGGCTCAAAAGACCCAGTTTTTTAAGAATAAGGGGGGTTTTATCAATGAGGTAAGGCGTTAACGCCATTGAAAGCACGCCAACTGCAATTAAAAATGAAGCTTGCTCTGAGCTTATTAATAAATGCTGCGAAGCAAGCGCTATTAATACAAAACCGAACTCCCCCATTTGCCAAAGCATTATACCTGCCGATACAGCATCTTGCTTACGTTCACCCATCACTTGAGCAGAAATCGCGAGCACTGCAATTTTAAACAGTAACAAGCCAATTAATACGGTGATGATCCAGTACCAGCTATTTAGCACATAAAGCACATCTAACTGCATACCTACAGTAACAAAAAATAGCCCCATTAAAATATCGCGAAAAGGCCTAATATCGGCTTCTAATTGGTGTCGATAATGACTTTCACCCAACATCATACCAGCTAAGAAAGCCCCTAACGCCATTGATAAGCCAAATAAGTAAGTTAGACCTGCGGCAAATAAGGCAACCAGTAAGGTCGTTAGCATAAATAGCTCATCGGTTCTTACTAGCGCTATTTCGCTAAACACTTTAGGTAAAATCCACTTACCTATACCAAACAACAAAATACACACCAAGGCACCTTTGGTGAGAGCAAAAGCAAGTGCGCCAACAATTTCTTCAGAGCCACTTTGAGCTAGTAAAGGATAAACAATGAGCAGAGGAACAACAGCAATATCTTGAAATAGCAACACCCCGATTGCCAGCTGACCGCGGCGCTGATTTAAATCTCCTGATTCTTTAAGCAACTTAACCACCACCGCCGTTGAAGACAGTGCCATCAAACTGGCAATAGTAAAACTATTTAAAAGGCTGTGCTCCAACAATAGTAAAACCAGCATAAACACAATACTGGTTACCACCACCTGCAAGGATCCAAGGCCAAATACAATGTTGCGCATCGCCATTAAACGCGGCAATGAAAACTCAAGCCCTAAACTAAACAATAAGAACACAATGCCTAGCTCAGCAACAAAATGCATTTCATGGCTTTGCGCCATCCAGCCTATACCATGACTACCCGCCAACAAGCCTGTAGCAAGATAAGCAAGAATAGGTGGTAAACCAATTCGTTTGAAGAACCAAACAAATAATACGGCAGCGACGAGCAAGCCAAACACTTGAATCAGCACATTTTGCAAGCAATAAACTCCTTTCTACTTGATGATAAAGCTGTACCCTCCTTTAAATATAGCAACCATCTGTTTTTCAGCCAGTTTAAAAATGTGGCACAAATCTCGCTAAGTATGAGTATCAAAACACTCCGGGGGGAGAATTATCATGGAAAATGTCCATATTTTGACGCAGCGGGTGTCTGCGCGAGGCGAGTTTCTGCCGTTTTCGGCAGAGCATTACCGAATAAATGAAACGAATAATCCACAAGACTTGGTCGCGAGGCTACAAACCACGTTATCAATCGAAGAAATTTTGACTATTTTTGCCGAGCACGCAAAACAATTAATCAATTTATCTGGGTTACAGTTTCAATCTGCGCTCGGAGTGTCACAAAGTGCTGGAAGCGATACCAGTCAAACACCCTACTCTTTTGATTTAGATATCGAAAGTGAACGATTAGGGCAATTAATTTACTTTAGCCAATTTCCTATGGGCAAGGCAATTGAAGCTAAACTAAAAATGCTTCATGCAGTCCTTGTTTATCCGTTACGTAACGCACTTATGTACACCCGCGTATTACGCTTGGCTACTAAAGATGCACTAACTGGCTTAAACAACCGTAGTCAATTTAATGACAGCTTGGCACAAAAATTAGAGCGTTGCCGCCGACAACATCGTCCGTTTAGTTTAATGCTGCTTGATTTAGATAACTTTAAACAAGTTAACGATACCTATGGTCATAAAATTGGCGACGATGTTTTACAAGAATTTGCTGAAGTTTTGCGTTGCAGCGTGCGTGGAACAGACTCAATTTTTCGCTTTGGCGGAGACGAATTCGCGTTATTAATTGATGACCCCGAATTTACAACCAATAAAGTGGTTGCAGAACGCATTATGAAACTAGTAGAAGATTCCAGCTTAATGAAAAAATATAGTGTTTCTTCTAGTATTGGTTATACACTCGCCAATAACCAAGACTGCGAAAATGAAGTATTCGCACGTGCTGATAAAGGCCTTTATAAGGCAAAAGCAGCAGGCAGAAATTGCGCACGAGCTTACTAATCAAGTAAAAGCCTAGCATCCCCCGCTAGGCTTTTTTGTTTATAAATTTATAACCAAGTAGTACTAACCAAAAACCAGCAAAGAAGCCAGTTAATAAGTAAAGCAAAGCAGCCATGTTGGTAAGGGGCGATACCATCACTAAAGCCAATGGCGTAAGCACGCCTAAAATAAAGAAAATACCGCCTTTACCTGACCAATAGCCTAGCAGCAATATTGAACAAACTATGCCGCCAGCTAGCGCATAAAAAAGTGTGTTTAAAGTCAGTTCTGCATAGGCAAAACCAGCAATAACAGCCACTAACACAGATAACACAAAGCCTAGTGGTGCTTTATTAACTAGCGATAAACCTACATGTGGTTGTTCACTCATAGGGTGTCTCCCAGATAATTCCATCTTCAACACTGTGCTGCTCACTAACAAAGTAGCCAACAACTTGCACAAGTTGATCATTATAAAAAATAAGTGGTGTCTGCGCACGAAGCCAAGGGGCAACTTTGGCATCTTTAAACCAATGTTTTAAGGTATTTGAGCCAGGTTTATGCAAAGGCTTTATGCGCGCTTGTGGTTTATTAAACTCAACCCTTACTCGCTCATCTTTTTGAGGTTTCCTAACACCTTTGCCCGCTTTGACAATTAATTTGCGGCCATCTGTAAGTTCAACGCTTTGCAAAGCAATATCCATTGCCTGTGGTATTGCTTGCTCCGTCACAAAATACAAATATTGCTGATGACGACGAACATCGCCGCTTTGCAAACAGATTTTTAACTGCGCATCGGCTTTTGCCGTTAAGCCTTGCTCGATAATTTGCTGCAGTTGATTTTCAGAAGGTAACTGATACGTAAACTGATTAAGCCACGCACGCACTAGGTTAGCTTGTCTGGGCTTACTAAAATCAGCAATTGCCGCACAACTTAAGCCTTTATACTTATTTTGACAGTTTGCAAGATCGTTTTGGGTATACTCATCAAGTAACGATTGCTGTTGCTGTAACAGTCGAATACTACGCGCTGCACTTTTTTCAAAGCCTTGAAAGCGTTCAGTTAAAGTAGGCATTACCTGATGACGTAAAAAATTACGGTCAAAGCGTTCATCAACATTTGAGTCATCGGTGATGTGGGTAATGGCAAACTCATCGGCAAACTGCTCTATTTGCTCACGAGTAATATCTATCAGTGGCCTAAAGCAAACTCGCCCAGAAGCTAATAATCGCTTTTGTTGCATCGATGCCAAGCCCTGTAAGCCTGAGCCGCGTTTAAGCCGTAATAAGAAAGTTTCAAGTTGGTCATTTAAGTGCTGACCAAGCAGAATTACACTACCAACCAAACAGTGCTCATCGAGAGCTTGGTATCTTGCCTCTCGAGCTTGTGCTTCGAGTGAAGTACGCGAGCGTTCAATAATTTCAACCTGCAACGCTTTAAATGTCACACCTAGCTCTTCGCATAGCGATTTACAAAATACTTGCCACTCATAAGCATGTTCACTCAAACCATGATTAACATACACGGCTTCAAGTTCAAGTTCAGGATGCTGTTTTCGAGCTAAGCTCATTAGATGTAATAACACGACAGAGTCAACACCACCTGATAAGGCGACACTAAAGTAGCGTTGCTGAGCGTTCAGCAAAGGCTGTAATTGTGCTAAAAAATGGTGATATAAACCTGATGTTTGCATTAATAACCAATGAGTATATAAGCGCCTGAGTTATCTGCATTATAAAACAAAAAAAGCCGCAAAAGCGGCTTTTTTCATTTATTTGCTGTGTTAGCAATAACCAAACGACATTAAACGCTTGTAACGCTGATCAAGCATTTCATCAAGTGAAAGGCCTTGTAACTCAGCAAGATCACGCTTAAGTTGGTTTTTAAGGTTACGAGCCATGGCATCATAATTGCGATGTGCGCCACCTAGCGGCTCATCAATTACGTTGTTGATTAAATCAAGCTCTTTAACACGTGCAGCAGTTACACCCATTGCTTCTGCAGCTAATGGTGCCTTGTCTGCGCTTTTCCATAAGATTGATGCACAACCTTCTGGTGAAATAACTGAGTAAGTGCTGTATTGCAACATGTTAACGCGGTCACCCACACCAATTGCTAATGCACCACCAGAACCACCTTCACCGATCACAGTACAGATGGTTGGTACTTTTAATGCAGCCATTACTTTAAGGTTACGAGCAATAGCTTCACTTTGACCACGCTCTTCTGCACCAACACCTGGGTATGCACCTGGCGTGTCGATGAATGTCATGATTGGCATTTTGAAACGCTCAGCCATTTCCATTAAGCGTAGTGCTTTACGGTAACCTTCTGGCTTTGGCATACCAAAGTTGCGTTTAATTTTTTCTGCAGTATCACGACCTTTTTGTTGGCCAATAACCATCACTGGTTGACCATCAAAACGTGCAACACCGCCTAAAATAGCTGGGTCGTTAGCAAAAGTACGGTCGCCTGCTAGTTCGTCAAATTCCGTGAAAATACGCTCGATGTAATCACGAGTATAAGGACGCAACGGATGACGGGCTAACTGAGAAACCTGCCAAGCACCTAATTCAGAGAAAATTTTCTCTTTCATTTCAGCACTTTTCTCTTTTAATCGACTGACTTCCTCTTCTAATCCAAGGTCTAATTCGCCAGCGCGGCTTACATTTTGTAATTCTTCAATTTTTGCTTCTAATTCTGCAATTGGAAGCTCAAAATCAAGATAATTGAGGCTCATGCTCTAAACTACCTAATTAATTAAATTCTAGTTCTACATCTTGCGCCGCCATAAGCGATAACTTGTGAATTAAGTCATCGCTCGGCGTAACACACCATTCGGTTCCTAAAGTAATCTCAGCCAACGCATCCGGACGTTGATAGAATACTTTAATAGGACAAGTACCAAACTTATAAGGTTCCAGTACTTTTTGTAAATTATCGAAGAAGTTCGCCTCGATCTGCACCATATTTAAGGTCATTTTAATCGCTTTTATACGTTTTTCTCGCGCCTCAGCGATGGTGCATATGTCTCTAGCGGTCATTGTAATGCCACCGGAGAAGTTATCAAAGCTGACCTGTCCTGATATTACCAAGATATTGTTTACTTGCAGCAAATCTTGGTACATTTCAAACTGTTCTGGGAATAAGCGTACATCAATACGGGCACTCTTGTCATCTAAAGTTACAAGACCCCAACGATTTCCCTTTTTGTTTATCAGGGTTCGGGCAGAAATCACTAAGCCTGCAGCTGTGGACTGCACATCGCGATTAGTTGGCTGTAAATCGACTAGTCTTCCCGTTGTATAGTGTTTTAACTCTTTACGATACTGATTAATTGGGTGGCCAGTTAAATACAGGCCTAAGGTTTCTTTCTCACCATCAAGCCACTCATTGTCGGTTAAATCAGTTGCTTTAATGAATGCTTGTTCAACTTCATCTGGCTCTGTCGCAAGTAAACCAAATAAATCTGCCTGCCCTAGTGACTCAGCCTTATGATGCTGATAGGCTGCTCGCATTGCATCTTTTAAACTAGCCAATAAGGTAGCACGACCAGGCTGTGTTTTATCTGGGCCAAGTTGATCGAGTGCTCCGGCATAAATAAGCTTTTCAACAACACGCTTATTTAAACGCTTTAAGTCAACACGGGCACAAAAATCAAATAAGTCTTTAAACGGACCACCTTCGCTACGAGCTTCTAAAATAGCTTCAACAGGCGCCTCACCGACCCCTTTAATTGCACCGATACCGTAGACAATTTCACCTTGTAGATTAACCGTAAACTTGTACTCACCGGCATTTACATCTGGTGGTAGCAAGGTCAGTTTCATGTTTTCACATTCATCTACCAAGGTAACAATTTTATCGGTGTTATCCATATCCGCCGACATTACCGCAGCCATAAATTCTGCTGGGTAGTGGGTTTTCATCCACAGTGTTTGGTACGATACTAAGGCATAAGCAGCTGAGTGAGATTTGTTAAAACCATAACCTGCGAACTTCTCTACCAAGTCGAAGATTTTCATTGCAAGTTCGCCGTCAACTCCGTTATTAACAGCTCCTTCTTCGAAGGTTGAACGTTGCTTTGCCATCTCCTCTGGCTTTTTCTTACCCATCGCACGACGCAACATATCAGCGCCACCTAGCGTATAACCTGCTAGAACCTGCGCAATCTGCATTACTTGTTCTTGGTATAGAATGATACCGTAGGTTGGCTCTAATATTGGCTGCAGACTTTCATGTTGCCATTGCACATCTGGGTAGGATATTTCTTCTCGACCATGCTTACGGTCGATAAAGTTATCTACCATGCCTGATTGCAATGGACCTGGGCGGAATAGTGCTACCAGTGCGATCATATCTTCGAAACAGTCGGGTTTCAGACGGCGAATCAAATCTTTCATACCACGAGATTCTAGCTGGAATACCGCGGTGGTTTCGGCGCGTAGCAGTAACTCAATACTTGGCTTATCATCAAGAGGAATAGCGTTGATATCAACCGGCTCTTTCCCCTCTCGGGCTAAGCGCTCATTAGTCATATCAAGCGCCCACTGCAAGATAGTTAACGTTCTTAGACCTAAGAAGTCGAACTTAACTAAGCCTGCCGTCTCAACATCGTTTTTATCAAATTGCGTTACTGGGAATTTACCTTCATCATCACAATAAAGGGCCGCAAAGTCAGTGATAGTAGTTGGAGATATTACAACACCACCAGCGTGTTTACCGGCATTACGTGTACACCCTTCAAGGATGCGACACATATCGATAAGTTCTTTTACCTCTTCATCACCGTCGTAGGCTTCTTGTAAACGTGGCTCAACATCAAAGGCTTTAGCTAAGGTCATACCCGGATCGCCCGGTACTAATTTCGAAATACGATCAACAAAGCCGTAAGGGTGACCTAATACACGGCCTACATCCCGAATAACCGCTTTTGCGGCCATGGTACCAAAAGTGATGATCTGAGATACCGCGTCACGACCATAAAGCGCCGCTACGTGATCGATTACCTCATCGCGTCGGTCCATACAGAAGTCGACATCAAAGTCGGGCATTGAGATACGCTCAGGGTTCAAGAAACGTTCGAATAGTAAGTCAAATTCTAACGGATCAAGGTCGGTAATCTTTAGTGCATAAGCAACCAACGAACCAGCACCAGAACCACGCCCTGGTCCTACCGGAATATTGTTATCTTTACTCCACTGGATGAACTCCATTACGATCAAGAAGTAACCAGGGAACCCCATTTGGTTGATTACCTCGAGCTCTATTTTTAGACGCTCATCATACTCAACACGTTTTTCTTTACGCTCTTGCTCATCGGGGAATAAAAACTGTAAACGCTCTTCAAGACCATCTTCAGAAACCTTTACCAAGAAGTCGTCAATTTTCAGCGATCCAGTTGGATAATCTGGTAAGAAGTAAGTCCCTAGCTGCACGGTCACATTACAGCGCTTGGCAATTTCAACGGTGTTTTCTAACGCTTCTGGAATATCGCTAAATAGCTCAGCCATTTGCTCCGCTGTTTTAAGATATTGCTGCTCAGAAAAGCGTTTTGGTCTACGTTTATCTTCTAATGTGTAACCGTCATGGATTGCAACTCGGATTTCGTGGGCTTCAAAGTTTTCTGGTTTTAAAAACACTACTTCGTTAGTTGCCACCACGGGTAACTGCTCTTTTGCGGCAAGCTCAACAGCTAGGTGTAAATAGTCTTCTTCTAAAGCACGCTCAGTACGAATAAGCTCAATGTAATAATGATCGCTAAAATGCTGCTTATAAAAGCTAACTACCGATTCAATGAGCCCAGGGTTACCTTTTAATAGGGCTTTACCTAAGTCACCATCTTTCGCACCAGATAATAAGATTAGGCCATTTTTGTGCTCCACCAGCCATTCACGGTCAACCACAGGGCGATGAAATAAATGTCCGCGCTGATATGCTTTAGAGATCAATAAAGTAAGGTTTTTATAGCCTTCGTTATCTTTCGCTAAGATGGTAATACGACTAGGTTCGTCTTCAAATTCAGGGCTTCTTAACCAAAAATCAGCGCCGACAATTGGCTTAATACCGGCACCATGGGCAGCACCATAAAAACGCACCAAACCACATAAGTTCATCTGATCGGTAATAGCCAATGCAGGCATTTGCAGCTCTTCTGCTTTAGCTACAATCGGCTTAGTTTTAGCTAGACCATCCACCATTGAGAAATCTGAGTGAACACGTAAGTGAACAAATTGCGGCGCTGGCATTACAATTGCTCTCCTTTTAACGCCAAAATGCGCTGAACAGGTTTAAAGCTTTTACGATGTTCTGCAATTGCACCGTATTGTTCGAGTGCCGCAAAGTGCGCTTTAGTCGGATAGCCTTTGTGGCCTGCAAAGCCATAATCAGGATAACGCTTATCAAGCTCAATCATTTCATCATCACGGGCAACTTTAGCTAAAATAGAAGCAGCTGAAATCTCTTCGACCAAGCTATCGCCTTTTACTACCGCCTGTGCTGGAACTGTCAGTTGGCTTGGCACACGGTTGCCATCAATAAAAACAAACTCAGGTTTAACACTTAAGCCTTCAACTGCGCGACTCATTGCTAGCATAGTGGCGTGCAATATATTTAATTCGTCAATTTCACTTGGGCTACAGCGACCAATGGCATAACACAGCGCTTTTTCTTTTATTTCTGCAGCCAATAATTGACGTTTTTTGTCTGATAACTTTTTAGAATCGGTTAAACCTGCAATAGGCTTATTTGGGTCGAGTATCACCGCAGCGGTAACAACATCACCGACCAATGGACCACGGCCAACTTCATCTACACCAGCAATATAATTAACATTCGGTCGTTCAATTTGCATTTAGTAACTCCGCGACTGCTGCTGCAGCTTGTTCATTGGCATTTAATCTTATGTCTTTATGGATGGCTAAAAAGCGCGCTTTTAGTTCACTGTTATCCGTATTCAACATAGGTGTTAGCGCAGCTGATAAGTTATCAACATTACACTCTGATTGTAGGTATTCTGGTACTAGTTCTTCATTGGCTAATAAGTTAGGCAACGAGAAATATTTAATGTTAAAAGTGAATAATGTTTTGAATATCCAATAACTCATAGGCTTAATTTTGTAGCCCACGACCATCGGCTTTTTATACAACATGCCTTCAAGTGTTGCGGTTCCTGAGGCAAGTAAAATGGCATCCGCTGCTTGCATTGCAAGGTTTGACTGACCATCCAATAATTGCAGTTTTAGCTCTGGATCTGTTTTTTCTAAAATTTCACAAAACTGTGCTTTTCGTTTCTCATTAACTAATGGCACCACAATTTTAAGATCAGGATTTTGTGCTTGTAGTTTAGATGCCGTTTCGATGTAGGTTTCGCTTAAAAGCCCCACTTCAGAACCACGGCTACCCGGTAATAACGCTAGCACTTTATCTGTTTGTGCTAAACCAAGTTTGTTACGAGCCTCGGTTTGGTCATGCTCAAGTGCAATATCATCGGCAAGCGTGTGCCCAACAAAAGTACATGGTACACCGTGTTTATCGTAAAAGGCTTTTTCAAACGGTAATAATGCCAACACTAAATTTGTGGCTGCACTGATTTTATGAATACGTTTTTCACGCCACGCCCACACTGATGGACTAACATATTGTACTGTTTTAATGCCTGCTTCTTTTAGCGGTTTTTCAACACGTAAATTAAAGTCAGGCGCATCAATACCAATAAATACATCCGGTGGA
This sequence comes from Pseudoalteromonas sp. SCSIO 43101, assembly GCF_023650775.1. Taxonomy (NCBI): domain Bacteria; kingdom Pseudomonadati; phylum Pseudomonadota; class Gammaproteobacteria; order Alteromonadales; family Pseudoalteromonadaceae; genus Pseudoalteromonas; species Pseudoalteromonas sp. SCSIO 43101. The sequence continues at coordinate 2,454,695 of NZ_CP072673.1, forward strand.
TTGTCGATAAAATGTTGCACCAATTGTTTGCGTATTTTAAGTAAGCGAGGTAACCGGCCAAGTACCTCAACTAAACCCATTACCGATAATTCATCCATATCGAATAATGTTTTACAGCCAGCCGCTTGCATACGCGGGCCCGCAATCCCTTCAAATATGGCATCCGGAAAACGGCGTTTAAGTGCTTTTATTAGCCCTTCACCTAAAATATCACCAGATAACTCACCTGCCACCAAGGCAATACGTAACGGCTTTGTATGTTCTTTCATTCGTTGATAATTCGCAACTTTTGGCACTAATAAAAATGAGTTTACCGTGTTTTAGCAGTCGGATAAATGTCACAGAGTTAATAAATACTAGAAATCGAAATTAGCGTGCTTACTTGCTCAATGATTGAGCTTCTTAAGCGCGAATCGTGCAGGTTTATTGCCGCTTGCTAAAAAAAATATATGAAAAAGAATAAAATAAGCCATAGCTAACAGGCTTTTTATAACGATTAAATATTTGAAATTTTAGAGTTTTATCTCTAATCTGTAGAAAAGATGAACATAATTAATTCATCTTTATTTCATATTTTCCTATTGACTAAAATGAATACAGGTTTACTATTTGCAAAGTTTCAATAATTACTGAAACTTTATAACCGATAATTTGTCGTGTCTACCGCACCCGCTAACAAGGAGCTTAACAATGATAGATGAAACATTTGTGGATCTATCGCGATTGCAATTTGCAATCACTGCCCTATTTCACTTCCTATTTGTCCCACTTACCTTAGGTATGACGTGGATTTTGGTGATCATGGAATCCGTTTACGTGATGACTGGTCGAGAAATTTATCGTGATATGACTAAGTTCTGGGGTAAGTTATTTGGTATTAACTTTGCGATTGGTGTGGCCACAGGCCTTACCATGGAGTTTGAGTTCGGTACCAACTGGTCTTATTACTCTCACTATGTGGGCGATATTTTTGGTGCTCCACTGGCGATTGAAGGCTTAATGGCTTTCTTCTTAGAATCAACTTTTGTGGGTATGTTCTTTTTAGGCTGGGAACGACTGACACGACGCCAGCATCTTGCTGCAACCTTCTTGATGGCATTAGGTACTAACTTATCTGCGCTATGGATTTTAGTAGCAAATGGTTGGATGCAGAATCCTGTAGGTGCTGAATTTAATTACCAAACCATGCGTATGGAAATGACCAGCTTTGCTGAATTGGTATTTAACCCAGTCGCACAAGTTAAGTTTATTCATACCGTATCAGCAGGCTATGTTGCAGCATCTATGTTCGTACTTGGTATTAGTAGCTGGTACATCTTAAAAGGTCGCGACCTTGCTTTTGCAAAACGCTCGTTCTCGGTCGCGTCAGGTTTTGGTTTAGCGTCTATTCTTTGTGTTATTTTACTTGGTGATGAATCTGGCTACGAAGTTGGCGAGGTGCAAAAAGTAAAACTCGCTACCATTGAAGCTGAGTGGCACACCGAAGAAGCCCCTGCTGCATTCACACTGGTAGGTATTCCTGACTCTGAAGAGCAAGTAACCCACGCTGCTGTTAAAATTCCATATGCGCTAGGTATCATTGCAACGCGCTCAATTGATGAGCAAGTAACAGGCATTAAAGACCTCGAAGCACAGCATGAAGAGCGTATTCGTAATGGCATGATTGCATACGAATACCTAGAGAAGCTTCGTGGTGGTGAAGACACCCCTGAAAACATTGCTAAATTCGATACTTTAAAAGCTGATCTTGGCTATGGTTTGTTACTTAAGCGCTACACACCTAACGTGGTAGATGCAACAGAAGAACATATTCAAAAAGCAGTGAAAGACTCAATCCCTCAAGTTGGCCCTATGTTCTGGTCATTTAGAATCATGGTTGGCTGTGGTGTCATTATGCTTGGCGTATTTGTTCTGGCGTTTTATTACAATGCACACCGTATTATTGAGCAAAAGCGTTGGTTACTCTGGGCTGCAGTATGGAGTATTCCACTTCCTTGGATTGCCATTGAGTTTGGCTGGATTGTTGCAGAATACGGTCGCCAACCTTGGGCAATTTCAGAAATTCTACCGACCTTCTTGGCAACCTCGTCGCTGACGGTGAATGACTTATTGATTAGTATTACTGGTTTCTTAGTATTCTATACAGGTCTAGCTGCAGTTGAAGGCTGGTTGATGCTGCGCTTTGTTAAACAAGGTCCAAGCTCGCTTCATACCGGTAAATATCACCATGAACTTGCCAAAGCGGATTCACTTGTAAGCGAAGGAGCTCAGTCATGATTTTTGATTACGAAACACTAAAACTAATTTGGTGGCTGTTAATTGGTGTATTACTGATTGGCTTTGCAGTGACCGATGGTATGGATATGGGCGTGGCAATTTTGCTTCGTCTGGTTGGTAAAACTGATGTTGAACGCCGTACAGTAATTAACACCATTGGTGCTCACTGGGATGGAAACCAAGTATGGTTCATCACCGCAGGTGGTGCCCTCTTTGCTGCTTGGCCTATGGTGTATGCAGCCGCATTCTCTGGCTTTTACTTTGCAATGATGCTGGTGTTATTTGCGCTATTTTTCAGACCGCTTGGTTTTGATTACCGCTCAAAAATAGATTCACCACGCTGGCGTAATAACTGGGATTGGGGCCTGTTTGCAGGTAGCTTTATTCCAGCACTCGTATTTGGGGTTGCCTTTGGTAACCTATTACAAGGTGTGCCTTATCATATCGATGATCTACTACGTGTTAGCTACCAAGGTTCATTCTTTGCGTTATTGAACCCGTTTGCCATCGTCGTTGGTCTCGTTAGTGTACTTATGCTAGTTGGTCATGCGGGTATGTGGTTGCAACTTCGAACTGATGCAGAAGTAGCAAAACGTTCAGCACAATATGGCCAATATGCACTTATGGCGTTTATTGTATTATTTGCCTTAGCAGGTGTGTGGGTATCTCAAATTGACGGTTATAAAATCGTTAGCATGGGCGATACACAAGGCTTTGCAAATCCATTGGCTAAAACAGTAACTCAGGCACCTGGTGCATGGCTTGATAACTATACAAAAATGCCATTAACAATGCTGTTCCCTGCTCTTGCTTTTATCATGGCTGCACTGGCAATTGTGTTATCTAAATTACACAAACCAGCGATGGCACTTATCGCTTCAAGCTTAATGCTAGCAGGTGTGATATTGACTGCGGGTATGTCAATGTTCCCGTTCGTTATGCCTTCGAGCAATAACCCAAATATTAGTCTAACTATGTGGGATGCAGTTTCGAGCCATATGACATTAAACGTGATGTTTTTCGCTGCCGTTATTTTTGTACCACTTATTCTTATTTACACGACATGGTGTTATGTGAAAATGTGGCGCAAAGTAACCATCAATGAAATTGAAAACAACACCCACGGTAGCTATTAAGGAGATTTAAATATGTGGTATTTTGCCTGGATATTAGGTGTTCTATTAGCCTGTACTCTTGGGGTGATTAACGTAATGTGGTACGAATTTCACCAACATAAAGATTCTATCGCTGATGATGAGCTAGAGCTGTACGCGAGACTCAAAAACAACGATGACAACTAAACCCCGACCAAATCGCGCGCAGCAGCAAACGCTGCGCGCTTTTTTAAAGCAGTATAGTCAGTCCGCTTCAGGACTTCTTAAATTAAGCATTAGTCTGGGTACACTCAATGCCCTATTAATGATTGCCTCTTGTTATCTTCTTGCAAACGCTGTTCATCAAGTCATGTTTGAGCAAGCAGACTTGCAAGCTGTAACCCCCTTGTTATGGCCTCTTGCTGGACTTATCTTACTACGCGCTGTGCTTGTTGCTCTTAGTGAGCGAGTAAGTAACCTTGCCGCATTAAAAATAAAAAACGTGATGCGCAATACATTACTTGAAAAGTTAACCAAACTTGGTCCGGCCTATAGTGAACAAAAAGGACATGGCGCAACGCTTAATACATTACATAATGGTGTTGAAGCGCTGCATCAATACTACGCAAACTACATTCCCAGCGTGGCATACAGCGCACTGATCCCTTTGGCTATATTAGTAGTGATTTTTCCAACCGATTACAAAGCTGGGCTCATTTTTCTTTTAACAGCCCCGCTTATCCCATTTTTTATGATTTTAGTGGGCCATAAAGCTGAGCAGCTCAACCAAGAACGTTGGCAGCAACTTGCTGTACTCGGCAATTACTTTTTCGACCGCCTACAAGGGCTTACTCAATTAAAACTATTTAATGCAACCAAGCGTGAGCTAAATAGTATCAGTCAGATTTCTGATGATTACCGTGGTGCAACCATGGGAGTATTGAAAGTTGCCTTTTTATCTTCTTTCGCACTTGAGTTTTTAGCCACTATTAGTGTTGCACTTGTTGCAGTGATCATTGGCTTTAGACTGTTTTTTGGTACGCTCGATTTTGCCACCGGATTTGTAGTGCTATTACTGGCTCCTGAGTTTTACTTACCACTTCGACAAATGGGCACTCATTACCATGCAAAGCTCGAGGGTATTAGCGCCGCTGCTGATATGGTCGACATAATTAATCAGAGCGACGCCGATGAACATTTAGGTTCCTCTAAACTTGAGTTACCGCTAAAAGACATACAACTGAGTGCGCTTAGCTACCACTACCCCGAAACAAATGAAGGGGTGACTGATATAAACTTAACCCTACCTAAAAAAGGCCTAATTGCATTTGTGGGTGAAAGTGGCTCTGGTAAAAGTACCTTATTTGATTGCCTATTGGGTTTTCATCATCAAGCCAGCAGTGCCATTATCATTAACGGACAGCAACTAAGCACTATTGCTTTACATGATTGGCAAGCACAACTTGCGTGGATCCCACAACAAGCCACGTTATTTTATCGAACTGTTGCAGACAATCTGAGATTAGCTAAACCAGATGCAAGTCAAACAGAACTCGACGAGGCCGCAATGAGAGCAGGTGCGCTAGAGTTTATAAACGCCTTACCTGATGGATTTAATACCTTATTAGGTGAGCAAGGAGAAGGCCTCTCTGGGGGGCAAAAGCAGCGCATAGCCCTTGCCCGTGCGTTTTTAAAAAGTGCCCCTGTGCTAATGCTTGATGAGCCTACAGCGCACTTAGACAGCCAAACAGAGCGCCTAATCAATCAGGCAATTCAAGATTATGCAAAAAACCATCTCGTGTTGGTTATTGCTCACAGGCTTAATACGGTAAAACAGGCGGATAATATTTACGTAATGCAACAAGGTCAAATTGTTGAATCTGGTCATTATCAGCAACTCATTGAACAAGCAGGCCTCTTAGCTAAACTCGTGAGCCAAGGTGAAGCCCATGCATAACTTTATACGCTTATTAAAGCTATGCAAGCCTCATGCTGGCATGCTGTTACTGGGTGCTTTTTTAGCAAGCTTAACGGTACTTGCTAACGTTGGCTTACTCGCTATTTCGGGTTGGTTTTTAGCAGCCATGGCAGCCGCTGGTATTGCCGGAGTGCAGATGAATTACTTTACTCCAGCTGGGGTGATCCGCTTTTTAGCGATAGTACGCACAGCTTCACGTTACGGTGAGCGGATGATAACTCATAATGCCACCTTTTTATTACTGAGCGAATTTCGCGTAAAAATGTTCAGGACCCTCAGCCAGCTAAACAACGTTGACTTAGCAATGAGTCGTAGTAGCGATTTGTTTAACCGCCTACAAAACGATGTTGATGCGCTAGATAAGTTTTACCTAAATGTGCTGCTTCCCATTATCGTCGCGATTATCAGCATCCCTATCGTAATGGCATTTATGGCTATGTATAGCGCTGAGGTTGCATTAGTCTGCTTTATTTCACTGATGATTATTGGCGTACTGCTACCAGCAATATTAAGCCGTAAACTTCACCGACAAGCAGATGCAGAAACACAAATTTCAGCAGAATTAAGGTCTGAACTTGCCGATACTCTAAAAGGTGCAAGAGAGCTTGCTGTTTATCAAGCACAAGAAGCGCAATTAACCCATTGTGACTTACTGAGTAAGCAATACAACAGCCAGCTCTATAACCGCCACAAAGCCGTTGCAAACAGCAATGGCTTAAGCACTTTGGTGATACAGCTTACCATGCTAGCCAGTGTATTTATGATAATTCCACTGGTTGCAATGGGAACCATGAAAAACGTTGAACTGGCGATGCTCGCGTTATTTGTATTAGCAAGTTTTGAAACAGTGCTCACCTTGCCCACTGCATTTATCGAGTTGCCACTCACCCTAAGTGCTGCAAAGCGACTGTTTGCACTTGAAGATAAGCACAGCAGCCATCTAAGTAAACAGCAAAACTGCTTAGCTCACCAATCTGCAATAGGTCTTGAACTGGCTGCGGTAAATTACCAATACGCAGGAGCGAAAAACAAAGCTCTTAATAATATCAATTTTGTGATTACACCGGGGAGTAAGGTTGCGCTAGTGGGTGCCAGTGGCAGTGGCAAAACTACTCTTGTTAACTTACTCACAGGCCTTTGGCCAAAGCAATCAGGCTCATTAAAATTCATTACAGATCAAGGTACCTTTGAACTAGAAAGCATGACGGCTGCAACACGCTTTAAGCAGCTGACAATTGTTGCTCAGCAACATCATATTTTTGATGGTACGCTTCGTGAGAATCTTCGCTATGCAGCGCCAGAGGCGACTGATGAAATGCTTATTGAAGCCTGTGAACAAGCTGAACTTGGCTCTTGGCTAAAGAACTTAAAGACCGGCCTTAATACCCGTTTAGGCACCGCGGGAAGAAAACTTTCACATGGTCAGTCACGTCGAATCGCCATTGCCCAAGCCCTATTAAGGGAAGGTAATTTAATTGTTCTTGATGAACCAACAGAGAGCCTAGATAACCATACCAAGCAGAAATTGCTCACTACGCTTGAAAAAATATGGGCCGATAAAACTATGCTGACCATTACTCACGATCCAGAAATGCTAAGTCGTGTTGACAAGGTTATTTGGTTAGAACAAGGACAAGTAAGAGCGCTTGCAAGTCATGCTGAATTAGTGGCGAATGAAGCTGATTACGTGGAGCTTATCACCCGTTTTTAATCGAGTCGCTCAACTGTGACGTCAATCACACCTTGCTTTACTGAGGCAATTTGTGAGAACGCCTTTTTTGATAAATCGATAATACGACCGCGGATAAATGGGCCGCGGTCATTAATGGTAACAATCACACTTTTATTGTTACTAATATTGGTGACCTTTACTCTGCTGCCAAAGCCAAGCGTCTGATGAGCCGCGCTCAATGCCTGTTGATTAAACACCTCTCCACTTGCTGTAGTTCGGCCATGGTATTTATCAGCGTAATAACTGGCTTTGCCTTTTTCAATCACTCCTTTAGATACCGAAGGCGCACTACTACAACCAGTTATAATTAAGCTAAATAATGCAAAGAGGATGAGTTTGTTCATATTATATAATCCTTTTTTTTACCATAAAGGTAGCAAGCGCTTATACCAATTCGCTTAATTAAATGGTCTATTTTGAGGCAATAAAACCTCGTTGATAGCAAGGCAAAAATTTCGTTATTTAGTTGTTCTAAATTAGAAATTTTTAACGCAGATAGCGACAGGTTTAATCCCTCAAAATGATTAAGTATTATTGCGGATTGGTATTAGCAAAACCTGAACTATAAAACAAAAAAGCCACCTTACGGTGGCTTTTAGTCTATCGCTTATAATTAGCGAATAATTCCGCGCTCAGAGCTTTTCACAAAGTCTATCATCAGCTGAACAGCTGGGTACTTCGCAGCATCTTCGCTTAGCTCAGCGATTGCTTCTTCAACACCTAAGCTCTTACGGTAAAGTGTTTTATATGCACGACGTGTGGCCATGATTTCATCGCTTTCAAAACCTCGGCGCTTCATGCCTTCAGTATTGATTGCTACAGGGCCCGCCGGCGTACCAATAGTTGTTACGAATGGCGGTACATCTTTATTAACACCTGAGTACATACCAACAAAGGCATGAGAACCGATTTTACAGAACTGATGAACACCAGAATTACCTGCAAGGATCACCCAATCACCTACATGAACGTGGCCAGCAACAGAGGCATTGTTAGCAAAAATAACGTTATCGCCCACGACTGCATCATGTGCAACGTGTGTGTAAGCCATGAATAGGTTATTGCTACCAATTTTTGTCACACCTTGATCTTGAATTGTACCTCGGTGAATAGTTGCACACTCACGGATCACGTTGTTGTCACCAATAATCAAGGTTGTTGGCTCATTAGCGTACTTTTTATCTTGGCAAGCTTCACCAACCGAAGCAAATTGGAAAATATGGTTACCAGAACCAATCGTCGATGGGCCTTTTACAACCACATGAGATTCGATGATACAGTTATCACCAATAGTTACATCGTTACCGATATAGCTATAAGGGCCAACTGATACGTTATTTCCAAGTTTTGCACCTGGTTCGATTATTGCCGTAGGATGGATCACTATTAAAACTCTCTTCTCGCACACATGATTTCGGCAGTACACACTACTTTGCCGTCAACTTTTGCTTCTGCTGCAAATTTCCATATATTGCGGCGCTCTTTTACAAACTCTACATGCAAATGCATGGTATCACCAGGTAATACCGGCTGTTTGAATCGCGCATTGTCGATCGCTGCGAATAAATATAGTTCGTTATCACTGCGATTTTCAACTGTCTTAAAACCAAGTAAGCCAGTTGCTTGTGCCATTGCTTCTAAAATCAACACACCTGGAAAGATAGGTTGATTAGGAAAATGACCCGTAAAAATAGGTTCGTTCACTGTTACGTTTTTTATAGCATGTAACGACTCGCCTGGCGTGTAATCAAGTACACGGTCAACAAGTAGCATCGGGTAACGATGCGGAAGTAAACTCAAGATATCTTGGATATCAAGACTATTTAATTCATTTGCCAAAATAGCATCCTTATTTGTCTTCAATATTGAGTGACTTTGTCAGTAACTCAAGTGCTTTAATGCGGTCTTTCATATCGCCAAGGTTACGGATATGGGCAATACTACGTCGCCATTCTTTATTGGTTAAATGTGGCAAGCCTGAAGAATAAATTCCAGGTTCTGTGATTGCCTTAGTCACCATACTCATGCCAGTGATTATAGCACCATCACATACGCTAATGTGACCATTAATTGCAACCATGCCGCCAATCTGACAATTCCTACCGATCACTGTGCTGCCAGCAAATACCGTGCAACCAGCAACCGCTGTACCTGAACCGATCTCGACATTATGCGCTATTTGACATTGATTATCGATAATTACATTGCTGTGGATGATAGTATCGTCTAGTGCGCCACGGTCAATCGTGGTAGACGCACCTACCTCAACCTTATCACCGATTATAACTCGACCAAGTTGCGGTATTTTCACCCATTCGCCACGCTCGTTAGCGTAACCAAAACCATCACTGCCCACGACCGTATTCGCTTGGAATAAACAGTCACTGCCAATTTCAACTTCATGGTAAACGCTAACATTTGCCCAAAGCTTTGTGCCTTGACCTATTTTTGCTTGCTCACCGATAAAACAGCCTGGGCCAATCTGCACATTGTCAGCAATAACAGCACCCGCTTCAATTACCACATTGGCTGCGATCGCGACATTATGGCCAATAGAGGCTGAATCGTGAATGACTGCACTTGGGTGAATACCCGACACTGCAGAGCGCGGTGTGGTGTCCATCAATTGAGCGAGCTTTGCGTAACAAACATAAGGGTTTGCAACAACAAGTTTATTACCTGAAAAGTACTCAGCGTCTGCTGGTGACAAAATCACTGCACTTGCTTGAGTATCATCTAATTGCGAGCGATATTTCTTGTTCGCTAAAAATGCAATATGCCCATGTTGGGCATTTGCAAGTGTAGATATTTTTTTAATCTCTGTGGCGCCGTCACCTTGAAGGTCAGCGCCCAGAAGATCCGCTATCTGCGAAAGCGTGTAGTTTTGCATATATGATTTCTATTGCTTACTTACTTTTTCAACAACTTTACTTGATAAGTCATCGACAGTTTTAGGGTTAACATAAATCGTTGTTTCTTTAACTTTAACTTCATCGAATTTGCCAGCTTTCGCTACTTCTTCGATTGCATCCAAGATTAGCTTTTGAACTTTAGCTAGTTCTTGGTTTTGACGCATTTTGATTTCTTGCTCTAAAGGACGACCTTTTTCTGCAAGCTGCTGTTGCATACCTTGAATCTTAGTACGTAATTCATCTTTTTGCTTATCGCTCATTGTTGTCGCTTCACGCTTGAACTTTTCAGCTTCAAAACGAATATCACCTTGAAGCTTTTCAAGCTCTTGACGACGCTCAGAGAATTCAGCTTCTAGCGTTTGCTCTACTTTTGCCATTTGTGGGATTTGCTTGTAGATTTCTTGCATATCAACAATACCTACTTTGTGCGCAAATGCGTTAGTAGATAGACCCATAGATAAGGTGGCAAGTAGTGCAAAAGCTGTTGATTTAATTGATTTATTCACGAAAAAACTCCTTTAGAATGTATTACTAATGTTAAAGCTGATGGTCTTCGTATCGTCATCTTCTTCTTTTTGCAATGGATACGCAAAACTGATCAGCATTGGACCCATTGGAGAGATCCATTGTAGAGAAAGACCGGTTGAAACCCTAAAGCGCATTGGATCTGAATAATCATCCAATTTTGCACGCTGATCTGTTGACAGGTTTTGATAACGGTCAATATTAAACTCTGTATCCCATACGTTAGCTGCATCTACGAAGAAGCTGGTACGTACAGAGCTGGTGTTTTCTTCATCTAAGAAAGGTGTTGGAACAATTAACTCCATCCCTGCTACCGCTTTGGCGTTACCACCAATTCGGCCTGCTGTGTAAAGTTGGTCAAATTCTGATGCACCACCAATGCTACCAGTCGTAGTGCCATCAGGTAATGGTGTACCAGGAATATTTTGCGGAACACGCGATACAGCCCGTGGCAAAATCGTATTTCGATCGAAGCCACGTAATTCCATCTCAGTGATTCTGAAGAACTCTTGGAACGGTAGTGTTTGGTCATAACCATTCGTTGTTCCATAACCATTACCATAGCCAAGTGCTGCACGAGTTGAAAATACCCAACGATGGTCATTACTGATTGGCCAGTAGAAACGCGAGTCGTAGTTTAACTTAAAGTACTGTAAATCAGAGTTCGGGGTTGTTGCTGTTAAGTTAAGTGATTGGCGCGAACCTGCAGTTGGGAATAAACCACGGTTAACAGTAACACGTGACCAACCTGCGCTTAACTCGTACTTGGTAAAATCAAAGCCAGCATCTGGATTTTCAGGATCTAAGAAAGTTTCACGAATAACACGTGTTTGCTCATATTCAGCAATATCAGATAACTCTTCTTGCACCCAACGGACACCAAAGTTAATACGGTTTACAGCATCAATTGGGAAGCCAATATTAGTACCAATACCATAACTCTTTGACTTATAGTCGATTAGGCTGAACTTGCTCGCATCATAGTTGCTGTAGAATATACTACTACCTTGCGATACACCGTCTGGAGTAAAGTAAGGGTCTGTGTAAGAAACGCTGACACGCTCAGAACCACGTGAAGTATTAATGTTAAAACCAATTTGGTTACCAGTACCTAAAAAGTTTGACTCACTCACACCAATGTTAAATTGCAGACCCAAATAAGAACCATAAGCAAGACCAGCATTGAAGCTACCTGCAGACTGTTCTTTAACAGTAAAGTCAACATCAACTTGGTCATCAACACCAGGGACTGGAACAACATTGAAATCAACGCTTTCCATATAAGGTAAACGCTGGATTTGTAGCTTAGAGCGCTCAAGGCTTTGGTTTGATAGCCACGCACCTTCAAGCTGTGTCATTTCACGACGTACAACTTCATCAGAGGTATTTTGGTTACCACCCACAATAATACGACGAACATAAACACGCTTGCCTGGGTTTACTGATAACGTTAGCTGAACTTCTTTATTTTCGTCATCAATCTCTGGGATTGTTCGTACTTCAGCATTAGCATAACCAAAACGTGCTAAGTAGCTTTTAATAAACTCTTCAGAAGAAGTAACCACAGAGCCATTATAAAGCTCGCCAGTTTTCAGCGGAATAACACTTTTAATTAGTTCTTCACGACCTAGCAAGTCACCAATAAAGTCAAAGCCTTTAACTTTGTATTTAACACCTTCGGTAATATTCGCTGTAACATAAACAGAATCACGCTCAGGGCTTACTGATACTTGTGTTGAATCGATATTAAAGCGTAAGTAACCACGGTCAAGGTAGTAGCTGCGAATTTTTTCTAAATCGCCTTCAATGGTTTGCTTTTGATAACGGTCGCTAGACATGAATTGCCACCACGGCAGATCTTGCTGAGACTCTGCTAACTTAAGCAATTCTTCATCAGAGAATAATTCGTTACCAACTAGGTTAATCTGACGAATTGAAGCTGCATCACCTTCATCAAATTCAAACATTAGTTTTACACGGTTACGCGGTAACTTAATGATGCTTACATCCACTTTTGCATTGTATTTACCAATACTATGGAAAAATTCAACTAAGCCTTTTTCAATGTTATCAAGGACTGTTTTATCAAGCGGCTCACCAGTACGGATATCTTGCTGGTCTAGCGACTCATTTAGCTGCTCATCTTTGATGTCTTTATTGCCATCAAATTCGATCATGCTGATCGTTGGGCGCTCAGTCACTCGGAAGATAACACTGTTGCCATCACGTAACGCTTTAATATTGTCAAAGTGACCTGAACGATAGAGAGCCTTTATGGTTCTTGAAATTGTGTACTCATCAATATTATCGCCCACGTTGATAGGAATATGTGTTAACGCAGCACCGAGTGCAACACGTTGTAAGCCTTCAACTTTTAAATCATCTACAATAAAGGAGTTTTGGCCTAGGGCTGCAAAGCTAGCACCTAATAAACTTGAAACTGCCAAATGTTTTTTTATAGCCATTTTGTTATCTTTATCCTTTACAACTGTATTACCGCTCAACACCTTATAAATTTAACTTTTGCGGTGTTTTACAATCGTGTTCAAATTGGAATTTTTCGCTTATTTGTTATAAACGCGATACATCATTGAACAATGCGAAACATGTTAAAAACAGAAGCAGCAAGGCCCCCACTTTAAAACCAAATTCTTGCGTCTTTTCAGAGACCGGTTTTTTGCGAAAAAGTTCAATTATGTAATACATTAAGTGCCCACCATCTAGCACTGGCAGCGGTAATAAGTTAAATACGCCAAGGTTTACACTGATTAATGCTAAAAAGCTTAAAAATGCAACCAAGCCATAGCTTACGCTAGTTCCCGCACCAACTGCAATGCCCACCGGACCACTTAAATTTTTAACCGATACCTGACCGGTAATTAAATTACCAATCATATCAAAACTAAGAGTAATTAAACGCCATGTTTCGTGTATGCCCAGCACAATACTATCGACAGGGCCATAATGTCTAGTTTCAATATAGTTTTCTGGCCATGGCTCAACCACCGGAGAGACACCTAGAAAGCCCTGTGCAACACCAGCATCATTAGTTCTGCTTTGTGGCGTCACTATTAGCTCTTTTATACTATCTTGCCTTTGTACACTAAATTGTAAGGATTTGTTAGGTGATTGCTGAATTAGTGAAACTAACTTGGTCCAACTGCTGATATTTTCACCATTTACGGCAATGATTTTGTCATCAACTTGTAAGCCAGCAGCCTCAGCCGCCGAACCTTTACTGATCATGGCCACTTGTAAAAGTGCTTTAGGGCGAAATGGTACAATACCAATTGAGGTTAATGGCGGAACATCTTGTTGATCTAATTTCCAGCCATCTAGGTTGAGTGTACGTACATGTTTTTGATAATTCTGGTCACGAAGCGTTACCACAACACTTTGTTCACCTAAACGGCTCATTAGCGAGAATGTTGCATCTTGCCAAGTGTTGATATCGTCTTCACCGATTTTGATAATTTGCTGGTTTGGTTCAATATTGGCAGCAGCTGCACGGCTACCTTGCGAGACCTCGCCAACGACAGGTTTTAACGACTGTACGCCCACCATATACATCACTGCAAGAGCAAAAATAGCAAATAAAAAGTTCGCCATCGGACCTGCAGCAACAATAGCAATACGTGCTTTAACTGATTTGGCATTAAATGATAAATGACGCTGCTCTGGCGGAACTTCGTCAACTCGCTCATCAAGCATTTTGACATAACCACCTAATGGAATCGCTGCAATCACATATTCTGTTTTGTGTTTGTCATACCATTTTATCAATGGCTTACCAAAGCCAATCGAGAAACGAAGTACTTTAACACCTGCTTTACGAGCGACCCAGAAGTGACCATATTCATGTACAGTTACTAAAATACCAAGCGCAAGGATAAATGAACCAAGGTTCCAGAAAAAATCAAACATGCTAGTCGAAGCCTCTTTTTACAAACTCAGTAGCCTTTAGGCGTGCCGCTTGGTCACAAGCTAAAATCTCTTCAAGTGTTTGCACGTTAATGTCTTGTGTAGCATTGAGTGTTTCTGCGTTGATTCGGTAAATATCCGTAAAGCCTATTTGACCATTTAAAAATGCAGCAACAGCTATTTCATTAGCTGCATTTACTGTAGTAGTTGCACCTTGCCCCATTTCACACGCATCAATTGCGAGTTTTAAATTAGGGTATCTCGCATAATCAGGCTTGGTGAAAGTAAAGTCTGCCATTTGTGAAAAATCGAGAGGTTTTACACCTGCATCGACGCGCTCAGGAAATGCTAAAGCATGCGCTATAGGAGTGCGCATATCAGGATTACCCATTTGCGCAAGCACAGAGCCATCTTGATATTGCACCATAGAGTGAATAATGCTTTGTGGGTGAATTACCACTTCAATATCACTAGCATGGCAGTTAAACAACCACTTAGCTTCAATAAACTCGAGGCCTTTGTTCATCATGGTTGCTGAATCAACGGAAATCTTTTGTCCCATAGACCAGTTAGGATGAGCCACCGCTTGTGCAACAGTTACTGATGATAACGTAGCTATGTCGCGCTTTAAGAAAGGACCGCCAGAGCCAGTTAATAAAATTTTACTCACGCCATTGTCAGCCAGTAAGCCAGACGCATTTTGTAGTGATGCTGGCATACATTGGAAAATAGCATTATGTTCACTGTCGATAGGCAGCAAAGTTGCGCCATGCTGTTTAACTTTATCGATAAACAACTGACCCGACATGACTAGAGATTCTTTATTTGCTAACAGCACTTTTTTGCCAGCTTCAACCGCACTTAAAGTCGGGAGCAGACCTGCAGCCCCAACTATAGCTGACATCACAGTATCAACATCTGCATGAGCAGCTAGTTCACTCATAGCCTCAACACCCGCTAGCACTTGTGTGTTACATGAACTGTTAGCGAGTAAGTTCGAAAGTGCTGAAGCGGCTTGTTGGTCAGCCATGACAGCAAATTTAGGTTGATGCGCGATACACAGCTCAGCCATTTGATCGGCATTTTTACCGGCTGCTAATGCAAAAACCGCAAAACGCTCTGGGTTTCTAGAAACAACATCTAAGGTGCTTAAACCGATTGAACCAGTTGCGCCCAATACGACAAGTTGCTCTATTTTGCTCATAAACTCAGTGTCCATGCGTAGCAAAGTACAAAAATAGGCGCAGCTGCGGTAAGGCTATCGATACGGTCTAAAATACCGCCATGACCTGGTAAACATGAGCCACTGTCTTTTAAACCAACTTCTCGTTTGAACATGCTTTCGAGTAAATCACCTACCGCTGAGAATAATGCGATAAATGCAGTCATCACCGCATAGATGGGCCAA
Organism: Pseudoalteromonas sp. SCSIO 43101; assembly: GCF_023650775.1. NCBI lineage: Bacteria > Pseudomonadati > Pseudomonadota > Gammaproteobacteria > Alteromonadales > Pseudoalteromonadaceae > Pseudoalteromonas > Pseudoalteromonas sp. SCSIO 43101. The sequence continues at coordinate 2,470,542 of NZ_CP072673.1, forward strand.
ACACTCATATCAACATTAGTGAAGTGACAAAATATTAAGACAAAAATAACTGAGGCCACGACCCCACCTAATAAACCTTCTATCGTTTTATTAGGACTTACTTTTGGCATTAACTTGCGTTTACCAAAATTTTTGCCAGTAAAGTAAGCACCAATATCAGCGCTCCATACAATTCCTAGCACAACTAAAATCAGCATTGAACCAAAATGTGTTGACTCGTTGTAACCTGCGCTACGCAGTGTATTTAGTGCAAGCCAAAGCGGTACTAAAGTTAAAAACCCTGCTATGGCGCGCATCACAATACCTTCATTCCATGCTTTTGCCATTGCTGGATAGCGCCAAACTAAGTAAGTTGCCACAATCCACCAAGCAAATGACAGGGTAAATAAATAATTTGCATCACCCACTAATTGACCATTTTGCCAAAGTGATTCTATTGGCCAATGCCAGTTAAGTAATGCCAAAAATGCCGCTGTTGCTGCAACAAATCCAAAACGTTTAACTTTATCGCACAGGCCCATAAATGCAGACCATTCCCATGCACCGAGTAAAACAATACCGGCGGCGATATAACTAAATAGTGTTAATGGGGTATAAAAAACCAAAATAAGTGCAAGTGGTGCCAACACGAGCGAGGTTAAAATTCGTTGTTTTAGCAATGTGTGTACCTTCAACTAGTAATTAGGTCTCGGCGAGTAATTGTTTTATTTGTTCGCCTGTACAACCGAATCGTCGCTCTCTGGCAACGTAACATGCGATAGCGTCAGCAAATGCAGCTTCATTGAAGTCTGGCCAAAGCGTATCAGTAAAGTAAAGCTCAGCATAAGCCGCTTGCCATAAAAGGAAGTTACTGATGCGTAAATCTCCACCGGTGCGGATCATTAAATCAAGTTCACCTTGATCGGCCATACTCATTTGTTCGGCCATGAGCTCTTCAGTAATATCTTCTGCGGCCATTTCACCGGCTGCGACTTTTTTTGCAAGCATTGTTGCGGCGTTAGTGATATCCCAACGTCCGCCATAATTAGCTGCCACGTTTAACTGTAGACCCGTATTATTACGAGTTAATTCATGGGCTGCATCAACTTTCTCGCGCAGACCTTCTGAAAAGCGTGATAAATCACCAATTATGTTTAGCTTTACATTATTTTTATGAAGCTTTTTAACTTCTTTGCCCAGTACGAATAAAAACAGCTCCATAAGCGTATTTACTTCGTCCTCTGGACGTCGCCAATTTTCGCTACTAAATGCGAATAGTGTTAACGACTGTATACCTAAGCGAGTACAAAATTGCACTGATTGACGAACTGCATCAACGCCCTTTTTGTGTCCGTAAACACGCGGGCGATTTTTCGCTTGTGCCCAACGTCCGTTGCCATCCATGATTATAGCGACATGCTTAGGCAAACTTTGCTGGGAAATTTTATCAGCGTTAAGAACCATAAATATCGAGTATTCCATAAAAAAACGCCGTCTAGTATACCCTAGACGGCGTTTCAAAACTAATAAATTTAGTTGCGCCTGTTTACTTACAGAATCAGTGTCTGAAAGATAAACAGCAGCAATTAGATTTCCATTAGCTCAGCTTCTTTTGCAGCTAATTGTGCATCCATCTCTTTGATGAACTTATCTGTAAGCTTTTGGATCTCGTCTTCTGCTTGACGTGCTTCATCTTCAGAAATATCTTTTTCTTTCAATAAGCTCTTAATGTCGCCATTTGCGTCACGACGGATGTTACGTACAGCAACACGGCCGCTTTCAACTTCGCCACGTACGATTTTGATTAGGTCTTTACGACGCTCTTCTGTAAGTGGAGGAAGTGGAACACGGATAACTGTACCTGCAGACATCGGGTTTAAACCTAAATCTGAAGCCATGATCGCTTTTTCTACTGCTTGCGCTAATGACTTGTCGAACACGCTAATTGCAAGTGTACGTGAGTCTTCAATTGTTACGTTAGCAACTTGGTTTAATGGTGTGTCAGCACCGTAGTAAGACACTTGAATACCATCAAGTAATGCTGGGTGCGCACGGCCTGTGCGAATTTTAGATAATTGACTGCCTAGTGCCGCAACACTTTTTTGCATACGTTCTGACGCATCTTTTTTGATATCGTTAATCACGGTTCAATCCTAATCTATTTGCTAGTTTCATCTGAGGCTTGTGAAGAGATAAGCGTTCCTTCATCTTCGCCCATAATAACACGCTTAAGCGCGCCTGATTTATTCATGTTAAATACGCTTAATGGCATTTTGTGGTCACGCGCCAGCGTAAATGCAGCTAAATCCATAACCTTAAGCTCTTTATCAATGATTTCATTGTAGCTTAAGTGGCGATATAGTGTAGCTTCTGGGTTTTTCACTGGATCATCAGAGTAAACACCATCAACTTTAGTCGCTTTGATTACAGTATCTGCTTCAATTTCAATACCACGTAGACACGCTGCTGAGTCAGTCGTGAAGAATGGATTACCTGTACCCGCTGAGAAAATTACAACGCGGCCAGATTTTAATAGGCTAATAGCTTCTGCCCAGTTGTAAGCATCACATACACCGTTAAGTGGAATAGCTGACATTAAACGACAATTTACAAATGCACGATGAAGTGCATCACGCATTGCCAAACCATTCATTACAGTAGCAAGCATACCCATGTGATCGCCTACTACGCGGTTCATGCCCGCTTCTGCTAATGAACCACCACGCAAGAAGTTACCGCCACCGATAACTAAACCTACTTCTACGTCGAGCTCTACAAGTTCTTTAATTTCTTGAGCCATACGGTCAAGTACTTTTGGGTCGATGCCGAAGCCTTCGTCTCCCATTAATGCTTCACCGCTAAGTTTAAGAAGAACACGTCTAAAAATAGGTTTACGATTGATAGTCATAATATTTGGGCCAGCCTTAGTAATGAGATAAAAAATAACCGCGCTATGGTTACACATAAAACGCGGTTATTTTAAAGAATTTTCATCAGTGACGCAAAAGCTAATAACAGATTAATTTCATCTAATTGGCCTACGTCACTAAGTTAGAAAATTACTCGCCTTTTGCAGCAGCGATTTGAGCAGCTACTTCAGCAGCGAAGTCTTCTTCTTTACGCTCGATACCTTCACCAACTTCTAAACGGATGAAGTTAGAAACAGTTGCGCCTTTCTCTTTAAGAATTTCGCCAACTGATTTTTTAGGTTCCATGATGAAAGCTTGACCAGTAAGAGAGATCTCACCAGTGAATTTCTTCATACGACCGATAACCATTTTCTCAGCGATTTCAGCAGGCTTGCCTTCGTTCATCGCGATATCGATTTGAACTGCTTTTTCTTTTTCTACAACGTCAGCTGGTACGTCTTCTGGGTTTACGAACTCAGGCTTAGACGCAGCTACGTGCATAGCAACTTGCTTAAGTGTTTCTTCGTCAGCTTCACCAACTACAACAACACCGATACGGTCGCCGTGGCGGTAAGAAGAAAGTTTGTCACCGTCGATGTACTCAACGCGACGAACATTGATGTTTTCACCGATTTTAGCAACTAGAGCAACACGAGTTTCTTCGAACTGTGCTTTAAGTGCGTCGATGTCTGCTTTAGATTCTGCAGCAGCGTCAAGAACTTGGTTAGCGAAACCAAGGAAGTTAGCGTCTTTAGCAACGAAGTCAGTTTGACAGTTAACTTCAAGAAGTGCAGCGAAACCGTTACCTTCTTTGATTAAGATTGTACCTTCAGCAGCGATGTTACCTGCTTTTTTAGCAGCCTTTGCAGCACCGCTCTTACGCATGTTTTCGATCGCTAACTCGATGTCACCGTTAGTTTCAGTTAACGCTTTTTTACAATCCATCATGCCAGCGCCAGTACGCTCGCGTAATTCTTTAACTAGGGCAGCAGTTACAGCCATTAGAATATCCTCAATTGAATTCTGTTATAGGGAAGCGGTATAGGCCGCTTAACAAGAATAACAAGTCTTCACCTTAATTAGATGAAGACTTGATGACAGCTAATTACTCAGCTTCTACGAAGTCGTCTTTCTCAGCTTGAGCAACGATGTTGTTCTCACGACCTTCAGTGATCGCAGCTGATACAGCGCCTGTGTAAAGTTGGATAGCACGGATCGCATCGTCGTTACCAGGAACGATGTAATCAACACCGTCTGGGTTAGAGTTAGTATCAACGATAGCAACAACTGGAATACCTAGGTTGTTAGCTTCACGGATAGCGATGTGCTCGTGGTCTGCATCGATAACGAAAAGCGCGTCAGGAAGACCGCCCATGTCTTTGATACCACCAAGGCTCTTTTCAAGCTTTTCCATTTCACGAGTAAGCATTAACGCTTCTTTCTTAGTTAACTTCTCGAAAGTGCCGTCTTGGCTTTGCGCTTCAAGATCTTTAAGACGCTTGATTGATTGACGAACTGTTTTCCAGTTAGTCAACATACCACCTAACCAACGGTGGTTCACGTAGAACTGCTCGCTTTGGACCGCTGCTTCTTTAACTGCTTCGCTTGCTGCGCGCTTAGTACCAACGAAAAGTACTTTACCTTTGTTAGAAGCTGCGTTCGATAAGAACTTAAGTGCTTCGTTGAACATTGGTACAGTTTGCTCTAGGTTGATGATATGAACACGGTTACGAGCGCCGAAGATGAAAGGCTTCATCTTAGGATTCCAGTAACGTGCTTGGTGACCAAAGTGAACACCAGCTTGAAGCATATCGCGCATTGAAACGTTTGCCATTTGTATAATCCTCTATAATTTAGGGTTAGGCCTCCACATATCCCATAGCACCAACACCGCAGTTAATTTGTAACTTAAGTGCACCCAAGTGTATGTGACGATACGTGTGTGTGTTAAAATAAAATTGTGTTTGCCTTAAATACAAAAAATCAGTTAAGAATTTATTTGTAAAAAGACGGCGCGCTTTATACCATATTAAAATTGAAAACTCAACGTCTAGTGCAAAATTTGTGCACTAAAAACTGACCTGAAAAACAACTTTGGAGCCTCAATGAGTGCTGTGATCAAGACCCCTGAAGAAATCGAAAAAATGCGTGTTGCCGGGCGCTTAGCCGCCGAGGTACTAGAAATGATAGAACCGCATGTGGTGCCAGGTGTAACCACAGATGAACTAAATACAATTTGTCATGATTATATTGTCAATGTTCAAGATGCTATTCCAGCACCGCTTAATTATCACGGTTTCCCAAAATCAATTTGCACCTCAGTGAACCATGTAATTTGTCACGGTATTCCAAATGACAAACCGCTTAAAGAAGGCGATAGCGTGAATATCGACGTGACTGTGATCAAAGATGGCTATCACGGTGATACATCTAAGATGTTCCACGTTGGTACACCTAATATTCAAGGTAAACGCCTTGCTGAAATTACCCAAGAAAGCCTATACCTTGCAATTAAAATGGTAAAACCAGGCGTACGCTTAGGTGATATCGGTGCTGCAATTCAAAAATACGCTGAAGGCTTTAACTACTCAATCGTTCGCGAATACTGTGGTCACGGCATTGGCGCTGAATTCCACGAAGAGCCGCAAGTGATGCACTATGGCAAAGCAGGTACTGGCGAAGTATTAAAAGCAGGCATGTGTTTAACAATCGAGCCTATGGTTAATGCCGGTAAACGCCAATGTAAGCTACTAAAAGATAACTGGACTGTAGTAACAAAAGACCGTTCATTGTCTGCACAGTGGGAACATACACTGTTAGTGACTGAAAATGGTGTTGAAATTTTAACGCTCCGATCAGATGATACTATCGACAGGATCATCGAACACTAGGAGCCAGCCCCTGTGGCATTACCCAATAAAGTAAAAAAGTTGCTCAGCCAAGCTGAGCAACTTAGCGATTATCGCGACTGTTCTAGTTATTTTTATAAATGGCTACAGAACGAATTCTCAAAACAACCCGTTAGCAACTTAATTAATGCCCGTGCTGAGTTTATCGACCGCTTATTAATTAAACTGTTTCACGATTACAACCTTGCACACGAAAGTGACCTAGCCCTCATTGCTGTGGGAGGTTATGGTCGAGGCGAACTGCACCCCTACTCCGATATCGACTTTATGCTGCTAGTTAGCGAGCAACCAAGTGAAGCTGTGTGTGAAAAAATTGGTCAGTTCGTTACCATGCTATGGGACCTTAATTTAGAGATTGGTCATAGTGTTCGTACGATAGAACAAGCATTAGAACAAAAACGCGAAGATGTGACATTTGCCACCAGCTTACTTGAAAGCCGATTAATCTTCGGTAATCATATCGAATTCGAAAAACTAAAAAAACACCTGCTTGATACGCCTATTTGGCGCTCAGACGAATTCTTTTTGGCAAAAGTTCAAGAGCAAAGTTTACGCCATAAAAAATGCCATGGTACGGCTTATAACCTTGAACCCAATATCAAAGAAAACCCAGGTGGCCTGCGCGACCTACAGACCATTATTTGGGTTGCTAAAAAGCACTTTAGAGCCGAAACATTACAAGAACTTATAAATCACGGCTATCTTACTCACGAAGAATACCAAGAGCTGTCTGAATGTTTAGAAAACCTTTGGAACATTCGTTTTGCGCTGCACATCGCTGCGGGTCGCTCTGAAAACCGTTTGTTGTTCGATCATCAACCTCATGCCGCAGAAATTCTCGGCTTTGGTAGTGATGGTAAAGCCTCGGTCGAGCGCATGATGAAACGCTTATTTAGGATCATGAGCCGCGTACGTGAGCTTAACCAAATGCTGCTTTCATACTTTGAGCAAAGCATTTTACCGGGTGCAGGTGAGTTACCTGTGATTGAACTTGACCGTAACTTTGAGCGCATTGGCCATCAAATTCGTGTTAAAAATCCATCGGTATTCTTCCGCCGTGATCAGCTATTTGTGTTGTTCGAACACATTGCTGATAACCCAGAGATCACCCATATTTACCCAAGTACCATACGCACAATGCGTCAAGTTCGCCGTCGTTTACTAGGTGATTTACAAGATTACGCCGCTTGTCGTGAGGCATTTTTACGCCTAATAAAGCATCCTAACGGTATGGGTCGTGCATTTACCCTAATGCATAAACACGGCATTATTGCCGCCTACTTACCGCAGTGGCGTAATATCTTCGGGCAAATGCAATTTGATTTATTTCATGCCTACACAGTGGATGAGCACACCCATAAACTAATCAACAATATTTATAAGTATTTTGATAAATCAAAAGTCAGCGAATTTCCGTTATGCAGTGAAATTGTCACTCGTATGGATAAGCCTGAGTTACTTTATTTAGCTGGTATTTTCCATGATATTGCGAAAGGTCGTGGTGGCGACCACTCAGAACTGGGCTCGGTTGATGCAATCGCATTTGCTAAGCTACACCGCTTCCCAGCATCAGATGGCAAGCTAATTTCGTGGTTAGTGGCTAATCACTTACTTATGTCGGTTACAGCGCAACGTAAAGACATAAATGACCCAGATGTGATCAAAGACTTTGCGAGTAAAGTAAAAAATGAGCGCCAGCTTGATTACTTATATTGCTTAACTTTAGCTGATATTCGCGCAACCAATGATAATTTGTGGAACGATTGGAAAAACACCCTACTTCGTGAGCTTTATTTACACACCCAGCGCGCGCTTCGTTTAGGGCTTGAAAACCCGATGGACCAACGTGACCAGATACGTGATAAAAAGCAGCAAGCCAAACAGCGCTTATTGAATCATGGCTGTAACGAAGATCAAATCGACTTAATCTGGAGCCGCTTTAAAGCTAACTACTTTACAGCCTTTAGTGAACAGCAAATTTCATGGCATACAGAGCACTTATTGAGCTGTGATGATTTAAGCCAACCAAGCGTTGCAGTTTCAAACACTGCAATGCATGGCGGTACGCAAGTCTTTGCCTACAGCCCTTACTCAGGCGGTTTATTCTCTCGTTTAGTCAGTGTAATTGGTTCGAAAAAAGCGCAAATTCAACATGCACAAGTTTTGACTACGAAAGACGGCTACGTGCTATTTAGCTTTGTTATTTTAGAGGTCAATGGTGACCCTATTGCGAGTAATCGAGCACAAGGTATTAAACGTGCATTAGATCTTGCTATTAGCGACCCGAAAAAGAAAATTCGCTTTAAGAAGAATCGCTCACAGCGCTTCAAAGACTTTAATATCAAACCAAAAATTGTGCTTAGACCACATGCTCGTAAAGATCGCAGTTTAATTGAAATTCAAGCGGTGGATATTCCGGGTCTGTTGACGAAAATAGCTGAAGTTTTTCAAGCACACTTATTACATATTCATGCCGCACGGATCACCACTGTTGGTGAGCGTGCAGAAGATTTCTTCGTGGTATCAAATAACGAATACCAAGCATTAACAGACGAAGAACAAGCTAAAATTCATCAAGCATTGCGTAAAAAACTCAACGCAGAAACCGAATAAGAGGATCTTATGTCAGATTTAAAAACCATGATCGAAAACGCCTGGGACAACCGCGATAGCATCAGCCCGAGTACGGTATCAAGTGAAGTAAAACAAGCTATTATCGATGCGCTTGAATTACTTGATAGCGGCGCTGCTCGTGTTGCTGAAAAAATCAGCGGTGAGTGGGTTGTACACCAATGGTTGAAAAAAGCAGTGCTACTGTCTTTCCGTATTCGTGACAACCAGCCAATGAACGATGGTGTTAATCAGTTTTACGACAAAGTACCACTTAAATTTAGCGACTATACACCAGAACAATTTCAACAAGGCGGTATGCGTGTTGTGCCTAATGCTGTTGCACGTAAAGGCAGTTTTGTAGGTAAAAACGTGGTGCTTATGCCGTCTTATGTCAATATTGGTGCCTACGTTGATGAAGGCACCATGGTTGATACATGGGCAACGGTTGGCTCATGTGCTCAAATTGGTAAAAATGTTCACTTATCGGGCGGTGTAGGTATTGGTGGCGTACTTGAGCCACTTCAAGCAAACCCAACTATCATCGAAGACAACTGCTTTATTGGCGCGCGTTCTGAGATTGTTGAAGGCGTTGTAGTTGAAGAAGGCGCGGTTATCTCAATGGGTGTTTACATCAGCCAAAGCACACGTATCTATGACCGTGAAACTGGCGAAATCCATTACGGCCGAGTACCAGCCGGTGCGGTTGTTGTTCCAGGTTCTTTGCCATCAAAAGATGGTTCACACAGCCTATACGCTGCCATCATAGTGAAAAAAGTTGATCAACAAACTCGTGAAAAAGTAGGTATTAATGCCCTACTTCGCTCGATTGATGAATAACAAGACTGAGCTTTAAGTTTTAGAGATAAGAAGCGCGATACTAACTAGTTTCGCGCTTTTTTATTATCTGTAATGCAGTGATTTTTAGCTAGTTTATTGAGATACGCTCAAAAATATGTTTTAGTATAAAAGACAAACAAAATAATAGTGAAAATGTTTAAGTCTTTTCGCAGTTTTACCCACACAGAGTTATTTTATTACACAGGATTATTCTATCTTGTGGCAATCTTGCTGTTTGTATCACGTAGCTACCTATACGAGTTGTTTGTAACAGATACAAATTCACATCGCGTTGAGGTCAAAAAACTTGAAGTTGCTTTAACATCACACGTTCACAAAGAATATGTTTTTGATGCATTACAAACAACCCTAGATAGCCTTGCAACCCCAGATCGAGTTGCTGTTAAAATCCAGTGTTATACAACTTTCTGCGATGTTAGTTTCACTAATCCCTTTATCACCATTAATGACCACAATCACTACAGTGCAGAAGTAAAACGTGTGTTTGAGCAAAACGTTACCAACCTGCTTCGAGAAGATACTGCCGACTAGTTTCAGGCTTTTTAGTTAAAGCTTAGGGCTTAAAACTTAAAGCTCCCCTTGTTAAATTGTTACATCTTATTTCAAATACACATTTTATCGCGTAATTAAGGCCATTCAGCGTTACTTCTGACATACATTTCCTTTACCTCACTGGCACTTTTTTTACATCGCACTACAATGCACACAAACTGATTTTGGAACACACACAATGAATCTGACACGTAGTTCGCTGAAAAACCCTGCGAGTGTTATTGTCATCTTGGTGTTGATTATGTTGTTTGGCATGTTGAGCATTTTTAAGCTGCCAATTCAGCTCACACCAGATATTGAGCAACCGCAGATCACTATTTTTTCTGGCTGGCGCCAAGCTGCGCCTGAAGAGATTGAATCGGTGATCATTGAGCCGCTCGAGAATGCAGTAAAAAACACCCCGGGTGCGCTAGAGGTTAATACTTACATTAACCGTGGTAATGGCTCTATCACGTTGACTTTTGCTGTTGGGCAAAACATGCAGCAGGCAATGCTTGATGTGTTAACTAGCCTTAACCAAGCGCCGCCCCTGCCATTAGATGCATTTGATCCTGTGGTATTTGCTGGCGGTAATAATGGTGAAGCCGCAGCAACTTTACTGGTCACCCCGAAAGACTTTAATAGCGACAGCCTTGATTTAGACATGGCGCAGTTCCAAAAACAAATCGATGAATTTGTTGAGCCCCGTTTGGCACGTATACCTGGAGTTGCCCGTGTTGATTTAGCCAGTGAACGACCAAAAGAGTTACGTATTACCTTTGACCCTCACAAAGCCGCCGCACTGGGCGTCAGCCTTGACCAAATCAGTAATGTATTAGCCAGCTCACGCGATACTTCCGGTGGCCTAGCTAATGTTGGCCGTCGTCAATATACAGTACGCTTTACGGGGCAATATGATTTATCGAGCATGGCACAAATGCGCGTTGGCTATTCAGGCGACAGACCCATTTATCTTGGCGATATAGCAAGTGTAGAACGCACTTTTTCTGACCGTTTAGGAATGAGTGGCCGAAACGGTAAACCTGCGTATTACATTCGTATTTCGCGCGCTAACGAAGCCAATACCGTTGCCCTACTTGACGACATTAACCTTGCCATTAAAGAGCTCAACGAAGGGCCGCTGGCCGAAAATGGCTTATCGATTGAATTAAGTTTTGATGCCTCTGTGCATATTCGTAATGCCTTGTCGTTGGTTAAAAGTAACTTAGGCCTAGGTGTTTTGCTGTCGTGTTTAATCTTGTGGCTGTTCTTTAGAGGCTTAAAAGCCACGTTTGTGATTGCAGCGACAATTCCTGTCTCTTTGTTAGTTGCGTTTTTAACGTTGAATATTTTTGATCGCAGCTTAAATGTTATTTCACTGGCGGGCCTTGCCTTTGCTGTAGGCTTAGTACTTGATGCCGCCATCATAGTGCAAGAAAACATCGCAAGACTCAGAAGCGAAGGCTTTGATAGTAAAAAAGCCGCGCTAAAAGGCGCTGCTCAAGTAACAGGCGCTTTATTTGCTTCAACCACCACAAGCGTTGCTATTTTCTTGCCTATTTTATTTATGGCAGGTATTGAAGGGCAGTTATTCTCTGACTTAGCGCTCACTTTATCCATTGCTGTAATTGCCTCTATGATTTGCGCAATTACACTTATTCCGTTGGCTAACCACTTTTGGCCAGACAAAGAGCTCAAAGCAGATCCTTATCGTGAATATTGGCACAAGCTAACTAACTTCATCATGGCGCTTACCAATACCCGCGTGAAACAAATAGTATGGATTGTTTCGTTATTAGGTGGCTCACTCGTCGCGACCATGACCATGCTCCCGAAAACTGATTTTATGCCGCGTGCACCAACCGATGGCTTTTTCTTTAACTTGAATACCCCGCCTGGCGGCAATGTGCAGTTTATGGAAGAAGAGCTACTGATGCGTATCAAAAAGCGCTTAATGCCTTATTACACAGGCGAAAAAGAGCCGGGTATTAAAGACTTTAACTTTTATGCGTTTGGTTCTAATGCTGGCGGCTTTATTTATTCTGCCGATCCACAACGCGTTGAAGAATTAATGAAAGTAGCCCGAGAAGAAATCTTCATTGATTTACCCGACACCCAAGTATTCTTCTTTAGAGGGTCGATGATCCAAGTGGCCAATGGCGGTGATGGTCGTAATATCAATATCGATTTAACAGGCCCCAATATGGATGAGCTCATTGCAGGTGCTAATGTGGCGCTACAAGCTGTCACCGAAGCTATGCCGAACGCCACAGCCAGGCCACAACCACGACTCGATATGGCAGAGCCAGAACTTAGACTCACACCCAATGACCGTCGTATAACCCAAGCTGGGCTAACTCGTCGTGATGTATCTCAAGCAGTGCAAGCCTACACAGGTGGGTTATTTGTTAATGAATACTTTGATGGCAACGAACGCATGAATGTAATTTTGCGCGGTATTCCATGGCAAACACCTGAGGAGCTTAAAGCACTTCCTATTGTGACCCCGCGTTCAGGTATTCAAACCTTAGGCGAGCTTGCCAATATTGAACGCACCGTGGGACCAACCCAACTTAGACGTGTTAATGGCCGCCGTACCGTGAGTATTGTTGTCACACCACCAGCAGATATGAGTTTGCAGCAAGCACAAACCATTCTTTCTGAGCAAGTTATGCCAAAAGTACGTGCAAGTTTGCCCGACAGCTCCGGCGCGATTTTGGCAGGTAATGCACAAAAGATGAATTCAGCCATGCAAGAGATGACAATCAACTTTATCTTGGCTCTGTTTATTTTATTCTTGCTAATGACCGCATTGTTTAAGTCAGCCAAAGATAGCGCGTTAGTTTTACTGGTCATGCCATTGGCAATTGCAGGCGGTGTACTGGCTCTATTTGTGCTTAACTTATTTACCTTCCAATCGCTCGACTTACTGACCATGATTGGCTTTATTATCTTGCTCGGTCTGGTGGTAAATAATGCCATTTTGTTGGTTGACCAAACCCGTGTCGCGATGGCTGCAGGACTCAGCCGAGAAGACGCTGTTCGCCAAGCTGTGCTACTGCGCGCACGACCCGTTTACTTAAGTACCTTAACCAGCTTATTTGGCATGCTGCCACTGATGCTAATGCCGGGGGTAGGATCAGAAATTTACCGTGGCCTTGCCACTGTGATTGTCGGTGGCATGGCCATTAGTGCCCTATTCACCTTGATATTAATGCCAAGTTTATTGCAACTTGGCAGACAACTGCCGCCCGTTAATAACAAACAGCAACCAGAAAAAACGCCTTTAAGCTTGGTATCGAATCAATGAGTATTAAAACAATGAACACACCTTTTCGTAAATTAACCGCTCGCTTTTGTGCGCTAATAAGCCTTATCGCATTTAATGCCTTTGCAGTCGTGCCGGTTACTGTAGAAACTGTCACACAAGCTCCACTGACAAGCGAAATTGAAGTCAGTGGCACTTTGTATGGCAAAGATGATGTAACCCTAACAGCAGGCGTTAGCGGCCGTTTATTATATGTTGTTGAGCCAGGTACTCTGGTTAAAAGTGGCGACACCCTCGTACGTATGGATACCTTACCGCTTGAGCTTGAAAAAGCACGTCAGCAAGAAATGCTCAATCGCGCCAAAATAAACTTACGCTTATATCAACAAGAGCTAGCTCGTTTACAAAAACTCGCCAAAGCCAGCAGTGCAGCAGCAAGCCAAGTTGATGATATGCAAAATAAGCATGACCTTGCGTTATCTGATATCGCACTGGCTAAGGTTGAATTAAAAGTGATAGACGATCAGCTTTCCCGTGCAACCGTTCGCGCCCCATTTGATGGCGTGATCAGCGAGCGTTTTAAACGCGCTGGCCGCGAAATAAATCGTGCTGATGAACTGGTCACCCTTCTCGATATTAATAACTTAGAAGTGCGTTTGTACGTGCCTGTTAAATACTTAAAGTTTTTACACAAAGGCATAGAGTTACCAATTCAAGCCGGCGACTTATCAGCCCCTGATATGACAACAGCTACCGTAACAGCGGTGATCCCATCAACCGATCCGCGTTCACAAACTGTAGAAGTACGTGCCCTACTACCAAGAGACGCCGAGCAAACATGGGCGATTGGCCAACTGGTTGATGTAGCCGTGCCACTAAAAAGCAAAGGGGATGTACTACTGGTGAATCGCGATGCGCTTATCTTACGCAAAAAAGGCACCCATATCGTCAAAATCGACAACGACAACAAAGCCCTGCAAGTTCCCGTAAAAGTAGGTAATGGTAAAGATAAACTTGTTGAAGTCACCCCGACTTCTAACATCGCTTTAAATGCGGGCGATAAAGTTGCAGTACGCGGCGCCGAGCAACTACAAACCGGGCAAGAAGTAGAAGTTCAGGTAAAGCAATAGCAAGTAAGCTATGTAAGAAATAGACTGCTAGCTTTAGAGGATATGTTCAGAGCTGGCAGTTTCGACAATATAAATCCCAATACTATTTTCTTTGAAAAAAATACAGCTCATAACGCCAAACACCTTCCCGCTTTATTGCAAACAGCCATACCCTTTTAATGAAATTTCTTGAGTATTCGCGCCGCTTTGGTTTTTATGTTGAATGATCAAACGTGAATCTTGGCTAGTAAAAGTAAAGGTTCCGAGCCAAGGTAGCTGGGCAATTGGTTGCATGTGGTAAAAACCATTGGCATCAAAGCATATAAATGAGAACTCATGATGTACCGGTGCAAATACGCCATAATCAGCGGTAAATACAGCAATGTTGTCTTGCAGTATAAAATGTTTCGCTTGCGTGCCCGCTACTAAATACCAAAAGCATATTGCAGTCATTATCACCACCTGTAAACCGCCGAGTAAAAAGACTGAAAATTTAAGCATACGGGTCGATTTACTGGCTTCCATATAAAGGCGCTTTGCTTTGAGTAATAACCAAAGCCCGATGGCAACCATAGTGAGCTTTACAATCATCAGCGCTACGCCTACTTGATACATCAGCTTAGGGCTATGCCATTGCATGCCAAATGTTTGCGGGATAAACAAGCTATCAATTAAGGGCAGTAAAATGAGTAGGAATGGCAGAATAAGCGCTTTGTTTTTCATTATTTACTTTTCTAGTGTTCTCGCAAAGATAAGAGCCTAATGTTAATTCTTGGGCTCTAAAAAAGCAAAAAGGCGCAACCTGAGGTTACGCCTTTTATCGTTCTGGGCAGAACTTAAAATTTACAGTGCAGCGAATACATCGTCTGTTTTAGCAGCACAGATAAAATCATTTTTGTGTAATCCTTTGATAGAGTGGCTCCACCAAGTAACAGTTACTTTGCCCCACTCGGTTAACAGACCTGGGTGGTGACCTTCTTCTTCAGCCATATCGCCCACTTTATTAGTGAACTCAAGTGCTTGCTTGAAGTTTTTAAACTTGTAAACACGCTCTAATTGCATAATGCCGTCGCGCACTTCTGGAACCCAGTCTGGGATCATTTTGATCAATTCTGCTAATTCAGCATCAGATACTTTAGGCGCATCCGCACGACACGCTTCACACTTTTGTGTGCTTAATGAAGACATTATAAATCCTTAACTTGCTAATTTTTCTTTAGGAGGAAACTTTGGCTCATGAAGCCCTAATTCTTTTGCTTTACTCACCAGCGACATAATATCCATTTGTGAAATATCAAATAAGTCATTGATTGAGTTAATGGTGTAGTACACAGGCTGCATAATATCAATGCGATAAGGTGTACGTAATACATCAAGCACGTTCATCGCATTGATTTCTGGCTTATCTGAGTACACATACTGTGTTTCACCTGGACTTGATAAAATACCACCACCATAAATACGCAGACCTTGTTCTGTTTGCATTAAACCAAACTCAACGGTAAACCAGTAAAGGCGTGCTAAATAAACACGATCTTTCTTTTCAGCGGCATAACCTAACTGACCATATTTGTGCGTAAACTCAGCAAATGCTGGGTTGGTAAGCATAGCACAGTGACCAAAAATCTCGTGGAAGATATCTGGCTCTTGTAAGTAGTCAAACTCTTCACGGCTGCGAATGAAGGTCGCAACTGGGAACTGCTTATTTGCCAATAATCGAAAGAACTCATCAAAATCGATCAGTGCCGGAACAGGCGCAACTTGCCAGCCCGTTGTTTCGAGTAGCACTTCGTTGAGTTCACTAAGTTGTGGAATACGATCTGTTGGTAAATTAATTTTCTTAAGACCTGCTAAATATTCATCACAGGCTTTACCTTCTATGCAAGCGAGTTGGCGAGCAACTAGCTCTGACCATATTTTATTTTCTTCTTCGCTCCAATGGATAACCCCATTTTCATCAGGTTGCTTGGAGGTGTAATTACTTGCTTTAGCCATAATAACCTTCTTCGTTAAATCTTGATCAGCATTGATCAGAATCTCATTAACTTGTTAAGTCGATACTATGTAAAAGTAAGCGAAATTTTAATAGTTAAGGCTGTTTCTAAGGTTTGCAGAAACAGCCTTAGCGTAAACATTAAATTACAGATAAAGTTCTAAAAGTTTACACGCCCCATATTTAAAGGGATTAAAGAAGGTATTGTCGTAAACTTATAATTACAACCTATCCAATGAATGTAAATGCAGTTTTAAGATCGTTAATAATATCGTTAACATCTTCTAGACCAACAGATAATCGAATTAGGCCATCACTGATCCCAGCAGCCGCTCTTTCTTCAGGTGTATAAGGCGAATGTGTCATCGATGCCGGGTGTTGAATAAGGGTTTCAGCATCCCCTAAACTAACCGCAAGCGTGCAAAGCTGGGTGTTATTTATAAATGTTTCGCCATCTTCGAGGCTGCCCTTAATTTCAAAGGCTATAACACCACCAGCAGCTTTCATCTGTGAGCCAATAAATTTGTGACCCGGGTGTGATTTAAGCCCCGGGTAATAAACTTGGCTTACTAGCGGGTGTTGCTCTAAATATTCAGCCACAACTTGAGCACTCGCGCAGTGGCGCTCCATGCGCACAGCTAGGGTTTTTAAACCACGATTAATTAACCATGCATCATGCGGGCTAATCGTTGCACCAATATCTTTTAGCACCGTCATTTTTATCAAATTGATATGCTCTTCTGTACCGCAAACTAGCCCTGCCACCACATCACCGTGGCCATTTAGGTATTTAGTTGCGCTATGTACCACAATATCAATGCCAAACGAGGTCGGTTGCTGTAGCAATGGAGTTAGGAATGTATTGTCGATAACGCTTATCAGTTGATGCTGCTTGGCAACATCAGCAATTAAACTTAGATCAAGCACCGCCATGGTCGGATTAATTGGTGTTTCTGCAAAAATCATTTTTGAGTTTGCTTTTACCGCCCCGCGAAGTTCAGCTTCGTTGGTCATATCAACAAAAGTGACTTCAATACCAAAGCGCGGCAGCATGTGAGCAAAAAATGCAAAGGTACAGCCGTATAACGCGCTTGATGCCACTAAGTGGTCACCTTGTTGTAAAAAGCTAAGTACAGACGCAGACACTGCTCCCATACCTGTAGCCGTTGCAGCAGCCGCTTCACAGTTTTCTAACTGAGCCACTTTCTGTTCTAGCTCTTGGGTTGTCGGATTACCTAAACGGGTATAAATAAAGCCCTGCTCTTCACCAGCAAATCGGGCTGCACCTTGGGCGGCATTAGCAAAAGAGAAGGTAGAGGTTTGGTAAAGTGGCGCACTCAGTGCGCCATGTGGGTCATTTGGTTTTTCTGGGCCATGAATACATTGTGTATGTAAGTGATGCTTAGTCATTGTGTGTTCTCGTTTTTATTATCAGTACTTCATACTCATAAATAAAACGTAGATACCCACAATGCACAAGCATGCCGGATGCTCAGATGGCTAAATATCACTCAGCAGTTTTTATTAACTGTACACAAAAGTTGTCATTTTGTATTTTCGGTCTCTTTATCGCTCGTGCGTGAGGCAATTTTACGGGCAATACTATTGGCAGTTTCTTTTAGCAAGCTACGCTTATGCTCTAAGCGAGGTAACGGGCGGCTAAGCTCCATTGCTTTATAACCTATACGCGCGGTAAAAATACCTGCACTTAGCCCTTGTGCTGCACGCCCCGACAATTTTCCCAATAATTCAGCGCTCAGTGCCGTTGCCGCTAAATCTGAGACTAACTCTGCACTACCAACAAACAGCACTTGTTTCACTAATAAACGATACAACTTAATACGGCTTGCGTAACCAAAACCAATACCGTAGATCCGGCCAATTTGTTCAATTAACTTAGTGCCTCGCCATAAAACTGCCATCATATCGACTAAAGCCAGCGGGCTTAGCGCAACCAATAAACCGGACTCAGTAGCAAAACGGTTAATCAGTTTTTTCGCTTGTTGATCTTGGCTCACCAATAAACTATCAGCGTATAATGTCATGATTTCTTTATCTGTATGATGACTTGCTATTTGCTGCTTAAACTCTTCAAACCCAGTCAGTTCCTGATGTTTATTAAGCTTTTCAAGCCATGGTAGTGCTTCACCTACTTGCTCACTGTTAAGTAAGCGGTCAGCCTCGGTTCGATGCAATTGGTTGCGCTTTAAACTTCTCAACATGCGGTACTCGCGCCAAATAACACGGGCAATCAGTAGCACACCACTGAGAACAGCTGTTAAATAGACGGAACCTAAAATAATCGATTGTTGGAACGTCACGAATAATGACATTGCAAACTCAAGTAACACTAAAGCTAAAAAGCTAACAACAAACACCCCTTTTAAGGTTTGCCACTTTGACTTTTTATACACAGGCTCAAGTTCGATGCTATCTTGCAGTTCGTCCTCTGTGTCGATAAATTCTGCGTTTTCTATGACTTTTGCAACGGTTAACTCCTTTGTAGGAGCCTCATTGCTTGCTGAGCTTGAAATACGACGACCAGCCTGAAAATTCATCTCCTTAGGTTGCTCACTCATGTTAGTTTATCTCCTATCAGGTACTGCATGACATGATCTAAACGAATATGCTTTAACCGTTTATCAGGGCATGGCAGTGGCGAAAACGATAAGAACTCAAAGCCCTGTTTTGGCCACTCTTGTTTGTTGAGAAGGCGTGACGGTGGCTGCGGCGGTAAATATGTTAGCCATTCTTGCTCGCCTAAAGGCTTACCATAAATACAAGCTAACTGCTGGCCTTTTTCAGCCACTTGGCGCGGCTCTGTTGCGCAGATAGATGACATTGCCATGGTTTCGATTTGCACACCTTCGAACTTTAAGTGATTCGTTTGGTCATGCACGATTGAATCAAGCAACAGTGCTAAATCTTTGTGATACTGAGCACTAATATGATCTGACTTATTGGCCGCAAACAGTAGCTTGTCGATGTTTGGTTTAAACAAACGTTTAAAGAAGCTTGCTTCACCATAATTAAAGTGCGCCAGTAATTGGTTAATAACACGGCTTTGCTCATGCAGCGTTTCGCTACCTTCATTCAAGGCACTGAGCACATCCACCAGCACAATTTGTCGGTCAAAATGACGAAAATGCTGCTCGTAAAAAGGTTTTACAACCTCTTTTACATAGGCTTTATAGCGCTTTTTAAGATGCGCTAAATTTGACCCCTCGGTTATATCGTCAGGCACACTCGCAACCGGGAAGAACTGCAGTAACGGTGCGCCTTTTAGCTCACCGGGCATTAGCATGCGCCCAGGTTGTAGCATAGCAAGTTTGGTATCTTGTTTAAGGCTGACCAATAACTGCTGGTAAAGCGCAGCGACATCAGCAAGCTTGCTCTCATCAACACTGGCTGATAAATCAAGTTCAGCGAGGGCTGCTAAAAATGGCTTAGCCTTTTCGTTACGCGCTGTTTGCTGCAACAGTGAATATTGTAATTCACACCAATCAGCAAAGGATTGCTCTAGCATTGGCAAATCAAGTAACCACTCACCTGGATAATCAATAATATCTAAATAAAGTGTTGATTGCGGAGCAAAGTGACCACGCAGCCCCGAGTTACTTTGGTATTTAATTGCCAAACGTAAAGTATTTATACGCTCAGTGGATGCAGGCCATGCAGGCTCACCTTCAGCAGGTAATAACGCTGACAATGCATTGGTATATTCAAATGTAGGAATTGTCAGTGCTTGCTGCGGCACTATTTTTGTAGCGATATGGCGTTTTTCACGCATCACATCAAAAAAAGGTAAGTTTTTATCGTCAGCTTGGCTGGTTAAGTGTTTAACCAAGGCGGTAATAAACGCGGTTTTACCGCTGCCACTTAACCCTGTGACGGCTAACTTCACGTGTTGATCTAAACTACGATGAAGGGCTTTTTCCGCTTTATTTTTTAACGAATTAAAGGTGTTTTTTGCAAATGATTGGCTCATAAAGTGTCTAGCACCTTATTTGCGCTTGGTATCAGGATGCAAACAAGGTGCGTATATGTCCTTTAAAGTTTGTTGATTTCACGGCTAACCGTAAATTCTGTTGATGTGACATAGCGTTCCATCTCTTGTAAACGGCCATCAACTCGAGCAAGACGATCTTTTAAGTCTTGCAATGCACGGCGAGGTGGTTCCCCTTTTTGCCATACTTTAAACTTTACTTCAAGCGGGTCTTGATGGATGCTGTCTGTGCTTTTCTCTGTTTTTTCTACTGGTTTTTTATCTAAAATAAACCAAGCAGCAATGTAAGCAACAACAATAAATGGACCACCTGATAATAGCACTGCTGTCACGACTAAAATACGTACCAGCCAAAGCTCCATGTTAAAGTAGTCGCTGATACCTGCGCACACGCCAGCTATTTTACCGCGCTCTGCGTCTCTAAATAATTCGCGTTTGGTACTCATACTTTACGTCTCCACTGCGGAGCCTCTTGATCTAGTAAGGCTTCTAATGTTTCAACACGTTCTGCCATTTTATCTGCTTTTTGTGCAAGCTCTAACAGCTGGCGATGTTCGTGTTCACTTAAACCTTGGCTCACTTGCTTTTTACTACGGTAATGTAAAATTAGCCAAAGTGGGGCAACAACCACCATAAAAACAATAATGGGTGCCATCAAAACTTCTGCGTCGAACATGGTACTCTCCTGTCAATCCGTTATGTGTTTAAGCATTGGGGGACACGCCCCCATTTATTATTTTTTATCTGCTAGTTTTTTCTTAAGCTCAGCTAGCTCATCATCAATCTTTTCGTCTTGCTGAAGACCAGCAATTTCGTCAGCTAATGATTTTTTACCAAGATCATAAGACTCTATTTGTGATTCTAGACCATCGATCTTAGTTTCGTAACGTTCGAAGCGGTTTAAAGCGTCTTCAACTTTAGAACTGTCGAGTGCTTTTTTAACTTCAAGACGCGATTCAGCAGAACGCTGACGTAAGATGATTGCTTTTTGACGCGCTTTTGCATCAGCTAGCTTCTCTTGTAGCGTGCTTACTTCTTGCTGTAGCTTCTCGATATGAGATTCTACATGTTCAAGCTCAGTTTCAACTGCAGCTACTGCGTCTGCTGACTTTTGCTTTTCAATCAGTGCTGCGCGTGCTAAATCATCACGGTCTTTACTTAGTGCTAATTCAGCTTTTTCTTGCCAGTCTGCAACTTGAACTTTCAAAGTTTCAACGCGACGTACTAGCTCTTTTTTCTCAGCAAGTGTTTTTGCTGATGTAGAGCGAACTTCTACTAATGTATCTTCCATCTCTTGGATGATCAGGCGAACCATTTTTTCTGGATCTTCTGCTTTATCTAAGATGGCATTGATATTAGAATTAACGATGTCTGCAAAACGTGAAAAAATTCCCATAACATTTACCTCTTTGGTGTTTTAACTTAATCAGTTGGTATATCTAGTATCAATATGCTTGCCAACTTTTATAAAGCTAGAATAACCTAATATATTCAAACAGTTAAACTAAATTTATAAATTTCTTTAGTTCTCGAAGATAATGAAATACACTAGATCTTAGTAAAAATGACTAAGAGTTAGGGAATATGAGCCAATTTCGCCAACAGGATAATTTACTCGGCCAATCTGACAGTTTCTTAAGTGTACTTGATCAAGTGTCACAACTAGCAAGTTTGGAAAAACCTGTACTGATTATTGGTGAGCGCGGTACGGGTAAAGAGCTCATTGCTGCGCGTTTGCACTTTTTATCTAAGCGTTGGGAACAAAACTATATAAAGCTTAACTGCGCAGCGCTTAATGAAAATCTACTTGAAAGTGAATTATTTGGCCATGAAAGTGGCGCGTTCACTGGTGCTAGCAAACGCCATGAAGGCCGCTTTGAGCGTGCTAACGGCGGTACTCTATTCCTTGACGAATTAGCCAATACCTCAGCCATGGTGCAAGAAAAGCTACTACGCGTTATTGAATACGGCGAATTTGAACGTGTCGGTGGTAAGCAAACCGTTAAAGTCGATACCCGCCTCGTTTGTGCAACCAATGAAGATTTACCGACTCTTGCTGAGCAAGGCGAATTTAGAAGCGACTTACTCGACCGTCTCGCCTTTGATGTTATTACCCTGCCCCCGCTGCGTGAACGCCAAGAAGATATCATGTTACTAGCAGAACAATTTGCAATTAACATGGCTCGCGATCTTGAGTGGGAGCTATTTAGTGGCTTTACGCGTAGCGCCATCGAAACCCTTCAGTCTTATGAATGGCCTGGTAATATCCGTGAATTAAAAAATGTGGTTGAACGTAGTTTATATCGCCATGGTAACGAACATATTCCCGTTCACCAGATTGTTTTAGACCCGTTTGCGAGTAAGTATAGACCTAAACAGCGCGTTAAAGCGGCAGTGAGCAGTGTCCCAGTTGCAAGTGTAGAAGCTGCGCCTATTACAACAACACAAAATCAAGAAGCGGTGACACTGAGTAAGCCTGAAATTCAATTTCCTTGCAATTTAAAGCAACTGTCTAATGACTTTGAAATTGATGTGATTAAAAAAGCGCTTGAACATAGTCAATTTAACCAAAAGAAAACTGCAGAACACTTAGAATTAACGTATCATCAATTACGTGGCTATTTGAAAAAATACAATTTATTAGATCAGCAGCAATAGTTAGAGGCTAATCAGGTGTTTAAACCGTTACTTGCTTTGTCTTTGGTGTGCTTAGTAGGCTGCCTAGATAGCGAAGAAAAAACCACAGAACAAAAAAACCAGGGCTTGGTCTATTGCGCTGAAGCAAACCCTGTGTCGTTTAATCCTCAAGTGACGACGACTGGTTCAACTATCGATATTATCGCTAACCAGCTTTATGACCGTCTACTGAGTATTGATCCGGTGTCTGCTGAATTTCAGGCAGAATTAGCAACCGATTGGAAAATTAGCCCAGACGGCAAAGCAATCACCTTTACCCTACGTAAAGGAGTTAAATTTCATACCACTAAATACTTCACCCCAAGTCGTGATTTTAACGCAGATGATGTAATTTTTACCTTTAGCCGCTTATTCGACGTCTACAACCCCTATCACTTTGTTGGCGAAGCCAGTTACCCATATTTTCAAAGTGTTGGTATTGACCAGCTCATTCGTCGCATTGTTCGTGTTTCTGATTACCAAGTACGGTTTGAGCTTTATAATGCTGAAAGCAGCTTTTTAGCAAACCTTGCAACAGACTTTGCTGTGGTGTTATCTGAAGAATACGCCATGCAACTTAAAGCGCGAAATCAAGAAAACTTATTTGACCAATACCCTGTGGGTACTGGCCCTTATGTATATAAAGAGTATCGTCGCGATCGTTTAATTCGCTATTACCGTAACCCTGACTACTGGAAACACCCTGTAGTTCTTGAGCAACTGGTGTATGACATTACGCCAAACGGGACAACCCGGGTTGCCAAAATGCTCACTAAAGAGTGTGATGTTACTGCGCACCCAAGCAGTGCGCAGCTTAGTATTTTATCGCAACGTGAAGACATTAAAGTTCAAAAAGAACAAAACTTAAACATTGGTTATTGGGCCTTTAACACTGAGCGCCCGCCTTTTGATGATGTACGTGTACGCCAAGCACTCGCAAGCGCCATTGATATCGATAAAATCATGCAAGCGGTATATTACGGTAACGGTATTAAGGCTCAGTCTTTACTTCCTCCAGCTTCTTGGGCTTTTGAAGCACAAAAGGCTATGCCTGAATTTAACCCTGCCCTTGCCAAAACATTGCTCGCTGAAGCTGGCTACAAAAATGGCTTTGATATGAACATTTGGGCCATGCCCGTAAGTCGTATTTATAACCCTAATGCCCGAAAAATGGCTGAGCTGATGCAAAGCGATTTACGCAAAATTGGTGTGAACGTTAATATCGTCGAATACGAGTGGAATACCTTTTTACAACGGGTTGGCGAGCATCGCCACGATAGCGTATTGTTAGGTTGGGCTGCCGATACGCCGGATCCTGATAACTTTATGAGTCCATTATTAAGCTGTACAGCTACCTTTAGTGGTAAAAATCCGTCTAATTGGTGTAACCCTGAATTTGATTTGTTACTCACACAAGCTCTCGACACAACCGATCTTGAAAAACGTAAAGAATATTATAATCAGGCACAGCGGATTATAGTACAAGAGCTCCCTATCTTACCTATTGCCCATGGCATGCGCTTTCAGGCAGCAAGTAGTGATGTAAAAGGCATCAGTTTGAGCCCTTTCGGTGGTATTTCATTAGCTAACGCGAGGAAAGAATAATGATCCTAGATTATATTCTTCGCCGCCTGGCGCTCTTAATGTTTATGATGTTAACTCTGAGCATCTTTACATTCTCATTAAGCTTTTTGTTTCCTGGTGATGCGCTTACTAACTTAAGCGGTATTACCAATAGTACCTTCTCGCAAACCAGTGCACTTGAAGAAAGATTTCATTTTACCGAAAACTACATAGTGCAATATTTTGCCTTTTTAGAGCGCATTATTCAGGGTGATTGGGGGGTCTCTTTTGCATCTGGCGAGAGTGTATTTCAGCATATTAAAGACTTGTTTCCTGCAACGCTCGAATTAAGCCTTTATGCATTGTTTGTCTCAGTTGCTATTGGCGTACCAGGGGGGATCTTAGCTTCAGCTTACTACAAACGTTGGCCAGACAAATTTATTAACTCAGGCACACTTATCGGCTACTCAATGCCGGTTTTTTGGCTAGCTCTTTTGTTAATTATGGTTTTTTCACTGCAACTAGGCTGGTTTCCTATGTCGGGTCGTATGGGCCTACTTTACGAGATTGAGCCTGTTACTGGCTTTATTTTAATTGATATCATGCTAGGTAACTTTCCATATGATGGTATGGCGTTTTTAGATGCTTTACACCATTTAACCCTGCCAACTATAGTGCTTGCTATGTATCCAACCACTGTTCTAGTGCGCTTTACCCGAGACTCAATGTTGAAAGTACTCGATCAAAGCTATATTAAAACGGCGCGGGCAAAGGGCTTAAACCGTGCACAGCTGATTATTCATCACGCACTACGTAATGCGCTGCTACCGGTTATTAAACAAATCGGTTTACAGTTTAGTACCTTGATCACCCTTGCGATGATCACCGAGGTTATTTTCTCGTGGCCAGGCATTGGTCGTTGGCTTATCGATAGTATTTATCAACGCGACTACCCAGCTATTCAAGGCGGCTTACTCGCTGTATCTATGTTTGTCATTTTAGCTACAATTATTGCTGAGCTCACTTACACCTTATTCGACCCACTATCGCGGAACCAAGCTCATGGCAAAGTTTAATTTATTCTCTGAAGAGTCGAATAAATCGCCACTAGCGCGATTTTGGAAAAAGTTTAAGACTAATCACCCAGCCCTTGTTGGCTTATGGTTGTTTATCGCTTTAGTATTACTGGCAGTATCTGCACCACTACTTGCACCCTATGGTGTAAATCAACAACACAGCGATGCTTTATTGTTACCGCCATCTTGGCATGACGCTGGTGATGTGCGCTTTTTATTAGGCACCGACGATTTAGGTCGTGATGTGTTATCGCGTTTAATGAATGGTGCAACTTATACTTTTGGTTTGTCGGTCGTGGCAGCTTTAATAACCACCGTGATTGGGGTATTAGTGGGTACTTTTGCTGGTATTAGCCACGGTATTCGCTCAAGTTTTTTAAATCACTTACTCGATATTACGTTATCTATTCCATCGCTGTTACTGGCAATTATTATTATCGCGATTCTTGGCCCGGGCTTAATGAATACAGTATGGGCGATTATTTTAGCTTTATTGCCACAGTTTATTCACTCGGTACGTAACTTAATTGTTGAAGAGCTTAATAAGGATTACATCACAGCATTCAAACTTGATGGCGCATCCAACTGGCATATTCTCGCCCGTGGTATCTTTCCAAATATTTACGAGCATATTGTGGTTATTTTTACCATGGCGCTTTCTACCGCTATTTTGGATATCTCGGCACTTGGCTTTTTAAAACTTGGCGCCCAGCCCCCAACCACAGAATGGGGCGCTATTTTGGCTGAAAATCTCGGTTTAATTTACCTTGCCCCTTGGACTGTTGGCTTACCGGGCGTATTATTATTTTTAGCAGTACTGTCTACCAATTTAGTAGGTGACGGTTTACGCCAAGTGCTTAAAGAACGTAAGGCCGACTAATATGCAATTACTCGATATTCGCAATCTCACGATAGAGTTGCGCACCTCAGAAACCGTAATTCGTGCGGTTGATAGGGTCAGCATGACCTTAAAAGAAGGTGAAGTGCATGCTTTGGTTGGCGAGTCTGGCTCTGGTAAAAGCTTAATTGCAAAAGCCATTGTTGGGGTTTTGAACAAACGCTGGCATATCACCGCAGATCGCATGCACTGGCGTGGTGTTGATTTGATGCGCTTATCTAACGAGCAGCGCCGTAAACTGGTGGGTCAAGACATTGCTATGATCTACCAAGACCCAAGCCGCTGCCTAGACCCTACTGCAAAAATATTTGATCAAATTGCCGAAACCCTACCCGCTGAGGCCATCAGCGGCTTTTTCTTAAAGCGTAATAAACAGCGTAAAGATAGAGTAAAAGCGTTAATTCATAAAGTGGGTATTAAAGATCATAAAAAAGTGCTCGACAGCTACCCCCATGAACTCTCTGAAGGTATATGTCAAAAAGTGATGATTGCGATGGCAATTGCCCGTACTCCTAAGCTATTAATTGCCGATGAGCCAACAACTGCACTTGAAAGTACCACTCGCGCACAAGTATTTAGGCTATTAAAAAGCTTGAATCAGCTAAAGAATATGTCAATTTTAATGATCTCTCACGAGCTTGAAGAAATCATCGACTGGTCTCATGGCATGCATGTACTTTATTGCGGACAAATGGTTGAAGCAGGTCCAACTAATCGCATCTTTAGTCAGCCATACCATCCATATACTCAAGCACTTTTGAAAAGTTTGCCTGACTATGAGCAAGGTCTAGCACACAAAGAACCGTTTTATGCATTAAAAGGCACCATTCCAACCTTACAGCATTTGCCAATAGGTTGCCGATTAGGCCCACGATGCCCGCAAGCGCAAAAAGAATGTGTGGTTACACCTAAGTTAACCAAGCATCATAGCCATAGTTATGCCTGTCATTTCCCATTGATTAAGGCGATGAAATAATGCAACCACTGCTCAAAGTTCAAGCGTTATCAAAGAGTTTCAACCTACGTGCTGGCTTATTTTCACGTAAGCGCTTCTCTGTTTTAAAAGATATTTCGTTTTGTTTAGGTCAAGGCGAAACCATTGCGATTATCGGGGAAACAGGCTCAGGCAAAAGTACCTTAGCTAAATTGCTCTCTGGAGCCGATAACGCCGATAAAGGACAAATTCTACTCGATGGTAATATCATCGAAAATGATGGCTTACGTGATAATGACTGTCGCCACATCCGTATGATATTCCAAGATTCTGAGGCGTCGTTGAATCCGGGTTTAACCATTGGTGACATGCTTAACGACTGCTTACAGTACAACACTGACTTAAACAAAGAAGAGCGTGAAGATAAAATAAAGCAAACCCTCGCAAAAGTTGGATTGCTATTAGATCATCAATACTATTACCCGCATATGTTTAGTAGTGGCCAATTGCAACGTATAGCGCTTGCAAGAGCTTTAATTTTAGATCCTAAAGTGGTAGTGCTCGATGAAGCATTATCGTCTCTAGACCCATCTGTGCGCGCACAAACGGTAAACTTATTACTGCGTCTACAAAAAGATACCGGGCTTAGCTATGTGCTAATTACTCATCATCTAAGTCTGGTGCGCCACATAAGCGACCAACTCGTAGTACTTGATCACGGTGAGATTGTTGAATACGGCCAAACCGAAGAGATTTTTCAAAACCCGCAATCAAGCGTAACGCAGAAATTGTTGAATTGCTGACAGTGAGCTGTCAGTTTGATTCGGCGTTAAAAACGCCTCCTACGCGAGCATGTTGATATCTCTATTAACTCTACTCTTTTACCTTACAGCTTTTACACTTCTTCTCTGTCACCATGACTTGGTGGTGTAGATGTAACGATAAAATGCAGTGGTTCAGTACCTTGATTACTTAGCTGATGAACTTGTCCAGCACTTACATGCAAACCTTGTTGCGCAGTGAGTTTGTGTATTTGGCCATCAAGTTCAATGGTGGCACAGCCACTAAGTACGAAGAAAAATTGTTCGGCATGCTTATGATAGTGTTTTACTTCAGCCTCACCTACTGGGACATGCTCTTGAATAACACTCAGCGCATTAGACTTTACCAAATGCCAACCGTCGCAATTGTTACCCCATGTATAATGATCTGCGCTTTTTTTGTCTATGATACTCAAAACTTTTTATACATCCCTTGGCTTTGTGGTGCGACAAACTTGTAGCCAAGCTTTTCATAAAAGCCTGGTTTGTCAGCCACCATAGTGACATAACTACCTTCAAAGGCGGCAGATTCAATGTAACGGTCAATATGTTCCATAATGACACGTCCTAACCCTTGGCCTTGATATTCTGGTGCGACTGCAATATCAACCACTTCAAAATTACAGCCTCCATCACCAATTACACGGCCCATGCCAATCAACTCATCGTTTTTACGAATACAAATAGCATAAAGAGAGTTTGGCAATCCCGCCTTTGCAGCCGCTAATGAACGTGCTGATAAGCCAGCTTTAAGGCGCATATCACAGTATTCTTCAGCGCTTGGTAGCTGCTCTATTTGACTGTACTCCATAAATGCTCCTTTTGATACCAATTCACGAGTTGAAATTACCTACAAAGGTAACAAAAAAGGCGCCAGTAGGCGCCTTTTATTTAACTCATTTTGCTAACTATTCAGCAGCTTGAGTCGCTTGTGGTACTTGCACTTCAGCTTGTGCTTTTAGTGCTGCAATAAATACCATGTAGTTTTTATTCACTTGAGCCATCGTGATGTTTTGCTTTTGTTGCTCGTTAATTTCAACGTCAGCCGCTGGATTAACTGCTTTTAGCGCAACAATTGCCGCATCGCCATTGTTTAGGTCAACAACTTCAACCTCTGGTGCACCTTGTGGGTGAGCCATTTTGAAAGCTTGTTGAACAATCGCTGGTGACACAGTGTAAGCTTGACGACCCAGTGCAGCTTCTTGGCGTACTGTTAAGCCTTCAGCTTGTGCAACCTCGTTTAAGCTCTTACCTGCTTCAATATCAGCGTAAAGTGTGCGCGCTTTTTCTTTAGCAAGCTCAGATGCTTTTTGTGCAACCAAAGTCGATTTAATTTGCTCAGAAACATCTGCTAGAGCTTTTGTTGTCGCTGCTTTGTGATCATTTACACGAACAACAACAGCATGCTCATCACCTACTTCAATTACTTCTGAGTTCATGCGATCTTCTAGCACTTCAGGTGAGAAAATAGCAGCCACAACTTGTGGGTTGTTAAGCGGCTCAGGTAACGCATTACGAGTTACTAGTTCTGTTTTCTGTACTTCAACGCCTGCAGCTTCTGCTGCATCAATTAAGGTATCTGAAATCTCGAACGCTAGCTCACCCATTTGAGTTTGCTTTTCATAGAACGCATTAATTTTCTTAGTACGCTCAAGTTCAGCACGAAGCTCATCTTTAACGTCAGCATATGGTTTAACTTGCTGCGTTTGAATATCAGTAAGCTTGATAATGTGATAACCAAACTCAGATTCTACAACGTCAGAAATGTCACCTTTGTTTTCAAGTGCATAAGTTGCATCTTCAAACGCAGGGTCCATCATGTCACGTTCAATCCAATCAAGGTCACCGCCCATTTCAGCACTAACTACATCATCAGAAGATGTCTCAGCTAGCTCAGCAAAATCAGCGCCGTTTTGTAGCTGCGCTAGTAGCTCTTCAGCTTTCGCTTTTGCGGCATCATCGTCTTCACTGTTATCAATTAAGATATGTGATACACGACGTTTTTCAGGCTCAACATATTGTGCGCTGTTTTGGTCGTAGTAAGCTTTGATGTCTTCTTCTGAAACACTTGAATCAAGTGTTAAGGTGGCAGCATTTAAATCGATATAGCTTACAGATACTTGCTCTGGCGCTAAGAATTGCGGTTGATTTAATTCATAGTAATCAGCAATTTCTTGCTCTGTTACTGCAATGCCTTCTTGTAATGATTCTTTTGTCACAACAAGATAGTCGATGCTACGTGTTTGCTGTTGTAGAGCTACGCTATTGTTTAATTCGTTTTCTAAGATGAAATCAGTACCAGCAACCGCACCAACTAATTGGCTACGTGTCATGTCTTCGCGTAAATATTCACGGAAAGCATCTGGTTGGAAATTCATTTGACGAATAACTTGTAAGTAGCGGTCGTTGCTGAACTGGCCGCCTACTTGGAAGTAAGGCATTTCTAAAATTGCTTTACGAACACTTTCATCACTTACACGAAGACCTAATTCTGCCGCTAGTTGAGTTTGCAATTCTTGTTGTACTAAACGGTCGATTACACCTTGGCGAATTTGTGCCATGTAATTTGGATCAGCAGCGATCTGTGCGAAGTATTCACCAAATTGTTGTTCTAAACGGTTACGTTCGTTTTGATATGCACGGCTGAATTCGGTTTGGCTAATTTTAACTCCATTTACTTCTGCAACGGGTTGCTCTGTGGTTTGTCCTAAATAACCACCGATCCCAGCTAAAGCAAAAGATAAAATCACCGCGCCTAAAATAATTTTGGCTGCAGGTCCCTGCGAACCTTCTCTGATTTTCTCAAGCATTTATCTATCTCTATTCTGATCAGGTACAAATTAACCCTGCTCATGTAAAAAAAGCGTATCTTACCAGATACGCTTTTTCACTTGAAGTAACTGGTGATAAGTTACCTAAATTCAATTTAAGTGCGATTAGGTATCTCTCACCAACTAATCTTTAATGATTAGTTTACTGCGTCTTTCAGCGCTTTACCTGCTTTGAAAGAAGGAATGTTTGCTGCAGCAATCTGGATAGTCTCACCAGTTTGCGGGTTGCGACCTGAACGCGCTGCACGCTCACGTACAGAGAAAGTACCAAAGCCAACTAGCGCTACAGAATCGCCATCTTTTAGAGCGCCTGAAACAGCCTCGATGAATGAATCTAGTGCACGACCTGCAGCCGCTTTAGAAATGTCAGCGTCAGCTGCGATTTGATCGATTAATTGAGATTTATTCACAATATCATCCTCTTTCATTGTTATTATCAAGAGCGATTGTTTTTATTAAAAAATAACATCACTGTTTTGAAAATTGATGAGCAAATTAAGTTTATGCTCAGTTTATTATATTTTTCTCAACCCTAGGCCACATAAGGCCTAGGCTTGAAAACTAGTGCTTAACTTATCATACCCTTTGTATTTGAAAAGCCCCTAAATGCACTTTTTTGCGGTTTTTTACTGGTTTTTTTCTGTTTCGACAGAAAAACTCTCAACTGGATGCTTCAACGCCAGATTTAAAACGTCATCAATCCATGTAACTGGGTGAATTTCAAGGCCCTCTAATACGTTATCAGGGATCTCTTTTAAGTCACGTTCGTTAATTTTTGGAATAATAACGGTTTTAATACCACCGCGATGTGCTGCCAGAAGTTTTTCTTTTAAGCCACCAATTGGTAACACTTCACCACGTAAAGTGATTTCACCAGTCATAGCCACATCTGAGCGAACCGGGTTACCAGTTAGGCTAGATACCAAACCGGTTACCATGGCAATACCAGCACTTGGGCCATCTTTTGGTGTTGCACCTTCTGGCACGTGAACATGAATGTCACGTTTTTCATAAAAATCGCTATTAATGCGTAGCTTTTCAGCACGATTACGAACTACCGTCATCGCTGCCTGAATTGACTCTTGCATTACATCACCAAGCGAACCGGTGTAAGTTAGCTTGCCTTTACCTGGAACCGCAGCTGATTCGATAGTAAGTAAATCACCACCTACTTCAGTCCACGCAAGGCCCGTTACTTGACCAATACGGTCGCCGTCTTCTGCTTTACCATAGTCAAAACGCTGTACACCCAAGAACTCTTCAAGGTTGCTATCGTTGATAAGTACTTTTTTAGTGTCTTTATCAAGCAGGATGTTTTTAACTGCTTTACGGCATAATTTTGACACTTCACGTTCTAAGTTACGAACGCCCGCTTCACGTGTGTAGTAGCGGATAATGCCAATGATTGCACTGTCGGCAATCTCAACTTCATGCTCTTTTAAGCCATTGCGCTTAACTTGTTTTGGAATTAAGTGCTGTTTTGCAATGTTTAGCTTCTCGTCTTCGGTATAACCAGATAAACGAATAACTTCCATACGGTCTAATAATGGACCCGGAATATTAAAGCTATTCGAAGTTGCCACGAACATCACATCAGATAGATCGTAATCAACTTCTAAGTAGTGATCGGCAAAATGGCTGTTTTGCTCTGGGTCAAGTACTTCAAGTAATGCTGATGCTGGGTCGCCACGCATATCTGATGACATCTTATCGATTTCATCTAATAAGAATAATGGATTCTTCACACCGACTTTAGTCATATTCTGGATTAATTTACCAGGCATAGAACCAATGTAAGTACGGCGGTGACCACGGATTTCCGCTTCATCACGAACGCCACCTAATGCCATACGCACATATTTACGACCCGTAGAACGTGCGATTGATTGACCAAGTGAGGTTTTACCGACACCAGGAGGACCTACTAAACATAAAATTGGGCCTTTTAGCTTATTAGTGCGTTGCTGCACCGCTAGATACTCAATAATACGTTCTTTAACTTTATCTAAGCCGTAATGGTCACTATCTAAAATCTTTTGTGCGCCAGCTAAGTCTTTTTTCACCTTAGAGCGTTTTTTCCAAGGTACATTGATAAGCGTATCAATGTAAGAACGCACAACGGTTGCTTCAGCCGACATCGGCGACATCATTTTTAATTTAGTTAACTCAGCGTTCGCTTTTTCTTGCGCTTCTTTAGGCATACCTGACTCTTCGATGCGTTTTTTAATTGCTTCGAATTCATCGGGTACATCATCAAGTTCGCCAAGCTCTTTTTGAATCGCTTTCATTTGCTCATTGAGGTAATACTCACGCTGCGATTTTTCCATCTGCTTTTTCACGCGAGTACGGATTTTCTTCTCAACTTGCAGTAAGTCAATCTCGCCTTCCATCAGCGCCATTAAGTACTCAAGACGCTCAGTAACATCGGCAATCTCAAGTACTTTTTGCTTTTCAGGTATCTTAAGTGGCATGTGTGCTGCCATAGTATCAGCAAGACGTGCGGCTTCATCGATACCTGACACAGAAGTAAGTACTTCAGGTGGGATCTTCTTATTAAGCTTTACATAGCCTTCAAATTGGCTAATTGCGCTGCGAATAAAGATATCTTGCTCTTGCTCGTCGATATGGCTTGATTCAATGAACTGTGCTTCAGCAACAAAGAAATCATCGTTATCTAAAAACTTTTCAACGCTCGCACGTTGTGTGCCTTCAACAAGCACTTTAACGGTGCCATCAGGTAACTTTAATAACTGAAGTACTTTGGCAATGGTGCCAACACGGTAGATATCATCTTGCTGCGGATCATCAACAGAGGCGTCTTTTTGCGCCACTAGGAAAATTTGTTTGTCCTTGTCCATCGCCGCTTCTAGGCATTTTATTGATTTTTCACGACCAACAAATAGCGGGATCACCATGTGTGGGTAAACCACTACATCGCGCAGTGCCAACACGGGGATTTCGACTCGATCTGTTCTCTCAAGCGTCATTATATTCTCTTCGCACTTCATTTATTTTAAAGATTACTCAAGTATATGGGGATATGTAAGGGAAAGTTCAACATATTTGTAAAAAAAGGAGCCTTTGGCTCCTTTTTCGTGTTTAACTGCTCAACTTTTAAACTATTACAGCTTTATTCTGATGCAGCTTTGTCTTGGTTACCGCTTTGGTAAATCAAAATTGGGTCTGATTCACCTTTAATAACGGTTTCATCAATAACCACTTTGCTAACATCATCCATTGAAGGTAGCTCATACATAGTATCTAGTAATACACCTTCAACAATTGAACGTAAGCCACGAGCACCCGTTTTACGTTCCATTGCTTTATGAGCAATAGCACTTAGTGCATCTTCACGAAACTCAAGCTCAACATCTTCCATAGCAAACAATGCAGAGAATTGTTTAGTTAATGCATTTTTTGGTTCGCTAAGAATTTGAATAAGTGCAGCTTCGTCTAGCTCTGTTAATGTCGCAACAACCGGAAGACGACCAATGAACTCTGGAATTAAACCGTATTTAACTAGATCTTCTGGTTCAACATCTTTAAATGTTTCGCTTAGGCTGCGGCTACCTGATGATTGCTTAACTTCAGCGCCAAAACCAATACCAGTATTCTTATGGCTACGTTGCTCAATCACTTTATCTAGGCCAGCAAATGCACCGCCACAAATAAACAGAATCTTAGATGTATCTACTTGTAAAAATTCTTGCTGTGGATGTTTACGACCGCCTTGCGGTGGCACAGACGCAACAGTACCTTCAATTAGCTTAAGTAAAGCTTGTTGCACACCTTCACCTGATACATCACGAGTAATTGATGGGTTATCAGACTTTCGAGAAATCTTGTCAATTTCATCAATGTAAACAATACCGCGCTGTGCTTTTTCTACATCGTAATCACATTTTTGCAGTAGCTTTTGAATAATGTTTTCAACGTCTTCACCAACATAACCAGCTTCAGTTAATGTAGTTGCATCAGCCATAGTAAATGGAACGTCAAGTAAGCGTGCCATAGTTTCAGCAAGTAATGTTTTACCACTACCTGTAGGACCGATTAATAGGATATTACTCTTACCAAGCTCAATGTCCGCATTGATTGTTTGATTGCGCAAACGTTTATAATGATTGTATACCGCCACCGACAGCACTTTTTTCGCGTGGTCTTGGCCAATCACGTAATCATCTAGGTGATCACGAATCTCTTTCGGCACAGGCAGTTTATCAGACGCATTATGCTTCGGCGCAATGTCTTTGATTTCTTCCCTGATAATATCATTACACAGCTCAACACATTCATCACAAATGTATACTGAAGGGCCAGCAATTAATTTGCGAACTTCGTGCTGGCTTTTGCCGCAAAAAGAGCAATATAACAATTTATTACTTTTGTCGCCGTCTGTAGGAGTGTCAGACATTCAGCTACCTCATTTATTACGTTGGCAGTAGCATAAGGCTACTGCTAATTCACTATGTTTAACTATATCAAAGAATATCAGTTTTCGCATAGTAAAGGGTGATAGCTAACAATACGTTATTATTAGCTATTCAGATTACTTCGATTCGCGGCTTGAAAATACTGAATCAACTAGGCCGTATTCAACTGCTTCACTAGCAGTCATAAAATTATCACGGTCAGTATCACGAGAAACAACTTCTAGTGGCTGGCCAGTATGTTCAGCCATTAATCGGTTTAATTTATCTTTGATTGATAAGATTTCACGTGCATGGATCTCAAAATCAGATGCCTGACCTTGGAAGCCACCTAATGGTTGGTGGATCATCACGCGTGAGTTAGGTAAACAGAAACGCTTACCTTTAGCACCCCCTGACAGTAAAAATGCACCCATGCTTGCCGCTTGGCCAACACAAATAGTGCTTACATCAGGTTTAATAAAATTCATTGTATCGTAAATCGCCATACCCGCAGTCACAGAACCGCCTGGCGAATTAATATAAAGATAAATATCTTTTTCTGGGTTTTCTGATTCTAAAAACAGCATTTGCGCAAGAATCAAATTTGCCATGTTATCTTCTACTTGGCCAGTTAAGAAAATAATGCGCTCTTTTAAAAGACGTGAGTAAATATCATATGAGCGCTCGCCTTTAGCTGTTTGCTCAACAACCATAGGGACTAGTGCGTTTAGAGGGTCTGTCATACCGCTATTCATTCTTATTTAATTCCTTATCCGCTGCGACTCATCCTTACTATAAGGAAAGCACATTTATAATAATGTTAATTAAGCTGCCTATTCAATCTTTATAACTATATAGGAACTTATCAGAATAATTTCAATCCTAGCCGAAAAAAGTTCTGAAATAACATCAGTATTGTTGGTTTTTTTGAAACTGATACCACAAACTAAAATGGCCCGAGTACGCTGTATAAATACAGGGTAACACGAGCCATTTAATCGCTAGCGAGAGCTTAAGTCAATGACTTATTAAGCACCTTGCTGTGGATTCATGATGTCGTCGAATGCTTTTTCAACGTCAGTCACGTTTGCTTTAGCTAGGATTGCTTCAACTGCTTGCTCTTCCATAGCTACGTTGCGCATTTGCTGCATAAGCTGATCGTTTGCTTTGTAGTACTCTACTACTTCAGTTGGATCTTCGTATGCAGAAGCTACAGTTGCAATTAACTCTTCAACTTTAGCGTCGTCAACTTTAAGCTCGTTCGCTTTAATTACTTCACCTAGTAATAGGCCAGTTTTAACGCGAGTTACAGCTTGCTCGTGGAATAATTCAGCCGGAAGCTCAGGCATGTTTTTAGCGTCGCCACCGAAACGTTGTGCAGCTTGCTGACGTAGTGCATCAATTTCTTGATCTACTAGCGCTTTTGGCACTTCGATTTCGTTGTTAGCTAAAAGACCTTTGATAGCTTGGTCTTTAACGTTAGCTTTAACCGCTTGGTCAAGCTCACGTGTCATGTTCTTTTTAACTTCTTCTTTAAGAGCGTCAACACCGCCTTCAGCTACACCGAATTTAGTTGCGAACTCGTCATTAAGCTCAGGAAGCTCTTGAGTTTCAACTTTCTTAACAGTGATTGCGAAAGTAGCTGCTTTACCTTTAAGGTTTTCAGCATGGTACTCTTCAGGGAATGTTACTTCAGCAACAACTTCTTCGCCCGCTTTTTTGCCAACGATGTTGTCTTCGAAACCTGGGATCATACGACCTTGACCAAGTTCTAGTGGGAAGTCTTCAGCTTTACCGCCTTCAAACTCTTCGCCTTCGATAGAACCAACGAAGTCGATAGTTACACGGTCGTTCTCGCCTGCAGCTGCGTCAACTTCAGCCCAAGAAGCGTGTTGCTTACGTAAAGTTTCTAGCATGTTAGCTAGGTCTTCGTCAGTTACAGATACAGCTGGTTTTTCAACAGCGATTTTATCTAAACCTTGAATTTCAACTTCTGGGTAAACTTCGAAAGTTGCATCGAATTCTAAATCTTTACCAGCTTCTAACGCTTTAGGAGCGAAAGTAGGTGAACCAGCTGGGTTAATTTTTTCAGAAACGATAGCTTCGATGTAGTTGCGTTGCATTAATTCGCCAGCAACTTCTTGACGTACTGCAGCACCGTAACGCTTGTTGATGATAGACGCTGGTACTTTACCAGGACGGAAACCATCGATACGCTGGGTTTTAGACAGTTGTTGTAAGCGTTTTTTTACTTCAGTCTCAACGTTCTCTGCAGGAACGGTGATGGTCAGACGGCGCTCAAGGCCTTGAGTCGTCTCAACAGAAACTTGCATGATTTACCTCAATCTTCAATTTTGGCGACTTTTCGCCTTCCTTACAAACAAGGTGATCTCCATGAGTGATAGCAAGTTTTAACGCTGAATATTTCAACTTAAAACGGCGCATTGTAACCATGAGATACCATTGCTGCTTTGCCTCTATGGGCACTATGTTAAACAATAGACGCGGCATTATAACCTAATATTTATGATAGTCGAGTCTGGGGGGCAATTATTTGGCGTATATAGCAGCAAACAGCGTTTAAGTGCGTAAAAAACGAACGCAAAAAATAACAAAAGAGAATTAAGCTGATTTAAAAGGTATTGAAAAGAATTAAGTAGCTTCGGCTAGAGGGAGTGAAGCTTAAATTTTAAAAGAGGTCGGTAATGCAGTATTTGAACCTGCGACTGAATTGGAGGTACCCAAACCAATCGTTCTATGACCTTAAACTCTTTAAAAGTGGTCGGCGATGCAGGATTTGAACCTGCGACCCCTTGGACCCAAACCAAGTGCGCTACCAAACTGCGCTAATCGCCGATACTGAGAGAAGTTTTGAAAATTAAAACCACTTAAAAAGTGGTCGGCGATGCAGGATTTGAACCTGCGACCCCTTGGACCCAAACCAAGTGCGCTACCAAACTGCGCTAATCGCCGATATCTTAGAGTAAATTGGGGTGACTGATGGGGCTCGAACC
Organism: Pseudoalteromonas sp. SCSIO 43101; assembly: GCF_023650775.1. Classification (NCBI taxonomy): domain Bacteria; kingdom Pseudomonadati; phylum Pseudomonadota; class Gammaproteobacteria; order Alteromonadales; family Pseudoalteromonadaceae; genus Pseudoalteromonas; species Pseudoalteromonas sp. SCSIO 43101. The sequence continues at coordinate 2,508,942 of NZ_CP072673.1, forward strand.
CACGACAACCGGAATCACAATCCGGGGCTCTACCAACTGAGCTACAATCACCACGGCATTTACATATTTTCAAATGGCGCACCCGGAAGGATTCGAACCTTCGACCAACGCCTTAGAAGGGCGTTGCTCTATCCAGCTGAGCTACGGGCGCATCGAAAACTTCATAAGTTTGCCTGTAAGCACCATTTACAAAAAGTAAAGTGGTCGGCGATGCAGGATTTGAACCTGCGACCCCTTGGACCCAAACCAAGTGCGCTACCAAACTGCGCTAATCGCCGATGCTTACTATTGTTTGCGAGTGACCTCGTTAACAACGGGGTGCATAATAGTGATTTGACCGAGTTAGGTCAAACATTTTTTTAAGAAAATAATTCAATCGGTCACTTTTAGTTCATAATGGTTAAATATTGCAAATATAAGCTAAAATTTGAACTCTTTTTTATAAAGTAGCGCTTTATATAAGATTGCATCTTGGCGCTATGATGCTTTTCTGCGAAAATACGCAATATAAATAAATATGATCAAACAAACATGATTTGTGTATCCACGCCCCCTTCATTGGATAATCATATTTAGATGTATCAGTATCAAGTTAACTAACCCCAATTAAAGGTCACCCATGACGGCAAACATCATCGATGGTAAGGCAATAGCTAAACAAGTACGCAGCAATGTAGCAGAGCGAGTTGCAGAGCGTGTAGCGAATGGATTACGCGCTCCAGGACTAGCAGTTGTGTTAGTTGGTCAAGATCCGGCTAGCCAAGTGTATGTTGGTTCTAAACGTAAAGCATGTGAAGAAGTCGGCTTTATATCTAAGTCTTACGATTTACCTGGCGACACGACTGAGCAAGACTTACTTGCATTAATAGATCAACTAAACGAAGACAAAGAAGTAGACGGTATATTAGTACAATTGCCTTTACCGCAAGGTCTTGATGCTGAAAAAATTCTTGAGCGCATCACACCACATAAAGATGTTGATGGGTTTCACCCTTATAACATTGGTCGCTTAGCTCAGCGTATGCCGGCACTTCGTCCATGTACTCCAAAGGGGATTATTACCCTACTCGACTCTACCGGTGTTCGCTACAAAGGTATGCATGCAGTCGTTGTTGGTGCGTCTAACATTGTTGGTCGCCCTATGTCACTTGAGCTATTACTTGCTGGCTGTACAACCACGGTATGTCATAAGTTTACTCAAGATTTAGAAACGCATGTTCGCCGCGCTGATTTATTAGTTGTTGCGGTTGGTAAACCTGAGTTCATTCCGGGTGATTGGATTAAAGAAGGTGCTATCGTAATCGATGTGGGCATTAACCGTCTTGAATCTGGCAAGCTTGTTGGTGATGTTGAATACGATATTGCTGAACAAAAAGCACATTTCATTACACCAGTACCTGGTGGTGTTGGCCCGATGACAGTGGCAAGCTTAATCGAAAACACACTTGAAGCTTGTGAAAATTATCACAGCTAAGAAAAATTACTTTAGTAAAAGGGCTGCCAATTGGCAGCCCTTTTTTATTAGCTTGTTTGTTGCTTTAACAATCTTAGCTTTAACATATGAGGTAGCACTGAAAATATGATCATCAAAAACATCAGTAGGTATTGCCAGTCTTGATACTGTTCGTTTATGAGCACAACAGCACACACTATTCCCGCTATTGGGTTGGCAATGGTGCCAAATGAAAACTCAGCTACACTCATGCGCCCTAATAACCAAACATACAGAGTATAGGCAATGGCTGTATTGGGAACGATTAACCAAAATAGCGCAATATATTGAAGCGCTGAAATAGGCTCAAATACTACTTGGTATTGCTCTGGGTTTAGCACGCTTCCATCAATAAAAGCAGCAAGCAATAATAGGCTGCCTCCAATGATTAATTGCCAAGTAAGTACGACCCACCAATGTATATGCACAGACAAGCTTTGTACTAAGGTACTACCAATTACAATAGTAAGTAAGGCACCAAATAAAGCCGCAACTCCTAATACATTCAATGCCACATAAGCGGGGTCAAATAATAGCCATGCAAGCACGACCAATGCCATAGCGCTGAATGCTTGAACTTTTGCTGGGCGCTGCCCTTTGGCAAGCCATGCATATAATAAAGCGACAACAGGCACTGAAACCATTCCCACACCTGCAATTGCTGCTGGAAGGTTGACTGCCATAATAAAAATAAAGGCAAAAAACAGCGCTATATTCACAGCACCTAAAGTCAGTAAACTGGGCCACTGCGAACGAGTCGGCAAACTAGGCTTAAGCAATAAAAGTAATAATCCTGCAGGTAAAGCACGCAATGCGCCTAATAAAAGTGGCGGCCAATCAGGTGTGGCATATTTGGTCACTGCATAGGTGGTGCCCCATAAGAAGGCGGGGATCATGGCAAGTATAATATTCAAAGTCTGTCCTTGTTAATACGAAGAGATGCCAATGTGAAACCTCAAGCAAAGTTGAGGTCAATAGCTATACCATCTAAAAACAAAAAAGGTTGCCACGTTGGCAACCTTTTGATGGGTAATGTCTCAATTGAGGCTTATGCTTTACGCCATGTTGTTTTACCAGCAGAATCTTCTAGTACAACACCAAGCGCATTAAGAGCATCGCGCGCTTCATCAGCAGCCGCCCAATCCTTGCTAGCACGGGCTTCATTACGTTTTGCAATTAACGCTTCGATGTGTGCAACTTCGTCATCAGCTTGACCACCTTGTAAAAAGGCTTCTGGATCTTGTTGTGCCACACCTAGTACCTCTGCAACACTGCGCAATACATAAGCAAGTTTTCCTGCTTGCTCTGCATCGCTATCTTTCACACGATTTAGCTCTTTTGCTAATTCAAATAACACTGGTAGCGCTTCTGGTGTGTTAAAGTCATCATCCATCGCTTTTCTGAATTTAGCCACATATTCATTGCTGGCTAAATCACACTCAATTGGTGCTACGCCACGCAGTGCAGTGTAAATTCGCTCAAGAGAAGAGCGCGCTTGCTCAAGGTTTTCTTGTGAATAGTTAAGCTGACTACGGTAGTGGCCTGAAATTAAGAAGTAACGAACTGACTCAGCATCGTACTCTTTTAATACGTCACGTACGGTAAAGAAGTTGTTTAATGACTTAGACATCTTCTCTTTATTAACCTGAACCATACCTGTGTGGATCCACGTATTTACGTACTTGCCGTTATTTGCACAGCATGACTGAGCAATTTCGTTTTCATGGTGCGGGAACTGTAAATCTGAACCTCCACCATGAATATCAAAGTGTTCGCCTAAGTGCTTAGAGCTCATTGCCGAGCACTCAATATGCCAACCAGGACGACCCTCACCCCAAGGAGATGACCATGAAGGCTCACCTGGCTTAGCTTTTTTCCAAAGCACGAAATCAAGTGGGTCTTGCTTATCTTGAGCAACTTCAACACGTGACCCTGCTTGTAGCATAGTTAGGTCTTGTTGTGACAAAGCACCATATTGCTCAAATGTAGAAACATCAAACAATACATCACCATCTGCAGCAACATAGGCATGGCCTTTAGCAATTAAACGCTCAACCATAGCGATGATTTCATCCATATGGTTTGTCACTGTTGGCTCAACATCAGGACGCAGCATATTTAAGCTGTCGAAGTCTTCATGCATCGCTTTGGTCATACGAGTCGTTAAATCATTAATTGACTCGCCATTTTCGTTAGCACGCTTAATGATTTTATCGTCAACATCGGTGATGTTACGTACATATTTTAAATCGTAGCCAATGTGACGTAGGTAACGCACAATCACGTCAAAACCAACGAAGGTACGGGCATGACCGATGTGACAGTAATCATAAATGGTGATACCACACACGTACATGTCGATTTTGCCATCAACAAGGGGTTTAAACTGCTCTTTTTGTCGCGTAAGTGTGTTGTAAATTTGTACCATTTATAAAATGTCCTTAACGGTGTTTCGAGATTCTCTATGGTAACACTTGCAAAGCCGCTGCTCTAGCGCTTTATCAATTGAATAAGCACTTTGTTAATCGTTTTAAACAAGCTCTTTGTTAATCAAAGATAACTACTATAAAATAGCCCCATTATTAAACCAGATATAGGAAACCTCATGGTTGTACTACACACAAACTTTGGTGACATCACTATCAAGATGCACGAAAGCGACGCACCAAACACAGTTAAAAACTTCTTAGAGTATGCAAACTCTGGCTTTTACAACGGTACTATCTTCCACCGTGTAATTGATGGTTTCATGGTACAAGGCGGTGGTTTTGAGCCAGGTATGGTGCAAAAAGAAGTGAACAACCCTATCGAAAATGAAGCAAATAATGGCCTTGCTAATAAAGTAGGTACATTAGCAATGGCACGTACGCCGGATCCACATTCAGCGACTGCGCAGTTCTTCATTAACGTTAACGACAACGACTTCTTAAACTTCAGCAGTGAAACATCACAAGGCTGGGGCTACTGCGTGTTTGCAGAAGTTGTTGAAGGTATGGACGTGGTTAACAAAATTAAAGGTGTTGCTACAGGTAGCGCTGGTTTCCACCAAGACGTACCTCTTGAAGATGTAATCATCGAAAAAGTAACGGTTAGCTAATTTAATCGTTTAGTCATTTTAAGCGGGCCATTGCCCGCTTTTTTGCGAGTAACCATGAAACAAAGTTATTTTATTGCCGATCTCCATTTAACAGAAAACCGCCCAGACATTACTGCGGCATTTTTTAATTTTCTTGATAGTAAGATTATTAATGATGACGTTGATGCGCTGTATATTTTGGGAGACTTTTTTGAAGTATGGGTCGGTGATGACTATCAAACTGAGCTTTCAAAGAGTGTTGCCGCACGTTTACGCCAAGTAAGCAAAAGTGGTACTGAGGTGTTTTTTATTCATGGCAACCGCGATTTCATAATGCGCGAAGACTATGCAAAAAGCGCGAGTATGACTTTATTACCTGAGCAGGTTGTTATTGATCTATACGGGACGCCCACAGTTATCCTGCACGGTGATGAAATGTGTACTCAAGATGTTGAGTACCAAAAGTTTCGTAAAAAAAGTCGTGGTTGGTGGTGGCCAAAATTAATGCTCGCTATGCCGCTTTGGTATCGCAAGAAAATTGCCCGCAACGCCCGAGAAAAATCAAAACAAAGCCAAGCTGGCAAAGCGTTAGAAATTCTAGATGTTACTGAGGATGCGGTATTAGCCATGTTCGAAAAACATCAAGTTACGAATATGATCCACGGTCATACCCACCGCCCAAATGTGCACCATTATAATCTAGCCGATAAAACTTTGACGCGCACCGTCTTAGGTGACTGGTATGAGCAAGGTTCATATTTAAGAGTTACGCCCGAGCAACAAAAACTAGTCCACACTCCCTTTAAATCGCTGACATTTTAACTATGCTTTAACTATTATTGTAAAAAACGCATTATCTATGATTAGTCGGTTGAGCCTTTTTTCTTGCTGTTTACTATTTAGTTTTTCAATCAATTGTCAAACTTGGCAATTGGTAACAGAGCCTTATCCTCCTTATTTTATTGATAACTCAAGTAAGCCTGGCTGGCTTCACGAAGTAATAATTGCAGCGCTTAAAACCCAAAAACAAAAAGCCACCATTGAACACACCCATTGGGCTCGGGCATTAAAACTCGCAAAGCGCCATAAACGAGTAGCGGTGCTGGGGGCATTTTATACCGAGCAACGTGCAAGAAATTTTACATATTCGCAATCCTTGGCAACTGCACATACCGTTTTATTCAAGCGTGTTGATAACAAAGTAACCTACACAGGTTCACTATATTCATTAAAGCCTTATACAATTAGTAAAGGTGAAGACTATGTAGTTAGTGAAGAGTTTGAACATCACCCAGAATTGAGTGTGACAACAACAGGAAGCTTAATTGAAAGCTTATTATTATTGAAGCATGGTCGTGTTGATTTAGTAGCAGGCACTAAAGAAGTTGCCTTGTATTGGCTCGAGAATAGCGAACGCTTAAAGCAAGCAAAGCCAACAGAGTTAGAAATAATCACTCCTTACCTTGCAACTCAACAATTGCATGTAATCACCGAAAAAAAACACCCTCAAGGGGAGCTTTTTCAACAAAGTTTATATTTAGGCCTAAAAGCGATTATGGCGTCTGGTAAACTTTTAGAGATACTGGAGCGATATGAGCTGAATGAAAGTGAAATGAGTCATATTACGCAACTATACGAGCAAGCCTACTCTAACTAACCGTGCTCTTCTGCACGATTGGCAAAGTGATTTTAAACTTCGTTGCTATACCCTCAGGTAAGTCAGTATTTGCAACTAGTTGGATTTTTCCGTTTAGAACACTCGTAACCCACTCATGTACAAGGTACAAACCTAACCCTGTATGGCCATGCTTTCGAGATGTTGTAACAAAGGGATCAAATAAGTTGCTACGTAATGAGTCATCAATACCACAGCCATTATCAGAAATAGTAATACAAACGTCACCTTGTTGATTTAAATAAACATGTAATTGAATCAATTTGTCATCAAGCTCGTTAAAAGCGTGAGAAACTGCATTAACGATTAAACTCTCGATAACCTGCGAGATAACTCCAGGACGACTCGTGATATCTTTTTTGACATCGATGTAAGTTTCTATTGTTACTTGTGAGGCTTTAAAGCGAGACTTTAAACCAAGTAATAGATCACTGATGACTTTTTCGATATTAAAACTAACGAGCTGATCATTTGAGCGGTCATGTGCCATTTCCTTAAAGCTTTTAACATGAGAGATAGCTTTATCTAAATTAACCCTTGATATCAATAGGTTGTCGTCAATTTTTTCAACGCTAGACTCTAAGAACTGCTTAGTGAAGCCTTCATCTATTTTATCTTTGAGTTGTTGATTAATTAATTGCGCATTCGATAATGAAATTGCAGCACCACCGAGTGGCGTATTCATTTCATGAGCTACACCTGCCACCATTAAACCAAGTGATGACAACCTTTGCGCTTCAATAAGCTCACCTTGTAATTGATGTTGCTGCTTTATATAACGTTGTAATTTGGTATTGGCAGCTAACAGTTCTTGCTGCTCTTGCTCTAGGTGTGATCTGGCTTTTATAATTTTACGCTGATCTCGATAACTACGTTTCAGATACAAACCAGAAATTGATATTAAGGTAACAGCACAAGCTAACGCTATAATAAAAGATCGTAAAATAATCTCGTTTTGCACCGAATCATCAGCCTCTACTAGGACAACAATATCGTTTGTGCCAGCTGCGTTTTTATTGCCTAAATTCATTTTTAAAAAGCTAGTTGCATGACTATGTGATGCAATAAGCTCCTGAGATTTAGGCAGCTGGGTAATTGCTTGCCATAATTGGCTATCTTCATTACCTAATGTCAGCATTGATTTTTCTCGCATGAACCCCCACTCTTTTTCTTTCTGAGGGTGTAATAACCAATAACCTTCACCATTAATTAATTGTATTTGTGCTTGTAAGGTACTGAGTGACTTTATTTGCTGTAAGGTTTTCGATAAGTCAAAGTTGACAACCACTAGCCCATCTAATACAAAGTTATCGCTTGTGGTTCGATAAGATGCTCGCAATGTCGGCTCATGGGGTGTAACAACAGCCCCGCGCTCTACATTTAAATCTATTGGGGAGATATAAACTTCACCCTGACTGTGCTCCATTCCCTCGGTAAAATAATAACGGCTACTTTTATTTTGTAACTGTTGTTTTGGTACTAGCTCTGCTTGCCCTGTTTTAAAGTTAACCCGAACCTTTTCTTGGCCTTTTCTATCTAACCAACGTATTTGCGAAATGTTTTCTGCTGCTAAACCAAAGTTCACAAAATGGATTTGTATCTGTTCCTCAAGTAATGCGATTTCATCACTTTGCTTTAATATGTCATCGGCTACCAGCAACTGAACCACTTTACGTACATCACCAAGCTCACGGCTTAAGGTGTTGTGAGCGGCAAGTAAGGTGTTATCTTGCAAAAGCGTGACACTACTTTTTTGTATTTGATATTGAATTACATAAACCATCAAGCTTAATAATAAGCTAACAGCAGCCATGACCATAAATTTAAAAAGTAGACTTTTTTTCAGTGACTTATATTGGCTTGTTACTTCTACCATACTAGTTATTTAGACCTGCCCTTTAGCCATTGCAATGCATCATCATAAAACATGGGTTTTGCATAATAGTAGCCCTGCCCTATGTTACACCCAGCTTCAATAAGCCAGTTATGCTCGGCTTCTGTTTCAATGCCCTCTGCCGTTACTTCAAAGCCAAATTTATCTGCCAGCAACATAATCATTTCGATAATGTGTTGGTTAGATTTTGACTCTTGGATGTTAGTCACAAAACAGCGATCTATTTTTATTATCTGCGCAGGTATTTCACTAATATGGGCAAGCGACGAATAGCCAGTACCAAAATCATCAATACTAATTTTTATACCTAAACCCGCAAAACGACATAAGCATGCGTTAATTTTTTCATAGTCAAAAATCGCTTGAGTCTCTGTTACTTCAAGCTCTAATAACGAAGGCGATATATCATACTCTTCAATACGTGCGGCAATCTCAACAAAGTAATCATCGGCTAACAAATCAAACGTAGATGCATTAAACGCAATTGGCAAGCTAATGCCCTGCTCTGCAAATTGCTTAATCGTTTGCATTATCTTATCGAAAATAAGCTTATCCAACTCACTAATAAGTCCCGCAGTTTCGGCAAGTTCGATAAACTCATCGGGCCTAACAAATGTTCCATCGTCTCTTTGCCATCGCGCCAGTGCTTCAAAACCAACCACTTCATTTGTGGTTAAATTAACCTTGGGTTGTAGCGCTACTTGGAGCTCTTTGTTACGAATTGCGGTGCGCAACTCTTGCATCAATTCATAGCGCCGTGTAATAGCTTTAGTATTGTCTAATGTATAATAAAGAAGTTCAGCTCTCTGTGTGTTTTCTTCGTTAAGGGTGGATTCTGCAAGGTTAAAAATTTGCTCAGCATTATGTTGTTCAAAGGCGATTAGTTGCATAACTAAAATACGCACATCTAAAAACTGCCTTACTCCATCAATTTCAAAAGATTGACGTTTTAAAGAGTCAACAATACTCTCATCTTCAAATGCATGACTTGAAACTAAAACACCTAAACTATCACTTTTAAATACGGCAATACGAGGGTGATACGGCGCCAATGCTTGCAAAATATTCTCGAGCATTTTGAGATGTGTTTTTTTACAAAATTCATGACCAAACCGAAAAGACTTTTCGTCAAACTGGAGTATCTCAAATACCACTAGCTGAGTTTCAGACTGTTCGTATTTGTTCATATTATCGATTTCGCGCTGTAACCAGTTTCTATTGGGTATATTTAGCGTTATGTCGGTATATGCAAGCTCAGTAAGGCGGTTCATCAGTGCGATATTCGAAAAGCCCGTACTGACATTTTCACTAAAAACTTTGAGTAAAAATACATTATGCTCATCAATTGGCGTATCTGATTTTACAATCGTGATGTAGAAGCTAATATCAACATCACTGGTATCAAAGTAAAAAACACTATAATGCTCAGAGAAAACGTGTTCTTTTTTTTCTCTGGCTAAAATATAGGATTGTTGTGCTTCTTCACTGAGCAAATCTGTGCTGAGGTCTTTACCATCAAGCCCCCTAAAGCAGCCGATACTAGTAAGAACTTTAGGATGTTTATCAAAGTGCTTTTCATTACCAACACATAACACGCCGCCTCCCTTAGATAGGTGCAAAATTTTACCTATCTCATCTAGCACCGCATGGGAAAACGCACGTATATCGTGTTTACTATTAATGCTTCTTGCTGCATCGAGTACTAGCTGAAGCCCTTGTTTAGCATTTGAGATTTGCGAAATGTATTGATAAGTACGAAGGTGGCTACTAACGATAGATTTAAGCTTATCTACCGTCATGTCTGACTTATTCCAATACTCGTCGATATCAAGCGATTGCATGACTTGTGGTTCAGGGGCAAAGCTTGGCTGCCCTGTTAATAGCACTATGCGTATATCGTTGTTACCTAATACATGGCGAATGGTATTCACAAGCCGTAGGCCTGAATCATCTTCTTCCATCACCACATCAAGAAATACAATAGCGATGTCTTTATGTCGGGATAATACAGATGATGCCTCTGACACTGAATTCGCGGTCAGTACCTCCAGTGACTGATTGTCATCGAAAGATATAGCATTAAAACTATTTAATAATGCTTGTTGATAGTTTAGGTCGTCTTCAACCGTTAATATTTTCCATTTTTTTTGAGTATGCGTTTGTTCAGAAGCACTCTCTTTAAACTCGAAAAACTCATTAGAATCACGCATAACGTCTCCTTTTGACAACTTATGATTCTATTTTACGAACATTAATAGATATCTAGGTCAAACGTAGTACAAAATATTTAAAGGTACAAATATTTCCTTGAAGGTAAAAATAAGTAAGTCTCGGAAAAGTAATAAAAATTATAAACTACGACAAGGATAAGGCTTAATTATTAAGAAAACGGATTGTATAAGGTAGGATGAAGCAAAAGAGCGCCAAGCAAGCGCTCTTGGTTATTTTTACGCAGGCACACCGCTATGGAACTTAAAATCTTCATCTGGGGTTGAAATAAGATCGGCTTCAAGCTGACCAAAGAATTCAACACGCTCTGTAATATCAAATTCACTGATTCCTTGAGCAAGGGTTAAATAGTCTTGGTAATGGCGGGCTTCAGAGCGCAGTAGTGAAATATAAAAATCACCTAAACGCTTATCTACATGTGGCGCTAATTTAGCAAAGCGCTCACATGAGCGGGCTTCGATATAGGCACCAATAATTAACTTATCAACTAAAGCATCTGGCTCGTAAGTTTTTACATGGCGCAGCATACCTTTTGCATAACGACATGGGGTAATACTTTTATATTCAATACCGTACTCATCCATGATCTCAAGTACTTGATAAAAGTGATGCAGCTCTTCTTTAATCAACATAACCATTTTATCGATGAGGTCTTGCCCATAAGGTGAGTTCGATTTTGGAATCATTGATTTAGTTAGCTTATTTTTATCTACAAGCTCACGCCAATCCCCTTCTCGCTTATAAATAAGCGTCTCAAATGGTTTTAACCACTCAAGTAAAGCGTCACTACTTTGCTTATCAACCGCGTACTTACGAATTAAAAACATCGCACTTTGCGCGGCCTTTAATTCACAAATTAAGTGGTCAATTAGAACTATATCTAAGTTTTCTTTTTTAGTTGCCGCAGCAATCCACTCATCGGGTGTTTCACACTTTAGAAAAGAATGAATGGGTGCTAACAAATCAGAATAAGGCACAGAATAACTTCTCATCAAAAATCTTGGTTTGATTTTACCACATAAATAAGTCCGCATTCCATGACCCACATCAGTGCAAAGTAATTTTCTATATGCACTAAAGAGTTACATTTAATCGACTATTTCGTCTATTTCAGCTTCTTGACAAGACTTAATTACTGAACCATAACTTAATCAAAGCTGTACAAAAATAAAACAGCTCATATTCCTTTTTTACAGGGGCAATAATTATGATTCTAAACCACTTATGGGGCTTGTACGCTCACCCACTCGAAGAATGGCAGACAATTGATAACCGTCACGAAAGCTTGCGCTATAGCTTATCGCATATATTATTAATTGCCTGTATCCCTTCTATTATGGGCTACTATTCATCAGTTTATTTGGGCTGGAGTATCGGTTCAGGTGAGGCAGTATACCTCACCCATGATAGTGCATTACTTATCGCAGTTGCGATGTACTTTGCACTGATTGCGGGCGTTTTTGCTCTTGCTTATTTAGCACATTGGATGGCTGTGACCTTTGGTGCAAAACCTACGTTTACACAAACTCTAGAGCTTGCAGCTTACACAGCAACGCCGGTGTTTATGTCTTCATTTGCCGCATTTTTACCTGAGCTATGGTTTGTGGTATGTGTTGGTCTTGTTGCTTTAGCTTACTCTGTTTACTTGCTTTACACTGGAGTGCCAATTTTAATGCACATTCCTGAAGAGCGAGGCTTTATTTATGCCAGTTCAGTAGTCACTTGTGGGCTAATATTACTGGTAATTATTTTAGCTGCGACGGCTATTTTATGGACTAACGGAATTGTCCACCCTATGTTTACTTAGTTTCATTGTTACTATTCATTCTTTCGATAACAAAAAAGCGGCTGAGCCGCTTTTTTTATTTTTGGCTGTTGCGTCTCGTTAACGCTATCTCGCCATCGATATGAATATCTCTCTGAGGGAAAGCAATGGTAATGTTATTTTCTGCAAATAGTTTATAAATGCTAAAACGCAGCTCACTTCGCACTTGGCGAAGCGGCGCTTCTGATTCAGCACACACCCAGAAAATAGCGCTAAAGGTTAGAGAACTATCGGCAAAGTCATCAAATAACACTGACGATGCTGGCGTTTTTAAAATAGCTGGATGCTCATCAAGAATTTGTTTCATTAGCTTCTCAACCAACACAACATCTGAACCATAAGCAACACCAACGTTCACAAAAGAACGTGCATTACGGTCAATCAATGTCCAGTTTGTCACCGTGTTCTCTAATAAGTGACTATTTGGTACAAGCATATGCACGCCATCATTACGGCGGATACGGGTTGAACGAGTATTAATTGTCTCGACGACTCCTTTTGCATTGCCCACTTCTAAAAAGTCGCCAATACGGATTGGTCGTTCCCACATCAGTATCCAACCACTGATAAAATTGTTGATAATGTTTTGCGCACCAAACCCGACGCCTATTGCAATTGCACCAGAAACAAATGCAAAAGCTGTTAGAGGAATATTAAGTACTTCCAGCGAAGTAAAAACGAGAACGGCTATGGTAACGACCAGGTAAATGCGGGTGAATAGATGAACCGTGTCAGGACCTAAGTTTTTTGCCAGTAACGCTTTTTTAATTAATCGACCAATCCAGGTGACCACAAACCACATTAAAAACAGCGCCAAAGGGACTTGAATTACTTTAAGCACAGTAATTTGCACATCATTGTAGGTGAACAAAACAAACGATAGTGCAGATTGCAGATCAGCAAGGGTCATAAATTAACATTCCTAGTAAAAATCAGTTTGGTTCAGTTGTGACTAAGTTTAGCACGGCATAATAGGTGAAAACTTGGTAAATACTAAGTTCTTTATGCGCAATATGCGCTAATTATTAACTATTTTAGTCTACAGCTGCTATATACATAGAGAGAGCTTGAGGTTTCACAGGCTTTGAATAGCACGAGGAGAGCACAATGTCACAAATGACACTCACACAAAAACTTGCCACTTTACAACCTTTGGTTGATCTAAACTTATTTGAATCAAGTTTAGAGTACCGTAACCGCATCTTAAACTTACTTGCTGAGCAAGAGCACTCACTGAATTTAATAAACAAAGAGTTTGGCAACGCCATGCCAGAAAGCTTTGGCTCAGAGAAAAAGTTTGTGTTGGGTTACAACTAACCTATGGTGATGTATTACCAACAAGATTTAAATTGGCAGCTAGTGCCACTTTTTAATTAAGTGAGCCATTAATAAACAATTGATGGCTTTTTACACACCTTTATCCCTTCATTGTCATTATTTGCGTTCAAATTCCCCAATAAAACGACAAACTTGATTGTTTCTAGCCAAAAATTTGATAAGTTAGAAAAGATTTATCCACATTTTTGGAGCTCTCATGCGTAAGACCTTAGTAGCAACTACAATTGCTAGTGTTTTTTTATTATCTGCTTGTAGTTCACAGCAAGCTGACACTCAAACTCAAGTTGAAACTGCCGCTGAAACACAAACAGCCAATGTTGAAAACGTTCTTTTCAAGCCAAGCCCTTTACAATACATGGCCCCTGAGTTTGATAAAATTTCAACCAAAGATTACGAGCCAGCGTTTGAAGCAGGCATCGCACAGCAAAAAGCTGAAATTGCAAAGATTGCAAACAACCCAGAACCAGCAACATTTGAAAATACCCTTGTTGCAATGGAGTTCTCTGGTGAGCTATTAGACCGCACATCTGCGGCATTTTTTAACTTATCAGGTTTAATCTCTGACAGTGAGTACCAACGTATCGCCGCGAAAATGGCGCCGATTATGTCAGCTCACACTGATGACATTTACTTAAACAAAGCTTTATTTGCTCGCGTACAAAGCATTTACGACAACAAAGCCTCATTAAATGCTGAAGATCAACGCCTTGTTGATTACTACTACAAAAAGTTCGTTAACGCGGGTGCAAAACTAACTGAAGCTGAAAAAGCAAAAATGCGTGAAATCAATGCAGAGCTTGCCAAGCTTTCAACTGAGTTTTCACAAAATATCTTAAAATCATTCAAAGAAGATGTAATTTTAGTTAAAGATAAAAGTGAATTAGCAGGTTTATCTGAAGGTGAAATCGCAAGCCTAGCTGCCGCTGCCAAAAAAGCAGGTAAAGAAGGTTACATGATCACCCTTGTGAACACGACTCGCCAACCTATCTTACAAAGCCTTGAAAACCGTAAGTTACGTGAAAAGATTTGGACTACCTCTTCAACGCGCGCCCAAGCAACAAACGGCCCTATCATCATTAAAGAAACTAAGCTACGTGCGGAAAAAGCCGCATTACTGGGTTATAAAGATTGGGCTTCGTATGTAATGACTAATCGTATGGCGCAAACAACTGAAAATGTTTACGGCATTCTTGATGACTTAGCACCGAAAGCGGTTGCTAAAGCAGAAGCAGAAGCAGAGCAAATCCAACAAGTTATCAAAAAGTCAGGTGAAACTTTTGCACTACAGCCTTGGGACTGGGCGTTTTACGCTGAAAAAGTTCGCCAAGAGAAGTACGACTTAGACCCAGCTTTAGTTAAGCCTTACTTTGAAATGCAGTCAGTGATCCACGACGGCCTATTTTTTGCGATGAATAAACTTTACGGTATTACCTTTAAAGAGCGTAAAGACCTACCTGTTTATCACGAAGACGTAATGGTGTTTGAAGTATTTAACGAAGATGGCAGCGCTATCGGCCTATTCTACATGGACCCTTATGCACGTGAAGGTAAACGTGGTGGTGCGTGGATGAGTGCCTATGTTAGCCAAAGCGGTCTAAAAGACACCATGCCTGTGATCTACAATGCACAGAATATTCCTAAGCCAGCTGAAGGTCAGCCAACATTGATGACTTTCTCTGAAGTAACTACGATGTTCCATGAGTTTGGTCATGCTGCACATGGTCTATTCTCTAATGTAAAATACCCAAGTTTAGCGGGCACAGCAACAGCACGCGATTTCGTTGAATTCCCTTCACAAGCAAATGAAGACTGGAATATTGAACCCACAGTACTTGCAAACTATGCCAAGCACTACAAAACAGGTGAACCGATTCCAAAAGCGTTACTTGCAAAAGTACTAGAATCACAAAAGTTCAACCAAGGCTTCGATACAACTGAATATTTAGCCGCGGCACTACTTGATATGGAATGGCACTCATTTGGTGTTGATGCTGACATTACAGACGTACAAAAGTTTGAACATGATGCGTTAGACAAGCACGGTATTGCTTACTACCCGGTACCACCTCGTTATAAGTCTTGCTACTTTAGCCACACATTTGCCGGCGGTTACTCTGCAGGGTACTACGCTTATCTTTGGACTGAAGTGTTCGCAGCTGATGCGTTTGCACACATGACTGAAGAAGGTGGTTTAACACGTGAAAACGGTGATAATTTCCGTAAAGAGATTTTATCAAAAGGTAACAGCCGCGACTTAATGCAAAGCTACATTGAGTTCCGTGGTCAAAAACCAACAACAGATGCGTTATTAAAGCGTCGAGGTTTGGTTGAATAACCTAAAATTATTCGCAAAATGATGAAAGCCCGCAATTAATGCGGGCTTTTTGTTATAGTGCAATTTTTAAAATTACAAATTAATCAAACATGACCTACTTATTTGCTGTTACCCTGCTTTGGGCCTTTTCGTTTAGTCTTATTGGCGTTTATTTAGCAGGCCAAGTGGATGCATGGTTTAGTGTGTTAATGCGAATTGGCTTGGCAACTTGCGTATTTTTACCATTTTTACAATGGCGTAAGACCCCTAAGGCCCTAGCACTCAAGCTCATGGCGATAGGTGCGGTACAGCTTGGCGTGATGTACAGCTTCTATTACCATTCATTTTTGTACCTCAGTGTGCCCGAAGTACTGCTATTTACGGTAATGACACCGCTTTACATCACCTTGTTAAATGATTTGCTTGAAAAGCGTTTTAATGCCAAGTTTTTATTCGCCGCAATGCTAGCTATTTTGGGCGCCGTCGCTATTCGTTACGAAGGGGTTGATGAAAACTACCTCATTGGTATGTTAATGGTGCAGGCAGCCAATATTTGCTTTGCTACCGGGCAAGTAACCTACAAACGTTTAATGCAAGATGAGCAATTACCTCACTCTCGGGTGTTTGCTTGGTTCTTTATTGGCGCGTTAATTGTCGCACTGATTTGTTACGGTTTATTTGGCAATACTAGTAAGCTACCCACCACAACGACGCAATGGGGCGTGTTAATTTACTTAGGCACGATTGCTTCAGGGCTTGGTTATTTCGCGTGGAATAAGGGCGCGACTATTGTCAATGTAGGTGCCTTGGCTGTAATGAATAATCTACTGATTCCAGCTGGGATCATCGTTAACATTGTGATTTGGAATCGTGATGCCGATATCATCAAGCTTGCCATCGGCGCAGCGATTATCTTATTAGCACTTATTATAAATCAGAAACTTAATAAAACTGCCACGCAGACATGATAGGCTAAACTCTATTCGATTAGAGGAATGCTGATATGCGCGCACTGGTTTTATGTTGTTTAGTTTTCGTTATTCAAGGCTGTAAGAGTCTGCCTGTGGAGCAGGCTGTTCAAGTTGGCGCGCGGCCTTATTATTTAATCGACAATATGGCAGATGGGCCCTTAAAGCAGCAACTTGCGACATGTGGCAATGGCCCTTTTTACAAAACTGACTTTGTAATTGGTCATCGCGGCGCACCCATGCAGTTTCCTGAGCATAGTAAAGAGTCATATTTAGCCGCTGCGAGAATGGGCGCTGGCGTACTTGAATGTGACGTTGCCTTTACTAAAGACAAACAACTCGTGTGCCGTCATTCACAGTGTGATTTACACACCACTACCAACATTTTAGCGATTCCTGAGCTGGCAGCAAAATGCAGCCAACCTTTTACCCCGGCCAAAGACGGCCAACCAGCTCAGGCTAAATGCTGCACCAGCGATATCACTGAAGCTGAATTTTTAACCTTAAAAGCTAAAATGGATGGCTCCAACCCAAATGCCAAAACGGTCGCAGAGTATTTGCAAGGAACACCAAACTGGCGCACTGATTTATACGCAAACAGTGGTACCGTAATGACCCACCAGCAAAGTATTGAGTTATTCAAATCACTGGGTGTAAAAATGACACCCGAGCTAAAAAGCCCAGAAGTCAGCATGCCATTTAACGGTTTTAGCCAGCAAGATTATGCACAAAAAATGCTTGATGAGTATCAGGCCTTAGGGGTGAATAGCCAAGATGTTTATCCACAATCATTTAACCTTGAAGATGTGAAGTATTGGCTAAACAATCATCCAGAATTTGCAAACAACAGTATTTACCTTGATGGCCGAGATGAGCAAGCACACTTTGATGCCATGGATGAAACAACTTGGCAGCCTTCAATGCAGACTCTATATAACGACGGAATACGCATTATCGCACCACCAATGTGGATGCTTTTGAGCCTTGATGAATCAGGTAAAATCGTGCCCTCGCTTTATGCAATTAAAGCTAAACAAGCCGGGCTGAACATTATTACATGGAGTTTGGAGCGCTCTGGGCCATTAAATAATGGCGGTGGTTATTATTATCAGTCGATTGCCAGCATAATTAAACAAGGTGGGCAAATGATGAATGTGATAGATGTTCTTGCCAAGCAAGTGGGTGTGATGGCTATTTTCTCAGACTGGCCTGCTACTCTCACTTATTACGCAAGCTGTATGCAGTACCCTGCTAGCTGAGCATCAATAAATTTCAAGGGCTTTTGCTCGTCCAAAAGGTGGGGCTGAGGTATTATTAACTAAACCGTTTTTTACAAGGATTAACATGATTATTCAGCACCATAGCCACGACATAGCGACTAAAACAGGCGCAATGCGCACCAGTATTTATCGCCCTGTAGAAGAAGGTAAATACCCGTGTGTTATTTTCTATTCTGAGATTTTCCAAGAAACAGCACCGATTGCGCGCTCTGCGGCAATACTTGCTGGTCATGGTTTTGTTGTGTTAGTGCCAGAAGTTTTTCATGAGTTAAATCCTATTGGGACGGTACTCGCCTATGATGATGCAGGTAAAGATAAAGGCAACGCCGACAAATGGGCTAAGCCTCTTGAGAGTCATGACTCAGATATTGAAGCTTTAATTGCATTTGCGGCTCAGCAAGATTACTGCACGGGAAATGTTGGTGCTATGGGCGTATGTATTGGTGGTCACCTTGCGTACCGTGCTGCTTTAAACCCAAATATCAAGGCCGCTTTTTGTTTATATGCGACAGATATACACAGCGATACCTTACCAGCACAAAAGGGGAATAACTCATTTGAGCGCATGGTAGATATCCAAGGTGAGATCCACTTTATTTGGGGCAAGCAAGACCCACATGTACCAAAAGAAGGCCGCCTTAAAATTTACCAACAAGCTGTTGCAACAGGAATTAATTACCAGTGGCAAGAAGTTAACGCACAACATGCCTTTATGCGTGATGAAGGTGAGCGATACGATCCAGCTCTTGCAATAACTATGTATCAACAAGCCGTTGCTTTATTTAATCGAACGCTTATTTAAACCGTCAGTGTGGCAACTTGATTAGTAAAATAATCCTTTAGGTAATCTAATAACACACGCAATTTTTTGCTTCCCGCGGCTCCTGGCGGGAACACCCCATAAAGCTCAATATCAGCAGTCTTGTAATCATCTAATATTGTGCGTAGTAATCCCGCTTTGATCCTTGGCAATGCATCATAAACAGGGATCTTCGCTAAACCATGCCCAGCTTCAACGAAGGCAGTTCGCGCAGCAGCGTTATTTGTACTTATGCTACCACTAACAGCCACCTCAAAGCGGCGTTTATCTTTTTTGAGCGTGACAACAGCACTACTTGGTTGATACACCACCCATGTATGCTCTGCTAAATCGGCAATGCTCTTTGGTATAGGGTATTTTGTAAAGTAATCGACTGAGCCGCATAAGCAGGTCGCCATACTTGCTAGTTTAGTCGCTTGTAAGTTTGAGCTTTCAAGGGCTACGCCTCTAATCGCTAAGTCATAGCCCTCTTTGATGATATCAACCACATCGTCACTGAGCTGTAAATCGATATCAATTTTCGGATACAAACGCCTAAACTGAGCAAGTGCAGGTACCACAAGCTGCAAACCAACATTTACCGGACAACTTAGCTTAATAACCCCAACCGGTTCACTCTTTAAGTTCTCAAGATGTAAGTTAGCAGCCTCAGCGTGCTCGGTGATAGCCTGACAACGTTCATAATAAGCTATACCCGCTTCGGTAAGGGTCATGGTACGCGTTGAGCGATTAAGTAACGTAAGCTTTAGTTGTTGCTCTAATTTCTTTAAGTGGTAGCTGACAACAGCCCTTGATAAACCTAGTTGTTGAGCTGCTTTAGTTAAGCTGCCTTGCTGCACAATATGGGCAAACACCACCATGCTTTTTAATTGCTCGAACGATACTTTCATACAGACTCCTAATCTAACCTGAATCATTGTATCAATTATTAAACCAATGAAGTCAAATTTATCTGCGTTGTTTAACTCTATTTTCGCCCCTATAGTGTTATTAACGATATTTAATAAGCAAAAAGGGATTCACTATGTCAGCTAAGAAAATTTTAATGGTACTTACTTCTCATGATGAGCTTGGCGATACCGGCCATAAAACAGGCTTTTGGGTGGAAGAGTTTGCAGCCCCCTACTACGCCTTTATTGATGCCGGGGCAGAGGTAACTTTAGCATCTGTTAAAGGTGGCCAACCACCAGTTGATCCAAATAGCGCAGCGCCTGATGCTGCAACTGATGCGACTAAACGCTTTGAACAAGACAGCGCAGCTCAAACCTTAATGGCAAATACTAAACCATTAAATGAAGTAAAAGCCGGTGATTTTGATGCCGTTTTCTACCCAGGTGGTCACGGCCCTTTATGGGATTTAGTTGATAACCAAGATTCGATTAACTTAATTGAGCAATTTCTTAACTCAGACAAGCCAGTGGGTGCCGTGTGTCACGCCAGTGCAGTACTGCTTAATGCGAAAAATTCAGCTGGTAAATCTGTAGTATTTGATAAAAAAGTCACAGGTTTTAGTAACTCTGAAGAAGATGCCGTACAGCTTACCAATGTCGTACCATTATTGGTTGAAGATGAGCTCAAAAAGCAAGGCGGGCAATATCAAAAAACCGATGATTGGGGTGTACTAGCCATTGAAGATGGCCTTTTAATCACAGGACAAAACCCAGCAAGTTCTGAGCTTGCTGCGAAAAAACTGCTTACCAAATTAGGTTAGCCCTAAACCTTAGGTAAATACCTTGTACGTCAAGGTGTTTACCTTCACTTTTAATAAGTTATACTCATTCGGTCAAATTGATTTAAGAGCTTCTCATCATGACTGAAAAAAAAGCTGTCAAACTTCCTCCTATAACTAGTAAGCGATTCGCAATTTTAGGCATTATGCTTGTGTGCCTTGTACTGCAAATAATTAATACCCTACCCGGCATAAACTTAAACGGTTTAGGTATTTTGCCACGACAAATGTCAGGCCTATCAGGGGTGTTTTTTGCGCCATTTTTACATGGTGGTTGGGCACATCTTTTCAGTAATCTAGTGCCATTTGCTATTCTCGGGTGGCTAGTTTGCCAATTTAGCGTTAAACGTTTCTGGCTGGTGTTTGCCTGTACAGCAATTATTGGCGGTTTATTAGTTTGGCTATTTGGTCGCAGCAATATTCATGTTGGACTAAGTGGTGTTATTTACGGTTTATGGGGCTACTTAATTTGCTATGGCATTATGCACCGCTCATTCAAAGCCATTTTAATTAGTATTGCGGTTGTAGTGTTATACAGCGGCCTGATTTGGGGTGTCTTCCCGCAGCGCATTCATATTTCATTCGAAAGCCATTTATTCGGCGCAATTAGCGGCGCATTCATCGGTTATATTATGGCAAAGCGTGATAAACAAAAGTACCCTAAGCTTTAAACTGAAAGCTGAGAGCTTCTAGTCTCGCAACTTCATTGTCACCATCACGACACCATGATCCGTACTCTGATCATCATAGGCAAACTGGGGGTTGATTAAATGCTGATCATAGGTGTGATAATCAACTACCTCAAAAAAGCTGCCCTGAAACCCGGCATCAAACTCACGGGATAACAGAATATAATCAAATACTGAGCTGCTACTGCCAAAATAGTGGGTGGCTTCTCTGTCGTTCTCGGTGACAACATGGCGCTGATAGAGTTGCCAACTATCTTGTAGTTTAAACTCTGAACGAGATGGGCTATTTTGCCTATGACCGCTAAAACGAAGGTGGTCAGCGATTAAATGGTTAAGCACGCCATCGTGTAACTCATTATTAAAGTCCCCCATCACAATCACAGGGTTATTGGTGTGCGCTCTGCGCTTAATAATTTCAACGAGTAACAGCGCTGCTTCACTGCCACGCTGCATACTTGATGCCCAGCGCCCAAGGGCTTGCGATTTTAACTGCATAACTAAGTTTTGCTGTTCGCTGCGGCTTTCATCATCTTGGTGCTGGAGCATGCTACGCTTTGATTTAAAGTGCACTACATAGCAATCGACCTGTCCTAAGTGAGGTACCTCAAGTGTTGCGCGAATAATGCTGCGGCTAAAGTTAAAACGAGCACTCATGCCCATAGCTAAAACATCGTCTTGTTCTGCCTCAACCTGACTTACATCAACAATTTTATACCGCGAGGCAATGGCAACGACCGGATCGCGATAAATAAAGTCATCAATCACAGTCGGTTCATCAACTACCGCAAAATAGGGATAACCCTGCGCGTTAACTTGCTGTTTAAGTTCATTAATACTGAACACTTCTTGAAAGCCAATAATATCTGGCTGCTGGTTTTTAAGGTAATCGGCCAACCAGCGCTGCTTTTTAGCCCATTGCTCAGCGCTATAAATTCGCTGAAAATCATAAAATGCGTCAGGTGGCGCTAAATAATTATATAAATTAAACGTCGCGACCTTTAATTGATAGTTTTCTATCGCTCAATTCCTTATTCGTCTAACCACTGTGTGGCAATAATTGGATCTTCAAAATATTTCACTTCGCCACTAATAAACCAGTTGCCCACTTTACTTGCCACTTGTTGCCAGTTTTTGTTGCCAAGCACTGCAATACGGCAAAATTCTTTGTTGTGTTTAAGCCCCAATTTGAAGTCATCCCAAGCGGCTTGCAACTCCCAGCCTTCTAGTTCAGTAATATCAACATAGGCTCTTATTTTTGCACCTGGGACTGCGGCTACTGCATTATCAATGAGAGGGGTGAGGGTTTTGTAATCGTCGTGCGTTAACTTACCCACCACTTTAATAGTGAGATAAAAAGTCGTACCTGTTCGCTCAAGCCCAATGGCTAAACCATGCTTTTTCATGTCATCCTCCTTATTATTCATAATTAATAACTGTACTTCCCTTGATCTATCTGATCAACTAGGATGGTAGTCTCGTAATGACATTCATTAAAGCACAATTTAGGAGTTTCAATGAGTAATACCGACAGTTATACGCCACCTAAAGTGTGGCAATGGGATGCAGAAAACGGTGGTGAATGGGCGAAGACGAATCGTCCGGTCTCAGGTGCGACCCACGAGCAAGACTTGCCCGTTGGTAAACATGATCTTCAACTCTACTCTCTTGCGACACCGAATGGCCAAAAAGTGACTATCATGCTCGAAGAGCTATTAGAGCTTGGTATTGATGAAGCCGACTACGATGCATTTTTAATTAAAATTGGCGATGGTGATCAATTCTCTTCAGGGTTTGTGAGTGTAAATCCTAATTCAAAAATTCCAGCCTTAATGGATCACAGTACTACACCCGTTACGCGCGTGTTTGAGTCAGGCGCAATTTTACAATACCTGGCAGAAAAGTTTGATTCACTAATACCAAGCGATCATGCCAGTAAAACAGAATGTCGTAATTGGTTATTTTGGCAAATGGGTTCTGCCCCCTATTTAGGCGGTGGCTTCGGTCACTTTTATAGTTACGCGCCTTTCAAAATGCAGTACCCGATAGATCGCTTTACTATGGAAGTTAAACGCCAGTTAGATGTACTAAACCGTCATTTGAGCGACCATGACTACATGGCAGGTAGCGAATATTCGATTGCTGATATAGCGATTTGGCCTTGGTATGGCAATTTAGTGCTTGGTAACCTATATGATGCAGCTGAGTTCTTAGATGTTGAGTCATACAGCCATGTTCTTCGCTGGGCGAAACAAATTGAGCGTCGCCCTGCGGTAAAACGTGGTCGCAGAGTCAATAAAACATGGGGTGATGAAACTGAGCAACTAGCTGAGCGTCACTCTAAGGATGATTTTTAAGGGCTTTATTAGCCCTTTTTTATAACTTTAAACCACATGAATAAACTCAGCAAAGAAGACATTTACCAACGCCTCAGTAACACTGAAGATGCACGTGCTTGTAAGGCAATTGATGAAGCAGCTTGTAAGGTAGTACCCGGCAATTTTATTACCTTATTAGTTAGCCAGCTATTCAGTAAATTTGCCGATGCTCTATTAAACCCAAAAGTAACCCTGCCCTGGCTTTTACAAAGCATTAATGTACCAACTAGTTTTATAGCATGGCTTGTGCCTATCCGTGAGTCTGGTTCAATGCTGCCACAACTGGCAATTGCGAGTTTAATTCGTCAGCTATCGGTCAGAAAGTGGGTGTGGGTGATTGGTGCGATTGTGCAAGCTTTATGTATTGTTGGCATGCTAGTTTGTGCTTTGACCTTACAAGGCGCAAGTGCGGGTTTTGCTATCATTGCTATTTTGATTGTCTTTAGCCTCGCTCGCGGCTTTAACTCGATTGCCGCAAAAGATGTACTGGGCAAGGTCATACCTAAACAACAACGCGGCAGCATTAGCGGTCTTGCTGCCAGTTTTGCCGGGTTTGCGACGCTCACCTTTGGTCTTGGTCTGTGGTACCTACAAAGCCTTGGCTATGAAAATGGGGTTTATGTCGCATTAATGTTGGCTGCTTTGATGTGGTTGTTTGCAGCACTCAGTTATAGTCGTATTCAAGAATACAAAGGCGCAACCGAAGGCGCTGAAAACGGCTTATTACATGCCTTATCAAAATTAAAACTGCTTTATCAAGATAAGCAATTTGCACATTTTATTGTCACGCGAGCATTGTTGTTATGCTCTGCTTTGAGTGCACCTTTTTATATTGTCCTTGCCAGTGAACAAGCTTTCGACTTTTCATTGCTTGCTACGTTTATGGCACTTTCTGGGCTTGCCAGTTTAGTCTCTGCGCCTATTTGGGGTCGACTAAGTGATTTATCGAGCCGTAAAGTATTAATGTTTGCTGCTATGCTTGTTACTGTTAATGGCTTCGCGGTGTATTTAGTTGCTTATTTCAGCCCACAAACGCTCAATGAGTTCTGGCTATTACCACTATGTTATTTTTTACTCACAGTAGCTCATCAAGGGGTTCGACTTGGGCGTAAAACCTACCTTGTTGATATGGCTGAAGGTAACAAGCGTACTGACTATGTTTCCGTCAGTAATACGGTGATTGGGGTTATATTATTATTACTCGGTAGTGTCGGCTTACTAAATAGCTATTTAACAACTGCTGAGTTGATTTTTTTCTACAGTATCTTAGGCTTAGTTGGTGCTATCAGTGCGTGGTTTTTGCCTGATGTCTAGATCCTGCCTTAAAAAAAGCGCATAATCGCGCTAATTTTGTTCCCATAAAAAGGATTTACTATGAAAAAGGCAGCTTTTGCACTTCTTACGCTACTTACACTTTCTGCTTGTAGCACCAGTGTGCCTATTCGTAACTTTGACGCTAACCCTGTACCGCAAATGGCCTCTGGCCAACATAACCTTGAAAGTATCAAAACCAATATTTTAAAAGCATGCATGAAACTAGGCTGGACATGTCGTTCAAATGCCGAAGGTCAAATCTTAGGTAAACTTGATATTCGTAAACATCAATTACGTGTTGATATTACGTTTAACGAGCAAGAATACTCTATTGATTACAAAGATTCGATAAACCTAGATTACAATGGTGAAAAGATACACCGCCAATACATTAACTGGGTTACCAACTTAATGCGCAATATTGATGCTGAATTAGCCTATAAATAAAATTGACGCAGAATCAGTAATTAAAAAAGGCGACCTACGCCGCCTTTTCTCTATTAGTTTTAAACAATTTAGCTGATGTAAAAGGTGGTAACCCCCGCTATAAAGTTTAATTGGCTAATATATTTACTTTATAAAGCCTGTTCCAAGTTCTATTTCACAGCTATGAAAAGTAGCCTAAAAAACTAACCATCCCATTCATTCGTTTAAAACGAATAAACCACTCGATTAATAGCATTATTAATTTATTTATTGCTAATTATAATGACTGCACAACTTCAGTTTTCTTAGGTGACATGATGAAAAAAGTACTTGTGTTAAATTCATCTTTAAATGGTGAACAAGGTAATTCAACCAAGCTTAGCCAACAATTTGTTGAGCAGCTTGCTAACAACCAACAAATTTCAGTAACAACTCGCGATTTAAGCGACAATGCGATTGCCCACTTAACGCAGACAGAAATGGCTGCTTGGATGACTGATGCAAACGAACGTAGCGATGAGCAAAAAGCCCTTGCTGCAATTTCTGACGATTTAATCGCGGAACTTAACGACAACGAACTTATCGTTATTGGTATGCCAATGTATAACTTTGGTATTCCATCAACATTTAAAGCTTGGATTGATCGTATTGCTCGTGCTGGTATTACATTTAAATACACTGAGCAAGGACCTGTGGGTTTAATTAAAGACAAAAAAGTCGTAGTACTTGCAGCGCGTGGTGGTATCTATCAAGGCACCGACATGGATACCCAAACTAAATACTTAAAAGATGTACTTGGTTTTGTAGGTATGACAGATGTTAACTTTATTTATGCTGAAGGCTTAGCGATGCCGGGCGCAGAGGACAGCTTAGAAACGGCGGCAAATGAGATTAAATCTTTTGCTGCTTCAATCTAAAACGCCAATACCTTAAAGCTAAGCAATAAAGCGGTCATCATGACCGCTTTATTATTATCTGTACTCAACTCTTAGTAATCTAAAACGCTTTATAACCCGTATTGCTGCTCAGAAGTTAAAAGTAGCAATAGTCATGAGTAATTTAAAAAAACAAGCAATTAATATAGTGTGGTTCAAGCGTGATTTAAGGTTTTCTGATCACACACCTCTTGCCAAAGCAGTACAATCTGATCTCCCTTGCTTGTTAGTTTATAACTTCGAGCCTTTGCTGATTGAAGACCCTCATTACAGCTTAAGACATTGGCGCTTTGTTTATCAGTCATTAGTCGATATGAATAAACAACTTAAAAAATATCAGACTCAAGTTGCTATTTATAATCAAGAAATGATCAGTTTATTTAAAACACTTAATGATGAATTTGAAATAAAGACCGTATACAGTCATCAAGAAATTGGCCTACTAAACACCTACAACAGAGACAAAGATGTTAGGCATTGGCTTGAAAAAAGAGCAATTACATGGAATGAAACACCTCTGGGCGGTGTAATTAGAGCTCGTCCCAAACAATGTGACTGGCAAGATCACTGGCACACAGTGATGAATGAATCCCTTGATAACCCTGACTGGCTCAAGTTTAAAGCAATACTACCTAAAAAATATCAAATACCGAACTACATAAATAAATTAGCATCCCATGATAAATATTTTCAATATGGCGGACCTCATGCTGCTAGAGCTACCCTGAGGAGTTTTATTGAAAGTCGTGCTGCAGGTTATCAAAAAGGAATTTCCAGCCCATCACAAAGTAGGTATGCATGCTCTAGGCTCTCTCCTTATTTAGCATGGGGAAATTTAAGTCTGAGACAAGTTTATCAGACATTAAAGTATTACCTCCCCAAGCAACCAAGAAGCTGGCGTCGTTCATTACATGCTTTTGAGTCTAGGCTTCATTGGCATTGTCATTTTATGCAAAAGTTCGAAACTCAATGCAGTATGGAGTTTGCACCGCAAAATGCAGGCTACCTGCGTTACCCTTATCGCGATGATGAACTCGTTGCAGAGCACTTAAAGCGCTTTGAGCAAGGTCAAACAGGTATTCCTATTATTGATGCTTGCATGCGCTGTCTAGCAGCAACGGGTTACATTAACTTTCGAATGCGCGCTATGTTAGTGAGTTTTATGACCCATCATATGAATATCCATTGGCAATCAGTCAGCTTTATTTTATCGCGTTATTTTTTAGATTTTGAGCCGGGTATTCACTACCCACAAATCCAAATGCAAGCATCGGTCACAGGAACTAACACTATTCGTTTATATAACCCAATTAAGCAATCAAAAGACAAAGATCCTGATGGCTTTTTTATTAAAACCTGGTGCCCTGAGCTTAAAGAATTACCCATAGAGGATCTCCACCAGCCATGGCAACAGCCACCAATGGAAGCCGTGTTTAATAATTTTAAACTAGGCGAGGACTACCCAGAGCCCATGGTCGATATAGAACGCGCTGCCAAGGATGCTCGTGAGCGATTATGGTCATTTCGAGAGCGTGATGATGTGAAGCGTGGCACAAAAGCCGTACTACGCCAGCATATTACGAGCCTTAAAAGGCAACAGCATGGTTCATAAAAAGCTTAATTTACCAAGCAAAACTTGCCCAGTTTGTGACAGGCCATTTATGTGGCGTAAAAAGTGGCAGCGTGACTGGGAGCATGTTAAATACTGCTCTGAGCGTTGCAAGCGCGAAGCGAAAAGAAATATTGGCGTTTAAGTTGCACTTATATCGTTAACTCACAGTTTTCGGCACAAAACCCTGAAAGCCTTTCACGGTAGCCGAAAAAATTTACAAAGGAGATGACAATGACGATTAAAAAATCTGCACATACGAGTTGGTCTGGTGATATTAAATCTGGCAAAGGCTATATTTCTAGTCAAAGCGGTGCGCTTGATAAACAGCCATTTGGTTTTAATACTCGCTTTGAAGATAAGCCAGGTACTAACCCTGAAGAACTGGTTGCAGCGGCACACAGTAGCTGTTTTAGCATGGCGCTATCGCTGGCATTAACAGAAGCAGGCTTTGTCGCTGACGACATAACTACCAAAGCAACAGTGAGCCTTGATGAAGTTGATGACGGCTTCAAAGTGAGCCACATTGCACTTGATGTCAGCGCGAAAATAACTGAAATTTCGACCGAAAAGTTTGAGCAACTTTGCGAGCAAACCAAGCAGGGCTGCCCTATTTCTAAACTGATGAATGCCGAAATATCACTCACCACAAAGCTTAATTAATCACACTTGGCCAAGCGTTGCTTGGCCTTTTCATACCAATATGCTTAATTAAGTATTATGGCGATTAGGTATGCGACTCTTACAAACCCACAACACTTTATTACAATGTAAATACCAGCTTGTTGTATTATGTTTCTGAAACAAAACCAAATACAACAAGGATATGTATGTTTAAACAACTAGCCCCTATTGCTCTTGCAACACTTGCTTATTCAAGCTGCTCAATCGCAACAGAACAACAAGTAAATAAACAATGGTTCAATAGTATCGACTATACGCACATCGAGAATAACAGATATAGTTTTAATGCTTACCAATTAGTGAGCCATTACTACTTTGAGGAGCAGCAGAGCTCGGGTGTGCACGATGATTATGGCTACCTAGATACAGATTCAAACATCCGAGTGAATTACTTTAATAGCGATTACACTGATTATCTTGGCATGTTTGGTGAAGGTTATTATAAAAATTGGTTTGTTACAGGTGAAATTTACGATGTTGATGATACTGATGACTATACCTTAGGAATAGGCTACTTATTTATTGATGCCTTAAAAGTCTCTGTAAATAGGGATGTGCGTGAATATGGTGATGATTATTTTCGCTTAAAAGCCCAGTATAACCTCCAAATCAACGATAAGGATTACCTTGGTTTTAGCGCAGAAACAGATGATGAACTCGACGTTTGGAATGTCTCTGCCAGATACTTTAATCATTTAAGCGGCAGCCATTACATTACCGTCGATGTTGGCCACCAAGATAGCCTTTATGAATCAGCAAGCAATGCCATGATCAGCTACTACTTCGGCGATCACTATGCCATAGGTGCAGGGTTGGATGACTCTGAACTCGTTTTACAAGGTAAGTACTTTATTAACGATCGCTATTATTTAACCGCGAATTACACTGAAAGCGGCTCTGCTGAACTTTATAACCTTAAGTTTGTTGCCCAATTCTAAATAGGAATGAGTCACCAGTTTTAAACAAAAACGCCACTTTAAAAGTGGCGTTTATTAGTATGTAGAATTACATATTACCTAGCTTCATCATCATTGCAGTGTACATCTTTAAGTTCAGTGCTAACTGCTCTTCAGTAATAAACTCATGCTCTGAGTGGCCTGTGTACTTTTTACCTGGCATTGATGGACCGAATGACACCGCATTATCAAATAGCTTAGCATTTGTGCCACCACCGATTGATACAAAGCCCGCGTCTTTATCGCCGGTAAAGTGCTTAAAGATATCGAGTAGCGCTTCTGCATGAGGCGCACCATCTAATAGCATTGGCGTACCAATTACCACTTTAGTGTCTTTTAACGTAACATTATTCGTGGTTTGCCAAGCACTAAGCGCTTCATTAATTTGCTGCCTAAGCACGGTTTCTTGTTTACCCACTGGACGACGCATATTAATCGACAGTTTAATGTCGTTACCGTCGCGGCTTAATAAAGTTGGCGAAACGGTCATCGGACCCATAAAGTCATGCTTGTAACCGATTTCACCGAATTGCGCGCCATATAAATCAAGACCAATTAGCTGATTGATAAACTCAATTGCTTGACCATCGCTATTGTTCTCAAGATCGATGCCTTTGAAGATTTCAGCAAGGTGAGCAATCGCATTTTCACCCGCTTCTGGCTCTGATGAATGCGCAGAAATCCCCTTCACTTTCACTAACAAACCATTTGCTTGCTCAGTCATCGCCACTTTGACGTTTTTAAGCTTAGCGACATTATCGTGTAATTTAGCCACAGTCGCCGCATCAGCGTTATGCACTAACACACTGGCATCTTCAGGGATTTGGCTAACAAAGGCGCCGCCTTTTAAGTCACTGACATATAAACCTGTTTGTGCTGAGGTTGCTGAGAAAGTCGGCGCAATTAAGCTCCAGCCTTTTTCTGCAACAACCACAGGGTATGAAGCATCAATAGTGACAGCATATTTAGGTTGCTGATAGGTTTTCATGAACTCTTCGAGTGGTGCCCAATCTGATTCTTCAGCAAGGTAAACCATTAATTCAATACGGTTATTTAAAGTAATGCCGTTGTCTTTAATCGCCTTCATTGCATGCAATGCAGTCGCAATAGCACCTTTGTCATCTTCTGTCCCACGGGCTATTAGCTTTCCTGGCTCAGAGGTTTTATCCATTTTAAATGGACTTTGCTGCCATTTACTGGCATCTGCTGGCTGCACATCACCATGGGTTACTATGGTTACTTTGTCAGCTTGGTTACCCATGCCAATTAATACTGTGTAGCCTAAATCTTGGTAATCAAAACCAAACTGCGCCGCTTTCATTTTTAAGAACGACTTAAAGCCAATGAAATCAGGGTTATCAGGAGTCGCTAGACCTTCTTTATTCACTGTTGGGTACGAAACTAAATTCTCTAAGGTATGAATTTGCGCTTGTTGATATTGCTCTACCGCGTAGTTAGCCAGCTTTTCACTTTGCTCAGACACAGCAGCCTGACTAGAGAAAGCACTTAATAAAAATGCAGCAAGTAATGAATGTTTCAAGATAAGCTCCAGAGTTTAAGAAGGTTTTTAGAAAGTCGCCTTGATTGTAACGCTTATAACGCCGACATAACATCTCTAATTCAAGCAAAATAGATCGCTTAAAAATACCAACAAGGTACAATAGCCACTCACCCTATTAATTCGTTTGTTAGACTCATGAACCGCAGAAAAAAGATCTTCACTAAACTTAAGCAAAAAGATAAGCGCGCCAATGCAAAATTGCATAAAAGCAATAAACCGTCATATATCTCAAAAGCAGAACGCGAAAAATTAGCACAGCAAGAAACTGAGCAGGAAAGTTAAAATACCTAGCGGTCAGCGGTAAGATTGTAGGCGCGATTTTACATCGCGCAACACTTCTATGATTCACAAAGAGGATAAGAGACGCTTCGCTTTAGAGAAAACAACAAGTAATCTATTATTTTTACTCATTGTCTTCTCATTCTGTTCTCTTTGTGTAAAAGACAATTTGAACCACAGAGTACACCGAGGCGCTTCGCGCTGCACAGAGAAACATTAAAATCACAAAGAGGATAAGAGACGCTTCGCTTTCCCCCTGTGTCAGGATAGTTGTCGCCTCTAACATTTAGCAGAGGCAAATAAAATGAGACGTCAATTTACACAAGAATTTAAAGTTCAAGCTGTTGAAAAAGCATTATCTCAATGTGATGATGTTCGCTTAGAAGATATTGCAGATGATTTAGGTGTCGGTTATTCAACGTTACAACGTTGGATAGCACTGGCAAAAAAGCATCAACTTGAAATACACCAGACGGGTAGCCAAATGACAGCAGAAAAACGACCACAAGACTGGAGTTTAGAAGAAAGGCTCAACGCGGTCATTGAGTGTGGAAGTTTAGATGAAGCCGCCATAAATGAATACTGCCGTAATATAGGGCTTTATCCGCATCATATTCAGCAATGGAAGAAAGACTTAGTAACACCACCTTCAAATAAAACAGTAAAGTCAGACAGTAAACAGCTTAAGCAAGAAATAAAGCAACTGCAAAAAGAACTGAATCGCAAAGATAAGGCCTTAGCTGAAACTGCCGCTCTGCTTGTGCTCAAAAAAAAAGCGGATGCACTTTGGGGTTTCAACGAGGACGATTAACAACAGCGACTGAGCGACATGAATTAATAACGCTTATCACAAACGCACAGGCTTCAGGGGCAAGGAAAGAAAAGGCATGTGAGTTACTTGGACTGACACTAAGAACCGTTCAGCGATGGATTGAAGCAGACGATATGACTGACAAACGGACGAGTACGAAAAAACAGCCGCCAAACCGTCTCACAGAGTTAGAGCGGCAGCGCATTATTAATACGGTTAATTCAGCCGAATATGGGCATTTACCGGCCAGTAAAATAGTCCCTAAGCTGCTTGATAAGGGCATATGGATAGCGTCTGAAAGTTCGTTTTATCGTGTCATGAAGGCACATAACTTATTAACGCATAGAGAAAAAGTAAAGCCAGCTAAGCCGATGAAAAAGCCAAGAGCATTGAAAGCAGTGCGTGCAAATGAAGTATACACTTGGGATATCACCTATTTACCAACGAGCGTAAAAGGGCAATTTTTATACTTATATTTAGTGATGGACATTTTTAGTCGAAAGGTTGTTGGCTGGCAGGTTTACGACACACAGTTAAGTGAATTAGCCGCAGATTTAATGAAGGATATTTGCAGTCGGGAGCAAATAAAGCGCGAGCAAGTCACGTTGCACTCAGATAATGGTAGCCCAATGAAAGGCGCGACATTACTGGCAACATTACAGGAGTTAGGGATTGTGCCATCATTTAGTCGACCGTCAGTAAGTAATGACAATCCATACTCTGAGTCGTTATTTAAAACGTTAAAGTATCGCCCAGAATACCCAGAAAAGGCATTTGAAGATATAAGCGCAGCAAGAGAATGGGTAAGTGGGTTCGTTGATTGGTACAATAATGAGCACCTACACAGTGGTATAAAATTTGTGACGCCAAACCAACGTCATTCAGGTTTAGATAAAGAAATATTAGCTAAGCGTCAGCAGGTAAACGACGCAGCTAAATTGAATAACCCAAGTCGTTGGTCAGGAAAGTCACGAGACTGGTCAATGATAAATGAAGTAAATTTAAACCCTGAGAAAAAAGAAGAAATGCGGGCGGCATAAAATTTAACTTGAGGCGACAACTAACTTGAAAAACTCCGCTTTAGAGCAAAACAACAAGTAATTTATTGTTTTCCCTCATTGTCTTCTCATTGTCTTCTCATTCTGTTCTCTTTGTGAAAAGGACAATTTGAACCACAGAGTACACCGAGGCGCTTCGCGCTACACAGAGAAAACAATTTTTACAAAGAGATTATGGTCTCTCCTTCTCTTCCTCTGTGCTCTCTATGTCCTCTGTGGTTAGAAAAAAGATCTATTGTTTCCCCTCATTGTCTTCTCATTCACTTCTCTTTGTGCAATTTGTTTTAACGCGAAATAAATTTCACGCCTACATCAAAGATACTTATTGCACAAAGAGATTAAGAGGCGCTTCGCGCTACACAAAGAAACACTAAACCCCATAAAGAGAATAAGAAGCGTTGCGCTCTAGATAAAAAAGTATTTATTCAATTATCTTACCCTGATTTCTTCAAGGAGCTTCTAACGCTTTCTCTGACTTAAAAGCAGCTGCTACAATTCGTGAATGTTAAGCAAAATGCTCAATTTCAATCAGGTAACGACTTAGGGGCCATGGCAAACTGGCCCCACTTCTGAAAAGCATTAACGAGTAACCATGAAAACGAAGCAACAACAACGCATTGAGCTAGTCTGTGACTATATTAGTCAGCATCTTGATGAACCTTTATCACTGGAGACACTGAGTGAGGTGGCATGTTGCTCGAAATATCATTTTCATCGTTTATTTGTCGCGGGGGTTGGCCTAAGTGTCACCAAATATGCGCAACTTGCGCGCTTAAAGCGGGCCTCATTTCGAATTGCATTTGAGCATCAACTTAAAGTTATTGATATTGCATTAGAAGCGCAATTTGATAGCCCAGAAGCATTTAGCCGTGCTTTTAAGCGCACATTTAAGCAGTCTCCAAGCGAATTCAGAAGCAAACCAAACTGGCCTAATTGGCACTCACAGTTTGAATTTTCATTACCCGATAAAAAGGTTTGCCCTATGAACGTAAACATTGTTGATTTTAAAGCACAGCCTGTGGCGTTACTTACCCACCAAGGCGCTGCTAATACCCTGATGAATACCGCTGCACAATTTATTGAGTGGCGCAAAGAATCAGGCTTCTCACCCGTTAAAACGAGTAATACTTATGGGATCCCATATAGCGATCCGGCAACGACTGAAGACCATGCATTTCGTTTTGACTTTGCAGGCAGTATCACCTCACCGATTACTGAAAACCCGCAAGGCGTGCGTAATGGTGAAATCCCAGCAGGACGCTGTGCAGTAGTACGTCATAATGGCTCTCATGACACCATTAGCGATACAGTTTACTACTTATACCGTGAATGGCTGGTGCAAAGTGGCGAAGAGGTCCGAGACTTCCCTTGCTTTTTTCATTACCTCAACCTCATCCATGAGGTAGATGAATGTGACCTGCAAACGGATATATATTTGCCGATAAAATGATTGCGAGTTGCGAGTTGCGAGTTGCGAGTTGCGAGTTGCGAGTTGCGAGTTGCGAGTTGCGAGTTGCGAGACAAAGATTGTAGGCGCGATTTTACACCGCGCAATATAAAAAGATAACGCGCGAAATAAATTTCACGCCTACGACAGCTTATTTCACATTTGTATCGGACACGTGACCTGACTCGCTAACTTTACTCTCGTAACTAGAAACTCTGGTTTTTAATCTGAAAGTGACGGCTCGTCATTATCTTTGTGAAGATATTTTCGGCACTAAAGTACCTTATATGGACTCCTCCTATTGCACAATACCCTTCGTTAATTTTGTCAGACTGCGTGCTTATATGCGGGCTCATAATGAGGAGCTACCTCGGCCCTTTGATGTATTCGCGCCCTTGTGCCTCTTCTCCTACTCGGTGTTTTAACACGCCAGGTACTTTACAGGCTATCAAGGGTGGGTCTAACCGCTTAACGCAGGTTCTTGGTCAATACTGTTGTTTCTGTTATCGAAGGCTAAATATTAATTTGTCAGTAGCATTGGTTCATAACTCGTGCCCTTTTTCAGCATGGCATACGCTGTCCTAACTGTTTTATTTGCTAACGCAATGGCGGCGCACTTCACACCGCGTCTTTCAACTAATGCTTTGAGCCATTGTTCTTTTTTCGTTTTTGGCTCTCGATGCTTTAACTGACTGATGACTGCTCTGGCTCCGAGAAACAAGTGGCTCCGTAATGTTATCTCGCCACGGTATTTGGCTATATGACCTATTCGTACTTTTCCACCACTTGAGTGCTGGCGCGGGGTGACACCAACATTGGCTGCCGCATTACGTCCACTCGTAAAATGGGCTGTGTCACTTAAGCTTATTAATAAACCAACCGCTGTGATAGGCCCGACACCCTCAAGTGCCAGTAAGCGTTCACATTGCTCATCTTGTTTTACTAAACCTATCAGTAACTCATTTAATGTTTCTTTTAATGTTGATTGCGCTTTAAATAATTCATAGCACTGAGCTATACACTGCCTTAAACCAGCGGTTAATCCATTATCGCTATCTTCTAGAATCTCAGGGATAGCTTGCCTAAACGCGCATTCTGACTGCTTGATTACAATTCCAAATTCAAGTAACAGGCCCCTGACTTGATTAGCCAACTGCCGTTTTTGCTTTTCAGCTAACGCACGCATTCGCTCGATTGATTGTAAGCTTTGCTGTGCTTGTGTCAGTGATTTACACGGGCGAACATTGGGTGAGAAAGAAGCCGCAGCTATTGCAATGACATCATTTGCATCCGTTTTCTGGCCAACTCTAAATGCTTTGACAAATCGAGGGTCTAGAATCACGACTTCATGACCAACACTACGCGCTTTGCGTGCCCAATAATGAGCACCGCCACATGACTCCATGACAACTTTACAACGAGGTGACGTAGTGAGTATGGTTAGTAGCTCTTTTCTGCTCACCGCTTTATTACTTTGTAGTTTTTGATGAAAAAACTTACCGACTTGAAAAACATTTTTTGCCAAGTCGATACTAATTAGGTTAAATTTTGACATGTATGGATTCCTTATTGGTAAAAGTAATTGTCCAATCTCTTTATACCGTACTCACCCTATTTGGGGGAGGAGTCCATACATCTCCTACGAGCAAGGCATTTGGTAAAGGCCTGTAAGCAACACCGTTCAGCTTCAAACTGACAGCTGAAAGCTGATAGCTTTCCCCTAAAACCTATAACTCACACTGGCATTATACGAGCGGCCTTGTCCTGCAAGTTGCTCAAAGCCATTACTCATATCTTGCTTATAATTAGCAATACTTACACCGCCAAGTGGCTGTTGGTAGTATTCGTCAAGTAAGTTAGTAATTGCCAACTTAAAGGTTAAATTTTGCCACGTTTTCTGGCTTGAAATAGCCAATAGCTGATAACTGTCGGTTTGGTTTTCTAAACGACGCTCATCAACATTAGTTTTACTATCAACCCACTGCCAGCTCAGTGCGTTTTGCCAGCCTTTGTATTCGTGCTCTAGGCTCAGTTCAGTGTGCAGTGGCATAATTTGATATAAGTCTTCATTGCTATCATCACGTTCGCCATGAGTACTGGTTAGTGAGCCTTTTAGCTGCCACTTTCCTGCTTGCTTTGTGTTGTAAAGTTCAATCAGGCCCGCCAGTTTTGCACCGTAAAGTGTCGCATCTAGGTTCGTGAAAGTAAGAATATTACGCTTAGTATGCGCCATGTCGGTGCGATTAAAGCTCTTAGTAACTTCAGCATCAATATAATCATTTACTTGCGTGTACCAAACATTTGCCGTTACTTGCCAGCTATCGTCTTTGGCTAATTTGGTGTAGCTAGAGCTTAATGTGTGGGCTGTTTCGGCTTCTAAATCTGGGTTACCAATATAACCGTTACCATCGCCAAACCAACCAATCATGGTGGTTGCCATCGTGCCGACACCCCAGCTATAACGCTCATATAAATTGGGTGCGCGGTTTTTACGAGCTAAACCAAATTGCAGCTCATCGTTGTTCGATAATTGATAGCGAGCAAGTAAGC
The DNA here is from genome assembly GCF_023650775.1 of Pseudoalteromonas sp. SCSIO 43101. Taxonomy (NCBI): domain Bacteria; kingdom Pseudomonadati; phylum Pseudomonadota; class Gammaproteobacteria; order Alteromonadales; family Pseudoalteromonadaceae; genus Pseudoalteromonas; species Pseudoalteromonas sp. SCSIO 43101. The sequence goes on from NZ_CP072673.1 coordinate 2,546,276, forward strand.
TAATATCAACTAAAGTGTCGTCACGTTTACGGTCTAATTGGTTAAACTCCATCGCAGCTTGGGCATCGGTTTTTGACATATCCATCATCGATCCCATATGACCCATGCCGCCCATACCACCTTCGTTATAAGCCTGCACTTCGCCAGTATCTGTGGTTACTTGCTCAACACGAACACCTGCCGATACCCACCATGCTTGGTTTACTTGGTTTTGATACTCAGCAAATGCCGCAAGGCGGTCACGTTTGCCATCATTAATGTTTACGTATTCATTTGGGCCCATCATCATTGACCCTGCAACAGCTGGCCACCAATCATCAATTCGATAACCGTAGTATTCTTGCCCTATCATTAGTGACGACTGTTTTGATAAATCAGTGCGCCAGTGAATTTGATAACTGTAATCTTGTGCATCGGTATTCATTGGCATCATGCCGGTTTTCTCATTACTGAAAAAACCCATTTCGTGTTTTACATCATGCGCATTCACTTGCACCTGCAAATCACCATTTTCAAGCTCACGTTGATACTGAGCAACGAAACCATAGCTGGTGTTATCGGTCATATCCATGTACTGATTAGGAAAGCCTTGGTAAGGAATCTTTTGATGCGTCAGTTTAACTACAAGCTGTTGCTTCTCATCACGAATAGCGCCTGTTAAAGCATGATTTTGCACTCGATATAAGGTATCAAGTACACGCTCACCATGCCCATCATCATAGCTGTTAGCATCTTCAAAGCTACCTTGGTAAGACAAGCTAAACTGTTTGCTAGCAAGGCTTGCACCTAGGGCGTATGCTTGGCTGTCGTTAACGCTCTTATACTGGGCAGTAACATAGCCAGCACGCCAGTTAACTGAGTCTGTATCACTAAATTCAGGGGCAATCGTATTTACCCTGATAACACCAGCAATATTATCACCGCCACTGCTTACCGGTGATACACCAGCAACAACACTATAAGAGGCAATTTGGTTTGCCGACACATAAGAGAGTGGCGGGTTCATTTGGTTAGCACACGCTGCTGTGACATCAGCACCATCAACTAAAACTTTAACTCTATCTCCCATCATGCCGTTCATCACCGGCAAGTTAGACACACCTCCGGCTGCTGAAAAATCAACACCTAAATCTTTCAGTAATGAGTCAGCAGAGCCAACTAATTGATGGTTATTTTGGGCATGACCTTGCACTTCTATCACTTCAATAGAATCATCAGCAAAGGCAGAAATACTTAAAACACAGCTAAGTGCTGCAGCAATTTTAGAAAATAAAAAACCAGGGCGAGAAGATTGCGTGTTCATAACTCTTTTAAAATCAAAGCAAATAATTAATGACGCCGATTATAAAACTCATTAATTAGTCTGAACACGTGACATATTGTCGCACCCTGTCACAGGTAAATAACTTAGCGCAGCACCACTAAAGGAATACGGCTATCTTCAATCATTTTTAAGGTCGTGCTGCCTAAAAAGAATTGCCGCCATTTAGAGTGACCAAATGCGCCCATCACCATTAAGTCAACGGCATGGTCACTTTTATATCGCCACAAAGCTTGGTAAACATCGCCATCGAGCATGCGCGCTCTGACATTAAAGCCGTTTTCAGCCAGCCTTGCTGAGGCGGTATCAAGTTTGTCTTGGCTGTGACCATCTTGTTTATCCACCATCACCAAGTGGCAATCTAAGCCAGATAAAATGCCACCATTGATAATTTGTGTAATCGCTTTGTCGGTACTTTCGCAGCCATCATAAGCCAGCATAAAATTTGTAGGCTCATGAAATTGCGGCGGCACAATCGCAACCGGGGTATGCACCTGACGGATCAGCGTTTCAATATGCGAGCCCAGAACTTTAAAATCATCGTAATGGCCTTTACCTGAGCGGCCAATAATCATTACGCGGGCATTGTCTTCATGTTCAAGTAAGGCATCAACAAGACTCATTGAAAGCTGCTGTTGCTCAATCTCGGTTAGGCCTGCATGCTCGGCTTTTTTCATTGCTTCATCAAGCAATAATTGACCATGCTGCGACGCTACTTTGTTGCGCTCTTGTTCAAGTTTTGCCAATTGCTCTAACAATGAGGTTTGCGAGCCTAAACCAATAATTGCGGTTAAATCATCACTGCCCTGGGGCAAAGGTGGCTCTAAAGCATGCAGAAAATTTATCGGATGGCTGGAGCGCTTAGAAATCCAAATAGCCGCTTCTGTCACCGCATCGGTCATGCATGAACCGTCGATACAGGCAAATATCTTTTTCATTGCGCTCTCCTTTAAACCAATTCAGTTAACCAAGTATAGTTGGCTTTTCATCTGTATTTAATTTGAACAGCAAAGACTTAAGAAGTTCAGGTTATTTTCTTATAGCAAACAAATATAGAACGTTCCAAAAAGTACTGTATCAACCCCGTTAATTTGTATTACAATAGCGCTGGGCACACATCTCTACTCCAGAACAAAGTATTTGTTACTGGCATTTTCAATTATCAAAAATCTATTTTGTTTTTAAATTTATTTTTAAAGGAATTACATGACTAACGTAGCCAACCCCCAAGGCAACGCAAGCACGTTTACCATTCTGATAGTATTGGCTTTAGGCACATTCATTTTAGGCCTATCAGAATTTTCTATGATGCCAATGTTGCCCTTGATCAGCGAAACATTTTCGTCTACGCCAGCGCAAAGTGGTTATGCCATCAGTGCTTACGCAATAGGCGTAGTCGTCGGTGCCCCACTCTTTATGATCACAACCGCCAACATGCGTAAGCGCAATGCACTGTTGATGTTTGTCAGTATGATGTTTTTATTCAATGGTTTAAGTGCTTTTGCAAACTCACTTGAGCAACTTATTTTATTTCGCTTTTTAAGTGGTTTACCACACGGTGCCTACTTCGCCGCTGCTATTTTATTAGCCGCCGATATCGCCCCTGCCGATAAACGGGCAAGCTTTATGTCAAAAGTATTTATGGGTTTAACCATTGCTACTATCGTTGGCGTGCCCATGGTCACCCTTGTGGGTCAAAACTTTAGCTGGCGTTATTGTTTGGCGGGCACCGCTGTACTTGCGTTAGTTGCCTTGGTATTGATTGTGAAATACGTACCTAACGTAAAAAATACCGCACCAACATCGATTCTCGATGAGTTAAGTGTATTAAAGAACAAGCTCGTATGGACCATTCTAGGTATCATCATTATTGGTTTTGGTGGTGTATTTTGTGTTTACACTTACATTGCCGACACTATTTTAGAAGTCACCCATACCCCTGCTTACACTATCTCTATTGCCATGATCATGTTTGGTATTGGCTGTACTTTAGGTAACTACGTATTAGGTAAAGCCGCCGACCACTCACCGCTGAAAACCACAGGCGCAGCGCTAATTGGTGCTGTTGTATTTGCAGCCAGTTATGTAAGCGCCAGCCACAATATTTGGCTGTTATATGCGGTGATTTTCTTTATTGGTTTTAGTGTTGGTTTAGGTACCGTGATCCAATCGCTATTAATGGATGTATCACCACAAGGGCATGCCATGATTGGTGCGCTAGTACAGTGTGCGTTTAATACAGCCAATGCCATTGGCCCTTGGCTTGGCGGCATGGCTATTGCCGAAGGCGCACTGCCAAGTCAAACAGGCTATGTTTCGGCGGCACTATTCTTAGGTGGCTTTTTAATGTGGTCGTTAAGTGCGATGCAGATGAAAAGACAAAGCTGTAAGCCTTAAGCTCTCAGCTGTCAGTCTGATCGCTGAAGGCTATCAGACTTACTCATCCTGAAATATCTCTTCGATACTCAGGTTGAATAAACGCGCGGCTTTAAATGCTAATGGCAAACTTGGGTCAAATTTACCTTTTTCTATCGCATTAATGGTTTGCCTAGACACATCCAAAAGCTCTGCGAGTTTCGCTTGGGTGTAGTTGTGCTCAGCACGAAGCACTTTCAAGCGGTTTTTCATTCTTCGCCCTCGTCGTTTAACTGCTTATTCATCATTAAAAGACTCACTAAATAGGTTAAGCTCATAAAGATTACGAGGTGCGATATATCTTCTTTAAAGCTTATTAAACCGCTTGATTGCACCACCGAATAAGCTAAACCAAATACCAAGCTTGCACCCAAAGTAATGGCCATTGCATTAAGGTGCATACGCTGCTGAAGCTCATCCATTCCTTGTAGTTGTCGCTTGTTCGATAAAATCATCATGATGCCAACTACGACATTAATTAAGATTGCTACAACACTAAAAACAGCCTGCTCTTGCCATAAAAAATGTGGTCCAAATGAGGCAATTGCTAAAGTAATCACCCATGCTGATGTCCATTTAGCGAGGTTTAGCGTGTTCTGCTTATTACGCTGTTTAAAGGTTAATCCTGTTTGATTCATTATTCTCACCTTAAAAGTAAAGTAAACTTGACTAAAGATTAATCTAGCAACACAAAAAGTCAAACAAACTTTACAAAAAGTTTTATATACACGACATCAATATGATTTTTTAATGTCAGAAAAGGCAAGGTGCTTGCTGTTAATCTCATAATATTGTATTAATCAAAGTATCGCGTAGTCTTATAAAAAATCGGTCCAATCGGACTGCGTTTCTAACAATAACAATGAAGATAACACTATGAATACGGCACTGTTTTTCGTTGGAGAATGGCAAGTTACCCCGGCTACCAACTCAATCCGACGCGGTGAGCAAACAAAGCATCTTGAACCCAAGGCGATGGATGTATTACTGCTGCTATGCGAAAAACAAGGTGAGCTACTAACAAGTGAAGAAATTATCAGCCATTGCTGGCCAAATGTAGCGCTGGGTGACAACCCCCTGCATAAAGTGATCACCCAATTACGTAAAGCCTTTGACGATAAAGCAAGCGATCCGCATTACATAGAAACCATTCGTAAACGCGGTTATCGAGTAATTGCCGAAATCAACTTTCCACTCAACGAAGAACAAAAAGCCAGCCAAACCAGTTGGCAAGGTGATTCTCCCTTTGTTGGCTTAAGTGCGTTTGCACCAGAGCAAGCCGATGTATTTTTTGGTCGTAACAAACAAATTGCCACCTTGTTACAGCGAGTGTCGGCTCAAATTGAGTTTGGTCGCGCATTTTGCTTAATTTTGGGAGCCAGTGGTTCAGGTAAATCGTCGTTAGTTAACGCAGGTGTATTGCCCGCTTTAATGTCGAGTAATGGCTACGATGGCATTAGAGTACACAGTTACTGCCAACTCGACTTTGCCGATGTTAGTAAAGAGCGCTTACTCCTTGATTTAGCCTCAACCTTGCTCGATTTAGAAATAAACGACGCACCTGTACTTAGCGATATAAGCGCCGATGCGTTGGCTGAATTGTTATTAACAGATCCAGAACAGGTTATTTCCCGCTGTAAAGCAGCACTTGTAGCGCTAAATGCAGAGCGCACTACGCCCTATCTATTTTTATTTATCGACCGGCTCGAAGTGCTATTGTCATCGCCGCTATTTAGCGATGACGAGCGGAACCAGCTGTTAGCACTTATTGAGCGCCTAGCAACAAGTGGCTGCATGATCATTTTTAGTGCCTGTCGTAATGACTTTTACCCGCAAGTAGTGAGTCAACCAAGTTTAATGGCAGGTAAAGCCAATGGCGCACATTTTGATTTATTAGCGCCAACTCGCTCTGAGCTTAAGCAAATGATCCGTTTGCCAGCACTTGCAGCAGGCTTAAGTTGGCAACATCACCCAGAGCATCACACACCGCTTGATGAACAACTTTGTAACGATACTGCCAATAACCCTGATGCATTGCCGATGCTGCAATACACCTTGCAGCAGCTTTACTTGCAGCGCAGCCCAGACAACGAATTATTGTTTTCTGAATACCAAGCGCTTGGCACCATCGAAGGAGCCATCGGCCAAAAAGCCGAACAGGTATTTTGCCAATTCCCCAAAGACCAACAAACTGAACTTGCTGTAGTTCTTTCTAAGCTGATCACTTTAAACCCAGATGGCGAAACGCTCACCAGCCGTGCAGCGCGTTGGAGCGAATTAACCAGCTCTGCTGCGACCAAGCTTGTTCAGGCTATGGTCGATAGTCGCTTGTTTGTATCACACCTTAAAAATGAGCAAGCCTGCTTTAGCCTTGCCCATGAAGCGCTGCTGCGCCATTGGCAACGCGCCATAGATTGGGTGCAAGAGCACCAACAAAGCTTAGCAATTCAAAGTCGTGTGCAACTAGCCACCGAGCGCTGGCTGCTTGAACATAAACACAGCGACTTTTTATTAGCCCAAGGCAAACCGCTGCAAGAAGCACAAAGCCTAGTTAAAAACCCTATGTTTAGCTTATCGAGTGACGAACAAGCGTTAATTAAAGCTTCTAATAAAAAAGCCAAACGTAAAAAACGCGTGTTACAAATAACAGCGGCTGCACTTGTGTGCTTAACCTTTATTGCCACTTTTATGAGCGTGCGTAGCTACCATGCTGAGCAAGTTGCAAAACAAAAACGCCAAGAAGCTGAGAGTTTACTGGGTTTTATGGTTGGTGAATTTGCCGACAAACTCAGAAGCGTTGAACGTATGGATTTACTTGATGGTATTAGCAATAAAGCACTTGAGTATTTTACCAACCAAGACGAAGAAACAGCGTCACTGTTTGACTTTAGCGATAAACAAGCCCAGTTTAATAACCGTTTTCAATACGCTCAAACCTTAGAGGCCATGGGCGAAGTGGCGTACTCTCGCGGCAAAACCGACGAAGCCTTCACTGCCTTTGAAAATGCGCGAACGCGCCTAGAATCTTTACTAAAAGTTCAACCCAACAACCTTGATTTACTAATGCTCGCAGGGGCCAATGCCTTCTGGCTTGGTAATTTAACTTATGAGCAAAGTAATTATTTAGCGACTGAGCCAATGTTCAAACGATACTTGGCTTACAGCGAAATGATGTATCAGCTTGCCCCTAATGACTTTAATTCAATTATGGAGCTATCTTACTCACACAATTCACTTGGCTCGCTGTATTTAAAACAGTTTAATTACGCACTTGCAAAACAAAGCTTTACTGAATCCTTAAAACTTAAAAACCAAGCTCTTGAGCTTAAACCTAATAACAAAAATTTATTACGCGATAAGACAGATACTATCAGCTGGATTGCAACCACAGAAGAAAGGCTCGGTAATTTAAACGCTGCACTCGAAATGCTTGAACAAGCTTCTCAACAGCTAGTCAACATGCTTAAAACGTCACCGAATGATGCAAGTTTGCAAAGTCATTTAGCAAACACTTATATGCAGCAAAGCTTTTTATTGAGCTACTTCCCAAATAAGAGAGCGGCATTTTTAAAAGCAGAAAAAGCAACTAATGCGATTAATCAAGCAAGAATACAAGATCCAAAAAATCAAAATTTTCAACGCACCTTTTATAGAACGCTTGCATACCAATTAATGCTGTTAGATAAAAATAAAACTAGTGAAAGGGTAAAAGATGTTTTGAGTTACATTGATAATCAAGGGTTTTCAAATACAACTTTAATAAACATTCAAATAAGTGTCATTCATTATTTAATAAATAGAAATCTTTTAAGTGAAGCCGAAGTCCATTTATTAAAATTAGAAAGCAACTCAGACTTTATTGAGAGATTGTCTGATACTAAAAAAATAGAAAACAACTCTATTCTAATAAGGGTTAACTTAATTAAAGCAAAGCTTGCTGAAGACAAGATAGCAAGACAACAAGCATGCCTAGAAGCTATTAATGCAATTGAAGAAAATAATAACGGCGATAAAAGTATAAAAAGAACTTACCCACTTATTCAAGCCTACACCTGTTTAAACAAGGAAAGTGAGGTAGGCACAATTAAAAGTAAACTAATAGAGTTAGGTATTACTAACTTTGATCTATAAAAAACAACTAGAAGGTAATAACAATGAGCGAAAGTCAAACTTACAACTTTACAGTGAATGTTACACTTAACACTGAAAATGAAGCTGTATTCACATACTTCCAAGACGGTCAGCAAGTTTCTGGTGGCGGTACTGTCAATGAAAGAAACAGCCTAGGTATTTATACACTTGATGACGCAACTGTTGATGCTGGCTTTCAATTTACAGGTGCTAAATTTGCAAACCTTGAGGGTGATTGCGAGCAAGACTTTAGCTTTAAAGTCACTAATAATGGTCAAACAATTGAGATTGCCGATACAGATGATAATAGCGGTACTGCGTGTATGACTTTCATCGTAGAGTGCAATGGCACAAGCTATGAAAGTGCCGACCCGCAAGTAAAAAATGATAAAGAAGACTAAAGACCTCTCGTAAAAAGCTCCTTCTTAGGAGCTTTTTTACATTACAAAACAACAAATTAAAACCAGAAGATTACCAGAAGGTTAATTTGCACTTTTTTAAGTAACTTTATAGACACCAAAATCGTTTGCATCGGCAAAAAGGAAACGAACGTGTCTACTAACAAAAATGAACAACCAAGCACAGCTAAATCAGAAGCGAAAAGCGCACTACCGCAGTCTATCAATTCAGAGCAACTTGCGCTGATTGCCCAAATGTTTCAGAACATTCCTGAGGGAGTGTTTATCATTAATGGTCAAGGCACGTTTGAATTTGCAAATCCGATGGCGGCACAGCTTTTAGGTGACAATCAAGAAGCGTTAATCGGGCAAAACATTTTACATTACCTACACGACACCGATCGTGATAAATACATGTATACCCTACTCAGTTGGTTAGACCATAAAGACTCGCCGATAAGTCTTGGGCCAAACGAAGTTAAAATAAACCGCGCTGATAATAAAACCCTTGAGGCGGATTTATGTATATCGAGCCTGCCAAAAAACATTGCCGTTGCAGAAAATTTATTTATTTGTGTATTACATGATTTATCATCACATAAAGAACAATATAATCGTTTAATTAAACAGGCTACCACTGACCATTTAACCGGCCTTGCAAATAGATTAACTCTTGAGGAATCATTAAAAGAGCATTGGCAAGAAAGCGTACAAACCAACCAAGCCATTAGCACTATATTAATCGACATCGATTACTTTAAATTATTCAACGACCGATTTGGTCATGTAAAAGGCGATAAATGCTTACAAAAAGTAGCAAGTATAATCGCAGAATCACTCCCTTCTCGCGATTGTTTAGCAGCCCGTTATGGTGGTGAAGAATTCGCCATTATATTACCCCGCTGTCAAAAAGACACGGCCGCCGCCATTGCTAAACATATTCAAATAAAAGTAAATAACATGCCATTTACTGATATAGGTTTACCAAGTGATTTTAGAATAAGTGTAGGCCTTGTTGATCAAATACAGCTCTCTAACAAACTCACTTAACTTACTGATATTTAGGCAGACCAAGGGTGTTGATCTTATTTAGCGCCTTCACTTTGATCATCGCTTCAACCAGCTGGCGATTGTAATCACGCGCATTTAGCTTAGCCCCCATCAACTGTTTAAAACGGTACATCGCTGTTTCTGCTAATGAGCGCACATGATATCCACTGAGCTTTTTCCATTGTGCGATTCCTAACTTATTGCACAACATGACAGCCTCATTGCGTGGATGCTTATCAGTCCACAGCCGTGCATTCTCTCTCGGCGGGATAGCAGGTATCGCGCCTTTTTCAGTAATTTCTGCATAGCAGCGGCGGCTATCATAAGCACCATCAGCGCTCACTCTATCTATACGCCGGCGTAATGGTCTTATCAAATCTTGGAGGGTCTCGCCGTCGGTGACGTTACTGAGCGTCATTTGCGCCCCCACAATATCATGCGTGTTGGCATCCACCGCAAGGTGCAGTTTTCGCCACTTTTTTCTTGCCTTTACGTGGTGCTTCTGTGCATGCCATTCACCTTCGCCAAACACCTTAAGTCCTGTGCTATCAACTACAATATCTACAAATCCAGTGGTGCGGACTTTACTGCGAAATTTAATATTCAACTCAGCACTGCGCTTACACAGACAACTGTAGGTTGGGGCTTCAAGCGGAAGCTTCATCAAAGATAATACCGATTGTGTGAACCCTTGTAGTGCCCTGAACGACAAGCCAAAGACAGCTTTGAGTGTTAAGCAAGTTTCAATAGCAAGATCAGAGAAATGATTAGAGCGGCCACGCCCACCGTGAGTACATTCGTTATACCAATGACGCGTTGCTTTTTCGTCAAACCAGAAGCGAATATTACCGCGGTTAACGAGGGCTTGATTATAGTGAGACCAGTTTGTGATTTTGCTCATTGTTGTTGCACGGGCTAGTAGGATATAGATGATCTGATCACAGGCTGGCAAGATAGTTCAAACTTTTAGGAAACAACGCCATAAGTGTAAGCCAAGGAATTGCCTGTGAGTTTAATAATCAATATCGTACTTCAGAGGCATTAATTTGTGCAGCAGATACTGCTTTATACCGAGCAAAAACAGAAGGTAGAAATAAAATAAGCATTAGCGCGTAAACACATAATTAACAACATAAAAAACTAATTAACAAGTCGCGTTAGTTACACATATACTATACTTTTATGTTATTTGTTTGTTCCCATTATGCGTTTTACACTGCGCTAAAATAGATAAGTCAGATGGGAATCAAAAATGGCATTATTCAAAAAATTACCTTTGCAACTTGCAATCGCAAGTACGCTTGCTGCATCAGTGACTGCAATCGCTGCTGAGCAACCTGCTGAAAATACAGCAAAAGATATTGAAGTTATTTCAGTGACGGGCACACGTCGTAGTTTACGTAGCCTATCTGAAAGTACTGTTCCGGTTGATTTATTAACAAGCCGCGATTTAGCAAGCACAGGTCAGCTTGAAATTAGCCAAGTACTTGCCTCTCAATTACCTAGTTTTAACTACCCTAGCGCCACCATTGCTGATGGTACTGACCACGCAAAACCTGCCGTATTACGTGGCCTTGCCCCTGATCACACACTGGTATTAGTCAACGGTAAACGCCGCCATGCGGGTGCCCTATTAAATTTAGGTGGCACAGTGGGTCGTGGCTCAACGGCGGTTGATTTAAATAATATTCCTACCTCAGCAATTAAGCGCGTAGAAGTACTGCGTGATGGCGCTGCCGCGCAATATGGTTCTGACGCGATTGCTGGTGTAATTAACATTGTACTAAAAGATGCCGATGAAGGCGGTAGTGTAAGCTACACATACGGTGAGTACGACACTCAAATGGCAGGCTCTCCTCAGCTACTAAACACTACAACTGATAGCGAAGGCAACCTAAGCTTTGAAACTGGCAGCGACCGTGAAGTAAACGACGGCATTTCGCGCACAGCAAGTGCTAATGCGGGCTTTGCGCTGGGCGATAACGGTTTTATTAACGTGTCGATTGAGTCACGCAATAACGAGCCAACAAACCGCTCTGGTTTTGATGCACGTGAGCAATATAGCCGTGATGAGAATGGCAATTTAGATTCGCGCGAATTTGACTTTGACCGCTATAACCACCGCTTTGGTAAAGCCGCTATCGAAGACTTCGCGCTTTTTTATAACCTAGGTTATGAGTTTGATAACTCACTATCGCTTTACTCATTTGCAAGTTACTCAAACCGTAAAGGTAATTCAGGTGGTTTTTATCGTCGTGCGAAAGACTCTCGTAACTTATCTGAAGTATATCCTGACGGTTTCTTACCACAAATTGATACCGACGTAGATGACTATTCATTTGCGATTGGTCTAAATGGCGAAACTAATGATTGGGCTTGGGATGTAAGCACTAATTATGGTCGTAATGACTTTGGTTTAGGTGTTAGCAATAGTTTAAACACTTCAATGGGCGTAAATAGCCCAACAGAGTTTGATAACGGTGCGCTTGTGTACGAGCAATACCTAGTGAACATGGATGCTAGCAACACGCTAGATTTAGGTTTACCTGATGATGTGTTTGTCACCATTGGTGCTGAGTATCGTCACGAAAACTACCAAATTAAAGCAGGTGAAACAGCCTCTTACCTCACTGTATTAGATGACGATGGCAACCCTGTTGCTGCCGGTGGTGCACAAGTTTTAGCAGGCTTTTCACCTGACAGTGCAACCGATAAAAGCCGCCATAATGTCGCTATTTTTGCTGAGTTTGATACCTACCTTACAAGCGACTGGAATGTGGTTCTCGCTGGCCGCTTTGAAGATTACAGTGACTTTGGTAGTACTTTTACATCAAAACTGGCTTCTCGTTACAGCGTGAATGAATCATTGTCTCTACGTGGTGCTATTAGTACTGGATTTAGAGCACCTTCACTTGCACAAACGTCTTACAAATCGGTAAGCACGGTATTTGAAAATGGTATTCCAAGTGAAGTTGGTTTGTTCCCTGTTGATGAACCTGCGGCGCGTGCACTGGGTGCTCGTGACCTTGATGCAGAAGAATCAGTCAACATGACTGCGGGCTTTATCTTTACCCAAGGTGGTTTTAGCCTAACCCTTGATGCATATCGCATTGAAATAGACGACCGTATTGTATTATCTGAAAACTTAAGTGGCCCAGAAGTTGAAGCGATTTTAGCCGAAGCAGGCGAAGTAAATACACAGCGTGTTCGTTACTTTACTAATGCCATTGATTCACGTACGCAAGGTGTTGATATTGTTGCGACTTACTCATTAGGTTTAGAAAGCTATGGTGATTTACGCTTAAGTGCAGCAGTTAACTTTAACGACACAGAAGTGACGAATGTTAAAGAAAACCCAGCAGAGCTTGAAGCGCTTGGTGATAGCTACGAATACTTTGCGCGCCGTGAAATAACCCGCTTTGAAGAAGGCACCCCAGCAAATAAGTGGAACTTATCTGCAACATGGGATTATGAAAACTTCCAAACAACACTTCGTGCCACGCGTTACGGTGAAGTGGTGGATACATCAAGCACACCTGAAGGTGATGAAGTACTTGATGCTAAATGGATTGCTGACTTAGAAGTGGCTTACCGCCCTGATGAGCAGTGGAAGTTCGCATTAGGCGCTAATAACCTGTTTGATCAGTATCCTCAAGATACTGTAAGTAATATTGGTTATAGCGATTTCAACCAAATTTTCCCTTATAGTGGCTTTGCGCCATACAGCTTAGATGGCCGTTTTATTTACGGTAACATCACTTATAGCTTCTAAAAAAAAGCGGTGATGACCTAGGTCATCACCGCTAGCTTCTGAAACTATAATCTCAAAAATAATTAAAAAAATTTTCGGATAGATAAACTATATGCAAACTTGTTGCGACTAACTAAATAACATAACCCATTAGGACATCATTATGAATTTAGTACGCATCAGCGCAAGTGCACTCTTAATCACAGCCACTACTGCCTGTATTGGCCTCTCAAATGCCAGTACAACAAGCAACCAAAACGATTATCGTGTTATTACTTTTAAAGATTGCAAAAAGGTAAGCGAAAGCACCCTCAATAACGAACAGATTGCTGCATACCTAGAGCTTGAACGTGAGCAGGTAAAACTAGAAGCGCTAGAACAACCAATTAGTGACATAGAACTACAAGTCACTGAGTACTCTGAGCAAATAGAAGCGATCACCGAAGAAGCTGTTATTGAAGACGAGAACCACCTGCGAATTAATAAAAGCTTATTAAAAGAGCAAGATAAGCTGGCTAAAGAACTAAATAAACTTATGGCCGCTCATGATGCTGATTTTAAAGCACTAGAACAGCAAGCAAAGTTAATCGAACATGCCGCTAAACAATTTGATAAAACAATGAAGCCTTTGATGGAACAAGGTGAGTCAACCCATCTACAAATTTTAGCGCCGGGTGAAGACGAAAAACCTGGGTGTTTTTACAATATCTAAAGTACATTAGCGAGATGTGCATAAAGTTTCGCATGTGATTGCCGAATGTCTTCTTTATGCACTTGCTTAAACCATTTTAATGCTTGATCTTGCTTTCCTGCTTGCCAATTGATTTCAGCTAAGCGTAACTTATAAATAGCTATCACATTTCGATCTGAGTCTGAATTCATGTACTTAAGAGACTGTACATAAACTTCATCTGCTTGAGCATAATTTGCCAAAAGTTGATGGGTGCGAGCTAAGTTACCTAAAGCCACAGAGATTTTGCGGTTATGATTGGTTTTTAAAATCCAATCGGCTGCGATTTTTCGGTTTGCAAGCGCACCGTCAACATCACCTAATGAGTGAAAAACATTCGCTTTATTCGACGCAAGTTCAAAGTGAAAAATAGGATCTTTGCTTTTGCCAAAGCGGCGCTCTGCCCTATCAAGAATTTGCAGTGCTGTTTCCTTGTTACCAAACACATATTGCAAATTAGCCAGCTCGACCATGCGCATAGGGTTACCAAAGGAGTCGAAGATTGCTTGCAGTTTTTCAAATGCTTTTTTGGCATATTTACGGCCTGTTTCAAAGTCGCCTAAATAATGCATTGATTTTGCGTAGTAAAAGTAAACTTGAACTTGAAAAACGACTGGTAACTCTTCACTCGCAACAAAAGGCTCAGTGCTATCTTTCAAAATCTCATATTCCATCTTATCGTAGAAATAATCAAACTGATAAGATTTAATCTCATACCAATGCGCAGAGCCAAGCTCACTGCTTGCAAGCTGTTGGTTAATGTAATCTAAGCAACTAATTTGTGACTGTTGCTCACAAAACATTTCATGATCACTAAAGTTTTCAGAGGCGCTGGCATTAAGACTAGATAATCCTAGTAATAACAAAGCTAACTTTTTCTTCATTCACAACTTTCTCAGTGATAATTCACTCAGAAAACTAACAAAATTTAATACTTTATAACAGTATTTTTTAATTAAATTGATAATTGTAACCAAATACTAGGTTTTGATCTGAGCCATAATCACTGTCTTCTGTTGCGGCAAATACCTTGAAACTTTGTTTTTTATCAAATTGATAACTTGCACCAATGGCAGCGAAATAACCTGAATAATCATTAGAGCCTATCGAATAAGCTGCGGCTGCCATTACTGTCCATTTTTCGGACAATGGTCTTTAATTAGTAAAGCCTCTTTACCTAACTCTGCATTCCTTTTATCTAACTACAATCAGGTATATAAAGTTAGGTTAAGAGTATATAGTTTTACTGTGCATCACTACAACGCAGCGATACACTCCACCTCAACCTTTGCGCCCAGTGCTAAGCCACTGGCTGCAAATGCGCTTCTAGCAGGTAATTTAGTAAAAAATGGCGTGTAGGCTTGATTGGCTAAAGGCCAGTCTTGTATATCTGCCAACATAAGGGTGCATTTAACAACATCGTTAAAATCTAAATTGTGATCTTGCAAAACAAAGCCAATGTTTTTCATCGCCTGCGTCATTTGGGTGCTGATGTCATTGCCAGCCAAAGCCATAGTGGTTGGCAAGTTGCCTAATTGCCCCGATAAAAATAATAACCCCGCCGCTTCACGGGCCATCACAAACGGTAATTTTTCATTATCACCCAAGTGGATAAATTGGCCATTTTTAATCACATGAACAATGTTTTGGCTATTGGTAATCTCGTTACTTGGATCTCTGCTAAGCACTACAAGATTCGCCGTTTTACCTGCCTTTATCGAACCTGTTTTTTTCTCAATGCCAATCACTTTTGCACCATTAATGGTTGCAGCCTGTAGAGCTTCTAAAGGCGTTAAACCTGCCCGTTCAACTAATAACTGCATTTCATGGTGGACCATAGGCGTTTCAGTATTAAACCTGTCACTAGTCACATCGGTACCTGCTGCTATAGCCACACCTGCTTGATGAGCCAACTGTGTAAACAGCCCGCCCCACTCATTGAGCAATAACCCTTTTTCACCACGAGAGGCTTTGGTTTTATCAAATACCGTTAGGGTCGAGTCTAGAATAGTGCCCTTTTTTTTCATCTGCTTTATTAATGTTTGATAAGCTTCTAGTTGCTTTGCATCGCTTTTTTGCTGTTCTGTTAAGGCAACATTTTTACGGCGCATATCATAGAAATTCTCAATAACTTGCGCAGCAAAATCAGCAGCATGCGAAATTGTTTCAACCCCACCATTAACCGCTTCAAGCGGTGTTGCTGGGCCAATAAAAGCATGCGACCACACCTTAAGGCCATGTTTTTTAGCAGCTTTTGATAACTTTGCTACCACTGACCCTGGCACATTTGCATAAATTTTGATGCCGGTTGCCCCCAGCCCTTTGCTACGCAGCATAATGGCATCAAAGTCACTGTTTTCATCAACGGCTCGCATCCAATCCACAGTGCCCGGGATTTCACCTTTTGCAGAGGCGACTGTGCGGGGGTCAGAAAAGAACGCTTTACCACCAATAATCACAGAATAATAAATATCCGGTGATTGAATAATATCGTTATCGGCTTGTCTTTTAAGTGAGCTCAAAGCGCGGGTATCGCCGCCCATATCGCGCACACTTGTCACACCACCCTGTAAAAGCTGACGCAAGCGAGTGCGCGTGATTTCATCGTTATCTGAATCATCAGGTGATGTAGCATGGTGCACATGCGTATCGATTAAACCGGGTATTACATACTTACCTGCTAAATCGATTTTAATGACATCGTCGGCAAAGCGACGATAGCTTGCAGGAACAATTTGTTTGATTTTGTCATCTTCTATGATGATGGTTTGTGCTTCATTAACCGACAGTGCTTCCACGTCGATTAGGTTAACATTTTGTAATGCAATGGTTTGAGCCACCACCGACGACGATAAACCCAATGCAATGCTGGCAAGTAATGTGTTGATACCCGATTTCATGATCACCTCTTATTCTTGTTTTAGCTATCAACTTACACCTGAATTGCTTGGTTTTACATCTCACAAAAGTTTATAGTGTATAAACTTATAGTTTAAAAATAATAACAATGAACAAACTAGAAGCCGTCAGAGCCTTGTGCTTAGTCGCTGAATATCAGAGCTTTACTCAAGCTGCTAAGCAAATGCAGCTCTCTACCACCATGGTTAGCCGCTATGTAAAACAGTTAGAGCAAAACTTAGGCTGCTTGCTGTTAAAGCGGAACACCCGCAAAGTGTGTTTAACCGATGCAGGCCAGAGTTATGTACTGCAAATGAAGCCTTTACTTAATAAATTTAATGAAGTTGATGAAGAGCTTAGTGCGCTTAGCCAAGTGCCTAGCGGCAAGCTTGCTATTTCAACTAGTATAGAATTTGGCTGTCAATATTTAGCACCTTTAGTCAGTCAATATCAGTGCGCTTTTCCCGGTGTGAAATTAGATATTGTACTGTCTAATACGCCTGTTGATTTATTTGATAGCCAAATTGACTTAGCATTTAGAATTGCCCCTTCATTACCAGATGCCAGCCACATAGCGCAAACTGTTTGCCACTCATCATTATCTTTGTGGGCAAGCCCTGCATATTTAAAAAACCATGGCGTTCCAAAAGATATAGCAGCCTTATCTGAGCATAGATTACTGTTTTTCAACCATCATATTCGTAATGAACAATGGATATTTTGGGTAGATGGCCAGCATGTTTGCCGCAAGTTTAATTGGGCAATGACCTCAAATAATGGTCGATTTTTAAATGAAGCAGCGGCGGCCGGTGATGGGATAATTCAAGCACCCCGTTATTCAGTAGCCCCGTTTATAAAATCAGGTCAATTAGTTGAAGTGTTAGCAGAGCACACTTTAAAACCATTAACGATTGCTGCGGTTTATCCACATAGGTATGCGCTGTCAAATCGAGTTAAAACATTTGTTGAGCTGGCTAAACAGTATTTTAGCCAGCATCCGATCCCTTAAAGAAGTAGCAAGCTACCTAAACCTAGGAAGGTGACAAAGCCGACGATGTCGGTGACTGTGGTAAGGATCACAGAGCCAGAAAGGGCTGGATCGATTTTAAGCTTATCTAAAATCGATGGGATCACTACTCCTGATAACGAAGCAGCAACTAAGTTAAGTAAGATAGCGATAGTAATGGTTACACTTAACATGCCATCGTTGAACCAGAAATAAGTGAGTACACCAATTACAAAGGCCCAAACACAGCCATTTAACGCCCCTACTCTTAGCTCTTTTTTCAGCAGTGCTCTACGGTTGGAGTCGGTAACCTGACCAAGTGCTAAACCGCGCACAATAACCGTTAACGTCTGACTACCTGCAATACCACCCATTGAAGCGACAACCGGCATTAGTACCGCAAGAGCAACCACTTGCTCAATAGTTGCACCAAACAAACCGATAAACCAAGAGGCCAAAAACGCCGTTGCTAGATTAATACCAAGCCAAATACCGCGGTTTTTTGCCGATTTAGTGACGCTTGAGAACAGATCCTCGTCTTCACGTAGACCACCGGCTTTTGCAGCGGCTTCGTCGGTGACTTCTTGACGCAATTCATAAGCTGATGACACTGACAATCGGCCTAATAGTTTGTTGCCGGCATTCACAACAGGCATCGCCATTTGCTCACTGTGAATAACCACTTCAGCCGCTTCGTATAGGTCGTCATCAGCATGTAAAGCCGATACATCAAGGTTCGCGTAATCCAGTAGGCTGTCGTTATCATTGGCTTTAAATAAAGCATTGATAGCCACTTCACCAATCAATGTACCTTTTCGGCTGACTAGATAAATCACCTCGGTATACTGCGGTAAACCTTTTTGAAAAATTTTACGCGCGCCAGCCACGGTGAGTTTTTCTGACACTTTTAGCGCATCAAAATCGAGCCAGTGACCTAACTGCTCTGGATTATATTGCTGTGCAAGGTCGTACTGCTTTGTTTGAACTTCATCAAGTTGTCTGCGTGCATAATCAACAAAGCGCTCAGGAATAATTTCTTCAAGTTCAAGTAGCTCTTCTACACTGACTTCGTCAAGTAGCTTAAAGCCAGCGGCTTCTTCTAGACTTTGCAATAACCAGCGGCAACTATCCCCCCCTAAGTTAATGAAGATTTCATGCTGGGTATCTTCATCAAGTAATTGCCAAATTTCTAAGCGCTGCTCTTTGGGTAACGCTTCAAACAATAACGATAAATGCTCGGTAGAAAGCTTTTCTTTAGCATCAGCAAGTAACTTATTTTTGCGCGTTGTGGTGTCACACTGAAGCAAGTCATCAATTAACAGGGGAAGTTGGTCAACAGGATACTCAATCATTTGAGACCTCGGTTAATTACATCAATAACAATAGTCTAACGCAGCTTGAGAAAAATAACTGCCTAGGAATTGATATATTTTTATCTACACTTCATCCGTAATAAAGATGTACATAAAACCTTTTCTCCCTAAGTAGAGAATAAAAAATAATTACCCCTTTAATTGACTTGGCGTAAGCCCAGTCCAGCGCTTAAACGCTCGTCTGAAATTAGCAATATCATAAAATGATAAGCGCATGGCGACTTGCTCATTGCACTGCTCACGCATGGCAAGCAGGTAAATCGCTTTACGCTTACTTTGCTCATCATACAAAGTAGAAAAACGCACGCCATGAGCTTTTAGTTTACGCTTGAAAGTTGCGGGGCTCATGGCAAATTGGCTGGCTACTTGTTCTAAATTTAAGGCCGGATTTTGATAAATTAACCGGCTTACTGCTTCCACAAAAGTGCTGTTGGCAGAACTTAATGCCGCTAGTTGCGAGTTAATTTGTGAAAACCTAAAGCTACTAAACGCCGGGTTAGTAAGCCTAAGCGCTTGTTTATTCAAAATCCAACGAGTTATTGGCTTTTCAAAGGCGACTTTAAGGCCTAAATGTTGTTCGTATTCTTGGCTATGTCTGGCTCGTTTGTAGGCAAATTCGAACTGACAAGGTACCCGCTCACCCGCCACTTTTTTAAGGATTTGATAAAAAGCGGCGCTGTAAATCTCCATAACATACTGGCTTATTTCATCATCCAAACCTACTGCGTTTTGCAGCACAATGTAATACTGCTCGTTATGTACATAACTATAACTAAATAACAAAGGTGCCAGTTGCATGCGCAAATTGTGTAACTGCTTTAAAGCTTGCCCAATATGCTCTGCATGTAACACGCCTTGGGCGGCAACAGAGGTATCGTTTGCTAGTTGACTGCCTAATAAAAAGCCGCTGTCGGCTGATTTCATCAATTGCTTAAACTGCGTTAATAAGCGCACTTGCTGCGAGATACTAAACTGATGCTGCACACTCATTAAGTCTTGCTCAAACACCCCTGTGCCTCTGAGTAACTTATGTAGTGCAATGCCGCGGCTTAAGGCCAGCTCCACCAGCGTGGTGGTCAGTCCCTGTGCGGTGAGGTATTTGTCATCTTGATTAAGATACGGCTTCACAATGGCTGACTCTTTGTTGTTTTTGTTGTTGTAACTTAGCGTGTAAACGCGAGCTTAAACTTTGTGGCGTATCGCCTTGAACACTGCCTACTAAGGCCGCTGTTACATCTTGAAACTTAGCGTGTTTTTCGCCTTCGACCTTAAATGCACAATGGTTCAGCGCCGAGGTAATTTGCGCCAGCAGTTCTTTCGCTTGTACTGCGCTGGTATTTGGCATCAGCACCATAAAGCAGTCTCCCGCGTAGCGGCACACTACATCGGTAAGACGGCAATTCATCAATAAAAGCTCGCTCACTTCACCTAGTAAGCGGTCGCCTTCGATAAAGCCAAATTCAGCGTTAAAATCAGCAAAACCGCGAATATCAATGGCGGCCAATTGCAACGGTTGTGGTTCATTCAACTGCTCTTTTAATACCGCTTGTAAATAATCAGCCTTATAAAGTCCGGTGATTAAGCACACTAATTCATGCTCGCGATGCTGTGCTTCACGGCGCTTTAACTGCCTGTTAAGTACGTATTGTTCTTGGTGCCATTGATACAAGCCAAGGCTTGTGAAAATCATGCCAATCGGCGCAGGCAATGATTCTATCCATGTGAGCCATGTATTGGTGGGTTGATGTAACCACTCATCAAATAAATCGAGGGAAGCTGAAAACATAAAAAGCCCAAGCCCAAGCACTAAAAAGCTTGTTACTTTCCCAGGCGGCCTTGAAATAAGCAGTGCAGCTATCCAAGTGAGTGTCATCAGTACAATGCCACCCTCGCCTAAAATATCTAACCAAGCTATATCCGCAAGAGGCTTTAATTCTCCTGCTTGCGCGCTTAGCAAAAACGCAATCACAAACAGAGCAATGACTGCATTGGTTAAAAATCGATGATGAGTAAAAGGGTTAAATCGCATTTTAGATACCTAACAATAATTCACGCTGCCATGCTAACCCGTTAGCGTTTTAAGCAGCAGGGTCATATTAGCTCAATGATGTGACAGCAAAACGACAGTCAAACCTTATTAAACCCCTTAAGCACTGTATTTACCTTAAAAAGATAGGGTTATTGCAGCTCAAAAGTGTTTTTAAAACCCTCTAATCACTTGTTTTTACTACCTGTTAGCGACTTTCTGTCACATTTGCGTCATTTAAGCTGCGTACTTTGCTCGTCAAACCAAGGACAACCAGGAGCAACCCCATGAAACAATTTAAAACGAAGGCGTTAGTTAGCGCCCTCGCCTTATGTCAATTTGCCGCTTACGCACAAGATGAGCAAAGCAGCGAAGAGAAAAAAGTAAAAGTCTCTGAAGAGCTTGTTGTATATGGCGAAATCGGTTATCGCAACCGCTCACAAGAGCTGGCACCGACGCTTGAATACTCACAAGAATACTTTCAGCGCTTTGAACCTCTTACTGCCGGTGATGCATTAAAACGTGTACCCAGTGTGACGTTTTTATCAGATGTTTTAGAGTCTGATGGCGCGCGTATGCGGGGCTTAAGCCCCGCTTACACCAAGGTCCTTATTAATGGTGAAGAAGTACCTGGTGCTGGTGCTGACCGCTCATTTTTTGTTGACCGTATTCCTGCTGAGCTAATTGAGCGTGTTGAAATTATTCGTGCTTCAAGTGCAAACCGCTCTGCAGATGCCATTGCCGGTACTCTAAACATTGTATTGCGTGACGGTTACAGCCTAGATGGTGGTTACCTTCGTGCGGGTGGCCTGCGTTATGACGATGGCGAATTAAAAGAAAGCTTTGCCGGTGTTTACGGCACTGAGTTTGCTGGTGGCCGTTTGTTACTTGGCGCTAACTTACAAGGTCGTTATAACCCAAAACAGAAATCAAGCTTACGCTATGGCGACAGCCCTGAGAATAACGCCAATTACAAAACTGAAGAATTCGATAACCGCGAAGATCAATCAGATACTCGTGACGGTGACGATACTTCGCTAAATGCCAGCTACGAAATAGCCTTTGATGATGGCAGCAAGTTCGATATCAGCGCAATTTGGGTTGATACCGATCGAACTGAAGATGAGCGCTCATTCGAATATGATGACCCAACAGCAATCAATAACTCGATTGTTGAAGGCGGTAATCTTGAAACAGACAACGCCAATGTATCTTTCATCGACCAAACCAACTACAACATCAACTCGGGTTATGAGTTACCCCTTTTTGGTGGCACCAGTAAATTCAAGCTTGGTTTTGCAAGCTTTGAAGAGTCTGTTTACGAGCAAGAAGTAGAAATCGATACTTCTGAACTACCTATGGTGTTCGAGGAAGAAGAAGAAACTGTAGACCTTGATGACAAAGAATGGTCATTACAATGGCAACATAGCCTATTTGCAGGCGAGAACAAAACGATTCAATTCGGTGCCTTTGTACAAGGTAAAGAGCGAGATACCGCCGTCTATCAAGCCGAAGATGAAAGCGAACAAAGCTTTACAAGCTGGGATCAGTTCAGCAAAACACCACTGTCACTGGCAGGCTTCAATAACGAGTTTGAAGCAGCCGCTGGTGGTGTAAATAAACTCGAAGAAGACCGCCTAGACGTATTTGCGCTAGTGAAACACGAAGACCAAGACTTCTCGTGGGAGTTAGGTGTACGCTACGAAACAACCGACTCAACCATTACTGACAAAGCAGAAGGTGTGAGCGCTAAAAACGATTATGACTTTTTCTTGCCATCGGCACACTTACGCTACAACGTCTCAGAAAACGGCCGTGTGAGTGCCTCTGTAGCGCGTAGCTTACGTCGCCCTGATTTTGACTACATCACCCCCGCTCTACTTGAAAAAGAACTAGGCGATAACGACTTTTTAGGTAACCCAGACCTACAACCAGAATCATCGTGGGGTATGGACTTAGGTTATGAGTATCGCTTAGGTAAAAGCGGCGTCGTGGGTATCAATGTGTTCTACCGTGATGTTACTGACCTTATCGAAATTGCCAATACAGGCCAGCAAGGGTCAGAAGGTGATGGTACTTATATTTTGCAACCTCGTAACACCGGTGATGGCAATGTTCAAGGTATCGAACTTGATTTATCAACCCCGTTAAGCGCTATTAGCATGCCAAACACAGGAGTATTCTTTAACTACTCATGGCTCGATTCAGAAGTAGATGACACCTTTGGTAGCCGTAAATTCAACGACCAATCTGACTACGTATTTAACGTTGGTTTTATTCAAGACCTGCCTGATTTAGGCGCTTCATTCGGTGCAACTTACCGTAAACAAGGTGATGCTTATGGCCGCATCGTAGGTGAAGAAGTAACCACACACTACGGCGCAGACCTTGAAGTATTCGTAGAAAAACGCTGGCAAGACGTCACGCTTCGTTTAGTAGGTTCAAACCTACTAGATGCAAGTAAAGACGAAACCTTTAACAAGTTCGACACCGTTGATGACCAAATCAACCGCGACTTTGACGAGTATGAACTGGAGTCTGAAGAAGCAGGCCCGGTTATTCAGTTAATGCTGCGCTACGCATTTTAATACACAAAAGAGTTTTTAAGGCAGCGCATTGCTGCCTTGTTTTATATTTGGGGATCCCATGAATTTTACAAAACCACTTAACCTTGTAGCCAGTGCAGTGATGCTAAGCACCCTAGCAGCCTGTAGCCAAACAACAGCGACCGAGGCGCCAAGTAAAAACCAATTAACAGCCTTTGGCACAACTGAAAATATGCAAGGCTCACAAGCAGCAGCCCTTGCTGATGACGCTTGGTTATTGAGCTCACAAAGCCAAGGCTTACAACTCATTGATGCCACAGGTAAACAGCACGCATTACAAAAAGGTAATTTCGAAGCGCTCTCTGTTAAAGCAATCAACAAAAATAGTTACCTTGTTGCCAGCATCGATAACGAAGCTGACCAAGCAGTCATTTTTAGCTTACAAAAAGCACCAAAATGGCAGTTAACCGAAATTAGCCGTATCAGCCCACCTAAAGCAAAACCTGAGGCTGTGTGCTTATTTGCTAACCCGACAACTCAAGCTGTGTCGGCATTTGTGGCTGATGCCCGCGGCCTTATCCGCGAGACTTTAGTGTTTGATATTGCAAACAAACGCACATTAAACCTTGAATTACGCGAGTTTGCCGGTGTAAGTGAAACATCAGGCTGCGCGGTTGATGATAACAGCAAAACCCTTTACCTAAGTGAAGGTGAGCTAGGCATTTGGCAAATTAACGCAGATGCCGAATCTCGGGCTGATAAAAAGCCCATTGCTATGATGTCGCCATTTGGCAGCTTAGCGCCTGAAGTTGGCGGTTTAAGCACATCAGATGATGGCAGCTTATGGTTCACCACTTCTGAAGATAACCAATTACATCGCTACGAAAGCAATACTAAACGTTTTAGCAGCTGGCAATTTGCTGGAGAACTGGCAATTGAATCTGCCGCAGTGCGCTTTAATAATAATCAAGCTGACATCGTGTTATACGATGATGAATCTGGTCATTATGTAAAAGGTCAAATCGAGGGCCAAACCCAGAGACAAGCTAAGCTAAAAAATAGCGCTAAAACAACTGCTGTTACTTACATTAATGCACAAGCGCAAACCGATGCAGTACGTGCTTTTGGTGATGCCGCCGATGATCCTGCAATTTGGGTAAACCCAAGCAATGCAGCAAAAAGCCTGATTTTAGGCACCGATAAACGTCGTGGTTTAATGGTGTATGACCTTGCAGGCAAAGAGCTACAAGCGCTAGAAACTGGCCGTTTAAATAATGTTGATGTGCGCCAACATGCAAGTATCAACAACGCAACGAATACCTGGATTGCTGGCAGTAACCGTACTCATAACAGCATCAGTGTTTACAGCGTCGATACTCACAATCAGGTGCAACATATTGCAGAGCTGCCAACGACTCTAAAAGAAATTTACGGTATGTGTATGTACTCATCAAACACAGGCAACTATGTGTTTATGAATGATAAGTCAGGTCTGTTTCAGCAATACAAACTAATCGGTAATAATGAGAGCGTATCAGCACAACTAGTGCGCGAATTTAGTGTTCCGAGCCAACCTGAAGGTTGCAGTGCAGATGATAAAACCGCACAGCTATTTTTAGGTGAAGAAGACGAAGGTATTTGGTTTATTGGTGCTGAGCCTACAGCAGAAAATAAACCTGTAATGCTACAAACCGTGAACGATATGCTGGTGGATGATGTAGAAGGCATGGAAATCTATCACGCTAAAGATGCCCGTTATTTAGTGGTTTCTAGCCAAGGTGATTACAGCTATGTGCTTTATAAAATTATCGATGGCAATCCCCCTAGCCTTGAGTTTGCGGGTAAATTTGCAATCAGCAATAACCTAGAGTTAGCAATCGATGGCGTATCAGAAACCGATGGCCTAACGGTGACACCGGCTGCGCTACCAGGCTACCCTGAAGGGGTGCTAATTGTGCAAGATGGTTACAACCGTATGCCACAGGCACCGCAAAACTTTAAGATTATTGACTGGCGCGAAGTAAAAAAAGCCATTCAATAAATTACTCCGTAAAGGTGCTCGGTTTATCTGGGCACCTTTTTTATCTGAACATGTTTAATCAGTAAAATAGATAACTAAAGCCCCCTACTATTGCACCGTAAATTAGCATAGGCAAAAAGGTTTTCTTAAGCACTGGCCCTTCTTGATTATTAACTCCAACAATACTGGCTACAGCAATAATATTGCTAATGCAGATCATGTTCCCCATAGCCGCACCCGTTGATTGCAACGCAAGCACTAAAGTTTCTGATAAGCCCACTTGCTCTGCTATGCCATATTGAATACCGCCAAAGGTAAGATTAGACACCGTTGCCGAGCCCGAAAAGAAAGTCCCGAGCGCCCCCAAATATGAGGCAAATAATACCCAATGTTCACCACTTACATTAGCAAAGGTGCTCGCCATATAAAATATGGGCGCATTATGGCCACCTTGCATTAAAACATTAACCATCACCAGCGCCCCAATTAAGGCAATACATGGCAGAGCAATACGCCCTAAGGTATCGGTGCACATCTGTTTAACTTGTAGCTTGCTCATTTTAAGTAACGGTACACAGATCAGCACAACCAATACAAACGGGATCAAGGCCGGTACAAATAAGGTTTTATACGACCACCCCACTGACGTACCAAATATTTCGTGTAATGAAAGGATTAGGGCTTTACTTAATTCAAATTGAGCGAAGCCCAAATGCATGCTTATCCAGAGTGTTTCGTCGTTAAGCAATGCTTTAATGCCTAGCTGATGAATACGGGTTATGACCAGCACAACAATTAACAGTAATAACGGGAATAAAGCTAAAAACAGCGCTTTTGGTGTGAGCTCAACCTTGCCTTTCATGCTTTGTATATTTACAGCTGAGTTATCTAACCCCACTCCCTTATTCGCTAAAAAGATAGTGAGCAATAGCCCCACAGCACCGCCAATCAGTGATGGAAACTCATAATTCCACTGGGCAAACAACCAATAGGGTAAGACACATGAAAACACACTTAAATAAATGAATACGCTATTTTGACGCACCTTTTTTAATGGTAAAACAAGACACAGCGCAATCATAGGAATTACCAAAGCAGCAATAACATGACAAAGCGCCGTCCATTTTGAGATAGCCAGCACTTGTTCATCATCTAATTGTAGCGCCGAGAAACCAAACCAAGTAGGCGTGCCAACAGCCCCAAAAGACACGGGAATCGAGTTTAGAATCAAAGTAAAAACAATCACTTTAAAAGGCGAGAAACCAAGCCCGACCAAAATAGGCGCCGCGATGGCCGCAGGCGTACCAAACCCCGATGCGCCTTCGAGCATAAATGCAAATGCCCAACCTATGATCATCAACTGTGCAACCTGATTACTGCTAATAGATTCGAGCCAATGTTTAATCGTGGTTTCGGCTCCAGATATTGCCAACATGCGATTAAGTAAAATAGCCCCAGCAATAATCGAAATAGGCGTTATGACAGACAATACACCGGCAAACGAATTTGCAAGCAATAGCCGTAAATCAGCTTGAAAGTAAAACAGTTGCAGTAAAGCAGCGAGTAGCGCCGTTATTGGTAAGGCAATATAAGAAGCGATGGGGCTGCGTTTTACCATCATCCAGATCAGCACCAAAATAGGTAGTGCAGCCACTAGGGTATTCATGGGTTATCCTGTTGTTTTTATTAAGCGCTTTCCTTAATTCAAAGTATAGACAGGATAATCATAATCAGTATTTTTTATTTGTTAAATGAATGTACTGAGCCACCAAAGTAACAGTACTAACACAGAAATAGCGACTAACGCTTTGGTTTTGTGCTTTTGAATAATTCGCTCAGCCTGATTACCCGCGTAATACACAACCGCAGCAAGGGCAAAGTAGCGGATTGAACGAGCAATAACCGTTGCCAGTAAAAATAGAAAAATTGAATACTTAGTTGCTCCAGCGGCAAGCATGGCAATTTGAAATGGGATGGGCACAATGCCGAGCGTCAATACAAACCAAAAGCCTTGTGCTTGCATTTTTTGTTTAACTTGCTCAAATTGCTCTGGGTTTGAGAAGGTATTAATAACCCAATCCCCAACCACATCAAATAGATAATAGCCGAGGGCATAACCAAAAATAGCGCCGACAATACAGCCAATCGTCGCCATTAATGCAATTAACCAAAGCTTTTCACGACGGGCTTGCATTAACGGAACAAGTACAGCTTCAAGAGGTATTGGCACTATGGTTGACTCTAAAAATGATGCCACCGTAATCGATTTAAGCATATGTTTTGAGTCGATAAACTGCCGTGTTTTTTGCTTAAGCTTTTTAGCAATCGCCATTATTCATCCTTAATTTTTTTGTTGCGTTTTAGATTACAACAAAAACCCTTAACCGTACCTTACGGATTATGAATATAGCGGCTACGACCTTGGTTTTTAGCCAAATAAAGCGCCTGATCGGCACGCTTCATAGTATTGCTAAACGTTTCTGTAGTACGTTTAATTGCTGACCCCACACTTACGCTGAGCGTTTTACTAGGAGTAACCAAAACGTTACTTGCCATACATAGCAGTTGTTGACAGGTCTGGCTCAATATTACGCGATCATCAGTTGGTACGTATAAAGCAAACTCTTCTCCACCTATACGTGCAAATAAAATAGTT
This sequence comes from Pseudoalteromonas sp. SCSIO 43101, assembly GCF_023650775.1. NCBI lineage: Bacteria > Pseudomonadati > Pseudomonadota > Gammaproteobacteria > Alteromonadales > Pseudoalteromonadaceae > Pseudoalteromonas > Pseudoalteromonas sp. SCSIO 43101. The sequence continues at coordinate 2,574,597 of NZ_CP072673.1, forward strand.
TGCTCTAATGCCTTGTGGCACTGCAGCACAAAATCAACCAGTACCTGATCACCCACATCATGGCCGTACTCATCATTTATCGCTTTAAAATGATCAATATCTACAATCACAATACTAAATGGTCGGTCTTGATTCTGTTGTACATAGTGATAAAAATATCGGCGGTTATAAGCCTTAGTAAGCACATCGGTTTTAAGCTCTTCCTCTAACTGTTCACGAGTTTTTGCTAAATCTGACAATACTAAAAACAAACCAAAACCAGTGACCAACATACCAATCGTTCGACTAATATCTTCAATATAAATCCCAACCCAGATAGGTTGGAACACTAGCTCATCAAGAAAGTCAAAAGTCAGCCCAACACTCCACAAAAAAATGGCCTTGTTGATCAAATACAGCTCTCTAACAAACTCACTTAACTTACTGATATTTAGGCAGACCAAGGGTGTTGATCTTATTTAGCGCCTTCACTTTGATCATCGCTTCAACCAGCTGGCGATTGTAATCACGCGCATTTAGCTTAGCCCCCATCAACTGTTTAAAACGGTACATCGCTGTTTCTGCTAATGAGCGCACATGATATCCACTGAGCTTTTTCCATTGTGCGATTCCTAACTTATTGCACAACATGACAGCCTCATTGCGTGGATGCTTATCAGTCCACAGCCGTGCATTCTCTCTCGGCGGGATAGCAGGTATCGCGCCTTTTTCAGTAATTTCTGCATAGCAGCGGCGGCTATCATAAGCACCATCAGCGCTCACTCTATCTATACGCCGGCGTAATGGTCTTATCAAATCTTGGAGGGTCTCGCCGTCGGTGACGTTACTGAGCGTCATTTGCGCCCCCACAATATCATGCGTGTTGGCATCCACCGCAAGGTGCAGTTTTCGCCACTTTTTTCTTGCCTTTACGTGGTGCTTCTGTGCATGCCATTCACCTTCGCCAAACACCTTAAGTCCTGTGCTATCAACTACAATATCTACAAATCCAGTGGTGCGGACTTTACTGCGAAATTTAATATTCAACTCAGCACTGCGCTTACACAGACAACTGTAGGTTGGGGCTTCAAGCGGAAGCTTCATCAAAGATAATACCGATTGTGTGAACCCTTGTAGTGCCCTGAACGACAAGCCAAAGACAGCTTTGAGTGTTAAGCAAGTTTCAATAGCAAGATCAGAGAAATGATTAGAGCGGCCACGCCCACCGTGAGTACATTCGTTATACCAATGACGCGTTGCTTTTTCGTCAAACCAGAAGCGAATATTACCGCGGTTAACGAGGGCTTGATTATAGTGAGACCAGTTTGTGATTTTGCTCATTGTTGTTGCACGGGCTAGTAGGATATAGATGATCTGATCACAGGCTGGCAAGATAGTTCAAACTTTTAGGAAACAACGCCCAAAAAAATACCAATACTTAAAAATATATAGCTTCTTTTTGCAACTACCGATGTTTGTACAAAAGCGAACATACATATGAGGATCAGTAAATTAATCGCATCTGTTAATACGCCATTGAGGTAGATATCATTTTCTAATCGATAAAAATGGTAGAGGTATATCACCACAATCATTAGTAATGACATAATAAACACGCTGATAAATAACTGCTTTATAACTAGCGGTACTGAACTTAACTCAGCTTTCACTTTGACTGTTGGGGGTTGTTTACTCATAAGAGATCACGACAACTTACTGCAATTGAACCAACATTAGCAAAGCGTGTTTAAAAGTACATGACAAAGCGCCTGTGAATTTCAAAAACCAGCATTTTGACTGAAGAACTCAGCCTAAAAACAACCCCTTTTGCTCAGTAAAAAGTTCTACATTTACGCTATTTTCTGATAAATATCGCATTTCTGGCATCATTTTTTTATCATCTATGCGGATTCTGTTTAATACATTTACTAGCATAATGACTAACACACGATTTATTCCTTTTCGAAAACACGACATTATTAATCTTTGCCAAGTCTACTTAGGCGAACAGCAGAAAGCGTCATTTATAGAGTTTTGTGTATTACTACAAAGCGTGACACATTATCAATATCACGAGCTGTTGGAATCATTAAAAGATAACTACGCGCCATTTGACCCAAATAGTGACACCCGCACACTAAAACCGATTACCAACGAGCAACGTGCCTGCTATCAATCTGCGTTTGCAAAAGATTTTGCCACGGTACTCAATGCTGCCAACTTTGAAACCATTACCAATCAAGACTTACAAGACGCGCTTAATGAAGAGTCATTATTTAAAGTACGTTTGGCCGTTGAGTTTGATGATTTTGCTGAAGTGGTATTTTACCGTCGTGGCGAATCGCAAAAAACCGAGACTGTGCGAAGCTTCTGGGGGCTTAAGAAAAAGCAAATTCAGTTTACTAACTACGACCGCGTTGCCGTATTCATCCGCTTTAAAGACGAGCAGTATTTTTTAAAAAAAGGCAAAATGCCGCTAGGCTTTGAGCCAAACTCAACTATCGTCAAACTATTCCAGAATGTACCAAAAGCCGATTTAGAAATGCTGTTTCCCAATAGTGAAGTAAAAATGCGCCCTATAGATAAACTCATTATTGGCTCATCAGCACTAATAGGTGGTGCTGTAGTTTTAGTAACAAAATTAGGCGCCTCAATTCTACTTCTTATTGCTATGATTGCTTTTTGGGGTGGTTGGCGTAGTGAAGAAGTGCACATGAGTCAGCAGCACTTTATAACCTTTGCAATCGGCATGGGAGTGTTTGGCAGCTTTATCTTTAAAGAGTGGAGTAAATTTAAAAACCGTAAAATTCGCTTTATGAAAGCACTGGCCGACAACTTATATTTTAAAAACTTGGATAACAATGCTGGTGTTTTTCATACCCTTGTCGACGCAGCTGAAGAAGAGGATGTTAAAGAAGCTCTGCTTGCCTACACCTTTTTATTAAAAGCCAACACAGCAATGAGCGCAGAACAATTAGATAAGAGAATTGAGCAGTGGTTCAACGAACAACATAATTGCCAACTCGATTTCGAAATTGATGATGCCTTAAACAAGCTCGTAAAGCTTGAGCTGGTTAATCAGCAAGATGACGTTTATACAGCAGTTGATTTAGATAAGGCCAAACAGCGCTTAGATACGCGTTGGGATGACTATTTTAAGTTTTCCTAAGCCTTTAAAATCAGCTACTAGCACGCACAAATAGACTTTGCGTTAATTCAACTGGGGTAAATGCAACTTTATCTCAATGTGCTTGCGCACAGAATGCTCTGCTTTTAGGATAAAATTTTACGGCTAAAAAAAGACCATTCCATGCAATTAAAAAAAACAATCCTCATTGGAGCCAGTTTGCTATGCGCAGCAACCACGGCTCAGGTATATGCTAACGACAAGTTTGTCTCAGAAGATATTTTTCAACTTGAATACGCAGGTGACCCACAAATAAGTCCAGACGGTAAAAAAATCGTTTATGTGCGCAGCGGCTACGACATCATGAAAGATGGCAACAAGCGTAGCTTTTGGCTGTACGATATAAAATCTGGCCAACACACACCGCTTTTCTCTGATGAGCATAACTATAGCCAACCTACTTGGTCTCCAGATAGCAAGAAAATTGCTTTTACCAGTAACTCAAGCGGCTCAAATCAACTTCACGTTTATTGGTTAGCGCAAGACAAACAAGCATTACTAACGCAACTGCCAAAATCAGTACGTAACTTAACCTGGTCGAATGACTCTGAGCAAATTGCTTTCACTATGAGCATTCCTGAAGGTAAATCTGCGTTCGCTAAATCAGTAAAACTACCGAAGAAACCAAAAGGTGCCGAGTGGTCAAAACCTGTTAGAGTTTTTGAAAAGGCACGCTATCAAGCTGATGGCGCTGGCTTTTTAGAGCCTTCATATCGTCACGTTTTTGTTATTCCGGTTTCGGGTGGCACACCGCGTCAGTTAACATCGGGTGATTATCAGCATTATGGCCCACTAGCATGGGATCCAAGTAACACAAAACTGGCTTTTTCTGCTGATCGCAATGATGAGTGGGAGTACCGCACAACTGAGTCAGACCTTTATGAAATTAATGTAAAATCAGGTGAGCTTACGCAGCTAACTAATTTGCCTGGCCGTGAAACTAAGCCTCGTTACGCTAAAGACGGTGATGAACTTGCCTTTGTTGCCCGTGACAACGCGCCTGTGCCTTATATTAACTCAACACTATCTATGCTCGATTTAGATGATAAATCAATCAAGCATATTACTGAAAAATTAGACCGTTCAGTTGCTGATTATAAGTGGTCAGGCGATGGCGACTTTGTTATTCAGTACGATGATTTTGGTAAGCGTAAGCTCGCTAAAGTAAACAGCCGCGGTAAGGTAACTGATTTAACTGATACCGTGTCGGGCACTTCAATTGGTCGTCCGTATATCAGTGGTAGTTTCAGCATGGCCAATAATGGTGCCATTGCTTACACTACTGGCAGTGAATACCGCCCAGCTGATTTAGGCTACCTTTACAAAGGTAAAAAGAAAACGCTCACTTCATTAAACGAAGATGTGTTAGGTCATAAAAAGCTTGGTAAAGTGCACGAGCTGAATGTTAAATCGCAGTTCGATGGCCAAGCAATTCAAGGTTGGTACATCACACCACCTGATTTTGATGAAAGCAAGCAATATCCATTAATGGTTGAAATTCACGGCGGCCCACACCTGGCCTATGGCCCAAGCTTTACTGCTGAATTACAACGTTATGCCGCTGAAGGTTACGTGGTTGTGTATGTTAATTACCGTGGTTCAACAAGTTACGGTAAAGACTTTGCATTACTGCTAGACGGTAAATACAGCTCTGAAGAGGACTTTGCCGATCATAACTCTGCGGTTGATGCGATGATTGCTAAAGGCTTTATCGACAAAGATAACTTATTTATTGCTGGTGGCTCAGCAGGTGGTATTGCAACGGCTTATGCTGTTGGTTTAACAAACCGCTTCAACGCGGCTGCGATTACCAAACCGGTGATCAACTGGTTAAGTAAAACTCTTTCAGCTGACAGCTACATTGGTCAAATTCGTAACCAGTTCCCTGGCATGCCTTGGGATAATGTTGAGCATTACTGGAAACGTTCGCCGCTTTCATTAGTAGGTAACGTAACCACGCCATCATTGATCATGACAGGTGAAGAAGACCGCCGTACGCCAATTTCAGAATCAGAGCAATTCTACCAAGCACTAAAACTGCAAAAAGTAGATACCGTACTTATTCGTGTACCAGGCTCGCCACATGGTATTGCAGGTCGTCCATCACGCATGATTTCTAAAATTGAATACACGCTTGCGTGGTTCAAACAATATCAGAAGTAATAATTTAAACAGGAGTGAGCTGCTCACTCCTGTTTAAAAATAATGACGACTAAGCGCGAGTTGAGCAGAACCTATCGACTGCGCTTTTTCTCCACAAATACCTAAACTCACTTCACACGAGCGCAACCCCCGACTATCTAACTTTGTAAATGCTTCAACAGATAGCTGTTTGAGCAGCTGTAAAGCCTTACTTGGCAGTGGCGAATCAATAATCACCGCTTGCATATCTAACAAGCTCAAACTGTTATGCATTGCTAGGCTTATTGCCTTCGCAGCCTGCTCTAGCCAAGGGCTAATAAGCGCTTTATGAGCAATAAATTGACTTTCTGTTAGTTCATAGACCGATATATTTAGCTGTCGTTGATCAAATAACGTCTGTAGCGTCAATAGTGAACACTGGCTAAGCAATTGCTCTCTTTCAGTGTTAAGCATCGAACCAATGGCACCAGCATTGCCACTTTTTCCCTCCAGAACTTGGTTATTAATAACCACTGCGCCACCTAAAAAAGCGCCTAGATAAACATACAAAAAATCATTGTAATTTTTGGGGTTGCCAAAGCTTAACTCAGCACAGCAAGCCGCATTATTGTCGTTACTAATAAAAGCAGGTAATCCAAACTGGCTTTCTAAATAGGTTTTTAAGTCGAAATTCTGCCATTGCGACAACGAACTTTTGCAGCTTTCCATCGACGCCTGCCACTGCCAAATATCAAATGGCATTGCGACACCTAAACCACACACACGCGCCCTTAATTCAGGCTCTAGTTGAGTTTTTAATTGTGGGATATGTGTTTCTAAGAATGATTTAAGCTCATCAACCGATGCTTCATTCACCTCAACAGATACCGATGCTCTTTGCGTGCTTTGTAAGTCAACGAGTATCAGGTCGAAGCGTCGTCGACCAATTTTCAAACCAAAACTAAATGCGCCATCTGGGTTGAGTCTAAACGGCACGCTAGGCTGCCCTACTCGTCCCTTTAAAGGTGCTCCTCGCAGTAATAAGTTGTCTTCTTCTAGCTTATTAATATTTACCATCGCAGCTTGAGCAGATAAAGATAGCGCCTTAGCTATTTGCGCTTTAGGCATACTTTCATGCTGCCTAATTAAGCTTAAGATGGCACGTTCGTTACAGCTTCTCACTGTTGGGTTTAGACTGCGATTCATAACATCCTTCATAGTAAAGTCTCATGAGCGGCCTATTAGACCTGTTTGTCATACTATCTGCCACTATAAATAATAAATCAACCTAGTTGATTTATTATTTATAGTCGTGAATACTGTCGCTTACAACAATATGAACACATTAAACTGGTGAGCTATGCAAACACAGTCCGCTATTGTATCGCGCCAAATGCTTTGGCCTTTTATTCTACTTACAATTTGCTTTGCAGCTTGGGGCACTGCAGCCAATATGACAGACCCATTAGTTAAAGTTTTTAGCAAAACATTTTCGATGAGTGCGCTGCAATCTGCCTTAGTGCAATTTAGTTATTATGGCGCTTACTTTTGCTTGGCTTTACCCGCTGCAATGATTAACAGGCGGTTTAATTACAAAACTGGGTTGCTAGTTGGTTTAGCCATGGCCGCATGTGGAGCATTACTGTTTTATCCCGCCAGCCAAACCATGCTCTATAGTCACTTTTTATTAGCCTTGTTTATTCTTGCGGGCGGTTTGTCTATTTTAGAAACCTCTGCAAATCCTTATGTTATGCAGCTTGGATGCGAACAAACAGCAACTCGCAGGCTCAACCTAGCCCAAGCCTTCAATCCTGTAGGTACTAATATAGGTGTGTTTTTGGCGGCTACTTTAATCTTGCCAAACTTAAATCAAGCAGATAGTGCTGGCCGCGCCCTAATGAGTGAGGCGCAATTAAAAACAGTTGTGAGTGCTGAACTTAATGCCGTAATGGTGCCGTATGTCGGTATGGCGTGTTGTTTAATCTTGCTGTGGCTATGTATCTTTTGTAGCCGATCGCCTGCAACAGTAGCAAAAGCGGCAACACCAGCTCGAAAGCTTAAAAAAACCTTTCAACATTTGTACCAAAATAAGCATTATCGATTTGGTGTGCTAGCACAGTTTTTTAATGTTGGAGCCCAAACTTGTGTGTGGACTTACACCATCGGCTATACGATGGAAGCTCTTAACACAACTGAAGTTACGGGCGGCCAAGTCTTACAGTATTCTATGTTGGTGTTTTTAGTGTCACGCTTCGTTATGACTTGGCTAATGCGCTTTATAAACGCGGCTAAATTGCTCCGTTTTATGGCCTTAGGAGCAGCCGTACTTTGTTTTGTTGTTGCAACCCAAGTTAATTTAGCTGGTGTGATAGCACTCGTTGCTATTTCAAGTTGTCTCTCTTTGATGTTTCCAACTATTTACGGGACGGCACTTGAGGGTTTAGGCGATGATGCAAAGGTCGGCGCGGCAGGCTTAGTTATGGCGATTTTAGGAGGAGCATTTTTACCCCTGATCCAAGCCGCAACTATCGATGCATTTAACACTGCTGTGTCATTTGTTGTTCCGCTCATTTGCTTTTTGGTTGTAGCTTTATATGGTCACCACAGCAAAGTAGCAGCTCACTTCGTTAAGCAAACTGATATAAAACTCCACGCAGGGCAGTTGCAGGACTAAACGCATCAATGAGATAATGCACCTCGTTTACCTACTTAAGCGAGGTGTATCATCAATTAATGGCACATATTACATTTTTCTTGGTCAAATTTTTGGCCTTTTCTGTTGGCTGTTTTGCCTGCTTTTTGCTTCATGACCAAGCCAATGTTGCCCTTGTTTTATCTGCCGCTGTTACCGGTTTAGTTGGCACATTTATTCCTTTCCCGGCTCGTTTTGGAAATCACCCTTATGCAGCTATTTACGCAGGAAGCTTTGCCGGCATGTGCTCATCAAGTTTAATTGATAGTTACTGGGAACTAAGTTTTATTTCTTTGATCGGTGCCTGTCTTTATATGCTAACTATGAATCTATTTGCAGGTTTTGGTGGTCGCCTTGGTAGTGTTGCCTTTGCCAGTGTTGCTCTGTTTATGATGGCTAAAGGAGTCTTATAGTGGATATATTTATAGCACTAACCGCTTTAGCAGGTGCATTATCTACCTACCTAATAGCACATCATAATCGCTTTGATGCCATTCGAGCATCTGCTGCCTCAAGCATTATTGCTTATGGCATTTTGAGCTTATTACCAGTAAATTTAGCGCTTTACTCTGTGGTATTTTTTGGCGGGACGTTTATTGGTATGAGCGCACCAAAGCGCTTTGGATTCTTCACGTTAACTATTTCTTCTTTACTATTTTCTATCTTATTTGAATACTTAGTCCCTCTATTGGATGGCTATGGTGGTGCACTAGGCTTGAGTGCCTTTTTATCGGTCTGTATTTGCCACATGGGCATTTTAATGGGCGCACCACGCAGTAAGAAAAGCAATTAAATATTCCAGGCCTTTTAAAAGCCTATACCTTTGCATTAAGATTTATTAGTATGTTAATTGTTTATTTATAAATAATGGATATTTATGCCGTTTCGCTCATTACTGATTGCTATCATGCTTCTGTGCATCAGTTGTGCAACTGCTGCGGATAATTTGACCTTTATTGCTGAAGACTTGCCTCCATACCACTTTATTAATCAGCAAGGCGAAGCAGATGGCGCACTTATAGAAGTTATTGAAGCTACTTTAGCGCAGGCCGATCTAGCGGGTGAGTTTAGAATAATGCCGATGGCTCGGGCTTTTCATGAGCTTGAAAACAATCCAAACATACTAATGATCTCGCTTTTAAAAAACCCAGCTCGTGAAGCTAAATTTAAATGGCTGGGGCAAACGTATTTCTCTGATGCTTATTTAGTTGATCTGGCTTCTCAAAGTCAAAACCATGAAGTAAAAAGCCTAAAACAAGCTGAGAAATACCGCGTTGCGACTATACGTGGTTATTCCAGCGAACATTATTTAAAGCAAGCAGGATTTAGTGAAGATAAAAACTTAGTGTTAGTAAGTCATTATCATCAGCTGTGGCAGATGCTTGAAAAAGAACGAATCGATTTTGTACTAACCAATACACTCACCCTGCAAAATGAACTTGTTTTATCAAATGTAGAAGCTAAAAAAATTCATAAAAGCCTTCACTTAGATGACTTTCCTTCAGAGCTTTATTTAGCTGCAAACTTGAATTTAAATCCTGAAACGGCAATGAGGTTAAGCATTGCACTTTCGACACTTAAAGAAACAGGTCAATACCAAGCCATTTTAGAAAAGTGGCAGCTCCCTCTACCCACAGCCCCTAAATAACGCAAATTTGAAATCATTTTTTAATTCGAGAATAAGCATATCTTCCCGAAAGTTGATTGATTTTGTAGCTAAATTTCAATAACACCAGCTATCTTTCCAAGAATAAATGAAGCTGATGCCGACCAAGGTCGCATATTATTTAATCAAAATCCCCCTTATATTTTTTTATACGTTGTACAAATCTCTCACTAAAAAGTATAGGAGCCTCATTATGGCGGGCGAATATCAACAACAATATCAACAATTTCAGCGCAATCCGGGCCAATTTTGGCTTGAACAAAGTAAACGGGTTCCTTGGTTTAAAGAACCTAGTACACCCTATCAATATGACGATAATGATTTTTATCACTGGTTTGCTGATGGTCAGCTAAACACTAGTTACCTAGCCCTCGACCAACACGTCGAAGCAGGTTTTGCAGATCAAATCGCTCTGATTTACGACTCCCCTGTTACCAATACTAAACAACAATACAGCTATGGCGAGTTACAAACTCAAGTTGCCAAATTTGCGGGACTTATGCAGTCCCTTGGCGTAAGTAAAGGTGACCGTGTCGTTATTTATATGCCAATGATCCCACAAGCCGTTATTGGTATGCTGGCATGTGCGCGTCTTGGTGCCATTCACTCAGTCGTATTTGGTGGTTTTGCACCGCACGAGTTAGCAGTTCGTATTGATGATGCAAAACCTAAGCTTGTGCTTACAGCGTCTTGCGGGGTTGAAATCAACCATGTGATTGAATATAAGCCTTTGCTTGATGAAGCTCTCGAAAACGCCAAGCATGTAGTTGAACACTGTGTTGTATTTCAGCGTGAACAAGCTATTGCCGAGATGCAAGATGGCAGAGACATCGATTGGCAATCAGCCTCAGATGCAGCGAGCGAAGTGGGTGCAGTGCCAGTGGCAGGTGATGATCCGCTTTATATCCTTTATACCTCAGGTACGACAGGAACACCTAAAGGAGTGGTTCGAGAAAATGGGGGTCATGCTGTCGCAATGCATTACAGCATGGAAACTGTGTATGGTATGAAACCCGGCGAAGTATTTTGGGCCGCCTCTGACATCGGTTGGGTCGTTGGTCACTCTTACATTGTTTACGCGCCACTTATTTATCGCTGCACTACAATACTATATGAAGGCAAACCAATTAGAACACCTGATGCAAGTGCCTTTTGGCGAGTGGTTGAAGATTACAAGGTCACCGCATTATTCAGTGCCCCTACTGCGTTTCGCGCAATTAAAAAAGAGGACCCTACAGCCGAGGGCTTCAAACAATACGATACCTCTAGTTTAAAACGCTTATTCCTTGCTGGTGAGCGCTTAGATCCACCAACTTATGAGTGGCTCAAAGACAACACAGGCTTGCCAGTGCTCGACCACTGGTGGCAAACAGAAACAGGTTGGGCTATCGCTTGTAATCCAATTGGTATCGAGCAACTTGCAACTAAACCGGGCAGCTCAACGGTACCGACACCGGGCTTTGATGTACAAATTCTTGATATGAATGGTGAGCAGTGCGCTGCAAACGAAAGTGGTGCTGTGGTCATTAAACTGCCCTTACCACCTGGCTGTTTACCAACAATTTGGCAAAACAATGAACGTTTTCAAGCGGGCTATTTAAACGAATATCCAGGTTATTATCTCTCTGGTGACGGTGGCTATATTGATGATGATGGTTATCTGTTTATTATGGGCCGTACAGACGATGTTATTAATGTCGCAGGTCACCGCTTATCAACAGGTGAAATGGAAGAAATTGTGGCTGCTCACCCAGCTGTTGCTGAATGCGCAGTGTTTGGTGTTAACGACGCACTAAAAGGCCAATTACCGATGGCGATGATTGTACTCAAAGACGACTACCTCGGTGATAGCAAAGAGGTGGAGCAAGAGCTTATCCACACAGTCAGGCATCAAATTGGCGCTATTGCCTGTTTGAAAACAATCGTTCATGTTGAGCGCTTACCAAAAACCCGCTCAGGGAAAATACTCAGAAAGAACTTACGCCAACTGGTCGATGGTGAAGAACTACAAATTCCATCCACCATTGATGACGCGAGTATTTTTGATGAGATCAACCAACAACTTAACAATCGCTGATCAGCTTTTGTAATGTTACCCAAAGGCCTTGTTGTAAGGCCTTTATTCGTTTTGGCCTACGCCTTGCAACTTCACTAGTAAGTTAGCAAACGAAAAGGTAGTTAACATGGCTGTTATCGCAGGTTATATCCAATTCAATGAATTAGGCAAAACAGAATTTCATTATATTAATCAACTATCTGATGCATTTAATCGCTATAAAAAAACAGATGTTAAGCGCTTTGATTGTGAGAATGGAGCTATTTTTCACTATGATTTCGATGCATACCAACAAGCAAGTTGGTTGCAAACTGAGTCGCAAATTGCAACGCTGATTGGCCATCCTTTACTCAGCAGCTCCCGTAGTGATGATTTAAAGGCCATGGCAAATGCAACCTCACTCAACACCTGTTTACAGCAGTGTGAAGGGGTTTTTAGCTTTTGCCAGTTTAATAGCCAATTAGGCTGCTTAGTACTTGCTACTGATCCACTTGGGTTAAAACCATTTTATACCTTAAAAACTGCACATGGCTTACTATTTTCGACCAACTTAGGCTTATTTAAACAGTTGAGTATTGAGCTTGAAAGCGATGCAGAAGCCCTCACTGAGCTTGCTGTGCTTGGCTACCCGCTTCTTGACCACACACCTTATAAAAACATTAAATGCTCATATCCAGGCGAAATATTACGGTTTGATGTCAGCCATGGCGTGGTAAAACAACGTTACTTTGACTGGGTCGCCCTTGCCAAACAAAACCATGAGGTGACAGATGCAATTGATGGAGTCACTCAGGCTTTTCGCAGTGTTGTTACAAAAGCGATGCACACCGATAAAAAAGTGCTGAGCACCCTCTCTGGAGGTCTAGATTCGCGACTAATTAATTGTGAACTGTTACGCCAAGGGGTTGAGCTCAAATCGTTTAATTTTTCAAAGTCAGATAGCCAAGATCTCTATTGCGCAAAACAATATGCTTCGCAAAACGCCCTTAAGCTTGAAGTAGTGCAAGTACGAGATACGCAAAAGCTTTCTGTTGAACAGCGGCTTGGTAAATACTGGCGTAAGGCGCATCACAATGAATATAAAACCGTTACAAGACCACAGATCAGTTGGTCAGGAAATGGCGGCAGTGTTGGCTTAGGTGCCGTATTTTATGGCGACGATATTTATGCAGCAGCAAAAGAAAACAATCTTGATAAACTCATTCAAGCTTATTTAGATCAGCAGTACGCTTATTTGCCAAAGTCAGTAGTTCATAATGCGGCTATGCTGCAACAAAAATTAATAGATAACCTAAAAGTTAGTTTTAAACCCTTGGCTGAATTACCACTCGAAAAAGCATTTCAGCTATTTTTACTTCTCAATGATCAACACCATCATTTGAGCATTCCAAATGAGCAAGTATGCGACTTTAAAATGGAGTTCTTCCATCCATTCTATTCATGGAAAGTACTGCAATATCCTCTAGCTGTCCCTGTTGAATATGTACGTAAACACCGCTTTTATCAGCGCTGGCTGAAAACCAGTTACCCACGAGCCATGCTTGCACCATGGCAAGCATACCCAGGTCATATGCCTTGCCCAATTAAAGTAAACTACCAATCACAATGGCAATTTAACAATAACAACCTGATGCGTTTTGGCGAGCTATTTAAGTTGTGGTACGAGATTATGCGCTTTGACCGCCATCAATTGATCAAACGCAGTCACTTTACTGCGTTATGCTTATTACAATTAGCACACTTAAAAAATGCACAGTCAAATATTCGCATTGCTCAGCGGTTCTGTCAGTGGTAATTAAAAGCGTGTAATGCCCTCAACTGAGGGCATTATTACGAAATACAAAAACTACTTTCTAAAAAAATACATTACAGGCTAGAATCTAGTCAGTTATTAATAATTTAAGCCGAGACTTTAATGAGAAAATGGACACTTCCTCTGCTGTCATTAATCGTATTAGCAGGCTGTACCTCTGTCAGCAAAGATGAATGTTTGCAAGCCAATTGGCAAGATATAGGTTATAAACATGGTGCTGATGGAACGGAATATCACGATGGGCTAGATGCATTATCGCAATGCGGCGAATATGGCGTTAGTGCTGATATTGCTGAATATAAAGTGGGGTACGATCTGGGTCTGGCTGTATATTGTGAGCCCGAAAATGGTTTTACCCTTGGCATACAAGGGGTCTCTTACAATGGGGTATGTAACAGCACCGCTTTTCGTAAAGCATGGCAAGAAGGAAACGACAGATATCAAGTACAGCAAAGGCTGGCATACATAGATGACCGAATTGACGATATTGACCGGCGCTTAAAAGATATTCGCGCTGAGCTTAATAGCAATCAGCTCGATAATGGCCAACAAAAAGAGTTGTATAGAGAACGAAAAGATTTAGAACATGAACGCAAAGATTTACGCAAAGAGCGCGCATTGTTACCTCTTTTAAATAAACTACCTAGTGTCGAAATATCAACCCAGTGGTGAGGCTTTATGTTTAAGCTTCATCTGATACATTTGCTCGTCAGCATTGGCGAGTAACTCTTTCGCGTTTTTACCATTCTCTGGGTAAAGCGCGATTCCAAAACTAGCACTGACAGGCACTTTGGTTGCGTAGCGCTTTGCTACGTCCTCAACCGCTTTTTTGCAACGCTCAGCAATGTCTTGGCAAACCAAATGTTTCGATAAATTCGGCAATAAAATGACAAACTCATCGCCCCCAATGCGGGCTAATATATCCTTATCACGTAGCTGAAGTGAAAGCTGCTCACTGATTTCAAGAAGTAGATTATCGCCCTGCTCGTGACCAAAGGTATCGTTCACCAGTTTAAAGTTATCAAGGTCTACATAAATCAATGAAAACCAATTTTCTTCACTTGTCGCACTAAGAGTAATTGAATGCAACTGGATATCTAAACCACGACGATTTAAAAGCTTAGTGAGTGGGTCTTGATTAACTAATTGAGCAAGTAGCTGGCGCTTTTCTACAGCTTGCGAAATATCATCAAATGCCCCAATGAAATGACTAATATGGCCATGTTCATCATACAATGCATCGATAGTTAACAGTTCGGGAAATACTTCACCCGTTTTACGCTTGTTCCATACTTCACCTTGCCAGCGGCCACTCTTTAAGAGAACTTCCCACATCTGTACATAGAACTCTTTTGGCTGCTGATTAGCTGAAAATACGGATGGATTTTTTCCGATGACATCCGATTTTTTAAACCCGGTTATCTGCTCGAATGCAGGATTAACATCCACAATTTTAGGCTCTGCCGTTGTAATCAAAATACCGCGACTAGTTGTTGAAAAAACCGCTGTAAGCAGTTGTATTTTCTCGTTCCTTTTTACTTCTTCTGAAACATCTTCGATATAACCATTCCATTCAACGCTTCCATTCACACGGGCTATGGGTGACGATTTTCCTTCAACCCAAATCACACCTTTTTTTGGGTGATTAACTCGGTATATCTCGTGCCAATCACATAATTCTACTCGTGATTTTTCAATGCTTTTAACAACTCGGGCTAAGTCATCAGGGTGAATAATCTGCATAATTAAATCTGCAGATTTTTTTATTTCATAAGCAGTACAGCCATAGATATCAAAGACTTTTGAACTAGCAAAAGGAAAACATGCCTTACCGTTTTTATCGACTACATACTGATAAACAAACCCGGGTAAGTTATCAGTAAATTTTTGCAACTTGGCATGTAAAAAATCAATTTCACGCTCTTTTAACCACTGCTCAGTAATATCGATATGAACACCAAGCATCCACTCTGGATTACCATCTTCATCCCAACTGTGCACCTTTCCTTTATCGAGCACCTTAACCCAATGTCCCTGTTTGTGTTTCATGCGCGCTTCACAGATATAGCGCTCTGACTCCCCTTTGAAGTGAGCATGTAAAAGTTGTTCTGATTTTGGCAAGTCGCCTGGATGAGCATAGCTGAGCCAGGTTTCAATTGAAATTGGCGATAACTCTTTCAGTGTATAGCCGATAATGTTCGCCCATTTATCATTGAAAACAGTTTCGCCTGTTTTTACATTCCAAAGCCAAATTCCCGCATCACTACTGTCGAGAATTAGCTGAGATAGGTCAAAACCAAGCTGCGATTTTATCGCATCATACCCTTCACTAAATACCATAATTAGCCTTGTTAACTAGGCCTTTCAAAATTAAAGCAAGCCTTAATTATTATTCTAGTTAACAAAATAAAAAATACTAAAAATCCGTGAAGAATATTGATCTAACACAGGCTATGAAGATATCGGCCAATCCACCTCATTGACACTATCCACACTGTTTGTAATTGTTTGCTCTCCTTGCCATATATCAATATAACGAGCCAAGGGGTCATATAGCGCTGTTTGCTTATTGATATGAAAATGCCGCCCGCCTCTAGGATCAACACCGACGCCCGCAATATATTGCCAATTCCCCCAGTTCGCAGCCACATCATAATCTATGAGTTGTTGTTCGAAATAGGCCGCGCCATAACGCCAGTCAAGAGCAAACTCATTAACCAAACAGCTTGCCGCAATTTGCCGCGAACGGTTAGAAATATAGCCTGTCGCATTAAGCTCATGCATTATTGCATTTACCAAAGCAAATGGTGTGCACCCTTGGCACCACGCATTAAAACGGTGACTGTTAAAAGTGGTCAGTGGCGCACTGTGCTTTAACCCGTTAAAGTGGAAAAGTTTTGCGCCAATTTGCATTGCGTGCCATTTAAAGTATTCGCGCCAAAGCAATTCAAACTTTATCCAATAACTAGATTCATTAGCACCGTTTTGCAATTCATATATTTCAACTTCTCTGTACAGCTGTTTTGCGCTAATTTCGCCACCAGCAAGCCATATACTAAATTTAGTACTATTGCTAAAACCGTCTAACTCATTACGTGTTTCTTTATAACTGCTCGGCGCTTTTGACGAAAAGTACTGACGACAATGTTGTTGGGCAGCAATTAAACCACCTTTAAAACTACCTGACCTAGTTGGAGCATCATCAACAGTGTTCTCAGGGCATAGTTGTACGGGATGAGGTAAGTAACTTACAGGCTGCAGCGGCGCTGCTATAAATGTTGACTCTGCTTCTACCTTTTTACGAAAGGCTGTAAAGTTTTTAGGTAGGTTATCAAGTTGGAATGGCAAGTCACTTGCTTTAAACAAGGTATCTTGCTGATAGGTTTTCACTGTTACTTGAGGGCATAATGCTTTGATTTTGCCAAGCTGTTTTTGCTCATAAGTACCAACCTGCTCAGTACAAACCAATGCTTCAATTTCATATTTTCGCAAACGCTGAGTTATAACTTGCTCTGGCTCTCCGGTGATCACATGTAGAGTTTGCCCAAGCTTCTCAAGCTCTTTTGCAAATGCAGCTAGACTCTCAAGTAAAAAGTTGTACTTGTGCGTGCCATACGGTTTTGACTGAAAGTTAGTTTGCCTAAACCAGCGTGGTTCAATCACATACACTAAATCTAGCTCGCCGTTAAACTCAGCTAATTCAGATAAAATTTCATTGTCGACCAAACGTAAGTCATTTTGCAGCCAGTATAAAACACGCTTTTTCATTATTTACTCTACTAGAAACTTTAAAAACACATACGTAAGCCGACCATTTAAAGATTAACTTCGCCATAATGAGTTAGCACACGGCTTATTAATCAATACCTTATAATATTCAATAAAGTTTAAGTTTTAGTTAAGTTTTTCTTAAGTTAGTGATTTTATGCTGAGAACTGTAAAGAATTTAAAAGGTTGATAAAGCAAACAAGCTGCGTCTCCTTCGTATTTAGTAGGCATAATAAAGATGAATAAAATAACACCTGTTTTATTATTAACATGCACTGCTACAGGGACAGTATACGCAAATGAACCTTTAAGCTTAGACGTCGTCTGTGAAGTAAAAAGTAAACCAACTGCTGAGTTAAGCGAAGAAAAAGATATCACTGTTGATAAACTCAACATTGATACACATACGATTTTTGATCCAAATGATCCTGAAACAACCGCTCTACATCGCTTTATAAACTGGCTGCACATAGATACCAAAAACAAAGTTGTCAGTGAGCAAATTACCTTTAAAGAAGGCGATCTAGTCAGTGAGCGTCAACTGCAAGAAGCAGAGCGTATTCTACGCAGCAAAAAGTACTTAAGAGATGCCAAAGTTAGCTATACAAAAGACTGCCTTGAAGATGAACCACGCGTGGTACAAATAGATACGTGGGACACGTGGAGTTTATTACCAACTATTAATTTTGGCCGTAGTAGCGGCAATAACAAATACAGCTTAGGCTTTAAAGAAGAGAACTTTTTGGGGTACGGGATCCGCGCATCATTAAAGTATAAATCAGATCACGAACGCTCAGGCTATCACTCTGTGCTGCAAATGCCGGTTCCTTGGCAGCCTCATGCGACCCTCACTTTACAAGCTGATGACTACGATGACGGGCAAGTCTTTTTAGTGGATTATCATCAGCCTTTTTATCAACGTAGTAGTGACGCACTGATGCGCTACTTTGCCAAGTCACAAAAACAAAAAAGCTATATTTATCAAAATGGACTGACTCGTTCAGAATTTTTCACTGATGAATTAATCGCACAGTTCGCCTATGGTGGAATTTTGTCACAGGACAGAGAGCAAACCTTTCACTGGCTAGCTGGGATTGATTACGAAGATGTTAGTTACCGCCCTTTCGATACAAAACCTTTCCCCGCAGGTCTTAGCGATTACAGTATTGCTGCGCCGTGGGTCGGATTACATTGGTTAGAAGACAACTATACTGTTTTACAGGATATTGACCTCATAAACCACAACGAAGACGTTAACCTAGGCTGGGAGCTAAACTCAAAGTTTGCTATAGATACCGTTAATTTGGGGCAAGGATTTTTGTTTGATACTAATCTCACCAAAGCTTGGTTTAACAATAACACTTTGTATCGCTTTGCCACGGGTATCAAGGGCAATATAGGTACTGAGCTTGATGACCGCTTTGCTATATATTCAAAAGCACAAATGAACTATCGCTGGTCAGATGCATTTGCCTTTTATGCTCATGTAAATGGTCATTGGCAAAACCATGAGTTTGCAGAGAAACCGCTGGCTGTTGGCGGTGAAGAAGGCATGCGAGGCTTTCCAGAAAGTTACCAACATGGTACTTCAAGCGTACAAGCAACTGCTGAGCTAAGAATGTACCCAAACATCAATCTATATCAGTTTGTGGATGTTGGCTTTGTCGGTTTTGTCGATGTAGGGCAAGCATTCGGCAGCACTGAAACGGCGAATATTTCAGATTCAATGCTAACCAGTGCTGGTGTGGGTATTCGTCTATATTCATCGCGTTCAAGTAACGATAACGTTATACATATCGACTTTAGTTCGCCTCTTGGCAGTTATCAAGATGTTGATTCGTGGCAAATAGGAATGTCAGTAGAAACAACCTTTTAAGCATCTTGTTCTTTACTCATAAGTTCCCCCATGCGCTCGATTAGCTCTTGCTCTGTGAGGTCTTCTTTATGCGTTGCAATATTCCAGATATGACCAAATGGATCGGCTAAAGTCCCCAATCTGTCACCATAAAACTGATCATGTACCGGACGTAACTCTTTTGCACCTAACGACAACGCTTTAGCAAAGACAGCATCGACATCCTCAACATAAAGCATCATATTTACAGGGGTGCCACCAAGCTGCTGTGGAGATTTATATTCCATTTCAGGGTAAGCATCAGAAAGCATGATGTAGGAGTCACCTATTATTATCTCGGCATGTGCAACCCCTCCGTCAGGCATAGGCATTTGCATTACTAGCTCAGCAGCAAACGCCTCTTTGTAAAATTCAATAGCTTTAGAAGCGCCTTCAATAATCAAATACGGGGTGACCGCATGAAAACCTTTAGGAATTGCAGAAACAGCCATGTTAAACCTCAATGTTTAATGTTTGAGCTATAAAGGTAGCAGCTGTTCTGCATTTTCACTTTATATATTTACTTAGATAATGGATTTGCAAAATCAGGTCTAGGTAGCTTTTCAAGAATGGCGTATAAATAAATCACGACTAGGCATAACCCTCCCGCAACAAAGAACAAGGTTGGACCACCGTAATAATCTAAAATTA
This sequence comes from Pseudoalteromonas sp. SCSIO 43101, assembly GCF_023650775.1. NCBI lineage: Bacteria > Pseudomonadati > Pseudomonadota > Gammaproteobacteria > Alteromonadales > Pseudoalteromonadaceae > Pseudoalteromonas > Pseudoalteromonas sp. SCSIO 43101. The sequence continues at coordinate 2,594,424 of NZ_CP072673.1, forward strand.
AGCCACCACCGAGCGGTGCAAAAGCAAAACCTAAATCATAAAACGAAGCTGCGCCAAAGTACGCACCACGAAGGTGTGATGGCGCGAGTCTATCAAGGTGAACATTCATAGTCGGAAATAAAATAGTCTCAGCCAAGCTCATGACCACTATCGCACCTATCCAGCCCCAGAACAGGTCTATCGGATTGAGTGCCAACCAAAATTGCGACCCCATTAAAAGTACCAAACCGATTTGAATACGCACTGTTAAGTTAAATCGCGCCATCATTCTCAATAGCAAAAATTGACTTGAAATAATCACCATCGCATTGGTAAAAATCAGCGCAGAAATCAATGCAAGTAAATCAGGAGCTTCTGCACGAGTCAGGTATTGTATTAGTGAACTATCCATTTGCGCGTAAATAAACATGCACAAAATATTGGCTAAAATTAAACATTGCAACAGCTTATCAGCAAACAAAATGCGCAATAATTGCTGGCCCTTTATTTCTGGACTTTTAGTTTCAACCTCGTCGGCTGCGGCGCTGTTTTTTGACGCTTTATCACTAACATTGAAACCCCAAACAAGTAGTACTAACAAGATAGCAAATGCGCCTGCGGTAATATAAAAACTTGACTGCTCGCCTGTTAAACCCAGCCATACGCCTGCTAATGGACCAACCGCACAACCCACATTAACAATAAAATACAGCGATTGCATGGCAAGCTCACGAGTTGCAGCATCGTCAATAATATCACCAATTGCAGCGCTGGTTAATGGCCGCCAAAGCGCGGTAGCAATCGAACATAAGGTCATCACAATCACATAGCCTGCCACTGTTTCAACCTCAGCCAACAACGAGAAAGAAATGATATACAACACGCCTGTAATATACATCAGTGTATGACGACCGACTTTATCTGAAAGGCTGCTGCCAATAAAGCTGGTGAACACTGAAATTATGGCAGCACTGGAAAGCACCAAACCGACCTCTGTCGCCGTTAAAGCAAATTTTTCGTACAAGATAACTGCTAGAAATGGCCAAACCATATAATAGCTGCCACGGGTAATAAACGAGCCGAATAAGAAGATCCACATAAGAGAAGGAAACTGCTTAAAGCGCGCTAAAGAGATATCCGAATTCATTGTTTTAATTTTTATATTAATAATTAAAACACTATACAGGAGGTGAACCTGTCATGGGTATTTAATCTAAATCTAGTTTGTAACACCGTATTTACTGGCTAAAAACTCAACTTAATCATAAATACTGTAAATTGAACCCAAAACACCTTAATCTAAATAAGAATAGTTATTGATTGTATTTTTAATTTCTGTAGTATACCCGTCGTTCCTTAAAAGGATAACCAACAAAAAGAACTGGAAATCTACAATGAAATCAATAAAACCAAGTTTACTGGCCCTTGCCATAGCAACACATTTTTCAGCCTCAGCTGACGACGCTAAGCCTAAACAAGATATGGAACGCTTAGTTATTACAGCAACCGGCTTTGAGCAAAAAGTTACTGAAGCACCTGCAAGTATTTCAATTATCACTAATGAAGATATTAAGTCTCATGCCTTCACCTCAGTACTTGATGCTGTGCAGTATTTAGAAGGTATCGACATTGGCACAACCCGTGATAAAACAGGACAAGGCAGTGTGAGTATGCGTGGTTTAACAGGTGAATACACCCTGTTACTTATTGATGGTAAACGCCAAAATAATCATGGCGACATTTACCCAAACAATTTTGGTGGCAACGCGTTTAACCACGTACCACCGGTTGATGCCATTGAACGCGTTGAAGTAATTCGTGGCCCTGCATCAACACTTTATGGTGCAGATGCGCTTGGCGGTGTAATTAATATCATCACTAAAAAGCACACTGACAGCTGGAGCGGTGCAGTGTCTTTTAGCCGTTCATTACAGCAAAACGATGATTTTGGTGATGACATTACCACTGACTTTAGTGTGATGGGTCCGCTGATCAAAGACGTATTAAGCTTAGGCGTACGCGGTAGTGTTTACGAGCAACAGGCATCATCACCGACATTTGAACCAGCTACCGACCCTAATGGCGTTGTTCATGTTCGCTCTTTAGGTTTTGGTAGTGGTGGGCGTACTGTTGATAACACTAATGAGCAGTATGGTATTACCCTAACTTATACCCCGTTTGATTCTCATCATTTACGCTTTGATTATGATAACTCAAGTCAAGTGTACGACAACACACCAAGCTACAACATTGAATCAGGCACCATTACTTACCCACTTGGCACAAAAGATAATATTGAATCTATTTGGCAAGATCGTCGTGGCCAAGTAAACCCGCGCGCAGGCTATGCTGCAGACCAAGAGTTTGATCGTGAATGGTGGTCACTAAGTTACGATGGAGAGCTTAACTGGGCAACGGTGAAGGCCTCTGTTTCATATGTTGATACGCAAAACAATGGCCGTACTTTACCGCTAAGTGTAAGCGAACGATTAGAGCTGCAAGCTATGTACGATGGTACTGGCGAATACGAGGGAATGGACGAGCAAGCACGTAAAGACTTAGCTGAAGAAACTTTCTTACCACGCCCTACTCGCCCGCTAGAAAGCAGCCAATATACGTATGATTTACGCTTTGATATTCCTATCACTGGCAGCTTTGGTAGCCATAACCTTGCAATTGGTGGCCAGCTTATCGATGGTGAGTTAAAAGACGGTGTATTTGGCCTTGAAAGTGACCAAGCAGGTCAAGTGCAAGAGCAAAACATGTACTCGCTATTTGCCGAAGATAACTGGATGGCAACTGACAACTTTACCTTTACATTAGGCGCTCGTTACGATGACCATGATGTATTTGGCAGCCAAGTATCACCACGCGTTTATGGTGTATACAACATATCAGACACTTGGACGATAAAAGGGGGTGTCAGTACGGGTTATAAAACACCTCAAACAACTGACCTTTACGACGGTATCACCGGATTTGGTGGTCAAGGCACAAGCCCATTTGCGGGTAACCCAGATTTAGAACCTGAAACAAGTGTGAACTCAGAAGTTGCACTTTACTGGACTTCGCTTGATGGTGATCACAACATTAATGTGACTTACTACAACACCAAGTTTGAAGACAAAATTGCCCGCGGCGATACTATTTTAAGCTGTGAGCAAACTAATGATGTGCGCCCATGTGTGAACCTAGGTCAGTACGATCAGCTTGGCTACGATAGCTACAGCCAAAAGATCAATATCGACGAAGTAGACTTGCAAGGTGTTGAAATTGCAGGTCAATACACTATCACTAAAACAGTGTCTGTTAACGGTAACTACACGTGGACTGATAGCGAACAAAAGAGCGGTCCTGAAGAAGGTCAACCATTAACTAACTCAGCTGAGCACATGGCAAACCTTACCCTAAACTGGGAAGCGACTGACTTTATGAACTTATACCTACAAGGTGTATATCGTTCAGACCGTTACCGCGGTTGGGATAACGTGCACGACAAAGCGCTATATTACAAAAACTACAACCTACTTAATTTAGGTGCGCAGTTTTATGTAAATGAGTACGTGCAAATCAATGCCCGTGTAAACAACCTATTAGACGAAGATTTCACCTCATATAGCACGAGCTATACCGACCTAAATGGCGATGGTGAGTACGAATACCTAACAGGTCGCGGTGTAGTTAGCGAAGTCACATTCACAGACGACTACAACGTTAAAGATAAAGGCCGTAATTTCTGGATTGGCGTTACCGCTTACTTCTAAGAAAACTCCCTGAAAATAGGCAGCACGTAGTTAGATGCTGTCTATTTTTCCTACTGTCACTAAACTGCCAACTTCACCTACTATGCTTATGATACCTGCGTAAGCTTATTTGTCAGCCTATGGAACATACCCTTACAGCCAGCGGTATCAGTATTAGTTATCAAGATGAAGGCGATAAAAATGCGCCGGTGATCATCTTAATTATTGGCTTAGGTGCTCAATTTACCGTTTGGCCAGAGTCGCTTTACTTTGGCTTGGTCGAAAAAGGCTTTCGGGTTATTCGTTTTGATAATCGCGATGCAGGGCTATCCACATCGTTAGATGAGTTAGGTAAGCCAAGTCTTGTAAAGCACTGGCTTAGCCGCCGATTACCCATTCGTGCAAAGCTGCCCTATTCGCTCGATGATATGGCTCGCGACGTAAAAGAGTTAATGGATGCTCTTAATATCAAAAAAGCACATTTAGTGGGTGCTTCTATGGGTGGTATGATTGCCCAAATTGCCGCAGCAAAATATAAAAAGCGCGTGCTGAGCTTAACCTCTATTATGTCGAGTAGTTCGCCCTTATCGTTTTCGGGTTCAAACATAAACCTACTAGTAAAGCTCGCAAAAATACGCCCCCGAAGCAGTAATAAGGAAGCCGCGATTGATTACAATGTTAGGCTAAACCAACTCATTGGCAGCCCAGCCTACCCACAAGATGAACACGCTTTATACGCCAACGCCGAGCGTTATATAGCGCGTGCCCACACTAATCAAACGGGTTTTAAACGTCAGCTTGCAGCCATTGCCGCAACACCCTATCGCGAGCAACTTTTAAAGAAGATTAAAGCCCCGACGTTAGTGATCCACGGCAGTGCTGATCCTGTCATGCCATTGTCTGCTGGTATCAACACCGCACTGTTAATAAAGCGCAGTAAGTTAAAAGTTGTGCCTGGTATGGGCCATGATTTTCCGCCCGCTTTAATGAAAAAAATGACTAAATGGATTGCTAAACACGCACATAAAGTCAGTGCCAAAAAAGCCGCTAAAAATAAAGCTCTCAATACTTAAAGTCGCTAATTTTGGCTGTGCTGATGAGCACTTACTCATATAGGGTTTTCTATTATTCATTAATGATAAATTAGAGTCATAAAAAAGCCACTTCGCAGTGGCTATTTTAAATAGGCTTTAATTAAACGCTAAACTGATGCCATGGGCCTGTTATAGCAAGTGTTTTTGAAGGTGAGTAAACGTTCACAAATAAAGTGCTACCATCTGGTGAAAAACAGGCTCCAGCCAGCTCGGTTTGCGCCACTAAGCGGGCAAAATTATAAACTTGGCCTTGGGGTGTCACACCACGAAGATGATTATCAACCACATCGGTGTATTGGTCTTCACAGACAATTAAGTGACCATTAGGTGACACGGTTAGGTTATCGCCAAAGTTGTAGAGGGTTTTGCTGGTACTTTCGACAAACAACGAGATTTTACCTGGTTGCTGTGCTTCTTTATCTGTGCCCTCAAATTCTGATGGCTGATATTTCATAACCTGACCAAGTTGTTTTTTACCGCCATTGGTACAGCAGAAATAAAGTTCTTTATCACCCCAGTGAATACCTTCACCGCGAGCAAATAGTGCCGCACCTTGTTTGTATCCGCGCAGGCGTAAGTCGTCTTTCGGGCTTTCAGGGTTATCTAAATTGACCCACTCAACCTCAAGCTCTTGATGTAGCCCCATGGCTTTATTATTCCAGTTGCGGCTATCGAATTGTGGCTTACCTTTTACCACCATAGCTTGTAATTGCCCGCCTTTATGCAGCTTGCCATATTCCTTTGGAATAAAACGATAAAAGACGCTATCACCTTTATCTTCAGTTAAATAAACAATGCCGGTGCGCGGATCAACAGCAGCCGCTTCGTGGTTAAATCGACCCATGGCTTTTAATGGCTCAGGTTTAATTAAGCCTTTGCTATTTGCTGGTACTTCAAAAATATAACCATGGTCTTGGTTAAATCCATCGGCTTTGGTATTTGTAGTTTCTTCGCACGTAAGCCAGGTGCCCCATGGCGTAATACCACCAGAACAATTACGAATAGTTCCGACCAATGACAAGTATTCTTGCTCTTTTTGATGAGTTTTTAAGTTATAAACGATATGACTTGTGCCACCCGGTAACGCCACACCGTCACTGTTAGTATCAAAAGCCAGAGGCGTTTTATGGTTGGCAATACTTGCTTCGGCTTTCGCTAAATCTTTTGGTTTTAACTCATGGTTTCGCACTAATGCAACATGGTCATTACCAAGCGCTAGGCAGCCCATACCATCGGCTTTATCGGGTACCGTAAACCCATCAGACATTTTCTCACCTAGGCTTGAAACTACTTGATAACTAAAGCCCTCGGGTAAGTCGAGCAATTTATCTGGATCAGGAATTAACGGACCAAAGCCCACAGCCGTTGTTTTTAAATCACCTAACGACACTTTACCTATGGCACTTTTTGATAATCCTAAAAAGGCTAATGTGCCCGCCCCTACTAAAAATTCTCGACGTGAAACCATGCTACCTCCAAGCTAAAAACCAGCTTTATCATACAAATAAAAAAGGCATTATAAAGCAATGAAACGATAAAAAGTTACATTATCACAATATTCACGAAATTGTCATAAAGCTTCTTATACCTGATAGTACCCCGCAGCATTAAAAACAATTGATCTACGCTTGATATAATTGCGAATAATTTATAATCTCATGATGCTTTTATCATACAAGTAAACCGCTTAAACTAAGACTTAATGTATTTCTAAGAAACAACTATGTTACTAAAATCAAAAACATTTATTGCATTCTCATTGGCGCTTTTAAGCTTTAGCCAACACGCCTTTAGCTTGCAGTTTGGCAGTAAAGTCGACAGTGACAAACTCATTAAAATTTCGACGGTTATGGCCACGCCAGACGATTACCTAGCAAGTCCAATTACTGTAGAAGGGACTATCACAGGGGTTTGCGAAAAACGTGGTTGCTGGATGACGCTTGCATCAGACAAACGCTTTGAAAACTTACGTATCAAAGTTGAAGATGGCGACATGGTATTCCCGATGACGGCTAAAGGTAGTAAAGCTATCGTAACCGGTAAGCTCGATAAAATTCAGCTTAGTCTAGGCCGCACTAAAGCGCTACTTGCTCACAAAGCGCAGCAAGCCGGCGAAAGCTTTAATGCAAATTCAGTGACTGAAGCCATTGCTATTTATCAGCTTGTTCCGAGCGGAGTTGAAATCATTGAGTAACAAATCAAGTATCAACTGGTTTAAGTTAAACAGAAACTTACACCGCGATATTGGTTATTTTTGTGTTGGTTTAGTGATTATCTTTGCGGTTTCTGGCATTGCAGTAAACCACAAAGATGATTGGAACCCAAACTACCAAGTAAGCCACCAGCAAATCAATGTGAGCGATGAAACTTGGCAATTAGATAATGACGAGTTGCTGATTGAACAAATTATTTCCCATGCTGATGTAAGCGAGCCGGTAAAGGCTTCTTATTGGGCGTCGCCGCAAGAATTTAAAGTGTTTTTAAAAAACGGTAACAACCTCAGCCTGAAACTCAATAAAGATATCATAAGCTATGAAGCCATTGAGCCTCGCCATGTGATTCAAGCATTTAACCGCTTACACTTGAACGAAACAAACGCTTCGTGGGTGATTTTTTCTGATATTTTTGCTGGGCTGCTGCTGTTTTTAGCAATCAGCGGCTTGTTTATGATCAAGGGTAAAAATAGCCCATGGGGCAGCCGCTCAGTATTAGTCATTAGCGGTATGCTGCTCCCTGCTGCTTATGTGTTTTTATAAGCTAAAGTTTCCTGTTGCCATTCTCGTAAAGAGCAATGGCAAGATTATTTTCAATTAATTTAATCCTCATCCACTTTTTGACACAGCTTTTTTAAAATAACTATTCGCAGAATCCTCACTTTGCTTAAGCATTTTATAGCAGCTCAAAGTGTGTTTACTTAGCTCTTAAAACCTCTCACCTACCTATTATAGTTTTCTTAAATGTTGGCTTTATTGCTTTTATTTGTGAGCATTTTCATCGAAAAAGCAAAAGAACGCTACCAAATAGAACCTAAAAGAGGGACTAATTTAGTTATAATCTTTGATCTGATTACAATTATTTATTACTAGATAAACTTAAAAATAAAACACCTTTAACCTATAAAAGGTAATTAAATTGTAAAGTAAATTAATGATTTATTATTATTGATATTGAGAATCACTATCATTACGATCCCGATTCAAATTAACCGAGAAGGAATTGAGTCGTGAATCAATTAGCCCCCGTGCTTAATGCTCATTCATCAATAAACGTTGATGAACAGCCCCATGCGTTTATTTTTAACGAAAATAATTTACTCAAATATGAGATGGCTTCAATGCAAACAATGTCGCTCATCCATCAAGCGCTGCGTTCTGCAAAACAAGTTCATTCTGGCGTCTGCCACAAAGAGCTCAGTAAACAAATAGCCAGAGTAGAACTAAATCAACCTCTCAATAACGTTGAGCAAGCGCTAAATGAAGTAAAATCGTTGTATTTAGATCATGCTGTCTACTTTCATCATCCAAAATATGTTGCCCATCTAAACTGCCCCGTTGCTTACCCCGCGGTGATAGCCGAACAGTTATTAACTGCTATAAATTCTTCGTTAGACACCTGGGACCAAAGTGCTGGCGGGACGCTCATTGAGCAAAAGTTAATTGACTGGAGTATCGAACGCATTGGCTTAAGTGCTGCTGCCGATGGCATATTCACAAGTGGCGGCAGTCAATCTAATTTAATGGCATTGTTACTTGCTAGAGACCATGCAGCAGAGCGCTTATCAGGGCACCTTATTCGCGATTTTGGTTTAGGTCCAGATGCTCATCGCTACCGTATTTTTTGCTCTGAAGTCAGCCATTTTAGTATTCAAAAGTCAGCCGCTTTACTGGGCCTTGGCTATAACGCGGTTGTTCCTGTTGCTGTTGATAAAGAGTTTAAAATAGACCTAGCCGCACTTGATGCAGCAATTGATGAATGCAAAGCACAAGGCAATATTCCGATAGCGCTTGTTGCTACCGCAGGCACAACTGACTTTGGTTCAATAGACCCTATCGATAAGCTAAAAACGCGTTGCACAGCTGATAATTTATGGCTTCATGTCGATGCAGCTTATGGCTGTGGACTACTTGCCGCTGATGATCACCGTCACTTACTCAATGGCATTGAACAGGCTGACTCGGTGACGTTAGATTACCACAAATCATTCTTACAACCTGTCAGTAGTAGTGCATTTATTGTTGCTGATAAAAAACAATTTAAACATTTAACTCATCATGCTGATTATTTAAATCCGTTTAACGACAACCCACAAGCAGCGCCAAACCTTGTTGATAAAAGCATTCAAACTACTCGCCGTTTTGATGCCTTAAAACTTTGGCTAACTTTACGCATTATGGGCCACGAACAGATTGGCAAAGTGTTTTCTTCTGTTATGGCATTAGCCCGTAGTAGTTATGTGGCACTCAAACAAGACTCTGAATTTGAGCTAATTCATCAACCTGAACTGAGTACCTTAGTGTTTCGCTTTAACGATAAAAACCTCAGTGATGAGCAATTAAACCTGCTTAATTATCAAATTAAAGATGAGCTATTCAAACAAGGTGAGTGTGCCATTGCTCGCACCAAATTCAGAGGCATCAACTACTTAAAGTTCACGTTACTTAACCCAAATACACAGATTGAAGACATTAAAAGTATTGCAGCTGATATTAAAGCCTGCGCCTACAGCATCAAGGCACGTCTAAAAGTAGAGGAAACTAGCTATGAATAAAGTATACGATTTAATTGCTGTAGGTCTTGGTCCGTTTAACCTCAGTTTGGCATGTTTAGCTGAGCCAATTGAAAAACTTGATTCGTTATTTTTAGAACAACGTGATGAATTTAATTGGCATCCAGGGCTGATGCTCGATGGCGTTACATTACAAACACCGTTTATGTCAGATTTAGTTACATTGGCAGATCCCACTAATCCATACAGCTTTTTAAACTATGCGAAACAACAAGGTAAGCTGTATCAGTTTTATATTCGAGAAAGTTTCTTTTTACTGCGCGAGCAATACAACCAGTATTGCCAATGGGCAGCAAGCCAATTAAGTAACATACAATTTGGTCATAAAGTCATTCATAGCCAATTTGATCACACCAAGCAGCTCTATGTACTCACTGTCGAATCAGCAAAGCAAACTAAAACGCTTTATTGTCGTCACTTGGTACTGGGCACGGGTCCCTCGCCTTATTATCCACCCGCTGTTCAGGCTGAAGATACACAGCTCTGCCATGCCACTGAATATTTGTATAAACGGGATGAATTAGTAAATAGCAAGAGCATCACTGTGATTGGCTCAGGGCAAAGTGCTGCTGAAGTATTTTATGATTTGTTGTGTGACATTAAACAGCATAACTACCAACTCAATTGGGTAACGCGAGCGCCGCGTTTCTTTCCTCTTGAATACACGAAACTCACGCTAGAAATGACCTCTCCTGAATATGTTGATTACTTTTATAACCTAGAACAGACCACCAAACAGGAGTTACTAGCCAAGCAACGTAATTTATACAAAGGCATCAACTCAGAGTTAATTAATCAGATTTATGATCAGCTCTATCAACTTGATATTCAAGGGGTAAACCGCGCAAGGTTATTGACCAACAGCGAGCTCATTAAAAAACAAGGCAGTAAGTTAGTTTTTAGACACAGTGAACAGCAGGCTGAATTTAGCTTACATAGTAATCAGGTCATCATGGCTACGGGCTTTAGTTATCAGCTACCCGATTTTCTAAGTGGCTTAATGAGCGAAATAAATTGGCTAGATAACGGGTGCTTTGCTGTTGAGCGAAATTATAGTATCGACAAGCTGCAAAGGTTGTTTGTACAAAATGCTGAGCTACACAGTCATGGTTTTGTAACGCCAGATCTAGGCATGGCCTGCTATAGAAACAGCCATATTCTGCGCTCAATCTTAGGTTATGCCCCCTACCCTGTTGAAACGCATATTGCCTTTCAAGAGTTTGGTTTACCCGATGTTGTCAACGAAAAACAGAAGCAAATAGCATGAAACGACCCGCATTAAAATCAAGCTTAGTGCTGCTGACGATTATTTCTGTTGTTTGCGACACCATGATTTTGCCCTTTTACCCGCAGTTTTTTAGTGCCCAATTTGGTTTGCAATCAAGTAATCACATTGGTGCCTATATCGCTGTTTGCTGCATCACCGTGATGTGTGCTTTCCCTGTATGGGCGAAAATAGCGCAGCACGTGCACGAACTGTATTTATGGGTGATCACCCAAATAATTGCAGGGCTATTGGGTGTTGCGTGCTTTTACAGCGAAAACGTATGGAGCTTTTGGCTGCTATCACAGCTCATGCTGATATTTAAAGCAAGTTACCTGCTTATTTATCCCTTTGTTCTAAGTATCGAAGAAAAACAACAGCACCTCGGTGTCGTTGCTTTATTTAGCGTGCTTTTACACTTTGGCGGTATTGGCGGTGCTTTATTAGGTGGCTTGATCATCCAAAGTATTGAGCCGCGCTTTTTATATTTAGTGATGGCTGCAGGTGACTGCTTACAGGTTATGCTCTGCTTGTATTTAATTTACTTATTGAATGTAAGCTACAAGCCACGGGAATTAACCGCATCATCAGTAAAACGACAGCGTTTCCCTAGCTACATTATTCGCTTAGGGGTTATATCTATGGGCGTGTACTTCAGCATGTTCTTAGCAACGCCATACTTTACGTTACTTTGGCAACAAGTAAGCGAATTCAGTAATGCACTTTTAGCTGGTGCTGTGTTTGCAATCCCTGCTTGGGTTGCGCTTGTCATTTTGATTACAACCAAAAACAAAGCCGCAACCAATAAGCACAGTAAAACAATCGCATATGCACTTGTATTAAGCAGTATCGGCCTATTTATACAACTTAGCTCACACTGGCAATTGCTTGTGTTCGGCCGTGTTGTATTTGCTATTGGGCTATTTTTACTGACCGTACGTCTACAAGTCATGTTGTTTGCAATGAGCGAACCACGTTTTTACTCAAGCGACTTTGCCAAGCTTCATTTTATGCAAAATATCGGCGTCATCTGCGCCTCATTTTTAGCGGGAGATTTAGTATCTCGCTTTGAACTTAACACGCCACTACTGACGGGCTCTGTCGGCTTTGCCATCACTTTATGTTTGTTTTATCTGCTTTTTTTACGCAACAAACATACCTCAACAGACCCTATTCACAGTTATTAATTTTTAAGAGAACACGACTATGAAAAACATCATTGAAACTCATATCAAGCATGCTTTGCTTGGTGATGTAAAAATCAGAACATTAAGCCCTGAACACGATCTAACAACGATTACCCCTTGGCTTAAACATTCTCAAGCTCAGTTTTGGGGAGCAATGGAACATTCACCCGAAGAAATTTTAGAATTATATACAACACTCAATAAAGATGAGGCTCAACAAGCCTATTTGCTTGAAATAAACCAAACACCGATTGCTTTAATTGAGATTTACAAACCACAAATACTAAAACTTGAGAACCACCTAGCGCTTAAAAATGGCGATTTAGGCATGCATATTTTACTCGCTCCAAAGCAGTTCTCTGTGGCGGGGTTTAGCCTTGCTGTTATGCAGTCGGTGTTAGAGTTTATGTTTAATACTCTCTCATGTGAGCGAGTGATTGTGGAGCCAGATATAGCCAATCATAAAATTCACCACCTTAACTTAAAGGCAGGTTTCAGCCATCATAAAGTTATAAATTTAGGTGAGAAAACCGCATTACTTGGTAGTTTAGAAAAAGATCACTTTAATTACTTACAGCATCTTTCGTCTCGCTTCGACACTTCACAGCAAGGTCCCGCAGTGCAACAAGCAACGCCATCTTGCAGTAGCTCACATCTAGACCAACAAGCGTGGCAATACGCAAACCATTTACTGATTGCCAAAATGCTCAGTGAGTTTTATCACGAACGACTATTTAGCTACGACAGTGAAAAACCAAACCATTACGTGTTGCATACCATGGGTGGGCAAAGCTATCAGTTTAAAGGTGAATCAATGCTGCTTAATCACCTACAAGTAGATCCAAATAGCATTACTAAAATGGCGCTTAACCACAGCCAGCCATTAGACGCTATCGCGTTTGTACTTGAGTGTAATGACAAGTTAAACATAGACAAATCAATGCTTGGCACCTATCTCGAAGAACTCGCGAGCACACTCAGTGGATTTGCATTTAAATTTAAAAATAATCGCTATAACGCTCAGCAATTAGCAGACGCAGATTTTCAGCTGATCGAAACCCAAATGACCATGGGTCACCCAAGCTTTATTGCCAACAATGGCCGCATTGGTTTTAACTCACAAGATTTTCACCAATATACCCCAGAAGCCGCAAACCCATTTCAAATAATATGGCTTGCGTGCCACAAACAGCATACCACCTTTAAAAGTACCGATGATTATAAATACGAGAGCTTGATAGCCGATGAGCTTGATGTAGCTGAGCGTTTGCGCTTTGAAAAAGCACTAACTGAGCAAGGTTTAAAGCCAAGTGACTATCTGTTATTTCCTATGCACCCATGGCAGTGGTTCAACAAATTAGTCCATGTTTATAGCTATCATATCTCGCAAAAACACATTGTGTGCTTAGGCTACTCGCAAGATAGTTATTTACCGCAGCAATCAATTCGTACCCTATATAACATCAGCAAACCACACAAATGCTATGTTAAAACCGCCTTATCGATTTTAAATATGGGCTTTATGCGGGGCTTATCGAGCGCCTATATGAAAGTAACTCCGGCAATAAATCAATGGTTGTTCGACTTAGTAAACCAAGATAGCTATTTAAAATCACTGAAGTTTCAACCTTTAAGAGAAGTCGCAACCCTTGGCTTTGATGAGCAGTATTACACTCATCCTGCGCTTGGCGATAACCCTTATAAGAAAATGATGGCGGCTCTTTGGCGTGAAAATCCCGCTCAATACATGGACGAGAATGAAAGCCTTGCCACTATGGCAAGTCTGCTTCATATCGATAGCGAAGGCCGATCATTTGTGAGTGCTAAAATTGCCAAATCGGGGCTAAGTGCTGAGCAGTGGCTAGCCCACTACTTACAGGCTTATATGACACCATTGCTACATTGTTTTTATCAGTATGATTTAGTCTTTATGCCACATGGTGAAAACCTCATAGTTCGATTTAACAATCATGTTCCGGTAGGCGTATTCATTAAAGACATTGGTGAAGAAATTGCCTTATTAAATAGTAACATTGAGCTGAATGATGAAATAAAGCGGATTAAGGTAACCATTCCAGAAGGCGTTGCCGTGTTGTCTATTTTTACTGACATTTTCGATTGCTTCTTCCGCTACCTTTCGGCAATTTTAGTAACTGATGGCCTACTGACCGAACAACAATTTTGGCAAGCCGTCGCCGATACAATTGTTCAGTATCAGGCGAATCATCCTTCACTCAAAGACAAGTTTGCTGAGCATGATTTATTTGCTGAGTCATTCCCATTGTCTTGCTTAAACCGCTTACAGCTGCGTAACAATCAACAAATGGTTGATATTACCGACCCAGCTTCAAGCTTGCAGTATGCAGGTGATTTGCAAAACCCTTTGGCGCAATATGCACTTACAAACACAACAGCATAATAATCTTGAGTTAGCCTTACGTCAGCAGTGCTCACTGCTGACGTTCTTAACTCCAACAAACGATGAACAATGGTTTAGCAGTCAATGTTTAACTAGCAAGCAATTAACCGATTTGGCTAACGCTATAAAATTAAGAGGAGCAAATGTTACTGAGGGATATGTCGCAATCAATCTCTACTTACAACTGAACTGGCAAGTTATTTACTTATTAGTAGCCTGTGTAGAGCACCTTGGTTGCATTCCTGATCTGGTCAATATTAAGCAGCGGATAACGGGCTCACATATTTATGGTTTGGCTAATTTAAATATCATGGCTCAACAAGACTCTTTTAATAATGCAGATTTGATTGAACTGGCAGCCAATCACTTAATTGACCACCAGCAAGCTTGGTATAATAACGTGCCATTGCAGTACAGGCTAAATGAAGGATTATTAAAACGTTTACAAAGTGATACTTTCCACGCAGCATTAATAGCTTGCTGGCAAGACAAATCGATAAAATTTATAGCAAAGCGTTTTCAAACTTGGCAAAAGCTATGTGGTAAACATCGCTTTAGTGATCAAAACAATAAGCTAACATTTATGCGTAAAACCTGCTGCTTACACTACCAACTTGTAGCCGCAGATTATTGCGCTAACTGCCCGTTAAACAAAAAAGGCACTAGCCATTGCTAATGCCTTTTTCTCGAACAGCCGAACCTAGAACCTAAATTCAAAGTTTACATTTGCTGCAGTCTCACTTTCACTACGATCAAACCAATTCATCGATTTATAGACCGCCTCACCTGTAATGGCGAACCAATGTGTGAATGCATACTCAAGAGCAATGCTGACACCGGCATTGTGGCCGTCGTAATCAGCGCTAAAATCAAGGCATTGCTCTGGCGTATCACTACATGCTCGAGTTAACATAGCCCCTTCTTCGCTGGCAAGATAATACATCTGCGTATAATCAACATCGATAGAGCCTTTTTGATAAAAGACACTGCCATATAACAAGGCTTTTGAACTTAAACGGTAACCTGAAATAAGTGCAATATCATAAGTATCGTGCGACAAATCCCAATCATAGGTATCGTCATCATAATTACCCGCTAATAGTGGACCATACCCCGCATCTTTACTGCGAATATAGCCAAGGCTAACCGCCATAGAGAGGTTTTTCTCGGCGGCAGACTCTAAAGGGCTGCCATAAAACTGATGCTTAATAGCGTATTTTTCATAATCATGATCGCCGCCAATACCTGCACCTAGGGTAAGCTCCGTCGAATAACCTATGGTCATACTCATCGAAGTAGTTAACGCGGTACTCGTTGATGTGCTCTCACTGGTATCTTTAGCAATAATCTTGCTTGTATCAGTACCAACGGTTGCACGAAAATGAAAGGGGTCACTGTTGATCTCGGGGCTCTCAAAGCGGGCCATCGATACACCTGTTTCGGTTGTAGATTGACAGCCAGCTAATAAACCTAAAGCTATAAACGCCAAAAGAGGCTTTAACGTTTTCACTTAATTTCCTTATATATTATTCTTTTAACGCGAAGATTCTAGACTAAGGCCTGGTAGCTCGCAATAAATTAATAACAAAAAAAGGTACAAACTCTATATTAAGCGCGTTCATCCTTGGGTGATTCCATCACGACATGAGTTGTAATGGTTCTTACTTGTGGGATAGAGCCAAGTACATCAGCATGAAACGCTTTATAGGACTTAAGATCTGTTGTTTCAATTCTCAGCAAATATTCAAACGAGCCAGTTACATTGTGGCACTCTTTTACTTCATCAATAAACTCAAGAGCTTGTTCGAATGCTCGCTGAGATATTGTTGAGTGC
Organism: Pseudoalteromonas sp. SCSIO 43101; assembly: GCF_023650775.1. NCBI lineage: Bacteria > Pseudomonadati > Pseudomonadota > Gammaproteobacteria > Alteromonadales > Pseudoalteromonadaceae > Pseudoalteromonas > Pseudoalteromonas sp. SCSIO 43101. Next base: position 2,610,730 of record NZ_CP072673.1, read on the forward strand.
TCATTTAAACCAACCCCAACATAAGCGATAAATCCTAGGCCAACAGCCTGATTATTAATAACCGCTCGATACCCCGCAATAACCCCAAGCTTTTCTAATTCTTGCACTCTACGAAGGCATGCTGATGGCGATAAACCCACTTTTTCTGCCAGCTCTGCATTGGCAATTCGGCCATTGCGCTTAAGCTCGCGCAATATTCTATCGTTAATTTTGTCTTTTTTCATTCTTGATTGTGAATTTCAAATATCAATAACAACATTAAGCGCAATAATTGTGCATATTACAACTTATAATTGCATCATAATTTAAATGGAGAAATAGTAATGAGTTTTGAAATTTTAACAGCCTTGGCATTATTTGCGTTGGTGTCATCAATTACCCCAGGACCGAATAACTTAATGTTGATGAGCTCAGGTGCTAACTTTGGCTTTAAAAGAACCATGCCACACTTACTTGGCGTGACGTTTGGCTTTATGTTTATGCTGGTTTTGGTGGGCCTTGGCATCATGCAGCTATTTGATTTGTTTCCACCAAGCTATTTGATATTAAAAGTATTTTGCATTGCTTACTTACTCTATCTGGCGTTTAAAATTGCCACAAGTAATGCACAACAAAAAGCCAGTAGTGAAAGTAAGCCACTTACTTTTATTCAGGCTGCACTATTTCAATGGGTGAACCCAAAAGCGTGGGCAATGGCGTTAAGCGCGGTTAGTTTGTATGCCCCAGACAAAAACCTCACCTCAGTGTTAATAGTAAGCCTTGTATTTGGCTTAATTAACCTGCCATGCGTCAGCTCATGGACTTTACTTGGCGAAAAGCTTCAACATTTGCTTGCCAGCCCAAAGCGCTTGAAAGCATTTAACTACCTAATGGCAATACTATTAATCGCTTCAGTGATGTTTAGTTTGTTTTGATTTGGGCAAGCTTTGCTTGGCTTATTTTTCACATGGCACCAAAAAATCAACATGGTAATGCTCATCATGTCGTACCCAAGATGGTCTAGTCGAAAACTGGATGTGCTTTTTAAATCATCTGCATACTTGGTTTTATAAAGCCTTGCAGGGTTGGGTCAAAGGTCACCCGCCAAAGATCGTAACCTTTTGCTGTTGCCGATGTATGCAGCTCAACAATATGAGCTGCTAAAGCGGTGTAATCAACCTTAAACTGTTCAAACTGGCCTTGTTCATAAAATTCAATGTCGTAGCCAAAACGATTGAAAACGAGAGTTGGCAAATGAACGGATTGCCCCTTTTCGTTAACAACAGATGTCATAAAATCAATAGACAAACCATTTTGATGGGTCTTGTGCGAGTTAAGTTTACTGCCATTTTCTAAGCCCGTTTCAGCGTATTTGTATCGTTTATCTGAATGGGATTTCTGGAGCGTTTGGTAAGCATCAACAATGATGTTTTTTACCTGCGAATGAACATACGTACGCCCTACCAGCTCAGCCACTTTGCTGTAACTGGTAAAGTTATCGCCATTGCTTGGCAGTTTTACTGCATTACGTACATAGCCATTGGCAGTAACCACATAAACTGTTAGCCATAGCCGACTGAGAGCTAATTAGTAAGACTACAACTAAACACGTTTATGCGGCAAAAAATAACGGTCGAAACCAAATTAAAATAAACGCTTAAAGCATACTCTTTAAGGTCGCGTCTTTATCTATGAAATGATGCTTAAGCGCCGCTAAAATATGGATTGAAAGGGCCGCTGATAACAAATAGCCAGATAAAATATGAATTTGCCAGCCAAAATCGCTTAACCAAGCATTAAACGCAACGGCCTGACCCGTTTCATTGTAATTACTAGCAATTAATTGCCACGAAAAAACAGCAATACCAAAACCGCCAAAACCACTATAAAAAGCACCTGACAGTAACATTACAGCTAGCAAGATTAGCAAGCCCCAATGATAAAAATGCAGCCACTTAGTTAAGCTCGTTTGTATGGCAGATTGAAACGGCTGATAGAGCCTATAAACTATCCTTAATAACCAGATGATAGCAATGATCACCGCGATTGATTTATGCCAATGATACAAGCTGTAATCAGTCACCCAGGTCATGTAGTAACCCAACACAAGTACGCTCAGAATTAATATCGCACTTAGCCAGTGCAAAATCTTATGTGTTTTCTGTGTCTTTTTTGTCATGAACTTTATCCTTAAAAACTATATTCATGACTTAATAGTAAAGATTAAGCTTTTGTTTTAAATAAGATTGTGACGAAAGCCATCATTCTGTGACGAATGCACTCGACTCACTTAATACATTTGCTAGAGCAGGCTTAAAAGTTTTGCTAACAGGAATGCTAAACCCTAGTTTCATCTGTAAAGTTGCATTTGCTTTATGAAGATTAAAATCTTCAATGTGGGCTAAGTTTACAAGGTAGCTGCGATGCACTTGCTTGAATTCATAGCAAGGCAAGTGAGCTTGGCTGTTTTTGATGGTATCTCTTTTTAAAAAGCATTCAGATAATGTTTGTATTTCGACATAGTTGCCTGCAGCTTTAATAAATAATATTGATTCTGGAGAAAGTCTCTTAACAACCCCTTTGTGGTTTATTTCAATATACTTAGGTGGACCTTTCTCTGGCTTATCTTGCTTCGCTTGTGGCAAAAACGACATGCTGCATAATCGCCACAACGCCAAAACTAAGCAACACGCTATTAAGTACTTTGGTAAAAGCTGGATAAATGACGCTGCAATTGCATAACCATAAAAAGAGTAATCAATAAAAATACGTAAGATCACCAATGAACAAATAGCAACTGTGCACGCGATAATAAAAACAAATACGTTATTACGGACTCTGCCTTTTAAATCAACAAAAGCCACCAATGCAATATTTAAAGCACATAAAGCCCCCCACTCTTTGAACCAAAAAACCTGTGAGTCCATAAACTGATATTGGCCTCCTGCAGTTAAATGGCGCCAAAAAAAGCAATATACATTAAATAAAATAAAAAAAGCCCCCCATAAAAAAGCCGCTTTTTGCCAAAGTTTTGTTAATTGCTGCCAGTATTTATAAATAATCATAGCCACTCCATTTGAATCATAAAAGATAGCAAAAATAAGTACTTCCTTATAAAGGCTTTTTAATTATATGTTAAAGCTTGTTAGTTCATACAAAAGCTCTCTGGTAAATTCAAGCTAGGCCACTATAATTAGTTCGAGCTTATAATAAAATTGCAATATGTAGTGCTATGTCTTTAAAAGTATTATTAAATTTTAAATTAAACTGGGTGTTTTTGTGCGCCTGTTTTTGGCTTTTTGCTCTGCCAATTCAGGCCAAATATGTGGTGGCTGTTGTGGGTAAAACCAAGAACGATAGCTTTTATCAGCAAGCCTTTAAAGGGTGTGAGCAATTTGCAAAACAACATCTCGATTTTGAATGTATTTACGACGGCCCTAAAGACTTTCAAGATATTCGCACCCAAGTGTTAGTGATCACCGACCTCATTCGTAGAAACAATATTAGTGGTTTATTAATCGCAACCACAGACTCTAATTATCTTGTTGCAAGAGCCCTTAAACAGCTTAAAGATAACAACATTCCTGTAATTACTTTTGACTCTGATCTGCTCGAAGAAGATCAGCAATATCGTTTAGCCTATGTAGGTACTAATAATTTTGATTATGGTGTTGCGTTAGGCAACGAATTAAAAAAATTTACTAACAAAACAACCAACCAAGTGTGTATTCAGTCAGGGCATTCAACGACACCTAATTTAAACAAGCGTATTGAAGGTGTGCGCTATGCATTATCAGGGCAAAAAGATAAACGTTTAAGCGGTGAAAATGGCTGGAGTGAGTTTGATCGATGTCCTTTGTATAGCTTAGGCAAGCGAGAGGTATCCCTCGGCCAGCTCGACAAACTTCTTAACCTCGAAAATCCACCACTATTTTTAGCTGTAGCAGGTTTTGCCCAATTTAACCCTAACTATGCAAACGTAATTGCTAAACATAAACAGCGCATTGCTAATCAAGAGGTAGTGATCGTTTCTGCCGATACAGAGCAAATGCAATTAGACATATTAAAGCAAGGATTATCATCGGCTAACATTGGTCAAAACCCATTTGAAATGGGCCGTCTGTCTGCTGAATTGATGTATCAGTACCTAACTAAAGGTGAGCGACCCGCTAAGTCTCACTATTATTTAGACTTTCACTATTGCCAGCAAAGTAATGCTGGCACTTGCACCGTTAATCACTAAAACTTTGATCTCACTAAAGTGCAATTAACTAGATAAGGACTAGACTTACAACAACTTGATTAATTGAAAGGATTTAGCAATGACACACCTAGTTAGTGATTTGATGACGCCAGACCCGTTTGCTATTAGTGCACAAAATACCCTGCATGACGCTCATAACCTAATGAAAGAGAAGAATGTCCGTCATATCCCAGTGATCAATGAGCACGGTGGTTTAGTTGGCATGTTAACGCAAAAAATCATGATTGCTCAGGTAATGAATATCATGGCTAATTACAGCGCCAGCGCCCTTGAACGAAAAGAAAAACAAACCAAAGTAGTTGATATCATGGCTACCGATTTTACCAGTATCTCGCCAGAGCAACCGTTGCATGACGTCGCTAAGTTCTTTGTCGAAAATCGCCACGGCTGCATGCCTGTAGTTGATAAAGATAACAACTTAGTGGGAATTCTAACCTCATCTGACTTTGTTCGCTTAGCAGCAGCATTACTCTCTTAAGCCGTTAAATTTAAACTTATAACTGCACACTGAATTTTTTACATTCGGTGTGCAGAGTTTTCATACTCCACCTTAGCCATAGCTACTGCAACAAAACACAAAAAAAATCTAACCAAATAAATTCAACAACTTAACCACAAATCTCTTTTAGGCATAACGTTTGCTTCTATCTAACTAAACATGCTTTTAAAACTAAAAGCGAAAGGAAATTAATAGATAATCTCGGAGGAGTAATGAGTAATTCATCATCAAAAGTCGCAGAATTTACAGCACCGGGTGTTAAAGACCAAGCTGCAGCTGACACAATTGCTATTTTAGACCAGCGTATGGTCGCTTTAATCGATTTACACCTCACTTTAAAACACATTCACTGGAATGTTGTTGGACCTAATTTTATTGGTGTACACGAAATGCTCGACCCGCAAGTAAGCGCAGTCCAAGAGATGACTGATACGATTGCAGAGCGTATTGCAACTATGGGTGGCGTACCTGTTGGCACACCACAATCAATTGTAGATCGCCGTACATGGGAAGACTATTCAATTGGTAAAGGTTTAGTGACTGACCATCTATCTTCACTTGATAAAGTATACAACGGCGTCAATAAAGACCACCGTGCAGCTATCGAAAAGCTTGGTGAGCTAGACCCAGTTTCTGAAGATATGATCACCGGCCAACTGGCCGATTTAGAACAATTCCAATGGTTTGTTCGTGCGCACATTGAATCGTCTACTGGCGAATTGAAAGGCTAAACCCCCTAGGTCTATCCGAAGACCCCTTGCCCAGCATTTGCTGGGCTTTTTTATACTTTGTTATACCAACCCGCTTAATTAAGTAGTCTATTTTGAGGCAATTAAACCTCGTTGATAACAAGGCAAAAATTTCGTTATTTAGTTGTTCTAAATGAGAAATTTTTAACGCAGTTAGCGACAGGTTTAATCCCTCAAAATGATTAAGTATTACTGCGGGTTGGTATTACAACCAACCTTTATATTTAAAGAACAAATATGGTGCAAAGCCAGACAGCAACATAATGCCAATTGCAAACGGGTAACCCCATGCCCATTGCAGTTCTGGCATGCTGTTAAAATTCATCCCATAGATACTGGCGACGACGGTCGGCGGTAGAAACACCACAGAGGCAATTGAGAAGGTTTTGATAATTTGGTTTTGTTCGATGTTAATAAAACCCTGAGTCGAGTCCATTAAAAAGTTCACTTTATCAAACAAGAAGGTACAGTGAGACATAAGGGTATCAATATCGAGCACAATTTCACGCAGTGATTCGCGGTCTTCTGTTGGTGCTCCTAAGTAGCGCAGTAAAAACGAGATATTCCGACGCGTATCCATCAAACATAAACGCACCTTGCCGTTGTTATCTTCAAGACGAGAGATTCGGCTGACGGCTTCTTCTAAATCTGAGTCGTCTTCTTCAAGTACATAAGCACTGAGTTTTTCTAATTGATGGTGCATGTCTTCAAGCATATCTGCGTGGTTTTCGACTTTTTGGTCAAACAAAGTTACTAAAAGTTGCTTGGGATTATCACACGCCACTTGCCCTTTTCGAGCACGAAGTCGTAATAAACGAAAATCGGCTAATTCATCATCACGGATTGTCAGCAAACAGTTGTCTTGTAACAAACAAGCCACTGTCACCGTATTAAAGCGCCCTTCATTTGGTGACATAAAAAGCGCATGCACATGCAAGCCTTCATGGTCGATAAAACACCGGGAAGACGCCTCGATTTCTTCAACATCATCAGCACCGGGTAAGGTAATATTGAGGGTGCCTGCCAGTGCTTGTCGTTCTTCTTCTGTTGGATTTATGGTATCAATCCAGTGGGCATTTTTAATAGAAGTAACAAGAGGCGTATCAGCAGCTGGTTCGGTTTCTGTAATTACACCTTGGTCTATAGAAAAAAATCGTAACATGCGCCCTATCCTGATAAATCAATTTAAAGCAAATACTATAGCTGTTCACGTTAATGAACAATGACAATGCTACTAATTCCCGGGTAAAGCAGAAAAATAATTTAAACCTAACATCAATTGCTTATTTCGCTTTTTTGAAACGCACAATAATCATACCTATCAAGATGATACCAAGGCCTATTAAGCAAGGTACAAAAGCGCTTTGCAGGGCAATATCAAAGGCTAAAAAGTCAGGGGAACCCGTTTGCCAAAGCGTCCATTCATAACCAAGTTTTGATGCAATATGTTCACCGCCGCTGCTAAGTACGATGATTGCATCATTGTTATCGGGGTTAATGCGAAGCGTGCTATTTATTGCCGGCTCATTTGCACCATCGTGGCCAAACACAAAATCTCCCGACGCTGTTGGTGCGTAAAGCATGGTACCAAGCCCCCAGATTGGTGCTCCTAAGCTAAATCCTAATGGCTCTCGCATGGTGGTGATCATTTGCGGGCTTAACTGCCCTGTTTGAGGTGATGTTAATGCTTGCACTAAAGCGATTAAGTCATGGCTACTTGCCAGTAAACCTGTGGCCGCTGCCGATGCGTATTGAAAATGCCCAGCAGCTTGCCCACTTTTATCGTACGCAGGTGCTATGTTGTCTAACTCAGTTAGTACATCATAACTGGCATCAGTCATGTTGACTGGCTTAAAGACATTATCATTCATCCAAGTTGCAAAGCGTTGATTCGTCTTTTCTTCTACCAGTAGCTCTAGCATCAGATAGCCGCCACCAGAGTATTGAAAATCGCCCGGTGGTTTCGTGGCTTTAATTTCTCGCACACCCGTTGATGAAAGCGGGTTATCAAGCGACTCAAGTAAACTTGGTACCGTTTCACTTAGAGGAATATCAGCAAACCCCAAACCATCACTAAGCCCAGCAGTATGAGATAACAGATGAGCAAGGCTGACCTTTTGATTATCAAACTCTGAATCAGGTAATTGCCAAGCTGTTAGTTGTTCATGTATTGCTTTAGCTAGGTCAACTTTCTGCTGCTCTGCCAAAATCATCACGCCATAAGCAGTAATAAACTTGCTAAGTGATGCCACAGGGAACAACGTATTTGCGGTTATTTCATCTTTGCTTTTCGAGTAATCTTGAAAAATCACTTCGCCACTTTCAATCAAAACATAAGCTATGTTCGCTTGGTTTTCAGAAATCAACGCCTGGCTGTTGGCAATAAATTGCTCAGTGTTACCAGTCTCAGCAATTGGCTTTAAAAACCAACCACTGACACCACCATACAAACAGGTCGCAGCCCAAGCAGATGAAAAAAATAGCGTTAACAAAATCGTTTTAAACCAGTTCATACCCTACTCCTTGCTGTGCAAACCGAACTAAACTACTTCGATCTGTTCAGGTTTTTTGATAAAGAAAACCATTAAAATTAATAAAGCTGCAGGGAATAAAAATAAATTCAAATAAGCAAAAATCACCGTTAACTGTAGGATACATATTAGTAGCAGTAGAATAGAAAACACCGTAAGTAGTGACGAAATACCATGGCGCTTTGTCAGTAATAAAGCCGCTGTGATTAAACCAACTAACGCATACAAGCCTAAACTCCCAGCCGATACCACCATGGCAATAACCAAAATACTATCAATCACGTCGTTCGATGCTTTATCGCCGACAACAGCAAGGTAAACATCACAAAGAACGGTAGCATGAAAAGCCAATACCAGCACCGCTAATACACATAACAAGATGCGAACGCCTTCTACATCAAACATATCTTTAAGAGCCTTGCGTAAGCTCAAGTACACATATATCTCAAGTGCACCTATGAATAGAAAAATAAGGTCTGAAAAGCTTAAACTTTGTAGGTCAAGCTTAAGTGCTTCTCCTAAGCCATCAAGTGTTTCACCAAAAACTGAAATCCAGTACAAGGGAAATATGACAGCAAGTAACCCCGCTGCAATGCCTGGTATTAAATAGTCACGGTTGAACATATGCCCTCCAAAATCCTGTTGCGTTGTTAAGTTATTCGCTATCACGTTCGTACACCAAAATATCGCCCGGTTGGCAATTGAGCTCTTCACAAATAGCCTCTAGCGTACTAAAGCGGATCGCTTTCACTTTTCCGTTTTTAAGTAATGATAAATTGGTCATAGAAATACCTATGCGCTGCGATAGCTCCTTCAGCTGCATTTTGTTCTTTGCCAATTCTATATCTAGGTTGATTCGTATTTTCATAGTCTAAAAAGTACGCAGCTGGTTTATGATTGTCAAACTTTATTTTACGATTATCATAAAATAAAGAATGAAAAACATAATCGCCATATGTGGAATTAAATCTGTTGTTTGAATTTCAGATATAAAAAAAGCCAGTAAATACTGACTCTTATACCGATTCGCTTTGTTTATAATTTAGGCATTAGCCTGAATGGCAGGTATTAATATTGCCGATAGAATACCCAATAAAAATATGCCACCAATGATCAATACGCCCCAAAATGACCATTGTTTTTGAACTCGTTGAAAATGCTCAACACTATCCCAACGTTTATTCTGCCAAGCCATTTCTCGGCCTTTAAAGCCCAAATAAATCGACACAATAAAACCAACATAAGGCACTAAGGCTAATAAACCAATCCATGTGCTGTTGCCAATTGCCCAAATCCAACTTAGCAAAAAAGCGCCCCAACTAAAGCCTTTAATACCCTCGGGTAAATTGTCTACCTTTCCCTGCCCTGAGTTATTTTCAGATACCATTTCAAGACTTGCTTCGGGTGGAGTGTAATTATCTGCCATGAGTTTTTCCTTATTAATAAGCAAACAGAAATCCTAACTTATAGTATTGAGTGTATTTTAAGCAAGCTGAAAGTTAGCACCTAAAACAGATAATTGTTACCTGATGTGTTTTGTAACATTTATCTCGTTTCCTTTTAATTTCAAATCGCCTAATCTGGGCACATATCTGCAAGGAGAGAACAATGAAAGACTTACAAAAGTTAGTGGGTAATTTAAATAAATCAGGTGCGCTGAGTGGTTTTTTAGGGGGTGTTGCTGGCGGCGGGCTAACTAGTTTAATGGGCGGAAAAAGTAAAAAGAACAGTAAAAAAGCCGTTAAATATGGTGCGCTAGCTGCTGTAGGTGGGCTTGCCTGGAAAGCCTATAAACAATATTCAGAACAAAAAGCGGCTCCTGTGCAGCAAACGAGCTCGCGTGGTTTTGATTTTACTCCAGCCACACTGCCTGAGCAGTCATTTAGTGATGCAATCGACGATAATCATTGTGATGGGCAACTATTATTAATGCGCGCTATGATTGCAGCCGCCTATGCTGATGGCCACATTGATGAAACGGAAAGACAAAAAATCTTCACACAAGTTGAGACAATGCAATTGTCTGTGCAAGAAAAGGCCATGCTGTTCGATGAATTGAGAAAACCAATGCAACTATCCGAGTTAGTTGACGCTGTGCCAAACGCACAAATGGGTATTGAAGTATATGCAGCCAGTGCCAGTGCGATTGATTTAAACCAAGCAATTTCTAAACACTACTTAGACACATTGGCAAGTCAGTTATGTATTCCTAGCGAACTGGTGTTAAGTATTCACAGAGAACTTGCCCTATACCAATAAAAATGGGGCATCTTCGCCCCACTTTAACTAGTGCCTCAGTGATGATTAATGAGGTTTTTTAGTGCCATAACGCACCATATCTTTGCCATTTTCATACACATCATTGCTTACGTAACGACCCAGTAGTAGCTGATGTCTATCATCAAGTACTGCAACAAATGGGCGACCATCGCTATTATTTGTTGCAAGCGCAACACCTGCTACATTCTCAAGCCCTAAACCGCCATTTTCAACTAGGCGTAAAAATGTTTCTAACTCATCTAATGTTTCGATTACATCGTTATCGTTAATCATCTCAAATACTCAGTGATTGCTAATGGGCGTAGCATAGCAGGATTAAAAAAATGGTGCGAATAACAGCCCATAAAGCAACTTAGACTTGGACTAAAAATTGACACAACGGCATACAATTGAAGATACTTCCACTATCGACAGAGACAGTAAAGTTTAATGAGTAACCATTTAACGCTCGAATTAATGACCCCACAGGGCTATCTTGCCGATAGCATACAAGCTATTTGGTATGCCTCAGCGCACTCTCAAGGTGAACAATGGCTTGCCTGCGACGGTGCAACAGGGCTTGTGTTTCCTGTTACCGGTGAGGTTTTACTGGATGACAAGCCGCTTGCTGCCCCTTATGCAATACAAGAAACATCAACTCAAGCATCCAAAGTCACATTTTCATACGACGCGCAGTTTTGCGGAATTCGCTTTAACCCAACCGTATTGTCTGAACTTAAGCGAAACGCACATCCACTCCTTGCTGAGCAATCGCTGTGTGAAATTGCCGAAGGCCTACAAGATAATGCCAGCTTAGAAGCGTTTGTTGCGTTTATTAGCCGCCACTTTACTGATAATAAAAATATTAACCACAGTAACAGGCACTCAAAACACTTAATCCGCTACCTTATTGAGTTAACGCCACTCGAAACCGCTTATCAACTTGCCCCACTCAGTCAACGCCAGCTCGAAAGGCAAGTAAAGGAGCAATGCGGTGTCACCCCTAAGTATTTTGAACGTATATACCGGGTAAAGCTTGCTAAACAAGCAATTAAAGTTAACCCTGAAATGAGTTTTGCAGATATTGCATTAGATTGTGGCTTTACCGATCAGCCTCATTTAATCAAAGAATTCAAAGCAATAATGCACATCACGCCAGCAAAATACCGCAAGTTATTAAAAGACTCTCAAACTAAACAAACAAAGCTTATTTTGCGCTAATCATCTTCAAAACGCAGAATATCACCTGGCTGACAACTTAAGTGCTTACAAATTGCATCTAAGGTTGTAAAGCGTACAGCTTTAGCTCGTCCAGCCCTCAAAACTGATAAGTTTTGTGGCGTAATACCTATCGCTTCAGCTAATTCTGCAGACTTCATTTTTCGCTTAGCTAACACAACATCTAAATCAATAATAATCGCCATTAAATCACTAACTCTTGCTCTTCTTGTAGCTGCTGTGCTTGACCCATGATCCAACCAATAACATAAATAATTAAACCCATCACTAAACCTATAATATCTGTATCTTGTATAACCACGACTCTTCCCAAATCAGTATCTGTTGCAAAGTTTAGAAGAGTAATAAGTAGTGGTGGATAGCATACAACTAGCGCAAATTGCGCCAATAATACGCCACCTAACCATTTAAAACATTGAATATTTTCAATAGCGAAGAAAGACCCACGTCGGTAGAGCAAAAATAACCGAATCAAAATTATATTGATAAGAATAAATGGCAGCAATTGCACAAGACCAAGCCATAAAACACTATCAAAATCACTCTCACTCAATGTTTGCGCTATTCCCTGCCAAGATCCGCTGACTTCAAGACCAATCCACATATGCGCACCATTACTTTGAGTAAAGCTTAAAACATCATTGTCACTAAAAAGCACAATAATGCTTGTAACTAACAAACTAAGGAGCGTAAAAACTAGCAAGCTTAGGATCAGCGTACTCATCCAAACAATTTTTTTCATGACGATTTACTCAATGTTATTTGTTTTAAAAGTTGCTCATAATGAGTCGCTAATTGCTTACCTGTTAACGCATCTGAATGATGCTTCCCCTTTGCGATGTAAATCTGCTTTTGCTGAGATTTTGCGTGTTGATATAAAGCTCTCGCTAACTCAGGTGGAGTTTGTGTGTCTTTTTCACCTGTGATTATTAATAGCGGTGCTTGGTAAACTTGTAACGCTTTTAAATTATCGACTTGGTTAATCTCTTCACTAAACTCAAGCCTAACAAACGGTTTAGCAAACCACGGAATTCGTGCTGCTGTCATCTGTTCAACATTTGTCACACTACCTTCGAGTACCAGAGCATCAACATTGCGCTGACTGGCAACATAACCTGCGATCATACTTCCTAAAGAATGGCCATGGATCACAACAGGCAAGTGATTTAAGTCAGCTCTGCCTTTTACATAATCAAACACCTGTAATGCATCAGCTTGTAGATTAGCCACGCTGGGTACTCCTGAACTAAGCCCATAACCACGATGATCCATCATTAAAATATTTACCTGAAAAGGTAAAATTAGCTTGGCAGGTTCTCCACCAGCGACACTAACGCGAAACTGGTTACCACCAAAGTAAATTACAGTGGCGCGAGCATCTGCAACTTTAATAAGGGTACCTTTAAGGCTGATGCCATCATAGGTAGTTAAAGTTACCTTTTGCGTTATGGCAGTACCATCAACACTTTGTATTTCCTGCATTGTTATTTTTTTATCGGGGTATAAAAAATGAGACTCCTCAATTTTAATTGTTGTACAACCAGTTAATAACACCACAATCAGCGAAACCACTGCAATAGAACCAAATTTCATGTTCACGATCCTTCTAGTAAAAAAACACTATGGCACTATCAAACTTAAAAAACAAACATTAATTACCGAAAAACGATAACTAATTACTCTTTTTCACACATCAAAAGCCTTCCCTTTGAGAAATGATTTTGATCAAAACCGCTATCTCCATTAATTAATTTTTATTCCAGTTCTGTATTGAGCGATTTTATTTGCGCTGGGCTTTTATCCATAGGATAGTTAACTCAAGCCTACTAAACGTGCTGTAACTAAATAGGATTATCATGAAAAAAGTTTTACTTGCCACCAGCTTAATCGCCTCGTCATTTTCTGCATTTGCAGCCGATTTAACCGTTGAAGAACTGCGTATTGAAAAAGCCAGCAAAGCCATGCCAAAGGTGTTGAATGCTTTTGCTGATGAAGTAAACCAATTTGAAAAACAGTGGCAAGCTACCACAAGTTACCAGCAGGCGAGTGACCTTATCGATGACTACGCCAAGCAATTATGGCGAGATGCGAAAGCCCGCATTATTAAAACTAACAGTTTCGACGACCGCGAACTGTATTGGGCACGTTTACTTTCAAGCAAGATTATTCGCACCAGCAAACCAAAGTTTGCAATGACAGACAGTGAACAAACCGCATTATTAACAAGGCTTGAAAATGGCAGCCGAGGCCGAACAGAGCTTGATTACAGTAAAAAAACCGATAAACGTATTTTGATTACAGGTTTTGATCCTTTCTTATTGGATAAAAATATTAATCAAAGCAACCCGTCAGGTGTCGCAGCCCTGTTACTTGATGGCCAAGTTATAAATTATAAAGGCATAAGCGCTGAGATTAATACAGTGATGGTGCCAGTACGCTATGAAGACTTTGATCAAGGTATCATCGAATCATTATTTGCACCTTATTACGCACTTAATAATGTCGATATGATCGCCACTATCAGTATGGGCAGAGAAGACTTTGATCTTGAACGCTTCCCAGGTAAGCGTCGCAGTGTAACAGCGCCAGATAACGCCAATATAATCTATGGTGGCACGGCCACTGCCCCAAAGGTTTCAAGCCTTAATGACCGCCCACTACCTGGTAACGAATTTGTGTTATTCAGCTTACCAGTTAAGCAAATGCAACAAGCTAAAGGGCCATTCATAATTAACGACAACCACAAAGTCGTTACACTTGAAAAAGCATTTGAGCCAAAATCACTTAAAGAATTAGAAGGTGCGATTGCGGTAAAAGGCGGTGGCGGCGGCTACTTATCCAATGAAATTTCGTACCGTAGTATTCGCCTGCGTGATGAGCTTAATTCAGACATCCCTACAGGGCATATTCACACCCCACGTATTCAACAATTTGAGCCAGAAACAGAAGCTAAAATTGTTAAGCAAATTAAAGCAATGCTTGAGCAAAGCTTAGTTGCAATTTAAAAAAATAAAGCTCAGCTATTAGACTATAGCTGAGCTTTATCACCAGCAACACAGCAATTGCGCCCCTGCTTTTTGGCTTTATATAGCGCATTATCAGCTATTTTAAATAAACTATCTGAATCAAACGCCTCATTAGTGGCTTTACTGGCAATGCCAATCGATAAAGTAACATAGCTTAAGTCTTCGCGACCTTGGTGGGTAATGTGAGCTGATTCAACAGCATTACGCAGGGTTTCTGCCACTTTGAGTGCCTCCTGCTTATCAGTATTACTGAGCACAATTACAAATTCTTCGCCGCCATATCGAGCAACAAAGTGATTGTCTGGGTTGGTATTATCTTTAAGGAGATTGGCAACCTCACATAGCGCTTTGTCACCTTGATCATGCCCATAAAAGTCATTGTAAAGTTTAAAGTGATCGATATCAGCTACGATCAATGAAATAGGCTGTTTAGCTGATACAGCATCACTGGCAAGCTTTGCAAATTGTTTATCTAGAGCCCTACGATTAGCAAGCTCCGTCATTGAGTCTGTATTACTGATATGGTTTAACTTCTCATGGCGAAGAAATATTTCTTCACGTTGGTTTTCAATCAGAGTAAATAACTCATTCATTCCCCTTCCGAGCTGGTGTAATTCGTTATCACCGTAATACTCGTCTCTAGCACTAAAATCGTTATTGCTTATTGCTGAATTTACTAATGTATAAAGCTTTCTAAGTGGTTTCAAAACCTGTTGATTTATATATAAATAAAACAAAATAAACACTGAGCCAGAAATAAATAACCCAGTGATTAAAGAGCTATCAAACAAACTTCGATCGTAAGTACGCTCACGCGATTTAATAGAAAGTACAAATAACAAGTTACCCTTTTGGTCATTAACTCCTAAGTAAAGACGCCGATTATGTTGGGAAGCACCCATTACGCTACGATTATCACCAAATACTCTGGTTAAATGATCTTTATATTTAAACAGGCCTTGTTGATCAAATACAGCTCTCTAACAAACTCACTTAACTTACTGATATTTAGGCAGACCAAGGGTGTTGATCTTATTTAGCGCCTTCACTTTGATCATCGCTTCAACCAGCTGGCGATTGTAATCACGCGCATTTAGCTTAGCCCCCATCAACTGTTTAAAACGGTACATCGCTGTTTCTGCTAATGAGCGCACATGATATCCACTGAGCTTTTTCCATTGTGCGATTCCTAACTTATTGCACAACATGACAGCCTCATTGCGTGGATGCTTATCAGTCCACAGCCGTGCATTCTCTCTCGGCGGGATAGCAGGTATCGCGCCTTTTTCAGTAATTTCTGCATAGCAGCGGCGGCTATCATAAGCACCATCAGCGCTCACTCTATCTATACGCCGGCGTAATGGTCTTATCAAATCTTGGAGGGTCTCGCCGTCGGTGACGTTACTGAGCGTCATTTGCGCCCCCACAATATCATGCGTGTTGGCATCCACCGCAAGGTGCAGTTTTCGCCACTTTTTTCTTGCCTTTACGTGGTGCTTCTGTGCATGCCATTCACCTTCGCCAAACACCTTAAGTCCTGTGCTATCAACTACAATATCTACAAATCCAGTGGTGCGGACTTTACTGCGAAATTTAATATTCAACTCAGCACTGCGCTTACACAGACAACTGTAGGTTGGGGCTTCAAGCGGAAGCTTCATCAAAGATAATACCGATTGTGTGAACCCTTGTAGTGCCCTGAACGACAAGCCAAAGACAGCTTTGAGTGTTAAGCAAGTTTCAATAGCAAGATCAGAGAAATGATTAGAGCGGCCACGCCCACCGTGAGTACATTCGTTATACCAATGACGCGTTGCTTTTTCGTCAAACCAGAAGCGAATATTACCGCGGTTAACGAGGGCTTGATTATAGTGAGACCAGTTTGTGATTTTGCTCATTGTTGTTGCACGGGCTAGTAGGATATAGATGATCTGATCACAGGCTGGCAAGATAGTTCAAACTTTTAGGAAACAACGCCGAGTTAGGCCTAAGAAACTTTGATTCAAAAATAAGAAAAGTAAAAGGTATATATTATTATGCTAGGTTTGTTGATGACATAATTATATTTTGCACAAAAAATCCTAAATTAATTTTCGATGAGGCAAGCAACATCTTAAATAAATTAGATTTAAATTTAGAATTCAATGAAAAAACTTATATTTTCAATTCAAACGATATAAAAAACGAATTTGAGCATATAGACTACCTCGGTTACAAAATTCACTTTGAAACAAAGCCTAACAATGATAAACCTCGCTGTGTAAAAGTCCAAATTAGCGACAAAAAGATAAAAAAAATAAAGGCCAGAATAAATAAATCATTTCGCTCATACAACAGAACAAGAACCTTCGAACTTCTAGAGTCTAGAATTAAATTTCTGACTGCAAACCAATATATAATTGGTGATATAGATAGAACAAAGCTTAAGTCTGGCATATATTACAATTACCCTTTAATTACAACACGCCATCAACTAAGAAAGCTCGACAACTATTATCAGGAGTTACTAAAAAGTAACAGACCTCATATGCTTAAAGCTTTGAAAATGATTAAAAAGCATAACCCGAATTCAGATAATAAGTGCACCACTCATGGTTAAACGGTGAGAAGAGATCAACTGCCTGTTGGTGGTACTCTGTAATCGCCAAAAAACAAGAGTAGATACCATGAGTTACAAGCAGTTGATCGAAGGGCAAAGATACCAGATTGAGGCCTACTTACGCGAGGGTTTTAGCTATCGAGAGATAGGGAAAAGGCTAAAAGTGAGCCACAGCACTATAAGTCGTGAAGTTAGGCGCAATAGTACTCGAAGTCATTACTTGCCTGAGGTTGCACATTCAAAGGCATGTAAACGAAAACATCTAGCTGCCAAGTATTCCATGCCAGCACTTACAATTGCGTTCGTTGAGTTTGGATTGGAGCAAAAATGGAGCCCTGAGCAGGTTGCGGGTGTAAGCAAAATTATCGGGCATCCTGTGAGTCATGAATGGATTTATGGCTATATTCAAAAAGATAAATTGAGTGGTGGCAAGCTATACAAACATCTGCGACAAGGGCACAGACGTTATCGTAAAGGCAGCCGAAGCAAACGTGTCATCATCCCAAATCGTGTTGGCATTGAACATAGACCTGCGATTGTTGACACTAAGACACGATTTGGTGATTGGGAAGCGGATACAGTACTTGGCAAGCATGGTACGGGAGCAATCGTTAGTTTAGTCGAGCGTACAAGTAAGTTTTACCTGATACGCAAAGTGCCAGCAAAAAGTGCAGCGCAAGTGAGCAGAGCAATGATAGGTATGCTGTGGCGCTATCGACGCCATGTTCATACGATAACCGCAGACAACGGGAGTGAGTTTTGTGAACATGAGCATGTTTCAGACAAGCTAAAAACCGACATCTACTTTGCTAACCCCTACTCATCATGGGAAAGAGGGTTAAATGAGAACTTTAATGGCTTGTTGCGTCAATATATTCGCAAAGGCACTGATTTACGAACGGTGACAGATAAGCAAATTGCGCACATAGAAAAGGCGCTCAATGCGAGGCCGAGAAAATGTCTAGGGTTTAGGCAACCAGCGGTAATATTCGATGAATTACGCAAAGCAGCCTAATTTAGCGAGTGGTGCACTTCGGACTTGAATTCGCGGGTTACTTTCAAATTATGGTGCTGATTGCGTTTATTAGAAATAGTAAACCAGAATTAACTAATTTTATTGAGAGTTATATTGGCGTTGTTTCCTAAAAGTTTGAACTATCTTGCCAGCCTGTGATCAGATCATCTATATCCTACTAGCCCGTGCAACAACAATGAGCAAAATCACAAACTGGTCTCACTATAATCAAGCCCTCGTTAACCGCGGTAATATTCGCTTCTGGTTTGACGAAAAAGCAACGCGTCATTGGTATAACGAATGTACTCACGGTGGGCGTGGCCGCTCTAATCATTTCTCTGATCTTGCTATTGAAACTTGCTTAACACTCAAAGCTGTCTTTGGCTTGTCGTTCAGGGCACTACAAGGGTTCACACAATCGGTATTATCTTTGATGAAGCTTCCGCTTGAAGCCCCAACCTACAGTTGTCTGTGTAAGCGCAGTGCTGAGTTGAATATTAAATTTCGCAGTAAAGTCCGCACCACTGGATTTGTAGATATTGTAGTTGATAGCACAGGACTTAAGGTGTTTGGCGAAGGTGAATGGCATGCACAGAAGCACCACGTAAAGGCAAGAAAAAAGTGGCGAAAACTGCACCTTGCGGTGGATGCCAACACGCATGATATTGTGGGGGCGCAAATGACGCTCAGTAACGTCACCGACGGCGAGACCCTCCAAGATTTGATAAGACCATTACGCCGGCGTATAGATAGAGTGAGCGCTGATGGTGCTTATGATAGCCGCCGCTGCTATGCAGAAATTACTGAAAAAGGCGCGATACCTGCTATCCCGCCGAGAGAGAATGCACGGCTGTGGACTGATAAGCATCCACGCAATGAGGCTGTCATGTTGTGCAATAAGTTAGGAATCGCACAATGGAAAAAGCTCAGTGGATATCATGTGCGCTCATTAGCAGAAACAGCGATGTACCGTTTTAAACAGTTGATGGGGGCTAAGCTAAATGCGCGTGATTACAATCGCCAGCTGGTTGAAGCGATGATCAAAGTGAAGGCGCTAAATAAGATCAACACCCTTGGTCTGCCTAAATATCAGTAAGTTAAGTGAGTTTGTTAGAGAGCTGTATTTGATCAACAAGGCCAGTTATATTTTACAACTACTTTCATCATCTACCGATATTTGTATTGATACAGAGTTAACATGCTTAGCTTTTGACTCACTAAGCTGTCCATATTTTTCCAACTCTTTCAAAGTAAAGCTATTTAATGAACTTTGCCGTGAAGTGAAATTTGAAAATTCGGATGAGGAAATTCTTAATTTTATAAAAGGAAGAGAATGGTTTTTTACTTGGCAAGATAATAATTTAGCTCAAGTTCTTATGAAAAAAGAATTGCGGAGTCCTTATTAATCATATTATTATAGGTCTGTTGGTAGTTGTGTACTGTCATCCTGTATTTATTTATAGGTACTTTTGCTGCCAGGTGCAGCTCACACGCTAGGGTATCACAATTACCAACATCCTTTAAAACTATAACTTATTAACTTCAATATCTCATTTTACTAGTTTTAGACAGTTCTTGTTTTTTGACTTTACTCTAACTTAGTCGCGTGAAATAAATTTCACGCCTAGGGTATCGGGTTTAGCCTTGTCTATGTTCAAGCACAATCTTACTTAAACCTTATAGCTTAAAGCTGATCAAGCTTCTTTACTCTTTCCCCTAGCAACTCGACTCGCTAACTTGTATTTTTAATCTGACAGCTCACGGCTGAAAGCTGATAGCTCCCTTCCCCCTTTACTCTTTCCCCTTTCTAACTCACTAACTTTATCCAAAACACAAAAAAGCCGCTACATTGCTGCAACGGCTTTTTGGCATTTGAATTTAATCAAACCTTAGTCACGGTATGTCTCAACCGCTGGGCATGAACAAACTAGGTTACGGTCGCCGTATACGTCATCGATACGGGTTACTGTAGGCCAGAATTTGTCTTTTGCTACGCTTGGTACTGGGAATGCAGCGTAGAAACGGTCGTATGCACGATCCCACTCATTGCCTAGTACGTCTGCTTGTGTGTGCGGTGCAAACACTAGCGGGTTGTTTTCAATTGACCATTCGCCAGATGCGATACGGTCGATCTCTGACTTGATTGACACCATTGCTTCGATGAAACGGTCGATCTCAACTTTAGACTCAGACTCAGTTGGCTCAATCATTAGTGTGCCAGCTACTGGGAATGACATAGTTGGTGAATGGAAACCGTAGTCTTGTAGACGTTTAGCTACGTCCATTTCTGTAACGCCTGTTTGCTCTTTGATTGGGCGTAGGTCAACAATACACTCGTGCGCAACGCGGTTGTTACGGCCACGGTATAAAATTGGGTAGTGCTCGCTTAGCTTCTCAGATAAGTAGTTAGCGTTCACGATAGCCATTTCTGTTGCTTGTTTTAAGCCTTCAGAGCCCATCATAGCAATGTATGCCCACGAGATTGGTAAAATAGCTGCTGAGCCGTAAGGAGCAGCAGAAACCGCACCGTTGCCGATGTTTGTGCCAGCAACATTAATTACGCTGTGGTTAGGCATAAATGGCGCTAGGTGAGATTTAACACCGATAGGGCCAACACCTGGACCACCACCACCGTGTGGAATACAGAATGTTTTGTGTAGGTTAAGGTGCGATACGTCAGAACCGATTGAACCTGGGCTTGTAACACCAACTTGCGCGTTCATGTTTGCGCCGTCCATGTACACTTGACCGCCGTGCTGGTGCACGATGTCACAGATTTCACGAATTGTTTCTTCGTAAACACCGTGTGTAGATGGGTAAGTGATCATGATACAAGATAGGTTTTCAGATACCTCTTCGGCTTTCGCTTTAAGGTCTGCCATATCAACGTTACCGTTTTTATCACAGTCAACAACCACGATTTTCATGCTTGCCATTTGTGCAGACGCTGGGTTTGTACCGTGCGCTGAACTTGGGATCAAACATACGTTACGGTGACCTTCACCGCGTGACTCGTGGTATTTACGAATTGCGATTAAGCCTGCATATTCACCTTGTGCACCTGAGTTAGGTTGTAGTGAAACTGCATCGTAACCTGTGATGTTTACTAACCAATCATGTAGCTCAGTCATCATGATTTGGTAACCCGCTGCCTGATCAAGTGGGCAGAATGGGTGTAAGTTTGCAAACTCAGGCCAAGTGATAGGGATCATCTCAGCTGTCGCATTAAGTTTCATGGTACATGAACCTAATGAGATCATTGAGTGGTTAAGCGCTAAGTCTTTGTTCTCTAGGCGCTTGATGTAACGCAACATTTCAGTCTCGCTGTGGTACGAGTTGAAGTTAGGGTGCGTTAAAATTTCGTCATCGCGTACTAGGCTTGCAGGAATAGAGTTGCTGCCGTTTACTTCGATTTCGTTTGCCAGTGCGTCAACGCTTAGGCCGTGACCTTCACCTAAGATGATGTCGAATAGCTCAGCTACGTCTGCACGGGTTGTTGTTTCTGATACAGAAATTGAGTATTCACCTGCACGGTTAGACGCAAAGTTAACGCCGTTTGCTACTGCTCGTGCAACGATTTCGTCTTTGTTATCTGCAACAACAGTCAGTGTATCGAACCATGTGTCGTGCTTAAGGTTTACGCCTTTTGCTTTTAAGCCTGCTGCTAAGATGTCTGCAAAACGGTGAATACGCTCAGCAATCGTTTTCAGGCCTTGTGGACCGTGGTAAACCGCGTAGAACGCTGCCATGTTCGCTAGTAATACTTGCGCTGTACAGATGTTCGAGTTGGCTTTTTCACGACGAATGTGTTGTTCACGTGTTTGCATTGCCATACGTAGTGCGTCGTTACCTAAACGGTCTTTAGAAACACCGATAATACGACCTGGTAGTGAACGCTTGTACTTGTCGCGTGTTGCGAAGAATGCAGCGTGTGGACCACCGTAACCCATAGGTACACCAAAACGCTGTGCTGAACCAAGTACTACGTCTGCACCTAGTTTACCTGGTGCTTTAAGCATTAATAAGCTCATAATGTCTGCAGCAACACAGGCAATCGCTTTTTTGTCTTGTACTTGTGCGATTAGGTCAGTTACGTCAGTGATTTCACCGGTTGTTGATGGGTATTGGAATAATGCACCAAAAATCTCATGATTAGCCGCTTCGCTTGCAGGACCAACAACCACTTCAAAACCAAACTGGTCTGCACGTGTAGCAACAACGTCGATTGTTTGTGTATGTACGTCATCAGCAATGAAGAAGATGTTAGCTTTTTTAGCTTTAGCAACACGCTTTGCAAGACCCATTGCTTCTGCAGCAGCCGTTGACTCGTCAAGTAATGACGCGCTTGCTAAATCAAGACCAGTTAGGTCTAGGGTCATAGTCTGGAAGTTTAATAATGATTCTAAACGACCTTGTGCAATCTCTGGTTGGTATGGTGTATACGCAGTGTACCAGCCTGGGTTCTCAAGTACGTTACGTAAAATTACGTGTGGTACGTGAGTTGGGTGGTAGCCTTGACCGATGTATGATTTGAACACTTTATTTTTGCTTGCTACTGATTTTAAGTAGCTTAGTGTTTCAACTTCAGTGCGGCTTTCGCCAATTGATAAACCTTGCTCTAAGCGAATGCTTGCAGGTACCGTTTGACCGATCAGCTCTTCAACACTCGATACTCCAAGAGCGCTCAGCATGTCGCTTACTTGCGCTGGGCTTGGCCCAATGTGACGGCGAATAAAATCTTGCTTTTGCTCTAATTGTTCAAGAGATTTGGCGTTTGACATTTGTCCAGATTCCTATGATCCAAAAAAAAGTGGTTACTGCCAATGGGTAACTGGCAATAACTTAAAAACAGGTTGATTCAGTAACTTACAGCGTATGGAAAAGTAAGCTATAAAATCATAAAAGCCCCAGTGAAACCCAAGCTACGCATTTAATTAGCTGGGGATCTAGACGGGGCTTTTAGTCGGCGTGACTAATTAATTAGTCTTCGTCGATTGTGTTAGCGTAGCCTTCAGCGTCTAACAGGTTATCAAGCTCTGATGTGTCAGATGCTTTGATACGGAATAACCAACCGTCAGTGTACGGGTCGTTATTTACTGTTTCAGGCGAATCTTCAAGCTCTTCGTTGATTGCAACGATTTCACCGCCGATTGGTGCGTAGATGTCTGATGCTGCTTTTACAGACTCAGCTACTGCGCAGTCTTCACCCGCGTCAACTTCATCACCAACTTCTGGTAATTCAACGAATACCATGTCGCCAAGAAGTTCTTGTGCGTGCTCAGTGATACCTACAGTAAACGTACCGTCACCTTCGTCGCGAACCCACTCGTGTGAAGTAGCATATTTTAATTCGCTTGGGATATTGCTCATCTTTTTGTTCCTTTGGTTTATATTGGGTGATAACACCAAATTTTTTATAGTTTAGATAACTGATTTGCCGTTACGTACAAAGCAAGGTTTAACAACCTTAACGTTAACCAGTTTTTTACGCATCTCTACTTGGGCTGTTTCGCCAGTTGAACGCGGAACGCGTGCTAGCGCAACACTGTGACCAAGGGTTGGTGAGAATGTACCAGAGGTAATCACCCCTTCACCACCTTCAACGATGACTTTTAAACCGCTACGCAATACGCCTTTTTCTTCAAGCACTAAACCAACTAGTTTGTCTGTGCTCTTGTCAGCGCGTTGCTGTTCTAATACTTCACGACCAATAAACTTACGATCTTCTGGCTCCCATGCGATTGTCCACGCCATGTTTGCAGCAAGTGGAGAAACGCTTTCGTCCATATCTAGACCGTAAAGGTTCATACCTGCTTCAAGACGTAATGTATCACGAGCACCTAGACCTGCTGGCGCTACGCCTGCGTCTAGAAGTTGTTGCCATAAATCAGCAGCTTGATCGTTAGGTACTACGATTTCATAACCATCTTCGCCAGTATAGCCTGTTGTCGCAATAAATAAATCACCTGCTTGCACACCAAAGAAAGGCTTCATACCTTCAACAGCAGCTTGTTGCTCTGTAGTAAGTACTGTTGCTGTTTTGGCACGTGCATTTGGGCCTTGAACAGCAATCATTGCAAACTCAGGACGCTCAGTTACCGTTACGGCGAAATCAGCTGAAACTTTAGCTAAATGCGCTAAATCTTTTTCACGAGTTGCTGAGTTAACAACTAAACGGTAGTTCGTTTCTGAGAAGAAGTAGATGATAAGGTCGTCGATTACGCCGCCTTCTTCGTTAAGCATACCTGTGTAAAGTGCTTTACCCGGTACTGTTAACTTAGCAACGTCGTTTGCAACTAGCTTACGTAAGAACGCTTGTGCTTGCTCGCCTTGAATATCGACAATTGTCATGTGAGATACGTCAAACATACCTGCATCTGTGCGAACCGCATTATGCTCTTCGATTTGTGAGCCGTAGTTGATTGGCAT
The DNA here is from genome assembly GCF_023650775.1 of Pseudoalteromonas sp. SCSIO 43101. Taxonomy (NCBI): domain Bacteria; kingdom Pseudomonadati; phylum Pseudomonadota; class Gammaproteobacteria; order Alteromonadales; family Pseudoalteromonadaceae; genus Pseudoalteromonas; species Pseudoalteromonas sp. SCSIO 43101. The sequence goes on from NZ_CP072673.1 coordinate 2,635,319, forward strand.
TTCCCAGCCGTGGAAATCAACCATTTTTGCGCCAGCTTCTAGGTGCTTAGCATGTAAAACTGTTTTAGAAGTCATAATATTCCTTCACTTTTAAATTAACCCACTAGTGTGGGGCGTGGCCTCAATTTAATGAGGGGGAATAACATGGGCGGCGATTATACATTAGTTGCACAGTTGTCACACCCAAATTGCGATTTTGTAACTAAAAAACAGCTAAACACCCAAGTGCGTAGCTGTTTTAAATATTTTATGTTTTAAGCAACGTTGGCTAAGGCTAAATCAAAGCCGAGCTGCTGTAAGTGCGTTTGCCATTTATCAAGCTCTGCTTGGCGCGCCACCAGCTGAAATTGCTGTGTTGCTTGGTTATCTATCGCGGTAATAAATACCTCACCGCTTTGTGCACCATAACAACTGCGCATGTCTGACAAACGCAGCCCCGGCGTTAGCTTAAAGCTGTCTACTAAGGCATCAAACGCCTGCTCACCACTTAGGGTTAGCGCGCTTAAATCGTCACGCATTACATAATCAATGTCGTAACGTAGTTGTTGCTCATTTATAAGCGACTGTAATTGCACGCTAGCATCTTTACCTAACACAAAACGAAATGCAGTTTCGTTAAAGTAGTACAGGGCATAAGCGTAGCTGCTTGTTAGGTCATCGTCTAATGAACTACGTAAGCCTAAACCGCTAGCAGTTAGCTTATTAATATCAAGACCTAAAATAGCCGTTAAAAATGGGATTGCTTCAGTGCCACTAAAATCCATAATGGCAATATCGCTATTAGCTCGTAGCACATTATCTGCTGGAGTCTCAGCTTGGCTGTGGCGAGCAAACATTATTGGCGTAAAAGTCATATGTGACACCTATCAATCGTTAATGCTTGAAGTATATTGCGCCGTGCTGGCAACAACAAATTGTAATTATTTATCAATTGATAAATAATGCTTATATATATAGCCCTATAAATAGAATTTTTTAATGAAGAACATTTCTACCGATAGCTTACGTACTTTAGTAACCGTTGTTGAAGTTGGCGGGTTTGCCAAAGCTGGTGAATTATTGGGGCTATCGCAACCTGCTGTGAGCTTACAAATTAAGCGCCTAGAAGACATGCTTGGCCATAAGCTATTTAAAAAACAAGGTCAGCGCCAAGTACTTAATCAATATGGCGAATTGCTTATGCCATTAGCTAAACAAATGCTGCAACAAAACGATGCTATTTTGCAGCAGTTCACTAGCGAAAATGTCACTGGTAAAGTGCGCTTGGGGATCCCCAGTGAATTTGCCGCACGTATTCTACCTTCAATCATTGGTGACTTCGTTGCCCTCTACCCGGATGTATCACTAGAAGTTCGCTCTCGCTTGAGTAAACATTTGTTGTCGGTCTCGCGCCAAGATCAATTCGATTTAGTACTGGCATTAAACGAAGAGCTAGAGTCAGCCAAGTTCCCTATTTTTATGCAAGACCAATTAGTATGGGTAGGCGATTTAAACCTTGCACAAAACGATGTGGTAACGCTAGTCACCGCACCTGAGGGATGTATTTATCGCCGCAGAGCAATAGAAGCACTACAAAGTGCCGGTATAAAATACCGTATTGCCTACAGTAATGCTGACTTAACCGGCCTGACTGCCGCGTTAAAAGAAGGCTTAGGCATTACTGTGCTCGCAAAAAGCACCGTACCTAATGAGCTGAATTACCAATTACAAACCAAAGACCTACCTGAACTTGGGCAAATAGGTATTAGTTTAATTAAACGCACTGAAGACCCAGGAACCGCCGTCGATAAACTTGCTGAGTTCATCGCCCTGCGTTTGACATAGGTGTGAGTGAGTTAGCAAGTTAGCAAGTTAGCAAGTTAGCAAGTTAGCAAGTTAGCAAGTTAGCAAGTTAGCAAAATTGTAGCAGCGATTTCATATCGCATAATAAAATGAATATTCACAAAGAGAAAAAGAGACGCTGCGCTTTAGAGGAAAACAAAACTCTCTTTTGGCTCGTCTCGTTCTCTTCTCTTTGTACAAAAAAAATATTGAACCACAGAGTACACCGAGGCGCTTCGCGCTACATAGAGAAAGTAAAAATCACAAAGAGGAAAAGAGACGCTGAGCTTTAGAGGAAAACAAACTCTTTTTGGCGTGTCTCATTCTCTTCTCGTTCTCTTCTCTTTGTGCAAAAAATATTGAATCCCAGAGAGCCCCGAGGCGCTTCGCGCTATATAGAGAAAGTAAAAATCACAAAGAGGACAAGAGACGCTTCGCTTCAGAGGAAAACAAACTCTCTTTTGGCTCTTCTCATTCTCTTCTCTTTGTGCAAAATAATATTGTAGATCGTCATTTATGGCGACACATAATCACTAACATTGACGGGCTAAAGCCCGACCTACGAATTACCCGTTGTTTAAGAAATATCGCGCGAAATAAATTTCACGCCTACAGGCGAGCATTTCTATTTAACTATGTGCAGGCACAATCTAGCTTAAAGCTTCTTTGCTCTTTCCCCTTTCTAACTCGCTAACTTGTTAAGTTTTACTTAACAGATCACCGAACCAGAATGATATTACAATACTACTGTAATTTATTTAAATAAATAAATACAACAACTTACAGATAACAGTACTTTTATTACAAATAGGATTGATTCGCATTATATTACATGTTTTAATTGCGCCCGTTAAAAAAATCTAAATACACAGGACACACAATGACACCTAAGTTTATTGTTTCTACGCTTTCGACTGCGGTCGCTTTATCTTTAAGCGCGAATGCTTTTGCAAAAGATGTAACTAAAGAAGAGAAAAACTTTGAGCAAATCACTGTAATTGGCTCTGCATCTGCAATTAACGATATTCCAGGTTCTGCTACATTCATAGACGAGCAAGAACTAGAAAAGTTTGAATACACTGATATCTCTCGTGTTTTAAGTGCTGTACCTGGTGTATATGTACAAGAAGAAGACGGCTATGGTCTTCGTCCTAATATCGGTATGCGTGGTACAGGCACAGGCCGTAACGACAAAATCTCTGTAATGGAAGATGGTGTACTTGTCGCACCTGCACCTTACTCTGCTCCTTCTGCTTACTACTTCCCTACTATGGGTCGTATGGAGTCTATCGAAGTACTAAAAGGTGCTGCTTCTGTTAAGTATGGTCCGCGTACAACCGGTGGTGTTTTAAACTTAGTTTCGCGTAGCTTACCAACAGAAGGCTCTAAAGGTTTACTTAACGCTGAACTTGGTAGCGATGGTTTCTACAAAGGTCATGCTTACTTCGGTAAAAAGAAAAACAACGCTGCTGGCCTTGTAGAAGTATTTACTTACGGCGCAGATGGCTTTAAAGACTTACCAGTTGGCAGCGACAACACAGGCTTTGAAAAGAACGATTTCTTATTAAAGTTTGGTTTTGACTTTGGTGACAACGAAGCACACAGCCTAGAAATGAAATTAAAGTACTCAGACGAGCGTTCTGACGAAACTTACATGGGTTTAACTGACGCTGATTACCAAGCAACCCCTTATCGTCGTTATGCTGCATCGCAAAACGACGAAATGAACACACAACACAATGCATACCAAATTAACTATGCATACCGTTTTGGTAAAGGTTACGAGCTACTTGCTACAGCTTACTTAAACGACTTCCACCGTAACTGGTATAAAGCAAGTAAAGTAAGCACAAGTTACCTTGAGCAATACAGTGAATTTGAAGCAAACCCAACTAGCGAAGGTATTGAGGGTGTTGGCGTAAAAGCAAATAACCGAGATTACCAAGCAAAAGGCTTACAAACTGAATTCCATATTCCAGCAGGTAACCACTACTTTACTATTGGAGCACGTTACCATGAAGATGAAATGGATCGTTTCCAGTGGGAAGACAAATACACGCTTAACCAAGACTTATCAATGACGCTAACAGAAAAAGGCGTTCCAGGTTCAAACAGTAACCGTTTAGATAGCGCCGAAGCGACTACCCTTTTCATTCAAGATGAGTGGTCACTTGATGCATTAGTAATTAGCGCTGGTCTTCGCTACGAAGACATCACAATCAAACGTGTTGAATGGGCTAAGTCTGATCCAAACCGTGAAAATGGTTTAACAAAAGACATCAGCAACGACACTGAGATCTTAGTGCCATCTCTAGGTGCAACATACACAGTAAGCGACAACCTAACGCTGCTTGCTGGTATTCAAAAAGGTTACGCACCAGCAGCCCCTGGTAATGCAAACCAAGAAGAAGAAGAGAGTGTCAACATTGAGCTAGGTGGTCGTTACGATTACGCTGGCATTCAAGGTGAAGTAATTTACTTTAACTCTGACTACACAAACATGCACGGTAACTGTACTGCGTCTGTTGGTTGTAGCGATGACAACATTGGCGATCAATACAACTACGGTGAAGTATCGGTGTCTGGTTTTGAGCTAAGCGCAGGTAAAGTGTTTGCTACAAATGCAGCTTCATTCCCAGTTCGCTTAACATACACTTACACTGATTCTGAGTTCGATAATGCATTTGAATCTGATCTTTGGGGTAGCGTAGAAAAAGGCGATGCAATGCCATACGTACCTGAAAACCAATTAGCGCTTTCTGTAGGTGCTGAGTTCTCAAACTTTGTATTCGATACACAAATGCGTTACGTGTCCGATGCACACGCAGACTTAACAGACTCAGGTCGCAATGCAATCGACAGCCGCGTTGTGTGGGATTTAGCTGCTAAATACCTAATCGACGACAAACAAAAAGTGTACTTAACAATAGACAACCTGTTTGACAAAACCTACGTTGCAAACCGTGCAAACGGTGGTATTCAACCTGGCAAACCACGTAGCCTACAACTGGGTTACAGCTACTCGTTTTAATAAAACGTTTTAGCGAAATTTAAAAAGCCGTGTGATGAAAATCCCACGGCTTTTTTGCGGGTGTGAGTTAGTGCGATTTTATATCGCGTGACTCAACAGCGGAGTTTTTCAAGTTAGTTGTCGCCTCAAGTTAAATTTTATGCCGCCCGCATTTCTTCTTTTTTCTCAGGGTTTAAATTTACTTCATTTATCATTGACCAGTCTCGTGACTTTCCTGACCAACGACTTGGGTTATTCAATTTAGCTGCGTCGTTTACCTGCTGACGCTTAGCTAATATTTCTTTATCTAAACCTGAATGACGTTGGTTTGGCGTCACAAATTTTATACCACTGTGTAGGTGCTCATTATTGTACCAATCAACGAACCCACTTACCCATTCTCTTGCTGCGCTTATATCTTCAAATGCCTTTTCTGGGTATTCTGGGCGATACTTTAACGTTTTAAATAACGACTCAGAGTATGGATTGTCATTACTTACTGACGGTCGACTAAATGATGGCACAATCCCTAACTCCTGTAATGTTGCCAGTAATGTCGCGCCTTTCATTGGGCTACCATTATCTGAGTGCAACGTGACTTGCTCGCGCTTTATTTGCTCCCGACTGCAAATATCCTTCATTAAATCTGCGGCTAATTCACTTAACTGTGTGTCGTAAACCTGCCAGCCAACAACCTTTCGACTAAAAATGTCCATCACTAAATATAAGTATAAAAATTGCCCTTTTACGCTCGTTGGTAAATAGGTGATATCCCAAGTGTATACTTCATTTGCACGCACTGCTTTCAATGCTCTTGGCTTTTTCATCGGCTTAGCTGGCTTTACTTTTTCTCTATGCGTTAATAAGTTATGTGCCTTCATGACACGATAAAACGAACTTTCAGACGCTATCCATATGCCCTTATCAAGCAGCTTAGGGACTATTTTACTGGCCGGTAAATGCCCATATTCGGCTGAATTAACCGTATTAATAATGCGCTGCCGCTCTAACTCTGTGAGACGGTTTGGCGGCTGTTTTTTCGTACTCGTCCGTTTGTCAGTCATATCGTCTGCTTCAATCCATCGCTGAACGGTTCTTAGTGTCAGTCCAAGTAACTCACATGCCTTTTCTTTCCTTGCCCCTGAAGCCTGTGCGTTTGTGATAAGCGTTATTAATTCATGTCGCTCAGTCGCTGTTGTTAATCGTCCTCGTTGAAACCCCAAAGTGCATCCGCTTTTTTTTTGAGCACAAGCAGAGCGGCAGTTTCAGCTAAGGCCTTATCTTTGCGATTCAGTTCTTTTTGCAGTTGCTTTATTTCTTGCTTAAGCTGTTTACTGTCTGACTTTACTGTTTTATTTGAAGGTGGTGTTACTAAGTCTTTCTTCCATTGCTGAATATGATGCGGATAAAGCCCTATATTACGGCAGTATTCATTTATGGCGGCTTCATCTAAACTTCCACACTCAATGACCGCGTTGAGCCTTTCTTCTAAACTCCAGTCTTGTGGTCGTTTTTCTGCTGTCATTTGGCTACCCGTCTGGTGTATTTCAAGTTGATGCTTTTTTGCCAGTGCTATCCAACGTTGTAACGTTGAATAACCGACACCTAAATCATCTGCAATATCTTCTAAGCGAACATCATCACATTGAGATAATGCTTTTTCAACAGCTTGAACTTTAAATTCTTGTGTAAATTGACGTCTCATTTTATTTGCCTCTGCTAAATGTTAGAGGCGACAACTATCCTGACACAGGGGGCCACAGAGGACATAGAGAGCATAGAGGAAGAGAAGGAGAGACCAAACCTCTTTTAAATATTGGTTTCTCTGTGTAGCGCGCAGCGCCTCGGTGTTCTCTGTGGTTCAAATAAGTTTTTCACAAAGAGAAGTGAATGAGAAGAAAAAAAGGGATCCAATACATCTTATAAGTTGTTTTATCTAAAGTGCAGCGTCTCTTATCCTCTTTGTGATATTTTGGTTTTATCTATGATTTAAATTTCATTTTTGTATTAACTTTTTAAAGATGAATAACTAACTAAATTAATTAATTAATGCTATATTGGCGTTAACAAAAAATTCTAATAATTCTTCATGGATTCGAGTTATGCTAAAGGCGAACACTTTACTCATTAGCGGGTTAGCTACTCTTTGCGCTCCTGTGCTAGCTTCAGAAAAAATAAATAACTATCAATCTTTTACTGGCTATACAGGCCTAATAAACACTCCTAACGCTAGTGTTATTGACGTTGGTCATATTGATCTAGGTTACAACAATATGCTTGACCTAAGAGGTGGGGAGTATGTTGATGGTCATAATTTTATTTTTTCAGCTGGTTTATTTGATGGCCTTGAGGTAAGTGGCCAAATAGCAGCCGAATCAATGAATGACAATTTGTTTTATACTGAAGGCAGTGGTCAACTGCGCGATTTATCATTTAATGCTAAGTATCAATTACCTTATATACCTAAAGAGTGGTTTACTGTTGCAATTGGTGCAAAAGATATCGGCGGTGCAGCAAATAACTACGAAACCTATTATGCAGTTGCCTCTAAAGAATTATGGGATTTTAGGTTCTCAGCAGGTTACGCTGTAAGTGACCGTATTAGCGGCCAAATGGATGGCCCGTTTGCGGGGGTTGAATGGCAACCATTTGACTGGTTTGCACTACAAGCTGAACATGACGCCGATGCTTTTAATGCCGCAGCAAAAGTTACGGTCCCTAAAAAGTGGCTATATGATATAGGTGAATTAACATTCACTAGCCGTTTTTATAGCAATACAGACTACAGTGAAGAAGACACTTCATGGGGCGTTAATTTTAAAATGCCTTTATTCACAAAACCTGAATATGAGGCTATTGAAAGTGCGCCAGAACCCGTTTTATCAGAAAGTGACGAATTAGCATACTTTAAACTAAAGGCTAATAAAGAACCTGTAACCATTAAAGACCCTAATGCACACCGTTATTTCGAAAGCAATAAAGAAATGACCAAACAAGCAGCTACTTTAAAGCATGCTTTGGTTAAAGATGGCTTCGAAAGTGTACAAGTCGGTTTTAACAGTGATAAGCAAATTGCAGTAAAATTTGAAAACTCAGTATTTAACCGTAACGACCTTGATGCTATAGGCCTTGTGCTTGGGCGCATTTCTCAATATGTAACCAGCGAAGGTGCTGAGTTTAATGTAATGATGTCTAAGCAAGATATTCCTCAGCTTAGCTTAAAAGGTAATGTAGACGAATACCGCGAATTTATTCTTGCGAAAAAACACCCAGAAGTAATTGTTTTTCAAGGCTCAATGCCGTTGCCAAGAGCATTAACTTGGGTTGGTTTAATGAATACAAGTACGCCTTATTTTAAACCAAGAGTGTCACTAAGCCCTGTTCTTAGAAATAACTATGCGACAGAACTTGGTGTGTACGACTTTTCATTTGCGGTTCGTGCAGACGTTGATGTCCCATTATGGCAGGGTGCAGGCCTTAACTTGGGCGGCCAAGTGCACGTAGCCGATAGTGATGACTACGAAAAAGATGCACCGTTTAGATATTATCGCGAAGAGTCTGAGCTCGACAGAGCAACACTTTATCAAACATTTGCATTGCCTTACGGTATTTATAACCAAACTCAGCTTGGTTATTTTAAAGATTACCAAGACTATATGGGTATTCAAAACGAAACAACTTGGTTAAGCCCTGAAGGCCGACATAAAGTGAGTGCCAATATTGGCTATTATGATTATCAAGATTACGATGCACACAAAGATATTCAGGTAGTTTCTTACCAGTTTAATTGGGTTGAACAAGATATAACCTTGCACGCTGAGGCAGGTAACTACTTTTATGACGACTCTGGTTTTAAAGTTGAAAGCCGCTTTTGGTTTGGCGATAGCTATCTTGCAGTTTATGCGCAAGACACGAGCGTGAAAAAAATTGGCTTTGCTTTTAGCATCCCGCTTACACCAAGAAAAGACATGAGTGTGAGCCGCTATGGCCAAGTTAAAGGTAACCAAGCTTGGCGTCACGCAATCGATACTCAAGTGGGACAATCTAAAAATGCTGTAGTGTTTAACCGTGCATACACACCATTTAATAATATAAGCTTAGACCGCAAGTTCTTAAATCAAGGTCGTTTATCAAAAGCTTATGTGTACGCTAACTTTAGCCGCTTGCGAGATGTGTACCTTGAATATAAGTAATCAATTTATATATGTTTTTTTCTGTTAATTTGAATACACAGAGTATGAAATTATTTTTTGTAATCATAATTGATGGATTGTAAATATTACCTATAATTCATATTGAGCCTTTTTAGTGAAAAATAAAGGCTCAATATGCGAAATGACTGTTGCAAATGTTGTGATTGTTATTTAACCTTCTAGGTAGCTATGTAAAGTTGTTACCTAATAACTCTTAGATTAGAGTCGGGCTAATAACTTTTCATTATTAATCGACCTTATTTGATACGTTTATTTAAAAAAGGAATAAAAGGACTCCCTATGTTTACTAACAAAAAAACGCTACTAGCAATGTCTGTAGCATCTGTTTTTGCTCTTTCAGGCTGTTCGAGTGATGACGACAAAAATGAGGTCGTACCAGATCCGGTAGATCCACCTGTAACCGTCATTGTTCCACCTGAAGCGCCTGCTGAACTAGGCCTAGTTGTTAACACTAGTGTTATTGATTCTGCTACAACTGATGTGGTTGATGCTACCGTAACATTTTTAGAAGACGGTGTTGTATCTAGTAACATCGTTGATGTTGATGGTGAAGCGTTAACAACTACTACAACTGAAGATGGTAGTGTTACTTTCACCGTTAAAGACGGTGCAACACTTGAAGAAGTAACTGTAAACGTAACTGCAGATGGTTATGTTGGTAAAACATTCGCAGTTAGCCTAGTGGCTGAAGAAGGCGAAACTTCAATTGACCAAGTTTTAGCTCTAACATCAAAAACTGCTGAAGGTATTGCTGATACTGTAGTTGAAGCTACAGTTGAAGCGGGTGGTACTACTTCTGCACCAATCGAAGCAGCTACTGAAGAAGGCGCTTCAAGTGCGTCTGCAACTGTACCAGCGGGTGTTATTTTACTTGATGAAAATGAAGAACCTGTATCTGGTGAAATTTCATTAAACGTAACAGGCGCTGATGCTACATCTTCTGCAGCACAATCTATTGTACCTGCAAATATTAATGACGCTGATGCAGAAACAACAGTTAAAGCTGTTGGTGTTGCTAATGTTACAATGACAAACAGTGAAGGTAAGAAAATTAAGAAATTCTCTGACCCTATCACTGTTTCAATGGCGATTCCATCTGACACTATGATCAATGGTGAAGCTATTCAAACTGGCGATATGCTAGGTCTTAAGTCTCATAACGAAGACACGGGTTTATGGGAGTCAGAAACTAACATGGTAACTGTAGGTGCTCTTAATGCAACTTCAGGTACTTACACTGGTAGCTTCCAAACAAGCCACTTAACATTCTTTGCTTCAACTGCACCGGTAGATGTTTGTAGTTCGGGTATCTCAGTAGCAGTTAGTGGTGATGATGTTCCAGCTAAAGGCTTAACGGTTTCTCTAGATTCTTCTGATGCAAGCTATACTGGTAAAATTAGCTCAAACAGCTCAAATAATATTGTAGTCACTTCGGGTCAAGCTAAGAAAGATGGTATTTCTTCTACTGCAACTGCATCTGTAACTGTAACTGACGGTAACGGTCAAGTTTGGTTTGAATCTGACGGCGAAGTTGATGTATGTGGTGAGGTACCTGTAGCACTAGCTAACCCTGTTACTTACACTTCAGAAGATTTCACTGTAACGGCTGCATGTTCTAACGATTCTACCCAAACAATCGATATGAGCGGTGCTTTAGTTAAGTATAGCTTAGCTAACAAGAAGAAAGTTGTTGCTTCAGGTTCAGGTGGTACATTCTCACTAGCTGACCTTGTTGAAGGTAGCACTTACGAAGTTACTATTAATGCACGAATCCCATTAACAAATGGTACAAAGAAAGATTCTACTACCATTACAGCTGACGGTACTTCTGAGTCAATCGCACTTACAGCTGTTTGTGAAACAGTAACTGGTAGCTAATATATTTGTTAGTAATACTTAGGGTTTAATCCCTAAATAAAAAGCCGCTTTAAGCGGCTTTTTTTTGTCTGGATTATAGTAGCCGTCAGCCGTCAGGCTGAATTGCGATGTGTTTGTTTACTGCTATTGTGGTAGATGCCATACGAGCCAAGCAAGCGTGACGCCTACGATGTAGGAGGCGTTTTAACGCCGAACATCTTTATTTTATTCACGGCTAAAGCCGTTCCTACGAATTTAAAAACTTTTACACAAAGAGAAGTGAATGAGGAAAGAACGAGAAGACAATAACATACCAAATTGTCGGAGTTTTCTCTAAAGCGGAGTTTTTCAAGTTAGTTGTCGCCTCAAGTTAAATTTTATGCCGCCCGCATTTCTTCTTTTTTCTCAGGGTTTAAATTTACTTCATTTATCATTGACCAGTCTCGTGACTTTCCTGACCAACGACTTGGGTTATTCAATTTAGCTGCGTCGTTTACCTGCTGACGCTTAGCTAATATTTCTTTATCTAAACCTGAATGACGTTGGTTTGGCGTCACAAATTTTATACCACTGTGTAGGTGCTCATTATTGTACCAATCAACGAACCCACTTACCCATTCTCTTGCTGCGCTTATATCTTCAAATGCCTTTTCTGGGTATTCTGGGCGATACTTTAACGTTTTAAATAACGACTCAGAGTATGGATTGTCATTACTTACTGACGGTCGACTAAATGATGGCACAATCCCTAACTCCTGTAATGTTGCCAGTAATGTCGCGCCTTTCATTGGGCTACCATTATCTGAGTGCAACGTGACTTGCTCGCGCTTTATTTGCTCCCGACTGCAAATATCCTTCATTAAATCTGCGGCTAATTCACTTAACTGTGTGTCGTAAACCTGCCAGCCAACAACCTTTCGACTAAAAATGTCCATCACTAAATATAAGTATAAAAATTGCCCTTTTACGCTCGTTGGTAAATAGGTGATATCCCAAGTGTATACTTCATTTGCACGCACTGCTTTCAATGCTCTTGGCTTTTTCATCGGCTTAGCTGGCTTTACTTTTTCTCTATGCGTTAATAAGTTATGTGCCTTCATGACACGATAAAACGAACTTTCAGACGCTATCCATATGCCCTTATCAAGCAGCTTAGGGACTATTTTACTGGCCGGTAAATGCCCATATTCGGCTGAATTAACCGTATTAATAATGCGCTGCCGCTCTAACTCTGTGAGACGGTTTGGCGGCTGTTTTTTCGTACTCGTCCGTTTGTCAGTCATATCGTCTGCTTCAATCCATCGCTGAACGGTTCTTAGTGTCAGTCCAAGTAACTCACATGCCTTTTCTTTCCTTGCCCCTGAAGCCTGTGCGTTTGTGATAAGCGTTATTAATTCATGTCGCTCAGTCGCTGTTGTTAATCGTCCTCGTTGAAACCCCAAAGTGCATCCGCTTTTTTTTTGAGCACAAGCAGAGCGGCAGTTTCAGCTAAGGCCTTATCTTTGCGATTCAGTTCTTTTTGCAGTTGCTTTATTTCTTGCTTAAGCTGTTTACTGTCTGACTTTACTGTTTTATTTGAAGGTGGTGTTACTAAGTCTTTCTTCCATTGCTGAATATGATGCGGATAAAGCCCTATATTACGGCAGTATTCATTTATGGCGGCTTCATCTAAACTTCCACACTCAATGACCGCGTTGAGCCTTTCTTCTAAACTCCAGTCTTGTGGTCGTTTTTCTGCTGTCATTTGGCTACCCGTCTGGTGTATTTCAAGTTGATGCTTTTTTGCCAGTGCTATCCAACGTTGTAACGTTGAATAACCGACACCTAAATCATCTGCAATATCTTCTAAGCGAACATCATCACATTGAGATAATGCTTTTTCAACAGCTTGAACTTTAAATTCTTGTGTAAATTGACGTCTCATTTTATTTGCCTCTGCTAAATGTTAGAGGCGACAACTATCCTGACACAGGGGGAAAGCGAAGCGTCTCTTGTCCTCTTTGTGACAATTTGGTTTTCTCTGTGTAGTGCGAAGCGCTTCTGTTTACTCTATGGTTCAAATATGTTTAAAGGCAAGCCATCAGCTTTCAGCTGTCAGTTTGGAGTCGAACGGTGTGGTTTGTGGGTTCTTTATTAATTTGCAGGCTTGGTGCTGAATGTAAGGCGCGCCAAGCAAGCGTAACGCCTACGGTGGATGTAGGCGTGAAATTTATTTCGCGCGAAAATAATTGCACAAAGAGAAGTGAATGAGGAAAGAACGAGAAGACAATAACATACCAAATTGTTTCTCTCTAAAACGAAGCGTCTCTTATCCTCTTTGTGAATATATAAAACCTAGCCCTTGTTTATATCTAAAATCGCTTTTAACGTGTGCTCTTTTTCAAGAATATCGCGATATAGAGCAAACTGGTTGCGGGCGCGCTCAAGGTTGTGGTTTGCATGTTTGGTGGCAAAGTAATTATCACCATCAATAAAGTCTGTTAAAAAGCGCAGGCCAATCATAAAGGTCATGACCTTGGTGCCTAACCAAAAGCTTTCTTTTTCGGCGTCGGTGATCACATCTTGTAGTGGCTCGACATAACCTTTAACGATGGCGGCAAAGATCTCTTCACGAACACGTACATTATTTAGATTGGTTGAATCTTCTTGCTCAGGTGAGCAGAAGGTGCGCACCATATCGCCAAAATCAAATAGCCAATAACCTGGCATACAGGTATCGAGGTCGATAACTGCTTTTGCATCATCTGACTGTGTGCAAAACAGCATGTTATTGATTTTTGTATCGTTATGGCATGGTCTTAAAGGAATGTTACCTTCAAGCTGTTTTAGCTCTTCAACAAGAGATTGCTGAGCTAAACAAAAGTCGATGTCGTCTTGGCAAAGTGCTACACGATTTACGGGATCTTTTTCGAGCACCTTTTTAAAGGCATCAAAGCGCATCGCTAAGTTATGAAAATCAGGGATCACATGATGTAGCTGTTCAGCCTGAAAATCTTGTAAAGCCAGTGCGAATTGGCCAAATGCATTGGCTGCAGTTTGTGCTTGCGAGATAGTTGCTACAACATCTTCACTATAACTGCCGCCAATAAATTCGAGTGCACGCCAAACACCTTGATCGCATTCAACTAAAAAGTCATTTTCGAGAGTTGGAATATGTCGAATAATTTCGAGGTTATATTCACCATTGCTAAGCTTTTCGCTTAGGTGTTGCTCAATTAGCCGTGCATTTTCAACTAGGTGCTCAGGATTAGGGAACACATCGGTATTTAATCTTTGCACAACTAAAGCGTTTTCTTCAGCTTTAAGCAACATGGTTGTGTTGATGTGGCCATTGCCAATTGGCTTTAACGTTACGTTATCTGTACCTAAGCCAAAGTGCTCAGAAAGATAAGTTGCAACAGGATTCGACTTCATTAATTTTCCATTACTTATTTTTTGCAAGAAGAGGCGAGGGCTAATCGTTTTGTTTTTGACGTAACTGACATAAAGTGTGTGCTATTGCATCCAATTCAGCTTTGTAGGTCACGCCATACCATGGCTCTTTTGCAGTATAAACGGTTACAGCTTGGCGGTTATCTTTAATCGCGAGTTGTATCTCATTGGGTAAATAGTACTCTTTAATGACACCGTTGTCAGTATTTTCTAAAAACTCAATAAAGCCTTTTTCTAAGTCTTTAAATAAACTAGGTGTTATTCCCCAAAAGCTCATTGAGCCAAGTGAATCTTGAGCTATTGCTAACCTTTCATCATGTGGGTTGTTACCCTTTAAAACATTATTTTCGAGTTTAATATCTAGGTACTCGACTACATCAGTCAAGTGCTGCTGGCTATTAACAGAGCATACACCACGGTTTACACCACCCTGTGCCGAAAGAGTGTCTTTTATCGGGTAACCTACCATGGCCCAGTTACTATGCTGTTTGAAGTGTTCGCTAAGAATAACAAAAGAAGACTCGCCATAATAATCATCGGCAGTAATGACAATAGCAGGGTTATTCACATAGGGTTTTGCGCAAAGTAAAGCATGGCCTGTGCCCCACGGCTTTTGGCGTTCAGCGGCTAAGTGTTCATAACCATTTGGCACAGCACTAATTGCTTGCTCAACTAGAATTACTTCAAGCGATTCAGGCAGGCGCGGTAAAACTGTTGCCTCAAACTCAGCACGAATTTTTTTATTTATGATGATCACCGCTTGGCTCACACCTGCTTTAACCGCATCCTGAATGCTCAGTTCCATGATGGTACAGCCCAGCCCGGGAATTTCGGCAATTTGTTTGTTTCCGCCAAAGCGGCTACCCAGCCCGCCGGCTAATACGATTAAAGTAAGAGAGTGTTGTGTCATCGTGCAAGTTAAATAAATAACAAAAGAAAAGTGTACCAGAAACAATCACGCAGGAGGAAGAGGAAGGGAGCTTTAAGCTTTAATTCATTAGTTTTGAGTTGAGCGGTGTTGTTTGTTGGTTCTGTATTAATTTGCAGGCTTGGTGCTAAATGCAAGACGCGCCAAGCAAGCGTGACGCCTACGGTTTGATGTAGGCGCGAAATTTATTTCGCGCGGAGAGCTTGATTGAACCACAGAGGGCATAGAGAGCACAGAGGAAGAGAAGGAGAGGCCAAACCTTTTTTAAATATTGTTTTCTCTGTGTAGCGCGAAGCGCCTCTATGTTCTCTGTGGTTCAATATGTTTTTGCACAAAGAGAAGTGAATGAGAAAAGAATGAGGAAACCACGAGATTATTTTTACTTCCTCTGAAGCGCAGCGTCTCATAGCCTCTTTGTGATAATTGCTTTAAACCATAAATTAGGCTTGCCAAGTAAGGGTGACACCTTCAATCGTTGTAACTTGTAACTTGTAACTTGTAACTTACCCCTCGTCTCTCAAACCTAATAGCTTCATATTTACGTAGGTGGTATATTCTCTTTGTGGTGATTAACCCTTTTAGGTAGAAGATTAATGGCAAAAGATAGATACGCGCCAAAGGCTGTTGGCGATATTATGGCGGGCTTGAGTGGTCGCTTAGCATCTTATGCTGGTAAAACCCAAGGCTTGTCTTCTCAACAAACTATTCTTGATGACTTTTTAGGTGAAACGCTTTCAAAAAAATGCCGAGTAAGTAATTACCGTGATGGTACTTTGATGATCGAAGCGGTTTCTGCACCGATTGCGCTGCGTTTAAATTATTTAAAAATGGATATGCTTTCTCATTTTCGTGCCGCAGGCATGATAGAGCTTGGGCAAATTAAAATTACCGCAAACCCACAGGCAACGCAGCGCTTATCAGCAACAAATAAGCCAGAGCAAAAGCCTGTTTCTAAACGTCAAATGAGCGAGCAAACTGCTGATTACCTCAGCGCCATCGCCGCAGACGCCCCGCCATCTTTAAAAGCAAAGTTAGAGCGCTTAGCCCTGCATGGGCGGAAGAAGTAAATAAAGCCGTCAGCTTTCAGTTGTCAATTTTGAGCCGAACGGTGTGGTTTGCGTGTTCTGTATTAATTTGTAGGCTTGGTGCTTAATTAAGATGCGCCAAGCAAGCGTGACGCCTACGTTTGATGTAGGCGTGAAATTTATTTCGCGCGGAAAAATATTTGCACAAAGAGAAGTGGATCACGAGCCGTCAGCTTTCAGCTTTCAGTTTGAAGCCGAATAGTCGCGTTTGTTGTAATGCATGTAGGAGATGTATGGACTCCTCCCCCAAATAGGGTGAGTACGGTATAAAGAGATTGGACAATTACTTTTACCAATAAGGAATCCATACATGTCAAAATTTAACCTAATTAGTATCGACTTGGCAAAAAATGTTTTTCAAGTCGGTAAGTTTCTTCATCAAAAACTACAAAGTAATAAAGCGGTGAGTAGAAAAGAACTATTGACCATACTCACTACATCACCTCGCTGTAAAGTTGTTATGGAATCATGCGGCGGTGCTCATTATTGGGCACGCAAAGCGCGTAGTGTTGGTCATGAAGTTGTGATTCTAGACCCTCGATTTGTCAAAGCATTTAGAGTTGGTCAGAAAACGGATGCAAATGATGTTATTGCAATAGCCGCCGCTTCTTTCTCACCTAATGTTCGCCCGTGTAAATCACTGACACAAGCACAGCAAAGTCTACAGTCGATAGAGCGAATGCGTGCGTTAGCTGAAAAGCAGAAACGGCAGTTGGCTAATCAAATCAGAGGTTTGTTACTTGAATTTGGGATTATAATCAAGCAATCAGAATGCGCGTTTAGGCAAGCTATCCCTGAGATTTTAGAAGATAGCGATAATGGGTTAACCTTTGGTTTAAAGCAGTGTATAGCTCAGTGCTATGAATTATTTAAAGCCCAATCAACATTAAAAGAAACATTAAATGAGTTGCTGACAGGTTTAGTAAAACAAGACGAGCAATGTGAACGCTTACTGGCGCTTGAGGGTGTCGGGCCTATCACAGCGGTTGATTTATTAATAAGCTTAAGTGACACAGCCCATTTTACGAGTGGACGTAATGCGGCAGCCAATGTTGGTGTCACCCCGCGCCAGCACTCAAGTGGTGGAAAAGTACGAATAGGTCATATAGCCAAATACCGTGGCGAGATAACATTACGGAGCCACTTGTTTCTCGGAGCCAGAGCAGTCATCAGTCAGCTAAAGCATCGCGAGCCAAAAACGAAAAAAGAACAATGGCTCAAAGCATTAGTTGAAAGACGCGGTGTGAAGTGCGCCGCCATTGCGTTAGCAAATAAAACAGTTAGGACAGCGTATGCCATGCTGAAAAAGGGCACGAGTTATGAACCAATGCTACTGGCAAATTAATATTTAGCCTTCGATAACAGAAACAACAGTATTGACCAAGAACCTGCGTTAAGCGGTTAGACCCACCCTTGATAGCCTGTAAAGTACCTGGCGTGTTAAAACACCGAGTAGGAGAAGAGGCACAAGGGCGCGAATACATCAAAGGGCCGAGGTAGCTCCTCATTATGAGCCCGCATATAAGCACGCAGTCTGACAAAATTAACGAAGGGTATTGTGCAATAGGAGGAGTCCATATAAGGGTATTGTGCAATAGGAGGAGTCCATATAAGGGTATTGTGCAATAGGAGGAGTCCATATAAGGTACTTTAGTGCCGAAGTGTTTCGGAGTTTTTCAAGTTAGTTGTCGCCTCAAGTTAAATTTTATGCCGCCCGCATTTCTTCTTTTTTCTCAGGGTTTAAATTTACTTCATTTATCATTGACCAGTCTCGTGACTTTCCTGACCAACGACTTGGGTTATTCAATTTAGCTGCGTCGTTTACCTGCTGACGCTTAGCTAATATTTCTTTATCTAAACCTGAATGACGTTGGTTTGGCGTCACAAATTTTATACCACTGTGTAGGTGCTCATTATTGTACCAATCAACGAACCCACTTACCCATTCTCTTGCTGCGCTTATATCTTCAAATGCCTTTTCTGGGTATTCTGGGCGATACTTTAACGTTTTAAATAACGACTCAGAGTATGGATTGTCATTACTTACTGACGGTCGACTAAATGATGGCACAATCCCTAACTCCTGTAATGTTGCCAGTAATGTCGCGCCTTTCATTGGGCTACCATTATCTGAGTGCAACGTGACTTGCTCGCGCTTTATTTGCTCCCGACTGCAAATATCCTTCATTAAATCTGCGGCTAATTCACTTAACTGTGTGTCGTAAACCTGCCAGCCAACAACCTTTCGACTAAAAATGTCCATCACTAAATATAAGTATAAAAATTGCCCTTTTACGCTCGTTGGTAAATAGGTGATATCCCAAGTGTATACTTCATTTGCACGCACTGCTTTCAATGCTCTTGGCTTTTTCATCGGCTTAGCTGGCTTTACTTTTTCTCTATGCGTTAATAAGTTATGTGCCTTCATGACACGATAAAACGAACTTTCAGACGCTATCCATATGCCCTTATCAAGCAGCTTAGGGACTATTTTACTGGCCGGTAAATGCCCATATTCGGCTGAATTAACCGTATTAATAATGCGCTGCCGCTCTAACTCTGTGAGACGGTTTGGCGGCTGTTTTTTCGTACTCGTCCGTTTGTCAGTCATATCGTCTGCTTCAATCCATCGCTGAACGGTTCTTAGTGTCAGTCCAAGTAACTCACATGCCTTTTCTTTCCTTGCCCCTGAAGCCTGTGCGTTTGTGATAAGCGTTATTAATTCATGTCGCTCAGTCGCTGTTGTTAATCGTCCTCGTTGAAACCCCAAAGTGCATCCGCTTTTTTTTTGAGCACAAGCAGAGCGGCAGTTTCAGCTAAGGCCTTATCTTTGCGATTCAGTTCTTTTTGCAGTTGCTTTATTTCTTGCTTAAGCTGTTTACTGTCTGACTTTACTGTTTTATTTGAAGGTGGTGTTACTAAGTCTTTCTTCCATTGCTGAATATGATGCGGATAAAGCCCTATATTACGGCAGTATTCATTTATGGCGGCTTCATCTAAACTTCCACACTCAATGACCGCGTTGAGCCTTTCTTCTAAACTCCAGTCTTGTGGTCGTTTTTCTGCTGTCATTTGGCTACCCGTCTGGTGTATTTCAAGTTGATGCTTTTTTGCCAGTGCTATCCAACGTTGTAACGTTGAATAACCGACACCTAAATCATCTGCAATATCTTCTAAGCGAACATCATCACATTGAGATAATGCTTTTTCAACAGCTTGAACTTTAAATTCTTGTGTAAATTGACGTCTCATTTTATTTGCCTCTGCTAAATGTTAGAGGCGACAACTATCCTGACACAGGGGGACAGATACTCACAAAGAGGATAAGAGGCGCTGCACTTTAGAGGAAAAACTACAAAATCTTATGGTCTTTCTCATTCTCTTCTCATTGTCTTCTCTTTGTGTAAAAAATAGTGAACCACAGAGAACACCGAGACGCTTCGCGTTACATAGAGAAAACATAATTTAAAATAATAATCACAAAGAGGATAAGAGGCGCTGCGCTTTAGAGGAAAGTAACTAATAGTTTTATTGGCTTACTCATTCACTTCTCATTGTCTTCTCTTTGTGCAAAAAATAGTGAACCACAGAGAACACCGAGACGCTTCGCGTTACATAGAGAAAACATAATTTAAAATAATAATCACAAAGAGGATAAGAGGCGCTGCGCTTTAGAGGAAAAACTACAAAATCTTATGGTCTTTCTTATTCTTTTCTCATTGTCTTCTCTTTGTGAAAAAAATAGTGAACCACAGAAAAAACAGTAAATTACGCGCGGTAAACCCGCTGCTACGAATTTGGCGTTAAAACGCCTCCTACAACTCGTATCTCTTTCCTCGAAACTCGTACCTCTCCCCTTTACTCTTTCTAACTCGCTAACTTTTTCTATCTGATAGCTGACGGCTGAAAGCTGATGGCTTTAGTTTACGATCAAAAAAGCCGCGGTGATGGGCGTACCGCGGCTTTGCATAACTTTAAAATTAGTTTGCTAATTTACTACCAGCTTCTCATCTTATGGCCTTTTAAGGCATAGAATAAAATGAATACATAACTTGGGATCATGACAATATATGCACCTTGTGCGCCAAGGCCAGCAACATTGCCTAAACCAATTAACAATGGGCCGAGTGCACCACCGGCAATACCCATAATAAGTAAGCCTGATGCAGTGCCTGTTAAGCGACCTAAACCAGCTAAAGCCAGTGGCCAAATAGCAGGCCAAACCATTGCATTAGCAAAGCCTAATAACGCAATGCACAAAAGAGGGTCCGGTAACTCAGGGCCACCAAATGGCACTAATAATAAGTTTGAAATAATGAATGAATCATTGCTGCCAAGTACCACTAGCAACACGGTAATAATACCAGCAATACCCGACATTAATAACGCTGTTTGTTGGCTCATAAAGCGCGGAATAGTCAAAATACCAATTGCGTAACCAATCAACATACACGCCATAGTATAAGAGGTCATGACTGAGTAGTCGGCAACGCCAATCTGTAATGCGTAAGAACCAATTGTGTCTGCCGCAATAACTTCAACAGCAACGTATAGTGCAATACCAACAACACCTAAAACCAAGTGTGGGTGTGCAAGCGTTTCTTTAATTTCACCTTTACCGTTTGATGTTTTGTCTTCATCAAAAACTAAATCAGGTAATGGAGCAAATTTAGCAAATGCGGCAAATAACATGATTAAAGCTGCAATCAATACATAGGGCATGATAAGGCTATTAGCCATAATATCTTTTTGTTCTTGCGATAGTTTACCTGCGCCATCTACAACACCGCTTACTACCACTGCAGCAAAAATCACCGGCACGATCACGCCTGCAAATTTGTTTAATAAGCCCATAATACAAACACGCACGGCGGCTGATTTCTCAGAGCCCATTTTAACCACATATGGGTTAACTGCGGTTTGAAGCACGGTTTGCCCAACACCAATCATTAGCTGCGCGAACAAGAAAATCTCGATCATTTGCAGTTTTGCAGCGGGAATATACATCAGCGCCGATAAAGCCATAATCGCACAGCCAATCGCCATGCCATTCTTATAACCAACACGTTTGATCAGCATCGCCGATGGGATGCCGGCAACTGTTACTGCAATATAAAAAGAAGAGATGATAAACGAAGCTTGTAACGGCGAAAGCTCAAGCATTTGCTGCAAAAATGGTGTGATTGCACCATTAAGCCACGTTATACACCCTAAGATAAAAAACATTGAGCCGGCCAATACCATTGGCAGCCAGATGCTTTGTTTTGTGTTGTTGTCACACTCAACCGTTGCTTCCATAATTGTTCTCTTAGTTTAATTATTTTTATTTGGTTGGAGATTATAGCTAGATAAAGCTGTTTAATTTCCATACCAATCACAAAAATTTAATCATACACTAACAAAAATGACAGCGCTATCATTTTGCGTTCATATAAGTGCAAAAAAGCCGCAGCTAATTGCTTAGCTGCGGCTTAAATTTAGAAATAACAATTATTTACCAATCGCTTCTTTTGCGAACAAATGTTTTATTGGACCAAGGTTATCAACAAGGCTTAAACCAACTCCACGTACAAGTTTTTTCAGTGGGTTAGCCCCTGCAAATAACTCTTTTAAGCCTTGCATCATGGCAATGTGTTTTTGTGCATCAAGCTTGCGAGTACGTTCATAATCACGCAGTGTGCGCGCGCTTGCAAACTCACCTTGCTCATTACTTAAAAGCTCAATTAAATAAGCGGCGTCTTTTAGGCCAAGATTCATACCTAAACCAGCTAATGGATGAATGGTATGCGCTGCATCGCCCATTAATACCACTTTGCCAGACACCCACTGCTGGGCGTAACGCATTTTAAGTGGAAATGCCATGCGCTCACTTTGCACTTCACATAAACCACATTGACCATCAAGGGCTGCCATTACTGCTTTATTAAAGTTGCTATCATCAAGCGCTAAGAGTGTCTCGCAGTGCTCTGGACTTGTTGACCATACAATTGAATGCGTGTGTTTGTCTGGTAACGGTAAGAACGCCAGCGGCCCTGTTGGCAAAAATACTTGGCGTGCCGTGTTGTTATGCTCATCAGACGTTTTAACCGTAGCAACAATGGCGTGATGGTCGTAATCTTTAAAAGTAATTGGCATATTGAACTGCTTGCGAATAGCCGAGTTGGCACCATCAGCCGCCACTAATAATTTAGCAATCACAGGCTCGCCGCTTTCAAGCGTAATAAATACATCAGAATCAGTTTGATGAATTTGCTGATAACGGGTTTCGAACAATAAAGCGGCATTACTTTGCTTTTCAAGTTCGCTAATTAAAGCGTAGCGAATAATATCATTTTCAACGATATGACCTAGCTGTGGTAAGTCGAGATCGTTATGATCAAAATGAATTTTACCAAAGCTGTCTTGGTCACGTACATCCATCGACGTATAAGGTGTGGCACGCTGTTTAATGATCTCTTGCCAAGCATTCAAAGACTCAAATAAGCCCTGACTGGCAAGACTCAATGCGCTTACTCGAAGTGCATAATCATCACCCGGTAAGGTTTGATTTTTACTTGCATCAACAACCACAACACTGATATCTGCTTTTGCTAAACCAAGTGCTAGCGTAAGACCAACACAACCACCACCAACAATACAAACTTGTGCTTGTTTCATATCCGTTTACCTTGCTTAACCTGACCCATAAGCTGTTTTGCCAGCGGGGTTTTTAACGAGGAGAATAAATCCATTGAGAAAAGGCCAATGCTGCGACCAAGTGCGAGCAATCGTGATGAGTTTGAGAACAAACGCACTAGGCTGTCTGTGAGTGTCATCACGGTAGTAATGTCCTTGCTACGCGTTTGACTGTAATAACGGGTAAAAGCGTAATCACCAAGGTCGCTTCTATTAGCCATATCACACAATAGTTGTACATCTCGCAGGCCTAAATTAAAGCCCTGCCCTGCAATTGGGTGAATAGCGTGGCCTGCATTCCCTATTAATACCGTGCGATGACTGCTAAGTGACTCTGCTTTACCGTAAACCAGAGGGTAGCTTGCACGCATGCCTACTTTGCTAAATGAACCGCCACAATAACCAAATGCTTTTTGTAAAGCAGCTAAAAAAGCATCGTCTTCAAGTGTCATATAGTGCTCAACTTGCTCAGGCTCCATGCACCATACTAGTGAGTATCTGTTATTACTCATTGGCAACAGTGCCATTGGGCCGTATTCCGTAAAACGCTCAAAAGCATGATGATGATGACCACCAGCCACTTCGATGTTGGCAATAATTGCCGCTTGCTGATAAGCGCGGGTATTAAACTCAATATTGGCCAACTTACGGCTTTGTGAATGAGCACCATCAGCAATCACCACAAGCTTTGCACTTAACTGCTCACCTGAGCTCAGCGTGATGTTGGCACAGTTGCTCAGGTATTCAAGTTTGGCGACTGTATCAGGGCAAAATAAACGGACATCAGTTCGCATGAGTTGCTGATGAAGACTACGCCCAAATGGATTCACTTCGACCACATAGCCAAGGGCATCATGGCCGTATTCTTGGCAATCAATATGTGTTTTACCAAAATGACCACGATCAGATACGGTTACTTTTTCAATCGCTGCCGCAAATGGCGCTTGGCAATCAAAGGCATTGATTGATTTTAAGTATTGCACCGACTGCTGAGCCAGCGCAATGCTTCTATCATCAAAGCTTGGGTGATAGTCCGCGCTTACTTCATTTGCTTCAATTACAGCGATTGATAACTGCTTATTGCTCTGTTTTAGGCCCAGTGCACAACTTGCACCCGCCATTCCACCGCCGATAATGACAACATCAAACTGCTTTGCCACGCTTGCTCCTAGCCTTTGTTTGCTTGCATCACTGCTTCAATGTCACTAATGGTTTTTGGAACCAAAATGGTCAGGTTTTCATGGCCATCTTGCGTGACAAGTAAGTTATCTTCAATACGAATACCAATGCCTTTATATTGCTCTGGTGCTTTTGCATCTTCGCTAATATATAAACCAGGTTCGATGGTTAGCACCATGCCCGGCTCAAATACACGCTCTTTTTCATCAAGCTTATATTCGCCAACATCGTGAACGTCTAACCCTAACCAGTGGCCAAGTCCATGCATGTAAAAGGCTTTGCACGCTTGGTTAGCCATTAGTTCATCAAGCTCGCCCGTTAGAATGCCTAAATCAATGAGCCCTTGCGTAAGTACCGTCGAGGCCAATTCATTGGCTTTAGATAAGCTACCACCCGGTTTTACTTGGCTAAATGCCGCCTCTTGGGCTGCTAATACAATATTGTAAAGCGCTGCTTGAGGTTCGCTAAATTTGCCATTGATTGGGAAAGTGCGTGTAATATCTGCCGCATAACCTTCAAGTTCACAGCCAGAATCAATTAACACTAAATCACCATCTTTTAGTTCAGCGTCATTTTGTGTGTAGTGCAAAATATTGGCGTTGTCACCACTGCCCACAATCGTGCCATAAGCAGGATGACGAGCACCATTCATTGCATAATGATGATGCAGTTCAGCTTCTAATTGGTATTCAGTTGCGCCTGGTTTGGCAAACTGCATAGCGCGAATATGACCTTGCGCACTAATTTCGCAGGCTTTGCGCATAATGTTTAATTCTGCGTCAGATTTAAATAAACGCATTTCGTGCACTAAACCACGAATATCTTTAATGGTGTGCGGGGCTTTGTAGCCTTTTTTAGGTGCGCCGCGAAGTGTGCTTAATAAATCCCAGATCTTTGCATCGAAGTTTGGGTAAGTGCCTTGTGCATAAAATAAAATCTGCTGGCCGTTCACCAAATCTAATAATTGTTCATCTAGTTCAGTAAGTGGGCTAGTTGCGTCGAATAAGTACTCAGATTTAGCCTTTTCGAAGCCTATTCTGCGACCATGCCAAGTTTCAGCCAGTTTGTCTTTGTTACGGCAAATAAGAGTACTTGGCGTATCGCTCGACGGACACAATACTAAAACTGCATCCGGTTCGTTAAACCCTGTTAGGTAGAAGAAATCACTGTCTTGGCGAAATGCATACTCAGTATCACGACTACGTGTTACTTCTCCTGCAGCAGGAATAATAGCCACACTGTTTTTATCCATCATCGCAAGCAGACGCTCACGACGGGCTTTAAATTCAGCTTTATCGATTACAATAGACGACATGCTAAACCTCTGTAATTTGATTAGTGAAGGGTCTTCTTAGGATTTTTGTCTGTAGGCTCTTTACCTAGCTCAGCAAAACATAACAACGCAGAAACACGCACATATTCAATCACCTCGTGCAGTGCTTGGCTATCTTCTTCGGTCTCTTCAAACATGGTGTCTAAGCGGGTAATTTCACTAAAATCGCTAATTACTTCTTTCACATCAGCTGATAACTTGCCGTAATCTTTTTGTTTTAACCCAAAACCAAGCATAAAACCCGATACCCAAGATACTAATCCATTAGCTAAATCGATCAGTGTTTCATCATCGCTTGGTAAGAATAGATCAAACTGAAATTCTTCATCACTAAAGCTGGCCACAACCTGAGAATAAACGTCAGCAAAAAATGCTTTTAAATCTTTATTGAAGGCTAAGCCATCGTTGAATACATCACTTAGTAAACCTAAGTATTCTTCGGCTTCAATATTGATGCCACAGGCTAATAAACCACTGATCACACCATGGGCTTCGGCTGGTGCGACGAAAATTTCATTTTTTTCTAATAACAATTGGGCTTGTTGGTAATCAGGTAACGTGCTCATAACTTTTTCTTTGTTCGGCTAAGTAACGCCATGCTACCACTCGATAAATCGCAACTCCAATTAATTGTATGATTGAGGTCAAAAAGCAATCTGAAAAGTAAATAAGCAGTTAAAGGTGGGGAAAAACTACGCGAACGATCCGCTTTTTTTACTTCTATGGTTTAAGGATTGAAACTTGTCTTATATACTGAAGGTGTTCCCTAGGGTGTAGGAGCTTGGTTAAGTCCCTGAGCCGATAAATTTTATGTTAGGGTTTCTGTTCGTTTACTATTGTGCAAGCTCGGCATGTACCGAGAAGCCTACGGTAGACCGCAGATCCCCGCCCTGAAACCTCAAGGTTTCAGGACTGACACCGGGCACCGCATACTTGGGGAACACCATCAAGCTATCAGCTATCAGCTATCAGCTATCAGCTATCAGCTATCAGCTATCAGCTATCAGCTATCAGCTATCAGCTATCAGCTATCAGCTATCAGCTATCAGCTATCAGCTATCGAAAATCTTCCATGTAGTTTTTCTTTTATACAAGAACTTATTACTCTTATTCGCGCGAATTCGCGCGAAATAAATTTCACGCCTACGGTATCGGGATTAGCCATAGCAATGTGCGGGCACAATCTAACTTTACCCTTTCCCCTCGCTAA
The DNA here is from genome assembly GCF_023650775.1 of Pseudoalteromonas sp. SCSIO 43101. Taxonomy (NCBI): domain Bacteria; kingdom Pseudomonadati; phylum Pseudomonadota; class Gammaproteobacteria; order Alteromonadales; family Pseudoalteromonadaceae; genus Pseudoalteromonas; species Pseudoalteromonas sp. SCSIO 43101. Next base: position 2,662,063 of record NZ_CP072673.1, read on the forward strand.
CTTGCTAACTTTACTCTTTCCCCTCGCTAACTTTATTCTTTTAAAACAAAAAACGCGGGATAAATCCGCCGCCACTCGTTACCTGTAGCAGCGGGTTTACCCCGCGTCCTAGAACCTAGCTCCTAGCGCCTAATATCAACCAAGCGCTAACTGTTAACTTCGAGCTCTACTTAAACCACCCTTGAAAACGCTCCATCAATAGATAATTAACCGGCACTAATAGCAAGGTGATAAGCGTTGCAAAGATAATCCCAAAACCAAGACTTACCGCCATTGGTATAAGAAATTGTGCTTGCGTAGCTTTTTCAAATAACAGCGGCATTAAACCAATAAAAGTGGTTAGACTGGTTAGCATAACTGGGCGAAAACGAGCTGCACCGGCAAGCTTAACGGTTTCAAGTAAATCACCGCCTTCTTCACGTTTCTTATTGATAAAATCAACCAGTACCAGTGAGTCATTCACAACCACGCCTATCAAGGCCAACATGCCAAGTAAACTCATAATGGTCAGATCCATTCCCATTATCCAGTGACCCATTACGGCACCTATCATGCCAAACGGTATAACGCTCATTACAATCAATGGCTGCATATATGATTTAAACGGAATCGCTAATAACGCATAAATAATAAAAAATACAAACACTAGGCCCCAAGCCAGTGAACCAAATGATTCACGCTGTTCTTTGGCTTCACCTTCTAGTGAATAATCAACTCCAGGATATTGCTGCATTAGCTCGTCTAAGTAAGTTTTTAGATCTGCTTGCAGCACCGTCATATTGGTATTTGATTTTTCGACATCCGCAGTCACATTCAGTGTGCGATAGCGGTCAATACGATAAATAGATGATGGGCTTTGGCCCGGTACTAGAGTTGCCACATGCGAGAGCGGCACAGTCCCACCAGCAGGAGTTTTAATTAGAATGTCTTTCAAATCAGCAACAGAACGACGCTCTTCAATAGGTAAACGCACCATAACCCGCACATCATCGCGCCCACGTTGTATGCGCTGAACTTGCGCACCGAAGAACGAATTACGTACTTGCTGCGATACATCAACACGGTTTAAACCTAATGCTAAACCTTGCTCTGTCAGCTCTATTTGCAACTCCTCTTTACCGTCTGACATGCTATCAGCAATTTCGAAGACGGTTGGATAAGTCGATAATCGTTCTTTCACTCTTTCGGCTACTGCTTCAAGCATTTCAATTGAGCTACCATTTAGCTGTACATCAATTGGGCTCGATGTTCGGCCAAACTCAGCACGGAACGTTACACTTTCTGCACCCGGTATAATGCCAATTAAGTCTCGCCATTCACTAGCAAGTTCACGAGAGCCAATATCTGATTCTCGCTTTTCAGCTGGCATAATCTCAAATCTAACACTGCCCGTATTTGACGAGCCACCACGCCCCCCCGTAGTTGCCAAAATATTTAAAATTACACTTTGACCGTCTTCATCACGATATTTATCTTGTAACTCTTTTGCCTTGTCTGACATTTTGATTACATATTTATTCGTTACTTCAAACGGTGTACCTGCGGGAAAAGTAACAGATGCACGCACGGTTTCACTTGGAATTCGAGGGAAAAAAGTAAACTTCGTCCAACCACTTGTTATTAAAGTCATAATAATTATAAAAATACCGACAAATAAGCTCACAGTGGCTACTTTATTCTTTAAGGCTAAATTCAATAATGGTTGGTAATATTTCATTATTGCGTGTTCAAAACCGTCGGCAAAGCGCTGCTGAAGGCGTTCAAGTTTGGTCGGTTCACCCTTCTCGTGGCGCAGCTTTAAATACTTTAAGTGTGCAGGTAAAACAAACTTTGACTCGATTAATGAGAATAGTAAAACCGGAATAACCACGACAGGGATTTGTGCAAAGATAGCGCCTCGCGCACCTTCAATAAAAGCTAAAGGTAAAAAGGCTGCAACGGTTGTCAACACACCAAAGGTCACAGGAGTTGCTACTTCCTGAGTACCACGAATAGCCGCTTGTTCACCACTTTCTGCCGTTTTTAAGTGGGTATAAACGTTTTCACCTGTAACAATGGCATCATCTACAACAATACCTAACACTAAAATAAAACCAAATAAGCTGATTACATTGAGTGTTATACCAAAGATAGGCATTATCAAAAATGCGCCCATAAACGATACAGGTATGCCAATAAATACCCAAAAAGCAATAGCTGGACGTAGGAATAGAGTTAATAGCGCTAGCACTAAAATTCCGCCCTGAATTGCGTTACTTGTGAGAGTAGCTATGCGGCTTTTTACAACTTCGGAGTCATCGTCCCAATAACTTAACTCAAACCCTTCTGGAAGTTGACTTTGATGATCTGTAATAAAGTTTTTTACAGCATCAGCTACTTCAATCGCACTTTGTGGACCAATACGGTATACATCAATAAAAGCTGCCTGTTTACCATTAAAACGAGTACGAACGGGTGTTTCTTCAAAATCATCACTAATACGGGCAATATCACCTAAACGGATAATAGTGCCATCGGCTTGGTTCTTAACCACTATATTAGCAAATTCATCTTTACGGTATGCTTGCCCTTTAGAGCGAATAAGTACATCACCGCCCTCTGTTTTTAAATTACCAGCAGAAACGTCTGTGCTTGAGTTCTTAATAGCTGAAGAAATATCCGCTAAACTCAAATCATATTGCCGCAAAGTATCTTGACTCACCTCTATGGCTATTTCGTAATTACGAACTCCGCTTAACTCAACTTGAGTTACACTTGGCAAACGCAAAAGCTCATCACGTACAGTTTCAGCGTATTCAAGTGTTTCTTTTTCACCATAAATACTTGAAACAGATACTGCGATAACTTCGCGCTTCCATTCGGCAAGCGAAACTATCGGCTTTTCCGCATCAACCGGAAAGGTGTTAATCGCATCTACTCGACTTTTAATATCAGCCAATAGCTCCCTTGGGTCATAACCTGTCTCGACCTCTATACTTACTGATGAAGAGCCTTCTGATGAACGACTCGTGATCCGCTTTACCCCTTCAAGATCTTGAACAGCTTCCTCAATGCGAATAGAGACCCCTTTTTCTACATCCTCAGGCGTCGAGCCACGAAGTGATACACTGACACTAATGCGATCTGACTCAAACGATGGAAATACCTCAAGCGGGATTTGTGTCGAAACGCTAAATAAACCGGCTAATAAAATGCTGATCAGCAATAAGTTTGCTGCAACATGATTCTTTGTAAACCAAGCAATCATTATTGCGCTCCTTGCTCTTTAGGTTGCTCTTGATTATTAAGACGCTTAGCTTTCCCCCTCGTAGCTTGATACTCTTCGCTTCCCATCACAGTCACTTGCGTACCTGAGCTAACTTGTCCAAGCGGTGTAATAACTAAATTATCACCTGCAGACAGGCCATCAGCTATAACAGCTTGATTAGCATTTTGCCAAGCAAGTGAAATATTTTTACGACGTAAAACACCTTGCTCTTCAACATAAACATAAGTGCCTTGGTAAATCGCACTATTTGGGATCACAATGGCATTATCAATCGTCTTACCGGTGATCTGCGCTTTGATATATTGACCAATTTTGATTGGATATTGATTTATAGATGTTGCTTTATAAGGGTCATTAATTTGTGCAACCACATAAAGCTGCTGAGCGTTTTCGTCAATGGCACCTTCGGTGCGAACAACTTGACCTTGCCAATGCTGTTTACCAACAAGGTCTGAGCTGAATTTAACTAATGAACCCGCACTATTTTTAGCGCCGTCACGAAACTGCTCAGGTAAGTTAATAAACGGCAAGTCTTTATTTTTGATTGGTAAGCGGATCTCAACACGGTCAATCGCATAAATGCTCGCTAGTTCCATGTTGTTACTCACAACTTGGCCTAAGTCTACACTGCGACTTAAAACACGACCTGCGTAAGGTGCTGTAATTTTTGTACGCTCTAAGTCGAGTTTAGCTTTTTCAAGGGTGGCTTGAGCCGATAATACACTCGCTTCAGCTGCAGCTAATTGTGGTTTACGCAACACTAAGCTACTAGCTTCTTCGCCCTTACCTAAGCGCTGCCAGTCAGTTTCAGCTTGGCGACCGCGAGCTTGTTCTTCAAGTAAGCCTTGCTCTGCGGTTAATAAAGCAGCTTGGGCTGACTTCACTTCGGCGCGGTGATCTCTATCGTCTAGCTGCAACAACACATCGCCTTTTTCAAAAAAACCACCTTCACGAAATTGTTCACTAATTTCTATAATTTGTCCGGAGGCCTGAGCAACTAACAAACTTTGCGTACGCGGCTTTACCGTTCCAAAACTATCTATCATCACTTGATAGGATTCTGGCGTCAGCGTTTTAACAGCAACATTTACTTTCGCTTTCGGTGGTGAAGAAAAGCGGTTTGCTTGTGGTGGGTTGCCTTTAATAAACATGACGAGCAGTACCGTCACAGCTATAACTACAAGTGGGATTAATATTTTACGTGTCTTACTATTCATGATTATTGCTCTTCTACTTCGCTGTTTGCTGCACTAAAGTCACCACCAAGGGCAATGTGTAAGTTAATTCGATTTTTAATAAGCTGATTTTTAAGCTCGATGACCGAACTCTGCGCGTTGAAAGAACGATCTTGCGCATCTAGAACGGTGGTATATGTTACTAAGCCACTTTGATATTGCTCAAAGGATAAGCGCTCAGCGGCAACCGCATTTTCTTGGGCTTCTAAGGTTTTTTCATAACGAACTTTTAAAGCTTGTTCTTGGCTAATTGCAGTTTCAACATTATTAAATGCATCATAGAGTGTGGCAAGGTAAGCTTGCTCTTGACGTTTAACGGTAAGCCTTGCTTGTTCTTCATTAGCTTGTAAACGCCCCCCTTCAAAGAGCGGCATTGAAATGCTACCAATCAGCGACCAAGCTAAGCTAGAAGGCGAAAATAAATCACTTACTCTATTGGTGCTGTCACTGATTGATGCTGAAAGATTTAAACTCGGAAAACGCTGTTTATGCGCATAAGCAAGCCCTGCGTCTGTGCTTAAAAGCTGATACCAGCTCGCCATTAGCGCTGGTTTGCGGGTGATGAGCTCTGAAGGCAAGCCCAACGGAATAGTGTTATCAAGTAATGGCAAATCTGCACTGACAGTTAATGCGCCTGCAGGGTATTGACCTGTTAAACGCTCTAAATCACGAATCGATTGAGTTAGCTTGGCTTGCTGCGCGGCAATATTCGAGCGCTCAGTATTTAACTCATTACGCGCAAGATATACATCAAGCGCTTCATTTAAACCTTGGCGGTATCCTGATTCAATAATATCTAAATTTTTCTCGGCGTTTTGTTCTCGTTGCTTAAACAACTCAAGCAATTTGTGATTAGTAATAACATCAAACCAACCAGCTACTACATCAGCCACTAATTGTTGTTTGCTTTGCGCAAATATGGCTTTTTCTGCTAAATACTCAAGGTTTGCCTGTCTTTCTGAGGCCGATAATTTTCCCCATAAATCAACTTCGTAGCTTAATTCTAGCGATGCTGAGCTGGCATTACTGTAACTGACAGGGCGATTATCTTTACTGCGGCTAGCACGTGTTGATAAATCTAGGCTTGGCCATAAATCAGCCCCTGCAGCAATAAGCTGCTGCTCTTTAATTGCCACATCAAAACCAGCTTGTAAAATTGCTTGGTTATGCGCCAATGCTTGCTCAACTAAATTAAAAACTTGAGGATCGTGTAATTGCTGCAACCAGTTATCTTGAACTGCAAGCACCTTGTCGTCTGCGGGAAGCTGCTGCCATGCACTCGGCACCGACTCAAGTTCAGCAACTCGTTCATTGTGAGCCGGCTGGCTTGCACATGCACTTAGCAAAATTACACTTAAAGCCAAAAAACTCGGCTTATATTGCCAATTCATTCTAAAAACCTGAAAACATCTATTTATGAGTGTAATTCAAGCACCACGTTAAGTTTTGCTCAACTGACTTTACATAACATTACACTGCCTGGCATGTGGCTACGATGAACGGTAGGAAAATGGAGGTAAGTTGCAAACTATCAGCTATCAGCTATCAGCTATCAGCTATCAGCTATCAGCTATCAGCTATCAGCTATCAGCTATCAGAACTTTGATCTAGCTTCTCTCTTTTACAAGAGTTTATTATCGTGTAATAAATTTACATATACGGGTGAGCATTTATCTGAAACTGAGTGTAGGCACTTTTCAATCTGACTTCTAACCACTGATATCTAATAACTCTTTTTTCGGCGTTAAAACGCCTCCTTCAACTCGTATCTCGGGCCTCGAAACTCGTACCTTTACTCTTTCTAACTCGCTAACTTTTTCACCTGATAGCTGACGGCTGAAAGCTGATAGCTCTAAATTTCACGCCTACGGGATGTAAAATCGTGATTTGGAGGGGCCAAAAACAAAAAAACCTCGCAATTGCGAGGCTTTAAATCAATGGTGCCCAGAGGCGGAATCGAACCACCGACACGAGGATTTTCAATCCTCTGCTCTACCGACTGAGCTATCTGGGCTAAGTTCCTGACTGCAATTTGCTGCCTAGGATAATAAATGGTGCCGACTATCCGAGTTGAACGGATGACCTACTGATTACAAGTCAGTTGCTCTACCAACTGAGCTAAGTCGGCACACTAAACCTGTGTGCGTTGTGCACTTAATCACATTGTGATTATAAATAATGGTGCCCAGAGGCGGAATCGAACCACCGACACGAGGATTTTCAATCCTCTGCTCTACCGACTGAGCTATCTGGGCAAAACAATTAGCTAAATGCTAACTATTAAAATAAATGGTGCCGACTATCCGAGTTGAACGGATGACCTACTGATTACAAGTCAGTTGCTCTACCAACTGAGCTAAGTCGGCACACTAAAATCGTGTGCGTTGTGCACTATAATCACTTTAAAAGAGATTATCAAATAATGGTGCCCAGAGGCGGAATCGAACCACCGACACGAGGATTTTCAATCCTCTGCTCTACCGACTGAGCTATCTGGGCAAAACAATTAGCTAAATGCTAACTATTAAAATAAATGGTGCCGACTATCCGAGTTGAACGGATGACCTACTGATTACAAGTCAGTTGCTCTACCAACTGAGCTAAGTCGGCACACTAAATTTGTGTGCTATGCACTATACTGATGTTTTAATCAAAAATTAAACACCAATATATTTAATAATGGTGCCCAGAGGCGGAATCGAACCACCGACACGAGGATTTTCAATCCTCTGCTCTACCGACTGAGCTATCTGGGCAATATTTAGTTTTATGCAGAATATCCACAAGGATTTTCAATGCAATTCCAAACGGCTCTAATACCGAGCTATTTTGGCACTAAATTTTAAACGCACTTTTAATCAACAAAACTGGTTGTCGCTGTCTGGGCGTGCGGCGTATTAAACGGGTTTTGCCCTCTCAAGTCAACTTTTTTTTGAGGATTCTAACTGTTTGCACAGTTTTCAATCAAGATTGCTGTTTTTAATAGCTTTTAGCTTATTTAATCTACAAACTTAGCGCTTTTGAGTTGACCCTCATCATAAAAGGGTTACCTATGTTAAAAACGTGGTGAATTTTTCTTCGTAGATGATAGGATTATCTAATAATCAAGAATATGCTCAATGTTGCTGTTTAATTGTTGGACTAATGCCATGCCAAGTAAATCGAATTCACCTGTTAAAGGCCTCTTACCGCTTTTTATAATCACGAACCTTGTCATCGCCTTGCTAGCGGTTGTTGCTTATTCCTTTTATCCAACTAGTAATAAACCACAAAAGATAGATAAACCTCAATTAACAGCTCAGCAACTATCAGCTCAACTCACTTCTCCACTTGTCAGCGCATTAACTATGCCAGGTCAAGACAAAGTAAAAGAAGTTTTAGACTTAGCACACCTCCTTCAGGCTAACTTTGATTATTACTTGTATAGATACGAATTCAATGGTGACGTTTCACTGGTTTACGCTAATAACAAAAAGCTCATAACGCCAAGTAAAGTAAACCAACAACTAGAACAAAACTCACTCATTCACACTGTACTTGAACTTAATGACCAACCTGTCGGTGAACTTATAGTAAAACAACATCCATCTGAGCAGCCTGTTACACAATCAACAGGGGTTTCACTCGCCCTTGCAGCCATGACTCTTCTTGCATTAATTATTTTATCCTTCGCACTGAGCATTTTTATCAATAAACGTTTTAGTAAAAGCAGTAGCGCTTTGAGTCAAGAGTTAAAAGCAATTACCGAAAATGCAGATTATCAGACCCACGTAACTGAAGAATTGGATTTTGGATTAAACTCTGTAGCTAGACACATCAACTTGCTTCTAAATAAAGTTCAGTCAGCTATAACAGAAAACAAAGCTTCTCAGGCTGATTTACAAAAACTACAAAGCAGCCTTGAAAATGAAGTACACAAGCGAACCCTTGCTCTTGAGCAAGCAACCCTAAAAGCCGAGCAGGCAAACGAAACTAAAACTACTTTCTTGGCGACCATGAGCCATGAGATTCGCACCCCTATGAACGGGGTTATCGGAACAATTGATTTACTGCGCCAAACAGAGCTAGATGGTGCACAGCACAGACTAAGCACAATTATTCGTGATTCTGCATTTTCATTATTAGGAATATTAGATGACATTCTCGATTTCTCGAAAATTGAAGCGGGTAAATTAAACATCGATAACATTCCTTTTTCTGTGTCAGACACCATTGAAGAAGTCGCTCGTGTTTTATCATCGGTTGCTAAAAAGCGTGATCTTGAATTAGAACTTGCTATTGCCCCTGATATTCCTACGAACTTGATTGGTGATACAGTGCGAGTTCGCCAAGTTCTTTATAACTTATGTAGTAATGCGATTAAGTTCACCTCAACAGACGACAAACGTAAAGGACACGTCAAGATTTCGGTAGAGGTGGCACAAAACACCACTGACCACTACACCCTGCGTTTTAGTGTATTAGACAACGGTAAGGGTATGACGCAAGCACAGCTTCGCGAGATCTTTAACCCATTCATTCAAGCTGAAGGCTCAATCACCCGTGAATACGGTGGTACGGGCTTAGGTTTATCTATTTGCAAAAGCTTAACTGAGCTAATGCTAGGAACTATTTCTGTATCTAGTGACCTAGGAATAGGCAGTGAGTTTGTTGTCGAATTACCTTTTAGTACACAAGGTAAAGTTGAATATGCTCATAAGCAGGTAATGAAAAACCAACGCGTAGTGGTTGTAACTAACCATGATGGTCGTAAAAAGATACTTACTCGTTATCTATCATTTATGGGAGCAACTCCTGTTATCGCTGACAACAGCGATATAATCGAAGTAGAACAGGATAAAAAAGATATTATTTGGATCCTCGATGGTATCGAGAGCATGGAAGATATTAACTATATCTTGCGCCGCTTACTCTACACCCTAGAAGATAATAAACAACAAGTTATAGTTCTAAGTAAACTGGACGAAGCCGCCGTTAATCATAAAAATATTTTCTACCTAAACGCAGCACCGCTATGCAAGTCCAACTTTATGATGTCGCTACTTGTGGCAGCTGGTTTACATAAACCAAAACAAATAACTTCAAAAAAATCACTTAACGACTACTTAAGTGTTGATAAAGCCCGCGAAGAAAATAAGCTAGTATTACTTGTTGAAGATAACGTGCTAAATCAACAAGTGTTAACCGATCAACTACACCTGCTAGGCTATGGTGTTGAGCTGGCTGAAAATGGTGAAAAAGGCCTTGAAGCATGGCGTGAAGGAAAACACTCAATTATTCTGACCGACTTACATATGCCAAAAATGTCTGGTTACGATATGGTTGAAATAATTCGTAATGAAGCGTCACAGCTTGAAGATATCAATGCACAACCTTACGTGATTGCCATCACAGCTAATGCTCTTAAAGGTGAAAAAGAGCGCTGTTTGAGCATAGGTATGAACGATTACATCACTAAGCCAGTTGAATTAAATGTACTAGAAGCCACATTACACAAATGCGCTTACAAAACGAACCCTGAGGCTACTAAGCTCGAAGTGAAAAGACCGGCAGCACCAATCGATATGAATGTATTGGCTGATTATGTTGGTACTGACGAGAACAAAAAACTACGCTTCTTTAAAATGTACTTAGAGCAAAGCTACCAGCTAAGTAAGGAAGTCAACAGTGGTGTCATTGAGCAGGATCTAGAGGCCATTATATCAGCCTGTCATCAGCTCAAGTCTATTTCAAAAACGATTGGCGCAATGAAAGTTGCAGAACTAGCTGCTGTATTTGAACAACGCTGTAAAGAAGATGAACTTTCTAGCGATGACTTAATTGAACTGCGTGACAGCTATGAAATTGAATATTCCAAAGTAGCGCAGTATTTAAAAGAACAAATAAAAAAAGCAGAGCAAGATACTGAATAACACCTATCAAAAAAGGGCCATAACGGCCCTTTTTGCTTTTAGATCATGGGCTTATTTTTCTGGTGGACGGTAGCCTTCTATTTCTACGTCTTTACCTTCAAATAAGAAACCTACCATTTGCTCTTCTAAAAAAGCACGGTGCTCTGGGTCCATCATGTTCAGATGCTTTTCGTTGATCAGCATTGTTTGCTTGTGTTGCCATTGGCCCCAAGCTTCTTTACTGATGTTGTTGAAAATCTTTTCACCAAGCTCACCTGGGTATAGTTGGAAGCCTAAGCCTTCAGCTTCTTTTTGTAACTTTTGACAAAATACTGTACGTGCCATAATTGCTCTCTACTCTTATTGCGTGATGCTATTGTAATCTATTGCGCTTAATTGTTTAACCAGCTTTTTCGTAGGCGCTGCAAGACCAACTTCAACTGACTCATCAAGCGGATACCAAACCAATTGACGCTCATTGATAAGATCAGGAATGTTCGGCAGTGTTAAAACATGCGGATTAATAGTCAGCTCAAAATGCGAAAATATATGGGTAAATGCTTCAAGTGCCTGCGTATCGTTAGATAAACCATGCTGGGCTAAAAATGTTTCTAGCTCAGTTAACTCGCTAAACTCAAAAAAGCCAAACAAACCACCCCATATCCCTGAGCTTGGGCGTTTTTCCATGAGTACTTTATTGTCACAGGCTAGAATAAGCTGATGACATGACTTTTTAGGCACTGCTTTTTTAGGCTTTGAATGTGGAAACTCTTTAACTTTACCTTCATTAAAAGCAAGGCATTTACTATTTAAAGGGCAAGGCTCACAGTCGAATTTACTCCGCGAACAAAGGCTTGCTCCTAAATCCATCATTGCCTGATTAAACTCAGTGACCGACTCTTTAGGCGTTAATTGCGATGATAATGACCAAAGTTGATTTTCGACCTTTTTCACTCCATACCAGCCTTCAACCATAAAAAAGCGTGCTAGTACTCGTTTAACATTGCCGTCTAGAATTGGATGATGTTGGCCAAGCGATAAAGACAAGATAGCCCCAGCAGTTGAACGTCCAATACCCGGCAAGTCCATCACCTCTTCAAGAGTTGTTGGAAATTTACCTTGGTATTTATCGCGGACTATTTTTGCCGTTTTATGCAAGTTGCGCGCACGGGCGTAATAGCCAAGCCCAGTCCAGTGATGTAGCACCTGATCTTCATCCGCATTTGCAAGCGCAATGATGTCAGGAAAGCTTTGCATAAACTTTTCAAAGTAAGGAATAACAGTAACGACCTGAGTCTGCTGTAGCATAACCTCAGAAATCCATACTTTATAAGGGGTTTTATTTAACTGCCATGGCAGCGTTTTACGGCCGTGAAGGTGATACCAGTCAACCACTTGGTTTGCAAACCAAGTTGACTCCTTATTGCTTAAATTCAAAATAACGTCTTTACCTGCTGAAGCTCATTGCGGCCAAGTCTATTGCAGTTAGTTAGGCCAAGCAAGTCGAACAGCAGCAGCTTTACCTCAATGTCAAAATTAATCTCGCAAGATAAACAGGCCCTGACTATTGTACTCAAGGCGCTGGTCAGGGATAATACGCAACCTTTTTCTATAGTCAGTGTTTTTATCAGGCCAAATTTATGAATGATTCAAGCAACCCAAACCTCGAGCAAGCAAAGCAAGAGGGTAAATATATCCGCACGATTCGTAGTTTCGTTAAGCGCGAAGGTCGCCTAACAAAAGGCCAAGCCGCCGCCATCGAAAAGTGTTGGCCAACGATGGGCCTTGAGCACAAAAATGGCATGCTAAACCTAGCTGAAGTGTTTGGTAACGATAACGATGTCGTACTAGAAATCGGCTTTGGCATGGGCAAATCGCTAGTTGAAATGGCTAAAAACGCACCTGAGCTTAACTTCATTGGTATTGAAGTTCACCGCCCGGGTGTGGGTGCCTGTTTAATGGATGCGGACGAAGCTGGTATAACAAACTTACGTGTATTCGAACACGATGCGGTTGAAGTGCTTGCTGATTGTATTGCTGATGAAAGCTTATCTAAGCTGCAATTATTCTTCCCTGATCCATGGCATAAAAAACGTCACCATAAGCGTCGTATTGTACAACCTGAGTTTGCGCAAAAATTACGTAGCAAGTTAAAAATTGGTGGTGTTTTCCATATGGCGACTGACTGGGAAAACTATGCTGAACATATGCTTGAAGTAATGCAAGTTGCTGAAGGTTACAAAAACCAGTCAGAAACCAACGATTACGTTCCTCGCCCAGACTCACGTCCACTGACAAAGTTTGAACAACGTGGTCACCGCTTAGGTCACGGCGTATGGGATCTAATGTTTGAGCGTACTAAGTAATAGAAGGTAAAAGCAACATGAGTAAGTTAACCAATCCAAGTTTATTATTGCTTCGAAATGAAGACGAACTTATTGGAAAATCGATTTTAGTGGTTAACTTTGAGCAAGATGGCTTTTTACACGAACTTAAAACACTCAATCCTGACTCAGTAATTACCGCGTTCAGCTATAACCACGCAAATTTCATGTATGCCAGCAAAATTGCCGGCGTACATGCTGTGGTTGATCACACTATTCCACATGGTAACTACGATTTAGTTATCTACTATTACCCTAAAGCTAAGCCAGAAGCACAAATGTGCCTTGATAACATCCGTGCTGTTTGTCATCAAGATGTACAACTTTTTGTGGTAGGTGAAAATAAAAGCGGTGTTAAATCAGCAGAGAAACAGCTAAAAGACCAATGTAATTTTAGTAACAAAATCGATAGTGCTAAGCACTGTATTTTGTATTTATTCTCTGAGCTTACGCTAAACGATAGCTTTAATATCAGCCGTTACCATAAGCAATTTCAGGTAAAAGCGGGCGAAGTCGAATTTACTGCGATCAGTGTGCCAGGGGTATTTAACCATGGTGCTCTTGATGTTGGTACTGCGGTACTTTTAAATAATGCGCCAAGTATTAGCAAGGGCAAAGTACTCGACTTTGCTTGCGGCGCCGGCATTATTGCGACTTACTTAGGTTTAAAGCAGCCTGAGCTTGAATTTGTTTGTAGCGATGTAAGTGCATTAGCAACTTATGCCACTGAGCAAACACTGGCGTTAAATCACCTTAAAGGCCAAACGGTATTGAGTGATGGCTTGGCAAATATTAATGGTAAGTTTGACTTAATCATCAGTAACCCGCCTTTCCATACCGGTATTGCTACAGACTACACCATTGCCGAAGCATTTCTTAGCTCAGCTAAGCAGCACTTAAGTAAACAAGGTCAGTTGACCATAGTTGCAAACAGCTTCTTAAAATACCCACCTATTTTAGAAGCGCAATTTGGCCAATACAGTACCGATTTCAAGAATACTAAATTTGCAGTTTACTCAGCTAAATAAAAGTTGAGTAAATAGCTTATTCGTAGTAAAAATATTTTTTAAAATATTTAGTTACTTTCAATTGTCTTTGCTAGACTAAACTCTTACTAATAACAAAAATTCTGGCCTTCAAAAGCGCATGCCGACATTTTCGACACAAACAAGTATTCGTAAAGCGTTGACCAATGCGGTAATGCTAGTTACTGCGTTATGTTTGTCTTTGTCTATTTCTATTTCGACTTACTTAGATGTCAAAGAGCAAAAAGCACTGATTGTCGATAAAATCTCTATTCTATCGAAAATAATCGCCTACAATGCACAAATCACCGTATTGTTTGATGATAACGAAACAGAATCTGAGCGCTTAAAATCATTTGAGTCTGTGCCGCTCATTAAAAACATCCACATCTACTCAATCGATGAATTATCAAACGAACCAGTGTTTTTTAGTAGTTTTAATGCCAACCGAACACCACCTGTACCCATTAAAGTCGGTAGCATCGATAATTTATTAGAACCGCGTTTTAAAGATGAAGATATAGAGCTAATAACACCTATCGTATACGAAGGCGACACCATTGGTTACGTGTACGTTCGCGGCGGCTTAGATAGGCTAAATCAGTACATTAATCGTAAGATTATCATCGATATTTTGCTCACCTTATTTGTTCTAGTTTTGGTGTACTTTGTTGCTCGACGTATTCAAAAACGCATTGCAAACCCTATTGATGAGCTGAGTAACCTGCTGCAAGATGTATCGAAAAATCATAACTATGAAACTCGTGCGAAAAAAACCAATATTGATGAAATAAATCAACTTGCTGGCAGCTTAAACATCATGCTCGCGCGCACTAAAAAGCAAATTGAGCGCCACGAAAAAGACAAACAAGAGATTAAACAACTAAACCAAAGCCTTGAAGAAAAAGTAAACCAGCGCACAATCGCATTACGTGAGGCTAACCAAGAGCTACTCAACACCCTTGAGCGAATGCATCAATACCAAAACCAAATCGTCGAAAACGAAAAAATGGCGTCACTAGGCCAAATGGTTGCTGGCGTTGCCCATGAGGTAAATACACCTATTGGCTTGGGCATTACAGGCTCTACTCTACTCCGTGATAAACTCGCTGAAATTAATGCCCTATTTGAACAAAAAACTCTAACTTCAGCACACTTAAAACGCTTTATTAATGACGGCATTGAAAACTTAGACCTCATCTATCGCAACCTAAATCGCGCTGCTGAACTAGTTTCTAGCTTTAAGAAAGTTGCCGTTAATCAAGATGTCGAAGTCACCACCAAAATAAACTTAAATAATTTATTGAGCGATGTAGTGATGTCGATGCGCTCTGAAATTCAATACCGTAATCCAAAAATCACGATTAACTGCAACAATGATGTTAGTATTGAAACCAAATCTGGACCGTTACAACAAGTGCTACAACAGCTGTTAAGTAACTCGGTGATACATGCATTTAGTGACGATCAAAATAACGAAATCACCTTTAACGTTGAGCGCAACGAAAGTAGCTTGAGCATTCATTACTTTGATAATGGCCATGGTGTAGAAAAATCGATTCGAAAACGTATTTTTGACCCATTTGTGACGACTAAACGTGGTGAAGGTGGTAGTGGTTTAGGCATGCACTTGGTGTATAACCTAGTGACTCAAGCACTCGGTGGTAGCATCGTATACGATGAACTAGTCCAAGAAGGTACACACTTTATAATTACCCTGCCGTTGCAAGAAGGTGCAGCGTAATGAGATTAGTGAGTTGTATCTTATTAACTTTGCTTGTTGTGTGCCCGGTATCTGCAAAATCACCTGACCAGGTAAAATCGGCATTTTTGTATCAAATTGCCAAGTTCACTAAGTTTAATGAGCAAATGGATCCTCCACCTATTTCATTCTGTTTTTATGACTTAGATAAAGGCCCTGGTGCGTTTCTTAAAGATAGAAATGAACTGCAAATTAACAAAAAGCCAATCAAAGTTATATTAGTGAAAAAAACCCAGCAAATTTCTGAACTTTCTCAAGTTTGTGATATCACATACATTGATGAAACATTAGAAAATGATATACTTCCACTTTGGACCGATACAATTTCATTGGATACTTTAACGATAGGTGAAAGTATCAGCTTTTTAGAAAATGGCGGTATAGCCTCTCTGGTTCAAGAAGGAAATAAAATCCGACTGTATATCAATAAGCAGCACGTATTGCAGCATAACTTTAAAGTGCAATCTCGATTGTTAGCTATGGCTAAGTTTTATCCAAATTGATTTTACTTGTTAACAATTGGATCTAATCCTATAATCTCTAGTATTCGGTTTTGCTTGATAATACCGAATTTTTGTAAATAAAATTTCCGAAAAGGTTAATATACAATGCAAACGCCAGTCATTCTGATCGTAGAGGATGAAGACGTAACTCGACTAAACCTCGTTAGTTTATTTGAAGCTGAAGGTTACAAAGTTATTGAAGCCATTGATGGCGATGATATGCATGACAAGCTTACAAATAATGATGATGTGAACCTTGTAGTTATGGACATCAACCTACCAGGTAAAAACGGGCTAATCTTAGCGCGTGAATTACGTCAAAAACGTAACGTTGGTTTAATTTTCTTAACAGGTCGTGACAACGACGTTGATCGCATTTTAGGTCTTGAAATTGGTGCTGATGATTACATCACTAAACCTTTCAACCCTCGCGAATTAACTATTCGTGCTCGTAACCTTATTTCGCGCACAGCCCTTGGTGGCGAAGAAGCGAATATCGAAACAAATGGTGTTATCACATTTAACGGTTGGGAACTTGATGAAAACAGCCGTTGTTTAACATCACCAAGTGGCGATGCGAAGCGTTTACCTAAAGGTGAATACCGCGCGCTACGCTTAATGCTTGACTCACCGGGCCGTATTTTCAGCCGTGAGCAATTAATCAAGCACATGACTGGTCGTGAGCTTCGCGCTAATGACCGTACTGTAGACGTAACGATTCGTCGTATCAGAAAACACTTTGAAAGCGATAACAGCACATCTGAGCTAATCAGCACCATCCATGGTGAAGGCTACCGCTTCATTGGTAAAATCGACAGCTAATTAGAATTAATCTTCTAACTGTTGCAAGAATAATTGGAGGGCTTCACGCCCTTCATTTATTTTAACTGCTAGTTCATCAAGCCACAGTTGTAACTCTTCACTACTTTCATCAAGCGCGCCGTGTTCCATCTTCTTAGCGTGTAACTGCACATCGTTTAAGCCTACAGAACCAGCCGCACCTTTTAATTTATGTGCCACCGATTTGTACTCTTCTCTATCATCTGCCGCTAAGGCATCTGCCAGCTCAGTTTGGTACTGAGGGTTTAACTTATTAAATAACTCACAGCTACGATTAAATATAACCAGCCCCATAGAGCCTACAAAGTCTTCGATGGTTTCTATGTCGAGTAACTCAATGCGAATACCTGATAAATCTTTTTCAGTCACGGCTTTGATTGGCTCAGGCTGACAGTTTTTTTGCTGTTTGATATCAAATAGCTCGCCGAGCATTTTATCGAGTTTAGTGGTGTTGATAGGCTTGGCAAGTGCTCCTTGAATATTGATGCCAGCAAGCTCTTCTTCGGCGCTACGTACGTTGGCAGTCAAGGCGACGATTGGCAGCTTATCAAAGTGTTCATCGTCACGAATTTGACGAGCTACTTCATCACCATTGATATCAGGTAATTGCATATCAAGCAGAACTAGATCTAAGTCATCTTCTGTATAGACAAACGACAGTGCATCTTCACCAGTTTCAGCCCAAATAACTTCGTGCCCTCGCTGCTCAAGTAAGTTAGTAGCTATTTCAGCATTTAACGGCACATCTTCCACTAAAAGAATGTTTAAGCTACGAACTGCATAACTTTGCTCTGTAGGCGCAATACATAACTGAAGCGGTATTTCGACTACAAAAACACTGCCCTCACCTTCTGTACTGCTGACATTAATTTCACCTTTCATCGCGCTAACGAGTGCTTTCGTTACCGCAAGGCCGATACCAGAGCCAATGGCATTAGTACCATTGATATCAGGTGCTTTATAGTACATGTCAAAAATACGGTGTAGTTGCTCTTGCGGAATACCCTGCCCTGTATCACTGACTCGCATAACTAACCACGGACCATCGGCACGATTCTCACGACGACATTCAAGTTCAACATGGCCTTGTTGAGTAAACTTAACCGCATTATTGATAAGGTTCCAAACAACTTGGCGTAAACGAGTTGGGTCGAGCGATGCGTAAACATCCAGCGTACCTTTGCGCTTAATATTGAACTCTAGCCCTTTTTGTTCAGCAATCAGACCGGCAAAGTTCACTACATCATTAATAAAGTCGGCCACGTTGACTGAGTCGGCAACAATATCGAGCTGCTCACGGTCAATTTTATCTAAATCAATAATATCGTTAAAAATATTGCCAAGGGTTTCGGCACTCGAAAATACCGTGTTACACCAGCTACGTTGCTGTTTATCTAGTTCAGTATCAAGTAGCATGCGGGTTAAACCCACAATACCGTTAAGCGGCGTTCTTAACTCATGACTTAAAGTCGCAATGAACTTACCTTTATCTTTATAGGCTGCTTCAAGTGCTTGTGCTGCTTCTTTACGACTGGTGATATCACGTCCAAAAGCAAGTAAACCAATGTACTCACCTTTTTCATTAATAAAGGGTAACTTACGCATTTCAAACCAACGCTTTTCACCCCCTACTGGATATTCAACATCAAGAGTGAGAGCTTGGTGAGTTTGTGATACTTTTTTATCGGTGCGCAGTACCTCAGGTAAATAATCACTTGGGTAGATTTCTTCAACACTTTTACCTATTAACTCATCGCTGCTTTTCCCTATCACTTGTTCGAACATTTTATTACAGCCAGCAAATACGCCGTTGTTGTCGCGGTAATAAAACAAATCGGGAGACGAGTCGACAATAGAGCGCAATAACATACCTTGTTGTGCAAGCTCTTGTTGGGTTTTCTTACGCTCGGCAATTTCACGCCTGAGTTCTTCGATTGCTCTGTGTTTGGCATGAAACGCCATTTTACGCTCATCAATCTCTTCATTTAAGCGACTGATATTGTCTTTTAGCGTTTGGTTGAGTAGTTTTTCTTGTTTGGTTGCGCTATCTAGATAGCTGTAAGAGGCTTCTAACTGACGAATTGAGTTAAGCAGCACAGTAATTAAAATCGGCGATACCACCGCAGTGAAGAACATCACCGCCAAAACATCAACTAAAGTCACCGTACCGACTGCTACATAATAAAACATGCACGATAAGATCAGCGACATGACCAATAATAAGGCATAACAGGCGGCGGCAGTTTTAAACTCACCGTATTTAGAAATAAAGCTTGAGAGTGTGCGAGCCCACGGACTCAAAGAAGAA
Source organism: Pseudoalteromonas sp. SCSIO 43101 (assembly GCF_023650775.1). NCBI lineage: Bacteria > Pseudomonadati > Pseudomonadota > Gammaproteobacteria > Alteromonadales > Pseudoalteromonadaceae > Pseudoalteromonas > Pseudoalteromonas sp. SCSIO 43101. The sequence continues at coordinate 2,681,279 of NZ_CP072673.1, forward strand.
TCAATCATATATTAAAGCTTAGGCACATAATCGAAAAAAAACAGCATAGCTGATTTTATCACTATTCCTTTAGAAATATTCATATTGTGCGATAAACATAGAATTTTTTCATCAACGCCGCTTTTTTATATTTTTTCATGTAAAATACCGCGCTTTAATAATTGCAAAGAATGAGTATTACCATGCAAACCACGATGCCAGATATTGCTGATACGGCTCCCGCCCTACAAACAGGTAAATTAGACTGGGTTGGCATGGGCGAAATTGAACTTCCTTTCATTTTTGAAACTCGCAATATTGCCCCTGTAAATGTAATTGCCAAGGCACGAGCTTTTGTAAACTTGCATAAAGAAGACGCGAAAGGCATTCACATGTCGCGTTTATTTTTAGCGTTAGACACTTTATCAACCGAGCAGCAAGTTAATCCACAAACACTTGCCCAAGCACTTGATGCCTTTATTAGTAGCCATGATGATTTAAGTGACCAAGCACAAATCGAATTTAAATTTGAGCTGCCTTTACGTCGTAAATCTTTATTAAGTGGCAAAGTGGGTTGGAAAAACTACCCTATTCACCTGATCGCGAAGATCAACCAAGGTGTTTTAAGCTTTGAGTTAATGGTTGATGTAACTTACTCGTCAACATGCCCATGTTCAGCAGCCCTTGCTCGTCAATTAATTCAAAATGCGTTTAGCGAAAAGTTTGCAGAGCAAAATGTTGATAAGCAAACTGTTTTAGAATGGCTAGGCACAACTGACGGAATTGTTGCTACACCACACTCACAGCGTTCAATTGCAAACGTGAAAGTAAAACTCGATAGTAACGTTGACAGTTTTGATGTGGTTGGCTTAATTGATGCGTTAGAAGCTGAGCTAAAAACACCTGTGCAAGCGGCAGTTAAACGTGAAGATGAGCAAGAATTTGCCCGCTTAAATGGTCAAAACTTAATGTTCTGCGAAGATGCTGCACGTAAAATTAAAGGCTTACTTGAACAGCATAACTACGCAGATTATTGGTTGCAAATCAATCACTACGAATCACTTCATGCCCATGACGCAGTAGCAATCGCAGTTAAAGGAATTGCAGGCGGATACACAGCTTAAAAATTTCGAGTACCTCCACACACTTAGGCACGCTAATTGCTTTTAATTTTCAGTGTCAATTTGTTGTTGTGGAGTTACCGTATGGAATTCGCTTTATTATCAATTTTAGTTTTAGTCGTAGTAGCCTCTGTTGTTGCGTCGAAGTTTACCGATGAAGGCGGAAACCCCTATCCTTTCACTCGTAAGCAAACTGTTTTTACGCAAGTTGAGAGTGCTTTTTTACATCTTCTTGAACGTGCTGTAGGCGATCAGTATAAAATCGTAAGCCGCGTTAAACTGATTGATTTAATCGACTGTAAACAAGGTTTATCGGTAAAAGCTAAACGCGCAGCGATGGCTAAAGCCAAAAACAAACAGTTAGATTATGTACTTATCGACAAAGATAAACTAACTATTGTTGCCGCTGTTGACTTGGTAAATAACACCAACCGCGACGGCCACAAAGCTCAACGAGATTGGTTTGTTAGCGGCGCATTAGAAGCTGCAGGCATTCCACATATTCGTATGAAGGTAAAATCAGGTTATCAACCAAGAGAAGTACGTGATGCAATCATGTTTAAGCTTGGTAAACCTGCAGCAGCACCAGTTAGACCCGCACGTAACCGCGTAACTAAACCAGCCGTGTTGTCACCATCACAAGCAAAAGCACACTCAACGGCGCTCGCTGAAATCTAGCCTGTCATAATATTGGCAAAAGCAGACTTTAAAGTCTGCTTTTTTGTTTGTTTTAGCTGTTTTTAGGTATAATCATTCTATTCAATCTAAGGAATCAAATATTATGCACGTTGGTATTATTGGCGCGATGGAGCCAGAAGTAAAAATCTTACGCGAAGCGATGGCAAACCCAAGCATCATGACTAAAGCTGGTTTTACATTTTACACCGGTGAATTAGCGGGTAACACTGTTACTTTAGTTCAATCTGGCATTGGTAAAGTAGCTTCTGCAGTAGCAACAACACTACTAATCGATAACTTCAGCCCAGATTGTGTGATCAACACAGGTTCTGCAGGTGGTTTTGAACCGTCACTAAATGTAGGCGATGTGGTTATCTCTTCAGAAGTGCGCCATCACGATGTAGACGTTACTGCATTTGGTTACGAAATTGGCCAAGTACCACAAATGCCAGCAGGCTTTGCTGCTCACCCTAAACTGATTGAAGCGGCAGAGCAAAGCGTAAACCAAATCAGCGATGTTAAAACCATGATTGGCCTAATTTGTACCGGTGATTCATTTATGTGTGACCCAGTACGAATTGAAAAAACACGCGCTGAATTCCCAACGATGCTTGCTGTAGAAATGGAAGGTGCGGCAATTGCTCAAGCTTGCCACGTATTAGAAACACCATTTGTTGTGATTCGTTCAATGTCTGACATTGCTGGTAAAGAATCGCCGCAATCATTTGAAGAGTATATCGAAACTGCATCTATCAACTCTTCTAAAATGGTGGTTGCTCTACTTGAAAAACTGACGTCGGTGAGTTTATAAGGTGATTACAAATATTGTTCAAAACCATTTGGACATTATTGTATTTTTTGTAGCGCTCTTAGCTGAGCGCTTCTTTCCTTTGGTTAGTTGGTATCATCCAAACACCTTTTTAACCGTTATTTTCTCTGCACTCGGCGAGCGTTTATACAACCCAACGAACCCCAAAAGCTATCAGTATTTAGCCTCAACTTTGGCTTTTACACTCACTATTTTAGTGATTGTGACATTGATCGTGCTGTTTTTAGAGTTTGCTTTTTATCCTGAGTTATTAAATGGCTTAATTTTATATTTGTTACTCAGTAGCCGCGCTCAAGAGAAGAAATCTTTACGTATTGCCAGATTACTCAAGCTCAATCAAAAAGCGACAGCTAGAGAGCTACTAGCTAGCCTCGTTGCTCGTGATGTATCACGTTTATCAGATCCTGGAATTTGCAAAGCAACGATGGAGTCACTGGTGCTACAAAGTGCACGGCATTATTTTGCCGTTATTTTCTTTTATATACTTGGCGGCGCTATCCTTGCTTTGGTTTATCGCTTACTCACATTAATTCATCAAGCATGGCGAAAAAACCGCAAACCCGACAACCCGTTTTTGGCTCCCATTGCTAAGCTCCTGTTTGTATTGGAGTGGCTACCCACTCGATTAGTCGCATTAACGATTGCAGCAACCAATGCCAGCAAGCAATGTATTCATTATATAAAACACTATGGCAGACACTTTTATCAAACCAATACAGGGTGGCTGTTGAGTGTTACATCGGCTGCTTTGCAAGTGCAGTTAGGTGGCCCTGCCCTATACCAAGGTGAGCGCTTTAATAAAATGCGTGTTGGTACCGATCGCCTACCAAATGCTGATGATATTCCCGCATTAGTCAATCGTTTAAATCAAGCGAAAGCATTTTGGTTACTGCTTATAGTCGGGATTGAAGTAATTAGCCTATTCACAAACTAATCAAAATATAAGCACAAAAAAACCAGCCGCAGCTGGTTTTTTTATACCTATTAGCTTTATTAAGCTAAGGTGATTTTAGCAAACTTACGCTTACCTACTTGGTAAATCTGTGTTGTACCTTTAGCAACTTCAAGCTTAGTATCCGTTACTTTTTCTTCACCATTAATCTTTACAGCGCCCTGCTTAATCATACGCATTGCTTCTGATGTACTTGCTACAAGGTTAGCTTCTTTTAATAAATTAGTGATGAACACAGTGTCTTCAGCAATCGTTACTGTTACTTCAGGGATCTCATCTGGTAATGCATTCTTTTGGAAACGCTTGATAAAATCTTGATGAGCGCCTTCAGCTGCTTCTTCACTGTGGAAGCGAGCAATCATTTCTTTCGCTAGCTCAATCTTGATGTCGCGTGGGTTCGCACCATCAGCAACACGCTGTTTAAGTGCAGCAATTTCTTCGATTGATAAGGCACTTAATAAGTCATAGTAACGCCACATTAGCTCATCGCTAATAGACATGACTTTACCAAACATATCGTTAGGCTCATCAGTAATACCAATATAGTTACCTAATGACTTAGACATTTTTTGAACGCCATCAGTACCTTCAAGCAGTGGCATCATTAATACTGTTTGTGGCTTCTGACCTTCATCTTTTTGTAATTCACGACCCATTAATAGGTTAAAACGTTGATCTGTACCGCCAAGCTCTACATCAGCTTCTAATGCAACAGAATCCCAACCTTGTACCAGTGGATATAAAAATTCGTGGATAGCAATTGATTGACCGCCGGCATAACGCTTTTTAAAGTCATCACGTTCTAGCATACGTGCTACTGTTTGACGCGCAGCCAATTTAATCATACCTGCAGCACCGAGGTTCTCCATCCAAGTTGAGTTGAACGCAACAGTAGTTTTAGCAGGGTCAAGTATCTTAAATACTTGCTCTTTATATGTTTCAGCGTTAGCTAGAACATCTTCACGAGTTAACGGTTTACGTGTTACGTTTTTACCCGTTGGATCGCCAATCATACCGGTGAAATCACCGATTAAGAAAATTACTTCATGACCTAGATCTTGGAAGGTTTTCATTTTGTTGATAAGAACTGTATGACCTAAATGCAGATCAGGCGCAGTTGGATCGAAACCCGCTTTGATCTTAAGTTTCTTACCAGACTTTAGCTTTTCAACTAATTCGTCTTCAATTAATATCTCTTCTGCACCGCGTTTTATCTCAGCTAGAGCGGTTTGTAAATCCACTGTGTATTACTCCAAAAATTCAGCTACCGGGGCGTGGTGGCCTGTCAGGGTTATAAATATAGAGCTAAAAACTTTAAAATTTAGCTAGTTAGCACCAAAAAGCGACACTAGAAAAAAGCCTAACTTAAATAGTTTAAGAAACAGCCCTGAAGGCAGCGCGCATGATTGTTCTTTATACCGCGTTATTGCAATTTTATGAAGGTACTTTAGTTAACTAATCTAGATTTAGTTTAACCATAGGCATCTGCTGCAATTTCAACCAAAAAAGTTTAACGCGCAGGCCAATTCTAGCGTAAAATAGCGCCAGTTTAAATCTACAAAACACTGGTATTTGCTCTATTTTAGGTATATCCTGCGATATTAGTATTTAAATTTCTTGACAGCAGAAAAGGCACGATATGGTTCACGTAGTGCACAAACTTCCCAAAAAACACAAACTGCTTATTCTCGGTTTGGTTTCTGCTATTGTCGGCTTGGCATTATTGCCTTCTGAAAAAGCCACCGCATCAAAGGACAACAGTGCGAACGCACTTGAAATTGGCAAACGCTACGAATTACAAGTTAAAGTTGATGATAACGAAAAACTAACTGAGCTAAATTCGGAGCAAGCAGCAGCAAAACTTCCAGAATACGAGCTTATCGACCATGAAGTACGTAATGGCGATAATTTAGCACTTATATTCAAACGTGCGGGTTTCTCAGCGCAAACATTACACAAACTAGTTAATACCAACGCTGAAACTCGTAAGTTAACAAAAATTCACCCAGGCGAAATCTTAAGCTTTGCAACGGCCGAAGATGGCTCTCTAGCGCAGCTTCGTTATGTGATTTCAAAAACAGATACCTTATACGTTACATTAAATGACGAAGGTAACTACGACACCGCTATTGATAGCAAAGAAATCGAAACGCTAAGTAAATCAGCTGGCGGTGAGATCTCTAATAGTTTTTGGACGTCTGGTATTGCCGCTGGTTTAAGCGAGCGTCAAATTATGAATTTTGCTGACATCTTCGGTTGGGATGTCGACTTCGCTAATGACATTCGTAAAGGTGACCAATTTGGTCTTATTTACGAAGCTCACTATGTTGATGGTGAGTACATTGGTGATGGTAAAATTATTGCCGCAGAATTTATTAATCAAGGCGAGCGTTATACCGCTATTCGCCATACAGATGGTAACTTCTACACGCCTGAAGGCCGTAGCATGAAAAAAGCCTTCTTACGTGCGCCAGTTAACTTTAAGTATATTAGCTCGAGCTTTAATCCTCGCCGCTTACACCCTGTGACTAAGACGGTAAAACCACATAATGGTATTGATTACGCTGCACGTACAGGTACGCCAGTGGTTTCATCGGGTAATGGTAAAGTAATTAAAGCTGGTTATAGTAAGTACAATGGTAACTACGTTTTTATTAGCCATGGCACACAGTATGTGACTAAATACTTACACTTAAACAAGAAAATGGTTAGAACAGGCCAAAAAGTGAAGCAAGGTCAAAAAATTGGTACCGTTGGTGCGACAGGCCGCGTAACAGGCCCACACTTACACTATGAATTCTTAGTAAACGGTGTGCACCGTAATCCGAAAACAGTCAAACTACCTAAATCAGAGCCTTTACCGCGCGATGAGCTAGCTAAGTTTAAACCAATTGCTGATAACTTCTTAGCGCAATTACAGCGTAACAGAGAGTTACAACTAGCGTTAAATAAGTAGCTAAGTAAACATAATAAAGCCGCTTCAATTGAAGCGGCTTTTTCGTTTCTGAGACAATTCAAGCTAATACGGTTATGGCGTTATCAAACTAAACTTATTGCCGACTCTATTCATACCTTAAATTAAACACGCTCATTACCGATACAATTATTATCTTAATAATACATAGATAAGCTGAATAATTAGCGAAATCATCACTAGTGGCCAAATATACTTTGCATATTTAGTTGCGCCATCAAGCCCCATTTTAGACTGATACTTTTCAAGTAGCGGTATTAGAATAACCAAGGCAACAAAAAGGCAGAGTAAGATAATAAAAATATTCATGATGGCTTCCTTACACAAGAATCATTTAACTACCTAGTCTATAGACAAAAAAAAGCGCAGTAAAATTACTGCGCCAGTCGGTTGGAAGTAAATCGACTTAGCCAACAATAGCTAACAGAATACCTGCTGCAACGGCACTTCCTAATACCCCTGCTACGTTTGGCCCCATGGCATGCATTAACAAGAAGTTATGCGGGTTGCTCTCAAGACCAACCTTATTAACCACACGTGCTGCCATTGGTACCGCTGATACACCTGCTGCGCCCACTAATGGGTTGATTGGCGATTTAGAGATCTTATTAAGCCCTTTTGCCATAAACACACCTGAAGCTGTACCTATCGCAAAGGCCAAAGCACCTAACACCAAAATACCTATTGTTTCTACGGTTAAGAACTTATCTGCCGCAAGCTTTGAGCCCACCGCTAAGCCTAAGAAAATGGTGGTAATGTTGATGATTTCGTTTTGTGCACTATTACTTAAACGATCAACCACGCCCGATTCACGCATCAAGTTACCCAAGCAAAACATACCTACCAGAGGTGTTGCAGCTGGTAAAAACAAGATGGTTAAACTCAACACCATTAACGGGAAAACAATTTTCTCTTTCTTCGATACAGTACGAAGTTGCGGCATTTGAATTTCACGCTCTTCTTGTGTAGTTAGTGCACGCATAATTGGCGGCTGAATAATTGGCACCAATGCCATGTATGAATAAGCCGCAACTGCGATTGCACCAAGTAAATCAGGCGCTAACTTAGATGCTAAGAAAATAGCTGTTGGACCATCTGCACCACCAATTATGGCAATCGCAGATGCATCTTGTAGTGTAAATTCAAAGCCAGGAATAAAGTTAAGTAGTATTGCACCAAATAGAGTAGCAAAAATACCAAACTGTGCAGCCGCACCTAACAACAACATACGAGGGTTTGCTATCAAGGCACTAAAGTCTGTAAGCGCACCAACCCCCATGAAGATCAAAAGTGGGAACACCCCAGAATCAATCCCGATGTGGTACACATAATAAAGTAACCCACCCGGCTCAGATAACCCGGCCACAGGGATATTCGTTAAAATAGCCCCAAAGCCAATAGGTAATAACAACAGTGGCTCAAAGTTACGTGCAATTGCTAAATAAAGTAACAAGCAACCAACCGCAATCATGATCAATGCCGCAAAGGTAAAATTAGCAATACCCGTGGCATGCCAGAGGTTTAAAACACCATCCATCCTCTGCCTCTCCTATGCTAGCGCGATTAGCGCATCGCCAGTGGCAACAGAGTCACCCTCAGCTACTAATACTTCTGCAATTGTACCTGAGTGTACGGCGCGAACTTCTGTTTCCATTTTCATCGCTTCCATGATAATAACCACATCACCTTCATTTACTGTTTGGCCTGGTTTCACTTTCACTTTGAAAATATTACCAGCCAAAGGCGCATTGAGTGTTTCGCCTGCTGACGCTGAAGCAGACTGAGGAATTAATTCACTGTCTTTTAAAGTTACTTCTTTAAGCTCACCACCTTGTGCTACGACGACATCGTAAACTTTACCATCAACTTTAACGCTGTATTGCTCCGCTTTTACAGGGCTTGAAGAAGCAGGTTTGCTTTCAGACTTGGCAACTTCACCTGTTGGAATTGCTTCAAATGCATCTGGGTTGTTGCGGTTTTTAATAAATTTAAGGCCTATTTGTGGGAATAATGCATATGTAAGTACATCATCAATCACGTCATCAGCAAGTTCTAAACCTTGCTCTTTGGCTTCACTTAATAACTCAGCTTCAAGTTTCTCAAGTTCAGGCTCTAATTTATCTGCAGGACGACAAGTAATTGCCTCTGCGCCTTCTAGCACTCGTTCTTGCAGCTCTTTATTCATAGGTGCAGGAGTGGCACCATATTCACCTTTGAGCACGCCCGCAGTTTCTTTAGTAATGGTTTTGTAACGCTCGCCAGTTAATACGTTAAGTACCGCTTGGGTACCTACAATTTGCGAGGTTGGCGTAACCAAAGGAATAAAACCTAAGTCTTCACGAACACGTGGGATCTCAAGTAATACTTGATCAAGCTTATCAGCCGCGCCTTGTTCTTTAAGCTGGTTTTCCATGTTAGTTAACATGCCGCCAGGTACCTGTGCTAATAAGATGCGACCATCAACGCCTTTTAAGCTACCTTCAAAAGCAGCGTATTTCTTACGTACATCACGGAAGTAAGCTGCAATTTCTTCTAATTGGTTTAAATCAAGGCCAGTATCTCGCTCTGTGCCTTCGACAATTGAAACTATTGTCTCCGTCGCGCTATGACCATAAGTCATACTCATTGACGAAATCGCCGTATCAAGCATATCAATACCTGCATCGATTGCTTTTTGATAAGTTGCAGTGCTTAAGCCAGTAGTAGCATGGCATTGCATCGCAATAGGAATAGACACGGTTTCTTTTAGGCCTTTGATCAACTGCTCACAATCATATGGCTTTAATAAACCTGCCATATCTTTAATACAAATCGAATGACAGCCAAGCTCTTCAAGCTGTTTTGCGAGTTTCAGCCACATATCAAGTGTATGTACAGGACTTACTGTGTATGAAATTGTACCTTGAGCGTGAGCTCCCACTTTAACAGCTGCTTTAATAGCAGTTTCAAGGTTTCGTACATCGTTCATCGCATCGAAAATACGAAATACATCAACCCCATTTTTGTGTGCTCGCTCGACAAACTTTTCGACCACATCATCAGCATAATGACGGTAGCCTAAAAGGTTTTGTCCACGAAGTAACATTTGCTGCTTAGTGTTTGGCATTGCAGCCTTTAGTTCGCGAATACGTTGCCAAGGATCTTCACCTAAATAACGGATACACGAGTCAAACGTTGCACCCCCCCATGATTCAATTGACCAATAACCCGCATTGTCGAGTTTTTCGGCTATGGGTAGCATGTCGTCTAAGCGCATACGCGTTGCCAAAAGAGACTGGTGTGCGTCACGCAATACTAATTCGGTTAATTTTAATTTAGCCATGTTCGAGCTGCCCCGTTATTTTTGTTTATTTCGAAATTGAGCGATTGCAGCGCTTATTGCTGCAATATGTGCCTGAGGCACACCCTGTTGAGGTTGAATTTTTGCTGTTCGCGTAGGTTCTGCACTTGCTGGATCATCAAATCGACCCACTAGTTTTGACATTAAAGTGACTGCTGTAATCAGAATAGTCAGAAAAACAAACACGCCTACCATGCCTGTTACCATCAAACTGGCCGCAGTGGTGAGTAATCCACCTATATCCATACGACTCCCCTCGCTTACTTAAAATAAAAAGTTATTTTTGTTAAATAATTATGCACCAATAATAACAAACCAAAATCATTTGTATAGCACCATTGTAAATTGGTAAAACCAATTAATTTTAAAATAACATGCCACACATATAATTAACACCCTACATTTCCATCATTCAAAGCCTCGATATAGATGATATAAATAGTCGATATAGCCATAAGTTATATGTTCAGCTATTAACTAAAAACCAGCAAGCGTCTAAAAACCACACACAACAAGGTGTTAGACTTTACCAACCAATAAAAAGTTAAATTGGTCTTACCAATACCGTGGCAATCTGATGTTTTCCTCATGCAACTCAATATGAAAAAATATCACTATGAATAACTTACATGCTTACTCGTAAATGTTACCAAGTGATGAACATCTACCAGCATCACAAATAAAGGTAAACCATTGAAATAAAACAAGTAAAACATCTGGCACAGAACTCGCTTCAGTTACATCGAACTTTAGAAAATTTAAATAGCCAAGGAGACCATTATGTTACGCTGGACCATTACTTTTTTAGTTATCGCGTTAATCGCAGCAGTGTTAGGTTTTGGTGGTATCGCAGGAGCCGCTGCAGGCATCGCTAAAATTATCTTTTTTATATTTTTAGTACTACTAGTTATTTCACTGGTATCTGGAGCTCTTAGAGGTAACGCCCCTAAGTAGTTATAAGCAAATAACCACTTAATTTATTTTATTTACAAGGAATTTCGTTATGAAAAATTCAACTTTGAAAGCCGCTACTATCGCTCTATTTTCAGGTCTATTCATCATGGGTTGTGAAGATAACTCGGCAGAAGATGCAGGTGAGCGTATTGATGAAGCAATTACTGATACACAAAATGCTGTTGAAGACGCATGTGAAGAAGTAAAAGAAGGTGTTAACGCAGAAGAAACTAACTGCTAATCACAACACTTTATGAAGAAAGCGGCCAAGTGTCGCTTTTTTTGTGTATACAAGTTAGCAACTCTAGGCTGCCTGCTGCTTGTGTCAAGGAGCTTGCTAACTTTACTTTTTCCCCCAGAAACTCGCTAATTTGTTGGGTTTCGTTCCGTTTTTCCCTACGCCATATAGGTCGTCATTTATGGCGACACGTGTTTTATCACACATACGTGACGGGCTAAAGCCAGACTTACAGCCGCATAAATTGAGAGAATCGCGCGAAATAAATTTCACGCCTACGCGAGGTAAACCCGCAGCTACCTTAAGCTCGCAACTTTACTCTTTCACCTAGAAACTCGCTAACTTGTTGGGTTTCACTTACAACCCGTTGTGAGGGGCTCGTTTGTCGTTACACTCGCTATATGCCACTTCCCATCAACAAAGCTCACTTTTGCTACATCACTCACAGCAAAATCACCAGGTACATTCAAGCGTGTTAAGTTACTTGCTAACTGTTGTTTACAGTATGGACCTGTATCACCATGCATCACTAACACAGGCTTATTGGTGTGCTTTGCGAAGTCACTGATGGCATCACGGTATACTTTAAAAGCATCACAGTTTGAGCGCTGTGATTCACTACAAACTGGTTTACTGGTCGGGTGGTAAATATCAGCCTGAAAGCCAAACACATACGCCTTAGCATCTTGCTGAATGAGTGCTTGTTTTAACCAAATTAAATTGTACTTATCACGTTTGTCGGCTGCATCAAGTGCTGCGCTTTTGTCACTTTTTAAAATTTGCGAGCGACCATTAAAAGTACCTGGTATATGTAAGGTGCGAAACTCAATGCCATCGAATTGCCAACGAGCATTCTCTAGCATTTCAGCTTGTGTTACATAACCCTGTAACTGTTTTGCTTTTTGTCTATAAGCATCGTCGAACATTAAGCCTTTAACAAAACTTAGCCGTTCGAGCTCATCGAATTGAGGAGTTAATGTGACGCGGTCGCAATCTGTCCACTCATTATCACCTGGGGTGTAAATAAAAGGCTGCGTAGTCAGCGATGTTAATAACGCCTTATTAGTTTGCAAAAGCTTATTCGTGCAAGCAAGCGCTCCTGATTTCATGTCGCCAAGGTGCATTAAAAAGCCATGGGGTGTTGTAGCGATTGCCTTAGTAATTTTTCCGTCATTTGCGAGATTAATTTCATCAATCGGGGTGTATGGCATATCGCCCATAACTAAAAAAGTATTTGAAGTCATTGCAAGCGCTAATGACATTGAACTAACAAACATACAACTTACCCCTAAAAATACAGATACCTTAAGCTCTCATAATGACAACTAAATGAAAACCAACTGCGGCAGTTTTTTTCTATCAATGTTAAACTGCTGCCAGTCGAATAAGTGAGTCTGAGAATGACATTAAGTACAAATTACACACTAGATAAACCGTATTATTACGAATGCTTTGATGAGTCTTTACCTTATTCATCACAAGCCAAGCCTAAATACCTGCTGTTGGCATTGTTAATAACCTTAGGCTTATTAGCTTTTTATCAATTAGAGAACCATTATCTGGGCAGCTTTATGATTATGCTTGCTGTCGTTGAGTGTTTATCGTTTTATTACAAGCGCCCATGGTGGGTCGCAAGACAAATGATGAGCCGAGCATCAGGTAGCGAAGTGACCATCACCTTTGATGATGAAGGAGTGAAGGCCGAAAACCCACATAAAAGCTACCAATTAAGCTGGCAACAAATTAGTGAGATTATTGAAACTGAGCGAGGTTATATTTTAAAGGCGCAGCGCGGTATGCAATATATTTCTAAACAAGCGCTAAATGATGAAATAACAGCTGAACTAAATAAAAGAGCCACTCAATGAGTGGCTCTTAAAAATATCTATCGCTGATTAAACATTGCCCGGATTTGGGTTAGATTTCTCTGCTTGGATTCGCATGTAGATTTCTTCACGATGTACTGATACATCTTTAGGTGCATTTACACCAATGCGAACTTGATTTCCTTTAACACCAAGAACAGTAACTGTTACTTCGTCACCGATCATAAGGGTTTCACCTACTCTACGAGTTAGTATTAGCATTCTCTTGCTCCCATGTTCCAAAAAATTAAAAGATTCCGCGTCAAAAACATTCTAATGAAATCTAGACTTAAAAGTAAGTAAAAACTCTAGATCTTATTCATTTTCAGTTAAAAAAACTTTGTGTAGTGCACGTACAGCCAGTTCTAAATATTTTTCATCAATTAAAACTGATATCTTTATTTCTGATGTCGACACAAGCATCACTTTGATGTTTTCTTCGCCAAGCGCATTAAAAAATAAGCTTGCCACACCAGAGTGAGATTTCATCCCTACACCTACAGCAGACACCTTGGCAACATTGCTGACCCCTTTAATAGATTCTGCGCTGATACCACCTTGGTTTTTGGTCAGAATTTCGAGCGCTTGCTCAAAATCATTCGTGTGCACAGTAAAAGCATAGTCTATTTTTTCAAAGTTATGATTAACTTGATTAATCATATCTATTTCGATGCCGAATTCTGCGAAAAGTTTCAATATTTTTGCAAGGTTTTCCGTCCCTTGGTGCACGCCATTGACGTAAATCAAACTTTCGTCACGATTAAAGGCGATACCCGACACAATGTTTGCTTGCACATCCGGTTCCTCAAAACTGATCAAGGTTCCTTGATCCGGGTTAAAACTCGATAACACTCTGAGCGGTATATTGTATTTTCCTGCGGCTTCGACACTGCGAATATGCAGAACCTTAGCCCCAAGACTGGCCATTTCAAGCATCTCTTCGAAGGTAACATGGCTCATACGTCGCGCATTTGGTTCAATACGCGGATCAGTGGTGTATACCCCATCAACATCGGTGTAAATTTGACATTCATCCGCATTGACAGCACCTGCAATCTCAACCGCAGAAGTATCTGTACCACCGCGACCAAGCGTGGTGATATTACCTTCAATATCGCGCCCCTGAAAGCCTGCAATTATGGCAATACGGTTATGCTCAAGCTCATGCTTTAGACGAGTCGCAGCAACCTCTTCAATACGCGCTTTACCAAACATATTGTCGGTGCGAATATTAACCTGATCGGCAAGTAAGCTTACCGCTGAATGACCACGTTTAATGATAGCCATTGCCAATAAAGAGACTGAGACTTGCTCACCTGTGGTCAGCAATACATCAAGCTCACGAGCGCTAGGTCGAGAATCGATTTGTTTAGCGAGTTCAATAAGACGGTTAGTTTCTCCCGACATAGCCGAGAGCACTACCACAACTTGGTGGCCTTGTTGCTTGGTTTTTACAACAAGGTCGGCGACGGCCTCAATTCGCTCTATTGAGCCAACTGAGGTGCCACCGAATTTTTGGACGATAAGTGCCACTAGTGATTAAGAACGCTCAGTTAACCAGCCAGTTACACTTTCTAAGGCTGCAGTAAGGTTCTCTGGCTGAGTACCACCTGCTTGTGCCATATCAGGACGACCACCGCCCTTACCGCCTACTTGTGCAGCCATGTGATTTACAAGCTCACCAGCTTTCACTTTACCTGTTAGGTCTTTAGTTACACCCGCGATCAGGCTTACTTTATCGCCATTGGCTACACCAAGCGCAATTACACCTGAACCAATCTTAGTTTTCAGGTCATCAACCATGCCACGTAGTGCTTTAGATTCAGTACCAGCAACATCAGCTACCAGAAGTTTGATACCATTCACTTCAACTACAGAGTCAAGTAACGATGCCCCTGCCGCACTTGCTAGCTTGTCGTTAAGCTGGGCAATTTGCTTCTCAAGCCCTTTTGACTTCTCAAGTAATGCTGTCACTTTTTCAAGTACACTGCTGCTATCACCTTTTACTAGCGCTGCAACATCATTTAGCTGTTGCTCTTGCTCACTAACATAGGCAACAGCTTCTGCACCTGTTACTGCTTCGATACGGCGAATACCTGCCGCGATACCACTTTCTGACACAATTTTGAATAAGCCGATATCACCAGCACGCTTAACGTGAGTACCACCACATAGTTCAATTGAGTAATCACCAATGGTTACTACGCGAACTTCGTCGTCGTATTTTTCACCGAATAATGCCATTGCACCTTTTGCTTTGGCATCTTCAATAGCCATTAGCTCAGTTTCAAGAGCAAAGTTACGACGGATCTCATCATTCACTGCGCGCTCGATTTGACGTAATTCGTCTTTTGTTACCGCTTCAAAGTGAGAGAAGTCAAAACGTAAACGCTCAGGGTCAACAAGTGAACCTTTTTGATTTACGTGCTCACCTAAAATTTGACGTAACGTCTCGTGCAATATGTGTGTTGCAGTGTGGTTTTTCTTGATGCTATCGCGACGTGCTGCATCAATTGTTGCCTCTGCTTTATCATTTGTACCAATGCGTCCTTGAACACGACCGTGGTGCGCAAATGCGTTACCAAGCTTAGTAGTGTTAGTGACTACGAACTCACCACCAGCGACTTTTAACACACCCGTGTCACCAACCTGGCCACCAGATTCAGCATAAAAAGGTGTACGGTCTAAGATTGCGATACCTTCTTGACCATCTTCAAGTACAGAAACTGATTGACCTTCAGAGAAAAGCTCAACCACAGTGCCAGTGTAATGCTCTGCATCGTAGCCTTTAAAGTCAGTGTGTTTTTCTGACTTAAGTTGTTGGTTGTAATCAGCACCAAACTTACCAGCTTGCTGTGCTTGCTTACGCTGTACAGCCATACATTCTTGGAAGCCGTGTTCATCAATCGTCATGAAACGCTCACGCGCCACATCTGCTGTTAAGTCAGCAGGGAAACCGTAAGTGTCATAAAGCTTGAACACTAAGTCGCCAGGGATCACATCACCTTTGATGTCAGTTAGGCTTTCTTCTAAAATAGCAAGACCACGCTCAAGTGTTTTACCAAACTGCTCTTCTTCAATACGTAGTACTTTCTCGATAATTTCTTGTTGCTTAGCAAGCTCTGGGTACGCTTGGCCCATTTGTTCGATTAGAGCAGCAACTAGCTTGTAGAAGAACGCACCTTTCGCGCCTAGCTTATTACCGTGACGAACTGCACGACGAATAATACGACGTAACACATAGCCACGGCCTTCGTTTGATGGCATAACGCCATCAGATACTAAGAACGCACATGAACGAATGTGGTCAGCAACAACGCGTAGTGATTTATCATCTAAGTCTTGCGCGTTTGTTACTTTAGCTGCAGCGGCAATAAGTGCTTGGAATAAATCGATTTCGTAGTTTGAGTGAACGCCTTGTAAAATTGCAGAGATACGCTCAAGACCCATACCTGTATCAACAGACTGCTTAGGAAGAGGTTCCATTGTGCCGTCGGCATGGCGGTTATACTGCATAAATACTAGGTTCCAGATCTCGATGAAACGGTCACCGTCTTCTTCTGGAGAGCCAGGAGGACCACCCCAAATTTCTTCACCGTGATCGTAAAAGATTTCAGAACATGGACCACAAGGGCCTGTATCACCCATTGACCAGAAGTTATCGCTAGTTGCAATGCGAATAATGCGATCTTCACTTAGACCCACTTCTTTATGCCAAATGTTGAAGGCTTCTTCATCATCGTGATAAATGGTTACTAGTAGCTTTTCTTGCGGTAGTTTTACAACATCAGTTAAAAACTCCCACGCAAACTTGATTGCGTCTTGCTTGAAGTAATCACCAAAGCTGAAGTTACCTAACATTTCAAAGAATGTATGGTGACGTGCAGTGTAACCTACGTTTTCTAGGTCGTTATGTTTACCACCTGCACGCACACAACGTTGTGAGCTGGTCGCACGTGAGTAAGGGCGGCTTTCGGCACCTAAAAATACATCTTTAAATTGCACCATACCGGCGTTATTAAATAATAACGTGGCATCGTTACCCGGGATCAGCGAGCTTGAAGGAACAATTTGGTGTTGTTTAGAGGCAAAAAAGTCTAAGAACTGTTGCCTGATCTGTGCGGTAGTCATATGCTGCATGTGAAAATCTCACCCGTTTATTGCTGTGCTTGCATTGCAAAATCAATTTGTTCGTAATTAAAGCCTCGATACATCAAGTAGCGTACACGTTTCGCTCTTTCTTTATGGTCGAGTTCTTTACCTGAATTTGAAAACTTCTTTAAATATGCGTCCTGCGCGAGTTCGAACCAATCGACTTCGAACTCCTCGAGCGTCTTATCTAATAATGCTCGGTCTATCCCTTTTGCCATTGCTTCGCTCTGAATGCGTTTTGCACCATGATACTTAGCTAAATGGCGGCGTACAAACCCTTCACAGTAGCGCTGTTCGTTGATAAAGTTGTGTGACTCACACCAGTCTAACAAGCGTTCTGTGAACTCCGGCGACGCCTCTTTTTGCAGTAACTTTCGTGTTAAATCTCGACGCGAATAATCTTGTCGAGACAGTAACCAAAGTACATAATTCTTTAACTTTTGTTCTTTATCATCCATTACGCGTCAAAGCGTCCTGATTGTGACTGTGCTGCAGGTGCTTTTGTTTGGTCATCACCTTTTGGCACAACCGGCATAAAAATAGCCTGAAAAGACACAAAGAAACTAATGTAACAAATTGGCATTAAAACCAATAGAGGAATAAATGATAAAGGAATACAGATTACCATTAAAACGGCGCAAATTAGACCATAAACACTCAGTGGCGCCATATTATGGTAAAACACCATGAATGAGGTTTTTAAAACCTGAAACATATTGCTTTGTTTTTGAAAGTAAACCAATGGCACTGCATAAGCAAAAGCTGTTAGATACACACAGATAGCCAATAGAAATACCGCAACTTGCCCCATTGAAATGGTTGCCAATAAATCTGTAATGTGTGTTTGGTTCTGCGGATCAAAAGTCTGGCTCGAAATAACTGCGTAGGCATCAGCAAAAATGAAATTAGAAAGTAAGGCTAATAAAATACCTGCTGCCATCTGATACACTGCAACGCGCACTAAACCTATACGGTTTCCTTTATTACTAAACGGCTTAAAGATATCAGCTTGGCTGATAGTCCCGCCTTGTTGTTTTGTTAATACAGCTTGATAAAAACCAGCCATCAAAAACGGGGTTACAAATGCACCAACAACTTGCAGTAAAGGTAGCAGCAATGCCAAAAAGCTAATTATCACGATTAGCAGGTGCATTAAAATAAAGGTAAACGGTTGCAGCTTAAAGATTTCCCATCCAGCTTTAAACCATTTAACGCCTGCACCTGCTTTAAAAATACGTACTTCGATCGACATAGTTTCTCATTCAATAACAACAAAACGCACCGAGTATAACTGGGTGCGCTACTTGTTTATAGTCACCTATAGTGAAAATTACTCAGGCTTTTTAATTTTTTTAATATCAAGCATGTGCGAGCCATGTTTGATTTTCGTTTCGAGGTAAGCTCGGTTACCTACCACACCCGCTTTGATGTGTGCATGAGTGCCAACCACCGACTCAACCTCAATGCCAGCATCACGCAGTGCTTTAAGCTTATTTGGGTTGTTTGTCATTAACTTAACGTGATTTAAGTTAAGCGCTTCTAACATTAACACTGCGTCTGAAAAGTCACGCAAATCGTCAGCAAAACCCAAGTGGTTATTCGCTTCGTAAGTATTCATGCCTTGTGACTGCAATACATACGCATCAATTTTATTGTATAAACCAATGCCACGGCCTTCTTGGCGTAAATATAATAAAATGCCACCTTGCTGGTGCATCATTTCGATACACTCATTTAATTGCTCACCACAATCACAACGAGACGAGTGAAATACATCTCCCGTTAAACATTCTGAATGCATACGAATTAATGGTACGTCTTGCTCTGTGTCGGCTTGATTAAAAACTAAAGCAACATGCTCTTGGCCATCTTTTAAGCCACTGAAAGATACGATTTCTGCAGGGATATCACTGTTTTTGCCAACATTCAGCTGGACTCTTGCTCTTACTTGCGCCACGACAAATCCAAATTAAAAAATAAATGCGATACTGCAAATGTGATTACAACAGCTTGAAGGTTGTAAGGATGCAACATACGACGAGTGATAACTAATATTGAGGCAGTTACCAGCAATTCAAGTATTATACACTCAAACCACCCCAAGATACGAGCTTTGCGCCTCGCTTTAGTGGCGCTAATAAAGTACCTTAAAAGCTCTACCCTCTACAGCTAGGCTATTGAATTAAAAAAATTACTTAATAAACCTTTGCAGATATTCGAAAAAATAGATTAGTTTAATCTCAATAAACCGCTAAGCCTTTTTTCAAACCATTAATAAAAACAACAATAATAGGGAATATTATGAAAAAAGCCTTCGTGCTAATTTGTAGCGCCCTGCGACTAAGCCTGCCAATCATCAGTTCAACGAATCATACTTCGTACCTTAAACCTTAACAGTGACACATCGAGTGTAATTTGCTACCTTGCACCTAATGATGATAATAATTATCATCAACAAGTATTAATCCCCCCTTCTCTGGGCAAAATAATAAGGACTATTATGAAAAAAAGCTCACTTGCCTTATGCATTACACTACTGTTTAGCCAGCAAGGCATTGCCAATGAAACGACCACCCAAGAATTTAACGAGACCTACCGCGCTTATGTCGCCGCTGTAGAAAATAAGCAAGACAGTAGTGAGCTTGCCAAAAAAGCGTTTGAGCTTGGCAAAGAAATTTATGGAGAAAGCGCCGACAACACCGCTAATCTTGCTATTAACTATGCAAACAGCCTTGCTGAATACAAACAAGAACAACGCTTTGAGTTATATCGTACAGCCTACGAAATACTAGAACAAAACCATGGCAAGCTAAGTGTACAAGTGTATGACTCATTAATCGGCATGGCAGAATCAACTCCCTCAGCAAAGCGTGCTGATACATATCTTGATGATGTCATTGCTATTGCTGAAAAACAAAACTCAGCCAAGCTTGTTGCAGATGCAAAAATGACCGCCGCTCGTATCCTCGCTTACAAAGGTAGTGGCGAGCGCTATTACACAGCAAAGGAATATCTTGAAGAAGCCGATAAGTACTACCAAGAAAACTTACCAAATAACGCAGTTGATCGGATCAGTGCAGACTTTTTAGTTGCCGCATTTGCAGAAAATCAACGTAAATACAGCACCGCCATTGAACGTTTAAATCACGTAGTTAGTGTATTTGATCAAGAGTTAGACTTTGATCATCAAACCGAATTAAACGCCCATTCAAAGCTAGTTCACTTATACGAAAAAACAGGTAAAAGCGACGAAGCAACTAAACATTGCTTAGCGATAGCGAAAATGGTGCCATGGAAAGAGAGTCAAGAACAAGAACCGTTATACCGCGTGCATCCTAAATATCCAAAATCAAAAGTTCAACGTATGGAAGATGGCAGTGTCGTAATGGAGTTTGAAGTAACCCCGTCTGGCTTTGTAGACAACATAACTGTGGTAGGTTCTGAGGGTGGCTCTGCATTTGAAAGAGAAGCGGTTAAAGCAGTAAAACAATGGCGTTATGCCCCTAAGTTTGAAAACGGTCAAGCGATTGCTGCGACTTCTCGTGTGCAATTAGACTTTAAAATCAACAACTAAATAACAGGGTCGCAATGCGACCCTTTTTTATACCAATTCGCTTTATTAAGTGATCTATTTTGAGGCAAGAAAACCTCGTTGATAGCAAGGCAAAAATTTCGTTATTTAGTTGTTCTAAATCAGAAATTTTTAACGTAGATAGCGACAGGTTTAATCCCTCAAAATGATTAAGTATTATTGCGGATTGGTATCATAGCTTTTTAAGCAGGTTATCGGCTGCATCCTCAATTAAATCGAGTACCTTTTCAAAGCCTTGATCGCCACCATAATAGGGATCGGGAATTTCGCTCTCTCCTGCATCACCATGACTTAAAAACAGCGACAATTTATATTGTAAGTGCTCTGGGCACATGGCATGTAAATCAGCAAGATTTTGCTTGTCGGCTGCGAGAATTAAGTCAAACTCATGAAAATCAGCTTGAGCCACTGGTCGCGAATAAATCCCTTTAAAACTATAACCGCGCTTTTCAGCTGCTGCTTTTGAGCGTGAATCTGGAGGATTACCTTGGTGGTAACCAATGGTGCCAGCAGAATCAACTTTGACATTGACACCCAGCGCCTTAGCACGACTTCTAAGTACCGCTTCAGCAGTAGGTGAACGGCAAATGTTGCCTAAGCAAACAATCAAAACCTTTTTCATTATTCGTCCTTAAAATTGCTTTAAGATTGACTCATCATAACGTTCTGCATCAAGAGTAAGGTTGTATTTATCTGCAACATTATCAAGCTCTGCCTGCTTAATTGCCAGCTCATCCATGGTAATGGTGTTGTCATCGAGCTGCCATAACAAACGCGAACCAGCATAGCTGTATTGAATTGCTAATAAAGCATCTGCATTGCCTTCACGCCCTGCTGCTTTTAACTTTGGCATTTTACGGGTGATTTTATTAAGGGCTTTTTTAAGCTCCCACACATACACTATTTCAGTCATGTAATCATGATTGCGGTATTTATTAAGCACAAAGCCCACCAGCAAACTACACACAACAACACCTAATAGGTTCCAATGAAAATGACTACCGCTTGAGTCAGGGAATAACGCAATTAGCGTTTGTGAAATGGCTAAACTGCCAATGGCTAAAGCAATTACACAGGCAATAATCACTTGGTTTAAATGTTTACGGTAACGTGCTTTGTCTATTTGAATAAGTTTCATAACAACCTAAAAAGTCACACTAAAATTAGTGAAGAAATAAAAAGTGAAAAAAAATTTCACCCCTTTTTTATTTGCCAGCCGTTTTAGCTATGAAAGCAATTATCCAAAGAGGAACGGCTATGCATACTTTACCACTAAACTCAGCAAGCTTGAATAACAGCAAGGCGGCTTTAAAGACAACCGCAGCAATTATTGGCGGCGGTGTCATGACCTTTGCAGCATTTGCATTTATGCAGTACTTAATTTCTGCTGAGCAAAGAGCCGATGTAAAAACAGGCCCAGATATCACGGTTGAAATTTATGAAGTACCCAAAGACTCAAAAGTACAAGTAAAGCAAACACTGCCGCCACCACCAACTGCAAAAATGCCACCAAAAACGCCACCACGCCCAGCGATTGATAACCCTGATACAGTTGTGGTAGCAGATTTAACACCAACGATGACATTCGATAACATTGGCGACACGCTAAGCAAAAGCATTAATCAACCAACGGGAGATGCAACGCCAATTGTGCGCATAAACCCTAAGTACCCACCAGTAGCAGCTCGTGATGGCATTGAGGGCTGGGTACAAATTAGCTTTAGCATTTCACCGACTGGCGAAGTGATTAACCCTGTTATTATTGATGCTGAGCCTAAGCGAGTGTTTGACCGTGAAGCAATTCGCGCTATTAAACGTTGGAAATATCGCCCTAAAGTTGTTGAAGGTGTGGCACAATTACAAGCAAACCAAAGTGTTCAACTTGATTTTAAAATAGATGGATAACTGCCTATGCTAATGAGCATCAAGACATGGTTATTTGACAAGCCAAACACAGATTGTTTGGCGCAGTATGCCAAAACGGGCGACAACCGTTACCTTAACCAACTCGTTGCTCAATACGGGAACGATCTTTATCACTACCTAGTCACCCAAAGTGATAAAGATCTGGCCCTCGATATATGCCAGCAAACCTGGTTAAAAGTCATTGATAAACGCGACTTTTACAATGTTCAGAACAACCCAAAAGCGTGGCTTTTCCGGTTAGCACGTAATTTATTAATTGATGAATTTCGTAAGCAACAAAAGTTCGTTGAGTTAGAAGACAACCAACTATTTACTGAATGTCAGGATACAAGTTATCACTACGACTACGAAGCCTTTGATAAAGCACTAATGGCACTTAGCTTTGTACAACGTGAAGCGCTGACCTTACAACAAGAAGGCTTTAGTCTCGAAGATATTGTTGCTATCACACAAAGTAACCCAGAGACCATTAAAACTCGGCTGCGATATGCCCGTCAAAACCTGAAACAACAACTAGGAGGCCATCATGAAGCGTAACGACGAGCAACTCGATACTGATTTAAAAGCACATTTTCAAAAGCGTAAAGCACAGCACAGCTTAAGCAGCGACGAGCTTTCACACATGCAAAAACCACAGTCAGCCACACCAACACCACAGCGCTTTTTAGGCCTACAAATGACCGGAGTTTTTGCTGCTTTAGCCATTCTTGGCTTTGTCATGCTGCAATACAACAACCGCGAGTTAACCGATGTTTATGCGGTGGATTTATCAGATTATCAATGGCTTGAGGTACACGAACTCGACGCCAAAGGCAGCTATGTGAGTAACCTTAAACAACAAAAACAAAACCTAGATACTAACTACCAACAAGCACTTGCTAATCACCAAGCCCGCACCAGCTTCACAGGGCGTTTAGTAAGCGTTGATAACGACTGGTATATCGCCGACTGCGAGCAAAATGTCCTTGTACAAATAAAACAATCACTCCTTAAAGAGCTACAAAAACACGGCACACTCGATACCCACATTCACCAAGGTGATCTACTCGCTCTAGACCAAAACAAACAAGGCCAAATCATCGCACTCAAACAGCTAACCCATGAGGCGGAAAAGTGTAAAGCTTAAAAGCAGCGGTCAGCTCTCAGCCGTCAGCTATCAGATTTAAAACAAGTTAGCGAGTTACAAGGGGAAAGAGTAAAGGAGTACCGTAGGCGTGAAATTTATTTCGCGCGATGGTTCAACGAGCCATCAGCTTTCAGCCGTCAGCTCTCAGATTTAAAACAAGTTAGCGGGCTACAAGAGTAAAGTCGCAAGTTTTTAAGTAGCAGCGGGTTTACCCCGCGTAGTTAGTTTTCAGATGTCAGATCATTCTTCTGACATCTGATACCTAATATCAATCTCACTCCCCTACCTTCGGTAGAATGCTTTTACTAATCACTTCAAATTTACCTAGGTCTATCAGCATTGAGTAAACTTCATCGTTGTTAATAAATACAACGAATAAATTGCCTTCAGCATTGAGGTTAGACTCTACAATGCGGTTGTAACCTGAAATAACTTCGCTGTAGTTTGAGCCATCAATCTTGCTTAGCGCGAAGGTGCGCTTATCTTTGCCATCGAGCAGTTTGTCGTTGTTGGTATCGTTTTTGATAACTTCATACGAAACTGCCTTAGGAGCATAGACTTTTTGCTCCTTGTAAGGACGAGTATCAAACTCTTTGTAATGGCTTAAAGCACCAAACTCTATGATCAACTGATCCGTTGTGTTAAATAGCCACTTAGCGTGATTGGTTTTGTCATTAAGAAACAAGATGTTCTTTGAGCGCGTAGGTCTGTATTTATAACCACCGCTAAAATTATTGTAAACTGTTACGTCAGCTTTCACCTCAATATCCAGTTTTTCTGATTCCAACGGGATAAAGTAAAAATCACTCCCCTCGACCTTACGGGGGTAACCCAGTTTCCACTTTTCTTGCTGCTTTTCATCTTCAGCTAAGTTTAGTGTTTGTTGCTGTACATAGTTATCGGACTTTAGTAAGTAAGCAACAAAGTTATACCCTATTGCTGCTGCTCCAATGATTAAGCCTAAAAGTAAAATTAGGCCGTTAACATTCCACACCCATTTAAAAAACTTTTCTGACTTCATACGACTTGTTAAATCCTTTTAAGAATAAGAACTTGCTAAGCTAGCAGGTATCCACAAGCAAAGCTAGACTGAGAGCCATCAACTTTCAGGCTGACGGCTGACGGCTGACGGCTGACGGCTGACGGCTGACGGCTGACGGCAATACTCCGCTCTTTACCTCGCTTTTCCTACCAATAATCGCACATTGCTCTAATGTTAATAACACTTTAATGCTGAACCAGCTAGGCTAGTAACATCGTGTTTAAATATTATGGAGTTACCATGAAAAGGTCTTTGTTTAACAGTTTAATCATCGCCTCGATTAGCTTGCCGAGTTTGCAAGCCTGTGCCCAGCCGGAGCAAAAAATTCCTCTGGATGCTAGCGCTAATAACTACAAACTAGAATTAGTAAGCGAAGGAATTCAAATACCTTGGGGTATGGCTTGGCTTAACGAGCGCGACTTACTCGTTACCGATAGACGTGGTGAGCTTAGGTTAATTCGTGATGGCAAACTCGTTGAGCAAACAGTTAAAGGAACACCTAAAGTACATGATGAAGGTCAAGGGGGCTTATTAGACATAGAGCTTGATCCGAACTTTACCGAAAATGGCTGGATTTACTTTTCGTACTCGGGCTATGAAGGCGATGGTGAGGGTTACAATACCTCGATTATGCGCGCCCGCTTTAAAGATATGACGCTCGTCGATCAGCAATTATTGTTTGATGGCGAGCCAAATATTAAAACAGCAAAACACTATGGTTCACGTATTGAGTTCGACAAAGAAGGTTACTTGTACTTCTCTATTGGCGACCGTGGCAAAAGAGACGTTCACCCACAAAGCCTTGACTATGATGCAGGCAAAATTCACCGTATCAATAGCGATGGTTCTATCCCTAAATCAAACCCGTTTTATAACCATAAAACAACTCACAAAAGCATTTATTCATATGGACACCGAAACCCTCAAGGTATGGCAATGCACCCTGAAACGGGGGTTATATGGAGTCATGAACATGGCCCTCGTGGCGGCGATGAAATCAATATAGTTAAAGCAGGTGCAAACTATGGTTGGCCTGAGATCACTTATGGGATCAACTATATTGGTACAAAAATTACCGACGAAACCAGTCGCGATGGAATGGAACAACCTGATTGGTATTGGGTACCTTCAATTGCCCCATCAGGCATGGAGTTTATCATCAGTGATAAATACCCACAGTGGCAAGGTCAAATTGCCGTAGGCTCGATGAAGTTTGGTCACCTTGTTTTGGTGAAACTTGATGGTAACAAAGTAATAGGCCACAGCAAGGTATTTGAAGGTGTAGGTCGTGTGCGCAGCCTTGCCACCCATCCTAATGGTGATTTATATCTTGGTGTTGATGGTGTGGGTGTTTATAAGGTTGTACCGAAAATATAGCTTTCAGTTTTCAGCCGTCAGCTATCAGATTTAATACAAGGTAGCGAGTTACAAGAGTAAAGTCGCAAGCTTTTAGGTAACAGCGGGTTTACCCCTCGTAGGCGTGAAATTTATTTCGCGCGATGGTTCAAAGAGCCATCAGCTTTCAGCCGTCAGCTATCAGATTTAAAACAAGTTAGCGAGTTACAAGGGGAAAGAGTAAAGGAATACCGTAGGCGTGAAATTTATTTCGCACGATGGTTCAACGAGCCATCAGCTTTCAAACTGACGGCTGACGGCTGACGGCTATCAAACTTGAATATGCGAGTCATCGAAATTCAAGCAATAAAAAACCACAGACTCCCTCTGTGGTTTTTTACTTATAACTTAAGACTTAAAGCTCAAAGCTCAAAGCTCAAAGCTATTACTTATAAAACAATAATACTCGTCACTAGGTAAGCGATGAAAGTTAATGCGCCGCCGAATAAGGCGTATGGCATTTGGGTTTTAACGTGAGTTAATAGATCACACCCAGATGCAATGGCCGACACCGCGCTGGTATCTGAGATTGGCGAGCAGTGATCGCCAAACACACCACCACCTAAAATAGCCGCAATGACCAATGAAGGTGGTAACCCTAAAGCTTGAATGAGCGGTACACCAATCGGAATAAGAATTGCGAAAGTGCCCCACGAGGTACCTGTGGTAAATGAAATCACCGCACCGGTTAAAAACAGTACTGGCACAACCAAGTATATAGGTAAGAAATCACCCACAAGGCCTGCTACAAACACACCTGTACCTAAATCTTTTAAGCTGGTGCCTAAGGTCAGCGATAACAATACAATAGCAACCAGTGGTAACAGCTCTCCCATACCTTTAAAGCCGATATCCACCAGCTTATGGTGAGTAAAGTCACGAGAGCTGATCATTAAGAAGTAAGCTACAACACACGCTAAAATAGTTGCATACAGCACTGATTTAGAACCACTGCCACTGGCAATATCACCATCGCCAGTCCAGAACATAAAGCCAACCATACTACCAATTAAAGTAATAAGCGGAACAAGCATATAACGCGCTTTTGAGCCTTTAACTTCTTCAGTCAGTTCGGTTTCTTGTTGTTCAATATTTTCTTCAGCTTGCTTTAATGGGCCATGTACCTTGTCAAAAGTAATAGTGTAAAACACGATGAGCAAAGTAATAATGGCGTAAAAGTTATAGCCAATACTGCCCCACAATACCGATACCGCCGACTCTTCCATATCGTAATTGCCAAGTAGGCCCAGCACGTAAGCGCCCCAGCCATTTAGCAAGATTAAGATACACACAGGTGCGCTGGTACTGTCGATAATATAAGCAAGGCGTGCTCGGCTCATTTTGAATTTATCGAATAAACCACGCGATAAAATCCCCGAGGTTAATACACTTAAGTTCGATTCAATGAATACCGCAATACCTGAGAACATGGTTAAGTAACCCACTTGGCGCTTACTTTTGGCAACCCCTTTGTTCATCAGTAAATTAACTGTAGCAGCCACACCGCCAGATTCACGAATGTAAGCAAGTAAAGCACCAATTAGAATACTAAAGATAAGGATACGGCTATTACCAGGGGAGCTGGCAACTTCAATAACTCGCTCAATGGTATTGATAAAGGTGAAAAACAAGGTATTACCTTCACCATTCAGAGCAAGTAAAAACTCAGACGACGCAACCGCGACCAATAACGCCATGATCACTTCTTTGCGCCAAAACACAATTAAGATAGCAATCAAGGGTGGTAAAATTGAATACCAAGACATAAAAACCCTTTTAAATTAAGAACAACATTTTATTTTTATTATGCGAAAACTCGCTAAGCTTAATGGCTTTGCCACTAAACTCAACTTAATTCGACTAGTGATTTAATATACTCTCATAAATCAGTGAGATAATAGAGCCATACTTACCCGTTTCGAAACGTTTGCCAACAAACTCGTAATTTTCTTGCGAACCTTCAATAGGTGTATGACGAGCATTAGTTAGTAGTACGATGGCAAGGTCATACTCGGGATCTATTACGGTTACAGTGCCAGTCCAGCCTGTATGACCAAAAGCTCGCGGGCTGGCATAAGGGCCAAAATGCCATTTACGCGCTTGATGCCCCGCTCGTCGCCACCCTAAGCCATAGGTCTCATCACTCGCCTCTGGCTTTGTAAATTGTTCGAGTACTTGCGGTGTAAAAATCTGCTTGTTATCGTAGCCGCCACCATTAAGTAGTACTTGCATTAACACTGACAAGTCACTGGCGGTACTAAAAAGCCCTGCATGTCCTGCTACGCCACCCAAGGCATAAAACGCTTTTTCGTCATGTACTTCACCTTGTAGTACATCTGTACGAATATTTTCAAACTCGATGCGTCCACCTCGGGTGTTACCATTAATCTCAGTGGCGGCAATTTGTGAGGCTAGAAAACCTTTTTGCAGCGGGTTATAAACTGTATGCGTTAAACCAAGCGGCTGATAAATTTGGCTTTCAACATAAGTATCGAGCGCCATACCACTAATGCGTTCAACCAGTACACCTAGCAACATATAATCGATATCAGAATATAAGTGTTTTACGTTACGGCCAGCGACGAAAGGGACGCCAGTTAATAGCAGGTTTTTAGTACGCAGGCTGTTTTGCGAAAAAAAGCGCTCACCAAATTTATTATCTTTGCGATGAAAATCAACCACTGCAGGGTAACCCGCACTGTGTGTGAGTAAATCTTTTACTAAGCGCTGCTCACGCCCGCTGCCTCTAAATTCTGGCAGGTAATAAAATAAAGGTTTCTCTACGTCTAGTTTACCTTCGCTGGCAAGCTTCATGAGTGCAAAGTTAGTGGCAAACATTTTTGAGTTTGAAGCTATATCAAACAAGGTATCGTTTTGCATGGCTTGTGGGCTGTTAAGCTCACTGCCATCAGCATGATACTTCTTAGCCGCACCATAATGGCTTAATTTAATCAGTTTGCCATCTTTAACAACGGCAAGTACAGCGCCCGGAAAGCCCTCTTGAATCTCTTGATTTATTAATTCATCAACGGCAGTAAAGCGTTTTTGAGAGCTGCTTTTGTCCAGCTTTGGATAGGGAAAACGTAAGGTTAAGCTTGCCCCCTCAGGCAATACATTCTCTACTTTATAAGTGTTAATGCCATTATGGGTACGCTTAGCTAAACTGTATTGATATATTTTTTCAGCTGTTAATGGCGATGCTATATTAATTTTTTCGCCATTTATAAAAATGTCAGCACTGGTTGCATCCTGATTTTCAATGATGATCTCCCCGCGACCTTTATAAGCTGTAAATGTACCTCTGTCGTTAACAAGCGCGCGACTACTCGGATCAAGTGCTGGAATACGCACTACAACTTGTGCATTAGCCAGTGTTTTTGGCTCTGGCTCAACCGCTTGCTGTTGCTGCTGATATTCTTGAAATAACCGCTCACTCTTTTTAGGAAAGTATTTATCTAATAACGCAAAAAGCACAGCGGCACTTCTTGCATCATTATTACCGCTTACATGCCAAGGCAAAAAGTGCATTTGAAAAGCACTTAAGGCATCGAGCGTTTGCGAGTCAAGCTGACCCGTTGCAATCACCTCATAGCCGTAACTGCGCAATGCTTTTTGCATTAATTCAACAGAAGGCTTTGATGCACTAAATAGCTGCCAATATTTATCAACAGTGTCGCTTTCATACCACGCACCGATACCAGCTTTATACAGTTGATACCAAGGAAAACGCGGACCAGGGTCGTTCTTACGGCTTGGGGCAATATCAGAATGGCCAATCACTTGAGTTGGGCCAATATCAGGGTTACGAGCAAGAATATCTTTGCTTAGCTTTATTAGTAGTTCTATTTGCTTGGCGTCATAGTCTGGAAAAATACATAACTTGCTAGCGTCGTTTTCCATCGCAAGCTTAGTTTGCTCAGGAATATGACAGGTTGGTACATTCACTATTTCAATACCAATTGAATGGTCATTTAAATCTTCTCGGCCTTGCCAAAAACTGCGTCCGGCGTGCCATGCTCTGTCTTTTTCATCAACGAGCTGAATAATTTCTAAATCGTCTTTTGGATAACTTGGATCGCCTGACTCAGGTAATAAATAATGAGAGCTCAAGCCCCCTTCATCGACTAAAGCGTGCATTGATTTTTCGTAATCAATGGCGGTGTAATGCATTACTAAAAACTTAACACGGTGGCTATAATTAGCTGACTGTGTGTAGGTATATGGATTACTGGCACAGCTTACTAATAATGCCGCACTACTGAGATAACACAGCTGTTTAAGAAATGTTTTCAAAGGGGTAAAACTCATAACAGATTCATACCTGATGATTTAAGCGTTGACGATTCTCAGCAATACAGTAGCAACACCTACTTAACATGTAAAATATTTTATTTCACAAATAAAAAATAAAAAGCATATATTATCGATAAGCTACTAAAAATAGAGCTATCTCAATAATTAGTGTTGTATCTATTATGGAATAAAACTATATTATTCCATCTAAATTAAGAAAAATATTCCAAACTTAGGTTAGCTAAAACAAAAATAAGTCGTCGTGTTAAGCAAACAATGCGCCCAAGCCCTGTGTTTATAATTGAACCATTGCTTTGCGTTTTGACTAAGTTAAGCAAACAAAGTGAGCCCTATGTCTACTTTTGTAAAAATAAAAGCCTTACGTCAATCTCTATCGAGCAGCGAAGCCAAGCTTGCTGACTTTACGTTAAATTCAGCGAATGCTATTCGTAATTTATCATCGGTTGAACTAGCAAAAGTGGTTGGTGTAAGCCAATCAAGTGTGGTGAAGTTTTCACAAAAATTAGGTTATAAAGGCTTTCCTGCTTTTAAGCTTGCGGTAATTGATGCCCTTAATGATGAAAGCAGCGAACCTAAGCTACATGGTAAAATCACCCTTAATGACTCGCTAGAGCAAATCGCCGAAAAGCTATTAAGCAGTAAACTGGCGGTATTAACCGAAACCAAGAACCTAAACGAAGCGCCGGCAGTCGAAAAAGCAGTAGAGCTATTAAAATCTGCAAAACGCATTCTAATTTGTGGTTTAGGTGGCTCGGCTCTGGTTGCAAAAGATTTTTCTTATAAATTACAAAAACTCGGTATGCCAGCAATTGCGGAGCCGGATGGGCACGCACAACTTGCGTATGTGGCGACGTTTTCAAAAGGTGATTTGGTCATTGCGATAAGTGAATCAGGTATGACTCGCGAAATTGCCGAAGTTGTAAAGCAAGCCAAGAAAAATTCAAGCTCGGTGATCTCAGTCACAAAATTTGGTAGTAGCCTTGTAGCCGACTCAGCAGATGTAAAGCTTTATTCGGTTGCTGAAGGCGAATCTGTGCGTTTATCATCAATTTTAGCGCGTACGGCACAAGATTTTGTAATCGACATTTTGTTTATCGCCCTAACGCAATCGAGCCGCCAAGGTCGCAAGTTACTAGAACATTCTAATGAAGTTGTTGGGGAATTTAAGAATAACTAATTTCTTATTTTCTACGATAAGAACACAAATAAGCAGCTCTGGCTGCTTTTTTAGTGCCTGAATTTTACCTTAAATTAACGACTCAATACTGCCTTCACCCCATATAATGCTTCTGTTAAACCACTGACTAAGAAGTCATAATTTCTTACAAAATTGTACTAAGAATAAATTAGCACCCTGCTAAAGCAAGTCATTACTGAGCTTTACCTAAAATCGGTTATATATTTTATTCCTAAAAACCAACCTTTAAATGAAAAAATATTCTTGACCAACTTAGATAACACCTGTTTAATATGTGGGCAACATAATTTTAAAGTTCATAAGTCTCAATTGGGTAAGTAGTCCAGCAAAGCATATAAATATAAGGACGGGAAACAATGAAACAACATGCATCCACACTCGCAATGAGCTATATAGCAAAAGCGACAAGCAATGCACTTCGCGCAAAGAAAACAGCCTTCACCGGTGTTGTTATGGCCGCAGCTCTAGCCAGCGCGCCAGCCTTTGCAAATCTAACCGGCGGGATCAAAGGTAAAGTATCATCACCTAAAGCGCAGCAGTCACTGGCGGGGATCACAGTTACAGCAAAAAGTAATGTGATGCCAAAACCACGTACAGTCGTTACGCGAGAAGATGGCAGCTACGACTTACCGCAATTAAAACCAGGTACTTATGAACTGACTTTCACTGATAAAAACGGTGTAACTCAAACCATGACTGTCGACGTTTTACTTGAGCAAACATCAAGCTTAAATGTCACTATGGGCGGTGCTAACGAAAACGTTGAAGTCATTACAGTTACTGGCAGTAAATTATTCCGCCAAGGTAAGTCTGCACTGACTAACTCATTAGGCGAAGAAGCAATCAACAGCGTGCCAGTTGGTCAAGATTACCGTGACCTACTAAAACTTGTTCCGGGTGTTGAGCTATCAGAAAATGCAACGCTTGGTCCATCAGCAGGTGGTTCGGGTGTTGATAACTCTTACGGCTTTGACGGCGTAGATGTTTCACTCCCAATGTTTGGTAACTTAGCATCTGAGCCATCAACCCATGACGTTGCTTACGTTACTATGGACCGCGGTGGTGCAAAAGCCGTTGGCTTTAACCGCTCAGGTGGTTTCTCAATTAACACTGTATCAAAATCAGGTACTGACGAATTCCACGGCAATGTTGAATACAAAGTTCAACCTAAGAGTTTAGTGGCAACACCAACAGGTCAAGAAAGCTATGAGCTAGATAAAAGCTGGTTAACAGCAAGTTTAGGCGGCCCGCTTATTGAAGATACCTTGTATTTTTATACATCTTATTATCGTCCTGAAGAAACTCGTACTAATAAAGATACAGCCTATGGTGAAGTAAAAGACTATAAAAATGTCCGAGATGAATACTTTGGTAAGTTAACCTGGGCACCTACTGACGATATTTTACTTAATATTTCACAGCGTACCTCAGAGAAAACTATCGAAGGTCGCTCTGTTGGCGCTTACGAAACTGATAGTGTTTCTGCTGGTGATGAAGCCGACCAAGATATCTTTACCTTAGATGGTTCGTGGCTTTTAGGTGATGCAACAACTCTTTCATTCCAATACAGTAAATTAGAGATAGAGTCTGGTACCACTCCGGATACAAAACTATCTGTAGTACCATCGTTAACGGGTCAACTTGACTTAAGTAATCTAACTGAAATGGGTTACTTCAGTGTACCAAGCTTATTAGATGCTGATGATAACTACACTGCGGAACAAATTGCTGCATATAATGCAGGCGCTGCACCACTAATTGCACAATACGGTTATACCGAAGATGGGCAAATGCGAGGTGGCGGCGGTGTTGGTGCGTATTACCAATACGATAATATCGACTTTTACCGTGATAGCTTTGAGTTAAATCTAGAACATGAATTTAGCTGGGGCGATAGTTACCATACATTACATTTAGGTGGTGAATGGAAAGAAAGTAAAGAAGTACTGTCTCGCCTTTCAAATGGTTGGGGTAGAATTTCTTATGTTGGCGGCCTAGATGAAAGCTTAGAAGAAGGCAGCTCTGCGCCGGTTATTTACCGTGCTCGCGTGCAACAAATGAGCTTAGTAGCAGGTGGCGATGCGGTTTCTGCTATTAACTCAGAAATGGAAACCCTTAACTTCGAAATCAACGACACCATTGAAGTAGGTGATTGGACTTACAATGTGGGTGTGTTAGTGAGCCGCGATACTTGGTATGGCCAAGGCCTTAAATCGGCATCTGGTACCCTCTCTGGTTATGAGTTAGCACCAGGCGAAAAATACGAAATGTATCAAACAGATTGGACAGATATGATCCAGCCTCGTTTAGGTGTGAATTGGAATTATGCAGATCAAGACTCTGTATTTGCTAACTTCTCAATGTATAACCCTGAAGCAAGCTCATTAGCGCGTGCAGCCTCTTGGGACCGTAATACCCGTGCCGAAATCGAAGTTGAATTTGATGAAGCGGGTAAAGTAATTTACGCAGAACCACGTCAAGGTTCATCTGGTAAAGTATTTGCTGATGATTTAACGCCTCGTCAAATCAAAGAGTTTACACTTGGTACCACTAAATATGTGGGTTCTGATTTAGTATTACGTGCTCATGTTCGTCACCGTAAGGCATCGCATTTCTGGGAAGATATGCCAAATAACGCGCGCTTAACTGACTACTCTGGCGTTGATGCTGAAGGCGTACCACAACATATTGCAGATAAAGGCCTTTATGTCGATAACCTCGCTGAAATCCGCGATGAAATTGGTGGTTCATCTTATGTTATTGCCGAAGTAGATGGCGGCGAGACTAAATATTGGGAAGCAAGCATCGAAGCTGAATACCTAGGTGAAAACAGCTATATCAATGCTTCTTATGTTTGGAGTCATTACTACGGTAACTTCGACCAAGATAACACCACAGCAACAACAGATGCGAATACCTTCATTGGTTCATCAAACTATGGTGATGGCCGTGGTCGTTACCCTTGGGATTACAAATACGGCACATTATCAGGTGATAAACCGCATAAAGTAAAAGTCTATGGTTACTATACAGTGCCATGGGATGCAAACATTGGTGCATACTTTGTATTCCAGTCGGGTAAACCTTGGGAAGCATGGGATGGTTCAATCTACGGTTACTCAAATGGCACAACGCGTTACAGCGAGCCTGCAGGCAGTCGTCGTAGCCCAAGCCATTGGCAACTTGACTTAAACTACACCCAAGACTTTAAGTTCTCAGGTGACATGGAACTACAATTCCGTGCTGATATCTTCAATGTATTTGACCGTCAAACAGGTTACAACAATAACCCATATGTCTCGTCAGAAACCTTTGGTGAATATCGTAACTACTACAGCCCACGTCGCGTGCAGCTGTCGTTTAACTTCAAGTTCTAAGTTAATTTATCCTGTTGGGGCCGCTATTGCGGCCCTTTTTTATGCCTGAAAAAAGTAAAAGCCAAAAGCTTAAATTGTACAAAATGCTTTTGCCGCAGCTAAATTAGTCGCTTCTTTCATAAAGTAGTCGAGCTGCACAGTTCGAATAATCGCTCGCGACTCGTTGTTACTTGTACTTGCCTGCCATTGCCAATTTTTAAGCGACTCTCGTGACACATCTACAAACAGCCCTTCTGGGAAGCTCTCCACAAAACGAATATCGGTGGTATTACCCTGATTATCAATGGTAATTACAAAGCGCGCACAGCCCGTCTGCTTAGATATTAAAGCTGCTTTTGGGTAGTTAGGCTTTGTTGCATTTTTAAGTGTCCACAACTGCTCTGCTGCATTTTTATCATCACGAAGGTCGAGTACATCGGTTGAGTTACTTTTTGAAGTGTTAGGGAGTTGTGAGCAGCCAGCTAGTAAAGCAAGTACGGCAATGCTTAAATAAGCTTTCATGGTATATCCTTAATGATACCAACTCGTAATAATACATAATTGAATTAAGCAAACTGGTATGAAAACAAGTTCCTGAATATACCACAATTAATTTTTAGAGATATTAAAAAACGAGGCAAGCGCCTCGTTCTTTTTTATCTAGTTATCTAGCTAATATTGATACAGCAAATATGGGGCTCGCTTGCGTTTAAAAGCACTTAAATCGGCTTGCCAGCTTTGCTTTATTTGCTGCTCAGTTTGGCCTGCTTCAATGGCTAAACGCAATTTATCAGTGCCTGCAAGTTTGTCCATAAAGTCAGCGCGTTCAAAAAATTCTTGCTCATTCGCGCTCAGCTGTTGGTATGCCGAAATAAACACACTTAAATCTAAGCCATGAATATCAGCATCTCGCAAGTCTTGACCAAATACTTCAACTCCTTTGAATTTAGGGTTCATTGAAGCGCCTTTAATCGCCCTTGGCGTGAAACTAAATTCACCCAATTTTACTGGTGAATAGCCCACCACTTGGAACGGAAAGTCAGTGCCACGACCAATAGTCACGGGTGTTGCTTCAAAGAAACATAGTGATGGATAAAGCGCAATTGACTGTGCATTCGGTAAGTTAGGGCTAGGCTTTATTGGTAACTCATAAGCCATAGTACGGTCATAATTCGCAACGGGCACAACGCTTAGTTCAAGCTTATTAGCATCATTTATCCAGCCTTCACCTTTGATCATTTGAGCAAGTTCCGCCACTGTCATACCGTGCAAAACAGGAATTTCGTGCATGCCAACAAACGAACGAAATTGTGGGTCAAGGATAGGTCCATCAACATAGGCAATATTCGGGTTTGGTCTGTCTAGAACCACAACCTCTTTACTATTTTCAGCAGCGGCTTCCATCACGTAGTGCATTGAGCTGATGTAAGTGTAAAAACGCACACCGACATCTTGAATATCAAAAATAATGACATCTAAATCTGCAAGCATCTCAGGGCTTGGTTTTTTGTTACTGCCATAAATCGACACAACATCGATGCCAGTTTTAGCATCTACTGTGCTTTTAACATGAGCTCCAGCGTCATGATCGCCGCGAAAGCCATGCTCAGGGGCAAATATTTTGCTAACGACAACGCCTTTATCTAGTAATGCATCAACCAAATGTTGACCATTAACTACTGATGTTTGATTAACCACTAACCCGACACGTTTACCTTTTAGTGCTGGAACGTAGGCTTGAAAATTAGCAGCCCCTACTTGCAAAGGCTGGGTTTTCTCAGGTGCTTGTACAGGCGTTTCTTGGCAACCTAAAAGCGCGAAACAACTAACGAGTAAAACAGCTAAAAAACGCATTATTCTTCAACCGCCTTACGTAAAAAGCCGCCGGCTTTTGAAAGTAACTGTTTTGCTTCAGGCGCAGGTTTTCCTGTTAGCACAATTAAAATAGCAAGTTTAGCACTTTGATCTGCTTGCTTTAATGCATCAACAGCTTGCTGCTGAGTACAGTCTGTTGCTTGCATAACAATACGAATAGCACGAGCATATAGTTTTTCATTACTAGCATTCACATCAACCATCAGGTTTTTATACACCTTGCCAGTGCGGATCATGCTAGCTGTACTTAGCATATTAAGTACGAGTTTCTGCGCAGTGCCCGATTTCATTCGTGTTGAGCCAGTTACGGCTTCAGCTCCAACAACAGGACAAATGCCGATTTGAGGTAAAAGCATCACCGCTGAATTTGGATTACATGTGACACCCACAGTCACACAACCGAGTGATTTAGCGTATTCAATTGCCGAGCAAACATAAGGAGTACGGCCACTGGCAGCAATGCCAACCACCACGTCTTTACTGTTTAAATTAACATTTTTTAAGTCTTCAACGGCAAGTGTCGTACTATCTTCAGCACCTTCAACAGCCTTCTTAACAGCAGTGTCACCACCAGCAATAATACCCAACACTTGCTGATCGCTCACGCTATAGGTAGGAGCACATTCAACCGCATCCAAAATCCCTAAACGACCACTAGTGCCTGCCCCAATGTAAATCAACCTACCACCATTTTGAAAGGCTTCAACTACGTGGTCTACCGCTTCACTAATTTGCGGGATAACTAATTTAACCGCCTCAGCCACTTTGTGATCTTCATTATTGATTTTAGTGAGGATCTCAGTGGAGCTGAGCAGATCGATATCCAAAGTGTCTGGGTTTTGTCCTTCGGAGACAATGCCGTTTAACTCTTCGAGTAACTCACGCTGTTGCTTAAATACGTGCTCAGGGCTCATTGGGTTGTCCTTTTTCAATAATGTCATGGTAATGCTCTGCTGCTAAAATCGCAGCACCAGTTAATGAATCTCCCTTGCAAGGAGATAATTCGTTTTGTAAAGCAAGTGGCAATAATGGTTGGCTAACTTTCGCCAAACCACCAATTAAAATCACTGGTAATAGTGAGTTTCCTCGGCTTTTATTAATTAACTGAACTACCGATTGAGTGTGCTCTGTTAATACACTATTTGCCGCTTTACAGTCATTTTTCAAGCTAAACACTAAAGGACTAAATGCTGCATAGTCCGCAGGTTTTGCTTGTTTAAGCCAACTACTAATTGCTTGTCGAGTGCATCCTAGCTGCTCACTCAAACGAATCGTTAATCGGCTTTTTGGTAAATCATAAATATCTATATCGTTTAATAATTGCTGTACAGCCATAAGACCTATACGGGCACCACCGCCAAAATCATCAACAGTAAAGCCCCAGCCACTAACCAACTTTGTTTGCTTTTGAGCATTTAATCTTGCTCCGACAGCACCTGTGCCAAGTGCAATAACTACACATGGCTCGCCAAGGTTTGCACCATATAATGAAGTAATTGCATCACTGGTGATTTGCAAACTGGCAAATTCAATTTCGTACACCAGTTTAAGCATCACTTTTAATTGCTCAGCAAGGCTTACCGATGAGCCACCAGCCACTCCCATAACGGTGACGATTTCACTTGGCTCTGCGCCACTTTGCTGGCATACATCGCGGGTCA
Organism: Pseudoalteromonas sp. SCSIO 43101; assembly: GCF_023650775.1. Taxonomy (NCBI): domain Bacteria; kingdom Pseudomonadati; phylum Pseudomonadota; class Gammaproteobacteria; order Alteromonadales; family Pseudoalteromonadaceae; genus Pseudoalteromonas; species Pseudoalteromonas sp. SCSIO 43101. Next base: position 2,719,846 of record NZ_CP072673.1, read on the forward strand.
CTTTAACAATATTTTCTAACGCTAAATCAAGATCATTCGAAATTGATGCAGAACCTGCCTGAGCATGAAAAACAGCATCACTTGCCAGCTCCTTAAGCTCAGCTAACACTTTAGTGCCGCCACCATCAATGGCTAGAATATAGCGAACTGCCATTTATGCACTCTTCTCGTTCGATGATTTACCAAAGCAACACACAAGTGTCGCAAGCAAAGTGCCTATACACAGTTGCCAAGTAAATCCTAGGTAAAAACGCATTGTCTCAGGTAGTAACCAGTCAATCATGTATGGCTGCATTAATAAGGTCACCATAAAACCTGCTATCAGCGCAGCTAACACTGAGCCTTCACTGCCACGTTTGGTGAACAACGTCGTAAAGTACACACCTAACAAGCCACTGTACGAGAACACCATCACACTTAAAGCAAATTTTAATAATGGCATATCACTGTATTGCTGCCAGAAATAACAAAGAATAGCCATTAGCGCTAAGGCAAGGCTCACCACTGCCATACCGACACGACCTGCTTTGACAAAGTGATGATCACTAACTTGTTTATTATGTTTTTCTAAATACGGACGATAGATATCTTGTACGATGACTGAAGACATCGAACTAAGCCCTGAGTTCAACGTAGAAATAGCGGCAGCAATAATACCAACGCTCACCAAACCTTTAACTCCTGCTGGTACTTCGTTCAATACGTAGTACATAAAGATTGTGATTTTTTCGCCATTAAACTCTTGTACAACGGCTTGGCCTGCCTCGCTGTTCATCAATGCAGGTTGCTGATAAACAATATAAAGCAGAAAACCTATAAAGATAAAAATAGCCATAACGGGAATCACCATCACTACAGATAGTAATAACGCCTTACTGCCTTCTTTAGGGCTTTTACAGGTTAATAAACGCTGCGTCATATCTTGGTCTAATCCAAATGCAGCGATGTTTAAAAGTACAAAACCTGTTAAAACAGAGGCCATGTTAAACACCCCAGACGGGCCAAAATCTAAATCAAATTTAAACAGTGCTAGTTTAGAATCTGCACCTGGGCTTGGCTCATTGAGTGTTGCGATAATAGTCAAAAAATCAGCAGGAATAACGGCAAGTAAGCTCCATATGACCGCTATAGCAGCACTCACGTAAACAATACTTTGCAACACGTCTGAGTAAATAACACTGCGAATCCCCCCCAAAAAGGTATAAAGCAAGCCAGCAAGTGCTAACACCAGAGTAGCTATAACCACACTGTCTGCATCTATATTTCCGTATAAAATCATCGCCACGGCAATGGCCGCCATGTACAAACGCGCACCACTGGCAAACACACGGCCAAATAAATACATCAAGCCACTGCGACGCTTTGCCTTTGGACCGATGCGTTTTTCTAGTAGCTCATAAACCGTAAATACTTTTTGCTGATAGAACTTTGGAATTAAAAATGCCGATACGACAAAGGCGGCAATAAACGCACCGATATTAGTGGCTATGTAGGAAAAGTCACCTTGATAGCCTTGATCTGGCCCACCGATAAAGGTTGCTGCAGATTGTGAGGTAGCTAAAACAGAAATAGCCACCATCCAAGTTGGCATACTATTTCCGCCTAGAAAAAAATCTTGGCTTGAGTTAGCGCGTTTGCGATTAAACCACCAGCCACTTAGCAATAAAATTGCACCGTAACTTGCGAATACTAGCCAATCAAGTAAAGCGTAATTTGCACTCATTTATTATCCTAACCCAAACCTCAATGGAATATATTATTCCATCATTATGACAGAATTAAAATACTTTTATTTTATTATTTTTATTCAGCTAAGTTAGGTAATTGCCACTGACTTTGCTTTTGTTGATATTGCGCCTTGGTCAAGCTGACTAATAAAGGCTTTTTACGTTCATCTAACCAAGCAAGCAAAGCGTCCATATTGCGTTCTGTCATTGCTGTACAACCAGCTGTAGGCTTGCTAGGCGCACGCCATAAATGCATAAAGATACAACTACCCGCGCCATTGATATTGCTTGGATTATGCTTAACAACAATGCCTTTTTTATACAAATTATCTTGGCTGTATATATCACGGCGCATCCATTCTGAAGAGTCTTTTACTGCGTCTTCGCCTACTTGTGCTTTGTCGACCAGTTGATTGTAAAAAGGCGAGCCTTTCACATCAATGCAGTAATCGTTTGCAGTCATTGCTTGATAACTTAGGTTCGTTTGTAATGAATCTAAATACCCAAATGCAGTACCTAGCTCAAAAATACCAGCAGGCGCTTTACCATCCCCTTCTTGTTTTTGCTGACCTGGTTGTGCAGGGTGCAGCCCCACTCCCCAAGCAAGACCGGTACGACCAAGTACTACCGCATGTTGTTCGCCTTGTTGTTGCCATTTACCGGCGTCTTTTTCAAAGCGATACAGCGTGGCATCAATAGCATCACTGTCATTAGCGACCACCACCACGAGTTGCTGATGACTGTTATCAATAACAGGTTTAGGTGACTCTTTGCTTGCACAAGCCGTTAAACTCATAGCTGCAATAAGACTAACTAGTTTTTTCATGCTGGCCATACTCCGTTTGTTATTAGTTCAAGCCCTTTTATTGATTCAATACCAAGACCTGGTTTATCCGATAAGCTTATTTGAGGGCCGATAAACTCAACCCCACCTTGTACAGGGTCATACTGACCAAGAGCTGGACCATCTAGGTCAATTTTACTGATTTGTTGTGCTTTGGCAGAAGCTAAATGTGCAGCCCCTGCGACAGCAATACTGCCCTCTAGCATACAACCAATCATACATTCAGCTTGATATTGGGCTGTGATGTTAGCAATCTCAATTGCCCGACTTAAACCGCCCGTTTTCATTAACTTGATGTTGATAATATCAACCGCTCCCAACTCTAAAAGCTGGATAACTTGCTTAGGTGAAAAGGCGCTTTCATCAGCCATAATCGGTGTATTCACCCGCTCAGTAATATATTTGAGGCCTTGAAAGTCACTGCTTTTTACTGGTTGCTCAACTAACTCTAACACCACGCCAGCTTGCTCAAGTTGTTGTAATGCAAACACAGTTTGTTTGGCATTCCAACCTTGGTTTACATCTAAACGTAATTGCGCCTTAGCAGCAAAGCCCGCGTGGATTGCTTTGACACGTTCAATATCTTGATTAAGGTTATTGCCAATTTTTATTTTTAATACGTCAAAGCCCTGCTCAACGGCTAGCTGACAGTCACTGAGCATTTTATCTATGTTATCGACGCTAATGGTAATATCCGTTTTAAGTTCTGACTTACCGCCGCCAAGTAACTTATATAAAGGTGCTTGATAGAGCTTACCCCACAAGTCGTACACAGCCAGCTCTAGGGCGGCTTTTGCGCTACTGTTGCCAACCACGGTTGATTGAATAATTTGAGTGAGCTGGTTGATGTTTTCAATTTCTTGCCCCACCAACTTAGGCGCAATAAACTGCTTAATGACCGCTATCATCCCTTGATGGGTATCACCAGTGATAACCGGTGTTGAGGCCGCTGAGCCATAGCCAGTTTGACCACATTCAGTGTCGATTAAAACCACTAAGTCTTCGATAAAACTCACTTCTCTCAGTGCTGTTTTAAATGGGGTAACTAACGGCACTTTGAGCTTTGCAAAGCGAACAGCTTTAATTTTCATATCGGCCTCTAGCGAATACGCTTAATGTTATAAACACGGTCTAAATAACTGGTTTCTTGAGATAATCTTAGTGGCAATAAAGGTGTCACAGACACCCCATTCAAGGCACTACTATAAAAGCTGCCATCGCCTTTGTTGTAACCTAATCCTTTGACATCATGAATAACATACGGCTCGCCGTGATGCTCCCCTAAGTACATCATCACGTGACCAGGAATATAGATCAGATCGCCAATCGCCATATTTTTAACCGTTGGTATCTTGGCATCCGCAGCGGTATTCTTATCAAAACGATTATTTTGCCCGTATTCACTACTGCCTTGCTGCCCTGAATTACGCGGCATTAATAGGCCAAAGCTTTTATAGATTTCACCAACAAACCCGGTGCAGTCGCGGCCATTGTAATCATGCCCCCAACCATAACGCTCACCTAAAAACTTAAAGCCTTGTTTAATTAGATTTTGCTCGTTGTAGTCTAAGTAACCTAAATTTACATCGGCAGTTTTGCTGATCATCGCTGGTTTAATTACAAGTTGACCTTGCTCATCACGAGTAGGTAACTGTACAACATGGCTGGCATAGCTATTTTGGCCGTTTAGCAAATAAGGTACTTTCTCACTATCAACTAAGGGTAAGCGTACCCCCATATCTAGTTGCACTTCTGAGCGGCTTTCATCGTTTGGCACATAAGCAGTATTTACTTTTGCACCTGTAACAACCAAGAAGTTATCTTGTTCACGATAAGCTTTTATTTTATCCGCATCAGCAAAGGCAAGATCTTCGGCAGGTGCCCATGCTAAGTAGTTGTAAGCACGTACTAACAACCACTTTTTATCTGCGCTTTGATGTAATACAGCCACAGCCTCACCCGGGAACATGCCACTTTCTTGGAAGCGATCTAAGTCTTGATCAAGGCCACTATTTAAAACCCGATCCCAAGTTGGAAATGTACGTAATGCAGTACGTTTAACTACCACTGCAAAACGCACCTTATTAGTATCTGCGACTTTGTTAAGATTTAAGTTAGCCTGATATTTAGCAAAATCTTTCGCAGTGAGTTGTCGGCCATCGGTAAAAAAACGCGGGCTTTTTGGAATTGCACTTGCAGAGTGGATGGCACTTGTTAGCTCGTCTTTACTGAGCGATTTTTGGAAAGACAGTGGATCAACAATGTATTTATTATCTTTAATAAGTTTTTCGTTGAAGGCAGCAATTTGAGCCTCCGTCATAATCATTTTTGCCGATGACCCTTGCGCTAACCAGTAGCTAGGAGAAAGCTGTGACTGCGTGACCCCGATAACATCTGATTGCCAACCTTCGGCATGCATGGGTGCACTAAAGGCAACACCTAAAGTAATTGATAAAGCGATAATTGAACGACGCATAGCTGTACCTTAATTCTTATTGAAAGCGTGAATCTAATAATTTTGTAAAAGCATGCTGCAATTTTTGCTGCATTTGCTTACCGACTGTCGGCAAATTGGCTTCGTCAGCCCCCTGAGTTGACTGCTGTACACTAAATGTAAACTCACGCCCACCTTGATAATTTCCTAGACACACATGTGCCAGCATCACGGCTTCTGTGGTGGAGCGCGTTTCACTTGGTCCCCAACCAATTTTTTGCCATACACGCCACTGCCCATTGGTTGCGCTATCGAGCACCTCTTTTGCAGAGCGACTATCATTTGGCGCAATAACATCTGCCAACGCATTTGTAACAATATGACTGATACCTACCATCATGCCGCCTACTTGAGCCTGTTCGTAGGTATGACCTGTGCCGTTAAGTAGCACATCAACATCACTTGCTTGTAAATAAGGCATTTGTGTACTTGGCTCACGCTGGTGACTAACCAAGCGCTTTAACCATTCAGCTTGAGCAAGTGTAGTCATTGCTTTGTTGCCCGTTAAGCCACAACTGTCGCAACGATATCCTAAATAGCCGGGATCATCACTGCTTGTTATATAATGAACGACTTTTGCATCAAGCTCATTATTTGCAGGGTTATGCCAATACTCGTCTGATGGCATAAACTGCTCTGAGCCATATGCGCCGTTAAATAACAAACGCTCATCCTGTAGTTTGAGCCAGCCATCATTAAAAAGTCCACGTAAGTACTCTCGCCCTGCCACATTCACAAAATAACTGGCAATAGCATTTGAGTTGCCATCGGCTTTACCAAATGCTTCATAGCTATTAATACTGCTGATCAAATCTGCCAGCGCTGTATCACCTGCATAGAGCGTTGCACCAAGCTCTGGGTGGGTTTGTCTTACTTTAGATAGCGCACCGCTAAATGCTTGAATTTTTGATGAGCTCCAAGGCTCATACAATTCATTATGGCTGCCATCACTTAAATAGCGATAGGCTAGCTGCCCTGCCTGTACTTGATAATCTATTAATAGAAATTTACCTGGCTGCTCAGAGGCTAAGAAATACTGCCAATCGGCCGCCACTCTGTTTTGCCAACCTGCCTGTTGATAATTAACCTCAGTTGCTGATTTATAGCCTGGCTGCTGACTTTCACCTTCCAGTGATAAGCAACCAGTATTTTTTAAATCTTTTGGCAAAATAGCGGGAGCTAACATTACCTGCTCAAAGTATTGTTGGTCGGTTAATGGGGTTTTTTCTGTGTTCGCTTCACAACCAGTCAAAAGCATCAAGCCGCAACTTATAGCCAGCCGTTTTTGATATGCACCTTTCGCATACATAAAATAAAATTCCCACTTGTTATTTTTTTTGGAATATTTTATTAAATCTAACACAATTTCTTCATGAAGCAAATTAACTCGGTTTTATTGCCTATAAGACGCTGGCTTAAAAAATAATTTAACGATTAAAGTCTATCGTCTCGAAGGGGTATTGTTCATCGTCTGGAGCGACATTATCTTAATGCGCGATGCGCGCGAAACAAGTTTCACGCCTACTGGGTGTATTTTTTGTATTTTGAGTTGGGGTTTAATTTGTGGAGTGGAAGCGTGATGTTCACGACTGAAGTCGCTGCTACGAATATTACGATAATAAACGCGATATAAAATCGCTGCTACAGGTTTATATCGAGTTTTCAAGCTCCTACGCGAATTGCAGGCACAAAAAAACCGACTTTCGTCGGTTTATGTCACTTTCCAGAAGAAAGTGGCGGACGCGGGAGGATTCGAACCTCCGACCGCCTGGTTCGTAGCCAGGTACTCTATCCAGCTGAGCTACGCGTCCGCAATGGTTCTGCTTATTTACGTCTTGCAATGACGGTGTTATTAAAACACAAAAAAACCGACATTTAGTCGGTTTGCACTTTCGAACATTGCAGTATGAATGTATAGAAAGTGGTGGGCGCAGGAGGATTCGAACCTCCGACCGCCTGGTTCGTAGCCAGGTACTCTATCCAGCTGAGCTATGCGCCCACATTCTATTTTAGTTAGTTTAAGTCTCACTAAGACTTTTCAAAAGTGGTGGGCGCAGGAGGATTCGAACCTCCGACCGCCTGGTTCGTAGCCAGGTACTCTATCCAGCTGAGCTATGCGCCCACATTTTGATTTTAGTAAAGGATGGTGGGCGCAGGAGGATTCGAACCTCCGACCGCCTGGTTCGTAGCCAGGTACTCTATCCAGCTGAGCTATGCGCCCATTCTTTACTTTACAAGAAAACCATTTAAAAAATGGTGGAGAAGGAGGGATTCGAACCCTCGATAGAGCTACAAACCCTATACTCCCTTAGCAGGGGAGCGCCTTCGGCCACTCGGCCACCTCTCCGTCTTGTGGGGCGTATAATAAAGATTTCAGGAAATATGTCAAACACTTTTCAAGGAAAATCGTATAGATGGTTATAGATTGTCCATAACGAGCTAAAACAACTTATTTTTGTTTATCCTTTCGCCACTTTTTCTTTATCACTCAACGGCTCAAGACCCGTCAATGGGATCAGCTCATCGGTTAATTCAGCGAGGTATTGATCTTGGTAACCTAATTGTTGAAATTCAGCTATACAAGCACGATAAAAATCTTCACGTTGATGCTCGTTTTTATTTGTATCTGTTGGCAACTGCGAAGGCTTTTTTGTCATTAGAATTAAGTCCATTTATGCGTTGAACGAATATGGCGCAATGATGTCATATCTTGGCTAAAAAAAACACTATCCAACTTTAGGTTTGTATAAAAAATTTACAATCTAGTAACTTTATTTGAAGGCTAATTCGGTATTTCTTTTTAGATCAGCTAATTACAATTTAGTAGTAAATTTGTGAGAAATAAAAATCAGAAATTTCTGATAAAAAAACGCCGCTAAAAAGCGGCGTTTTTAAAGACTTTTAGCTGATTAGTCAGCTTGAGGACGCATGTGTGGGAATAGGATCACGTCTTTAATCGTTGGTGAGTCTGTAAATAACATCACCAGACGGTCGATACCAATACCCTCACCCGCTGTTGGAGGTAAACCATACTCTAATGCGCGGATGTAGTCTTCATCGAAGTGCATTGCTTCATCATCACCCGCATCTTTCTCTTCAACTTGACGCGTAAAGCGCTCAGCTTGGTCTTGTGCATCATTAAGCTCAGAGAAACCATTCGCTAACTCGCGGCCACCAACGAAGAATTCGAAACGGTCAGTCACAAATGGGTTTTCATCGTTACGACGTGCAAGTGGTGACACTTCCCACGGGTAAGCGGTAATGAAAGTAGGTTGAATTAACTTATGCTCAGCAGTCTCTTCGAAGATTTCACATAAGAACTTACCAGGGCCCCATACACAGTTTTCAGGGATCTTAACGTGTACTTGCTTCGCATATGCTTTAAGTTCTTCAAAATGATTTTCTGGGTCATTAAATACCGCTGCATCGAAGTCAGGGTTGTACTTAAGAATAGCTTCGCTCATAGTTAGACGAGCAAAAGGCTGACCAAAATCGTACTCTACCGAATCAACCACTTCACCGTTTTCATCTTTAGTTGTGTTTACAACAATTGGTGAACCAAGTACGTCTGTAGCAACAGTACGTAACATGTCTTCAGTAATGTTCATCAGATCAATGTAATCAGCGTAAGCCTGGTAGAATTCGATCATCGTGAATTCTGGGTTATGACGTGTAGATAAACCTTCGTTACGGAAGTTACGGTTGATTTCGAATACACGCTCAAAACCACCAACGACTAAACGTTTTAGGTAAAGCTCAGGTGCGATTCGTAAATACATATCGATATCAAGTGCATTATGGTGTGTTACGAATGGACGTGCAGACGCACCACCTGGGATCACTTGTAGCATCGGCGTTTCAACTTCCATGAAATCACGCTCAGCTAAGAAACGACGAATACCTTCAACAACTTTTGAACGAATACGGAACGTTTCACGTGTCGCATCATTAGTAATTAAATCAACATAACGTTGACGGTACTTTGTTTCTTGGTCAGATAAACCGTGGAACTTTTCAGGTAACGGACGTAATGACTTAGTCAGTAACTCGTACTCAGTCATTTCTACGTATAGGTCACCTTTACCAGACTTATTTAGTGCGCCTTTAACACCGATGATGTCACCAATATCTAGTTGACCGTATTTAGCTTTTAATTCTTTTTGTACGTCTTTTGATGCGTACGCTTGAATTTGGCCTTTCATATCTTGTAATGCTAGGAAAGGACCACGTTTAGCAAGGATACGACCAGCAACTGATACAACGTGTTGTTCAGCAACTAATTCTTCTTTCGATTTATCACCAAACTCAGCTTGCAAATCAGCCGTGTAATGTTCACGACGGAATTGGTTTGGATGACCGTTGGCTGGGCAATTTTCGCGGATTGCGTCTAATTTGCCACGACGCTCAGCGATTAACTTATTTTCGTCTTGGATTTGATCAGTCATTTTTTAGCTCTTTTTTAGCTTGGTGGTTATAGGCCAGATTTAAGGCTGGCTTCAATAAATTTATCTAAGTCGCCGTCAAGAACCGCTTGAGTGTTACGGTTTTCAACGCCTGTACGTAAGTCTTTAATGCGCGAGTCATCAAGTACGTATGAACGTATTTGACTACCCCAGCCAATGTCAGATTTGGCATCTTCTTGACTTTGCTTCTCTGCATTTTGCTTTTGAATTTCAAGTTCAAACAACTTCGCTTTTAGCTGTTTCATTGCTTGGTCTTTATTCTTATGCTGTGAACGCTCATTTTGGCACTGTACAACAGTATTGGTTGGTATGTGAGTAATACGAACCGCAGATTCTGTCGTATTTACGTGCTGACCACCGGCACCTGATGCGCGGTAAACGTCAATACGTAAGTCAGCCGGATTAATATCAATTTCGATATTATCGTCGATTTCTGGATATACGAATGCTGATGCAAACGAAGTATGGCGACGACCACTCGAGTCAAATGGGCTCTTACGTACTAGACGGTGAACACCTGTTTCTGTTCGCAGCCAACCGTATGCATATTCGCCAACAAAGCGCACTGTTGCACCCTTAATACCAGCCACATCACCGTCCGTTGCTTCAACTAGCTCAACTTTAAAGCCTTTTGCTTCACCCCAGCGTAAGTACATACGCAACAGCATGTTACACCAGTCTTGAGCTTCAGTACCGCCAGAACCTGATTGCAAATCAAGGTAAGCATCGTTTTGGTCATGATCGCCTGAGAACATTCGACGGAACTCTAGCTTTTCAAGTTGTGCGTTTAAATCGCCCAATTCAGCTTCTGCTTCAGCAAAGGTTTCTTCATCTTCAGCTTCAACTGCAAGCTCTACTAAACCTTCAACATCTTCGGTACCTGCCACTAGATTATCAATGGTCTCTACGATAGCTTCGAGTGCCGACTTTTCACGGCCAAGGGCTTGAGCTCGTTCTGGCTCATTCCACACGGCTGAATCTTCAAGTTCTGCGTTAACTTCTTCTAACCGCTCTTTCTTAAGAGGGTAGTCAAAGGTACCCCCGAAGCAGTTCAGTACGTTCGCGAATTTCCTTGATTTGATTAATCACAGGATTCACTTCAAACATGTACATTACTCCAAAATGGCTGATTTACCGTGCACCGATATCGACGATAATTACGGTAAATTATCTACAAATATTAAAAACGCCCGATTTTAACAAAAAACCGAGCGTTTTATTAGCCTTTTATGTCGATTATAACGATATTTTTATGTCGCTTTTTGGAGCTCTCGAATAATCAACTGTAAGGTAAATTTACCACGGAATTCATTTATATCGAGTTGGTAAGCTGCTTTTACATAACGCACTTCGGTATCTGGCCATGCACGCACATCCACGCCAAATGCAATCCCATCAACTAACCGCCCAGACTGATGTTTTAAAACTAGTTTTAGGTGTTTTTCGCCAACAATTCGCTGCTGTATTACTTCGAATACATGTTCGAACACTGGCTCAGGAAATTGCTGCCCCCAAGGACCTGCATTTTTTAGTTGATTGGCAAACTCCATCGAAAAGCAATCATTTGGCAGCTCACCATCGGTAAGTAAGATGCTTTGCTTATGCTCTTCAGTAAGAGTATCTGTCACCATTTGCTCAAACACTGTTTTAAACTCATTAAAACAGTGTTCATTGATACTCAGCCCCGCCGCCATAGCATGACCACCAAATTTACTGATCAAATGCGGATAAAGAGTATTTACTCGCTCTAGCAAATCACGCATATGCAGCCCTTCAATGGAACGACAAGAACCTTTTATTTCGCCGTTATCGCCAGCTGCAAAAATAATCGTAGGACGGTGATACTTTTCTTTTAAACGACCAGCCAAAATACCAATTACACCTTGATGCCAATCAGCTTGGTATAGACAAATGGCATCAGGCACGGACTCGGTTTTGAATGCTAAACGATCAAGCACGGCTTGTGCTTCAGTTTGCATGCCCTGCTCTATTTCACGGCGCTCGTGATTAAGGCTGTCGAGCTCACTGGCAATACGGCGTGCTTGATTTATATCGCTAGATAACAAACAGGCTATACCTAAACTCATATCATCTAAACGCCCTGCTGCATTTAAGCGTGGCGCTAATGAAAAACCAAAGTCACTGGCACTTAAACGCCCTGCATTGCGATTTGCCACTTCAATAAGTGCACTAATTCCGGGCCGTGTTTTACCACTGCGAATGCGTGCTAAACCTTGATGAACTAAGGTACGGTTATTGGCATCAAGAGCGACCACATCGGCAACGGTACCAAGGGCTACAATATCAAGTAACTCAGCCAAATTTGGCATTGGCTGATGCTGAAAATACCCTTGCTCACGTAAGTGGCTTCGTAAAGCAATAAGCAAATAAAAAGCGACCCCAACGCCTGCTATCGACTTCGATGGAAACTGACAGTCATGACGATTCGGATTCACAATGGCATCAGCATCTGGCAGGGATTCACCTTGCAAGTGATGATCAGTCACCAGCACTTTAATACCAGCTTTCTTTACTATAGCAATACCATCAATACATGAAATACCGTTATCAACGGTGATCACAAGCTCAGGCTGCATGGAAACGATTTGCTCTGCAAGTGCAGGGCTTAGACCATAACCAAGGCTGAATCTGTCTGGTACTAAATAATCAAGATTCTTTAAGCCAAACATAGCAAGACCTTGCATCAAAGTTGCAGTGCTGGTTGCACCGTCAGCATCAAAGTCTCCTACAATTAAAACGCGGCTTTGTGCGGCAATTGCTTCTTGCAATAACGCAACAGCTTTGTCGATGTCTTTAAACAGCTTAAAGTCATGTAATGTCGCAGCGCTATTATCGAGTTCAGTAGCATTTTGCACCTGTCGAGCCGCGTAAATCTGCTTGATAACAGGGTGTAAATGGTGCGGTAAGTGTGAATCATCAACACGTGGACGAGCTTGAATTATTTTTTCCATGTCGGAAACGGTACTTCTTAAGCAAAGGCAAGTAAAAAGGCCTATAACAAATAGGCCTTTTCGTTTAAAAAACGGTTATGAAGATGTTTTTGGTAAAGCATCAAGTGCTTGGCTGATTTGCGCAGCTGATTGATAACCTGGGATCATCGTGCCATCTTCTAAAATAATTGCTGGTGTCCCCGACATACCAAAACTTTGACCAAGTTGGTAATGCTCTGCAATTGGTGCGTGACAACCAGGCACCGCTGCTACTTCTGCACCCGCTTTTGCTTCTGTTAACGCTTCAGCTGGATCTTTAGCACACCATACATTCATTAAATCTTGATACCCTTTACCACGTAAACCACCACGTGGGAAAGCAAGGTATTTAACTGTGATACCCGCTTCTAAGAAATCATCAAGTTCACGGTGTAACTTACGGCAATAACCACAGCTAATATCAGTAAACACCGTGATTGAATGCTTTTCGTTTTTCGCTTTGTAAACGATCATCGAATCTTCGTATTCAGCTATACCTTCTTTACGTACATCGCTCAGTGCATGCTCTGTTAGGTTAACTCGGTTATTAAGGTCAATCAGTGTTCCTTGCATAAGAAATTGACCGTCAGGGCTTGCATACAGCACGCCTTTGTCAGTAATTAGTTCTTTAAGGCCTGCCACTGGGCTTGGATTGATTTGCTTAACGGTTACGCCTAATTCGGCAAACTTAGCAATAATTGGGGCATCAGCAGCGTCTGTTGTTGATACGCCATTGGCAAACACATTTAAGCTTGTGCCTAGTAGTGCTGTGGCTAAAACTAACTTTTTCATAAATATCCTATATCCTGATCATTTTTTATATAGACCGGTACATCTTTAAAAATCTTGCACTAAGCTCGTGGATGATGTTGCTCGTGTACCGACTTCAATCTTTCATTCGCTACATGGGTATAAATTTGTGTTGTTGATAAGTCACTGTGACCTAACATCATTTGCACGACTCTAAGGTCCGCCCCATGATTAAGCAAATGCGTTGCAAACGCGTGTCTGAGCGTATGCGGTGATAACGGCGATTCAACTGATGCCAAAATAGCATAGTGTTTGATGCGATGCCAAAAAGTTTGTCGCGTCATACCAATCCCACGCTTAGATGGGAACACAAAGTCAGTGGCATGCTTTATCATTTGCGAACGGCCCACTTTTAAGAATTGCTCAAGCCAATACATTGCTTCTTCACCCAAGGGAACTAAGCGCTCCTTATTACCCTTACCTTTTACAAAAACCACAGCTTGGCGCAAATTAATTTGCTCCATTCTGAGCCCCACCAGCTCAGTAACACGAAGCCCTGTAGCATATAAAAGCTCAAGCATGGCTTTATCGCGAAGTCCCATTGGGTCTTCTATGTCTGGGGCTGCAAGCAATGCTTCTACTTCGGCTTCGGATAGGGTTTTCGGTAATGATTGCCCAGCTTTTGGTTGAGCAATGTTTACCATGGGTGAATCTGCAATCACTTTTTCGCGCACAAAATACTGATAGAAACGTTTCAGTGCACTAATGCTACGTGCGGTGCTGCGCGACTTCAGTCCTAGATCGACGCGGTAAGCTAAATAAGCTTCGATATCATCTGAGCTAACGGCAAGAAGGTCTTTATCTTTTATAAATTGGCAAAACTTTTCAAGGTCACTGCGATAGGCCGCCAATGTATTTTCGCTGACGCCTTGCTCAAGATACAGAGTATCTAAAAATAACTCTAAATGTTCGGCGTTATTTGCTGTCATTACACCTTTTTGTGCTTGTGAATTATTATCAGCCACGCGTACTCTCATCCTTATCAAGGTATCAATTGATTATACCTTACGGTAAACTTAGGCCTATCATATCAGGCAAATACACAGTGATAAATACGATGCAGATTGGTTTATTTTATGGTTCTACAACCTGCTACACAGAAATAGCGGCAGAGAAAATTCGCGATATTATTGGCCACGACATAGTGAGCCTTCACAATATCAAAGATGAGCCATTAAAAAATGCAGAGCAATTTGATTTCGTTATCTTCGGCATCTCAACTTGGGACTTTGGTGAGCTGCAAGAAGATTGGGAATCAATCTGGGACGACATTAAAGATGTTAACTTAAACGGCAAAACCGTGGCTCTGTTTGGAATGGGTGATCAACAAGGTTATGGTCAATGGTTCCAAGATGCACTTGGCATGTTACACGATGAGATTTGTGATCAGAGTATTACCTTGCTCGGTAAATGGCCTAACGATACAAGTTATGAATTCGAAGCCTCAAAAGCGCTCACAGAAGATGGTAAACAGTTTGTAGGCTTAGCCCTTGATGAAGACAGCCAATACGAGCTGAGCGATGACCGTATTGCAACCTGGGTTGAGCAAGTAATGACTGAATACAGCGAAAGCTTGTAACATCCTGTTATTTATAAAAAGCCAAGCATTGCTTGGCTTTTTAATTTTTATTCAACACGTTGCCAATATTGATTACGGTAGAAAAAAGCAATATAGCCGCGCACTTCAAGTACCTTACCCTGTTCTTTTGGAGTCAATTTTAGGGTATAAGTTTTACCATTGTTTGGGTCCAGAATTTCACCATCTTGCCAGCTACCATCCCCAGCATCTTTAGCACCTTCAATAATTTGTAACCCAAGAATAGGCTGATTTTTCTTATCACCTTTACACTTTTCGCATATTGCATCTTGCTTGGCTGGGTTAAGTATTTTTTCTACACTGCCAATCAGCACGCCATCTTGCTCACTAATACGCACTAAAGATTTCGCTTCATTGGTTTCTTCGTCAATGGTTTTCCAAAGACCCACGGGTGTCAAAGCAGCAAAGCACAGCTTAGAAAATAATAAGGCAAATAAAACAATTGATAAACGGATCATAAAAAACTCGTATAAAACTTAAGACTTTGGCACTATATCAGGACTTAGTAAAACACACCATTTTGCTATTTTCAGAAATAGACAACACATTGCGAGGGAACACAATGAGTCAATTTACATTACTTACCGGTGATATTGTCAGTTATGACAGTAATCAGGTTACCAAAATTAACGCAGCAGGAGATATAATAATAAATCGCTTTGCTGAGCCATTGTTTATCCCTGATAGCGCTAAAGCCGCTCTTGAACTGGGTCGGCTTGACGATAACTTATTCAATTTAAATAAGTTAATGCGCTCAGGCTATGCCGATCCCTGCCCAACTACCCGCGTTCTTATCGAAACCACAAAACCTTTACCAGAAATTAAAGGCCTGTTGATCAAACGCCGCTTTAATATTATTGATTTTTGCAGCGCTGAAATAGAAAAATCACACAGTAAGTCGGTGTTAGATGCCTTATTAAAGCTTGAGTATGTTCAGCAAATTCAACTTGATGAGGTTATGCAATTACAGCCACCTTCCATGCAAAAACCACAGATATAATTACATTTTTAGGTAATAAGCTTTACATAGCTCTTTGTAATCTTGGCTGTAGCTACCATCAGCTGCGTGTATCGTTAACGACGTTGTTTCACATTCACACTTGCTTTGGCTGAATAACAAAAGGCTACGACTTGGTTGTTTTTTCTCGGTAGTGCGTACCAAGCAATGACGTGTTAAGTACCAGTCTGCTTGCTCTGCCACAGTAATAAATTGTTGCGCTTCGACGCAAGGCAAAATTACATTCAATACAGTTTTGCCGTGGCTAAGCCGAGTACAAGCCGCAATTAAATCACTAAAGCTAAGACCATCTGTGTGGCGAGCAGTATTGCGAGCATCGTTATCACCTTTTAAGCTCGCATTAAAATACGGCGGATTGGTAATGATTGCATCAAAAGGCTTTACTGCACTGAACGACTGCACCGCACCTTGAAAAAGACTAATATCAGGCCAAGGGCTATTGGCGAAATTTTCTCGAGCATCACTGCAAGCACCAGAATCAATTTCGATGGCACTGATATTTGCTTCAGGTGATCTTTGCTTTGCCATCAAAGCCAGTAGTCCTGTGCCAGTGCCTATATCTAAGATGCGTTCAGCCCTTTTCAGATTAGCCCACGCACCTAATAAAATACCGTCGGTTGAGACTTTCATCGCAGTGCGTGTTTGCGTTACTGTAAATTGTTTAAACACAAAGCCTGACATTTTTTCACCTTTTCATTCACCACAGCCGCGTTAACGCGTATAATTAGGCTTAATTGTCCTCTATTTATGTCACTCTATGCAATTTTCTGAATTTGATATTAATAACAAGCTGTTAAATGCCATTAATAAAATGGGTTTTGATACGCCAACCAGTATTCAACAACAAGCGATCCCTGAAGCACTTCAAGGTCGTGATATTTTGGCATCTGCCCCTACTGGTACGGGTAAAACAGCCGCGTTTTTGATCCCTGCAATTCAATACTTGCTCGATTTCCCGCGTCGTGAACCTGGTTTTGCACGTGTCTTGATCATGACACCAACCCGTGAGCTTGCGTATCAAATTCATGAGCAATGTGAATTACTTGCAGCACAAACTCATCTTAAAATTGGCGTTGTGACTGGAGGTATAAACTACGGGACCCACAAAGAAATTTTCGAAAGCAATAACGACATTCTAATTGCGACGCCAGGACGCTTAATGGAGTATCTCGAGACAGAGAACTTTCATGCCGAAAACGTTGAAGTGCTGATCCTTGATGAAGCAGACCGCATGTTAGACATGGGCTTTCGTAAAGAAATGCTTCGCATTTGTGATGAGGCGCGAAACCGCCGCCAATGTTTCTTATTTTCAGCCACCCTTGAAGGTGACAGCGTTGAGTTATTTGCAGAGCGTATCTTAAATGATCCTGCACTACTTGAAGCTGAATCATCACGAAAAGAGAAAGGCAAAATTCACCAGTGGGTTCACCTTGCAGATGACTACAACCACAAGCTGAAAATGCTAGTTGAAACGTTAAATGGTGATGACATTCAGAAAGCTATTGTGTTTGTTAAAACTCGTGAACGCCTAGAAACACTGATTGGTGAATTAAACAACGAAGGCATTCGTGTTGCTTGGTTACGCGGTGAAATGCCGCAAGACAAACGAATGAAGACAATGGAGAACTTCCACTCTGGGCGAAATAATATATTAGTTGCAACGGATGTTGCCGCACGTGGTATTGATGTTGCTGATATCAGTCACGTTATCAACTTTGATATGCCACGCACCGCAGATGTATATGTTCACCGTATTGGTCGTACCGCTCGCGCTGGCAAAAAAGGCATCGCGATTTCATTTGTTGAAGCCCATGACGTAGCAATTGTTGGTAAAGTTGAACGTTATATCGAACAAAAACTCAAACGCCGAGTTATCAAAGGGCTCGAGCCACAGCATAAAGAAGCTAAGCTCCCATCCAAAAAGAAGAAAGATCCAGAAAAAATGAAGGCAAAGAAAAAAGCCAAGTCTAAAACTAAGAAGAAAAAATAGTTTTACTGACACTGTTATAAAAATGCCGAGTTTGTCTCGGCATTTTTATGCCCTACCTTTTTTACTTATTAAGTGTGTAATTAGTTCACACTTTCTTACCCTCACATACTCAACACAAAAATAAAAGCATAAAAATCAATAAGTTAAATTTTGGAATAATAATTGTAACAGGTTCAGCAATAGTTCACAGCAGACTAGATTAACGAGGGAATTGTATGAGCCGCTTCAAATTAACCATAGCACTTACTTTATTAAGTTGTTTGTTTTTACTTGCTTGCGCAACTACTGTAAGCGCCAATACCAGCGTACTAACAACCAGCACATCGGCACAACCACGTCTACAGCAAATGGCATTGCAAAAATTAACGAGCAATCCAAATTTTCAACTTGAAAACCTACAAGTAATTGTTGATGGTGATACTGTTGAACTAAAAGGCATTACAGAAACAGGGTTTCAGCGAGCTTTGGCACAAAAGTTTTTAGAGCACAGCCAAGGTGTGATGCAGATAAAAAACAACCTTAAAGTGAGCAAGCTTAATCACTCATCACTTTAAGGCTAAGTTTACAAGTGGTGTGAGATTATTCGCCGCTTGCTTGTAAGTTAATAAATTTAGCAAGCTCTTCTGGTTGACCCATCAGCATTTGAATTTGCTGATTAATCTCCATCATGGTTTTACCTTCAGGTAATTTAGCAGACACAGAAAAAGACGATAAACCACTCACAAAATTGCTAATCGCTGTTGCAAGTTCTTCACTCACAGGCACTTGTTGTAACTGCATGGTAACGACTTGCTTAAATTGCTCATGAGTCATTCCTTGTGCAGTTAAAAAGCTTTCAAATACCGCTTTAAGCTCACCTTCGTCAGCAATCGACATATTTATGCTACGCGGTTCTAACTGAGTTAATGCTGCCATCATTTTCGATTGCTGTTGTAACTGCTGCTCTAATGTTAATTGACCGTCAGCTGCTTCATTTTGCATCTGGCTAACAGCCAAAGATGCTTCCATCAGTGCTGTGGTTTTAGCCAAGCCTAGATTAAAATTAACATCAGCCACCTCATTTGCAGTGACTTTAAGTGCAAAATCACTATCGCCTGAATCTTTATTGTAATCAAGAGATGAGTCAACGTTATAACTTGTTGATGCTAGCTTGTTATTTGAATTTTCAGGAAGCTGTGCCAAAAACTCATCGCTAAAACGAAAGTTTTTCATCACAAAACCTGTGTGCGGCGGTACAGCATCAACTTCGTAACCCGACACATCAATACTATCAATTGTCGCAACTTGCTCATTACTCAGGCTGTTCGAAACAGTGATTTCTGTTAACTGCATACTACTATCAAAAATACTGGCTGAGATATCGCTGTATTTAATATCTACACCGCTTTGTGTTGATAATGCACTGATTTGCTTATCAACCACCTTTTTCACTTCCTGTGTAGCTGCGTAATTTGCGTAAGCTACGCCACCGACAGCCGCAGCAACAACCGCTGCAATAATTAACTTCTTCATTATATTTCCTTTAATTGGTGTAAATTTTTTATCAGTGTATCAAATTGTATTTAGTTTATTAACGACAGTAATTCATGCACTGTTTTCACTGGCGTGATCTTAGCTCCAAGTCCTTCCATTGATTTATGGTAATTGCGATGCGGAATAAAAATTTCAGTAAAGCCGTGTTGGGCAGCTTCTTTAACTCTGGGTACTCCGCTGTCTATTGGTCTAACATCGCCATTAAGACTTAGCTCGCCCATAATACAAGTTGTGCGAGGCACAACAAACTCGTTCAAACTGCTTAATAACGCTGTTACTAATGCTAAATCGATACAGGTTTCTGATTCATCGATTTTTAAACCACCAACAATGTTAAAAAAGGTGTCATGAAAGATTTTTGTTTTTGTATGTTTGCGTAAAATTCCCGTAAGCATCTTGATACGGTTCATGTTTAAACCAACACACACCCGCTGCGGAAACTCAGCTTCTGTTTCTGTAGTTAAGCACTGGATTTCGAGAAGTAAATTACGGTTACCTTTACGAATACAAGTAATAGCAGATCCCGGAGACTCGGTACTAGAACCAGATAAAAAGATTTCACTCGGGTTATCAACACTCAGCATTCCGCGCTCACACATTCTGAAAATACCCACAGTGTCGATATCACCAAAACGGTTTTTATTAGCTCGTAGCGTTCTGATTTGCCCATCGTTAGTATCGATATGTAATAAAGCATCGACGATATGTACTAACGTTTGCGGCCCGGCAATTTCATTATTTTTGTTTACATGGGCAATGATGAACATAGTTACATCATTTTGCTTACAGTATTGAGTTAATGCTTGGGCTGCACTTTTTACCTGTGAAGGTGAACCTGGACTACCATTTGCCGTTTCTGTTACTACAGCCTGAATTGAGTCTATCACCGCAAACTTAATTTTATTTTTATCAAGCTCTTCAATAATAGCTTCAACGCTGGTTTCAGAAAGCAAATACAACTCTTCTTCGTTGTAATCTAAACGTAGGCGATTCACACGGTTTTTAAACTGCGATAAAGACTCTTCGGCTGTACAGTACAAAGACGGCATGAGCTTTGACATACGTGCAACCAAGTCTGACAACAAGGTGGTTTTACCTGCACCTGGGTCACCAGAAATAATATTGACTGAACCTGTGGTTACGCCACCACTTAATACTCTATCTAGCTCACCAATTTCAGTGAGACGTTTTTCAGCCTCTGCTGTGGCTACTTCATTTATTTTCTTTGAACCACCGCTTACGACACCGGCATAACCTGCCACAGCGGCGCGGCTTGCTGCTTGTTTTGATTGCCCTGCTGAGGGTTTAAACTCTGCGAGCGTATTCCACGCTCCACACTTACACTGTCCTTGCCAGCGCTGATAGTTCATGCCGCACTCAGTGCAGACAAATTCGATTTTTGCTGATTTTGCCATTCGGCCTTACCTATTTTGGTAGCTGATTTGTGACTATTTCTGTATTTTCAAGCATATAATAGCTAAAGTAAAACATACGACTCAGGCGATTTAATTAGAGCCAATTTATAGTCACAAATGATAACATGCTGTAACCTGCCCCTAAAAAGTACTTAATTTAGCTAAGCACTTATTTAAGAAATAGTTAAGGGCACAGTTTTTGCTTACAAATAAAACTTTACAGTGCTTGCCATTTAATTGGCGAATACATATAACAATAACTAATAAAATAAAGAAGTAGTCACACTGTTTTGGCTTTAAATAGCCCGCTAGTATACCTACTTTTTTAGATAGACGGTGATGGTTTTATAAATGGCTGAAGACATTCTGCTTAAATATGAAAGCCTAGTTGATGAACTAAAGGCACATTTAGGCACTCCCCAGTTCGATAAACTGTTTAAATCAAAGACAGCTAGCTTAACAAAGCCAGAGCAGTTTTTGATCAAAATGGAAATGTCGCGCTTATCTCAGCCTGTAGCTCGCTTTATTGATTTACGTGGTCAAGTAACCGGCCAAGTGAAACCTTACGAATATGACGGCAAGCAACACTTTATGGACGATACCGCCATTGAAGTGTTTGAAGATGCCATAAAACGCCACGGTGGTTACACGCTTGCCGTTTACGAAGCGGTGATGAACACTGAAAATAATCACCGAGTAATGCAAAAAAAGGCTGCAGAACAAGCTTTAACCAACGATAGTACAGCTGCAGAGCAGCCAGCCAAGGTCATTAAATTTGCATCTTACGAGAGTCGCCGCGAAGAGCGGATGAACTATTCAATTAAAATCACCGTTGAGCTTGATAAAGACCGCAAAGTTGCTGCATCAACCTCAGATATTTCTTTAAGCGGTGCCAAAATTAAGCTGGGGCCTCGTTACTCAGTTAAAAAAGGTCAATTAATTGGTTTACGTCTGGTTGGCCTAGAGCAAGACTTCGAACTGGGCCTAAAAAACGGTATTCAATACGAAGTGGTTGCGGTAGAAAAGGTCTCTCGTGAATACAATCATGTACGCTTAAAACGCACCTTTATTGAGAATAATGAAAAATTTGATGAGTTTTTAGAAAGCTTTATCCACGGCAACAAACGCCGCTATAAAGTTAATTTAGACAATACGCTAGATGCTGTTGTCTCAAAAGGCTACGAGCAATACTATATTCCACGCGTTACCTCGTTTTATGCTTTTTTAAGCTTACAAGGCGACAAACTTTACCCTAGCCTTGCATTAACCACTGAGAATAATATTTTTATTCAGCGCTATTTTTGTGATGAACGTAAGTTGTCATGTTTATACAGTATTATTAATCAGCAGCGTTTGGGTCACTTACTTAGCTCACCTGATGCAGTAAAAGAAGAATACCTTTATACTTTCACGCATACGGCTGCGGGCAAAATTTATTATTATTCCGCTACAAAAACTGAGCTTGAAAGCCAACCACACCTAAGAGATTTATTCCTCGGGTTTGGCAGCCAAAAAGACAGCTGGCAGTGCTTTAAGCTACAGTTGATGCCAAGCCATCCGGAAGACTCTTACATTCCATTGTCACTGCCAAGCAGTGCTGGCAAAAATATCGAAAAACTAAATAAACCACCTACACCACGAGTGCAGGGGTTGATCAAAGATGTTAAATATCTACTAATTTTAACTTCGGTTGGTACAAAGTTTGAACAACGAACATATCAACAACTTGATTACAGTAAAGATGCAGTAAACCAGCTCAAGCTTTTCGGTCACAGTAAGCACAAAACGCCCCCTCATTTAGAGCCTGTGGCGCTCGAATATGTAAACCTTAGAGCTCATAAACGCTACTTATACAAAACAGCTGTCAGCATTGAACACCATGAGCAAACTATTACAGGGCATACCCGAGACTTATCAGTGATGGGATTGCAAATTGAATGCGACCAACCAGTTGAGTTCAAAAAAGGCGATATCATTAAGTTAAACTTGCCTGATTTGCAAAAAATTACCAAAAAGCATGATTTGACGAATCTTGCCTATGAAGTGATGGCTGTGAGTAAATCACTGACAACAGTAAACTTAAAAGTCCATCGGATTGGTGACCTACCACATATGGCAATTAAGTTTTTCACTGTTTTAATCGATAACAACAAAGACAAATTACGTGTCTGCGAAGAAACGCCTAAGATTCCGGGGTTATCGACCGCACTCAGAAACATGGTGACCAAAAGTGTATGCCAATTTCCGTTTTATTTACATAAAGAAGCAGCTCACTTTAAAGCTGGCGCAATTGGTCAAGGTTTATATCCAAGCCCACTACATGTGTTACTGCAAAACTTTGCGTTATTAAATGAGACGACCAGCATCGATGGTTTCTTATCGACGGATCAAATTACAGAGGTGATCACCCCGTTAATAAAAGATCGTAGTCGCCAAGATCCGCCATTACCATTTACTTTATTTTTACGCTTTGATCCGCGCCAAGCCGAAATTAGCGATGCAATTACTAGTCGCTGTATCAGTGAAGATGACTACAAACCACAAACTTTATTTGTGAAAAAAGCGCTGAAAAACGATTTAGTATTTGTGTTTCGTTTATATGTTTCACGTACTGGTCGACCTGATATTGATTACTTAGCGAATGAGCTTAAATATATTAGTCAGTACGCATTGCACAAAGCAAAAGATTTAGAAGAAGCGCTGTGGGCAGTAGCTGGTGTAGGTGATTTAATTGATATAACCGAAGAAGCGCTTACCCATTTTGATATTGACCAAAAGCTGATCACGGAAATGAGTAAACGCAAAGCGACTTGGTTAAAGCGAGTAATCTAACGGTAGAGAGAGTAAGTAAGCAACTTGCAGTAATGAGCCTTCATTAATTGCAGTTTGTGCTTGCTCAACTACTTTAGGTTTACCATGCACAGCAACGCCAAGCCCTGCCGCAGCCATCATTTTCAAATCGTTAGCACCATCACCCATGGCAACTGTTTGACGATTATTTAAAGTCAGCTTTTGTTCGATTCGTTTAAGTACACGAGCCTTTTCTTCAGCATCAACAATAGTGCCAATGACTTTACCCGTTAAGCGATTATCTTTGAATTCAAGAGTATTGGCATGCACCTCATCTAAACCAAGCAGTGACTGCACTTGCTCTGCAAAAGGCACAAAGCCACCTGATGCGATTGCTAAATGCCAGTTATGCGCTTTTAGGTATTGGCATAATTCACTCACGCCCGGCATAAGCGGTAAACGCGCTTTTAAGCCGTCAATTAAATCTACATCGATGCCCTCAAGCTTCGCGACACGCTGCTTTAAGCTTTGTGCAAAGTCGAGCTGCCCGGCCATAGCTTGCGCGGTTACAGCGGCAACTTCGTCATACACATCGGCAAGGCGCGCAATTTCGTCGATACACTCAATAGTAATGGCTGTTGAGTCCATATCCATTAGTAATAAACCTGGCTCATTCACTGTCGGTGGATTAGTTAGTTGCACCAGTTGAATACCTAACTGTTTGGCAAACTCAACTAATACGAGTGGGCTCAGTAAAATTGTAGCATCGCTATGAAAGCTCCATGCCACAGGTATATCTGTAATTGGTTGATAACAACAAAGCGATAAATTACTTAACCCATGTGACGCTAAAAAATCACTAATAGTAAGCAGTTTCTCTGCATTAAGCTCATTACCAAAGGCAACACTAAACACGCCTTGGTTTGCTTTTGGCGTAAAGTCTGTTGTAATAAGGTGTTTGTTTTCAATTTTATACCAACAATTTAGACTGATTTGTTCTGCTAAATTTGCTGAAGGTGTAGCAGCTAAGCTAAGCTGTGACATAGTGGCTCCACATTAGACTTATGTCTGTCCTTGGTCGTGCATTTGGCACTCGCACACAAGGGGCTGTTAAAGTTATCATGTTGTACCATCAAAATTAAAAGCTGTCAGTAACGTATACGGTGACTATGAAAAATAACCAACTTAAAATTCCCTTTTCAGCCACTTATCGCCAGCGCTTTGTGCGCTTGAGTTTGGCTACAGCCTGCTTTGTGCTGTTAAGTTGGGTTGCCATGAATAGTAGCTTCCAAAGTCACCAATTACTTTACGATAGTGCTGATAGCACAGCAATAAGCTTAACCAAGTTTATGGCACTAAATGCAAAGACCCCACTGCAAGAGAAAAACAAACCAGAGTTAAATGAACTATGTAATCATATTGCTGAAGATGAGTATGTGTTAGCTGCAACTATTTACGATCAACAAGGAATTCAACTTGCTGCCAGCGATAATTGGCAAAGTCATCACACATTTGGTTTATTACCAGACTCAACACCTGGTATCAGTAAACTCAAAACGCCATTTGTTGAGCCGGTGATAAGTGATGATGAAAGACCTATTGGTTTTGTATCAATTACCTATTTAACACAGGCTTCCATTGCGACCAGCCACAGTAGTTTTCATGATTTAGGTCGCCAAGTGTTATTAATGTTAGTGATCACCTGTATTTTTACTTGGCAGCTAGGTCGCGGGTTAAAACTCTGGCAAATCAACCGTTACATCAAAAAAAGCGCAGAGCAAGAATCGTAAAGTTCAGCAGCGAGTTGCTGCTGTGCATCACCTGTCACGCCTTTGAGCTCACATAAATGAGCGAATACGTTGCGCACTTTAAGTGGCGTATTAACCTGCCCCTGAAAGCCTGCCAGCGGCATTGACGGCGAGTCGGTTTCTAACACTAAATGCTGTGGCTCAATTGAGCTTATAACTTTACGAGTTTTAGCAGCTCGCGGGTAACTGATAACGCCCCCCACTCCGAGCTTAAAATTTTGTTTTATATAACTTTGAGCTTGTTGTTCAGAGCCTGAAAAGGCATGGATAACACCACCATACTTTGGTTTACAGCGTTTAAATGAGCGAGTAATCAAATCATGGCTTTGTCTGTGATGAACAATCAGTGGTAAAGCGAGTTGGTTGGCAAGCTCTATCTGCCCTTCAAAAAGCCATGTTTGTTTATCGAGGTTGTCGATACTACGATCAAGCCCGCACTCGCCGATGGCAATAAATTTTCCTAAATGGGCTTTTGCTAACTGCTCTAACTCAGCAAGGTGATGATCTTGGTGATCAGATAAAAAATAAGGGTGTAGACCTAAAGCAACTGAGATACTAGGCTCTGATTTAGCAAAAGAAAAAAGTGCTGTAGATTGTGCCAAGCTCACACCCGGCACAATAAAATGTTCGATCCCTACTTGCTTACACTCTTTGATGAGCTCTGAACGAGTCTCATCAAACTCACTAAAATCAAGATGGCAGTGAGAATCGATGAAGTGCATTTACGGATTTAAACGACCAAACAGCCAACTGCCATCGGCATGGCGTTGATACATAAACCGGTCATGTAAGCGGTGTGCACCACCTTGCCAAAACTCAATTTTAGTAGGCTCAACGCAATAGCCCCCCCAAAAATCAGGCAATGGAATTTCACCATCAGAAAACTTTTGCTTCATTTTCGCAAATGTTTCCATTAATACCTTACGTGATGACACTGGACGGCTTTGCTGAGATGCCCAAGCTGCTAATTGGCTTTCTTTTGGACGCGATAAAAAGTACTTAGCCACAGCGGTTGTTGGTAATGGTTTTGCCTCACCATACACAATGACTTGTCGCTCCATATGATGCCAAGGAAAGTGCAAGGAAATTTTGTTATTACCTTTAAGTTCTTGCGCCTTGCGCGAGCCAGTATTAGTAAAAAACACAAAGCCATTTTCATCAAGATGCTTTAACAGCACGATACGCTGTGAAGGCTGGCCATGTTCATCAACCGTAGCAACCACCATCGCCGTAGGATCAGGTAAGTTAGTTGCAACAGCTTGTTCTAGCCATTTTTCAAACTGCTTAATTGGAGACGCATCAAGCATGTCTTCAGATAAACCATCCTGTAAATATTCACGGCGAATATCTTCAAGTTTCATAAAATTCCCTCTACGCTATCGGCTAAAGATTAATCAAGGTTATTGAGCTATCAATTTTGTTGGGTTTCGCTGCGCTCTACCCAACCTACGAAGCTATGAGCTCTTAAACGTTCTGCAAGTGTAGGAGTGCTTTCAAAGCGAACTACACGAGGCAGAGTTCACCTAAGTAGTTTAGCCTAAGACAAGGCGGAAAACCGACTTATCCCTATGAGCATACGTGTTTTGTATGTGATTAGGGTCAGTCGGTTTGACAACGCAGTATTAGGTTAAAATACGACGGTGATTACATTTGCTCCATTACTTCGATACCTAAAAGATCCAACCCTGATTTCAGGGTCTTCGCAACCAAATTACATAACACTAAACGGCTGTCACGTACATTTGGCTCTACGCCTTCTTTTAGGACTGGGCACGCCTCATAGAACGTCATGTATAGGCTTGCTAGTTCATATAGGTATCCACATAATACGTGCGGTGTTGCTTCGCTGATCATTAGATCAAGTACTTCTTCTAATTGTAGAAGTTTAAGTGCGAGTGCTTTTTCTTGTGGCTCGTTGATTGCAACGTCTGCTGTTAATGACGCAGCATCAATACCTGATTTACGGAAGATACTGCGAACGCGGGTGTATGCGTATTGAAGATAAGGCGCTGTAGCACCTTCAAAGCTCAGCATACTATCCCAGTTGAAGATATAGTCGCTAGTGCGGTGTTTAGAAAGATCCGCATATTTCACTGCGCCAATACCGACTTTACGGGCTATTTCGCTACGCTCTTCGTCGCTTAAGTCTGACTCACGCTCAGCAAGTTTAGCTGCAGCACGAGTGATTGACTCTTCTAGCAAGTCTGCAAGTTTAACTGTACCGCCAGTACGAGTTTTGAATGGCTTACCGTCGGCCCCCATCATGGTACCAAATGGGCAGAATTCATAACTTGTTTCATCACGTAATAAACCAGCTTTACGTGCTGTTAGCTCAACTTGATTGAAGTGCAAGCTTTGACGCGCATCAACGAAGATTAGGATACGATCCGCACCCAGTTTGTTTGAACGGTAATCACAGGCTGCTAGGTCAGTTGTGGCATATAAGAAACCACCACCTGATTTCTGTACGATAAATACTGAAGGCTCACCGTCTTTATTAGCAAGCTCATCTAAGAACACCACTTGTGCACCATTAGATTCAACCGCAATTTCTTTGCCTTTTAATAGCGCAATAATGTTTGCAAGTTCACTGTTATAAGCACTTTCAGCCATGATGTCATCGGATGTAAGCGTTACGTTTAGACGCTTATAAACTTCTTCAGAATGCTTCACAGAAGTCGCTATGAATAGCTTCCATAGTTTTTCACAGTGTGCGTCGCCACCTTGTAATTTAACAACGTAATCACGCGCTTTATCAGCAAAACCTTCTTCATCATCAAAGCGTTTTTTCGCATCACGATAGAAGGTCTCTAAATCAGCTAGTGCAACTTTGTCTAGATCAACACCTTGATTGATTTGATCTTCCAAGTGCGCGATTAACATACCAAACTGAGTACCCCAGTCACCCATGTGGTTTTGACGGATAACTTCATCGCCACGGAACTCAAGGGCACGAACAACCGCATCACCAATGATAGTCGAACGTAAATGACCTACATGCATTTCTTTAGCAAGGTTAGGTGATGAGTAATCAACAACCACTTTTTGCGCCGTTGCATGCGGTGCAACAGCCAGCTTTTCATCTTCATTTGCCGCTTTTAAGCTAGCTGATAAAAACGCAGGCTTTAAGTGAATATTGATAAAACCAGGGCCTGCAATTTCAGTTTTTTCTGCGATATCAGCAAGATCTAGGTTATCGATAATTTTTTGTGCTAGCTCACGCGGGTTCGATTTTAGTTTTTTTGCAGCCCCCATCGCGCCATTGATTTGGTAATCACCAAATTGCGGGCGTGTGCTTTGCGTTACCGCTGGGTTTGTGTCTTCTGGTAACCCTGCTGCAACCATCGCAGCAATTGCTTTTTCGATTAAAAGAGTACGAATATTCATTGTAATTTTTACCTTTATGGCCCGTAGTACGGGCCCTTAAATTTGAAGCAGTCTTAGCGTATTAGTTTTCGCGCGTGTGGTTAAACTTAATATCTGGATAGCGTTCCATCGACAAGTTTAGGTTTACACGGCTTGGCGCGATATAAGTAAGGTTATCGCCACCATCAAGCGCTAAGTTGCTTTCGCACTTACGCTTAAACTCTTCAAGCTTTTTGTTATCGTCTGAGCTTACCCAACGTGCAGTATTAACACTGACACCTTCGTAAATCGCATCAACGTTGTATTCTGCTTTTAAGCGAGCAACAACCACATCAAACTGTAGTACACCTACCGCACCAACGATAAGGTCGTTATTTATAAGCGGTCTAAATACTTGCACAGCACCTTCTTCAGATAACTGAACTAAGCCTTTTAGCAATTGCTTTTGTTTTAATGGATCTTTTAAGCGAATACGGCGGAATAATTCTGGTGCGAAGTTAGGAATACCACCAAACTTCATTTTTTCACCTTGCGTAAAAGTATCACCAATTTGAATTGTACCGTGGTTGTGTAAACCAATGATGTCACCCGCATAAGCATCTTGCGCTCGCTCACGGTCACCTGCCATGAAGGTTACCGCATCAGAAATACTCACTTGCTTACCAATACGCACATGGTTCATCTTCATACCTTGGCTGTATTTGCCCGATACAATTCGCATAAAGGCAATACGGTCACGGTGTTTAGGGTCCATGTTTGCTTGAATTTTAAATACGAAGCCAGAGAAGTTATCTTCAGTTGCCGCTACTTGGCGGTCTTCTGTTTCACGAGGTAGTGGCGCCGGAGCCCATTCAGTTAAGCCATCAAGAACATGGTCAACACCAAAGTTACCAAGTGCCGTACCAAAATACACAGGCGATAGCTCACCCGCTAAGAACAGATCTAAATCAAATTCGTGTGATGCACCAATCACAAGCTCTAGCTCTTCACGAAGCTGCTCCGCAAGTTCGCTACCAATTGCATCATCAAGTTCTGGGTTATCTAAACCTTTAATAACACGTACTTCTTGAATCGTGTGACCTTGGCCTGTGCTATACAAAATCGTTTCTTCACGATGAATGTGATACACACCTTTGAATTCTTTACCACACCCAATCGGCCAAGTAACAGGCGCACAGGCGATGTTAAGCTCAGTCTCAACTTCGTCTAATAACTCCATTGGGTCACGAATATCACGGTCACACTTATTCATGAAAGTTACGATAGGTGTAGTACGTAAGCGTGTTACTTCCATTAATTTACGAGTACGATCCTCAACACCTTTCGCCGCGTCGATTACCATTAGACACGAGTCAACCGCAGTCAATGTACGATAGGTATCTTCAGAGAAGTCTTCGTGTCCTGGAGTATCAAGTAAGTTAACTAGACGCTCATTGTAAGGAAATTGCATAACAGACGTGGTTACCGAGATACCACGTTCTTTTTCCATTTCCATCCAGTCTGATTTTGCGTGCTGGTTTGAGCCACGACCCTTTACGGTACCCGCTTTTTGAATAGCTTGTCCGAATAACAGAACTTTTTCTGTAATGGTGGTTTTACCCGCATCCGGGTGCGAGATGATCGCAAAGGTGCGTCGTTTATTAATTTCGGTAGTTAAATTAGACATGTAAGCTGCTTTTAGTCATAACAAAGCGCACTTGGCTGCCCTATAAATTATAAAGCTCGGTGCGCACTGTAAAAATAAAATAGAATTGCCGACTATTATACCTTGTTTGTCTTAGCCAAAAAAGCAACGATTGTAAGTAATTATTCACCATAGGCTGGGTATATGGGTTGTTCACTTTTTTGCTAAGCTTGTGTAATCAAGTTGTAACGCATACTATTGATAAATTGCACGGAGGGATATCAATTTAGGTCATGAAAACCAGTAAGCTCAGTATTCGATTATTATGGTATATCACACCTTTAGTGATCTTACCTTTGTTGTTTTTAGGTGGCTTTACGTTAACCAATGTGACCAATTCAACAAAAAAACAAGCAGAGCTTATTGTCAGTCGCTTTGTTGAGCAACAGCAACAAAAAATCTTCAATTACATTGACTCATTTCATTCGATTACCCGGTTACTTTCGACTTCTCCAGTATTGGCGGACTTTTTAGCCCGTGAACCCGAATCAAAAAACCAATACATTGAACGCCTTGGCGAGTTAATGAATGTATTTGCAAGTTATTCAGAAGCTTACCCTGATATAGTCAGCATTAACTATGTTGCCCCAGACGGCAAAAGTGATGCATTTTATTCAAGCCAATTAACCCCTGCGCCTAAAAGCTACCCGTTTTTTGATCAAGTACTGCAATCAAATTTGCGCCAGCAGCAATTTATGATCCCCAAAGAAGATGGCTCCACCAGTTTGTACTTTGTGCACCCTATTTACAATATCGATTACTACTTAAAACAGCCGCAACAGTTAGGATTTATTGTTGTACATGTAGAACCATCGATATTAAATGCCAGCATTTTAGAAGCGCCTTTTAATAACACCCTAAATTTGTTTTTGACAACTAAAGGACAAATTTTATTTAGCTCAGACTATGACTTACGGGGCAGCTACTTAAGTGAATACGAGCTTGAACAAATTAAGCATTTGGCCGATTACGGAAAACTAGCCAGCATTGAGCTTTCGAGTATCGATAAAGAAGAGCGTATCATCTATGCGGTGCAAATGACCGACGGCGATTACTTCATCTCGACCACCCCCAAAGATTTACTGTATCAGTCAGGTAAAGCCATCAGTTTAATTACTGCGTTAATTGTAATTATCTCTGTGATTTCACTACCTATTCTTATTTACATTGTGGTGCGTAATTTACTACTCACCCCAGTCGAGTTATTAGGCGCTGCAAGCCATCGCGTTGGTGATGGTGATTTATCTGTATATTTGCCTGCCCATACAAACGATGAAGTAGGCGTACTTTTTAACGACTTTAACCACATGGTGAACCAAATTCGTCATTACCAAGACGAACTCGAAGAATATAAACATCACCTAGAAGAAAAGGTTGAAAGCCGTACTAAAGCGCTCGAAGCAATGAATAGCAAGCTAGAAGTGGCAATCGCGCAAGCCGAACAAGCCAACCAACTAAAAAGCCGCTTTTTAGCAAATATGAGTCATGAAATTCGCACCCCACTTACCGCAATTATGGGTTTTACAGAGCAACTTCTGCACAACAAAGATGCGGTGAATGATGAACAACATTTAAGCACCATTTTACGTAACTCTAAGCACTTGCTTGAGCTCATCAATAACATTCTTGATTTATCAAAAATTGAAGCTGAAAAACTCGCTGTTGAGCGTGGGCCATGTAATGTAGTGCAGCTTATTCATGATATTGATTCGATTATTCGCCCACTGGCTAATGAGAAGCAACTGGCGTTTAATATCAACTACAAGCTACCAATCCCCAAAACCATTAATAGCGATACCACACGTTTAAAACAAATCTTGATCAATATTGCCAGTAATGCGGTTAAATTCACTGAGAAAGGCAGTATCTCGATTGATATTAGCTACAACAGCGAAAAACAAAATTTACAATTTGCGATTCAAGACACAGGTATTGGTATGTCAGAGCGCGAAGTTGAACGGGTATTTAAACCGTTTGAACAAGCTGATGCGACGACAACTCGCCGCTTTGGTGGTACAGGTCTTGGCTTGTGTATTTCGAAGAACTTAGCCCAGTTATTGGGTGGTGATGTGCAACTTATCAGTGAACCTGGAAACGGCAGTTGTTTTACTGTGCAAGTTGCAGCTCACTTAAATGCCGAGCAGCTTAAGTATGAGGCCTTTATTCATAACTATGAGCAGCTCTCGCCGAGTAAAGACGTACAGCTTTCATTCGCTGCTAATAGCTTTGATGCCAATATACTGGTGGCCGAAGATAACCCAGATAACCAGTTGCTGATCAAACTACTGTTACAAACTTGGGGACTTGAGCCTGACATCGCAAAAAATGGTGCTGAAGCGGTAGAAATGGCATTGGTTAATGATTATCAGTTGATCATCATGGATATGCAGATGCCTGTAATGGGCGGCTTAGAAGCGACGCAAATGTTACGTCATGCAGCCTACGATGGACCTATTATCGCGCTTACAGCCAATGTGATGAAAACCGATGTCGATACTTACATAGAAGCGGGCTGTGATGAAGCCCTTGCAAAACCAATCGATAAAGACGCATTAGAGCAAGTTCTCGTAAGCTACTTACACATTGAAAAAGATAGCCAAAACAAATGGGAAAATTTACTGAAAAGTGAAAAATTCCAACAAATTAACGACAACTATCGTTCAAAGCTGCCTGATTACTTAAGCCAGGTCGTGCAGTTGTATCGCACTAAAGAGTGGGAAGCGCTGCGCTCAGTAGCGCATAGCCTAAAAGGCAGTGCTGGGTGTTTTAGTTTTGAAGCAATTCATAAGACCGCTGGACAACTTGAAAATGCCTTACGTAGTAATCAAACTGAACAAATCGAGCAATGCTACAACGCGCTTATAAGCGCCCTTGAAGAGGCATCTTAAAGGCTAAAGCTCATGCCCATTAAAATAGCGTCTTCATTCCCTGTTGCGGTTGGGTAGTAGTTCTTGCGCACTGACATATGTGAAAAGCCAGCACTTTCGTACAAGCCAATAGCAGGTGCATTAGACTCACGCACTTCTAAGAAGAGGTTTTCAGCTTGGTGCTGTTCACCATGCTCAATAAAAGCATTTAACAACTGCTTAGCAATGCCCTGCCCTTGGTGCTTTGGCGCAACACAAATATCCATCAGGGTGTAATCTGGGCCCGCTTGCTCACCGATATAAAAACCTAGCATATCATCGCCATGAAAAGCAGCCAGGTTAAAGTAACGGCCCGCTAAACACGACAGCATGGTTTTCTCTGTCCACGGGTGACTATGGCACGCATTTTCAATAGCCATTAACTGGCTGATATAAGTTGCATCTACAGATTTAAAGCTTATCAAGTTGTTCACCGATTAAAGACCAAAGTTGTTTTTTCTGTTTACTATTAAGCTTATCGCTCGGTAAACCCAAGCACCCCTCTTGCCAGCTAATACTTGTTGTTTTAACGATTTCAGTAATAACTAACGGCGCAAATGCTTTTTCGAGGTCTTGGTGAAACTGTAACGGTAGCGTGAGTGTTTCTTGTTGAGTATTTGACATCTCTTCGCTAGAAACGTCAGGCACAGTTCGATAGTGTTGATTCAACTCTAAAGATTGTACAGAGAATATCGCAGCGTAACTTGGATTCATAACGACTCAATCATGATTAGGAGCAAGTAATATAGGGAGATTTGCGATTAAAGTAAAGAAGGAAGAAATGGCAGGGGCGGAGAGATTCGAACTCCCAACCGTCGGTTTTGGAGACCGCTGTTCTACCAATTGGAACTACGCCCCTGCAATGACGACGAATTATATAGAGCTTTTTTCAAAGGTAAAGTAAAAAAACACAGTTTTTAGTTTAACTGCTTTTTAAATAAACAAAACGGCGAATTAGCAAGCTAATCCGCCGTTTTTGAACCAATTCAGGTCAGAATAATAAAATTATTCCCACTCAATTGTTGCCGGTGGCTTACCTGAAATATCGTAAACAACACGTGAGATACCATCGATTTCGTTGATGATACGGTTTGAAACCACACCTAAGAATTCATAAGGTAAGTGTGACCAACGTGCCGTCATAAAGTCGATTGTCTCTACACAACGTAGTGATACAACCCAGTCGTATTTACGTGCATCACCCATTACACCTACCGATTTAACTGGTAAGAATACAGTGAATGCTTGGCTTACTTTATGGTATAGCTCAGCTTTGTGTAGCTCTTCGATGAAGATAGCATCTGCGCGACGTAGTAAATCACAGTACTCTTTCTTGATTTCACCAAGTACACGAACACCTAAACCAGGACCCGGGAATGGGTGACGGTAAAGCATGTCGTAAGGTAGGCCAAGCTCAAGACCAATTTTACGTACTTCATCTTTAAATAGCTCACGTAATGGCTCAACAAGACCCATTTTCATGTCGTCAGGTAAACCACCTACGTTGTGGTGAGACTTGATTACATGTGCTTTACCTGTTGCTGATGCAGCAGATTCGATTACGTCTGGGTAGATAGTACCTTGACCTAACCATTTAGCGTTTTTCAGCTTTTTAGCTTGCTCGTCGAATACTTTAATGAACGTATGACCAATCGCTTTACGCTTATCTTCAGGGTCAGACTTACCTGCTAAGTCTGCTAAGAATTGATCTTCAGCATCCACTTTAACAATGTTTAGGCCAAACTTGTTGCCAAACATGTCCATAACTTGCTGACCTTCGTTTAAACGAAGAAGACCGTTATCAACGAATACACATGTTAGCTTGTCGCCAATTGCACGGTGAATAAGCATAGCTACAACAGATGAATCAACACCACCTGATAAACCTAAGATAACTTCGTCATCACCTACCGTTTCTTTAATACGCTCAATAGCATCGTCGATGATTTTAGCGGGTGTCCATAGCTTTTCACAGCCACAGATATCAATCGCGAAGCGCTCT
This sequence comes from Pseudoalteromonas sp. SCSIO 43101, assembly GCF_023650775.1. Classification (NCBI taxonomy): domain Bacteria; kingdom Pseudomonadati; phylum Pseudomonadota; class Gammaproteobacteria; order Alteromonadales; family Pseudoalteromonadaceae; genus Pseudoalteromonas; species Pseudoalteromonas sp. SCSIO 43101. Next base: position 2,755,283 of record NZ_CP072673.1, read on the forward strand.
AGTAAGCGTAAACCTTGGTGAGTATGAGTTACTTCTGGGTGGAACTGTACGCCGTAAAAACGTTTTTCTTCCCAAGACATTGCAGCATGCGGACACGTTGATGTTTTAGCAGTTGTTTTGAAAGTCTCTGGTACTTCCATCACTTTATCGCCGTGGCTCATCCAAACGTCTAGTACGCCTGCACCGCCGTCAGTAATGTGGTCTTCGATAGCATCGAATAACGCACAGTTACCTACTTTTTCAACTTGCGCATAACCAAACTCTTTCTTATCAGAGCTGTGTACGCTACCACCTAGTTGCGTTGCCATTGTTTGCATGCCGTAACAGATACCAAGTACTGGAACGCCTGCGTTAAATACATACTCAGGAGCACGTGGGCTGTTTTCAAGTGTTGTAGACTCAGGACCACCCGACAAAATAATACCTTGTGGATTAAATTCGCGGATTTGCTCTTCAGTTACATCCCATGCCCATAGCTCACAGTAAACACCAATCTCACGTATACGACGTGCGATTAACTGTGTGTATTGCGAACCAAAATCTAAAATGAGAATTCGTGAATCGTGAATGTCTTTGCTCATGGAGTATCTCGTTAGTCAGGAACTGCTCTCCCAAAGGGAGATGATCAATAAATTAGGGCTAGCAAATGCTAGCCCATGTAATTTCAATACCTTAAGGTAATTAACCTAAGCGGTAGTTTGGCGCTTCTTTGGTAATTTGCACGTCGTGAACGTGTGACTCACCCATACCAGCTGAAGTAACGCGAACAAATTGAGGTTTAGTGTTTAACTCTTCAATTGTTGCACAGCCTGTTAAGCCCATTGCACTGCGAAGACCACCCACTTGTTGGTGAATGATTGTCGCGATAGGACCTTTATAAGCAACACGGCCTTCGATACCTTCAGGAACAAGCTTGTCTGCTTCGTTCGATTTTTGGAAGTAACGGTCTGATGAACCTTCTTTTTGGTCCATAGCACCAAGGCTACCCATACCGCGGTATGATTTGTAGTAACGGCCTTGATATAGCTCGACTTCACCCGGTGCTTCTTCAGTACCAGCTAACATTGAACCAACCATTACACATGATGCGCCCGCAACAAGTGCTTTTACGATGTCACCAGAGAAACGAATACCACCGTCAGCAATAACAGGAATATCACGGCCTTTTAAGCCTTCAACTGCGTCAGAAATAGCAGTAATTTGTGGAACACCACAACCTGTTACGATACGAGTAGTACAAATAGAACCAGGACCGATACCTACTTTAACAGCATCAACACCTGCATCAGCAAGGGCAATCGCGCCTTCAGCTGTTGCAACGTTACCCGCTACGATTTGTAAATCAGGGTATGCTTGACGTGTTTGTGCAACACGGTCGATAACACCTTGAGAGTGACCATGTGATGTATCGATAAGTAGTACATCAACACCTGCTTCAACAAGCGCTGCGATACGCTCATCGGTACCCGCGCCAACACCAACAGCTGCACCTACACGTAGACGACCTTGCTCGTCTTTACATGCATGCGGCTTGTCTTGTGCTTTTTGATAATCTTTTACAGTGATCATGCCTTTAAGTTTAAATGCATCATCAACTACGAGAATTTTTTCGATACGGTGCTCGTGCATTAGACCTAAGATTTCATCACGGTCTGCACCTTCTTTAACAGTCACTAACGATTCTTTTTTCGTCATTACTGTAGAAACAGGTTGCTCAAGCTTAGTTTCAAAACGCATATCACGGCTTGTAACAATACCAACAAGGTTATTGTCAGCGTCAGTTACAGGGAAACCTGAAAAACCTTTGTCTTCTGAAAGCGCGATAGCATCAGCAATTGTAAGATCCGCAGTCACAGTAACAGGGAAAGAAACAATGCCCGCTTCGTAAGTTTTTACTTTACGAACGTTTTTAGCTTGCTCTTCGATTGTCATGTTCTTGTGGATGAAACCTAAACCGCCCTCTTGCGCTAAAGCAATCGCTAAGCGTGCTTCTGTTACAGTATCCATAGATGCTGAAACTAACGGCAAGTTAAGATTGATACCACGCGTTAAGCGAGTTGAAATATTTGCCGTGTGTGGCAAAACAGTAGAATGACCTGGTACTAAAAGTACGTCGTCAAAGGTAAGAGCTTCTTTAGCGATTCTTAGCATAGTGCAACTTCTCACATGTGGATCTGAGTATAAGGAATTGCGGCCAAATTTTATCAGCGTTGTGAGCACGAGTAAATAAAATTATTCATTTATTTGTGTTAAAGTACACACAGAATTTTTTACTGGGGTTATTAATGGCTTTTACGCACTCAACACAGCCTGTTTACACGGTCTCGCGCCTAAATAAGGAAATTCGCCATGTTTTAGAACAAGGCTTCTCATCGCTTATCTTAAATGGTGAAATTTCTAACTTTATAGCCCCTGCATCTGGACACTGGTACTTCACTCTAAAAGACGACCGAGCACAGGTAAAAGCGGCGATGTGGCGCGGCAATAATCGCGGCCAAACTTTTCGCCCAAGCAATGGTGCACAAGTAACTGTGCGCGCCCGCGTATCCTTGTATGAACCCCGTGGTGATTATCAGCTGATTGTTGAGCACATGGCCCCTGCTGGTGAAGGTTTATTAAAACAAGAGTTTGATGCGCTTAAAATGCGCTTAGCTGCCGAAGGCCTATTTAGCTCAGCTCACAAAAAACCATTACCAACCAATATCAATCGTATTGGGGTGATTACCTCAGCCACTGGGGCAGCTATTCGCGATATTCTTACCGTACTAAAACGCCGTGCTCCGCAGCTTGAAGTCGTGATTTATCCAGCGATGGTACAAGGCGCAGATGCCCACAGCCAATTAATAGAAAAAATAAGCATCGCCAATCAGCGTAATGAAGTGGATGTACTTATATTAGGTCGCGGTGGTGGTTCACTCGAAGATTTGTGGTGCTTTAACCATGAGCAATTGGCTCGCGCCATTTTCGCAAGTCACTTACCAATCGTTAGTGCCGTTGGTCACGAAGTCGATACCACAATAAGTGACTATGTAGCCGATATTCGTGCCGCAACCCCTTCGGCTGCTGCTGAGCTAGTTAGCCCAAACACGGAAGAGCTACATAATAAAGTTACGCAGTTAGTTAGGCACTTAAATCATGCTTTTAAACATTCCTTGGCAGTAAAGCGCAGTACTGCAACACAATTTGAGCATCGCTTACAACTTTGCCATCCACGTAATCAACTAAATCAGCAAGCGCAAAAATTAGATGAGCTTAGTTTAGCCTTGCATGGTGCAATGAATAACAAAATTCAGCGATATGAGCGAGTACTTGCTAACTTAACACCACGCTTGATGCAACGTTCACCTGAAAATCAGCTCGCAAAAAGCGAGCATCAGCTCGCGCAACTACACGCCCGACTGAGACAAACGATGCAACAGCAACTTTCAAGTTCACGCAATCAGCTTTCTTTGCAAGCGAGCCGCTTAGATTCTGTAAGCCCACTCAGTGTATTAGCTCGTGGTTATAGCATTACCAAGAACCAGCAAGGCAAAGTGGTGAAATCAGTTAACGATGTAAGTTCAGGAGAGTTTATAACCACCGAACTTACCGATGGTCAGTTGCACTCGAAGGTCGTTTAACTTTACTCGGTACTAGCGATAACGGTTAGACTGCCATCACTCGAAGTGCTGGAAGTAAACTTAAACTGCTTCCACCAGCTTTGTTCCATCATTTTATCGCCTAAATCACGCCAATAACGGCTTGGTAAGTCATCTACACCCTCTGGTTGCAGTAGCTTAAACTGACAAACGGAGCTTTTGCACGTTGCGATTTTTAGCTCTGGTTGTACAGGTAAATCTGCCATGATTAAAAAATCGCTCATCGCAGTTTCAACTTGGTAAGCCCACGCTTCATCACGAGATTGCTCTTCTAACAAGGTATAAAGTTCTTCAAGATGTGAATCAATTTGCTGCGGGGGAATTGCACTTGAACGGTAGTTAGCAATCACAGCTTGTTGGCTTTCAACTTGTAGCTTTAGCTCAGCAATTTGTTGTTCAAGCTCACTTTTGCTAAGAGTTTCTGGTACGTCAGCTTTAGGTGCAGCGATTTTTTTAGCATTCACAGGGACTACCGACTTGGTTTGCTGTGGCGCCTCAACAGTTTGCGCTTCAATAAATTCTTGCTGGTGAGTTTGAGTCTGTTCTAGTGGATTAGACTGAAAGAGTGACATAGCAAGAGCGCCACAAAAAAATGACGCTATAACAGCTAACCCGAAGGATAATTTAGACAATTCCATTGCTCTTTATTGATGTAAAACTACAACATAGCACTGGTGTGTGAGGCATTACTAGCGGTAGTTGTGCCATCATCTAAAAAGTTTTGGTTCATGCTTTCGGCTGGACAGGGGCAGCTCGGTTTGCCGACCACTTTAGCAGGTACCCCAACCACAGTTGTGTGTGCAGGAACTGGACTTAACACCACTGAATTAGCACCAATACGCGCCCCCTCACCGACTTCGATGTTACCTAGTACTTTAGCACCTGCGCCAATCAATACACCGGCACGTATTTTAGGGTGGCGATCACCTTGTTCATTACCTGTACCACCTAAGGTTACAGATTGTAGAATCGAAACGTTATCTTCGATAACTGCAGTTTCACCAATTACAATCCCAGTTGCATGGTCAAACATAATACCATGACCAACTTTACAAGCAGGATGGATGTCAACGCCAAATACTTCTGAGGTTCTGCTCTGAATGAAACGAGCAAGCTCTTTTCGGTTTTGTTGCCATAAGCAATTTGCGAGTCGGTGTGCTTGTATTGCATGGAAGCCTTTAAGGTTCAAGATAACAGTTAAGTAACTATCGGCCGCAGGGTCGCGATCTTTAACTGCTTTTATGTCATGAGCCACATGTGTCAGCATGAGGTCACATTTAACAAAGGCTTGATCGAATAATTCACGGATAGTAAATGCTGATACCACCGCATCTGAGAGTTTATTCGCGACAATAAAGCTAAGCGCCGAACCTAAGCATTCATGATTTAACACACACGAATAAACGTGACTTGCTAAAAGCGGTTCACGGGAAACGACTTCGTTTGCTTCATCTCGAAGCTTTTGCCAAATTTCATGACGCATAATATTGCCTTTCTGGTTGTACCTAACTGCTAAGCCTTTAGTTTAACGGATTTGTAGCAAGATGTACTAACCCGTTATTTATTTGTTCTGGTTATATGTAATAACCAGAGTATCAAACCTTATTTTTGATCATTTGCAGGTGTTTTTAAATCAATCTCATATGACAGCTGCAAACTCTAATGACAGGCACGCGGTTTAATTAAAGTACTTATTTTTCAACAACAAAACAGATATGACATCTTATCTGTCATATGCCAAAATAGGAACTGGCGTATTACTGACGGCGTAAAAAACAAAAATAATCATTAAATTTACATCATCAACTTAACAAGGAAACGATGATGAAAAACGACGTACTAAACTCACACAAATTAGGTTATAAGTTCTACTTTCAAGATGGTGATAATCAAATCGCATGCTTTGGTCACATCATGAGTGGTAAAGAAAAAATATATGTAAACGATGAATTGGTTAGTGAAAAGCGCAGCTTCGGTTTTAAAAGTCACCACGACTTTAATTACCAAGAGAATGCTTATGCAGTCGAATTTGAGATGCAAAATATACTAACAGGTAAGCTTGAATGTTCGTTTTACAAAGCAGGTAAATTAGTTCAACAGAGTACACAGACTTCACTTACAGATAACCCAAAGCAAGTGGCTATGGTTACCTTAGGGTGTTTTATTGGTGGAGCAATTTTTGGTTTTGCCCTAATCACGTTAATTGAACCGTTCATTGGGAAGTAAGTAATGCAACTGAACCCTAATACAATTAAAGCATTGAGGCTTAAATTCGAGTGGACGCAGCAACAACTGGCCGATGCCTGTGATGTAAGCCTACGAACCATTCAACGAGTTGAAAAAGAAGGCGCTGCGTCAAAAGAAACTACCATGAGCTTATGCGCAGTGTTTGAAGTACGCCAAGGTGAACTCATCAAGCTCGATGACGAATCAACTAATGACAGCAAAGCACACGCAGTGAGTAAGCAAAACCTAGCTGTAATCGTAGCGACTTCTTCGTTTATTAGTTTCGCCCTTGGTATGGCAACAGTATTTGTTATTTTTTAGGAGTGAAATATGACCAAAGAACAACGCGGCTATGCCACACTTATCGGCTTTGTAATAGTAACCATGCTATTTGCGCTAGGTGTTAAAATTGGTTCTATACTTTAGCATTTCCTGATGCTTTACTTAGAGACTTAGGTCAACTGTCAGAACTGAACTTAAAATGCAGTACTGACAGCTGTTAACTACATGAGCTAAATAGGAGCTTTACACTACCCCTTCAGGACTCTAGCAAAACACTTTTATGAAAGCTTTAAGCGTAGCTTAGAGGAAAATTCGCCATTTATTGCTAACCTTAAATAACTAAGCACTGGCTAGGTTATAAAGTGGTTGAATCAAAAGAGTTTCTAAAGTTAATACTCGATACTATCTCTGAGCATATTGTGGTGATTAATGACTCGGGGGATATCACATTTGTAAATCGCAGCTGGCTATCATTCGGCGATGAGAATGGATGCGAGTGTAACACTCAGTGGGAAAGTCAAAACTATCTAGCTATTTGTAGATCAGCTGCGGCCCATGGCGATGAGTTTGGTGAAAAGGCCTACACCGGAATAAACCAAGTTATCAATCAGCAGCTCGCAGAGTTTTACTTGGAATATCCTTGTCATAGTGATACTGAAAGCCGCTGGTTTATGATGCGCGCAGTACCTTTAAAACTTGGCAAAACAGATTATGTTGTGATCAGCCACTTAAATATTACTGAACGTAAACTTGCCGAGCAGCAAGTTCGAGAGCTTGCTCGTATCGATGGTCTAACGCAAGTTGCTAACCGACGTCATTTTGATGATTTTTATTCGCAAGAATGGAGTCGCTGTGCACGCTTAAAACATCCCTTATCCATAGCGATGGTCGATCTTGATAACTTTAAGTCTCTTAACGATAACCTTGGTCATCTAGTTGGTGATAATTGCTTAAAAGAAGTGGCAAAACTATTGTCTGAATTTACTCGCAGGCCCAGTGACTTGTGCGCAAGATACGGCGGTGAAGAATTTGTTCTAGTACTTGGTAATACGCAAAGCCATAATGCTCAATTACTCGTAACACGTTTTATGACAAAACTTGCTACGCTAAAGTTGGCTGAACTGGCTGGCTACCCATTAACAGTAAGTGTCGGGTTAGCCACGCTATATCCTAGTAGTTGTGATGATGCCATGTTACTCATTGAAATGGCTGATAGCGCGCTTTATCAAGCAAAAGAAGCTGGCCGAAATCAACTTGTAGTTGCTGATAACATCGAGCCATTAAGCATAGAAAAATGCCCCTAAATAGGGGCATTGATTAGTTAATTAGTAATTATTGAAATACTTTTTCGACATCAAGTACTTTAATATTTTTCGCTGGTATTGCAAGTTTATAGTCTGCAATCACTTTATCTTCAGCAACAAGTTCTGCCGGTTTTTCAGCGTTATACACCATAGGTGATGTTTGCTCTGATGCTAAACGTTTTTGCATATCTTTGCCGTCACCGGTAATAAATACATAGTGAATATTCTCAGTTTGCAGGTTATCGCGAATAACGCGGTTAACATCATCAAGGGTTAGCTTTTCAAGCTTGCCGCGCACATAGTCTACAAAGCTCTCTGTGTTATAGAACTCACTATCAAGTGCATAGCCTAATTGACGATCTTGGCTTGCAACCATTTGCGGCACAAAGTTAATTAAGAAATTACGAGTCGCTTCAAAATCTTCCTTACTAATGCCATTTTTAATTAGCTTATCAAGCTCAAATAATGCCGTACGTGTTGCAAAGTGAGCATCGTTATTAGAACGCAGCGGGCGTAACCATACTTGGAAAATTTGCTCTGAACGACCTAAGTTAGCATCTGGTTTTGTTTGGAACATACCACGTGGGAAGTATTCGATGTATGCATAGTCGCCGTAGTTCATACCACGGGTTTGACGAATGCGTTGATATAAGAAGCTGTTTGAACTGCGGTGTTCACCAAAATAAGAGCGAACTAACCAAAGGGCTGTCCAATCATCGCTGCTACGAATTGTATCAATTGGGAAACCAAAGGACACTGCGGTAGATTGCGCTGATTTCTCAACAATAGTCGCATGATGACCTTTAAGTACTGGCGCATCAGGGATCATTAAACGGCTTTCTTTACCTTGTGGAAGTTGGGTTAAATCTTTCATCATTGTCGATTTAACATCACTTGGGATAGCACCAATTAGACCCACTGTTAGTTTAGATTGTGTAAACTGGCTATTATAAAACGCTTTGACGTCATCAAGTGTCAATGCTTCAAGATCTGATATGTCACCGTAGTTATAACTTTCGTAAGGATGACCTTTATAAAGCTGATGATAAAGCACTTCTTTACCTAGTTCCTCATCATTTGACGCTTTAAGGCCCGCTTTAATGCTATCTATAAGCTCTTTTTTCAGACGCTTGAAATCATCTTCTCTAAAGCCAGGGTTTAACAATTGATCGCTAACAAGCGCATACCATTTCGCAGCATTATCTTTGTGTACTCGACCACGAAGTGAAATCATCTCTTTATCAAGTTGATAACCAAAGCTTCCCGCCAAAGGATATAAGGCTTTCTTAATATCTTTATAGCTCATTGATTCTGAACCACCTTGCGCTAGCATCGCGGCTGTTAGCGCCGCTAAACCTTTTTTGCCTTGTGGATCAGCTGCCGCACCGGTATTGAATAACCAGTTTACATCAACCAGTGGTGAACTATTTGTTTTATCAAGTACTTTAAAATGACGTTCTGTTGGTGCTTGCTCGATACTTGCCACCGCTGCATTTAAATCAACTTCCTGCTCAAAACCAGTTACTTTATCAAGCGCCGACATTGTCACAGTGGTACGGCTTGAATCAACAAAATACTTGTTTGCTACTGCTTTGATATCTTCTGGAGTGATGCTATCAGCAGTGGCGTAAAGTTGGTTAATAACTTCAGGGTCGCGCTCAAAGTGCATGTAGCTTGCAAGCGTTGAGGCTATTGATTGCGATGAATCAAGACCATTGATAAAGCTGTATTTTAAGTTAGATTTTAAATCAGCTAACTTTTGCGCATCAACTAACTCAGTACGTGCTTGTGCATAAGTACGGTTAATCGCATCACGGGCTTTAGCAAGATCAGCTTCGTTTTCTACTTTTACAAAAACATGTAATAAACCGGGGTCTTTAGTATCTGGGTTATAGGTAAACATTTGACTGGCAATTTGTTTATCAACAACAAGTTCTTGATAAAGTGCCGAGTTATTTGAGAAATAAAGCTGCGAAATCAAATCAAGCGCAGCACGGTCTTTTTGAGTTGGATCCCATGCTGTGCCTTTGTAAGACACTAGTAACCAATGACCCGGTAAACCATCATATTTTTCATGAACGTACTTAGGTGCTTGTTGTTTCGGTTCAGTTGGAATGTCGGCTTGGTAATCACCTTTTTTCCAGTTACCCCAATGCTTTTTCACCATTGCCATAGTTTCTTGTGGATCAACATCACCAACAATGACTAAAGAGACATACTCAGGCTTATAAAACTTAGCGAAAAACTCTTTACCATATGCCATTTGATCAGGCATGGCTTCGATGTCTTCAAAAAAGCCCATCGTGGTGTGTTTATATGTGTGCTTCTCGAATGCTTCGTTACGAACGGCAGAAAGTAACTTACGAATTGGGCTAGCATTATTCTTTAAATATTCACCTTTTACAGTCAGTGCTTCAGTACGGAACTGCTCTTCGCTGTAAGTCAGGTTTTGGAAAATATCAGCTTCGATTTCGAGTACTTTATCTAAGTGCTCTTTTGAGAAATTTAAGTGATAGTTAGTGTAATCGTTGGTCGTATACGCGCGATTATCAACACCTGAGTTCTTTAAAATATCTGAATAGACATCTTGCGGGAATTTTTCAGAGCCTTTAAACATCATGTGCTCAAAGAAGTGTGCAAAACCGGTTTTACCTGCTTCAACCTCATTACGCGAACCAACCGATACCGGAATTTGCAGTGATACGACGTCTGGGTAGTCGGTTTTCACTACCATTACGCGAAGGCCGTTCTCAAGCTCTTCTAATAGGTAATCTTGGCTAAATACACGGTTATCATCTTGGCTTACTTGCTGCTCAATTTCGACTTCTTTAACCATATTTGACTGTGAGTTACTTGCGCAGCCACTCAGCGCAAGTGTTACAGCAAAACTGGTTGCTAATAATCTAAATTTCATAATGTTCCCTTGTTAGTTATTTTTCTCATAATGATTGCAGCCTGATTATGCATCAAAGCGCCAGAAAATATGAGGGTCAGGGCAATAATTTATGTAAACAGGTGTGTCAATTTCGTAGAACACCTCACATTCAACTTGAGTAAAATTCATAGTCATTGAAAAACTTTCATCAGAAAAATCTATCTAGACGTCTAAATGGCTGCTATATTGTTTACATAGACATTAGCACAAGCTGGAATGAGGATTATGGCTTTATCATTACAAGAGAAAATTGAAGACACCAATCAAGGCGTCTACCTTATCGGTACCACACCACCAAAATCAGGTACTGATAAAGCCATGCTTGAAACTATTGCCCAAAAGCTACTAGGTCGCTTGCACGAAATTGAATACGATGGTGTGATCATTTACGACATTCAAGATGAAAGCAGCCGAATTGCTAAACCGCGCCCTTTTCCGTTTAAAGAAACGGTTGATCCACGTGAATATAGTCAACTACTTCGCAGCCTCTCACAACTGGATGTAATCACTTATAAAAGTGTTGCCCAACGTGGTGAAGCTGAGTTTACCGAGTGGTTAAATGAAACTCGAAATGATTTTGAATTAAAGAACTTAGTGCTAGTAGGTAGTCCATCATCTCATGGTGACATCAAATTAAGCCTTTCTGATGCGTATAAAACGCTAGTAAAACAGAATAGCGATGTATTTTTAGGTGGCGTTACTATTGCAGAGCGTCACGCTAGCAAACGTAATGAACATGAGCGTTTAGTCGAAAAAACAGCGCAAGGCTGTAAGTTTTTCATCTCACAAGCCGTTTACAATGCCCAAGCGACTATTGATTTGATCACCAGCTATGCCCGCAGCTGTAAAGCACAAGGCACAACCCCAAAGCGTATTATTCTAACGTTTACTCCATGTGGCGGTGAAAAAACCTTAGAATTTATGGAGTGGTTAGGAATTTCGGTCCCAGAGGCGACTAAGTACCGTATGTTAGATTCGGCAAATACATTGAGTGAATCGGTGCGTATTTGCCGTGAGAATCTTGACTTAATTTTACAAAGCTGCGCGCATTTAGATGTACCGCTCGGTTTAAATATCGAAAGCTTAACTAATCGTAAAGAAGAAATTGATGCGTCAATTAACCTTTATCGTTTACTTAAAGCGACCATGGAGCTGAACCTAGCTGAGAAACAAATAGCTTAACGTGCTGCCTTCGAGGCTTGCTTTTTCTCATACATATCTTCATCTGCTCGTTTTAATAGCTCAGCAAAGTTTTCTTTTGGCTGAGCTATCACCCCAGAACCAATACTTAAACTCGTAACTGGAATGCCCCGCTTTGCTAAATTAGATTGATAGGTGGTGTTGAGCTTATCGGCTATGCTTTCTATGCAATCACCTGGCTGAACTTGCAATAAAGCAATAAACTCATCGCCCCCTAAGCGGCCAATAATATCGGTTTCACGAAGACACTCTTTCATAGTGTCAGCTAAACAAATAAGCGCGAGATCGCCAACTTCATGGCCGTAAGTATCGTTGAGCGGTTTAAAACTGTTTATATCAATAAACAAACAGCTAATGTCAAAGCCAAGACGTTTCGATATATTCAGTTTATGTTGGCAAAGTAGGTCTATTGCGCGGCGATTATAAATATTGGTAAGTGAATCGAGCATGGCAATTTAACGCATCTGCGTAAAATTATCTAACAAAGCAAGGTCGTCCTCAACCATATCGCGAAGTTGCTCTATTAATTCTAAAAAGCTCTGTTGATAGTGAGTCTGCTTAAAATCCATTACACAAAATGTGCCAAACGGTTCACCATTAGGCCAACTAATAGGTACACCAAGGTAAGATTCAAAACCATCTTTCACTAGTGGGCTATCATCCCACTGAGAGTCTTTACTTGCATGATCAACATAAAGTGGTGCCATATCTCGCACAACTTTTTTACAGAAGATATTATCGTCAGCATTTAATTCAGCCCCTGCTTCATAGGGGTTTTCTTGCTGCTCACTGGATACAATAATACGATAAACATTGTCAGTTTTATGGACGATAAAACCCGCAGGAGCAGAAAACAACTCAGTCATGAGATTAATTGTTTTCTGCCACTTTTCTAAGGAAAATTGTTTATCAGCGCGGCGAAAAACCCACTTATTTTCTTCTAACATACTAAACTCTCAACTTTAGCCTGAGGATAGTATAAATATATGCCAAATTTAGGAACGTCTCCTACTTTTTTGCCCTAAGATGCGTTTTTTATCACGCGAGCGCCGTGCTTTATTTGTATTTTTACGAACCTGTTTTGGCTCTTTGGTTAAATCAGGCTCATATCCTGGTAACCACTGTGGAGTAAGTCTCGTGTCGAGTAAGATATCTATTTCATCCAGTAACCATTGCTCATCAATACTAACCAGCGACATCGCCATCCCTTTCTCGCCAGCACGACCTGTACGACCAATACGGTGTACATAATCTTCGGCCACATAAGGCAGTTCGTAATTGATTACATACTTTAACGAAGCAATATCAAGGCCACGAGCAGCAACATCTGTCGCTACCAGTACTCTTGTTGCACCGGATTTAAAGTTATGTAGCGCTTTATCTCGTGCTCCTTGGCTTTTATCACCATGAATAGATTCAGTTTTTAAACCGTCTTTACACATTTCTTTTGCAAGCACATCAGCGGTTTGTTTAGTACGAGTGAATATTAGTACTTGCTGCCAATTCTTCATACCGATCATATGCGATACCAGTTCACGCTTACGATCTTCATCAACCGCATAAACTAGCTGCTCAACTTCAACCGCTGCTGAGTTGCGTTTATTTACTTCAACTAATTTAGGATCATTCAATAACTGCTTACTTAGCTTAAAGATGCTGTCGTCAAATGTTGCTGAAAACAGTAAGGTTTGACGATCTTTTGGCACGTGACGCAAGATACGATTGATCTCGTCAATAAAGCCCATATCAAGCATGCGATCAGCTTCATCGAATACCAAAGCATTAATACTAGAGAGCTTAATACTGCCCTTGATCACATGATCAAGTAAGCGCCCAGGTGTTGCGATGACAACCTGTGCAGCTTTTATGGCTTTAATTTGTGGGCCAATACTGGCGCCGCCATAAGCAAGCGCCGCTTTTATATCTGTGTGCGCAGCATAGCGCTCTACACTTGCAAATACTTGCTGAGCGAGCTCTCGGGTGGGCGTTAAAATAAGTACCTTAACAGCATCAGGGAGTACTTCAGCAGACATCAAGTTGTGCAGTAGTGGTAAAACAAAGGCGGCTGTTTTGCCCGTTCCGGTTTGTGCACTGCCCATTACATCAGCTCCCGCTAAAATGAGTGGGATGGTTTGCGCTTGAATTGCTGTGGGGGTGTGATAATTCTCTTCTTGCAAAGCACTTAGCAATGCAGGTGCAAGATTTAACTCTGAAAAGGTCGCTACTGACATATTCTGAAGTACATTTGGCTATAAAAACGCTATTGTACGCTGAACATCAGCAACAAAAAAGGCGCAATGAGCGCCCTTTATAGCAAATGTAGAGATTACTCTGGTTTAAGTGATTCTTTACGGTGATTATAAAAACTAATTAAGTCATCAACCGTTGCTTGGCAATAATCACGAATACCAGATACAAGCATGTGCTTTTCACCTGAGCCTACTTTCTTGCCGTTTTCTAAAAGGTTAAAGCGAAGCGTAATTTTTCCGCGCTTGCCAGTAAATTCAAAATCAGGTTCAGCAAATTGTAATTCAGGTGCGCTAATATCAAGACGATCTAGGTTAATCAGCATTGACTCGTAAATCACCATAGGGCGCGCAGGGTTGATCATCACGTCTTGCTTACCCATTAATGGGATGATGACATGCGGAAACGTAGTACCAGAAAACTCAACATAATTTTTAATTAAGCTATTCGTTAATTCTGGACACTGGCTAACAGCACCTTCTCGTTTAACTTTTAGCATTACTTTTTCGCCATCGGTAATCGCAAATTCATCAGCACCATCAGGGAAAGTTAGCTTTGAATTTTCATCAACCATACCAGCGAAAGTAAACTCCATTTTTTCACTTATGCCGTAACGGTTTAAAACCAGCGAAAAAAGTAAATCGCCCGGTACACAAAACTTTTTAGCGTCTTTATCGTGTAACGGATTGAAATCATCAGCCACTAATTTGGCGAAACGACAGCCTTGCTCACGTGAGATAGAAACGTAATCAGCATGCTGCTGATAATAAGGACTTAACATAATTGTTCACTGCTTAAACTACTTATAACCTGACTATACTACCAGAAAAATAGAAAATAGAGGTCGAATCTGTTAATTATAAATCACGAACTTAGGAGATGTTTAATGACATCAGCTAAAATATTGGTTTCGATAGGCTAAATCTAAATTGTATCAATTTGTACGAAAGGATTAACAAATAAAGCAGATTAGTAAACACTTAGACTCAGCTAAACATAATGAAAAACTATTAGCTAAAACTAAATATAAATTCAGTTTTCTTTTTAAAACAACAAACTAACTTTTTAAACATTAAGAAATATGCCAACAAGCTGAAAATACAGGCTTTGCATAGCACCTATTTGTAGCTACAACGATAAGTAAGGTATGATAGAACCGCTTTTTTATCGTGTAATCGCCGCTCATAGGCTGCATAAATAACAATTATAATAAGCGGCAAAAAAATGAGTACTCAAAGTGAGTTGAGCAGATTACATCAATTTTCGATGGTTATTGTTACTTTGAAGAAAAGACTATTAAAAAACAGAGACTTGGTTAGATGATATACCGATTAAGTTGGCTATTGCTGTTTTTTTGTCTTTGTTTTTCGTCGCTTTGCTTAAGTGATGACAATCCTGAGCAACCTTTTTTTAAAGTCTCTCCCACCGTGTGTGTGACAGATACGAAACAAAAGGTCTGTGAATTTAATATACAAATTCATTTTCGAATTGCTCCCTTTAAAGAGCTTTGTTTAGAAATAACTCAGCGTCCACAGTATACGCAGTGTTATAAACAAGGAGGTTTAATTAGCGAAAAGTTTAAGATTAAAACTGAGCACCCACTTACTGTGAAATTAATAAATCCATTGAGTAATCAGGTTGTTAAACAACAACTACTCTCAATAGCAAGCTATGAAGCTAAAGATTACCGAATAAAGCGGCGCTTTGGCTGGAGTTTATAATGCAGCATATTTTTATAATTGAAGATGATGTGAAATTAGCAAGCTTAATTCAAACATTTTTGTTAAAGCATGGCTATACAATTGATGTGTTTAATACTACAGAGGCTTACCGTAGCAGTGAAATCACCTTCATGCCTTCACTGATTATTTGTGATGTTATGCTACCGGATGGCAATGGCTTTGAGTTAATTTCCCAGTTGAAAGAAAAGTACAGTTGCCCTGTCATTTTTTTAACAGCGCTGGACTCAGTACAATCACAAATTAAAGGTTTGAACTTAGGCGCCTATGACTACCTTGTAAAACCCATTAAGCCTGAACTGTTATTAGCTAAGGTTAAAACAATTATCGCCCATACTGTTGGCCAAGATAACTTTTCACATCAAAGTGATATTTTGCGTATCGACACTAAAAAACGTGATATCTACTTTCATAATACCGCATTGAACCTCAATGAAAGTGAGTTTGAGATCATTGCCTATCTAGCTAAAAGCACACCCCAACCGGTTTCTCGAGAAGTATTATTTAAGCATGTTATTGGTCGTGAGTATGATGGACTTGACCGAGCTATTGATTTAAAAATTAGCCGTTTACGTAAAAAGCTTAAAGAAACCATTAGCAAACATAAGGAGTCGTTGGATATTAAGTCTGTTCGGGGTAAAGGATACAGCCTGGATATTTCAAAAATATGAAACAGCAATTTTTTAAGCTGTATTTAATTATCACTGTCAGCTTAATTGCCTTAGTTTTGGCTTTTGGTCAGCTTTATAATCAATTTTTCTCTGAGCAGATACCGAGTGTGCAAATCAGCGTCGCAGAACTTGCGCAAATCGCAGAGCAAAAAGCATCGAGGATCAGTACCTTTAACCAAAACGAACTTGTGTTACCCGATTCATTGCAAGCTAGTTTCAATAAAGATGGCATTATCAGCGTCACCGAGAATAATCAGCAGTATATATACCTGAAAGGAAGTTTCGGCAGCATTCAAAAAATAGGCCCTATTTCCTTGATTTCACAAGCAAAGACTGACTGGTTTGCATTTTTTGCCTTTTACTTTTTACTTGGTGCCATGATCTTGTTGTTCATTCGCCCTGTATTTCGTGATTTGAGTTTATTACAACGCGCAGCCTACCACTTTAGCAAAAAGCCTCAGCGGATAGAGCTAGATATAAAACCTAATTCATCTATCGCGCCATTGGCTAGCACGTTTACCCATATGTCTGAGCGCATTAATAAATTTGTGCAATTACATAACGATTTATCACGCATTATTTCTCATGAAATTCGTACGCCTCTTACCCGTATGCGATTTGCTTTATCGATTGCTGAGTTAGAATCACAAGAAAGTAGGCAAATAGAACGCGATATCGATGAAATTGAATTACGTTTAGAGCAATACTTATCGTTTGCTCGCTTAGAGCACCAGCAAAGCGTGTTTAATCAGGAGAAAGTTAACTTAACTAAACTTATCAATACGGAAGTAGCTAAATTCGATTTATACAAAGAACTCGAATTCATTTCAGCGCTTGAAGTAGATACTGCCTATTGTGAAGCAAGCTTTATGGCTATTGCAGTGCAAAATTTACTGATCAATGCCACTAAATACGCAAAAAACACTATCCATATAAGCAGTAAAGAACAAGCGGGCTATTACCTTATAAGTATTGCAGATGATGGACCTGGCTTACCAATTAATGCAGATGCGCTGATTGAGCCTTTTAAACAAGGTGAAGGAGATAAGTTGGCTAGTGGTTATGGATTAGGGCTTTATATAGTTCATCGTATTGCCAGTTGGCATGGCGGTAAAATAAGCTTAGCCAATTGCCCACAAACGGGCGGTGCACAAATCACAATACACTGGCCTAAAAGTGGTAGGTAATACCTGTAAAGCCTGAGAAGTATCCGTTTTTATTGATCATGTTTGAATTGGCTAAGTTGCTGTCTAGCCATGTATGTTTGAGTTTGAAATCAAGACTGAAACTATCGCTGATCGGATATTCATAGCTCACTTTCAAATAGTAGTTGGTGGCACTTTCTAAATTGTAGCTTAGTAAGCGGGTTTTACTTTCAGTTGGGTAAACTGTGTAATAATAGTCAATCAACTCTTCATTTTTGTAATTAATGCCCGCCTCAATACCAGCAGTACCAGAAAACAGCTCAAATATTTGGTAGCCGTTAAACAAGATTTCATAACCATTATGAACATTGGTCACATCGTTCACATAAGCTGCACTTAACCAGATGTCATCATAAACGTTTACAGCAGACGATAGCCCAGCCATATAAGAAAGGTCACGCTCTATGGGCGTTAGCTCAATGGGTGAAGCTGTTGGTAAAGTTGGTCTTCCTGAACTCGATCTTACAACACCTACCGCATAAAGTTTATCTACTCCATCAAGCTCAAAGAAAAAGCCATCGTCATTAAAGCGACCAAGTAAATCGACATAAAACTTTTCTGTTTCATATAAACTGTAGCCAACAGAAAAGTCATCGAAATACCAATTATCACTGTAATAAGCAAAGCTTGGCAGAATTGGCGAAGTGACGTCATCAGCATCAAGTACTGGGTTTTCAATACCCCCATAGCCAACTGTGATGCTGGCATGTATTGTCGACTTTTTAATTAATTGCGGCTGTATACCTTCAACCTGCGCAAATGCAGTTGATGCAGATAAACAACACACTAAGCCAAACAATTTCTTCATTAACCCAATTCACCTTTATGTCATAACAAATAATTATTATGACAACTTAATACTACTAAAAACTTTTTAGTCTTTACCCAATCGGGAACGATCATATCGTTTGCACGCATCTTTGTATAATTTTTTTACCATACAAAGTGCACAAGGCATCCCTTTTATACCTTATCTTTAAATTAACACACTGAAAAAAATATAAAACTGCCTGTACATTTTGCTACATAGGTTTTCAATTTTAGATATTCTTTTTGGTTATTAATAAATGCCCATTAGGTTTTACTAGACGCAAAAAAGGGCCCTAGGGCCCTTTGTCACATAACATACTTAGGGATTTATTAGTTTCGTTTTACACGGCGACGAACACCTGCAAAACCTGCTAATAACATAGTTAACCAAGCAAGTGAGCCACTTGATGATTTCGCTTTTTCTTCAGGAACCACAGTTGTTTCTTCTGCGGTTACCGTCACAGTTACACCAAGCTCCATCGCTTCAATACCATCACTTACCGTTACAGTAAACTGATGCTCACCAGCCGTTAAACCTGATACTTCAGTGATTGCTGATGCTGGGCTTGCTATTGCACCTGGGCCTTCCCATGAGAAAGTTAACTCATCGTTGTCTAAATCATGTGATGCAGATGCATCTAAGGTAATAACGCTGCCCTCAGTAACTTGCTGAGCACTTGCTTCAACAACTACAACTGGTGCGTCATTAACAGCTTCAACCGTTAACATGAAGGTTGTACTTGCAGCATCTGATGGATATTCGATATCAGACACCATTACAGTTACTTCTGTTTCACCAGAGAAGTTCTCGTTTGGTGTAATCGTTACTGTATCGCCATCAACTTCATAGGTAACATCATCAGAAATTACTGAGATTTCATTCTTCGAGTTCTTCTCATCAATGTGATGAACTTCAAAGCTAATTGGTGTTTCCTCAGTAGTTACCATGTCATCAAGTGCAACAACAGTGATATTACCCGGAATTGCCAGTGTCGCTGTTGAAATCATGTCATTAAGACCTGAGATAGCAGCTTTCGCTCCAACTTCAAGTGTTCGACCTGCTGCCGAAGGCATAACTTCAGCCCATGCAGTCACTTCAAACTGTGATGATTCTGGACCTATGTAATCCATACAAACAACATAATCATCGCTAATTACTTCATCTAGGTTGTTATAAGCAATTTGGATACCACGGTAATTTTCAAGTGGACCATACTCATACTGCGCACCACGGAAACCTTGTAAGCCGATACTACCTGCAGGACGAGTGCTGCCAAAATCTAAATTATCGTATGCGTAGTAAATTTCATGTTCACCTTTACCAAAACGAGTATTAGCATTGAATAACACTTGGAAGTCAAATGAGTTATCACGTTTTGTATAAGTGTATTTACCCGTAGAGCGATCATAAACAGGGTTGTCGTAGTCTGATGCGTTATCCCACTCAACGATACCCCAACCTGTTGTTGTGCTTGCAAGTGAAATACCTTCGTCAGACGATAAGCCAACCGACATTACAGAGCGTAATAAACCGTGGTCACTAAACTCCCAACCACGCCATAATGGACCCATGTTCTCATATGGGAATGAGTTATAAGGGAACGGATTATGCACAGGGTAGAAATAACGGCTGCCATTGGTGTTTACTGTACCCATACCACGAATTTGAATTATCGAGTTTTGGATATTAGTATTTTCAGCATTATTATAAAGGCTGAATGTGTCGTATGCGCCATTATAAAAACTAGCAATTGGGAGTGAATAACCCATGCGAGAGTTGTACAGGTTATCCTCATCAAAACCAGATAGCATAGGCATAATACCGAACTCTGCCAAGTCAACATAGCCACCTGGGTTTGAGTTACCAAAATCAGGCGTACGGCACATTTCATCAGTGATGTTATCGGTTACGATATAGTCAGGCTCAACATCGCGAGTATCCGCTTGTGTGCCAGTTACAATTACTTTGCCGTCAGCAATTTCAACATTGATTTCAGATGCTGTTGAAACCATTACGTTTTCTGCTTTGATATCAAGACCTGCAGGGATATCAAGTTCCAATGAGAACTCACGGTCTACACCTGAGTTATTCGCTAACACTTCAAACGTGTAAGGTACCATATCGCCTACTTTTGCACCTGTATATGGCGCATCAAGATGAGCAACGTCATTACCACGATTAAGCTTAAATGGAATAGAACCTAGGTTGCCATGGTTTACTGCCGACGTGCCTACATCAAGAAGTGAGTAGTACACACTGTCAGCATCAAGGTCCATATCCCAGTCAACAGTCATTTCAACAGTATTTTGACCATCACTTCCTGGAAGGCTCGCAGTCATACCTGAAGCAACTTGGTCTGAGACAACCGCTGTTGCAAGTTCAAAGGTTTCTTCAACTGCACCCACTGACGCTTTATTCGGACTATAAGCAACAACCCAATACTCGCCTTCTTCTGGGTTATTAATATTACAGAAGTTTTTATAAATCTTGTGGTTAGATGCACACAAAATTTCATCTTGTGGCTGAACAATCCCATCACCATTGTAGTCTTTACCTACATAAATAATAGGGTTTAATACGTTCAAGGTGCCTTCTAGTTCAGATTCAACAGCAACAGTTTCTGCAATAAAACGTTTTGAGTTAGCTGGTACTGTCACAAACTTAGTAAATGTTGCTTCATCTAAAATATCAGCTGTATCCACATCACCTGTGCGGTTCATCGTCCAAGGGAAGGTACGTTCATCATCTTTTGGTAAAGTCACCGTTGTGATATCTGCTTTTACTGGCTGATATGCACGTGCTACTGGCGCTTCTACATTTGGCAATACAATGCCCTTAGCAACATATGTTCCCTCATTAGAGTGAGCTGTCGTCTCTAATGATGATGGTAAGTTACCACGGTCATATTTGAACGCCACAGGCCAATGCGCATCTGGGATATCCGCTTCTTCGGCTTGGAAAACAAGGTTTGTATGAAGCTCAACTTCAGAGTTACTGAACCAATCTTGGGTATCCATGATTGATGCTTTAACAATGATTGTTTGTGTTTCACCTTTTTTCAGCGTGAAGGTTTTCGGGAAGATATCAATGTTCACACCGTTTTGAGCTGATTGTGAATTAACATCAAACGCCCAGTTTTCAACATCTTCATGACTTACAGTCCACGTGCCATCTTCAGTTGCCTTAATGGTACGAACCCACTGACACTCTGGCGCACATGAGAAGTTAACAAGGTTTGGTAAGTTTAATTTATGCGGCGTACCACCATTGTATGGATCTGCTGCTAAAAAGTTATCAGCAGTTTCATCCATAACAAAGCCAGCCTTTGCTGCTAATGCTACATTAATTCGACCAGCACCAGAGCGATAAGTTTTCGCATCTGCAACCACATCATTTTGGTCGTTTAAACGGTGATATTTAACAACATTCTCAGCTGTCATTGATAATGCTGATTGTACTTCAGCAGCAGTCCAATCAGGGTGAACCTGACGAAGTAATGCCATTGAACCGGCAACATGTGGTGATGCCATCGACGTGCCGCTGATTGCCGCATAATCTTGACCATGCGGCGTCACGAACGGATGCTCATCAGAGTAAGCTGCGTAAATATCTACACCTGGTGCAGCTAGAGTCGGCGCTAAAACTTCAACGTTTGAGTATGACGGACCACGTGATGAGAAAGTAGCTAGCCAATCCGCATCTTCAGCATCCACACGACGCTCAATTACGGTTGGTTTAATAGTAACCATGTGGCCTTTCTCTGAATTACTATCTACCCAGTCTTCTAAACCATCTTCTGGGTATACTCCATTCCATTGCTCATATGTAAAGTGAACGCCTGGTAATGAATAGCTTTGAGGAACAGTACCTTGATCACGGTCACGGTTAAACAGGATGAAACCATCTGCACCACCTGCTTTAACATGATCTACTTTTGCGGTTCGCGCGTTAGCTTCTGGGTCATTGGCATCATGGCGCTGACAGATAACAATAACATTCGTGCTACCATCGGCCGCACCTGCGATTTCAGTACCATCTTTGTAGAAGTTAAAAGTATTTTCTGGGTAATCTGCAGTACAGTAACCGTTGTAATCTTTAAAGCCATTTACGTCTTCGTAATCTTTAGCCCAAACAACCACACCAGTAATTTCTTCACTGTTGATTGACCCCCCAACAAGCCCCATTTCTGACCAGCTTGGTACTTCTGAACCCAAAGTTTCGTCCGCAAAGCCTGCAAACTCTACCGCAGTTTCAACAGCGACAGTACGACCATGAGTTGTTGCAGCAACTTGTGCAAGCCAAGGTGATGAGTTATCAAGATAACCAAAACATTCTGATGAACCACAAGCTTGACCACTGTTACCAGCCGCAGCTGCAACGTTGATACCCGCTTCTCGTGCTGCTAAGAATGCTAGTTGCACTGGATCTGCCCAAACATTTGAGTCTGCACCGCCGATTGAAAAGTTGATTACATCAACACCATCCGATATTGCATCTTCAATACCTGCAACAAGTGCCTCGCCGGGACAGCCAACGTATTCATCACTTGATGGGTAACATACTTGATAAGCAATAATATTTGCGTGCGGTGCCACACCTGAGATTTCAGGGAAAAGGTCTTCTTTTAAAATATTACCATCGGTATTTTCACCGTAGCTTGGAAGCATAAATGGTACGTTCTTAACCACGTTACCAGCAGCAGTTGATGCAACATGCGAACCGTGACCTTGATAATCTTCACCAATTGCTGGCCAACCAGGGATCATGGCATCAAACGAATCAGTGATCACATCATAAGAACGCACACCGATTAATTTATTATTACATTGAATTTCTTCAGGTTCTTCAACACAGTCACCTACATAAACGCCCGCACCAAATGGGTTTTCATGTTCGTAACCATCACCGCCAACGGCCGCAAATGATGGGTGATCTGAGTTAATACCTGTATCGATGATACCAACGATTTGACCTTCACCTTTGCCCTTGATGCCACTTGGAACGCTTGAACCATCCCAAACTTGATCTGCGCCAATGTGCTTAGGACCTTCATCTGAAAGCAAGTCATAGTTCTTAGAGCGCATCACAGAAACAACCGCACCAAGCTCAGCAACGCGCATTGCTTCTTGCTCTGTCATTTTTACAGAGAAACCATTTAATGCTTTAGTGAATTGACGACGCATCTCTGTACGACCAGTCACAGCTGTGACGCTTTGCATTACAGTGCTTTGTTTTGAAAGCAATTTATTTTGATAATCAGTTACGGCAGAGACTGCCGCTTGACCTTTTTCGAATACTTTTGAAACGCCTTGTGCTTGAAGTGATTGTGATAATGGCGAGGTTAAATCGCGTGCTTCTAGGGCAACAGCATTATCACGTAAACGAATGATGTAAATATGTTCGCCATCAATGCCTTCTTCTTTAAATTTATTAGCTTTGCTGTTTAGCTGAACATTAAGACCATCATTTTGCAACATGCTTGAAGAGTTACCTTGACTAAGCTCTTTGCTAAACGCTTTTACTTCTTCAAATGTAATATTAGGTGCTTTTAATTGGTGTTTGACTAGATTGTTATCAACACCTACTGCATGAGCAGCGCTGGCACTATAGAGAGCTGCGGCAACAGCAATCGAGAGTGTTTTCACTTGCATAAAGTATCCCCTGGATAGTTAATTTGAATAATTATTGAAGCACCATGAATATCCATCTCCGGCTTACAATTACAATATAACCACAGGGTGTTTTAAAACTGTTGCAAATTCGTGTAGCGCTTTGTACGCATTGTTAACATGGAAATTACTTTGAAAAGGGCAAATCTTTTTAAAATCCCCATTCCTATTGAATGTTATAGGAAAGCTGCACGCGAATAGTTTTATAAAAAACGAAGGAGGGTTGAGTAACCAACAACTATTTCCTTGTTACTGACAAGGGGTTCTTGCATTAAAATAGACCTCTTAATTAAGCATGTTGTTAAAAGTGTGAATTAGCTTGATTTCAAAAACAAAAAACCGAGCATAAGCTCGGTTTTTGCAACTAATTGTACGATTAAGCTTGTGGATAATCGCGATATGCACGCTCAATTTTTTTCGCTTGCTTTTTAGACACACCTAGGTGTGCTAGTGCAACACGTAAACGAGCACGTGATAAGTCAGAGCCTAAAATTTCCATTGCATCAAGTACTGATGTTGATGAAGTCTTACCTGTGATAGCCACAAAGATTGGCTCTAGGAAGTCTTTAATCTTCAGTTCATGGAAAGTCGCCACTTCTTTTGCGATTGCAAAAATCGCTGGTTTTTCCCAACTGCGTAAGCCTTCTAATTGCCAGATGAAGAACTGTAATGCTTGACGGATTACGTCTTCATCAGCTTTACCTGCTGTTAATAGTGCAGGATCATAGCTTGGAATACCACCCACAAAGTGACCGGCAAGATCAACCATGTCAGAAAGCGTATTAATACGCGTTTTTGCTTCTGGTAATACTTTCGCGAATAGCTCTGAATTAAATTTCCAATCAACAAAACGTTGCATTAGTTCTGCATCAGATAAGTTTTCACGGATCCACATACCGTTTAACCAGCTTAACTTATCAATATCAAAGATAGGACCACCAAGCGACACTCGTTTCATATCAAAGTGTTCTATCATCTCTGCTAACGTGAACTTTTCACGCTCGTCTGGCATTGACCAACCCATACGGCCTAAATAGTTTAATAGTGCCTCTGGTAGGTAACCCATTTCTTTGTAGTAATTGATTGAAGTTGGGTTTTTACGCTTAGATAGCTTTGATTTATCTGGGTTACGAAGTAACGGTAAGTGACCTAATACAGGCGCTTCCCAACCAAAATCTTCATATAATTTTAATAGCTTAGGCGCTGAGTTGATCCATTCTTCACCACGGAAAATATGGCTAATTTGCATGTGGTGATCATCAACAACGTTTGCAAGGAAGTAAGTTGGGAAACCATCAGCTTTAAGTAGCACTTGCATGTCTACATTTTCCCATGGGATCTCAATCTCGCCACGCAGATAATCGTTAAACTTAAACGTACCCTCGCTTGGGATCTTCATACGTATTACGTAAGGTTTACCAGCTTCAAGATTCGCTTTAATTTCATCTTCAGAAAGATTTAAACCACGACCGTCGTATTTTGGGCGTAGGCCTTCTGCCATTTGCTCTTCACGCATTTGGTCAAGTTCTTCGCTCGTTGCAAAACAGTAAAATGCTTTACCTTGCTCAACTAGCTGATGCGCAAATTTCTTATATAAATCGCTACGCTCAGATTGACGGTATGGACCAAACTCACCGCCTACATCTGGACCGTGATCCCAGTTCAAGCCTAACCATTTTAAGCTATCCATAATAGCTTGCTCTGATTCTGGTGTACTACGAACTTGGTCTGTATCTTCAATACGTAGCACAAACTCACCGCCTTGCTGCTTAGCAAAACAGTAATTAAATAATGCGATGTATGCAGTACCTAGGTGCGGGTCGCCAGTTGGTGACGGAGCAACACGGGTGCGAATTGTCATGGTAATATCTCTCAAAAGACAATTAAAAATTTGCCCAAATGCTAGCACAGCACGGACTATAATCGAAGTGAAAAGCCGCCTTAAGCAGCGACTTTATCTAAATAAGCAATGATATCGTTTGATTCATACAACCAAGTTACTTGGCCGTTTTCTTCAATACGTAAACATGGTACTTTAACTTTTCCGCCCTGCTCTAAAAGCTCTTGGCGAAACTGCTCGTTACCTTTTGCATCACGGGTTTCAACTGATAGACCTTGGCGTTTAATAGCACGACGTACTTTCACGCAAAATGGGCAGGCCTTAAATTGATATAGCTTAAATTGTGATGTTACTGAATCAAGCGCCGCTTGCTCAGCTGCCGGACGCTTTTTACTACGTGGTGTGAATACAAAATCAAAAAACAAAATGATGCGGCCTAATAACCAACGAACGAACTTCATCTCACCTTCTCATAGGGTTCTAAAAATAGTGGGCAATTTTAACACAGCAAGGCGCTCTGCAACACCTTAAAACAACTCTATTGAATCATCATCTAGAGGTTGGCTTTGTTGGATATCTAATTCGGAATAAGCAGTAACGCAATTTCGTCCACTATTTTTAGAATGGTATAGGGCTTGATCGGCTTTTTGTACAAGGCTTGCAACCATTTCAAACTCGTAAACCGGCATAAAACCACTACTCACAGTTAAATTACCAACCTGAGGAAATGGGTATTCTGCAACACAACCTCGAAAACGGTTAAGAGCATTTCGTGCATCTAACTCGTCACTTGCTTGAAATAACACGGCAAATTCTTCACCGCCATAACGAAAAACGTAATCTTCAATGCGAAAGTTATTTTTTAATAGTTGTGCCACTAACAAGATAACTTCATCACCAATAACGTGGCCATAATTATCATTCACACGTTTAAAGTGATCAATATCGACTATAGCCAGATACCAATGACGATACTTAGAGTCAAGCTCCTTGGTATGCAATGAGGCTTCTGAAGCTATTTCAATTACTTTTTTATCAAAGGTCTGTCTGTTAAGCAGTTCAGTTAAAGGATCTAATTGAGATTTATAAAGCAAAGATACCTGATTGGCATATATATTAAGCATGTAAATAGCTAACATACTTACACGCTCTGAAAGCTCTTTCTCTGACTCAATTACTAACACACCAATAACGTTACCCATGAAATAAATAGGCACATAGGTAGAAACATACCCATAGTTACGGCTAATACGAATTTTATTACGGCTGACTTTTTCGATGAGCTCATTGACTTCATGTTCGCTGAGCTCTTCGATAACAGAATCTCTATTTAAAAGTCGTGCTGGAAGGCCTGGTTTAAAGAACTTATTAATATAGATAGCAAAGCGAGAGAATCCTTCTAACTCAGTCACGGCATTAATTAGTGCCCGATCCAACCCTAATTCATCTTCTTGCTGCGTAATATCTACAACCCAGTCATGTCCGCAAGGGTTAGCTGCCATCTATTAAAGCCTCAAAAGCTGTTTCTCACTTTAGTTTAGTTAACTTTATCAGATTTACTAAAAAACTATAACAAAATCATATCATCTCGGTGAATTACTTCACTGCTTGATGCAAATGTAAGCAGCTCAGTAATTTGCGATGAATGACAACCTTTAATTTGATCAATTTCTTGATGGTCAAAGTTTACAAGTCCTTTAGCAATGTATTGCCCCTGACTCGACACGACGTCAATGAAATCACCGCGCTCAAAACAGCCACGTACAGTTTTGACTCCTTTCGCTAACAAACTTGCGCCACGCTCTTTAAGCGCAACGATCGCTCCATCGTCTATTACCAACTGGCCCGTACTTTTTGGCCCTGCAAGTAGCCATTTTTTACGGCCATCTTTTGGTGCCTTTAGTTTTAAAAAGCGTGTGCCTGGGAGCTCATCGGCCATGCAATTTAGAATCACATTTTTACCCGCGCCTTTGGCGATAATTACTTCTACACCAGCGCGACGTGCAATATCAGCAGCTTGCAGTTTGGTAGCCATACCACCGGTACCTAGGGTGGTGCCACTTCCACCAGCGAGTTCTCTTAGCTCATCATTAATGTGCTCAACTTCGTTGATAAGTGTTGCATTAGCATCAGAGCGAGGATCGCCTGTAAATAAGCCTTCTTGGTCAGTTAACAGTAACAGCTTTTCTGCATTCGCTAATATCGCGACTAAAGCAGATAAGTTATCGTTATCGCCCACTTTAATCTCAGCGGTTGCCACGGCGTCGTTCTCGTTAATAATTGGCACCACATTATGTGCAAGTAGCGCATTTAAGGTATCGCGGGCATTTAAGTAACGTTCACGGTCTTCTACATCTGCACGTGTAAGTAACATTTGCCCAACATTCACCCCATACAAAGCGAACAGACTTTGCCATATATGAATTAGCTGGCCTTGGCCGATAGCGGCAAGCATTTGTTTTTCAATCAAAGAACGACCACAGGGGGTAATTAGTTGCTCACGACCTGCAGCAACCGCGCCGCTTGATACTAAAACAACCTGATAACCCTGTTTTTTTAATTCGCAACATTGGCGAACAAGTTCAACCATGTGCGCTTTATCTAATTTGTCGGTACCGCCTGTCAGCACACTTGTGCCCAGCTTTACAACAACGACGTGTGGTCTTTGCATTTGATTCTTATATTCTGCATATTGAGGTAGTTTGGATATATATATACCAGCTAACAGTTTTTGAACAAGTTAAATAAATTCATGCTAGGATCGCGTTCTCGTTTTTTTACTCAATAGCGACACCTATGCCAGCCAGTTTATGCTTAATTATCGCGACCTTTTTATGGGGCAGCTCCTACATTGCTTTAAAGCACGCAATCAATATTTATGATCCTGTGTTAGTCATTTTTTTAAGAATGCTAACCACGTTATTGATTAGCTTATGTTTATGGCGCTACATAATCCGTTTTGAGTTTAAAAAAGGTGACTGGAAGTACTTAATTGGTATGTCACTAGCTGAGCCTTGCTTTTATTATTTATTTGAGGGCCATGCACTAGAATACACTTCTGCATCGCAAGCAGGGGTAATTGTCTCTTGCTTGCCAATTATTGTCGCTATTTTGGCGTTCTTAATATTAAAAGAGTACATCAGTAAAGCCATCGTCGTTGGTTTTACCTTGTGTATTGGTGGCAGTATTTTATTAACGCTATTATCACCAAGTACTGAACAAGCCCCTAATCCACTGCTTGGTAACTTTTTAGAGCTGATGGCGATGGTATGCGCCGCATTTTATACCGTGAGTGTAAAACACTTAGTAGCGCGTTACTCACCGCTGACCTTAATAGCAATTCAAGGGTTTAGTGGTAGCTTGTTCTTTGCGCCTTTTTTATTTTTTATCGAATTACCAAGCGAAAATCAGCACGATTTAAGTGCCCTATTGAGCATTTTATATTTAGGTTCTTGTGTCACTTTAGGTGGCTATGGCATGTACAATTACGCCATCAGTAAGGTGTCGGTGTTAACCGCTGCCGCATACTCAAACCTGATTCCAATTTTTGCGTTAATTTTGTCAGCCATTCTACTAGGCGAAGTACTAACCGTATGGCAATGGGTGAGTATTGCGGTGGTATTCGCCGGTGTTATTGTTAGTCAGCGCCATCAAGAACTCAAAGTTGACGTAGACGATAATTTATCAGCCGACACCAGTAGCCTAAACTCAGTTCCTGAAGCTAACGAGTCAAAAGGGTAACAGGTTAATAAATAAAGGCCTGATTGAGCTAAAAAGTCCTGTTCGCTTTGATGAATAATATCTATGCTGCGAACTTGATAGTGTTCAATCTGGCCATTTTGCAATTGCACACTGAACTGCTCACCCACTACAACATGTTTTAGAAATGCAAAGTGGGTGTCGTTATGGCCAGCTATTAACACCCCTTTTGAGCTGCCAAGTTCACCGCTTGGCAAAAAGTGCCCGGGGGCAAACGCGAGGTTTCGCCCCGATGCACCAGCAAATACTGTCAATTCTTGCTGCTGACTTGGCCAATTTATGTGTGCGGTGACATAACCATCGGCGTAAAACCATGGCCTTACTTGCTCATAAGGACTCAGCAAAGCTTGCTGCCAAGCCGACTCAATTAACACCTGAGCAAGCCAAGCCTTCGCCTGCATATATCCCCCATTAGCAAACAATGCGATACCTAGTAATGCGCAGCAAACTGGCAGCGCTTTTTTTAGCGTCGCCATTGCCATAACCACGAGGATGCAATCAACATCAACCCCAGTAGCATAAACATCCGGCTTTGTCCGTCGGTTTGCGGAAGTGTCATGCCGTTCGGTAGTTTGTTTCGTACTTGCATTGAACGCTCTGCAATCTCATTACCCGCATAGTTATCAACCGCAATAAAGGCTGTAAAAGGGCTGAGTAAATGATGCTGAAGTGCCAATGTTTCGACTTCTGCGCGTACCGCCTGTTTTTCGTTATATAGCAGCAGAGACTTAATTTTTTGTCTTGCCCAAAGCCTTGCTATACCTTCACCGCTTGCGGCATTATTCGTTGCTAAATTAATAGTCATTGGCCCTGAATTTGTTTGCCCCTTTAACGTTAAGTGCTGACTGCCATCAAGCTTTACTGCAACCAAAACAGGCTCAGAAAAATACAGGTCCGGTAACGGCGATGGCCAATATTCAAGTGCACCTTTATCGCCTTCAAGAGCAAGCTTTGTAACAGCGGGGTGTGCCAGCTTATTAAAAAGCAGTTGCATTTTTGGCTGTACTTGACTGGTACTACTAATAAAAGTGAAAGTACCACGGCCAATATCGGCAGCCCTAGTCATAAAAAAGCTATTAGGTGCGCTGCCGATACCGACAGTAAAGAGCCTACTGTCACCTAAACCCGTTTGAATTTGCTTAAATAGCTGCGTTTCATTACCAACACTGCCATCTGTTAAAAACACCACTTGGCGTACAAAACCATCATGCTGTTTACCATCAAGTACCTGAGTCAGTGCTTTTGCTATTTCGGTGCCACCATCTGCTTGTAAACCATAAATAAAGCGCTCTGCGCGGCGGATGTTAAAATCATTGGCAATCATAGGTGTATCACTTAATACCGACACTTCGTCATCAAAACCTATAATGTTAAAACTGTCATTTTCATCTAATAACGATAAGGCATAGAACAGGGCTTGTTTGGCCTGTTCCATAGATTGACCATGCATTGAGCCTGAGGTATCAATAACAAACACCATTTCACGCGAAAGGCGTGCCTGCGAGGTAAAGTGATCGCTTGGCGGTACTAACATCAGTAAGCCATATTCTTGCCCTGCTACTGTTTCGGTAAAAAATGCAGCTTGTGAATGGGCTTTATCAAGGGGTTTAAATTCGAGCTCAAAGTCTCTATCCATTGGAACATCACGATTAAGTGATAATTGGTACTGACCAAAGTTTGGATTATCGATTTGCATGCCCGCTAAATTAGCACTGATATCACTCAGTTCAAGGCCAATATCCATCGCAATAACAAGGTTTAAGCTCGCATCAGACTTTTGGCTTTTCGCACGGTAAAAAACAGGTTTTAACCAAGCTGATGCCACTTGCTCTGTGTCAGTTGTTGGCTCAAACTTTTTCTCTGTATTAACTGTTTGCTGAAGCGCTGCCGTCAAAGGTTCGTAACGCGGTGTAATCGTTGTAGGAAAACGCAATGAAAATACACCATCACGAAAACCGATGATCTCCTGATATTGCAAGGTGATTTCAATTTCTTCACCTGCTCCAAGGTTTGCCACATCGGTAGAGAAAATATTAGCACGTTGCTGACGCACTAACGCGGCATGTTTACCCTGCTTTTGAGCTTGCTCAAATTGCTGTTCAGCCTGCTGCTTAAGGGCAATATTGCCTGTGATAATACGCTCACCAATTTGCATTTGCATAGCATGAACAGCACTTTCATCAGGCAACGGAAACACATACCGGGCATTTACCGCAAATGGGTGCGGGTTTTGATAACGCTGTTTAACAACAACATGATTAATAAGCCCGGTGAGCTTCATAGTGACATCGTTTTTCACTAATAAACCCGACGACACTTGGCTATTTGAGTCATCATAAAAACGCAGTTCGGCACTGGCATTTTCAGCAAATGCTGGATTAACAGCATAGCCTAATAAGAGGATAAAAAGGCTCCCAAAAAGGAACCTTTTGGTACGGTTACTCAACATAATTTGTCACTCCATCGATAGATGAATTAGTGGTTACTTTGCGCTGTGCGTAAGCGACTTTGTGCCACAGGGCGTGTCGTTAAGGTTACGCGGCGATCAAACACGTTGTCTTCGTAGTTATTTGAATCAGCGACACTTTGCTGCTCACCAAAGGCGGTTGCGGTTAATCGGGTATGAGGCACGCCTTGCTTAATCAAATAACTTTGTACTGCATTTACACGCTGTTTCGAGAGCATTAAATTAGCTAGCTCATCACCGCGCTGATCAGCAAAACCACTTAAATCGATAGCAAGATTTGGCTGGGCTATGAGTAACTGCGCGACTTTGTCGAGTTGATTAGCAAAGTGCGGAGCTATTTCGCTAGAGCCGGTTTTAAACTGTACCGTCATAGCCAGTAAGGTGTTTAATTGGGCTTGTAGTAACTGCTCTTTTTCATCAGCTAATAATTCAAGTTGCTCACTAAGGGCTTCAATATCAGCAATCACTTGTTGGTAATCTGCGGTTTGCTCTTTCATTAAAACTAATGCGTGGGCTTGCTCATCAATGGTGTTTTCTGCCGCTTCTTTTTCGCCAATTAAGCCACCAGCAAACGCGCCAATAAATGCGCCAACTGGGCCTCCTACTATGCCACCTACAACTGCACCAGCACCTAGGCCAATGGCCGTTTCTTTCGGTGTCTCTTGTTTTGTTTTACTCGCAGCTTCTGCAAAAGGGGTTGCAGTTAGAGCTGATGTGATGACAGCGGCAATAATTAATTTTTTCATGGTTTAATCCTTTTTCTACTTAATTGCTTGGCAACATTGGTTGGTGTTGCGAACTTGGTATGGAGCTATTGAAACAAGTCGAAATGGCAATAAAAGGGATCAAAAAAGGCAAACTGCTGAGCAATTGTGGCAGAAAAATGGCAATCGCGTTTTTGCCAGTACGCAAGGCAAAAAATTAGGTATAGTTCGCTATAGAAAGAATTTAAGTAAGTATTAACAATGAAGAAAATAGCAATCGTTGAAGATGAAACAGCAATCCGCGAAAACTACACTGAAATGCTCAGTGCTCAGGGCTATCAAGTTGTAGGCTTTGCTGACAGAGCCAGTGCTGAACTGGCATTTAGTCAATCTTTACCAGATTTAGCCATTGTTGATATTGGCCTTGGCCATGAAGTGGATGGTGGGTTTTTACTTTGCCAAACATTACGCAGTCTATCTAAAACCTTACCGATTATATTTTTAACCGCCCGTGATAGCGAAATTGATACCGTATGCGGCCTGCGTATGGGAGCTGACGATTACTTAACCAAAGACATCAGTATGGCACATCTTGCTGCTCGCATTGGCGCATTGTTTAGGCGCCTTGATGCCTTCGACCAACCAGCTGATCAAACCGCTCTTTTGCATCGCGGTCCATTAAAGTTAGATACTCAGCGCATGCAGGTTTTTTGGCAAGAGCAACTGGTTGATTTAACTGTGACAGAATTTTGGATGGTGCATTCACTTGCACAGCGCCCAGGCCATGTAAAAAGCCGTAACGAATTAATGAGTGATGCGAAAATTTATGTTGATGACAGCACCATTACCTCGCACGTAAAACGCATTCGTAAAAAGTTTATTGCCTTAGATGATGCGTTTGACTGCATTGATACAGTGTACGGTATGGGTTACCGCTGGGAGCAAGCTTAATGCTGCGTTTTGGGCTTAGAACAAAGTTTATTTTCTTATCCTGCTTTTTGTTTTTATTGCCTTGGCTTGGCTATGAATATGTTTGGGAAATGGAAAAGTTCTTAAGACAAGGCCAAGAAAAAACCTTAGTTGGTACAACCCGCGCGCTAGCAACGGCATTACATGAGCGGCCCGCTTTATTTGACTCGCAAACCAATTTTTTAGATCAAGTTGTAAAAGGTCGAGATTTATATGCCTATAACCTAAATAACCCGATTCAACTTGATGGTAAATTGTCGGAGTGGCAACCTTATCAAAGTTTATTTTGGCATTATGACAAGCGCTACTTACAGGGGTTAAGTAACGATCATCAAGATAGTGATCTAAGTTTTGATCACATGGTAGGCAAATACGAAAACTACCTTTATGCAGCATTTAAAGTAACAGACAGTTCACTGGTGTATCGTGCTAAAAATGTGCTTAGCTTTACTCGCAATGATCACTTACAAATCATGTTAAAAACACCTGAAGGTGAATTTAAAAGTTATGTGGTGGCCGCCCGCCAAGATGGTTGGGTTAATGCCTTTGATGCTACAACACAAGAGCCTGTCACGAAAATCCAAGGCTATTTCAAAAGCACCGACACGGGTTACAATATAGAGCTGCGTTTTCCGCTTGCGATGCTAGGTAATAAGCTTGGTTTTGCGATTGAAGATTGGGATGAAGACAAGGTTGAGCCTCAGCTTATGTCGACCTCAAACCTACAAAACCCCAATGATATCGGCTCTGTTTTAGTGCCTTCGCCAGAAATTAACCGTATTTTGAAAGGCATGGGCCACAGTGGCAGTCGAATTTGGGTGGTCGATAACCATCATCGTGTACTTGCACAATCAGGCTCAATTCATCATGCCGATGGCGTTTGGGCAGACGGCCTAAAAGAGGAGTCCGCAACAACCTGGTGGCAAAGCTTTGAGCAAGATTACCTACATCCACTTTACTATAAAATTTTAACTCGCCCAGAGAATGAATTCATTGATACCTTACATGACGTAGCAGCGATGCAAGGCACACATATTGCGAGTGCCTTAAAAGGAAAACCCGCATCATCATGGCGCTTAACCCCAGATAACAAAGCCGTTATTCTATCGGCCGCCTACCCTATTTGGATCCAAGATAAAGTCATTGGTGCAGTAATCGCAGAAGAGACTACCAATGGCGTGCGTACATTACGTAACAAGTCACTAGAAAAGCTATTTAATGTCATTTTAGCGGTGATGCTTGTTGGCACTGTGACCCTGTTCTTTTTTGCTTCAAGAATTTCCAGCCGTATCCGCCGCTTACGTGATAATGCTGAACAAGCCATTGATGCCCAAGGGCGGATCACTGGCAACATAACCTATGCCGACTCTAATGATGAAATTGGCGACCTTTCTCGCAGCTTTGCCAATATTGTTAGTCGCTTAAGTGGTTATACTGATTATTTAGAAAATATGTCATCACGACTCTCCCATGAACTTCGTACGCCCGTGGCTGTTGTGCGCTCATCACTTGAAAATTTACAAATGCAGCCGCAATCTGAACTGAGTCAAAAATACCTCGACCGTGCCAGTGAAGGGGTTGAGCGGTTAGGTAAAATTATTACCACCATGAGTGAAGCAACGCGCCTTGAACAAAGTATTCAAAATGCCGAGGCAGAAGAGTTTGACCTGACCAAGGTGATCACCGGCTGCATGCAGGGCTATCAAATAACCTATGGTGAAAGCCTATTTACTCTATCGCTTGATAAAGAACCATTGAATGTCAGTGGAGCACCAGAGTTTATTGCCCAATTACTCGATAAACTTATCAACAATGCACTTGAATTTAAAACCCCACAAAGCACAATTTCAGTTAGCTTAACCAAGCAAGATCAACATGCGCTATTAACGATTAGCAACCAAGGGCCTTTGTTACCCGATGGTTTAGTTGAACACATTTTTGACTCAATGGTATCTGTGAGGAGCCAACAACATCAGCAGCAGCCTCATTTAGGCTTAGGTCTATACATTGTAAGGCTTATTTGCGATTACCATCACGGTAAGGTATTGGCAGAAAATTTAGATGATGGCACAGGTGTTGTGTTTACTGTGAAGCTGCCTATTAAATAAGCACATTTGCGTTACATATGATTACAGTTTAGAGACGTTATATTCACCAATAATTCAGATTACAGAACGTAATATTTGTATTACAAAAGGAAAATATTTTTGGAGAGCATCATGCGATCTGGATTACAACGTGAAGAGATTGAATTCATTATGGGGCTATTTAACCATAATGAAGTAACAGATAAACAAGCGGCTCCAAAAAAGCAGCCAGTAAAAACTGACACAAAAAAAGTTGATACAGCGCAATATAAAGCAAACTACAAAGCAACTTATTTGACCTGACTAAGCTGACATCATTACAATGGCGCACTTTCTAAAGATGGCATTCTGTAATGAAAAAACACTCACCTAAAAAAGAACTGATTTTACTGCCCGTTTTGTTCGTGGCTATTTTACTTTGTGTTGCAGGTCACTTCCTACTTCAGCCTAACTATCAAGACAGCCACACCGTTGAGTATTTACTCGCTGCACTGCCATTTGCCTTGTTTGGATTGGTGATTATCGCCTTTAAAGTTGCCAGCAAAAACGATAATCAAGAATAGTTAATACCAACTCGCTTAATTAAGTATTATTGAGCATAGATATCACAATACATGATAACCGAACCAGTCGGGCTTCATGGCTTGTGCCTGCCCACTTGGCGTTAATTTGATTGATAAGTTGCTATCAAGCAAATCAATCGCAAAACAATCGTCCACATCGTGTAAATCATCTTTATGAAGATGAGTCATTCCAGCCAATAAAGACTCTTTAGCGCGTTGCTTTGCTTCTTCACTGCTACGCGCAACGTACAAGGCAAAATCATGTTGCTCAGCAAGGCTATCTGCTCGATAGGCACCTAAATTCACAAAATACAGTTTTTCAGCTTGGCTATGTTGAGTATCAACTACTTCAACCTGATAGCCATCGATATGCTGAATTTGCATGTAGCTATCCATATGTACTTTGCTTTTATCACCCACCCACTGTGCTTTAAGCTTTGAATAGGTTTGTTCAATGTTATCGCCTACGACAAATCTAACATCGTGCATTTCAATGTGGCATCCTTGAATACGACCGCCCAAATAGACTAAAAAAAGTGCCATGTTTTTCCTTATATTAAGCTTTCAACATTAATATTGTGCTTTTTAATTAATTTATAAAAATCTGAGCGATTACGTTTCGCAAGCTTAGCGGCTTCGGCAACATTACCCGCTGACATTTTCAGCGTATTAATTAAATAATCTCGCTCAAATTCTTTTTTTGCATCATTTAAAGAAAGCGGCTCAGCAATACTAGCATTGCTGTTTAATGCACTTTCTACGAGCTGAGCTGCAATCACTTTACCGGGTGTTAGGGCTACTACCTGCTCTATCACATTCTGTAATTGACGAATATTACCCGGCCAGTCATAGCGAACCAAGGCATGCATCGCATCATTAGCAAATTGCTTTTGCTCTTGTCCCATACGTTTAGCAATTAAACCTGCAAAATGCTGTGCTAGCAAACTAATATCTTCTCTGCGCTCACAAAGAGGAGGGAGTTTTAAGTTCACCACATTTAATCGGTAATATAAATCTTCACGGAATTGCTGGTTGCTGATTGCCTCAGGGAGGTTCTTGTGAGTCGCTGACACCACCCTCACATCAATTGGGATTTCTTCTTGAAAGCCCACAGGGCGAATGGTTTTCTCTTGTAAAACCCTTAGCAGCTTTACTTGTAAATTTAGCGGCATATCACCTATTTCGTCTAGAAAAAGGGTACCACCTTGGGCTTGTTGAAACAAACCTTGGTGGTCTTTTACCGCGCCTGTAAACGCGCCTTTTTTATGACCAAACAATTCAGACTCTAAAAGCTCCCCCGGCACAGCGCCGCAGTTAATAGCAACAAATGGCCCTTCACTAACATGGCTATGTTGATGTATCGCTTGTGCTAGCAGCTCTTTACCTGTTCCGCTGGCACCGGAAATCAACACATTCACTTGCGTTGGGCCAAGCAATTTAACTTGCTCAAGTAAATGCAACATCGCGCCGCTGCGGGTGACAATATTTGTTTGTGTCGGTGTTTCATCACCATGTACACCATGGATCTCGATAGCTTTAGCAAGGCTGTCGAACAGCTCATCTTTATCAACCGGCTTGGTAATAAACGCAAATATACCTTGTTTAGTTGCTTCAACTGCATCAGGAATCGAACCATGCGCTGTCATCATAATCACCGGCATCGAAGGATAACGACTTTGCAGTTGGCGATGCAGGGCCATGCCGTCCATTTCATCCATTCTTAAGTCAGTGATCACCG
The DNA here is from genome assembly GCF_023650775.1 of Pseudoalteromonas sp. SCSIO 43101. Classification (NCBI taxonomy): domain Bacteria; kingdom Pseudomonadati; phylum Pseudomonadota; class Gammaproteobacteria; order Alteromonadales; family Pseudoalteromonadaceae; genus Pseudoalteromonas; species Pseudoalteromonas sp. SCSIO 43101. The sequence goes on from NZ_CP072673.1 coordinate 2,793,337, forward strand.
CATCATAGGTTTGGCTTTTTAGCGCTTGTAATGCCTCAATGCCACTTTCAACAGTACTTACCAAGTAGCCTTTAGACTCAATTCTAATCGCCAATAACTTTAATAAACTAGCATCGTCATCAACTAATAAAACTCGTGGTTTTGTTACTTCATTCATGGTTACTGCTCCTTGGTTTCTTCACGTAGCAGAAGTTGTTGTTCGATAGTCGCAAGCGACGATAAGGTTTTTTCCATTTCATCACTCAGCGCTTGCTTTGCTTGTTTTGCCGCTAAACTTTGCTGTAAATATTGCTTTTGTAACCAAAGATACTGCTTAATATCATCTGGCCAATAATAAGCACGGTCGCTTTTATCAAGCAGGTTAAGGGCCTTTTCAGGTTCTGAAGCAGCGAATAAACATATCGACTCAAAAAGACGTTTTAGTTCATTCTCACCAACATAATTTACTTTGTCAGATTTTGCTTTAAAGCCACCACACTTGGCAGCATGCCATGCAATAACGGTACTTGCGGACGGATACAAAGGCTCACTTTTTGGTCGAGGTTTAGGGTTAGGTTGCCCATCAGGTTTAACCTCTGCTTTCGGCTCTACTTGTTCTGGCTCAACATTCTTTTGCGTGAGCGTGCACCCAGTTATAAAAAACGTGCCTATAACAAGCATAAAACTGGCTTTATTAGCTAAGCCCATATCAGTTAACTCCTTGGGTTAATTGAATTGGTAAAATGGCTGTAAATACACACCCTTGAGGGTCATTATCAGTAATAGAGAGCTTACCGTTTAATTGCTCAACGGTTTCTTTGACTATGGTTAAACCCAGTCCGCTGCTCATTTCAGTATGTTGTTTTGCATTCTTGCCTTGGTAAAAAGCCCCGAACACAGCGGCTTTTTCAGTATCATCAATGCCTTCGCCTAAGTCGCTTACACTCAAAATTAATTGCCCCTGCTTTAAGCTTGCCTTGATTATCACTGACTCATGTTCTGGCGAAAACTTTAACGCATTTGAGGTCAGCTGAATAAGCACCATTTCAAGTAGTTCTATTGATATAAACAAGGCTTTATTTGGTAACTCGTTAACCCAAACAATGGATAAGTCACGCGCAGATAATCGGTGCTCAAAATGACGCTCAATTTTATTCATCATCACGTTAAAATTAAGCTCGCTCAGGCTTTGCTTACTAGTGCGGATAGCGTTGTAACTCAATAAGCTTTCAATCATGACTCTAAGTCGCACCATACTTTGTGTTATTAGCTCAAGGACTGCTTGTTGCTCGCTATTGATTGGGCCAACAATTTCATCTGCAAGTAAATCTGTGCCTTCAACCATAGAAGCTAGGGGGGTTTTCAACTCATGTGTCACATGACGCAAAAAAGTATCTTTTTGCTGCTCAAGCATATGTAACTGTGCTTGTACCCATTCAAGTTTATTGCCTAATTCAACTAACTCTGAAGAACCACGGACATGAATTTTTTGCTGCCAGTGCCCTTGCCCTAATTTATCAATAACATTGGTAAGCTCTCGTAGGCGTCCGCTTATCCGCCATAGAAATCCACCACCTACCAATAGCGTGAGTGGAATTAATGCTATTAACCAATTAATAAATGAAGCTTGTAATGCTTTTAATTGCTGTTGGTTTTTTGTGATCCGTAATTCATTTTGCTCTTTAAGCCAGTTTGTTTGTTCACTGATAAGCTTGCTAGCAGGAGCAAACAGCTCACCATCTTGCTTTTGTTCAACTAGCAAGTGCTGCTCTGCAAATTGTAATACCTCAGCAAGCTGACGCCACTGCGACACATAATCAGCTGTAGGGCTCAAAAAAATAAGCTCATCAACACTTTGCAAAGAAGATTGCCACTTGTTAGCAATCAGGCTATCGAGAGATTCACTCTTAAGCACCCAATTTTGTCGAGTCGCCCTTTCTAAACTATTTAAGTCTTGTTTAAGATTATTGAATGCTTTGGTAAGTTCGTAATTGTCACCGACGATTTCTTGGGTCAGCGCAAGCTGCTTATTAAGGGCATTTAAAAACAAAATCACCACTAAAGATAACGGCAGTAAAGACAGCAAAATACTACAAACGAACTGACCAATAAGACTAGGCCGCCAGTTGACTAACTGTTTCATTTTTATCGCTACTTTATTTTGCATATTCACTCTCAACATAATTGATGATGCTGATTATTAGTGAATAAACTTAGACACTCGCTGAATCCGACCTTAAAAAGTACTGACTTTTACCCAAAAACTGATACATAGTTGCTATTTAGCAACACGCTAACTCATTGAAACAAGGTGAATAAAGCTTAGTCGCCTAAAAAGCGTTGCAAAAAAGACACAATACTCTGTAACTATTTCGCATTAAAAACCACGCAAAAGATATAACCCACTGATAATTAACACATTTAAAAACTGGCACCAATTTTGATAACTACAAAGTAAATTAGTCATTTAGGACACAAAATGAAGATTACGGCCATTTCAGCCGCAGTGTTGATAAACCTAGTTACGGTAGACTGTTATGCATTCGATCTGCAAACGACTTTTAACGAGCTAGATAAAGACAGTAACGGCTTTTTGAGTGAAGCAGAGGCATCTGAAGATGCATTATTACATAGCAACTTTACTCAAATAGATAGTAACCAAGATGGTCAAATTTCATTTTCTGAGTTTCAGTCGTTTATTCAATAGGAGATTGTAATGAAACAACTTTTAGCAGCGTTTTCACTCATGTTTTTGGTTATCAGCGCTACCGTTTTAGCATCACAAATGGATGTTCGATTTGCTAAATTTGATACAAACGCCGACGGTGAGATTTCTTTAGCTGAAGCGACTAAGCACGATAACTTACTTAAGCAATTTGCCGACCTAGATGAAAACGGCGATCAAGTTTTGTCTGAACAAGAGTTTGAAAAATTCAAACCTTAACGGCTTAAAGTGCTTGCCATAATCCCAGAGGGAATGTGTAAACGGATTTAAATTATGGGAGTTAAATTATGGCAAGCACTTTTATTTATAAAGGAGTGTAATTATGAGAATTTTCTGGCTTGCTTCATGTACCTTAATTACAATAAGCTTCAATAGCTTAGCATTGGATGTAAAACAAAGATTTGATCACCTAGATAAAGACAAAAATGGCTTTTTGTCTTTGCAAGAACTGTCATCCCAACCACACTTGCAAAAACGCATGGCAGAGTGGGATACAGATAAAGATCAACAAATTTCGCTCCTAGAATTTAAACACTATTTAACAAACAAGAGTTAAAGTAATGTCAAAATTAACCTTTGCCAGCCTAATTTTATGTTGTGGATTTAGCACATTGGGTTTTGCTGCAGATAGTATTGGTGAAAAATTTAAACAACTTGACCGTAATGACGATGGCTACCTTACTCGCTCAGAGTCTGCAAGAGATCCTGCTCTATGGTCACGTTTTAAAAATTACGACAGCGATAAAGATAATAAATTATCGCTGAGTGAATTTAAGGTCTACGCAAGTAAATAAAAATGTCTATTTGATTATTTAATTGCTGCTGAGTTGCAGTTTACTGCAACTCTGATAATGTTTTCATAATTCAATAAAAACTATTAGAAGATTATGAAACTCATCATCAGCTTACTGGCAACAGCTTCGATAAGTTGTTTTGCCAATACCACAGTAATTTACAATGTAAATGGTTACACACCAACCTACAAAGGTGAAACTCAACACTTTTCAACACTGGTTTTTAAAGACGGTAAAGTTGTAAAAACCGGTAATGATTCAATCAAAAAAAGCTTTCCTGATGCCACCACGATTGATGGCCAACAAGCCACGTTATTGCCTGGTTTGATTGATGCCCATGGCCATGTGATTGGTTTAGGTAATAACCTTTCACAACTTGATGTTAGAAGTACTCGCTCGGCAGATGAAGTTGGCAAAATGCTAGCTGAGTTTGCTAAAGATAAACAAGGCTGGATCATTGGTCGAGGTTGGAACCAAGAGCAGTGGCCTGGTGGACAGTTCCCAAATGCTGCTGATTTAGACAAGTATTTAAAAGATAAACCCGTAGTGCTTTCTCGAGTTGATGGCCATGCTGTGTGGGTAAATTCAAAAGCAATGGAGCTTGCAGGTATCACCAAAGAAACTCGCTCTCCTGCCGGTGGTGAAATTATAAAACTGGATTCTGGTTTACCTTCAGGGGTATTCATTGATAAAGCCGAAACGCTTATTACTCAGCATGTACCAAAAGCAAGCCATGCCAGCATTAATACTGCATTAGATAATGCAGGTAAACATCTACTTAGTTTAGGGATTACATCAACCCATGATGCCGGTATCGATTATGATACCTGGCAAGTGTATAAGCAGCGCTCTGAACAAAGCACCCTTCCCGTTAGAATAGTAGCCATGCTAAGTGCTGCTGATCCTCAGCTAGAAACAATGCTTAAAGCGGGCCGATATAAAGATATGAATGACATGCTGTCGATTCGTAGTGTCAAAGTGTATGCTGATGGTGCGCTAGGAAGTCGTGGTGCAGCCCTAATCGAGGAATACGCAGATCGAAAAAATCACCATGGCTTAATGCTTGAAACCCAAGAAAAGCTTGAGCAACTATTCAACTTAAGCTTTACCCATGGCTTTAGTGCTAACACCCATGCAATTGGTGATAAAGCCAATCACGTAGTGCTAGATGCCTATGAAAATGTGTTTAAAAAAACCGGTGGAATTTTACTTCGTAACCGAATTGAACATGCACAAATTGTTACTCCTGAAGACATTCCTCGTTTTAAAACGTTAAAAATCATTCCATCAATGCAGCCTGTTCATGCAACATCTGATATGCATATGGCAGAGCAACGTCTAACTGAAAAACAACTTGAAGGGGCTTACGCTTGGAAAACCTTTTTAGCGCAAGGCTCAGTGATTGCGGCGGGTTCTGATTTTCCAGTAGAGCTTGCTGATCCGTTTGACGGCTTATATTCAGCCATTACTCGCATGGATCATAATCAGCTGCCAGAAGGCGGCTGGCGACCACAAGAGCTACTATCGCGTGATGAAGCTTTACGTGCTTTTACTTTAGGTGGTGCATATGCTGCACATCAAGAGTTTAAACTTGGCAGTTTAGAGCAAGGAAAGTGGGCTGACTTTATCTTGATTGATAAAGACTATTACAAAGCGCCAGTCTCAGAGATCCACGATATAAACGTGACACAAACTTGGATTGCGGGTCAGCTTAAGTATAAAAAAGAAGATTAGTATTACTAAGTGTTACTTAGCGTCAGCTTTTTGCTGACGCTTTAATTTTATGATGTGGTAAATATTCACAAATGCTAGTAAACCATTGGTAAAGGCCACAGGAACAGCACCAATTGCCAGCCCGTAGAAGGTAAATGCAATACATCCTGCTAGGTTAAGCCAACGTAGCTTAACAACATCACTCATTGTCAAAGAAGCAACCAAAAGTGCTGACGCTAAATAGCCTAAATATTCCCAACTCAATTGTTCTCTCCTAGGCTTTAGGTTAGCATTGGAGCTTGTCATTTTTTTTGACGCACTCAGTGCTACTTTGACAATAAAATAAAAAAGCTAACTTACTAAAAACCTTGTAAAGCTGCAGAAAAATCTTGGCTTTAAAATCATTACACGGGAAATGAAGGTATCAGTAACGTGAAACACCTTACTAGCAAGTTAGCGTAAATTCTTAGAATCTTAATGCTAACGTCATTAAGATGTAATAAATAGGACAATTGTCCGAAGAGCGGCGTTAATGTTTCAATATCATTTTTCAAGCTATCTTGTTGACCAATTACTGACATTTGCTGGCAGCAGTTTTCAACAAGCTAAAAAAGAAGTGCTGATCCATCAGGATCAACCTTTATCAAAACTCGTATTAGTTAGAAGCGGCACGGTGTCATTCAGCTATGACGTGGGTAACGGCCGACGCCTTCTTTTAGGTCAACTTGACTGTAATAACACCCTGATTGGTGAGATTGAAGCACTGAATAATTATCCCTGTATTTACACAGTAACGTGCTTTAGTGATGTAAGTTATAACCTAATTGAGCTTAAACATTGGCGTGCACTACTATTAGAAAAACCAGAGCTAAGCTTATACACAGCGCAAACAATCGCTGCTAAATTCCAAGAAAACCAAAAAATAAATTTAGATAAGCTGCTATTACCACTTAGCTACAACATAGCTAAAGATTGCTTATTAAGAGCTGAGAATAATAACCCAACATTACTGCGTGCCTACCCTACCGTAAATGCAGAAGCTGAGCGCTTTGCCACCACCGAAAGAGCTTATAGACGCGTTGTAACAGAATTAGTTGAAAAAGGCTTAGTAAAGAGAAGTACTCAAGGCTTACAAGTGGTAGATATCGACAAGCTTAGTGACTACGTCGAAAGTTTTGCGCAGTTATGAGTGTAAGAACACTCATAACTTTGTAAAAATGATGCTTATTTTTCTAAAAGTATGTCGTGAATATTAGCTAAATCAGACTTTCCTTCGATGATTTCGTCTGGCGTTAAGCCTGAAAGTTCATGAGGGAATACTAACCACTCTTCAGACTCATGAATATAATAATCTGGCACCATGTCTACTTTTGAGTTCTTTGGCTTGTAGTATGGACATGCAACACGAATATCACGTGGTAAGTTCAAACGCATTAATTCAGAAAGCTTTTCTTTCAATGCAAAAATACTGCGGCCAGAATCGAACACGTCATCAACGATTAATAATGAGTTATCTGCATTCGCATTTTCAATGATGTAATGCAAACCGTGAACTTTGATCTCTTTTGACTGCTGGTTAATACCGTAATACGAAGAAGTACGCACTGCAATATGGTCAGTTTCGATACCTTTGTAGTCGTAATATTCTTGAACTGCGATACCAATTGGAGCACCACCACGCCAAATACCAATGATGAAATCAGGACGGAAACCATCTTCATAAACTTGTGCCGCAACACGAAATGAATCTTCAAGAAGCTGCTGCGCAGTGATATAGCACTTATCTGACATAAATAGAGACCCCAGTGTGAATGATCATTCAAGTGTAGCTAATTTAATAATAACTAACCACAGGATGAGAAAATGTGGGGCGGGATTTTATACTAATTTACTCAAAAAAGCTTGTATCAGTTTGTGAATTTACAAAAAAAGCGCCTTAACTTCATCTAAGTTAGGCGCTTTTTATTAATCACAGAAAAGTAAATTACTTATGCTTTTTCTAGTAAGGTTCTTGCAACTGTTCGCATACCTTGTGTTGTCGCACCAGCAGCCCACTCACTTGTACTACCCATGTTAAATGCTGCTGCCAGGTCAATGTGTACCCAACCTTTGCCTTCATTTGGCACAAAGCGAGATAAGAAACCAGCCGCATTAGATGCACCACCATAGCCACCACCCTTTTGAGGACGGCTATTTGCGGTATCTGCATATGGTGATGGACAGTTTTGTTGATGCCATTTTTCAAGTGGTAATGGCCAAGCAGCTTCCATTTCCTGCTCTGCAAAGTCTTGTACGTCACGTACAAGCTCTTTATCAAGACCAAATAATGCGTTGTACTCTTGACCAACAGCTACCAGTGCAGCGCCTGTTAGTGTTGCCGCATCAATAATTAATGGCGCACCCGAATCACCTGCAGCCATTAAACCGTCAGCAAGTACTAAACGGCCTTCAGCATCAGTATTAACGATTTCAACCGTTGTACCATTCTTATAGGTTAGGATATCGCCAAGTTTATATGCATGGCCTGAAATAAGGTTTTCCGCACAGCATAAGAATAATTTAATGCGTTTGTTGATACCACGGTTAATAGCAAGTGCTAAGCCTGCAGTTACTGTAGCAGCACCACCCATATCGCACTTCATGCCTAGCATGCCTTCACTTGCTTTGATTGAGTAACCTCCTGAATCAAAGGTAATGCCTTTACCAACCAAAGCGGCAGCAACAGGGGCATTTTCGTCACCAGTTGGGTTGTAATCTAATGCTAATAATACCGGTGGGCGTTCACTACCACGACCTACCGCGTGGATACCAATCCATTGTTGCTCTAATAAAGCATCACCTTTAATGATTTGATAGCTTACGTGTTCAGGCGCTAATGACTGAATGAATTCTGCCGCTTTACCAGCTAGGCTCTCAGGGAAAATATCATCAGCTGTGCCATTGATCATTTGACGAGCCCAAGTCGCAGCTTGCTTTAAAGAAGCCAGTTCTTTGCTGTCTGTTTTTGCATTTTCAACAAACTCAATTGCATCTAAATTTTTTGGTGAAACAAAGCCTTGATAAAAAGCCCATTGTGTTTCTGTACACCAAACATCGCCCACTAAAGCAATATTTTTTAAGCCTTGATTAGCTAACGTACGTGCTGCTTTTTGTACGTTTTTAAGTGTATCTTGCTCAGTTAAATGAACAGTTGCGCCTTGTTCAGTAAAAGAAAGAGCGGCTTTTTCGCCCCAGTGTGCGGCAGCGCCCTGCTCGCTAAGTTGAACTAAAAATTTTTCTGACATGTTAGAATACTCTTTGCGCTAAAAATGTTGCCTGAGTTTACTACAGCCAACGTAAGTTCCCAACAGCTTGCGATAAATAGCATTATGTTGAGTGGTTCAATCCTCGTAATGAATGACATACAATAAAGAAAAACGAAATTATTAGAGCCATGAAGTTCACTCCCGCATTACAATCAGCCACCTTAATAAAACGCTACAAACGCTTTTTAGCCGACTTAAAAACGGCTGAAGGCGAGCAGTTTACAGCGCATTGCGCCAATACAGGAAAGATGACGGGCTGTGCTGAGCCAGGGTTTAACGCTTTTTATTCAACCAGTGATAACACCAAACGCAAATACCCCCATTCACTGCAACTAACAGAGAATCAATTTAATCATTTAATTTGTGTCAATACCGCTATTGCAAACAGAATTGTGCAAGAGGCTCTCAATGCTGGCACTATTGCTGAACTAGCTGATTACCAAACAATTACAGCAGAAGTAAAATACGGCCAAGAAAATAGCCGTATCGATTTTTTATTAACAGATGAAAACAAGCCCCATTGTTATATTGAAGTAAAATCAGTGACTTTACTCTCGCAATTAGAGCCGCAGTCTGGGCAAGGTTATTTTCCAGATGCAAAAACTGAACGAGGTCAAAAGCACCTAAGGGAACTAGTAGAAATGGTGCAACAAGGGCATCGTGCAGTCTTACTGTTTGCAGTTTTACATGAAGGTATTAATCAAGTAAGTGCTGCAGCTCATATCGATCCCAAATATGCGCAACTTTTAGCTCATGCAATAGAGCAAGGAGTTGAAGTGATTGCTTATAAAGCAAAAATTTCAGCCAACGAGATTCAATTGCAGGAAAAGTGTAGTTTTCAGCCTTAAACAACTCTTTTCTTAAAACAGCAGTAAATAACACGATTTAAGTTGTATTATTTTTTTTTGCCCATATAACTATGCAAATTTTAAAAAATTAACGGATAGTTAAGGGCTTACAAAACCGCCCATAATTATTTGAGCAATCATCAGCTCGAGGCCTATAGGATTAATTAAAAATAAATTTGCCTCAACCTAATGATTCTGCTATTTATAGCCGCCGGCTAATGCTGGGCAAAATATTAAGGATTTAGGAGAAAGTTATGCCAGACCAAAAAAGACTAGGGTTATTGGCTCAAGCCGGGTTGGATCCATATCAAGAAAAACCAGGTGAAGAGTATATGAATGAAGCACAACGTGCTCATTTCAAAACAATTTTAGAAGCTTGGCGTAACGATTTACGTAACGAAGTAGACCGTACTAAATCGCATATGCAAGACGAAGCAGCTAACTTTCCAGATCCAGTAGACCGTGCAGCACAAGAAGAAGAATTCTCATTAGAACTTCGTACTCGTGACCGCGAGCGTAAACTGATCAAGAAAATAGAAAAAACGATTCAATTAATCAAAGAAGACGATTTTGGTTTCTGTGAATCATGTGGTATTGAAATTGGTATCCGCCGTTTAGAAGCGCGTCCTACAGCTGATTTATGTGTAGACTGCAAAACGCTTGCGGAAATTAAAGAAAAGCAATCTGGACGCGGTTAATATCCTTTAATTAGCCCATGTCTACCACAGCCGTTAACACGCCAATGCGTGAATATCGTGGCCGCTTTGCGCCATCCCCTTCAGGGCCATTACATTTTGGCTCACTTATAGCGGCTGTGGGTAGCTTCCTTGATGCAAAAGCCAATCAAGGAAAATGGTTAGTACGCATTGAAGATATCGACACAACGCGTGTTGTAAGCGGTGCTAGCGACGATATATTACATACCCTAGAGGCTTATGGCCTATACTGGGACGAGCCCGTCATTTACCAAACCCAGCGTCATGAGCAATACCAAGCAATTGTTGATGAGCTAATTTCACAAAACCTTGTTTATGCATGTCATTGCACCCGTAAAGAAATTAAAGCTATCGGGGGAATTTACCAAGGCCATTGCCGAGATAAAAACCACTCTTTAGCTGATTCAGCACTGCGTTTAACCCAGCAATATGCAACAAGTCACTATCATGATTTAATTCAAGGTGAGGTTAGTGTAAATAGCAAACTTGCCAAAGAAGACTACTTAATAAAGCGAAGTGATGGTTTATTTGCTTACCAACTGGTCGTGGTCGTTGATGATATTGCACAAGATATAACACGAGTAGTTCGCGGCGCTGATTTAATTGAGCCAACTGCACGACAACTCAGTTTGTTTAAGCAACTCAATAAACCTACTCCACAATATGCACATCTACCGTTAGCGGTTGCTAAACCTGGTTTTAAGCTATCGAAACAGAATTACGCGCCAGCAATAGCGAAATCAGATCCAAAACCGGCCTTGTTCGATGCCTTTCGCTTTTTAGGTTTAAAGCCAGAAGTCTCTCTACTGTCATTAGATATAGAACAAATGCTAGCATGGGCAGTCGAAACTTACCGTCTTGAATACATTCCAAAGGTACAAGAAATACAAGTTAACGAGGATTCGAACTCTACTTTTTGTGACTTTGTTCCTATTGAAAAATAAATTGCCAATTTTAAAGGCCGAGTAACTTAATTTTTCAGCCCTGCTGGTATATGATAGCGACCCAAAGTGTGCGAATCATCAACACCTTAATTTAGCGTCATTTAAAACACATTGATTACACGTCAATCTCACATCGGCGAAGTAACAAACAAACGCTATACTTGATGAGTCGCAAAGTCCGCGTCGTAGGAGACAGATTATTATTTCCAAGCTTTTTCAATTTTGTCGGCAAATTATTGGCCCAAATGCCACGACATCAAGTGATGCTTTATCAACGAGCGAATTACCTTTGGTGATCGAGCGCAGTGAACATGGTATTTCACGCAAACAATTTAGCCCAAATGCAATCAAAGTATTATACCGCCTTAAAGAAGGTGGTTTTGATGCCTACCTTGTTGGTGGTTGTATTCGAGATATATTGTTAGGTCAACAACCTAAAGACTTCGATGTTGTAACAAACGCAACGCCTGAACAGATCAAAAAGCTATTTCGCAACTGTCGCCTAATCGGTCGTCGTTTTCGTTTAGCCCATATTGTATTTGGCCGAGAAGTGATTGAAGTGGCGACCATGCGAGGTCACCATGAAGCTGACGAAAGTAAAAATCAAATTAGCCAATCAAGCGAACACGGACAACTACTTCGCGATAATGTCTATGGCAGCATCGAAGAAGATGCCGAGCGACGCGATTTTTCTATTAATGCACTTTATTACTCAATTAACGATTTTTGTATCTATGACTATGCCAACGGTATTAGTGCTATAAAAGCAAAACAAATTGAGCTTATTGGCGACCCTGAAACACGCTACAGGGAAGACCCTGTGCGCATGCTGCGTGCTGTTCGTTTTGCAACAAAACTGGGCATGAGCATTGCACCAGGCACCGAAAAGCCAATTAAAGGCCTTGCTAATTTACTTGACCATATTCCGCCTGCTCGTTTATTTGAAGAATCACTTAAGTTGTTCTTAAACGGCAAAGCTGAAGAAAACTACTTAATGCTGCGCCAGTATGGGTTATTCAAAGCATTATTCCCAGCGCTTGATAAAATCTTAGATGCAAACCCTGATGGCCTAGAACATGCGTTTATCCTGCAAATGTTTAAAAACACCGATAAACGTATTAACGCAGATAAAAAAGTCACCCCAGCATTTATTTTTGCAGCCTTGTTGTGGTTCCCATTACTGAGTATTGCTAAGAAGTTACAACTACGTGATCAACTTTCAGAGTACGATGCATTTGCACAAGCGATGAATAAAGTACTGAGTGAAAACGCACAACATGTCGCAGTACCCAAACGCTTCACACTTGGTGCACGCGATATTTGGCATATTCAACAACGCCTTGATAAACGAGGTGGTCAGCGCGCTTACAGGCTCACTCAACAGCCTCGCTTCAAAGCCGCCTATGACTTCTTACTACTTCGTGTGCAGGCAGGTGAAGAACAGCTGAAAGAGCTAGCAGATTGGTGGACAGCCTACCTAAGCCAAGACATCAATGGCCAAAAAGAGATGGTTAAAAATTTAGGGCACCAAGGCGGTCCTAAACGCCGCCGTCGTCCGCGCAAGAAAAAAGTAGACTAAGCATGCATACCGTTTATTTAGGTTTAGGCGCTAATTTAAACGCGCCACGTAAACAAATTCATGCTGCTGTCGCTGCCCTAAAAGCATTAAAAGATGTTGAGTTTGTTTGTGTATCGCATGACTACGCAAGCAAACCTATGGGGCCTCAAGATCAACCCGATTATGTAAATGCGGTCGCTTGTGTTAAAACTGCACTTGAGCCAGAACAATTGCTTGATTTAACTCAAGCTATCGAACTTGAACATGGCCGTGTTAGAAAAGAAGAACGCTGGGGTCCTCGCACCCTTGATATAGATATTCTATTGTTTGGTAATGACGTGATAGACACCCCTCGCTTGACCGTGCCTCATTATGGCCTAACACAGCGAGAATTTGTTGTTTATCCATTGTTGGAAATTGCGCCAACGCTTGTACTACCGAGTAATCAATCACTTGCTGATATAACAAAAACGTTACCTTTAAACGGTTTACAACAACTCCCTCAGCAGTAATCAACCAAGGCTAAGCCTTAGAGGAAATTATGTCTAAAATCACCGTTTCAACACTTAATAAAATGAAACATGAACAACAAAAAATCACCGCATTAACGGCCTACGATGCCAGTTTTGCTAAATTGTTTCATGATAATGGCGTCGAAGTGATTTTAGTGGGTGACTCGTTAGGTATGGTTTTGCAAGGTGCTGATGATACATTAGCGGTAACCAACACAGATATTGCTTATCATACGCGATGCGTACGAGCAGGTAGCCGTGAGTTATTTGTTATTGCAGACTTACCATTTATGACTTATGCCAACCCAACTGATGCTTGTAAAAATGCTGCTGAACTTATGCGTGCAGGGGCAAACATGGTCAAGCTTGAAGGTGGTGAATGGCTTCACGACAGCATCCGTGCGATGACCCAGCAAGGTATTCCTGTTTGTGGTCACTTAGGCCTAACACCACAATCAGTACACGTATTTGGCGGTTTTAAAATTCAAGGCCGAGAGCAATCTCAAGCAGACAAAATGGTTAGCGATGCTAAAGCACTTGAGGCTGCTGGTGCACAATTACTTGTTTTAGAGTGTATTCCTAGTGAGCTTGCTAAGCGTATTACAGATGAGCTGAGCATTCCTACGATCGGTATTGGGGCAGGTAATCAGACCGATGGTCAAATCTTAGTAATGCACGACCTAGTAGGTATTTCTGCAGGCTATATTCCAAAGTTTTCAAAGAACTTTTTGTTAGAAACCGGCAATATGCCAGCTGCAGTGCAAAAGTATTGTGAAGATGTAAAAAGTGGTGCTTTCCCAAGTGCCGAACACGAGTTTAAATAAATGCAATCAATCACTGAAATAAAATCCTTACGCAGTCAAATCAAGGCTTGGCGTCAAGCAGGCTTAAGCATTGCGCTAGTGCCTACTATGGGCAATTTACATCAAGGCCACTTTTCACTTGTTGAAAAAGCCAAGACACTCGCTGATAAAGTAGTCGTGAGTATATTTGTTAACCCGATGCAGTTTGGGAAAAATGAAGATCTTGATAGCTATCCGCGTACATTAAACGAAGATAAACAAGGTTTAGCTGATCTTGGTACTGATATTGTATTTACACCATCCGTTGAGACCATTTATCCAAATGGTTTAGGCGAGCAAAGTTTTGTCGATGTACCAGGTGTCTCTATGGGTTACTGTGGTGGCTCACGTCCTGGTCACTTCAAAGGTGTCGCAACGGTTGTCACTAAGTTATTCAACCTAGTTCAACCTGATTTTGCCTGTTTTGGTGAAAAAGATTTTCAGCAGCTGCAAGTCATTAAAACCATGACGCGCGACTTATCTATCCCTGTTGAAATTGTTGGCGTTCCAACTTGCCGTGAAATATCAGGCCTAGCGATGAGCTCTCGTAATGGTTACTTATCTGACGAGCAAAAAGACACAGCAAAAGTTCTGTTTGCCACTCTAAACAATACTGCAGCGGCACTTAAAAAAGGTAACGATGACATTGCTGCACTCGAAGCTGCTGCAAAAGCACAGCTTGAAGCTGCAGGGCTAAAGCCTGACTACTACGCTATAGCAGATCGTTCAACACTAAAAGCTGCCACTGCGGCTGACAAACAACTTGTTATTTTAGCTGCCGCCTATTTAGGCTCAGTGCGTTTAATTGACAATTTACAAGTTGAGCTGGATTAAATAGCTGTAATCTGGGTAAGATGGATTGCAAAGAAAAGACATAAACTAGGGATAAGCATGAAAAAACTACCAGCAATTGCAGCTACATTGTTTGCAATGACATTACTGTCTGCCTGCTCAAACAAAATTGACAATCCAGAAATGCAGCAATGTGCTCAACAAAACTATCAATGTGAAGCAAGTTGTGAACAACAAAGTACCGCTGATGGCTTAGTTCATAAAGTCTGTAGCAATAAGTGCATTGAAGCTTACAATCAATGTAAAGCAAATGCAGAAAAATTAGGCGAAGTTAAATAATACCATTGATTCGTTTAGATTAATTTTGAGGCACTGAAAGCCTGTTCAGTGCCTATACTCCCCCCTTCCTCGATTACAATTTCGCTTTCATAATTAAGCCTCTGGTAATTTTGTTCATATTTTTATTTACCCATTAAGCTATTCATATTAGGGCAAGCTTTCGTTCATTAAACTTCTCCATATTGGTGACGAATAAACAACTGCAACCATGTAATTGTTTCTCACTAATTTCAAAATTTTACTCTTCGCATTTAGCTGTACCAACTCAAAGTCATTGAGAATATTATTTTTTATTTGGGTTCAGGAATTGCTAAGGGGTATGAATGAATTAACGTGATTTACGGCTAAAGGAAAATTGAATGAGACCAGAAACCCGAACTAAGCTCTTCAGCGCTGTCAAAAAGAAGACCTTCTTGGGCGTATTATTAGCCATGAGTGCAGGTCATAGTTACGCTGTTGAAGAACCAGACCAGCCAAAAGCGACTAAAACAGAACAAACAGCCGCAGAGGTTCAAGCTACCGAAAATGAAAAACAGCAAGTAAAGGATAATGCTGCTGTTGAGCTTAAGCCTGCAATGATCACTATACCTCAAGAAAAGTTATTTGAAGTTATCACCGCGCGTGCGAAAAAATTAGCATCTGAGCCGTATGTTGCGCCTAAAGAATTAGAACTTGAAGCATTAACTAGCATTGGTTATCAGGACTATCGTGCAATCCGTTTTCGTACTGAGCAAGCAATTTGGAAAGATCAAAGCCTTTATGAAGTGCAGTTATTCCACCCAGGTTTTTTATATCGCTCACCAGTTGCAATAAATACCCTTGAGCAAAATGCTGAAGTAAAAAGTTTACCGTTTAAAACCGATTACTATCGTTACGATGCAACCGCAGCCCCGTTAGAGCAAGAGATCAATACTGCCATTGCTAATACGCAACTGGGCCACGCGGGTTTTCGTTTGCATTTTCCACTGAATAACAACGAATATAAAGATGAAGTAGCTGTATTCCAAGGTGCTTCGTATTTTCGCTTAGTTGGCCCGCATCAAGTATATGGTCTGTCAGCTCGTGGTCTTGCAGTTGATACAGCACTCAGCTCAGGTGAAGAGTTTCCCGTTTTCAAAGAGTTCTGGTTAGTAAAACCGGCACCAGAAGACACAACTATCGTGCTCTATGCACTACTCGATAGCCCATCAGTTTCAGGCGCATATCGTTTTGAGTTAACACCTTCAACGAATACTGAAGTGAAAACACAGATGCAAATTTTTGCACGCAAAGACATCAAAAAGCTCGGTATTGCCCCGTTAACAAGCATGTTCTATCACGGCGAAAACAGTACCAAGTTCTTTGATGATTACCGTCCTGAAGTACATGACTCTGATGGCCTTTTAATGCAATCAGAACAAGGCCAATGGGTTTGGCGTGCATTGAATAATCCGAAGAAATTGAGCGTTACTTCGTTTAGCTACGACAACCCGAAAGGGTTTGGTCTAGCACAGCGAGATCGTGACTTTAATAACTACCTTGATACCGAAGCGCATTATCACAACCGTCCAAGCATGTGGATTGAGCCAGTGGGTAATTGGGGTAAAGGTCGTGTTGAGCTAGTAGAAATCCCTACAGATACAGAAACCAACGACAATATTGTTAGCTACTGGGTGCCCGAGCAGCCAATGAAAGCTGGTGACAGCTTAAGTTTTAGTTACAATCTTTCGACTTTCAATGCCACGCTTGCAGCTCAAGATAAAGCGAGTGTTTTAAGAACCCGAATTGGCAGTGCAGCACTTCCGGGTGAGAAGAACCCACCACCTAAAAGCCATCGCCAATTTACCGTCGACTTTAGTGGGGAAACTATTAACAAATTATCTGCTAATTTCGCCATGCAAGCGGATCTTACACTCTCTGCAGGGCAAATAAGTGATAAAACGGTACAACAGTTACCAAACAATCAAGGATGGCGCGTAGCCTTTAAAGTGGCGCCAGAGGGAGATAAGCCTGTTGATATGCGCTTATCGTTAAAACTACGTGATAAAGAAATCAGCGAGGTATGGAGCTATGTCTGGTATCCAAACGACGTCCAATAGTAAAGAATTAAAGGCAACAGCAATGCCATTTAAGAAAACCCGCGCTTGGCTTTTTTCGAGCCTAGCGCTCACCATTACCGCTTACGGCGTGTGGATCATGTTCGATATTTTAAATTCTAACGGCATGACACCGCTTGAGTACGCTTTACTAGCATTATTTACAGTTACCTTCGCGTGGATCGTTACAGCTTTTTGTAGTGGCTGCATGGGCTTCATCCTGCAATTATTTCGTATTGACCCTTTAACCTTAAAACGTCAAAAGCCAATCGAAATTAATCAGCATGCCTTGAGCCAAACTAAAACAGCCATTGTTATGCCTATCTACAACGAGGATACAGAGCGTGTAATCGCAGGTTTTGAGGTAAGTTTACGCTCGCTGGCTAAAACAGGGCAAATGCCACATTATGATTTTTACTTGCTCAGTGACACCCAAAACCCTGAAATTGCACGTAATGAACTTAAAGCGTGGAATGCACTCACTGAGCGCTTAGGTGATTTAGCTAAGCACACTTTTTATCGTCGCCGTGAAGACAATAAACACCGTAAAGTAGGTAATTTAACTGACTTTTGCGAACGTTGGGGCAGCCAATACGATCACATGATTGTACTTGATGCCGATAGCATTATGACGGGTCAATGTATGCTTGAGCTGACTTCTAGTATGATCAGTAATCCAAAATCAGGTTTGATCCAAACTATTCCCATCCCAGTTCGCCAAGACACTTTTTTTGGTCGCTTTTTACAGTTTGCATCCATTTTATATAGCCCAATGTTGGCAACAGGGTCTGCTTTTTGGCAAACAAACCAAGCAAATTACTGGGGTCACAATGCGATTATTCGCGTTGAAGCATTCACTAAATGCTGCGGTTTGCCTGTTCTAAAAGGCAATGCCCCATTTGGTGGTGAAATCTTAAGCCATGACTTCGTAGAAGCTTCACTTCTACATCGTAGTGGTTGGGATGTGTTACTGCTTAGTGATATTGAAGGTAGCTACGAAGAAGTACCAAGTAACATTCTCGATTACGCAATCCGTGATAGACGTTGGGTGCAAGGTAATATCCAGCATTTAGGTTTATTGCCTAAATCGGGTCTTAAGCTAATGAGTAAAATGCATTTTTTATTTGGTGCCACAGCATATATCTCATCGTTAATTTGGTTATCTATGCTGGCATTAAGCACATTAGATGCGGTGACTCGTGCACTTAATAGCGACGTGTACTTTAACCATGCTTATCAGCTTTTCCCAACTTGGCAAATTGCCAAAACTGACTTAATTGATTCGTTGTTATTTATTACTGCAGTGCTGTTATTACTACCTAAATTAATGGGTGTTATTGTGACTTTAGTTCACCGTAATAAGGCCTTTGGTGGCACTATGAAGCTAATTGCAGGTTCACTAATCGAAACGATTTTTGCGATAGTGATTGCACCGCTAATGATGGTATTTCATAGCTATTTTGTAGTGTGCGTATTTTTAGGTAAAAAAGTAAGTTGGGATGCACAGCCTCGGGAAGGCAGAATGGTGCCGTGGAAAGAAGCGATTGGTTATACATTATTTTCGACTATTACGGCGATTATTTGGGGCTCGGTTGCTTACTATTACACACCGACTTTCTTTTGGTGGTTATCACCGATTTTAGTGGGCCTTATTTTGGCAGCACCAATTGTGCGCTACTCAAGCAGCATCGGCTTAGGTGTTAAAATGCGTAAAATGGGTTTATTTTTATGCCCAAGCGAAGTTGAAAACGATGATACCTTAGCGGCACTTCGTGTACACCAACAAGAAATTGCTTTGCCTAAAGATGAACACGCTAACTTTAGTGTGCCTACATTACCCAATGAATACCCAACGGTAATGCCAATTCAAAGCTTTAAGGCACCATCAGGTAAAAAGCGTAAACAAGTACGCCTCGCTCAAAAGCGAATAAAAGCCAAGCTATTTGCCAAAAGCTAAACAAAAAAAACCGCTCAATGAGCGGTTTTTTCATCTATGTCTGTATGGTTGTTACAGAAGGCCTAGCTTTTTAAGTTCAGCCATTGCCATTTTGCCTGAAAGTGGCACATAACCATCTTTCTCAACAATTTTTTGACCGTCTACAGAAAGAACCATTTTTAAGAACTCTGCATCGATTGGTGAAAGCGGTTTGTTAGGGTGCTTGTTCACATAAACGTATAAGAAACGAGATAGTGGGTATTTACCTTTTGCAACGTTTTCTAATGTTGCATCAACAAAGTTATCGCCTTTCTTAGAAAGTGGAACTGTACGTACACCTGACGTTTTATAACCGATACCTGAGTAACCAATCGCATTCACAGAAGAAGAGATTGACTGTACTACAGATGCAGAACCTGGTTGTTCGTTTACGTTGTTACGGAAGTCACCTTTACACAGTGCTTTCTTCTTGAAGTAACCGTAAGTACCCGATACTGAGTTACGACCGTAAAGCTGGATATCTTTTGCAGCCCAATCACCCTCAAGACCTACTTCGCTCCAACGATTAACTTGTGCATCAGCACCACATTTACGTGTAGAAGAGAAAATCGCATCAACTTGGTCAATACGTAAACCTTTGATTGGGTTATCTTTGTGTACGAATACAGCTAGAGCATCGATTGCAACGCGTACTTCAGTTGGCTTGTAGCCGTAACGCTTTTCGAATGCTTCGATTTCTTTTGACTTCATACGACGGCTCATTGGGCCGAAGTTTGCTGTACCTTCAGTTAATGCTGGAGGAGCAGTTGAAGAACCCGCTGCTTGGATTTGAATGTTTACGTTTGGATAGAAGCGCTTGTACTCTTCTGCCCAGAACGTCATCATGTTAGCAAGAGTGTCAGAACCTACAGATGAGAAGTTACCAGAGATACCACTTGTTTTAGTGTACTCAGGCATATCTTTATCAACTGCAGCTGCTTGTGCTGATACAAATGTTGTTACAGCCACACCCATTGCGGCAACGAGATTTTTGAATTTCATAGGGGTTACTCCGATTTGTTCGTCCCATTTCCTAACTGCGGTCTACTCTAATGACACTAGATGACAGTTAGATTACCCTTAAATGACATTTTTATGACTTTGCCGTTTTTTCGGTTTTTTCCGTTTTATTTGCAATACGCACGATTTTATCGCTACCGAATGCGAACGCAAAGGTCGAGCCTTGTCCTAACTTACTGCTGATATCTAAGCGACTGTCATGCCTTGTAAGTACATGTTTTGTAATAGCTAAACCTAAACCAGAACCACCTGTAGTGCGGCTACGAGCCTTATCAACACGATAAAAGCGCTCGGTTAAACGATTAATATGCTCAGCGGCAATACCATCACCATTATCGGTCACACTAAACGCGGCTTGGTTATTTTTAAACTGCCAATCAACCACAATCTTGCCACCTGGCTTTGTGTAGTGAATGGCATTAAATACTAAGTTAGAAAAGGCACTCCTTAATTCGTCTTCGGCCCCTTTAATATCTAAACTTGCATCAACATTAAAAATAAGCTCATGGCCTTTCTCTTGGTTTAATGACTTTGCTTCGGTTTGAATATAAGTAAGTAGCTGAGGCACATTTACTGGCTTGTCGTTATCTTGCCGACGCGCTCCTTCAATTCGCGATAACGACAGTAATTGATTAACCAAGCTATCCATACGCTGACATTGCTCAAGCATGGTTGTTTGTGCTTTTTGCCACATAGCAGGGGGAGGTAAGCTGTCTGAATCAAGCATTTCTAAGTAGCCTGTCACCACAGTAAGCGGTGTTCTCAGCTCATGAGAAACATTGGCCACAAAGTCTTTTCGCATCTGCTCAAGTTGCTTTAAACGTGTAACATCACGTACCACCATCATCAATTGTGAACTTGCATAGGGCATAACACGAAACTCTAACGTTTGATCGTAGCTATGGCCGCCATCAAGCTCAAGTGGTTCATCAAAACATGCTTTATGCATATACTTTGCAAATTTAGGATCGCGAATGAGATTATCTAAGCGTTGTCCATGATCAGTTGGCCACTGTAAACCTAAAACTTTTAAAGCCAGTTGGTTACACCAAATGATGCTTAGATCTTTTTGTAGTACTACAACCGCATCAGGTACGGCTTCTGCACCATCTCGAAAGCGGCGAATTAAATCTGCCAGCTCATTGCGCTTTTTACGGTTACGATGTTGTAAATGATAAATTCCTTCAAAGACCTGCTCCCAAGCCCCCTCCCCTTCAGGTGGGTTAAAGCTACGTTGATTTAGAAGCCAATCACTAAGGCGATATAATTGATGATAATGCCAAATTAAAAGTGCAAAAGAACCTAAAAATAAAAGCAAAAAAGGCGCACCTACAAGTACGCCAACTAATAACAAGGGTAAGAAATACATAAACAGACGTTTTGCTAACGCCTGTTTATTCACTACTCGATACATACACTCACTTTACCTTAAGTATGTAAATTAGCTTGTTAAGGTCATTCCTATGACACTTATAATTTACTTGAAAAACGATAGCCTGCACCGCGAACGGTTTGCACTAAACGGTCATGCCCCAATGGTGCAATAGCTTTACGTAGACGACGAATATGCACATCAACAGTACGGTCTTCTACGTATACATTTGTACCCCATACATGATCAAGTAATTGTTCACGGCTGTAAACACGTTCAGGATGAGTCATGAAAAAATGCAGTAGTCTAAATTCAGTAGGCCCCATATCTAATTCACTACCTTCTGATGTTACACGGTGTGAAATAGGATCAAG
This sequence comes from Pseudoalteromonas sp. SCSIO 43101, assembly GCF_023650775.1. Classification (NCBI taxonomy): domain Bacteria; kingdom Pseudomonadati; phylum Pseudomonadota; class Gammaproteobacteria; order Alteromonadales; family Pseudoalteromonadaceae; genus Pseudoalteromonas; species Pseudoalteromonas sp. SCSIO 43101. The sequence continues at coordinate 2,815,220 of NZ_CP072673.1, forward strand.
ACGTAAACCATGTACTTCAATGGCTTCTTCTAATGAGGTTGGTGAAACGCGTCGAATAACCGCTTTAATACGCGCCATTAATTCTTTTGGCGAAAATGGTTTTGTTACGTAGTCATCAGCGCCAACTTCAAGACCGCGTACTTTGTCTTCTTCTTCGCCGCGTGCTGTCAGCATAATGATAGGAATTTGACGAGTATATTCGCTTTGCTTAAATTTTTTCGCAATTTGAATACCGCTACCACCTGGTAACATCCAATCTAATAAAACCATATCTGGGTATGGCTCTACCATTGCTTCAATTGCAGAGTCATAATCTTCTGCTTCAATTGCTTGAAAACCATTTTGCTCTAAAACAAAAACCAGCATCTCTCTGATAGGTGCTTCGTCATCGACGACTAGTACTTTACGTGACATTCCAATTTATCTCTTTCGTTAGCGAACTGGTTTCATTATTATGACTAAGTATGACATTTTTATGAAAGTCTAACGAGTAATTGAAAAAGCGCAAAAGAATCAATGCAAAAATAGCCATTTTTTACGCTTAAAAGATGAATTCGAGATTAAAAGTCATACCTTAAAGTGACCGCCACATGATCTTCATCAGCATTATTATCTAGTGAGAATTGCGTATACCACATATACATACGTGCTTGTTTTGACAGGCTTCGTTCAACACCAACAGAGGTACCGCTACCCGAGTCTTTCAACTTTCCAAAGCTGCCATCAGTATCTTGATACTGCGCTAGTAACTTATATTTATCGATTTTGTAAGATGCGCTCACTAAAAAACCATCTTCTTTGTCAGAACCTGTTACTTTTTCACTTTGTTGATACATACCGCCTAAAGTTAAATCACCTAATTTACCTTGCGCCGTAAACCGTGTTGTATCGTAGCCGGCTACTTTACTATCGTGGGCAACACTTACGAAGTAAGGCGCTTTTTTAAATTTACTATCGCCATACATAAATGCCGCAGAAACGCCGGTTTCTTCATCTTGTTTGGAATTATCTTCAGCAATATAAGTGACCACAAATTGCATATTGCCGACAACGGGCGAACTATAATGAACCACGTCGCCAAGACGATTTTCACCATTAAACAAGGCTTTAACATCTCCATTAAAGTCGTTCATTAAATCAATTTTACCCTGCGATACCTTTAACGCGGTATCGTGACGACCAAGCACTACCTGCCCATAACTGCCTTGAAGGCCAACATATTGATTACGAGCGGTAATATTCTCTTCAGTTTTACCATCACTATCTTGATCAGCCGCATTTACTGCAAATTCAAACTTATATACAGCTTTTAAACCATCACTTATTTCACCGCTACCCTTGATCCCCATACGTGAGTTATAGCTCTCAATGGAAGTTTCACTGCCATCGCCAGTATCGCTATTAGCAACCCCTAAATGGGCCCGACCATACACATCTACGGCTTCAGCAGCACTATGAAATGAAATAAAGCACATTGCAAAGCTCGACAACATCATGGCAGGTTTATTCATTGTAGCGATCCTTAATTTAAGCAGTAACTTAAAAATCGAACATAAAGGGCTTTTGGTCAAGGCAAGGGGGAAATATTTCGCCTAAAAATTACGGATCACTGATCTACTAACTTAACCAGATCAGGATCAGGTTTTTACTAAGTTGATCAATCTCAGATCAGTTTTTTACTTAGAGAATAAGATAACTTGTTGATTTAATGTTAAGGTGATCTGTAATTCGTTTAAAAGGTGAACAATAAAAAGTCATTGATCAGTATCCAACTAGTAAAATAATGATCTGTGAAAGCCAAGGTTAGTAAAACATTGATCCTGAAATGTACGAGTAAGTATATCGTTGATCCGGCTTGAGCAAGGCATAAAAAAACCGGCATCAGAAGCCGGTTTTTTCAATTTACTATCAATTATTTGATTTGTGGATCAAGTTCACCCGATAAGTATTTAAGGTGCATATCATCTAAAGAGATAGGCTTGATCTTAGCTGCTTGACCCGCAGTACCAAAGGCTTCGTAACGAGCAACACAGATCTCTGTCATTGCTTTCGTTGCTTCAGCTAGGTATTTACGTGGATCGAAGTTAGCTGGATTTAAAGCCAAGTGACGACGAATAGCACCTGTTGACGCTAAACGAAGATCAGTATCGATATTTACTTTACGAACACCGTATTTAATACCTTCAATGATCTGCTCTACTGGCACACCATAGGTCTCAGGGATTTCACCACCGTATTGGTTGATCACTTCTAACCACTCTTGTGGTACTGAAGACGACCCATGCATTACTAGGTGAGTGTTAGGGATACGTGCGTGGATCTCTTTGATGCGATCAATTGCTAAGATATCGTCTGTTGGTGGACGAGTGAATTTATACGCACCATGTGAAGTACCACAAGCGATAGCAAGTGCATCAACTTTAGTTTTACTAACAAAATCAGCTGCTTCTTCAGGATCTGTTAGCATTTGATCAGTAGAAAGTTTACCTTCTGCACCAACACCGTCTTCTTCACCTGCTTCTCCTGTTTCAAGTGAACCTAGAACACCTAGCTCGCCTTCAACAGATACACCACACGCATGGGCCATTTCAACGGTTTGACGAGTCACATCAACATTGTATTCGTAGCTTGAAGGGGTTTTACCATCAGACATTAATGAGCCATCCATCATAACTGATGAAAAGCCTAACTGGATTGAGCGCTGACATACACCTGGTGAAGTACCGTGGTCTTGGTGCATTACAACTGGAATATGAGGCCATTCTTCAACGGCTGCTAAAATCATATGACGAATAAAAGGGGCACCAGCATAGGCACGTGCGCCTGCTGAGCCTTGTACAATTACAGGGCTGTTTGTTTTATCAGCCGCTTCCATAATTGCACGCATTTGCTCTTGGTTATTAACGTTAAAAGCAGGTACGCCGTAACCATTTTCAGCTGCATGATCAAGAAGTTGTCGCATACTGATTAAAGCCATTTGGTATTCTCCAAATTGTATCGACAGTAGTTCCCTACTATCTAGTTTGAACGGATAAGTTATTTTTGATGCATCACTGCATCACGAAAAGCTTGCGCTAACCGTAACAGCTGTAAATAAAACGAGGGTGAGAGGTATTTTATAAACAGCTAAACCAGCGTAATTACTTAATAATTACGCTGGTATACGCACTAATTACTTAGCGCGTTCTTCAAGCATAGCAACTGCTGGTAATTTTTTCCCTTCTAAAAATTCAAGGAAAGCACCACCACCGGTTGAAATGTAAGAAACTTTATCGGCAATGCCGTATTTATCAATCGCTGCAAGCGTATCACCGCCACCAGCAATCGAGAATGCATTTGAGTTAGCAATGGCATCAGCAATAGCACGAGTGCCGTTACCAAATTGATCAAATTCAAATACACCTACTGGACCATTCCATACAACGGTACCTGCATTAGCAATGATTTTTGCTAATTGGTTTGCTGTATCTGGACCAATATCGAAGATCATATCTTCGTCTGTTACTTCATTCACATCTTTTAATGTTGCCACTGCAGATTCAGAGAACTCATTACCTACAACAACATCAGTTGGTACCGGGATTTCACCGTTATTGGCTTTTGCCGCCGCACTTAATTTGTTTGCTTCATCAATTAAATCAGCTTCAAATAAAGACTTACCTACCGGGTGACCTGCCGCTGCAATGAAGGTATTAGCAATACCACCACCGGTTACAAGTTGATCAACCACTTTAGAAAGTGAATCAAGTACAGTTAACTTAGTCGATACTTTAGAGCCACCAACGATAGCTACTAAAGGACGAGCTGGTTTATCAAGTGCTTTACCTAGTGCGTCTAACTCTGCTGCAAGTAGTGGGCCTGCACATGCAACGTCAGCAAATAAACCCACACCGTGAGTAGATGCTTGTGCACGGTGAGCCGTACCAAATGCGTCCATTACGTAAACATCACATAATGCAGCTAGTTTTTTAGACAGAGCTTCGTCGTTTTTCTTTTCGCCAGCGTTAAAACGGACGTTTTCGAAAACAACTACTTCGTTATCAGCAACGTCTACGCCCTCTAGGTAGTCTTTTTCAAGACGAACAGTTTGCTCAAGTGCGTCATTTAAATAATTAACTACAGGGGCAAGTGAAAAGGCTTCATCATATTCCCCTTCCGTAGGGCGGCCAAGGTGTGACATTACCATTACTTTAGCGCCTTTTTCTAACGCTAATTTGATTGTAGGTAATGCTGCACGAATACGTGCGTCAGAGGTCACTTTACCTTCTTTTACAGGCACATTTAAATCTTCACGAATTAACACGCGTTTGCCGTTTAAATCTAAATCTGCCATTTTAATGACCGACATGGACTTCTCCTTTGTTAACGATACTAATATTATATTTATAAATTATTGACTTACAGCCATCATCGCACGCGCGGTATCGAGCATACGATTCGCAAAGCCCCACTCATTATCACACCATACTAACAACTTTATCAGTCGTTTATGACTAACACGTGTCTGAGTGCCATCTATGATACAAGAATGTGGGTCATGATTAAAATCTACTGATACCAATGGCTCTTCTGTGTAGCTTAATATACCCTCAAGACGATCTTTGGCTGCTAACTTAAGTGCTTGATTGACAGTCGCTAAATTGACATCTGTATTCACTGTTACACTTAAATCCATCGCCGTAACATTGATAGTTGGTACACGAACAGCGATAGCTTCAAAGCGGCTATGAAACTTAGGTAAAATACGCTCAATACCTCGAGCAAGCTTAGTATCTACCGGAATGATAGACTGGCTTGCAGCACGAGTACGACGTAAATCATGATGATAGGCATCAATCACTTGCTGATCATGCATCGAGGCATGAATCGTCGTAATTGCTCCAGATTCAATCGAAAATGCGTCATCTAACACTTTAATCACTGGCACAATACAATTCGTGGTGCATGAGCCATTAGAAACAATGGTATGTTCTGCTTTTAATTCATCATCGTTAATACCATACACAATCGTGGCATCAACATCAGCATCTGCAGGCTGTGAAAACAATACTTTTTTTGCACCAGCAGTTATGTGTAGCTCTGCATGTTCACGAGAGTGATACACCCCAGTGCATTCAAGAACCACGTCAACATCAAGTGTTTTCCAAGGCAGTTCTACAGGGTTTTCTTCTGCAAACAAAGCAATAGAATCATTAGCAACCGTTAAAGTATCTTCACCAAGATTAACAGGGAAAGAAAAGCGGCCGTGAGATGTATCGTATTTAAGGAGATGGGCAATGCCCTTAGGGTCGGCTAATTCGTTAATAGCGACAATTTTGATTTGATCTTCAAGCCCAGATTCATACAGAGCACGGACGATATTGCGCCCGATTCGACCAAAACCATTAATTGCAAGTTTGATTGCCATGAAGAAGAAAATCCACTCTATTTGCTTGCAGATAAAGGCAGCTGCCTTTTAGATGGCGGTATTGTAATCGACCTTTGAAGTTTTTATAAGAGGTCAGGTGAAATAAAAGTTGCTTAGCATGTTTTAGATGGCGCAGTTTTGGTAATCGACCTTAGACATTTTTATAAGAGGTCAGGTGAAATAAAAGTTGCTTAGCATGTTTTAGATGGCGCAGTTTTGGTAATCGACCTTAGACATTTTATAAGAGGTCAGGTGAAATAAAAGTTGCTTAGCATGTTTTAGATGGCGCAGTTTTGGTAACCGACCTTTGAAGTTTTTATAAGAGGTCAGGTGAAATAAAAGTTGCTTAGCATGTTTTAGATGGCGCAGTTTTGGTAATCGACCTTTGAAGTTTTTATAAGAGGTCAGGTGAAATAAAAGTTGCTTAGCATGTTTTAGATGGCGCAGTTTTGGTAATCGACCTTTTAAGTTTTTATAAGAGGTCAAGATAAGTCAAACTGCTTCAGCGACCTCATTCTCTTACTTTTTTCCTTTATAGCCAACGACGAACAGATTTTATGTATTGCTGGTAAGCTAATCCAAACTTCTCTGCCATAAACGTTTCTTCTGGCATAATTTGAAATCGATTCATATAGAGAATAAATACCGGCAGCATTAAAAAACTCGCAATATTGCCAAGATAAATTCCCCAACCAACTAGCATTAATAACATACCAACATACATTGGGTTACGGCTAAACTGATAAACACCACTTGTAACAAGACTCGCTGACTGTTCTGGAATTCGAGGATCAACGGTCGTGCCTTGCATGCGAAATTGATAAACACCTAATAAAGCAAACACCACACCTAAAAATGCAATGAGTAGTGCTACAAAAGATGATGCGAAAAACGAGAAGCTAAAACTCATAAACAAGTCTGCTATGCCCCACATCATCAACGCAATGATCAGCAGCAGCGCGACAGGAGGAATTTTTAATTCTAACTGATTCACACTAGCTCCCCTACTTTCAATGCCTTACCACGACTAATTTGATGACACTGGGCTAAGAATAACTCGGCCGTTGCCATGGCATCAGTGAGGGCGTGGTGTGAACTATAATGCGGTAAGCTGTATCGCTTGCGGCATTCACTAAGAGTTAAATCATCGTGGCCTATTTCGTGCCCTTGCTGGTGCAGGCGTTTTTTTTCTATAACAAAGGTATCAAGAATTAAACGCGCTTTAGCATCTAAGCCAAGCGTTCTGCATGCCTGTTTTAAAAATCCCCAGTCTAGCGCCGCGTTATGAAACACTAAAATACACTCATCAAAATGCTCATGCAGCTTGCCAAGGATCATTGCTAAGCTTTCGCCTGTATCTATGTCTTGTTTTGCAATACCGTGATAAATCGGGCTTTGCTCTAAACTTTGCACATCTTTATTTATTAAATGCTTTGCGCCGCTGAGCTTAATGCACTGATCTTCTATCATCACCCACGCCACCGAGACAATTTCGTGCTGGCGAGGGTCAAGGCCTGTTAATTCCATGTCTATCACTACATAGCGCTCTTTATAAGCATCGGCTGCCAAAAGTTGCTTGCGCGCTAAATACCGACTTAACCAGCGTTTAACCATAACGCCTCCTATAAACTACCGCGAGCAAACTTAAATGCGGCGGCTTGCTGCGCCTGTTTAACCAAATAAAATGCTTCTTTTAATTGATGTCGTTCCAATGAATTCAAAGCATTTGGGTTAATGCAGTTGCTAGGCAACCCCTCTTCGTTAATTTGTGTACCTAAACGCAACTGAGTTAAAAAGCGCCAACAATCTTTTAAGTTATAAAGGTCATCTTTATTAAGTAGTGAAAACTTCATTAATGCATCAATACGCTCTTGGGTATTAGCGCGCTGAATACCTGCTTTGAGAGAATATAAACGTACTATGTCGTTGATTATCACCACACCGCGTTTTTTTAAGTCGAGATACTTATGCTGCTTTTCGTCTTTCTCTAATTTAAATTGATTAAACAAACCAATAGGCACAGGGGTATTTTTAATGTCGCTCGCCATGGCCGCATAGAATAAGTCATTTTTAGAAATGCGCTTTAACTGCTCACAAAAGCGCTCATACAAAGTAGTTGAGCCTTCAATAAAACGTAAGTCAAAAAATATCTTACAATTAAGCATCGCCTCTGGAGTCGGTGAGGTGATCCACTTATAAAATTTATTGCTCCACGCGCTTATTCCCATTCGACACTCAGAGTTGCTCGCCATAATATTGCCAGGACAACGCTTTATACCGCACTCGATTAAATGCTCACAAACATATTCGCCCATGCGTTTAAAGTACGCTTGTTGCTCTTCAGTTAAATCATCTGGTAGCAACAGACCATTATCTTGGTCTGAATGGAGTGTCTGCTCTTCTCGTGCTTGAGAGCCAAAACAGATAAAGCTAAAGCTGGTTGGTGCAGCACCATTATCTTCTTGAAACAAACGAATCAAGCGCGAAGTCAGCGCATCGGTTAAGCCACTTAATAACTTACCAATTAAGGAGATGTCATCAATATTGTTCGAAAAGCCTTTTAATAAACCGGGTATCTCTTGCGAATAACGTTTTAAATCAACCACGCTATGTGCTTTATAAATTCGCCCAATCAATTGCACTGGGTCGCTTTTTTGCTGCCGCAGCAAATCGGTACTGGTGAGCATACCAAGTGGTTTGTGATATTCATCAAGCACTGGTAGATGGTGAATATTGTGTTTAAGCATTAAGTGTAAAGCAGAAAACACGCGATTATTTTCAAAAATAAACTTGGGCTTACAAGTCATGATACTGCTAACAGGCTCTTGTGGGTCAACCTCATCTGCCAATACGCGGTTACGTAAGTCTCTGTCGGTGACAACCCCAACGAGGCGATCATGTTCAGTTAACATAATCGACGAAACCCCCTGTTGTTTCATTTTTTTAGCAGTTTGACGGATACTTGCATCTGGCGCCAAGGTAACGGCCTTACGATTCATCAATTCGCAGATTTTTTTCTCGGACCAACTTTCGTTTTGACTCTTATAATGGGACGACAATAAACGATTTTTATGGGCGCGAACAAAGTACTGCTCAAATACCTTGTACTCACGGCGTAAATAATCAAATGCCGCTTGGTTTAACATGTAAACAATGCCTTCCTTTTGCACTGAAATGCTATTTTGAATCGCTTCGCCAGTTAACAGTGAAGGAAAACCAAAGTAATCGCCACTCGATAACTTAGTGATCACATCTCCTTTTGGGTCAACTAAATCGTAATCGCCAGAACGAATTAAAAATAATCTTAAGTTATCTGAACTTAACCACTGGTTTTGATTTTCTCGGGTCAGATAAATAATATCGAGATGGTTAACAAAGTACTCGCATGCAGCGCTATCAAGCTGATTAAATGGCGTTTGTTGCATCACAAATTGGGCGACTTCCTGTTGCTCGGTATTCATGGTCATTCTCGCTATAGAATAGAGACAATATCTACACTACCCCTGTTTGAAATAAATAAAAAGCCCGACTTAAGTCGGGCTTTTGAACTTCAAGAGTGTGTTCTCATAAAATGGTTTTATTAGTGCGCGTGTGCTGCGCTCGAACCTTTAGGGTTACGGATACCTTCAACCATTTCTTGGATTTCAACCGGTGTTTCAGCTGTTAGTTTAAGTACGATACCTGCAACTACAAAGTTAACAATCATACCAACTAGACCGATACCCTCAGGTGAGATACCAAATAACCAGTGTGCCGGTGCATTCAATTCAGGGCTTACGAACTTGAAGTAGATAATATAAGCCGCTGTGAATGTAATACCTGTCACCATACCCGCAATCGCACCTTCTTTATTCATCTTCTTAGAGAAGATACCCATAATGATTGCAGGGAAGAAGCTCGCCGCTGCTAAGCCGAAGGCAAAGGCAACAACCGAGGCCACGAACCCTGGCGGGTTAATACCAAAGTAAGCTGAAATAACAATCGCTATCATCGCTGCTAAGCGCGCAGCAAGTAGCTCTTGTTTGTCGCTAATATCTGGTTTTAAGGTACGTTTTAATAAATCGTGTGATACCGAGGTCGAGATTACCAATAGTAAGCCTGCGGTTGTTGATAGCGCTGCTGCGATACCACCTGCTGCTACTAATGCAATCACCCATGCTGGTAAGTCTGCAATCTCAGGGTTTGCAAGTACCATGATGTCGCGGTCAACTTTAACTTCGTTTGCGCTGTTTGGATCATCAATCTTACCTGCTGAGTAGAACATTTTGCCGTCACCATTTTTATCGTTAAAGGTGATTAAGCCTGTTCTTTCCCAATTTTTAACCCATGCTGGTGCTTCAGCGTACTCTGTACCGCTACCGTCTTTACCGTTAATTGTATCAATCATGTTTACACGAGCGAATGACGCTACAGCAGGTGCTGTTGTATAAACAATTGCAATGAAAACAAGTGTCCAAGCAGCTGAGATACGCGTGTCTTTAACACGAGGAACAGTGAAGAAACGAACGATTACATGCGGTAAACCTGCAGTACCAACCATTAACGCGCCAGTGATTGCGAATACATCAATCATGCTCTTCGAGCCTTCAGTGTATTGCGCAAAGCCAAGCTCAGTGCTGAGTCCATCTAGTTTATCGAGTACAAACTGTCCTGAGCCATCGCTAAGCGTTGCACCAAAACCTGTTTGTGGGAAGAAGTGACCTGTCATCATCATTGAAATGAAGATTGCTGGAACAAGATAAGCAAATACTAATACACAGTACTGAGCTACTTGCGTGTAAGTAATTCCCTTCATACCGCCTAATACAGCGTAGAAGAATACAATCACCATACCAATGTAAACACCGGTCTCAATATCTACTTCTAAGAAGCGAGAGAAAACCACACCTACACCACGCATTTGACCTGCGATGTATGTGAAACAAATAAAGATGGCACATAAAATTGCAACAACACGTGCAGCTTGTGAGTAGTAACGGTCACCAATGAAATCTGGTACCGTGAACTTACCAAACTTACGTAGGTAAGGAGCTAAACAAAGTGCAAGTAGTACATAACCACCTGTCCAACCCATTAGATATACACCACCGTCATAACCCGCAAACGAGATAATACCCGCCATTGAGATAAACGATGCCGCACTCATCCAGTCAGCAGCGGTTGCCATACCATTTGCCAGCGGCGGTACACCACCCCCTGCAACATAGAATTCATTTGTTGACCCAGCACGAGCCCAGATTGCGATGCCGATATAAAGCGCGAAGCTTAAACCGACGATAATAAACGTGAGTGTTTGAACATCCATTGCTTAGCTCCTATTCGTCTACGCCGTATTTTTTATCTAACGTATTCATTTTGAAAACGTAAACAAAAATCAAAGCAACAAAGGTGTAAATAGCGCCTTGCTGGGAGAACCAGAAGCCGAGTTTAAACCCAAAGAAACGTACCTCGTTAAGTACGTCTACCAGTAAAATGCCGAAGCCAAATGACACGACAAACCAAATTGCTAATAATTTAAATAGCAGTGCGAGGTTTTCCGCCCAATAAGCTTTTGCTTGTTCTTCATCTTTAAAAGCCATTTTTTATCCCCTTATGCATTACAAAAAAGTAATGAGTGGTATTAGTTGTCATTAACTAAGTTAGCAAGGGTTCTGATTTATGGAATTGAGACCATAGTCGTAACAGCTAATTTACGTTTACGTAAACTGCAGAACGCCATTTGTTAACAAACAGTAAAAAACAATATTTAACAACGACTTAACCTACAAAGATAAATTTACGAAATAGCGAAAATAGTAAAAACGAATGATCTGCGACATTAGTCTAATAACAACACAAAAAACAACACTATTTATTAAATATCAATAACTTGTATTTTATTAATAATTATTGCAAAAAATCTTGCCATCGAAATCGCTCATAATTCTGGTAAGGTAGTGTTATTACAATAATTACTGAATTTAAACATGACAGCTGCGCTTTTATTTGTTGCACTCGCCTATATTGGCGTGTTGTTTTGGTTGGCAAATTGGGGAGACAAAACCACTCCTCTTGCAAAAAGAATTAGTCACCACCCATTTGTTTATTCTTTTTCATTAGGAATTTACTGTACATCTTGGACTTATTACGGTTCGGTCGGAACAGCAGCCACCAGCAGTTGGAATTACTTACCTATATTAATTGGCCCTGCGCTGTTATTTTTCTTCGGCCAAGGATTTTTACGCAAATTAGTACTAGTAAGTAAAAAGCAAAATATCACCACCATCGCCGACTTTATTTCAGCTCGCTATGGTAAGCGGCAAACCACCGCCATTATGGTGACGATTATCGCTTTATTAGCGACGATTCCGTATATCGCACTCCAATTAAAAGCACTTAGCAGCAGCTTCTTGCTGTTACAAAACGACAATCGTATCTCCGGCTCTATGCTGGCACTTTCAGCAACACTCATCATGGCAATGTTTGCGATATTCTTTGGTACTCGTAAGGTGGATGTAACCGAATATCGCTCAGGGCTGATGCTTGCTGTTGCCTTTGAATCTATGATTAAACTGCTGGCTTTAGTGGCCGTTGCTGGGCTTGCCTTATACACATTATTTAATTTAAGTACGGTGCAAACCGAGCAGCTAACGGGCTCTATTTGGCAGCACTGGCAGAACTTCGACTTTTTTAGTTTTAACTTTATTGGCCAATCACTAATGGCGGCAGCAGCGATTATCTGTTTACCAAGGCAATTCCACGTTACGGTGGTCGATAACCAAGATAAACGCCACCTTTATACTGCCCGCTGGGCATTCCCACTTTATTTGTTGCTTACAGCAGCAATGATTTTTCCTATTGCCACTGCAGCTATACACCCAGGCATTGGCAGTGGTTTTTCACCTGATAGCTTTGTGTTAGCACTGCCGCTAATGCACGAGAACGCCTTTTTAACGACCTTTGTATTTATTGGTGGTCTATCAGCGGCGACGGCGATGATTGTAGTAGCCACACTCACACTCAGCACCATGATCTCAAATGATGTGGTGCTGCCGTTAATGCTGCGTCGTAAGTTTAAACGTAACCTCATCACCAGCAGCTATAAGTCACAAATTCTCTTAGTAAGACGCTTCACAATTGCTGGTATTTTGATTTTGTCGTATTTCTACCAGCAATGGTTTGGCCATGGTAAAGCACTCGCTAGTATGGGTTTAGTCGCCTTTTCTTTGGTATCACAATTACTCCCAGCCATTGTTGGTGGCTTATATTGGCGAAAAGGTCATGCTTATGGAGTTTATGCCGGATTATTAGCAGGCTTCATTTGTTGGGTCTTGTTCTTAATGCTGCCTATTTTAGATGCGGGTAATAGCCTAAACGCAGAGCTGCAACAAACACTTATTACTCGTGGCACCCTAATCGCTTTATTTGCAAATATAGGTTGTTACATTAGTTTTTCGCTCGGAGCGGATGAACGTTTAATTGATAAAATTCAAGCAGCTGCTTTTGTTAATCCTAAAGAGCAAGCAGTATTCGCAAGACGCTTAAATAAAAACGTTAAAGCCACTGTTTATGACTTTAAAGTGCTGCTACAAACCTTCTTAGGTGTGCAGCGCTCACAACAAGTATTGGCTCACTTTGCGTTATCCAATAACTTAGATGATAACAACGCACACCCAGAGCCTGAGTTTATCGCTTATTGTGAACGTGCCTTAACCGGTGTGCTTGGTGCATCTTCAGCACAAGCGCTGATCCACACGGTTGCTTCTGGTAAACGCATGGCCTTTGAAGAAGTCGTTAACTTTTTTGATGAAACCACGCAAGCTCTGCAATTTAACCAAAACTTACTATTTACCTCTCTTGAAAACCTCAGTCATGGTATTTCGGTTGTTGATAAAGAACTGAATTTGGTGGCATGGAATAAACGCTACGCAGAGATGTTTGCCTACCCAGATGACTTTCTCGAAGTCGGCCAACCTATTGAAGACGTGCTCAGATACAATGCCGAGCGCGGCGAATGTGGCCCAGGTGAAGTTGAGCGTCATGTAGAAAAACGTGTACAGCACCTTAAAAATGGCACGCCCCATCACTTTATTCGCCATCGCCGCAATGGCCAAGTGTTCGAAATGATAGGTAACCCACTGCCAGATGGCGGCTTTGTAACAAGTTTCTCTGATATCACCACGCATATCGAAACACAAAATGCACTTGAAGAAGTAAACATGGATCTTGAAAACCGCATTGAAGCGCGTACTCAAGAAATTCGTACTATCAATAAAGATTTACAAGCACAAATCGATAGCCGGGTACAAACTGAGCAAGCACTTACTTTAGCTAAAAAAGAGGCAGAGCAAGCCAATGATAGTAAAACGCGCTTTCTGGCCTTAGCTAGCCACGATATTTTACAACCGCTGAATGCGGCGCGCCTGTACCTTGCCGCTATAGATGATAAAACCCTTTCGAGTAACAACCTAAACAACTTTGAAAAGCTGGGTGCTAGTTTAGATTCGACGGTGCATTTAATGTCGGCACTTTTAGAAATCGCTAAGCTAGAGCAAGGGGCAATGACCCCTACCCCGCGTCACTTTAGTATTGATGACATACTTGCCCCGCTGAAAAATGAATACGCTATTATGTCGAGCGAAAAAGGTTTAAAACTGACAATACGTTCACAGGGGATTATCGTTCACAGTGATATCACTTACCTACGCCGAATTATTCAAAACTTGGTTTCAAATGCAGTTAAATACACCGAGAGTGGTCGAGTTTTAATTGCTTGTCGCAAACGTAAACATCATTTACGCATTGAAGTATGGGATACAGGTCCTGGTATTAGTGAGGTAGAGCAAGCAAAAATCTTCAATGACTTTTATCGTATTGAAGCCGGTGATAACAAAGGAGTTGGTCTTGGCTTAGGGGTAGTAAAACGAATGGCTGACTTACTCTCTTTACGTTTAGATGTAAGCTCAACACCAGGAAAAGGTAGCCGCTTTAGTATTGAAGTGCCTTATGGTGAAAGCCAATTTATCCAACAAAAAGATACTCCTAAGAAAGGTGTTGAGAATCGCAGCGCAATGAACATTATTGCGGTTGATGATGACCCGGAAAACCTTAATGCTATGGCAAGCCTATTACAAAAATGGCAGGCAAATTATCAACTATTTGATCAAGTTGAGACCGTGATGGCCTATGCCAAAGAGCACCGTGCGCCAGATGTGATTTTAATGGATTATCAGCTTGCCCATGATTGCGATGGTATTACGCTTATTAAAACTCTAAGAGAAATCTGGCAAAGCCCAGTACCGGCAATTTTAATCACAGCAGTACGTGATGAAGCGCTAAAGCAGCAAACCAAAAAAGAGCAAATTCATTACCTTAGTAAGCCTGTTAAGCCCGCTAAACTAAAGGCACTGCTTAACCACAGTGCTTAACCAAAGTTTTTAACAACATCGATTTAAGGCAAAGCTGAGGGCTTTGCCTTAAATTTTTGGAACAACCAACTAAGTGCAACTAGCGATAAGCCTAAACCGATAAACGAAATAGCACGCAGTAACCCGGTTAAGTTTGCCATATCAACCAAGAACACTTTTAATACCACCAGCGCCAATATCCCTAGGCCGAACTTTTGTAATACCGTAATGGTTTTTAACTGCCCTACCACGACTACCAAAGCACCGATGATAAGCCAAGCTAAAGAATAACTGTAAAGCTCTGCATCTGAGGTCGGCAAAGCAAGATTTATAAATTCTCCTTGCCAGTTGTGGCGAATTTCCGCATTGATGTATAACACACTCAACACACCTGAAAATACTGTAAACAGCTTATGCAAATAGCGCTGAGATTTTGTCAGTTGGCTTGCCCAAATTGCAATACTAGCAGGAACTAACCAGAGTAAGAGTAACCAGTTAACAATCGGCCAACTGCCTATATTTATCGGCTCAAAAAACGGATTTACAGCGGTAAAGCTTTTCAGTACGAGCAAGCCACTCAATGTTAATAAAGCAAAACCTGCAACTTCATAAAGTTTACCTAATTGCTCAGTAAATCGTGAACGCATTAGGTAGACACATCCCAATATTCCCCAGTTACAAGTCAGCAAAATATATTCATACACAGACAAATCCGCAAAGTCAGGATAGTGCCCTACCAACTGATAGCTCGTCTCTGTGGTAATAAATAAAGCGATACAATGAAGCATGGCACCTTCTAGCCAAACGCGAACAGTTTGCTGCTGCCAGTGCCTTGCTGCCATGTAAAATAAGCCTGCACATACAGGGTACACAACTAAACTCCAATGCATCCCGAGCAACAGCGCATCACTGTAGTCAGCTGACCAAGGAGCAAAGCTTAACCTAACAAGTAAAGCGCCAACTAAGCCTTTAAGGGGCCAAGTAGGAATACTGAGTTTATGTTTATTGACATAAAAACTGACTAACAACACTTGCGCAGCAAGCGCTAAGGTTAAGCTGCTACCCTCTAATAGCATGGTTAACGCTAAACTAATGTTGGCATTACCACCAAGCCAGTAACTAAATACCTGCATTGGATTTGTACTATTGATTGATAACTTAAATAGCCAAGCAGATAGTGCCAATAATACAAAGCACCAAACCGGATACGCCGTCATCAAGGCATGATCGGGAGTAATGACATATAAGCAACTAATAATCACAAAGCCTGAAAGTGAAGCGAGTAAAGCAAAACCTAAGCGTTTAGGGTATTTTCGACCAAACAAAAACCCATAACCAGCAAACAAAGCAATAAAAAATAGCCCTGCTCCATAATTTTTTCTAAAAACAAAAAGCGGCTCAGAATAATCTACTGCATTGTATTGCCCTGTAAGCAAGCACACCACACTCACTACAGCTATTATCAGCCAGTGATCCCATACACTGTTTTTTAATACCAAAAACAACAGTAAAGCCACTAACGACAACATACTAAGCTGCCAGGTTAGTAGCTGGTTACTGCTTATGAGTAAAAGATAAAGTGGCATGACAACAGCTAATAACAGAAGGTTATCGGGCAGTTGTTTCAGTAGCGTTTTAAAGCGGTGTGGGCGGTATTCAACTTGTTTAATAGTCAGCCCTAAGCGTGGAATCGCAATTAACAATACAATGCTAAACAGCGCATAAAGATTAATAAACCAGTGCAGGTTTTTCGCTGCACTCATTGCAACCAAGCAATACCAGCCTAAATGCCCCGCCCATAACAGATACCACAACCAATGCCGTTTTACGTAATGTGCGACTAGCGAAGCTGATACACTGACAAAAGCAACATAAGTAAGGAGTGCAACAAAGTCATTACTCCCAGTATCTACCCATACAGGCACACTGTAAGCGCCAATAATACCAATTACAGCCAGCACGGGGCCAAAACGTAATGCCATCCAGCTTGCAGCCAAAGAGACCAAGGTTAAAATGCTAAATGCTGGTAAGGCTTGTAGTAAGCCATAATGGCTGTAGGCTAGTAAGGTCAATGCAAAACAACTAATAAAGCCGCCACTTGCCAGCGCCGCGGGAATATAGTTGCTAAACCCATCAAAGATAATACCTTTACGATGTAAAACCTCAGCCGCGACAATTAAGCTCAAACCAAAAATAGCGCCAAGTATGAGTCGCATGGTTTCGGATAATAAACCGGCTTCAAGTGAATAGCGGGCCAAAAAGATACCACCAAAGGCAAGAGCAACCGCTCCTACCCAAGTTAGCCAATTGGCTTTAATTTGTGTAACGAGTTGGCTAACTAGCGGATTAAAAGTTGCAGGCTTGGGTTTCGTTTGCTGTGGCTTTTTAGCCATTGCCTCACTTGGCTTATTAATGGCTTCAGGCTTTGGTTCTAGTTTTGAAGTGTCGGTCAGATCTTCGTTTAAACTATCAAACGAATTTACAGTATTTGCTTGTGAATTATGAATATATGGCGCGTTAAGTTTTATTCGAAGAGCAGCCACTTCTCGCTTCAAACTAGACAGTTGAAAAAAGGCAATAATGCCAGCAATTGAGCCACCTACAACAACTAATGCTAGTAATATTAGTAACGCAATACCGTCGTCCATACTCACTCCATGTGTACGCTTTAAACAAAAAAGCAAAAACCTTAATTGTTTATATAATAAACACTTAGCAAGAGTAAAGAAACAACGATATTGCGTTCAAGCCGGTTAAGACTGTTCAGTCACCGTACGCTCTAAGGTCATTTTATAACCTGAATAAGTAGTTTCATCGTGTTCAATCACCAAGATATAGTTACCTTCTTCAGTAAAATCCATATCGCTCTGTTGTAATAGCACAATCTGTTGGCCGTTATCTTCAAACACCACATAGGTTGTATAAACTTCGTTATCAACCACCTGCTCTTTTTGGTCGTATTGATCTAAACCTTCAACGACATTACTAGTATCATCAACGGTTTCACCATTGAGAGTGAAATACACATCGACTTCATCAATCTGTTGCCCTACATAGTTATCAATTAAATTAACCACAGTAACTGTGTGGCTATAGCTGCTAGGTGTTAGGTTTTCTTCAATGGTCATCATACGAGGGCCGTAATCTTTGTCATTGTAGAATAGACCAACCGCACTTTGCTCACGCTCTAATGTCATTAAGAAGTTATCAACAATCTTGTCGCCAGCCTCATCTAACATGGCTACGCTATAACTATTTGGTGACATACTCATGTATTCAGAGTAATTATCGTTGCTTACAACTTCGGTATTGGTAGACGTTGTTCCTCTTGTTACTTTAAATTGGGTTTGTGTGTAATCATCAATAGTATTAATAAATCGCAACTGGCCTTGTGCGTCTTGGTGGTTTAGTTGAGTCACCGAGCTACTTGCCGTCACTACATCAAGGGTAATGCCGTCTTCTTCTGTTGCATAACTTGGGCGGATCATCGCCATGTAAGTTGCTTCATCATTAAAGTACAATTTTGGTGATTCAAAAATCACATCAGTGCTACCACTGGCAGTGACATAAATAGTGTAATAACCTTCCTCAAGCGTAGATAGTTCTGGCTCTACCAGGTACTGCGAAGTCATCAGTAACTCTGCGGTATCAAATAAACCGTCATCAGTGGCAATGTAAACATCGTAAATCTTGTCTTCGCCGACGATATTAAAAAAGCCAACATTAAACTCATCCTCTTCGCTTGAAGATGGCACACTGAGCTCAGTAAACGTTGGCTCAGCAAAATCACCATTCATTACTAGCAACTGGGTTTGATCGTCTTTAATTTTAATGGCTTCTTCATCAATAGTGATATAGCTATCGTTGACATCAACATACTTAAAACTTAGCTCATACTCACCCGAGCTGTAATTATGGCGGGTTGATACATCACCAAAATCTGCGCCCGAACGTTCAGTGTCATCAACAAATAAACGTGTATAGGGGCTATTATAAGAGCCATTGTACAGTTGCACATAGCCGCTGTTGCTATTGCTGCTGTCGTCACTAGAACAGGCAGCCAGCACCGAAAGCAAACTTGTGACAACAATTGTTTTAAGCAGAGTACTTTTCATGGAGTTTATTCCTTATTGTTTGTAATAATCTACTTTGACTCAACTAAAGCAATAAAATTCTATATTTTACAAACGATTACCTTCACTTACAGTTACTTACGTTAAGGTTAAAAAGTGTAGAAAATGATGTAGAAAAGCACTTAATTAATCATAATTATGGACAGAAAATCACATTTATAATGAAAGAAGCCTACTTTTACACAAAAAGTAAATAATGGTTACATTTTAGGCGCCTAAGCAATCAAATAAGATAAATTATTAGATAGTTCAATTTGCGCTATGCAGCGCTAAAAAAATTAGCAAATAATGGTGTTCACACAAACGGGATTAGAATGAGGACTATGAACACTATTTTAACCACACAATGCGATGATGATGTTGGTCTAATTGCCAAGATCACCGGTCTTTGTCATCAGCATAATTTAAACATTACACGTAATAACGAATTTGTAGATAAAGACGCTAAACGCTTTTTTATGCGTACAGAGTTAAGCGGCGTTATTTCAGATGATTTTTTACCAAGCCTTGCTGAGCTACTGCCTGATGGCGCAGAGCTTGCCCTGCATAGCAACGAAAAAACCAAAGTAGTATTGCTTGCCACCAAAGAAGCCCATTGTTTAGGCGGTGTATTACTTAAGCAATTCGAAAAAGCATTAAATATCGAAGTACTGGCTGTGATTGCCAACTATGCAGATTTAGCTCCGCTAGCTGCAGGCTTTGGCGTACCATTTCATGTGGTGTCGCACGAAGGTTTAAGCCGTGCAGAGCATGATCAACAAGTAGGTGATTTAATTGCCAGCTATCAGCCAGATATTATTGGTCTAGCTAAATATATGCGTATTTTAAGCCCCGAATTTGTGGCGCGCTTTGAAGGTAAAATTATTAATATCCACCATTCATTTTTACCCGCCTTTATTGGTGCAAAGCCTTACCATCAAGCATTTGAACGCGGCGTGAAAATTATCGGTGCTACCGCACACTTTGTTAATAACGAGCTTGATGAAGGACCGATTATTTTACAGGATGTGACGCATGTCAGTCATGCTGATACCGCAGAGATGATGGCAAAAATGGGTAAAGATGTAGAGAAAACGGTGTTCTGCAAAGCACTGCAACTAGCATCTGAGCATAAACTGTTTATTAATGGTAATCGAACAGTGGTGTTCGCTTAAGCTATAAAATGAAGAGGCTGTATGGCCTCTTTATTATTTTTGTTATCAGTAATTTTTATGCCGACTCAATAGGCTCTAATTGTAATTTAGAAGCAATTAATACCGCTTGAGTACGATTATACACACCTAGCTTTCTAAAAATTGCTGTAATGTGTGCTTTAACTGTTGCTTCAGAAATATGTAATTCGTAAGCAATTTGTTTGTTTAACAAGCCTTCATGTAAGTATTGTAAAACCTTATATTGTTGTGGCGTAAGTGAGGCCACTTGCGCTGCAATTTCTTTGTCTTCGCCATCAACAGCAGCCACTTTGTCTTTAAGTTCAAGTGGAAGCCAAACATCGCCTTCAAGAATGTGGTTGATTGCCAATGCAATATCATCTGATGAAGATGACTTAGGAATAAATCCCATCGCACCATACCCCATTACTTTAGAAACTACATTGATGTCTTCGCTGCCAGAAACAACAGCTATTGGTAAGCTTGGATAGTCTTCGCGAATGCGAATAAGGCCGTATAAATCGCCATTGCCTGGCATGTGAAGGTCTAGTAGTAAGATATCAAGATCTTCTTGTTCGCTTAGCACCTGCAAAGTGGTCTCAAAGTTTTCTGATTCAAACACTTCTAAATCAGCGAACTTAGCACTCAATGCCCCTTTCAGCGCTTCACGAAATAACGGATGATCGTCCGCTATTAAAAACTGACTCATGGTTCACTCCTAATAAATTCGGCTGACACCTATTTCTAAGTGACAGCCGATATACTACGTTTAGAATCAACTTCTAATCAAGTTTTTAACGCGATTTTAACGATTTAATCGGTTTTCGATTAGCTCATCAACAACACTTGGATCGGCTAGTGTAGACGTATCACCAAGCTGTTGGTGCTCGTTTGCCGCAATTTTACGTAAAATTCGACGCATGATCTTACCAGAACGTGTTTTTGGTAGACCAGGAGACCATTGGATCATATCTGGTGAAGCGATTGGGCTTAATTCTTTACGAACCCAGTTACGTACCTCTTTCGTTAGTTCATCGCTCACTACAACACCTTCATTTGGTGTGATGTAAACATAGATGCCCTGACCTTTAATATCATGCGGGTAACCGACTACAGCAGCTTCTGCCACCGCTTCGTGAGCTACAAGTGCACTTTCGATTTCTGCAGTACCTAGGCGGTGACCTGATACGTTAAGCACGTCATCTACACGGCCAGTGATCCAGTAGTAGCCATCTTCATCACGACGACAACCGTCACCTGTGAAGTACACACCTGGGTATGCTGAGAAATAGGTTTGTTCAAAGCGTTCATGGTCGCCATAAACTGTACGTGCTTGTGATGGCCAGCTGTCTAAAATAACAAGATTACCATCAACCGCGCCTTCTAGTGTATTCCCTTCAGCATCAAATAGTGCAGGGGCAATACCAAAGAACGGACGTGTTGCTGAGCCTGGTTTCATATCTGTCGCACCTGGTAATGGTGTGATCATGATGCCACCAGTCTCTGTTTGCCACCAAGTATCTACGATTGGGCAATTTTCGTTACCAATATGCTCGTAATACCACGCCCAAGCTTCTGGGTTAATTGGCTCACCCACTGACCCCATTACGCGCAAGCTTTTGCGTGTTGAGGTAGCTGTTGGTTCATCACCTTTTGCCATTAGAGCACGAATAGCCGTTGGTGCTGTATATAGGATAGTCACGTTGTGCTTATCAATCACTTCACCCATACGGCCCGCTGTTGGGTAGGTTGGTACACCTTCAAATACCACTTGCGTGCAGCCATTCACTAATGGGCCATAAGCAATGTAGCTGTGACCTGTGATCCAGCCCACATCAGCACTACACCAGAAAATATCATCTTCTTTTAGATCAAACACGTATTCATGTGTCATCGATGCATAAACGAGATAACCCCCGGTTGTATGAACTACACCTTTTGGTTGACCCGTTGAGCCTGAGGTATAAAGAATGAAAAGCGGATCTTCTGCATTCATTGGCTCTGGTTCACACTCAGCAGGTAAGTCAGCGACAAGTTCATGCCACCAAATATCATGGCTATTCCACTCAACTTCACCACCGGTTAACTGATGCACAATAACGTGCTCAACCGTGGTAACTGAATCTTGTGATACCGCTTCATCAACATTTGCCTTAAGTGGTACGCAATTGCCAGCACGACGACCTTCGTCTGAAGTAATTACCACTTTAGCGCCTGAATCATTAATTCGGTCAGCAATCGCTGATGGAGAGAAACCACCAAATACCACAGAGTGAATCGCACCAATACGTGCACAAGCTTGCATAGCGTAAATAGCCTGTGGTGTCATTGGCATGTAAATAGCGACACGGTCACCTTTTGATACGCCTAATTTTTTAAGGCCATTGGCTAGTTTAGCTACTTCGTCATGAAGCTGTTGGTAGCTAATATTTTCGTTGTGTTCAGGGTTGTCGCCTTCCCAAATGAGGGCTGTTTTATCGGCTTTAGTGGCAAGGTGGCGGTCAATACAGTTATAAGATGCGTTAAGTTGGCCGTCTTCATACCAGCGAATGCTGATGTGGCCTTTGTCGAATGAGGTGTTCTTTACTTTATTATAAGGAGTTGACCAATCAAGACGTTTACCGTGCTCTCGCCAAAATCCTTCAGGGTCATCAATAGATTGCTTGTACAGTGTATTATATTTATCGTTATCAACTAGTGCTGCATTCTTGATATGCGCTGGTACTGGATAGATACTTTCTGACATTGTTGTCGTCTCCATTTTAATTACTTGCCTACGGCCTGCTTCAAGGATCACTCAGCAAAGCCCCTGAAAGTATTAGACCTTAGTTGTATATCTTGCCATTTAACAAAAAACTTCGAAATTGCCTTCTATAATCTAGTCCAATGTTAGGTTGGATGCGATTTAACGACCCATTCCACCTTAGTCTAATAGACCAATAGATAATTGAGAGAAGTCATTTCTTAAACAACAGTGATACAACAACATTAATGCAATCAACAAGTAGCTTCGACAGGAATACACATTATGACAACAACAAAAGTAACCGCATTAAAAACACTCACAGCTTCAGCTGTTTTATGTGCACTTGCAGGTACCGCTAACGCCGCAACCATTGGCAACACTGACGTTTCTTATGGTGGCTATGTAAAACTTGATGCCATGTGGAGTGATTACTCTGCAGGCGTACCAGCTGGCGGCAGTATTGGCCGTGACTTTTACGTACCGGGTACAACACCGGTAGGCGCAGACAGCGACAGCGATGCTGTGTTTGACATGCATGCACGCCAATCTCGCTTTAACCTAGGCACAGCAACAAAGTTAGACGATGGTAAAACCATTAAAACTAAAATTGAAATCGACTTTATTGCTTCAGCGCCAGGCGGTAATGAACGTGTTAGTAACTCTTACGCGCCTCGTATTCGTCAAGCATTTGTGACTTATGATGGTTGGTTATTTGGTCAAGCTTGGTCAAACTTCCAAAACGTAGGCGCATTACCTGAAACGCTCGACTTCGTTGGTCCTGCTGAAGGTACTGTGTTCGTCCGTCAAGCACAGGCACGCTACACCACAGGTAATTGGTCATTCTCTATCGAAAACCCAGAGAGTACAGTCACTGTTGGCGGAGCACGCGTAGCTACCGATGATGCATCAATGCCAGACTTTACAGCACGTTACGCACATAAAGCTGATTGGGGTGAATTAGTATTTACCGGTCTTGCTCGCCAGCTAACTTATAAACAAAATGGTATTGATGCTGATACATCATCGTTTGGTATCAGTGCCTCAGGTAAAGTTAATTTTGGCCAAAATAACCTTAAATTTATGCTTACTCAGGGTTCAGGTTTAGGCCGCTACATTGGTCTAAATGTAGCTAATGGTGCTGTTCTTGACGGTGATGATCTAGATGCAATTGATTCAACATCAGGCTTTATTGCCTACCAACAACACTGGAACAGCCAATGGCGCTCAACTTTCCTTTACTCATTCTTCTCAGCAGATAACAACACAGATTTACTTGCTGTGACTGGCGATCCTACAGAAATGAGCCAAAGCTATAGTGCCAACCTTTTATATTCGCCTGTTAAAAAGCTTACATTTGGTGTTGAATTTAAACATGCTGAGCGTGAGTTAGAAAGCGGTGCAGACGGCGATATGGATCGTCTGCAATTCTCTGCAAAATATGTGTTTTAAGATTTAAACTCGTTTTACTTCCTGAAGCGGCTTCGGCCGCTTTTTTTATATCTCCTTTTTATATTTCTATGCCCTTTAAACTTTTTTACAAACAATTATTCACTAAAACAAAAACCCTAATTGCAAATTATTTTCATTTAGATTAAATTACGCATTAATCTCACTATTCATTGAACTAATTGGAACTTTGCATGTCATCAACAAAATTTTTGCGCTTATCTCAATTAAGCCTTGTGAC
Organism: Pseudoalteromonas sp. SCSIO 43101; assembly: GCF_023650775.1. NCBI lineage: Bacteria > Pseudomonadati > Pseudomonadota > Gammaproteobacteria > Alteromonadales > Pseudoalteromonadaceae > Pseudoalteromonas > Pseudoalteromonas sp. SCSIO 43101. The sequence continues at coordinate 2,839,730 of NZ_CP072673.1, forward strand.
CTCAGCACTTTTAAGTGGCCACGCTTTTGCAGAACAACAAAAAGAAGAACAAGCAATTGAAAAAATTGCCGTTTATGGCCAGCATCATAAAAACTACATCACTGAAGAAGCACAGTCGGCAACCAAATTAGGGCTAACAATTAAAGAAACACCGCAGTCAATCTCTGTTGTTTCACGTGCTTTAATGGATGACTTCTCACTTGATAACATCAATGCAGTGTTAGAAAGTACGCCAGGTGTGACTGTTGAGCAAATCGAAACTGACCGTACTTATTTTAAAGCCCGCGGTTTTGAGATCACCAACTTCCAAGTTAATGGCATGGGTATGCCACAAGACAACGGTTCAATCCAAGGTACTCTTGATACTTCTATTTTCGATAGTGTTGAAATTGTGCGTGGTGCCAATGGTTTAATGACAGGTGCTGGTAACCCATCAGCAACTGTGAACATGGTTCTAAAGCGCCCTACTAACCAAACACAAGTCAATGCGTCTGTATCCTATGGCTCTTGGAACAACAAGCGTTTAGAGCTTGACGCTTCAACTGCTATTAACGAAAACCATGCTGTACGCGCTGTATTCACTAAGCACAAAACTGAGTCATACCTTGACCGCTACGAGCAAGATAAAACAATTTATTACCTAGCCTACGAAGGTCAGCTAACTGATAGTACAGTAGTAACTGCAAACTACGTAAATCAAAAGAAAGATGCTGACAGCCCACTTTGGGGTGCCTTACCGCTTTATTACAGCGATGGTTCAGCAACAAACTTTGATGCTTCAACCAGCACAGCATCTGACTGGTCATACTGGAATAACACGACAGAGCAGCTGTTCTTATCAATTGAGCAAGCAATCACCAATACTTGGTTCTTAAAAGCAAGCTACGCGCACTTAGAAAATGAGCAAGACTCGGAGCTTTTCTATGTTTATGGCACACCAGATAGAGAAACTGGCCTTGGCTTAACGGGTTATGCGAGTGAATATGACCACAAAGATAAGCACGACATTTTAGATATCTACGCAACAGGTAAATTTAATTTATTTGGTATGGAGCATGACCTGTCATTTGGTGTAAACCAAGCAGATATGGATTACAAAGATAAATCATTGTATGACTACACTACCGGTAATGGTTTCCCAGCAATGCCTGAACTAGGTGGCTGGGATGGTGTTGCGCCAGTTCCAACACTTACTGATGGTTTAACAGGTGCTGATATCACTAGCCGTCAACGCTCTGCATATATTTCAACGCGCATCCGTGCCACTGACGCATTTAGTGTTTTAGCTGGCGTGAGCCAGGTAAACTGGGAAACTGAGGGCGAATCGTACGGCGTCGCAAAAGATAAAGACAGTGACCAAACAGTGCCTTACTTCGGTGCTGTGTATGATATCAACGAGCGCTTTTCAACTTACGCAAGCTACACAGAAACATTTGTGCCGCAAACAGAACGTGACATTAATGGCGATTACTTAGACCCTATCACAGGAAAAAGCAGCGAAATTGGTGTAAAAGCACAGCTACTTGATGACGACTTGTTTGTAACAGTTGCTTACTTTGATGCTAAACAAGTTGGCCTTGCTGTAGCTATCCCTGATTCATTACCTGATGACACGCGCTACTATGGCGCAGATGGCATTAACAGCGATGGCATTGAAGTAGAACTTAGTGGTCAAATCAACGAAACACTAAGTGCTAGCTTCAGCTACAGCAATCTAAACATTGATGGTGATGAGTTAGTAAAAGACTACACACCTGAAAACCAGTTCAAACTTGCTGTAACTCATAAAGTGCCTGAGATTGATGGTTTAACCTTTGGCTTAAACTATCGTTGGCAAGACGATACAAAACGCGTACAAGTTCGTGATGCGGCAACAAATGCTGCACTTATCACTACTACGCAAGATGCGTATGGTCTTTTAAACCTAATGGCAACGTACGATATTAATGACAATATGAGCGTTAACTTGAATATTAATAACGTGACCAACGAAAAGTACATCCACAGTCTTTTCTGGGCGCAAGGCTATTACGGTGCACCGCGTAACTACTCAGTGTCTTTCAACTGGCAGCTTTAAGTTTTAAGCTGTAAGTGCATGAAAAGCCGCATTATATGCGGCTTTTCATGAAAGAGTTACAAGAGTAAAGTTAGAAAGGAGAAAGTGATTGAACGCGATATAAAATCGCTGCTACAAGCACCCATAAAAAAACCGCTAACAATGTAGCGGTCTTTTTGTGTTAAGTGCGGGTCAAATCACGCTTAACTGTACTTTTTTAGCGGTACTTATAGCTCGTCTTCAGCTATTAGGCCTGCATCTTCACCATCTTCAGGTTGCACAGTTGCTTGAAGTAATAGCATCTCACGTAACTTACCTTCGATCTCATCTGCGATCTCAGGGTTGTCTTTTAAGAACTTAATTGAGTTTGCTTTACCTTGACCAACTTTGTTGCCATTGTAGCTATACCAAGCACCTGATTTTTCAACAATCTTATGCTTAACACCTAGGTCTATTAACTCGCCTTGTTTAGAAATACCTTCACCATACATAATGATGAACTCAGCTTGTTTAAACGGCGGAGCAACCTTATTCTTAACTACTTTAACGCGGGTTTCATTACCTACAACCTCATCGCCTTCTTTCACTGAACCAATACGACGAATATCGATACGTACTGAAGCATAGAACTTAAGTGCGTTACCACCCGTTGTTGTTTCAGGGTTACCAAACATAACACCAATTTTCATACGGATTTGGTTGATGAAAATACATAGCGTGTTTGAACGCTTGATGTTACCTGTAAGCTTACGTAATGCTTGTGACATTAAGCGAGCTTGAAGACCCATGTGTGAGTCACCCATGTCGCCTTCGATTTCAGCTTTAGGTGTTAAAGCTGCTACCGAGTCAACAATCACAACATCAACAGCACTTGAACGAACTAACATGTCACAGATTTCTAATGCTTGCTCACCAGTATCTGGCTGAGAAACAAGTAAGTCATCGATGTTTACACCCAATTTTTGTGCGTATACAGGATCTAGAGCGTGCTCAGCATCTACGAATGCACAGGTTTTACCTTGCTTTTGAGCTTCAGCGATAACTTGTAAAGTAAGCGTTGTTTTACCTGATGATTCAGGACCATACACTTCAACAATACGACCCGTAGGTAAACCACCAATACCTAATGCGATATCGATACCCAGTGAACCTGTTGAGATTGCTTCAATATCTAGGGCTTTGTTGTCGCCCAGTTTCATAATTGAGCCTTTACCAAATTGACGCTCAATTTGTGATAAAGCAGCGTCTAAGGCTTTTTGTTTGTTATCGTTCATTCTGTTCTCCAAATCCGGCTAATGCAGACAGTATACTGTATGAAATCACAGTATCAAGCTAATTTTCAGATTTTATCAGTTCAATTATACTTTTTAATGAATAAACAATAGCTTGCAGCCTAACTTCAGCTCTATCGCCAGAGAAAACCTGCTGGCTTGGGTAGTTTTTACCTGAAAAATGAATACAAAACCATACTAAGCCCACAGGCTTATCCAGTGTTCCACCACCGGGGCCTGCAATACCAGAAATAGCTATTGCGATATCTGCGTTTGCAGCTTTAGCAGCACCCGATGCCATTTCAACAACTGTTTGTTCACTAACCGCACCGAAACTGTTTAAAGTTTGCTCATTTACGCCAATTAGCTCTTGTTTTGCTTGATTACTATAAGTGACAAACGCTCGATCAATATAGTTAGAACTACCAGGGGTATCAGTTAAGGCATAACTAACGCCACCACCGGTGCATGATTCTGCGGTAGTGATCCATAAGCGTTTATCCGTTAAAATAGATCCTAATTTCGCAGCAAGTGTTTTAATCTCTTGATGTAATTTCATATTCAGCCTTTGGGTAAATACATGTCGTTTGATCTTTATGCACCGCACACTATAAAACAACAAACCCCTATGATGCAGCAGTATCTAAAAATAAAAGCCGAGCATCGGGACATTTTATTGTTTTATCGTATGGGCGACTTTTACGAACTTTTCTTTGATGATGCCAAGCGTGCAGCACAACTTCTTGATATTTCTCAAACACATCGTGGTAAAGCCGGTGGTGATCCAATACCAATGGCAGGCGTACCCTATCACGCAGTCGAAAACTACTTAGCTCGCCTTGTACAAATGGGTGAATCAGTGGCTATTTGTGAACAAGTTGGTGATCCTGCTACCAGCAAAGGCCCTGTTGAACGTAAAGTAGTACGTATTGTTACGCCGGGCACGATTTCAGACGAAGCGCTGTTACAAGAACGCCAAGACAACCTGCTAACCAGTGTTTGGCAAAATAAACAAGGCGCTTATGGTATTGCTTATTTAGATATTAACTCTGGCCGATTCAATGTATTAGAAGTTAATACGGATGAAGCGTTTAGTTCAACATTACAGCGTTTAGCCCCTGCTGAACTGCTTTATAGTGAAACATTTGCAAATGTTCACCTAATTGAGCATATCAAAGGGGCGCGTCGCCGCCCAGAATGGGAGTTTGATTTAGATACTGCTCAGCATTTACTATGCGACCAATTTGGCACCAAAGATTTAGTAGGTTTTGGTGTAGAAAAAGCACACGCGGCTTTAGTTGCTGCAGGCTGCTTAATGCAATACGTAAAAGATACTCAGCGCATTGCCTTACCGCATATTCGTGCTATTACCCTTGAGCAAAATGAACACGCGGTGATCTTAGATGCAGCAACCCGTAAAAACCTTGAACTAACAGTTAATTTATCGGGTGGTTACGAGAATACACTTGCACAAGTACTTGATAAAACAGCGACTGCAATGGGTTCTCGCTTATTAAAACGCCGTATTCATACCCCAGTGCGCAGCAAAACAGAGCTCAATTCGCGACTAAACGCTATCAGCGCAATTATCGATGCTCAATTATGTGGTGAGCTACAAGAATCGTTAAAGCAAATTGGCGATATTGAACGTGTTATTGCACGTTTAGCGCTTTGCACAGCAAGGCCGCGTGATTTAACGCGCCTTCGAAGTGCACTGCAGGCTCTAGCGCCACTACACGAATTACTTATGGATGCTAACGATCCGCGTATTAGCCAAATTATTGCAAAGTCGCAACAGTTACCTGAACTACAAGATTTACTAGAACGTGCTGTAATCGAAACCCCACCAGTGCTTATCCGTGATGGCGGTGTAATTGCACCAGGTTATAACAGCGAACTTGATGAGTGGCGTGCGCTAAGCCAAGGTGCAACAGATATTCTTGAAAAGCTTGAAGAACGTGAGCGTGAGCGTACAGGCATTAGCACCTTAAAAATTGGCTATAACAAGGTCCACGGCTTTTTTATTGAAGTAAGCCGCGCTAATTCACATTTAGTTCCTGCGGATTATATTCGCCGCCAAACGCTAAAAAATAATGAGCGCTATATCATCCCTGAGCTTAAAGAGCACGAAGATAAAGTACTTGGTAGCCAATCAAAAGCCCTCGCGCTTGAAAAACAGCTATATGAGCAATTATTTGAGTTTATCGCTCCGCACATTGAGCAGCTACAAACAATGGCAGCCGTACTGGCAGACTTAGATGTACTGAACAATTTAGCAGAACGAGCGCAGGCGCTTAATTATGCTAAGCCAATACTGTGCGATAACGATAACATCAGTATTAAACAAGGTCGCCACCCGGTGGTAGAGCAGGTTATGAAAGACCCGTTTATTGCCAATCCAGTAGAGCTTAATAACGACCGTAAAATGTTGATTATCACAGGTCCAAATATGGGTGGTAAATCAACCTACATGCGTCAAACTGCGCTTATTGTTCTGATGGCCCACATTGGCTGTTACGTTCCTGCTGATAGTGCAGAAATCGGTAATATTGACCGTATCTTTACGCGTATTGGCGCAAGTGATGACTTAGCATCAGGGCGCTCAACCTTCATGGTTGAAATGACAGAAACTGCAACGATTTTAAATAATGCTACAGCACAATCACTGGTGCTGATGGATGAAATTGGTCGCGGCACCTCAACCTATGATGGGTTATCGCTTGCCTATGCAACAGCTGACTATTTAGCATCAAAAATTGCCGCCAAAACCTTATTTGCGACCCATTATTTTGAGTTGACAGAACTCGCCGAGCAAAAAACAGGACTGGTGAATGTGCACCTAGATGCCATTGAGCATAACGACACAATTGCCTTTATGCATACCGTTCTTGAAGGCGCTGCAAGCAAGAGCTTTGGCTTACAAGTTGCAGCCCTAGCAGGTGTGCCAAAGGCGGTAATCCAACAAGCAAAACAGAAACTTAAAATGCTCGAAAATCACCAACCTGTTACAGCCCCAATTGAGCAGCAACAACAAACATTAAGTTTTGATGATGAACCTTCCGAGCTTGAATTAACCTTAGAACAGCTTGACCCAGATAGCTTAACGCCAAGGCAAGCTCACCAACTACTGTATCAATTAAAAGATTTACTGTAGGTATAAAGTTGATATAAAAAAAGCTGACATTACGTCAGCTTTTTTGTGTGTTCTAGACCCAAAGGCCTATGTATTGTTGTCAAATTAGGTGAATTGATCGAATAGGCTGTCTGTGCTTAAGCCTTCGTGTTGCAAAATATCTTTTAAGCGACGTAATGCTTCCACTTGAATTTGTCTAACTCGTTCACGTGTTAAACCAATTTCACGACCAACATCTTCAAGTGTTGATGGCTCGTAGCCTAGCAAACCAAAACGACGAGCAAGTACTTCACGTTGTTTTGGATTTAATTCCCCAAGCCAATCAACAATGTGTTTATTAATGTCGTTGTTTTGTACTTCGCCCTCAGGACCATAGTCTTTTTCATCGGCGATTATATCTAATAGCGCTTTGTCATTTTCACCACCAATAGGTGTGTCTACAGAGGTGATTTTTTCATTTAAACGCAGCATCTTAGTAACATCTTCAAACGGCTTATCTAAGCACTCTGCAATTTCTTCTGCGGTTGGTTCATGATCAAGTTTTTGCGTCAATTCACGGGCAGTTCTTAAATAAACATTAAGCTCTTTTACCACATGAATAGGTAATCGGATCGTACGTGTTTGGTTCATGATGGCACGTTCAATGGTTTGACGTATCCACCAAGTAGCGTAAGTTGAAAAACGGAATCCTCGTTCAGGGTCAAATTTCTCAACGGCTCTGATAAGGCCTAAATTACCTTCTTCGATAAGGTCAAGTAGCGCAAGGCCACGGTTGTTGTAGCGGCGGGCAATTTTTACCACTAAACGTAAATTACTTTCGATCATTCGCTTGCGAGAGGCTTCGCAGCCTTTCAGTGCTTTTCGAGCAAAATAGACTTCTTCTTCTGCACTTAGCAGCGGAGAAAAACCAATCTCACCTAGATACAGTTGTGTAGCATCTAGATTTTTGGCAACTTCTTCTTTTGCAAAAATTTCATCTTCGTTGTCGACTTCTTCTAATAATTCAGAAGATTCTTCTTCGACTACCGTGTCTTCAAATTTATCGTCAATCGTGTCAGTTTTTTTCTCAAGTTTTGCTGTGTGACCCATAAGCGTCCTCCCGAGCAAATATGTGATTGAGCTAAATCACTTTATCAATACCCTAAATGGCTAAGGTAGATACTTAGCAGGATTGACTGCTTGACCCCGATAACGAATTTCAAATCTCAAAGCCGTAACCGAAGAGTCTGAACTGCCCATTTCTGCTATTTTCTGCCCCGCCTTTACTTCCTGTTTTTCCTTTACAAGCAACTTTGAATTGTGCGCATAAGCACTTAGGTAATCATCATTATGTTTCAGAATAATTAAATTACCATACCCCCTCAATGCGTTGCCCGCGTATACCACAGTTCCATGTGCAGCAGCTAAAACAGAAGCCCCTTGTTTATTAGTAATTTGTAATCCTTTAAAGCCATTCTCTTTATTAGAGAATCGTTGTGTTACTTTACCTTTTGCAGGCCAGCTCCATACAACTTTTGCATTAGAATTACTGTTTTTATCACTAATTATTTTGTTGGCTTGTTTCTGAACATACTCTCGTTGTTTTGGCTGATCAAGCTCTTTCTTTAATTTTTTGTTATTTTTTTGTGTATAAACAGTAGACTTTTTACTCAAATTCGTATATTTTTTCGTCTTTTTTGGTTTTTGTGCCGATTTTTTAAGCAGCACTCTCTGCCCCGGGAAGATAGTATAAGGTGCTGGAATATCGTTTATTTTTGCAAGAGTGCGAAAATCTTGCTGAGCGCTGAAGGCAATTGAGTACAAAGTATCTCCCTTTTTGACTACATATTTTGAGCCAGAGATATTTACTTTGCGAGTGGCTGGTTTAACTTTATTATCTAAACTACTGACAGGTGCCGGTGCTTCGCGAGAAGTACAACCAAAGAGCAAAATACTAAGAAACAAAGTAACATAGACTGTTAACTGCCTGCTCATCGTAAAATGCTCCTTATCGTACTAATTTAATGGTTTTGCGGGTTATCGCAGTAAAAAGTACGCAACCACGACTAAAACAACTAATCCCCAGCCAAGCGCTTCAACATATTGACGTAATTTTTGTTCCATTTTAACCCCCCCCCACTTCATTAAAGCCGACACTAAGAAGAAGCGTGCACCACGGCCTATTGTCGAGGCAATTAAAAACGGCAAGAATGCCATTTGCATCAAGCCTGCACCTATGGTGAAAACCTTATAAGGTATAGGTGAAAAGCCCGCTAAGAAAACAACCCATACACCATAGTTGTCGAACCAGCTTAATGCAGTATCAAATTTAGCTTGCCAACCCATTTGTGTGATGAGTGGTTCAACCACAGGTTCAAATAACCAAAAACCAAGTAAGTAACCTAAAATACCACCGATTACAGAAGCTATGGTGGTAAAGCTGGCAAAGCGCCACGCTTTATCTGGTTGGGCTAGCGACATAGGCGCTAGCATGACATCCGGCGGCACCGGGAAAAAAACGGATTCAGCAAAGCTCATCCCTGCTAAATAGCGCTCTGCATGGCGGTGTTTAGCCCATATAAGCGCCATATCATATAACTTAGTAAACAACTTCAAAGTTTAACGTCCTATTCAATATCACCAGGTACCAAAGGTACAAATCGTACTGGTGCAACTTTATGTTCTGTAAATGTGTCGCCATTTCTAACGACCATCATTAATTGCTGATCTTGCTCACCAATAGGTGCAATCATAACGCCCCCATCAGCAAGTTGTGCAAGTAGCCCTTGCGGCATAGTGGCAGCTGCAGCTGTAACAATAATTCCTTCAAAAGGTGCTTGTGACTGCCAGCCCTGCCAACCGTCTCCGTGTTTCATGGTGACATTGTATAAATCGAGCTTGTGTAAACGGCGCTTTGCTTGCCATTGCAGTGCTTTGATACGCTCCACCGAGCACACTTTAGTAAAGGTTTTTGCCAATATTGCGGTTTGATAGCCGGACCCAGTACCAATTTCAAGCACTTTGTCACGTACCCCAGCTAAGCGAAGTAATTCTGTCATGCGCGCCACAATATAGGGCTGCGAAATCGTTTGTCCTTGACCAATTGGCAATGCGGTATTCTGATAAGCTTTGTGCTGTAAAACATCATCGATGAAAATATGTCTGGGTGTCGAGGCAATCGCTTCAAGCACAGTGCTATCTTCTACACCCTCGCGTTTTAATAATTCAGCTAATGCGAGTGCGCTGCGATTATAATTAGTCAGCACTATTAATCTCCATATTTGCTAACCAGCTATCAACGGCTTGTAAGCTTTCTTTCGCCGTCATATCAACACTGAGAGGTGTGACTGATGCGAAACCATTATTAATGGCGTAAAAATCAGTACCTTCACCAGCATCACTTTCAGCACCTAAAGTCCCATACCAATAAATATCACGACCCCATGGATCTTGTTGTTTAGTCATGGTTTCAGCTTTATGGCGCGAACCTAAACGGGTTACCTTTACGCCTTTTAGCTCAGTTAGCGGAATATCTGGCACGTTTAAGTTGATGATTTGATCTTTCGGTAATGGGTGCGAGGCCAACTCTTTAATAATGCTTACAGCAACGGCCGCAGCAGTCTCAAAATGATTTCCTTCTTTAGAGCATAACGAAACAGCAATAGCAGGTAGTCCTAGATGGCGTCCTTCGGTAGCAGCTGCAACAGTACCTGAATACAAAGTATCATCACCTAAATTTGCACCGTGGTTTATACCGGCTACAACTAGATCTGGCTGCTGTTCAACTAATTCATTAACCCCTAAATGCACACAGTCAGTCGGCGTGCCATTAATCGAAATAAAGCCATTATCAAGCGTGGTTGCACGCAATGGATTCATTAGCGTTAATGAATTACTTGCGCCACTACAATTGCGATCTGGAGCCACTAAGGTCACATCAGCAATTTGCGTTAACGCATGATACAAAACCGCAATCCCTTTAGCATGCACGCCATCATCATTGCTTAGTAAGATTTTCATTTACGCATCCTTTTGTTTTTGTTCTTTAGGGCTAGCGTCTTGATACTCCACCAGCTCTCTTAACAAGGCTGTAGCAAAACAACCTTTTGGCAAACCAAAACTTAACTTTAAAGTGCTTTCGTCAATGGTTTCAACTGCCAATGAGTCTGGAATAAGACGTAACATTCTACGTTCGTTCTTAAGGCCTAACTCGCTTAGCCCATCTATCCAAGATTGATAAGGTTCGAGCCACATTTTTTCGGTCTTGGTCAAACCCTTTTCGCCTTTACCAACCATAGGGGCCGACATCATAATATCGCCAGACGCTAAACGCGCTATATTGTCATCACTTATATTGTCTTCAAAAAACGCATTACTTCCGCTAAGCATAAACACTTCGCGGTGCATTGTTTTAGCAAGGCCATGCTCGGCAACACGCTTGCTTACTATTTCATTAAAGACATAAGAGCGTGCGGCTGAAATAACTAAACCACGCAATTTTTTATCACGGATACGCTCTCCAGCAAACATTCGCTTTGCCATTTCAAGGTTGTGGCCACCATGACCAAAGCGCTGCTCACCAAAGTAATTAGGCACCCCTGCGCGAACCGCATTAATACGACACAAAATATCCAGTGGCTCAGTCACATTTCGTAAAGTAATGCTAAAGCGATTGCCTTTATGGCAGCCGGTTCGAAGCTTGCGATTATGACGCTGTTGCGATACAACAAAAAACTGCTCGTTATTTAACTCACTAAATTCAATGTGCTTTTTAATCGGTACTGGCACACTAAACCATTGTGTACACACACCATGGCGGTCTTTTAAACCCGCATAACTTACATCACGTGGGGATACGCCAGCTTTTTCGGCAATGCGTTTAGCAACAAACTGAGTATTTTCGCCTTTTTTTACAACCTGTAAGCAAACATGCTCACCAGAGCCTGTAAACTCAATACCTAAATCTTCATCAACCATGAAGTCTTCGGCGTGGGTTTTAAAATCAGCCTTAGAAAGGGGTTTACCGTATAAGTAGTTTAACTCACTCATGCGTTTTGTTTGCTCATAATCACTACAGCGTGGCTAGAGATACCTTCTTTACGGCCTTCAAACCCTAACTTTTCTGTGGTTGTTGCCTTCACATTTACTTGAGAAATATCAGCTTCAAGGTCTTGGCATAAGTTTTCACGCATAGCTTGAATATGCGGCAACATTTTTGGCGCTTGAGCAACAATCGTGACATCGGCATTGCCAAGTACGTAACCTTGCTCTTTAGCAAGACCAACCACGTGGCGTAGCAAAATTCGGCTATCAATATTTTCGTATTCGCTGGCGGTATCAGGGAAATGTTTGCCAATATCACCCATTGCTAATGCACCTAAAATGGCATCACATAATGCGTGGATTGCTACATCACCGTCTGAATGAGCTAAGAAACCTTGCGGATAATCTATTTTTTCACCACAAATTACCAGCGGTCCTTCGCCGCCAAATTTGTGTACATCAAAGCCATGGCCAATTCGAATCATGAGGTACTCTCGTTTTGTTGTTTTTGCAGTAAAAATGTTGCTAAATCTAAATCTTCTGGGGTGGTGATTTTAATATTATCACTACGACCAACAACCAGCTTAACAGGCTGCTTAGCCCATTCAATTGCCGATGCCTCATCGGTGATAGTCACACCACTTTTAAGAGCTTGTGATAGCGCATCTGTCAGCGCCTGATAAGGGAAAAATTGAGGGGTTAAAGCCAGCCATAAATCATCACGTGGCACCGTTTGCTCACTGTGCGAATGGCCGCGCTTGATGGTGTCTTTTACTTTTGACGCTAAAATACCGCCTTCATTATCTTTTATACATTCAGTTATTAAACGCTGAATATCAGCCAAACACACTAATGGTCTTGCTGCATCGTGAACAAGCACCCAATCTGGCGGGTTGTCGGCAAGTGATACCAAGGCATTTAGCACAGAATCAGCGCGCTCTTTGCCACCTGAAACGCGTTCAATACGCTTATCAATATGAGGTAAATCAGCAAAATAACCATCATCATCGCTGATTGCTACTTTAATAGTATGTAAATCGTTCAGTTCGGCAAGCTTACTCAGGGTATGTTCTAAAATAGTCTTACCCGCAAGTTCAATATACTGTTTTGGCGCCGAATGCTGCATTCGACTCCCTACTCCCGCAGCGGGAACAATGGCGGTTATAATTTGCTTAGTGTTCATTTTGCTGTTGACCTGGTAATACACGAATAAAGGTTTCGCCAGGTTTGATCATTCCTAATTCATTGCGCGCTCGCTCTTCGATTCCCTCTTGACCGAGTTTTAAATCTTGGATATCGGCTTTGAGGACCTTGTTGCGCTTTAATAATTTTGCATTAGTGTCTTGATGAGAGGTAACCGCCTGTTTTAAACGAGTGTAATCTTGCACTCCATTATGGCCAAACCATAAGCGATACTGAATAAATAAAGCCAAACATAACAAGGCGAATTGAAAAACCCGCATTGAACACTCCTTCGCGGTTAAATTAAGTCAAAGGGCGTTTTAAATTACGCCAATTTATATTGCTTGCAAGTAGCATTTCTCTTAATGACAAACGCTTAGGTGTAGTGCGTTTATTAAATTGCCATTGATGGCCACAGCACGCAGCTGCCATCACCCCTTTTGCAGGCTTTAACAGGTGTACATGTGCGTGCTCTAACGATTCACCTGAATTATCAAACCAACCAAGCTCGTTGCAATGTACCTTATTGTCGCTTACTTGATCTAAGCTGTCTATGCGCACCGTAGTACATTGTTCGTCATTAATTAGCACGGGAACAATTAACCCGCGCTTAGCATGGTGACTATAAAACTCTTCTGAGTCTTTTTTATTATAAACTGGCGGCGTTGTTTTTTGTTTTTCAAGCCAACTACCGTTTTGTGAATCTAGCTGCAATGGCGCATCACCACTCACAATACGCATAGCCAAACGCTCTATGTAGTAGGGCAAGCTTGCTAATAAGCGTTTTAGCCTTGCAGCATCTGGTTCATCAACCAAACGTGGGATCTCACGAGCATAAAATGCGTTGCATAACTGCGCATACAAAGCACGATCGGCATCAGTCTGCCAAATTTCGGCTTGTTGCGAGTGTTCGCTCTGTGAAGTTGGTTTAGACAATGCGCGCTCTTATAAAACAAATGCTTGACTGTTTTATAGCATAGAGCGTTTATTGAGCGCTACTTTACTGCGCCTTTTTTACCCAATTTTGCGTTGCCAGTTTCTAAAAACTGCACCACTGCATCACGCTTTTTACCTAATAACAAACTACCATCAGCTAAAAACATAAAGTTTTGCCAACAACGTTTAAAAACCGCAAAACTGGTTTCAATAATATTGTCGCGAGCCATACAAAAATACACAGTGGTGTTTGCTTCCCACGCTAAGTGGTTAAGGATCTCTTCTGGTAACTGCTCATCACCAGCTTCCCACGCATTTTCCCAGTTAATGGTTTCTGAAAAGCTGTCTTCTTTGCCACACCAATCTGTTTTATCAAAAAAGTCCGGGTGGTCATGCTCACGGCTTACCATAGTGGTCCATAAAACCGCAGCGCGTTCAGCACTCATAGGTTTAATTTGCGCTGCGTCTTCGTTGCTTATAGGCATATCTTTATGACGGAAAACCCAGGCTTTTTTGTATTCATCTAACGAAATATAATTCATAGTTTAGGCAGTTTGTTTCAGCGTATAATGTGCAAACTGCAATTATACCCAAATGACTCCAAGATGCGAGATAAACACATGACAATCAAACCTGGTATTTACCAACATTACAAAGGCCCAAAATATAAAGTTGAATATGTTGCTACTCATAGCGAAAACAATGAGCCACTGGTAATTTACCAAGCGCTATACGGAGAATTTGGTATGTGGGCACGCCCGCTCAGTATGTTTACAGAAACAGTCATTGTAGAGGGGAAAACTGTACCGCGTTTTGCATACCTTTCAGACGTCGTCTAACTGTGGCATCATGACGTTATTAATCACTGCTCAGACCAGATAAGGTGACATCGTGCTTTTTAATTCAACCGATAACTACATTGCCAGTAACTCATTAAAACAAGCGGTTAACGCAGCAATCTTGCTCGAAAAACCCCTGCTTATAAAAGGTGAGCCAGGCACAGGCAAGACCATGCTGGCGGAAGAGCTTGCGAAAAGCTTAGACACCACACTGATTCAATGGCACATCAAATCAACCACTAAAGCGCAGCAAGGCCTTTATGAATATGATGCGGTATCACGCCTGCGCGACAGTCAGTTAGGTGATGAGCGTGTGCACGATATCAGCAACTACATTGTAAAAGGCAAATTATGGCAAGCCTTTACCTATGGAGAGCAACATAATAAACGCCCAGTGCTATTGATTGATGAAATCGACAAAGCCGATATCGAATTTCCAAACGACTTGCTATTAGAACTCGATAAAATGGAGTTTCATGTTTATGAAACCGGCGAGCGAGTGATTGCTAAGCAACGTCCGATTGTGATCATTACCTCGAATAACGAAAAAGAGCTGCCAGATGCCTTTTTACGTCGTTGTTTTTTCCATTACATTGATTTTCCAAGTAGCGAAGAAATGGCACAGATTATCGATGTACACCACCCTCACGTTAAACAAGATTTAGTTCGCCAAGCACTTGAGGTGTTCTTTAATCTACGTGAAGTAAACGGCATTAAGAAAAAGCCATCAACCAGCGAATTGCTTGATTGGTTAAAGCTACTGATGGCTGAAGATATAGACGCTAAAACACTGCATGATAAAAGCCAAAAAGGTGGCTTAATGCCGATGTTTGGGGCGTTATTAAAGAACGAGCAAGACATTAGCTTAATCGAAAAACTTGCTTTTATGAGCCGCCGTTAAGATGTTAATTGCGTTTTTCTTTAAGCTTCGCGAATACCGCTTACCAGTTAGTTTGCGAGAGCTACTTGATTTGATCAATGCGCTCAAGCAAGGGGTTATTTTTGCAGACGTTGACGCGTTTTATTACTTAGCGCGTACCATCATGGTTAAAGATGAAACCCATTTTGACCGTTTTGATAAAGCCTTTGCTGATTACTTTAGTGGAGTCGCTGACCTTGATCTTCTCGAAAGCTTAAAACAACAACATGCCTTGCCTGATGATTGGCTGCGTAAAGAGTTTGAAAAGCATTTAAGCGAAGAAGAAAAAGCGCAATTACAAGCCATGGGCGGCCTTGATAAACTCATGGAGACCCTCAAGCAACGCCTTGAAGAGCAACAAAAGCGCCATGCTGGGGGTAATAAGTGGGTGGGTACTGGTGGCACTTCGCCATTTGGCGCCTATGGTTATAACCCAGAAGGTGTGCGAATAGGTCAAGACGGTAATCGACATCGCCGTGCAGTGAAAGTATGGGATAAACGCAGCTACCGAAACCTTGATAGCGACCGTGAAATAGGTTCTCGCACCATTAAACTTGCTCTTAAAAAACTGCGTAAATTTGCCCGCACTGGTGCCAGCGATACACTCGATCTAACCGAAACTATCCGCGCAACGGCAAAGCAAGGCGGCATGCTAGATGTAAAAATGGCTCCAGAGCGCCACAATGCAGTAAAAGTATTGATGCTGTTTGATATCGGCGGTTCAATGGATGATTACATTCATACCTGTGAAGAGTTATTTAGCGCTGCACACAGCGAGTTTAAACACCTTGAGTTTTACTATTTTCACAACTGTTTATATGAACATGTTTGGCAAGACAACGAACGTCGCCACTCAAATGTGATTGATACCATGACCTTGATTAACAAGTTCACCAGCGACTACAAGGTGATCTTTGTTGGCGATGCCACTATGGGGCCCTACGAAATAGCCTACCCCGGTGGCAGCGTAGAACATTGGAATGAAGAGCCTGGCAGTGCCTGGCTAAATCGCATAACTAATCACTTTGATAAAGTCGCTTGGCTCAACCCACAACCTGTTGAACACTGGCGCTATTATCAATCGATTGATTTTATAAAGCAGCTAATGGACAACCGCATGTACCCACTCACGCTAGACGGGATTAGTAATGCCATTAGGGAGTTGAGTTAGAGCCGTCAGCCGTCAGCCGTCAGCCGTCAGCCGTCAGCTGACGGCTGACGGCTGACGGCTGACGGCTGAAAGCTCCCTTTACATTACCTTCCAAACCAAAAACACCAGTGCAAAGCCAACTAAATAAAGCAAACCCAGCCAGCTTAGGGTACGTAATAAGGGTGAGTGATGAATGCTAGGTTCTGAGCGCACTAAACTAAAGTTCAGCCATGCAAATACGGGAGTCGTTACAAAAGCGAGGGTCATTGCAAAAGTAAGCATTGGCCCAAGGGCTGATTTAAAAAATAAAATCACTGCCATGCCAGCAAATGCTTGCAGTAATAACCACATATTTAAACTATGTTTAGATTGTTTAATCGATAGCAGTTTATGCGACTCATTTAATGTTCTGGCGTAGCCGTCAAGCACTGTTAGCGTGGTACCAAACATACATAAAAAAGCGATACCCGAAACCAGCGGCCTTGCCCACTCGCCCATAGTGAGGGCATACATATCAATTAGCTGCTTAGCAAAGGCCACGCCACCTAATTGCACAGCTTGTGCTTGGCCATATTGCACTAATACACCTAGTGAGAAAAACACGAGCGCCAGTGCTGCGGTAAGCCAGTAACCCAAATTAAAATCAAACAAGCCTTGTTGTTTTGTCACCGCTTGTTGCTGCTGCTTTTCTTTTAGCCACAGTGAGCTAATTGCTGATATTTCGATAGGTGCAGGCATCCAGCCCATCAAAGCAACCATAAAGCCAAGCATGGCAAGTTCATAAGGCGACGGGCCCACATAGTCAACAGACGCCGCTGTTCCATTATTCATAACGCCATTATTAATCGCTACTATCAACGCAGCTACTGTTGTAACCGTTAGCAGCCCCATAATTAGCTTAGAAACATTATCGAGCGCTTTAAAGTGCCCCAATAACAAAATAAGCAAACATACAGCCAAAATCAGCCAGCATAATAAGGTTACAGAAATAGTAATAGGTAATGCGTAGTGCAGCAGGCTAGCCGTTAATAATAAAACCCCTGCAGTGTTCACCACAGCGGCAACAATATTAAGCGCAATAAAACTATAGAAATACCCAGGCCCTTTTTGCTTATAGCCCTCAACTAAACTTTGCTTAGTCGCGAGTGTGTACTCCATGCCAAATCGAAAGAATGGGTACTTCAATACGTTTACTACAATGATTAGCCAAAATAGCTGCCAGCCGAATAACGACCCTGCTTGTGTTGAGGCTACTAGATGTGAGCCACCAATGGCGGCTGTAGCCATTAAAATACCCGGCCCTAGAGCATTTAATTTAGATTGCCAATTTGATACTGCTGATTGCATACGC
Source organism: Pseudoalteromonas sp. SCSIO 43101 (assembly GCF_023650775.1). NCBI lineage: Bacteria > Pseudomonadati > Pseudomonadota > Gammaproteobacteria > Alteromonadales > Pseudoalteromonadaceae > Pseudoalteromonas > Pseudoalteromonas sp. SCSIO 43101. The sequence goes on from NZ_CP072673.1 coordinate 2,857,589, forward strand.
TTTGTGTATTTTATTCTTAGTTACAAGCAACTTACAGCGTTTTAGGTGAGATTGGAAGCAGAGTAAGTTAGCAAGTTAGCAAGTTAGCAAGTTAGCAAGTTAGCAAGTTAGCAAGTTAGCAAGTTAGCAAGTTAGCAAGTTAGCAAGTTAGCAAGTTAGCAAGTTAGCAAGTTAGCAACACTAGACTACCTTCCACTTGTGTCAAGTAACTCGCTACTCGTTGGTTTTTTTTATCTGACTTCTAACGACTGATATCTAATATCTCCATTTTTGTTCGGCGTTAAAACGTCTCGTATCTCGCCAACTTTACTCTTTCCCCTAGCAACTCGCTAATTTTTGGAACTTCAATCTGACGGCTGACGGCTGACGGCTGACGGCTGAAGGCTGAAGGCTGAAGGCTGAAGGCTGAATAATAAAACTAAAAAAGCCAAGCGTTTCGCAACGGTTGGCTTTTTTAGGTTAAGTTTTAAGGCTAGTCACTTGGACTGGCGAATTATAATTAGCTCAGATTCATTTCCTGAATGATTTCGTGGGCAATTTCCGGTGTAGTACTGACCGGCTTTTCGTGTAGTTTGGCTTTCATTTGCCCTTTACGATGCTTCAGAGATGCATCTAGTTTTTTTGCGGCACTTGCAATTGCTGGGTACATCACATCATCCTCAGCTTTTACTGATAAACTTGCACCTTCATAGGTTGTGCTGATCTCAGCTTGATGTTTGTGATGTTCTTTTGAAAGAATAATATCAAGAGATATTAGTGATGGAAAATGGCTTGCAATTTTCGAGAACTTCTCGTTGATGTGCTCTCTTACAGAGTCAGTAACGTCAACATGATGACCAGAAATATTAATCTTCATAGGGTATCCTTTTTTATTGTTACCTCACAGTTAGTATTGGGGGCGAATTGAATTAACACAAGCGAAAATTGCAGATAATTAGTAATTGATTGTAACCACTGATGATTTAGATCATGCGTTGCGGATAAAGTATGCAAAAGCCCGCACCACACGGGCTGTTCAGAGAGGTTAACATCTGCTCATTAAGTGTACGAGCAACAATAATCTGCGAAATCAGTTACCTTGACGCGGAAGGTAACGTTCGCGTCTACATTAAATGAATCTCCCGCCTTCATGGTTTGCCACTGTGTTTCGCCTGGCAGTAATACTTGCCACTCTCCCGCTAGCAGCTCCATGTGCTCTTTTTGATTTGTGCCAAACTCAAATTCTCCTGGCTGCATAAAGCCCAATGTTTTAGTGCTGCCATCGGCAAATAGCACAACACGGCTCGAAACTTTTCCATCGAAATAGACATTCGCTTTTTTTACAACACTTACACTGTCAAACTGAGTCATACTTACTCCTGAGATGTTTTGTTATTAACGTATAAACATTGCCAGTTGTCGGTTTAGTATTCAAGTAGGGCTGGGTGAGAAATAATCAAGCCGGATTAGCTGTAAGATCGTACAATTGTTGTAGGACAGGCTTTAGCGCGAGTATTTGAATGGATCGTTATAATGGAACCTCAAAGAATATGGCTTTAACGCTTTGTAACGCGCCTTGCATCCAAGCTCAAACCGATACCATATTTAGGTATCTATTGGTATTAAGGGCTATATCATGGCTAAAACACTAGCATTACTTTGGGTGACCATTTTGACAGTTTTATTGCTAATCAACTCCAAAGCGGCCGCTATGGCTCAGCAAGTGAAGTCATACGCGCCGCTTTACGTTTACTTGAAAGCCAAAAAACGAAAATGAACACTTTACGCCAATTACTTATTGAAGGTGAAAATAGTGGAGTTGCGGATTATGACCTTGATTCGTTTATCAATGAATTAGATAAAAATGAAATAAAATGAGGCCATTTTAGTTAACTAACAAGGCAAAATCTGATTTAAAAGATGCAGCCTTGTTTACATCTCGACGCAGGGGTCGTAAACAGCGAAATATTTATCTAAAACAGTTTGATGACATATTCTGGCTATTAGCCGAAAACCCTGAAATTGATAAAGACTGTGACGAAATTCGCGATAGCTACAGAAAATTTCCACAAGGAAGCCACGTAATCTTTTATCGTCAAATCGGCAGTCAAAATATTGAGATTATCCGTATTCTCCACAAAAATTATGGATGTGAATCCAATTTTTGGCGCATAGCCTTCATTTAAAAGGCGAAAGTAGCAAACTCAAATCTGACTTCTGGTATTTAACTTAGAAACATGACTTTTCCCGCCAAATAAATTTCACGCCTACGGTGAGGAATTTTTAAAGCTGACGGCTGAAAGCTGAGAGCTAAACCCTTAGGTTTCACTTTGCTCTAGCTAACCGCAATAAAAAACCCGCGCTGTGGTTATACAGGGCGGGCTTTTAAATTTTAGCGGCTAAAGCTTAGAACAAAGCGTTTGCTTTGTTTACGATGTTTTCAACAGTGAAACCAAAGTGCTTGAATAGTTCGCCTGCCGGTGCTGACTCACCGAATGATGTCATACCTACTACTGCGCCATTTAGGCCTACGTATTTGTACCAGTAGTCTGCGATGCCCGCTTCGATTGCTACGCGGCGTGTTACGCTTACTGGTAGTACGCTTTCTTTATATGCAGCGTCTTGCTCATCAAATAGATCAGTTGAAGGCATAGATACCACGCGTACTTTTTTACCTTGTGAACGAAGTTCTGCAGCGGCATCTTGTGCAAGCTGTACTTCAGAGCCCGTTGCGATAAGGATAAGTTCTGGCTCACCGTCACAGCTAAGTACGTAACCACCTTTTTTCACATCAGCTAACTGCTGTGCAGTTCGCGTTTGTTGCTCAAGGCCTTGGCGAGTGAAAATCAGTGACGTTGGGCCATCTTTACGTTCAATAGCTTGTTGCCACGCAATTGCAGACTCAACTTGGTCACATGGGCGCCAGTTCACTAAGTTTGGCGTTAAACGCATGCTAGCAATTTGCTCTACTGGTTGGTGCGTTGGACCATCTTCACCTAAACCAATTGAATCGTGCGTGTATACGAAGATGCTCGGCTGCTTCATTAATGCCGCCATACGTACTGCGTTACGAGCGTATTCCATGAACATTAAGAAAGTAGCACCGTAAGGAATAAAGCCTTTGTGCAGTGCAATACCATTCATGATCGCTGACATACCAAATTCACGTACACCGTAGAAAATATAGTTACCGCTTGCATCGTTTGCTTCTAAGCCTTTTGAACCATCCCAAAGTGTTAAGTTTGAACCAGCAAGGTCAGCAGAGCCACCCATGAATTCTGGTAATAATGGACCAAACGCGTTTAATGCATTTTGTGATGCTTTACGAGTTGCTGGGTTTGCTGGGTTTGCTTGTAACTCTTCGATGTAAGCTTGTGACTTTTCAGCCCAATCAGCTGGTAACTCACCATTTGTACGGCGTTTAAACTCAGCAGCAAGTTCAGGGTATGCGCTTGCGTAAGCGGCAAATTTTTCGTCCCAGCTTGCTTCTAGTTGCTTACCTTTTTCTTTGCCATCCCACTCGCTGTAAATATCAGCAGGGATCTCAAATGCATCGCCAGTCCAACCTAGGAACTCACGAGATGCTTTAATTTCGTCTTCGCCTAGTGGTGCACCGTGACAGTCATGGCTACCTGATTTGTTAGGTGAACCGTAACCAATCACTGTTTTACAACAAATGAGTGATGGCTTATCAGTAATGCTGCGAGCTTCTTCGATTGCGGCGCGAATTGCATCTGGGTTATGACCATCTACATCGCTTACTACGTGCCAGCCGTATGCTTTGAAGCGTGCTGGTGTGTCATCGCTGAACCAACCTTCTACTTCACCATCAATTGAGATGCCATTGTCATCCCAAAACGCAACTAGTTTACCTAGGCCTAATGTACCCGCCAATGAACAGGCTTCGTGAGAAATACCTTCCATTAAGCAGCCATCGCCCATGAATGCGTACGTGAAGTGATCAACAATATCGTGGCCTTCACGGTTAAACTGTGCAGCTAGCGCTTTTTCGGCGATTGCCATGCCCACTGCATTTGTGATCCCTTGACCTAATGGGCCCGTAGTAGTCTCAATACCAGGAGCGTAACCATACTCTGGGTGACCTGGTGTTTTTGAGTGCATTTGACGGAAGTTTTTAATTTCTTCTAGTGGTAAGTCATAGCCACTTAAGTGCAGTAGAGAATAGATCAGCATTGAACCGTGACCATTCGAAAGAATAAATCGATCGCGGTCTGCCCACTCTGGATTCGTAGGGTTGTGCTTTAGATAATCGCGCCATAGTACTTCCGCGATATCTGCCATGCCCATAGGGGCGCCAGGGTGGCCAGATTTGGCCTGTTGTACTGCGTCCATTGATAAGACGCGAATAGCATTTGCAAGTTCTTTGCGTGATGGCATGAATTCTCCTACCTTTATGTATTTGCGCTGGTTGTTTATGAAGCCCCATTCTTACTTATTGTAAGGGTACAGTGCAATTAAAAATCCGCATTAAATGCACCAATTATGGGCGTTTATTAAGAACAATACGTTATTAGTAATTTTAAATGGACGTCTAGGCGTAAAATTACTATGCAAACATATTTGTTTTAGATAAAATACGCCCCTTAATTTTTTAGCGCTATTACCGACGTTTGTGAAGCGCAATATTTGTGAGCAGAAATACAATGGCAAAACATTTATTTACTTCTGAATCTGTTTCTGAAGGTCATCCGGATAAAATCGCGGACCAAATCTCTGACGCGGTTCTAGATGCTATCTTAGAGCAAGATTCTCATGCCCGTGTTGCATGTGAGACTTACGTTAAAACTGGTATGGTGATGGTTGGTGGTGAAATCACAACTAGCGCTTGGGTTGATATCGAAGAAATCACACGTAAAACAGTACGTGAAATCGGTTACACGCACTCTGACATGGGTTTCGATGCTGACTCTTGTGCAATCCTAAACACTATCGGTAAGCAATCTCCAGACATCAACCAAGGTGTTGACCGTGCTCGTCCTGAAGAGCAAGGTGCTGGTGACCAAGGTCTAATGTTCGGTTATGCATGTAACGAAACTGACGTTTTAATGCCTGCACCAATCACTTATTCACACCGTCTAGTTCAGCGTCAAGCTGAAGTTCGTAAAAGCGGTGAGCTTAACTGGTTACGCCCAGATGCAAAATCTCAAGTAACGTTTGCATACGAAAATGGCAAGCCTGTTGGCATTGATGCAGTTGTTCTTTCAACTCAACACTGTGATTCAATCTCACAAAACGACTTAGTTGAAGCGGTAATGGAAACTATCATTAAACCGGTTCTTCCTGCTGAGCTTATCTCAAGCGCAACTAAGTTCTTCATCAACCCAACTGGCCGTTTCGTAATCGGTGGCCCAATGGGTGACTGTGGTCTTACAGGTCGTAAAATCATCGTTGATACATACGGTGGTATGGCTCGTCACGGTGGTGGTGCATTCTCTGGTAAAGATCCATCAAAAGTTGACCGCAGCGCTGCATACGCTGCACGTTACGTTGCTAAAAACGTGGTTGCTGCTGGCCTTGCTGATAAATGTGAGCTACAAGTTTCTTACGCTATCGGTGTTGCAGAGCCAACATCAATCAGTATCGAGACATTTGGTACAGGTAAATTAGAAGAAGCGCGTCTAATCGAATTAGTACGTGAGCACTTTGATCTTCGCCCTTACGGCTTAATCCATATGCTTGATCTTGAGCGTCCTATCTATCAACCGACTGCGGCTTACGGTCACTTCGGTCGTGAAGAGTTCCCTTGGGAGCGCACAGACAAAGCAGACGCACTTCGCGCAGCAGCTGGTCTGTAATAGGTTAGATAAAATAAAAAAGCGCTTCGGCGCTTTTTTTATTTCTGGCTTATCTGATTTAAAGATAACTTATAATTTTTTCGTAAACTGCCACACCCCAGACTAAGGCTAGAATTAGCAACGCCAATGTCACTGCCGCTGAAGCCATATCTTTAGCACGCCCTGATAATACATGATACTCAATCCCTACTCGGTCAGTCAGTGCTTCTATTGACGAGTTAAGTAACTCGACGATTAATAGTAATAAGTAAGGAATAAACAGCACTAACCAATGATTCAAAGACTGTGCAAGCACGACTGATAAAGGTAATAAACACACCCCTAGGTAGATTTCAGAGCGAAATGCGGACTCTTCTTTAAATGCCGCTTTAAATCCTTTAACTGAACATTTAGTTGCTTTAAAAATGCGTCCAATACCAATACCATTTGGCTTATTAACCAAGGGAATTTTTGGTTCTTTCATGCTTTTCCTACTGCTCGCCTTTTAGCAACAAGTGCCACGCTATGCCCATATATTGGTTATATGCGTTGAATGTTGCGTCATCTATTTTTGCAAAAGGTGTGCTTTGTTTGTTGTAACGCACATCATATCGCTGCTTTTCGTTGATCAAATGATATTCATAAATCCCCGAAAAGTCACCTCGCCATAATTGTTGTCCTTTGCGAGCTGTCTGAAAGCCAAAAATTGTCCGGTCTGTTGTTGGTGATAATAGTGATTTACCAACGCTATAGAATGCACTATTTGGCTTTGCCACCAAATTCAAAATTGTAGGAGCAATATCCATATGGCTGGCCAGCTGCGGTTCTGCCTTTAGTTGCTGTATAGCTTGACCATAAAAAACAATGGGTACATGAGTGAGTTCATATAAATTAGGCTGGTCATGAATGTAACGACGGCTGTAATGATCGCCAGTAATAACAAAAAGTGCATCTGGGTATTGCGACTCCATCTTATCAACAAACTCTCCAAGCATATGGTCCGCATACCAAAGGTGGCCAAGTGTATAGGGCGACAAAAGTTCTGAGTTTAACTCTCGTAATGCTGAAGGGTAATCATCAATAGACTCCAAGGGGTAGCCATACTGTTTTAAATTTAAATTAAAAGGTCCGTGATAACTGGTTGTCATTACAACATTAAAGGTATTTTCTTTCGCTTTATTAGCAACCAGTTCGAATAGTTGTTGATCATCTATACCCCACACACCAGCTGAACCTTTACCTCCCATGTCTGCTGCTGAATATAATCTATCAACACCTTGTGATTTTGCGTATGTCCCAATATTCTGCCAAGACAATAACCCCCCATAAAAAAACTGGCTGCGATAGCCTTGCTGTTCCAATTGCTCGAATAACGACATTGGACTAGCTGGTTTTTGTGGGCCAATCTTGCTCATATTAACGCCTGCATAAGGAATGCCGGATAAGATGCTTGAAAGCGAGTTCATTGTGCTACTCGCTGCAGGCAATGCATCTGGGAAATACAAACCTTTTTCAGCCAGTTTTTGTAACTGTGTTGTAAGACCTAGCCCAAAATACTTTTCTTGCAATGGCCACGAATCATAACTTTCCATTATGATAAGAAATATTCTCGATGGCTGCGTAGTAAGTACGCCAGTTGTAGTATGCTTTAAATTAATTAGCGGTTCGCTAATTAATTGATCATTAGCTAAATAAGGATTCTTGGAGTTAGCGCCATGACTCTGAAGTTCATTATAATCTCTGATTGCGTATATAAAGCTTCTCAACGGATTTATGACTAAGTTATTGGCGAAAGGATCTGGTGTCACTGCAGACCATTTGCGCATTGCAGGGCGAGATTCAAAAGACCCTCTTACAGCACAAATTGTTAAAACAACCATGATTATAACAAGCACTGTGCGCTTGACTTTACAATCCGTAAACAAATTACTCAGTACATGAAGCTGATGCCGATTAATCCAATTGCAAATGTTAAATGAAAAATACAATAAAACACATAATGTAATGACACTACCCCATGGTTTATATTGCATAGCGACTGTCTTGAGAATTGCGGCCTGATCGTCATGCAGCCCTTCAAACATGAAGTAATTAAACTGACTACCATACTCAGCTATGTAGGTCACACTAACAACACATAGTAACACGCTTAAACTAAGATATATCTGAGCACTGTAATGACGAACACTAGCAACCCAATGCGATTTTCGAATTGGTTGTAAGAAACAGTTAAAAATAAATGGAATTGCTAAGCAAACACCAGCAGCAGCAGAATCAAAGGCAAAGCCTGCTTTAAATGTCGTTGCAAATGTATCGAGTGTTAAAGGACTACTAAGATGGTCATAAAAATAGAATAAGAAAAACACTCTAAATGCCATAAATAAAGTGACACCAGCTAGCCATAACATTGCCAACCGAGTATTTTCCTCAACAAAGGCATACCACCGACTTGTAGCAAACGGCTTAAGTTCCATAAATACAATATCCCTGTAATAAAAACGAAACAGAGTGTATTTAAAAAAGGAACAGTTTCAATCAATCTTTTGTAATTATATGTAATATTTTTGTATTACTACTCAAAATGAGGGCATGAACCGATACGGCTGGGTGATTTGATACGAGAAAATTGATTATTAGCTAATTGTTCTCGGAGTGCTTCTAGAGTTTTATAGACGCTTTTTAACGACACTTTATTACTTAACCAGCGGGGAATTGAGCCACTTGGATCTGCATAGGCTTGATGGCGTACCAACAAATTGCTTTGTTGCTCTTCTAAACGCCAATAAGCGGTAAGGTCTTTAATACGCACAATGCCTGCAACTTCGGCTTTTGCATATGGTTGGCTTTTGATTTGTAACTCTGTTTTGTGTTCATCCAAAGCATGATAACAAGAGTAACTCACTAAATCTCGGTCTGACACCGGCCAAGGCGAATTAAAATGGGTGTAAACAAGCGTTTCCGAGGGGCTTAAGCGCTCCATTAAGGTCACGCTTTTTACATTTTCAAGCCAATTTGGTGCATTGTCGGTATCACTTAACAACGCCATAAAGTCACTTGCTTTGGCATTTTTAACCAGCACAGAGGCATTAATTTCTACAATGCCAGTGTCGTGTTTTTTATAGCTAACTTTAATATCGTCTTGCTGTTTGTAAGTTTTCCATTCGATAGGATTAGCAAATGCCGATAAACTCAACCATGCTAACCCAATCCATAGGCCAAAGCGCATTGATTTACAGCCAGTAAGGGTCTGTATTAAATGAAGCGTGGCGACTTTGCTCCATTGCACTCACTAAAAATTCAGACTTTTGATCAAGCCATGATTGAATTTTTGTCAGCTCTAAGTCGTCTTGTCCTGCACATAATTGCTTTAAGTACTCAAGGGTACTTAACTCATAAATACCATGCGAGATATCGACCCACGGCATACGAAACTCATTTCGATCTTCTCTATCGAACAAAGCCCCTAAGCAGTTGCCGCTAAGTAATGAGTTTTCAAGACGCGTGCGCAGTGCCAAATAATCTTTATCTGTAAACACTTGCTGCTCAGGAATGAGCTCGTGCATGTCGTGCCAATCTTTAGCAAATAAACGCTTAGCAATATCGGCAACCGGTTTTTCCGCAGCCTGAAACTCAGCTTGCCCCCATGATTTGCGCCATTGCTTTTCAATTAACCACGTCGTTAGCTGTAATAGCAAGCGGTTGTATCGGGTGCTATGGAATAGTGTTTCAATATCGTCAATGCTTGGCTGTAGTTCTTTTAAGTCATTAATAACCTGTGTGAGCTCTGGCGCACTGTTGATCTTTTTGTAGTATGCATGGCGCTTTGAAGTGTACGTTTTTAGCTGAATTGCATTTTCAACCCAAGCTAATTCACTTAATAACCACTTTAACTCAGTGCGCAATGATTCAGTGTCGTCTTTGCTAACAATGTCGTCAAAAAGCCAAAATGTATGACGAATTAAACGAATACCGTCGGTCACACGCTTAAGCGTTTTTAAACTCGGTTTAATGAAGTAACACGCTTCATGTTTTTGTACAAAACGAATCGCGTAGTTGATACTTTCGATTAATGCTTGCTCTTGCGTAGCATCACGTTTTAACGGCACAAAGCCGATTGATTTACTTGCTTTTAATGGCTTGTCATCGGCAAGCCCATAACCACGTGCAGCTTTAGAATAAAGACCTAAGCGAACATGACTCTCACTAACTAATTTATCCGCTAATGCAAACAGTTCATTGCGGCTACCTTCGATAAGTTCGATTTCAAGTTCAGAAATTGGCTCAACCTGACCCGATGCAGCAACTTCACCTTTATCTAACACCACTTCAATTTTTGCACCATTTTCGGTTTCGAGTAACCATGTACGGCGAATGAAATTTGTACTAAAAATTGGGTATAGATTCTCAGCAATGGCAGACACTTGCATTCCATGCGGCCAAATAGCGGCATCAAAAGCAAGTAAATCAGGGCGATTACCTGTGAGTGGCAAGTTGTATTCAGGGCGCTGATGAAGACCACCAACCACTTCGCCGGCAAGTTTGATGGTTTGCTCACAATCACTATCGCAACAACGAGTACGTAGGCCAATATCTAAAGCACGTAATTCTCGGCTTGGCGTATCGTAATAAGCATTTTGTAAGCTTCGCGACGGTTTATTAGTAACGGTTTTTGCAAATTGGGTAATTAATGCGGGGATCAGTGGAACAACGGCATCTGACACCAAAAACTTCAGTTCTATCTCAGTATCCATTCGTTTTGCGGAGTACATTTAAAATAAATAAGTGCTCAAAATAAACAAAGCAGCTACTTAATGCAAATTTTTTCCTGATTTTTGCGACCAAGTCTAATCACGGATTACAATATCAGCCTTGCTATTGATAGTTGAAATCCCTACTATCTCTATACTTAAAGAAATTATAAATTTAGCCACTTCTAGGCAAGATCACATTAACAAGGTAGATTGATGTTAAAACAGTGTATTTTTGGGTTGCTCCTTGCGGCCACCTCTTTTATTAGTTACGCAGAAGAAGCGCCAAGCAGCGACAGCCAAAACACCGCCTATATAGTCGATAACCTGTACACCTTTATGCACTCTGGTCCAAGCAAAAACTACCGTATACTGGGCTCAGTCGATGCAGGTACACAAGTTATGTTGTTATCGGATGAAGATAATGGTTACTTTAAAATTCGTGATGATAAAGATCGTGAAGGCTGGGTAGAAGCAAAATTCGTAACCGAAAATGCAGGTATCCAACAACAATTTCAAGCCCTAAATAATGATATGACGTTAATGCAAGAGCAACTTCGTCAAGCAGAGATTGAGCTGCCGCAATTACAAGAACAAAATAGAGCACTGACAGATCAAAACCTAGCACTTAGCAAGCAAATCGAAACCCTTAAGAACACCATCGAGTCTGAGCGTAATGCAAAACAAACCGCAAGTGCTAAAGAGAAACGCCAGCTATTAACTTATGGCGGTGCCATTGCATTTATTGGTTTACTGTTAGGCATTATCCTAACTGTAGTGTTATCTCGCCGTAAACGCTATGACGGCTGGGCATAACCGGTAAAACTGCAAAAAAGCACCTATTGGTGCTTTTTTTGTATCTATATATCGAATCTAAGTCCGGTATCTTGTTTAATTTTTTCGATAACCATATAAGTATGATGTGTACCAACCCCCGGAATATCAACTAAATCGCCAAGCACTTGGCGGTATTCATCCATATCTGAGACTCGCACTTTTAATAAATAGTCATAGCCACCAGCAACCATGTCACATTCAACGACTTGAGGAATATTTAAAATATACTCGCGAAACACTTTAAAAACAGATGTATTAGATGTCACCAAGGATACTTGCACGTGTGCTAACAAGCTCTGGTTAAGTTTACCTTCGCTAAGCTTTGCGTAGTAGCCTTCGATGTAGCCTTCTTGCTCTAAACGTTTTACACGGTCTAGACACGGGCTTGGGCTCAGGTTTACCTGTTTTGCGAGGTTTACGTTCGATATTCTGCCATTTTTTTGCAGAGCGTCTAAAATTGCTAAATCGATGCGATCTAACATGCGTAATCTATTCGGACTGGTCATAACAGAATTTTATGCGGCTAAGTTAACGGTATGCCCTGTAAATTATCGTAAATCGAAAAATTTAACCAGCATATTCTGCTGGATTTTAATTAGAATGCACGAATTATATCAATGGTAAGAAATGCAATTAGTTCATTTTTTAGACTCCACACACCAGAGGGTTACATATGCTATTTAATGGCGATTTGACAACTGAATGTCCAATTAGACAAAAGATCCGTGATTTCTACCGTATTGACGAAAATGCGGTTATTGATCACATTTTGCCTTTGGCTGAAGTAGGCGTGAAAGCGCGTAGCCGAGCGTGGGAACGTGCTCGTCAAATGGTTTTAAATATCCGTCGCGATCAGGATGGTCAAAGCGGTGTAGATGCACTATTAAATGAGTTTTCACTTTCAAGTGAAGAAGGCGTTGTTTTAATGTGTCTTGCAGAAGCACTATTACGCGTTCCAGATAAAGCGACGCAAGAGTCACTAATTCGTGACAAACTTGCTAAAGGTGACTGGAGCTCTCATTTAGGTAGCAGCGATTCTTTATTTGTAAACGCCTCATCTTGGGGTCTGTTAGTAACCGGTAAAATGGTTAATTACAGCGACAAATCGAAAGAGCAACAGTTCGGTGTGCTTAAGAAAACAATAGGTCGTCTAGGTGAGCCTGTTATTCGTAAATCTGTGAACTTCGCGATGAAGATCATGGGTAAGCAATTCGTTATGGGTCGTACTATTGACGAAGCAATTGAACGTGCAGCGGATAAAGAGCAAAAAGGCTACGTATATTCATACGATATGCTAGGTGAAGGCGCGCGCACCATGAAAGATGCTGAGCGTTACTTCCAAAGCTATATGACTGCTATCCACGCAATTGGTAAAGCGGCAAATGGCCGTGGTCCAATCAAAAGCCCGGGTATCTCAGTTAAGATATCTGCAATTCACCCGCGCTATGAATTCACTCATCGCGAGCGTGTTATCGCTGAAATCATACCTAAGTTAAAAGAGCTTGCGCTTGCAGCGAAAAGCTACGATATCGGCTTTACTGTTGATGCTGAAGAAGCTGACCGTTTAGATATCTCACTAGATGTGATTGAAGCAGTATTTAGCGATGACGATTTAGGTAACTGGAACGGCTTTGGTTTAGCAGTTCAAGCATATCAAAAACGCGCTATTTTTGTGGTTGAGTGGGTTGCAGAACTTGCTCGTCGCGTTGGTCGTAAATTAATGGTTCGCCTTGTAAAAGGCGCATACTGGGATACCGAAATCAAAACGACTCAGCAAGATGGTTTAGATCACTACCCTGTATTCACACGTAAAGCGACCACTGACGTTTCTTACAAAGCGTGTGCTATCAAACTACTTGAAGCTCGTGATGTTCTGTATCCGCAATTTGCTACTCACAACGCATATACTGCAGCAACAATTTTAGAAGTCGCGAAAGGCGACAACGAAGGTTTTGAGTTCCAACGCTTGCACGGTATGGGCGAGTCATTATTTGATCAAATCGTTGAGAAAGAAAAAATTCAATGTCGTGTTTACGCACCAGTTGGTCAGCACGAAGACTTACTTGCGTACTTAGTACGTCGTTTATTAGAAAACGGTGCTAATTCATCATTCGTAAATGCGATAGTTGATACCACTAAGCCTGTTGAATCACTATTACCTGATCCTGTCGAAACGCTGCAAGGTTTACGTAATAAATACAATACGCAAATTAAAATGCCAATTGATTTATATGGTGAAGAACGTGCTAACTCAAAAGGCATGGACTTGACTGACATCAATGTAATCACACCATTTAAAGAAAACCTTGATACGTGGTTTGAAGAGCATCGTATTGAATTAAGCGATGTGCCTGAAGGTTCTATCCCTGTGAAGAACCCTGCAAACCATAAAGAAATCATTGGTCATGTGAAATTACAATCATCAGAAGAGATGACTGCACTTTTAGAAAATGCAGAGAAAGCATTTGAATCATGGTCACAGACACCTGTTAAAGAGCGCGCAAACTTACTACGCCGCGTTGCTGATATCCTAGAGCGTCACCACGATGAACTTGTCGCTATTTGTATTAAAGAAGCAGGTAAAATTACCCAAGATGGTATCGATGAAGTTCGTGAAGCAGTGGATTTCTGCCGCTACTACGCAGCACGCGCTGAGGAACTATCAGAAGATGAACGCTTTGAAGCGCGTGGTGTGATCTTATGTATCAGCCCATGGAACTTCCCGCTTGCTATCTTCTTAGGTCAAGTTGCCGCAGCAATCGTAACTGGTAACACAGTTATTGCTAAACCTGCTGAGCAAACCAGCCTAATTGCTCTTCGTACCATTGAACTTATGCTATCTGTAGGTTTACCAGAGCATGTTGTACAACCTGTTATTGCTCGTGGTAGCGAAGTAGGTAAAACTATCGTTCCTGATGAGCGAATTCAAGCTGTTATGTTCACAGGTTCTACAGAAACAGGGACTCTCATTTCGCAAACACTTGCTGCGCGTAACGATATTCAAGTACCGCTTATCGCTGAAACCGGTGGTCAAAACTGTATGATCGTTGACTCAACAGCTCTACCAGAACAAGTTGTTGATGATGTGATCAGTTCAGGTTTCCAAAGTGCTGGTCAACGCTGTTCTGCACTACGTGTATTATTCTTACAAGAAGATGTTGCTGATGGCATCATTGAGATGCTTAAAGGCGCTTTAAAAGAGCTTCACGTTGGCGACCCTTCATTACTTTCAACGGATATCGGTCCTGTTATCGACGAAAAAGCACTTAAAAACTTAACTGACCACGTTGAGTACTTAAAAGGTAATGCAACACTTCACTATGAATGTGCAATTCCTGATAACAGCGAAAACGGTGCTTATTTCTTTGCACCTCGTTTATACGAGATCAAAGATTTATCGGTGCTTAAACGCGAAGTTTTTGGCCCGTGTGTACATATCATCCGCTTCAAAGGCACAGAGCTTGATAATGTGATTGATCAAATCAATGGCACTGGCTTTGGCTTAACCATGGGTGTGCACTCACGTATCGAAGAGCGCTGCGAGTACTTAGCGAAAATGTCACGTGCAGGTAACGTTTACATCAACCGTAATATGATCGGTGCGATTGTTGGCGTACAACCTTTCGGTGGCCGTGGTTTATCTGGTACAGGCCCTAAAGCCGGTGGCCCTAACTACTTACAACGTCTTGTGAAAGAAAAAGCATCACCAGATAACGTACAAATGACAAATCTAACACCTGATGAGTTAGATACTCACCACTACTCAGGTGCTGCTGAGCAAGTTGCTAAGCTGATGGATAATTCATTACGTGATGAAAAAATCTGGCGTGCAACACCACTTAACGACCGAGTTTCTGCTGTTCGTCAATTACTTGCAAAAGTAGCGACTGTTGAAATCATTGATGAACTTGCTGATGACTTAGCGTTAACCTTAGCTGATGCACGTGCACAGCTTAACCGTCTTGAAAAACACATGCGTAAACACACTGTGTTGCCTGGGCCAACGGGTGAGTCTAATACGCTGCACTTAGAGCCTCGTGGTTGTGTAGTTTGTTATGCCGACAAGAGCACATCGTTTAACTTCTGGGCAATTTCAATTATCACAGCATTAGCTGCTGGTAACACAGTAATCACGGTTGCTTCTGAGTTATTCTTTGATGAAGCAGTTGCATTTAGAGATAAGTTTATTTCAACAGGTATTGCTGAGGGTGTATTCCAAGTTGCTAAACCTAATCAGTTACAAGCAATTTTAGCACATCCTCACCTTGCTGGTGCTGTTGTAGCTGCACGCTCATCACGTTTAGGCTACTTCAGCCAGCAGCTAGCACAGCGTAAAGGTGCGATTCTGCCAGTGATCAGCTCAGAGTACTACGACACGCTAATCAAGCGTTTATTAACTGAGAAAACAATTAGTGTTGATACAACCGCATCTGGTGGTAACACATCACTAATGACATTGGTTGAAGACGACGAGTAATCGTATTGATTAAAGGAAATTAACCCCTCCTGAGCTAAATAAAAGCCCTCGCAATTGCGAGGGCTTTTTGATTTTTAAAGATACCTTTTCATTATTCTTGTTTACCGAGATACAGATTTTCTGCTAGTTTTATAGTATTGAACTCGATTAGAAGTAAAGGCCTTGAAAACACTCCCTATCAATCAACTTAAGCCGGGCATGTTTGTCCAAAGTGTAACGAAACAGACTGGCAAGATCCGTATTAAAAACCAAGGTTGGGTAAAAACACAGGGAAGCATAGACAAGCTGATCAAGGCTGGCATATTAGAAATAGCTATCGACCCAAACAAAACACTGACTTTAGACAGTGAGAATAAAGTGGTTGAGCAGCAAAATAATCCACAACCTGCTGACGACACCACTGCTTTTGATCCCTGGCACACCACTCATAGTGTGTCGGCAGAAATGAGTAAGGCAAATAGCTTATATAACGAAGCAAAGTCATTACAAAACAAAGCCTTTGACGATATACGTGATGGTAATAAAATTGATATAGCTCCTTTTAAAGACCTAGCAAACGGTTTTATTGATTCGGTTTTTCGTAATCAAGACGCCCTCGCCTGTATCACTCGTATGCGTGAGAAAGATGCTTATCTACTTGAGCATTCAATCAACGTATCAATTTTAATGAGTATTTTTGCCAAACATTTAGGGATAGAAAGATCGATAATCCAAGAAATTGCCACAGGTGCATTACTGCACGACATCGGCAAAATTAATATTCCGGATGAAATTCTCAATAAGCCAGGCAAGTTAACAGATGACGAATATAAAACCATTCAAGATCATGCTCGCTTTAGTAAAGAGATTTTAGAGCAAGCAGGCTTGAGCGGGATTGCTGTTGATATAGCTGGCTTCCACCATGAGCGCCTAGATGGCAGTGGCTACCCATTTGGTAAAAGCGCTGATGAAATAAGCTTGTACGTACGTATGGCTTCAATTGTTGATGTGTATGATGCATTAACCGCTGAGCGGGTCTATAAAGCTGGTATGGAGCCAATAAAGGCGTTTAAGATACTTAAAGATGGCTGCCCAGATAGCTTTGATGGAGACCTAGTAACCAAATTTATACAGTGTATCGGTATTCACCCTGTTGGCACCTTGGTAAAACTTGAAAGCCAAAAATTAGGAGTGGTAACACGTAGTAACCCTACCAGCCCATTGAAGCCCTCTGTAAAGGTTTTTTATAATGCCAAACATGCACACTATACCGAAGTACAAGATATCGATTTAGCAAACAGCCGCTGTCACGATAGCTTAGAAGCAGCTGTCAGACCGACTGACTTTAATATCGATCTGATCCGCTTCTTTAAGAACTCTATTTTACCTTAGCCCTTGGTAAGACTGGCTATTCAGGCCAGTCTTGTAATGCTTTTAATGTAAACTCATAACCATCGTAGCTTAATAAAGTTTGCTCTGGGGTGATTTCAACCACAGATAACACGCCGATGTTATCTCCTTCATATAACTCTCGGCCATTAAGCTTTATCCAACGCTTAGACGTTTCTGAAGCATAGATGTGTGCTTGGTATTTAATTGTTGGAATAAGGCTTTGTAATGCATCTGGCAAGAGTTCAATAGGCTCTGCATAGGACGTGTTTTTAGTACTTCGAGTAATATCGACACTACGTTTGCTGTCAACATCTTCAACAGCCTTAGCAAAAGCGTCTTTCAATGTATCTGGCACATCTCTTAACTCATCATTGGCTGATGATGTAGAAACAGGTTGAACTGGCTGACTACCGAGTGGTTTACCAAGCACCTTATATTTACTTAAATCGACACCGTTACTACTCATTTGTTGAGGATTAATTTGCTGCATTGGTTGCGAGAACTGTGGCTGTGATTGATACGCAGGCTGATTTTGGTATACCGGTTGCTGGTACTGAGGTTGTACTTGATAGCCTTGATTGGCGTACACAGGAGCTGAATTAACTGGCACTTGCACCCATTGATATTGCTGACCTTGCACCGGAACTTGCTGCATCATTTGTTGCTGTACCGCTGCTTGTTGCATTACTTGACCTTGCTGAATCGCAGCTGCTTGTCCTGCATTATTTGTAGCTTGCTGAGGTTGAATTTGTGCTACTTGCTCTTGTTTAGCAGGCTGCTCGTTTTCAGGGCTTGTCTTAATCTCAGTCGGGGTGCTTTTGGTCACTTCATTGTTGTTATTAACGACCTTTGGTTGCTCGGCAAATGGTTTAGTTTTCTGTAACCATTTACCAATCGAAAATCCAGCCATAAGCGTTAATATTGCCGCTAGTAATAGGCCAAATAAAAAAGCTAATCGACGATAACGTTTAAGTTCTTGCTGTTGTTTGAGCGCTAGTGCAGCTTGATCGTGATCAACCGCGGTTTGTTCGTGCTGACCTGACTGTTTAATTGCATCTAATAATAATGACATAAATGTAAACTCGTTATATTAGGTAGGATAAACCAATACCCATCCCTAATACGGCTAAAAATGAAACTGGGTAAAGCCAAACATAACTCGGCTCTTTATTTTCTACTGCAGCAACAGGAGTGCTGGTTGGCGGTAGTGCTTCGGCGGCAGAGCGCATCACAAGCTCACTGTCAATACTCAGCTTTTGTTGAGAAAACGCGCCAACTAGGCAACGCTCACACAGTAAATTGATTAACCTTGGAACGCCTTGAGTAACTTGATAAATCGCTTTTAATGCATCACCCGAGAATAAAGCTTGTTCTGTCCCCGCTTTAAACAAACGATGCTTAACATAGGCAAACACTTGCCCTTCAGTTAGTGGCAATAAGTGATAACGCGCAGTGATTCGCTGAGCAAGTTGTCTTAATTCAGTGCGTTTTAGTAGCTCTTGAAGCTCCGGTTGCCCTACTAACACAATTTGCAGCAGCTTCTTATGATCTGTTTCGATATTGGTTAACAGCCGCAACTGTTCTAACACATCTGGCGCGAGTAGTTGTGCTTCATCAATAATTAAGATGGTATGGCCGCCTGCTTGATTATTTGCCTCAAGGTGTTTTTTGATTACATCAGTGAGAGTCTTTAAGGTCGCATTAGTGCTGTCATAGTCGATATTCAATTCATCACAAATACTGGCAAGCAGTTCAAGCTGTGACAAAGCAGGGTTATGAATTTGTGCTACTTGAGTATTTTCAGGCAGCTGCTCTTGCAGGCTTCTCGTTAGTGTTGTTTTACCTGTACCGACTTCACCTGTTAATAAAACGAAGCCACCCGCTTCACCTAATCCATAGGTAAGGTGTGCTAATGCCTCTTTATGACGCTCACTAAGAAATAAATACTCAGGATTTGGGGCAATTGAAAAGGGTTTTTCTGACAAGCCAAAATAGCTTAAATACACCGTGTTATTCCTTGCGTTTAAAATCACGGTCTATAATGGCAAAAAACCTCGCTACTTAAAACCTTGTTTACATTTTATTGGTTAAATAACGTAAAATAGCCAAAAGGCAAAATTAGAGGTGTTTTATGCAGGTTTATTTAGTCGGTGGCGCAGTCAGAGATGCCCTACTTGGTCGTGACATTAAAGAGCGTGACTATGTGGTGGTTGGCGCAACGCCTGAGCAACTTATTAGTCAAGGCTATCAACAAGTTGGTAAAGACTTCCCGGTATTTTTACATCCTCAAAGTAAAGAAGAATACGCGCTAGCTCGCACCGAGCGAAAACAAGGCCAAGGCTATAACGGCTTTATTTGTGATTTCGCGCCGGATGTGACACTAGAGCAAGACTTAATTCGCCGAGATCTCACTGTAAATGCCATTGCACAAGCTGAAGATGGCAGCTTAATTGACCCTTTTTCTGGCCAACAAGACTTAGAAAATCGCTTACTTCGTCATGTTTCTGATGCCTTTAGTGAAGATCCATTGAGAATATTACGGGTAGCCCGTTTTGCAGCTCGTTATCATTACCTAGGTTTTACTATTGCTCCAGAAACCAAAGCTCTTTTAATTGATATGGTGAAGGCGGGTGAACTTAACACTCTCACCGCTGAACGAGTGTGGTTAGAGTGCGAAAAGTCTCTCAGTGACGGTGCATTTAGCGAGTTTCTAAATGTGCTTGCTAGTATTGGCGGTCTGCATGTCGTAAGCGCGGAGCTTGAAGAAAAGTGGTGCGATGAGCTTTACAACACGCTACAAGCACGCTTTGCCTATGCTAATAAACTGCAAATTAATGACATTGCAGTGTTATTCAGTCAAGTCACCTTATCGCTTTCAAGTGACGAGATAAAGATCATTGCAACTAGCATACGCTTACCTAATGAAGTACGTGATTTAGCGCTATTTAGTCAAATACATCAAACAACGTTAAGCGCAGAAAAACCGACTAGCGAGGCTATTTTTAGCAGCTTTAATCAACTTGATTTATGGCGTCGCCCAGAACGCTTTGAACAGGTATTAAAGGTTTTAGAGGTTAGTCATCAACAGTCAGTTGCCTGCTATGAGTCAATAATAAAAGCAGCAGCGCAAGCGCGTGCAGTTAATCCGCAGCAGTTTATTGCGCAAGGTATTAAAGGGGCAGAAATAAAAACCGCGCTTGAGCAAGCGCGGTTAGAGGTTATTAAAAATTACTTTTCGTAGCGCACCAAACGCAAATAAACATCAGATGTTTTTGCATGAAGGCTATTTATGCCTTTATCAAATTGATACACCCAAGCAAGATCAGTGCGACTGATCCCTGAAGTGCTACTCCAATAGTTTTGCAGCTTAGTTGATAAAAACGCCGTTTCGTTAATACTAGGCTGCACACAACTGTGCTCTAAAATGCTTGCTAACTCCTTAACATTTGGCACATGCCAATCGCTGTAATCAGCAAAGGTTGCATTTTCAGCCCCGCGCAGTGCCTCACCCCAGGTAAGTTGCTGGCTGGTCCCTTCACAGGTATCCGTTTCACTATTATAGCTTTGACCAAATGTACAACGTTGCCACATAAGGCCCGTTGCGCTGTCGCTGACTGTACCATCTTCGTTAATCACAAAACGGCTATCAGGGGTGGTCTCTGTGACGGCGTTATAACATACTTGCGCTGCGACATAACCCGATTGCAAAGCAATAACGGTAAGTGCGGTAATTAAAGGTAACTTTCGCATATTACTCTCCCGGCGTTCTGACTAAGCGCACAAAGGCGGTGTTATTTTTGGGGTACGCTAAATCATTAGCACTACTCATATCAATAATATAGGCCTGCGATAGACTTGTACCATCTGCCGCTGTTTGTGAGGTCCAATATGGCATAAACGAACTGCTACTAGTACTTAGCTGAGTATCACTAGGCTGATTAGGGAAAAAGTCTGTATTAAGTAACGTAGACTCACCTTGTTTGGCATAATCTAATAGCCCTAATAATTCAGTGTAAGTGGGCACACGCCAGTTTGTACCACCGCAAAAGTCGCGGCTATTTACATCATCAATATAAGTTTGCAAGCCACAGTTACTAGTACTTGGGCATGAAGAGCCCGCAGCCCCTTGCACACTGCCAGTTTGCACTCCAGTTGAACCATTTAGATACCAAGTATAATGATTTGATCCAGCACGCTCGGTGGTTGACGGTGGCAATGTTGAACTTGCTTCTTTCACTTCCCATATTAGCCCTGTCACGTTATCGCGTACGCAGCTAAAGCGAGTAGCATCATCAGGTAGTTCATCGGCAAATTCATTCATTTTCGTAAAATCAAACGCCAAGTCACCCTGACCAACTTTATCGAGTTGATTTGCGACGCTGTCACGACCTATATCAGCATCTTGGCTTGGAAAGTCTTCGCTGTCACAATTAATTTTTTGTGAGTTGTTGTAGCAATCACTCATGCCGGTATCATTAATTAAACCCAGAGGTTTTGGACTTATATCTATAATCACAATATCCGTGTCGCTACGTGATTTACTGTCTGTCACGGTAACTTCAAAGCTCAGCTCTGAATCGGTATCAACATCAGGAGCGACGAAAGTTATGATACATTGGTTCTGGTTTGCCAAAGTCACTGTTTCGCCTGTTAATTGCTGCCAAAAACATGATTTTGTTGCCGTCACGATTTCACTATTGCTAGCATCAAGCGTCACGGTATCAAACTCAATAACTTGTTGATCAACGCCCGCATCAGCAATAATTACTTCAACCGTTTTATTTAATGTAAACGACGCTTCAGTACTTGCTGAACCACCTTCATCGTCAGTTACAGTCAAGCGCCAAGTCATCGCTGTATTTGATTCAAGTAGTGGGTGAGTGAAACTAATGGTTTGCTTGTCGTAACTATCAGCCGTTAATTCAGGACCATCAAGTTGAGTCCATAAGTAGCTATCAACCGAACCATTTTCATCGATATCAGCAGACTCTTCGCCACTTAATGTAATCACATCATTGTATTGTGATGGTAACTCTTCTGGCGCGGTTTGAGTAATCACTGCAACAGGCAGTTGATTATTAGAGGTAATAAAAATACTAACTTGATCGGAAACAAGTTGCCCATCAGTTTGATAATTTACTTTTAAAACAAGTTCAGAGTCGAGTTTAATATCAGGAGCGGTAATGGTTTGTTCTGCGCCTTCAGCTGGAAAACCTTCTACTGCTGGGCCACTGACTCGCTCCCAGGTAAAAGTGCCATCTGCTGGAGAGCCTTTGGCAGAGACAGTAAATTCACTTTTTTCAATAATTTGCTGATCTGAGCCTGCATTAACTGTTGCTGCGACTGGATTCGAATCACTCGAACCACCACCGCCGCCACAGGCTGTTAATGTCGTTAATGCAACTAGGGTAAGAGGCACTAATCTCATGTTTACCACCTTAAAATGCAAAGTCGGTCATGGCCGACTGCCAAATAAGCTAATAACAAGCAATTAAAGTGCCAGACTCGGGTTTATAAATAACTTTCTTGATGGATACGAACGAAAAGCTTTGTACCTACTTTACTGTAATCGACTTTGTATTCTCTGCCATCGAGGGCTTGGATAAACAACAAACGTTTTTCTTCTGCAAATACATCAGGGCTTGCTACATACACCATCTCTAAGTAGCGCTCTTTGGCTTCACGACGGTTTTTTGGCAGGTCGTCTTTAAACGGCTCTAAACCATTTTGAGTAACTTTAATGCGTGGGTGATTCTCACCATTCACAACCACTAAGTCGAGTTTTTTATCTTTGTGTATTATTGTGTTTCGACCGCTTTTAATAAAAGAACGTTCTTGACTCATAGTCTTATCCTGCTACTTACTGCACCTAACTGCTTACTTTTTCTGTAAACGCGCCTCAATAAACTCATTAGGATTCAGTTTCCAACGATTTAAATCAGCACTAAATTGCCAAATATCAACATCAAGAACATTGGCTGGCAACAATAAATCGTATCCTGTTAATTGCCTTAAATGCTGCGTACGATTAGCAAACATGGCAATCAATCCTTTGTAAAGCTGACCACTAGGGGCAGTGTAGTCCGTCTCTTCTATTAACCATTCTGATGGGCACTCACCATTTTTGCAATATTTTTGAATGACTTGCATAAATAAATGACGTTGCTCTATCAGTAATCGTCCAGCAATTCTCGGGGAAATCTGAGTTAAAAATTCATCTATGTTATTGAGTTTAATACCAACTGCGTTTAACTCAAGGTATTCTAAGCCTTGTTCCACTTTTGGTATACCACTATGATGAAAATTAGCACGATTTAGCTGCCAATTCCCAATTTTGTGATGATAAATAAGTAAATTCTGAGTAAATGTTAGGCTAAAGTATGGTTCTTGAGTTTTTAAAAAGCCAATAAAAATTGCGGCAATACAGGTTGTTGCTAAAAAAATCTCAACAATGCTAATTTCACCGGGCCTCAATAAGTTAACCAACATAATAATGATTAACCCAATACCGCCAACAATTAAAAACTCGCTGCCATGGCGAGATGCTTGAGCACGCACTTTGAGTGCAGGAAGTTTCTTATCCATATACTGAAAAGTAAAAAATAAACATCACAATTGTGACCAAAACTATCTTTCTAAGCGTTAAACAATAATTACACTTTGGTTCTTTACCCATACTAAAACCTCTCTTTTAGTCACAATAAAGGAACAAATTAGCCGAACTTTTAACTTTTACGCCAAATGCACAAATTTATGAGATACCTGACATACGGGGCACGTACTAATTTTGTACACTACACTCAACTAATTTTCTGGTAACACGATGATGTATTCTACACAATCTGGTAAAGCACTTTTTCCTTTTATTATTACCCTTTTACTTGGGTTATGTATTTATTTGTATTTACCTTCAAGCCAAGGGGAGCAAAGCAACTTTGGCAACCGTGCAACACAAGTAACAGCGCACACTGTTACAGCCGAGGAAAATGCAGTACTCATTGAAGCA
Source organism: Pseudoalteromonas sp. SCSIO 43101 (assembly GCF_023650775.1). Lineage (NCBI taxonomy): Bacteria > Pseudomonadati > Pseudomonadota > Gammaproteobacteria > Alteromonadales > Pseudoalteromonadaceae > Pseudoalteromonas > Pseudoalteromonas sp. SCSIO 43101. Next base: position 2,881,802 of record NZ_CP072673.1, read on the forward strand.
ATTGGTAGCGCTCGTGCTAACCAAGCGATTTATATTCGCAGCGCGCAAAACGATTATGTTACCGATATCTTTTTCAATGATGGCGACTTAGTGAGTAAAGGTCAAAAACTAGTTCAATTGCAATCTCAAGAAGAAGAATTAGCAGTAAAAGAGCTAAGTATTAATTTACGCGAAGAACGCCGCCAACTTGAGCGCCTCACTGAGTTATCTCGCTCACAAGCGACTGCTAAATCATTACTTGAAGAGCAATTATCGCGGGTTGACGCAACCGAAGCACAACTTGAAAGTGCTAAAACAAAGCTGGCAGAAATGACCATCAAAGCGCCATTTTCTGGCTTGCTAGGCAAGCGCGAAATTTCAATTGGTACTTATGTTAGCAATACAACAAACATTACCACACTTGATGATATCAGCATTATTAAGGTCGACTTTAAAGTGCCAGAAAAATACCTAGCTCAGTTGCAGCTTGGTATGAAAGTGATGACGCAAAATGATGCCTACCCAGAAAAAACCTTTAACGGTAAAGTGACCCACATTAGTTCTCGTATTGATTCTATAACACGTAGCGTTGAAGTAACTGCAAGCTTTATTAATAAAAGTGGTTTATTGCGACCAGGCATGTTGCTGAACACGGCGTTAGAGTTAAGTTCAAACCAAGCGCTAATGGTGCCAGAGAAAGCCGTAATCCCTCAGCAAGACAAACACTATGTGTTCCAAATTGAAGATGGCGTTGCTAACAAAGTAGAAGTACATGTGGCAGGTCGTCACAATGGCTGGGTAGCCATTGATAAAGGCCTTGAAAGTGGTCAGCAAGTTGTGACTGAAGGCATTATTAAGATCCGTACTGGCAGCAAAGTAAGTATCAAGGGCTAAACCATGAAAATTACTGATACTAGCGTTAAACGCCCGGTCTTTGCGATCGTAATCAACCTGTTATTACTTACCTTTGGTTTGGTGGCATTTTCTATGCTCCCACTGCGAGAATACCCGGATATTGAAACACCGATTGTCAGCGTTAGCACTGATTACACTGGTGCCAGCGCAGAGATTATTGAAACCAAAATCACCCAAGTACTCGAAAACCGCATTTCGGGTATCGAAGGCATCAAAAGTATTAATTCATCGAGCCGTAATGGTCGCTCAAATATCACCATTGAGTTTAATATCAGCCGTGATATCGATGCTGCATCAAACGATGTACGCGAACGTGTAGCCCGTGCCCTAGATAGCTTACCTGAGCAAGTTCGCCCGCCAGAGGTATCTAAATCAAACAGCGATGAAAGCCCAATTGCATGGTTCGTACTAAACAGTACTACCATGGATTCATTACAGTTATCTGATTATGCACAACGCTTTATTGTTGACCGATTAGCCGTTGTTGACGGTGTCTCAAACGTGCGTGTTGGTGGTGAACGTAAATACGCAATGAAAATCTGGTTAAACCGTAAAGCGATGGCTGCACGCGGTATAACCAGTAGCGATATCGAAAACACGTTACGAACTGAAAACGTTGAATTACCCGCTGGAGAAATCGAGTCTATCGACCGTGATTTTACAGTACGTACCGCCCGTAGTTATAAAGATCAGCGAGACTTTAGAAACTTGGTTATTAAACGTGGTGAAGATGGCTATTTAGTACGTTTAGGTGAAGTGGCTGATGTTCACTTAGAAGCCGCTGACGACGAAAGTCTGTTTCGCGGTAATGGCAGAAATATGATTGGCTTAGGCATTGTAAAGCAGGCCAAAGCCAATACTCTTACCGTCGTTGATAATGCCCGCGCAGAACTTGAAAAAATCAAGCGTAACCTGCCAGAAGGCACAACCATTCAAGACAGCTATGACTCATCTATTTTTATCAAAGAATCAATTGATGAAGTATATAGAACGCTTGGGATTTCAATGGCACTGGTTGTATTGGTTATCTACCTATTCTTAGGTAATATTCGTGCAACACTCGTACCTGCAGTCACGGTACCAGTAGCGCTAGTTGGTAGCTTTATGTTCTTGCTTGCTATGGGTTACTCAATCAACTTACTGACTCTATTAGCTCTCGTTCTTGCGATAGGTTTAGTCGTAGATGACGCAATTGTAATGCTTGAAAATATTCACCGCCGAATAGAATTAGGTGAACCGCCTCTTCTTGCTGCGTTTCGTGGTGCCCGTGAAGTTGGCTTTGCGATTATCGCCACTACGCTCGTACTAATTGCGGTCTTCGTACCACTGGTGTTTATGGATGGCCGTATCGGCGCACTATTCACCGAATTTGCTATGGCAGTAAGCGCCGCAGTGTTCTTCTCTAGTATTACAGCCTTAACCCTTTCTCCGGCACTTTGCTCAAAAGTACTGAAGCCATCAGAAAAAGAAAGTAAGTTTAGCCAGTGGATGGATAGAACATTTAACAAAATTGAAAACGCCTATCGTAATTCACTTACTTCAAATATGAGTCGTAAGTGGAGCTTACTACTAATGATGATTTTGGCTGGTGTTGCCAGCTTTATGCTATTTCAAAAAGTGCCATCAGAGCTGACGCCAAAAGAAGACCGTGGAACATTCTTTATCATGATGAGCGGCCCAGAAGGCGCTAGTTATGAGAATAATGCGGCTAACATGGCAAAAATTGAAGAGCGTTTGATGCCTTACTCTGAATCTGGTGAATTAAGTCGCGTGCTTATTCGAGTCCCGGGTTGGGGTGGTCAAGGTGGCGTGGCTATCATAGGAATGGCTGATTGGGATAAACGCAAGCGCTCAACTTGGGAAGTAATGGATGAAATTAGCGGTAAGATGACGGAAGTGACCGACGTACGGGCTTTTGCGATTATGCGCCGTGGTATCGGTGGCGGTGGTTCATCACGCCCAATTGAGTTTGTATTGCAAGGTAACGATTACGATCAACTAGCTGATTGGCGAGACCGTATTATCCAGCGTGCAGAGAAAAACCCTGGTTTGGTGAGAATCGACCATGATTACAAAGAAACCTTCCCGCAGTTTTTAATCAACATTGATAAAAACAAAGCTGCAGATTTAGGTGTTTCTGTATCTGATGTAGGTCGCACGCTAGAAACCATGTTAGGCCAACGTCGCGTAACGACCTTTATCGACCGCGGTGAAGAATACGATGTAATTTTAAAAGGGACCAAAGAAGATTTTGCTAACCCGACTGATATTTCAAATATCTACTTAAAATCACGCAGTGGCGAATTGGTTCCGCTAGATAGCTTAATTAGTTTAAAAGAAGAAGCCACAGCGTCTCGTTTGAACCGCTATAACCGTATGCGCGCAATTACGTTAAGTGCGAATTTAGCAGATGGCTATACCTTAGAAGAAGCGCTGAACTTCTTAAATCAAGTTGCGGCTGAAGAAAATGACATAGACGGTGCAATTGACTACAAAGGTGAATCGCAACTATTCTATGAAGGCGCATCAGCAATGACCTATGTGTTCATTCTTGCACTAACTGTAACTTTCTTAGTACTTGCAGCCCAGTTTGAAAGCTTCATTCACCCGTTTGTGATCATGCTTACCGTTCCGCTTGGTTTAGTCGGCGCATTATTTGGCTTATGGTACACAGATCTCACTCTGAATATTTACAGCCAAATTGGTATCGTAATGCTAATTGGTTTGAGTGCGAAAAACGGTATTTTGATTGTTGAGTTTGCTAACCAACTACGCGATAAAGGCGTTGAGTTTGACGAAGCGATAACTCAAGCAGCTACGCAGCGTTTACGCCCCATTATCATGACCTCACTGACCACTGTAATGAGCTCGGTACCGCTAGTACTTGCAAGTGGCCCAGGTGCAGAAAGCCGTATGGTAATTGGTGTGGTGGTATTTACTGGTGTTATTGTTGCAACCTTACTTACCTTATTCGTAGTACCTGCAGCATACAGTGCGCTAGCCAGAAATACCCAGTCGCCTGAGTACTTACAAAGCAAGTTAGAACAACAGGCAAAAGATAAGCCGTTAGAAGAAATTTAAACGAGTTTAAGATGTTACAAAACGCCGTCTTTACGGCGTTTTGTTTTTTCAGCTATAGTCAGCAAAAAGGTAAGGAAGTTAAATATGGATAACAACATACAAATAGCTACTTTTGGCGGCGGCTGCTTTTGGTGTATTGATGCAGCATTTAGACGTGTGAAAGGAGTACTTAATGTCAGCTCTGGCTATGCTGGCGGCGAGATTGAAAACCCAAGTTATCAGCAAATTTGTACTGGCTTAACAGGTCATGCCGAGGTTGTTCAGCTTGATTTCGACAGCAGTGTTGTGAGCTATAACACCCTACTTGAAATGTTCTTCACTTTACATGATGCCACACAGTTAAACCGTCAAGGTAATGATGTCGGCACGCAGTATCGCAGTGTGATTTATTATCATGATGAACAACAAAAAACTGAGTCACAAGCCATGATTGATGCTTTACAAAAGCAAATTCGTGAACCCATTGTGACTGAACTCAGCCCTCTATCAAACTTTTATCCTGCAGAGCAGTACCACCAAGACTATTACAATGAAAACCCGAATCAAGGTTATTGCAGCATACTTATTGCCCCAAAGCTTGCTAAGTTCGAGCAATATTTCGCTGATAAACTAAAATGAAAAAAGCCCGCTAAGTAGGTAGCGAGCTTTTAGACGCAGAACTAATAATGAAGCTGAGCTTGTTTTTACTTATACAAATGACATGAATGGGCAAATTAATGTCAATTACTCGCTTTAAGCAAACAGCTCAGCTGGCCTTAATAACTATTAGAACTGATATCGGGCACCTACAAACAAGCGGCGCTCAGCCGTGTTGTAGTAGTAATATTCATCGTTGATGAAGTCACCATCTAAGTCAGTGCCATAAGCATCAACGGCGTTGTACTCTTTATCGAATAGGTTTTCTATTCGTAGTGACACAGTTAAGTTGTCAGTCGCTTGGTAGTGACCTACTAAATTCCATAATGTATATGAAGGTAAGTGCGTTAACTTACCATCACGATCACCACGGTATTGCATATCGATACCGGCATCAAAATCACCCCATGCTTTGTGCAATGACCAATTCACACTGTGATTTGACACATAGGTGAGTGACTGACCTGTTTGTGTATCTTCCGCTGAAAGGTAGGTAAAGTTAAAGCTATGATCAAAGCCAAATACTTGGTTTTTAAAACTAAACTCAACACCTTCGTGGCGAGCTTCGTTTATATTGGTTGGGATCCATTGCCCTGATGCATTTGGTGCCCAAGCGATTTTATTGTCGATTTCGCTGCGGAAAATCGCAATATCAAGACTAATATCATTCACATTGAGTGATAAACCAAGCTCTTGGTTATCTGATGTTTCAGGGTTTAACTCTGGATTACCTGAGCCTGGGTAATATAGATCATTAAATGTTGGAGATTTAAAACCAGTACTTTGACTAACACGGAATGTGGCGATGTCATTTAAGTGATAGCCTACAGCTGCAGTGTATGTTGTTTCATCACCAAACTGCTGATCATCATCTTGGCGAACTGTCAGGTTAGCGAGTACTTGTTCGTCATCATAATATGCGCCAACAAACACAGCGAATACTTCACGGCTGTCTTTTAAGTATGTACCTGAGTTAGTGTTCACTTCATCTTTATACCAATTCAAACCGCCACTAAGAGTCAGTGCTTGATTGAAAAAGTATTGGCCATTGTAATCGATTTGCTCACGCTCAGTTTCAAACTTATCAACCACCGTTGCACCAGTGTAATCAATACGTGAGTCATCTGAACTATCACTTGATATGGCAATATCGATGGCATGGCTGTGTTTTTCGAAGGCTTTTTTCCAACCTAATGAAGCTTGGTAATTTTCGAACTCGCCTTTTTCTACGGTACTGTTTGCTGGGCTATAAGCACTGTCGTATTTGGCTTCGCCTTCTGAGTACTGTGCTTGAGCTAAAAATTCACCTAATTGCTCATTTTGATAACCTAGATTAAAGCCAAGGTTTTTGTTTTCGTAGCCGTCTTCATCTGGCGCTAGACCTTGAAGAACATCAAAACCATCTGTTTTTTCATAACCAGCATTAACAGCAACATCAACACCCGCAAACTGACCACCCGTCGCTACTTGGTACTCTTGATAAGAGTCTGAGCCAAAAGTCACGTCTAAGGTCGTGTTTTGTGCTTTACGCGTAATGATATTAATCACACCTGCTAGCGCATCAGAGCCATATACAGCAGCACGTGAGCCTTTAATTACTTCAACACGCTCAATACTGTTTAAAGGAATATTGCTAATACTTTTATAACCAAGTGTTGCAGAGCCTGTACGTACACCATCAATTAAAATAAGCGTATGACGAGAGCTTGCACCACGTAAAGAAACACCTGAGCTTTGCCCAAAACCACCATTAGCATTAATTTGAAAGCCTGCTTGAGTCGCCAGTAAGCTTGGTAAGTCACGCACATAGCTTGCTTCAATATCAGCACGGTCAATAACAGTGACACTGGCTAATACATCATTAATTGATTGTTCGAATTTATTGGCAGTAACTGTGATGTGCTCTATTGATTGCTCGTCAGCAGATACAGAAAAAGATAACGCAGCAGCAACCGCTACGCATAACGCAGATTTATTTAGCATGATATCCCCTAGCCTGTGCCCACCGCACACGCGAATAGTAAGTTAATTCAAGGCCGGTCTCCGGACTCTGTACATGCATGGCATATACATTACCGTTGCGGGGGCAGTGTTGGCATTGTTTTCTCCCTGAAAACGCACCGACTTCCCGATTATCTTGCGACTATTTCACCCTTTGAAATATAACGTATCTGAAGATACAGCAAGCACCTCGAAAATAGGCCGTTATTGTGATGATTTTGGGGAAGAAAGTCAATGGACGGCTATACTTCTAAAGCAAAGCTTTAAGCCTAAAGCTTCAAACTGTAAGTGGAGTCAGATCAAAAAAGCCAATCAGCATGGTGATTGGCTTTTATAAAACAATGATTACCAGAAGTACTCGTGAGGTTTTGAATTTCCTAATGGAAAAACAATTCCTTCTGGGTCAGCACCATTCAGCACAAGCTTGCAAAGAGCTTTATTTAAGCGTCTTCTTGGCTTGGTCATCGTCATTTTCACCCACCAACTTGGTGTTTGTTGGTAAAAATAAGTACTGTGTGGGCCTGTGTATTTTCTGTTTATTTTACCGTGTTTATTACGGTCAATTGTTTTGTTCTTTACTGACATAAATATCCTCTAGCTGAAAATAGCTAGAAGATATCTTTTTCTCTGTAACCTAATATTCGTCTCAAAATACGCTCCTTGTAAAGTTCAGAAACTTGCAGGTTTATAGCTTAAAACCTACAGCTCAAAGCTATAAACACAGAGTATTAATCGCGGAAGTTTTTGAACTGGAATGGTTGACCTAAATCAGCAGTACGAACAACTTGCATTGCTTCTTGTAAATCATCACGTTTTTTACCTGTTACACGTAATTCTTCACCTTGAATAGCGGCTTGTACTTTGATTTTTGAGTCCTTGATTAATTTAACGATTTTCTTCGCTACGTCTTTTTCAATACCTTGCTTAAGCGCAACGTCACGCATTACGTATTTACCACTACGCGACTCATCTCTTAATTCTAAGCTAGATACATCTAAGCCACGCTTTGAAATTTTCGCAGCAAGAATGTCAAAAAGTTGCATAACTTGTTGTGGTGCTTCTGCTTTTAACTTGATTACTTTATCACTTAGTTCGATTGATGCATCAACACCACGAAAATCAAAACGCGTCTCTAGTTCACGCTTTGCATTATCTACTGCATTCTGCGCTTCGTTCATTTCTACTTCAGAAACAATATCAAATGAAGGCATGGGGTTCTCCTAACATAGTCTTTTTTAAATTCATTTATGGTTGGCAATTATAACGCTTATTTGTCGATTCTTTCTATTTTTATCCGATTTGTTCAGGTGCGATGCAAAAATTGTTTGATATACTGACCATTCAATTTCGGCATTTTTAGGGTTTATTGTGACAAGGCGTGTTTACCAAGTTATCTTTTTAGCCAGCATTATTGGCTTTACAATTTTATTTGCCAAAGAAATTAAAGGGGTGAGCAACCTCTTTCCACACGTAGATAAAGTGGCGCATTTTGGTATTTTCTTTGTACTGGCTATGGTGATGGACAAAGCCTTTAAATTGCCTCTTTTGGTGCAAATTTTACTATTAGCCGGATATGGTGCGGCCATAGAGTTTATGCAAGATATGCTGCCTTACCGTCAAGCTTCGGTTGGGGATTTTGTCGCTGATTTTATCGGTGCTGTAAGCTATTTTATTATAAAACTTGGTTTTCATGTAGGTAGTAAGCAACGTAATGGCTAACATATTAATTGTTGGCGACGGTGCGATTGGCTTGTTGTTTAGCCATTTTTTATCTGCACAACATGACATTACATTACTGACCCGTAAGCCAACCCTGACCACGCGCTTTTATCAAGCCAGTAATGGTAAATCACATCCAATTAAAGCTCGCCTTATTCACCACAAAGAGCTTAGTCAATCCGCCCCCTTTGACTTAGTATTAATCACAGTTAAAGCATTTCAGGTGCAAGCTGCCTTTGGACAAGTAAAACCTTACCTTAGTAAAAAATGCCAAATCGTTATTTCTCATAATGGTATGGGTAATGTTGATGAAGTTAATGTCCAGTTGTTAGACTCTCAAGGATTAGCGTTTTTAACAACGCGTTTAGCTGGCTTTAAAACAACGCCTTATAGTGTGAGCCATACTGGTAATGGCGAAAGCGTGCTGGGTGCTTGCAATAACGCTGCTAGTGGAAAGCTCAATGAGCTAAAGCAGCTGTTTAGCTACTTACCACACTTTTCTGTTAGTGATGATATCCACTCATTGCGTTGGCAAAAGCTGTTAGTGAATATTGCCATAAACCCGTTAACAGCGATTCACAACATTAAAAATGGCCAATTACGTGCACCGCAATTTAGTACTCGTATCATTAACTTGCTCAATGAAGCATGCCTTGTTGCCAATAAACAAGGTGTTGACGTAAAGCTTAGCGAGGCACTGGACCAAGCCTATTCAGTGATGACGGCAACCGCTGAAAACTTTTCTTCTATGCAGCAAGACATCAGCCATAATCGAGAGTCTGAAATTGATGCAATTTGTGGTTATGTGTGTGAACAAGGCGCTAAATTAGGCGTAAAAACACCTTATAATCAAGCAATGCTTAGCATGATAAAAATAAAAAGTTAGCTAAGGGAAAGAGTAAAGTTACTAGCTTTCGTTTCTCGCAATTATTTTCGGCATTAAAAAAGCGCGAACATGTCGCGCTTTTATCACTATCCCTTACGGGCGATACACTTTTACGTTGCTGTAGCCTTCTTCGTGAAGGATCAGCGCTTGTAGCTGGCTCATCACACCTTTAGCACAATATAAGTAATATTCTTTATCTTTTGGTAAGTCACCAAATTTAGTCGCTAAGCGGAAGAAAGGTAAATGAACAACTTCAATACCTTCAAGCTCTAATGGATTTGCATCTTCTTCTTCAGGTGAGCGAATATCAACAACAACTGCCCCCTCTGGTAAGTCAGATACAGACTCAGCTTCTTTCACTTCTTCTTTTGCTTCGGTGTCGATATCGCGAATATCCATCACACGGGCATTCTCAACAACCGTATTTAGCACGTCGAAGTCAAACTTAGCTTCTTCAGCAAGAATCGTTTTGATTTTTGCTTTAACTGTTGGCTTCTTAGAAATAACACCACAGTACTCAGGCATGCTTTCTGCCATTTCAGCCGTACCAATTTGACGTGCAATATTAATAATATCTTGTTTATCGTGTTGGATTAACGGACGAATAATTAAGGTTTCAGTTACACGGTCAATAACACTTAAATTAGCAAGCGTTTGGCTCGATACCTGACCAATGCTTTCACCAGTTACCAGTGCTTGTACACCTAGCTTTTCTGCAACTTGGCTACCTGCACGCATCATCATACGTTTAAGAACAACACCCATTTGGCTGTTTTCAACGTTTTCTAAAATTTCAGCGACTACAGGTTCAAAATCAACCGTAACGAACTTCACTTTATGAGTAGAGCTAAACTGCTTCCAGATGTAGTAACTCGCTTGCTTAACACCGATTTCGTGAGCCGCACCACCTAGGTTAAAGAACAAGAAGTGAGTACGTGCACCTTTACGGATCATTTGATAGCTTGCAACACCTGAGTCAAAGCCACCCGACATTAGCGATAGTACATCTTCTTGTGTTGGTAGCGGGAAGCCTGCCATACCGTAGTGAGTTTGAGTAACGATATAAGCTTTATCATCACGCACTTCTAAACGAACTGTCACCTCTGGGTGAGATAATTTAACGCGTGCACCTTCAACATGCTGGTTTAAGCCACCACCTACGTAGCGCTCTACATCGCTTGAGGTGAAATCATGCTTACCTGAACGTTTACAACGCACACAGAATGTTTTGCCTGCAATGGTATGACCGATTAGTTCAAGTGCTTTTTGGTAAATATCGTCGATTGAGTCGAAGTCTGTTTCTGTTACTTCAATAAACTGTACGATACCTGGAATGCGTTTTAAGCCATCGATAATATCTAAGCGAACTTGCTCAGAGTCTAGCAAACTGACAACAGAGATATTATCCCAGTTGTTTCTTACCTGAACTTTTTCGTCAACGCGACGCAAAACGATCTTAATATTATTTTCTAATAACTTGGTAAAACGTTTACGAACAGATTTACTCTTGATCGCGATTTCAGGGTGTAGTTTGACGATAAATTTAAGCATAGTTCACTCTTAGACTGTGGATTTCACACGCCCCAAGGTTAAGCAACCTCAAGGGCGCGCGATTATAACAAAAATTATAGCGTCTAGGAAATAAACTGCTTTGCGGGATTATTGTTCGCTTTGCTCTGTTTCAGCAAGGGCTAAATACTTAGCTCTTAATTGGTTAACTTGCTCTAGATGTTGCTCTGTGCAATGAGCTTTTAATAGCAGTAATACTTTTAAAATACCGTTATAAATATCAGCTCTGGCAAGTTCACCACTTAAGCGGCGAGCTTTGATATAAGGCGTCCAAAAGCTCACAGTCATTTTAAGCATATGCGCAAGCTCTGTAACATCTTCGTCTGCAATGCAAATAACACCGCCTTCACGTAATGCAAAAAGTACATCTTTAACTTGCTCTAAAAGCTCAGTTTGAAACGCAATGTAGCCTTTTTTCAGCTCTTCATCACGAGATAAAATATCGCCTAAGTTGTCGTAGAAAAACTGAAAGCGCCACATTTGTTCAAACAACGAATCAAGATAACCCGCTAGGTTTTCAAGCGCATCGTCATCAGGAGTCAGTGGCTTGAAATGAGTGTGTAGATGGTCGCTGTACAAAGCAAATATGTGACGAATAATATCTTCTTTATTTTTAAAGTGATAATACAAGTTTCCTGGGCTTATCCCCATATGCGAGGCGATATGGTTGGTTGTTATGGCACGCTCACCGTGGCGATTAAATAACTCAATGCTGGTGTGTATGATTTTGTCCTTTGTGCTCATAGCCTATTTACTCTGTTTTTTATGATTATTACGTTCCCCAGCCAAGCAGTATAAACAAATGCGTGGCAATTAAATACTACCTTGAAAAATAATAACCTCAATCGGTTTACTACCTTATATAGGTGAAGGTTCCTAATCCGATACGCGTATTTTCTAAGCTGCATAGTCGAGAAAACACTGTTAATATAGCAGGCAAATTTATAAATCGCTGATAGTTATGAACGTTACTGCAATCTATCCGGGTACCTTCGACCCCCTTACAAATGGCCATACCGACTTAATTCATCGAGCTGCAAAAATGTTCGAAAAAGTTATTGTTGCTATTGCACATAACCCTAGTAAGCAGCCGTGCTTTACACTCGATGAGCGTGTTGAGCTTGCCAATAAAATCTTAGCGCATCTTGATAATGTAAGTGTGATTGGCTTTTCTGGCTTATTAGCTGATTTAGCTCGCGAGCATAAAGCCGAAGTACTTATTCGAGGTATTCGTGCAGTGTCTGACTTTGATTATGAATTTCAGTTAGCAAATATGAATCGTCGACTAAATCCAGATCTAGAAAGTGTATTTTTGACACCTGCAGAAAAAAATTCATTTATTTCATCTACTCTAGTCAAAGAAGTAGCACGCCACAATGGTGATGTAAGCGAGTTTGTTGACCCTATCGTAGCCAAAGCACTACAGGAAAAAATTCACGGATGAAATTAAAAAAGTTCATTAGCTTAACTGCATTACTAATGTGCTCTGCGCCAAGTCTTGCAGAACCATGGATAGAAAGCGACGACCCTTTACTTCGCGCTTCAATCGAAATGCTATTTAACCAAGGTGTCATAAAACAACCTATTAATAGTTACCCCTTAATGTGGCAAGGTATTGCACGTGATCTAAACATTGCAGATACCAGTCAACTTGATGAGCAGAGCTTATTTGCTTATCAGCATGTTAAGCATGCCCTTGATAATGCAAAACAAAAGTCGAGCTCAGGCATTCGCCTGAATTACAACAGCGAACCACTCACCCAGCAAGGGTTTGGTAAACGCCACCAGCAAGAAAGTGGCATAAATAGCTATGGTTCTATCACAGGGAAGCGCGTAAGTGCTAAGGTCAGTGTTAATTACGCCGATGATGCACTTGATAAACAACATGTGACCTATCAAGATAGCTATTTAGCAGTTTTACTAGGTAATTGGTCAATCAGTGCTGAACAAGTAAGTCATTGGTGGGGGCCAAGTAACGATAACGCCCTACTGCTATCAAATAATGCCGCGCCAATGAAAGGCCTGCGCTTTACGAGAGCGAATACGCAATATGTAGGCCCAAGTTGGTTATCGTTTATCGGTAACTGGCAGTTAACGGGTATTTACGCCAAACAAAAGCCATTTCTTAATAATTCCGAAGACGGTGACTTTTGGGCGTTAAGGTTTGCAAGTACACCATTAACAGGGCTTGAAGTTGCTATTAATAGTGCAGGCTCTGACTATTTAACTAACCTAAAAATTGACCCTGTTACCCTTGAGAGCATCGAATCAAAACACCGATTAACCAGTTTAGATGTAAAGTATTCTACAACTCTAATGACGCAGCCTGTTGCCTTTTATGCTGAAGTTATGGGTCGAAATAAAAGCGGTTTAGCACCGAGCGAGCCATTCTATACGCTGGGTATTGAAAGCTACTTTGGTTCAACAGAGGATTTACTAAAGAGTTATTTTGAATACTCAAATACAGAGCAAACTTGTGAGCAAATTAGCGATTGCGTATATGGCTCTGGCAGCTATACACAACGCTCACGTTTACTTGGCAGCTCAACACCACTGCAAAGTAAATCTGCTATCCTTGGTGCCTATTACCACACTTTAAATGGCTATGGTGGCCATGCAAAGTTACGTTGGATTGAAAGCGAAACCACACACGCTGAGGTCGCATCTGAGATGAGTCAGTTGCAGTTAGAGCTCGGTTATCAACAATCTATGTTTAATGGTTTGTGGAAAGTGACAGGGCTTATTTCAAAAGATGAAATAGGTGATGAGTCAGAAACAAACACAGCCCTTAGAACCAGCTGGGAATACCGTTTCTAACGAATTGAGGTCAAGCTGCTCCAGCTTGGCCTTGAACTTTCCGATAAAGCTTAACAAAACCCAGAAAATCTTTATTACTGAAAAGTGCAATGAGCATCATAATGTCCATCAGGTTCACTGTGATACTATAGACATTCCAAAACCACCAGCTTCCTGTATAGGCATAGTTAATATCAAAATACATGCCTAAAAACAGTGATGAGTTAACTAAAAGCCCAATGTATACATAAAGCTTTGCAGGAGCCTGAGTAAGATTTCGCTTTCGAGTAATTACCCACACAACTAATAGTATTGTTAAATCAGATAGCGCCCAAATCACATAGGCAAAACTTGAATCTAAAATATTATAGCCAAGCGCTATATTGAGTAATGGGTCACTCATCATGTAAGAAATAAACAGTGCAAGTGAGATCCACATCACTGTTTTGTCACCATTTGGCGCAGATGATTTCTTTACCATGTTATAAAGAAAGGACATCAAGAAACCCCACATGATAAATGCTGCGAGGTACACTCCAAAATTGTCTTGGATTAGTTTAAGCATGAAGTAAGTCTTAAAATTCAGATACTCTTAAAAATAAAACGAGTTTCATTAAGCGTTGGTGGGCTTTTCAGATTCATCTATAAACCACGGCTTAAATTTTTTACCTTTCACAAACCGGCATAGTTTATGAAGTAGTAAAAAGTCGCGATTAGTAATTAATGCTATTAGCATCATCATATCAATAGTATTTACTCCAAACGAATAGATACTCCATAGTGCCCAAGGAGTTCTATTTTCGATAACCACAATATCTACAAATATGCTAAGCATCAAAAGAGCGTTTGAGAACAATCCCAATACAATGTAGTAAATTGCACTACAAGAGCCTATTTTTGCAACGTAAATCCACGCCAAAACAGTTGTTATGGTTAGTAGATCAAAATAAAACCAGTTTAGATAGATATAGATAGATAAGTTAAAAATGCCACTTAGGAAGTATGAAACCATCATTATAAATGCCAAGATTACCAAGCGTTTATCAGGTTTATTAATATGTGTCACTAAATTAAAAAGAAAAACCATTAAGAACCCCCATTCGATGAAGGCTCCTATCAAACTTCCAACAACATCACTTATGTACATAGCTTTGAATTATTAAGCTAATTTATGGTTATTTGCAGAAGACACTACAAAGCTTTTGAGTTTGTTCAATAATAGAAAATCACGATCAACAATTAAAGCAATGATCATTGTAAAATCAACGATATTGACTCCAATCGAATATATGTCCCATAAAATCCAATGGGTTGTATTTTTATAGACTTCCACATCTAAATAAACGGCAAGAAACAATACTGTGTTAATTATCAAGCCTACAATAAGATATATAAATGAAGGTGTAGTTCGTTTTACAAAATAAAAAGAAACAGCTAAAAATGTAAGTGTCGCTAGATCATAAAGAGCCCAATCTAGGAATGTTGTAGCTGTGTAAGTTAACCAATTAAAAAAATAATCCCCTCCTAGATAAGAGAGCATCATAATAAATGAACTTAAGAGCAACGTGGTTTTTCTTTTATTTTCATCTATACAATAAACAAAAATATTAAAAAAGAACGCCATTAAAAATCCCCATGCACTCATTGCGGATAGGGAAAAAAAACCTAGTTGCTCTATAAAAGACATTCAGTTCCTAATACTCTTTCTTGCTAGGTGGAAGCATTGCACCACCGCCACGTTGAATCTCTGCACCGCCTGATAAAGCCAGCGCTTCACTTGATAAAGTTACTGTATCAGATTGCAGGGTTTTATTACTAGTAGTTTGTTCCAAAGCAGGCTTTGTTTGTTGCATTTGGCTGTATGCTTGCATTTGCAACTGGCTATTGTTTGAAATTTGCATGAGTTAATTCCTTTAAGTTAATTGTTTTTTCAGTACAGCTTACAATAGCTTGCAAGCTGAGTTAAGCGTTCTCATTTTTTTGACGCTTTTTTATACTTTAACGCGACATTGTCGCCGCGTCGATAATAAAAGCAATTAACGATCCAACTTTTCTAAAAGTGATCTTT
Organism: Pseudoalteromonas sp. SCSIO 43101; assembly: GCF_023650775.1. Lineage (NCBI taxonomy): Bacteria > Pseudomonadati > Pseudomonadota > Gammaproteobacteria > Alteromonadales > Pseudoalteromonadaceae > Pseudoalteromonas > Pseudoalteromonas sp. SCSIO 43101. Next base: position 2,897,452 of record NZ_CP072673.1, read on the forward strand.
TTTGATCATAAAAGTTAATAAACCAAAATTTCAGGCATAAAAAAACGCACAGGGGTAACCGTGCGTTTTTCTTATCCAGGGAAATTAAGCCACGTGTTTACACGGGATCACCGCGCTATTACTTGGCTTTAAAATATATTCCATCGCTACTTCATCGCAATTACCTTTGCGAAGACAAAGCTCGCAATCTTTGATCACTTTTTCTGGCAAACTATCTTTACTACAAAAGATAAAGCCTTGGCTTGCAAAGAACTCTGGCACCCGCGTCAGAACAATTACGCGACTAAGCGCCAAGCTTTTAGCTTTTTTAAGCAAATGTTCAACAAGTCGACGCCCCTGCCCAGCAATACGTGATTCAGGGCTCACACCAAGCGAACGAATTTCAGCAAGACCTGTATCGTAAATATATAGCGAGGCACAGCCAGCAACTTGGTTTTCAACTTCAGTGACAGCAAACTCATTAATTGAGTGAATCATATCGCTCTTAGCCCGTGGTAGATTTTCACCTACCGTTGCCCAATGCTGAATTAGCTTAGCAATAGACTCAACATCATTTAAGGTTGCGTCACGTACCGCTATCTGCTGTTTTTTTTTGCGTATTTAATGGCACTCGTTACTTGCTCGATAGAGGTGCCACCCTGTGCTTGTCTTGCTTTAATGCAGGCGTCTATTTCTAATACAGCATATACATCTGACTCGAAAATGCTATGCACAGACTTAAATTGCTCTAAACTTAAATCTTCTAAGTTATTCCCTTGTGCAATAGCCATTTGCACGAGCGTACCAACAATATGATGACCTTCTCTAAATGGAATACCTTTAGCCACTAAATAGTCAGCAAGTTCAGTCGCATTTGAGTGACCACCTTTTGCTGCTGCTAATGTTTTATCAGCATTAACTTTGATGCCTTTGATACACGCCTGTGCCATATGAATACATGCCAACCAGGTCGGCATTGCATCAAATAAGCCTTCTTTGTCCTCTTGCATATCTTTGTTATAAGCAAGTGGTAGCGCTTTAAGTGTCATCATCATGGCACTGAATGCACCAAAAACACGGCCTGTTTTACCACGGATTAACTCAAGAGCATCTGGGTTTTTCTTCTGCGGCATAAGTGAAGAGCCTGATGTTACCCCATCAGAAAGCTCAATAAAGCCTGCTTCACCAGAGTTATAGAAAATTAAGTCTTCTGCCATACGCGATAAGTGAATCATTGAAATTGATGCGCAGCTTAGTAGCTCAACCACAAAGTCACGATCAGATACTGCATCAAGGCTATTACGTGTTGCACCGGTAAAACCTAACCCTTCGGCAAGAATTTGCCTATCAATTGGGTACGCCGTTCCAGCTAAAGCACCACTACCAAGAGGGCAATAATTCATACGATTTTTAGCATCGGTTAAACGGCTTTCATCACGTTCAAGCATTTCAACATAGGCCATGCACCAGTGGCTAAATAATACAGGTTGTGCACGCTGTAGGTGTGTGTAACCTGGTAAGATAGTGCCTAGTTCACGCTCAGCCAAGGCAATAAACTCACCTTTCAGCTCTGCGATTGCTTCAAGAATATGCTCAGCTGTATCACGACACCATAAGCGGAAATCGGTCGCGACTTGGTCATTACGACTACGACCTGTATGTAACTTTTTAGCTAGGTCGCCCACTTTATCAATTAGCGCTGACTCAACATAAGAATGAATGTCTTCATGCCCTGCGACAGCTACTGCTTGTGGATTTGCTTTAACCTCATCTAGCAGCTTATTAAGTGCTGCAACTAGGTCATCGTATTCTTGCTGATTAAGTACGTTAACTTGTTTTAACGCTCCTGCCCAAGCAACTGAACCAATAATGTCTTGCTCTGCAAGTTGATAATCAAAAGGAAGTGAATCGTTGAATTGTTTAAACGCTTCATCTGGACCCGTAGAAAAACGTCCGCCCCATAGTGCCATTGAACTGTCTCCAAATTCGGCTATTGCCCTGCCGTGCAGGGCAATAATTAAATTACTTTTTCGTTAGTGCTGAGATTCTGCTTGATAGCGAGAATAAACGAATGAAGCCTTCTGCATGTGATTGATCATATACATCATCTTCACCGAAGGTTGCGAAATCTTCACTGTATAAGCTATTCGGTGATTTTTTCTGTACCGCAGTTACTTGGCCTTTATAAAGCTTAAGCACCACTTCACCGGTTGCTAACTTAGACAGTGATTCAGCACCAGCTAGAATCGAGTCTTTTAATGGTGTAAACCAACGACCGTCGTAGACTAAGTGAGAAAACTCACCACCAAGTACTTCTTTCCACTTACGGCTTGATTTGTCTAATACTAGCTCGTCAATCGCTTGAAGAGCTGCCATGATCACTGTGCCCCCTGGTGTTTCATAACAGCCACGAGACTTCATACCGACTAAACGGTTTTCTACAATATCAACACGACCTACACCATGTGGCGCAGCAATGTCGTTTAATTTAACTAAGCAGTCATATGGTTTAAGTGACTCGCCATTTACAGCAACCACTTCACCTTCAACAACATTTAATGTCACATATTCTGCTTCATTAGGCGCTTGCTCAGGTGAGTTTGTCCAAGTCCATACTTGCTCACTTGGTTGACACCATGGATCTTCAAGCTCTCCACCTTCGTGAGAAATGTGCCATGCGTTAGCATCACGACTATAGATTTTTGTCGCAGATGCAGAGCACGGAATATTACGCTCTGCTAAGTAATCAAGTAATGATTCACGACTTGATAAGTCCCACTCACGCCATGGTGCAATGACTTTTAGATCTGGTGCAAGGGCTGCGAAACATGATTCAAAACGTACCTGATCATTACCTTTACCTGTACAACCATGCGAAAGCGCATCAGCACCTACTTTACGGGCAATTTCAACCTGTGCTTTAGCAATAATCGGACGTGCCATAGACGTACCTAGTAAATAAGTGCCTTCGTAAATAGAACCCGTTTTTAATGTTGGGTAAATATAGTCACTTACCATTTCGTCTTTTAAGTCAACGATGTGGCACTCTGAGGCACCCGAAGCAATTGCTTTTTCTTCAACGCCTTCAAGCTCTTCAGCACCTTGGCCTACATCAGCAACAAACGCGATTACTTCACAGCCGTAGTTTTCTTTTAACCATGGCACAATTGCCGATGTATCAAGACCACCAGAATAGGCTAATACGACTTTTTTAATTGAACTCATTGGTGTTCCTTAAACAAAATTTGGATTTAATAATGTGACAAGTAGAGCATTTTGCGCGTGCATACGATTCTCTGCTTGTTGAATAATTTTTGATGCTGGGCCATCCATTACCTCAGAGGTAATTTCAAACTCACGATGCGCTGGCTGACAATGCAGTACAGTTTGCGCACCCGTTTTCTCTAATAGGGCTTGATTGAGCTGATAAGGCATATATTTAGCTTTCACCTGCTCAAGCGGTGTTTTATCACCCATTGAAACCCAGGTATCAGCATAGACTGCATTTGCTCCGACTGCCGCCTCAATTCTGTCACTGACCATTACCGAAGCACCATTCATCGCTGCAATTTGCTCTGCTTGCTTAAGAATTTGTGAATCCGGTGAGCTACCTTTAGGACAAACAGCTACAAAATCAGTGCCTAACGTGGCAGCTAATAACATTAGAGAGTGTGTTACGTTGTTACCTTCACCTAAGTAAGCAAGCTTAAGCTTACTTACGTCGCCATGTACTTCTTGTAGCGTCAAAAAGTCTGCAAGTGCTTGGCATGGGTGATATAAATCACATAAGCTATTCACTACAGGCACAGATGAATACTCAGCAAGCGTAGTCAATGTTTTGTGTGCATACACGCGAGCAACAATGCCATCAGCCCAAGCTGACATATTGAGAGCAAAGTCTTTAACCGATTCACGACCACCCATAGCACCGTTTTGTGAATCTAGATAAACCGCGTGACCACCCAGTTTATTAATACCTATATCAAATGATAAACGAGTACGTAAACTTGGTTTTTCAAAAAGTGTAACGACAGATTTGCCTGCTAATGCTTGGCTAAAGTCTGCTGGATTTGCTTTAATTTTTTGCGCTAAATTAAGTAATTTAAGAGCGCCCTTTTGGTCTAATTCAAGACCGTTTAAGAAATTTTTTAACATGAAATACCTATGGTGTAATTTTTGTTCCTACATGCTCGCCTTTTAATAAGGCGACTAAATTTTCTGGCTTTAGCCAGCTGGAGATATACACACCACGTCGTAAATGTTGGGCAGCAAGAAGGCTGGTCTTTACTTTGACCTCCATCCCGCCCTGAATAACTCCTTCAAGGATTAGTGTTTCGATTTGCTGCGTATTAAGGTGATGTAGTGGCTGCTTATTTGCATCAAGCACAGCTTCTACGTCAGTCATAAAAATAAGTTCTGCATCTAGTTCTTTAGCAATAGCAGCCGCGGCTTCATCCGCATTGACGTTGTACCATTGACCATCTTCGCCAAAGCCAATAGAGCTCACCAGTGGTAAACGACCTTGCCCAAGTAAGCTTGGCAATACGCTGTCACAACTACCTGAACACTGGCCAACTTGCGCCAATACTTTAAGTTTTTCAGATACCAGTACACCCGCTTCATAAAGGCTTAAACCCACAGGTTTGTGGCCAGCGCTGATTGCTTGACTCATCAATTGTTTATTGGCACAACCTGCCAGGGCGCCAACAATATAAGGCATTTGCTCATTTGGGCTAATACGTAAGCCTTGATGTTTTGCTGTTACAAAGCCTGCGTCTTTAAGCCAAGCATCAACCAAGGCCCCACCACCATGCACAATGACAAAGTTATCTTGTTGCTCAGTGGCTAAAACATCAAAAAGAGCTTTTGCAGCATCAGCGCTATTTAGCACAGCACCACCGACTTTAATGATCCAAGTTTTCATTACAGCGCTCCTACTAAACCAGTGTGGTGAGGTTCACCCATAGCTAAATTAATACACTGTAATGCTTGCCCAGCCGCGCCTTTTAATAGGTTATCAATTGCTGACATAACAATGAGTTGTTCACCTTTTTGTTGCCATGCAATATCAACAAATGGTTGTTTAGCCACGCCTTTAATACTTGGAACTTTATTTCCAAGTAAACGGATTAAAGGCTCATTAGCTAACACTTGATATGCTGCATCCACTTGCTCTGCTGTCACACCTGGCTTTAATTGCACATAAATAGTTTCTAAAATTCCACGGGGGAAATTACCTAAATGAGGGGTGAATAACACAGGGTGACCAAGGTGCTGCTCAATCTCAGGTGTGTGTCTGTGATTAAATAAACCATAAGGGGCAAGTGATACTTCACAAAAATGCGTATTAACACTGGCTTTTCTACCTGCGCCAGTAACTCCAGACACAGCATTAACAATAATGGCTTGCTCAGCTAATAAACCAGCTTCTTTAAGTGGTTTTAAAGAATTGAGTGCTGCTGTTGGGTAACAACCTGCTACAGCAACAAGCTTTGCTTTACTTATAGCATCGCTATTCCATTCAGCTAAGCCATAAGCCGCTTGCTCTAAAAGCTCAGGGTGTTCATGTGCGAAACCGTAATAAGTTAGGTAATCCTCATTCCCAGCTAAACGGAAACCACCAGACAGGTCGAATACTTTTTTACCCATGGCTAAAAATTGTGGTGCAAGGTCAACGCTTACCTTGTGATCTGTACATAGACATACATAGTCCGCATTACTTTCGATATCCTTATACGCTTGGGCAGTCAGAGGCTGTAGTGGATACTCTAACAATCCAAGGTGCTCTGGATATAAATCGCTTAATAATTTGCCTTTATCTAAGCTTCCTTCAGATACATAACATGCTTTCAGGGTCAGTTTTGGGTGCTTAGCAACTAAACTTGCTAGCTCTGCGCCGCTATAACCACTTGCGCCAATAATCACTACATTCATTGCTTACTTTTACCTATTCAATCTATTTATCGATACGCCTAAAAATACTCGCTCAAATGCGAATAAAAACACTGTCTAAAGTAATGAAATCAGGTTATCGTCGTTTCGTGTTCATCGTAAAGCTTTACTAATATTTATGCTTAAAAAGTGAATTGATATTCATCATAAATACTTTTACATTGTTATGCAATTAGATTGAATAATTATTTTTGGATTTTTTTATGTCGCTACCCTCTTTTTTATCTATGTATCAGCAGCTAATTGCTGCTCCTTCAATTAGCGCGATTGAAGATTCTTTGTGCATGAGCAATAAAGGGGTTATTACCTTGCTCGCACAGTGGTGCGAAAGCCTTGGGTTTACATGTGAAATCACAGAGCTTGAAAACGGTAAAGGGCGTTACAACTTATTAGCTAGACGTGGTGAAGGAGACGGCGGTTTAATGCTTGCCGGCCATACTGACACTGTACCATTTGATGATAGTCGTTGGAATTATGATCCGTTCAAACTCAGCGAAGATAACAATAAACTTTATGGTTTAGGTAGTATTGATATGAAAGGCTTTTTTGCTTTCGTACTGCAAGCTATTAGCGAACTTGATGCAAGCAAGCAAACTGAGCCTCTATTAATTCTAGCCACAGCCGATGAAGAAACTACAATGGCGGGTGCACAGCAAATCTGCCGTCACCCGAACTTAAAACCTGCACGCTGTATTATTGGTGAGCCAACAGATATGACTCCGGTATTTACACATAAAGGTCATATGAGTACAGCTATTCGCGTAATTGGTCGCTCGGGCCATAGCTCAGATCCTGAACGAGGTTTGAACGCCATCGAAGTCATGCATAAAATGATTACAAAATTGTTAATCATAAAAGAAGAATTAAAGAATAAATATTCAGTAGAACACTTTGAAATTCCGTACCCTACTTTGAACCTTGGCCATATTCATGGCGGTGATAATGCCAACCGCATTTGCGGCTGCTGTGAAATGCATATTGATATGCGACCGTTACCTGGTTTAAGTGTACAAGAACTACAAGCGATTTTGCTTAGTGCCGCAGAGGAAATAAATACTCAATACCCCAACGCAGTGAGTGTTATCGATATGCATGAACCAATCCCTGCGTTTAGCGGAAGTACAGATACTGCACTTGTGAAACTGGCCGAAAAAGTCTCCGGTCAGCCAGCTGTCGCTGTAAACTATTGTACAGAAGCCCCTTTTATTCAACAACTTGGCTGCGAAACAATTGTCATGGGGCCAGGCTCAATTAACCAAGCTCACCAACCCGATGAGTTTTTAGCGATGGAAAAAATCAAACCTTCGCAAGCGATTATCAGTAACATGATCAAAGCTAGCTGCTTTAACGACTAATTAAAAAAGGAGCATCATGCTCCTTTTTTATCACTAACTCATATATTTACTTAAGTACTTTTTAAATACTGGGTCAGTTTTCGCTAGCTCTTTTTGCTCCGCTAAAATATCTTTTAGAATAGCTTTTGAGGTTAATGGATTGGCTAATACGACACGAAAAACCACGGTGGGTTGATGGTCATATTTTGCTGGTGTTAAACGAGTACGAGATACAAAAGAGCGTCCAGCTTCACGCTGGCGCTTTTGCATACTTGCAGTGAAGCGATTCAACGAAGCGTAAATATCTAATTTAGTTTCTTCGTTAGCACCTTTGAGCTTAGCTTGAATTTCTTTTGGAACGTAACGATATGTTAATAGGCACAGCTCAGGTTCAGAGATTAATTCAAAATCTTCATCTTGTTTGATCATTTCGGCAAAAGTGCGCGCTTTAACAATACTACGGTCAATCAACATCTCGTAGCCTTTACGGCCAATAACACGTAAGCAAGCATGCACTAACATTGCCATACCTGGGCGGCTTCCCTCTAATGTATGACTACCTAAATCTTTAGAGCCTTTACGAAGAATATATTCAGCATGATGCTCAATAGCATCTGTCGCAGCGGGGTCTTTAAATAACACAAGACCCGCGCCCATTGGCACATACATTTGTTTATGCGCATCAATAGTAATTGAGTCAGCACGTTCAATACCGCTTAAAAGATGGCGATAGTTTGAAGAAAGTAAGGTTGACCCACCCCATGCGGCGTCCACATGAAAATGACAGCCAAGCTCTTCGCTTAAATCAGCCATTTCATTTAGCGGGTCTATGCTGCCAGTTTCTGTCGTCCCAGCAACACCAACGAGTGCCATTACCTTTATACCAGACGCTTCCAGTTCATGGGCTTTTTTGCGCATAGCATCGACATCAACTTTATTATTTTCGCCTGTCGCAATTGCGACAATGTTATCGCGACCAATACCTAGCAAATCAACAGTCTTGCCTAATGAATAGTGACCTCGCTCAGAAACCAGTACCGCTAAGCCTTTGTAACCATAGTGCAGCATCCCAGCGATTAATCCCTGTGCTGCAATACCTTTATAATCGCCATCGGCTTTCAATAAGCGGTTGCGAGCAATCCATAACGCAGTAATGTTAGCTACGGTTCCGCCTGAGCAAAATGCGCCTAAAGAGGTTTTTGCACTGTGCATCCACTTGCTATAAAAACTCTCAGCTTCGCCATAAGCAAGGTGATGCATCATCCCTAAGACTTGTCTTTCAAGTGGTGTGAATGCCTTTGAAGTTTCAATTTTTACTAAATTTTGGTTAAGACCTACCATTAACTTAGAAAGCGGTAATACAAAATGCGGTAACGCAGAGGTCATATGACCAATGAAGCTTGGTGCAGCCGTATGAACAGAATGAGCAACTAACTGCTCCATAATGTCTTGAGCATAATCAGAAACAAAAGTTGGCTCTTCTGGAATAGTGGCCGTTTGAAAGTCTTTTTCAATTTCGTGCAAAGGCTTTTCAATTGCAGCTATGTTCTCATTCAAGAACCCAGCTAAATTACTAGAAATTTCAGATTCGATTTTACTTAATGTCGAGTCTGGTGCTTCTGGCACCGTAAAAATACGAATCAAGCTTTCTTTAGAGGCGACGGCACAACGCTTTTGATCCATCCTAATACCCATAATTAGCAGCTAAAAATGCACCCGATGATGGAACACCTAAGAGAGCACTTTTGCGGCACTGTTTCTACGAAATTGGCTAACTTTACTGGAATATCACGAAAATGTCTCGTATAAAGCAAAAAAGCCCTAATTTCGATGACAAAAAAGTGAACCGTTAATGAAATTTACGGTTATTTTCTACTATCAGACAAATGTTTTTTTAGTATAATCAAGTGATAACTGCTAAGGGAACGTCTATGCCCAAAGGATTGCAAAAAACCAGTTGGCTACTATATGGCTTCGCCGCATTTTTTATTAGCTTATTTGGTTATATCTATTACACCTATGAAACTTCGCGTAGCGAGATCATGGCGAATATCGATAGTAAATTGTTCAATGCCGCGGTCAGTGTCAGACATATCCTCGGTGATGACTACCACAATATAGTCAATGCAGGTTTACCTATCTCCGCATCAATGTATAAAGAAAAAAGTCGTGCCCTTTCTGAATATGCAAAACAAATGCAACTTGCCTATGTTTACGCCATGGTACTTCGTGATGACAAAGTGTACTTTAGTGCATCTAGTTACACACAAAAAGATCAAAATAATGGTCGTGTTACACAATTTTTAGATGCCTATCCTGAAGCGACTGAACTTAACAAAGAGGCATTTTTTTCTACTGAGCCTGTATTCGAAATTTCAAAAGATCAATGGGGCTATTTTAAAAGTATCTTTGTGACTTTTGTCGATAATAATGGTCACACCTATATCACCGGGGCCGATATAACTATTAGCGATTTAAACCAGCAACTGCAGCAAAGTGTTTCACGAGCGATGATTACCGGCTGCTTTTTTTTCTTTATTGCAGCACTAATTGCAGGGCTCTATTTTTTACAGTTAAAACGCTCGCTCTCAACTGATGCGCGTACAGGTTTTGCAAATCATGTAGCACTTGAATACTACATAAAAAGAACCACCAAGCATCGCATGGAGCTGGCAGTAATTGTTATTAACGAACTAGAAGATATTAGCAGCTTTTATGGCAGTGAAGTTAGCGACAAAGTGATGGCTAACTTGCTTGGCTATTTTCAATTAAGGATACCTAGCGAAGGAGTTGTCTATCGTTTAGCAACCAATAAAATTGCGTTATTGCAAACTCATAGTGATGAACGCAATATAGATGATGTAATTAATGCCTTTAACTATGCTATTCCAGCGTTAAAAGAGCCTTATATCTACGTGAGCTTGTATGCGGGAATTGCCACAGGTAATAAATCAATGCTTATAGAGAACGCCCACGTTGCATTACAGCAAGCAAAACTGAATAATCAACGTATTGTGCGTTATGAAAATATCTTTAAACAAGTTGAAGAGCAATTTAGAAATAACGTTACGCTTGCCAAAGAAGTGAAAGAAGCCTTCGATAACAATCGCATCGTGCCTTATTTTCAAGCAGTCTATGACAGCCAAAGGAAACATATTAATCATTACCAGTGCCTAGCCAGAATGGCCAGTGCCACAGGTCGTATCCATACACCTGATTACTTTATGATGGTGCTGAAACGCTCACGTATGGATGGTCTTTTAAGGCGTACTATGTTTACCCGATGCATTGAGCAGTTTAGAAAAACCAATGTGTGCTGGAGTATCAATATTACCGCACAAGATATTCTTGATCCAAGTTTAAGCGAGTTTTTAGAACTTCAGCTAAGGCGCTACCCGCAGCCCCACAATATTATTTTTCAGTTTTATGAGCGTGATGCCATTGCTTACTTTAGTGAAGTAAAAACCTTTATTAATATTCTAAAAAATAAAGGGGCTCAGGTTATTATCAATGAATTCGGCACGGGCTTTTCAAGCTTGCCACACATCAGAAAGCTCGAAATTGATGGTTTAAAACTTGATAAAGGGTTAGTGAGCCAAATTCATACTAATACAGATAACTATCTGTTTATTGAGAACTTGGTAAAATATGCTCAGCAACTAAAGTTAGATGTGATTGCTGAGCAAGTTGATAACGAGCAAATAGCACAGGCACTTGCTCGAGCAGGTGTTACTTTAATGCAAGGGAGCCACTTTGCACCGCCGACTCCTTACATTCATTAAAGATTAATCACTAAACGATGACTTTGTTGACCACTAGCCCAATATTTACGTTCAAACGGAGTAATTGCAGTATCGCTTTCATACTGCTGGACATCGCACTTATGCCCTGCAAGTTCAAGTGAGCGAGCAAACTCCTTTACGTAAATATCCCAGTTACTCCTAAGCTCTAAACGACCACCTAGTTTAATGATAAACGGGAAGATAGCAGCGCCGTGCCATCTTCTTTGCAAGTGTTTTGCTTTCGGCCATGGATTTGGATACAACAGGTAATGATGGCTTGGTTGCCAGTTTGCAGCGACCGCTAAACGCCAAAAGTCGTTTAAGTCAGCTTGCACTAAAATATACTGCCCTGCATCAGTTTGCTTATATTCGATATCATGTTTATCTAAACGATGTGATGATTTATCAATTCCAATCACTAACGCATCAGGGTGATGTTTTGCTAAGTTAGCGGTACTTTCACCAACACCACAACACGAGTCAAGAATGATAGGTCCGCTAAACGCTTGCACCTTTTCATTGACCTGATCAAAAGCCGCTTGCGTATGCTCTGCAATCGGCTTTTTAAATTCAGCACTTAAGTGCTTTAAAACTATTTCGTCTAGCTTTTCATGTAAGCCAGGTTGATTCGATACAATACTTCTCGAATTTGCATCCGTCATTAGTGTCTAAGCCCCACACCACGTTTAATAAGGGTTAATGCTAAAGTAAATAAACCCACAATAAATAAAGCAAGTACACCAAATGCTACCGATAAGTCGACATCCGACACACCTAAGAAGCCATATCTAAATGCATTTACCATGTAAATAATTGGGTTTACTTGCGATACACCTTGCCAAAATTCTGGCAACAGGCTGATAGAGTAAAACACCCCACCTAGATAGGTCAGCGGCGTTAAAATGAAGGTCGGGATAATACTAATATCATCGAAGCTGTTAGCATAAATTGCGTTAATAAGTCCGCCTAACGCAAACACAGCCGACGTTAAAATAACCGTAGCCATAATCACAAAAATATTATGAATTTGAATATCAACAAATAGCAAAGAGACACAGCTAACAATTAAACCAACCAGCATGCCACGCGTCATACCACCACCCATGTAGCCTAGTACGATAATGTAATTCGGCACTGGCGCAACTAAGAGCTCTTCAATGCTTTTTTGGAATTTAGTCGAATAAAAACTCGAGGCAACATTTGAGTACGAATTGGTGATCACCGACATCATTATCAGACCCGGTACAATAAACTCCATATAAGTAAAGCCACCCATATCACCAATACGAGAACCGATCAGATTACCAAAAATCACAAAATACAGGCTCATCGTGATTGCAGGCGGAACTAGGGTTTGCACCCAAATACGTAAAAAGCGAATACACTCTTTGATCCAAATACTTTTTAGCGCTACTCCATATTTAAACATTATTCGCCTCGCCCTTGTTCTAATAATCCTACAAACAACTCTTCTAAACGGTTTGCTTTATTTCGCATACTAAGCACTGTGTTACCTTGCTCACTCAGTGCACTAAATACATGGTTTAAGCCCTGAGACTTCGCCACTTCAACTTCTAAAGTGTGGTCATCAGTCAGTGTATATTTGTAACCTGCAATGCTAATAGGCTGCACAGGCTGCTTTAAGTCAAGTACGAAGGTTTCTTTATCAAGCTTGGCAAGTAAGGCTTTAATGGTGGTGTTTTCAACAATCACGCCGCTGTCGATAATCGCGATGTTTCTACATAACAGCTCAGCTTCTTCTAGATAGTGGGTAGTCAAGATGATGGTGACACCTTGCTTATTAATCTCGCGAAGAAAATCCCACATAGAGCGGCGTAGCTCAATATCAACACCTGCTGTTGGTTCATCTAAAATAAGCAATTTAGGTTCATGCATCAGTGCACGAGCAATCATTAAACGGCGTTTCATACCACCTGAAAGGGTGCGCGCTTGCTTATCTTTTTTCTCAAATAAACCTAGCTGCTTTAAGTACTTTTCAGCTCGCTCATGGGCCAGCTTTCTTGGTACACCGTAATAACCTGCTTGGTTAACCAAAATTTGGTTAAGTGTTTCAAATTGACTAAAGTTAAACTCTTGCGGCACTAAGCCAAGTTCAGACTTAGCGGCTTCCAAATCTGTATCAATGTCGTGACCAAACACCTGTACACGACCGGCACTTTTGTTCACTAAAGATGAGATAACACCAATGGTGGTTGATTTACCGGCACCGTTTGGGCCAAGTAAGGCAAAGAAATCACCTTGCTGAACTTGTAAATCAATACCTTTTACAGCTTCAACACCATTTTTATAAACCTTTTTTAGGCCTTCAATATTTAATGCGATCGTTTTTTCGCTCACTGTTTGCCCTCTCCATAACCCCAACGCTTCGTCAAAGTATGTTCAATGTTTAAATGATCTAAAATTCGCGCCACCATAAAATCGACCAAATCTGAAACCTGCTCAGGTTGGTGATAAAAACCAGGTGCCGCCGGCATAATCGTTACGCCTAGTCGCGCTAGCTTCAACATATTTTCAAGATGAATTTCGCTAAATGGTGTTTCGCGCGGGACTAAAATTAGCTGACCACGCTCTTTAATAACTACATCTGCCGCACGTTCAAGTAAGTTATCTGATGCTCCCACTGCAATTGCAGAGACAGACCCTGCGCTACAAGGGCAAACCACCATTTTTTTAGGCGCTGCTGAGCCAGACGCAACAGGACTAAACCAATTATCTTTGCCAAATACTTTAAGTTGCTCAGGGGCTGCTTTAAAAAGCGTGCTGAGTTGTTCTGTCGCTTTCTCTTCGTTACCCGAAAGTTTGATATTTGACTCTGTATCAAGCACTACTCGTGCTGCACTTGAGATCAGTACATATACCTGAAACTGCTGTTCAAGTAATACTTCTAACAACCTTAAGCCATAGGGAGCACCTGAAGCACCACTAAAAGCTAATGTTATTTTATCTTTAAATTGCATACAGTTAAGCTCCTGATACTGATTAGTTTTGTTCAAGTGCTGTGATTAAACGCTGATGAATACCTTCAAAACCACCATTACTCATAATTAACACATGTTGTGAAGGCGCGATACTAGCGATGACTTGAGCAATTATATCCTCAGTGCTTGAGCTACAATGCATCCCAGCTTTATCTGCGTATTCTTTTAGCGACCAGCTTAAATTTTCTGGCTCAAATAAATACACTTCATCGGCCGCTTTCAGTGAATCAATCAAGGTTTGTTGATGCACGCCCATTTTCATGGTGTTTGAGCGAGGCTCTAAAATAGCAATGATCTTCTCTGTGCCCACTTTTGCACGAAGCCCTGCTAAGGTTGTTTCAATTGCCGTTGGGTGATGGGCAAAATCGTCGTACACTTTAATCGAGTTGATGTCAGCTTTGAGCTCCATGCGGCGCTTAGGAGAAATGAACTCAGCTAGGCCTGCAATGCTGACAGATACGGCAATGCCTACATGCCTTGCAGCTGCTATCGCCATAATGGCATTTTTCACATTGTGCTCACCCATGGCTTGCCAGCTGACAACGCCTTGAACTTGTGAATTTAATAACACTTCAAATTCACTACCATCTGCTTTAAGTAAACGGTAATCCCAATCGCCAAAGAGTGTTTCACTCTCGCTCCAAAGGCCTCGTTCAATCACATCTTGTAGAGCTTCGTCTTGGCTAGGCCAAATAACTTTGCCACTACTAGGTAGTGTACGCATCAAGTGGTGAAATTGTTTTTTAATCGCGTTTAAATCTTCAAAAATATCAGCATGATCAAATTCGAGATTATTTAGAATTAATGTGCGCGGTAAGTAGTGCACAAACTTACTACGTTTATCGAAAAAAGCAGTGTCGTATTCGTCGGCTTCAATAACAAAAAATGGTGTTTCGCCAATACGAGCAGACACACCAAAGTTTTGAACGATACCACCAATCAAAAATCCCGGCTTCATTCCCGCATATTCTAATAACCATGCCAGCATACTGGCTGTGGTTGTTTTGCCATGGGTACCCGCTACGGCTAAGACCCAGGAGTTTTGCAATAAATTATGTTTTAACCATTCAGGACCTGACGTGTAAGGCAAGCCTTTATCAAGCACGTATTCAACACAAGGGTTGCCACGGCTCATAGCATTACCAATTACTACCATATCGGGCGCGGGATCTAGTTGGCTAATGTCATAACCTTGGGTTAGGGTGATACCTAGCTCTTCTAATTGTGTACTCATCGGCGGGTACACATTTTGATCAGAGCCTGTCACGGTATGACCTAACGATTTAGCGATTGCGGCAATACCACCCATAAAGGTGCCACAAATTCCAAGAATATGAATATGCATCTACTGTCCTGAGCAAAATGAATGAGAGTTAAAATAAAGCGTTATAATGCCAAATATAAGCTTTACTTACCATTACTACACGGCAATAGACTTTTGCCAAATAGCCAACATAAAAAACACCTCAATTTGAGGTGTTTTTTAATTGAAGTGAGCGCCTATTTTACAGCATTAAGAATGCAAACAAACCAACGCCTAATAGTAAGCGGTAGATAACAAATGGCATCATGCCCATGCGCTCAATTACTTTTAAGAAAAAGAAAATACATGCATACG
The DNA here is from genome assembly GCF_023650775.1 of Pseudoalteromonas sp. SCSIO 43101. Classification (NCBI taxonomy): domain Bacteria; kingdom Pseudomonadati; phylum Pseudomonadota; class Gammaproteobacteria; order Alteromonadales; family Pseudoalteromonadaceae; genus Pseudoalteromonas; species Pseudoalteromonas sp. SCSIO 43101. Next base: position 2,913,116 of record NZ_CP072673.1, read on the forward strand.
CTGATACAAATGATAATGCAGCGCCTAATAAAATAGCATGCCAATCAATCGCTTCACCCGCTGTTGCCAATTGATACACATAATATGAACCTGCAGCTGCAATAACCGGAATCGACATTAAAAACGAGAAACGCGCAGCACTTTGCTTGTTAAGACCCAGCATTAAACCCACTGTAATGGTAATACCAGAACGCGATGTCCCCGGAAATACCATCGCTAGCACTTGCGAAAAACCCAGTAATAACGCACTAAAAAAGTTTACTTGGTAAATATTCTTAACTTGTTTTGCTTTAGCATCGGCATACCAAAGCAGTAAACCAAATACGATAGTCGAGGTTGCAATAACCCAGGCATTACGTGAGTAGCTTTCTACAAAGTCTTTAAATAGGTAACCGATTAATAATGCAGGAATAGTCGCAACAATAATCCACCAACCTAAACGGCTGTCATCAGTTGCGCCTTGTGATCCAAACGATTTAAACCAAGCGCCAAGAATATCCACTACTTCTTTACGAAAATACAGTACCACGGCACCTAAAGTACCAACGTGAACCGCCACATCAAATGCTAAGCCTTGGTCGTGCCAGCCTAAAACTTGTGAGGGTAAAATTAAATGTGCTGAGCTCGAAATAGGTAAAAACTCAGTCAATCCTTGAATTAAGGCTAGAACAATTATCTCAATAATACTCATGGGTTAGAAAACTCCACCTTCCATAGTTTTTGTTGCGGATTGTTATAATTTTTCCATAGTTCAGCTAAAGTTAGCTTAGCTACGGGATGAAAAAAGTTAGGGGCTACTTCAGCTAATGGCTGTAGTACAAACGCATTTTTGGTAATTTCGTCACGAGGTAACTGCGCAGGCGAGTCGCAGATAATGTCATCATAAAACAATAAATCTAGATCTAAAGTGCGCGGGCTAAATTTTTTATCCTCGCGGGTGCGACCGTTATCAAGTTCAATCTTCTTCAGAAGTTTACACAGTTCGGTTAATGGCATATCTGTTTGAGCAGCAATCACAGAGTTATAAAAATTGTTCCCTGCAAAGCCAACTGCCTCACTCTCATAAACTGACGAGTGTTTATAGTCAGGAAAGTAAGGCTTTAGGGCAATAAGCGCCTGTCTCAGGTAGTGCTCTTTATTAACATTAGAGCCAAGACTTATAAAAATTTGCGCCATAATCAGTTAGCCTTACGACGGGTGATTTCGACTCCCACCGTTTTAGCTTGTGGTACCGCAGCCGGCTTACTCACACGAATAGTCACTTGACTGGTCGCAAACTCACTAAGGATCATTGCAGCCAATTGCTCAACTAAGGTCTCAAGTAACTCAACAGGCTTTGCCGTAGTATGCTCAATAACTCGCTCGCTCACTTTGGCATAATCAAGTGCTAAATTTATATCATCCGTCGCCGCAGCGGCTGAAATATCACATAACATTTCGATATCAAAATACAGGCTTTGTTTACTTTCTTTTTCAAAATCATACACGCCAATGATGGTGTCTACATGTAGTTGTGATATATATACCTTGTCCATTGATACTCCAAGTGACATAAATATTTTAAAACAATACTCATCCTAAACGCTTATTGATTTCAATAATGCGCTATATAAGCTGTCATACTGTTTTAATATATAAAAATTACCCCTACAATAACGGATAGATGCATTGCAATATGGTGCGTACATTCTACTCGATGAGAGCGGCAGATGGTTTTGCCGCCAATGATAGCCCAAAAGTGCAGATTAAAAAATAAGGAAGCGCGTGTTAGAAGTTTTAATGTTAGTTTTAGCTTACATACTGGGATCGGTCTCTTCCGCTATCCTTGTATCACGGCTGTTTAAACTACCAGACCCACGCAGTCATGGATCGAATAACCCTGGTGCAACAAATGTTTATCGCCTAGGCGGAAAAGTCCCCGCTGTTTTAGTTCTTGTCTTTGATATTTTAAAAGGGACGATCCCAGTTTGGGGTGCCTACTTTTTAAAAATAGATCCTCTAATGTTAGGTCTAATTGGTGTAGCAGCCTGTCTAGGGCATATGTACCCACTGTTTTTTAGTTTTAAAGGCGGTAAAGCGGTTGCAACTGCCTTTGGTACTTTATTACCTATTGGTTTATCGCTAGGTGGGATGTTAATTGCAACCTGGATCTTAATTGTTGCTATCACGCGTTATTCATCACTTGCGGCACTGGTAACAGTTTCATTAGCGCCTCTTTATACCTGGTGGATAAAGCCCTTGTATACTTTGCCTGTTACCTTTCTAACCGTACTGATAATTTTCCGCCACAGAGCAAATATTACTCGCTTGATGGCTGGGGAAGAACCTAAAATAGGGGCTAAGAAAAAAGCCCCTGAACAAGAGTAGTGCTATAAATTAAAGCGCTTCGAGTGAATCAATAGGCCAGCGTGGCTTAGTTTTCATATCGAGGCTCGCGAATTGACCTGCTTTCAAACGCTGCATACCTGCATAAGCAATCATTGCACCGTTATCTGTACAAAACTCTGTGCGCGGGTAATACACTCGCCCTTTCATACCTTGCATAACTCGTTCTAGTTGAGCACGTAATTGCACGTTAGCACTCACGCCACCAGCAATAACTAAACGTTTGATACCTGTTTGTTTTAAAGCTCGTTTACATTTAATAATTAGGGTATCAATAACAGCTGTTTGAAATGCATGGGCAATATCTGCTTTAGTTTGCTCATCGTCATCGCTATCACGAATAGCGAGCGACGCTGCTGTTTTTAAACCACTAAAACTAAAATCTAAGCCAGGTTTATCGGTCATCGGACGCGGGAACACAAAACGCTCTGGTGTGCCTTGCTCAGCAAGCTTTGCTAAACGTGGACCACCTGGATAATCAAGGCCTAACAACTTCGCTGTTTTATCGAATGCTTCACCTGCAGCGTCATCAACTGACTCACCTAATACTTCATACTCACCAATACCAGATACTTTAACCATCATGGTATGACCACCAGACACTAAAAGCGCGATAAACGGAAACTCTGGTTTGTCTTCTTCTAGCATTGGCGCAAGTAGGTGGCCTTCCATATGATGCACAGCGACTGCTGGAATATTCCAGCCATAAGCCAGTGAGCGACCAATTGAGGTTCCCACCAAGAGTGCACCAACAAGTCCGGGCCCTGCGGTGTAAGCAATACCATCTAAGTCTTCTGGACCACAGCCAGCTTGCGCAAATGCCGCATCAATTAAAGGTAAAGTTTTACGTACGTGATCGCGTGAAGCTAGTTCAGGGACCACGCCACCGTAATCGGCATGCACTTTTACTTGGCTATACAGTTGATGTGCTAATAAGCCTTGTTCATCATCATAAATGGCAATACCCGTTTCATCACATGATGATTCAATACCTAAAATTCGCATCAATTACTCCGCCAAGAAAAAACAAATGCGCATTTTACAGTGAAAATACGCATTACTGAATATTAAATTGCAATACCAATGTTGGTTTGGCCATCAGAAACCGCTAGTTGTTTAAGCTCTTTTACGTTCTCTGAAGTAATTCGGCCCATTTGCTCTACAAAATCAATAAGCTCTGCAAGCACATCAATTTCATATTGCATTAAAGGGTGTTCACGGACAGCTTTGTTGTCTGCCACTTCACCATCTACTGTTAGTTGGTACTCAATAAAGCGAGCCACTGAAGCCTGTGAAATTTTACTAATATTCAAAAACTCTTGTTCATCTTTAGCTATTAAACCGTGCAGCATACCAAGCAGAGCTGTAGCAGTATCAATTGCCGGATAAGCCCCAAACATATCAAAGTCAGTGAGCTCTGGCACATTCGGTTCTATTTTTTCAATTTGCTTTTCAAGGCTGATCTTACTTTTTGGCAGTAATATTTTTTCCCAGCAGACACTAAGTGCGCTTCGAAAAACCGCTGCATCACCAAACCCTGTTGCTTCACTAAATAAGCTGTAATTAGGCAGCATACGCTCAAGTAAAGCTCCACCTAACACTGCTTTTTGCAAATAGTTTAATTCTCTAATACGTTGAAAATTATTCGCTTTCGTCATTCTTTACAGTCCCACAAGACCAACATATTTCAAATGTTGCTCCGTTAAGCTCAAGACACTTAGGGCATACCCAGTCAGGAGCCGATTGTTTTAATTGTCGGTAGTTTAGCAATATTTCTTGCGCCTGGCGCTCTTTTAATGCGTAAACAAGTATATCAACCCCCGTTTGTTCAAATGGGATCTCCCCAAGTGCTCCCTGTAAAAGCTCACCTTGTAATTGAGATTCTATCCCCTTACTTTGTAAAAGCCCTTTAATAATATTTGCTTCTAAGCCATTTTCAGCTTGAAATACTTTCACCCAAGAAAATGGGTCCGGCTTGTTTGGTTGATTTAAATTCTTGTTTTGCAAATCACTTCTCTTTTACTTTTTTATCTTTAAATCCTAAACTACGCTAGCAATTGACTTCGCTGCAACGCTTATTTCAAGGTAACCATATGACTTTAACAACACCGGGATTGTTATTCCCTGCAATTTCTTTACTGTTACTTGCTTATACCAACCGCTTTTTGGTGCTTGCTCAGCTTATTCGAGAACTCAATGCACGTGAAGGGGAAAGTATCCGCCCACTGGTTGTTGCACAAATTACCAACTTAAGAAAACGTATCAAACTCATTCGGGTGATGCAGGTCTATGGCGTTGCCTCTTTTCTCATGTGTACTTTATCGATGTTTGCATTATTTATAGAGTTTAATACCACTGGAATCATTTTATTTGGGAGCAGCCTCGCTTGCTTAGCCTTGTCTCTTCTAACCTCTTTGTATGAGATCCACATCTCCTGCCACGCTATCGAAATCGAATTGAAGAATATCGAAAAAAAACCAGTTTCAGATAAGGCAGAGTAAATTTCTGCCTCTATACTTATTGTATGAGATACAACAATAAGTGGTGTTTTTGTGGATGATTTCTTATTTTCTGAAGAACAGTTAGAAGAAAATAATATAGAAACTGAAGAACCTGAATACTGGCATATTCTTGTTGTTGATGATGAAGAAGATATTCACCAAGTTACGAAACTAGTATTAGCTGGGTTCAGTTTTGAAAATAAAGGTCTGCGCTTTTATGACGCCTATTCTGCGGCCGAAGCAAAAGAGTTTTTAAAAAAAGATATTCCCTTTTCTGTTGCCCTAGTTGATGTGGTAATGGAAACCAACCATGCTGGTCTTGAGCTTATTCAATTCATTCGCGATGAAATAGAAAACCACGATATTCGTTTAATACTGCGCACAGGCCAGCCCGGTGAAGCCCCTGAAGAAGCCATTATCCGCGATTACGACATCAACGATTACAAAAATAAAACAGAGCTCACCGCGATTAAAATTAAAACCCTGCTCTACTCAGCCTTAAGGGCACATCGTGATATTCAAATTATTGACCGCCATAAGCATGGTCTTGAACAAATAATTAATGCTTCAGCAAATTTTTTAAAATGTGACAGTGTTCATGAGTTCGCCTCAACAATTTTAAGCCATGTCACTAACGTGATGGGAATTAATGATGCGCAAATCTATTGTGCTGCGGCTGTTAACTTACAATCGTCTCCAGCAAAAGATTTCCAGCTTCTTGCTGCCTCAGGCGTAGGTCCTACACCACAGCAAAATACCATTCCAGATGAGGTAAAAAACTTATTTATAGATGCACATGAGCGTAAGTCATCACTAAAAACAAGCAATGATTACATTGGTTACTTTCCTACCAAAGCTGGCCTAGAAACCATGCTTTATGTACATAAAGGTAGTAAGTTGCAAGCAACAGAGCATCAACTGTTAGAGTTTTATGCCAATAATATCGCGCTTGCTTACGATAATTTAAAACTCAGAGAAATGGTAAAAGAATCACAAAAAGAATTGTCGTACATTCTCGGTGAGGCTGTAGAAAAACGCTCTAAAGAAACTGGTTCCCACGTTAAACGTGTTGCTTTATATAGTGAACTGCTTGCTCAGCTTTCAGAACTAAACCCATTTCAATGCGAAATCATTAAACTTGCCTCACCTTTACATGACATAGGTAAGATCAGCATTCCCGATAACATTTTAAACAAGCCTGGTAAACTCACTGATGATGAGTGGGAAGTAATGAAAACCCATGCAGAAATCGGCTACGAAATATTAAAAAATTCAAGTAACGAGATATTGACATGTGGTGCTTTAATTTCCTACCAGCATCATGAAAAGTGGGATGGTTCAGGATATCCGCAAGGTTTAATAGCAGACGATATCAATATAGTTGGCCGTATCACCGCCCTAGCAGATGTATTTGACGCGCTTTGCAGCGACCGTTGTTATAAGAAAGCATGGCCATTGGATGAGGCTTTAACGCTTATAAAAGATCAACGCGGGAAACATTTTGATCCAATTCTTGTCGACTTATTACTTGAAAATTTACCACTTTTCTTAGAGATTAAAGATCGTTACCCTGATTAGATGTAACTTTTCTGTAAAACACTTCCCAAAAAAGGTACAATAATTTACTATGCCTTCCGTGAAGTATAATAATACCGCCTATATGTAAAAAGGCTTACTTATAACAAGGGACTATTAAAGTGAGATTTGAACAACTTGAACAATTTGTGGCACTAGGCGTGCTGAGGCATTTTCGCCAAGCTGCAGAAAAAACCCAAATCAGCACTTCAGCGTTAACTCGCAGTATTCAGACGCTTGAAGATGAAATTGGCTATGAGCTAGTTACCCGCTCTACACGCTCAGTTAAGCTAACCAAAGAAGGTGAACTTTTCCTTGAGTACGCTAAACAAACCCTCGACAACCTTGAAGAGACCAAAAAACGTTTATTCGAATCTTTAAACGGTTGCACTAACGAAAAATTAGTTATCGGTTATACCAATAAAGCTAGCACGGTTGTTCCTGTTTCTTGCGGCCAATTTTTAGCGCAGTATCCACATGTAAAAATCGAGATGCAGTTACAAGAACAAAGCGAGCTTGTGCGTAAACTGCAGTTAGGTGAAATTGATATCAGCGTATGCTCGCAAGCAATGAACAGCATTGGCAGCGATATTCATTTACCCGATCAACTCATTATTTTTGTGGCTAAGAACCACCCACTTGCCAATAAAAGCGATATCAGTAAACGCGACTTTGCTGACTACCCAATGTACAGCTGCTTTTCTCAATCAAAACAGGTTCAATCTATGCTGAATGATGCAATTGAATCTTTTGATAAAACATCAAGTATAAAAGTAGGTAGCATTGAGCAAGTAATGGATGGCCTTAAAAAGTCAAACCACATCGCAATAGCCAGTATTGAACACACAAGTATTGTCTCTTCAGACCCAGATTTACTGTTATTGAAAACCAATAAAGGTATCGCACACGAGCAGCTGGTGATCCAAACTAACCAACAAATCAATGAAAATTCTCATGTTAGTCATTTACTTGACCTCATTGAAAAAACGGCGTTAGCAAGCCAAAGCTAAAAGCTATTTTATATGCTGTTAGCCTGTAATGAATCAGGCTAGCCCCCCCCCTTTTTTTTATTGCATAAAAAGCGTGCATCGCACATTTTTTCATATACACTTACTCACCTTTTTTTGATTGTGCATATGAATGACCGCACCACTAATTTCCGACTCTTATTTAGATGCCATCGAACAGGCTGGCTATGCTGTTGTTGAAAACGCCATTGATGAAAACCTAATCGCTGATTTAATTGCTGATTGCTATCGAATTAACCCACATTTTCATACTGCTGGTATTGGCCGTTTAACCGACCAACAAATAGATAAAACCGTGCGAAAAGATAAAACTTTTTGGTTCGATAGTTCAAGCCAAGCACAAATTACCTATCTGGCGACCATGGAAGCGATAAAAACACAGTTAAACCGTAGCTTTTATTTAGGGTTATTCGACTATGAATGCCACTATGCAAAGTATCAGCAAGGTGACTTTTATAAAAAGCATTTTGATGCTTTCAAAGGCCGTTCGAATCGAATTTTCACAACGGTTTGTTACTTGAACACGCCAGAATCAGGTGGTGAATTGGTAATTTACAAGCCAAAAAGTAAAGACATTGAAATTGTCATAAAGCCTCAAGCTGGTTTGCTGGTTATGTTTGAAAGTGAGCGCTTTATGCATGAAGTATTACCGGCACACGATGTTCGCTATTCCATTGCTGGTTGGTTCAGGAAAAATGCCTCAATCAGCGGTATTATCGACCCACCAAGGTAATTAAAATGGCAGTGGCAAGGATGCTGCTAAACCAATAAAAACCACCAACCCGACATAGTGGTTATTCAAAAATGCTTTAAAGCAAGGGTCTCTCTCTCGATTATGAATAAGCGTTTGTTGATAGAGTAAAAAACCAATCGCTGCAATTAACCCTAGCCAATAAGGCAAAGCAAGGTTGTTACTCTTACCAATGTAAGCAAGAATCATAATAAACAAAACATTGAGTAAAAAGATGATATGTCTGTCATAGCTGGCAAACAATATTGCCGTTGATTTAACACCAATTTTTAAATCATCATCTCTATCAACCATGGCATACATGGTGTCATAAGCCACAGTCCATACAAGATTAGCTGTAAATAATAACCAAGCTTCTAATGGTACAGAGCCAATTGATGCCATATAGGCCATTGGAATAGCCCAGCTGAATGCAGCACCAAGCACAACTTGCGGTAATTGGGTGTAACGCTTCATAAATGGATAACAAAACGCCAGAGCTAAAGCACCAAACGACAGTAAAATGGTTGGCAATCCGAGTGTTAACACTAAACCAAACGCTACCACGATAAGCAATACAAACAAGCTCAAAGCTTCACCACTTGATACCAAACCTGCTGCCAGCGGTCGCTGGGCTGTGCGCTTAACTGAGCCATCTATTTTACGATCGGCAAAGTCATTAATTACACAGCCGGCACTGCGCATCACAAAGACACCCAAACTAAATACCACAAAATTTAATAAGCTCGGTGTGCCAAGCTCAGCAAGCCACAGCGCCCAATAAGTTGGCCACAACAATAGTAAAGTGCCAATTGGCTTATCGGTACGCATTAACTGTTTATAGTAAGGTATATGTGCGACCTTAAGTGCAGCTAGCTTCATAGGTAAATATACGCTCCAGGTAAGAATACTTCAGCCACGAGAAAATGAGCATTAGATAAGCTAAATACACTGCGTCTTCCCCACAATGGTTGTGAAGAGTAGCCGATTTCAGCTGTTAAAGCTTGAATAGCGTGCTGCTGTGAAAACTCAGCAACTTCGATTTCAGTTCGCGATAAGCTTGGGTCTTGAAAAATAACATCGCCAAGCGGTCTTGTTCCCATACTTAGCAACTGTTGCTTTTTTAATGTATCATCCGCTGGCAACCAGCTTTGAGCATAAACCATTGGTTTACCATCACACAGAAGTAAAACTTCACGGTTTAATGCCTGACTTAAAGAAGTATTTAATAACGCTTGTTGCTCGCAGGTTAAGTCAAAAGGTGCTTCGTTTAAAACTTCAACTGAAAAAGCCTGACAATGACTTTTAAGCTTAGCCGTTAATGACCCAGCTTCAAGCAGCCAACCTTGCTGTTGTTGCGTCAAATCTGGAAATGCTGAAGCAGGCTGCCAATTTGCAGCTAGTGAAACTGGGAATGTGATCACAACGACTCATTATTTAAAAAAAACATGCAAATGATATCATCGCTGCACGTTTCGAAAAAGTCATGATTTAATCTCAAGCAAGGTTAAAAAACACAGAACAGCCTGTATCTTAGGTGAATTTGGGTATAGACTAAAAGTCATTGAAAGGGTGGAATATTCTTAACTATGAAAAAGTCATTGTTATCAATTTACTTGATAAGCATGCTGCTTGTTAGTGCAATAACAAGTTGCTCTGTGCGGGCTGAATCAAATGTTGGCTACTTTGGTTTTGAGCCTGACATCATCACCAACTACATAGGCCAAGGTAATAAAAAGCTTGGATATGTACGTATTACGGTGGATCTGATGCTTAATGATATGTCAGATATTGCTGTGGTAGAACACCACACTCCGCTATTGCGTGATGCGATTGTTGAAATACTCTCTAAAGAGCCAGAAGAAAATATTAAATCGCTTACCGGCCGCGAAGAAATCAGAAAGCGCTGTACCGAGAAGCTAAAATCACTACTAAAACAAGAAACAGGACAAGAGATTGTCCGAGAAGTGTTATTTACTAAGTATTTATATCATTAATTGTAAAATGGCGGCATTAGCCGCCATTTTTATACCAATCCGCTTAATTAAGTAGTCTATTTTGAGGCAATAAAACCTCGTTGATAACAAGGCAAAAATTTCGTTATTTAGTTGTTCTAAATGAGAAATTTTTAACGCAGTTAGCGACAGGTTTAATCCCTCAAAATGATTAAGTATTATTGCGGGTTGGTATTATTTACGCGATAGCAGCTTGTCAGACACGGCGTAAGCCATTCCAGCTAATAACCCCGCCAAATGTGCCCAATTAGCCATACTCACGGGCAACAATTCAACAAAGCCTAAAATAAGCCAAACCAGCATAAAACCGACGATGCTATTACTTACTAATGACGGCTCTGATGGCCTCATTACGCTGTAAATCCAACAAAAACCCAGTAAGCCATAAACAACGCCACTTAAACCACCAAAGTTCGGCCCTACAACTAAAAACTGTGCCCAGTTACTAATGAATGCAGTAACTAAAAATAAACCAACTAAAGTTAACTTACCGCTACGTTTTTCTATATCGTTACCCAGTGTCATCCACCAGATCAAATTAAAAATAAGATGGATAGCGCTAAAATGCACAATGGCAGGTGTAAACCAAGTTAGAGGCTGTGCAGGATTAAACTGCAACATACTATAAATAGTTTCAAAACCACCTAATAAGAAGGCTACAAATATAACAATCGACACTAATGTAACAGTACGATTTAGCCAACTTAATGCTTTAAAGCGAGCTTTTAAGTTAAGTGACTGACCTTGATATAATAGTGGCGATTGAGTGCTTCCTACCTGCCATGAAGCTTGCTGGTATTTTTCGTCATGTGGATTAGCAGCAAACTCCTGCCAAAGTGGTTGAGCTTGATGAAAGTGCTCTGGGGCAACACAAATAATCACGGTTTGTCCATCTTGTGAGCGCAACTCGCCATGTAACCCCTTACTTTTGATGTAATCTATAAAGCCTTGTGCGGCGCGAGGATTATTTATGCTGCCCAACTCAATCATCGTTCAATATGCTCCGGAAGTTGTGTCTGCCAAGCAGTAAAACCACCATCCATACTATAAACGTCTTCAAACCCCTGCTCTACTAAGTAGCTCGCAGCACCTTGAGAGCTCACACCATGATAACAAACGATGATAATTGGCTGATCAAACTCTTTATGCATCATAAAATCACTGATGTTGGCATTTGATAAATGCTCAGCGCCTGGAATATGCCCAGTTTGAAATGAGTTAGGATCGCGAATATCAGCAATCACAACATCTTCTTTATCTAACAGGGCAAAAGTTTCGCTCACTGAAATATGTTTATACGACATAGTACTCTCTAAACTAAAAAGGCGGCCAAAGCCGCCTTATCAAACAACTTGGTATCAATCCCAGTTAAGGATCACTTTACCTGATTGGCCTGAAATCATTGTATCAAAGCCAGCTTGGAAGTCATCCACAGAGAACTGGTGAGTGATAATTGGCTTCAGATCAAGACCTGATTGGATTAAGCTCGCCATCTTGTACCAAGTTTCAAACATTTCACGGCCGTAAATACCTTTAATGATTAGACCTTTGAAAATAACTTGGTTCCAATCAACCGCCATATCTGAAGGTGGAATACCTAGCATGGCGATTTTACCACCGTGATTCATGTTGTTTAACATGCTGTTAAATGCAACTGGCACACCCGACATTTCAAGGCCAATATCAAAGCCTTCTGTCATTCCGAGCTCTTTCATAACATCTTCAAGGTTATCAGTAGCCACGTTTACAGCACGGGTAGCACCCATTTTACGCGCTAAATCTAGGCGGTATTCATTTACATCAGTGATAACCACATGACGCGCACCAACATGTTTAGCAACAGCTGCAGCCATGATGCCAATTGGGCCTGCACCTGTGATTAATACGTCTTCACCCACTAAATCAAACGACAGCGCAGTGTGTACAGCATTACCGAATGGGTCAAAGATAGATGCTAACTCATCAGAAATGTTATCTGGAATTTTAAATGCGTTGAAAGCTGGGATCACAAGGTATTCAGCAAATGCGCCTTCGCGGTTAACACCCACACCAGTTGTGTTACGACATAAATGTACGCGTCCGGCACGACAGTTACGACAGTGACCACATGTGATATGTCCTTCACCAGAAACACGGTCACCTACTTGGAAACCACGTACCTCCTGGCCCATATCAACCACTTCACCTACATATTCGTGGCCAACAACCATTGGCGTAGGAATTGTATTTTGTGCCCACTCATCCCATTTATAAATATGGACATCAGTTCCACAAATTGCTGTTTTGCGGATTTTAATAAGCAGATCGTTATGGCCAACTTCAGGCTTTGGCGCATCAGTCATCCAGATCCCTGGTTCTGCTTTTAATTTAGATAATGCTTTCATGATTCACACTCAATTAAACAAAACCGAAGCAATAGCTTCGGTTTAAGAAATAAAATTAGATAACACCCATTTCTTTACCAATACGGGTAAAGGCAGCAATAGCGGTATCTAATTGCTCTTTTGTATGCGCCGCAGAAATTTGCGTACGGATACGTGCTTGGCCTTTAGGTACTACAGGGAATGAGAAACCTGTTACGTAAATACCTTCAGCAAGTAATTTGTCAGCCATGGCTGAGGCAACTTTAGCATCGCCTAACATAACAGGGATAATGGCATGGTCTTTACCTGCACAAGTAAATCCTGCTGCTTCCATTTGTTCGCGGAAATATTTTGCGTTATCCCATAGTTTTGCGCGTAACTCGCCACCATTGCTAAGCATTTCAAGTACTTTAATTGATGCTGTAACAATTGATGGTGCAAGTGAATTTGAGAAAAGATAAGGACGAGAACGTTGACGTAACCACTCTACAATCTCTTTTTTACCTGATGTGTAACCGCCCGATGCGCCACCAAGTGCTTTACCGAGCGTACCTGTAATGATATCAACGCGATCTAGTACACCACAGTACTCCGGCGTACCTTTACCATTTTCACCAACAAAACCAACAGCGTGTGAGTCATCAACCATTACTAATGCATCATATTTATCTGCAAGGTCACAAACCGCTTCAAGATTACAAATAACACCGTCCATTGAGAAAACGCCGTCAGTTGCGATTAGTTTTGTTTTAGCACCCGCTTCATCAGCAGCAATAAGTTGCTTTTCAAGGTCGCTCATGTCGTTATTTGCGTAGCGGAAACGTTTTGCTTTACAAAGGCGCACACCATCAATAATCGAAGCATGGTTTAGAGCGTCAGAGATAATTGCATCATCTGGGCCTAAGATTGTTTCGAATAAACCTGCGTTTGCATCAAAACATGATGAGTAAAGAATAGTATCTTCTGTTTCTAAGAACTCAGAGATCTTTTGCTCTAAGGTTTTATGAATATCTTGAGTACCACAAATAAAGCGTACAGAAGCAACACCAAAACCGTGGTCGTCAAGGCCTTGTTGAGCTGCTTTAATTAACTCTGGGCTATTTGCTAAGCCAAGGTAATTATTAGCACAAAAGTTAATGACCTTATCACCAGAAGCAACCTCAATTTGAGCCTGTTGCTGTGACGTGATAACACGCTCGCTTTTGTATAAGCCTTCAGCTTTCACTTCATCAATTTGCTGCTGCAACTGATTAAAAAACGCAGATGCTCTCATCTGTAATCTCCACATATTCTTGTACCTAACCAGGAATGATTAGCATGACTTTAAATTTTGCGCCTATTGTAAAAGCTTAGGCGAACAATTGCACTGTTTGCAGTTCGTCGCACACCTTGAGGCGTGCGAAATAAAACTGGTCTTACCTGCTAAGATTGTAAAATCAAAGTAGGTAAATCAGCTAAAGACTCACAGACAATATCGGCATGTTGCTCTGTTGATTCTGCATAACTTTGCCCTGAACGAACTAAAACACGCGTAGCGATATTGGCTCTCTCAGCGGCAATAAGGTCGCCAAGCTTATCACCCACCATTATACTTTGTGATGGGTCGATTTGATGTTCTTTGATAGCTTGTAAAAGCATACCCGGAGCAGGCTTTCGACAGTTACATTCTTGCAAATAGGCAGGTTCCGCTTTGGTTGGGTGATGCGGGCAAAAATACACATCAAGAATAGCAACGCCATGACGTAAAAATTCACCTTTCATCCACTCAGTGAGCTTAGAAAAATCTTGTTCTGAATAATAACCGCGACCAATACCCGACTGGTTAGTAACTATCACAATTTTATAACCCGCATCCGCAAAGGCTTTGCACGCCTCAAATACACCGGGTACAAATTCAAATTCTTGTGGTTTGTATACATAACCATGATCAATATTGACCACACCATCTCGGTCTAAAAATAAAACGTTGCTCATTACAGTTGCTCTTTGTGTATCACGTAGTCAAACATCGAAATTACCTTTTCGACACTTATTTGCGCCATTAAATCAGCCCCTTTAACGCGTACTCCCCAAGGTAGCTCTTGCGCCGTTTTGCCAGTTTGTTCAAGTAAATTTTGGTGATAAACCTCAACAACATAATCTTGATACAAATAAGGTCCTGTGCGTTTTGGGTTTGAATGGGCATACAAACCTATAACAGGTGTTCCTACCGTTACAGCCATATGCGCAGGCCCAGTATCAGGAGCTAACACTAACGCCGAACGTTTCAAAACACATAGCAGTTCTTTTAGTTGGGTTTTCCCTACTAAGTTAAGCACAGGAGCAGAACTATGTGCGATAATTTGATCTGCTAGTTCGTTCTCTAAAGGCGTTGGACCGCCGGTGATAACCACCGAAAAGCCTTGTTGATAAGCATGTTCAGCAAGTGCAGCATAACGTTCGGGTAACCAGTTACGCTCTTTTTTACTTGCCGCAGGTGAGATAACAAAAATACGCCCGGTTAAACGCTCTTCACCTAATAGCGCATCGGCTGCTTGTTGGTGCTGCTCGGTAATTGGCATTTGCCATTGAGGTTTGTAATCAGGCGTACCAATAGCTTGAGCAAAGCCTTTAAAGCCTTCTAATACATGAGCCTCTGATTGCGGGGCAATACGTTTATTAATAAACAAGCTATGTAACTCTTTTGAACGAGCCCAATCAAACCCCACTTTGACTTTTGCTGGAATACAACGGGCTGCTAAATTCGCTCTTAGTGCTACCTGCATATGTAATAGCACATCAAATTTACGACCTTTGAAAGTCTCTTTTAGTTGCTGATAAGCCTGTTTACCCTGCTTTTTATCGAATACAACAAACTCAACACCAGGTAAATCGGCCAATAACATAGCCTCAACTTTACCTATCACCCAGGTAATTTTTGCCTTCGGGTGTGCCTTTTGAATTGCTTGCACTGCTGATACGGCATGACATACATCACCAATAGCTGAAAGCCTTAAAATACAAATATCTGAATAGGAGGTTGATTGAGTCACGTGCGCCCTTAGCTACAGCAAATAATATGCGATCTTAAATTAACTTGATGCTAATGCAAGCACTTATGCGAAAAGCTAAAAATACGGTAAGATAGGGCTAATTTTATTTAATCTTGAAGTTGTTATGTTCGAAACTCAGCATCTACAAAACACCACACTTTTGTGTCACCCAGCCTATAAAGATGAGCTCACGCAACAGTGGTTTGATGCCAGTTATTGGCAACAACAAGAGAAAATAGTCGGAGCTAAAAAAGGCCGCGCAACAGCGTGGTTTTTTAAGCATCAACAGCTTACAGGTGTTCTGCGCCACTATTGGCGTGGTGGTTTAGTAGGTAAGTTGCTGAGCGACCAGTATTTATATTTTGGTTTAGAGCAAACCCGTGTCTATAAAGAATTCGCGCTGATGATGCGTTTGCGTGAGCTTGGTCTAAATGTGCCAAACCCTATTGCGGCAAAAATTACCACCAGTGGCTTTATCTATCGCGGCGATATCATCACCGAGGCGGTGACAGGGGCAAAAAGTGTGTTAGATATTTTAATCAGTCGCTCTCTCAGCCAACCTGAACTCAAAGCGATTGCTGTGACTCTCAGCGAGTTTCATAATCACGGGGTATATCACGCAGACTTAAACATCAATAACATCTTATTCGATGATACAGGAAAGGTGTTTATCATCGACTTTGACCGGGGCGAAATAAAACAGCCGCACGCCAGTTGGCAAAAAGAAAACATTAAACGCCTTGCCCGTTCATTTGCAAAAGAGCAAGGCCGTAACGAAGTGATGCATTGGCATCAAAGTGATTGGCAATCACTGCTGTGTGACTACCAAGCTTTGCTTAAGACTTAATTTTGCTAATAACGTTAGATGTTGAGCACCCATTAAGAAACTCAAGTACTTCGACTTTTCCGCCATGGCGTAGAACATGATCAGCACCTGCAATTTGATCTACGGTGTAATCGCCGCCTTTGACTAGCACATCAGGGCTAATTTGCTCGATTAGCTTTGCTGGTGTGTCATTTTCTTCAATGCTGCCAAACGGAATAACCCAATCAACTGATGCTAGCGCACTTAATACCATGGCACGTTCATCCAGTGGATTAATTGGTCTTTCTGGGCCTTTTAAGCGAGAGATTGATTCGTCATTATTTAAGCCAACAACAAGCCTATCACCACGCGCTTTAGCCTGAGCAAGGTAACGCACATGACCAGCGTGAAGAATATCAAAGCAACCATTAGTGAAAACTATTTTTTCACCATTTTGTTTTGCAAACTCAATGTGCTGAAGCACATCTTCAAATGGTGTTTGATAATGCTCACCGGTTTGCTGTAAATATTGACCAAGCTTACGACTCAACTCTTCTGGCGATACTGTTGCTGCGCCAAGTTTACTTACCGCAATACCTGCAGCAAGATTGGCAATTTCAACCGCATCTTTTGCTGCCATACCCGCACCAAGCATCACTGCAAGCGTCGCGATTACGGTATCACCAGCGCCGGTTACATCACTGACTTCAAGCTGCTGGGCCGCAAAGTCGAATTTATCTGTCTGACTGATTAACGACATACCATGCTCTGAACGAGTTAATAGCATAGCGGCAATACCCGCTTCACTAATTAGCTTACGAGCACTATCAGTTAAGCTTTGCTCAGAATCAGTTTTACCACCAGCAAGCTTAAACTCATTTAAGTTAGGGGTAATGTAATCAGCACCGCAATATAAGCTTAAGTCGGATGATTTAGGGTCGATAAGTACCGTTTTACCTGCTTTCTTTGCAACCTGAACCATTTGTTGAATTAAGCTAAGAGAGCCTTTGTTGTAATCAGAAAACAACACAAAATCGTAGTCATCTAACACCAGCTCTAAACGGTTTAGTAACAATTGGCTGTGTTGCTCAGTAAAGGTCTCTTCAAGATCAAGACGTACAACTTGTTGATGACGGCTAATAACACGCATTTTGGAAATAGTTGGTAAATCGCAAACACTGACTAATTGCGAATCAATTTTTTCTGAACTTAAAATTGTTTCAAGAATTTGCCCGCTTTCGTCTTCACCAACTAAGCCTAACAAGCCCACTTTACCATCTAAACGTGCAATATTTTTTGCTACGTTGGCTGCGCCACCTGCTTTGTCTTCAAACTTACTGACTTTTACAACAGGTACTGGAGCTTCAGGCGAAATACGCCCTGAATCGCCATGCCAGTATCTATCTAGCATGACATCACCAACGACTAAAATACGTGCCTTTGAAAGGTTTTTTAGTAACGCTAAATCCATTACTTTTGCTCCGCTACAACCATATCGATGGCTTCGCATAACCAATGACCGATGAACATATGCGCTTCTTGAATACGCGCTGTTTCATCATTTTTAATGATAATTGGTAACTTAGCGATGTCTTTTACCTTACCACCATCTCGGCCTGTTAATGCGACTGTAAAAGCGCCGATTTCATTTGCAGCTGCCAGGGCGAGGTTGATGTTAGGGCTAGTACCAGAGGTAGTTAAACCAATCACTAAATCTTCTGGCTTACATAACGCCTGCACTTGACGCTCAAATACAGTATCAAAATGATAGTCATTACTGTGAGCGGTTAAAATTGAGGTGTCCGTTGTCAATGCAATAGAAGCTAATGGACCTCGTTCCAATTTATAACGCACAACAAACTCAGCAGCTAAGTGCTGAGCATCTGCCGCGCTACCACCATTACCAAACCAAATTACCTTACCACCCGCTTGCAAAGCACTGTGGCATGCTTCAAGTAATTGCATCACTTCAGGGTGGTAGGTTTCCATCGTCTCAAACAACATTTGATGACGATTTAAACTTTCGAGGTAGCTTGCCGCTACTGAATCAAGATTTGACATAGATATTCCTTAAAAAGTATTAACGGCTTTGCTTACCAAAAATATGCAACAGATAACCAAGTATAGTTATCTCCAAATACATCTTCACCATAAGTAAGAGTTGTCTCTAATGTATGCTCATTTAATTGGCGTGTGTTACTTAGTTGAAGCTCAACGGCGCGTTCATAATCGCCAGTCGTTTGACCCCACTCATTTAGATAGTTACTTTCATTTTCTATCAATGTTAGCTTACTGCGCCAGAATGAGCGGTAGCTTTCACTATAAGTTAACTCCATGCTGTGCACCTGTGTAGGAGGTGCATCTGCGTAAACTCTCGCAACGCCATTGGCATGCAAGTCAGTATATCGCTGATCAGCCGCATAATGTCCCGTTACAAAACCACTAACCGTATTACCATATACTGGGTATATCTCATTGACGTACCACAGACTATGCATATTGGTATATTCGTACCTAAGCGACATTTTATTACTCAGCTTTGGTAAGAAGAAGCCAAAATTACTAACAGTATTACCAAATTGGTAGTTCTTATGATTTTTTGTATCTTCACCACCATATTCAAAGTAAAGTTCAACGGGCATTCCCCAATTAAAATTTACAGTGCTGGTAATTGTTACGTATTGGTCACCTAACTCATTATCTTTACTACCAGTGAGGCCTGAGTTGTCATTACCTGCGGGATCAAAAAATGCGTCAACCACATCACCAGCATCTACTTTACGGGGCCCACCGCCAAACTGCATCATTCTATTAAGGCCAATCTTCCAACCATCAAGCGGCTCAATACTAAAATGCGTTCCAGCAAGCTTTGGTGTGCCACTATGAAGCTCATTTTGATAAAGAATGCCATTATCGACATGTTCAAGTTCAGAATAATAAAGCTCAAAGTCAAAATTCCACCAGTTATGAGCTGGTTTTACCATTCCCAAAGAAATCGAAGGTGCAGTTTTAGCATTGGTAGAAATAATTTGTGCAGAGTGCTTAAAAGGTGAAAACCAGTGCTCTTTATAGCCAAGGTTTAACTGTAAATCTCTCCCTGCGAAGCTGATAAAGGAATTGTAATTTACAAACTTATTTGCTTTTGCTCGATAATCAACACCAACTTGTACTAAAGTGTAATCATTGGCACGCCAAATACCTTCGAAGAAGCCTTGCCCCCATTCATCAGAACTAAGTCCGCGTTGATTAGCTATTTTCTTGGTATTATCTGTATCTACTTGTAATTTTACACCGACACGAGTGATTGCATCATCACTTTGATACGGCTTTATTTTTGAACGAATAACAGCAGCTAACCCCGGCTCGTCCTTTGCTAGTAAAAGAAGTGCTTTTTCGACTTCTGCTAAACGATATGGCTTAGCCATAGGAGTGCCAATTGTTAGTGCAAACAAAGTATCTAATTGATGATCAAGCTGTGCATCCATACCAATAGGTAAATAAGCAGTTGGCGTTGCTAATAAAGGCATTGAGCAACTTAGTAAGGCACCTATTACCGAGGCTTTTATCATTTTAAATTTCATAATTGCTTCGTTGATTTGTTAAGTAACCGAAATACTACCAAATAAGCCAATAGTAAACACTTAAAACTCTCATTGATAACCGTTTTTAACATTTTATATTTAGATCGCGTAGGTTCCACGCTATCATAACGTTTTATCCATATAGGCTAGGCAATGGCGCGCATTTTATACTCTTTACTTTTATACCTACTAAGCCCACTGGTTATTTTCTACCTGTATGTTTTACGTGGTAAAAAGAATAAGGGTTACCGTGAGCACTTTGCTGAGCGCTTTGGCTTTTCGAATTTATCGCATCACGATGTTGTTTTTCATTGTGCCTCTGTAGGTGAAGTGCTAGCGGCAACCCCGCTTATCAAGGCCGTTCAATCAGAAAATCCAGAGCTTACTATTTTAGTAACCTGTAACACCCCTACAGGCCGCGAACAAATAAAAAATAACTTTAAAGACTCTGTTAGCAGCTGTTATTTACCGATTGATTTTTTCTTTGCTACGCGTCGATTTTTAAAACGTATCAAGCCAAAGGTACTGTGTATTTTAGAAACTGAACTTTGGCCTAACCTTATGGCTCAAAGCAACAGCTACGGCACAAAAGTTCTTGTGTTAAATGCCAGACTTTCAGCCAAATCACAGCAGGGCTACCAAAAGGTAATACCTTTAACTAAAGTGATAATGCAGTCTATTAGCGACCTTGCCAGTCATAATCAAGATGATGCCAAACGTTTTATTGAGCTTGGTTTAAAGCCTGAAAAGGCACGCGTATTTGGCTCAATTAAATTTGATATTACGCCAACAAATGAGCAATTAAATAAAGTCGCAGCACTTAAAAACAAATATAACAACGAGCGATTTATCTGGGTTGCAGGCTCCACTCACCCTGTTGAACATGAGCTTATTTTAAGTGCTCATGAAAAGCTGTTAAAAGCCTTACCCAACGCTCTTTTGATTATTGCTCCGCGTCACCCAGAGCAATTTGATAAAGTCGCAGAGATATTAAAAAGCTCAACGATGAACTTTAGTCGTCGTAGTGAAGATAACTATGACAACCAACAAGTTGTGCTAGCTGATACTTTAGGCGAGTTACAATGCTTATATGGTGTGGCAAACATCAGTTATGTTGGCGGAAGTTTAATAGAGCGAGGCGGCCATAATCCATTAGAGTCAGCAGCGTTTTCTGTTGGGGTATTAGCAGGTCCTCATACCTATAACTTTGACCATATTTATCCTGAGCTGATTAGTGCTCAAGGAGCTAAAATTGTCATCGATGAAAACCAACTAGCTGACACACTTATCTCTTTGAGTGCTAATCCACAAAAGACGATTAAGCTTGGTCAACAAGCTGCAAAATGCGTTGCTAATAATCAAGGTGCTATCAGTAAAACGGTCAATTTAATTGAGCTTTACTTAGAAAAGTAATTTAGAGAAATAGAATAGAGAAAGAATGTGACTGCAAAACAAGCGATGAATCGCCCAGAAAAACAAATGCGCGAATGGGTATCAAGCGTAATCGTAAAATACAATTTCTGCCCCTTTGCCCGTAAAGAAGTTGAAAGCAATTGCATTCATTATCAAATCAGTCAGTCTATTACACTTGATGATGCAGTAATGGACATGCTTGAGCAGTGTAGCGAGTTAGATCAGCAAGCACAGCGCGAAACAACCCTTTTGATGTTTGAACAAGGCTTTAAGGACTTTGAAGAGTTCTTAGATTTAGTCGATTTAGCCAATGCGCTTTTAGCAGCGCAAGGTTATGAAGGTAAATATCAAATAGCCAACTTTCATCCTGACTATGTCTTTGCTGACAGTGATGACAGCGATGCTGCAAATTATACCAACCGTGCACCTTACCCGACACTGCATTTGATCCGTGAAGCCAGTATGAGCGAAGCGTTAGATAACTACAATGAACCAGAGTCTATTCCGGAGCACAATATTAAACTTGCAAGGCGCAAAGGCATCGACTTTTGGCAGCAATTGTTACAAAACTGCATCGATAAACGCTAATGTTTGTCAATCGTGTAAATGTAAAAAAGCCAGCAGTGCTGGCTTTTTCTGTTTTGTACTGATTCGTTTAATAAAGTGAGTTATTTTTTTACCCACTGACCGTTCACTTCAATGTAGTGACCCGGCTTAGTTTTCTCGATAGTTTTAGCGGCTGCAAGTGCTTCAACTTGCGCTAAAGAGAGGTTGTTCTTTTTCGCCAGTTTTAAATATTGCTCTTTGCGCTTTGCATTTATTTCTTCAACCACCGCTTTTGCTTCACTGTTATTAACCACTAAACCCAAATAGCCTGAGCTGTTTTCACCCACTAGCCCTTGGCTCTTTGCATCATCAAGGCTGATAGCCCATACAGAGAAAGATAAACAAACAGCACTGATCATGGTGATCACATTTAGTTTTTTAAGTTGTAATTTACGCATGTTTGCTCCTTAGAATAATTCACTATCATCACTGAATAAGGTATCAAGTTCTTTATCCACTTTTACGCGGATCTCATGATCAACTTTTACATTTAAGTTGATTGTAATCGGCTCTTTTGCTGCCACCTCTACACGGTGAGTACAGGCACTCAACATGCCTACAGCCGTCAGCATTACTAACCACTTAGCCATCATTGCTTCCTTTTTTTGCATACTCTTTCTCAACTCTTTGAGTAATTTCATCACTTAAACGCAGTGCCCTAAGTAAAGTAAATACATTCTCTTCATGATTATAATTAAAGTTCACCGCTTGTTGCTGCGCTTCATTATAACCCTCTAAATTGACACCTAAATGTAACCAACCATCTGGTTTGAGATTAACACTACTACGTAGTTTTTTAATATCTAAATTTTCAAGTAAACTCAGCGTTGTGCTCAGTTCCTGCTGCTGTGCCTTTACAGCTTCAAAACCTGCATTATTGGTGATCAGTAATTTACCGTCACCTTGATTAACCAGCTGCCCTTGCTTTACTTCTACCCCCTGCTTGCTTATTACAACAGGTAAGGTGCCCGCTAAGCGGCCACTTAAACTAATTCCAGACTCAGCATCAAGGGTGACCAGTTTGCTGGCATCAATATTTTCAAACTTAACAGTCGCGGTTTGGTTATCACTCAGTGGACAGTAGCTATTCACCACAAATTCCCCCCCCATAACCTGACCGGTTAGATTAGCTGCGCAAGGCTGGTTAGCCGTTACCTGCAACTGACCCTGTATATTTTTCACCACTGCACCTGCACGCAGTTCATTAAGTGTAAATTTAGTCGCTGCAATATTAAGCTGCCCTGAATTAAACTTCCCGTTTAGATCCACAGCAAAATCGTTCGCGAGGTAATCGTTGTAAAGCGCACTGAATTTATCTATGTGCAAACTACCCTGTGCTTGTTGAAGATTTACATCACCTTTAATAATGCCCGAAACAACCCCATCAGTGACAGTAGCAAGGGGCTCAAACTGATAAATTATAGGGTTAAGCTTAGCAATTGTCTGCTCTGGTATCACGAGTTCAAATGGGTGCGCAACCTCAGACATATGGTGGCTAATTAGCACTTCAAAGCCATCTGCAAACACATGATGCGTTGCCTGTAAGGCGCGACTTTGTAGTGCCTTTGTAACGACGGACAACTTATTTAAGGTAAGCTCCGGAGTTGTTAATTTGGCGGCAGAGGTTTTGGCATCAATATCAGCAAATAACTCCCCCACACTTAGGTCTGTTCTGAGAGTTAGCTCATTACTGATTTTTGCTGCGTTAATATCATTATAATTTAATGATTTAACATTGCTGTTAGCTTTAACAATTAAGTGCTGCTGGGCATTATGCTCAGCGTCAATAGTGCTAGTAAAGTCAGCTATCGTTGCATCCGATATAAGCGCGTTTTTAACACTTACATTTGCATTCAATTGAGCAACTATTGGACTCGCAAATAACTCATCAATGTTTAGCTTTCCTTTAGCCTGAATCCCGTCAGCCTGTAAATCTAAAAATGCTGGTAATGAATTCAATGACAGCTGAAAACCTGATTTAACAGTTCCATCATTTAAATGAGCATCAAGCTTAAATTCACTTATATCTTCACTGTTAAAATGAATGCCAACTTGGCTTTTAAGTGATGTGAGCGGGTTCTGTAAAGAAAGTGACGTATTACTTACTTTTATCTCGCTTTGCCCCTCATTTGCTTGCAGCTTAACTATAGGGACTGATAGCAACTCACCATCAACACTTAACGGTTCTGCAATTTGCAACTGCCAAGCAAGCGGCAGCTGCGCTCTAATAAATGATTGGTACTGTTGGTTTGCTATATAGGTAAAACAATCTTGGTGTGCACTAAATTGATTCCGTAAAGCTGATAAATCCGCGTTTAGATGCTGTTGATTTAGTTGGTACTTTGCACTCAGGCTCCCTTCAGTAGCAAAACTTAAGTCACATTGCTCTAAAGCGTGCTGATAATTTACATTTACCATGCTTTCAATAGCAACCGTAATACCATCAAACTTAACCTGTGACTGAGTAGTAAAATGGCTGTTTTTAGGCAGTTTGATGAATCGTTCAAGCACTTTCTCATCAAGGGTGAGATTGGCTTTCACTTCATAATTTGATATTTCAACGTCTGCACTGATATCACGTGAAATCGTAAAGTGATTTAAGCGTTTTTCCTGTATCGCCAACCTAACAGGATTGTCGGTAAACGGTGAGACTACATCAAGCTGCTGAATGCTAATTAGCGGTCTTTGCTCTGGTAATACTAAAGCGAGCTTTGTGAATTCTGTTTGTGAAGAGTCAGGTTGTTTACTTACCTGATTGCTAAGAGTGAGATTAGCGCGAGAAACTGTTATCTGCTGCTTATTAGCAATAATACCAGCCAACTCAATTTGCTGTCCTTGGTAGGTTAAACATAATTTCTCGATATTTAAATCAAGCTTGCTGGTTAATGACCAATCAATACAATGAAGCGCAACGCCATTTTTACTGAGCATAGGTGTTAAGTACCACGATGTCAGTGGCAATCTGAACAGATACGCCAAAAGCACCATGCTTAGCACGATACCTAGCAACCCTACGCTTATCCGTTTAAAACTCAAAAAACTCTCCTTGCTTCTCGCTTCTCGCTTCTCGCTTCTCGCTTCTCGCTTCTCGCTTCTCGCTTCTCGCTTCTCGCTTCTCGCTTCTCGCTTCTCGCTTCTCGCTTCTCGCTTCTCGCTTCTCGCTTCTCGCTTCTCGCTTCTCGCTTCTCGCTTCTCGCTTCTCGCTTCTCGCTTCTCGCTTCTCGCTTCTCGCTTCTCGCTTCTCAGATCATTATAAACAAAAAGGCCACACATGATAGTGCAGCCTTTTTAGTTTAAACGGTTTGTATGAACCTAGCTTGTATAGCTAGGTACATAGCTAAGTTCTAGCCAACGTTTTTGCGTGCGTTGCGGAACATACGCATCCATGGGCTATCTTCACGCCATTCATCTGGGTGCCATGAGTTAGCAACCGTACGGAATACACGCTCTGGGTGCGGCATCATAACCGTTGCACGACCATCTGTAGAAGTAATACCTGTGATACCCTCTGGTGAACCGTTCGGGTTAGCTGGGTATTGCGTAGTTGGGTTACCGTAGTTATCAACAAACTTCACTGCCACAGTACCTGACTCAAGCGCTGCTTTAACTGCATCAGTGTTTGCGAACTCAGCATGGCCTTCACCGTGAGAAACAGCGATAGGCATACGTGAACCTGCCATACCATTAAAGAATACTGATGGGTTTTCTTGCACTTCTACAAGGCTAAAGCGAGCTTCAAAGCGCTCTGACTTATTCGTCACGAAACGTGGCCAGTGCTCAGTACCTGGGATCAATTCTTTCAATGTTGAAAGCATTTGACAGCCATTACACACACCTAAGCTGAATGTATCTTCGCGGTGGAAGAAGCTTTGGAACTGCTCACGAGCCATCTCATTAAATAAGATTGACTTAGCCCAGCCTTCACCTGCACCTAGAACGTCACCGTAAGAGAAGCCACCACATGCCACTAAGCCTTTAAATTGCTCAAGTGTTAAACGACCTTCAAGGATATCGCTCATGTGAACGTCAACCGCAGCAAAGCCTGCACGATTAAATGCAGCAGCCATTTCTAAGTGAGAGTTAACACCTTGCTCACGAAGTATCGCCATTTTCGGCTTCGCACCTGTAGCAATGTAAGGCGCTGCAACATCTTCGTTTAGGTCAAAGTTTAGTTTTACGTTAAGACCTGGGTCTTTTGCATCAAACTTAGCATCAAACTCTTGCTTAGCACATTCTGGGTTGTCACGGCGTGCTTGCATTTGGTAAGTTGTTTCAGCCCAAATAGTACGAAGCTCAGTACGCGTGTGGTTAAGTACTACATCATCACCACGAGTGAATACCACGCGGTCATCAGCGTTTAATGTACCAATTTCATGACTGATAGCAGCTAGACCGTGGTCGGCAAGAACCGCTTTAACTGCGTCTAAATCGTCATTAGCTACTTGAATCACTGCACCTAACTCTTCATTATAAAGCGCTTCGATGTCTGAACCTGTTAAGCCTGCAAGGTCAACAGTTACACCCGTGTGGCCAGCAAATGCCATTTCAGCAACCGTAGTGAATAAGCCACCGTCAGAACGGTCATGGTAAGCAAGTAACTTATTATCAGCTACAAGTGCTTGCATTGCGTCATAGAAACCTTTTAATAATGCTGGGTTATCAACATCAGGTGTCACATCACCTAGTTGCTTATAAACCTGTGCAAGGCTTGATGCACCCATACGGTTTTGACCAGCACCTAAATCAACTAATAATAGTGATGAGTCACCTTTATCAGTGCGTAGTTGTGGGGTTACTGTTTTACGAACATCTTCAACACGACCAAATGCAGTGATGATCAGCGATAATGGTGCAGTAACAGATTTTTGTTCACCGTCTTCATCCCATTGAGTTTTCATAGACATTGAGTCTTTACCCACAGGGATTGTTAAACCAAGTGCAGGACAAAGCTCTTCACCTACAGCTTTAACTGCTTCATAAAGACCCGCATCTTCGCCAGGGTGACCAGCTGCAGCCATCCAGTTTGCAGATAGCTTGATATTTTCAAGGCCACCGATGTTAGCACAAGCGATGTTAGTTAGAGACTCAGCCACAGCTAAGCGAGCAGAGGCACCGTAGTTTAAAAGTGCAGCTGGTGTACGTTCACCTAATGACATTGCTTCACCGTGGTAAGTATCAAACGCAGCAGCGGTTACCGCACAGTTTGCTACTGGCACCTGCCAAGGACCTACCATTTGGTCACGAGCAACTAAACCCGTTACCGTACGGTCACCAATAGTGATTAAGAATGTTTTCTCAGCAATCGTTGGTAAGCGTAATAAACGCTGTGCAGCATCAGCAGCATCGATGTGAGCAATGTCTAATGGTTGCGATTGTGCTTTTTTCGATTCAACTTCGCGGTGCATTTTTGGTGCTTTACCAAGTAATACATCAAGCGGAAGATCTACAGGACTGTTACCGAAGTGGCTATCTTCAACCGTTAAGTGACGCTCTTCTGTTGCTTCACCAATAACAGCGTATTCTGCACGCTCACGTTTACAGATTGCTTCAAAGCGCGCGAAGTCTTCTGCCGCAACAGCTAATACGTAACGCTCTTGAGATTCGTTACACCAAATTTCGTGTGGTGCCATACCCGGCTCATCGTTTGGAATGTCACGAAGTTGGAATTTACCACCACGACCACCGTCGTCTACAAGCTCAGGGAATGCGTTTGAAAGACCACCTGCACCCACATCGTGGATGAAAGCGATTGGGTTTGCATCACCTAGCTGCCAACATTTGTCGATAACTTCCTGACAACGACGTTCCATTTCTGGGTTTTCACGCTGTACCGATGCAAAGTCTAAATCTTCGTTTGATTGACCTGATGTCATACTAGACGCAGCACCACCACCAAGACCGATGTTCATTGCCGGACCACCTAGTGCAATTAGCTTAGCACCTACAGGGATTTCACCTTTTTGAACATGTTCAGAACGAATGTTACCTAAACCACCTGCAAGCATGATTGGCTTGTGGTAACCACGTACTTCTTCACCGTTATGGCTTGATACTTTCTCTTCGTATGTACGGAAGTAACCAAGTAAGTTAGGACGACCAAATTCGTTATTGAATGCCGCACCACCTAATGGACCTTCTGTCATAATATCAAGTGCATTAACGATACGACCAGGCTTACCGAAGTCAGTTTCCCAAGGTTGCTCGTAGCCAGGAATACGTAGGTTAGATACCGTGAAACCAACTAAACCAGCTTTAGGCTTAGAACCACGGCCTGTAGCACCTTCATCACGAATTTCACCACCAGACCCAGTCGATGCACCTGAGAATGGCGCAATCGCAGTTGGGTGGTTATGAGTTTCAACTTTCATCAAGATTTCGATGTTTTCTTGATGGTACGCGTACTCACCCTCAAGATTAGGGAAGAAACGACCCGCTACCGAACCTTTCATTACCGCTGCGTTATCTTTATATGCCGATAACACGTTTTCAGGGTTCTGCTCGTAAGTATTTTTGATCATTTTGAACAAAGATTTTGGCTGCTCGATGCCATCAATTGTCCAATCAGCGTTAAAGATTTTGTGACGACAATGCTCAGAGTTTGCTTGTGCAAACATGAATAATTCGATGTCGTTCGGGTTACGCCCTAACTTTTGGAAGTTTTCTACTAAGTAATCGATTTCGTCATCTGCAAGCGCAAAACCTTGCTCAACGTTTGCTTTAGCAAGTGCTTCACGGCCACCACCTAAAATGTCAACTGATGACATTGGACGCGGGTCATCGTGGCGGAATAATTTAGCTGCATCAGCCATATCTGCGTGAGTTGCTTCAGTCATACGATCATGTAACAACGCTGCAACTTCAGCTGTTTGATCAGCTGATAGATTACCTTCAACGTAGTATGCAATACCACGCTCAACACGGTGAACTTGGCTTAAGCCACAGTTATGTGCGATGTCAGTTGCTTTTGATGCCCAAGGCGAGATAGTACCTGGACGCGGCGTTACAAGAATTAACGTGCCTGCTGGCGTGTGCTCAGCAATCGTTGGACCATAAGTAAGCAGTTTTTCCAGCTTTGTTTGCTCATCAGCTGAAAGTTCAGCAGTGAGATCTGCAAAATGCATGAACTCAGCATAAACGTCAGTAACTGGAAGTTGTGCCTGTTGGCAACGCGCTAAAATTTTCTGAACTCTAAAATCGGAAAGTGCTGGTGCACCACGAAGGATCAACATAGGTATTTTCATCCGGGGTTAGGGATTGAACGATATTTTAGGCGCATATTATAGTGCAAATAACGTCTAGATTTAACTCAAAATTACGCTTTTATTTAAATAATCTCGATAACCGCTATTATGGTCACATCAATTAACTATCTTAGTACTCATTATTTTTCTGCAGGTTCTTGTTCTGTATGACTTATCTACCTTCCCCCTGTTACGATTATTAATTTTTAAATAGATATATAAAACTATTCGCCAAGTGACGTGGCTTTGAAGTTTTGTTATAACGGTAACGTAATGGTTTAAGGGGCATTTATAATCTATGCAAAAGTTACTCGCTATTTTTAGTTTAGTGCTCATGTTATGTGCGTGCGATATGCAACAGCAACCCTCGCAACTCGCTCATATCAAGGCACAGAACAAAATTAGAGTCGGCACTTTAGCTGGTGCGAGTAATTACTATCAAGCACCGCAAGGTGTGCAAGGCTTTGAATATGAACTCGCTCAAGAGTTTGCTGACTATGTTGGTGTTGAGCTTGAAATGGTGCCCTTTTTTAATCTATCCGATATGTTCGCACGCTTAGAAAGTGGCGATTTAGATATAATAGCTTCAGGTCTTACATATAATACGATTCGAGCTGAACATTATCGCTTCGGCCCAACCTATCGCACAATTAGCCAAAAGCTGGTCTATAAACAAGGCCGCACTCGTCCTCGTGAGTTTTCAGATTTAACCGGTAACCTAACTGTTCTAGCAAAAAGCAGCCATTCGTTGGCGCTACAGCAATTAAAACAGCTGAATCCAGAGCTTAGCTGGAACGAAACTGAAGACATGGATGAAGAAGAGCTTCTGCAAGCTGTAATCGACGGTGAAATTGATTATACCCTAGCTGATTCACACACCTTGTCGTTGTTTCGCCGCTACCACCCAAATTTAAGCATAGGTTTCTCGGTTACGCGAAATGACCCTATCGCTTGGCTACTAAGAAAAGATGGTGACGATTCTTTATATGCCTTGATGGTGCCATTTTTTGGTGACGTAAAACAAAGCAACCAGCTTTATGTTCTAGAAGAAAAATACTTCGGCCATGTTCGCCAGTTTAATTATGTGAACACCCTAGCTTATATCGAAGCAATAAAAGAGACCTTACCTAAATACCAACCTTGGTTTGAGCAATACGCTGGCAACATAGATTGGCGATTACTGGCAGCCTTGAGTTATCAAGAATCAATGTGGAACCCAAGAGCTAAGTCACCAACGGGTGTGCGTGGTATTATGATGCTCACTCAAGCAACTGCAAAACAGGTCGGCGTAACTAATCGATTAGAACCAGAGCAAAATATTAAAGGCGGTGCAGAGTACCTTGCCAAAGTGATCTCTTGGATCCCTGAACGCATCCCACAGCCTGACAGAACTTGGTTTGCCTTAGCCTCTTACAATGTTGGCTGGGGACACGTAAACGACGCTCGTATCATCACTGAGCAAGAAGGTGCAAGCCCTGACAAATGGGCTGATGTTAAAAAGCGCTTACCTCTTTTAATTAAAAAGCGTTACTATCGTAAAACCAAATATGGTTATGCGCGGGGCGATGTCGCTGTGCAATATGTTGATAATATTCGTCGTTATTACGATGCGTTAGTTTGGCTTGACGAAAATGATGCTATTGCTAATCCCGAGAGCGAGCAACAAACAGCTGAAGAAGCAAAACCTGCAACAGAGGCAAGCGAAATAAAACCAAGCGACAACACTCAACAAACTAACTCAGAGCAGCAGAAGTCAGAAAACAACTAACTTCAAGCACCGAAATCTGTTTACTTGTCATCAAATGATCATTATCTTCCTGTAGAGATCAATATAATGCTTTACTCTCACTTAAGGAGCACACATGTTAAAAAGAAGACGCAAGACACATAAGTTCAAGCGAAATGTTATTTACTCAACGGCTACACGTCGTCGTATCATGCTACGCAATACACACAAAAAAGTTATCTGGCGTCGCCGCCTATTTGCGATGCAGTTAATGGAAGCACAAGTTCCTGCAACGCCGGTTGTCTAACTAGGCGTTGCGAGCAGCCAGCTTTGCCGCCTTTTTCTCTTCTCTACGACGCTTAAAAAACTTAGAAATCACCGCTCCACACTGCTCACTCATAACATCACTAGTTACTTCAACTTGATGATTAAGCCTAGGTTCTTGTAGAAGATTCATAATTGAGCCTGCCGATCCTGTTTTTGCGTCCTTAGCGCCAAATACAAGTCGCTTAATACGGCTATGAACCAAAAGGCCTGCGCACATCGAACAAGGTTCTAAAGTTACATACAGAGTGCAATCTATTAGGCGATAGTTGTTAAGTACTTTTCCTGCTTCACGGATTGCCATCATTTCTGCATGAGCTGATGGATCGTTATCAATAATTGAGCGGTTATAGCCATAAGAGATCTGTTGATTGTCTTTTACGAGTACTGCACCAACTGGAATTTCATTAATCGCAGCCGCTTCATTGGCGTAGCTCAATGCTTTCTCCATCCAATACTCGTCGCTAAATTGTTCGCTCATATATCACACAAATCTTGTAAAACTGTGAGTAATTATACCTAGTTAGTGAAAAATGTCGGCAATAAATGCTGCTACAATTAAAAATTAACGCAAAATTTAGTGGCTTTTTCATGGCTCAATGGACCCATATTGCGCTATAATCTCGCGCTTTTTTTATTTAGCTTACAACACGGGTAGCAAATGAAATTTCCTGGACGCCGCAGGCATAAACATTATTTTCCGGTGGAAGCCAAAGATCCACTGACGAATCAACTTAACTCAACCGACCGACTACAACGTAGTTATATTACGGGTATCGACCAAATTGTGGTGGATATTGAAGCGAAAGTTGATCAAGCTTTCCTAGATGAATTTCAATTGCGCCGTGGCATGTCGCAAGTGATCGAAAACGATATTACCAATGCGTTATACGACAGACTGAAACTCGATAACATGATCGATTATGAGTTTGCCGGTGGTACGGTAGGTAACACCATGCACAACTATTCAACACTTGCTGACGACCGCTCAGTGTTGTTAGGAGTAATGAGTGAAAATATCAAAATCGGCAGCTATGCATACCGTTTTTTATGTAACACCTCTAGCCGCGTTGATCTTGACTATCTTCAGCCTGTAGATGGCCCAATTGGTCGCTGTTTTACCTTAATTGACGAGACAGGTGAACGCACCTTCGCAATTAGTGCAGGGCTTATGAATCACCTTCGCCCTGAATCAATCGATCAAGCTCTTATTGAAAATTCATCAGCATTAGTGATCAGCGCATATCTGATGCGTACTCAAGGTGATGAAACCATGACAGAAGCCACTATGCAGGCAGTAAAATATGCCAATGATGCAGGTGTTCCTGTGGTTTTAACCCTTGGTACTAAGTTCTTAATTGAACAAGATCCAGCTTGGTGGGCTGATTTTGTTAAAGAACATGTTGATATTCTTGCTATGAACGAAGAAGAAGGTCTTGCTATTACAGGTTTTGAGGATCCGCTTCTGGCTGCCGACAAAGCGCTAGACTGGACTGATTTAGTTATTTGTACTGCCGGCGAAAAAGGCTTATTTATGGCAGGTTACGTAGACGATTCATTCAAGCGTGAAACAGAATACCCATTATTACCAGGTGCAATTGCTGACTTTAACCGTTATGAATTTTCGCGCGCAATGCGTAAAGAGGACTGCCAAAACCCTATCCGTGCATACAGCCACACAGCACCGTTTATGGGCGGCCCTGATAGTATTAAAAACACTAATGGCGCAGGCGATTGCGCTCTTGCTGCGGTCCTACATGACTTGTCAGCCAATGTTTACCACAAACTAAATGTGGCAAACTCAGCGAAGCATCAACAACCTGCAATAACTTACTCATCACTTGCACAAATCAGTAAATACGCTAACCGTGCGAGTTATGAAGTACTGGTTCAGCACTCACCACGTTTATCTCGTGGCTTACCAGAACGTGAAGATTGTTTAGAGCAAGTTTACTGGGATCAGTAACCGCAACTAAAAAATAGAAATATCCAGTTTCTGGGATAAACGCTCAAGAGCCGCTATCCCAGCAACTGAATTCCCATATGAGTTAAGTCTTGGCGCCCAAACAGCCACTGTAAATTGATTCGGTAACACAGCTAAAATAGTGCCCGAAACCCCAGATTTACCCGGCATACCCACACGGTAGCCAAAATCCCCCGCAGCATCGTATAAACCACTAGTAAACAGCAACGAGTTTAACTGCTTGTTTTGTCTAGCACTAAGTACTTCTTGCCCATTGGCATCTTTACCTTGGTTCGCTAAGTAGCTGTAAGCTTTTGCTAATTCTACGCAGTTCAGCTCTATGGCACAGAAGTTAAAGTAAGCCCATAAAACATCATCAACTTCATTATTAAAGTTGCCAAATGACTTCATTAGATGCGCCATCGCGGCATTGCGGTGACGAAACTCATATTCAGAATTAGCCACTTTCTTATCAATAACAACCTGAGCATTACCTGATAACTGGCGAAATGATTCAAGCATAGAGTGCATCGGTGCAGATAAACGACTGTATAAAGCGTCACAGGTGACAATAGCACCGGCGTTAATAAATGGGTTGCGTGGTATGCCCTGCTCAAACTCAAGCTGTGTGAGTGAGTTAAAAGCAGTGCCTGAAGGTTCTTTTCCGACTCGCTGCCATAATTCATCGCCATAACGCTGAAGCGCTAAGGTTAAGGTCATTACTTTTGAGACAGATTGAATCGTGAAACGCGTACTGCAGTCACCAGCGCAATAAGTTTGCCCATCCACGGTATGAATTGCAATTGCGAATTGGTTTGGTTCAACCTCTGCTAGCGCAGGAATATAATCAGCAACCTTACCTTGGCTCAGTAATGGCTGAACTTCTTTTGTGATTTCATCTAATACGTGTTGATAATCAATCTGTGACATACCGCGTCCTTTAAAACAAAAAGCCCCGCATTTGCGAGGCTTTGTAGTCTACTAAAGATGGTTTGCTATAGCGATTGCTATTAGCTCATAGCTGATTGCAGTTTTTTCATCGCTGTTTTTTCTAGTTGGCGAACACGCTCTGCTGAAACATTGTATTTCTCAGCAAGTTCTTGCAGTGTTGCTTTATCGTCAGCTAACCAACGCGCACTTACGATGTCTTGTGAACGCTCATCAAGCGTTTTTAACGCACTGAATAAGCGTGCATGAGACTGTTCTTGCCATTGCTGCTCTTCGATATCATCAGCAAGATCTGCACTGCCATCAGTTAAATATTGTACTGGCGAGTATGTGCTTGTCGGTGCATCGTCATTGTCATCGCCCGTTAAGTCAAAGCCCATATCTTGGCCACTCATACGTGATTCCATCTCACGTACTTCTTTTTCACTTACACCTAGCTCATTAGCAACTGTGCTAACTTCAGCTTGGTTAAACCAACCTAAACGCTTTTTATTTTTACGTAGGTTGAAGAATAATTTACGTTGCGCTTTTGTTGTAGCAACTTTCACGATACGCCAGTTTTTCAGTACGTACTCATGAATTTCGGCTTTGATCCAATGTACTGCGAATGAGACTAAGCGGACACCTACACTTGGGTCGAAACGTTTTACCGCTTTCATCAGACCTATGTTACCTTCCTGAATTAAATCAGCTTGCGGTAAGCCATAACCTGAATAGCTTTTCGCAATATGAGCAACAAAGCGCAGGTGCGACATAATGAGTTGCTTCGCAGCTTCAAGATCACCTTCTTCCTGAAGACGAGTCGCCAACTGCTTTTCTTTCTCTGCATCAAGCATAGGAATAGTGCTAACCGCTTGAAGGTAGCCGTCCATACTTGCGCTCTGTTGACCTGCAGTAAGTGCCATTGCGTATAAATCTTTACTCATTTTTCACCTCAGTGATAAACATTTGAAACCATCTTAGCACTCTTTAAGCGAGAGTGCTAACTTCAATTAAAAACTTTTTTAAAGTTCAAATCAAGTGGTTTTTGTATCTATTTTTAGTCTACGCTAACACGCTGAATAAGCGATGAATTCTAGCTTGGAGTGATATTTTTAAAAATTTACGCGAATACTATTTATCGCTAAAAACGAAGTGTAACAACGAATTGTTACACTTTATCGGGTTCAATTTCTTTTATGTAGCGGTTAACTGATAGGTAAGAACCAACAAATCCTAACCCTGTTGCAAGGGCAACCAAAATGCCAAACTCTTTCAGTGTTAAGCCAATTAAGTCAAAGTTGGTTTCATATACGCCAGCAACATCACTCACCGCAGCGCCAAGCCACCACATCATTAAAGCAACACAAATAAAAGAGAACAAACCACCAATAATGCCGTACCAAATACCCGTCCATAAAAATGGCGCATGAATAAAGGTATTTGTCGCCCCTACTAATTTCATCACTTGAATTTCATCTTTCTTATCCATGATCGATAAACGGATCGTATTACCAATGATCAGGGTAACGGAGGTTAATAATAGTAGAGCGATGGTAATCACGCTTTCTTTTAATAAACTTAAAAGTGCGTTTAAGCGTTCAAGCCAAGCAATATCGAGCTTACCAAAGTCAACTTCTCTTTCGGCTTCCAGCTTTTGTAATAATTGCTTTGCCGTATTAGGCTGACGGTATCGTGCTGTGGGTGTGACAATAACAACATCAGGTAACGGGTTAGCATCTAAATACTCAAGTGCTTGACCAAATCCTGATACTTGTTTGAATTCAGTGAGGGCATCGCCTTTTGATATAAACTCCACTTTATCTACTTCAGGGTAGAGTGCTAAACGCTTAACTAAAGTCTGCGTTTGTTGTTCAGTCATGGTTTCTTTTACGAACAACGAAATCTCTGCAGCATCTTCAAAGCCACTGCTTACTTGAGAGACATTTTTAACTACTAAATAAAGTGTCGCAGGGAGCGTTAAGCTTAAACCTAATACCGCAATGGTCATCAATGAAGCAAGAGGCGTTCGCCACATTTCACCTAGGCTGTGCACTCCTTGACGAATAAGGTTAATAAAGAAGAAATAAGGCGCAGCTAAAAATGACTTTTTCTGACGTTCGTTTTGGCTATTACGACTTTTAAATAATAAACTCATAGCGTCCCCTCAGCTAAAGGGTCCTCAATCATGCGACCATCTTTCAGCGTTAGACTGCGATAACGCATACGCGCAATTAAGCCGATATCGTGAGTTGCAATGAGCACAGTTGTACCATGATTATTAAAGTCTTCAAATAAACGTAATATGTCCATTGAAAGCTCAGGATCTAAGTTACCTGTAGGCTCATCGGCTAGTAAAATAGGTGGTGAATTTACGATAGCTCGGGCAATACCAACCCGCTGCTGCTCACCACCCGATAACGTTGCAGGATTACACTTTGCTTTATCAAGTAACCCAACTTTATCAAGCGCACCATGAACACGCTTAGCTATTTGCTTATGGTGTGTACCTTCTATGATTAAAGGCAAAGCAACATTATCAAACACTGAGTAACGTTCTAGCAAACGATGATTCTGGAAGATGATACCTATATCGCGACGAACATAAGGGATCTGACGGGATTTAACTGCATTTAAATCAACACCATTAATAAGCACCTGCCCCGCCGATGGACGCTCCATCAAGCTAATGAGCTTTAATAATGTACTTTTACCTGCACCACTATGCCCTGTTAAAAAGGCCAATTCGCCAGGTTTAATATGAAAGCTGACTTTTTCAAGGGCACGATGGCCACCTGGATATGTTTTACTGACTTGCTGAAAATTTATCATTTTAGTTATCAATCATCTTGCAGCGAAAAAAGGGAGCAAGCTCCCTCTAATTAATTATGCGTCATCCTCGTCTTGGCTAAATAGCGCATCAATAAAGTCACTACTATTAAAGGTACGTAAATCATCAATACCTTCACCAACACCAATGTAACGAATTGGGATGTTAAATTTATCTGCAACGGCGAAAATCACACCGCCTTTTGCGGTACCATCTAATTTAGATAAAGTGATACCTGTTAAACCAACACATTCATTAAATAGTTTAACTTGGCTAATTGCATTTTGACCCGTACCAGCATCGATAGTTAGCATCACTTCATGCGGTGCATCTGGGTCAATTTTCTTCATTACACGAGCTATTTTCTCAAGCTCCTGCATTAAGTTGTCTTTATTTTGCAAGCGACCTGCTGTATCAGCGATTAACACATCAACATTACGCGCTTTTGCTGCCTGAAAAGCATCAAAAACTACTGAAGCACTGTCTGCACCTGTATGTTGAGCAATAACAGGTATGCTATTACGCTCTCCCCAAACTTGAAGCTGCTCAACCGCTGCAGCACGGAAAGTGTCACCTGCAGCAAGCATCACCGACTTACCTTCACTTTGGAATTGCTTAGCTAATTTACCAATTGTAGTGGTTTTACCAACACCATTTACACCCACCATTAAGATAACAAATGGTTTTTTATCACCACTTACAACCAGCGGTTGCTCCGCAGTTTTGAGCATGCTTGCCATTTCTTGCTTCATTAGCTCGTATAAAGCATCACCATCTTTTAACTGCTTA
The DNA here is from genome assembly GCF_023650775.1 of Pseudoalteromonas sp. SCSIO 43101. Taxonomy (NCBI): domain Bacteria; kingdom Pseudomonadati; phylum Pseudomonadota; class Gammaproteobacteria; order Alteromonadales; family Pseudoalteromonadaceae; genus Pseudoalteromonas; species Pseudoalteromonas sp. SCSIO 43101. Next base: position 2,950,950 of record NZ_CP072673.1, read on the forward strand.
CGATCCGCTGCATCTGTTAGGTTATCAATCAACTTCATAGTTGTATCAACACCTAAGTCCGCTGTCAGTAACTGTGTCTCTAGCTCTTCGAATAACTCATCGTCTATTTTCTTACCACTAAAGATAGAGGCAAATCCTGAGCCGATATTAACGCGAGTTTTTAATAAGCCCTTTTTAAGGCGCGCGAAGAAGCCTTCTTTCTTCGGTTTTTCAGCGGCTTGAGCTGCTTTTTCTTGCTCTAAGCGTTCAGCTTGTGCTTTTTCTGCAGCAATGCGCTCTTGTTCTACACGTTCCGCTTCCGCCTTTTCTGCCGCAATACGTTCTTGCTCTAAACGTTCAGCTTGTGCTTTCTCTGCCGCGATGCGTTCTTGTTCTACACGTTCAGCTTCTGCTTTTTCTGCAGCAATGCGCTCTTGCTCTAAACGCTCAGCTTGTGCTTTTTCTGCAGCAATGCGTTCTTGTTCTACACGTTCAGCTTCTGCTTTTTCTGCAGCAATGCGTTCTTGCTCTAAACGCTCAGCATCGCGTCTTTCTGCAGCAATGCGTTCTTGTTCTAAGCGCTCAGCTTCTGCATTTTCTGCCGCGATACGTTCTTGTTCTAAACGCTCAGCATCGCGTCTTTCTGCCGCGATACGTTCTTGTTCTAAACGTTCAGCTTGTGCTTTCTCTGCCGCGATGCGTTCTTGCTCTAAACGCTCAGCTTCTGCATTTTCTGCCGCGATACGTTCTTGTTCTAAACGTTCAGCTTGTGCTTTCTCTGCCGCGATGCGTTCTTGTTCTAAACGTTCAGCTTGTGCTTTCTCTGCCGCGATGCGTTCTTGCTCTAAACGCTCAGCATCGCGTCTTTCTGCAGCAATGCGTTCTTGTTCTAAACGCTCAGCATCGCGCCTTTCTGCAGCAATGCGTTCTTGCTCTAAACGCTCAGCTTCTGCATTTTCTGTCGCGATACGTTCTTGTTCTAAACGTTCAGCATCGGCTTTTTCTGCCTCGATACGTTCTTGTTCTAAACGTTCAGCTTGTGCTTTCTCTGCAGCAATGCGTTCTTGCTCTAAACGCTCAGCATCGCGTCTTTCTGCAGCAATGCGTTCTTGTTCTAAGCGCTCAGCATCGGCTTTTTCTGCCGCGATACGTTCTTGTTCTAAACGCTCAGCTTCTGCTTTCTCTGCCGCGATACGTTCTTGCTCTAAGCGCTCAGCATCACGTCTTTCAGCTGCAATACGCTCTTGCTCTAAACGTTCTGCTTCCGCCTTTTTGGCTGCAATAAGCTCAGCTTCGCGTTGCGCTTGTTCAGCGGCAACACGTTCTTGCTCTAATTTCATAGCCGCTTCTTGCTCTGCAAGACGGGCTTGTTGTTCTTGACGTTGCTGCTCTGCTGCTTGTTGCTCTTGAGCTAAGCGATCCGCTTCGGCTTTTTCTGCTGCAATGCGCTCTTGCTCTAAACGCTCCGCTTCCGCCTTTTCGGCTTCAATACGCTGCTGTTCTTCTATTTGCTTCTGGTTATCAGCCTCTTTTGCTGCTTGTTCTGCTTGTTGCTTATCTGATTTGCCAAAACCAAACCAAGACAGGAATTTACTTTTTTTTGCCATACTTGCTAATAACCACTTATAAAAATCTGATAAACTTATATGAATAATAGTTTGGTGACAGTTCAGCTTTTTAGCCAAACATAAACAGGTACCATCTATCGCTAAGATCGCAATACTATCACTTTTAGCGCTGTAGAAAAATGACACGCTAGCTATTGCATACAATATTATCTGAGCTAGGGGTCAGTTACCAATAATTAGTGAATTAAATGAGAAAAAAATCAACAGCTAACCGCCAAACAAAAGCAGCGAATAATAAATCATCAAATGGCTTTATTCGTATCATTAGTGGGCAATTTCGCGGTAGAAAATTACCAGTAAAAGATGTGCAAGGCTTGCGCCCAACCACAGATCGTATAAAAGAAACCGTATTCAACTGGCTAATGCAAGATACACGTGGCGCAGCTGTACTCGATTGCTTTGCCGGTTCTGGCGGTTTAGGTTTTGAAGCTTTATCTCGCTTTGCAGAACGTGCTGTCTTTTTCGAGCTAGATAAAGGTGCCGCTAACCAATTACAAGAAAACATTAGCACTCTTAAATTGGATAATGCCGCAATAAAACAAGGTAATAGCCTTTCATTATTGGACCAAAACACGCAAAACGAGCAATTTGATCTAATTTTTGTTGACCCACCATTTCGACAAAATTTGGCTGAAAAAAGTTGTTTTTTACTCGAAAAAAATAACTGGTTAACTGCCCAAGCACTAATTTATGTTGAGGTCGAAAGCGAACTAAGCGACTTAGACATTCCAGATAACTGGATGCTTTTAAAAGAAAAAACTGCTGGGCAAGTGATTTGTCGTTTGTATCAACGCGAGACAAATTAACACTATTTTGCAAACCTAGTTTCTGTTAATATTATTCTTTACATGTGGTGTTGCTTCGGATTACAATACCGCACCATTTTTGAACCACTTGATCGTTATTCGATCAACTTGAGCAACGCTCATTATTTAGGTAGGTGAATTTTTAATGCCAGTAATTAAAGTAAGAGAGAACGAACCGTTTGACGTAGCACTTCGTCGCTTCAAGCGTTCATGTGAAAAAGCAGGTATCCTTTCAGAAGTTCGTCGTCGCGAGCACTATGAAAAACCAACAGCTGAGCGCAAGCGTAAAAAAGCTGCAGCAGTAAAGCGTCACATGAAGAAGCTTTCTCGCGATAACGCACGTCGCGTTAAATTATACTAATCAGTATTTGGTCTTGTATAAATGAGCCTTTTATTAACGCTAAAAGATGCGCAAAAAGATGCGATGAAGGCAAAAGACAAAGAACGTCTTAAGCCTATCCGCATGGTACTTGCTGCAATCAAGCAACGTGAAATTGATGAGCAAATTACGCTTGACGACGACGGTATTACCGCTGTTTTAGTAAAGCTTGTTAAACAACGTCGCGATTCTTACACCCAGTACATTGATGCGGGTCGTGAAGATTTAGCTGAAATTGAAGCCAGTGAGATTAAAGCACTTGAAGAATTCTTACCTCAACAACTGAGTGAAGAAGAAATCATTGCTCTTATTGACTCGGCTATAGCTGATACAAACGCAGCGGGTATGCAAGACATGGGTAAGGTAATGGGAGTTATCAAAAGCAAAGCTGAAGGTCGTGCCGATTTAGGTAAGATTTCTGGCTTAATAAAGCAACGATTAACTGCCTAACCCCCACATACAGATGTATGATTCAAGCAAACCGAGCCTAGTGCTCGGTTTCTTGCTTTTAGTCTTTCATAAACACAGTAATTGTGTTCAAATCTTATTTTAGAACGCATAGATAGTGCAGGAAAAACAACAGCTATGGCCGGAAAGATCCCTCGACAGTTTATTGATGATTTACTCGCTCGCACCGATATTGTTGAGTTAATTGATTCGAGAGTTGGCCTCAAAAAAGCGGGTAAAGACTACCAAGCCTGTTGCCCTTTCCATAACGAAAAGTCACCTTCTTTTACCGTTTCTCAAGATAAACAGTTTTACCACTGCTTTGGTTGTGGTGCGAATGGCAATGCAATTTCGTTTGTTATGGAATACGACAAATTAGAGTTTGTTGATGCTATTGAAGAATTAGCAAGTATGCTCAATTTAGACGTACCTCGCGAACAAGGCACAAGCTCTGGACCGCAGCGCACCGCAGAACAAAAGCGCTCTGATTACGATTTAATGTTGCATGCTGCTCGCTTTTATCAACATCAATTAAAGCATCATGCCAACTCAAAAACGGTTATCGACTATATTAAAGGTCGTGGTTTAAGCGGTGAAACAGCGAAAAAGTTTATGATTGGTTATGCGCCTAGTGAATGGGAAGCACTCTGCCAACAACTTGGCCGCAACAAAGAACAAAAAGAACAACTTGTTGAGTTAAAGCTTGCCTCTGAAAAGTCGCCTGGTCGCCAATTTGATTTCTTCCGTGACCGACTCATGTTCCCTATTCGCGATAAACGCGGTCGGGTGATTGCGTTTGGTGGCCGTGTTATGCAAGCGGATCAAGGTCCAAAATACCTCAACTCACCAGAAACGCGTATTTTCCATAAAGGCTTTGAACTTTATGGTTTATACGAAGCCAAGCAAGCACATAAAAAACTTGAACATATTCTAATTGTTGAAGGTTATATGGATGTTGTTGCTTTAGCTGAGCAAGGCATCGAATATGCCGTTGCAGCCCTTGGCACTGCAACTACCGCAGAGCATATGCACACTTTATTTAGAACTACAGATAAAGTGGTTTGCTGCTACGATGGTGACCGTGCTGGCCGCGATGCTGCTTGGCGTGCTCTGGAGAATGCGCTTCCTTATCTTGCAGATGGCAAATCATTAAAGTTTGTGTTTTTACCAGACGGTGAAGACCCTGATTCACTGGTACAAAAAGAAGGTAAAGACGCTTTTGAAGCAAGGTTAAAGGAAGCCGATGATTTTACCAAGGTGCTGTTTAATAAGCTCAGCCAAGAGATTGACCTTACACAAGATGCAGGTAAAGCAAAGCTACTTAGTGATGCCCTGCCGTTGATTGAAAAAATTCCCAGTGATTTTTACCAAGAAAATATATTGGAACATCTTGGCCGCTTAATAGGTCGAACAAGAGAGCAATTAAATAATCGCGTTAAATCACCAAAGCAACAGCACTCTATTGAACGTAAATTTAAAATAACGCCGATGCGCCAAGCGATTGGTATTTTATTGCAACACCCAAACTTGGCGACCAGCATAGCTTATATGCCGGAATTGGCAGAAATGAAAATAGCTGGTATTGAGCTGTTTTTGCGGATACAGCACTTAGCGCTAGAGCGTGAAGGCATAACGACAGCACAAATTTTAGAGTCATTTCGCGATACCGCCGAATATGACGCGCTGGTTAAATTAGCAACTTGGCAGCACCAAATAAATGACGATCGTTTAGAGACTGTTTTTAAAAATACTTTTAAATTTATTGAAGACCAGTGTTTAAATTATCGACTAGAGACCCTATTAATAAAAGACAAGACCCAAGGCTTAAGCAGTGAAGAAAGGCTAGAATGCCACTTACTGACGCAAGCGTTAAAAGGCAGCAACAGCTAGTCAGAATTGAATAATGCTGTTATACTGTGCTATTCACTGCGTCTAGTTAGTTTTCGTGTCGCTTAATTAATAAGCGAGCTGGCGCCTGTTGTATCAACTTTCAGAGTGGAAGAATAAATCTCTATGGATCCAACTCCTCAGTCACAATTAAAGCTTCTGATTCAAAAAGGTAAAGAGCAAGGTTATTTAACTTTTGCAGAAGTTAATGATCACCTTCCACAAGACATTATCGACTCAGATCAGGTAGAAGATATCATTAGCATGATTAATGATATGGGTATCAAGGTAAGTGAAAACGCGCCTGATGCCGATGAATTAATGATGCAAGAAACAACGACAGACGAAGACGCAGCAGAAGCCGCGGCAGCTGCACTTGCGACTGTAGAAAAAGAGATCGGTCGAACAACTGACCCTGTACGTATGTATATGCGTGAAATGGGTACTGTTGAACTTCTTACGCGTGAGGGCGAAATCGTAATCGCTAAGCGTATTGAGGAAGGTATTAACCAAGTACAGATTTCAGTTGCTGAATACCCAGAAGCAATTACCTATCTACTAGAGCAATGGGACAAGTTTGAAGCAGAAGAAATGCGCTTAAGCGACATTATTTCTGGTTTCTTTGACCCTAACAATGAAGATGAATCACAAATCTCTGCAACACACATCGGTTCTGAGTTAAACGAAGAGCAACTCGACGACGAAGACGACGAAGAGGATGATGATGAAGACAGTGATGACGATGACGATAGTGATGGCGATACAGGCCCTGATCCTGAAGAAGCGCGTATTCACTTCGAAAATTTACGTGAGCTTTATAACAAAGCACGCGATACGTTCGAAGAAAAAGGTCGCTCACATCCTGATTCACAGGAAGCTATTACAGAAATCGGCGAACTATTTAAAACATTTAAATTAGTGCCAAAACAGTTTGACCGCATGGTTAATAACATGCGTGAAATGATGGACCGCGTTCGTGTACAAGAGCGTATTATCATGAAGCAAGCTGTACAAATTGCTAAGTTACCGAAAAAGAACTTCATCAAGCACTTTGCAAACAACGAAACGGATGCTAGCTGGATTGACCTTGAGATTGCTGCAAATGAGAAATACTCTGTAGCTCTTGAAGAAGTTAAACCAGAAATCATTCGTTGCATCAGCAAACTAAGTGCAATTGAAGAAAGCACGGGTCTTAGCATCGAACGAATTAAAGACATCAACCGTCGTATGAGTATTGGTGAGGCGAAAGCTCGCCGTGCGAAGAAAGAAATGGTTGAAGCGAACTTACGTCTTGTAATTTCAATCGCGAAAAAATATACCAACCGTGGTTTACAATTCTTAGACCTTATCCAAGAGGGTAACATTGGTCTAATGAAAGCGGTTGATAAGTTCGAATACCGCCGTGGATATAAGTTCTCAACTTATGCAACATGGTGGATCCGTCAAGCAATTACGCGTTCGATTGCTGACCAAGCACGTACCATCCGTATTCCTGTGCACATGATTGAGACGATCAACAAGTTAAACCGTATCTCTCGTCAAATGCTACAAGAGATGGGGCGTGAGCCGAGCCCAGAAGAATTAGCTGAGCGTATGTTAATGCCTGAAGACAAGATCCGTAAGGTACTTAAAATCGCTAAAGAGCCAATTTCAATGGAAACGCCAATCGGTGATGATGAAGATTCGCACTTAGGTGACTTCATTGAAGATACCACTATAGATTCACCTATTGATTCTGCAACAATGGAATCATTACGTGGCGCTACAAACGACGTATTAGCAGGCTTAACAGCACGTGAAGCTAAAGTACTGCGTATGCGCTTTGGTATCGACATGAACACTGATCATACATTAGAGGAAGTTGGTAAGCAGTTTGACGTAACACGTGAGCGTATTCGTCAAATCGAAGCGAAAGCGTTACGTAAATTACGTCACCCTTCTCGCTCTGACTTACTGAAAAGCTTCTTAGATGCTAAGTAATTTAGTATCGCATTTTTAACTAAAAGGCCGCTGTTGCGGCCTTTTTTCTATTCGAGAGATATTCATGGCTTGGATCCAAATTCGTATCAATGCAAACGCTGACAACGCAGAATTAATCAGCGACTTATTAATGGACACTGGCAGTGCCTCAGTGACCTATGTTGACGCCAAAGATACCCCTATTTATGAGCCAAAGCTTGGCACAGTTCAACTATGGGCTGATACCACTGTCATTGGCCTTTATGACGCAAACCACGATATGGACAGCGTTGTAGAGACTCTAAAAGCTGAAGCAACACTCGCCGATAAACTTGTTTATAAGATTGAACAGCTTGAAGATAAGGATTGGGAACGAGAGTGGATGGATAACTTCCACCCAATTCAATTTGGTGAACGCTTATGGATCTGTCCAAGCTGGCGTGATATTCCAGATCCTAATGCTGTTAATGTATTACTCGATCCTGGTCTTGCTTTTGGTACGGGTACCCATGCAACCACGGCGCTTTGTTTAAAATGGCTAGAAAGCCAAGATTTAACAGGTAAAACCGTTGTCGATTTTGGTTGTGGCTCGGGTATTTTAGGAATAGCGGCAATCAAATTAGGTGCTGAGCGCATGATTGGTATCGATATTGATCCACAAGCCCTTGAGGCAAGCCGCGATAATGCAAAACGTAATGGTGTTGCAGATAAACTTGAAGTGTATTTACCTGAAGATCAGCCAGAGTTCACAGCCGATATTGTGGTTGCAAACATTCTAGCTCAACCACTTCGCGAACTACATGAAGTGATCTTAGGCCTTTTAAAACCGAATGGTAAAATTGCTATGTCAGGTATTTTAGAAGAGCAAGCTCAGTCTGTTGCCGACGTTTATGCCCCATTTTTAGTCCTTGATGAAGTGGCTGCTGAGGGGGAATGGACCCGAGTAAGCGGCATAAAGAAAGCCTAAACAGCCCTAGAGCATTTACTCAAACATAATAGGTAAAGCCAGTATTTAACAGGCTTTACCTTATTTTTACAGTTAGTAGTTTCTCACTTTTTAGTGAGTAAAAATTTTTCTGTTCAAATAACAAACAAATCAACCTACCCGTCAAACTGTTATCAAAAGTCAATACGAAAAGGGCAAAAAAAAGTCACTTTTGTTCAATTTATAGCCTTTGATTTTTGCTAAAAAAGCCGTAAACTTAGCGCCCCTTGAAAAGAGGCCAATTGAATAACAGTGCGTATCGGTTCATACCAACTTGAGAACAACGTAATTGTCGCGCCAATGGCAGGCATTACAGACAGACCATTTAGACAACTTTGCCGTCGCTTAGGTGCTGGCCTTGCTGTTTCTGAAATGCTCTCGTCAAACCCGAAAGTATGGAAAACCGAAAAATCGATGAACCGTATGGATCACAGCGGTGAGTCGGGAATTCGCTCGGTGCAAATCGCCGGTGCCGATCCTGAGCTTATGGCGCAGGCAGCACAATTCAATGTCAGCAATGGTGCACAGATCATAGATATCAATATGGGGTGCCCGGCTAAAAAAGTGAATAAGAAACTCGCAGGCTCTGCCTTATTACAGTTTCCTGAATTAGTACAAGAGATACTCGATGCCGTTGTTAATGCTGTCGATGTCCCTGTCACTTTAAAAATCCGTACCGGATGGGATCAGGATAACCGTAATGGTGTCGAGATTGCGAGAATAGCTGAACGTTATGGCATTGCCTCACTTGCAGTACATGGACGAACACGTGCATGTATGTATAAAGGTGAAGCAGAGTACGCCACAATTAGGGATATTAAACGTTCAGTGTCTATCCCTGTCGTTGCCAATGGTGATATTACTTCACCAGAAAAAGCAAAGCAGGTTTTGGATTATACGGGTGCAGATGCCATTATGATTGGTCGAGCCGCCCAAGGTCGCCCTTGGATTTTTAGGGAGATAGACCACTATTTGCGAACTGGAGAACATTTGCCAGCACCTGAAATTTCAGAAGTGCGTAGCATTTTGATGGAGCATTTAGACAATCTTCATCAGTTTTACGGGGAGCCAATGGGAGCGCGTATCGCTCGAAAGCATGTATCTTGGTATTTGCAAACCCATGACAGTGACGGTCAGTTTAGGCGAGTATTTAATGCGTTAGATAACCCACAGGCACAAGTCGACGCATTAGAAGAATACTTTAAAACACTAGCAGCTAACTAAGAAAGAAAGAGACATATAACGATGTTCGAACAAAACGTGACTTCTCCATTTATCACAAACCCTCATGTACAGTCACACGAGAAACCACAGCCGTTGCGTGATGCAGTGAAAAAAGCTGTTCATCACTACTTAAAGCAACTTAATGGTCAAGACGTACAAGACGTATACGACCTTGTTCTTTCTGAGCTAGAAGCACCATTACTTGAAGAAGTAATGACGTACACGCGTGGTAACCAAACTCGTGCTGCAATCTTACTAGGTATCAACCGTGGTACTTTACGTAAGAAGCTTAAAAAATATGGCATGAACTAATACTGGTTATTGAAACCGTAATCATTCTAACGAGCTATCGTTATAATTGCTTACAGCTTCATAGTAACTGGTAATAAGTTATTTGAAAAAAGCACCTTAGGGTGCTTTTTTTATAGCTGTTAAAAACTATGCAAAATCCTCACGCTTTAAACGTCGTTTTTTAAAGCAGATTCAGTTAAAATACCGCCTTTCTAAGCTAGCTCAAACATTGAGGTAATCAAAACTACAATGGATACACATCGTCCAATTCGTCGCGCACTATTAAGTGTGTCAGATAAAACCGGTATCGTTGAATTTGCTCGCGCTCTTGAAGCACAAGGCGTGGATATTTTATCAACTGGCGGTACTTGCAAATTACTTGCTGATAACGGCATCAAAGTCACTGAAGTATCTGACCATACTGGTCACCCTGAGATCATGGATGGTCGCGTAAAAACACTTCATCCAAAAATTCACGGCGGCATCCTAGCGCGTCGCGGTCAAGATGAAGACGTAATGAACGAGAATAACATCTCTGCTATCGATATCGTTGTAGTTAACTTATACCCCTTCGCAAACACTGTTGCGAAAGAAGACTGCAGCCTAGAAGATGCAATTGAAAACATTGATATCGGTGGTCCAACTATGGTTCGCGCTGCGGCGAAAAACCATAAAGACGTGACTATTGTTGTAAATGCAAAAGATTACGACCGTGTAATCAGCGAAATGCAAAACAACAATGGTTCAACAACTTATAAAACGCGTTTTGATCTAGCTATTGCCGCTTATGAGCACACAGCTCAGTACGATGGCATGATTGCAAACTACTTCGGCAAAATGGTTCCTGACTATACAGAGGAAGCTGCTGAAGAGACTAAGTTCCCACGTACTATCAACATGCAGTTCACTAAGAAGCAAGATATGCGCTACGGTGAGAACTCACACCAAGACGCTGCTTTTTATGTTGAAAACGACTTAACTGAAGCATCTGTTGCAACTGCGGTTCAACTGCAAGGTAAAGCACTTTCTTATAACAATATTGCTGATACTGACGCAGCATTAGAGTGTGTAAAAGAATTCGACGTACCAGCGTGTGTTATCGTAAAACATGCGAACCCTTGTGGTGTGTCAATTGGTGACAACATTCTTGAAGCCTATGATCGCGCATTCAAAACTGACCCTACATCAGCATTTGGTGGCATCATCGCGTTCAACAAAGAACTTGATGCAGACACTGCTGAAGCGATTGTTTCTCGTCAATTCGTTGAAGTTATCATTGCACCTAAAGTATCTGAAGCAGCTGCACAAATCGTATCTGCTAAGCAAAACGTACGCTTATTAGAATGTGGTGAATGGTCTGGTAATGCAACGGGTCACGATATCAAGCGCGTTAATGGCGGTATTTTAGTTCAAGACCGTGATCTAGGCATGGTAACGCAAGGCGACCTTAAAGTTGTATCTAAGCGTCAACCAACTGAGCAAGAATTAAAAGATCTATTATTCTGCTGGAAAGTAGCTAAATTCGTTAAGTCTAACGCGATTGTATATGCTCGTGACGGTATGACTATCGGTGTAGGCGCAGGCCAAATGAGCCGTGTTTACTCAGCGAAAATTGCAGGTATCAAAGCAGCTGACGAAAACCTTGAAGTAAAAGGTTCTGTTATGGCATCTGATGCATTCTTCCCATTCCGTGACGGTATTGATGCAGCTGCAGAGGCTGGCATCACTGCTGTTATCCAACCAGGTGGTTCAATGCGCGATGAAGAAGTTATCGCTGCAGCTGACGAAGCTGGTATGGCAATGGTATTTACAGGTATGCGCCATTTCCGCCACTAATCACATAAAGGGTTAAGCAAATAGCTTAACCCTTTTTGTTTGCCACAAATTCACGTATTCTGATTAATAATAATAATTACCCATATAATGAAGGAACAGATGATGAAATTTGCCGTAAAATCGTTACTCGTTGCCAGCCTTGCGCTAACATCAGCACAGGCACTAAGCCACGCCCATGAATCAGCGCTTACAAATGCTGTGCAATCAAGCGAACGTGATGCTAAAAATAGCGCACGTGATAAATATCGCCATCCAGTTGAAACACTTGAGTTCTTTGGCTTTAAGCCAAACATGACAGTTGTTGAAATTGCTCCAGGCGGTGGATGGTATAGCGAAATCCTTGCACCAGCCGTAAAAGGTCATGGTGTTTACTACGCGGCACATTTCCCAGCAGATTCTGAAGTGGGTTATTACCAACGTTCATTAGCTGGTTTCAAGAAAAAGATGAGCGATGACGCGCGCTTCAGTGAAGTTAAACTGACTGAATTTGCGCCAGTGACACATCTTGATATTGCACCAGCGGATAGCGCTGATCTTGTCTTAACATTCAGAAATGTCCACAACTGGTACATGGGTAAAGATAAAGAAGGCGCGTTAAGTGCATTTAAAGCATTTTATAAAGCACTTAAACCAGGCGGCACTTTAGGTGTGGTTGAACACCGCCTACCTGAGTCTCGCAGCGATGAAGATCAGAAATCATCAGGTTATATGAAGCAAAGCTATGTAATTGAAATTGCAAAGCAAGCTGGCTTTGAACTAGTGGCAAGCAGTGACATTAATGCAAACCCTCTTGATACAGCTGATCACCCTAAAGGGGTATGGACACTACCACCACGTTTAGCACTTGACGAAAAAGACGCTGCTAAATATAAAGCGATTGGTGAAAGTGACCGTATGACGCTGAAGTTTAAAAAACCGCTATAAATAGGATTATACGCCATGAATGTACTTGTCATCGGCAGTGGCGGCCGCGAACACGCTCTTGCGTTTAAGGCTGCACAAAATACTAAAGTAAACACCGTTTTCGTCGCTCCTGGTAACGCAGGTACTGCACTTGAGCCAAAACTTGAAAACGTTGCTATTAATGTTGAAGACTTAGCAGGTTTAGTTACTTTTGCTAAAGAAAACAACGTTGAGTTAACCATTGTTGGCCCTGAAGTACCTCTTGTTTTAGGTGTGGTTGATACATTCCGTGAAAACGGTTTGGCTATCTTCGGCCCAACAGCAGGTGCTGCACAATTAGAAGGCTCTAAGTCGTTCACTAAAGACTTCTTAGCACGTCACGACATTCCAACAGCGGATTATCAAACATTTGAACAAATCGAACCTGCGCTTGCATACCTAAAAGAAAAAGGTGCGCCAATTGTTGTTAAAGCTGATGGCTTAGCAGCGGGTAAAGGCGTTATCGTTGCGATGACTGAACTTGAAGCTGAAGAAGCTATTCGCGATATGCTTGCAGGCAACAGCTTTGGTGAAGCTGGTAGCCGTGTGGTTATCGAAGAGTTCTTAGAAGGCGAAGAAGCATCTTTCATCGTGATGGTTGATGGCAAAAACGTGTTGCCATTTGCAACTAGCCAAGACCACAAACGTGCTTACAATGGTGACCAAGGTCCAAACACTGGCGGCATGGGTGCATACTCACCTGCACCAGTGGTTACAGATGAAATTCACCAGCGCATTATGAATGAAGTGATCAACCCGACAGTTGAAGGCATGGCAAAAGAAGGCCACCCTTACACTGGCTTCTTATACGCTGGTTTAATGATCACCGCTGATGGCACTCCAAAAGTGATTGAATACAACTGTCGTTTTGGCGATCCAGAAACACAACCTATGATGCTTCGTCTTAAGTCTGACCTTGTTGAGCTTATCGAAGCGGCTAACCGTGAAGAACTTGATAAAACCGATATCGAGTTCGATCCGCGCGCAGCTGTAGGTATTGTACTAGCAGCAAAAGGCTACCCAGATAGCTACCCGAAAGGTGACACTATCAACGGCTTACAAGTTACTTATCCTGAAGGTGAAAAAGTATTCCACGCAGGCACTAAGCAAGACGGCGAAAATGTTGTTACGGCTGGCGGTCGTGTGCTTTGTGCTACAGCGCTTGGCAACACAGTTACTGAAGCGCAACAACGTGCTTATAAACTAGTTGATGAAATCAGCTGGGAAGGCATGGAATATCGTACAGATATCGCTTACCGTGCAATTGCTCGCGAACAGAATTAAGGTCAAACCAGTCTAATTCTAATAAAGCGCAGTTTATCTGCGCTTTTTTAATGCTACACTAATAAGAATATTTACCTAGATAAAGAACTAATTTTGAATAATAAAGCACTGAAATATAACTTTGTTTCATTTCTTATTTTAACAATTTTGTTTTTTATCATTGCCACCCTAGCGGCTCATTTAGCCAGCCCTACCCGCTATACCATTGACAAAACGGCGCCTATTTACAGTAAAACGGCGTATCGAATCGACTACAGTAAATCACTAACTCTGGAGCAGTTTTTAGCAGAACCAGAAAAGCTAAAGCAACACCCTTTTAAAGATATTGAGTGGGATTTAGCCGAGCAAGATTATTGGCTAAAGCTTGATTTAGAAAACCGTCAAACAAAGCCAGTAGAGCTGTCTATTCACTTTGACAACCCAATGGTTGATTACCTCACTGTCTATCATGTTGATGATAAGGGGCTGCTTATAGATACAACCGAGCTAGGAGATAAAGTAGCTGGGCTCAGTTTGTTCCAATACAGCACACCGCACAGCATTTTAACAATGCAGGGCAACGAGCAAACAACCCTCATTATTAAGATAGATACTGTTGGTATTAGTAAGACACCTATCAATATTTATGGTGAAAAAGAGTTCCAAGATTTACTTCGTTCACAGTCGGGTATTTGGGGGATCTTTATTGGCGTGCTGATAATGGCAGCCCTCTATAACTTGGTATTATTTTTAGGGATTCGTGACCGTGTCTACCTTATTTACATAGGTTATATAATCTCAGCATTGCTACTTATGGGCTCAGTGCTTGGTTTTGGTTTTTATCTATGGCCTTTGTCATGGCAAATGTTTTTTAATGAGCAAGTGGTCTTCAGTAACTATGCAATAGCCTTTTTCACTGTAGCATTTTGCACTATGTTCTTACGCTACCATAAAGACAATTGCCGCCTTTATAAACTCAGTATTAGTTTTTTAGCCCTGCTCTTCAGTCTCAGCCTGATCAGTTTTTTCATGCTGGAATATCATTCTTCAAAAATCTTTTTTGCCATCATGGTACCGCTTTATATTTTATGTATTTGCATGATATACAAAAAGTTAGTGAGTGGCTTTAGATGGGCAAAGTTTTATGTAATGTCTTGGGTGCCACTGATAGTAGGCGCTGCAATTCAACCTTTAGAGCTTACTGGATTTATTCAGTATAGCTTTGCAGTTAGACATATTTTTTTAGTCGCTATTCTGTGTGAAATTGTGCTCATGGCAATGGCGCTGGCTGATCGAGTCCGGTATCAACGTGAAAAAGCGCTGTATCATGCAACTCATACTCAACAAACAGAGTTACTCAATCAAGCTATGCTCAAACAAGCCTATATGGCGATCACTTCAGAGCACAGGCTCGCTAATCTTTGTTTAGTGAAAATAGAGCAATTTAATGCCCTAATGAGCATCCTTAAGCCAAGTCAGAGTAGCCAAATAATTATCACAGTTGCTCAATCCCTAGAGCATCAAATCAATAAAAAGAGACAATTTATTAATTTAGAGTCGGCTTTAGATAATAGCCCAAAAGTAGCTGATTTAGGGAATGGTATACTCGCCTTTATTTCTACCAAAATTCAATCTCAAGTAGAGCTTTATCAAGAGCTTAACAACCTTTGTAAACAGCTCCCTAAACAATATAAAGTGGCAGGCTTAGACCTACAGCTTTACTATCGCTTTAGCATTACCGAGCCGGTTAGTGATGATGGCTTTGATATTTGGCTGCAGCGTGGCTACTTGGGTTTATCACAAAAACAACAAAATATTGACTTTAACGCACCACATATTGATATGGATGTCAGCCTTGCTGCAGAATTACAGCAAGCAATACGAAGCAATACCTTAGCCATTTACTTACAGCCAATTATCAATTTACACAGCGGCGCTATCTGTGGTGCTGAGGCGCTATTACGCTGGCCTACAGCTGGTAAGTATCTCGATATTGAGCAACTGATTTTATTGGCTGAACGAACAGGTTTAATCAATGAACTAAGCTTATGGGTAATTGATCAGGCTTGCCTTGCTGCTGCACAGCTTAATCGACAAGGTTACCGCGAGCATACTATTAGCGTTAATTTAAGTGCGAAAAATCTCGCTATCCCTAAACTCGTCGAAAAAGTCGAAAACACTATCTTAAAACATGGTATTACCGCGGATCAGTTAAAGTTTGAATTAACCGAGTTTGCGCTTATTAAAAACCATGATGAAATGGTCAGCTTTATCAGCGAGCTCAATAAACTCGGGAGTAAGGTAGTACTCGATGACTTTGGTACTGGCTACTCTTCGTTGAACTACTTGGTGAATTATTCATTTAGCACTATAAAAGTAGATAAGTGCTTTATTCTGGATTTAGTGGATAACACAACTAATCAAGTGGTTGTAAAAACCGCCATTGATATGGCCCATAACCTTGATATGAATATCACCATCGAAGGTGTTGAAAACCAAGCTACAGAGAAAATGCTGATCAAAATGGGGGCTGATCAAGGCCAAGGCTATTATTACAGCAAAGCACTGCCGATTAATGAGTATCTAAGCTTTATTGCCTCACAATTTAAATAGGGCGTGTTACACTGCTCTTTTTAACATCTTTAGGGGCCATGTAAAGATGCAAGGTACGATCAGAAAATTAAAGTCGACACTTACCTCTCCTGTCGAATATCAATTACCTATTGGTAATGAGCTAGTTTCGTTAAATGACTATATTGGTAAACCGCTAACACTCACTTTTACTGGCAATATTTTTTGCTGTAACTGCGGTAAAAAAACCAAGAAAAGCTACTCTCAAGGCCACTGTTTCGTGTGTATGCGCAAACTGGCTAGCTGTGACATGTGTATCATGAAGCCTGAAACGTGCCACTTTGATAAAGGTACCTGTCGTGAGCCGCAGTGGGGTGAAGAAAACTGCATGATCCCGCATTACGTGTATTTAGCAAACACCTCAGGCCTAAAAGTAGGTATTACCCGCCATACTCAAATTCCTACACGCTGGATTGACCAAGGTGCGACGCAAGCTTTACCTATCTTCAAAGTACAAACCCGCCTTCAATCTGGTTTAGTTGAGGTTGCCTTAGCCAAGTTTATTGCTGATAAAACCAATTGGCGAAACATGCTAAAAGGCCAATCTGAAGCAATTGATTTAAAAGCCGCTGCCAGTGAGCTGATCCCACAAATTGATGCTAAGCTGAGTGAACTTGCTGAACTGTTTGGCTCAACGGCAATTGAAAAGCTCGATGAAGATGTGGTTGAGCTAGACTACCCTGTGAGTGAATACCCAAGCAAAATCAGCTCTTTCAATTTTGATAAAGCACCAGAAGTATCGGGGATTTTAAAAGGCATTAAAGGCCAGTACCTAATTTTTGATACTGGCGTAATTAATATTCGTAAGTTTACTTCTTATGAGATAAGCCTTAATTAATCGCTTTTTTCTGTATTAAGGTAAAAGTCATACCATTGCTGTTTCGCTACGGGACGGCAAAAATAATAGCCTTGAATGATATCGCAGTTAAGTGAACGTAAGTAATTTAACTGCTCTACCTTCTCAACCCCTTCGGCGACAACATAAATACTTAAACTTTTCGCAAGACTAATAATCGCCGTTACTATTTCACTATTACCATATTCATCAGGTACTTTTGCTATAAAGCTGGCATCTATTTTTAACGTATCAATAGGCAGTTTTGTTAAATAACTTAAAGCCGAATACCCCGTACCAAAGTCATCCAAAGTAATATGCACACCTAGTTTTTTCAGCGCCAACAACTCTTGCTTGGCCTCACTAAAGTGGCTTATAAAACAGCTTTCCGTCAGCTCAACTTCAAGCTTGTGTGGGTCAACATCATAACGCTCAAGTAAACGCTCAACATTCGATGCTAATTGCCCCTGACGTAAGTGATTCGCCGATATATTAATTGCTAAGCGCCCTGCTTCAATCCCTTGTTGCTGCCACTTTTCTAACTCTTTACAAGCCTGCTCGATTACCCATAAATCGAGTTTTACAATTAGACCAAGCTCTTCAGCAAGGGGGATAAATTTAGCCGGTGAGATCACGCCAAGATTCGGCTCATGCCAACGCAAAAGCGCTTCAACACCTAAAATTTTACCCGAGTTTAACTCTTGCTTCGGTTGGAAATAAAGCTCAAATTCGTCACATTCAATGGCATTTTGCAAACGGCTCATCATTGCCAGACGTTCTAAAGAGCGCGCATTCATAGCTGGTTTAAATAATTGAAATGAATTACGACCGACTTCTTTGGCGCGGTACATAGCAATATCAGCATGCTTAAGTAATGTGGCGCTATCTACGCCATCATCTGGATAAACTGCTGCGCCAATAGAGGCTGTAATTGCAACTACATGCTCGTTAATAGCAAGCGGCATGCTCACTTGCTGTAATACTTGTTCTGCAAAGTTTAATAACGTTTCAACACGATTTACTTCGCATAGTAAAACAAATTCATCACCACCTAAGCGTGCTAGGGTATCCCCTTCAGGTAAGATTGATAAAATTCGTTCAGCAACTTGTTCAAGCAAATTATCACCTGCGTCATGTCCTAAGCTGTCGTTGACCTCTTTAAAGCGATCTAAGTCGATAAACATTACAGCTAAAAGATCATGGTTACGCTTGGCGGTGCTTAGTGCAATGGAGAGCCTGTCATGAAATAAGCGCCGATTTGGCAGGCCGGTCAATTCATCGTAATAGGCAAGCTGGGCAATTTTTTCTTCAGCACGTTTACGCTCAGTAATATCGCTAAAAATAGCTGCATACAGCACCTCATCAAAGTTAGGGTCTTTAATTTGAATGATGGTTAGCCACTCAACAAACTCTTCGCCGCCTTTCTTACAATTACAGATCTCCCCTTGCCACACTCCTTCATATTCAATGGCATGCCACATTTTTTGATAAAAAGAACGACTATGTTTTGTTGAGCTTAGAATATTTGGCCGCTTACCTATTACTTCATGTTCAGCAAAACCTGTCAGCTCAGTAAAAGCTGGGTTAACTTGAATAATGGTGCCGTCTTTGCGAGTTAACATGATGCCATCAAGTGAGGCATCAATAATTTTATTTGCAAGAAATAGGTTACGTTGTGACTTTTGCAAAGCAAGATCACGCTGCTCAATAGCACGCTCAAGCTCGCAACAATAAGCCGATTCAATCTCTGTGATCAAATCAGCAAATGAAATCACCCCACAGATCTCATCATCTTTGACCACCAAATGGCGAACATTATGCTCTGTCATAGTGCGATAAGCATCAAATAAACTACTTTCACAACCAATTTCAATTAACGGATAACTGGCATACTGCCAACAGGGATTTAGCCACTCAGTTTGGATTATCAATTCAACAATGTCGCGCTGAGTAATAATACCGTGTACTTCAAGCTCTCGGTTATAAACCAGCACACTATCAAGCCTGCCAGTTCGCATCAGCTGCACAACCTCTTCAATCGGTGTCTGCGCATCAACGACCTCAAGGTCGGTGCGGTATTGCTCATGAATAGGCCTAAACTGTAGGTAGTGGTCCAGACCTTGGTTATGAACGATATCAGAAAGGTTCAGCATACCAGCAGGTTGGTTCTCACTATCCATTACTAATAAATGGCGAATACCATGTTGTTGAAAACGCAGCGTTGCATCACTGACTGAACATTGGTTAGGCACCGTAATAACAGGTGCTGACATCACCTCATGAATGGCAAGATTCTTGTAGGCTGGGCTGCTGATATCAATTTTCAAACAATCGGCTTCAGTCCAAATCCCAACCACGCACTGTTCATGTTGGATAAAAATAGCCGTTACATTGTGAACATGCATCAACCTTACCGCATCGACCAAAGGCGTATGCGCAGGACATGATACCAATTTATGCGAAAAGACATCACTGACCTTTTGATGTCGTCTTGGTTGATTCATAAGTCGACTTTCCTAGTTCTTGCATGAATTGACAATTATAATCATTTCAATATTGGCAACTTTGACACAGGACAATAAATGCACTCATCATTTCCTAAGATTATTTTTTCAGCTAATGAATTAGCATTAGTAGAAGATGAAGCCGATATTGAAAGCTATGTTTATGGTTTGAGTGAGGAGCAGCAACTCGCAGTTATTATGCTTTTAGCTACAGGGCAGTATGTTAATTTGCAGGGTGAGAGCGTTAAAGCCTTAACTGACGCTGAGCTTGCGACTAAAGTGACTGAGCATCTAGCACAAGAAGGAGTGTGCTGTTTAAGTAAGGTTTCTCGGCTTACACCATCGCAAGCCTTTGCTATGCTGGCAGATTAAGGTGCATCCACCAGCGCTTTAATATGCGCCACAGCACTTCGACCAAGGGCTGATAAGGCATAACCTCCTTCGAGGTAAGAGACAATCCCTTTACAATCTTGCTGTTGGCAAAACTCAGCTAGTTGTGTAGTGAGCCATGCGTAATCATCTTCAACAAACTTCAGGCTTGCCATGTCATCTTCAAGGTGAGCATCAAACCCAGCACTAATAAACAATAGTTCAGGCTTAAATTCATTGAGTTTTGGCAGCCATTGCTCAAGGTACACAGCTTTCAAGTCATTACCATCACTGGCAATTGGCAGCGGTGAGTTCACTAAAGTCGCGTTATTTTCAACCGCAGTATTAGGATAAAATGGGTGTTGAAACAAAGAGCAAAACAACACATTATCATCTTCTAAAAAGATATCTTGAGTTCCGTTTCCATGGTGAACATCGAAGTCTAGAATAGCGATGCGTTTTACACCTTTGCTTTGCGCATATTTCACGGCAATGGCTAGATTATTAAAAACGCAAAACCCTGCAGAGGAGCTGCGGTTTGCATGATGGCCCGGCGGTCTAACCGAGCAAAAAGCTGCATCTAGCTTATCAGCAAGGATCTCATCAACGGCTAATAACCCGGCGCCAACGGCGCGCTCAATCGCTTTCATTGAGTCTGGACACAGCCAGGTATCGCCGTCTAATTCAGCAAGCCCGTCATTAGGAATTGTTTGTTCTACATGGCTGACCAAAGACTCATCATGAGCACGTAAAAAATCGTCGCGGCTAGCTTTTGGAGCTTGTAAATGAGTAATTGCAATATCAACACCGCTTGCTAGCAAACGGTCGGTGATCACATCTAAACGCGCGGGACATTCTGGGTGATCCTCAATCATTTTATGTTTACGACAAAATGGATGTGAGATAACTGCCGTTCTCATAATACGCTCCTTGGATTATTTTCCCCCAGTATAACAAAGCCACCGAATGGTGGCTTTGCGACTTTGGTTTACTTTTTAGCGCGTAAATCTAAATTTCTAAAGTCAAAACTAAAGTCAGTGACCGCCGTTGATACAGCGCGCATTTTCGCACCACTCACTCTGTTTTCTGGGCTCATTTGAAACTCTATGTAAGCATCCGCTTCAAGTAACTTTTCATCCCACTTAACAATAAAGGTATTGCCAGTGTAATGCTCTAGTTGACCTTTTAAGCGCTTTGTATGAGTAAAATCAATACGTAGCTGACCATTTAACTCTTCGATGACCACATCACCATACCAGTTATCATGCAGTGTACCTGTGTAGTTGATGTTTGGTAGTTTCGGTTGATAATCGGCCGGTGTTTCTGGTTTTGCATTTGCGTAAGCTTCTTTTTTACCTTCAAAATGCTTTTTCGCAAGATCTTCAACCCAGTCTTTATCTTCAAGATCTAATGCATCTTCTAACACTTCATAAGTTACTGCTGATAACGCACTAAATGCTTGCTGGTTACTAAGAATCACAATACCGAGGTTTTTCTCTGGTAATAATGTCACTTGAGACACCATACCTAAGATACCACCACCATGGCCTAACTTTTTAATGCCATGGAAGTCTTCAATACTCCAGCCTAAACCGTAGCCTCTAAATTGCTGATGGTAAGCTTCATAAGCTCTTTTTGAGGCCATTGACGTAATATGTGGATGCCACATTTGTTGCTGCTGCTTTTCAGTGAATAACTGATCGCCATTTGGCATTTTGCCATGTGCAAGCTGCGTGCGTAGCCATTGGCTCATATCACTCACGCTTGATGCAATCGCACCTGCACCACGGAAGTCTTCAAGGTAGTTAACAAAAAATGGATGTAGTTGCCCATCCATTGGGATATGACCCGTAGCCCAGTTTTTATTACTGCTAGGGATACGTGAAAAACCAGCTCGCGAGTTTTTCATATCGAGAGGCTCAAGAATATTTTTCTCAATATAATCATTCCAGCTCATGCCAGAGACACGCGCAACCACCTCACCTGCTGTCACAAACATTAGGTTGTTATACGCGTATTTACTGCGAAAACTACTTGCCGGTTTCAAATATTTTAGGCCTGCGATGATCTCATCAATCGATTTGTCGGTATCTGGCCAAATCATTAAATCACCTTGCCCTAAACCCAAACCGCTACGGTGGCTTAATAAATCGCGAATGGTCATTTCACGCGTAACATAAGGGTCATACAAGCGAAATTCAGGTAGATGATCAATGACTTTGTCATCCCAGCTTAGCTTGCCTTCATCAATCAATTTAGCTAACGCTGCTGCGGTAAATGCTTTGGTGTTTGAGGCAATACCGAATAATGTGTCTTTATTTACTTTTTTACCGGTATCAAGGTGAGATACACCAAAACCTTTTGCTAACACGACTTTATCATTTTCAACAATCGCCACAGCCATACCCGGTACATCAAAACGTGCCATCGACGTTTCGATCACTTTTTCGATTTTCTTAGTATCAATATCAGCATAGCTGTAAAACGAACAGCTTGATAACAATGCCGCTGCAACGGCTAATTTACGGAGTTTCATAATATCCCTTGGTGATTTTTATTGTTGTGAATAGCGAACTCTTTCGCTGCTCGGGTTTTATCTGGATCATCGCAACTTTGTCTTGCGAGTATTGCTTCACTGTAATGATTTGGTACACCTGCTTCAAGCGCTCCGCGATGAACATGCTGAAGATACCAGTCGAATGGAAGTAAAGACTCATCAAGGGTGTTAGCAATATAACAATGCGCAGCGAGTTGCTCGCCATCAATTAGCTCAACGGTGATATCTACACAGTCATAACGTGGCCCTTCGATATCATCAAGAATCGACTTTTCCGCTTCGTTAAGCTGATAAACAACGCCATATACCAAGGTATCTGCTTGCGCTGTTTTACGCACGCTGCATTTTGCAGAACCATCGGTACTCACCATATCAAAAGTCAGCTCATAACCCTTTAAAATGGCTGTGCCCACCCGTTTTGCTCCAGGTAGCCTTGCCAGCAATCGACTCGATGACATATTTGAACCAAATGAAAAGTTATACAGCGCCATACTCACCTCACACAACAACGCGAATAGCTAAGGCAATTAAGATCACCCCAATGCCTCTATCAAACCAATATCCGCTTTTTAAGAAAAATGCTCTCACCGATGTTTTTGATAACACCAATGATAAAAATGAAAACCACAACCAAGTTGCCATTGCCATATATACACCATATCCAGCTTGCACTAAAACGGGTGTTTCAGGACTAATCACAAGAGTAAACAGCGACATAAAAAACAGCGTTGCTTTGGGATTAAGGGCATTAGTAAAAAAGCCGCGTCGAAATGCTTTATACACAGATTCAGGCTCAGCAGGTGCAAGAGTTTGCTGCTTACTATCGTTGGGTTTTGCACTGCGTAAGGCTTGTACACCTAAGTAAGCCAGATAGGCCCCTGCAACGTATTTTAAAGCCATAAATAAGCTTGGTGACTGCGATAATATTAACGCCACACCTAATACACAATAAGCAATATGTAACAGAATAGCCGCACCCACACCGGCACTTGTCCAGAGCGCATTTTTACGACCTTGTTGAATACTTTGTTTTAGTACGATCGCAAAGTCAGGGCCTGGACTTGCCACTGCAAAAAAATGAGCAATAGCAATCAATAAAAACTCATCTAAATACTGCACGAAAAATTATCCTACGGCTTGTTCATCTAGAGCCAACAGCAAAGGATTTGCACTATTACTAATCAAAGCGTTAATTTGCTTTTGCGCTTTTTTATATTGGCTGCGTAAATGGGGCTTTAAAAACTTTTTCGACTGACTGTCCCCTTTAAAGTGCGTAACCAGCGCATGCATAAACAGGGTCTGTGGTTCAGTCAGCGCCGCTTGGCGATTGGCATAGGGGTTATAACCGCAGCCACAGCCACCTTTAAATTGATATACCGTATTGCTCATCATTACCCCAAAACCTAAATAGCATGCTAACGCATCACTTGCTTGTGGTAAGTACTCTTTACCGCCAGGAGGTAATACACCCACATGGTGAATCAAAATAGTGGCTAAGGTTCCTGCAAAACTTGCGACTAAATCTTGTGGTTGATTTATTTGGTTTGGGTTAAACGAGATATTCACCGGGTGATTTGCCGGTACGATTAAACTTGCCTCGCTACCGCGTAAATTGTCTTGGAATTCAAAGTGCGGAAACACCTGTGGAGTCAGCCCTGATGGCGCAACTAAGTTAATTGGCCACGCCTTCATACCCGCATAATCAACAACTCGACTAAATACCTTTTCAGCCATTTCACTGACGCTCGACACCCTATCTGGAAAAAATTGTCCGTTGGGTAAAATAACTTGGGTATGCTTTAAAAAATAATCACTATCAAAATGCTCAACCGCCCATAAAAAGGTATCAATTAACCATTGCTGCTCTTGCTCATCAATTAACGGGGCTGATTTAAATAACGCTAACATAAATTACTCTTGTGTTTGTGCCCATTGCCATGCATCCGTGTTGTAAAGGGGCACGGTAGATAAAGCGTGATGATGGCTGCCACTTGACTCTTTGGTTGAATAAGACAAATACAAAAGAGTGCGTGTAGGTGCATCATAAATTCGACGCACTTTTAACGATTTAAACAAAATACTTTTCGATGACTTAAATACCACTTCACCCGATTTACTGCGGTCAATTTGCTTTAATTGTTCAGCCGTAATCGGCCCTGTTTGACGACAGGCAATAGACATATCTGAAGGATCAGCAAAATCAAGATTCGCTTCAATATGACTAATGTGGCAAGTAACACCGCTGATCAGCGGATCTTGTTGTGATACCACTTTAATATCTTTGGTAGTGAATAACCCTAAACTTACCGAAGCAGCATCATCCGAGCAACCGCTCAACAAAACTAGTGGCGCAGTCAAAGCAGCTAATTTTAGTAACTTCATCCTAGTGTTCCTTATTAAAAAGCGATAGTTGTCCGTTTACAACGATTTGCTTGCTATGTTTCAATACTATCTCAAAATATCTTCAACAACGAGCATCTAAACAATGAAAAAATCGTTTGGTTTACTGTGTTTCATGTTCTTAAGTAGTACAGCTCATGCTGGCTACTCTATTAGCGCTGGTTTTGGCAAAAACTTTACTAACTCGGTGCAAACCGAAGAAAACCTTAAAATTGAGCTTGAGGATGACAGCCATTTTACTGTCAGTCTTGATAGAACCATTGATAATGCTCGTTACGGGTTCTTTTATTCAGCAACCGAACTTGATATGAAAGACCAAACCAACAAGCAAGTCGAGATGCAATATCTGCTATTTCAAAGTGCCGTAGAAGTGCCATTGGCTGACCGTGTGGTTGGTTTTGTTGGCGCCCAAATTGGCGCAAACTACGTCAGCACTGACTTTGCCGATTCTGATACATTTTTTACCTCGGGCCTTTATGCTGGCGCTGATTATTTATTTACTGAACAAGCTCGGGTTTATGTTGAAACTCGCTGGCTGGCAACTATTGTAAATAATGCAAGCAATGTATCGTGCACATTGCCAACATCAGAAGACAATCAATGTCTATGGCACTTTGATGGTGATGTGTTAAACCAATTTCAGACAAACATCGGTTTTAGTTACCGCTTTTAAGGAAAACCCTATGCCGCACATTGTTATAGAACACTCAGAAGACTTGCCAATTCTGCCACAAGTGTTAGTTGAAAAAGTTCACCAAGCCGTTTTTGACTCTGGCTTATTTGAGCTTTCGACCATAAAGACTCGTGCAATTGCTTATCAGCATTACGAATTAGGTGAAGGCAAAGATGGCTTTATTCACATCGGCGCATCAATCATGGCAGGCAGAACCATAGAGCAAAAGCAAATGCTCAGTGAGCAATTGCTAAGTTGCTTAAAAACATACTGCCGCCGCTCGTATAGTTTAAGCGTTAATATTTACGATATGGATGCTGATATCTATCGTAAGTGTTAACTCACTTAGGTAAATAGGCTGCAGGTAAGCGCTTGATTTCTGTCTCTGGCGATAGGTATGCGGTGTAAACCAACCAACGCTCATTGGGTATGTAGGTCAGACCCGATGAGCGGCTATAAGCTCGCTCAGGTAAAGCAATTAAATCATGGTGCTGCTTACTCGCTAAGTCATAGTAGCTTATGCGGTAATCACCTAAGCGCTCTTTATAATAATAAATACGCCCATCATGGTAAGCGTTTTTTGCCACCAGCAACCATGCATAATTGCGCGCCAATTTAATATCATTCACAAGCATTTCTTCAACACCCGTCTTATGGTGTTTAATCCAAATAGCATGGCGTGAATTAGTAAATAAAATATCACCCGCTTGTGTTTCAACGCCGAACTGCGCTGGTACATCAACGGCTTTACCTAGGCTTCTTCCTGTTAAGTCATAACGGTATAGGTAGTCGCCATCAGACACCAAAATCCCCTGACTGTCAGCACTAAACTTAGGTTTAACAGCATGACTAAATGGCAGCTTGATTTGTTGGCTTTGCTCTACTTTGAAATCATAAAAATACAAGCGGGTGCTGCCATTATCGTACAATGAAAACAAAATATAGCGTCCATCGGCTGACCAAGTTGGATCACGAATTTCCCCAGTATTATGTGCAAAGTCAGTAAGCTGCTTTCGCGAGCTGCTATCGGGGTTTACAATCCAAAGCTGCGAACTGCCCGATTCATTCGACACATACAGCAGTTTATCTTGCTGCTGATTATATTCAGGAAATAGCGAACTAAAGTTGGTCGACAGCATAGAAAACGGTGAGCTGGCTACTTGCTCGTCTATTTTCAAACGCGTGATCACTTTATCTAAATCCCATTGATGATAATAAACACTGCCATCGCTACTGTAATTAGGCGAGCTCATACCAGCGATTTGCGTGTTAATTAGGGTTTGATCATTAATATCGTAAAAATAGCCATAACGTTTGCCGCCTTCAACTGCGCTAAACGCCAATTGCTCTTTAGATGGATGCCAATCCACACCATGAATATCAACAAAGTCATGAGTTAAGCGTTGGCTTTGCCCTGTCTTTACATCAATTAAAAACAGCGCTTTTTGGTTGTTTTTAACAGTACGAGTAACCACAACTCGCTGAGCACTTGGCGAAAACGATACCGACTCATACACAGTTTCGCAGTCATTATTGCAAGGAATAACCGTTTCACTTGTTTGTTTTGCCTGTAAATCGAGCAGCTTAATACGAGTTACATAATCACCTGACTTACTGGTGTGATCAGCAATGTAAGCCAAGGTTTTACCATCACTACTGATATCAAGATCTGGGGCATATTTATTACTGCACTCCCCTAATACAACACTGGTAGCATTAACCAAAGACAGCTTTACAATTTCACAGACATCTGACGCCATTCGGTAATAGTACAACGTGTTTGCATCTGGGCTAAACACAGAGCGGCCTTCAGTATAGGGTGAGTCTGTTAATTGCTTAGCAGGATGCTCAGGAAAATGTAAATCGCGTAAATATAGGTTATTTGGTTTACCAAGCTGACGCCACGAATACACTAAATAATGCTGATCATCTGAAATTGAAGGGTAAATCTCACGACCAGGGCTTGCCGTAACACTTTCGATGCTATTGAGCGGTAGCACAAAGCTTGAATTTGTTTGTTCTGAAGGCGAAGAAAACAGCCAATACATCACTGCTAGGCTAATTACACATAAAGCTACGAACAGCTGGCGAATCTGCGCAGCAGTGATACTTAAGGGACCAGGTTTATCTTTATCAGCTGTATCTATTGGCTGAGGCTTTAACAAAACGCGATAGCCAGTTTTTCGTAATGTCTCTATGTAAGTTTGTTCTGGGTCGAGCTCTTTAAATGCTTTTCGTAAATGCCAAATAGCATTCGTTAAGGCTTTTTCACCGACATAAAAATTGCCTTCCCATACATGATTGATGAGCTCTTCACGCGTGATTGGTTCGGGGTAACGCGCCACTAAGCAGGCTAACAACTCAATAAACTTAGGCTGCAAAAGTTGTTCACTACCATTGCAGATCAGTTTATTTTCGAGTGGGTTAACAATACATGAGCCCAGCAGATAAACGCGATTAGATGTTTCCATTTACTCTAAATAAAACCCCATTTTAGAAGTACAGCAGTATAAAGCCCTATCAATTTATCGTAAAAGTGGTTCTTTCACCAGCTTTAACGTTGCAAAACAGTTAACAATGACCACTTCTTAAGCCACTGATTTTAAATAAATAGATATTCAATAGATGTAAAATAGAGACATAAACGAGCCACCTAAGATTGTAGTTAAGTTCACATTCCTATAAAAATTTTTACGTCAATACCGACCAACCAGAGTGTTGCTCACTGTAAATTTTAACTGCCCTTAAAAAGAGCATCACTCTGGTTCTAAAAACTAAAAATAAAACAACTAGGAACGCCTGTGAGAAATCTACTAACCAAACCTTGTGCTATTGCACTTGCTGTTGCCAGTGGTTTTAGCCAGCATGCATTTGCCAATGAGGCTGAGATTGCCCGCCCTGCCAACACCACTCCAGCAGCTAATGAACAAACTGAAGAACCTGAAAAAATTGTTGTAACAGGTTCACGTATTAAACGCGATAGTTTTTCAATTCCAACACCGTTGGTCACAATGGACCGTGAAGCCATTGCCGATACAGGTTTAACCAACTTATCAGATATTCTTGTTGATAACATGCCTGCACTGAGTGAGAGCATAGGTAACACCACCAGCCAATCAAGTGTTTCAGCAACCGGTTTATCTACAGTACAACTTCGAGATTTAGGCGCTAATCGTACCCTTACATTGATTGATGGTCGCCGTGTTGTTTCAAATAGCTACAGCGGCAACTATGTAAGCTTAAATACCATTCCGAGCGGCATGGTTGAGCGTGTTGAAATAATCAGTGGCGGTGCATCTGCAACCTATGGTGCCGATGCTGTAGCGGGTGTGGTGAATATTATCACCCAATCAAAAAAAGAAGGCTTTGATTTTAAAGCGAACACAGGTGAAACCACCGATGGCGGCGGTAAAGAATTTACCCTTGATTTAAACTACGGTACCTCATTTGCTGAAGATCGCGGTTACGCCTATTTCAGTGCCAACTGGGACCGTGATTTCGGTATGACTTTTTACGATCGTAAACGCGCACAAATTGAAGATAGTTACGATTACGATCCAGATCGCATGTGTAATGTAATGCAAACAGCAGATGGCGATCAATGTATGCGCGACATCACGCAAGCTGACTGGGTAAGCAAGAGCGACGGCATTCCGGGCGGTGTGTTCTTAGAACACAGCCGCAACGACACACAGTTTTGGTATGACGGTCAAACCTTACGTGATGATTGGAAAGGCAATGAAGAAATTTATGGTATTAACTCAAATCAATACGTGATGCTTGATGTTCCGAGCGATAACGTATCTGCTGCAGTTAAAATTGATTATGACTTAACTGACGATGTGATGTTCTACGCGCAAGTTCAATACAGTGAAAGTGGCTCATTTAACAATAAGTCGCCTGAAGATGAATACGAAGGTGCCTATGTACCGCGTTACGACCCTACCACGGGCGAGCCACTTGCAGATGTGGCACCGGGTTATATTCCAATCGACAACCCATATGTGCCGCAAGAAATTCTCGATGCCAACCCATATAAAGATCGCATTTATTGGGATCGCCGCTTTAGCGAAGTCGGTAATATCAGCACAGATAATACCCGTAAAACTATTCGTAGTTGGGCAGGTCTTCAAGGCACGTTATTTAACGACGAGTGGGACTGGGATCTATCAGCAAGTTATGGTCGTTTTACCCAGCACCAAATCCGCAGCAATGAATTAAATACCGTAAAGCTTAATCAAGCCTTGCAAGCTGAACAGTTAGCAGATGGCACCATTCAATGTATTGATGAAGCAGCTCGCGCTGAAGGCTGTGTGCCAATTAACTTATTTGGTGAAGACTCTATCACCGAAGAGATGGCCGCTTGGATCCGCACCAACCCTATTATTGATACCGAAATAAAACAATATGGCGTGGTCGGCTACGTAGCGGGTGATTTATTTGAATTACCAGCAGGCTCTGTATCCGCTGTATTTGGTGGCGAATATCGTAAAGATAGCCAAGACCTATCAACCAGCGACGACATGAAAGCTGGTGGTATTACCTTCAACTATGTACCAAATTTTTATGGCGAAGTTGAAGTCTATGAAGCTTTTGCAGAACTTGCGATCCCGCTGTTAAAAGATGCTCCTTTAGCAAAAAATTTAAGTGCAGAAACTTCATTACGTTTAGCTAACTATAGCATGGAAAACGTCAACACCGTTGCCAGCTACAAGCTAGGTGTATTTTGGGAACCAATCGAAGGCTATGCATTTAGAGCAAACTACGCTCGCGCTCAACGTGCACCAACGATCACTGAACTTATGTCACCAGCACGTGGCGATTACGACAGCTATGATGATATTTGTGACGGTTTAACAGCAACATCAACTAAACCAGGTCACGATAACTGCCGTAAAGAGCCAACTTTAGCAACACAACTTGCTGCTGATCCAAACTTTGAATTCAGCGATGAGAACAACAGCTATTCTCCAGGGGCTGGTAACGAAAATCTAAAAGAAGAAACCGCTGATACTTATACATTTGGTGTGACAGTGGCTCCTGCCTTTATAGAAAACTTTAATCTTGCCGTTGATTACTACGATATTGCCATTGTTGATGCGATTTCGCAGATCAGTAATGAAAACATCATGCGTGAGTGCTACAACTCAGAAGCTGCATGGGGTGAAGACAACGTATTTTGTAATGACATTACCCGTAATAGCGAAGGTAACATTATCAAAATTCTACAGCGTCAATATAACCTCGATGAGCTAACTGCACGTGGTTACGATGTGGTTGCACAGTACAAACTAGACTTAGATAACCTAGGTCAGTTGTCGTTTAAACTAGATTACAACCATGTAATTGAAAACTCGCAAACTTATCAAGGACTTGATGGCAGCTTAGTGACTAGCCATTACGCAGGTTATGGCAGCAGCAAAGATAAAGCATCAATGTCACTTACATGGCGTAACGATAACTTGCGTATTCGTTGGCGTACAAATTACCTAGGCTCGTTTAAAGCAAGCCAGAGTCTTGAAGAAGATTACAATGAGTATCTTACTGAAAACGATGCCCGCTGTGAGGCTGGTGAAGATACCTGTATCAGTAACCCAGAAAAACTTGCCTACCAAGATTATGGTTCGTTCTTAAAACACAGCCTTTCAGCGTCTTACACTCTATCACTTGGTAAACAGAGCCAACTGCGCGTATTCGGTGGTGTGAATAACGTGTTCGATAATAAAGGTGATTTTTATCCATATGGCCGTGGTAACTACTATAGCGCATACGGCGGTGGTGCAGGTCGCTACGTGTATGTGGGTGCTCAATATAGCTTTTAACCGTTTCATATGAAGATCCCCAGCTAGGCTGAAATCAAAGGCGCATTTTTATTGCGCCTTTTATCTTTTCCAGCTTTGCATCTCAACTAATCGAGATTCAGTTCGCGCATATTCAAATGCCAGTTTTTGTCCTTGATATAAATCGCTAATACCCGCCTGTGCTGAGATCACCAGTAATCGACTACGATCATAAAACTCATCAACTAAAGCAATAAAGCGCCGTGCTTCATCATCTAAGAAGTGTTCTTGTAAGTCTTGCTTTTCTCGCTGATAGCTATCTTCAATGCCATGCACAATTTGTTTGCCCGTTGCCCCGCGCCCCATTACTGGCACATTGACTAAATAAACGCGCTGAAACTGCTCTGCCAAATAAATATAATCCGCCGTGCTTCTGGGTCCTGAGCAAAGCGTCATAAAATCAAACATAATGGCGTCTTGAGCTTGCATTACACAGCTAAGATGGCGATGGCAAATCTCTATCATTGTTTGCCTTTGTATTACTTGCTCTTGTTTTAAAAAGCGCTCTGTTAGGGCATCTTTGTTATTAATAAAATAATGTTCGGTTTGTTTACCAAAGCGAAAGCGATGATCTGTGTCGCCTTCAACACTTAAAACATGGCAATGCTCATTTAATAAATCGATAGTGGGTAAAAATCGTGCTCGCTGTAAACCGTTGCGATATAACTGCTCAGGTTGGCAGTTTGAGGTCGCGACTAACACGACTTGCTGCTCAAACAGGGCTTTGAATAAACCACCCAAGATCATAGCATCACCAATATCAGAGACAAAAAACTCATCGAAACAAATCAAGCGAATGTGCTCTGCCCACTCTTTAGCAATCACCTTTAGAGGATTTTTTTGCCCTTGCAGCTGGGTTAGGCGCTCATGCACTTGCTTCATAAAATGATGAAAGTGCAAACGCTGCTTAGCTTCAATATTGACCAACTTGAAAAACACGTCCATCAACATGGATTTACCACGTCCTACTGGGCCATATAAATAGACCCCTTTTATTGGCTTAGCGCTTTGCCACCAATGTCTTGGCGCAGCCAGTTCTGTGGCTAGATTATCAAGAGCATTAATCGCTGTGCGCTG
The DNA here is from genome assembly GCF_023650775.1 of Pseudoalteromonas sp. SCSIO 43101. Lineage (NCBI taxonomy): Bacteria > Pseudomonadati > Pseudomonadota > Gammaproteobacteria > Alteromonadales > Pseudoalteromonadaceae > Pseudoalteromonas > Pseudoalteromonas sp. SCSIO 43101. The sequence goes on from NZ_CP072673.1 coordinate 2,983,462, forward strand.
GGCACGGTCTTCTTGCAAATCACCTTTGGCTATTTGCGCTTGGTAATACTGTAATATTTGTCCTTGCTGTACTGTCATAGGTAACTAGTATCCGCTATACTCGCCGCCATTGTAGCCGACTAAAAATGTGATCCCAATGAAATTTCCATGCCGTTTAGATAAATTTATCAGCCATATTGCCGAGTTACCTCGCAGCAAGACCAGAGCAGGTATTAAACGCAAATACGCCACTGTTAATGGTGAGGTGATCACCTCATTCGATTTGTCTGTAACACAAGATGATGATATTCGCTGGCAAGGCGAGCCGCTGGTCTTTTTAGGCAAGCGCTACTACATGCTTAATAAGCCAGCGGGCTATGTGTGTGCTAATAAAGATGACCTTCACCCGACTGTATTCGATTTACTTGATGAACCAAACATGAGCGACTTTCATGTTGCAGGTCGGTTAGATATCGATACTACAGGTTTAGTGATCATTACTAATGACGGCGACTGGTCACACAAAATTACAGCCCCAAAGCATAACAAGTTCAAAACTTATTTAGTTGAAACTCAAGAGCCTATTGATGAAGAAGCGATTGCAGCGTTAGAGCAAGGGGTACAATTGCACAACGAAAAAGAGCTAACTCGCCCTGCTATTGTTGAAAAACTTGCAAGCTACAGCTTACGCCTTTCAATTTGCGAAGGTAAATACCATCAAGTTAAACGAATGCTTGCCGCTGTAGGCAATAAAGTTGTTGAATTACATCGTGAAAAAATAGCGGATATCACCCTCGATGAAAGCCTTGCAAGCGGTGAATATCGTGCTCTTACAGAAGCCGAACTCAAGCTCTAAATAGGTACTTGAGCAAAAGTCATGATAACGCTGTCATTTTTCCTTAATAAAACCAGACAAACGTGGTAAAAGTTAACAGGGGAAATAATAAAGGAGGCTGACTGTGTTATCAGGACTAGCTTTAAAAACAAAAATCACCTTATTTGCTATCGCTATGTTTATTGCGTTATCTGCGATAGCTTTACTTGGCTTACAGTCTTTACGCCATGCTAGCGAAAGCGACAACATCGCGCGTATCAACCAGCTCATGAAAAGCACTACCAATATTGTTGAGCAATTTGAGTTGATGGTTAAAAACAACCAACTCAAAGAAGCACAAGCAAAGAAACTTGCTATTCAGGTGCTGCGCGAAAATAAATACCACGACTCAGAATACGTGTACGTCGTCGACAACAACTTAAATTTTGTCGCTACCCCACACGACCCTGAGCTGCATGGCACCAGCTTTAATGATTTTAAAGACGCCAGTGGCAACAGCATCGGCCGTATGGTCGAAAATTTAGTGGGTAACACAACCAATAAAATTATCACCTATCATTGGGATTCAGTGCGTGATGGTGAAACGGTAGATTTAACGTCTGTAGTTCAAAAAACACCGCTGTTTGGCTGGTATGTTGGTACTGGTATTAGCGCTAAAGAAGTTGATGAACGTTATTGGAATACCGCTAAGTGGTTGCTGGGCCTTTCCATGCTTATTGCCATTGCGCTGACTTTTGCTATTGCTCGCTTTGGTTCATCACTGACTAATGCCTTAGGCGGCGAAATTGATGAAGTAATTGGTATTGTTAAAAACGTCTCTCGCGGCAACTTAAACTCACATATTCGCCAAGATGCTCCTCCAGAGAGCATTATTGCTGCCATGCATTACATGCAGCAAGGTTTACGTGGCGTTGTTGGCGGCATTAAAGGCGTTACAGATAGCTTAAAGAATCAAAGTGTCGATAATGAGTCACGCTCTGTTGAACTCGATAAACTGACTCGTAGCCTTAATGAAGAAACTCAAATGGTTGCTTCAGCAATTACCGAGTTAACAGCCTCAGCGCAAACGGTTGTTGAACATGCCGAACAAGCAGCCTACTCAGTGCAAGAAGCTGAGCAGCAAGGTCAAAGTGCAAGCCACTTAACCAGCGAGGCTGCTGACACCATCGCGCTTTTAGAGCAGCAAATTGACAGCGCTGGTAATAATATTCAAGTACTCGATGATGAGGTAAATAACATCGCAAATGTACTCAGTGTTATTCAAGGTATTGCCGAGCAAACCAACTTGCTTGCGCTTAATGCTGCGATAGAAGCCGCCCGTGCTGGTGAGCAAGGGCGAGGCTTTGCTGTAGTTGCTGATGAAGTGCGCGGACTTGCCCAGCGCACGCAAACCAGTACAGAAGAAATTCGTAATATGATTGGCAAACTGCAAGCAGCAACCCAAGATGCCAAATCATCAGTGTCCCTAAGTATGACAACCAGCGAACAAACCGTTGAAAAGTCGAAAAAAGCGAATGACGAGCTAAAGCGGGTAGCAAGCTCACTCAGCGCCATAGCACAAATGAGCCATCAGATAGCTATTGCTGCAAAAGAGCAACTAGATGCCGGTGAAGACACAGCCAAACGCATCGTAACTATCTCAGACACAGCTTCACAAACGGCTGATGTATCTAATCAGGCTCATACAGCAACCGATTTGATCAAAGGCCTTACTAACGATTTAGAAACTGAAACCGCTAAATTCAGTTAACCTTCGCTAACTTAAACGAGAAAGCCCAGCAACTGCTGGGCTTTCTCGTTATAAAATTTGCACTAAGACTTTATTTGCACCAAATCAAAATCGGCCATACCAGGCACCATTTGTTGTAAGCGTGATTCAGTGACATCTAACGAGTTCAAACACTCACAGTACTCAGATGCCTTCATCTCTAACTGCTCTGCTTTCTTTTGCAGTGATTTATCAATTTCTTTTGAGATGATATCCATACGCTGCCCCATATCATTGATACGGTCTTCGATATTACCTTCGCGCGACTTAAAAGCATCCCCTAGCGAGACTAAAATAGCGCCAAGTGAACCGTGAACTGCAGAGTGAATTTTTTGGCTGATTTCTTTGGTAAAAAAATCATCGATTTTCGACAGCGACTGCGGGGCAATAAAGAAAAAGTCATCACCACGCTTAAATTTATCCATTAATGCACGTTCAACATATTGCAGCTGAGTTTTTAGCACTTCAGGCTCTTTGTCTGACATGCCCTCAACAACTTGCTCGATGGCACTTAAGCCAAGGTTTACACCATCTGTTGCCAGGTCAACAAGTTCAGGGACGGTTTGTCTGATCCCTCGGCTGAACTGCTCAACGACTTTGCTTTCTTCGGGACTTAAATCAACCCAATAACCTCGTATAAACAATTGGTTATCGTTGTTAATTTGCACGCGAGTTTGACCCTTATCAACAATACGAATGACATCATCGGTAATGATTAAGCCATGGCTTAGCTCTACATCACATTGTTTTTTTTCTAAGGTTGCGTAGCTGGAAAAGCTTGAGAATGTAATGGCCGCTGCTAACAACGAGCGAGAAAAGAACGCCATATACACCTCAAAAAGACAAAAAAGGAAGGCCGCTAGATTAGCAAATATCCAATTTTATGCAAGTAAAACGCCTAGCTATGCTAGGCGCTTTGAAGTAAAAATGGATTAAATTGGTGAGCCCGGTGGCATTGGCAACACTTTAAAGTTTGCAGGCCATTCACCGCTTTCTAAAAAGAGACTGATTTGCTCACTTAAATATTGCTTAAATGCACTGTTCCCAACGGATGCACTGCCTAGCATTGATTCTTGCTGGTAACTCTTTGCGAGTTTAGCTAAGTAATAACGCAATTGAGCTTGTACTTCGGGTGCCACTTCATTGCTTGCAACTAAATCAGCAAATTGTTTCGCTGTTAAAAGCTGCACACGTTGGCTAATTTTACCAGCCATCCCTGAAGCAACCTGTTGTTCGAAAATTTGCTGATAAGTTTGTGCTAATAGTGCATCTAAACCATAAAATGCATCACTTCGTGCTTGTTGCTGCGCTAAACGGTTAATGCGTTGGCTATTAAAAAGTAGGCTCAAACTATGTGCAGCTGCAACCTCTGGCAGTGCCATCGCATCAAGCGTTAGTCCTGTACGACCAACAATGCTCTCCCGTGATTTTGATTCACCATAGGCTTTTGGTGGAATAAGCGCTAATACCGACTCAGGTAAAACAAGGTTCTCAGCTTTTAATGTCGCAAGCATAGCATCCACTGCAGCTTGTTGTGTTTGCTTTGCAACAACCTGTGCCCCTTTAGGTTGTGAGCCATCACGCACTTCGTATTCGTAATTCACGCCAGCAATTAGCTTAACAGCAGCTTCAACTTGATAGCGATGGAATAGATAAAGCGGCACCAGCATTTCTTCTAATTGCGACAAAGCAGTGCCTGTTTTGATGTTTTCTATACCAAAGTTAGTCAGCGCTTGCTTACGAACATCAAGTACTCGCATTAGCTCATCACTTGGTGAACGACCATTATCCCATAAATGCCCTGTTGGGTGAGCACCACCTTGAGCGCGGGCATCACTGTCTGAGATAAACTCCAGCCCTTTGTTTTTATTCTCAGCTAAAATTGCGGCCAATTGCTGTGCTTCATCTTGATTTGTGAAATCGCTATAACCGTATTTAACAACTTGGGTATCCCAAACGCCCATACCAGAAGCATAGCCTCGGCTAACATCTAACTTACCTTGTTCATTAAAGCTAAGTAGCGGGTGTGGATAATCCATCACAGAGGCTCTATCTGCCACTGAGGCTGCAAAGTTATGAGAAATACCTAAAGTATGCCCCACTTCATGAGCACTTAACTGACGAATACGATCAAGTGCCATTGCTTGTAAGCGCTTAGCCACTTCATTCCCTTCAAAATAAGGTGCAGCTAATGCTTCTGCAATTAAGATGTCTTGACGAACACGTAATGAACCCAGAGTCACATGGCCTTTTATAATTTCGCCTGTCCGCGGGTCAATCACAGAGCTACCATACGACCAACCACGCGTTGCACGGTGCACCCATTGGATCACGTTGTAGCGTACATCCATAGGGTCGGCATCATCTGGTAGCACTTTAACTATAAAAGCATTCTTGTAGCCTGCTGCGTTAAATGCATCATTCCACCATTTAGCACCATCAAGTAATGCTGATTTAACTGGCTCAGGTACGCCCGGATCTAAATAATAAACTATCGGCTCAACGGGTTCGCTGATTGGTAGGCTTGGATCTTTTTTCGCTAAACGATGGCGAGGGATGTAACGCACATACATAGACTCACCCAGCGCAGCCGCATAGTCTTTATGTTCAATACTCCAGAAACCTGCTTGAGGGTGGAACTTACGCGGGGTGTAGTTATCATCAGGCAGTTCAATTAATGAATGATGCATATGCACCGTTAGCGCGTAAGGGTCTGCACTCACTTGGCGAACATACTTACCAGGCTTATTACCTTGAAAAGTAAGTACTGCTTCTAATTCAGTATTTTTTTCAAATGCTTTTGAGCGTGCTAAATAAACCGCACTGCGGTTGCTATCTAAGTTAAAACTTCCCTGCCCAGTTGCAAGTAAACGACGGCTCACACCATGAACATCGCTTAATAAATAAGGTGTGTAATCCACTAATACGGCGGTTTCTGACTGAGCAACAACACTAAACCCTGCTAAGATACTTGATGCAAATGCCTCTTTAATACTTTGTTGTTCCGCAAGGTTATTAGTGTTAGCACGGTAATAAGTATTTATGGCTCTTAACATCACCTTATCGCCAAAACGTTCAAACTGAACTAAGTGAGTATCACCTAGCTGACCGCGATCTAAGCCAATATCGTTTGAACCGACACCATAAGGTAAGCTTTGTTGTAATAAAAATTGCTGCTCGAGTTTATCCACCTCAAGATACAATTTGCCGTTTTCTGTATCGTAGTAAAATGAAAAATAGCCTGAAAAATGAGTCATTTTTTCAGTAAAATCATTTATAGACTTAATTGCTGCGTGTGCTTGAGTTATCATAGTAAGTAGCACAGCTAAGAGCAGATATCGTAGTAATGGTATTTTTTGCATAATCTTATCTTTGTTATTCGCGTTTTAAATACTGTATAGGTATTAAGCAGTATAAAGTACCGCCAAGAAAAATCAGCTATTTAAGACGAAATTCAGCGCTTGCTAAGACATTCTCTCTCACACTAAAAATGTCTGGCTACAACGTTATCAGGAAAATAGAATGCGTAGACTCCCACCGGTATTGTTAGAAGATGGTTGCCCTCGTGAACTGATCTCATTGATCAGAACGGTACTTGCGGCATGTAAAGAGATTTCATTTCGTGTTGGTCAAGGCGCCCTATCTGGCGTATTAGGCTCAACCCTAGACGAAAACATTCAGGGTGAAACACAGAAAAAACTCGACGTGCTAACTAACCAACTTTTAAAAGATATTTTATTAGAATCGGGCTACGTAAAAGCCATTGCCTCTGAAGAAGAAGACTTCACCGTTGCGGGTAACCCTAATGCCAACTACATTGTTGCATTCGACCCACTTGATGGTTCATCAAATACAGATATCAACTCACTCGTTGGTACGATTTTCTCAATTATGGCGGCGCCTGAAGGTGCAGATCCGGCCGACCCAAGTATCTTTATGCAACCGGGTAAAAACCAAGTAGCGGCAGGTTACGTGTTATATGGCCCATCAACGGTGCTAGCATTAACAACAGGCAAAGGTACACGCTTTTTCACCTTAGATAAAACTCACGGTACCTTCTTATTAACAGAAGACTTTGCTAAAGTACCTGAAGATACTAGCGAATTTGCTATCAATGCTTCAAACCAACGTCATTGGCAGCCAGCGATGCAAAATTACATCAATGACTTAATTGCTGGTGACACAGGCCCGCGTGGTCGTAACTTCAACATGCGCTGGATTGCTGCAATGGTGGGTGATGTGCACCGTGTATTATGTCGTGGTGGTATTTTTACTTACCCAACCGACACGAAAGATCCAAATAAACCTAACAAATTACGTTTATTATACGAAGCAAACCCAATGGCAATGTTAATCGAACAAGCTGGCGGTATAGCCTCTACTGGTACTGAGCGCATCATGGATATTCAACCTGATGCAATTCACCAACGTGTGGCGGTGATCTTAGGTTCGAAAAACGAAGTTGAAACCTGTTTAAGCTACCATAAATAGCAACAAGCGAATGCCTTAAGCTAAATAAGCTTAGGGCTAAAAGAAGCTATTTCATCACATCTAATAGCTTCTTTAGCGTACTTTTACTCAATTCACCCATTTGCTCGTTATTGCTTAAAGCGTAAACAGCCCCTTCTACGGCACTTTCATCTATGTCTTGTCGTGACTCTAGTACGTTCGCCCAAAGTTCTAATTCATCAATATCTATTTCGCCGTTAATAACACGCTGTAGAACCTGACAGAACACTTCTTGCGTTAGAATATACACATCATCTTGGATGTCAGGAGTGCTTGTAATAACTGAAATTGCCTCAAATCGATTATCACCAAAACGAGCAAACTCTCCTAATGCGTCTAATTTATCCATTTGCTATGCTTACCTTTTCAATCTCAAAGCACCTTTTAATTAATGACAACCCTTACATGCTCACGATGCAAAGCAACCCTTAACTGCCAAGCCGACAATATTAATGCCTGTTGGTGTAATGAGCTACCCAACATTTTACCACTCGATGAGACCGCAACAGAATGTTTATGCCGAGACTGTACTATAAAAAAGATAAATTCATTTTTATCAGAACTTTACCAACAACCTCTTGAACAGCAGCTTGCCTTTGCTAAGCCTTATTTTACTCAGGGTAACTTAATAGAAAACCTCGATTACACTATGCAAAACAATTACATGGTATTTAGCCGCTGGTTCTTTTTAAAACGCGGCCATTGCTGTAGTAATGGTTGTACGAACTGCCCTTATTCCGATAGCTAACACCTAAACAGAGTATTTATTCAATTATTTTGCATTTAATTGCAAATAACGCATGGACGATGAGAATAAAAATACATTATAATTGGATATAAATTCACTAAATCATCAATTTTTAAGCTTAAATTACTAGTAACGTCTATTTTTTGAGCATAAATTTACTGTAACTAACTCGGAATCTATCATGAACACCTTTAAGCCTGCTCTACTTGCAAGTGCAATTTCTGCGGTTTTAATTAATAGCAATATGGCGTTTGCTGCTGAAGATGCTATCGAAGTTGATAAATCAATTGAAACTATCCAAATCACTGCAACACGACGTGCAGGTTCTGTACAAGATGCACCGCTTAATATCACAGCCCTAAATGGCGATGTAATTAGCGACCAAAACATTGGTGATCTTGAAGATGTCGCTCGTTGGGTACCCGGTTTAACAATTTCTGATCAAGGTGGTCGTGAAGGTTCTCCTATTATCGTTCGTGGCCTGAACACAAATACCTCTGACCGTATTTCTGACAGTGGCACAGTGGCAACTTATGTTGGTGAAATTCCACTTAGCATTGATTTACGTTTGACTGATGTTGACCGTGTTGAAGTATTAATTGGCCCACAAGGTACACTATACGGAGCAGGTACTTTAGGTGGTGCAATCCGTTATTTATTAAAACAACCTGAGCTTGATATCACCGAAGGTAAAGTAACAGGCGATGTATTTAGCATTAACGAAAGTGACGGTACAGGCGGTGAGTTTGGCGTGGTATTCAATACTCCGCTAATTGAAGAAAAACTAGCCCTTCGTGCTAGCTTAAATTATTACGATAACCCAGGTTACATTGACTACACTCACGTGGTTCTAGAACCTGGCGTATCAAACCCGAACCCTGATTTTTCAGACAGCAGCGATGTAAATGCCAACTTAAAAAGCGTAAGCGATGTTAACGATGAGCAAATCACCACAGCACGTTTATCACTACGCTGGCTTGCCACCGAAGATGTTGATGCAACGCTAAACTACTTCTATCAAAAGCAAGAAAATGGCGGTAATTCGACGTCTCAATACGGCTCACTTGCAGATAGCAGTGCACTACAAGGTATCCCAGGAAAATACGAAAATGTAGCTCGTGTGCTTGAACCCGGTGAAGAAGAAAACGATTTATTAAGCTTAGAAGTAAAAGCAGATCTTGGTTTTGCTGAGCTGGTATCTGCATCTGGTTGGTCTAGCTATGAGCAATCCGGTCAGCGCGATCAAACTGATCTTCTTTACGATATTTGGTCAGGGTATGCCGACTTTCCTTCTTTTGTTGGCTACACGCACGACACCTCAGATCGCGATACCTTTACACAAGAGCTTCGTTTAGTTTCAAATAGCAGTAGCGCTTTTAACTGGATTGTAGGCGGCTTCTATAACAAAGTAGAAAGTCACTCAGATGATCGTGAGTACACGCCGGGTCTGACTGAGTACTGGGGTGGCGGTATTCCAAATGTTGAACAAGACCTTGAGTACATTCTAATTTCTGATAGCGAAACCACTGAAAAAGCACTTTTTGGTGAAATTGGCTACAGCATCACAGATCAACTTGATGTCACTGTTGGCGCTCGTTTTTATGAATACGATGTATCAACAACATCAGGCTCTGCAACCCCGCTTTATTCTGGTGACTTTGATTCACTAGATAATCTTGTTATGGAAAATGTAAGCGCAAGCGATAGCGGTAACTTATTTAAGTTTAATGCTAATTACACATTCGATAATGGTGTGCTTGCTTACTTTACTGTGAGTGAAGGTTTCCGTATTGGTGGTGGTAACGGTATTGCTCCTTGCCCTGATGTATTACCTGAGCAACAAATTGTTTGTGCCCTGCCAAACGAAGAAGATTACAAACCAGATACAACGGTCAACTACGAGCTAGGCTTTAAGTCATCATGGTTACGTAACCGCCTACATTTCAATGCAGCGCTATTTAATGTTGATTGGAAAGATGCGCAAGTTGGTAGCAGTACAGTAAATGGCCAAGAGTTAATTACTTCGAATGCAGGCTCTGCTAATTCTAAAGGTGTCGAACTTTCTACTCGCGCAATGATTGGTGATAACTGGGCAGCTTATGCAACATACGCATATGCAAAAGCCGAATTAACCGAAGATGCACCTTACTTATTTGGCGTATTAGGTGACGACTTAGCGCAGTACCAAAGCTACTATGATGGCGCTAAAGGCGACCGTTTACCGGGTGCTCCTGAGCATCAATTCTCTTTTGGTCTTCGTTACGAGCAAGATATCCTAGGTGATAAACTATTAAGCGTAAACTACGGTATCACAGCACAAAGCGATGTGATCACCAAAGTAGGCTTAAAAGCAGATGGCGAAGTATTACCAGGTTATGCACTAAGTAACTTATCTGCCAAAATTACTGGCGATATGTGGTCTGCAACCCTTTACGTAGACAACTTATTCGATAAGTACGCGTTCACTTCTGTACGTCGTGATAAGTCTTGGGCTGGTATGTCGCAATATGCTGAGCTTAACAAAGAGCTACCTGAGCTACAGCGTGTTTATGGTCACTACACCACCGCACCTCGTACAATCGGTATGAAGTTTAGCTACAACTTTGAGCTGTAATTAAATACTCGAATAAAAGCCTTGCCGCTTTTAGGCAAGGCTTTTAAGATAATCTCATGCTAAATACCCAACAAGCGCTTCGCGCTAATATCCAACAGTTGTTATCCAACAAGCAACTACATGATGCACATCATCTACTTGTGCAGCGCCTAAAGCAAAATCCTGAAGACCACGTTTGTTACTTTTTACTGAGCGAAGTCAACACTGCAGCGGGCGATATCAACAAAGCCATTAAGTTGCTTGAAAAAGCGCTTAATTTAGCGCCTTTGCCGATATATCATTTAGCACTTGCCAAGCTGTATGTACTGTTAGGTAAAGTAAGTAATGCGGCTGTGCATTATCAAGACGCTTTGCAAACAGCTGACTTTAGTGCCGCTGACTTTGATACACTAGCCAATATTGCTAACCGTTTAGGGCATTATGAAGACGCCTTTAGCTTTCAAAAGTCGGCTTACCAACGCAATAAATATAACCCACAAATTAGCTATAATTTGGCGGTATCATATAAAATTCACGGACTGTTTGATGAAGCAAAAAGTTTGCTACAGCAACTTACTACCCAGCAACCTAGCTTTTATCAAGCTCATTACTCACAGGCTGAACTAAATACTGATGTAGAGTCGAAGCTACATATCCAGAAACTACAAACCTTGGCGAATAAAGAAAAAAGCATTATTGATCAACAAGTGTATTTTCATAGTCTTGCTCTTAATTATGAGCACCTTAATGACTACAAAAATGCATTTAAATACTTTGTACTAAGTAAGCAAGCCATAGCCTATAAACTTAATTATCAAGCCACGCAACATCGCTATTTTTGTCAAAAGCTCATTACTCAAAGTACACAGCAAGTGCTTGAAAGTAGTGACTCTGAGTTCTCACCCGTTTTTGTTGTTGGCATGCCCCGCTCTGGCACAACTTTAGTTGAAAAAATCCTTAATCAAAGTTCACAGCTGCAAGGGATTGGAGAATTAAACGATATAGCGCAATTGATACAACACGCCACGCAATCGGCTCGAGTGATTGATAGCGAAATGCTTGATAAGGCATATGAATCTGAAGCGATAAAGACAGTACTTGCTAACTATCAACAAAGAGCCCAGCTGCTCAGTGATGGCCTTAGAAGCTGTGATAAACAGCCATTTAACTTTTACTATATTGATTTTATATTAGCGGCATTTCCTAATGCTAAAATTGTTTGTATGCAGCGAGACTGGCACGATTGCAGTATCGCCAATTTTAGGCAGATGTATAGTCCGCAAAGTGTGTTTCATCACTACAGTTTTACTCTTGAAGATATTGCCTCATTCCATCAAGATTACTCGGCATTAGTCAGTCACTTTGCCAACAAGTATCCTGAAAACGTTTTTTTACAAAGCTATGAGCAATTAGTGGCAGAGCCGGTTAAGCAAACACAGAAGCTCTATACTTTTTGTGATTTAAGCTGGCAGGAAAACTGCCTAACTTTTTATAAAAACAATGCGGCTTCAGCTACGGCGAGCAAAAAGCAAATTCGCCAGCCACTGAATAAAAACAGTATCGGCAGCTGGCAAAATTACGCTGAATTTATTGATGCGGACCTGTTTCAATAGGTAACTCGTGACGAGCGCCCCACTCACTCCATGAGCCATCGTAAACACGTAAGTTAGAGTAACCACATTCATCGGCGCACAATGCAATTGCACAAGCTGTTACACCTGAACCACAGCTAAATTGCAACTGAGTATGATGCGCTGCAATATGTTGATCAAATAATATCTGCAACTCGCTAAGCGGTTTTAGCTCACCGTTATTTAGTACACTTGCAAGTGATAGACTGCGACTATTTGGAATATGACCACTACGCATGCCTTCACGCGGCTCGGCCTGTTCACCTGTAAATCGCTCATAAGGGCGAGCATCGAGTGTTAGTGTGCTTTGCTCATCAAGTGAGTTAAGTACTTGCTCAGCACTGATAAAGTAATTAACACGAGGGCTTGCAACAAAGTTGCCTTGACCAGAAGCAGCTGAATAGCTGGCTTGTGTTGCAAAGCCAAGTGCCTGCCACTTAGCTAAACCACCACTTAAAACCTTTACGTTATCAAAGCCCATTGCTTTAAACATCCACCACGCACGCGCTGAACTGAATAAACCTTGGTCTTCATAAATCACAATCAGTGAGTCTTGATTAACCCCAGCACGCTGCATATGTTCTGTGAACTGCTCGCTACTGCACATCATACTTGGTACAGGATTGCTGTTATCTGCCAGCGTCTTTTTGAAATCAAAACGCTGTGCATTAGGCAGTATAGCTTTAGGTGCGTATTCTCCCGGTAAACCAGGGCGTACCATTCCAGCATCAAAAATGATCAAATTATCATGGCTTAAATGCTCGTTAAGCCATTCTGGCGAGACTATGTTCTTCATTAGCTTTCCTTTTGCGATAGCTGAGCGAATGTATCTTGTTGAGTTAAGCGCTTTTCAACCGCTTCAACATGCTCAGTTGTACATTCTTTCCAAACACCGGGCAAGCAATACACATGCTTTAAGTAGGTAAAAAATTTATCTCTCAGAATACTGTTGGACTGCCAGCCATTTTGTAGTTTTTCTAAGCACTTAATCAAAGTAGCTTGATCACTTGCGTGTAGTACAAGCTCATCAATGTTGTAACAAGCAAGCCCTAAGGTAAGCACTTTTTTATCAAGTAATAAAGATTCTAAGCCAACGGTCGAGTTAATAGTGATCACAGCTTCAGCGTTATTGATAAGTTCTCGAGTACAATTTCCGTTGGCAAAAACGGCAACATCATCTTTATCGTACAAGTGTTCATAGTGCTTATGCCATGAAGGATGTTCTTTAAAAACAACTTTAAGTTCTGGATCATTTAACTTTTTTACGGCTGAAACAACAGCATCGTAATACTCTTCCATTGACTTAAGCCAAGGTGAGTAACAAGCTATTTGTGTATCGTGTGGAACTTGAAATGGCACAAATAAGTATTTTTTTGGTAACTCAACTGCGTCAAATTTGCAGCGCTTTTTGTGATTCGCTCTAGGGATTAAATCAGGCGCAGAAAATGGCAACTTCCCTTGTGGATCAAAATTTAAATAGAATTGACTATCTCGCGGTACAGAAGCCGCAAAGTTAATACCTTGAGGGTCTAAACTTGTTGTTCCGGGCAATAACCCATTTTCATAAAAATAGGTAGTCACTCCTAGTGATTTCGCAGCTATACAAACAGTAACATTCGGTAGTTTATTACCATTCCAAATAACTAAAGCTTGAGGGGATTCTGACTTTAATAAATCATAATACTTAGCGTACCGACATTGCTCTACAAACTGCATCACTTTAGAGTAAGCTTTGATAAGTAATTGGTTACACCAAAGATCATTTCGGGCTTGCTTACGTAGTAGTTGTTCCGAAATTATTTTACTAAAATCAATTTGAATCGCTTTGCTAAAGTATTTTAAAGCAGTTAACCTGGGGAAGCCCATACAGTGCACTTTACAATTTAAGGGTAGTTTCCTAATTAATTTTTTGTAATAGCGGGCGTGCACATTATTGCGAGAGATAAATAAAAAAGCCATATACTGATCTTAGTTTAGATTGAACTTAAGCGCATACAGCTATTTTATTAATTATAAATGACAGTTTGAAGGCTGCCTTACAACTTCTATTATTTCTGTTGTAGAGATAGAGGGAGTACGCTCTAAATAAATCACATCACAAATTTGCTTAAATTGATCAAACCTACCAGCCCAATCATCCCCCATAACGAGCAAATGGGCTTGATGGTCTTTTATGTACTCACCTTTCAATTCTAGAGAGTGCTCTACAAATACTTCGTCAACACACTTTAAAGAACTAATAATTTTCAGCCTATCAGCTTCACTGTATACAGGCTTTCGACCTTTCTTTGAGAAGTTTAGTTCATCAGAAGATACACCAACTATCAAATAATCTCCCAGTGCTTTAGCTCGCTCTAAAATATTGATATGTCCCACATGAAAAATATCAAACGTGCCAAAAGTAATTACCCGTTTCATTGATGTTCCTCTAAATAAGAAACAATTCTCTTAGCAGAGTAACCATCCGTAAGACCTGCCAGTTTATAAACTATTTCTTTTCTTTTTTCTTTAAATTCGGCAGATTCATTAAAACTTGAACTTAATAACTGCTTTAACTCTTTATAACTTTCAGCACGCGCACATAACTCATTGAAGTATTTGATATCTTCATCCAATCGAGCTTTCAATCTATAAGAAAAAATACCTCTGTATGACCAACGCAGCTTGTAAAAATCACACCAGATAACAGGTTTTTCTAATGCTGCAAATTCAAAAATGGCTGACGATGCATCAGAAACCATAATATCAGCAAGTTCTAAAAAAGGAGTAAGATCAAAATCGAATTCATTTGCAAGGTAAACATTCTTAGCACTAGCCCACTTCTCAAGTTTTAGGCGTTGCTTTTTGTACTTCTGCTTAAATAAGCTAAAGAAATGAGGCTTAACGATAATATTAAATTCATTAAAGTGCTCAGGGAAATCATCGCTAAAGCACTCTAAAGAGCTTGGATAAAAAGTAGGCGCATAGAGCAAAGTTTTCTTTGACGGATCTAAGCCGAGATTTTTGAGGTTAATGCTTTCAAGAGTCTGATTAAAAATAGGGTCTAACTTGGCGTAGCCACTATCAATAAAGTTGCCTTCAGGATAAAGCGTTTTTAAACGTTGAAGCCGGTGCTCTCCCTCAACAAACCGTACTGTCATCTTATTATTCGATACATCGTAATAGCATTGTTTTGGACCTATTCCATGTTGCATCAGTACAGTCTTTTTATTTAGATCCTCAGCGCCAGCAAATGTATTTCCAAACACAACCCAATCTGCATCTGAACTCTGATAAAATTCAAAGGTTTCTCTTGCACTTGTTAACCATTTTGCAACTATTGCATTTTCATAGATAAAGTCACGACATACACCAAGACTACGCTCATCTTGGTCTTCATAGAAAACCATCGAAACTTTGTGGCCTTTTTCCTTCAACTCCTTTAAAACAGGCAAATACTGTGGAATGTAATATAGATGTTGAACATCAAAATATAACTGCATTATTTACAACTTAATAACTTCAACCAATAGCTATTGTACATAAATTACATTTCTGTTTCAGCCCACAATTAAAGTTTGTTCTAGCTAGATATTAATTACCTCAGGGCGAAGTGGCGCAAGTCTGCTAAGGATTTTATTTTGTACCGTTTGCGAAACGTGTTGTTCATCCATCGCATTGATTAAAAGCTCTACCACACGGTTAAAGTCTTTTTTAGAAATATTCATTCCGGTGTGAATATCAACCATATTATCGCCTTCGTATTCACAAGGGCCATCGGTGACACTGCACAAATGAGTGATAAAGCCTTGGCGAAAATGCGCAACATTGGTTTGTTTAAAATAAGCTAAAATTTGTTCGTCACGGCCTATTTGATTGATAAAACTATCAACTAGTTTTTCGATCCCTTGTTCGCCATTTAGTTGCTGGTATAAGGTGCCGTTGTTGCTACTTGCACAGCCGACTAACATCACGGCAAATACAAACGTAAAAAATGTTTTCATCATTACCAATACCCTGTAACAGAAAGATACCAACCTGTTTGATCCTTAGCCCCAGCAATACTTCCTAAGTCTAACCAAGCAGCGGTGACACTAACATACTTATTGGGAAACCAAGCAACAAACACATCCTGCCAATCTTGCTCCCCTAAGCCAAGATTATTAGACTTTTCCCGATACTCAACACCAACGGCTATTTGATGGGTTAAAAACACCGCGGTAGACGCTTCAAATAACAACTCTTTATCGCTATCAGGGCCGCCAAAACCTAACAAACCTAGTTGATTAGCATCGCTATAACGAAAAGTGGTATTCCAAAACCAGTTATACCCAACAAGCGCTCCTAAATGTAATTTACTAGCAGCAAGATAAATATCAGTACCACTGGTGTCTTCTGCGCCTAATAGGTTAGCGATACTGCCGTCATCCAGTGATTTATGTTGTACACCCAAGCTCAACTGCGGCCATTTACTGTAAACGATATCGCCGTATAAGCGTACTTTTGCCCCTGTAATTGATTGTTCGATATCGGTATTTAATGCGGGAACTTCGAAGCGTTGCTCTGCGTAACTAAATTCAACGCGATCATAAATATTTAGTTGCGCGCCACAAACATCTAAGCTGTAATCACTCACATCAGCGCGACTACAAAAGCCATTTATAGCTATTTCATCATCACTTGCATAGCCTGCAAGCTGCGCCCAAGGAACAATACCACCACCCGCACTACCTTCAACCTGGGAGACACCAGGCGTTGCTAATAATTTACCCGATGCTGCGAGCCCTGAACTTGCAAAAGCAAGGCAAATTAACCCAAACAACCAATTAAGACGCTTCATTGTACACCTCTAACCACTGCAAAAACTGCTCTGATTTTAGTGGTCTACTTAAGTAATAGCCTTGTGCATAATCGCATTTATTTTGCACTAAAATATCCAGTGACTCTTTGTTCTCAACGCCTTCCGCTACAACCGAAAAACCCAGCTGGTGACCAAGAGTAACTGTAGATTGCACTATGTATTGATCTTGTCGTGACTGATCTAATTGCAAAATAAAACACTTATCAAGCTTTAGCTCATCAATCGGTAATGACTTTAAGCGCCCGAGAGATGTTTGCCCTACACCATAGTCATCCAACGAGATTTTAACACCCAAGGTTTTGAGGTTTTCGAGTGCCTTAATGCCTTGATCTTCGTTCTCTATCATATCTCGCTCTGTGAGCTCAATCGTAATTAAACGCCCATTAACATCATGTTTCTCAAGTTGTTTAGCAAGGTGAGAGTAAAAGCTAGGGTATGCAATATCTTGTGCAGAGACATTAATTGCAGCCTGCATGGTAACACCTTGCTGTTGCCATGCAGCAACTTGAGAAACCACTGTTTTTACAACCCAAGAAGTTAGCTCAACAATCACCCCTGATTGTTCTGCTAAATCAATAAACAGCTCAGGCGAAACCCACTGACCATCTTTACGCTGCCAACGAATTAACGACTCTACTTTATCAATACAATTGGTTTTAATATTTAGTTTTGGCTGATAGGTCATGAACAGCTGACCGTCATCATCAACAAGGGCTTGCTTAAGTTCATCGATTATTGCAAGGCGCTCAAGGTGCTCTTCGTCTTCACCTTCTTGATAATAATGAATAGTTTTATGCTCGCAAGATGCGGTATCAACAGCAATTAACGAGCGACGCATTAAATCCTCAGGGCTGACATTTTGCGAAAAGCAATGCACCACCCCAACACTAAAGCGTAACGTAATATTTAAGCCTTGAATTAAGTAGCCAGCCTGTAACTGAGCAACTAACTTCATTACCGCATCTTTAAACTGCTTAGTTTCATCTGCTGGAAGTAAAGTTAAAAATTCATCGCCGCCAATCCGAGCATTCTCACCATTATGATGTGCCGAGTATTCACCAATACGCTCAGCAACTGCTTTTAAACAATCATCACCAATACGCGGGCCTAATTTATCATTGATATGACGAAGACCTCTTATATCTATGGCAACGAGTGTGTACTCAGCGCCTTCAGCAAACAAGTTCTCCATGTTTTCTAACATCGCAGAACGGGTATAAAAACCAGTTAATGAATCATGGCTAGCTTGAAAACTTATTTGCTGTTCACGCTCTTTGATGTCGTTACCCATGTTGTTAAAGGCATCGACTAACGTGGTGATTTCGCTGCTTTGCTTTTTACCTACAAATTCAGCTTTATAATTGCCACGAGCAAATTGCTGAGCAAGTAAGGTTAGCTTTGAAAGCGGTGTCGTGAGGTTTTTAGCCAAGATACCACTGGTCAATACGCCTATCACAACCGTAATCGCAGCAAGCACAATAATGGTGAAAAATAGCTGTTCAAACTCACGATAACTCTGGGTTAAATCAGCACTTAACAGCACTGAGACTATGTGCCCGGGCAAGGATGGCAGTTCAACCAGTCGATTTCTATAAACCGGCTTTTCACCAAAAATACGTTGCGTTGTCTCGTTATTAAAATGCGCTAATACTGAATTAGTTTGAGGTTGCTTGGTTAGTGAGGTCTCTACAACACCATCATCTTCACCAATAAAACTCACATCCATTGTGGTAAGGTTTTTTAGCTCTGCAGCAACAAGGTCATTAATTTCAAAGCCCACTAAACTGTAGGCAACAGTACGAGGCGCACGTACCGGCAATAAGATAACTTGGTATAGGGTTTGATCAAGAACAATAAAATTAGATTGCTCTGCATTAATGAGCAATTCATTCATCAGTGCAGAAAACTCATCAGGTGTATGGTTAAATTCAGTATTTGCAGAGACCAATTGCCCAGATAAATCAATGAGCAACATCAAATCAGCATTTATTCGACGACTGTGGTTATTCAATACACTGCTAATGGTATCAGCATCTTGGGTAGCAATAGCTTGTTTAAAACCAAAGTCTGCTGTGAGTACCTTTGCAGCCGTTAATAGCAGGCTTTCTTTAGCACTTAAATATTGCTTAAAAACATTTTCAGCGACATTAATATCTTCACGTAACTTTTGGTCATTAAACCGATTAGTCGACCACCAAGAGCTCGCTAAACTGACTAAACTAGTTAATAAAACGAGGCTTACGCATAAGGCTATGATCCGCCCTCTTAAACTATGTATCATTATCTGCCTTAAACATCTCACCAAACGTATTACGCGGTGCAGGTGCATTTGTTTCAATTGTAATATCAGCTGCTTGTTCAGTTACAGTGACTGATAATTTTTTATTAATTTCACTTGCTTGGTTTGGGTGCCAAATCGTTATATTCGTTGGAACTGAAATATCTTTTAATTGTACTTTGCCATCTTGTGCTGTTTTTAGTGTATTAGCGCCATTTGCTACATAGATATAACCCACCATAGAATCGTGAATATTACAGCCTAGGACTACCACCCCGGCGTTATCAAATAACTCTGGTTTTTCTGGACGGTCAGCATATAGCTTAATATTGAAAGGTTTAGCGCTTGAAAAAGAATAAACATGATGGCGAATATTATCACTATTAGGAAAATCAACAGACTGACCTTGCTGTATTACCAATACATTAGGTGAAAACTGCTTATTAACCTGATCCATCACTGCGACAGGCAACTGCGTGTGCGCTAAATTTTTATTACCTTGTAATTCAATTACAGCATCGGCTAAAGGCTCACCAAATTGATCTCGAACGGTAAATGAAATATCCGCTGCAAATACATTCGCAGCGCAGCACATAAATACAAAAGAACATACCGTGCGAGCACAGTGCGCAAAAAACGTCATAATTGAACCTTGCTTAGCTTAGTTTGCTAATAAGTATAGATTAATCTTAGCTTAAGTTAATGAGAGAAGGTATGAAAAGCAAGAAAAAAGCCAAGCAGTTTTACTAGAAAACCAACTTGGCTTTAATAATATTAACTTAGAGCATAACTAAGTTAAAAACAGCAATTAATCGTGCTTAATTAAGCCGTAATCGTTATCTAATATAGCGATGACTTCACTTCGTGGATCGCTTGGAATAGTGATTTTTTGCCCAATAATTTTACTCGCAATACCAACGTAGGTATCAGACACTTCAAGCATCACTGATTCTGGCAAGGTGTAGTCTTTAGCAAGCTGCTCACGCTCGCCCATACGGTCTTTATTTAATAACACATCGCTGTCTGGCACGTTATTAATTAATAACTGGCGGAAACCCTCTTTTGAGTTTTCAATGATTTTACCGTCACGGTAAGCTGGGCCATCCCAAATACGTGATGAATCAGGCGTGCCCACTTCATCAATGTAGATAAGCTTATCTGAACCATCAATGTCTTCAACATAACCAAATTCAAATTTAGTATCGACAAAGATTTGGTCTAGCTGTGCAAGTTCATCACTAATCAGCTTGAAGCCTTCAACAAGTAATTGCTCATATTTAGCAACATCATCTTCAGACTTAAAGTTAAAAACAGCTAAGTTATTCGTGATGTTTTCACGGGTAATGTTCACATCATCTACTTCAGGAATGTCAGCAACACCTGTGATAATGCCTTTCGTTGATGGCGTGATTAACACTTCATCTAGCTTTTGATTCGCAGCTAAGCCCTCTGGTAAATCAATACCGCAGAAATTACGGGTGCCTTTTGCATAATCACGCCACATGCTGCCAGTAATATATTGGCGCGCAATAGCTTCTACTTTTACAGTGCTTGCTTTACGTACAATCCATACATAAGGATGAGGAATATCAACGATATGATTACCAGCAAGACCTGCTTTATCAAATAACTTAAACCAATGAGATGCCACTGAGTTTAATGCAATGCCTTTACCTGGCACACCATTTAAACCGTTTTCACCTTGCCAAATACAATCAAACGCAGAAATACGGTCAGAAATAACCATAATAGCTAGCTCAGTTCCTTTTGGAACTTGATAACCTTTTTCATTAATTAAACGAGCGCTGTCTTCATCAGTTAACCAATAAACTGAACGCACTTTACCGCTGTGTACTGCACCTTTAGTACGGATCGGTAAATCATCGTTTACGTCTAAAACTTTATAGCTAGTCATGCTATCTCCGAAAGTATTTGGCATGCTCTTGTGAGCACATGTATGGGATTGGGGTTATGGCCGCCTATAATAATCTAGACGCCTTGAAAGCTCAATCATTGCCCGATTATCTACTTACAATTGACCGCACCAAATACAATAAAAACTTAATTATTCTGCAATTTTGCTGTCATAAACAATATTTCGTTATAATATTGCCTCGCAATAGGAGGTTTTCTTGGATTACTTAGCAGCTACAAAAGAAAAAAAATACTTAATGTATATTTCGCAAAACTATTCGTACGCGATTTTGCGCCCATTACAACGGGAGATTTTAGCGCGTGGCGGTGAGGTTAAGTGGTTTTTACATGGCAAGAGTGTAAATCGTGACTTTCTTGATAAAAGTGAGCAAACCTTAGATAGCGTTAAGGCTATACACGATTGGCAACCCGATGTGCTTTTTGCACCTTCTAACATTATCCCCACTTTTATACCTGGCGTTAAAGTTGGCGTATTTCATGGATTTGATGCAGGAAAGTTAAACAGTAAAGGCCAAAATGACCATTTTAAAATCAGAGGTTGCTTTGATTTGTATTGTACTCAAGGCCCAAACACTACAGCTCCTTTCCAAGCTTTAGCTAAAAAATATGGCTTTTTCCAAGTAAAAGAAACTGGTTGGCCAACACTCGATCCTTATTTTAATGAAATTGAAAACAATCCTTACAGAAATCCAGATGACGACAGAAAAACGTTATTGATTTGTTCAACTTTCTCAAAGCGCCTCTCTCTAGCACCTAGATTATACGAACAAATTAAAGCATACAGTGAGCAAGGTAAGTGGCGAATTTTAATGCAATTCCACCCAAAAATGCCAAGCGAGCTTGTTGATAAATACAAGGCTCTACAAAACGAAAATCTAACCTTTGTAGAGACAGATAATGTATTACCGCTGTTGCAAGCGGCGGATGTCATGCTGTGTGATACTTCCTCTATATTGCTTATGTTTATCTTACAAAGAAAACCTGTCGTGACTTTTTGTAACCAAGCACCTGGAGAACACCTTATAGATATCACTGATGCCGATAAGCTAACTGAGGCAATTGATTATGCTTTCACACGACCACCTGAATTAATGGCTAAAATTGAACACTTTTGCCAACAGTTACACCCGTATCAGGACGGCTTATCGAGTCAACGTGTACTTGCTGCAAGCAATGAATTACTATTGAGCAATCCAGCACTTAAGCCAAAACCACGTAATTTTATTCGTAACTTTAAAATGCGTAGAAATTTAAATTACTGGCGATGGTAACAATTGATAGGTCGTTATGATCACGCTTGCAAACGTGCTATTCAAGTGGCACACAAAACAACCTGAGCCAACGATCAATATTACTGAATTACATATTGATCAAGGCGAACATGTTTTTCTTCACGGCCCGAGTGGCTGTGGTAAATCAACTTTATTATCACTGCTCGCTGGTGTTACAGTGCCAACACAAGGGAGTATCGAACTCCTCGGTAAAGCGATAAACCAATTTAATAATAGTAAACGAGACCGTTTTCGTGCCGATCATATAGGCTACATTTTTCAAAACTTTAATTTACTCCCTTATTTATCGCCTATTGAAAATGTGACCTTGGGGTGCCAGTTTTCAAAGCAAAGGCAAAAAAAAGCATTAGAAAATAGTACAACAATAACAGCAGAGGCAAGCCGCTTACTCAGCGCTCTAGGACTAAACGATACCCTGCAACATCAAGCCGTGGCTGAGCTTAGTATTGGTCAGCAGCAAAGAGTTGCCGCAGCACGAGCCTTTATTGGCAGCCCTGAAATTATCATTGCAGATGAACCAACTTCAGCACTCGACACGCAAAATCGCCAAGCTTTTGTAAAGTTGTTATTTGAGCAAGCAAGGGCGGCTAACAGCACGCTGGTGTTTGTTAGCCATGATGAAACTCTACAAACACTATTTAGCCGTAGTATCAGCCTTGTCGATTTACAAGGAGGTACACATGCTACTCGTTAAACTCGCCGTAAAAAGTTTATTAAACCGTAAGGCCAGCGCTCTACTCACATTATTTACAATAGCCATTAGCGTAATGTTACTAATGTCGATTGAGCGCGTTCGAGTTGATGCTAAAAGTAGCTTCAGTAATACAATTTCGGGCACTGATTTAATTGTCGGTGCTCGTACCGGTGACATTCAACTGTTGCTATCTTCGGTGTTTCGTATTGGTCATGCTAACAATGGCGTGAGCTGGAAAAGTTACCAATACATCACTGAACAACGTGGTGTTAAATGGGCTATTCCTATGTCGCTAGGCGACAGCCATAAAGGTCTTGCTGTACTTGGAACAAATAAAGACTATTTTGAGCACTATCGCTTTGCTAAAAAGCAGCAGCTAAGCTTTTCACAAGGTCATGCATTTAATCATTTGTTTGAAGTGGTATTAGGTGCAGAGGTTGCCAATACCTTAGGTTATCAGCTAGGCGATGAAGTGGTGATTGCTCATGGTATGGGCAATACCAGCTTTCATAATCATGACGATAATCCATTTAAAGTGGTCGGTATTTTAAAGCCAACAGGTACACCTGTTGATAAAACATTGCATATTCCGCTAGCTGCAATTGACGTAATTCATGGCAGCCATTCGGATCAGCATGAACCAGCCCTAACAGCTACAGACGACCACGACCACGACCACGACCACGACCACGACCACGACCACGACCACGACCACGACCACGACCACGACCACGACCATCATGATGATGTTGATCTCGTTGGTACACCAAAACAAATAACCGCTTTTTTACTTGGCTTTGATTCACCGCTTTATACCTTACAAGTGCGTCGTAATATCAACCAATACAAAGATGAAGCACTGCTTGCCATCATGCCAGGTGTTACCCTGCGTGAACTATGGGAAATGCTTTCTATCGTGGAAAAAATCTTGCTGTTATTTTCTATTGTGGTGGTACTGATCAGTTTACTTGGCATGTTAACGAGTCTCCTTTCTAGCCTTAATCAACGCCGCAGGGAGCTTGCTATTTTGCGCTCTGTAGGGGCCAGACCATGGCATATTTTCACTTTGATCAGTGTCGAGTCTTTACTCATAACAGGGCTCGGCTGTGTTGTTGGCACCGCTTTGTTCTATGCCTTAATGTTGCTCGGCGCAGATTACTTGCAAAGTCATGCCGGAATAAGCCTAAATATAGCTTTATTGTCATCCTATGAACTCATGTTATTAGCTGCGATAATGGTCGCAGGCTTTATTGTTGGGTTAATTCCTGCAACCCGCGCGTATTTCTACTCTCTTGCTGATGGCATGAGTATTAAAATTTAAGGAATGTTATGCCGTTTTTTCGAAAATTCGTCGCTTTAGTCGCATTATTCGTGTGTGTAGCTGCTAATGCTGGCGCTCCAAAAGAAATCTTCTGGGAAGATTTAATTCCAAAAGGTCATGTACAAATCGACACTCAAGCACAAGCAAACCATGAAGGTAGCGAGCAAAACTGGGTTCAACCTGACCTTGATGCGCCAGTAGTTAAAGAACTTGATGGTAAATCAGTGAGTTTACCAGGCTTTGTTGTGCCACTTGAAGGTGACAGCGAAGTGATCACTGAATTTTTACTCGTACCTTATTTCGGCGCATGTATTCATGTACCGCCGCCACCGCCAAATCAAATTGTGCATGTCACCATCAAAGACGGTGTACCAATCGAGAGCCTATACGATGCAATTGTAGTGACAGGTGTTATCAGCACAGAAACTTGGTCTGGTGACATTGCTCAAGTTGGCTACAAGATGAAAGCGGTGGGTGTAGCACCATTTGAGTTATAAACTTTAAAGAGCATGCTTTAGCATGCTCTTTAAATTAATCAACCACCTTTTCTTTTTCTAATTCCTGATCGCTCAATTCATACCATCCGCCACCAAGAGCTTTATAGAGGGTTGCTAAGCTTTGTAAGCGATCATTTTTCGCTTGTGATAAGGCGATTTCTGCCGAAAATAACTGACGCTGCGCATCCATTAAATCAAGGGAACTGGCAACACCATTGCTATACCTAAGACGTGCTAATCGATAGTAATCTTGACTACTGAGCACCAAACTTCGTTGCGCATCATAGCTTTGCTCTGCCGACTGATAATTAGATAGCTGATTGCTCACTTCTTGCAGTGCCTCCAGCACTGTTTTTTGATATTTAATACTGGCCTGGTATGCCCGCTGTTCCGCTACCGTTAAATTTGCCTGATTGCGTCCCATATTGAATATTGGCATTAACAACTCTGAACCTAACAGCCAAACCTGCGAATTACTGGCGAGCAAATCACTAAAATCAGTACTTTCACTGCCAAGTTCAGCATACAAATTAAGTTTTGGAAATAACGCTGCTTTTGCGACACCAATCTCAGCCATTGCCGCTTGCCATTGATACATTGCTTGCTGCACATCTGGCCTGCGTTTTAGAAGCTCGCTAGGTAACCCTGTTGGTAGTTGCTTAGGAAGGGTTTGCACAGATAACTCATTGCCACCTTGCACATCGGCATTGGCATCACCAATTAGGAACTTCAACTGATTAGTAATGCGCCTTTCATTATGCTGCAAAGGTGGGATTTTAACCTTCGCTGATTCAAGTTCAACTTCAGCTTGGCGCTGCTCTAGCCCAGAAATAATGCCGCCCTTTTTGCGAATACGCGCAATTTCAAGCTCTTTCTCGCGAAGTTTAATTGTACTCAGGCTGATCTTTAATTGCTCTTCAACTTCTTTGAGGGCAAAAAACTGCTGCGCTACATCAGCAATCAAGGCTAACTGCAACGCAGTTCTAGCTTGTTCTTGGCTATAATAATTTGCCAGTGCGGCTTCGCTTGCGCGTCGGTTGCTGCCAAATAAATCTAGCTCCCAGCTTAAGTAACCTTTTAAATCAAACGTGTTTTCTGGACTGCTATTAAGCTCTTCTTCCCGCTCCGAGGTGAGACCTACATTCACATCAGGCCATAAGGCTGCATCAGCAATCCGATACCGAGCACGCGCTTCAATAATTTTCGATTGTGCAATTAACATATCTTGATTATTGATCAGCGCTTGGCTAATCAGCTTTTGCAAATGAGGGTCGCTATAAATTTGCTTCCAGCCTGCTAAAGCCTCCGACTGAGGCGTAGCTGTTATCCCCATAAAATTAACAACTTCACTATGTTCAGGTACTTCAAAATCAGGCCCTACAGCACAACCTTGAATGCAAGCGAAACAAAGCAATGGCAACAGTTTATGCATCAACTTGCTCCTTTACTAATGCTTTATAGGCCGGTGGTGTTTGCTGTTTTTTTACAAAGCCTGCTGCGGTAATAAAAAACAGTGGCACTAAAACGATGCCTATAGAGCTTGCTAATAACATACCTCCTAAAATAGGCATAGATACCGACTGCCGACCAACTGCTCCGGGGCCAGATGCTAGTACTAAAGGCAAAACACCAAGTACAAAAGAGGCTGCGGTCATTAAAATAGGTCGAAACCGTGAACGGGCCGCTTCTATCGCGGCATCAGTGGCATTCATGCCTTCTTGATAAAGCTGGTTTGCTACTTCAACAATCAATATAGAGTTCTTAGCAGCAAGGCCTATCAAAGCAATAAAGGCAACTTGAAAAAATAAGTTATTTTCGTGCCCCGTCATTAAGGTCAATACAGAGGCCCCTAACATGGCAATGGGGCTTATTAGTAGTACAGCAAACGGCAAGCTCCAACTTTCATAGAGCGCTGCTAAAAATAAAAATACAAACACGATAGCAAGAGTTATCGCGATACCAAGCTGACCCGATGAGCGAATTTCTTGATAGGTTAAACCGGTCCATTCATAACCAAGGTTAGGTGGTAGCTTTGCCATTTCTTCTTTGATCACGTTAATTACATCACCCGATGCATAACCCTCAGCAGGCGATACATTCACCATCGCACTAGTAAACATATTAAAACGGTTTATCGCAGAAGGACCGGTTGTTAAATTAAGTTTAGCAAGCACATTTGATGGCACCATAGCGCCATTCTTTGAACGCACATAAAATTCATTGAGGTTTTCAGGGCGTGCTCTGAATTCATCTTCGGCTTGGACTTTAACCCGATAAACCCGGCCAAATAAGTTAAAATCGTTGATGGTTGAAGAACCTGTGAGTACTTTCATGGTACTGTAGACATCCGCAATCGGCACTTCTAATGCCATGGCTTTTTCTCTATCTAGCTCTAAAAACAGCTGAGGTACTGAGCCGCGCAATGAGCTACTTGCTTTAGCAACTTCAGGACGGTTATTTAAGTTAGCGAGCAGTACCTCTAGCGATTCAACCAAACTAGTTAAGTTGCCACCCGTTTTTTCTTGTAATGCGAACTCTACACCAGATCCGGAACCAAGCCCTGCAACTGCTGAGGGTTGAAACACATTAAACTCCGCATCAGGGATAGCATACAGTTGTTTGCGAATATCATTCATCACACTTGTAACACTAAAACCTTGTTCTGCACGCACTTGCCATGGCTGTAAAATGACTTCCATTTGACCATGTGATTGCGCACTCCCAGCACGGCGGTTTTCCCCTGCTAACGTGAATGAATAAGCAACCCCAGCATGGTTCATAACAAATTGGTTTGCTTTACTTATTACCTCATTAGTACGTGAAACCGTTGCCGCATCTGGCAAAGTAATATCAACAAAAAAGCGCCCTTGATCTTCTTGCGGCATAAAGCTGCTAGGTAGTTGGCTAAACACAAAATAGCAGCCTCCTACCATAATAAAAAAACCAATATAACTACGTTTTGCTTTTTTTGAGCATACCTTAACAAGCCATGTATATTTTTTACCCACACTTTCAAGCCAGGTATTAAACTTAACAAATATCTTATTGTTTGAGGGGGAGCTAGGTTTTAAGAAAACCGCACATAAAGCGGGGCTCAAGGTTAAAGCAACTAAGGTTGAAATAAGCACCGCAACCGTAATTGAAATCGCAAACTCTCGATACATGATGCCTGTAATACCTGCTAAAAACGACACAGGTACAAACACCGCGGCAAGTACTAAGGAAGTTGCAACAATTGCCCCTGAAAGCTCTGTCATCGCTTGCTTAGTCGCAGCAACAACATCCATATTTTGCTCATTGATCAACCGCTCAACACTTTCGACCACCACAATAGCATCATCAACGACTATGCCTATCGCCAAGACCATGGCCAATAAACTGACATTATTAATAGTAAAACCAAATGCAGCAAGGGCGATAAAAGTACCAATTATAGACACCGGCACAGCTAAAGCTGGTATCAAGGTAGTTCGCCAGTTTTGCAAAAATAAATAAACCACCAAGATCACTAAGATCAAAGCTTGAATAAGAGTATTGATCACCTCATTAATCGACAGTTTGATAAACTCAGAGGCATCATAAAATAATTGCCACTTCACGCCCTTAGGAAAAGCCGCGCTCAAGCGATCCATTTCGGCTTTAACACGCTCTGTTACAGCTAATGCATTGGAGCCGGGCAACATATAAACCTGCAAAATAGTTGCTGGCTGTTCATTTAGTTTTGAATTTAAAGTATACGCAGAGGAAGCTAGCTCAACCCTTGCGACATCTCGCAAACGGATCATCGAGCCATCACTGTTAACTCGCAGCATAATATTATTAAATTCATCAACCTTATTAAGCCGGCCTTGTGCTCGTACCGGAAAGTTAAGCTTAATTGCATCGCTCATTGGTTGTGCACCTATCTCCCCAGCAGCGGCCTCTTTGTTTTGCGCTTTTATTGCTGCGGTCACATCATTCACGGTTAACTCGTAGCCCGCTAAAATATCGGGCTTTAACCATACCCGCATAGCATACGAACGCGAGCCGGTGTTACGCACTTTACCAACCCCCGGAACACGCTTTAAAGCCGCCTCAACATTGATGCTAGCGTAGTTACTCAAATAGATTTCGTCATAGCGAGGGTCATCAGAGGTCAGTGCCAGTTTCAATAGCTCAACCGAACTTTCATTAGAGACATTCACCCCTTCAGTTTGCACATCAACCGGTAAATTACTGCCAGCTTGGCTTGCGGTGTTTTGTACATCAACAAGGGCGAGATCTGGGTCGGTGCCAACATCAAAGGTGAGTGTAATTCCAACGCTGCCAGAGTTAGTTGCTTTTGACTCCATATACAACATATTCGGTGTGCCATTTAATTCTTGCTCAAGAGGAATGGCTACCGACTCAGATGCTGTCTCTGCCGTTGCGCCAGGGAATGAAGCAGACACTTTAACCGACGGCGGAGCAATATCTGGGTATTGATCAATCGGTAGGGTAAAAAGCGACACCAACCCTGTCAGTAAAATAACTAACGAAATAACGATAGCAAACACTGGGCGCTTGATAAAAAAGTGCGAAAACATAGTTAAGCTCCCTGCTGATTTTTTTCATCATCTTGTTTGTTTGGTTTATCTGGAGCGAGTGGAATATTGTCAGTGTTAGGCGTTATTTGGCGTTTTTCAAACTCTTCTAAAGGAATAGCTTTAACTTGCTGGCCATGGCGAATGCGATGCAAACCTTTAACCACTACTTGCTCACCAGCACTCAAGCCACCGCTGGCAACAATTCCTTGTTCACCGTAATGTTCAACGACAATAAAGCGCCGCTCTATCTCACCTGAATCAAGCACGACCATAACATAAATACCGCCCTGTTCTACTTGTGTAGCTTCCTCAGGAACGACAATAGCATCAGTTAGCTCTGATAATTTAATGCGTGCTTTTGTATATTGCCCAGGTAGCAATTCACTGTTTGGGTTAGGCAGTTTTGCTCTTACTTTGAAAGTACCAGTTTTAGGGCTGATTTTAGGATCAGTAAAGCTCACATCTCCCCAATATCGATACTCGCTGCCATCAGGTAATGAAATTCGTACAAACCCTTCAAGCGCTTTGCCCTTTTGTTCGGCCTGTAATTGTTCCATCATGCTATTCATGCGCCGCTTAGCATTCAAGTAATCAAGTGCCGACATATTAAAATTAACGAAAATAGGGTCTATTTGCTGGATGGTCGTTAATAAAGAAATACCATTACTGCCGACCAAAGCACCAAGATCGGCTTCAGAGCTGCCAACCATGCCGCTAATTGGTGCCGTAATACGGGTATATTCTAAATCGAGCTTAGTTTCTTCAAGTTCAGCTTGGGTTGCTGATAATGACGCTTGCGCTTGCTCTTGAATAGAAATTGCATTGTCATAGTCGAGTTGGCTTGCTGCGTCTTGCTCGTAAAGGGGTTTTAGACGGGTAACATCTCGCTTTGCTTTAGCAAGTGCCGCTTGGTCTTTTTGTAGTGCAGCTTTAACGCGATTAAGCTTAGCCCGGTAAGGCCTATCATCTATGGTATAGAGTAAGTCACCTTCGTTTACCCAGCTACCTTCAACAAACTCAACGCTTTGCACAAAACCAGTAATCCTCGCTCGCACTTCAACATCAAGCGAAGCATCTGTGCGTGCCACGTAATTCCCATACAGAGGCACATCAAACTGCTTAACCTCAGCAGTGACCACTTCTTCAACGATAACTTGAGGTTGTTCTTTAGAGCAACCTACCAGTGCCGCCAAGTACACACATCCTATGACGTATTTGTTTAATAGCATACAACCTTCTCATTCCTTAAGCCTGTCTCTATCTTGCTACCTGTTGCAATACTACATAGATGAAGGGTTCATTGTTATTTTTGACAATTAGAACAATACACTGTGCTTCTTTGTCCTAATCTAATTTCTTTTAATGGTTCTTTACAATTTACACATGGCTCACCCTTACGACCATAAACCAGCAATTGCTGGGCAAAATAACCAGGCTTACCATCACTTTGGGCAAAATCTTTTAACGTTGTGCCGCCTTGCGTTATAGCTGCAGCAAGTGTTTCTTTAATAATAGGCACTAATTGCTGATAACGCTTTAAAGACACCTTGCCAGCTTCTCGTTTAGGATGAATTCCAGCCTTAAATAACGACTCATTGGCATAGATATTACCCACGCCAACCACCACAGCGTTATCCATAACAAACTGTTTAATAGGTACTTTTTTATTTCTAGACTGCTCGTAAACACGCTTTGCAGTAAACTCATCTGTTAGCGGCTCTGGTCCGAGCTTGGTCAGCAAAGTATGGCATTCACCTGGCGCTTGCCATAAGCAAGCGCCAAATCGACGCGCGTCGTTCAGCCTTAATGCTTTACCGGAGGCTAAAATAAATTCAATATGATCGTGTTTTTTTAATGGTTCATCAGCACCCACAACACGTAAATTACCCGACATACCTAAGTGCAAAATTACACTACCTAGCTCACAACCAAGTAATAAATATTTTGCTCTGCGCTCCACTGAAGTAACTTTAAGTCCTTGTAATTGATATACATCATCAGGCACTGGCCAACGCATACTGGCGTTATGAATATTTACTTTGGTCACTGTTTGGTTAAGCACATGCGGCGTTATTCCCAAACGGCTAACTTCAACTTCTGGTAATTCAGGCATCTGTGACTCTCTTAAAACGGATATAACGGAAATAACTTAGCTGCATCAGCTTGTTCAAGCTCAAATACCCGTTGTAATCGCTTATCTAATAAATAGTATTGCTGATCTATATTGTACAATTGGTACACTGCAGGCAACTGCTCCCCGGCTAACCACACTGAAGCAACATAATCAGCCGACGTCTGTGAAATTTTACTAACAGGAAGACTGGCAATAGTTAGTTGCTGATGCTGCCACAGCTCAACAAGTTGCTCGAGCTGCTGCTCATCGCCTTGCCATGTGTTTTCTTGCAGTGATTGGCTACGCCAAGAGGTGCCGATACGCTCAATTTTTAATTCAGGAAAGGCCATTGCCAAAATGAAGCTTTGCTGTGGGAGTAATGCTTGTACTCCTTCTTCAACGGGCTGTGTATTGAGCTTTTTATGGAGGCCATTGAAGAAAAAAATCATCAATAGCATCGAAATAATCACCACATTATTCCATGCTTTTCGGCTCAAGCGCATCAGTATCTTCCTCAGTTTTCAATATCTTAAAGTGTAACCAAAAAGGGCATTAATTGGCAGTTGTAATTGATCAACAAAATTTCATGTCTGTTATGTATCAATCTGTCGATACTTTGCTAAAATATCCGCCAAATTTAAAGGAGTTCCGTCAATGTCAATGTATGTAGTGGGTCATAAGATCCCTGATTCAGATTCAATTTGCGGTGCAATTGCGCTTGCTTACTTAAAAAACCAGATCAATGAACCTGCGATCCCGACGCGTTTAGGTGAAGTATCGCCTGAAACACAATTTATTCTAGATAAATTCGGTTTCGAAGCACCTGAGCTAAAACTTAGCTATGCAGGCGAAGACGTTTATATTGTTGACCACACAGAAAAAACACAAGCACCTGATGACATCGATGAAGCACGTGTTGTGGGTGTTGTTGATCACCACAAACTAGGCGACTTAACATCGTCAACACCACTTGAGTGTTGGATCCGCCCAGTTGGTTGTTCAAACACTATCATCAAAATGATGTATGACTTCTACAACGTAGAAATTCCAAAAGATATCGCTGGCATCATGTTATGCGCTATCTTAAGCGACACTGTGATCTTTAAATCACCAACATGTACAACGGCAGACATCAAGTGTGTTGAAGCACTTGCTGAAATCGCTGGCATCGAAGATTTCAAAGAGCTTGGCATGGAAATGTTCAAGGTTAAATCAGCTGTTGAAGGCACTCCAGCACGTGATTTAGTTATGCGTGACTTTAAAGACTTCAACATGAACGGTAAGCTAGTAGGTATTGGCCAGCTAGAAGTTATCGACCTTGCTGTATTTGATGAAATCAAAGCAGACCTTGAAGCTGACATCGCAAAGCTTAAAGAAGAAGGCGGTCGACACTCAGTATTACTACTGTTAACTGATATCATGAAAGAAGGCTCAGAAATGCTAATTTCGTCTGATGACGTATCAGTAATCGAAGCTGCCTATGATGCTAAATCAGAAGATGGTCGCGTTTGGTTAGATGGCGTATTAAGCCGTAAGAAGCAAGTAGTACCACCACTACAAGGCGCTTTCGCAAAAATCTAATCTAAACTATTAGATACAAAAAAGCCGATGTATCATCGGCTTTTTTTTGTATCTAAAATTTTCGCGGTAGTTAGATTTGCGTTGCATTACGCTGACGTAACACTTCAAATAAACAAATACCGGTCGCAACTGACACATTTAAACTAGATACCGAACCAGCCATTGGGATTTTAACTAATAGATCACAATGCTCACGAGTAAGGCGGCGCATACCATCACCTTCTGCCCCCATAACAACAGCCATTGGCCCAGTTAGATTTGCATCGAATAACTCAGTATCAGTTTCACCAGCAGTGCCAACAACCCAGACACCTGCGTCTTTAATTTCACGTAACGTACGCGCAAGATTAGTGACTTGTACCAATGGCACTGTTTCGGCTGCGCCGCACGCTACTTTACGCGCTGTGCCGTTGAGTTTTGCAGATTTATCTTTAGGAACGATGATCGCGTGTACGCCAGCAGCATCAGCACTACGTAAACATGCACCTAAATTATGCGGATCAGTAATGCCATCAAGCACCAATAAGAAAGGCGTTTCTTCACGGGCTATGATCTCATCAAGATCTTTTTCGTTATACATACGCGCCGCTTTTACATTAGCGATAATGCCTTGGTGCTGCTCACCATTTGCTTTGTTATCAAGCGCTTTACGCTGCATAAATTGTACAGAAATACCGAATTTACGTGCTTGGTCAATAACCGGGTTTAAACGTTTATCTTCACGCCCTTTTAAAGCGTATATTTCTAAAAAGCGCTCAGGCTCTTTTGCTAATATTGCTTCAACTGAGTGAAAACCAAAAATTAATTCATTACTCACGTATTATTTGCTCCTCGGCTACTTTGTTTGCGGGCATTCTTACCCGGTCTTTTTGCCTTTTTGGTGGCTTTTTTCTTACTCTTCTTCTTGCCAGCTTTTACAGCATCAGCTTGTTTACTATTGGGCTTTTTTCGCCCTTTAGAAGAAGGAGAAGACTTGCCACGTTTTTCGTTCTCTTTGTCGCCTGATTTTGCCTCAGGGCGGCTAGATTGTGCTTTTTTACCAGGAATTTTACCTGCTTTAAGCTGTGCACGAACACTTGGTTTTGACGATGCACTACGACGACGCGCATAACGGTCTTGTTGCGCTTCACCGGCTAACACTAAATTTATGCGTCGCTCATCAAGACTTACAGATGAAACCTGAACCGTTACTTTATCGCCTAATCGAAAAACGCTGTGTGTTTGTTCACCAATTAAGCAATGCTTAGCACCATCGTAGTGGAAGTATTCATTACCTAAATTGGTTACATGGATCATACCGTCAATTTGTAAGTCGTCTAAGCGCACAAATAAACCAAAGTTAGTCACCGATGAGATCACCCCACCAAACTCGTCACCAACATGGTCTTGCATATATTCACATTTGAGCCAATCAGCTACTTCGCGAGTTGCATCATCTGCACGGCGTTCAGTGGTTGAACACTGCTCACCTAAAATATCAACTTCGTCATCAGTGTATGCATATTCACCGGATGTTTGCTGACCTTGTGCTTTAAGCACTGCTTTGATTGCACGGTGTACTACCAAATCAGGGTAACGACGGATAGGCGATGTAAAGTGCGCATAGGCCGGTAAAGCTAAACCAAAGTGGCCAATATTATCAGGCTGATAAACCGCTTGCTTCATCGAGCGTAGCAACATGGTTTGAATAAGCTCAGCTTCTGGGCGGTCGCCTAGTTTTGCCAACACTTGGGTGATTTCTTTCGGTGTTGGTTCATCAGAAATCGCACTTTCGATGCCAAGCTCTGATAAAAAGTTTCTGAAAAAGCCAAGCTTTTCAGCATCAGGCTCATCATGCACACGATAAAGCGCACTCGCCTCGTGCTTTTCTAATAAACGTGCTGCTGATACGTTCGCTAAAATCATGCACTCTTCGATAAGTTTGTGTGCATCATTACGAACCACAGGCACAATTGATTCGATCTTACGATGTGCATTAAACACAAAGCGCGTTTCTAAGGTTTCAAACTCAATCGCACCACGGTCTTGGCGAGCAGCTTTAAGTGCCATGTACATTTGCTGTAAGTCAGTTAAATGTGGCACCATTTGGGCGTACTCTTCACGCAGCTTTTCATCGCCTTGTAAAATCGCATTCACTTTAGTGTAGGTAAAACGAGCGTGTGAATTCATCACCGCTTCGTAAAATTTATACCCAGACAACTTACCCGCTTCTGACACCGTCATCTCAGCAACCATACATAAACGGTCAACTTCTGGGTTCAATGAGCACAAGCCATTCGATAGCACTTTTGGCAGCATCGGAATAACTTGCTCAGGGAAATAAACTGAGTTACCACGTTCAATCGCTTCTTTATTCAGAGGCGTATTCATACCTACGTAGTGCGACACATCGGCAATAGCTACCCATAAACGCCAACCACCTGATGGTTTGCGCTCACAGTAAACGGCATCATCAAAGTCTCGGGCATCTTCACCGTCGATTGTAACTAGCGGTAAGTCACGTAAATCAACGCGACCTTGCTTTGCTTGTTCATCAACAAACTCACCTAAATGAGCAACTTGCTTTTCAACCGCTTCTGGCCAAACGTGGGGAATATCGTGATTGCGTAGTGCAACTTCAATTTCCATACCCGGTGCTAAATGCTCACCTAGTACCTCGGTTACTTTGCCCACTGCATTCATATGTCGGCTTGGATTTTGGGTAATTTGCACCTGCACCATTTGGTTGTGGCGCGCACCATTTTCACTACCCGGTAGAATCATAATATCTTGCGTTATGCGTGGGTCTTCAGCCACAACAACTGCAATACCATGCTCAACAAAATAGCGGCCAACAATCGGGGCCCGTTCATTGGTCAGTACCTTAATGATACGTGCATCGCATTTACCACTTGAGCCTTTACGATTGCCTTTAGCAAGCACAATGTCACCGTGCAACACCATATTCATTTGGTGCTTTGCGATAAACCAATCTTTACTCTCACCTTCAACTTCTAAAAAGCCGAATCCGTCACGATGACCAATGACCTTGCCTTTAACAAGGCCTGATTCATCTATCAACGCGTAGCATTTAAACTTATTGAAATACAGTTGACCATCGCGCTCCATAGCACGTAAACGACGTTTAAACGCAATTTGACGCTCTGTATCATTCACTTGTAATTCATCACAAAGTTGCGTGAAGTTTGCTGGTTTGGCGCGAGATTCTAAGTGAGTAAGTATAAACTCACGGCTAGGGACGGGGTTTTCGTACTTTTCTTGTTCTCGACTGAGATTGGGATCCTGTTTTGACATTCACTATCTTGTTAGTTGGTTATGTTGTTATTTTAACCCATAACCTAACAATGAGACAGGCAAAAGCTATGAAACTTTTAAGAAATTGATTAATTCTACCAAAAATGACGCTTTGATATTCTTTGCAATAAACACTCTGTGTTAATATTTTCGGAAAATAACAACAAGCTAACAAAATTATATGGATATTAACTTAACCCACTACCTATCAACTATGGCCTATAACAGCGCCTACATTGGTCTGTTCATTGCAATCATCGCCCTTGCAAAGCTATCGTATAATTTAGCGACCCCTTATAACACCACCAACCAGTTAACCGATAATGCCAACAGTGCTTTAGGTTTATCTATTGGCGGCTACTTAGGGGCAATTACCATTATTTATGGCTTTGTTTTAGCTGGACCTAGCCAAGGTTTGCTAAGTGATTTAATGAATGTATCACTGTACAGCGTATTAGGTATGGTGCTGCTGACTTGCTCACGTATTTTAAATGACAAATTACTGCTGCGTTTGTTCTGTAACCAAGAGCAATTAATTAACCAACAAAACGAGGCTGTAGGCCTAGTACAAGCGGCAAACTATATGGCCGCGGCACTGATTATTGGTGGCGCATTAACCGGAGAAGGCACCTGGTTATCGGCCATTGTGTTTTACTTTTTAGGGCAACTAATGCTGATCATTTTTGCCAAAGGCTATGATCACCTCACTGCTTTTAATCTTCATGAACAGCTCGAAAAAGGCAACAAAGCCGTTGCACTTAGCTTTTCTGGCACCATGTTGGCGTTAGCTATTATCTTGTGTCATGCGCTCATTGGTGGCTTTCATACTTGGCAACAGAGCTTAAGCTTATTCTTTATTGACGCATTATTTGGCTTTTTAATTTTACCAATTGTGCGTTACCTCGTTGATAAAATTATCTTTAGCAAAATTTCG
Source organism: Pseudoalteromonas sp. SCSIO 43101 (assembly GCF_023650775.1). NCBI lineage: Bacteria > Pseudomonadati > Pseudomonadota > Gammaproteobacteria > Alteromonadales > Pseudoalteromonadaceae > Pseudoalteromonas > Pseudoalteromonas sp. SCSIO 43101. The sequence continues at coordinate 3,020,869 of NZ_CP072673.1, forward strand.
CTCGACCAAGCAATGCACGACAAAAACACCGCTGTTGCGGTTATTGAAAGCAGCATTGCAATCTGTGTAGCTGTTATCATCACTATCGCTATTTAAGCTTATTTATGGAGTAATGGATGAACATCTATAAGCTTTTTATAATTACCGCTATCACATTTGTTGTTTGCTTAGTGATACGTGCAGATCTACAAGCGCCACTTATTAGTGGCCAATATGGCAACTTTAAAGACTACGACGGACAAGACAAAGCCTACCTATTTACAGTGCCAGAAGATGGCCAAATGATGCGCTTAGAAATAAAAGGCAGACTGCCTTTAAACTCATGGAAAGCCATTGATATCGAAATTTTTGACCCTGATGGTCACTATTTATTTAGTTACTCTGATGAGCTTTGGGCTGAAACCGGACACGATTCAGATGGTAAATGGACTGAGTACCGTGACTATACTCACCACGATGTTCACTTCCCTAAAAAGGGACAATATAGCGCCTACGTCAGCAGTACTTTCGGCCCAAATAAACGTGCCGAACATTTCAGCTATACATTTCGTATTATTCCAATCAAAGGTAACAGTAATTTCATGCTTCCGCTGTTATGGATTTCTGGTTTCATTGGCGGTGTAGCGCTGTTTGTAATGCTGCATCGTTTAGAGGCAAAGCGTGAAGGAACTGATATCACTTATAAGCCAATCAATAAGTTAAACCCTGAAGCTATAAAAGCAATGGAATCACGTATCTCAGTTTGGCCTATTGTCTTACTGTTTTTAGCACCCGTGCTCTTCTTTTCTTTCTTGGCATATGGCAAAGGTGACAAAGAGCAAGATTGGCAAGTTTACTCCTATCACCACCTCACGATAAGCGTTGATAAACAATTACGTGAACAAAGTATTGGTAGTGCAGGTTTCCGTTCACGAGGCGGCCCAGGTGGTAAATAAATCAATTCGCGAAAGCCACATTTTACTGTTTAGTATTTTTGTTGCTGGCCTTTGCTCTATTATCTATGAGCTACTGATTGCAACTACCGGTGCCTACTTTTTGGGTGATAGCATCACCCAATTTTCCCTGACAATTGGCGTCTATATGGCGGCAATGGGAGTTGGCTCTTATTTTTCGCGTTTTGTGCCTGATAAGCCATTGCTGGTGTATTTTATTGGTTTTGAGCTACTGCTTGCACTACTTGGCGGCTTGAGTGTGCCATTACTGTATTTCTGTTATGCGTTTGGCTTACCACTGCAAGCAATTAGTATTTTACTCACCACGTTAATAGGGGTTTTGATTGGCTTAGAAATTCCGCTTTTAAGTCGCCTAATGGAAAAACATTATGCGCTAAAAGCAAACCTCGCCAACGTGTTATCTATTGACTACTTTGGTGCACTGCTCGCGACGTTACTGTTTCCTTTTTTATTTTTACCTTGGCTTGGGGTTTTTAAAACAGCCCTAAGCTTTGGCTTAATGAATCTGAGTATTGCGCTATTATTGCTGTGGTACTTTATCGACCATATCAGCCCAAACCGTCGAAAAGTACTGAGGCTCACTCTTGTTTTAGTTAGCTCAATATTGGTGCTTTGTTTATTTGCCAGTAAACAGCTCACCCATATTTGGCAAAGCCAAATCTACGATGACCGTGTTGTACACTCAGAACAAACGCCCTACCAACAAATTGTACTGACTCGTCATAAAGATGATATTCGACTTTATTTAAACGGTGGCTTACAGTTTTCATCGATTGATGAGTATCGCTATCACGAAGCGCTTATTCATCCAGCTATGGTGCGTCATGGCAATGCAAAGCGTATTCTCATTTTAGGCGGTGGCGATGGCTTAGCAGCGAGAGAACTTTTGAAATACCCGCAAGTAGAGTCTATTACCCTCGTCGATTTAGACCCAGCAGTCGCTAGGCTTGCGCAAACTAATCACAACCTCACAACACTTAACAAGCACTCACTCAGTGACCCTAAAGTGACTGTTATTCATCAAGATGCCTATGTCTTTATTGAGCAAAGCGAACAGCTGTTCGATATTATTTTTATTGATTTACCGGATCCAAAAGCAATCAATTTAGCACGGCTTTATAGCCAGCAGTTTTATCAACTGGTAAAAACACGAATGCTAAATAACGGTATTGTGGTAACCCAAGCTACCAGTCCATTTTTTGCGAAACAGGCATTTTGGTCTATCAACAACACGCTCAGTGCTGCAGGCTTTGCTCATACCTTGCCTTATCACTTGAATGTGCCTTCTTTTGGTGAATGGGGCTTTGTTATGGCTTGCAACTTAATGTGTAGCAACCACCAAGTATTGCCTGTTAACACCCGCTATTACCGCCCTGAAAATGACGCACAACTGTTTATTTTTACTCCAGACATTAGCGCTAGCAATGAAAAAGTATCGACACTTGATGAGCCAAATGTGCTGCACTATTACTTACAAGGTTGGAAATATTGGAACTAAACGAATGGATTAGCCCATTTGGGGAGTTTACAAAGTAAAGGATTACCGTTAAAAAGAGAGTTAATAACAACAATAATAAGGTTTGTAATGCAGGCGCACAAACAAAGCCTAATGTACTTACACATTGCAGTACTCCTATTTGGTGGTACTGCATTATTCGCCAAGCTGGTAAGCCTGAGTGCATTAGATATTACCGTTTACCGAACAGCAATTGCAGGCTGTGCGCTACTGGTCTTACTCGCATTACAAAAGAAAGCCATCAAGCTTCACTCTCGTCGTGATTATCTTATAGCCTTATTACTTGGTGTAACTGTCGGAATTCATTGGCTCACCTACTTTGCAGGCATGCAATTGGCAGGTATTGCTGTCGGTATGATTGCCTTTTTTACTTACCCTGTTATCACGGTGTTTTTAGAGCCTTTTTTTCATGGCAGCAAACCGCAGCTCAAGGATATTTTTAGCGCCTTGGTGGTGATGCTGGGTATTTATTTACTTATTCCTGATGCCAGCTTAGGCAATGATGTAACCTTAGGAATTGCAATTGGTATATTATCAGCGTTCTTCTTTGCTTTTAGGAATATCGTTCACAAGCGTTATTTTAGTCAATATGGTGGCCCACAAACCATGCTTTATCAAACGTGGATCGCCTGCATTATGTTATGCTCCTTTGTAGAAGTGCCGCCATTACAAGTTGATACAATTAATTGGCTGTTATTAATTACTGTAGGGGTTATTTTTACAGCAGCACCGCATTCACTGTTTGCAGCAAGTTTAAAAAACTTATCAGCTTCAACCGCTGGTTTGATATCGTGTTTGCAACCTCTATACGGTACGTTTTTCGCTTTTTTGATTTTGCATGAGCAACCTTCAATTAGCACTCTTATTGGCGGCGCACTGGTGATTAGTGCCGCTTTTTATGAAACATGGTCAGTGACTCGCAGGTATAAGCAATGATGAAAGTTTTCGCTCACAGAGGTGCCAGTGGTACCTACCCAGAAAATACCCAGAGCGCCATTATCGCCGCTGTAGACTTGGCAGTAGATGGTATCGAAATTGATGTGCAAAGCTGCCTTGATGATTACATGATTATTCATGACACTTGGCTTGATCGCACAACCTCAGGTCGCGGTAAAGTAAACGCCTGCTCAAAAGAGCAAATTCAGCAATACGATGCAGGAAATGGCGAATGTGTGCCGACTTTACAGCAAGCAATCGATTGGGTTGGTGATAAAACCCTACTTAATCTAGAGCTCAAACATACTTTTTCGTTAGACAAGTTTGTTGAGCTTATTGAGTCAAATGTCAGTACCGGGAAAATTTCTAGGGATAACCTGTTAGTCTCTTCGTTCGATCATCACCAACTGATGTGGCTAAAGCAAAAACTGCCTTGGGTAAAGATTGGCGCACTCACCGCTTCTATTCCTATTAATTACAGCGAGTTTGCGCAAAAACTCCATGCCTATAGCATTCATGTAGATAAAAACTTTATAAACCATGAATTTGTTGCTGATGCAAAACAACGCGACCTTCAAGTTTATGCTTACACGGTCGATAAAGTAGAAGATATCGAATTAATGCTAGAGTATGGCGTAGATGGTATTTTTACTAATTTTCCATGTCATACACAAATGACACTACAGTCACTGTAACTCAACAAAACTAAGCTATACTGTTGAATTATGTGACATTGAATAATAAAAAATTACGCCAAAATGAATCAACACACCACCTTAATGAGTAGCTATATGCGCATTTACAATTTTATCGAACAAACATTCTTTTACACCCTTACACGTAAGATTGTCGGTAATTTAGGTTTTGTGTTTGCGTTTCAAGCGATTACTTTGATCTGGTTATACAGCAGTCTTTCAGAACAACAAGCGAGTATGGGGCTGTTTTGGTTGATGGCGCTCATTATCGTTGCGAGTTTTATTTTTACTATTTTCTACATGCGCTTTTTGATTGTACGACCGGTGCAGGCCATGCGCGATACACTTGAGCAAATCAATCGCCATGATGCTGATTTATCTGCCAAGCTACCGCATTTTACCTACGATGAATTTCGTGATTTAAGTGAGCAGTACAATACATTTACGACTCATTTAGCAAAACTATTAGCCACCACTTATCAAAGTGCACAAGCCAGTGCCGATAGTAGCTCTAAGATGACTCACTCGATGCAGCAAACCGCCCAGATGAGCCACAAGCAAATAGAATTCAGCCAAACAATTACCGACTCAAGTAATCAAATAACATCGAGCCTTGAGAATATCTCTGCCAATACTGACAGCGTTCATCACGTTAATAATGAACACTTAAACTTTGTTAAGCACTCGGCCACTGAGCTATCGGCGCTGGTTAAAAAAGTCGCGATGATAAGCCAAATTTTGGGGAACTTCTCAGCGACAGTATCTGGCCTCAAAGAAAACAGTGAAAATATTCGCACTATTTTAAAAATGGTCGAAGAGTTTTCGGATCAAACCAATTTGCTTGCTCTCAATGCTGCAATTGAAGCAGCACGAGCTGGTGAAGCCGGCCGTGGTTTTGCTGTGGTTGCCGATGAAGTCAGATCGCTATCTGTCAAAGTGAACGACGCAACCCGCCAGATCAGTGACTTTATTAATCAAATGAATAGTCTGGTAAGCGAAACAAATAAAGAATCTGAGCAATTAATTAGCCATTCGAGTGAAGCTGAAACCGCGATTAGTAATACCTCTACAGGTTTTACTAATATGCTTGGTGAATTTGAGCAAAATCAACAGCAACTGCAGCAAATTGTTAGCGCAGTGCACTTATTAGAGCAAACCCAAACCCACACTCATCAAACGGTTGAGCAAATAGTTGCTTTAGGCGAGCAAGCGAAACAACAAATTGATGAATCACTCGCGGATTGCCAACAGTCGCACAAACTAAGCCAACAAACCCAAGAGCAATTAAAACGCTTTGTGTAAAAATTGACTTAATTCATTTAGTTACAGTACTGTATAAGAAAACATAAAAAGGGAATTTAAATGAAAAATGTTTTCTTTGCAGTGCTCACGCTATGCACGCTTTTTATTACTTATAAAGTTGTTAACCTGCTTGAGGATAACACTATACACAGTGTTTCGGCTGTAGTAACAGCAGAAGAAACCACATCCCTTGCTACTGAATCATCAACAGTTCAAGCAAAAATAAACCCGCATTCAACACAAGAGACAGACTCACTAAGTTCTAACGATGCTTTTGCCAACACAGAAACCTCTATCAATGCACTAAGCTCATTGGATGAACTCGTAGCAGACAAAGAAAGCGGTCAAAAAGTGTTTAATACTGAGCCATTAAATGAAATGGGATTTGCACAAATTCAAGATTATGTTTCTGAGTTAGCGAATGGCTTAACTGATGCCAACAAAGCGCAAATTAGAGAACTGGTTTACGATGAAACAATAAAATACCAAGAAAAACACGCAGACATTACTGTGTATGATATGCAGTGCTCAAATCAACTATGCGGCATTATTCTGCAAAGCGATAATACAGATACTATTAGCCAGAGCCTAGATGATTTAATCAGCAACAACACTATGAAGCAAAACACTAGAGGTGGATTATCGCGTGCTTTTTCTGAAAACAACGTCGAGTATGGCTTACTAATCGCTGTTATTACTGACGATGGAATTACCCTACAATAAGTGATTATTGTTCAGAGCCTACCTCAAACTATGTTAAAGTAGCCGCTCCTTGGCTACTTTTTATTGACCGTGACAACACCCACTATTGATTATGAACAACTCGCACTGCAAATAAAGCAATGGGGTAAAGACCTTGGCTTTGCAGAAGTCGGGATCACTGATATTGACCTAACTAAGCACGAAGCTCAGCTACAACGCTGGTTAGATTTAGGCTATCACGGTGAGATGGAATACATGGCAGCCCATGGTATGAAGCGAGCGCGCCCTGCAGAGTTGGTCCCTGGCACGCAGCGAGTCATCTCAGTAAAAATGAACTACCTGCCGCCTGATGCGAGTTTTGCTAAAAACCTTAAACAAACCGACAAAGCGTACATCAGTCGCTATGCATTAGGTCGTGATTATCACAAGTTAATTCGTAACCGTTTGAAAAAGTTAGGCCAGCAAATAGAGCAGCAAGTTGGCCAGCTCGGTTTTCGTCCTTTTGTTGACTCTGCCCCTGTACTTGAAAGGCAACTGGCCGAAAAAGCAGGCTTAGGTTGGCGTGGAAAACATAGTTTATTAATCAATAAAGAAGCGGGCTCTTGGTTTTTTTTAGGTGAGCTGTTTGTTGATATACCGCTGCCTATTGATAAAGAAAATAGTTTTGAAGGTTGCGGTAAATGTGTTGCCTGTATGACACTGTGCCCAACTGGTGCAATTGTCGAGCCTTATGTAGTTGATGCCCGTAAATGTATCTCTTATCTTACTATTGAGTTGCAAGGCGCTATTCCAGAAGAGTATCGCCCGCTATTAGGTAATCGCGTCTATGGCTGTGATGACTGCCAGTTAGTGTGCCCATGGAATCGCTATGGTCAGCTCACCGATGAAGCTGACTTTCACCCAAGAAAGCAGCTTAAAGATCAAGACTTACTGACTTTATTTGCATGGGATGAAGCAACCTTTCTTAAAAATACCGAAGGCAGCCCTATTCGCCGGATTGGCCACGAGCGTTGGTTAAGAAATCTGGCAGTAGGACTGGGTAACGCTGATTACCACGAGCAAATAATCGAGGCTTTAGAGCAAAGATTAACAACAGCCACGCCTTTAGTCGCAGAGCATATCGAGTGGGCACTTGCTCAACAAAAAAATAAGCGCCAGTTAAAGCTTCGTAAAACTGCGCGCTTAATTCGTATTGTTGAAAAAGGTCTGCCAAGAGATGCTTGATAGCTAGCTTTACTCTATCGTTTTAATAATTGCGATAGGTCATTCTCAATCTCTTTAAAAGCCGCTTTTACGCCTTTAACCGACTCTTCACGGGCCACTGAGTTTTGAATGGTTTCGTCGACCTTTTGGTAGATAAACACCTCCTGATCTTCATCTAAGCCCATAGTCGGTATACGTTGCTCTAAATCTTCTTGAAGCTGCTTAAAAATCGCTTCGTTATTGATACGGTTTTCGTTTAAAAGCTCAATCAAGCCAGTAAATTTACTATGCACCTTACTCACGGCATCATTCAATTGTTGTTGCTGCTCAAGGAGCTCTTTTTTTGTAATAATCGCTTTAAGCTGCTGCTCAGTAACACTCACTAAAAAGCAAATATGATCTCGAATTCGACCGTGTTTATCTGGATCTTGCTCCGGCATGTTCAAGATAAGCAAACTAATCATTTCATAGTTAACTAAAATCCGATTTGAGAACTCATGCAAACGCCCTTTACTTTTCAGCATTTCAAATAGCTCGATCACAATTGGCGAACACACACCCGACACCGAAAAATGTAATATTTCATTATGTAACCGAAACTCAACGTTACTTTGCAACTCAAATGCGCTTAGGCAATTTAAAAAGGCTCTACCGAGTTCTTGTTCATTATCAATCGAGCCAATATGCTCTATATAGTTAACAATTTGACCCATTTCGCTGCTATTTGCCATAGCATTAAATGCAGTTGAAGTCGCATCTTCAACTTGCTGTTCTAGCGATTCTTTTTCAATCAGCACTTGATTTAAATGCTGTAGCTTAAGCTTGAGCTCATTATGGCTAAATGGCTTCACAATGTAGTCTTCTGCTCCGACGGAGTAGCCTTCCATGCGCTCCTCAACAGTGCCTCTGGCTGAGACAAACATCACAATAATTTTTTGCGTATTGGGGTTTTCTTTCAGCTTACGGCATACGTCATAACCACTCATTTGTGGCATACTCACATCAAGTAAAATCACTTGTGGGTCGAACTTCTCTACGACTTCTAAACATTCAGGGCCGCTATTAACCATTTTCAACTCAAATTCAAGATCCTCTAAGATCTCTTCAATTATCTCTAAATTAAATGGTTCATCATCTACCGCTAAAATACGTTTCAAGGCCATAATTATCTCTTCCCTTTTATTAATTGATCGATATAGATTGCTGCTCGTTTGCCAAGTGTTGCGGCAAGTCTATTTCTAAGGGTAACCGCACCAAAATAGTGGCGCCCCCGTACTCATTGTTACTTGCCGAAATAGTGCCTTGATGTAAGGCTACAAATTCACGACAAATAGCTAATCCAAGCCCGGTGCCTCACGCACCACTGTTGGTTTTACTACTTTGCTCAAACTTAGCAAAAATCTTTTCGAGCTCTTGTTCAGGAATACCTATTCCTCGGTCAATAACAGCGATTTCGGCCATCTGCTCATTGACCGCTAAACTAATATCAATTTCACTATTCGGTTCACTAAATTTCAGTGCATTACCTATCAAGTTACGCATAATTTGGTTCACTTGTTCTTCGTCGCAATCAAGCACAATACCTTGTTCAAAACCTATCGGCCGAATTGCTATATTTCTTTCAAGGGCTGTGCCTGACACATCATCAATACTAGTTTTTATAATATTGCTTAAGTTATGCTTTTGCGGATTGAACGGGAATTTCTCGACATCAAGTTTCGATAGATCGAGCAAGTTATTTAGAAGCGACAATAATCGTTCACCACTTTGCTCAATTCTCGATAGGTATTTGTTTAACTTGTCTTTACTTAAATCGTCGTTGGCAACCTTATCAAGCCCAAACCGAGCAAAGCTAAGAATTGAATGCATGGGGGTTCTTAGCTCATGAGACATATTAGCCAAAAACTCAGATTTACTATGGCTTGCTGCTTCAGCAACATTTTTAGCATGCTCTAGCTGTGCGGTACGTGCTTTAACCTCTTCTTCAAGTAAGTCTTTAGCTTCAACGAGTAAATCTTCTTTCTCTTTAAGGTGCGTTACATTTTTAAAGATCACCGCTAATGCTATTTCACCATGATGATCAATTTCGTTAAACGAGCCAACTAAAGGTACCTCGCTGCCGTTTTTCTTGAGTAGTCGCAAGTCACAACTAAACTGACGGTTCTTATTTAAAGTCGCGATCTTATCTTTAATTCGCTCAGTTGAAGCAACATCAAAAAACTCAAATACCGAGCAATTCTCAAACTCTTTTAACGGTTTTTCAAAAAGCTGCTCACAGGCGTCGTTAGTTTCTATAACCTTACCACCGCGTTCAAATAAAATAATGGCATCTGGGGTATGTTTAAAAATGACCCGAAGTAAACTGTCTTTTTCAATGAGTGCATCAACGGTATTTTGCAAACGCTCAACTAATTCAGTGTTGTGGCGTCTTAATAATTCGGTTTGCCAAAGTTTATGTACTGATTACAATAAACTATTATCATCAACCGGCTTAATAAGAACATCTTCCACCCCTTGGCGAATAGCCGCTACCATTGAGACTTGGTCAGGCTTTGAGGTATAAAGCAAGCAACGACTATTTGGCTGATGTGTTTTGAGCTTATTAAAGAGCTCAAGGCCTGTACCATTAGGAAAAGTAAAATCGCTGATGAGTAAATCAATATTGTGCTCTTTAAAAACATCCAGAGCTGATGCTGTGTTATCTGCGGTGTAAGTTTTAATATGTGCCCCTTTGAGATTTAGGGCAACTTGAGCCAAACGTTCTGCGCTATGGTCAACAAGAAGTACTGTAGGAAGTTGAAGAATATTGTTACTTTCTAACTCAAGCACCCCCTCTAATAAAGAGCTAATTTCTTTATTTGCAAAAAAGGGGTAAATCACCACAGCATTAGGTAACAAGCGATTTACTTCACTAAAATGTTCAAGTAAATCACTACGCTGCGCTTTAGGCGCTAACAGCAAGAAGTGCTCTTGTGAGAATACCCCCATTAGCGTTTTAATAACTGTGGTTGGCACACCATGAGACGCAGCCACAAGATCAAAGTCTTGCTCTAAAACAGCATCATCGACCATTGCAAAATGTAATAGCTCAACCCTACAACCAATGAGCTCAAGTAGAACCTTGACCCGCATTGCTAAAACACTATTGCTATCAACAATTAAAATTCTTCGCACAGTAGACTAGACTCGCTTAATAATAAATACCTATTTTAGCGTAGCCTAAAATCGCAATGGGTCACAATTTGTACCGCATTTTTTATTAGCTTTTAACGAATTAACTGTCTAAACGCTTACCTAAAATTGTCAGACTGTATGCTTTATTATCCATAATCGCAATCTCAGGAAGTTCTCCCCAGACCTTGTAATTAAAACGATTAAACAGATTTATGCTTGGTAGATTATGACTAAAAATAAAGGCCAACAAAACCTTAATGCCGAGCGTTTTTGCATGGTGTTCTGAAAATGTAAGCAATTGTTTTCCAAGCCCCTGCCCTTGAGCTTGTTGTGTGATATAAATGCTAATTTCAACAGTACCATCATAGGCTGGGCGGCCATAAAAAGACTTATAGCTTAACCAAGCGAGCACTTTACCTTGTTGCTCAAAAACAAAGATCGGTCTTTTTTCTGTGTGACTTTCAAACCAAGCTTGTTTGTCTGCAACCGATACCTCTTCTGTATCTGCGGTTACCATACGCCCAGGAATGGTCTCGTTATAAATAGCGACTATGTCAGTTAAATCGTTTTGTGTTGCTTTTCGAATCGTCATAAATAGCTGAAATTAAATGATCACTTTGCCGCATATTAGCGTATATTCAACACAAATAACTAGCGGGAAATAACTATGTATAAATATGCCTTGTTACTTGCAGCAGGCCTAATAACAACAAACCTTGCAGCACAAACCACTGAAGCCGCAGAAGCGCCTAAAGCAAGCAGCCAATGTGACGATTTCACCAATGTTACGATGAGGAAATTGCGTTCGAAAGAGTCTATTAATTTTTGCGAATTCAAAAACAAACCACTTTTAATCGTCAATACCGCAAGTAATTGTGGCTTTACAGGTCAATTTGAAGGCTTAGAAGCTCTCCATAAGGAATACAAAGACCAGGGCTTAGTTGTATTGGGTTTTCCATCTGATGACTTTTTCCAAGAAGAAGACGATGAAAAAGACACTGCAAAAGTATGTTTCATCAATTATGGGGTGACTTTTAATATGTTGGCTACCAGTGCCGTTCGCGGAAGTGATGCAAACCCCATATTCAAACATTTAAACGAAGTTACAAGCTCACCTAACTGGAACTTTTACAAATACTTAGTGTCTGCAGATCGTAAGACAGTGCAGCGCTTTAACAGTAAAACCAAGCCACAATCGCAGACTTTACGCGATGCAATTGAAGCTGAGCTGACTGCAAAATAAATTTAATTTTTCGTTCGGTAAATATTGAACTAAACTAGTAATTTAATACTAAAACACACATTAGGAGATGTTATGGCAGTAGCCAGTGCAAGACACATTCTCGTAGACAGTGAAGCTCACTGTTTAGATTTAAAACAGCAAATTGAGCAAGGAGCTGACTTTGCAGAACTTGCTCGTGCTCATTCTAATTGCCCATCAGGTCAAGATGGCGGTGCATTAGGTGAGTTTGGCCCTGGCATGATGGTTCCTGAATTCGACAAAGTCGTATTCTCTGCACCAATTAACCAAGTACAAGGTCCAGTGCAAACCCAGTTTGGTTATCACCTTCTCGAAGTAACAAGCCGTACTGACTAATTTACAAATTGATTTCAAAAAGCCGCTTCACAGCTAACACCGATCAGTTAAGGAATTATATTTTTCAGATCAGTTGACCGATCTTTTAGTGGCTTCAGAATACCCTCATTACTATTTTGGAATGAGGGTATTTTCTTGCTTAGTCATTGGTTGTTAGATACGGAGACATTTGTCGCTCCTGACTCCCTTTCTACATTTCAACAGCACATTCCACTTGATTGGATTTCCCAAGTACTTAAACAGACTGATAAAGCCAGTATTCGCAAACGCAAGTTACCTGCTGAGCTAGTTGTCTGGCTTGTTGTTGCGATGGGGCTCTTTCGCGACCGTCCTATTAGCGATGTTGTAGAGAAACTAGACTTAACGCTGACTGAGACGCTTGGCGATACGGTTGTGCCAAGTGCCATTCCACAAGCGAGGCAGCGATTGAGTAGTGAACCGCTTGAAGCACTGTTCAACCTGTGTGCGACACACTGGACGCAGCAAGAAGATAGTTCAGACACTTGGAACGGCTTACGTTTATTTTCTGTCGACGGGACACAGTTTCGTACCGCGGACACACCCGCTCTGAGTGAGCACTTTCACTATATTAAACATAGTAAAACACGCCATACCGAGTATCCCATCGTACGCATGTGTGCGTTGAGCTCATTGAGGAGCAGGTTGATACATCACGTAGCGTTTGGCCCCAGCTATCAAGGAGAGGTGAGCTACGCTAAAGGGTTATCAGAATATGTCAGCGACAACAGTTTAACCATTTTTGACCGATGCTATCTGAGCGCTGAGTTACTGATTAACTGGCGTCTTCGGCATCCGGCATCTCACTGGATGGTACCAATTAAAGGCAACACGCAGTACACCATCATCGAAACCTATTCGGACTATGATTTTAAAGTTGAAATGAAGGTATCTGCCCACGCTAGAAAGCTGGACCCATCATTGCCAGAGCATTGGCAAGCAAGGTTGGTGTTGTACCCTGAGCCTATGGGGCCAGGAAAAATAAGAGGACTATTATGCTCCCTAGAAGACACAAAGGCTTTTAATACCCGTGACATTCTTGATGTTTACTTCGAGCGCTGGGAAATAGAGAATAGTTATGGCGAGATAAAACACCAGATGCTGGAAGATAGTATTCTCCTGCGAAGTCAGACAGTTGAGGGTATCAAGCAGGAACTATGGGGCATATTATTAGCATATAACCTAGTCAGGGTGGAGATAAGTCGCATAGCAAAAGAAGCCAATGTGTCGCCGCTTAGGATCAGCTTCGTTATGGCACTACGCGATATACAAGATGAAATACTTTGGTGTGCAATCGCTTCACCCGGGTCAATCCCCAAAAAGTTGAAGGCGATGAGAGAGAAAGTGAAACGCTATATTCTTCCTGAAAAAAGAAAACGGCCCAAAAGTAGGACCGTTCGCATTTCTAAAACCAGATACACCATTCAATCAAAACATGCTTAACTGAATGGTGTTAGCTTCACAGCGGCTTTTTTTTGCAAAGGATACCATCATGCAATTACTAGGCTCGACCACATCACCTTTTGTGCGCCGTATTCGAATTTGGGCGGCACTTAATAACCTACCTATTGATTTTATTAATTTGGATATTTTCTCTGAGCAAGACAGACAAACCATGATTGCCCACAACCCTGCCAGAAAAATTCCTGTATTAATCGACCATGATTTTACCTTATGTGATTCCAACTCAATTATTCGCTACTTGCTCGAGAAAGCTGATCAGCCGTTACTTAGCTGGCAGCAAGAGAACTATTTAACCATTATCAATGCCTGCAATGATTCACTGGTAGAAATTTTACTTTGTCAGCGTTCAGGGTTTGATACCAACAGCGACAAACTATTTTTTAATTTACAGAATGAACGAATTGTTGAAACATTAGCCTATTTAAATAGTCATTTATCAGAGCCAGTATTTAAAAGCTGTGAATACCTCAACATCAGTTTATACTGCTTGCTAGATTGGATCCGCTTCCGTGAATTAACTGATTTTAGCCAACTAAAAAACTTAGTTGATTTTTATCATAAATTCGCCGATAAAGCGGCGGTACAACAAACAGATCCACGAATATAAAGATAAGGGTTACGCAAATGAGCGATATCGAAATTGAATCAGAATTAGTTAGCTTTGTAGAAAAAGTTCGTTTGAACGAATCTATGTGGGCACTGGGTGCCGAAGATGGTGGTTTTGTTGTCTGTGAATCAAACCAATTTAGCGACACAGATGTGCTATTACTTTGGGGCACTGAAGACGCTGCAAAAGCACAATGTAAAGATGAGTGGCAAGACTATACGCCCGTTGAAATTGGCCTAGACGAATTTCTTGATGAGTGGGTTGAAGACCTTAACGAAGATGATGCACTTGTGGGTTTAAACTGGAACGATGATCAAGTTTGCGTTGAAATCGAACCGGTTGGTCTAGCTAAAGCGCTTTGTGATTAATAGCAATCCTTAGTCTTACAACGACACTGCTACTTTTATAGCAGTGTCGTTAAGCTGGAAACTTGATACTTATACCCAAACCTCCTCAAGATGCAGAATTCAGCGTTTCACAGGTGCTTAATATCAAGGCGTTACTTTGCAACAATGGCAGTCCCTTTTAAAAAGTAACAACGATGAGAGTAAGTGCCTGTGAAGCGCCCGAAGGGTTGGTTTAAAAGCGATTTATACTGCGTTATTGATTTTAACAATAGAACCACTATTACTTGCAATCAATGCCTTGCCTAAATCGCTTTTAATTCCAACTGAAACTCGCATCTTGAGGAGGTTTGGGTATATCAGGTATACTCTTCGACACATCTTTATTATCAAGGTATTAGGTTGAAGTCCCATCTTGGCCGTAGGCCCTTTTCGGCTATGGAATTACATACCCTATATAATGGTTACATTTACGGTGATCAGCGTTTGGTGCGTGAACAAGCTAAGCACTGGCACTTTTGGCTTCCTTTATTTGCCTACTACACCGGTGCATACAGTGATGAAATTGGCCATTTAACCCTTGATAATATTGTCACCCTAGATGGTGTCCGCTGCTTTGATTTTCATACTCATGGCAAGATAAAGCCCCGCTATGTGCCTATCCACAATGCATTACTCGATGCAGGACTTAACCAATACTTAAGCTATTTAAGCGAACAAAACCAGCAACGGCTGATGTTTGATTTACCTGCTAAATCAGGTCGCTATAGCGAAAAAGTGCGTATTTGGTTTTCTGGTGAAGGTGAACGCGCTGGTTATTTACAAAAATGCGCTATTCCCAGTGTTGATCAACAAGGTATGAAAACTGCGATTAGTAGCTTACGACTTAACTTTGAACAACAAGTTCGCATTCACGCACTGCAAGCCAACTGTAAAGACGCCTTTAACTACTTACTTGGTTTTAAAGATTACAATGAGCAACGCTTTACTGATATGCAGTTATTAAATACCGTGCTACAAAATGTGCGACAAATAAACCCACAACTGCATTGGCAACGTTTCATCGACCGCCATAATTAGCTGACAAACTTTGTTACTAACTATTTATTACTGTTCAAATTAAAACCTGATAGCATGGTGATTCGCCCCTCATAGCAGGTGCCTTTCTAACAACAAAAAATCAGGGATACTTATGTTCTTAAAAAGCCTATTAACGGTGAGTGTTGCACTTGCTGTTAGCTCTGCCCATGCCAATGAATATGTTATCGAAAAGCTTGCCAAGCCTAGTTCACAACAAGTAGCACTTACGCTTGATCCTGCAAAGGACAATTTTTCTGGTCATACCGAAATTGCCCTAGAAGTTCTAAAAGCGACAAATTATATCGAATTAAACGGTATTGATTATGCCGTTAGCATGGCAAAAATTTTAGGTGCAGAAAACTGTGACCTAAGCGCTGAAATGCTAAAAACAGGTAAAGTTAAATTTTCTTGTGATGAAAAAATTCAACCTGGTAAATACACATTAAAAGTTGATTTTACAGCACCTTACAACCGTCAAAGTGTTGGTTTATATAAAACTCTAGATCAAGGTACGCCTTATCTTTTCACACAATTTGAAATGAGTGATGCTCGTCGCGCATTCCCTGTTTTTGATGAGCCAAGTTATAAAATTCCATTTCAGCTAACAATCACTGCGCCAACATCACAAAAAGTGTATGCCAATACACCGGTATTAAAAACCAAAGTTGATGGCGATATGACAACGCACTTTTTCGACAAAACACCACCGATTCCTTCTTACTTAGTAGCAATGGCTGTCGGCCCATTTGAAGAGCTCGAAATTAAAGGCATGCCAATTCCTGGCCGTGTTCTGACTCCACAAGGTAAAATTCATCTTGCTGACTACGCAAAAGAAAATATGCCTCGAGTGTTAAAGGCACTGGAAGATTATTTTGGCATTCCTTACGTTTACAAAAAACTAGACTCAGTGGCAGTGCCAGAATTCCCATTTGGCGCGATGGAAAATGCTGGTCTTGTTACTTACCGTGAAGACATTTTACTGGTAGATCTAGCAACAGCAACGCGCAGTAAAAAAGAGCGTAATGTATCAATCATTGCCCATGAATTAGCGCACCAATGGTACGGTAACCTAGTTACCATGAAATGGTGGAATGACTTATGGTTAAACGAAGCGTTCGCAAGCTGGATGGCAGCGAAGATCACTGCGCAAATCAACCCAGAGTTTGAATCACACTTAGACTTACCACAAAATTATGTAATGGCATTAGACGCGCGTTTAAGTACTAAGCCTATTCGTAAGCCCATCAAAACCGAAGCAGATATCATGGATGGCTTAGGCCTTGCTTACAGTAAAGGCAGCGCGGTGTTATCTATGGTTGAAAACTGGATAGGCGAAGAGGCATTCCAACAGGGTATTCGTGCTTATTTGAAGAAATTCTCTTATAAAAATGCAGAAGCAGCCGATCTTTGGCAAGCATTAGGCGAAGCGTCTAATAAAGATGTAGCAAGTGTTCTGAAATCGTTTATCGAACAATCATCTTTCCCTCTTATTAAAGTAACGCAAGATGGTAAGAAAATTAATATCAGCCAAAGCCGCTTTGTAAATGCTGGCGTTGATGCACCTGCACAGCTTTGGAATGTTCCGGTTTCTATTAAGTATGGTGCGGGCGACAAAGTTAAAACCGCAAGTGTACTGCTGAATAAAGAAACACAGCAACTGACTCTCGACTTTGAACCTGAGTGGATTTACCCAGATCAAGGGGCTATGGGTTATTACCGTTGGGTGTTAAATGACGCACAGTTTAATGCTCTATTAGATAACGCTGCTGACAAGCTAACGGTTCGTGAACGCTTAGCCCTGCTTTCTGCGGTTGATTCATTACTTGATGCGGGTGTTATCTCTGCGGCTCATTTAATGCAAACCTTAGAAGCCTTTGTCAGTGATGCTCACCCATTAGTAGCAAATACAGCATTAGGTTATCTTGCTGCTCAAAAACGCGTATTCGAAGACGACAGCAACCGTGACCTATGGCCTAAGTTTATTCGTAACAGCATCGCACCTGCGGCGAAGCAGTATGGCTTAACAGCAAAAGTAGGTGAAGACGCTGCGGTATCGCAATTACGTGCGCAAGTTATTGCCCGTTTAGGTTTTGATGGCCAAGATCAAAAAGTCATTGATACCGCAAAAGCACAAGCGGCGTTGTACTTAAGCAACCCTGAAAATGTTGACCCATATTTAGCATCAACTTACTTAAACCTTGCGGCTTACCATGGTGATGCCAAGTTACTTGAAAAGTACAAGCAAACCTTTAAAACCACCAAAGATCCTCAAGTTCGTACTAAAATGCTGGCAGCGATGGGTTACTTTGGTAAACCTGAGTTACAAAAAGCGGTTCTAGAGTACAGCTTAACAGATAACGTAACAGCCTCTGATATGCGTACGTTATTAGGTGGTTTGGGTTATGGTAAAGAGCTTGAAGCACTGTTTATTGAATGGATTTACAACAATTACGATGCTATCACTAAGAACTTACCTCCGTTCTTCGTACCAAACTTGCCATTCTTCACAACCGCAAGCTGCGATGCGAAAAGCCTAGAGAAAACCAAAACCTTCTTCAACGATAAAATCACTGAAGTACCAGGTTATGCTCGCTCTCTTAGTAAGCTTGAAGAAAGCGTCAATGATTGTATTGCACTGAAAAACCGTGAGCTAAACTCGGTGAATAGCTTCCTTAAACGCTAATTAAAGCAAATACGAAAAGGGCCACAATGTGGCCCTTTTTTATTGCGCTAAAATAGCAGTTAACTTAGTTATAAATTGCTCAGCCGCTTCAGGTGAGGTGACTTTAAATGCAATACCATAATGAATGGGCTGTGCACTTTTATAAATGCGCGTTGGAAAACGGGTCATTTCACTACTGTGAAAGTAGTCTTTGATACGCGTAATGCCCTCTATTGACTCGAAATCAGCACTGAATACTTCAAAAATAGGTCTAATAACGATTTTTGCTTGGCCACTTTGCTCATGAACATAAAATGCCTCTTTTGAGCTAGCTGGCATAAATTCGTTAATATTCTTAATCTTAAAATTACTGCGGCAGCCCGCTTTTACCAGCTGTACACTCACTTGCTCGGCAGAAAAAGACAAAGGCGTTCCTTACATATAACGTGGATAGTTTAGCCACAGTACAGCAATCAGGCTGAAACCGTTACTCATTTATTACATACAAATGCCAGCTTGCTCTGTTTGTAATTTAAACGCGAGATTGAACCTTCACAAAAGCGTCTTAAATCGAGCCACTGTGATACTACTTCAGGCTCTGTCAAACTGCGCTTATGAACTCGGTTATTAACCGCATAGGCTACAGTGTCTTTGTCAATTAAAGCAAAGTCTTGCACCGACTCCGGTAATCTAAATAAATCATTAACTTCCTCAGTTTGCGGCGCAAAGCGTGCAACCCAATGCTGGTTGTTTTTGTTATAACTAAACAAATAACTGTTTGTGTGTTCATCAAAAATTAAAGTACGGCCAATATCACCGGCAATGACACGCGGTTTAGCAGCTGCAACACGAGTGTATTGCAACGTATGCGGCTCACCTAAGATGAACATGATCAGGTCTTCATCAGCGCCCCAAGCGTGGTAGCCAACCGGCTCAATCCATTCAAAAACTCGGCTAGCAACAGATTCTTCTGCTAATGGATACTGCCATAGCTTTTGCTTGCCATCTGCTTCGACCACGATTGCCGACAAGGCTTGCTGATTTGGCATCAGCGTAGGCGAGTATTCACTGACAGGCGTGTTGGTGATATTCACGCTGCTCTTAGATGTAAAGTTATAAAACGCAATATCGGTTTGTGACTGGCCATTTTCGTCAACAACCTCATGGGTATAGTAAAGCCCTGTATCAACTAAAAATGGTTGATTATTATAAGCTTTATCATCTGTTACTCGCGACACCTGCATACCATATGGGGTGTCTAACTCGGCAAGTAATATTTCGCTTTTAGGCATCGCTGCATGTAAGTGACTGGTAAAAAATGTCCCTGCTGCGACGAAAAGTAAAGACGAAATCAATTTCATGTTGTTCTCTCGTTTTAATTTTTATCAGCCCATGATAGCGTTAATTAATCCGCCAGTCACTTGACCTTACCATGCTCGACCTTTATAACTAGGACGTGTTCGTTTTTTATCAGTTTCTACTGATTGATTTTATGCACGATAATACCAATCGAGCTAAGTAACTGACCATTTAACACGCTAGAATGGTTAACAATTTAAGCCGACTGGTATCAACAATAACGAGAATAATTATGTCAGCTAAACACCCAATCATCGCTATTACCGGTTCATCTGGGGCGGGGACTACCACAACCACCAATGCTATTAAGCACATTTTTAGAAGCTTAAGCATTGATGCAGCCTTCATCGAAGGCGATAGCTTTCATCGTTATACGCGTCCAGAGATGGATAAAAAAGTCCGTGAAGCACAACAAGAAGGCAAGCATATTAGCTATTTTGGCCGAGAAGCTAACGATTTTGGCGCCCTTGAGGAGCTTTTTTACCAATATGGCGAAACCGGGCAAGGTAAAATCAGACGCTACTTACATACCTTTGACGAAGCGGTTCCTTATAACCAACTACCGGGCACCTTTACCCCTTGGCAAGATTTAGAATCAAATACAGATATCTTATTCTATGAAGGTTTACATGGTGGTGCTGTCGATGAGAATCATGATGTTGCTAAGCATGTTGATTTATTGATTGGCATGGTGCCTATTATTAACCTTGAGTGGATCCAAAAGCTCATTCGCGACACCTCTGAACGAGGCCACTCTCGTGAAGCGGTAATGGGCTCTATTGTGCGTTCAATGGACGACTACATAAACCATATTACTCCGCAGTTTTCGCGTACTCATATTAACTTCCAGCGAGTGCCTACCGTTGATACCTCAAACCCATTCAGCGCAAAAGATATTCCTTCTTTAGATGAAAGCTTTGTTGTTATCCGCTTTCGCGGCATAGATGACGTGGATTTTCCCTACTACTTGAGCATGATTGAAGGCAGTTTTATGTCTCGTATTAATACGCTTGTGGTGCCTGGAGGCAAAATGGGCTTAGCAATGGAGCTCGTTTTAACGCCGTTAATTAAAGATATTATTTTGAAAAAGCGCGCACTTGAAAATTTAGCCCCGGTTGACTTGCCGATTTAACTCACTCGGGTACACTGCTGACTCTGTCGAAAATAATGGAGTCGTCGGCTTGAAACAAACATTACGTGTTATTGTCGGTTCAAAGAACCCTGTTAAAATTAACGCAGCTAAACATGTCTTTAGTCTTTACTTTCCAAACCATACGATTGAATGCCTAGGCGAACATGCGCCTTCTGGTGTTCCAGATCAGCCGCTAGGCGAAGACGAAACCCGTATTGGCGCTGAAAACCGTGTTAAATATTGCCAAAACCACTTTGATGCCGACTTTTATGCAGCAATGGAAGGTGGCGCAGAACAATTTAGTTATGGCGCAGCAACCTTTGCCTTTGTGGTGATTGCAAACACGCAACAATTTAGCGTTGGTCGCAGTAGTAACCTGCCGTTACCGCAACCTTTTTACGATGCCTTGCTAGCTGGTAAAGAACTAGGTGATGTCATGGATGATGCATTCAATACCGTTAATATTAAACAACAAGGTGGCGCTATTGGCTTACTAACCAATCACCTTGCTACGCGTGAAAGCACTTATGTACAAGCGCTGACACTGGCAATGGCGCCATTTTTACACCCTACTCTATTCAATCAGTAATTAGGATAACCATGAAGTATAGCCACGTATTATTCGATGCCGATGAAACGCTATTTAGCTTTAATGCATTTGAAGGTTTAAAAGTGATGTTCGCTAATTACGGCGTAGAATTTACTGATTCAGATTATCATCATTACCAAGCAACCAATAAGCCGCTTTGGGTTGCTTATCAAAAGCACGAAATTACTGCTAGTGAGCTGCAGATAACTCGCTTTACAGAATGGGCGAATAAACTCGATGTGCCAGCAAAAGCACTTAACGATGGCTTCTTAGACGCTATGGCTTCTATTTGTGTGCCACTACCCGGTGCCGTTGAATTACTAACAAAATTAAAACCACACGCCAAGCTAGGCATCATTACCAATGGGTTTGCTAAGTTACAACAAAAACGCCTAGAGCACACTGGTCTACAGGATATGTTCGATTGGCTTGTTATTTCAGAATTAGTCGGTAAAGCAAAGCCTGCCCCAGAAATTTTTCAACATACATTTCAACTCATGGGTAATCCGCCAAAAGAGCAGATTTTAATGGTTGGTGATACTGCCGCCAGCGATATTTTAGGCGGACACAATGTCGGTATCGACACTTGCTGGTTGCAACATCCTGGGGTTGAGTTACCAGAAGATATTAAACCAACCCATCAAATCAATCAGTTGGTCGAGCTTGAAGCGATTCTTGGCTTATAGTTCTAGATAAATGATTGGCAAAAAAAAATGACGCTTAAAGCGTCATTTTTTATAACTGTAATATGCTTGCGATTAAGCTGTCGCTACTTCTAGGCCTGGTGCTGGCATCGTTACTGGGGTATCGAATGTTGCCCATTCCCATGCTGACTCAGTCGCCATAATTTTACGAAGTAGTTTATTGTTTAAATCATGGCCTGATTTATAAGCCGTGATTTTACCTAGAATGTTGTGGCCAGTCATAAACATATCGCCCACACAGTCTAAGATCTTGTGTTTCACAAACTCATCGCTATAACGTAAGCCGTTTGGATTTAGTACTTTAAACTCATCCAATACAACTGCGTTATCCATGCTACCACCTAATGCTAGGTTGTTAGCGTGCATATACTCGATATCTTTCATAAAGCCGAAAGTACGTGCGCGGCTGATTTCTTCAGTGAAGCTTTGTGCCGTGATATCTAAACCGATACGTTGGCGGCTTTCATTGATTGCTGGGTGATCAAACGCAATTTCAAAATCGATGTGGAAACCATCGTATGGTTCGATCTCAGCCCATTTATCGCCTTCTTCAATACGTACTTTTTCTTTAATACGAATAAAGCGCTTAGCTGCATTTACTTCTTTAATGCCGCCTTTTTGTAACAAATAGATGAATGGTAATGCACTACCATCCATGATTGGTACTTCTGAGCTGTCTAATTCAACAATTAGATTATCAATACCCATTGCCGCTACCGCCGCAATAAGGTGCTCAGTCGTAGATAAACGAACGCCATCTTTGTTTGTTAAACAGGTACACAGTTGCGTATCACCAACGGCTTCTGGTGTTGTTTCAAAATCAACAACCGGATCAAGGTCTACGCGACGAAATACTATCCCAGTATTTGCGCTCGCAGGTCGGAGAGTAATAGTGACCTTCTCACCTTTATGAAGTCCAATTCCTATGGCTTTGACTACTTCTGCAATCGTACGCTGTTTAATCATAGGTTCGCTCACTTATAGTTACAGTTAGACGGCGAATTGTATCATAAATACATCCAGCTGCCAATTTGTTTATTTATCGAACAAAATAACCAGTAAAAGTCTATTTAGTCAGCTTGCTTTCTAAGAAAAGCAGGGATATCGAAATAATCTCCCCCTTCTGACTTATCAGATTTTTTGCTGCTCTCAGTGCTGCTAGATACTGAGCTGCTCGTTGTACTTTGTTGTACTGGCTCTTGCTTTTCAGACGCAGATGACATGCTTACATCATCGCTGCTACCTTGACTTGCAAAGCTTGGTACATACATGCTGCTCGTTGTTTGGTTCATTGAGCTTTGTACATCAGAACCTGATGCTTTCTTAAAGCCATTATCAACAATACCAAACTGTGGACGACGGTCGCCGCCTAAACCTGTTGCAACAACCGTTACACGTAACTCGTCGCTCATTTCAGGGTCAATTACCGCACCTACAACCACTGTTGCGTTTTCTGACGCAAGTGCTTTAACGTGGTTACCAACAATTTCAAATTCTTCAATCGCAATATCCATACCTGCAGTGATATTAACTAGGATACCTTTAGCACCTGTTAAATCGACATCTTCAAGTAGTGGGCTTGAGATAGCTGCTTCTGCCGCTTCTTGTGCTCGGTCAGGACCAGACGCAGATGCTGTACCCATCATCGCAGTCCCCATCGCTGACATAACAGTACGTACGTCGGCGAAATCCACGTTGATTAGACCAGAACGGGTGATTAGCTCTGCAATACCTTGTACCGCACCAAATAAAACGTCATTCGCTTTTGCGAAGGCATCTAATAGTGTAGTGCCTTTGCCTAAAACTTTAAGCAATTTGTTGTTAGGAATTGTAATAAGTGAATCTACAGTTTCTGACAATTCATTAATGCCTTGTTCAGCAGCTGCAGCACGCTTTTTACCTTCAAAGTCAAACGGGCGCGTTACAACTGCAACCGTTAAAATGCCTAACTCTTTAGCAATTTTAGCAACCACTGGCGCAGCACCTGTACCGGTACCACCACCCATACCAGCTGCGATGAACACCATGTCAGCGCCTTCAAGACTGGCACGGATAGTTTCAGCGTCTTCTTCAGCTGAATTACGGCCCACTTCTGGGTTAGCGCCCGCACCTAGACCAGAGGTGATTTGTGTACCTAGCTGTACAGTTACATCAGCTGATGAATTACGTAATGCTTGTGCATCCGTATTCGCGGCAATGAAACGTACGCCTTCAATTTGTTGTTTTACCATGTGCTCAACAGCGTTACCGCCGCCACCGCCCACGCCAATTACTTTAATGACAGCTTCTTCGCTGTGCTGTTCCATCATATCAAACATGTTTACTCTCCGACTTGAGTTTTAAAACTCACCTTGGAACCATTTAGTAATACGGTTCCACCAATTATTATCACCTTCAGCTTTCGATTTTTGTGCATTCATCGATTGCATAGTACGGCCGTATTGTAACAAACCAACCGCGGTCGCGTACGAAGGATCATCTACATAATCTGTCAAACCAACCATCCCGATCGGCTTGCCAATTCTGACTGGCATTTGGAAAATGTCTTCTGCCACTTCCATTGCCCCAGCCATTTTTGCTGTTCCGCCAGTAATGACGAGACCTGCAGCAATTTGGTCTTCAAAACCTGAGCGACGTATTTCTTCCATAGCCAGCTCAAATAACTCTCTAAAACGTGGCTCAACAACCTCAGATAAGGTATGGCGCGACATAATACGCGCAGGTCTGCCACCTACACTCGGTACTTCAATCGTATCTTCGTTGCTTGCCATTTGGCTACTTGCACACGCATATTGTACTTTGAGTGACTCAGCATGTGATATAGGAGTTCTAAATATTTTTGCAATATCACCAGTCACTTGGTTACCAGCTACCGGAATAACGGCTGAGTGGCGAAGCGCACCATTAATATAAATAGTGATATCCATCGTACCACCACCAATATCTAGAACAGCTACACCGAGCTCTTTTTCATCGTCGGTTAATACTGAATAACATGATGCCAATGCCGTGAAGATCAACTGATCAACTTCAAGCCCACAACGCTCAACACATTTTTCGATATTCTTAGCCATATCGTTTGAGCAAGTAATGATATGCGCCCGAGCTTCCATACGTACACCGCTCATACCTAATGGGTTTTTAATCCCTTCTTGCATATCGATGCTGTACTCTTGTGGCAGTGCATGCAGCATTTTTCGTTCTGCCGAAATAGGGACCGAACGAGCAATGTGGATCACATTTTCAATATCTTCGTCAGTCACTTCAGTGTTGTTAATCGCAACGACACCGCTTTCGTTTTGGCACTGGATATGTTTTCCAGAAATACCCAAATAAACAGAGCTGATACGACAATCAGCCATCAACTCAGCTTCGTCTATAGCGCGACGAATCGACTCAGAAACAAGGTTAAGGTCGTTAACGCCACCTTTATCCATACCATGCGATACTTGGCTGCCAACACCCACAATGCTTAGTTTATTATCTGCGGTGATTTCACCAACGGTGGCCACAACTTTCGATGTGCCAACGTCTAATCCAATCACTAGGTTTCTTTCTGCTGACTTGGTCATGCCTTACTCTTATTTTCTAATTGTTCTTCTTGCAATGGCTTCCAGCTCACTGCAAGGCCGGTATCATACCGTAAATCAACAACATCGATTTGTGCATCTGCACGTTGTTCCATGCGCGGATACACGTCAATAAAACGCTGTACACGCTTTGCTTTTTCTTTGCGGCCTAAGTTCAGGCGAATGCCGTTATCAAGCCATAACTGCCACGAAAAGCGCTCAGAAAGCGCTAAACTGGTCAGCTCTAAGTTATTCAATTTTAGCATTTCTTGAAATTGACGAAATGCTGTCCACGCTTCGATTTCACTGCCTTCTGGGCCATATAGTTGAGGCAAGCTAGTGGGTAATTTGTCACTACTTGCTTGAAACACTTCACCAGCTTGATTTAACAGTAAATCACTATTCCAGTGCGCTACAGCTTGGTGCTCTACTACATATACCTGCAAGGTATCAGGCCATTGTTTTCTGACCGATGCCGTAGCAACCCAAGGCAAGCTTTGTACTAAGCGTTGCACATGTTTTACGTCTAATTCAAAAAAACTCGATAAGTCGGCTTTTCTTATTGCACCAATAATTGCTTTTTCATCAGTGTATTGGGGCTGCCCTAAAACTGATAAATGCTTTATTTGCGCGTCTTTGTTCTCTACCAACCAATCTGAGACGCCTGTGGTGATTTTTACTAATGCAAAAATCACCAATAGAAAAAAGCTCACACCAAAAATCAGCGACCAGTTTAACTGCTGTTTTAATTGTTGCACTTTTTCTAAAAAAGAATGCATATTAAAGTGTTTGCTCCAAAATGCGAACAACTAATTGCTCAAAGCTTGAACCATTCGCTTTTGCCGCCATTGGTACTAAAGACTTTTCTGTCATGCCAGGTACCGTATTTACTTCTAATAAGTAAAAGTTACCTTGCTGATCACGCATTGCATCAACACGGCCCCAACCACTTGCACCGACTAAATCAAACGCTTTTAATGCCATATCTTGCAATAATTCAGTTTCTTGCACAGATAAATCTGCAGGGCAATGGTACTGAGTTGTATTTGATTGATACTTAGCTTGATAGTCATAAAAGCCATTTGGCGTCGTCATCTCAATGACAGGTTGAACATCCTGTCCAAGCACAGCAACGGTAAATTCACGGCCTGAGATCCACTGTTCCACCAGTACTTGGCTATCAAACTTAAATGCGGCATTAAGTGCAGTATCTAGTTGCTCTGCGTTATTTGCTTCTGCCATACCAATACTTGAACCTTCATGTGACGGTTTTACCATCACTTTGCCAAATTCATTGATAATCGCTTGGCTATCAAATTCATGGCGGCTATCAACTACAGCATAGGGTGCTGTGCTCAACCCCATTGCTTTAAATAAATGCTTACAACGCACCTTATCCATCGCAAGCGCTGAGCCAAGAACATCACTACCGGTATAGGGGATCCCCATAAATTCTAGAGCGCCCTGAATAGTGCCATCTTCACCACCGCGGCCATGAAGAGCAATAAATACACGTTCAATTTTTAACTCTTTTAATTGCCATAACGGCTGATCTTTAGGATCAAAAGCAATGGCATTAACACCCACACTTTGCAAAGCGCTCAATACGGCTTGGCCTGATTTTAGAGAAACTTCTCGTTCGGCAGATGTGCCACCAAAAAGTACCGCTACTTTGCCAAATTTGTCGCTTAACTGGCTCATACATTTACCTGCTTTAGTTGTTCAATAGACAACTTAGTTGCTGCTAACTTTTTCACTAACTGGCCTATGTTACCAGCGCCCTGTGTTAAAACTAAATCATTATCTTGCAGTGTATTCGCAAGTACACCGGCAAGCTCAGAGCTACTAGCAACATGTAATGGCTCTTTACCTCGCTGTCGTAAGCTACGGCATAAACTCTTGCTGTCAGCACCGACAATTGGCTCTTCACCTGCTGAATACACATCAAGCAATAACAACTGATCAACGTCAGCCAGTACTTTGACAAAATCCTCGTACAAGTCACGAGTACGACTATAACGGTGCGGCTGGTAAACCATCACTAAACGTTTATCCGGCCATCCCTCACGAACCGCCGCAATTGTCGCTGCCACTTCTGATGGGTGGTGACCATAATCATCAACTAACATGACATTGCCACGTTCATTTTCAAACGTTCCGTAATGCTGAAAACGACGGCCTACCCCTTCAAATTTTGTTAGCGCTTCTAAAATTGCATGGTTAGCAATGTTTTGATCTTTAGCAACTGCAATTGCAGCCGTTGCATTAAGCGCGTTGTGCTTGCCCGGCATATTAAGCGTTACTGCTAGGCTTTCACCTTGTTTATTCACCACATTGAATGAGCAAGTATTCGCTGTTTGGCTAAAATCAGCCATTCGATAATCAGCTTCTGCTGATTCACCATAGGT
The DNA here is from genome assembly GCF_023650775.1 of Pseudoalteromonas sp. SCSIO 43101. NCBI lineage: Bacteria > Pseudomonadati > Pseudomonadota > Gammaproteobacteria > Alteromonadales > Pseudoalteromonadaceae > Pseudoalteromonas > Pseudoalteromonas sp. SCSIO 43101. Next base: position 3,048,883 of record NZ_CP072673.1, read on the forward strand.
GATAACAGGGCGTCCAAAACGAGGAATAAGTTCTGCCGCAACTTCAGAATCAATACACACTACAGCTAAACCATAAAACGGTAAGTTATGAATGAAATCGACGTAAGTATCTTTCATTTTTTCTAAGCTACCGGCATAGGTGTCCATGTGATCTTCTTCTACATTGGTGATCACCGATACCATAGGTTGTAAATGTAAGAATGACGCATCACTCTCATCAGCTTCAGCTATTAAAAAATCGCTTTTACCTACCTTGGCATTACTCCCTGCACTATTTAACAAGCCACCAATAATAAAGGTTGGATCAAGGCCTGCTTGTGCATAAATGCTGGCAATTAAACTGGTTGTTGTGGTTTTACCATGGGTGCCTGCCACTGCGATACCGTGGCGAAAACGCATTAATTCAGCCAGCATTTCTGCACGGCGAACAATTGGAATACGCGCCGCTTTGGCTGCTTTAATCTCAGGGTTTTGCTCATTAATCGCACTTGATACCACCACAACACTGGCATCTTTTACATTATTTTCGTCATGACCAATAAATACTTCTGCACCCAGTTGAATTAAGCGCTCAGTCATCGCACTGTGCGCAATGTCTGAACCTGTGATGCGGTAGCCTTCAAAAGCAAGTACTTCGGCAATACCACCCATACCTGCGCCACCAATACCAACAAAGTGGATGGTGTCGATACGACGCATCGCAGGGCGAGTGTTGTTTTCTTTCATCGTGCTTTCTTTCACTACTAATCTCTTCTATCTGCTAGTTGCTCACAGCGCTTTGCAACATTGGCTGTGGCATCTAAAATAGCAAGCTGTTTTGCTTTGCTTGCCATTGTTGAAATTTTTTCTGGTGCGCTGACATACGGTGTTAATAACTCCACAACCGCCGCTTGATTAAACTCACTTTGCTGCATAATCAATGCAGCTTGCTCAGCGACTAAATACTTTGCATTAGCAGTTTGATGGTCATCTACAGCATGTGGGAAGGGCACAAATAACGCCATTCGACCTGCAGCAGCAATCTCACTAACCGTTAACGCACCAGCGCGGCAAATTACCAAATCGGCCCATTGATATGCACTATCCATATCATCAATGAATTCAGCAACTTTGCTATTTTCAGCTAACCCTAACTGATGATAGCTAGCAGTCACATTAGGTTCATTATTTTTACCCGTTTGATGCCATATATTAAGCGCTGTTAGCGCTGAAAGTTCACTGAATACAGCAGGTAAAGTTTCATTGAGTACCTGAGCGCCCAGTGACCCACCTACCACAAGCACATTGATTGGCGAAGTCGTTTTTTTAGCAGTGACATTAGCAACACTTACTCGCACCGGATTGCCAACCACTTCACATTGTTCTTTTGCAAAAGCCGACGGAAAAGCTGCCAGCACTTTATTAGCAAACTTTGCTAACCAACGGTTACTCATACCTGCAACTGCATTTTGCTCATGAATAACCAAAGGAATACCTAAGCTTTTCGCTGCAAGTCCAGTGGGTCCAGTTACATAACCACCCATAGCTAAAACAACATCAGGCTTTTGCTTTTTTAAAATTTTACGTGCTTGAAAAATGGCATTCATCACCATAAATGGTGCTTTAATCAAGCGCTTAACCCCGTTGCCGCGCACACCTTTCACATTGATAAATTCAATCTCAATGTTGTGCTTAGGAACGACAGTTGCCTCCATTCTGTCAGGGGTACCAATCCAGCTAACCTGCCAGCCTTGTTGCTTTAAAAAGTCAGCAACCGCAATACCTGGGAAAATATGCCCACCGGTACCGCCAGCAACAACAAGTAACTTTTTACTCATCGCTTACCTCCACGTGAGGTTGCCTGCTTAGTCGCCATTTTGGTTTCAAAATCTATTCGCAAAAGTACACCTGTTGCTATGGTCATAATTAATAAACTAGAACCACCGTATGAAATAAACGGTAATGTTAAGCCTTTCGTTGGCAAAATACCCGCGCTAGCGCCAACATTGACCATGGTTTGAAACGCAAACCAGATACCAATAGCAAAGGCAAAATAGCCTTCGTATTCTTTGCCACATTTCAGCGCTTTTTGGCCAATTAACAGGGCTCTAAATACAAACACACCGAGCACTATCAAAATACTTAATACGCCAAAGAAGCCAAGCTCTTCACCAATCACAGCAAAGATAAAGTCATTATGTGCTTCAGGTAGGTATTGCAGTTTTTGCACGCTATTACCTAACCCTTGACCAAACCAGCCACCTTGGCTGTATGCCATTAGCGATTGTACTAACTGATATCCTTTACCGAATGGATCTTCCCATGGCTCCAAAAAGCCTGTTACTCGAGCCATACGATATGGTTCAGCGATGATCAACACCACAACTGCTGCAATACCAGTTAAGATAAGACCAAAAAATTGCCATAGCTTAGCACCTGCTAAAAACAACAAACCAACAGTCGTCACAAACAGTACAACAACTGTTCCTAGGTCTGGCTGCATCAAAATCAAAAACGCATACACACCAAAGACAGCTAATGGCTTAAAGAAACCTTTTAAGTTCTCTTGTACTTCTTCACGTTTACGCACTAAGTAACCAGCAATGTAGCTAAAGAAATACAACTTGGCGGCCTCAGCAACCTGAAAGCCAACAGGACCAATTGGTATCCAACGCTTTGCACCATTTACTTCACGGCCAACAATAAGCACCAAAACGAGCAAACCTAAACCTAGTAATAATAAGTAGGCGTTACTGCGCTTCCACCAATCCATAGGCACGTTAGTGGCAATCCAAAACAAGAAAAAGCCCATAATTAAGAACATGCCGTGGCGAATAATAATGTGATACGGATTATCAAATAATCGCTCTGCTGTTGGCATAGAGGCACTGGTTACCATCACAAAGCCAACGCCAATCAACATCAACATGCAATACAACAAAGGCACATCATAAAGCTGTGGCGATTGTTTTGGTGTTAATGCTTCACGGATGTCAGCAAATGCAATCATACTGCCTCCGCCAATACACACTGTGTAAAGTCATCACCACGTTGCATATAGTTGTTATACATATCAATGCTGGCACAAGCCGGTGCTAATAATACTATATCGCCGCTCGTGCTTAACTTTTTTGCCAACAGCACAGCTTCATGCATATTGGTTGTTAGGTGGCCTTTATCAGTTAGTGCCACTAACGCTTTAGCGTCTTTACCGAAACAAACAAGCGCTTTCACTTTGTCGTTTAAGTATGGCTTTAAGGCATCTAAATCAGCCCCTTTCGCATCACCACCAGCAATCACAATCAATTGCTTTGCTTGGCCCGCCAAGCTATCAATAGCTGCGATGGTTGCGCCTACATTAGTCGCCTTTGAATCATTAAAATATTTTACTTCATTTATTTCAGCGACAAACTGACAACGATGTGCCAGCCCTGTAAAGGCACTGAATGCTTGCTGATAATGCTCTTTCGCGATAGCAAACGGGCTCAGTAACGCCATGACCGCTAACGCATTTTGTTGATTATGTGAGCCTACTACTTTCAAGCAGCTTGCAGGTAATACAGGATTGCCTTGTGCTGCAAAGTATTGTTCACCTTGATGTTCAACCAAAGCAAAATCTGCATTCGCAAGCGCAAAACTCACTTGTGGTTGCTTTGCAGTATGCGTAGCCACATCAATCGCATTAACTACAGCAAGCTCTGAGCCGTTATAAATACTTTGCTTAGAATCTATGTATGCTTGATAACTTGGATACCTATCAAGATGGTCTTCGCTGACATTCAATACACAGGCACTTTTCGCTTTTAAGCTGTAAGTGGTATCAAGTTGAAAACTAGATAGTTCAAGTACATATACATCATAGTCTTGAGACAGTAAATCAAGCACTGCCGTGCCAATATTGCCACCAAGGCCAACTTTATAACCGGCCGCTTTAAGTACTTCAAACGCCAATGTAACTACAGTCGACTTACCATTTGAGCCGGTCACAGCAACGATAGGTTTATCGGTTAAGCGGGCAAATAATTCAACATCGCCAATTACTTCAACACCAGCAGCAATCGCTTTTGCTACAGCAGGTGTAGCTAGGCTTAGACCTGGACTGATGATAATAATGTCATTACTAGCTAAGTCAGCCTGTTCTAAATCACCAAAGTGGGTTGTTAACTCACTGGCATGCTCATTTAACCAATCAGCTCCAGGAGGAGCCGAGCGGCTATCAACAACGATTGGCTTAATATTCTGAGATAATAAAAAACGCACAATGCCCAGACCGGTTACACCGAGTCCAAGCACTGAAATTTGTTTGTTTTTAATCTCGTTAATGACTGTCATTTACCTGATCTTTAATGTCGCGAGGCCAGCAAGTACTAGCACGATTGAAATAATCCAAAAGCGCACAATAACGCGCGGTTCAGGCCAACCTTTTAATTCATAATGGTGGTGAATAGGCGCCATTCTAAAAATACGTTGGCCACGTAATTTGTAAGAGCCTACTTGTAAAATCACCGACAATGCTTCCATTACAAACACACCACCCATGATGACAAGTATCAGTTCTTGACGAACAAGCACTGCAATAATACCCAGTGCTCCACCAAGTGCTAATGAGCCTACATCACCCATAAATACTTGTGCTGGGTAAGTGTTAAACCATAAGAAGCCTAGTCCTGCACCTACAATCGCAGTACACACAACCACAAGCTCACTAGCTAATGGTAAGTGTGGAATATGTAGATAGCTTGAGAAATTAACGTTACCGGTTAAGTAAGCAATAATGGCAAGTGCCGCCGCCACTAAAATCGTAGGTACAATCGCTAGACCATCAAGGCCATCTGTCAGGTTTACCGCGTTCGACGTACCTACAATTACAAAGTAAGTCATAACGATATAAAACAGCCCAAGCTGAGGTAACACATCTTTGAAAAACGGTACTACTAACGAGGTTTCGCTGCCTTGCTGCGACGTAAAATAAAGTGCACTTGCAACCACTAACGCAATCACTGATTGCCAAAAGTATTTCCACTTCGCAATTAAGCCTTTAGGATCTTTACGGATCACTTTACGGTAGTCATCAATAAAGCCAACCACACCTAACGAGCCCACTACAAATAGGGTTGCCCATACATATTTATTTGAAAGGTCAGCCCACAGTAATGTGCTGGTAAAAATTGCCCCTAGAATCAAAATGCCGCCCATGGTTGGCGTGCCTTTTTTAGATAAATGAGACTCAGGACCATCGTGACGAACCACCTGACCAATTTGCATTTTTTGCAATGCACGAATCAGCTTAGGGCCAAAATAAAGAGAGATAAGCAGCGCCGTTAAAATACCTAAAATCGCACGTAGCGTAAGGTAAGAAAAAACATTAAAACCACTGTAATACTGTGTTAAATACTCTGCCAGCCAAACTAACATGACGATACTCCATTGTTGCCATTTTGCTGGCCATTTACTAAATCTGTGACCACAAGTTCCATACGAGAACTACGTGAACCTTTTACAACGATCGTGGTTTTTTGCATCGATTGAGCAAGCTCACTTTGTAATTGTTGTAATAATTGTTCACGGCTTGAGAAGTGGCGGTTTGGCTTTTCAAATACATCACTGGCTGATTTGCTTAATACCCCTAGGCTGTACAGCTCATCAATGCCTTTTTGCTGCGCGTATTCACCGACTTGTTGATGATAAAAACGAGCTTCTTCGCCAAGCTCCCCCATATCTCCTAACGCAAAAATACGACGGCCCGGCATATCACTTAATAAATCAATTGCCGCTTTAACCGATTGCACATTTGCGTTGTAGGTATCATCAATAACAGTCAAAGTGTCTGATACTTTAAGGACGTTAACACGGCCTTTCACTTCACCCATGGTTGCTAATGCTGATGCAACATTTTCAAGGCTTACACCCAACTCAGTAGTTAAGGCTGTGGCAATTAAAGCATTGGCAATATTATGTTTTCCAGGTAATGCGAGGGTGACAGGCACTTTTTTATCTTTATTACAAATCACAAAAGAAGCACGGGCTTGTTCATCAAGCACCACATCTTCTGCCCAATAATCTAGTTGTTGGCTAGTAGAAAAGCGTTTTACGTTGCGATCATTTAATTTTTCGAGCCAAAAATCGGCAAAATCACTGTCGCAGTTAACCACAGCGACACCATCAGGCTTTAAGCCGTCATAGATTTCACCCTTTGCCGTTGCTACACCTTGTAATGACCCAAATCCCTCTAAGTGAGAAGCTGCAACATTACATACCACAGCAACATCAGGTTTCGTCATTGCAACAGTGTAAGCTATTTCACCAATGTGATTGGCACCTAATTCAATTACCGCATATTGATGCTGTGGCTCAAGGCGTAATAACGTCAGTGGTACACCAATGTCATTATTAAAGTTGCCTTTTGTTGCTAGGACTTCACCGTGATCAGATAAAATCGCCGCACACATTTCTTTAACGGTCGTTTTACCTACGCTACCTGTGATAGCAATCGTTTTTGGTGCGACCTGAGCCATGACAGCAGTACCAATTTGGCCTAACGCAATGCGCGTGTCGCTAACCACAAACTGTACAATATCGACATTAACGGGACGCGCAACAATAGCAGCTATCGCCCCTTTTTCTTTTGCTTGCGCAACAAATTTGTGGCCGTCAAAGTTGGGGCCTTGTAGTGCTAAAAACACTTCACCATCGCACAAAGTACGAGTGTCTGTGTTGATGTTTTTTACCTTTTGATTACCACCTTGGTAATCTGTTGCTAGAACATTTGCTAGCCAATCAAAATCCATAGGGATCATAACTGCGCCCCTTGCGATTTTTCTTTTAGTTGTTGTTGTACATATTGACGATCGCAGAAGTCGATTCGTTGATCGCCAATAATTTGATAATCTTCGTGACCTTTACCTGCAATTAAAATCACATCATCAGCACCGGCTTGTGATATAGCATAACTAATTGCTAGCGCTCGGTCTGCTTCACAATGTGCAAGTTCTGGCTGTTCAAGACCTGCAACCACATCTGCGATAATGGCGTTTGGATCTTCACTACGCGGGTTATCACTAGTAACAATAATACGGTCTGCATTGCCTTCTGCGGCTTTGGCCATCATCGGGCGTTTACCTTTATCACGATCACCACCGCAACCAAACACACAGCTCACTCCACCCGGTACATGTTTTTGTAGTGCTTGTAATGCAAGAGCAAGTGCATCTGGAGTATGAGCATAATCAACAATGCAGGTTGGTTGACCTGGCTCACTAAATGCTTGCATGCGCCCAGCGACTGGTTGCAGTGTTTTACAGGCTTCAACTAACAAAGTGAGTGGGTAGCCCATACCTAATAAAGTGGCCATTGCAGCGGCTAAATTATATAAGTTAAATTCACCGAATAGTGTGCAATTAACCTCAGCCTGCCCCCAGCTGGTATCAAACTTCGCCGAAATACCTGCATTATCGTAAGTCACATCACTGAAATACACAAAGCGTGCATTTTCAGGCGTTAAATTTTTATGACCATAACAAATCAGGTTATTAAAGTCGTACTTTTCCAACCATGCCTCAACTTGAGCATCATCTTGGTTAAGCACCACAAGCTCTGGCATATGATTACGCATTAACATCAACTTAGCATCGCCATAGGCATCCATAGTGCCATGATAATCTAAGTGATCACGTGAAAGGTTAGTAAACACCGCTGCTTTAAACTGACAATGATCAACACGGTGCTGTACTAAGCCATGTGACGAAACTTCCATAGCCACAACATCACTCTGTTGCTCTACGAGTTCAGATAAAATACGCTGCAAATCAACACTTGATGGTGTGGTGTTAGCAAGCTCAGTGAGATTATCAGGGTGCCCATAGCCAAGTGTACCAATCACCGCTGTGCGTTTTTGACAGTACGCTGCTAAATGCGCGATCATCGCTGTTGTCGTTGACTTGCCATTGGTGCCTGTTACACCCACTAAATCAAGTTGCTTTGATGGCTGTTGATAAAAAGCAGCCGCGAGTGCTGGCAACTTTTTTGCTAAATCTGTTACTAAATAAAGTGGTTCAAATTCACAATCGAACTCACATAAACGGTCAGCAATTATTGCCACCGCACCATTTTCAATGGCTTTTTCAATAAACTGTCCGCCATCAAGTTGATGACCTTTAATGGCAACAAACACATCGCCAGCTTTCACATCTCGACTATCAAGACGTAGTTGATTGACCAATAAACTATTGGCCTCAATATCAATATGATTAAGAATCGGTTTTAAATCACGCATCGTTATCTTTGCCTTCTACGTACGCAACCGCATCTTTGTCCGGTGCGACGTTTAGAATTCTTAAGGCATTGGAGACAATCTCTGCAAATGCAGGGCCTGCCGTCGCACCGCCGTAATAAACATCTCCACCCGGTTCGTTAATCAATACTACTACTGCTAAACGCGGGTTACTCGCAGGTGCAATACCAGCAAAGTAACCAACGTATTCGTCACCATAACCACCGACAGCCGCTTTCTTAGAAGTACCTGTCTTACCTGCGGCACGATAACCATCAACATGAACTTTTTGTGCAGTACCGCCTTTTTGGAATACGCTTTCCATCATGTGGACAACAGCTTCAACGTCTTTTTGTTGAAAAATACGTTCGCCTTCAGGTACCGAATCTTGTTTAAGTACAGTCAATGGGCGCATGACACCACCTGAACCTAACATGGCATAAAAACGCGCCATTTGTGCGGTGCTTACTGCTAGATTATAACCAAATGATAGTGCAGCAATTTCATGATCAGACCAACGGCGATTTGGGTAAAATAAACCACTACTCTCACCAACCATACCAGTACCACTATCGCTACCAAAGCCAACTTTTTGATATAGACCAACAAAGTAATCTTTTGGAAGTTCTTGGCTAACCTTAGTCACCCCCATGTTGCTTGAATATTTTAAGATTTCTCTTAAAGTCATCTCACCATGATTACGGGTATCCTGTACTAGACTACCGCCTACTCGCATCCAGCCGGGGTATGTATCAACGATTGAATCCGGTTGAATTGTGCCGTAGTCTAAACCAGCTAAAATGGCTAGTGGCTTAACAGTGGAGCCAGGTTCAAATAAATCGGTAATCGCTCGGTTACGGCGCTTATGCGGTGCGGCATCATTAAGATTATTTGGGTTAAACGATGGGCTATTTACCATCGCTAACACTTCACCTGTTTTAACATCCACAACCATGGCTGAACCTGAGGTCGCTTTGTAAGATAACACCGCTGATTTTACTGCTTTATAAGCAATTGCTTGAATACGTTGGTCGATACTTAAGTGAATGCTCTCTGGCTCTACGCGCTCACGTTCATCAAGCACCTCTACTTCACGACCTTGGGCATCTTTACGAATAGTGCGCTGACCTTCAACGCCCGTTAACGCCTTTTCATAAAGCTTTTCAATCCCTTCAATGCCATGGCCATCAATGTTAGTGAAACCAATAACATGAGCCGTCACTTCACCGGCTGGATAATAACGTTTTGATTCATCCAGTAAATGGATACCCGGTAAACGAAGATCGCCAATATAGTTAGCAACCGCAGGAGTGACTTGACGTTTTAAATAGACAAATCGTCGCTTTGGATTATCACGAAGACGAGAGTTAATTTTGCTAGGTTCAATACGTAGTACATCCGCAAGCTCACGCCAACGAATATCATTATTGTAATAAGCAGCAATACGTTTGTTTAATTCTGCCGTGTTTTCAGCAAGCGCTTGTTGGTCTTCACCGTTTTTGCGTGCTTGACGCAGTACCTTACTGATCAATGACTTGTTTAACGCTTTAGGGTCGGCATAAACACTCACTACAGGCACACTTACAGCTAGTTCTTTACCATTGCGATCGAAGATCATGCCACGTTGCACATGTTGTTTTTCAACACGTACCGTGCGTTTATCACTTTCTGAGCGCGCTTTATCAGGCTCAATTACTTGTAAAAATGCGGCACGTGCGACCAGCGACATGAATACTAAAAATACGACTGAACACACCAGCGAAAAACGCCATGTGATCAAAGTATTTGTTGGCTTTTTCCCTCTGCTTCTCATTGCAGTATTACCACCTGTTCATCTTTGCTTGTTGGCCGCTTCATTTCTAATTGCATGGTTGCCACTTCTTCAATGCGCGCATGCTGCGAATAAAACTCTTCTTCTACTAGCAAGTAACGCCACTCAAGATCGAGTTCATCGCGCTCTTGCAATAATTTATCTTGCTCTATCAATTGTTGACGCGCTAAGTGCGTCACCTGAACCACACTCAAACTAGAAGCAAGAATCACAACCAATAAGGCCAAGGTCAGCTTATTAGCTCCTAGGCCTTTAAAAATTTCCACAAATAAGTTGGGTTGTCGATTCACCGCTTTAGCTTTCATTACAGCCTCTGTGCAATCCTTAATACCGAACTACGTGAACGCGGATTAGCTTCAATTTCCGCCTTACTTGGCTTAATGGCTTTACCCACTGCCTTTAACGTCAGGTTTTTATTTATTTGTGCGTCAGTCAAAGGCAGACCTCTGGGTATCGCCTCTCCCTTACTCTGTTTTTTTATAAACTGCTTAACAATGCGATCTTCTAACGAGTGAAACGAAATAACGACTAAACGTCCACCTGGCTTTAAAACGTCAACAGCGGCTTGCAGTGCAGTTTGAATTTCTTCAAGTTCACTGTTGATATAAATACGGATCGCTTGGAATGTTCGTGTTGCAGGATGCTTATACTTGTCTTTAACCGGCACAGCTTCATCGACTAAATCAGCAAGCTGCTTAGTGCTAGTAATAGGTGTGTGCTCTCGAGTCTCAATGATTTTATGGGCAATGCGACGACCAAACTTTTCCTCACCGTAGGTTTTAATCACATGGGTAATATCTTCAAGTTCAGCTTCAGCTAACCATTGTGCAGCACTGCGACCACTGGTTGGGTCCATGCGCATATCGAGCGGGCCATCTTTCATAAAGCTAAAACCGCGTTCAGCATCATCAAGCTGTGGTGAAGAAACACCGATATCTAACAAAATGCCGTCAACCTTACCGATTAAATCATTATCTTCAGCAACGGCTTTAAGATTTGAAAAACGCGTGTGGGCAATCGAAAAACGTGCATCATCAGCAAATTTTTCAGCAGCTTTAATAGCTTGTGGATCTTGATCAATCGCTTGCAAGCGACCTTGTTCACTTAAACGCGCAAGAATTTGCCCTGAGTGTCCGCCGCGACCAAATGTGCCATCCATATAAATGCCTTCGGGTTTAATATCCAAAGCATCTATGGTTTCGTCCATCAGTACAGAGACATGTTCAAATTGCGCTGTCATTAGCTAGTTTTTGCCTTTTTATTATTGTGGTTAGAGTGAGAAGTTATCGAACTCAGGATTCGCCTCAAAATCGCCTTGGCGTTCAATTTCAGTATCTTGGCGCATTTGTTCATGCCAACGATCTTCATCCCAAATTTCAAACTTGTTCATCAAGCCAACCAACATGATTTTTTTTCCAAGTTCTGCGTGTGCTCGTAAAGACGGCGCCAGCAGAATTCGGCCATTTTTATCTAGTTGATACTCTGTAGCGTTACCAAGCAACATACGTTGCATGCGGCGAGCACGTGGATTCATGTTCGAAATCTTTAATAATCGTTCTTCGATTTCGAGCCATTCTGCTAACGGGTATAACCACAAACAAGGTTCGTTTAAGGCCACAGTGCAAATAACCGTTCCCTGATCTTCAGACAAGATCGCATCTCGGTACTTAGTTGGTACCGCAAAGCGTCCTTTATCATCCAAACTCAGAGAGCTCGCACCCCGAAACATAACTTGCCTTAAAAATAGGTTATTAATCGTTAATGATTATTTCCGATCCAGTTTGATCCACTAAAAACCACTTTTTACCACAGTGCTCCAGTTTAGGGCTTGACAAGCCATTTTGTCAAGTAAGCAGACCATCATAAGCGCCTTGTGAAGCCAGAAAAAATAAGGCCTCAGGCAAAGCCTATGAATTACGTGGGAAAAAGTGGAAAACATCGAAAAAAAATTTTTTTTCAATTTTCTTGGTAATGGATTAGGGAAAAATGGTTAATGAATAACCAATGAATAATTACAAAATTATCTTATGCTGTAATTTTTACTTAATCACCCTGCAAGAGTTACGGGAAATATCTATCCTAGAACTCAACTACAATATTAACATATTGAAAAATATACCTTTTGCAATTTGGTATAAAGGTTGCGACAGACTAGCTACCAATTCAATGGCAATTTTTTAAGGAATGATTATGACTACCGCAACTTCAAAATCGAACACAAGTACAGCAACGGACAGCAGTGCAAACTCGAAAGCGGCTCAAGTAGAGGCGCCATTTACAGAAAAAGCAACTGAAGCAGCACATCACGCTGTAGATGCATTATCAACGCGTGCTGCAAGTGCCGAGCAAAGTGTACGTCAAGGTGCGTCTAGCTCTGCCCAAACGCTTTCTGAAAAACAAGCTGTAGCACGTGCTAAAATTAACGAATACAGTGGTAAAACTCGTCAGCTTGCATCAGAAAACCCACTTGCAACAGCGGGTATTGCCTTTGCTGCAGGCATGTTAGTATCTGCGCTTATTCGTCGTAAGTAATTGTTATGCAGCCTTCTCAATCTACAGATGAGAAAACGCAAGGTGCCACTGATCAGCCGCCAAACGCTGATCAGTGGCAAGATCATCTTGCTAAATTATCTGATTACGCCAAACAGCTATACATTGACTACCGTAAACAAACAGGTACTTGCAAAAAGATTGCAGCTGCTGAGTGGCGCCTATCAACACGCTCTCTCGCCTTAACTATTATCTTACTTGTTTGTTTTGCTGGAGGGTTAGTACTGCTTTGGGCTGGTTTACTTGCTACCGTGGGTATCGCCATATTCAGTTTTAGCCAATCATTGTGGCTATCAGCTATCTCACTGATTGCATTACAACTACTTTGCCTTGCTTGGCTTTGGAAAAACATTGGTTATGTAAGTAGTAAGATTGGTTTTGATCACACTCTTAAAAGTGTTCGTCAATTATTGAATATTAAATAAGGATGAGTGATGTTAATTGATTATTTTATCAATAAGCCACAGCATAAAGTAACTGAGCTTAGTCAACAAATGGATCTGCAAGATGAGATTAAACGTCAGCATCATCAGGCATTTAAGTACAGATTAAAGCGATTTGCTGTAAGTAAAGTCGGTATTGCCAGTGCGTTCACTGCAGGTATGGGCTACGAAACTCTCAATAACTCAGATAACAAAGACGGTAAACTTAAACAAGTCAGTCGCTTTAGCTGGTTATTACGCTTGTTGTGATCTTTATCATGTAAAGTTTGTTTTTTACTTCTCTTTGCAAGCTATTTTCATTACCTTAAACACAAACTAGTTATGTGTGGAAACTTAAGGTGAAAAAAAGGATTGTATTAACAGGTGGTCCAGGTGGTGGAAAAACAACAGCCATCGACTTGCTAAGACGAGAATTTTCTAAACAAATTGTCGTGGTACCAGAGTCTGCAACCATGCTTTTTGGTGGCGGTATAGAACGTAGTGACTCACCTCATCTTATCAAAGCACACCAGCAAGCCATTTTCAGCTTACAAAAACACCTAGAACATATTCAGCGAACTATGCATCCAAATCGTTTGATGCTTTGCGATCGTGGCAGTTTAGATGGGCTTGCCTATTGGCCTGGTGAACAAGATGAGTTTTTTCAATGCTTAAATACCAGCCTACAAATAGAACTCAACCAATACGATGCGGTGATCTTTTTTGAAACTGCTGCTAAATCTGGGCAAAGCATTCACTCTAACAATCCAGTAAGAAACGAATCTGATCAGCAAGCTATCTTGCTTGATGACAAACTACAAGCAATTTGGTCACAGCACCCTAATTTTAATTTAGTGAAAAGTTCAGAGTCATTTATTCAAAAAGTGATGTTTGGCATCGACACAATTAGCAAGGTCATGGATAGTTATAACTAACAGCTTAATTGCTAAATTAAACTGTTAGTTTTAGTCACTTTTTATCCTCGATTGTGTGGGCGCGAGTAGTCTATTGCCGGCCCTTTAGGCACGATCTGCGTTGGGTTAATCATCGTGTGGCTGAAGTAGTAATGGCGTTTAATATGGTAAAAATCAACCGTCTTACTCACTCCTTTAGTTTGATATAACTCACGCAAATAATTGCTGATCACAGGGTAACTTTCGATGGTACGCAAATTACATTTAAAGTGACCCACGTAAACACTGTCGAAGCGAATTAAAGTGGTAAACAGTCGCCAGTCGGCTTCAGTCAATGTATCACCCACTAGATAACGATTATCTGTCAAACGCAGCTCAATTTTATCAAGGGCAGCAAATAAGTGGTCATATGCATCTTCATAGGCTTCTTGCGTTGTCGCAAAGCCAGCACGATAAACACCGTTATTGATATTGTTATAAACAAGATCATTAATTTCATCAATTTCAGTACGCAACGACGCAGGGTAAAAGTCGCGCTCATTGCCTGTTAGATCATTAAATGCACTGTTAAACATGCGAATAATCTCTGCAGACTCATTACTCACGATACGCTGAGACTTTTTATCCCAAAGCACAGGAACTGTTACGCGACCAGAGTAGTCAGGTTTATTACGAGTATAAATTTGGTGCAAATAATCAGTATTGAATAATGCATCCCCCGTACTGTGATTATCTTTGTCAAATGTCCAACCATGTTCAAGCATGTCAGGGCTTACTACAGATACACTAATATAGTCTTCAAGGCCTTTTAAATGACGAAATATCAAGGTGCGGTGTGCCCAAGGACAGGCCAAAGATACATAAAGATGATAGCGATTTTTTTCTGCTTTAAAGCCTGCATCACCGCTTTCTCCCGCACTACCATCTGCGGTGACCCAATTACGTAACTGGGCCGCCTCACGCTTGAATTCACCTTGATTGTTATCGGTGTCGTACCATTTATCTTGCCATTGGCCATTTACGAGTAATCCCACAATAACCTCCTATAGAGTGCCAAATTTACCTAACTGATAGTCACGTACTGCTTGCTGTAACTCAGCTTGTGTTGTCATTACAAACGGACCCATATGCGCGATTGGTTGCTTAAGCGGCTCACCAGCAAGCAACAACACGCCCGCACCAGTTTGAGAGTTAAATTCAATATCACTACCAGGCTCTAAAATAAGTAAACTGCCTGCTTTAACTGGCCCACCCTGCTCAGTATGAATTTCACCTGTGTGGATATAAAGCATCACCTTAGTTTGTGTAAGCGGTGCATGGTAAAACTGTGTACCAGCCGGTAAAGTCACATCGGCAAGCATGCCGTTAGCGGCGAGATCTTGTAGGCTAGAAACCTGATTTTCATCAGCAAACTCCCAGCTTCCAGCTAACGCTTTTAGCTCAACGCCCTGCTCATTTCGAGTCGTTGGCGCCGGCGCTTCAGTGGTATCTTGGTAACGCGGTTTTCTAAGCTTCTCAGCACTTGGCATATTTAACCAAATCTGAAAGCCATGCATACCCTCTTTGGCATCTGCCAAAGGCATTTCACTGTGGATTACACCAAAACCAGTACTCATCCACTGCACATCGCCAGCACGGATGGCTTTTTTGTTGCCCATTTGGTCTTGGTGCTCGAAGCCGCCTTTAATAATATACGTAAAAGTTTCAATACCACGGTGAGGATGCGCAGGAAAACCACCCATAAAATCACTGTGATCATCTGACTTAAGCTCATCGATCATTAAAAAGGGATCTAAATACTTGCCATCAAAGCCCGGAATACGGCTAATGTTTACGCCATCACCATCTTGTGTGGCATGGCTATTTAACTGTTGAATCACATTCATAACTTTACTCCCGTAAATTGTATAAAATAATTGTAGGAGCTAATTTAGTTAACAACCATGAGTAAAATTCGCGCTAATCATTCTGTTTAAGAGAATGTTTATTTTGCTGCTTGGTTAATTCATCCGCCACAGTCGCTCCGCGTTGACCCACCTCTTTCTCAGGCCCTATAGTGCTATCAACCACAGTTTGCTGCTCGGCACTGGCATTGATTGCTGCACCAAAAATAATGATGTATGCGCTGATATAGAGCCACATCAACATAATCACTACTCCACCTAATGAGCCATACGTTTCGTTATAGCTTGCAAATTGGGAGACATAATATGAAAAACCAATTGATGCGATGATCCACAGCAAAGTAGCCAGTATTGAGCCTGGTGTGATCCAGCGCCATTTTGCCGGAGTTCGATGAGGCGCATAACGATATAAAAATGCCAAAGCGCAATTAAAAGTGATGGCTAACAATGGCCACGTAATGAGCTTGATCAACAAATCAATAAGCTCTGTTAAACCAACTAGGTTAAGCACAATCGGTAAAATACCGATGATCAATAAGGCCACCAGCGCAACAACAATGGCACCTAGCGAAAATAAAAAGCGTACCAGTAACGCCATAAAAAATTGTCGTTTGTTATGCTGATGATAAGTGATATTACAGGCTGTTATTAGCGCCTGACAGCCCTTACTGCTACTCCAAATCGTTAACAATAAAGTCCCTATGGCACTAACACTTAACACCTTTTGCGATTGCTGAGTCACCTCTGCAACCTGTAGCAAAATAATGTCTCGACTACTTGTTGGTAAAATAGCTGTGACTTTATCAAGCTGCTCATGGATATCGGTCGGGGACGCAAAATAAGCGTAAACAGAGACTGTAGCGGCTAATGCAGGAAAGATCGCAAGCAGAGCATAAAATGCCACACCCGCCGCCACGAAAGATAAGTTGTCTTGTGATAGGTTGTGATAAACCCGCTTGCTAATGTCCCACCAGCCTCGAATTGGGATCTCCATGGGTGAACGAGCTTTGAAACCACGATTATTCTTAGTCATAAGTGACCTAAAAATTTGCCTTAATGGATATAAAGTAGCAAACAACTTGCCAGTAATAATGGCGTCTGATTTGCATTAAGCTAAGCCTATAAAAACTGCAAATAAACCCATGGAGTGGTGCGATGAATTATTATTTAATATTAAAAAATCAAATACATAACTTAGTTACACCAACACTTTCCGTAGCATCGCAACCAGTCTTAGAAAGCTTATCTTGGCAAGACTTAAATTCTCAGGTTACGCATTTTTTACATACTACATGGCAAATGTTACCCGCCCTGACATTAGGTATTGTAGCCATCATTATCTGCTATTTATTGGCCCGTCCGTTATCCTATCTATTGATAAAACCACTTGGCTTTGTAAGTGAAAGCAAACTCTTACATGTCGTCACGAGGCGCTTTTTTAGTATCATTATAATTTTGTTTGGTGTGTACTTATTTTTGCGTCTAGCTGGGCTCACCAGTTTTGCTGTGGCGATTATGAGTGGTACTGGATTAGTCGGGCTTATTTTAGGTTTTGCGTTTCGCGATATCGCCGAAAACTTTATTTCAAGTATGCTGCTCAGTGTGCAGCGCCCTTTTCGTATTGACGATGTTATCGAAGTTGATGGTCGTTTAGGGGTAGTTAAAAAGGTTACAGCCCGCGCTACCACCTTAGTTGACTTTGATGGTAATCATATTCAAATTCCCAATGCGACTGTATATAAAAACGTTATTAAAAATCTAACTGCTAACCCTAAAATGCGCGGCCACTTTGCAGTAGGTATTGGTTATGATAATGACATTCGCTATGCCCAGCAATTAGCAATGAAAGTGGTCAATCAAAATCCCGCAGTTATTAATGATCCACCCAGCCAAGTTCTGATTGACTCACTAGGTTCAGCGACACTGAATTTAACTATTTATTTTTGGGTAAATAGTGCAGAACATAGTCATATCAAGGTAGCCTCACAGTTGATGCGAGAGCTAGTAAATACCTACTTAGAAGAGCAAATTAGTATGCCAGATGACGCCCGTGAACGTATTATCTTAAATAGCGAGAACGATACAGAGCAACCAAGTATCAATGCAACCGCTGAGCAACAAACACCAAAATCACTCGACGATCATAGCCTTGATGACGTTAGCAGTGACGCCGATGATATTCGCGAACAAGCCGATCAATCTCGCGATCCTGAACAAGGCAGTAATATAATTTAATCGTCATCGCGAACTAAACTTCATCATTGGGTTTATCTTGCATAGCGCGTTTAAACCCTTTGACTGACGTCCCTAAATCTCCACCTATTCGGGATAACTTTTTTGTGCCAAATAACAGCACCACAATTGCAGCAATAATGGCTAATTGCCAAACACTAATTCCTGCCATAACAACCTCATTTTAAAATAAAAGCGCCTTTGCAGGCGCTTGAACAACACTAACAACTGGGAATTCAAAGATTAGAAACTAGCTCGAACACCCAAGGCGACTTGAGTACCACAGCGCTCAAGATAACTCACTTGGTCAGTGCGTTTGGTGTAACCCCAATAACGCTCATTCGTTAAGTTAGTTGCTTCAGCAAACACAGTGAATTGATCACTGATGTTATAGCTCATGCTGGCATCTAACTGACCATAATCAGAGATCCAATAAGGGCCACCCCACGCATCTGGATCCGACAAGAATTTACTACGCCAGTTATAAGCTAAACGTGCTTGGAAACCATATTGTTCATAGTAAACCACAGCGTTGTATGAGTTTTTCGACATACCTCTAAATGGTAAGCCTGACTCTTTCAGTTCTGGCTCATCGTAGCTGCTATCAACATAGGTGTAGTTAAGTTGAAACCCTAAACCATTGAAGGGTTCAGGCAGTAAGTTTTCTAGTGATTGCTGATAAGCAAACTCAGCACCTTTGATAGTCGCACCATATTTACTCTTACCCGGGTAAGATGCAAAGTAGCGCACACCTTCGATTTCAACAGGACTTTCAACGTAATCGATAAATGATTTTAGGTCTTTTACAAACACCCCACCACTTAACGAGCTACTGTCTTCAAAGTACCACTCTAGTGTCATATCGGCTTGATTGGCTTCTTCAGGCGTTAACGATGAATCGCCCATAGAAAGTTGAGGTAAACCTTCACGGTAAGTATCAAAGTTTGGCGCAAGCCATGGGCGTAAATAACCTAACGATGGACGGCTAATAACTTGTGCCGCAGAGAAACGGTAAATCAAATCATCAGTAATACTAAGCTTAAAGTTCATGCTGGGTAAAATGTTGCTGTAATCCCCTTTAAATGATTGCTCAACGGTTTCACGCCAACCATTTTCAAGTGGTTTACCATCATCTTGTAAGTCAATTAATGATAAATCGTAAACAGACCCTTTTGAGCTTACTTCAGTTTGCGAGCCGCGAATACCGACATTTAACATGTACGGCATTTTTGCAAGGGTACTTTCGAGCGTCACTTGCGCATATGCAGTCAAGACTTCTTCGGTTACCTCATAAGTACCCGATGAATTAAGCGATGCAACGATACTTTTATCAGTTGCTTCAGCATTAATTGAACGATAGTAAGCAAGTAACTTATCGTAATCAAAACTTGGCCAAGGCTCAGGTGTAATACTACTTTCGCCTTCTAAGAAGTTATCGAAATTGGCCTCAACAAACACATCGCTTGGAATTTCAAATAGGTTAAAGTCACCTACATTCACAACAGTGCTGTCATCAAATTCATAACCATCGCGTTCTAAATATTGACCACCATTACTAAATTGGCTGGCATTTTTTGATGCATATTCAAGTTGGCTCTTAGTTTGCTCAAGGTAAGTTAAACCAAAGTCGATACGGGTCACCAAATTACTTTCAGGCACAAACGTACCAGTGAACTTAAAGTCATTAACCGTGTCTTCAACACCTGTACCTGTGTTACGGCTATAGTGAGCTCCGTAAGATTGATCCGCAGTCAAGCCTGGCGATAAGGTAACATCAGGCAGCATGTTGCCAGTGTTGTAATCAATACCTATAGAGTCAATAAAACCACGCGCTACAATAAAGCGGTTATCACCACCGTTTTCGTTTTTCGCTTTTGAATGAGCAACATCCATAGCCAGTGTTAGGCCATCCATTGGATACCATTTTGCATTAAGGGCAAACTGATAAGTATCAGTTTTACGTGGGTTCGTTAAGTTGAGTAACTCCACCATAGTGTTACCGGTTTGCGTCATGGAAACAACTCGACCTGTGTCATCAAATTCTGCACCGGTAAAGACTGGCGTGCCTGGCGTCCAGCTTTCATCATAGTTAACAAAACCGATTTGATAGCGATGACCATCAGTGTTGTAACGTGAATAAAGGGCATCGAAGTTAATATCGAGGGTATCAGTTGGGCGCCACTGCATTGCTAACGTCGCACCGACGCGTTCACGCACATCCTGCGCGTTGGCAAAATACATGTAACTCGGGATTTTTGAGGCAAATATTTCACTTTGCCCATCAATTTCTCCGTTGCCATTCATGTCGACTGGCACACCCGCGCTGTCTGCCCCCCAACCTTCTTCTTCATCAAAAAAGCCGCTTGCTGAGTAAGTATCTGCACGTAAGGTTTTCTTTGAATAAGCACCAGAGAAAAGCACACCAAAGGTATCGTCATTAAAATTGTCACCTATGATGAATGAAGCATGTGGGTGAACATCGCCGGTTCGCGATTCATAAATCCCTTTTGCAGAAGCACTCAAAGTAAAGCCATCTTGATCTAATGGTTTACGAGTTTCGATATCAACAACCGCACCAATGCCCCCTTCAATTAAACGTGCTTCTGGCGACTTATAAACCTGAAGCGCTCCCACTAACTCTGAGGCAATTGTGTCAAAGTTAAAGTCACGTCCTGAGTTTTCAGAAGCCAGTTTACGACCATTCAAAGTGGTAATGTTGTAGCCGCCACCTAAGCCACGCACGAGGATATTTTGCCCTTCCCCCCCATTACGAGTAATCGTAATTCCCGGAATACGCTGTAATGCCTCGGCTAAATTTTCATCAGGGAACTTACCGATGTCATCTGCAACAACAACATCTACCACTGTCGTTGCTTCCTTCTTTCGAAAGTTTGATTCTTTAATACTGCTACGGATCCCTGTGACCTCAATAACCTCAACATCTTCTTCGGCCTTACTATCGTTTTCTTGTTGTTGAGCAGTTGTGGCGAAACTGACTGATGAAGCCAGAATTGAGCTTATCAGCACACTCAAATATTTTTTTCTAGTTGTTGTTGCCATGATGATTTCCTGTTTTTAAATGTTCAGATTTCTTCACCATAAAAATGGTAATGAGTAAGGCCTTACATTTAATTTATAACAAAATGAAACAGTCCATCAACAATTAATTACCTATCGAAACTTTCGACAGTTACGAAATGGTATTTCAAAATAATAAAAAAGGCGCTGAACGCCTTTAAAGATAAGGTTTTAATTTCGAAAGTTTCGATAATATTTTTTTTCGAAGATTTTCTGTGAGGTGGGCTAGTTTGGTCTTTTTAGATAATAAAAAAGGCAGCTAAAGCCACCTTTTTGCAATTATTTTTAACTGGAAAGTTAAACTGTAATCACCTCGATACCTAAGCTCGTTAATGATTCAATGAACTCCGCTGGCATATTTTTGTCTGTAACCAGCACATCGATTGATTTTAGAGGTAGTACATTATACAAGGCACGCTTACCAAATTTACTTGAGTCGGTCACAGCAATAACTTTATCTGCACGGGTACACATAGTTCGATTCAACATTGCCTCAGGCTCATAATGGGTGGTGATCCCCGCTTCCGAGTCGATACCATCAACCCCTAAAATAACCTTTTTAAAGTTATACTTACTGAGTGCTTGTTCAACTTCATTTGAATAGAAAGACATTGATTTCTTTCGTAATTGTCCACCCAGCATAAACACATTTGCATCATCAATATCAGCCAGCACATGGGCTATATTAAGGCCGTTTGTCATCACCGTAAGGCCCTGCTTATTGGTTAATGCTTTGGCAACTTCTTCTGTGGTGGTGCCAGAATCAATAATTAATGAGTCGCCATCATCAACTAAGTTTGCTACAGCTTTAGCTAGTAGCACTTTCACAGCGTAGTTTTCATTATGCTTATCTTTCACCGAAAGCTCTTTAGCGAGTTTATCGCAAGCAATTGCTCCGCCACGCGAACGAACAACTAAGCCACGTTTACCTAGCTCGTTAAGATCGTGGCGAATGCTAACCTCCGAAATATCAAAGGTTTTAGCAAGTTCTTTAACGTTTACTTTGCCATGTTCCTCGGTCATCAGGACGATTTTTTGTCTTCTTTCTATTGTGGTTAGCATAGCTGGCCTGTTGTTTTAATAGCTGCTTTCAAATTTGTAGTTCAATATTACACAATTTACAGTTTTAAAGCCAAACTTAGTTTCGAAATTAAATAAAGCTTTCAAAACTTACGAAATTTGTTTTATGATTGTTTCACAATAAACTTATTTGGTGACAAAAATGACAACACAAAGCTCACTGTTAGAGCAAACAGAACACACCAACCGCACGCAGTTACTGCCGATGTTGATCATTGGTGGCTTGTTTTTCTTATTTGGCTTTATAACTTGGCTTAATGGCTCCTTGATCCCATTTTTACAAATGGTCTGCGATCTCAACCATATAGAAGCCTACATGGTGACTCTGGTGTTTTATATTGCCTATACCGTGATGGCACTGCCAAGCGCTAAGATATTACAAATCTTCAGTTATAAGCATGGTATGTCGTTTGGTTTAGGCACCATGGCATTAGGCGCACTGCTGTTTATTCCTGCGGCACAAACTCAAGCGTATTGGTTATTTTTAGTTGCTTTATTTACCCTAGGTAGTGGCCTCACCTTACTACAAACCGCTGCGAATCCTTACATCGTGCTAATTGGATCTAAAGACACTGCAGCCGTGCGCATTAGTATTATGGGTATTCTTAATAAAAGCGCAGGTGTGGTGGCTCCACTTCTCTTCTCTGCGATTGTGTTTAGCGATATTGCTAGCTTTAGTCCAGAAGCCCTTGCTCAATTGAACAGCATTCAAAAGCAATTACAGTTACAAGAACTGGCAAATCGTTTAATCACACCTTATTTTGTAATGGCAATTGCGTTAGCCATTTTAGCAGCTTTAATCATGCTAGCCCCCTTACCTGATATCGAGCAACCACAATCAAGTAACAACAGCGAGAGTAAATCAGTTCTGCAATTTCCACACTTAGTTTTAGGCGTGATAGCCCTATTCTTTTACATAGGTGCCGAAGTCATTGCTGGCGACACCATTGGCCTTTACGGCAAAGAGCAAGGGGTATTGCAGTTCGCTGAGCTCACCTCTTACACCATGGGCTTTATGGTGCTAGGTTATGTTTTAGGTATTGTGTTAATTCCTCGCTTTTTTAGTCAGCAACAGGCGCTGATATTTTCTGCGTTAAGTGGTTGTGTGTTTTCACTTGGTATCATTTTGATTGAACCGCAACAAACAGCGATTGCAAACGTAGTGCTCTTTTGGCTTGCTGATAACAGTTTTCCAGATACCGTGTTATTTGTTGCATTACTTGGCTTATCGAATGCGCTGGTATGGCCAACGATTTGGCCTATGGCCCTTGCAAACCTTGGCGATAAAACCCAAACTGGCGCGGCATTACTCATTATGGGTATTTCTGGTGGTGCTTTGTTACCTTTGGTATACGGTGTATTTGCACAGTACACAGGCAATGCACAACAAGCTTACTATTTGTTGATCCCCTGCTATGCGTTTATTCTTTATTACGCGCTGATTGGTCACAAGCTAACAAGTTGGCGTTAGTAACGTCTTCGCAGGCTCAGTTGTTTTACTATTTAACTAGCCTGCAATTTTTCTGATGTGAAATAGCCCAGTAGCAAAAATTCACGCACAGTAAAAATACACTTATAAATTAAGTACTCGTCACGCTTATCAGGGCTCACTTCTGAAAGAGGTAAGGCTTGCTGCGCTATTATGTGCTGTTGCTGCTGCAAAGAGATAGTAAATAAACCAGTGAGTTTATCTGCTAATTGCGGCAATGAAAGATCACCTGCAGCAATCAGCTCTGCGCCTTTTAAACATGAAGTGCGTTCAGCCGCATTTAGCGTATTTGCTAGCATTAAATCTGTAAATGCGACTAAATCAAAGTACAGCTGCTCATTTGGCTCTAGCTCTAAAATAACCGCCTGCATTTGCGTGACCACATCCCGATGCGCCGCAGCTTTAAGTACCTCAAAATGGCTATCATCCGTTTTATCAAATAATTGAGTCGCAGCCACTGGCGTAATAGCGACACCTAATAATGCTGCTAAACATTTAATCGCATTTCGCCTTTGTAGATCAGCCATTAAACACTCCATTTTGATAATGCCGTACAGCATGATCAGCGGCTCTTGCAGTAAATGCCATATAGGTTAACGAAGGATTCTGATAAGCCGACGAGCACATAAACGAGCCATCAGTGACATAGACGTTACGCACACTATGAATTTGGTTATAACGGTTAAGCACTGAACTTGTAGCATCATGCCCCATTCGCGCGGTTCCCATCTCGTGAATAGCTTGCCCTGGCGCTGAACCTTTATCGTAAGCTTGCACATTTTGGTAACCTGCTTTGGTTAGCATCTCGACAGCTTGCGCTTTCATATCCTCGCGCATTCGCTGTTCGTTTTCACCAAATTGGCAATCGAAATTAACTAAAGGTAATCCCCATTGATCTTTTAATACCGGATCTAAGCTCATTTTATTGTGATGATAAGGCAGGCATTCACCAAAACCTATCAATGCAACTTGCCAAGGCCCTGGTTTGGCAAGCTCTTCTCGAAAAGCTTTACCAAAGCTAAGCTCTTTAAAACCGCGTCGCCAATCTTTACGTGTTGCGTACCCTTGATAGCCATAACCACGAATAAAGCTATGTTGCTCTTTATCATCAAGGTTTCGAAATCGCGGGATATGAAAACCAACGGGTCTGTCGCCATCATTAAAGTCATCAGCAAAACCTTTTGGTTCACCCGTTGCACCAACCCTAAAATGGTGATCCATGAGGTTATGGCCAAGCTCTCCACTATCGTTCCCTAAGCCATTTGGAAAACGTGCAGAGGTTGAATTTAATAACAAGGCTGTTGTAGCTACCGTTGATGCACAGCAAAAAATGATGTTCGCTCGCTCGATACGCTCTTTTTTAGATTCAGCATCTATCACTGTCACACCCGTGGCTTGCCTAGTTTCTGGGTTGTAAATAATCTCTTTGGCAATGGAGTGAGTCTGAATAGTGAGTCGCCCAGTACGCATCGCTGCAGGTAAGGTCGAGGCTAAACTACTAAAATAACTACCGGTTGGACAACCTCGCATACAACGGTTGCGCTTGCTGCATGGGGCACGACCTTGTTCAGGCTTTGCCTTGGTTAAATGCGCCACTCGCCCGATTGTTAGGTGCCGATTAGTGTAGTGGGTTAATAAACTTTGTTTAAGTTGCTGTTCTACTGCATTAAGTGCGAAGGGAGGCAAGTAAGGTCCGTCAGGTAGCTGAGATAAGTTCAGCGCTTCGCCAATAACCCCAATGTAGGCTTCGACTTTATCGTACCAAGGCGCAATATCTGGATAACGCACAGGCCAATCAACACCGTGACCATCTTGTTTGTTGGCTGCAAAATCTATATCACTGAGGCGTAAGCATTGCCGTCCCCAAGTTAATGAACGCCCGCCAAGGTGGTAACCTCTGATCCAATCAAAACGCTGTATTTCTTGATAAGGGTGCTGTAAGTCATTTACAAACCAGTGCTTTATTGACTGCTTGGTGGCATAGCCAGTGCGCGCTTGTTTAGCTTGATTCTGTTTTTCTAGTAAGCTGGGCCTATCGCGAAATGGCAGTTGCCAATCATCTTTAAAGGCAGTGATATAGTCAGTACCGTGCACAACCTGCCTACCACGTTCCAGTAGCAGTACATTGAGCCCTTTTTCGGTCAGTTCTTTAGCAGCCCAGCCGCCAGTAATGCCACTGCCAATAACAATGGCATCAAATACTTTTGCCTGCATTCTCACTTAACTTTTAAAAGATTTGCTTACCCGCACAGATCGTTGCTTGCACAGAAAAGTCTTTATCGAGCAGGGCAAAATTAGCTTGTTTACCTACCGCAATACTCCCTATTTGCTCCGCTTTATTTAAAAACTCAGCGGGTACTAAACTCGCCATTTTAGTTGCTTCAACTAGGCTCGCGTCGGTTAGGCTATAGAATCGTTCAACGCCCACTTCCATGGTTAATGTGCTGCCAGCTAAAGAGCCGCTTTCAGTTCGCGCAACACCTTGCTCAACCACAATAGGAAGCTCACCTAAACGGTAGCGACCATCTTGTAAACCTCCAGCGCTCACACAGTCTGTAATTAGAGCAATTTTATCTGCTCCTTTTAAACGATATACCATGTTCATTATGCTCGGGTGCAAATGAATACCATCAGGAATAAGCTCAACCATTGCATCCTTGTCCATTAATAGTGCGCCGGTACAACCGGGGTCACGATGATGAATACCGCGCATACCATTAAAAATATGCACACCACCACAAGCACCATGAGCAAGTGCTTGTGATGCTTGCTCAAAATTAGCATCTGTATGACCCAGCATGACACGCACACCTTTATCAGTGATATAGCGGATCATGTCGGGTGATTTAAGTAGTTCTGGCGCTAACGCAAATGAGCTTAAACAACCTTCACATGCTGCATAAATTTCATCAAATCGCTGTTTAGTGAGCTCTAAAAAAAATGACTCGTTATGCGCCCCTTTATGCGCTTCTGCAAAGAATAGACCTTCGTTATAAGCTCCCAGTAACTGTGCACCAGCCAAGCCTTTTTTATAAGCAGTCGCCATATTTTTATAAGCTTGAATTGATACGTCCCAGTCTGCGGTCACCGTTGTGCCAACAAAACCCGTAACGCCGTGCTTTGCTAAAGAACGAGAAATAGTCTCAAGCGATTCAGGGGTACCGTCCATAATATCGCAGCCTTCACGGCCATGAATATGCAAATCGATAAAGCCCGGAAATAAGCTATGTTCGCCTAACTCTATTACCTCGATCTCGGGCTCTATTTGCGTGGTAATAGCACTAATTTTGCCTTGCTCGACCAATACTGCATGATCGAGTAAAACGGCATCATCAGTAACAACTTTTGCGGCTTTTAAGTAATAGCGATTAAGATGCTTTGGAATTAGCATGAACACTTCCTATTATTGCAGCGCCCCGCACGCCGCTAGAATCACCAAATTTTGCACGCTTCACTTCGGGCACGGCAAAACCTGAAAATAAATGAGTTTGAATAGCGTCAGGTAGTTTTTCTACTATTGCATCAATGAGCGACAACCCACCCCCAAGCACGATAACTTCTGGGTGCAAACTTTTACTAATGGCAGCAAAGGTTTCACCAAGAATGTCTAAGTAACAAGCGAGCACCTTTAAAGCTTGCTCATCTGAGCGCTTGATATCGTTCGCCCATTCAATCGCTGATTTAGGAGATTGCGTAATATGCTGATACAAGGTTTGTACACCGGGCCCTGCAATATAACTTTCGACACAGCCATTTAAACCACAGCCACACTTCAAAACTGGCAATTGATATTTTTGTTGCAGATACGCAGACAGTGGTAAATGACCATACTCCCCCGACATACCTAAGCCTTGGTTAAACAAGGTTCCATCAATACACATACCGCCCGCCGCACCAGTGCCAACAATGGCACCGAATACTCGGCTATAACCTTCACCAGCTCCGCCATTTGCTTCTGATAAGGCGAAACATCGGGTGTCATTTAATATCGCAACAGGGCGTTTTAATAATGCTTGAAGATCTGTAGCAATCACTTTGCCTGTGGCACACGGCACATTAGCCGACAACACTTTACCTGCATCATTAACAATACCAGGCATCCCTATGCCCACAGCACCTTGGCAACCTGTCAGCTTATCGGCTTTGAGCACTTGCTGATAAATTGCTTGCAAAAATTGCTGATAGTCATCGGTTGGCGTGGTAATACGCCAACTTTGCTGTTGCTCTAAATTATCATTAAAAATGGCGGTTTCGATTTTTGTACCGCCAATATCAAGTCCGTAAACAGCCATGCTTTACCCAATACTACTTAGCGAGAAGTTAATGGGTAAATAGTTACCCCTTTTACAACACGGTTAACTTCGCCCGTAGGGCAAGGATTATCAGGTGTTAAACCGAGTGACATTGATTTATAAAATGCAAAAATCTGACAATAGACAATATAATACAGACCTTGCCAAACATCATCTAGCTCGACCAGTTCACTATTTAAAGCCAGCTTTTTGACCGCAGAACATTGTTGGTCATTTAATAGTTCATTATATAAATCAGCATCATACAAACTACTATAAAAATCACTCGAGGCCATCAACAACACTGCTGTTTTATCGTTAATAATAGTTTTAGGGCCATGGCGAAAACCGAGTGGCGTTTCAAAATAACTAATTAAGTCACCATTCGTTAATTCTAAACACTTTAAGGCCGCTTCTTTTGCGTAACCAATTAAGGAACCAGCCCCTAAAAACACCAAGCGTTCAATATCAGTTTGCGCAAAGTTCCTAACCTCATCGAGTTGAGTTTCGAGCAGCTGCTCTGTTTGCCTTGTCACTTGTGTAAGCTGATTAACATCAGGGGTAAAAATACATAACGTTGAAAGCAACATCGAAGTAAAACTACTGGTCATTGCAAAGCTTTCATCAAGGGTTTCTTTCGGCATAAGTACACTAAAGCTATTGCTTTTAATCGCAGCTCTTTTAGCTAACTCACCGCTTTCATTACAGGTAATCACTAAGTGATAGCATTTTTCAACGACTTGCTCAGCGATATCGACCGCAGCGACACTTTCAGGGCTATTACCTGAACGCGCATAAGAAATAAGTAAGGTTGGCGTACCCTTTTGTAAAAAACCATGTGGGTTAGACACAATATCTGTAGTGCTGACTGCGCGCACATTTAAATCTGTTTTGGCAGTTAAGTGTGGTGCTAATACTTCGCCAACATAAGCTGATGTGCCAGCGCCAGTTAATACTATTTGTAATTCCTTTAATAGCAGAAGCGGGGCTAAAAATGCGTTTATTTCTGCTCGATGTGTTTCGATAATAGCGGCGGTATTACACCATGATTCTGGCTGCTGAGAGATTTCTCTTGCTGTCCAATAAGCGTTCTTTTGCTTAAGTTCTGTTTCGTTTAATAATAAATACTGCGTCATAATAAATTCTCTCAACACCACCTATTGATTACAAGCAAGCGAATAGGTATTCGTTACTTCCATTATTTTATTAAGTACTAACTCACGCGGTGATGAGTTAATTTGGCCATTGATTAATGCTTTGTATTGCATTGGCATAAACTGACTAAGCAAGGTTTGTGGAATGATTTGCTCTTCTAAATTATCAAACAAGGTTTCTACCGTTTGCTTTATTTCATCTTCAGGCCAGTAGTAACGAATACGGTCGCTATAACTGTAAGCTCTAAATAACTTCGCTTGAGCGCCTTCTGTTGGGTAAAATTTATTCCAGTAATGCGGTTTTTCAAGCATGATCCGCTCACATACATCACGTAAATTAGAACGCTTGGCAGGATCAATTAACTGGTCTTCAATATAAGATAAAGCAAATAGGCCTTCACGAAGTGCATAAGTAAGCTGTGGGCCTACCTTCAATATTGCAAAGTGATCTTTCACTAGCTCATGGTAGCAGTGATCAGGCTGATAATCCGTTGAGTGAGCCTCATAAACTAGGTTGTCGACATGGGTTATAAATTCTTTCAGTTTTTGCGCCTCATTACGTTGATAGTTAAATACTTGATGATTATCAAACTCAACCCCTGGCTGCACAACAACAGCAATAACACGCGACCACACATCACTAATATTAAATTTAGCAAACGCAGCCTGATGTAATTCTATTGTTTGCTGTACACCTTCAACATGCGACACTTCAATCGTATCATGCTCCTCAGTAGCGCCACCCGGAGGAGGAACCTCAGTACCCACTACATAGACAATATCGTTATCTTCTGAGACCGACTCGGCAGCTTGACACATCAATGCTGCACGCTCGGCAATCACAGCATCAGCCAAACGCTCTCCATCGTCATCACATGGCATACTGGCATCTAAATGAATTTTCTTAAAACCAGCGCTTACATAGGCTTTTACTAGTTCAACAGCTTTTTCCATCGCAACCTCTGCAGGCTCATTCACCCAACACACTGGGCCTAAATGATCCCCACCTAAAATAATGCGCTGGGTACCTAACCCTACCTTTTCGGCTATTGCATGGACAAATTCAACAAAATCATGGGGCTTCATACCTGTGTAACCGCCAAACTGATTAACTTGATTCGCCGTAGCTTCAATTAAAACTTCAGTGCCATCATTGAGAGCTTGCAACATCGCTGCTTCGATAACGAGCGGGTGTGCACAGCACACAGAATAAATTCCCTGCGCTTGCCCTACTCGATTGTTATTTATAATCGTTTTTAATGCATTCATGGTTTTCTCCAAGCAGCTTACGCTATTGGTTAGATACGTGATTTGAAATTACAGTAGCACAGCGCGAAACACTTCGCAATAAAACGAAAGACAACGAAAGGCTAGGGTAAGTTAATAGCACGCTTAACATAGGGTTTAATAAGACTTCAAATGATAAACCCTGCAATTACGAAAGATTTTGAAAGCATTTAATTGTAATTAACTTTGAGTTGCGATATAACAGAAATAACTGAAACCCACTATTAAAATAATCTCAGTGATTTAGGTATCGTTATGACAATAGATAGACGTAGTTTTTTAAAATCTGCCGCAGCCATTACCGCCGCGACAGTCGTGACTGGCTGTGCGAAAAGCCAACAAGGTGATAATCAAAGCACCCCACTTGCTGCACAAGGTAAAAGCGTAATGGGCTTAGCTGTGCCAGCAATGGATGTGGTACGTGTTGGTTTTATCGGAGTTGGTCAACGTGGTAGCGGCCATGTAAAACACCTTTGCCATATTGAAGGTGTTGAAATTAAAGCTATTTGCGATACAGATCAGCTAATGCTTGATAAGTCTGTTAACTATGTTGTTGAAAAAGGCTTACCTAAACCAACTGCTTATACGGGTTCTGATAAAGCCTATTTAGACATGCTTGCTCGCGATGACATCGACATTGTGATCATTTCAACACCTTGGAAATGGCACACACCAATGAGTGTTGAGACCATGGAAAGTGGTAAAGATGCCTTTGTTGAAGTACCAGCAGCCACCACAATGGAAGAATGCTGGCAACTAGTGAACACTGCTGAACGCACACAAAAGAACTGTATGATGATGGAAAACGTTAACTACGGTCGCGACGAGTTAATGGTATTAAACATGGTTCGAAAGGGCGTATTTGGCGAGTTACTACATGGTGAAGCCGCTTATATTCATGACCTGCGTTGGCAGATGAAAGAAATCGACCGTAGCACCGGCTCTTGGCGCACTTACTGGCATACGAAAGTAAACGGTAACTTATACCCAACTCATGGTTTAGGCCCGGTTTCTCAGTATATGAACATCAACCGTGGTGATCGCTTTGACTTTGTTACATCAGTCAGCTCTCCTGCTCTTGGCCGCGCAGCCTACGCAGAACGTGAATTCCCTGCAGGCCACGAACGTCGTTCACTTAAATTTACTGCTGGCGACATGAACACCAGCATTATTAAAACAGTGAAAGGTCGTAGCATTATGGTTCAGCACGATACCACTAGCCCTCGTCCGTATAGCCGCCATAACCTAATTCAAGGTACTAATGGTACATTTGCAGGTTTCCCTAATCGTATTGCCCTTGAAGATGTGCCACCAGCTATCGCGAAAATTTATCAACAGCAATATGAAGCAGAGCTCGCTGCGTGGGAAAAAGCCGGCTCGCAAGGTCGTAAGCCACATATGCAAAATTTCCATAGCTGGGATCAAGATATGGAAAAGTGGCGTGCCGAGTTTGATCATCCACTTTGGAAACGCATGGGTGAAGAAGCGGTTCGTAACGGTGGTCACGGCGGTATGGACTTCATTATGCTTTGGCGCATGATCTACTGCTTGCGCAATAATGAGCCACTTGATCAAGATGTATACGATGCTGCAGCATGGTCATCAATCTTCCCGCAAAGTATGGCATCGGTTGCTGATAGAAGTAACAGCAAAACAATTCCAGACTTTACCCGTGGCGCTTGGCAAACAGGCAAGCCGCTGGGGATTGTGTCTTAACACTTTCTCTCCTTGGAATACTAAAAAGCCCGCCCTTTGCCCTGCGGGCTTTTTTATTTTCTTTATCATTACCTTTATAGCTGTTTTAGCAAAATTTTACCTACAAAAAAGCCCGCAACATCGGCGGGCTCTTTGATTAGACTATGACCTTATTGAGCATGTGCTGCAGCACGGAAAATCGTGTTAGTTAAAAGTACATTCATGCCTTCAAGGTAGGCACGATAGGTTGGTGATTGTGTAAAGCCAATCACCATGCCTTTGCCTTGAGGTTGATGCACAAGCAATGGTTTATATGCAAGCTGCGCTTTATTTTGCTGCCAAAGGTAACCACTTGCCAGCACATCGTCTTTACCTGTAAACCACGCTAAGTTTTTACCTGAGTTAAGTTTTATTGGCGTGTAAATATCATTACCATAAGCCACCGCAACGAGGTCTTTATCAACCCCAGCCGTTAACCAATGCTCTTGATCTACTTCAACATTAGCAAGTACACCGGCTACATAGTCCGGCGATGTGTGTGGCTCGATGCTTGCCGCTTTCAAATCATCACGAGAAGTGAATAACTGTCCTGCCACTTTGCTGCTTTTATTATCGCTGCTATCGGCTTTATCTTCTCGGTAAGCTTGCTCTCGCTTCACATCTAATAAGCCGTAATCAACATTAGTGGTAAAACGGTTTGCATTACCTAGGGCAATCAACACGCCGCCCGCTTCAACCCAGCTTTTTAAATTAGCTGCGCCAGATTTACCTAATGCTTGCTCGTAATTACCTTCTGGTAAAATAAGCACTTGGTAATCACTTAAATCAGCCCATGCAAGCATTGGCGTACGAATCGCGGTTACTGGGTAGCCAAGCTGCCTTTCGATAACAAAACGAGTGTTACCGGCGCTTAGCTCACGAGTAGCGGCATCCCATGCAATCGCCACTTTTGGTGCCACCATAGGCACTGTTTTGTTACTACCAAAGCTTGGGCCTTCAATCACCCAGCTTGAATCCACACCATCAACAATTGCACCAGTTTGCTCAGCAATTTGGCTAATTTTAGTTAGTAAGTCCTTTTCGTTTAGGCGCTTCTCGATTACTAAGCTCCCCGCTGGGTAGTTAGTTTTATCACCTAATACAAATGCTTGGTCAGCACTTTTCAGTTTAATGCCAGCTTGTAGTGCCGCTGTTAAAAATCGTGCTGCGGCCGTATCGCCCCAGGCAACAATATAAGCCACTGAGGCATCTGGGTTATTCACTTTACCAAGCAATGTGTCGTCGGCCTTAACTGCTTTACTGTCTGCGCTAACAGCGCGACCACAACTATCGCTATCAACATTAAACATCATCGGCAGTGACCAACCTGTGACATCGTAAATTTCATCACCTAGGTTACGAGCACGGCGTCTTTCTTGCTCTTTTACAAATGCCTCAGCCATATCTACTTGGTCTGTAAACGTGGTGCGTACAAATACCCCACGTGGCTGCGCGGTATCAATAAAGTAGCTACCCGCTTTATACTTAACACCACAAGCTTTGAAATCTTCGGTTGCTTGTTTAACTTCAACACCATGTTCAGCCATTAAGGTTGCTAGTCTATGAGCTCCTTCACGGTTACTTTGCTTAGGTAAAATATAAACACGATCTTTGCTATCTTTACCCGAATCAATTGCATCAACTTGATATTGATAAAAGTCACCCAGTAATTTTTCGCGTTGATTGGCTGCACCTTCGGCGGTCGAGATTGAGGCCACAAATTGACGTTTTACAGTATTAAAATAAGTGAGCAGCTCACCAGTGTTTTTCTCAAATACATGACCTCTGGCTGAGCCGACTTCGTAGGTTGATGCAGACGCACCATAAAATACTGGCCAGCTATCGCCGTAGCCAGGATAAAAGGCGTCAAAAATTTCTCGGGTAAAATAATCAAAGCCAAACTCATCAAAATACTTCGCATGATTTTGACCAATTGCATCCATGTTGGCGATTTGAGTTTTCGTCATATGCGGGTTAAATGGTTGAGCAGCTGGTGCAAAGTAGTAAGATTGATCGCCGCCCATTTCATGAATATCCACCACCACTTGTGGTTTATATTTATTGATTGCTGCCACTTTTCCCTTACTTTCAGGCTGAGTAAGCGCTAACCAATCACGATTCATATCAAACAAATAATGATTTGTTCGGCCTCTTGGCCACGGCTCATTATGTTCTGCACTTAACCTATCAGCACTGTGCTCAAGACCGACGCTTGCATAGTAACGTGTAACAAAGCGCTCACGACCATCTGGGTTTTGTAATGGGTCGATAAAGACCACGGTGTTGTCTAAAATTTTGCTGTTAACGGCATCATTCGGAGCTGCTAATAAGTGATACGCTGTAAATAATGCAGCATCGGTTGAGCTAATTTCATTACCGTGCACTGCATATTGAAGCCACACAGACGTCGGTAAATTTTTTATTAGCGACTTCGCTTCTTTTTCAGAGGTAATACGCGGATCAGCCAAAGCTTGTGTGTCATTCGCAAGGGTTTCTAATGAACGAATATGCTCAGCGGTTCCAACCACCGCATAAACCAGCTCACGACCTTCCCAGCTGTTTGCGTACTTAAACACTTTAATACGATCAGGCGCAGCCTGTTCAAGGGCGCTAAGATAACGGCGCATATCGCTGTAATTAGTGATGCGCTCACCTACGTCGTACCCTAGTACTTGTTTAAATGTCGGTATTTGCTTTTCGTAAGCTGTGCCCGGCCACATTGCTTCAGTATTCGTTGCACTGGCATTAAAGCTTGCCGTTATTGCCACAACACTCACTGAAATGGCTTTTATTATTTGTTTGGCGCTCATTATGTTTCCCAAATAAAAGTATCTATTTTGTACATTACAAAAGTATTGAAAATAAACAAATTAAAAACGTTAGATTGGCATAAATTAAAGACATAAAAAAACCGCAGCGATTGCTGCGGTTATTTTCAAAATAGCGGGGCTATTTAACTAGGGTCATTTCATCAAGTAGGTAACCTGCGTTATCAACTTCTTCCATTAACCAAAGCATATATCGAATATCAACGTGGATCGCACGGGTGATCTTCGCATTAAAGTACCAATCTTTGGTGATTGATTCATAAGTCGAGTCAAAATTAAGGCCTACTAATTCACCTTTACCATTCATTACTGGCGAACCTGAGTTACCTCCAGTGGTATCAGCGCTACTTAAAAAGTTTACAGGAACTGAGTTTACTTCAAGTGGTTTAGCCGCTTGTGGCTCACAACCAAAGCTGAATAAACTACAGCTGACACCTGGTAAACCTAAGTCACCGCGGTAGTACGCACCAAACGCTTGCTTTTTATATGCTTCAAGTACTTTATCTGTAACAACAAATGGTTTTTCACCTGTGTGTTTAGCTACTAAACCACGTAGTGATGTAAAAGGTGTTTTATACACAGCATCTGCTGCTGGGTAACCATCAACTTGTGCATAGCTTACGCGTAAAGTGCCATTTGCATCTGGGTAAACTGGCTTACCTTTAGCATTATTAAAGGCGATGACTGCTTGCATATATTGCGGACGAATTTCAGCTAAACGACCGGCCATTTCTTTTTCGTCAGCCTCTTGTGCCATATTGGTATCGTATAGCGCAACAGCTAATTTAATGAATGGGTCATTTGATGCTTCAAATTCGGCTACTGATTTACCTATCCAGCTAACACGCGTTGCTGTATCTGTAAGTTCTGTTTTAGCGTAAAAAGAAGCTACAATCGCATCAAGTTCGGCTTGTGTTGTAGTGTCTGTGATACCTAAGCCATTGTTTAATGCCGCTACTTGCGCAGCTTTGTCTTGTGCTAAATAGTTACCTAAGTAGCTTAACCATAAAGCTTTATCGACCTCAGGTGTAAATTGCTTTTGCAAGCGCTCTAAACGGGCTTTAAGCATAGGAAGATCGCGCTCTTGGTAGCCCATTTCGCGCTCTGCATTAGGTTTTTCGCTCTCTTTTGCTAAGCGGTATAAACGAATTGCAGTGCTTAGTAAGTCTGCTCGTTTTGCATAATCAAAGTAAAAGTGACTTTGTTGCTGAGCATGTGCTTCAACTAATAATGACTTTAATGCGTGATATGAATCTGCATAGGCTTTACGTTCAGCACTTTGTGCAAACCAAGCTAGGTATTCTTGCTCTTGCGCAGCTTTAATTCCCGGAATATCCGTTACTTTAAAACCGTCTTGTAAACCTTCGAGTTTCTTTAAACGGTTGTTGGTGCTTTTTACACGAGAGGCATATTTTACCTGTGCTTGCTCATCGCCTTCACTCTGCTTGGCAATCACATCAAGGGTCATGTTGTAAGTATTAAGCAGTGTCGGGTAATACCAACTCGCTGAATAATTTACTTCGTCTGCTAGTTTATAGCGGCTTGTACGACCCGGATAACCTGCCACCAACACACCATCCCCTAAGCTTACGCCGCTCGCATTCACTTTTAAGAACGACTTTGGCTCATAAGGTACGTTATCTTCGCTGTAATCTGCAGGTTTACCATCTTTACCGACATAGCCACGTACAAACGTAAAATCAGCTGTATGACGTGGGTATTCAAAGTTATCGATGTCACCACCAAAATTACCCAATGCTTCTGCTGGGGCATAAACTAAGCGCACATCTTTGATCATTAGTTGCTTGATCATGAAGTACTCTAAGCCATGGTGAAAATCTCGAACCGTACAACGGTAGTTAGGATCTGATTCACACTCGCTGATCAACGCCTTGCGGTTCGCTTGAATCGCCTCATAACGCGCTTTGCCGTGTAGTTCTGCGGGTAAGTTACCCAGTACGCGCTCAGTGACATCATCCACTTGTTCTGTTACATACAAACGCTCTTGTGGGCCTGCAGGTAGCTCTTTTGATAAGTCAGCTGCTAAAAAGCCTTTTTCAATTAAGTTGTTTTCTGGTGTGCTGTTATTTTGAATCGCGCCATAAGCACAGTGATGATTAGTTACCGCCAAGCCTTTTGGTGACACAAATGACGCAGAGCAATAACCTAAACCAACCACTGCATTGAGTGGGTATTGGTTGAGATCTGCCACTTGTGAAGCCGGTAATTCGATACCAACGCGGTCAAACTCGCTTTGTAATTGTTTTAATTGATGCGGTTGCCACTGCCCTTCATCAGCGTATGCGCTACCTACAGCGACAACACCCATTAGTGCTAATGAAGTAGTAATAATATTTTTTTTAATCATGTTAATCCTAGTCAGTGCAAAGCACTATTCTATTGTTGCCTGAAAAAATCGCGCTAAGACTACCATAACCTTGATTGAGTAAAGGGATATTGCGATTAACTACGATTGAGTAGTAAAAACAGAAAATAAAAAGCCCCTACTATGAGTATGCAATTGGTAGGGGCATTAGCTTTTTAAATTGTTAAGTGTTGGCTTTTAAAAAGTCATAAAGTTCATCTTTTAGCGCGGCGCGTTGGTGTTTCTTTTCATGCATATCCGCATCTTCAATTGGCGAATTTTGCAATTCAAGCTCACGAATTTCTTTATCCATCTCATCATAACGCTGCATGGTTTTCTTGAAGTGAGCATCATTTTTAGCAAGATTATGGATTAATTCATTAAACTCCGGGAATTCGTTCAATAACGAGTGTTTTTCGCCTAGCATGGGCAACTCCTTTGGCTAGAATTTAAGTTCAAATTCACTGTATCACTGTAACAAACAGAGTCAACGCAGCAACCTTGTCCGAGATCAATAATCACAACGATTCAGAACATGGAGTAGAACTAGAAACACTCCAAGAGTTTCGTTGCTTTAAAATGACAACATATAAACGCAAATTTAATATATAAGAATAATTCCTAGACATAACTCATTGAACTGGGGATATAATAAAAATTCTATGGAGGGATTATGCGTATTGGAATCATTGAAGATCATCAGCTTGTTAGGGATAGTTTTAAAAAATTATTAGAGCTACAAACAGGATGGCAAGTTGTAATAGAAGCCTGCTCAGTCACTGAAGCAAAACTTGCCGTTAGCTTAGAGACACCTGATATATTTATTGTTGATATTTCAATGCATGATGGTGAAAACGGACTCGCATTTCTTTCTTATTTAAACACTCACTTCCCCGACATAAAAACGATCGTTGCTTCTATGTACGACTACGAACCTTATGTTAGCAATGCTCTAAAGTTGGGCGTACAAGCTTATGTATCTAAGCGCTCAGCATCAGAAGCTTTAATTGATGCGGTCAATTCAGTCATTAATGGAGGGCGTTACATCAGTGAAGATGTGAAATTTAATACCACCTCTCCGTCAAGTAAACTCACACTTTTAACACCCAGAGAGAAAGAAGCACTTCCCTTATTTGCCAAAGGCTTGAATGCCAAACAAGTGGCACAACAACTCGATATGATGCCCAAAACAGCCCATGTGCATAAAACAAATATATACAACAAACTTGAAGTCAGTAATTCATTTGAATTATTAAAAATTGCTATAGATTCCGGGATTATCACAATTGATGAACTGGCATAAGCTCGTCTCAAAAGAGTACCCTTCACATAGCTTTATAACTGAAGTATTTAACCAGTTATTGGTGTTTGCGCTTTACTTTCTTGCTTTATATTTATCCTCTTGGGTGAGTAATCATTTAGAAACCGTTACCCAAAGTAGCGCAATTTACCTGCCTGCGGGGGTGAAGCTTGCATTCTTTGTTATATTGCCTGTGCGATTTTGGCCAATGCTTTGGATTGCCTCTAGGCTTTATGTGTCATATTCAGGTGTCTATTACAATGGCGAATGGAGCTTTGATTTATTTCATGGTTTCTTTCAAGAATTAACCTATATGGCTATTGTCTACAGCTTTAAGAAAAGCCGCTGGCCACCAAAAGTTACCTCCAATTCAGGTGCTTTGTCGCTAATTCTACTTGCCGTTTTTTCAGCTTCTTTCAAATGGTTTTTGTTCTCGAGCGCCTTTGAATTCACAACCTGGTTAGAAGGTAAGCAAGTATTACAATATCAACTCAATATGACATTAGGCGACCTGACGGGGACATTATTAGTCGCCCCCGTATTATTGTTAATCAGCCAAAGTTATAGCCGTCTGTTTTCTCGTCATCATGCGGTTATTTTTTTAAGCTTATTCACACTGGGGTTTCTTTACATAGTGAGTTACCTAAGTCACTCAGATCTTTACCCCTTGCTACGCCTTTGCTCCCTTCTGCCGGTAATTTGGTTCTCTTATAAATTTGGTATTAAAGGTGCTATAGCAAGTGCATTGGTAAGTAATGTGCTGATCGTTGCACAAGCAGGCCCCACACAAGATGCGACCAATACTTACATTAGCCAATTATTCATCTTAGCGAATTCAGTAACAGGCCTGCTAATAGGGACTGCCACTAACGAGTTAAAGATCAAAAATAATCAACTACAAGCCAGCAACGAAAAACTCACGGCACTTCTTGAGAAAAATAAACAACTCGCTAAACGTATGGTGACTGTTCAAGAAAATGAGCGAAAGTACTTGTCTCAAGAACTACATGACGAATTAGGCCAAAACCTGACAGCTCTCAAAACAGACTTAACTGTGCTTTCTATCGCACAACAAAATAATGAAAACGCACTCGTTGATGGCCTAAAAGAAAATGCAAAAGCGATGTATGATTCTGTCTATCAGATTATGCATCATCTCAGACCAAGGGAGCTTGATGAACTAGGCCTTGTGCAGGCACTTAAAGAGGGCCGCTTTAAGTCTTTGCTAAATAAAGCATCTATCAATTACATAGCTGAAATAAGCTTAAAGTCAGCAATATCAGATGAACATCAAACAGCTATCTACAGAATTTGCCAAGAAGCTGTAACAAACTGCATCAAACACAGTACAGCCACAGAGCTAAGGCTTAGCTTGGCCGCTCACGAACAGTATATACACCTTAATATTACAGATAATGGCAAAGCGAAAGCCACACAACAACAATCTGGTGGCTACGGATTATCATTTATTGAAGAGCGAGTTATTGCACTTGATGGCACGTATACAGTTACTGAAATAGATGGATTTAAAATTGAAGTGCATTTTGGTATTTGAATGCAAAAATTTACATTAAATAAACTTGCTTGGTAAAAAATTTTTTCTTCATATTCGCAAGCTGAATTTCAGCTTGATTGCCAATAAGCTGTAACAACAAGCCATGCGCTATTTCCTTTTCCCCCAACCTAGATTTAACAACCACCTCTTTACCAATCGCACCCTGCAGCCTCGGTTTAGGAAAGTTCGCTTTGCTAACAGGTTTAAGGCCTTCATTTTCGACAAACAAGTTAAGACAGTGCTGCTTAGCAGCACAGATCCAGTCATCATGTGATTTAACAATATCGACGTTATTTAGAAAGTGTATTAACGCGCTATTTCGGCTGCTAAATTCACTCGAAACATCAGACATTTTTTTCACTTGCGCCCATTTACGAATAACGACGTATTTACCTTGCTTGAGCCTTGCTAAACTCGTCGATGCGCCCGTCATCCTGCTATACCATTCAATTCTGTAACAAGAAGAACCCAAACTATGAAGCAGGATAGTGGTATTGCCAAACTCCTTAGTACTTCCCTCAATAACACTCATTTTCAATCCTTTAAACATAAGTAAATTAGATTTAAAGGATATAAAGAACAAACCGTTATGGTAATTAGCTACTTTCTTAGTGTGCCTAAGAAAAATTCATAGTTTGCAGGCTATAGCTATTAAGTGAGCTAGTTAGGTATATATAACTAACTAGTTAAAACCTGTATATTTTTAGTATTACTGACGCTGTCAAAACTACCCTATTTCATCAATAAGAATTACCCCTTTTTCAAGAGCTAGTTTAGTAATTTGAATTTGCGAAGTTAAGTTAAGTTTGCTCATAATGCTAGCACGATGAACATGAGCCGTTTTAGGTATTATATCAATCACTTGTGAAATTTGTTTCGCATTAAAGCCCTGCGCAAGTAGCTTAAAAACTTCTAACTCTCTTCGCGTAAGCTTGTTTAATACATTGTCAGTTTTTTGAGGTTTCAAGAAATGCGTGTTAATTGATGGGCTTAAAAATAGTTGGTTTTTAACGATAGAATGTATTGCAGTTATTAGCTCTTCAGCTGCATCTCGTTTCGATAGATAAGCATCAACACCTAAGTCTAACGCTCTTTGAATGTAAGACTTTTCCTCATACATACTCAAAATGATACGCCTAGCACTTGGTAACTTCTTGCCAATTAGTTGAGCGACTTCTAACCCATTTCTATCTGGCAGAGAAATGTCGATAACGAAGCAATCGATATCAATATCATCTATTTTGTGTAGACACTCACTGTAGCTACTAGCTTCAAAAGAAACTTGCCAATCAGGGTCTTCTTCTTCGATAAGAGCCTTAAAACCTTCTCTTACCATTTGATGATCGTCAATAAGCGCAAATTTCATAACAACTCCATGTATTGATTAGTCCCATTATAACGCGGTAGTGGCGCACTAAGGTAAGAAAAATTCTTATAAGCCTAAGAAAAGTGGAAATAATTTTTTTGATGCCCTCCTAGTAAGCTTACCCAAAATGACAAGGAAATAGCCATGAAAAAGATCGCAGGGGAAACAAGCCACTTTCAAAACATCACCGTATTACTACATTACATAGGTGAGTCAAATTATCGTATTGAGTGGACAAGTAAAATGACAAAAGGGTCTACTAACCTAGTCAAAACAGGTAAAAATAAATACGTAGTAATGCGAAAATGGCCAGAAGCGAAAGCCTTAACGGATGTTGCAGCTAACTTTACTTCACGTAATGCCGCTTTTGTTCATTTCATCAAAAATGTGGACATAATTAAAAGTAACGATGAAACCATCAATAAAGCCAAACAGCGATGTTTAGATTATTTTACTCAGTGCGAGCATATCAAGCCAGTAACCAAAACAGCTTTCCCTAAACCACGCTTGCAAGGGGCTCTAGGCCGTGAAGTGATTGTGAAGCATAAGCGTAATATGTCTGATATTGCTAAAGGGCATTTATTACAACTTATTGGTAATAAAGCTGAAATCCAAGTTACACAACGTTATACTTTGTGCAACCCTAGCGCCAAACAACAGTTTGATACGACGCAAGTTTACATATTATAAAAAGGTTATGCTTACTCATGGATAGAGTCTTCAACAAAAGTTCTTTTGGTACTCTTGCTTCTCACTTTAAAAGCATCAAGCGCACTGAAATTGTAAAGTTTGTACTGTTATCGTGCTTAATCGTTTTAATTGCACCCATTATCGAAAATAGTCTTTATTTATTTTCCTTTAACTATGTTGTGTATGAGGACTTTGTTAGCTGGTACTTTCCGGTTGGCTTTAGAGTAGTTTGTTATCTGTTTTTTCCTTTGCGTTATTGGCCAGCATTAGCAGTCGGTTTTACATTAGGACAAATCAGTTATGTTTGGTATTTTTATGATGTTCCTCTTGATGATGCCCTCTATAGGCTTGTTAGCTTTGCATGCCGAGAGTTTTTGATTCTTACTCCTCTTCTGCTGGCAAAGCTTTTCAAAGTTCGATTAGATATTCAAACTGTTAAAAGTGCTGTTACAGTATTATTTATTGCAATTTCATATCGCTTTATACGATCAATGCTCATTATCTTACCGAGTGATAGCCAAAACAAGTACCGGCTTATTGCTGATGAAGATCGTTTTGAAATGATGTTAGCTCATCAGCTTGGCGGTATCATAACGACACTTATCATGTTGCTTTTCGCGTTTCATGCTAAAACAATTTACCAGCAATTAAATAAACTCATAACTAAAGAGGTTAGTACTCTCTTAGTGCAGCTGTGTTTTTGCCTCACTGTTTTTATTGGGGTTTATTTGTTTGAACCTAAATCACTTTATCTCTTGCGAATGCTCGCTATATTTCCATTGATATGGTTTAGCTATCGATACGGGGCCTTAGGGGCTCTGAGCTATGCAAGTGTAACTGTTATATCCTTACTCATTAACGTCTATGGTGTGAATGAAACCGAGTTACTCCTGACTACGCAACTTTACATAATAAGTTACAGCGTTCTGGCTCTTTTACTCAGTGCATTTGTTACTGAATTAAATAAGTCTAAATCCGCATTATTAGAGCAAAATAAAGAATTAATTGAACTTAGCACGCTAACTCAAAACTTAGCCACTAAAGTTGTCAATGTTCAAGAATCTGAGCGAAGCCAGCTTTCACAAGAATTACATGATGATATAGGTCAAAACCTAACAGCTTTAAAAACAAATATTGCAATATTAGAAAAGAAAACAGCCAACCATAACGAGCTAGCATCGACAATTACACGACTCCAAAACGTTTCAAGCCATATGTATGACTCGGTATATAGGTTAATGCACTGGCTGAGACCTCGTCTATTAGACGAATTGGGTTTAGAAGCAGCATTAAAAAGCGAGTTATTCTCTGAGCACCTAAATGAAGCTGGAATAGCTTATCAATGCAAAATAAGTGGACCGATAGATAACTTAAATGATGATTTTAAAATAGCTATATTCCGTATATGCCAAGAGGCATCAACCAATGCTGTTAAGC
Organism: Pseudoalteromonas sp. SCSIO 43101; assembly: GCF_023650775.1. Classification (NCBI taxonomy): domain Bacteria; kingdom Pseudomonadati; phylum Pseudomonadota; class Gammaproteobacteria; order Alteromonadales; family Pseudoalteromonadaceae; genus Pseudoalteromonas; species Pseudoalteromonas sp. SCSIO 43101. The sequence goes on from NZ_CP072673.1 coordinate 3,092,639, forward strand.
ATTCTCTGGCCACAGAGTTTTCAATCGATATAACTTATCTACAAAATAAGCTTGAAGTAATCATTAATGACAATGGTATTGGCTTATCTGCACAGCTAAATTCTAATTCAAAAGGAGGGTTTGGAGTGTTAGGAATTGTTGAACGTGTTTCAGTTCTTAATGGTAAAACACAGTTTAAAAATGGTGAATTTGGTGGTTTAACAATAATGATAAATTTCACTACTACACATAATGGTTACTACGCAGTAGCCATAAACTAAACAGTGAAAACTCGTCACACTCTCCCTTTAATACTCTTATTCAAAGCCAGTAAACCACTTTTTGTATGAGCGGAGTGGTTTTTCTTAATTACGTAAAGATATAGAAAGAAAAAGCCCCGCATTGCTGCGAGGCTTTTATGATATTTGGTGAGTCAGCCAGTAAGCCGCTGTTTTGTATGAGCGGAGTGGATTTTCTCCGCCCAAAAAACAAAAAGCCCACAGTTTTCACTGTGGGCTTTCTTTAATTTAGTGAGTCAGCCAATAAGCCGCTGTTTTATATGCGCGGAGTGGATTTTCTCCACCCTAAAAACAAAAAGCCTCGGTAAATACCGAGGCTCTTGTATAATTTGGTGAGTCAGCCAATAAGCCGGGTTCTGTCGTGGATAATCATTCGTCTAGGCCATAAATTGCTCTATGGCTCAAGCAACCTACCCGGTTCCAACGTGGGCCACGCCATAAGGAACCCTATTTGGTCTTGCTCCGGGTGGAGTTTACCTTGCAACCAACTGTTACCAGTGGCCCGGTGCGCTCTTACCGCACCCTTTCACCCTTACCAACCGAAGTTGGCGGTCTCCTCTCTGCTGCACTTGTCGTAGGCTCGCGCCCCCCAGCCGTTAGCTGGCACCCTGCCCTGTGGAGCCCGGACTTTCCTCCCCCTGCGCATTTTCGTTGCAGGCAGCGATTATCTCGGCTGACTCGGCGCGCAGTATACCTGAGCGCGCACGTCTATGCAGTAAAGAATTAGTCTTTTTCGTCAATAATTGCTTTATAAAGTGCGTTTTTCTTCAAACCAAAATACTCAGCCACCACACCGCAAGCTTTTTTCAGTGGCATTTCAGCTTCAAGCAAACCTAGCATACGACGCGCATCTTCTGGAATATCATCACTTTGCTTTACCTTACCCGGTAACATCAATACGATTTCGCCGCGCTGCTTAGTTGGATCATCCGTTAAAAACTGTTTTAGCTCGGCAACAGTGCCATTGAAAAAGGTTTCGAAGGTTTTAGTTAGCTCTTTTGCAAACACTACAGGCTGCTCTGTACCGAGTGCTTCCTCTAAATCATCAAGGCTCGCCATAATACGGTGGGTACTTTCATACATGATACTAGTAATACCTGAGTTTACCGCTTCGATAAAAAAGGTTTGCCTTGCTTTACTCTTTGCAGGTGTAAAACCAATAAACTGAAAGCGGTCTGTCGGTAAACCAGAACAACATACAGCGGTAATTGCTGCACATGCCCCCGGTACTGGCGTGACATGCGCGCCCTGTTCACGGCATAAATTGACTACCGCATAACCTGGGTCGCTGATAAGTGGCGTGCCGGCGTCAGATACCAGAGCAATATTCATTCCTTGCTCTAGCCAATCAACAATTTGTTGCGCTTTTTGTTTCTCGTTATGGTCATGTAAAGCAAAGGTTTTTGCTTTGATATTAAAATGGCTTAACAACTTTCCTGTGTGACGAGTATCTTCAGCGGCTATTAAGTCAACCTCAGATAGGGTTTGAATGGCACGCTGGCTGATGTCGTCAAAGTTACCAATAGGCGTGGCAACAATGTAAAGAGTGCCGATTTTATCTGAATTGTCCTCATTTAACATTGAGGTCTCCTGCGTCAGTCAGTAATATAAGCAAATCGCGTTAACGTATCGGGAAATCATTGTGCGACTTAAACTTGTTAGTCTATTAATTGTATTGTCAGGGTTATCGGCTTGTAGCACAACCGAAAAACAACGAAATAATACAGAAAATCAATCGAGCCAATCGAGTATGGCTCAATCACAACTAACCGACGCACAATCTATGTACCAAGCGGCACTAAATCGTCACGGTGCTGATAAAATTCAGCTTTTATACACTGCACGAGATGCTGCCATTAGCGAAGAGCGCTGGTCACTTTTAGAAAAGGTCTGCCTTGAATTAGAAGCGACTCCGAGCGTAGACCAAATTCAAAACAAACTTTATATTGCACTAGCTCAAGAGCATCAAGGTAAGAGCGACTTAGCTCTGGCACAATTACAACAACTTGAGCCACAGTTAAGCCAACCTGAGCATCAAGCATGGCATCAATACTTAACAGCGCGTGTTTATGCATCGCAAGGCATGCCAAAACAAGCAATGACTTACTTTTTTAAGGCATCAACACTTAGCAGCAAAAACAACTTTACCGTTGCGAATCTCAATAAAGATTTATGGCAAAGCCTAACCCAGCTTTCTTCGTACGCACTCGAACGCTTTAATCGTGGTTCTGTGGTACAACAAGGTTGGGTTAATCTAGCGCTTTACCACCAAGTGTATTTGGGTGCGCCGGTCGAATTACACCAAGCAATGAATAACTGGTTGCGCCGCTACCCTGGTCACCCGGCAGCTGAAGTGCTTCCAAAAAAAGTAACTGAGCTGGTACAAATTGAGCCTTTAAATGTAAAACGCCTAGCTGTATTGCTTCCACAATCAGGTGCCAATGAGCGATTAGGTGATGCTTTAAAAGCGGGTGTTCTCGCGGCCCTCGATGGACAATCATTAGAACAAACATTATTTATTGATGAGTCACTATCTGCGGCAGAAATTGCAATTAAACTCAGCGAGTTTAAAGCCGACTTTGTTATTGGCCCATTATTAAAAAGTAACATTGAAAAGTTGACTAGCGCGCAAACGCTTGTTGATTACCCGGTAATGCATTTAAACACCTTTGATGGTGAGCGTATTTCTCAGCAGCATTTTTTCTTTGCATTAAACCCTGAGCATGAAGTTCAACAAGCCTTAGAACGTTTCTTAACTGCAGGCTATCAAAAACCTATGCTTTTGGCACCGAATAACAGTAACGGTCAACGCTTAGTTGAATACTTCAATGCGCAATGGCAACGCTACAGCGAAGTTAAACCACAAATCGGATTTTATTCTGACAAAGACGATATGCCTAAGACTATTACAGGTCTATTAGAAGTAGACCAAAGTAAAGAGCGCATAAAAGTCGTAAAATCATTATTTAAACAAGAAGTTGAAAGCGAAACCCGCTCACGCAGTGATATCGATGTAGTTTATATTTTAGGTGATGCCACCGAAACACGCCTAATTAAACCATATTTAGACGTTAACGTGAGTACTTTTGCTGATCGTATTCCGCTTTATGCCAGCTCAAAAAGCCACAGTAAACAAATCGATAGAACCGATAAAGGCGATTTAGATGGCCTTTATTTTACGGAACTACCTTGGATGCTTGACGGTCAAATTGCACAACATAATTTACGCCAGCAATACGATAGTTTATGGCCAGAGAACGCTGATATAAGTCAGCGCTTATTCGCAATGGCATTCGATGCAGCCAGTATGTTGGGTGATGTAAAGCAGTTGAGCATGGTACAAGGCAAACGCTTTAGTGGTATTAGTGGTCAATTAAGCATTGCCAGCAATGGTTATGTAACACGCTCTTTAGATTGGGCACAGTACAAGAACAAAAAAATTATTGCTGTTGATTTAGCAACAGAGCAACCAATTCCACTATTCATGCAATCTGCTGTTGGGATTAACGCTGCTGAATAAACGGTTATTTCAAAATACTACTAGCTCAAGGATGAAGCTATGTCGTGGTTTAACCAATTGTGGCAAAATAGCCGCGAAAAAGGCCTGTATTACGAAAAACTGGCTGAACAGTATTTAATACAACATGGCTTAAAGACCATTGAGCGTAATTATTTTTGTAAATACGGTGAGCTCGACCTGATAATGCGCGACGGGCAAACACTTGTATTTGTAGAAGTAAAATTTAGGAAAAACGCCCTTCGTGGCGGCGCAAACTACGCGCTAAGCAAGCTAAAACAGCAACGATTAAGGCGAACGATTAGCCATTATCTTGCCGAAAAAAAGATCTCAAATCAGTTAATGCGGATAGATTATGTCGCTATAACGGGTGAGCTTAATAGCAGCCTTAACTGGTTTAAAAATGTTTACTAACGCCTTCTGGCGTCGGCTTAATTTGGTAGGTTATGCAAGAAACGATTAAAAAAATCTTTACCGAAAATATTCAAGTTCAAATAGCTGCAGGTGAAGTACTTCCGAGCGCACTTGAATCAGCAGCGTTCACCATCGCGCAAAGCCTAATTAACGGCAATAAATTACTATGCTGTGGCACCCCTAGCTGTCATATGTTGGCACAGCACATGGCAGGGTTATTAATTAACTTTTATGAGACCGAGCGCCCTTGTCTTCCAGCAGTTGCGCTTGCACAAGATCAAGTTAACTTAGGCTCAACGGCAAATAACGATGAGCACGAAACTTTTGCCAGACAAATTCGAGCATTTGCACAACAAGGTGACCTTTTACTAGCAATTGCGGTGAATGGTAATGAAAAGCAGATTATCTCAGCAGTCGAAGCTGCACTGACTCGTGATATGAAAGTCATTGTACTTGTTGGCGATGATGGCGGTGAATTAGTCGGTTTACTTGGGCCAAATGATGTTGAAATTCGTGTGCCTTCAAAACGCCCAAGCCGCATTGTTGAGTCGCACTTAGTCAACTTACACTGTCTAAGTGAGCTTATCGATTTAACCCTATTCCCACAGGAAGAAAATTAATGTTTAAACAGTCTTTAATTGTATTTGGTACCGTTTTATTGCTGCAGGGCTGTGCAGCTGCTGTCGTGGCTGGTACAGCGGGTGCTGTAACAGCCGCAAATGATCGCCGCACAATTGGTTCACAAATCGACGATAACAATATCGAAATTAAAAGCTCAATTGCTATCAGTGAAAATGAGCGCTTACATAAATATGCTAACGTTAACGTCATTAGCGTTAATGGTATTGTGCTTATGATTGGTCAAGTTGCCAATCAAGAAATGAAAGACGAAGCACAACGTGCTATCGAAGGCGTTGATGGCATTCGTAAGATACACAACCAAATTCGCATTGGTTCAAATATTGGTATAAGCACACAAACTCATGACTCATGGCTTACCTCTAAAGTTAAAACCCAATTACTCACCACAGAGAGCATCAGCAGTAATAACATCAAAGTAGTTACAGAGAATGGCGAAGTCTTTTTAATGGGCTTAGTGAGCGACTCTGAAGCAAATTTAGCAGTTGATGTAGCACGTAACGTATCAGGCGTTGAACGTGTTATTAAAGTGTTTGAATATTTATAATCTCAAACCGTAAATTGATAATAAAAAACCCGCTGATAAGCGGGTTTCTTGTATTTGAATAAGGTTACTTAATCACTCGTAAGTGAGCACCTTTTTTCTTCTCTGGTTTTGTCGGTGGTTCATCATCTGGCGTAATATCGTCAGGTGTTTCAACACTTTCTAATACCGGAGTAAAATCGTCTTCGTCCTCGATGAATTCTTCTGCAGTAAATACAGTCCCTTCACCATTCTCACGTGCATAAATTGCGAGCACAGCACCCATTGGTACGTAAACTTGCATTGGTTGACCACCAAAACGCGCATTAAAGCTAAGTTGTTGGTTGTCCATTGCAAATTGTGTTACCGCTGATGGGCTTATGTTCAAAACGATCTGGCCGTCTTGCACAAACTGTGTTGGTACTTGTACAGCAGGAAAATCAGCGTTAACCACTAAGTGTGGTGTGCACTGATTATCAACAATCCAATCAAAGAAGGCGCGTAGTAAATAAGGACGATTAGGCGTCATTATAAACGGATCTCACGCTCAGCTTCAGTTAGTGAAGCTTGGAATGATTCACGCTCAAATAAACGTAACATGTATTCTTTAAGCTCTTTAGCGCCAGCACCATTAAGCTCAATGCCAAGCTCAGGTAAACGCCAAAGTAGCGGTGCTAAATAACAATCAACTAAGCTGAACTCTTCGCTCATGAAGTAAGGAGCTTCAGAGAAGATTGGTGCAATTGCAAGTAACGCTTCTGTAAGCTCTTTACGTGCTTGCGCAGCTTCGCTGCTACCGCTAGTGATTTTGTTAGCTAGGCTATACCAATCAGTATCGATACGATGCATCATTAGACGACTACGGCCACGCATAACCGGATAAACTGGCATTAGTGGAGGATGAGGGAAACGTTCATCAAGGTATTCCATGATGATGTTTGCCTGATATAAACCAAGCTCACGATCGATCAGTGTTGGTACTGTACCGTAAGGGTTAATCTCATGAAGTGCTTCTGGCAGGTTATCCTTTTCAGCCAGGTGAATGTCAACACTTACACCTTTTTCAGCAAGTACGATACGTACTTGATGGCTATACATACAGTTAGCACCAGAAAACAGGGTCATTACAGGGCGCTTATTGGCAGCTACGGCCATGCCTACCTCCATTATATTACAAAAACAGCAATAGGGGCTTAAGCCCCTATCACAAAATTACCTTTCAAAATGCCCAGGATTAGTGAACATCTCTCCAGTATTCTTTCTTCAGCATGAATGCCAAGATAAATAGAATCACTAAGAAACCAATTACCTTAAGACCTAACGCTTCTGACTCTAAACGTGACGGTTCGCCAACGTAAGCTAAGAAGTTAGTTAAGTCACGAGCAGCACGATCGTACTCGTCGTCACTCATTTCACCAGAACCATCTGTTTCAGTGCCAACAACTTTAGTCACAGTGTGACCGTGTTCTTCCACTTCTTCAGTGATTGGTGTTGGTAAACCTTGTAGTTCTTGAAGAACGTGCGGCATACCTACCGATGGGAAAACAATATTGTTTACGCCAAACGGACGAGATTCATCTTTGTAGAATGACTTCAGATAAGTGTAGATCCAGTCAGTACCACGAACTCGCGCTACAAGCGTAAGGTCCGGTGGCGCTGCGCCAAACCATTTAGCTGCGTCATCTTTACCAATCGCATTTTTGATGTGGCTACCAACTTTTGAGCCATCAAAAATTAGTTGCTCTTGACCAATCTCAGTAGGAATACCGATATCGCGGAACGTACGCTCATAACGTTGATACTGCATTTGGTGACAACCAAGACAGTAGTTCATGAACAATTTAGCACCGCGTTGTAAAGACGCGTTATCTTTAAGGTCAATGTTCGCATCCATTAAAGGAACCGAAGGACCTGCTGCCATTGTCAACGATGGCAATAATGCGAATAAACCGATAATTAGCTTTTTCATCATTTCGTCAACCTCGTTGGTAATGGCTTAGTTTTCTCATTCTTGCTGTAAACAAATAACAATACGAAGAACATGAAGTATGTCACAGTCGTGATTTGTGATAACAGCGTTTTGAAATCAGTTTGTGGAGTAGCACCAACCCAACCTAAGATAACGAAAGTTACCACAAATTGTGCGATGTTTAACTTGTGTAAACCACAACGATAACGAATAGAACGAACCGAGCCACGGTCAATCCAAGGTAGTAACGCAAGCACTACGATAGATGCACCCATCGCCGCAACACCCATTAACTTGTTAGGGATTGCACGAAGGATTGCATAGAATGGCGTAAAGTACCAAACAGGGAAAATGTGCTCTGGTGTTTTCAGTGGGTTAGCTGCTTCGAAGTTTGGCGCTTCTAAGAAGAAACCATTCATCGCAGGCATAAAGAATACAACCCAGCAGAATAAGATTAAGAAACCAACCACACCCACAATATCTTTCACTGTGTAGTAAGGGTGGAACGGGATTGCATCAACAATGTCTTTCTTGTTGGTGTAATACTCGTGGAATTTGAATTTAGGCTTATCTTCTTCAGCTACAGAACCTTTCTTACGCTTGATTTCAACACCGTCAGGGTTGTTTGAACCCACTTCGTGTAGTGCAACAATGTGTAAGAATACTAAGATAACAATAACTAAAGGTAATGCAATTACGTGTAGTGCAAAGAAGCGGTTAAGCGTAGCACCTGAAATTACGTAGTCACCACGGATCCAAAGCGTTAAATCATCACCAATAACCGGAATCGCACCGAATAGTGAAATGATTACCTGTGCACCCCAGAAAGACATTTGTCCCCAAGGAAGTAAGTAACCCATGAAAGCTTCAGCCATAAGCGCTAAGAAAATGAACATACCGAATAACCACAATAATTCACGTGGTTTTTGGTAAGAACCGTAGATCATGCCACGGAACATGTGCAGATATACAACGATAAAGAACGCTGAAGCACCTGTTGAGTGAAGGTAACGAAGTAACCAACCGTATTCAACATCACGCATGATGTATTCTACAGATGCGAAAGCACCTTCAGCAGACGGTACGAAGTTCATTGTTAACCAGATACCAGTTACGATTTGGTTAACAAGTACTAACATGGCTAGTGAGCCAAAGAAGTACCAGAAGTTAAAGTTTTTTGGTGCTGGATACTGTGCAATATGCATGTTCCAAACACGTGTCATTGGAATACGATCGTCGATCCAACCAATAATTTTACCAAACATTACGCCACTCCTTTTTCTTCACCGACTAAAATAGTCGTGTCATCAAGGAAGGTATATGGAGGGATTTCTAGATTTAATGGAGCAGGTACAGATTGGAATACACGACCAGCCATATCAAATTTAGAACCGTGACACGGACAGAAGAAACCGTCGTCTGTGCCCTCTACTTTTTCACCAAAGCCACCTTGTAGGAAGCTAGGAGAACAACCTAAGTGCGTACAAATACCAACAGCAACGAAGATCTCAGGACGTTGCGAACGGTATTCATTGGTTGATGATTCAGGTTGTTGAGGCTCTTCAGACGCAGGATCACGAAGTTGACCTTCGTGTTCTTTCATCTGTTCAAGCATTTTAGGTGTACGATTAATAACCCAAACAGGTTTTCCTCGCCACTCAACACGTATTAATTGTCCAGGCTCAAGCTTGCTGATATCTACTTCTACAGGCGCACCCGCAGATTTAGCTCGCTCACTTGGATTCCAAGACGCAATAAAAGGAACAGCAGCCCCAGCCGCACCAACACCACCAACAACAGAGGTAGCTATGGTTAAAAAGCGACGTCGGCCATTGTCTACAGGCGCATTGCTCATCCACTTATCTCCACTATGATTCCCAACACTTGCCATATTGAGAACATCAGTTACAGCAGGTTAATTTTTAGAAATTTCAAAATAGTCGCGATCATAATTAAAAGCCTTGATTAAAACAAGGTTATTCACAGTCTCATGCTCGAATAAACCCTATTTAATGAATTATTAATTTAGGTTAGCTCGAGTATGAAGCCGCTGGTTATGATAACGCATATAAAAAAACAATATACTGACCAAGATCAACCTCACTAAGAGGAAACAGAATTCTGCATTAGCTGTTGTTGAACTCACTCACATTACTTGCCCTCCAATTGTAGCAAAAAAATTCATCAATTAACTGATGGATTTAAGCTAATTTTGCTAAATCTTGAAGTTTTTTTACTGTAATACGCAGTAATTATTACTGATGGTTAAATATCGAACGAAAAAAAGCTAGGTTTTTGCTAGTAGATATAAGCAGGCATTACAAACACTATTCTGGATTACGCATTAAATAACAACTTAGCGCGAAATAAATTTCACGCCTATATCAAACGTAGGAGTACGCCGTCTGACAAAATTAACGAAGGGTATTCATGCAATAGGAGGAGTTCATATAAACGGCTATAGCCATGCAAAGCAATCTCTTTTTCAGCACTGAAGAACCTCCTACGACGTATTTAGCTTAAAGCTTCAAAGCTCATTATTCCTTTCGCTTGGGATATCGCTGAAATACTCGACAAATTCCACCTCGAAACCTGCAGGATCAATGAAATATACATTTTTACGATAAGGGTTGTCTGGGCCGTGCTTATCAATCTCATAACCGGCTGAAACTAGACGTTTAATGACAGCATTAATATCGTTTGTCACGTAAGCAAAATGGGCAAGGCCAACTTGATGTCCTGCTAAATCACGGTTTTCAGCTTCACCGTTATCGCTTAATGCTAGATACTGGTAATCATCACCAAAGTGCAACCATTTACGCGGTTTGCCAGACCACTTGCTATCGCCTTGGCTACGCACACGCCAGTGCGGGAATGCCGCTTTATAAAAGTGCAGCATGGCATCAACATTACTAACAACAAGGTTTACGTGTTCTAAATACATGGCAGTTTTCCTTTTTATTTTTAAACTACCACTAAGATAAAACCTCAAGTTAAGTTTAGGTAAAGCACTTTTTCAAATAAAAAAGCCCCACTAAAGTGATAACACCGATCAGTTAAGGAATTATATTTTTCAGATCAGTTGACCGATCTTTTAGTGGCTTCAGAATACCCTCATTACTATTTTGGAATGAGGGTATTTTCTTGCTTAGTCATTGGTTGTTAGATACGGAGACATTTGTCGCTCCTGACTCCCTTTCTACATTTCAACAGCACATTCCACTTGATTGGATTTCCCAAGTACTTAAACAGACTGATAAAGCCAGTATTCGCAAACGCAAGTTACCTGCTGAGCTAGTTGTCTGGCTTGTTGTTGCGATGGGGCTCTTTCGCGACCGTCCTATTAGCGATGTTGTAGAGAAACTAGACTTAACGCTGACTGAGACGCTTGGCGATACGGTTGTGCCAAGTGCCATTCCACAAGCGAGGCAGCGATTGAGTAGTGAACCGCTTGAAGCACTGTTCAACCTGTGTGCGACACACTGGACGCAGCAAGAAGATAGTTCAGACACTTGGAACGGCTTACGTTTATTTTCTGTCGACGGGACACAGTTTCGTACCGCGGACACACCCGCTCTGAGTGAGCACTTTCACTATATTAAACATAGTAAAACACGCCATACCGAGTATCCCATCGTACGCATGTGTGCGTTGAGCTCATTGAGGAGCAGGTTGATACATCGCGTAGCGTTTGGCCCCAGCTATCAAGGAGAGGTGAGCTACGCTAAAGGGTTATCAGAATATGTCAGCGACAACAGTTTAACCATTTTTGACCGATGCTATCTGAGCGCTGAGTTACTGATTAACTGGCGTCTTCGGCATCCGGCATCTCACTGGATGGTACCAATTAAAGGCAACACGCAGTACACCATCATCGAAACCTATTCGGACTATGATTTTAAAGTTGAAATGAAGGTATCTGCCCACGCTAGAAAGCTGGACCCATCATTGCCAGAGCATTGGCAAGCAAGGTTGGTGTTGTACCCTGAGCCTATGGGGCCAGGAAAAATAAGAGGACTATTATGCTCCCTAGAAAACACAAAGGCTTTTAATACCCGTGACATTCTTGATGTTTACTTCGAGCGCTGGGAAATAGAGAATAGTTATGGCGAGATAAAACACCAGATGCTGGAAGATAGTATTCTCCTGCGAAGTCAGACAGTTGAGGGTATCAAGCAGGAACTATGGGGCATATTATTAGCATATAACCTAGTCAGGGTGGAGATAAGTCGCATAGCAAAAGAAGCCAATGTGTCGCCGCTTAGGATCAGCTTCGTTATGGCACTACGCGATATACAAGATGAAATACTTTGGTGTGCAATCGCTTCACCCGGGTCAATCCCCAAAAAGTTGAAGGCGATGAGAGAGAAAGTGAAACGCTATATTCTTCCTGAAAAAAGAAAACGGCCCAAAAGTAGGACCGTTCGCATTTCTAAAACCAGATACACCATTCAATCAAAACATGCTTAACTGAATGGTGTTACCACTAAAGTGAGGCTTTTAAAAATGATTTGTTATTTATGAATTAACTACCAGCAACTTGCATTTGTTCAATCAATACAGAGCCTGTTTGAATACCGCCACGACGCTCGATGTCACCACCTAAGCCAACTACCGCTTTAAACATATCTTTTAAGTTACCAGCAATCGTGATCTCACTCACTGGATATTGGATTTCGCCATTCTCGACCCAGAAACCAGCCGCACCACGCGAGTAATCACCAGTTACGGTATTTACACCTTGACCCATAAGTTCAGTTACTAATAAACCTGTCCCCATGGTTTTTAATAATGCTTTTAAGTCAGCATGAGTTTGCTCAACTAGCCAGTTATGAATACCACCAGCATGACCCGTTGGTGCCATAGACAGTTTGCGTGCTGCGTAGCTTGCTAAAAGGTAAGTTTGCAGCTCACCACCTTGAATAATTTCACGGTCTACAGTTTTTAAACCCTCAGCATCAAACGGTGAAGACGCTAAGCCTTTTAATAAATGTGGGCGCTCAGAGATATTCACACAGTCACTGAATACTTTTGTGCCTAAGCTATCAAGCAAAAAGCTTGATTTACGATAAAGCGCTCCACCACCAATCGCCGACACTAAGTGGCCAAATAATGAGTTAGCAATATCTGCTCTGAAGATAACAGGCACTTTCATGGTTCCAAGCTTTTGGCTATTAAGCTTAGCCAAAGTTTCTGTTGCCGCTTCTAGGCCTACTTTTGCAGCGTCATTCAAATCATCTTTATGACGCGCTACGGTATAAGCCGAGTCGCGCTGCATTTGCTCGCCTTCTTTACCAATCACCATAGTGCTAATGCTATGGCGAGTGCGCGGGTAACCTGCAATCATACCATGGCTGTTACCATAAACACGTAAACCTTGGTGAGAAGAAAAACTCGCACCATCCGAATTTACAATGCGCTCATCGGCATTCAGCGCAGCTTGCTCTGCTTGATGGCAAAGCTCAATACCTTGCTCTGGGCTTACTTCCCACGGGTGGTATAAATCTAAATCTTGCGGTGCAAACTCAAGCAACTCTTTATCAGCGATGCCATTAAATGGGTCGTCAGAAGTGAACTTAGCAATATCAATGGCTTTTTCTACCACTGTACGTAATGTTTTAGGGTTTAAATCGGCTGTAGATGCAGAGCCTTTGTTATTACCGACATAAACACTGATACCTAAGCCACCATCTTGGTTAAACTCTATTGTTTCAACTTCACCCATGCGCGTGCTGACAGACAAACCTGAAGTACTCGACATTGCCGCTTCAGCCGCAGTAGCACCTAACTTTTTTGCATGCTCCAGTACTTCGCTTACCGCGTCTTTCACTTCAGAAATGTGTTGATAAATAGGATCTTTCATCTTGTGTGTCCTAGGTTCTGATATTTTTTATAGTGTAGCGAATGCTAACACACTGAGAGACGTGCATCAGCTAATATTAATCATTAACTAAATGACGTATAATAGTGAATAGTTAAGTTTACTGAATGAGCATCCTTATGGCGAAGAAGAAAAAGCCACTAATTGAAGAAGAAATTATTTACGTATCAAAAAGCGAATTAAAACGTGAAGCCATGCAATATCATGGTTTGGGTGCTGAAATCGCAAAAATGCCGAAAAAGCAACGCGATCGTTTGCCACTCAATCATGAATTAAAAGAAGCGTTAGTTGTTTCGGATAAAGTCAGTGATAAAAGTGATGCTTATCGTCGTAACTTAAACTACATCGCAAAAGTATTACGTACAACAGAAAACGTTGATGAAATCCAAGCAATGATCGACATCATGCTTAACAAAAACAATCAAGCCGATGTTTTGATGAACAAAATCGAAACTCTGCGCGACAATCTGATCAAACAAGGTGATGAGTTGATCAATTCAACAATTGATCAATACCCTGCTCTTGAGCGCCAAAAAATGCGCCAATTAGTGCGTAGCGCCGCAAAAGAAGTGAAAGCAGAAAAGCCTGCCAAAGGTTACAAAGAGTTATTCCAGTATCTAAAAGATGCGATTATGGTTTAATCTCCTTCGCGCGAAATAAATTTCACGCCTACATCAAATGTAGGCGTCACGCTTGCTTCGGGCGTCTTAAACATCACGCAATACTCAAACTCCGCGCGAAATAAATTTCACGCCTACATCAAACGTAGGCGTCACACTTGCTTAACGCGTCTGAAACATCACACAATACCCAACCATCGCGCGAAAAAAGTTTCTCGCCTACAACCAAATACAATTCCAAAACGGGTTATCGCCAACGTGCTTAACTAATTTTGCGCGTAGAGGGTTTGCCACTACATATCGAGCTTGATGTATTAGGTCGTTTTCATCTCTGATTTGATGATCATAAAAATTACTTTGCCAGACCACGTCTTTACGCCCCTTTCTCTTACGAATAGACATGGTTACCATGCTTTTATACAGCTTAATTACTGCTGATAAGTTTTGCTGAGGGCGAAGTTGAAATATCCAATGCAAATGATCTGGCATGAGGACAAAGCAGATTGTCTCTACTTTATCTTCTAAATAGTAAATTGCTTTGGAAGCATCAACTGCATATGAGTAGTTGGCAAATATAGGTACTCGATTCTCACAACAAAGTGTTACTGAATAATAGCAATTTGAATGTGAGGTACGCCCTTTAAGTCTCTTCCTTGACGAAAACATAAACCTATCAATCCTGAAGGTAAAACCTGATCTTAGAACTTAATAATACACCTAGCCAATTTACACCAAAAATGTTTGAACCTCGCAATACAAAAACTCCGCGCGAAATAAATTTCACGCCTAGATCACCGTAGGCGTCACGCTTGCTTGGCGCGTCTTAAACGTCACACAATACTCAACCATCGCGCGAAATAAATTTCACGGCTATCTCAAACGTAGGCGTCACGCTTGCTTGGCGCGTTTTAAACATCACGCAATACTCAACCATCGCGCGAAATAAATTTCACGCCTACATCAAATATCGGCTTAAGCCTCTCCAAACAAAAAAGGCTCTGAGCGTTCACTCAGAGCCTTTTTTAAATCGATAATCAATTACCAAATTTTTACGCGATCTTCTGGTTTGATATACATCTTGTCACCTTCTTTCACATCAAATGCCTGATAGAACTCTGGCATGTTTGAAAGAATACCGATTACACGGTAATGGCTTGGTGAATGAGGGTCTGTCATTAGACGGTTACGTAACTCTTCGTCACGATATTTACGACGCCAAATCTGCGACCAACCCATGAAGAAACGCTGATCACCTGTGTAGCCATCAATGATAGGCGCTTTTTCATCACCAAGTGATAACTGGTAAGCAGTATAAGCAACGGTTAAGCCACCTAAGTCACCAATGTTTTCACCTAATGTAAGCTGACCATTTACGCTTGCATCTTCAAATGGTTTGTACTCATTATATTGAGCAACTAGCTGACCTGTACGCTCTTCAAACTGTTTAAGGTCTGATTCGCTCCACCAGTTACGTAAGTTACCGTCACCATCGTACTTCGCACCTTGGTCATCAAAACCGTGACCTAATTCGTGGCCGATTACCGCACCGATTGCACCGTAGTTAACAGCATCATCAGCTTCTAGATTGAAGAATGGTGGTTGTAAGATAGCCGCTGGGAATACGATTTCGTTGTTCACAGGGTTGTAGTAAGCGTTTACTGTTTGTGGTGTCATGTGCCACTCAGAACGGTCAACTGGCTTACCTAGTTTGTCGGTCATATCTGCATATTCCCACTCACTGTGGCGAATGTAGTTACCTACTAAGTCATCACCTTTTACTTCAAGTGCTGAGTAGTCTTTCCATTTATCTGGGTAACCAATTTTTGGCGTGAACTTATCAAGTTTTTCTTTTGCAGCAATTTTTGTTTCTGGGCTCATCCACTCAAGGTTTTCAATCGCAACTGCGTAACCTTTGATTACGTTATCAACTAACTCTTCCATGCGTGCTTTCGCTTCAGGTGGGAAGTTGTCTTTCACGTATACTTTACCAAGTATTTCACCTAACACACCGTTTGATGCATCAACTGCTTTTTTCCAAAGTGGTGATTGCTCTGTTACACCGCGCAGTGTTGTGCTGTAGAAATCAAAGTTAAGGTCTACTAACTCTTTATCTAAAAGGCCTGCATAGTTACTAACAAAGTGGAACTTAAGGTAGTTCTGCCAAGTAGCTAAGTCTGTATCGCTGTAAATACCCGCGAACTTTTCTAGGTAGCTAGGCTGGCGAATAATTACGTCTTCTGTTTTTATACCAGACGCATCAAGATAAGCAGCAAAGTCGAAGTCACCTGTCAGTTTGTTCGCATCAGCAACGCTCATCTTGTTGTAAGACTTAGTTGCATCACGGCTTTCAACACGGCTCCACTGCGCCTCGGCAATACTTGTTTCAAGATCAATAATAGCTTTAGCCGCAGATTCTGCATCAGCTACACCCGCTTTGCTTAAGATAGCTGTTACATATTCTTGATAAGCTTCACGAATTTTTGTGAATTTCTCATCATCTTTTAAGTAGTAATCACGATCTGGTAAACCTAAACCTGATTGATAAACATACATCGCGTTTTCGCTAGAGTTTTTCGCATCGTTGTTTACGTACCAACCAAAAGGTAAGCTACCGCCTTTAATGCGAAGTTCAGCCATTAAAGCAACAAGATCAGATTTGTTTTTTACTGCATCAACACTTTCAAGAACTGGCGATAATGGTTTGATGCCTGCCGCTTCACGACCCGCTTCATCCATATAGCTGTTATAGAATGCAGCTAATTTAGCTTCATCAGAGCCCGGCTTAACATTTTTGTTTGCCGCTGCTTTTTCTAGCACTTCTTTCATCGCTTTTTGCGAATCATCGTAAAGCTGAGTAAATGAACCGTAGTTTGATTTATCACCTGGAATTTCAGTTTTCTCTAACCATTCGCCGTTTACGTGATAGTAAAAGTCATCTTGTGCACGAACAGATTTGTCCATGTTCGCAAGTTCAATACCTGAATTTAAAGGTGCTTTTGCTTCAGTTACGGCCGCAGTTGCTGGTGCTTTAGTTTCTTGTTCTTTTTCACCACAACCAACAAGACCGAGCGCAAGTGCGATACTTGCCGCGGTAAGTGTTACTTTTTTCATGGGAGTCCCGTACTAATTATTTTTGAAGTATTTATCGAAAAACTAGTAAACATAATTAATCATTAGTTTTTCGCTTTCCCCATAATAAACCTCTCGCGCTAAACAATAAAACCTAATATGTAACAATTCTTATCAAAACAAGGTGAGCCGCATTTTTGAGCGGTGGGAGGGGAAAATAAACAGTAAGTGAGCATTGTAGGCGCGATTTTATATCGCAAAGTGCTCTTAATACTCACAAAGAGGATAAGAGACGCTCCGCTTAAGAGAATTTGTCTTTTGGCTTGCTCACGGAGTTTTTCAAGTTAGTTGTCGCCTCAAGTTAAATTTTATGCCGCCCGCATTTCTTCTTTTTTCTCAGGGTTTAAATTTACTTCATTTATCATTGACCAGTCTCGTGACTTTCCTGACCAACGACTTGGGTTATTCAATTTAGCTGCGTCGTTTACCTGCTGACGCTTAGCTAATATTTCTTTATCTAAACCTGAATGACGTTGGTTTGGCGTCACAAATTTTATACCACTGTGTAGGTGCTCATTATTGTACCAATCAACGAACCCACTTACCCATTCTCTTGCTGCGCTTATATCTTCAAATGCCTTTTCTGGGTATTCTGGGCGATACTTTAACGTTTTAAATAACGACTCAGAGTATGGATTGTCATTACTTACTGACGGTCGACTAAATGATGGCACAATCCCTAACTCCTGTAATGTTGCCAGTAATGTCGCGCCTTTCATTGGGCTACCATTATCTGAGTGCAACGTGACTTGCTCGCGCTTTATTTGCTCCCGACTGCAAATATCCTTCATTAAATCTGCGGCTAATTCACTTAACTGTGTGTCGTAAACCTGCCAGCCAACAACCTTTCGACTAAAAATGTCCATCACTAAATATAAGTATAAAAATTGCCCTTTTACGCTCGTTGGTAAATAGGTGATATCCCAAGTGTATACTTCATTTGCACGCACTGCTTTCAATGCTCTTGGCTTTTTCATCGGCTTAGCTGGCTTTACTTTTTCTCTATGCGTTAATAAGTTATGTGCCTTCATGACACGATAAAACGAACTTTCAGACGCTATCCATATGCCCTTATCAAGCAGCTTAGGGACTATTTTACTGGCCGGTAAATGCCCATATTCGGCTGAATTAACCGTATTAATAATGCGCTGCCGCTCTAACTCTGTGAGACGGTTTGGCGGCTGTTTTTTCGTACTCGTCCGTTTGTCAGTCATATCGTCTGCTTCAATCCATCGCTGAACGGTTCTTAGTGTCAGTCCAAGTAACTCACATGCCTTTTCTTTCCTTGCCCCTGAAGCCTGTGCGTTTGTGATAAGCGTTATTAATTCATGTCGCTCAGTCGCTGTTGTTAATCGTCCTCGTTGAAACCCCAAAGTGCATCCGCTTTTTTTTTGAGCACAAGCAGAGCGGCAGTTTCAGCTAAGGCCTTATCTTTGCGATTCAGTTCTTTTTGCAGTTGCTTTATTTCTTGCTTAAGCTGTTTACTGTCTGACTTTACTGTTTTATTTGAAGGTGGTGTTACTAAGTCTTTCTTCCATTGCTGAATATGATGCGGATAAAGCCCTATATTACGGCAGTATTCATTTATGGCGGCTTCATCTAAACTTCCACACTCAATGACCGCGTTGAGCCTTTCTTCTAAACTCCAGTCTTGTGGTCGTTTTTCTGCTGTCATTTGGCTACCCGTCTGGTGTATTTCAAGTTGATGCTTTTTTGCCAGTGCTATCCAACGTTGTAACGTTGAATAACCGACACCTAAATCATCTGCAATATCTTCTAAGCGAACATCATCACATTGAGATAATGCTTTTTCAACAGCTTGAACTTTAAATTCTTGTGTAAATTGACGTCTCATTTTATTTGCCTCTGCTAAATGTTAGAGGCGACAACTATCCTGACACAGGGGGCTCATTACCTTCTCATTCACTTCTCTTTGTGAAAAACTTATTTGAACCACAGAGACACCGAGGCGCTGCGCGCTACACAGAGAAACCAATATTTAAAAGAGGTTTGGTCTCTCCTTCTCTTCCTCTATGTTCTCTATGTACTCTGTGGTCAGAAAAAGTTAAAAACTTAAAAATAGTTATAAATCCTTCGCTTAAAAGAAAACAATATTAAGGTTTCCTCATTCTTTACTCATTCACTTCTCTTTGTGTAATTATTTTCGCGTGAAATAAACTTCACGCCTACATCAAACCGTAGGAACGGCTTTAGCCGTGAAGTATTTTTCGGCACTAAAGTACCTTATATGGACTCCTCCTATTGCACAATACCCTTCGTTAATTTTGTCAGACTGCGTGCTTATATGCGGGCTCATACTCGGCCCTTTGATGTATTCGCGCCCTTGTGCCTCTTCTCCTACTCGGTGTTTTAACACGCCAGGTACTTTACAGGCTATCAAGGGTGGGTCTAACCGCTTAACGCAGGTTCTTGGTCAATACTGTTGTTTCTGTTATCGAAGGCTAAATATTAATTTGCCAGTAGCATTGGTTCATAACTCGTGCCCTTTTTCAGCATGGCATACGCTGTCCTAACTGTTTTATTTGCTAACGCAATGGCGGCGCACTTCACACCGCGTCTTTCAACTAATGCTTTGAGCCATTGTTCTTTTTTCGTTTTTGGCTCGCGATGCTTATATGGACTCCTCCTATTGCACAATACCCTTCGTTAATTTTGTCAGACTGCGTGCTTATATGCGGGCTCATAATGAGGAGCTACCTCGGCCCTTTGATGTATTCGCGCCCTTGTGCCTCTTCTCCTACTCGGTGTTTTAACACGCCAGGTACTTTACAGGCTATCAAGGGTGGGTCTAACCGCTTAACGCAGGTTCTTGGTCAATACTGTTGTTTCTGTTATCGAAGGCTAAATATTAATTTGCCAGTAGCATTGGTTCATAACTCGTGCCCTTTTTCAGCATGGCATACGCTGTCCTAACTGTTTTATTTGCTAACGCAATGGCGGCGCACTTCACACCGCGTCTTTCAACTAATGCTTTGAGCCATTGTTCTTTTTTCGTTTTTGGCTCGCGATGCTTTAGCTGACTGATGACTGCTCTGGCTCCGAGAAACAAGTGGCTCCGTAATGTTATCTCGCCACGGTATTTGGCTATATGACCTATTCGTACTTTTCCACCACTTGAGTGCTGGCGCGGGGTGACACCAACATTGGCTGCCGCATTACGTCCACTCGTAAAATGGGCTGTGTCACTTAAGCTTATTAATAAACCAACCGCTGTGATAGGCCCGACACCCTCAAGTGCCAGTAAGCGTTCACATTGCTCATCTTGTTTTACTAAACCTATCAGTAACTCATTTAATGTTTCTTTTAATGTTGATTGCGCTTTAAATAATTCATAGCACTGAGCTATACACTGCCTTAAACCAGCGGTTAATCCATTATCGCTATCTTCTAGAATCTCAGGGATAGCTTGCCTAAACGCGCATTCTGACTGCTTGATTACAATTCCAAATTCAAGTAACAGGCCCCTGACTTGATTAGCCAACTGCCGTTTTTGCTTTTCAGCTAACGCACGCATTCGCTCGATTGATTGTAAGCTTTGCTGTGCTTGTGTCAGTGATTTACACGGGCGAACATTGGGTGAGAAAGAAGCCGCAGCTATTGCAATGACATCATTTGCATCCGTTTTCTGGCCAACTCTAAATGCTTTGACAAATCGAGGGTCTAGAATCACGACTTCATGACCAACACTACGCGCTTTGCGTGCCCAATAATGAGCACCGCCACATGACTCCATGACAACTTTACAACGAGGTGACGTAGTGAGTATGGTTAGTAGCTCTTTTCTGCTCACCGCTTTATTACTTTGTAGTTTTTGATGAAAAAACTTACCGACTTGAAAAACATTTTTTGCCAAGTCGATACTAATTAGGTTAAATTTTGACATGTATGGATTCCTTATTGGTAAAAGTAATTGTCCAATCTCTTTATACCGTACTCACCCTATTTGGGGGAGGAGTCCATACATCTCCTATGAGGTTGGCCTACAAACAACACCGTTCGGCTCAAAACTGAAAGCTGAAAGCTTATTGCTCAAACCTCTGCTTTATCTTTTCGATAATCTCAACATTGGCAGCTGGGAAGCTGTAATCATCAAGCTCGTTTAGTGCAACCCATTTGCCTTGTTGGCCTTCTGCGCCATGAGCAATGCCTGAGAAATCATCTACAATGTGCACATCTAAGCGCACACATTTATCGCCATAGTCGTGCTCAATAACCATCAGCTCTTCACTGCCATTAACCGTTAGGTTTACTTCTTCTAACAGCTCACGCTTTAGCGCTGCAAATACGCTCTCGCCCTGCTCTACTTTACCGCCGGGAAATTCCCATAAGCCGCCTTGGTGTTTGTCATCTGGACGCTTACAAATAAATAACTGCTGATCTTTATAAATAACGCCAACAGCAACATGCACTACTTTTTTAGTCATTTGTTGTTTCCTTAATCATAAAAAAAGCGACGCAAGCGTCGCTTTTTATCACCATGTTTTGGTTATTTTAATTTACCGCAACACTGCTTATATTTATTACCTGAACCACATGGGCACGGCTCGTTACGGCCAACTTTAGGCTCTGCACGTTGAGTAACTACTGCGCCTTCTGGTGTTTCGCCACCGATGTGCTCAGCTTCTTCGTGTTGATATTCACGAGGTGCATTTTCGCTACGACGATGTTGCTCTTCAACTTTCTCAACATCTTCTTCAGCGCGAACTTGTACTTTACTTAAAATACCTACAACGTCGATTTTTAAGTTCTCAAGCATTTCAGAGAATAGCTCGAACGATTCACGCTTGTACTCTTGCTTAGGATTCTTCTGTGCGTAACCACGTAAGTGGATACCTTGACGAAGGTGGTCCATCGCTGCCAAGTGATCTTTCCAATGTTGGTCTAGGCTTTGTAGCATAATCGCTTTTTCGAATTGACGTAGAACTGACTCGCCTACCATCTCTTCTTTTTGCTTGTAAGCTTGCTCAACCGCTTGTTCGATACGCTCACGAAGTTTCTCTTCGTATAGTTTGCTATCGTCAGCTAGCCATTGTGAAATTGGCAGCTCAATTAAGAAATCTTGTTTTAAGCGCTCTTCAAGACCTGGGATATCCCACATTTCCGCTAAGCTTTGCGGTGCAATGTATTGGTCAATCGTGCCGTTTAGAACATCGCTGCGAATTGCTGTGATAGTTTCTGAAATATCGCCTTCTTCAAGTAGTTCGTTACGCTGTGAGTAAACAACACGACGTTGGTCATTTGCTACATCATCGTACTCAAGTAATTGCTTACGAACGTCGAAGTTACGTGCTTCAACTTTACGTTGTGCGTTTTCGATTGCGCGGTTAACCCAAGGGTGCTCAATTGCTTCACCGCGTTGCATACCTAGTTTACGCATCATGTTAGTCATGCGCTCACCAGCGAAGATACGCATTAGCGCGTCGTCCATTGATAAGTAGAAACGGCTTGAACCTGCATCACCTTGACGACCTGAACGACCACGTAACTGGTTATCGATACGACGAGACTCGTGACGCTCAGTACCAATGATGTGTAGACCACCCGCTTCGATTACCGCATCATGGCGTTTTTGCCACTCATCTTTAATCGCTTTGATTTGTTCATCCGTTGGGTTTTCTAGCTTTTCAACTTCGCTGTTCCAGTTACCACCTAACACGATATCGGTACCACGACCGGCCATGTTAGTTGCAATGGTTACTGTGCCAGGTAAACCAGCATCGGCGACAATGTCTGCTTCTTGCGCGTGGAACTTAGCATTAAGTACGTTGTGCTTAATTTTTTCTTTACGTAAGAACTGCGATAAGTACTCAGAGCTTTCGATAGAAATAGTACCAACAAGTACCGGTTGACCTCGTTCTTGACAATCTTTGATATCAGCAAGGATTGCTTCGTACTTTTCTTCTTGTGTTAAGTACACAAGGTCAGCACGATCGTCACGGATCATCGGTTTGTTAGTTGGCATTACTACTGTGTCTAGACCATAGATAGACTGGAATTCAAACGCTTCAGTGTCTGCAGTACCTGTCATACCCGCTAGCGTGTCGTATAAACGGAAGTAGTTTTGGAATGTGATCGATGCCAGAGTTTGGTTTTCATTTTGAATGCGTACACCTTCTTTAGCTTCAACAGCTTGGTGTAAACCTTCTGACCAACGACGACCTTCCATTGTACGGCCTGTATGCTCATCAACAATAATAACTTCGTTTTCTTTAACAACGTAATCAACGTCTTTTTGATAAAGCTTGTGAGCACGAAGTGCTGCATACACATGGCTTAATAAAGTGATGCTTGATGCAGAGTAAAGTGAATCACCTTCTTGGATTAAGCCACGCTCAATCAGTAGCTCTTCAACTTTAATTTGGCCACGTTCAGTTAAGTGAACTTGTTTCGACTTTTCATCGATAGTGAAGTCGCCGTCGCCTTCAACGCCTTCTTCATCTTCTTTTTCTTGTAGCTCAAGTTCTGGCACAATTTTATTAATTTCGATGTAAAGCTCAGAGCTGTCTTCAGCTGGACCTGAGATAATCAGCGGCGTACGCGCTTCATCGATTAGAATTGAATCCACCTCATCCACTACTGCGTAGTAAAGTGGGCGTTGCACACGCTCATCAATGCTAAATGCCATGTTATCGCGAAGATAATCAAAGCCAAATTCGTTATTAGTACCGTAAGTGATGTCAGCAGCGTAAGCTACTTTCTTTTGCTGTGGCATCATGCCAGGTACGTTACAACCGACTGTTAGGCCTAAAAATTCAAATAGTGGGCGGTTAGTTTCGGCGTCACGTTTTGCAAGGTAATCGTTCACGGTAATAACGTGAACACCTTTACCTGTTAAACCACGAAGGTATGCAGGTAATGTTGCTGTTAGTGTTTTACCTTCACCAGTACGCATTTCTGCGATGCGGCCTTGATGTAAAACCATACCACCTAGTAGCTGTACGTCGAAGTGACGCATGCCATTTACACGCTTAGATGCTTCACGTACCACAGCAAATGCTTCTGGTAAAATATCATCTAGGCTTTGTCCGTTATCGTAACGCTCTCTAAATTCAGCTGTTTTTGCTTTTAAATCTTCATCAGAAAGCGCTTCTAATTGCTTTTCAAGCGCATTAATTAGAGCGACCGTCTTTCTTAGGTTTTTAATAGTGCGGTCATTGCGACTACCAAAAATCTTGGTAAATAAATTAGATATCATGATAAAACCGTTACAATATGTTCTTTGTTAGCTAGTCATTAGCCAACCCATTTTCTTCAATTGATAATTAATATGCGCTTATGCTCATGATGTAGGGCATATTAATTAGCAATTTGTCAGTACGCTGTTTAAAACACCGCTTATTTCGTGCGCTATCATACCAGAGTCTGCGCAACATCAAACCTTCTGTGTGTGAAGATATGGAATTTCGGCAAGAAAATTTAAAAATCAGCCATAATCTTTGATCTAACCCCATAAAAAAGGTGAAAACAAGACCACTGAGTAGATATGGCGACAATCGAAATAAAATCAAGATCAGCGAAGAAAAAAGGCGATTAGAGTGACGAAATTCGATTTTGTAAATGTAGGTAGTCATTTATGGCGACAATATATTATATCCTTCACCAATGACGTGCTAAAGCACGACCTACTTGCTCAGTCTGCGAAAAAAATATTTGAACCACAGAGAACACAGAGGCGCTGCGC
Source organism: Pseudoalteromonas sp. SCSIO 43101 (assembly GCF_023650775.1). Taxonomy (NCBI): domain Bacteria; kingdom Pseudomonadati; phylum Pseudomonadota; class Gammaproteobacteria; order Alteromonadales; family Pseudoalteromonadaceae; genus Pseudoalteromonas; species Pseudoalteromonas sp. SCSIO 43101. The sequence continues at coordinate 3,117,311 of NZ_CP072673.1, forward strand.
GCTACACAGAGAAACCAATATTTAAAAGAGGCCAAGAGGCGCTTCGCTGAAGAGGAAGTAAAAATAATCTCGTGGTCTCCTCATTCTCTTCTCATTCACTTCTCTTTGCGTAAAAGTTTTTAAATTCGTAGGAACGGCTTCAGCCGTGAATTGCTCTAAACCCCCCTGTGTCAGGATAGTTGTCGCCTCTAACATTTAGCAGAGGCAAATAAAATGAGACGTCAATTTACACAAGAATTTAAAGTTCAAGCTGTTGAAAAAGCATTATCTCAATGTGATGATGTTCGCTTAGAAGATATTGCAGATGATTTAGGTGTCGGTTATTCAACGTTACAACGTTGGATAGCACTGGCAAAAAAGCATCAACTTGAAATACACCAGACGGGTAGCCAAATGACAGCAGAAAAACGACCACAAGACTGGAGTTTAGAAGAAAGGCTCAACGCGGTCATTGAGTGTGGAAGTTTAGATGAAGCCGCCATAAATGAATACTGCCGTAATATAGGGCTTTATCCGCATCATATTCAGCAATGGAAGAAAGACTTAGTAACACCACCTTCAAATAAAACAGTAAAGTCAGACAGTAAACAGCTTAAGCAAGAAATAAAGCAACTGCAAAAAGAACTGAATCGCAAAGATAAGGCCTTAGCTGAAACTGCCGCTCTGCTTGTGCTCAAAAAAAAAGCGGATGCACTTTGGGGTTTCAACGAGGACGATTAACAACAGCGACTGAGCGACATGAATTAATAACGCTTATCACAAACGCACAGGCTTCAGGGGCAAGGAAAGAAAAGGCATGTGAGTTACTTGGACTGACACTAAGAACCGTTCAGCGATGGATTGAAGCAGACGATATGACTGACAAACGGACGAGTACGAAAAAACAGCCGCCAAACCGTCTCACAGAGTTAGAGCGGCAGCGCATTATTAATACGGTTAATTCAGCCGAATATGGGCATTTACCGGCCAGTAAAATAGTCCCTAAGCTGCTTGATAAGGGCATATGGATAGCGTCTGAAAGTTCGTTTTATCGTGTCATGAAGGCACATAACTTATTAACGCATAGAGAAAAAGTAAAGCCAGCTAAGCCGATGAAAAAGCCAAGAGCATTGAAAGCAGTGCGTGCAAATGAAGTATACACTTGGGATATCACCTATTTACCAACGAGCGTAAAAGGGCAATTTTTATACTTATATTTAGTGATGGACATTTTTAGTCGAAAGGTTGTTGGCTGGCAGGTTTACGACACACAGTTAAGTGAATTAGCCGCAGATTTAATGAAGGATATTTGCAGTCGGGAGCAAATAAAGCGCGAGCAAGTCACGTTGCACTCAGATAATGGTAGCCCAATGAAAGGCGCGACATTACTGGCAACATTACAGGAGTTAGGGATTGTGCCATCATTTAGTCGACCGTCAGTAAGTAATGACAATCCATACTCTGAGTCGTTATTTAAAACGTTAAAGTATCGCCCAGAATACCCAGAAAAGGCATTTGAAGATATAAGCGCAGCAAGAGAATGGGTAAGTGGGTTCGTTGATTGGTACAATAATGAGCACCTACACAGTGGTATAAAATTTGTGACGCCAAACCAACGTCATTCAGGTTTAGATAAAGAAATATTAGCTAAGCGTCAGCAGGTAAACGACGCAGCTAAATTGAATAACCCAAGTCGTTGGTCAGGAAAGTCACGAGACTGGTCAATGATAAATGAAGTAAATTTAAACCCTGAGAAAAAAGAAGAAATGCGGGCGGCATAAAATTTAACTTGAGGCGACAACTAACTTGAAAAACTCCGCTTAAGAGAAAACAACTTATAAGATTTATAGGATCCCTCATTCTCTTCTCATTCACTTCTCTTTGTGTAAAAACAATATTTGAACCACAACACCGAGGCGCTGCGCGCTACACAGAGAAACCAATATTTAAAAGAGGTTTGGTCTCTCCTTCTCTTCCTCTAAGTTCTCTATGTAATCTGTGGTCAGAAAAAGTTAAAAACTTAAAAATAGTTATAAATCCTTCGCTTAAAAGAAAACAATATTAAGGTTTCCTCATTCTTTACTCATTCACTTCTCTTTGTGCAAATGTTCTTTAAAAATGAGGCTGAATTCAGCAACCCATTAACAAATTATCACATCACCAACAAGCAACACCATTCAGCCTCAAACTGACAGCTGAAAACTGATAGCTCGTGATTTATGAAAATTCCATCACTCCATGTTGAACTTTGCTCGTTGCCGTTATTATCAATAACCTCTATGCTGAACATGTGCTTCAAAAATAAGGATATAATTATGCATATCAAACACCACGGAGCAGTTAAGGGTGTTACAGGCTCGTGCCACCAGCTTATTATTGACGACAACAACTCAATACTCATTGATTGTGGGTTGTTTCAGGGCGAAGACAGCCACGAAGATCTCAACATCGACTTTGATATATCTACAGTAAAAGCGCTTATAATTACCCACTGCCATATTGATCATGTAGGTCGCATACCTTACCTATTTTTAGCTGGCTTTAAAGGGCCTATTTATACATCTATCGCTACCGCAAAACTATTACCAATGGTGATTGAAGACGCCTTAAAACTAGGCGTAACACGTGATGAAACCATAATAAATACCTGTATAAGAAGACTAAAACAGCAACTTGTTCCCCTCGATTTCAACAAGTGGTACCCCATCCCAGTAGGAGTGGGCTTTAGCCCCGAAGAAGTTATATCGCAAACCCAATACAACGAAGCTTTATTTAAACTCCGCCTACAACGCGCAGGCCATATTCTTGGCTCTGCCTATGTAGAAATTGAGCTTGGTAAAAAGCCAAATAACCACAGAGTGGTATTCTCTGGTGATTTGGGTGCGCCTTACACACCGTTATTGCCATCGCCTAAACCGCCCTATCGTGCCGATACGCTTGTGATTGAATCTACCTATGGTGATAAAAACCATGATGGCCGTAAGGCACGGGTAAAGGTTTTAAAAAATATTATAGAGCGAGCCGTTGCAGATAACGGCGTGGTGCTTATTCCTGCGTTTAGTATTGGCCGTACGCAAGAGCTACTATATGAGCTTGAGCAAATTATTCACTCTGCACGCAAAAATTCAATGTGGCATACGCTGCAAGTGATTGTTGACTCGCCGATGGCTGCTAATTTCACTGCTGAGTACCAACACTTTAAAACCCTTTGGGATAACGAGGCAAAAAGGCGCATAAAACAAGGCCGCCACCCGTTAGACTTTAGCCAACTGCATACTATAGATACTCATCAAGAACACATGGCACTCATTAACTTTTTAAGTTCAAGGCAGCAGCCAGCAATTATAATCGCAGCCAGTGGCATGTGCACCGGAGGCAGGATCGTTAACTATTTAGATCGGTTTTTACCTGACAAAACAACCGATATCATTTTTGTGGGTTATCAAGGCAAGGGCACGTTAGGGCGCGATATTCAAACTTATGGGCCTAGTGGTGGCTACGTTTATATTAATAACGAGAAGATTTATATAAATGCAGCAATACATACTATCAGTGGCTACAGCGCCCACGCAGACCAAAACGGGCTAATTAGGTTTGTAACGGGTATGAAAAAGAAGCCTAAGTTAATCAAAATTGTTCATGGCGATGACGAAGCTAAAGCAACCTTGGCTAAAAAATACCAAGCCCTACTGGGCGATAAAACCAAGATTGAAATAGCTACTTAGATTTATCTATTTATATTGCTTTGAACCACAGATTACACAGAGAAATAATTGTAATAAGAGGTTTTACCTTAGAGAACAGTCTGTGCCGCCTGTGGTGTAATTCGATTTGAATAATTTGAACCACAGAGTACATAGAGGCGCTGCGCGCTACATAGAGAAGAAAACTCTAATTAAGAGAACGTTTTACCTAATAAATCTGAGGTTACAATTAGATTTGAAGCCAAGAGAAAAACTAAACTTGAATTCGCTTAATACCATCCACTAACCTTGTAACATTAAAGTTAATAAGCAAATCTGTTTTGATGTCGGTTAATTTTAAATATGTAATTAACTGTGCTGTGTGAATGGGTAAAAGCTTTTCTACTACTTTCAATTCGATAATTAGCGACTTTGGAAGCAATATGTCAAGTCGATACCCAGCATCTAAACAGACACTCTTGTATGAAATAGGTAACTCAACTTGGTTAAGTGGTGAAAAGCCAACTTGCAGCAATTCATATACCAAGCAACTTTCATAGATAGACTCTAATAAATCTGGCCCTAATTGTTTATGTACCTCAATAGCGCACACTATTACTTTACGGGTAATTATATCCATTTCCATATAGCCATCCTTGCTAATATTGAACATTTAAAAGCTGTTTATAATGTAAGAATAGCTTAAATTATCTTACTAATAATACGAAAAATACTTTTTGAACTACAGAGCACACCGAGGCGCTGCGCGCTACATGGATAAATAAAATATTAAACAGTAGGCGTCACACCTGCTTGGTGCGTCTTATATACAACACCATTCCATCAACCAATGTCTGACCCACAAACAACACAATTTAGCTGAAACCTAACGGCTGAAAGCTTAAAGACCTCCTTCTCTTCCTCTGTGCTATCTATGCTATGCCCTCTGCGGTTCTAATTAGATTAAAGACATAAACACTCTGAACCACAGAGCACACCGAGGCGCTACGCGCTACATAGAGAAAATTAAATTAATTCTAAAACTCATAAAACACCGGGCTGAAGATAAAGCACCTTATACCTCTTTCTCTTCCTCTGTGCCCTCTGTGGTTCAAAGCTCTTAAAATTTTGGTATCCAAAACATCCCACAAACTAACATAACACTACCAAACAGCTCTTTCTGAGTTTTTAGTCTTGCCGTATTTACCTCTGTGTTCTCTGTGTCCTATGTGGTTCAAAAGAGATCTTACGTGCATAATAAATTTCAGACCTACGGTATCAAATATCACTTTAGTATAGAGTCTACACATTCACCTTAAGTCTATTAATTATCTCAATCTGTAATCCTCACCCCCTTTGTGTTTAAAATTCTATCTAATAAACAAAAACGCCTACACAATGTGTAGGCGTTTGAATATTTCAGAAACTCAAAAACAGATTAAACTGCTTTCAAGCGACTCACTTTAGGTGTAACGATATCGTTTAAAAACTCAGAGAACTCATCACCAAGTTTTTCATCACGCATACCGTACTCAATAATCGCTTTTAAATAACCTAGCTTGTCACCGCAGTCGTGAGCTCGGCCACTCATGTGGAAAGCCTCAACAACTTCTGTTTTCATTAGCTCATCTATGGCATCTGTTAATTGAATTTCGCCACCAGCACCTGCAGGTGTTTTAGCAAGTAAGGGCCAAATAGCTTTTGATAAGACATAACGGCCAACAACCGCTAAGTTAGATGGTGCTTCTTCAGCCTTTGGTTTTTCAACCATAGTTTTAATTGGTGCGCTTTCGCCCGCTTTAATTTTAACGCCACCGATATCAGCTATACCGTACTTATGAACACTTTCTTGCGGTACAGGTTCAAGCATGATCTGGCTTGCTTTAACATCTTTAAAACGCTTAACCATCGCGGCAATGTTTTCGGTTTTTTGATCCGCGGTGTAACCATCTAAAATCACGTCTGGCAGTACTACAACAAAGTCGTCATCACCCACGATAGGTTTTGCACATAACACTGCGTGACCTAGGCCCATAGCTTCGCCTTGGCGAACATGCATAATGGTTACATCTGGCGGGCAAATAGAGCGGACTTCTTCAAGCAGTGTACGTTTAACACGCTTTTCAAGTGTTGCTTCTAGCTCAAAGCTGGTATCAAAGTGGTTTTCAATGGCGTTTTTAGAGCTGTGGGTTACTAATACAATTTCTTTTATACCAGCCAAAATACATTCGTTAACGATGTACTGAATAAGCGGTTTATCAACTATAGGTAACATTTCCTTTGGAATAGCTTTAGTCATTGGAAGCATACGAGTACCAAGGCCCGCAACTGGAATCACAGCTTTCATAATTAGTCCCTTATTTAATAATTTAATCTACAATAACACCAAACTAACAGTACCAAAGTAGATACAAGCTGAATGGTTTTTAATTTTATTTTTCGTTAAAACCAGTAATCACAAAGAAATCCTGAGGCGCTTCGCTTTAGAGAAAACAAAAAGCATTATTATCACTTCCTCATTCTCTTCTCATTCTTTTCTCTTTATGCAAATTTTGTAAAAACACTTTGAACCATAGAGTACACCGAGGCGCTACGCTTTAGAGGAAACAACAAACATTATTATCACTTCCTCATTCTTTTCTCATTCACTTCTCTTTGTGAAAAATATTTTCGCGCGAAATAAATTTCACGCCTACGATACCGCCTTTTCCTTAATCACTACCAAACAAATCACGGGTATAAACCTTGTCGGCTACATCTTGCAGCTCATCAGCCATGCGGTTCGATACAATTACATCAGAGATACTTTTAAGCTCATCAAGATTTTTAATTACACGCGAATTAAAAAATGCTTCGCCCTCAAAGGTTGGTTCGTAAACTACTACCTCAATGCCTTTTGCTTTAATACGCTTCATAATGCCTTGAATGGCAGACGCTCTAAAATTATCAGAGCCCGACTTCATTACTAAACGATAAATACCAACTACCTTAGGGTTTTGTTTAATAATTGAATTTGCAATAAAATCTTTACGGGTCGTGTTGGCATCTACAATCGCGCGAATCATATTGTTAGGTACGTCTTGGTAGTTAGCGAGTAGCTGCTTGGTATCTTTAGGTAAACAGTAACCGCCATAACCAAACGATGGATTGTTATAGTGCTTACCTATGCGAGGGTCTAACCCTACGCCTTCAATAATTTGTTTTGCATCTAGGCCATGGCTTTCTGCATAGCTATCTAGCTCGTTAAAATAAGCTACACGCATTGCCAAATAAGTATTCGAAAATAACTTAATAGCCTCTGCTTCGGTTGAGTCTGTATATAAAATATCGATATCAGTTTTTACAGCACCTTCTGCCAATAAATTTGCAAATGTTTTTGCTCGCTCACTTTGCTCACCAACAATAATGCGTGATGGATGTAAGTTATCGTAAAGTGCTTTACCTTCACGTAAAAACTCTGGCGAGAAAATAATATTATCTGTGCCAAAGTGCTCTTTAACCGATTTAGTGTAACCAACAGGGACGGTTGATTTAATCACCATGGTTGCAGTAGGGTTAATTGCTAATACATCGCTAATCACCGACTCAACTGAGCGAGTGTTAAAATAATTTGTGTCAGGGTCGTAGTCTGTTGGGGTAGCAATTACAACAAATTCAGCATTTAAAAGGGCTGATTCTTTGTTAGTGGTAGCAGTAAAATTAAGCGGCTTATTAAACAAAAAGTCGCTTATTTCAGTATCAACAATCGGTGATTGCTTGTCTTGTAATAAACTAACTTTTTGTTCGTCTATATCTAGGGCAACTACTTCGTTATGCTGCGCAAGCAACATTGCATTCGACAGGCCAACATAACCAGTACCCATTACTGCTATTTTCATAAGGTTATCCATTAAAGCTGATTAAAAGTAGAGCTATTCAAGCTCTCAATATGAATAGCTCATACTTTACCACTTTTATGTTTATAACCACTAATATCCTTTAAAATTATGGTTAATAATTTCAAAGAATAACAATCTGAAGTTAACCCTTTAAATTAACGACTTTACTCATTGAAAGTTCATGAATTGTGTTCTGTTCTTTACTTTGTTTAGCATTCCATACTAAATCGCATATGCCATCGGTAGGGTTAAAGCCTGTAGGTGCGTCTAATAGTAGCTGACGAATTGTTTCGTGATCAAAATTATGGCAAGCAATATCAAATGCCTCTAAAAATACATTAATTTCGGCAAGCGGCAGCATTACTTCATTGGCGGTCATAATTCGCTCGTGGCAAGTTTCGCCCACATTACTGCCTATTAATAACTCTTCATAGAGTTTTTCGCCCGGGCGTAAGCCTGTGCACTCTATAGCAATATCACCATGTGGGTTAGTACTGCTTTTAACCTCAAAACCCGATAAGCGAATCATTTTTGTCGCAAGGTCTTTAATTTTTACGGGTTCGCCCATGTCGAGTACAAATACATCGCCGCCTTTCCCCATAGCGCCGGCTTGTATTACTAATTGGGCCGCCTCTGGAATGGTCATAAAAAAGCGTGTTATATCTTGGTGAGTTAAGGTTATTGGTCCGCCTTCTTTAATTTGCCTACGGAATAATGGCACTACAGAGCCGCTTGAACCCAATACATTACCAAAACGAACCATGCAAAAACGGGTATTATGCTGTTTACCTTTATTTTGCGCTAAACCTTGTAAGCATAACTCGGCCATGCGCTTAGTCGCACCCATAACATTGGTTGGGCGTACAGCTTTGTCGGTAGATATAAGTACAAAGGTTTCGACTTTAGCATTCATAGCCGCCTTAGCCGCATAGTAGGTACCAAATACGTTATTACGTACACCTTCAACCACATTGTGCTCAACTAAAGGTACATGTTTATAAGCGGCAGCATGGTAAACAGTGTGTACACCAAAGGTGGTCATTACCGTCTCAATGCGGTTAATACGCTGCACAGAACCCATAATTGGCACAAGTTCAATACCAAGCTCATTCGCTTGAATATATTCGCACAACTCTTTTTCGATTGAGTATAAACCAAACTCGTTTACCTCAAACAAAATAAGCTGTTTAGGTTGCTGCTTAATAATTTGCCTGCATAGCTCAGAGCCAATAGAGCCACCAGCCCCGGTAACCATAACTACTTTATTTGTTATATTCGCAGCCATTAGCTCAGGTTTTGGCTCTACCGAATCACGGCCTAATAAATCTTCTATTTCCACTTCTCTAAATTCAGAAAGCTTAGCTTTACCCTCAACAATATCGGCCATGCCAGGAATCGACAGAATTTGTATTGCTAAAGGCTCAAGTAAAGCTAAAACTTCTTTACGGCGAGAGCGACTCTCGCTTGGCATAGCCAGTAATATTTTACCAATGTTGCGCTTATCAATTAGGGTATGTATGTCGTTAAATGCATATACAGGCACGCCTTGAATAATTGAGCCTTGCTTTGTTACGTCATCGTCTATAAATGCGCGTACATGGTACTCTGGGCCAGCCTCTAGCGCCGTTGCTAATTGCCTACCTGATGACCCAGCACCATAAATAATCACTTGCTCTTTATGTGAGGTAGACATTTTTCCAATCATAGCGCGCACTACAATACGTGAACCACCCACAGTTAATAAACAAAGCCAAGCAAAAATAAAAGGCATAGAACGGGGCATCATCACCCCTAAAAAAAACGAGAATATAACCAGCGCTACAGTGGCAACTAAGGTGCCAATAACAATCGCCCAAAGAGCTTGAGCGTTCATATAACGTAGCACCGCACGATATAAACCAAGGTTAACAAAAGTAATTAATGAGGTAGGCAACAGTAAGCCAAGTACAAACCAGTACTCAAGCACATATAAAGGAGCCATGCTGTCGAGCCGTACAACTAAGGCTAGCCAAAAGGCCGAAAAAATAAAAAATGAGTCAACAACTAGAGTTATAGCGCGCTTTTTAGAACGAGGCGCGTTAAAGATAGAGTCTATTATTTTATCCACTTGAAATCCCTTTTGTATTAAGCTTGAATTATCAGTTGTCCTAACTGAGCAAAAGCTTAATGATTGTTATACATCCATATAATATAGCTAGTGAGAGTAAAAATCACCAAAAACTAATACATTTTCACTAATTATTGATTTTTAAAGAAAATCAAAGGTCAAAGGTCAAAGGTCAAAGGTCAAAGGTCAAAGGTCAAAGGTAGCATACTAACCTAACCCCATGACTCAATTGATTTCATTAATCCTGATAACATTTTGGAGAGCTGCTTTGTCTCTTCAATCCAAAGTTCAGATGTTTTTATGTCAATTTCGTCAATTTTAACTGCAATATAAATTTGAGAACGTAGTTCACCGCAACTACCTTTTGAGTATGATAGAAAACGCGCATAATCTTTAGAGGTTTTCCTCTCATACCCCTCAGCAATATTTGATGAAATAGATAAAGCTGAACGTGTTATTTGATCTTTCAGTCCAAACTCGGCGTTGTTTCCTAAAAGTTTGAACTATCTTGCCAGCCTGTGATCAGATCATCTATATCCTACTAGCCCGTGCAACAACAATGAGCAAAATCACAAACTGGTCTCACTATAATCAAGCCCTCGTTAACCGCGGTAATATTCGCTTCTGGTTTGACGAAAAAGCAACGCGTCATTGGTATAACGAATGTACTCACGGTGGGCGTGGCCGCTCTAATCATTTCTCTGATCTTGCTATTGAAACTTGCTTAACACTCAAAGCTGTCTTTGGCTTGTCGTTCAGGGCACTACAAGGGTTCACACAATCGGTATTATCTTTGATGAAGCTTCCGCTTGAAGCCCCAACCTACAGTTGTCTGTGTAAGCGCAGTGCTGAGTTGAATATTAAATTTCGCAGTAAAGTCCGCACCACTGGATTTGTAGATATTGTAGTTGATAGCACAGGACTTAAGGTGTTTGGCGAAGGTGAATGGCATGCACAGAAGCACCACGTAAAGGCAAGAAAAAAGTGGCGAAAACTGCACCTTGCGGTGGATGCCAACACGCATGATATTGTGGGGGCGCAAATGACGCTCAGTAACGTCACCGACGGCGAGACCCTCCAAGATTTGATAAGACCATTACGCCGGCGTATAGATAGAGTGAGCGCTGATGGTGCTTATGATAGCCGCCGCTGCTATGCAGAAATTACTGAAAAAGGCGCGATACCTGCTATCCCGCCGAGAGAGAATGCACGGCTGTGGACTGATAAGCATCCACGCAATGAGGCTGTCATGTTGTGCAATAAGTTAGGAATCGCACAATGGAAAAAGCTCAGTGGATATCATGTGCGCTCATTAGCAGAAACAGCGATGTACCGTTTTAAACAGTTGATGGGGGCTAAGCTAAATGCGCGTGATTACAATCGCCAGCTGGTTGAAGCGATGATCAAAGTGAAGGCGCTAAATAAGATCAACACCCTTGGTCTGCCTAAATATCAGTAAGTTAAGTGAGTTTGTTAGAGAGCTGTATTTGATCAACAAGGCCTCCAAACTCTTTACTTGCTTTAAAGTGTTTATAAATATCACATGCTAAGTCAGCAGATCGCTGCCATACAGCTAAATCTTCAAATTGCATAAAATCTCTTTTACCTAGCTTAAGCCTTTTAACTTTAGAGTATTATTTTTGCCTATAACTTTTCCATTTATAGCCTGAACTCGTGTCACTTTTATCTTTTATCTTTTATCTTTTATCTTTTATCTTTTATCTTTTATCTTTTATCTTTTATCTTTTATCTTTCATCTATTTAACCCTATCCCCACTACCACTGCCAGTCACTGTCATGAGTATATATTTAAAATAATTGCTTAAATTTAGAGTATCAATCATTTCACGATCTGTTTTTGCTAATAACTCTGGGGTAGACATATCAATTTCGTTCACTTGTGCAAGGCCTGTAATACCTGGGCGCACTGCAAAAACATTTTTAGCATCACGTGCTGCTATTAGCTCTTGTTGGTTAAATAAACCAGGGCGCGGGCCAACCAAACTCATTTCGCCTTTTAATACATTCCATAATTGCGGTAGCTCGTCTAACTTTGTTTTACGTAAAAAACCACCAAAAGGCGTGATAGATGCGGTACTTGCTAAGTGGCTTGCAACCGATGCAGTATCAACCTTCATGGTTCTAAACTTAACTAAAGTAAAAGGCTTTTTATTTCGGCCAACACGCTCTTGAGTAAAAATAGGTGAGCCAGTATCAAACAAGCCAATAATATATAAAATAACCAAAAATGGCAGGGCCCGAATTCAGATAATAAGTGCACCACTCATGGTTAAACGGTGAGAAGAGATCAACTGCCTGTTGGTGGTACTCTGTAATCGCCAAAAAACAAGAGTAGATACCATGAGTTACAAGCAGTTGATCGAAGGGCAAAGATACCAGATTGAGGCCTACTTACGCGAGGGTTTTAGCTATCGAGAGATAGGGAAAAGGCTAAAAGTGAGCCACAGCACTATAAGTCGTGAAGTTAGGCGCAATAGTACTCGAAGTCATTACTTGCCTGAGGTTGCACATTCAAAGGCATGTAAACGAAAACATCTAGCTGCCAAGTATTCCATGCCAGCACTTACAATTGCGTTCGTTGAGTTTGGATTGGAGCAAAAATGGAGCCCTGAGCAGGTTGCGGGTGTAAGCAAAATTATCGGGCATCCTGTGAGTCATGAATGGATTTATGGCTATATTCAAAAAGATAAATTGAGTGGTGGCAAGCTATACAAACACCTGCGACAAGGGCACAGACGTTATCGTAAAGGCAGCCGAAGCAAACGTGTCATCATCCCAAATCGTGTTGGCATTGAACATAGACCTGCGATTGTTGACACTAAGACACGATTTGGTGATTGGGAAGCGGATACAGTACTTGGCAAGCATGGTACGGGAGCAATCGTTAGTTTAGTCGAGCGTACAAGTAAGTTTTACCTGATACGCAAAGTGCCAGCAAAAAGTGCAGCGCAAGTGAGCAGAGCAATGATAGGTATGCTGTGGCGCTATCGACGCCATGTTCATACGATAACCGCAGACAACGGGAGTGAGTTTTGTGAACATGAGCATGTTTCAGACAAGCTAAAAACCGACATCTACTTTGCTAACCCCTACTCATCATGGGAAAGAGGGTTAAATGAGAACTTTAATGGCTTGTTGCGTCAATATATTCGCAAAGGCACTGATTTACGAACGGTGACAGATAAGCAAATTGCGCACATAGAAAAGGCGCTCAATGCGAGGCCGAGAAAATGTCTAGGGTTTAGGCAACCAGCGGTAATATTCGATGAATTACGCAAAGCAGCCTAATTTAGCGAGTGGTGCACTTCGGACTTGAATTCGCGAATAGAGCGCCATTAAAAAAATGTTGGTATAAATCCAACCCCTGAAACAAACCGGCCAACATAACGATAACTATAATTTGAACATTGTTAGCTTCTACATCACTAATAACCAAAAATATTAATACAAGAGTTAAAACTAGAAGGTAAGATAATAGTCTAAAAACTAACGTACTACGTATGAATAATGCGATACGCCTGATATTGCTTGAGTTATTAAAAGTTATATAGCCCCCCCCCATTGAGATACCGCCACAGGCAAAGCCGTTAATGTCACAGCCAGAGAAAACACCCCAAACTGCTCAGCACCTAAATACCTAGCAACTAAAATTGATGTTATTAGCCCCCCACCCAATATTATGATTTTTTCAAGACAAAACCATGCTACATTCTTTAATTTACCCAATTTTTATTACCTTATACTATGAAATATTTAGCATGTTATTTATATTCATAGTTGTAATACCCATAAGCATTACTGGCTTTTTTAAGTATGCCGTTAAATACCACGCCTTTTACATCAATACCATTTTGTTCAAAGCGATTACGAGTAAGTTCTAACTCACGTACATGGTTTTGGCCAAAACGTGTTACTAGCAAGGTGCTGCCAGCATGGGCACTTACTATTGCAGGGTCTGTCACTGCTAAAATAGGCGGTGTATCTATAATTACTAGGTCGTAATGCTCTTTAATGGTGTCTACCAGCTTTGAAAAGCGCTCATGCATTAATAGTTCAGACGGGTTAGGTGGTACTTGGCCGCGAGTAATTAAATGTAGGTTTGGTACTTTGGTTTGTTTAATTACATTTTTAAGCTCTAATCTGCCCGATAAAAAGTCACTTAAGCCGTTTTCCCATTTTTCGTTAAAAGCTTTTTGTAAGTAACCTTTACGCATGTCAGCATCAATTATCAGTACCTTTTTATCACTTTGTGCCAATACGGTTGCTAGGTTAACCGATATAAATGATTTACCCACACCTGGGCTTGGGCCAGATATCGCAATTACGTTGTTTTTTGCCTCCATCATAGCAAAATGTAAGCTGGTGCGTAGGCTACGCAGTGCTTCTATTGCTAAGTCAGCAGGGTTTTCAACCGCCAATATCGTATTTGCTTGGGTCGCTTTTTTATTTTTTAATTTACCAAACGATACCAACTTATCTTGATGTTCAGAATACGGTACGCTTGCATAAACAGGTAAACCCATTGCTTCTATTTCGCTTGGGTCTTCAATCCCTTTATGTAGCGCTTTTTGCACTAATACAATTGCCACTGCAAGCATACCACCCAGCATTGTAGCCATAACCACTATTAGCGCTTTTTTAGGTTTAACCGGTTTTGATGTGTTTACCTCTGCGTGGTCAATAATACGTACGTTACCTACGGTACCTGCACGCACAATATCGAGCTCTTGGGTTTTAGCCAGTAGCATGGTGTATATCTGGTTGCTTACCTCTACATCCCGCGTTAAACGTAATAACTCTTGTTGGGTAGACGGCAAGTTAGTTACTTCGCCGGTTAAGTCATCCTTTTGCTTTTGAACCGCTTTAATTTGCTCTAATATACCTTGGTAAGCAGGGTGGCCTTTTTTAAACTTACGACTAAGCTCTAAGCGTTGTAACTCTAACTCTTGTAATTTAGTTTCTAGCTGTACAATTTGATCAAGCACACCCTGTGTTTCAAGCGTTATGTTTACTGATTGCTGTTTAATTTGGTAATCGTTAAAGCGCTTTTCAGCAAATTCAAGTTGCTTTTTAACCTCGGGTAGTTGTACCTCTAAAAACTCAAGTGACTTTTGTGCTTCAGCACTGTTACGCTCAACGTTGCGGCGTACATAAATGCTCGCAACTTGCTCAAGTACCTTTTCGGCGTATTTAAAATCTGTATCTTGCAAGGTTAAGTTAATAATGCCCGAGTCTTTACCTTTTTCGCTGGCTCCAATGGCTGCTTGTAAATCTAAAATGGTATTTAATCGGTCACGCTTGGTAATAATAAACTCAGTACCCGGGCGCGCATTTAAGCTACGCACTGTTAACTCAATAATACCGTTAGTAAGCTCTTGCCCTACTTGCCCTGTTAATACTGTTTCGCCAGCTTCGTTTAACAATACCAATTGGTTATTTTGCTGCGCGACAATTACAAAGCCAGTACCAATATTAAAGTTTGGTACATCAAACCTAAACACATCGATACTCTCACCGCCCCATGCGTAAGAGCTTGCACCAAAGCTCGGCTCTGCCAGTTCACCCGGTAAGCTTGGTTTAAAGCTTCTGTAGGCTCGGTTACCAATTAGCGGGAATAGTTTTGGTTCAACTACTGTATCTAGGTTTAGTTTGTCGACCGCTTCACCAATAACAGAGCGTGATTTTAATAGCTCGATTTCGGTTACCGCGGCCGAGGTACTTTCGAACATGCCGCTCATGTCATCAAAGCCAGGTACCGTAGCGCTATTGTCTTCTACCTGTATCATGGCGGTTGCTTGGTAAACAGGTGCTGCATACATAGCATAAATAACACCTAGCACCATAAACACGCCGGTGATGGCCATAATAAATAATTTACGGTCGAGTAAAGCCCCCAATAGGGCCATTAGGTCTATTTCTTGCGACTCTTGCTGACTACTCTGAGTTGTTCGGTTGCTGTTATTAAGCGATGAAGGCTGAGCATTCATTAATGCAGTTTCCTTATAAATACTTTTGCCAAGCGCTACATGCGCTGTCTATTAGCTCATAAACATGGGTAAATGCTTCTAAGCTTTGACGATATGGGTCGGGGATCTCGGCGTCGTTTAACCATTTGCCTAACAAAAACGTTTTACCTCTTGCTTGAGGGTAACGCGTGCATAAGTCAGTTAGATGACGTTGTTCCATCACTAAAATAACGCTGTTGTTCTGTACTAATGCTGAATTAATTTGTTGGCCACGGTGCTCTGCCATGTTAATGCCATGCTGCTCAGCAATTTGCTGAGCAGTAGCATCGGCTGGTTTACCTTCTAATGCAGTTAAACCAGCTGAAGTAACAGTAATCCCTTTGTTTTGTAACTTACTTTTAAGTACATACTCTGCAGTTGGGCTTCGGCAAATGTTGCCAGCACACACTACTAATACTGAGTCAAACATACTTATCCTTAGTTTGTATTGGCTACGTCATTAATTCTGTCAACTGTTGAAATTGACGGTAATAATAAACTGATTACGCGGTTCCAGCGTGCAAGTGGTGCAGCAGTCACATAAACAATATCGTGCGGTTTAAGTTCAAATTGCTCCGCTAACACCAGTGCTGCCACATTTTTGGCGTGTAATTGATATACATCTGCAATTACGCCATCCTTAGCTAAATCGCGCTTACGTAATACAAAAATACCGTTTGCATCGGCAGTTGCTTCTCTAATACCACCCGTGTCGCTTAATGCTTGTGCTAAATTTAAGCCATAACGGTCAATATCTACGGTGCCAGCTTTAATAACATCGCCTAATACATACACTTGGTGTTTATCGTTACGGCTAACATGCACAATATCGCCATGTTTTAATAAACGGTTTTGTGAAATATCACCATGGCTGTAAAAGTCATCTAAGCGGATAATTTCTGTTTTATTGCCTGATGTATAGGTTACTTCACGCCAGTCAGCACGGTCAGTTATACCGCCGGCATTATTTAAAACATCAATTATTGTGAGTGGTATTTCGGTAATTGGGTATACACCAGGGTTTTCTACTTCACCTGTTACATAGGTTTTTTGGCTTCTAAAACCAACTATTTTTATATCAACTTGTGGGTTTTCTATTACACGGCTTAAGCGCTTTACTAAGTCTGCGCGAACTTCAGCCACAGTTCTACCTGCAGCTGGTATTTTAGGAGCATAGGCATAAGTGATTGTGCCATCTTCAGCGACACGAAAACCATCAAACTCTGCCGTACGTTGTACAGCCGCAGGAATCGTAAGCTCTGGATGATCCCATACACCAATTGTAAGTACGTCACCTACCCCTAAACGATATTGGTAATCAGATGTATCAATACCTTTTCGGTTTGTAGTATTAACCTTTTTAACTTCGCGTTTTTGAATATTAATCAAAGAAGAATCAATAACTTGAATGTTTACTTTTTCTAGATCTTTTTCTAAGTTTTCTACTTGAGCACCTGAATCAATGCCTTCGTAATGACTACCCGGTATGATCGTACATGCACTTACAGAGAGGAGAGATAAAGTTGCTGCAAAGAGCTTAAATTTGAACGCCATTCTTCTTCCTAAAAGATTATTATATAAGTTTTACACTTACTTATTTTAAAGCTGATCAATTAAAGCATGACGGCTTGTTATACGCAAGTTAACAAGGCCCTGAATCAAGGCTAAACAGACCTATTCATATACAAAAGCATAACCGCGCTAATAGCTAAAAAATTGTCAATAACATCGCATTTTAAGCGCATTAAAAAGTAAGGCTTTTACAATTTCTATGGAGTTCTTTTTTGAAGTAATTAAAGTCGAAGGCATATCTGACTTGTTTATTCGTAATTTAGCAACTTTACATTACTATCCATTTACATTGGAACATCCTTAAGTAGGAGGGCATTATACAGGCGGCTCGCGATATTTCAAGCTTGGTTTTGTTTCTAAAGGAGGTTTTAAAATGGGTTGGTAAAAAAGCTTGTTAGCATAAACCTTTACGCTAACAAGCAGCCAGGATCTTACCATAAGAAAAGAAAGGCTCTTACTCTTTTAGGGTAACTCTCTTACTTAGTAAATAAACCCTCAATGATACGTTCGCACGCTTTTCCATCACCGTATGGGTTATGTGCAAAGCTCATTTGTGTATATGTTTCTTTATTATCAATTAGCTCACTAACCGCTGCTATAATTTTTTCGCTGTCTGTGCCTACTAATTTAACTGTGCCTGCAGCTACTGCTTCTGGGCGTTCTGTAGTATCACGCATTACTAACACTGGCTTACCTAAGCTTGGTGCTTCTTCTTGCACGCCACCCGAGTCTGTTAAAATTAAGTATGCTTGGTTCATTAAAAACACAAATGGCAAGTAGTCTTGTGGGTCGATAAGTTTTACATTGCTTTTATCTGCAAGCAAACGCTTAACTGGCTCTTGTACATTTGGGTTTAAATGCACTGGGTACACAAAATTATAATCAGGGTACTTTGATGCTAACGACGAAATTGATTGGCAAATTCGCTCAAAGCCGCCACCAAAGCTTTCGCGGCGATGGCCTGTAATAAGTACATAAGGTTTATCAAGAATATCTGCAAATTTTTCGGTTAATTGTTGTTGCACATCTACTTTTGGCAGTACGTTATTTTTAACTTGCAGTAATGCATCTATTACCGTGTTACCCGTTACAAAAATAGTGTTTTGTGGTACATGTTCACGTAATAAATTGTCGGCAGAAGCTTGTGTAGGAGCAAAATGTTTTGCTGTTAATACGCCCGTTAATGTGCGGTTTGCTTCTTCTGGCCATGGGCTATACAAATTACCTGTACGTAAACCGGCTTCTACATGACCTACTTTAATTTGCTTGTAAAACGCGGCCATTGACGCTGCAAATGTCGTGGTTGTATCGCCATGAACAAGCACCCAGTCAGGTTTAAACTCATCAAGCACATCACGTAGGCCAAGTAAGATCTTACTCGTAATATCGTATAAATCTTGCCCTGCTTTCATTATGTTTAAGTCATAATCTGGCGTTATTTGAAAAAGATCCAGTACTTGGTCAAGCATTTCTCGGTGCTGTGCTGTAACACACACTTTAGCTTCAATTCTTGCATCGTTTTCGAGCGCAAGAACTAACGGCGCCATTTTTATTGCTTCGGGGCGAGTACCAAATACGGTTAAAACTTTCATCTATTATCCTAAACACAAAAGCCTGCCAAAAATGGTAGGCTTACTAAATCTACTTATTGAGTTAAAAAATTCCGCGGCTATCAACAACCACTTTTCTGGCTACTTGCTCTGCAGGTATGGCCTTAAATTCTTTATGATCAACCAACACTGCTAGTGTATTACTGCGCTCAAGCGCTTCTTCAATTGAAACCAATTTAACGCCTAACGCTGCTAGAGCTTCTGGTAGCTCGTTGATATTTGGTTCAACAACTAGCACTTCTGCTTCATTGTTTTGAGCTAGCATCTTGGTAATATCGAGTGCAGGGCTCTCGCGTAAATCATCAATATCAGCTTTAAATGCAATACCTAAACACGCTATCACTGGCTTTTTAAATTGATCGGCTGCATTGGTTATTTGCTTTAAAACATAATGAGGCTTTGCGTCATTAACTTCACGAGCCTGACGTATTAACTTTGCAGTTTCTGGCGCAGAACTAACAATAAACCATGGATCAACAGCAATGCAGTGACCACCCACACCAGGGCCTGGGTTTAAAATGTTTACTCGCGGATGACGATTTGCAAGCTTTATAAGCTCCCAAACATTAATATCTAACTTATTGCATATCATTGATAGTTCGTTTGCAAACGCAATGTTTACATCACGAAATGAGTTTTCTGTTAGCTTTGCCATCTCTGCTGTTCTGGCGTTTGTTAGTAAACATTCACCCACAACAAATGTTTTATACAAGGCAACCGCTTTTTTCGAGCACTCTTCCGACATACCGCCTATAACGCGATCATTCTCAACAAGTTCACGCAAAACGTGACCTGGCAATACACGCTCAGGGCAATGTGCAATGTTTATATCTGCTTCGTTGCCAGCGGTTTGTGGAAAAGTTAGGTCTGGGCGTGCTTCGGCTAACCAGTTTGCAAGCTCTTCTGTTGCTCCAACAGGCGAAGTTGACTCTAAAATAACTAAATTGCCTTTTTCGAGTACTGGCGCTATTGCTTTTGCTGCAGCTTCTATGTAGCTCAAATCTGCTTGGTAGTCTTCTTTAAAAGGGGTTGGAACAGCTACCATAAATGCTTCTGCTTTTTCTGGCTTTGTTACTGCCTTTAAGTTACCGGCTTTAACTGCGCTGCGTACCACCATATCAAGGTCTGGTTCAACAATATGTACGTTCCCTGCATTAATTGTATCTACAGCATGTTGGCTTACATCAACCCCAATAACATTAATTCCGCGTGATGCAATAACAGCTGCAGTTGGTAAGCCTATGTAACCAAGCCCAACGACTGATACAGTTTTAAATAACATTTAAACCCCTAATTTAAATTAACTTTTGTAAAAACCCAGCCCTGGGCAACTTTAAACTTTTTTTGTAAGGTAGTAATAAAAATACTTAATTAAGTTACTTTGCCTCAATATCCTTGTTGGCTGGCTTAATAATCTGTAGAGCCACTCTAAGTTCACGGCTCTAAAAGCGGCAGGTGCTCGTTTTACATTTTCGGTAAACACGTCATAAGTGCCACCTACTCCCATAAAAAAGGTAGTTGGGCACGACTTCTGACACTCAAAAATAAATAACTCTTGACGAGGCGACCCTAGAGCAACACTTACAAGCTTAGCTCCTGAGCTAGCTATTTCTTCAATAACTTGCTGCTCTTCGCTAGCAGAAAAATAACCGTTTCGATAACCAACAACATTTACGCCTTGCGCTAGCAATTTATTGCGAGCTTCAAGCACCACAGACTCTTTCGCGCCTAATAAAAATACTGGCACATTATTCTCTGCAGAACGTAACATTAAACGCTCCCAAAGCTCACAACCTGGAATGCGCGCCACAGGCTGTTTTAATCGCTTTGACATTACATAAGACACACCAATACCGTCTGGGTATCTCAAAGTAGCTTGTTGCAATGTGCTCATAACCTGTTGATCAATATTCGCTGCCATTACCTTTTCAGGGTTTATTGCAACTGCAACACCTGGCTTTACGCCCTCAGGCACTAAAATTGAAGTATCAATAAGTTCATCAATTGATTGGTAGGCTAATACGTCAATCCCACCTACATTTACACTATTCATTATCAACTCTCAATTTAGCGTATATCTTTAAAACTTCCTCTGTTACAGAGGATAACTGGTATGGTGCGGCAGAGTTTATTGCACAGAGGCGCATTGTTAAATAGTCTTGCTCTGATAAGTCCAAAACTTGCTCTATTGCAGACGTTGCGTTAACACATACGTTTTCGTCATTTGGAATTAAAAAGCCATTTTCGCCATTAAGTACTTGCGCTGTGCTGCCGTCGGTCTGTGTCGCTATTACAGGTAACCCACACGCCATTGCTTCCGCCATTACCAAACCAAATGATTCATTATATGATAAATTAATCAACATGTAACTTTCGTTATAAATTGTAACCAGCTGTTGTGCACTGCAATACTCAAAATAACGAATGCTCACATTCTCGTTTTTAGCGAGACGCTCTAAAAACGAACTATCACCTGACCCTACTATCGCTACCGTTAACTTACGCTGAAAATTTTCTAAAATTGCTTCGAGCCTATCAATACCTTTGTTTTTATTTAAATTCCCTACAAAAACAAAATCGAACTGTTTTATTGCGGTTGTCTGTGGCTCATAAAATAGGTCATTCACACCCGCACTTAGCACACTTGCAGAAACAGGCTTAAAAAATCGCTGCTTTAATTTGTCACTCACAAAAATAAACTTATCAACAAAACCTGAGCTATACCGATAAACAGGTCCAGGTGTTGGATACAAATAAATATCGCTACCGTGGAAAGTAACAACGATTTTTGCTCGCCAATTTCGAAAAAGCTTATAAGCAATAGCTAATAAAACATTCGGAAAATAAAAATGAACATGAATGATATCGTACTTTTTAAATGAAAAAATATAGCTAAGTACAAAGCGCAAAAAGAACAAAGGATAACGCAATAACTTAGCAATACCCGACTTTTCTTCTTGATCTAAATAATAAAAGTCAACATAGCAATTACCCTGCTTTTTTAAGCTATCATATTGGTTATAAACAAACCGCCCTGAATTCGGCTTGTTTTTACTTGGCCCCATGTTCGATAAGAGTAATACACGAAAATCGCTCACTTCTTTTGTTTCTCCATACGCTTGAGCTTAACGCCATAGTTGGCACGCGACGGTATAAAGTGAAACATTAATCGGTATGTTAGCTGTATAAAAGGTATAAAAGCTGCTGGTGTCTGTGGGGAATAGCCCGACTCTACAACCTGACTCTTATACTTTGAAGCTGTTTTTGACCATATTTTCTTTAAATTACGATAAGACACCGCTCGTGAATAGTCTTGTTGAATAAATGAGTCAAATACTATTCGAGAGGCAAACGGTGAGACTATTGTAAAAAATTGTGCGGCTAATACATTGCTACCAAATACGGTATAGCGACCACCTCTACCATACACAAACTCATAGTAAGTCACTTTTTGATAATCATTTAATGCTAAGTTAGCAGTTTTAACTTTATAATCTTGCCACAGTATCTCAAATTCGCCGTTAGTCAGTTCTTTATAGCGTAACCGAAGTAACTTATGTGCGCTAAAGTTGATAAAACGATAAACAAATGGTACTAATTTTAATAGCTCACCTCGCTTTCCCTTAAAGTTAATGTAGGTGCCGCGCTGAAATAAATCACCTAAGTAACCGTCATAAAAAGTAGAGGCTTGGTTATAGTGCTGTGCAATGTAGTGATAATTGGTATACAAGCGATTAATAGGCTTTAATGTGGCAAACGCCATTTCGTCCAAAATTGCTTGTTCTTGTTCATGAAGCGGCTGCTCATTAAAATCAAAAGCATGGTAGTATTCAAAGTCTTGCTGGTAATGCCCTGCTATTTTGCGCTCTGGCGAACCTTCGGGTCCGTAAGTAAAACCATATTTATAAGTACCATTCGCTAATAAATAACGAGAATCAAGGCCACTACTTAAAGGTAAAATGCGAGTATCATAAGCCCAGAATTCAGTTAATGTATTTACATACTCTCCAAGGTCTTCTATTGCTTTGCCGTCATAAAATGTAAAGTAACTCTGCTCTGCTCCAGAAGTAATTGCCGCACCAGGTTGTAGGCGCTCAATTTCGTTATAAAGCGTGAAATTACCAAACAAATGCTGCTTTTTACCAAGAATGCTTTGCATATCATTATTTAATGTATGCTTGTCAGTAAGAAGTGCTTTAACACTTGGCGCAATACGAAGTTCACTCGCTAGTCTATCGATATAGTGAGTTGATAAACCTAGTGCATCCGTTAGCAAAGTAGTTTGCTCACCATTTTTCCAATAAATGACAAATACACCTGCCAAAATATCGTTTAATACGCTTGGTCCGTGTTCAACAATGTCTTTAGCAAGTAAAGCAAGCGGGTTTAACTTTTGTTTATAGATAAACCAACCTGAAGCAATAAATACTTGCTCTTGATATATCTCTATCGGCGGAGTCGACCAAGCATTGGTATCGTAAATCAAATAACCTTGGGCTATATTTTCAGGAAATTTATATAGCTTGCTATTGTCGGACATTGCAGCAAAAGAAGCCGGTAATGACTTTGGATCGCAATTTAAATACATGCCACGCATTTTATTTATCCTTATGACGCTGCATTTGTATTAACAGACGTACGTTGTTGACGTCGTTGTAGGTAGGCTTCAAGAGGCTTTTTACCAAACAACGTCCCAATCATTAATTTAACTATTACGCGTGGGTTTAATAACTTTAACTTTAAAGCATGGGTGTATTTTTTTATTGCCATCATTCGGTTACCGCTACGTAATTCAAAGTCTGCCAAACTTTCGAACTGTCTTGATAAGCCAGTATTTAAGCCAAGGTGAAGATACTCTGCCTCGTATTTATCTATAATTGCACGATGACCATTCGCTTTTGATACCGGGTTACATGAAATACCATCATCAGCAAGTTGGTACGTAATAAGTGCTTCGGCTAAGTGAATTGCAGGGTATTTTTTTGATAAACGTAGTAGTAAATCATAGTCTTGCATGCTTGGTAGACTGTTATCAAAGCCTTCAACATCGCGGATAGCATCCGTTGCAATTAATAAGACGGATGTGCAAATACCATAACCTTGATTTAGTAACGATTCGTATAAGTTATCGGCTCCAAGGCAGCCAAAGTACTTTTTCCAGCCTTGATACTCTAAATACATATCGGAATAACAAATAGCTGCATTGCTTTTCTCTAATGCGTCAATTTGTTGTTCAAGTTTAGTTTGTAGCCACAGATCATCATCATCTAAAAATGCTACATATTCGCCTTGTGCAAAATCAACACCGGTATTGCGCGCTTGGCAAGCTCCTTTGTTCGCACTATGGCGAATATATTTAATTCGCTGTTCATCAGCATATTGTTCCATTACAGCTTCGGTTTGGGCACGCGCATTGCTACTAGGATCATTATCATCAACAATCACTATTTCCCAGTTCTCATAGCTTTGAGCCTGTACACTTGCGATTGCTTTAGGTAATGCATGCGCACGTTTGTACGTTGGTATGATGACAGTAATTAATTTATTCATTTTAAAAGCCTAGGTAATATATCGCGCTTACTTATTTCGATAACCATCGTAATAAGTAATATCTGTTTCGCTATAGTGCTTAAAGGTTAAGAAGTAATCTAACCCTTTGTTTTCTATCGGATGTCTATGTATTTCATCTTGATAAAAAAAGTTACTTTCATTAATCAGGAGCACATAAGAAAATGCGGCCATATGAAAAGCGATAACTAAAAATAAAAAGGTGCCTGTTATTATTTTGGGTGTTATGTACTGAAATGCTAACAACATTAAAGGGGCATACAAAAGATACAACGGCAATAAAATGCGATGTAACTCATCACCTATAAAAAACAGCGCAATAAAGCTGAGCAATGTCAAAAAGCTCATCATATTAAATAATCGAATATACGTTGGGCTTGTTGTTTTTATATAGCCAGGTAATGCGATAATCGTGACGAAAATAAAAAACAACAAAGAAGGTAGTTTTGAAAAACTAGGTTCAAAAACTAAACGCGTTAAAATTTTATTAATCATGTAATGATTAATAACAGAACCTACCCCTTTAATTGCTAACACCCCAAAAATTGCTGCAAAAACAAACCCTAAGATCAACAAGATTAATTGTTCAATGTTCCAACGTCGATTTAAATGCTTACTAAAAATAAGCAAAGGGAGTAGTAAAAAGCTTGTTGAAAAGTGCATTAAACTTCCTAAGAAAAAAATGGCTATGCCATGTTTCTTATTCGTTTGTGAGTACCAAATTCCATAGAGTAAAATTGGCACAGCCATACACGCTCTGATCAAGTGCCACTGACTTTGAAAGAACTTATAAAAAAATACAATCATTAAAAAGCACAGAAGTGGGCTAGGATTATCAACTAACTTACAAAATTTCCAAATTAACAGATAGGTAACCGCTAGCGTTGTAAAGTAGTAAAGGAATGAGTGATTATTAGTTAGGCTCGCTACAACCCAGCTATATAAAGCAAACAAGAAATCTGCATGCTTTGCATACAGTAATGAGGTGGGTAACATACTAGAAAAGCTGCTATAACGCTCATAAGCCATTAAGTAAGAGGGCATATCATCTGCTCCCCCCCAAAGATAGCCTATATGACGCGAAGCGATCAGCACAGATAACGAGAACACAACAAAAAAGACGATTGCACTATCAAGCTTGGTTTTTTGTACTGCAAAGGCGTAAATAAATACGCCTGCAACCCAAGCTAAAAATGGCAAAAATAACCAGCCTGCAAGCAACAGGCAGCCAGTGATTAATAGCTTGGTATTTACTACTTGCTGTTGTTGTTCAGCAAAGCAGAGAGAGTCGTCAGCGTTCAAGTTATAACCTTATCACTTTGGCTTAATCACCTTTGTGCTGACGATTATTAATACGAACAAAATGTAGCAATAAGATGCTTACACAAACAAAGAACCCTGAAAAAATAGCACCAAGAATACAAATAACCGCTCTGTTAGGAGATGACTTTCGTTCTTCAATGATAGGGCTTTCAATAATCTTGAACGCAAAATCCTTACGAACCTCGGCAAGTAACATTGCTTTGGTTTGCTCTTCTACAATTGTGTAGAATACGTTTTGCATTTCGGCTACGTTGGTTTTTGATAGCTGTTCGTTTAAGTACTTTATGCTTTCTTTTTTCTCAGCTATTTCACGCTCTCTAACCGATTTGTTAATCAATGCAACGATATTTTCTACATACTGCTTAGAAATGCGAGGATCGATATGCTCAAATGAAATTTTAACTAAACCATTTACTTTGTCTTGTTGTACAGAAAGCTTTTTAAGTAGTCTCTCGTATGTTTCGAACATTGAAGGTTCTAGACTTTCTTTTGTCTCTTCGTCTACTTTCCATTTTCCGTCGCTATAAAGCGCAGGATCGATTACCAGCTGCTGAGAATCTCTATTCCATTCTTTTACAGCGAATAAATTCACTTTTACGTTATTTTGCTCAATAAATTTATATAGAAAGTCTTTTGATTTGATGATCTCTAAATACACAGCAGTGTCGTCACCAGCACCACCTAAATTGATACCTGCAACACTTGCTAAGCTACCCAACTGCCCTAGTGATGCTAAGGCACCACTTTCTTGCTGCTTTTGCGGCGCTAACAGTACCGTCGACTTATACATATTTGGCAAGGTTAACGAGTAGGCTAAAATTGCTGCACTAAAAACGATTGATAAAAATATGATTAACCACTTTTTGTTCCAAAGTACTAACCAAAGCTCAATCAGATCAAAGGGCTTTTGTGAACTTACGTTCTGATTTACAGTGCCTGTCATTGCGCTTTCCCTGCTGCCAATTTTAATAAATACTGACCATAACTTGTTTTACTTAAAGCTTGCCCTTGCTCTATTAAAGACTCTTTAGTGATCCACCCCTGCTTATAAGCAATTTCTTGCAGACAGGCTATTTTGAAGCCTTGGCGCTTTTCAACTGTTTGTACAAAGAGCGACGCCTCCATCAGACTATCGTGCGTGCCTGTGTCTAGCCATGCAAAGCCTCGCCCTAGCACTTCAACTTTAAGGCGGTTTTCGTCTAAATATGCTTGGTTAATTGCTGTAATTTCTAACTCACCACGAGCTGAAGGAGTGACCTTTTTGGCTTTTTCAATCACGGAGTTATCGTAAAAATACAATCCTGTTACTGCATAGTTAGATTTGGGCTCTAACGGTTTTTCTTCAATTGAAATACCATTAAAGTTTTCATCTACTTCAACAACCCCAAACCTTTCAGGGTCGTTTACTTGATATGCAAAAATACATGCTTCTTGGTCAAGTTTTGCATGGGCTTTTAACTTTGGTGAAAAGTTAGAACCATAAAAAATATTATCACCCAAAATGAGGCAAACGTTATCGTCGCCAATAAATTCTTCACCAATAATGAAAGCTTGTGCTAGGCCTTCAGGTTTTGGCTGTACCTCGTAGCTCAAATTGATACCAAAACGGCTGCCATCACCTAATAGAGTTTTAAACTGCGCTTGATCTTGAGGTGTAGTAATGATGAGTATATCTTTAATTTCAGCAAGCATTAGCACCGATAATGGATAGTAAATCATCGGTTTATCGTAAATCGGTAATATTTGCTTAGAAACACCTTGAGTTATCGGGTGCAAGCGTGAACCACTACCACCGGCAAGTATGATGCCTTTTGTTTTGCGTAATGATGAATTGTCATTGTTCATTTGTGAATTACTCATTTCCATACTTCATTTAATGGTCAGTTCTGAGCGCTTAGGTATACTTACTTTACACTCAACTTTCTTTATCGAAACGTTCTATTTAGGCTGCAAAAGCTAGCAATTATTCTTCGGCTGCACCTAGTCGCTCACGTTGATATGAGCCATCCTGAACATTTTGGCACCAATCTAGATTGTCTAAATACCATTGCACTGTTTTTCGAATACCAGACTCAAACGTTTCTTGAGGTGTCCAATTTAGTTGGTCAGCAATTTTAACTGCATCGATTGCATAACGACGGTCATGGCCAGGACGGTCTGTAACATAGGTGATTAGTGAAGCATACCCTTCTGCTAAATCTTTATTTGGTGCTAACTCATCTAACAAACTACAAATAGTTTTTACTACTTCAAGGTTTGTTTTTTCGTTATGTCCACCAATGTTGTATGTTTCACCTACTTTACCTTCACTCGCAACGGTGTATAAAGCACGCGCGTGATCTTCAACAAATAGCCAATCTCTAATTTGTGACCCATCACCGTAAATAGGTAATGCCTTGCCTTCTAACGCATTTAAAATGACTAGTGGGATCAGCTTTTCAGGAAAATGAAACGGGCCATAGTTATTCGAGCAGTTGGTAACAACGACAGGTAAACCATAAGTGCGGTGCCACGCTCTCACTAAATGATCAGAGCTTGCTTTACTGGCAGAATAAGGGCTACTAGGCGCATACGATGTTTGCTCTGTAAATAAAGGCAAACTTGAGCTATTTTCGACATCATCTGGATGAGGTAAATCACCATAAACTTCATCTGTCGAAATATGGTGAAATCTAAAGGTTTGTTGCTTATTGGTATCTAAGCTTGCCCAATAACCTCGTGCTGCGTCAAGTAGGGTATATGTACCAACAATATTTGTTTGAATAAATTGGCCAGGCCCATCAATTGAACGATCAACATGCGATTCTGCAGCTAGGTGCATTATAATATCAGGCTGATATGATTGGAAAAGTGAGTCGACAGTTGCACGATCACAAATGTCACCTTGAATGAAGGTATAACGTTCGTTATTTTCTACGCTTTTAAGTGACTGTAAATTTCCAGCATATGTGAGCTTATCTAGGTTTATAACTTTATGCGCTGTTTCGTTTATTAAAAAACGTACCACGGCACTTCCAATAAACCCTGCACCACCTGTTACTATAATCGTTTTCATCCACACCCTTTTTAACTAAATTAATTAGCTTTTCAACAGCAGCGAATTATCGCAAATATACAGCCTATTTGCTATAACCTGCCGATTTTTTGCCGCTTTCTAACTGTTCTAAATACAATTCTAACGTTAATAAACTGCCTATTTTTTCAGGGCGAATTGAGTCGTCCATTGCAAAGAACTTGGATAGAATTTTATTAACTTGGTCATTGCCAATTAATGTTGCTACTCGGCTATTTGGCATACATAACATATCTGTAAGATACTGCTTAAATTGCGTTTCTCTGAGCCAAGTGTCGTAGGCTACATAGTGTCGCTTAGGGGCAATTGAGCGATATAGCTTGCGTGCCACTCTTTCAAACAAAGAACCTTTTATTAGCTTTACTAATTGTTGCTTAACTGGATTTACCTTTGGCTCAGCTTGATTTTCGGTCAATGAAATTGGTTTTCCTGTTTGTTGCCAAGGGATCGCTGCAAAATATTCAGGATAATAACGTAACAACATTGCGTGGTATAACTTACCATTACGTCTAAAGCTTTCTGGTAGAGAATAAAGAAACTCAACCAAATCGTTATCCATAAACGGTTTAAGGTTATGTAACTGATGACTCAATAAATCACTTCCAGCGCCAATAAAGCGTACTCCGCGATTATAGATAAGCACTGGATCATCATTTTCATGTGTAAAGTAGTCATGATCAATGTTTGCATGTTGAACATGCTTAGTGTAGCGAGTTGCAATTCTTTTCTGCTTTGAGATTGTTGCTTGCGACTCAGGGAATAAATAGCTCCCGCCAAAAGTCACATCACCTAAATAACCATTGAGTAAATAATTAGACTCTTGCGCAATCAACTCTACAGAGCTAAGTGCATGCATGTGTAAAATATTCTTTAAGCCATCAGTCAACCAAACACCACGTTCTCTGCCAGAGAACCAATTGCTTTGATCAATTGCAACCAACTGGTTAGATACCCCTGCGAAATCTGCCACTTGTTTGGCTATAACGGCGTCATCACAGCTTGGTTCACCAAAGGTAAATGTTTTAATTTCGCCTTTATAATGCTGCTTGGCTCCTGCTAGTAAAACTCTAGAGTCAAGGCCTCCGCTTAGCGTGATCGCTAATTTAGGCTGTTTTACCACACTCATACATCGAGCCATACTAGCATCAAAAAGCTGATAAGATTTATCAACAGCCTCATCAAACGAGATGTCATTTAGTGGTTTAATCTCTGACCATTGCCAATAGAGTTGCTGCTGATAGTGTTCTGCTTGGGTATTAATAGTGACTAATGTTGCCGCTGGCACACGTCGTATATTCTTAAATAAAGTTTGCTCACCAAGCATGTGCCCTACATCAACATAGGTATCTAAAGCCGACTGATCGATCTCTTGTGTGTAGTCTGGGTGCAGTAGTATGGCTTTTGGCTCACTTGCAAACCCTTTTATACGATCACCTTCAACCCATAGGTAAAGTGGTTTAATACCGAAGCGATCTGTTGCCAAATGAAGTGCTTGTGTTTGTTTATCATATACCGAAAAAACAAAGTAACCATTTAAACCATGACAAAACTCAAGTAGGTTATCAATTAGGTACTGCTCGCAAAGATTCTGTAGCGTATCTTCAGTTTTACAGTCATTGCCATTGATTGAAAAGATATCGCCCCAAATTGTGACGTGCAAACGATCATCGCTATATTCGTAGCACGCTATATGCTCAACATTTTTAAGCATGTGCTGATAGTGCTGCGAAACAAAATAACTATGTTTATCGCCTGCTACATTCGCAAAGCAATCATGATCTTCTGCTACTTGGTCTGGGCTAATAAAACCGATCATACCGGGCATACTAAGAACCTCGAATAAAACTGTAAAACTTGAGTAGTTGCGGTGTAATTGCGATTAAGTAACCTACACAAATAAGCACAAACAAATATACTGGAGCTAATATTAATAATGGCTGTATAAGTAATAACAACAAGGCTGCTATCGCAAAAAATGCTATGCATGCTGGCCCGAGTGCGGCAGCAAACTGGAAAAAAGACAAACCACTAATAGGCTTAATAAGAAGTTTCCAGTGCAGTAAAAATAATAAAACCTGTAACGCAACCAGCGCTTGCACCATTACCGTAATA
The DNA here is from genome assembly GCF_023650775.1 of Pseudoalteromonas sp. SCSIO 43101. Lineage (NCBI taxonomy): Bacteria > Pseudomonadati > Pseudomonadota > Gammaproteobacteria > Alteromonadales > Pseudoalteromonadaceae > Pseudoalteromonas > Pseudoalteromonas sp. SCSIO 43101. The sequence continues at coordinate 3,148,242 of NZ_CP072673.1, forward strand.
CCTTCATTAATTGAAAGTACGATAACTAAGGGACGCACAATTGTTACAGCAATATTCCACCAAAAACCACGCTTTACTTCACCACTAGCACGCAACAGCACACCGATAGGGTTCATCATAGATATGATAAGCATATATAAGCCAAGCCAACGAAGAAGCTCAGCATGTTCCAGCCACTCATTTCCATAAGCCATTCCTAAAATAAACTCAGGGAATAGAGCAACTAAAGAGTACAAAGGTATATTGATTAAGCTAAGTAGCCTAATCACCATGCCATATAAAATAGCTAAGCTATGCGTTTCTTTATGCTTAACAATAAGCGGGAAGGCCACTTTATTTACCACTGGATTAATCAATTGTAATGCAGGTCTAAATACAAGGGCTTTAACGTAAGCATAAATACCAAGAACTTCTGGCCCTAGTAATTTACCGATCAGCAACTGATCAAGCTGGGCACTTATAAAGTTTACGAAGCTCTCACCTGTTTGATATAGACCATACTTAATTGGTGCGATAATGCTGTTTAAACTTAACTTGCTAAACCCAGGCCTTAAAAGGGGGAAACCAACTAAAAAGCAAGCACTTAAAAGCAAAGCATTCAGTATTTGAGAAAACACAACTGACTCTAATCTAAGATCAACTATTAACAATATGATTAATGCTATAAAACTTACAACGCTGGCGAATACTTCAATTTTGGCAATACTATTAAAATGCATTTTTTGCTGTAACAAAGCTAATTGTTGCTGCCCTAAACTGCGAATAAAAAACACCGGAGACAAATAACATAACAACAAAGAGAGCTGTGGCATGTTGAAGAAAGATGCAGTGGGAACTGCCATCACAAGCACTAACAAAGAAATAACGATACCTAAAATTACATTGACTAGGTATAACTGGTTGAGTTGTGATTTTTCTAACTGTTTATGAAATATCAAGGCGTTGGAAATACCTGCATCGCCAAATATTTGAGCAAATCCTACCACCAACTGTATAATTGCCAGTACACCGAGCTCTGCTGGTGTTAAAAACCTAGCAAGTACAATTAGCTGCGCTAACTGAAGGCCACCTTTAATAAGTGTGGCAGAGGCAGTCCAAGATACGCCAGATACAGCATCACGTGCGACACTCATACTAATTTATCCATGGAGCTGCTCTAACATATTGCGCCATTTAGGTGCTAATGCTTGCTCAGTAAAATGTTGGTTCATCAAGTCAGGGTTACGGTTATTATCTTTGCTAATTAAATTATTTAGCTCTGAATAACTCATGCTGGCTACTTCATCAGTTTTGTAAATTTCAAAGCCAAGCTCAGTTAAGTAGTTATAACTAGATGTGTCTGAAAGCAAAAACATCGGTTTACCCATTAATAACATGGCATATGCAACATATAACCCTTGTTGACGATGTTGAGCGAACACCGTTAAATGCACATCATTTAGTAATTTATCGTAGTCTTGCTTGTTAAGCATTTCAGTGATCGCAATAAATTTATCACCAAATAGTGTCGTTGCATGTTTAACCACTTCATCAATGTAACTTTGCTCACCACCATAATTAAGTGGCATGATAATTTCGATATTTTCATTGGCCAAATGAGCAAGCTTGTTTAAAGCGTCAATATGGTTATTACTCGCTGATGCCGAATTACCTACGAGTATTTTAAGTGGTTTTTCAGACGTTAATTGCTCGCGGTCTTGTTCAACTTTCATCCCGATGAGTGGATATGGCAGCACTTTAACATTTCGCTTAAATAATACGCGTTGAGCAAGTGACGCATCTCCTTTATTTAAAGCAAATACTTGCTTATATCGGTTAATCACTAATGCATGTAAAACATGGACGACACGTTCTTTTATTGTGCGCTTCGGCCTTGTATGACGATAGAGCTCAGCCCCCCAAAGTACACAACTACAGCGTTTTGTGACCGAACTAAGCAAGATTTTTTTCCAAACATGCATGTCAAAAGAGCCGTGAAATACTATTTGATCTTTCTCGGTCGTCTTACCAAGCAAAGCAAAAAGCTCTGCATTATTCTTATAATTTACAAAGTTTGGAATCGATTCGGGTGTTTTAACCCAAAACAATTGTTCAGCGTCTGGTCTACATTGTTGTTCAAAAAATTGTTGCATCGGTTTATAGTGATGCGGCGTATCAGCAAATATATGGATTATACGTTTTGTCATATCGATTATTTAGTTTGGTAGGCTGCTAGGAAAGATTTTTCATGCGCAAGTAAGCCATCTTCTCGCGCTTTAATATATTTTGCAGGCTGACCTGCGTAAATCCCCCAAGCAGCTAAAGAACGATTCACCATAGTTAATGCGCCAACAGCAACGCCTTGCTCTAACGTAACCCCTGGGAAAATAACACTGCCACTTCCAACAATTACATGCTTAGCTAGTGTTACAGGGGCATGTTCAACGTTAGTAAACTCACGATCAATAGTCGGGTTAGTTAAAAAAGCCCCTGAATAATCATCACTGCTTGAGTAGATAGCAACCCTTGAAGAAATATTACAAAAATCGTCTAATTGAATATGCCCAGTGCCAATAAGGCAGCTGTATACAGCTAGATGAATATGACTTCCTAGTGTAATACCGCCCTCTCCTGCTGAAAGAACACAAAAATCATCGATACGGACGTTGTCGCCTATAGAGATTCTTGAAGCACCGTAAATAGACGCTTTTTTTGATATTTTTACGTTCTCACCGAGTTTTGAAAGACCCAGGCTGAGTAATTCATCTCGCGTATAAATTGCCATCTAGCTTCCTATTAAATGGGTGTATATTGACAACTGCTTTCAAGTGCTGAAATTAAACTACTACAAATCTGTTCAACGCCTTCTAATGTCAAATCAGTAAACATAGGTAAACATAAAATTCGTAAACTTAACTCATTACCATGTGGCGTGCTGCCCTGCATTCCATACGCAGGAACTGTAGACAAGCTTGGATAAAAGTAACGTCTTGTTTGAATACCTTGTTTGAGCAACTTAGCCTGTACTTGTAACAATTGTTGTTCACTTTTAAATACAACAGGCATATATGCTCCATTATTATTACCTTTGGAGTGCCACGTTTGCAAACTCAACAAACCTTGATTGAGAGGTCTCGATAAGCACTTTTGATAATGTCCGATTAGTTCGCACCTTTTTCGGGTTATAAAAGGCAAATACTCTAGTAAGCATAATCCCATAGCGGCATGCATTTCGCTCATCTTGGCATTGATACCCACTAATTCAGGATAAAAGTCAGAATTAAAGCCAAAGTTTATTAACTGTTTAGCTTTTAAATAATCAGATTCATGCTTAAAGATTATGGCACCGCCTTCTACACTATGGAATAACTTTGTAGCATGTAAGCTTAACGTTGCTACATCTCCATGTTCAAGCACTGTATTCCCGCTGATATTGCTCGCAAAAGCATGAGCAGCATCATATATAACTTTTAAGTCATATTCTTTTGCCTTTCTATCTATCACCTCTACATCACATGGATTGCCAAAGACATGAACACCGACTATTGCACTTGCCTCAGATAATTGTTCAGCCGTTGCTTTATTTAAATCTAAATTATAAGTTTCTGGATCTATATCGACGAATTCTGGTTCTATACAAGCGAATTTTAACGCGCTAGCAGTTGCTGCAAATGTGAATGGTGTTGTTATTGCTTTCCCTTTGATATTTAGCGCAGCAAAAGCGACTTGTAAAGCAAGTGTACCATTGGCAACTAGTAATAAATGCTTTACACCAAAATAGCTAGCTAATTGACGTTCAAACTCTTGTAAACACCGGCCATTATTTGTTAACCAGCAGCGCTCAAATATACCATCAATGTGCGCTTTGTACGCGTCGATTGAAGGCAAAAACGGTTTTACTATTGGATACTTCACTCATCATGCTCACAAAACAAAAACAGTGTCGAAGTGTAGCAAACAACGATTACAGGGGCTAGCGGAGAAAGGAACTTTTGATTGAACAATAATTAGTAAAGGTTACATAAAAAAAGCGAGCCAGGGGGCTCGCTTTTATAAAAACATCTTAATTATAAATTAAAGAGTTTTAACGCGGTCACCATCAGCTTTATGATAGTAAACAGCATTTACATTACTGCTTGGAGCATTAATTGTAATACGTACTCGTGCATCACCAACCACTGAGTTTTCAGCTGCAAGTGCAGCGATCTCAGCAGAGATATTTGTTACACTGTTTGCAGCTGCTTTAGCAGTAAGTACTTTAGTGTACTTTTGACCATTAAAGAAGATTTCAGCAGTGATATCACCAACTACGTTACCTGAGTTAGTAACTGTAACAGATTGTGCGTATTGTGGACCGAATGGTAAAAACTTAACATCACCAGTTGAACCATCAAGTGTCCATGCACCTACTGAAGTAGCATCAAGACCTTTAACCGTGAATTCACCGTTAGCATGCTTAACTTTACCTGTTAGAGCAAATGATTGCGGAGCTGTTAACTCTGAACCTGATTTTGCATTACCAATTACAGTGAAAGCAAGGTCAAGAGGATCAATCGCACCTGTTGGTTTATTTTTAACTGCTAGCTCTGTGTAACCTTCATTGATTGATAGAGTAAGAGTATCATCAGCTGTAGTTGGTACAAATGCTTTAGCTAACTCTGTAGAGCTAAGTTTGCTGTCTGCGTTACCACCATTATCTTTAACATCATAATCAGCAGCAAACGCTAAGCTTGAAGCTGATAATGTGTAGTTAACTTCAGTTGCAGCAATTGACGCTGTTAGGCCAGCTGTTTTAGCAATAGTTACTTTCAGTTGATCTTTTAAGTTGTCAGTACCAGTAAACTCTTGACGACCTTTACCAGTAGAAACTTCACCATTAAGCTTAACGTTAACTGTTGGTACGTACTCTTGTGAAAACTCTGCAACAGTTACTGCAGTACCTTTATCATATGTACCGATTGTTGAGTTTGACGATAATACGCTAGAGTTTAACTTTACTAATGCTTTATCTGCAATTGAAGTAGGAGTAATTTTCAGACCAGCAATACGGATAGCACCGTCTTTAACAACCGCGTCACCTAAACGAATGCGTAATGTAGTTGCATCTGAAAAGTCAAGGAAAGTTGCTTTAGCAGTACCATCAGCAGCACCAGTTACAGTTGCAGCTGTAGATACAGAAGGAGTTACAGTCGTATCGAAAGAACCACCCTCAACAGTTACGATTACAACGTCATTTGCAACATATGCTGTGTCAGCTTTAACTGTTACCATAGTATTCGCTGCGAAGCCATTACCTGCAGCAATTTTTTTATCAGTTGCAACAGACCAACCTTCAACAGAGATATCTGGCGCTGTAACTGCAGCAAAAGGAGTACTATTGTTGTTAAGAGAGACAGTACCAGCAAGAGAAGTTGTTGACACACCAGCAAGTGCTAAAGCAACTAGAGTTTTTTTGAACATTATATATTCTCCAAAGTTTCATGAAACAGGAACGTTCATTGTTCCTTTTTTTTTAGTTTGAATGACCATGCACTATAGGCCGTCACCTAAGTGACTACTAGTCAGATTCAGAATTAGTCTAATGAATGTTAGTTTATTGTCAAGTAATTAACAGTCGTTACACTAACAAATTTATATTACAGTTTTATGGATTCTATGTACACCTTTTAAAAACCTTAATTTTCATAAACTTAAATATATCATGGATTTTTCAGTTGAAAAAAAAGTCTTTCGTTACAATTGTTTACACAAGCCATTTCGGGTGTTTTTTGTACACACTGCATTTCGCTGAATATGCTATATTTTAAATAAATCAATTAACCAACATTTCAAACAACCAAATTTTTAACTAAGCTGTTTCTGTGTAGTTATTTTTCTAATTAACACCCACATTTTTTAGGGGGGTTGATAATTTTAATTCTGATAGACCTTCTTTAAACTGTTCGTAAACACTTTCCCATTCAGCAGTATTACCTATGATACGAGGTGTCACCAATACAACAAGTTCTGTTTTAGTAGAGTTATTATTAGTTTTATCAAACAGCTTTCCTAATAACGGAATACTTGAAAAGAAAGGCACTGAGGTATCACTTAACGTACTGTTTTCGCTAATTAGCCCACCAAGCATAATTGTTTGACCGTTTGCAGCAATTACTTCTGTCTGTAAACTACGTTCAAACACAATTGGGTTACCCTCTGCCCCGGTCCCTTCTGCTTGAGTACTTATATCTTGGCTTATTTCTAAAACTACTACACCTTGCGCGTTAACTGTTGGCGTTACTTTTAAATCGATACCTGTTTCTAGGTAGTTCACAGATGTACGAGAACCATTAGTTGAATCACTAACAATTTCTCCTACAACAGGAATACGGTCTCCTACACTAATATTTGCTTGAACACCATCTCGTACTGCGAGTGTTGGCCTAGATAGTACATTTACATAATCATTAGTCTGCAATAAGTTAATAGCCAAGCTACCAGCAGTTCCCGACAAAGCATAAGTTAGACCTGGGCTACTTTCATTTGCGTTTAGTGTAAACCCACCTTTCGTTGATGCTCCTAAGTTTGTAAGAGCAAATTCAACCCCCTGCTTAAACACATCGGTCAAACTGACCTCTGCAATCATTACTTCTAACATGATTTGTTTAGGCATAATATCTAAACGCTTAACCATAGGAAGTAAGTTTCGGTAGGCATCACCTGTTGTAAAAAAAATCAATGAATTAGAACGCTCATCCACTACCATCTTAATACCATCAGATTGAACTGATACATTTGCAGATGCTGATTTTTTTGGCTGACTAGAGGTATTTAATTGTTGATTTTGGTTCGCTGCTGAGGTGCTATTCGATAAAGCCTGAACGTTACCTCCTCCTAAAAGGTTTTGAATGCTTGTACCTAAATCTACAGCTCTTGCAAACTCTGGTACAAAAACAAAATATTGCTCTTGATTACCGTCTGCTGGTTTATCTAGTTGTTTTGCCCAAAACGACACTCGGTTTAAAAAGTCTTTATTGTTTGTAAAAAAGACCATGGTATTGGTGCGCTCAAGCGGCACAATAGATATTGCTTGCTCACTTGACGCATTTATACTAACTGATATGCCTTCTTGCTTAAGTAAATCTTGTAATTGTTTACTCAATTCATCGACTGGGACAAAACTTGATTTGTACATGCCTATTGAACGGTCACGAAACACTGGCTGATCAACAAGCTGCATAAACTCAAGGGCCTTAATAATATCGTTTCGCTTACCTTTAAACATTATCGCTTGCTGCTCAAATAGCGGTCTGGCATCTACTTTTGTAAGTTGTCTGATCGTGTTTGCTAACGAGGTCTGCATACCTGCTTTAAAAGGCGCTAGTTGTACAATTTCACTCGAGGTATTGGGCACATCTTCAGGGTTAGCACCGTAACCGTACACCAAATTATTTGATATACCATCCTCTGATTGATGGATGTAATAAATACCATCTTGAAAACGAATAACAATGCCTCTTTCTTGCAGCATTTGCTCACTGATTGTGAACAACTTACGCTTACTTAACGCATCTTGAAGATTTAATGTAACTTGAGCTTTACTCGCATTTAGCTGTTCACCCAAAATGTAATTAACATTTAATACCTCACCAAACACATAATGCAGGTAATCTTTAACTAGTAAGCTATCGGCAGTTAACTTAACTTGCTCAGTATCACTAAATTGGCTTGCAAGGTCTGTTTGACTTGATTTTAGGCTGCTTTTATTTTGTAACGGCTCTACATAAACAATTCCTTGGTTTGCTTTTTTAGCTTGCTGCGTATCTTCAACTTTGTCTACGGCTGTTGCTATAACATTATTTGTCTGTGCTTTTTCTAAATACGATGGTGCCGCGGTAATACCGCTATTTGATCTTGCGCACCCTGTAAGTACACTCATCGCAACCACGCCTAAAAAAATGGCCTTGCTATGTTTCATAAATTTTCCGTACACTATAACTAGTTGTTTATCAACCACGTTGATACATGATTAAAGTAATTTTTTGTTGACCTTTAGTAAGCTCAACTTCGGTATTTGACAATACTTTTAAGCTATACCCATGCACTGTTTGCATATCGCCATACTTAACAAGTTGTGTATTATCGTCATTTATATTTTTTTGTTCTATTAATACATAAGGTTCATTTGTAGTGATTACAGCCTTTAGTTTAAGTTCATAATCGCCAGCAAATACGCTAATTAGTTCACCATTTTGCTCTGCTTGTTCAGCCGCAGATAAGCCTTTTTCTGCTACTTGTGTATTTTGTACGGGTTGGCTGTATTTTTTGTACACTTGCTCTAGTGTTTGCCTTGTTGACTCAGATAGTAATGGCAAAGGCATCGCCTTTAAACTTTTCTGGTTGAAGTCGTTATCTGCTTTGGTACTTTCTAAAATTAAACGATTGCTAAAATCTAAAGTTAATAACAATAAAATAAGAACGCTAGGAATAAGTATTGCTCTATTCATTAGGTTCTCCTTGTTGCATATAAAAGCTTAGCTGAATTGTACCATCAACCTGACCAAGCTCTTGCGCTGTTTGACCTTTCATACGCATATTAAAATCACTAACTTGCATTAATGGCGTGTTCGTTTCTAGTTGCACCAACACAGTTTGAAAGTTTATCAGTTTACCACTTATGTTTAATCTAAGTTGATGACGCATCAAGCTGTCATTAGCTACTTTAAGGCTGACTAACCAGTTGCTGTTGTTTATCTGTAGGTTATGCTTTGCCATCAACTGCTCAACTTTTTGCTGCATAGCAAGTTTGAACTCTGTATCTTTTTGTGGCTCGACAAATAATCGATTAATACTCTCTAGCTGCTTACTAATTTGCTGTTGCTGAGAATCAATAGTAGCTTGATTATCGATTACAGTTTGCGATTTTGTAGCACGCTTTTGTAAGTTGTTAATTACGCCTATTTGCTCATCTTGCCAATCAAGTAGTGGGACTACCGCAAACTTAAGCACTAATAAAACCGCTAACAATACTAAAGCTATTTGCTGCTTTGGTTGTAACTGACTCATTGCACCCCCTGCTCAGGCACCGCAGGTATCACTTGATCATTACCTGTATTTAGAACAAAACTAATAACAAAGCTTTCACCACCGCGTTCTTTACGCGATGGGTAATCAAACTTAGCATCTTCCACTCGACTATCTTGCATAACAGTCGCAAGTGCATCGGTCGCTTTATTTGCCTTACCTCTCAAAACAAAGCGTCCTTCTTGCCAGCTTATACTACTCAATTCTGCAGAATTAAATAAATCACTTATAACCATAAAAACCGGGCTAGTTATAGGAAGTTGTTGCAACAATTGCTGTCGCTGTTGTAAAGCATCACGACTGGTCATATATACATTCAATGTATTTAGCGCTTTGTTGACTGTTGCTTTGTTAGCGTCGAGTTGACTTTCTAGCTGATGCATTTTGAAAACTAAGTAGCCACTAGTTAATAAACCATAGACAACAAATATACCGCCAAAAATAGCACTGTATCGAAGAGCTAGGCGTTTGTTAAATATGTTGACTGAAATATTTAAGAAGGCTTGTAAATATTGCTTAGGTACAGCATACAACCCATTGATTACCCGCTCTAAATATTCTTGCTCTGTATTAATATTGATTACTTTGCTTAACGGAATACCAAACATACTAGCGAAGCGTTCAGGGCTATTTATTATTTTACTTTGCAATGATGAGCAAACATTCTTCTGATGTTTAGTGATGAAGCTAGCATTATGATGAGTATTTAAAATCACTTCTCCATCATTGACTGTTTGGCTCATTAATAACGACTCAGGTAGCGTAAACCACGCTTTAGGTAAGTCTTTAGCAAATTGCCATTGCATTACTTGGCTTTGTTCTGCCGCCATCACAGTTACTAAGGTCTGGGTGGTAGCTTGCTGTTTATCTTTACTTTTTTTCTCAATCTCTAGTAACTGCTTTAATTCTTTTTTATTACCAATAGGGTAAGCATTGAGTTGCTCATTGTAGTGTTGACACCCAACAACTAATAACCACTTCGTTGATTGTGTGTCTGATGATGGTTTTAAAGCAAATTGATTGTGCTCATTTAGCACAAGTTCATAGGGTTGATCAGTATAAAAAGCAACCACTTTACATAGCCATTTTTTAAACAATAGCTTAATTTTATTATTAATCATTATGCTCTCTATCGCGTCTTCACAGCTACTTCATTGATCACCGGATCTTTTGTTGGTTGCAAATGAAAGTATATTGTTTTATTTACTACCGCCTGCCCAACTCTCGATGTTAACGATACCCTGAATAAATTAGATGGGTACAAAATAATATCATCACTTTCAGTTATGCCAGTTGCTTGGACAAAGTCTTTAACCGTTAACCTATTGGCTTTACGTTGCATAATAACATACTCTGCAACTTCGTTACTTAATAATGCATAAAGTAACGTATTAGGCGAATTCATAGGGTTGAATGAGCCTTTTTTATATTGCGTTGTGTTTTCAGCAAGTACTGCTAATTGCTTCGACGGCAACCCCAAATGCCCAAGCTCTTCAATATCATGAATAGCTGCATTACGCGCAACAGTGCCATCACTAATGTAGTCTGAACGCTTCTCTAAACTCTGCCAAGCTATAATCTGCAACATCGCAAGCTGGGCATCATAATCATTTAAGCCGCTGTAGGTCAACAATCGCTTTAAGCGTGCTTGATTTGGGTAGTGAATATTTAGCAAACCACGTAAATCTTGTAACCGAACTTCAACATTGTTGGTTGTTTTAAAAGGCTCACCATAAAAGTTCCACGTTGTAATTTGAGGATTGTTAGCCGGAGGACTAGGGATAGGTGTTAACTTTTCAGTCAGCAGAGAAAATACGATATTCGCTTGGGCGTTATTTAACTCAACTAAGGCTTGGGCCTTATCAACCATCATAGTTGCGCTTTTTACTTGCTGTCGGGCTGACTGCGTAAAGTATAAGGCTAAAATAGAAACGACTGCGACGATTAATAATACCTGTACAAGAGCTATTCCACGCTGCTTTGTCATAATTCACCCGTTTGAATGTAATTACCAAACCAACGATTAGGCTCTTTATCTAATTGGAAGTAAAATTCCATTAGCTGCTGTTTTTTGACTAAGGTTAGCTTGATTACTAGAGGTGTTAACTGTTGATCTAGACCTGAATAAGTCGGTTGCCAAAAAGGTTTTTCGCCTGGCTCTTGCAGTGCTTTTTGCTCAAGAGAACTCCAACCATAATAACTGAAAGTAACGCTATCAAGATCGTTCAAGAGTGTGTACTTATTTGAAAATTCGATGTTTTGTTCAGAGTTAATTAATAACATGTCAGCACTTGAAATCGACTGATAAACTAACTCAAAGCGACCTTGTTGATTTTGAACAGCTGTTAATCTCACAAGCTCAGGATTTTTGGTATCTGTATAACCATTTTTGGTCATCATCAGTAGGCTGTCTTCAGCGCCAACAAAAAACATCTCTGGGCGTCCTCGATTATTCTTGATCAGGTACGGTTCTACACCCTCTAAGATGTTTTGCAATATATAGATTGATTTTGTCTGTTCAATATCTTGCTCAAAGCTACCAAGCTCCTTGTCCCAACGAGAAGCCAATTGCATGTATACATAGTTTCCAGTAAACATTATGAGGGAAAGCAACGTCACGGAAATCAGCAGCTCGATTAAAGTAAACCCTTGCTGTTTATGCATTGTGCCAACTCACTTCATTAAATGTATAGCTTTTTTCAATACCATTTCGTTTAACTATGAGAGTGACTTGCCACAAATTTATTTGTTTTTTTTCAGCAGCCTGTCTACCAAATTCAAGAGTCATTGCCTCATCTACAACAACTTTACTTTGCACAATTGCAGCCTGCCATTGATATTCAACTCCCCAGCCGACTCCACTGCCTGACAAGGTAGACTGTTCTGAAGTTGATAACTTTATTTGTTGTTGGATTTGCGTTATCAGTGCAGGGAGGTTAGCAACCATTTTTACATGGTTGCTCGCTTTTTCACTGGCAATAAAGGCGCCCCTATAAATAAGCGAAACGGCTGCAAGCGAAGAGAATAAAATAATAGTCGCGATAAGCAGCTCAACTAATGTAAAGCCTAACTGGTGCTTTGTTTTCATTTTGATGAGGACTCTAAACTTATCATTAGCGGTTCATCTCGAAAATAGCCTTGGATCTGTGTAGGTGAAACGATTCCATTATTATTGAAGTTTACTTGCAGTGCATCAAACCGTAATGATTCTAATTTTTTTGTTTTTATTAGTTGGTTTGTATCACTTTGATATAAATAAAGCATATCGCCTTTGAGCTCAAGTTGATACGAACGCGATTCTACAAAAGATTGAAATGCAATACTTTTAATCCAATTCCGTGTTGTTAGAAGCTCAGTTCTTGCTGCACTTTTGTCTACTGCTTTGACTGAAATTGGCGCCACAACCGACAGTAATAATGAAACAATACTTAAAACGATAATAAGCTCGATAAGGGTAAAACCATATGCAAATTTATTATTTGCGCCCGTCATTAGAAGCCTACGTCGTTTAAAGAGATCATGCTCATCAACATTATCACGACGATACCACCGACGAAACCACCCATAAATAAAATCATTAATGGCTCAATTAACGAGGTCATATTGTCTGTCCAGGTTTCAAAATCTTGCCGTGAACGATTTGCTATTTCATCGAAAACGATATCTAAATTACCTGACTCTTCCCCCACCTCAAGCAGTGAAATATAAAATGGTGGATATAAAGAAGTTTGCTGTAATGCTGGAGTTAATTGACTACCACGTTTTACTTTTTTTCGCGCAATTGTCATTTCATGATGTAATACGTGATTTTTGATATTACCCGCAGCCAGTTCTAATGCTTGGTCAATAGGTACACCAGCTTTCAACATCAAACTTAAACCACTATTAAAACGTATGCGCTCAACTGTGGCGCTCGCATTCGCTATTACAGGTAATTTTAGTGCTGTTTTATGCCACCAATGCTGAAAACCTTTACGTTTACTTGCCCAAATAAGGGCAGGGACTGAAGCAATAACCGCCAATGCCAAGAACACTTGATAGTCATTCATCCACTCACTAATAGATAACATGAGCTGAGTATACCAAGGGAGCGAGCTTAATTGACCAAACATATCAGCCATTTTTGGAATGATGAAATTAAATATGAAAAAAATACTTAAAATACAAACAAATAAAATAACGCATGGATAAGTAAGTGAACCTACAATTTTTCGTTGTAGTTCACGTTTAAACTTAAGATCTTTGGCGATACCAGCAAATATTTCGCTTAAGTTTCCTGAAGCTTCACCTAATTCAATTAAGTTACAATAAAGGTTATCGAATACATCAGGATAAGCTCTGAGTGCTTGAGAAAGGCTACTTCCTTTTTTTATGCTACTGCTAATATTAGCAAGCATTTGTGCTAATGCAGCTTTAGCTTTTGTTCGCCTAATAATGTCTAGGCCACGATCAATCCTAACTCCAGTTGCAAGTAACAAACTTAACTCTGCTGTTAAAAATTCTAGGTCGGCTAAGGATACCTTGCTTTGAAAAAGCACACCGGTCGTTGCTCTTTTTTGCTCTTCTTTAACTTCAAATGGCAGTAACTTTTGAACTTTTAATTTGTTAATTGCATCTTGCTCAGAGGTTGCTTCAATAAGCCCCTCTGATTTTGCGCCAGATGAATCATAGGCTTTGTAATTAAAAAGCGCCATTAACCTGCGACCCGTATTACTTCATCAATAGTTGTATGACCTAGTACCGCTTTGTGTAAACCATCCTCGAGTAAGGTTCGGCGATTAAGCGAGTGGTTATGATTTTTAGCTTTAGGTATGAAATCAGCATCTTTTGGCATTGCTTTAATTTCATTATCACAGCGTAAATACTCTGTTACGGCCATTCGGCCTTTATACCCAGTATGAGAACAATGCTCACACCCTTTCCCTCGAACTAAATTAATCGTATTGATACTAAAGCGCTCCGCAAACTGATTCAGGTTATATTTTTCTATAAGCTTTTGTGCATCGGGATCAGGTTCACTGCAATTGCTGCATACTTTTCGTGCTAAGCGCTGTGCAACTATCGACACCAGTGCGGCATTGAGCAAGAACTCTTCTACACCAAGGTCAAGTAATCGAGTATAAGCACTTGCAGCATCATTTGTATGAACAGTACTAAATACTAAGTGGCCAGTTAATGCAGACTGTAATGCAATTTGAGCAGTTTCTTTATCTCGTATTTCACCCAACATAATTACATCAGGATCTTGACGAACTATAGAGCGCAGGCCCGCTGAGAAGTCAAAACCTATATCACTATTAACTTGCACCTGATTTATACCTGGTAATTGGTATTCTACTGGGTCTTCTAAAGTAATAATTTTTACATCATCATTATTTAGTGCGTTCAAAAATGTATATAAGGTTGTTGTTTTACCAGAACCTGTAGGGCCGGTTAATAACACAACCCCTGCTGTTGTTTTAATATCTTCGCGGATCAATTCATCAATGTCATCTGATAAACCCAAAACGGACATATCGTAACGTACGTTCTCTTTTCTTAGAAAACGCATAACGACTGATTCACCATCATTTAATGGTAATGACGATACACGAATATCAAGCTCTTGATTGGCAATTTTCATTTCGATTTTGCCATCTTGCGGGCGGCGCTTTTCAGCGATATCCATTCCCGACAAGATTTTCAAACGCGTAATTATTGGCAGTTGTTTACGAGCCGAAATAGTTTCAGCTTCATGCAACACACCGTCAATTCTAAAACGCGCCCTGTAGCGGCCTTGGTAAGGCTCTAAGTGCATATCTGATGCACCTTGGCGTAATGCTCTACTAATTAGTGAATTTAGTAAGTTTACAGTAGGGGCTTCTGTAGCTAATTCTTTTAGGCGTTCTTCCTCATCTAAAGGACTATCATCATCGATATCTGTTAGAGGCTCTTCGTACTTTGCTGCTAATAATTGAATATCAACTTCATTCGCAATGAATAAAGAATAAGATTGATTATTTTTACTTAACCAATCATTCATTACTTGATTAAGTGGATCCTTACAAGCAAAGGAAATGTGCTCTTTATTGTCAGTTATTGGTAACCAGCTTTGCTCAACAAACATATCAAGCATAGGCTTATCGATGTCTAGTGCAGAAAAGTTAGCGTATTGTTCACTAGTAAACAGTGGGATACCTAAATATTCACTTAGTAACAAAGGAACTTGATCTTCTGGCAAGCTCCCCATGTTTACAAGTACTTGTTCTAACCTTCCGCTATATTTTGCCTGATAATTTAAGGCTCGTGTAAGATCTTGAGGGTCAACACTAAACTTTTCTGTTAATAAATCATGTAATTGCATTATTGATGTATTATATCCGCATTGTTGTCGGTACCACCCTCTTTACCATCACTACCGTATGATTTTAGCGAGTATGGATTGCCATTTTCACCTGGGGTCTTGTAGACATAAGGGTTTCCCCAAGGATCTAACGGGATATCTTTTGGTAAATAAGGACCATCCCAACGTGGATCATCACTTTTACGTAACTGAGAAAGTTCTGTTGGGTATTTACCTAAATCAAGTCGATAAGTATCAATAGCGGTTTCAAATGATGACATTTGTGCTGCTGCTATTTTACGCTCTGATGAACTTAATTTAGAAAAAAACTTAGGCGCGACCAGTGACATTAAAAGCCCTAAGATGACAATAACAACAAGTAGCTCCATCATCGTAAAACCATTATTTTTTTTCATAAAACTCTCTTTAAATTTAGTTATTTTTTGACGTCTATTTTTTTCGTCTAAGAAATCTTGCTACTTTCCAACAGTGTTGTAGTGCTAAAGAATAAAACACAAATACAATCAAAAATAGGGCAAGCATTATCCATTCAGGAACATTTAAAACTTCCCCTAGAATGCCAACACCGCTCAAAATTATGGCAAAAAACAATATTGAGCTCAACGCCCTGCGAGAACTAAATCCTACCCGCATAAAGATATGGTGCAAATGATCGCGGTCAGCACTAAACGGGGATAGCCCCTTACGTTTACGGCGAATTATTATTGCCATCATATCCATTAAAGGCACACCAATAATCCATAACGCTGTTACAGGTCTAAATGCTGATTCGGTTGTCTGAGTGCCTACCATTAGAAACCAAATAACACTCAAACCAATAAACATAGAACCCGCATCACCCATAAAAATTTTCTTATTTCTATGGCCTTTAATACCTAGATTAAACGCTAAATAAGGTAGTACGGTCGCAACAATAATAAGCGGTAAATAAACCAAAGCATAGTTACCACTAAACAGCATTAAAATAAAGACAGATAATAAGGTGAGAATACTAAGTGAGCCAGCTAAACCGTCAATGCCATCGATCATATTAAAGGCATTAATACAAGCTATGACACTAATCACTGTAAATATTATACCAAACCAACCAAGATCAATATCACCCATTAAAAATAGATTGCCCAGATTATGAATGTATATTTCACTACTGTAGATCATCACAAGAGCAACTAGAACTTGGACGCCTAACCTAATTTTTACACCTAATTGACGGTAATCATCTATAACCCCCAAAACTACAATCACCGCAGCACAAGCTAAGTAACTTACAATTTTCACTGTTAGTGGATGAAATGCCATAATCGAAATTGCCACAGCCAAAAAGATTGACAATCCACCAATTAAAGGGATGGTGCCGGTATGCTGTTTACGCAGGCATGGTTTATCGACTAAGCCAAATTTTACAGCTAATGGCGTAATCGCCAAAATTATGATGTATGAAAAAACAAATGCAAACATCAATGTTATGAATTCAAAGGTCATTATGAAGCCTTAATTAAGAAACATACTTCATTGTTATAATGAACTGATAGCCGCTACAGCTACGCCCATTTGATACACTATTTGTGTTGCTGTACTCCAAAGAGTCAGGTTATCAATATAATCAGAATCTAAAGGTACTACTATAGTATCACCTGGCGATAACTGAGAATTATTATTAACCGCAAACCAAGACCCTTCATTTGGCACTTCAATTAAACCACTTGCCTTAATGATATAAATACGGTCTTCATCAGCACGTTGCTTTAAACCACCACTGCGGCTTAAATAGTCATTAAGGCTTAGCTCTTCCTGATAAAGGTGTGAGCCTGAAAAGTTAACCTCACCTACAACACTTACACTTGAGCGTTTTGAAGGTATATATAGTACATCTTGATCTTCTACCTCTAAATGACGCTGGCCATTCATAATTGATGGTAGATCTATAACCAAACGACCAACAGCCCTAACATTCGCTAAGTCATTTATTAAATTATTCATATCTTGATACGATAGTGACGCATCCGTGATAGAGTTGTTAAAACTTTTAGAAGCAATATCTCGGCGTAAGTCTTCAGATAACTTCTTTAGTTGTTGCTGCTGTTGTTTTCGAGTTTCCTCACGCGTAAAAATAGCACCCTCAGGATAAGAAAACTCAGTAAAACCGCCTGCTCGCTCAATTACTTCGGCTAACGTTTCGCCTTTTGAAATACTATAAACACCTGGGAATTTTACTTCGCCAACAATATTAATTTTTCTATCTTGCTGCCAATTTGGAATCGGGTAAATATTAATTGTATCTTTGCTTTGTAACTCAAATGATGAGCTTGACTCATCATTAACTAATCTAGCTAAATCAATACTAATGTGTTCCAAATTAGACTTTCCTGCAAAGCGAGTTATTTCAGCACTCTTCAAATAGGCAGATTCTTTTAGGCCACCAGCAGCTAGCAGCGCTCCTTTCACTGATGCATTCACAGGTTTTGGATATACACCTTCGTAAAATACCTCACCACGAATACCTATAATTTGTAATCCGTCATCAGAATTTGCTTGCTGGTTCAGTTTAGCCAAAATAGGTTTAAGCAACCTTTTTCTACTAAAAACAGCATACTCATGCTCTTCTAATTCTTCCTTACTTGTGAGCAATTCTGTGATAGAAAGAACTTCTTGCTCTTTTTCTTTAGAGAGTGTCTCAGCTAGTTCCTTATCCAAAGCTGAACCAAGATCGATAAATTCATAAAACTTTCGCTCTTCGTACTCATCCCAAAGCTTGATTTTTTCTTGTTGTTTTAACTGCTCTTTAGTCAAAGCCATGCCTGCGAGGGCATTTTCTTCACTTTCTAAAGATTGGAAACGACTAAATACAACAACAATATCGCGAGGCTTTAGCTCTAGGTCTTCTTCACCACTTACTGCATTTATGAGGGAAAACTGATGTAACTCAATATCACCACGTAAGTTAGTCTCGCGAACAATTAATGAATAATCATAGTCTGCAATTGGCAGTAAATCTGCTTTTAGAGAACCAAATAGCTGACTGACAGTTTTTCCTTCATGCCACGCGTAGTTACCTGGATGAGCAACAGCACCAAGCAGAGTCACTGCATTGTCTAATTCTTTACTAGAAGATGGAACGCGAATTACATCTCCATCATTTGGTTTATATGCATCTCTTTTAGATAAGTTAAGTTGCAGGACGGTTCTCGAACTATTACCTGTGTAGCGTTCTACAACTGTTTTCTGCGGATATGCAGCTGCATTAAAGCCACCTGCCATAGCTATTAAATCTTGACTAGATTCATTTTTTTTAAGCTCAAAAATGGCTGGTCTACGTACTTCACCTTCAACACTCACTCGCATACCAACTGGTGGAATAAATACAACATCACCCGGCTTTAAAATGACATCGTTACTACTATCACCTTTTATCAATAGGTTATATAAGTCGAGAGTTGTTACTGTTTTTCCTGCACGCTTTAATTGTATATTTCTAAGTGAGCCAATATCAGACACGCCACCACTCACAAATAATGCATGTGTAATTGAAGCTAGAGAAGGAACTGTATATGCACCAGGCTTATAAGCTTCACCTAAAACCATTATGCGGATTGAGCGCGTTTTTCCCATTGATACATAAGCCTCTGTACCAATGATTTCCTGTTTAACTTTCGCTTTTATTAAGCTCACGACATCACTGTACTGCATGCCACTAACTGTAACCGGCTTAAGATTACTTATAGTTAAGCGACCTTCGCGATCTATAATAACCTCTTCTGCGGACGTTTCTTTACCAAACAAGTTGATAGTAAAAGTATCACCAGGCCCAACAATGTAACTATCAGGTACAAGTGCACTTTCTGACGGAGCAAAAGTGGTTGGTTCGCCAGAAAAAAGCTCATACCCAAATGGTTTTAACTCATCTTCTTCTGGTTTGAACTTCTCTTCTGCTGTAATTTTTTTGTTATCTTCGTTATCGTCAAACATGCCTCTAGGCATTACAGTATCTGAGACTTCATTCGTAGATTGATTTTCGTTTTGGTCTGCCGAGACTAACATACTGAGGTCTAAGCCGTACTTCTTAGCAAGTGCTTCTTGTTGAGATTTGGGGAGTTTTTTAAATTGTTCGATTTGTTGCTTAGTTGGAGTGACTGAATGAGCTTCAGTAATAAATAAAAGCGAGATAAAAAGCGCAATTACAAGTCTAAAAAACTTCACAAAGTTTCCCTTCTAAGAAAATAAAGATAACCGCGGCATACTACATCATTTTATAAACAAAAAAAATGGGTAAACAAGTTTACCCATTCATTCTCAACTGAAAAACATTAGAAACTATACACTAGCGTTAGTGACGTTTCTGTATCTGTGTTTTCTTTATCATCCGCAACATCTGAGTTGTGGGTGATGTTGTAAGCCACTTTCATTTGTAATGAGCCGTTGATCTTAGCAAGGATTGCAGACTCTGAACGTGTTTTAGTGTTGGTATCACCATATTCAACTGATACTAACTGAGTAAAACGTGCACTGTCTGAAATTTGCCAGTTATAGTCAACTTTACCTAAAGCGATTACTTCGCCTTCACGCTCACCAGCAAGTGATTCACCGTTGTCATCAACTTCTGTGCTGTTATCAGGGTATTGGAAGTATTTATAACCCGGACCAATTTCAGCGTTTAACCACATATCAGAGCGGTCGATTAAGCGTAAACCGTAACCCGCTGAGATAACAGATTCGTTGCGGTATGCACCAAAGTAATCAGATACGTGCGAACCGTAAATGAATAGGTGTGAATGCTTTTCGTTTAACTTGTAGTTACCTTGTGCAGAGATTGAGTACTTTTCGTTAGTGCGCTGTGTTTCTTTAACGCCTTGGTCGTTTTCGATCTCATCTTCTTTATAAAGACCGTCTAACTTGTACTCGTTATTCCAGTTTTCTAGGTTATGTAGAACCTTGATACCACCTTTAAGTGTGGTTGTTTCAGTGTTACCGCTTGTTACGATAGCACCTAATTCACTGGTTACATCCCAAGTTTTGGTTTCATCTGCTGCGAATGCGCTAGTTGCAGCGCTTGCTGCAACTAAAACTGATAAAGCTTTTAATTTCATTAAAAAATAACCTTTACTACTTGTAAGTTAGACTTATTAGTCTTCTTTGTGCAAATGAACATCCATTTGCGGGAATGGGATTGTGATGTTGGCATCATCTAATGCGATCTTAATGTTTTCCATTAAATCGAAATACGTTGGCCAGTAATCAGCTGAGTTAACCCAAGGGCGAACGACAAAGTTTACGCTTGAATCTGCAAGCTCAGATACAGCTACTGTGTATGCTGGGTCTTTTAATAAGCGCTCTTCCTTATCTAAAACTGATTTAAGTACTGCTTTCGCTTCTTTAAGATCTGCATCGTAACCAACACCGATAACTAAATCGATACGACGAGTTGATTCACGAGAGAAGTTAGTAATTGGGCTGCCCATAATTGATGAGTTAGGCATGATAATTACTTTGTTATCTGGTGTACGTAATTCTGTAGAGAAAATTTCGATTTTCTTAACTGTACCCGCTTTACCACCAGCTTCTACATAGTCACCTGATTTGAAAGGACGAAGTAAGATGATTAAAACGCCTGATGCAAAGTTAGAAAGTGAACCTTGAAGTGCTAAGCCTACAGCTAGACCTGCCGCACCTAAAATAGCAATGAACGATGTTGTCTCAATACCAAGTTGAGATAATGCCATTAAGATTGTTGCAGCAAATACAATTGCATAGACAATGCTAGCAACAAATGAACCTACAGCTTTATCGACTTTCTTTTTATCAAATGCTTTTTCGGTTAAGCCTTCGCAGAATTTAGCGATGCGACCACCGATGAAGAAAATGATTAGCGCTAGAACCGCCTGAACGGCGTAATGTATGATTAAACCTGAATTCTCGTTGATCCAGTTCATTATTGTATCCATGTTCTCTCCTGAAGTTCATTTGTAGCATGACGCTGTGCAAATTATATATGATCTTTGGTTAAAAAATCATTAAATTACACGCAAAACTAAGAAATGATTATTTGCTCAATTACAAAAAACGCAAGTCTAATCTGCAAAACTGAATGCCAGCTGACCAAAGGGTTATTTCTGAATTTTCTGAGACAAGTAAGTTTTTTCGACTTTTTTCATTTTAGGGGTTCACAAGCTAAACTTAATTATGTAATATGCGCGCCACACCAAACGAGGTGTATCTCAGTGGCGGCTGTAGCTCAGTTGGTAGAGCCCCGGATTGTGATTCCGGTTGTCGTGGGTTCAAGCCCCATCAGTCGCCCCACTCTTCCCCCTTAGTAAATCTAAAAATTAGAATTTTTTCAACAATTTAAATTTATTTAAATAATGAAACTGCTTCTAGCTTTCAATATTAAACTGACTACAAACTAACAGCCCGGTTTATTTACTGTGAGTGGCTAGGAATGGATAGTTACTGTTTAATCTATTTACTTCCAATAAAGTTCTTATCAACAGCAACATAACTTAAAGGCAATAAGAAGAGATTCAAAGGTAGGTTTTCTTGTCCCTTTACTGCCTTCGCGTTCAATGCAATTCAGAGCGTTTTGATAATATCCCTAATCATATTTTACTAACTATGAAAACTGACATTGAACTAACTCATTTATAAGTGGAAACGTTTGGGGCAGGAGAATAGCTATATTCTGTTAGGTGAAGTGGTAATTACTAACCTATTATGTTTTACATCCGAGCTTCCGATTAATTACCTAGAGGTTAATACAAATTAAAACTCTTAATCTGAATGTGCTCAGGTTCACTTATATTGCGTTACAGACTTTATGTATTGGCTGCTATCACTCATCTGTAATTCTAGCTCTACTTCAGTGTTTTCAATTAACTCTTCATTAGTTGCAACACCCACATTGTTGTATTGATGGCGAATAAAATACTCAGGAATAGCCTGATTGAACAATTGCTTTAAACTTCCTGGCCCGTAAATTCGTATACAAGTATTAGGAGTACCTATGAAACTTTCATCTTCGCAAAAACCTTCACAAAGTAACACTTTTAACTTTGGATTGGATTCAATTTGATCAGCTGTAATTATAACTGGGCTACCTATTAAATCACTGAGTTCATCTAATGCTTTTACTTCTTCTTCCGAAGCATTGAAGTACTGATAAGTAAGATCTGAGTTTAAATAGTTGTTAACAATACGAGCTTTGTGAACATACTTCAGCAAAGATACTACTTGCCCAATAAATACCTCCCCCTTATCCGACAAATTAGTTTGTGCAATGATAATTTCACCAAGTTCAGGGTGATCATGCACAACTTTCAATTTCCCTGACTTGCTCAATATATCTATAGCCTTAATCAGCTTTGGAAAAAATGGAAGCTTACTTAACTTCTTACCTAACCACGAACTAGTTCGGATAGAAAATGTTGACTTACTTATATCTGACATCTCGGTCGAAAATGATAAAAAGCTATTAAGTGCTAAACCCTCTATAATGGTCTTCTTAGTACCTCCATAAATGTGCGCTCTACAACTTGCCAAAAATAAATTTTCATCATTGTTAGTTGCGTATAGTTCACATTGGATTTTTTGTTTTACCGCTCCAGCTTGAAAAACCCCACCAGGTCTTGCAATCATCTGCTCAAAAAGCGGTGAACCACTTATATTTATTTTGCTAGTGTCGATAGAAAACTCTCTACCTTCTTCTTCAAGCCCTAAAAGACAGCTGTACAAAGTATCATCATTTTTGTCTGCGGCAGCTATTTTGAGCTCAATATCATGATACTTTGGCTCAATAAGAGAACTAACTTTACCGTCTATGATATTGGTAGTAACATTAAAGCGTGAATCCAAACTAGATAATTCAGCTTCCTTTATCTGTATAGCTTTGATAGCTAAATCTGACGATGACGAACCGCTCCATCCAGAAATATGCTCTATAGTACTTTTTATAATCTCCTTTTTAACAGTGTGTTCATCATATATCTTCTTACCAATATTAGTGTTTGAAAACTCTTCAGCTTGAGCCCTCCACGACTTAAGCAACGATACTGAATATTTAGCAACATCTACGTCTATGATCCTAGCGCAGCTCTGACAAAGCCAGATACCATTATCGAAGCTTTTACGTTGTTGTTTTGTTAGGGATGCATCATATCTAGGTCCACCAATAGCGGCAGCTGTAATATGAGCAGCAACCCCTATTCCAACAGTACCATTAGAATCAGTTTTTGCACCCTTTGTTAGTACTCTGCACTCAGGATTAGAGCACAAATGGCCCACTCTCTCTGCCAGCTCCTTCTTAGTAGCCTTTGAAAAATCATCTCTTGACTTCATTCCACCCACATACTTCCATTCGACTATATAAATATTAAAACTAAATCATGTAATATTGAGCATTCCAAAAACTATTTTGACTCATAGTGTCTCCATCACACTAAGTTTGAGGTGTAGTTGGTGACAGACCAGAAATTTCAGGCCTAAATAATTGATGGACTATCAATTAGCACAATCAAAAGCTCAATTATGTTCCAAAAGCGAGATTGCATACAAATTCGCCAACAAACAGAAACGCTTTACAGAGGAAAGATTCCACCCTATTTTCTGACCTTCGTGGATGTTAATAGCCCTTACAAATATGATTTCTATTCAAGTACTTAATCGTAATTTAGCTCAATAAAATTACCTGAATACTCTGGTGATTCGTAAATAAAACCAAAATCTAATTCTATAAATTTATTAATATTTTTAAAAAATTTGAAATCAGTATCAGTTGGTTCAACCCCTCCTGATACTACAATCAACTTTTCACCTTGTTTTTGTATATTAGGGGCGTTGTTTCCTAAAAGTTTGAACTATCTTGCCAGCCTGTGATCAGATCATCTATATCCTACTAGCCCGTGCAACAACAATGAGCAAAATCACAAACTGGTCTCACTATAATCAAGCCCTCGTTAACCGCGGTAATATTCGCTTCTGGTTTGACGAAAAAGCAACGCGTCATTGGTATAACGAATGTACTCACGGTGGGCGTGGCCGCTCTAATCATTTCTCTGATCTTGCTATTGAAACTTGCTTAACACTCAAAGCTGTCTTTGGCTTGTCGTTCAGGGCACTACAAGGGTTCACACAATCGGTATTATCTTTGATGAAGCTTCCGCTTGAAGCCCCAACCTACAGTTGTCTGTGTAAGCGCAGTGCTGAGTTGAATATTAAATTTCGCAGTAAAGTCCGCACCACTGGATTTGTAGATATTGTAGTTGATAGCACAGGACTTAAGGTGTTTGGCGAAGGTGAATGGCATGCACAGAAGCACCACGTAAAGGCAAGAAAAAAGTGGCGAAAACTGCACCTTGCGGTGGATGCCAACACGCATGATATTGTGGGGGCGCAAATGACGCTCAGTAACGTCACCGACGGCGAGACCCTCCAAGATTTGATAAGACCATTACGCCGGCGTATAGATAGAGTGAGCGCTGATGGTGCTTATGATAGCCGCCGCTGCTATGCAGAAATTACTGAAAAAGGCGCGATACCTGCTATCCCGCCGAGAGAGAATGCACGGCTGTGGACTGATAAGCATCCACGCAATGAGGCTGTCATGTTGTGCAATAAGTTAGGAATCGCACAATGGAAAAAGCTCAGTGGATATCATGTGCGCTCATTAGCAGAAACAGCGATGTACCGTTTTAAACAGTTGATGGGGGCTAAGCTAAATGCGCGTGATTACAATCGCCAGCTGGTTGAAGCGATGATCAAAGTGAAGGCGCTAAATAAGATCAACACCCTTGGTCTGCCTAAATATCAGTAAGTTAAGTGAGTTTGTTAGAGAGCTGTATTTGATCAACAAGGCCTATATTAGGATGAAGTGTGTATCGTAAAAGCTGCCCAATGGCCATCTCGATATTTTGAATTACAGAGTTAGTGTACTTAAGCTCCGCAACTACATACCTATTATCCTCAGTATAAACAACATCTCTTCTAAATAAACCATCTGTATCTTGAGAGCTAGCATCTATACCTTTTGAAGATTTAAGCCATCTAACAAATCGCTTCTCCATTTCTTGTTCACGAAGAACAACGGAGGTAAATTCAGATAGTTTTCGTCTAACTATTTTAGTATCCGCATCATTACTCCACATATCTGTCGAGCATTCAGCAGAGGGAGTTCTAAAATTATCAAACTCAAACCTATCAAGGACTTTATCAATAATGGCTAAACATGATTGAAAGTCGTTAGCATTTTTAGGTATGTAATAATCAAAAATATTATCAACCTCTCTAACTTTTATCGCGCAACCACTAGGCAGTTTACCTAAATCAAAATTGATAAATTCTTCATTTATAATTTTAGAGCTATTTAATGGTGCAAACCTTATGCGAACATTATCCTTATTTGGTGTGACAGAAACCCTTCCTTTAGATTGGTTCTTACCAAATATTAACTTCACAGTGGCATCTTTACGCCAATTAGTTGAACCTGTGTAAAATTGAGATAGATGAACATCCAATATCATACATACTTTCTTGTATTCTGGATTAGCATCAAACCAAGCTTTTGCTTGGCTAAAAGATAATGAAGGTAGATACTTCTTAGCAGTTGACACCCACATCCAACGCCTTGCTAATCGTACTGGTTATGCTAAAGGTAAGACAGTGGATCAAACAGAACAAGACATCATAAAAAAACGCCGAATAAGACAGAGTTCATGTTTAACTTGCATCACTGGTTTATCCTTCATGGTAGATACGTCTGTACTGCACGCAAACCTAAGTGTGGTTCATGTATCATCGAAGATTTATGCGAATTTAAAGAAAAAACAAAAAAGTAAGCATAGTGTGGGATTGAATATTAATCAGGTATCATATATGTTTTTTAAATTACAGAGCTAGCACCCGTAAATTATGATTGTTTAAAACTGTATAGAAAATTAAGATGGTTGAATATACCAACTTTGTAACAAGGGTATAAAAATTTTAAAAATAACAATAAAGACCAAAACTATAACACTAAAAACTTTTTTAACTTTGCTATGCTTCTAATTAATTTTAAGTTACTGCAATATATTTGCTACAAGTTTTTGTATTGCTCAATGCAAAATCGTATTTAAGAAAGACTTCTCCTCATCAGTAAGGATCTCACTACAATTAGTATGTTCCTTTTTTTTACCTAACTCATTTACTAATACTTTCAATAAATTCAAACATACAGTTAAATAGCATAAATCGATATCATTTTCTTTATTAAATAAATTTTTCAGTTGCTCCAAATTAATACGAGTATCTTGTTCATTTATCTCATATATGAGATGCTGAATCTCTGCAATAATTTTTTTTCTGATATTTTTATTCATAATAAACCTGATAGAGTCAATAAATTCTAATCATTAAGCACAAACTCATCTTTATGCATGAATATGAATCCTTGCATAAAGACATTATTAATTTGAGACAAGAAGTCAAAGTGTTTAGTAGAACAAACCCCCTCAACAACTACTTTATGCCTCTTCCCTAAATAAATTAATAAACTTTGCAAAAACTTCTTATCACTACTAAATAACTCCCAAAACAACTCTTTTGATACTTTAATAGCGCTGAAAGATATTTTGTTAGAAATCACAATCTCGAAATTTGATTGACCAGTACCAAAATCATCAAGCCATAAAAAAATATTGGAAAAATTGTTAATTGAATTTAATGTGTTAAAGTCAGTCTCTGTCAGGTGGTCAATGTTTCTTTCATTTAGCTCAAGTGCTATCTTTTGCTGTGGGTTGCATTCAAAAATTTTAAAAAATTGACTAAGATTCTTAACTACCGAATCAGGTGTATTTAAGCTGATTGTGTACTTAAGATTTCTTATGTCAGCTAATATAATGTTTAATAGCAACCTAAAAATTTCAACTTGTTCGCAATTGCTTATACTAGAAAAAAAGATTTCAGCATTAATTTTTCCCTTTTGTGAAGTTACAGAGCAAACTATTTCAGCACTGTCATAACTGCTATAAGAAGCTGATATTTTTTCGAGACGAGGTTGAAGGTCTACACTCCCCCAAATATCTGAATGAAAACTAAAACTTTTTAGGTAATGCATAATATTATCCAAATATTAAGAAACTGTTTGATGGTCAGTAAGCATATAGCCCACACCTCTAATATTTACTAACTCAAAACTAGAAAAGCGCAAGGCTGTTCTCATTTCTGATATGGTTACTGTAAGGTTGTTCTTAACGACGCTACAATCTGGCCAACCGTATTCAATTAAATATGAAAAACTAAGAGGCTTGTTAATATTATTTATTAATGCGCAAAGCAACCTAAACCCCCGATTTGATAAAACAACCTTAATACCATCGATAAATATATTCTGGCTATTTGGGATTAATTGGATTTTTTTTTCATAGTTAATCTCATTATTTAACGGGCACCTTTTACAAAAATGGATGCAGCTTTGTGCACTTGAAATTTTGATTAAATCTACAGAAGCGTTCATGATAACTATAACCTATTTATAAAAATTTACTGACTCTCAAATGGCAAACTTGGAAATTAGCTGATTGCTCTTAAAATTTGAAGGTAAACTATGGTATTCATAAATGGTTTCATTATATATCCTTCCATTTAGTGCTATTAATAAAGACTTCATTTCTTTATCTAAATTAGAGGTAATAGGAAAGTAAAATCCAATTGATAAATTACTGCATATATCCCTTAAAAGATTTAAGTAAATTGGAAAGAATATCCGATCATCATTTTCTAAAAGTTTTAAGCATTGTTCAGATAAATCAAATGCCAAATCCAGAAAGAACTTTTTTTCAATACTACAACTTGTGTTAAGTATACAATTCATTGCTTTTTCCCTTAGCTTTAAACTTTGTTGAATATAAGATTCAAACCTTGTTTACATTTTATTACAAATATTCACAACAATAAGAATTATAAAATTTATAATTAATCTTAAAGCCCGAATTCAGATAATAAGTGCACCACTCATGGTTAAACGGTGAGAAGAGATCAACTGCCTGTTGGTGGTACTCTGTAATCGCCAAAAAACAAGAGTAGATACCATGAGTTACAAGCAGTTGATCGAAGGGTAGAGATACCAGATTGAGGCCTACTTACGCGAGGGTTTTAGCTATCGAGAGATAGGGAAAAGGCTAAAAGTGAGCCACAGCACTATAAGTCGTGAAGTTAGGCGCAATAGTACTCGAAGTCATTACTTGCCTGAGGTTGCACATTCAAAGGCATGTAAACGAAAACATCTAGCTGCCAAGTATTCCATGTCAGCACTTACAATTGCGTTCGTTGAGTTTGGATTGGAGCAAAAATGGAGCCCTGAGCAGGTTGCGGGTGTAAGCAAAATTATCGGGCATCCTGTGAGTCATGAATGGATTTATGGCTATATTCAAAAAGATAAATTGAGTGGTGGCAAGCTATACAAACATCTGCGACAAGGGCACAGACGTTATCGTAAAGGCAGCCGAAGCAAACGTGTCATCATCCCAAATCGTGTTGGCATTGAACATAGGCCTGCGATTGTTGACACTAAGACACGATTTGGTGATTGGGAAGCGGATACAGTACTTGGCAAGCATGGTACGGGAGCAATCGTTAGTTTAGTCGAGCGTACAAGTAAGTTTTACCTGATACGCAAAGTGCCAGCAAAAAGTGCAGCGCAAGTGAGCAGAGCAATGATAGGTATGCTGTGGCGCTATCGACGCCATGTTCATACGATAACCGCAGACAACGGGAGTGAGTTTTGTGAACATGAGCATGTTTCAGACAAGCTAAAAACCGACATCTACTTTGCTAACCCCTACTCATCATGGGAAAGAGGGTTAAATGAGAACTTTAATGGCTTGTTGCGTCAATATATTCGCAAAGGCACTGATTTACGAACGGTGACAGATAAGCAAATTGCGCACATAGAAAAGGCGCTCAATGCGAGGCCGAGAAAATGTCTAGGGTTTAGGCAACCAGCGGTAATATTCGATGAATTACGCAAAGCAGCCTAATTTAGCGAGTGGTGCACTTCGGACTTGAATTCGCGAGTAACTTATCATATGAAGGTTATGATTATAAAAAACTAGTGTTCAATTAAGGCTCCACAATAAAATTGAATATGAAGTCTAATAACAAGAAATATTTTTAACTAATACAAGCACGATATTAAATATAAATAGGGTCTGCCTAGTTTCTATTTTAATTAGAGCTATTTAAAGCAATAGCTCCAATTAAAGTAAAAAGATAAATTATAATATTATAACGATAGGGCGTAACCTTTTTTTCTGTAATTAGTAATATTAATGCTGGTATCTTTGAATAAAATGCGTAGATCAGAGATTGCAACATTTAAATTATTGCTTACCACTTTGGAATCTGGCCAAGCATATTTTATTAAATATTCTTTAGACAAAATACTATTGTGATGACGCACTAGTGCGCAAGTTAGTCGATACCCATGTGAGCTAACTTTATATTGCTGGCCAAAGATTTGAAGTGTGCGAAGTCCGGTCGTTTTAATTATTCCTTTACTACTAAGTTTGTCGTAGGGGAATAAATCGCATTTATTGCATCTTTTACTGCATAACTCTTCGTTATTATCTAATAAAGAGTCGTTTGAAGAGGTAGCATTGATGACAAAATTTAAACTATTCATTTATAACCTTTATCGATGAATTACTTTTTAAAATGTAAGCGTCCTTAGTATTACTTTTGCAAGGTCTAACAAAATAATGATTTTCGTGAGTTCGCTTTAAAACTTCAACTTTTTCACCATTGATAATCTGAAGTTTAGTGCCGACTGGGTATATACCCATCATCTCAATAAATCGAGCAACAAGGCGAGGATCAAACATAATTCCTGATGACTTCAGAATCTCACTTAGAGCATCAATAGGTTTTAATTGAGGTCTATACCCTCTTACACGCGTCATTGCTTCGTAAGCACAAGTTAACGAAAGCATTCTGGAATAAAGATTTATCTGTCGCCCTTTGAGACCGTTAGGGTAACCACTACCATTGTAGTTTTCATGATGAGACCCTATTATCTTGCATACAAAGTCAGAAAATTTTGTGTTACTTTTTATGTGCTGTACTGCAAGAACTGTATGAGATTTTATTGCTTCCTTCTCACTAGTATTCAGTCTTTTCTGATTATTGATATCAATTGGTAGATACAACATCCCAATATCATGTAATAAAGCTGCATAGCCTATAATTTTTAATTTATCTTTATTTATTCCGAGGTACTTACAAAATGTCAAATAAATAATCAAAACTCGTAAAGACTTTTTAGCAATTCCTGAGGAATTAAAATGTATATTGTCTAGGTAGACATGTGTTTTATCATCTTTTAAGACTTGAATAACAAGTGAGTTCACGACTAATTTAATTTTATACGAGTTGAGATAGGAGCTAGCCCGATTTTCATTAAGCACAATACTCAACAGTTTAAAAGAACGCTCAATTAACTTAGTACCACTTTGTTCAGGTGAGTGTTTTTTCAAGCCTAGTATGTTTACATCTTTTTTTTCATCAGCAATATAAAGGTTCAAGGAGGCTCTTTTAAGCTCACTTAGCTGTTTATCAGTACTTATCACAAAACGATGTCTAATGAAAGGAGTGCTTAACCAACTTTTATCGATCTTAACAACTTTCATTCCTAGTTTAACTTGGGATGAGTGTATTTTTTTCATTTGAATTTATCTTGGTAGATGCCACAGAAGGGCTTAACAATTTTTTTTGTGAGGCACCATCCCATTGGTATCTTAAATCCTCCACAAATTTTGACAGGTATTTAATTTAAGGTCAATTCTTTGGCCGGTGTTTTTTATTTAATAGCCTTTCGAGTAAATAAATTTAAGGATGAAAATTTAGGTAGTCCAAAAATCAAAAATCGTCTAGTATAATTATCCTTTGGCTTCTCTGTCGCAGTATTTGACATTACTTTCCCGCGAATTCAAGTCCGAAGTGCACCACTCGCTAAATTAGGCTGCTTTGCGTAATTCATCGAATATTACCGCTGGTTGCCTAAACCCTAGACATTTTCTCGGCCTCGCATTGAGCGCCTTTTCTATGTGCGCAATTTGCTTATCTGTCACCGTTCGTAAATCAGTGCCTTTGCGAATATATTGACGCAACAAGCCATTAAAGTTCTCATTTAACCCTCTTTCCCATGATGAGTAGGGGTTAGCAAAGTAGATGTCGGTTTTTAGCTTGTCTGAAACATGCTCATGTTCACAAAACTCACTCCCGTTGTCTGCGGTTATCGTATGAACATGGCGTCGATAGCGCCACAGCATACCTATCATTGCTCTGCTCACTTGCGCTGCACTTTTTGCTGGCACTTTGCGTATCAGGTAAAACTTACTTGTACGCTCGACTAAACTAACGATTGCTCCCGTACCATGCTTGCCAAGTACTGTATCCGCTTCCCAATCACCAAATCGTGTCTTAGTGTCAACAATCGCAGGTCTATGTTCAATGCCAACACGATTTGGGATGATGACACGTTTGCTTCGGCTGCCTTTACGATAACGTCTGTGCCCTTGTCGCAGGTGTTTGTATAGCTTGCCACCACTCAATTTATCTTTTTGAATATAGCCATAAATCCATTCATGACTCACAGGATGCCCGATAATTTTGCTTACACCCGCAACCTGCTCAGGGCTCCATTTTTGCTCCAATCCAAACTCAACGAACGCAATTGTAAGTGCTGGCATGGAATACTTGGCAGCTAGATGTTTTCGTTTACATGCCTTTGAATGTGCAACCTCAGGCAAGTAATGACTTCGAGTACTATTGCGCCTAACTTCACGACTTATAGTGCTGTGGCTCACTTTTAGCCTTTTCCCTATCTCTCGATAGCTAAAACCCTCGCGTAAGTAGGCCTCAATCTGGTATCTTTGCCCTTCGATCAACTGCTTGTAACTCATGGTATCTACTCTTGTTTTTTGGCGATTACAGAGTACCACCAACAGGCAGTTGATCTCTTCTCACCGTTTAACCATGAGTGGTGCACTTATTATCTGAATTCGGGCCTTAAATTTTTCACAAAAATAGTTCTATTCATTGCATCGAGTGCTTTTGCTCTCGAATATCAATTATGCAAGCGTTCTCTGTCCTGGCATTCGATTCAGATAAACCAGCCCTAACAACCTAACTTCCATCAATAAAAGGTTGGTAGTATTAGGGATTTTAAATATTTAAAAAACAACAAACCTCTATGAGCTTTATTAAATTCTTGTGTGAAGTATCCATTATGGCTCCATCAAACTATCCCAAAACTTTCCTAGCGACACAAGCTAATCCGACCAAAAAGCACTATGAGCCGTTCGTCTGATTTGTAGAGCTAAATTCCTAACATAAAATGAATAAAACAGCCTCTTTTCGATCTTTTGATTCACAGATAAAACCGAATTAACCATTATTTTCAAACATATATTAACCATTTGAATATATTCAGGAGGTTAATATGAATAAACAATTTAAGTTCAACGATAAACAAATTGCATCACTTCCATCTAATCCCAGAAACTCAAAGTCAACCGAGTCTGAATACAGTGATACGCAGATTACAGGCTTGAAGTGCTTAGTCGGCAAATCAGGTAACAAACGCTTTTTATTTCGCTATACCTATCAGGGTAAAAAGCAAAGCATGGCGCTCGGTAAATTTGGTGATATCAACGTTGCTACAGCTAGAAAAGTCGCACAAAAGCACCGATTAACTTTATTAGAAGGCAAAAATCCAAAGTCTAGCAATGACAAACTATTGCACATGACTATGGGAGAGTTTTTTAAAGAACATTACCTACCCATGATTAAGAAACGAAAGAAAACATGGGTCGATGATCTTTACCGTTGGGACTCGATATTACACAAGCGTTTTGCACTCTTGGAATACAGAGACCTAACGACTATAGAGGTCCAGAAATTACACATTGAGTTAACTGAAACCCTCAATAAATATGGTAAAACCTATGCTCCAGCGACCTGTAATCAAGTTCTATTGCTTTTGAAGTCTATGACTCGCTATGCAAAAGAGCTTGGCGTAGTAGAGAAAGATGTATGTAAGCCAGTAAAGCTATACAAATTAAACAACGCAAGAACCCGCTTCCTAACTAAACACGAAATAAAGCGCCTATTAGCTGAATGTAAAAAATACTCAAATAAAACCATCTCTGGATTTATTGCGACTCTTGCATTAACAGGACTTAGACGCTCTGAAGTGTCGAATATTAAAGTAAAAGATATTGATATCAAAAATAGGATTATTTATATCCCTACCACCAAGACAGGTAAGCCGCGCACTGTACATATTACTGACCTCTTATTATCTTTTATTGCTCTAGTTCCGCTCAAAAGAAACAACCCTTACTTGTTTGCAAGTAAGGTCGCTGGTAAGCCATTGCGCTGTGTAAGAAAGACATTTAAAAAGTTACTAAAGCACGCAAACATCGATGATACAGATGTGTGTATTCATACCCTACGTCATTCTGTTGCATCAAACCTAGTTAGCTCAGGTGTCAGCTTGAGATTAGTACAAGAGCAATTGGCCCATGCATCAATTGTGAGCACGCAACGCTATGCCAAACTAACATCTGAATCACTTAAGCGCACAAGTGAACACTTATCTGACCTATTTGAATAGTAAAACCCTCACTATTTGGATTATCGACTCTGTAAAAGTCAATGCACAATCAATTATCAATTTAGCCCATTCCTTCTATTGGAATGGGCTTTTTATTGGAGAAAACCAATGCAATTATTCAATCGAATACCAAATGGAAATGAGTTATCACTTAAAGACGAAATCAGTGAGGAGCTTGTAAAACAACTCTACCTCCCCTTTTCAACTGAGCATGAAGCAAATGAGTTTTGGCAAACGTGCTCAACAATTTTAGTCATATTTACCCACCACGACGATATAGAACTCATTAAACACACCCTGAGTAAACAGTTCATAAGCGTTTTAAAAGAAGCGCTGGATAACCCTGAGTTTGTTGAAAAGTTTAATTATGACTTAAGTGTTTACTTACTTATTACTCAAGACAATGGAGGAGGTATTTATGTGGTTATATCAGAACCCATCAAAGCTCATTTTCTTGCCTCTTATTAACGGGCTTATACATGTCATCTGTGATGGTGACAAACCCTATATAACCCGCTATCTCGCACAAACAACCCTAACTATGTTAATTACTTTATTAAGGAAACATTATGTCTACACAAAATAAAAAAGATGCTAAAACTAACTCTGACGTTATTGAACAAAGTGAAGTTAGCATTGAAAAATCAGATGCAGCTGATCTCGATTACCACACAGTATTAGTCGGGCTCACGGGTAAGTTATCAACTAAATCAAATGGAACGATTGGATTTGAGCTTGCTAGAAATAAGCAAGATAAAGAACTTTACATTCGTGCCACCAGCAATAGTGATGCAGGACTATTCTCTAAAGAGTGGATAAGCATGGAAGCTATTTACACGTTGCTAGATAAGCACAAAGACCAACCTTTTAAATC
Organism: Pseudoalteromonas sp. SCSIO 43101; assembly: GCF_023650775.1. Taxonomy (NCBI): domain Bacteria; kingdom Pseudomonadati; phylum Pseudomonadota; class Gammaproteobacteria; order Alteromonadales; family Pseudoalteromonadaceae; genus Pseudoalteromonas; species Pseudoalteromonas sp. SCSIO 43101. Next base: position 3,183,138 of record NZ_CP072673.1, read on the forward strand.
CAGTATATTTAAGTCAGTAATAAACGGAGCTTCTAGTAACAACACATCTTTCCTGGCGGCTATTTTAAGAGACAAAGATATCGCATTGTTGGTACCCGCTGAAAAAGGAATTTATTCACATCAAGTAAATCCCCTCATCACTAATCAGCAAGATGCTTTAAACAAGTTAAAGCCGCTGCCACAACCAACGGTGGCAAGCTAAGTAACACAACACCTCTGTAGTTAACGCATACCAGCTTGCTTAACACCTACCCCTCAACTTTTTTCAATTAGAAGCACACTATGAACATAACCAAGCCAACTTACTTCACTGTAAGCGATGACTTGTTGGTGATTATTAGAAAAGTAGCCATCAATAGCATAAAGCCCACGGATAAGTGTATAAACCTTTCTTTTCAAGATACTAATTATTCTTATGAAAAAGGTGGCTTTCACCCCGTGTTTATTAACCTAGAAAAGGCAGAGGAGAATTGGCAACTCGTAACTTTCACGGACTGCCACGCAATAAACCATGCAAGTGAATTGCGACCAGAAATAAACCTAAACTTTAATGAAGGTGAAGTTTATTTAGCAGGTTGCGGATTACTTAAAGGTGACACTGCACAGTCGTTATGTGACTTAAGCATCAGTAACTTTATCACTTATTTTAAAATGGATGTTTACACAACAACTGTCTACGTCAACTAGCCCAAGTATAGACAGTAACTAGGGCGCTTACTTTCTTCTAGTAAGCGCCCCTAACTCACCAAGCCAACGACGGCGTCAATCAATGTCAGTAGCTCTAAAAACCTCAAATCAATGGTAATCGAGTTACTAATCCGGTTGGCGCTATAAACTTCAATTTATGGATATTAAAATGATAGGTCTTATTCATCAGTTAGATAAGTTTGAGAGAAAATGTGTCAAACCAGTTATAGGTAGTGTTGTCTACTGTGACTTATTCTCAAACTTAGCAAGTCACTCAGGCATATACATAGGTAGCAACCAGATTGTTCACCTAAACGGTAAGGGTCAAGTAGAAATGGTAAGTCCAGAAAGGTTCACAGCAGGCACTACGGCTTCAACGATACATGTGTCATGTTGTGGTGAAAAGCCCGTAGGGTCAAATATAGCGTCTAATAGAGCCAAAAAGAAACTTAATACATCACGAAAATATAACTTGTTATTCGATAACTGCCATCAATTTGTGGCAGGGTGTTTGACTGGTGACTTTGACGGGAATGCGAATAACTTTTTATGGATACTTGAGATGACCATGGAAGAACAGATTAACTTTAATAACTGGCGTCCTTGGAGGTTCTAAAAACTGGATAATACAGTAACCATAAATTACTAAATAGTACTACTGTCAATAGAGCATAGTGTGCAATAAGTTTTTTCAGTTTGTTTAATTAACTCATTTGGGTCAACTCTTTAAGTAAAGTCTAGAGTACCGCATTACTGCATCAATAGACCAGAAACTAACCTAGTAAAGAATAGGCTAGCTTCTGGCTTGATTTAAATTATTTGTGAATGACTACAGTTTTGACAACTCCAAGTATTTCTATGTTTAAATGATTCGCTTTTATTGGCGTAACGGGGTGTAATGAATCAGCCGGAATGAGGATTGGTTCCCCCCCTGGCTCTTTTAAAAGCTTTCTTAAGCCAGGTGTATTTTCCCCTGCTTTTAGTTTGTAAATAACATCACTGCCTGAAGGAATTTCTTTGATCCCCCACTTCTTTGAATCAAAAATAATAATTGCACCTGGTGGATATGAGACATTAAATGGCAAGGCTCCAGGGTATTCTACAGCTTTAAATTGCTCTACCGGTGAAGTCGAAATAGAAACAAACTTATCTAAGTCAGAACATTGTGATTCATACTTAGGTGATGCACTGTAAGTAATAGTTTTTTCTTGTCCTATATGATCCCAGCTTTCTATATAAAGAAGTTCGATTCTTTTTACAAACATCGAGGTATCGGAATTATTTTTCTCGTTTAGTTGTGCTTGGAAATTTCGGCTTTCCTCTGTTTCACCATTCGCTAGCCAGTCCGGCTCCGTGTTTAGTTCCAGTGCCAAACGTTTGATGGTGTCTTCTCGAGGGAAAGTATGACCATTTTCGTACATTGAAATAGAACGCTTATCCACACCAATAGCTTTAGCTAACTCTTCTTGTGTACATTTTTTTTCACGTCGAAGTTCTATTAAGCGCATAGCAAACTCGTAATTAGGGCCGTCAATAAAATGTGCCATTCCTTACCATACCTCATTTTTATGTAGTTAAATTAGTTTCAAGTGATGCACCCACTGATTAAAAATCATAATATGAACAAACAAGTTTAATGTAAAGACATTTTTATGATCAAATACCACTTTAAGATATTCATCATAAACCAACAAGACCAGCTAAATTTGGAAAAAGCGGCAGCGCTTTCGCTCGATATTGAGTCAAAAATAAAGGAACAAACCAAATAAAATCAAACTTTTAACCATATTGAAAATATGTTTTTAGTTATACTCTGAAAATAACTTTCTCTTTTAATAATAAAGCAGTCTATATGAAGAAATGGATTTATAATTGGCAAAAATTCAATCAATTTGATATTAATAGAATCTTGTAAAATAAGGACATTTTCAAAAAGGAAAGTGCCCTCTAGCTAAATTATTAGATCATCTGTGATTTGAGCCAATAGTAGAGGTTATTAATTGGAAGTCATAACAATTCAAGAAATAGATTTACATCGTTTCAAAAGATATAGAAATAAAACTATAAGTACACCTAATGGATTTTGCCTATTATCGGGTTCGAACAATTCAGGCAAGTCCACTTTTATGCAGGCATTCGCCTTATGGGAGTTTTGTAAGAATCTGATAAAGCTAGAACACGGTGATAGCGGTTTACTAAATGAGCATATTGGTAAGAAACAAGGAGTAGGTGTTAATATCGAAGACTTTCTTCCATTAAATATTCCATCATTAAAACATTTATGGACTAACTTAAGAATTACACCTGAAGTAGATCGTCAAGGAAATAAAGAACCTGATGGTTATACATTGTGGCTGGAGGTTAAGTGGATTAATAGTTTATATGATGACCCCCGCTGTTTACGCTTCTCTCTCTCTTTAGCTAATGAACGACTATTTGTAAAAACTACAAAATCTAATATTGAAAAAAATGAAAAATTACCTCAAGTTGCTTATATACCGCCCTTTGCAGGCATTTTAAATAGAGAGCCATTTCATACTAAAGCAATGAGAGCTCGTCTTGTAGGACAAGGTTTAAGTGGTTCAGTAATGCGCAACACATTATTAGAACTTTATAAAATCAACCAAGCAAAGAGAAAGCAACTACAAGGTGATAAAAATAGAATCCCACTTTCAGATCTAATACAGCTTCGCGAAACTGACCGTTGGGAGCACTTACTTGAGGTAATGCGGAGACTTTTTGATATTGAATTAGTAGTTCACGATTTTAACGAAGACTACCATAGCTATATTAAAATAGAGTATTGGAAAGGTGCATATAACGAGGCTGGAACTAAGTTTATCAAACACTCAGGGTTTAATAGACGAGATATTATGGTAGAAGGTAGCGGCTTTCTCCAACTCTTAAACGTGTTGTCTTTGGCCTTAGACCCACTTTACCAAGTTATATTTTTAGATGAACCAGATGCACACTTGCATCCTTCATTACAGTTTTCACTACTAGCTGAGTTGAACATTTTAGCAGAAAAATACCAAAAACAAATATTATTTGCTACTCACTCCACAGAGCTCATAGCATCCCAACCACCTGAAAATATAATGAAATTTGAGGAGGGCAAAGTCAGCTTATTAAATGAAGAATCTCAAAAAATAGGCTTAATAACTGGGCTTGGCTCTGAGTTTTCTCCTCAATTGCACAAGTTACAAAGAACAAAAAAAGTACTGTTTGTTGAAAATAAATCAGATGCAGTGACATTAGGAATCTTAGCAGAAAAAATTGGGACTCCTATACCTAAAGATATAGTTATTTGGGCTTGGCCTGGCAAACATGTAGAACGTCAGCATTTATTCAAACAATTGAAGCGAGTTATAAGTGGTTTAACTGGTATAAGTATAAGAGATCGAGATGGTCAGCCATTTGAAACTATTACTGAAAGTTTATTAGATAAAGACAATTTAGGTTGTGATAAAGATGGACTATTAGCTAGAACTTGGAGATTTAGATATATAGAGTCTTATTTACTTTCTCCTAAAGCTATTGCTAAAGCAGCTAAAAGCACTGAAAAAGAAATAATTGACAGTGCTAAAGTTTTTGGTGTAGACCTAAGTGCTTACGATCCTAATAAAATAATTAAGGCATACCAAGAATTACCCTCAAAACCAATTTTAACTGAAGGGGCTGATTGCTTAACGAGCAAATATAAAATTTCTAAATATGATATTGCCAATGCCATGGAAGCGGACGAAATACATGTTGATATTAAAACATTGATATCTCAGATTTTAAAATTGTGTCATAAAATATGACAAAACCCTCAAATCAAAACAATCGTATTTGCTACGATTAGCAGCAATTATTACCAGTTACTTATACTAAAGTCCCAGGAGAACACTATGACGTTCGCAACACATACAAGCAATGCTTTATTAGCTACGCTAAAGCTCAAAGAGCTTGGGATATCAATTGAGGTACAACAAAAGATTGGTGTTTTCGCAGTTACTTGGGGATTGTTTGAATCTCATCTAGAAAGGGCTGTTTGGGTCTTAAGAAATGAACAAGTTGAAGGTACTAGGCCTTCAACAGATAAAACCTCCGCTCATAAGTGGATCGAAGTATTAGAGAGTGGTAGAAACGATTTAACTCCTAAAGCAAATTATGTGCTAAAAACAGCAGCCTTGGCAGCAAAAGATTTGATGAGTTACCGCCATTCATTATTTCATGGATACTTGGTTCCAGGTGATACGGCAATGTTTATTAGAAATCCAAGCTGGCACGGTGAGGTGAGAAATAGAGAGTGTGGTGATGCTTATATTGACGACAATATGATTGATTTAGCAATTGATGCCTCATGGGTCTTATTTACTATTATTATGTCCATTACTAAATTAACTGAAGATGTTAATACTGTTATATTAATTGAAAGTTTTGAAAAAGAAGCCAAACGAATTCGTAGTAATGCAAATGAAATTAGACATATCGCAGCACTAATGAATTACGAAAGATATTAAAAATGGTGCCATTAACTATTTAATTTTACCAATACGCACATTAACATTAACCCTAATCAGCAATTATCCAAAACGTACTTAGATAGTTAAGTGAATAATAGTCATAACATAACGGGCTCTGAAGTTACTGACACACTTTAGTTACAAAACTATTGGCTAATCCTTGCGTAGCTTCTATTCGCTTATTTCTTTCACACTCCCATTCATCAACAGGGTCAACTTTATCCCATGAGTTCATCATCTCCATTTCTTCATTTGAAATGATAGCACCGTGCTCTTTAATCATGTGAAAATAAATACGAGCAATGTTACCTTTCACAAAATCAGCAGGCTCAGCCAAATCTCTGTCAAAATCGACTTCAAAATCACATTGACCATAAGCTCTCTGCTCACCTTCAATGACAGCAAAACTAAAATTAGACCTATCCCCATTAAGTTCTCCTACTGCGGGGGTTAAGTTATTCATATCATTGTGAGCTTTTTTAAACGAGGGAACCAATTTATAAGCACAGTCTCTGCCTGACAAATATTTACCATTAGCTCTTTTACACTCGTTATAATTTTCAGGATCCTGCCATTGATCCAAGTGACCTCCGATCAAATGGGCTGGCATTACATGTTCCCATTCTATACGTGATACTCGTTTATTCTCTTTACCTGATGATGTAATCGGGTTGCGTGGGTTATATCCACAGCTCTGCGGGTTAACTTTTGTTTCTTTTACATCGCCATCGTTATCAATATCTGCGATATCATCAAAAACAAAATCACACTGACAATAGAATGTCTTATCTCTATCGTAATAAACATACTTTTCAGCTTTACTCTTCGCACTTGAAAAGCTTGATGGATAATTTGCTACCGCTGGTAGCGACAATATGATAATTATTATTGCAATTAACTTTTTCATAAAAATCCTTGTAATTAAAGCTAGTTAACCGTAATGAGCTTCTCTGTGGCAGTTGGGGCAAAGAGCAATTGCATTCTCAACGGTATCCTCTCCCTCGTCAGCTAAACGAATAATATGATGAACTTCTAGGTATGGTGTGCCATCTTTTCTTTTTATAAATGGAGCATCGCTCAGACATCTTTCACACTTTCCACCAGCCCTTTCTAAAACTTCAACTATTACGTCTGGGTTTCTATCGTAGACAGGAGTCATGATATACTTTTTCTTTGGCTTCTTATCTGCTTTTAATAACCTTTTTTTCCTTGTTTGTGTCGAGTCGCTTTTTGACTTATTGATAGCCTGATTAAGTTCCTTATAGACATCTTCGGTAGATAAGACACGATTATTAAGTTCGCTTTCTAATGTAAACCATTTTCCTGAATCATCATCTGTTACATGGCTTAAATATTTAAAAACACCATAATACTTAAACAGCTTCTCCGAGGCATTTTCGCGAACAAAAGCGTGTATTGGTATATCAAATGAATTCATGATTGCCTGATTATCTTTATAATCTTCACTAAACACACCCGATATGCTTTTCATATAGTACTTTAATAACTTGCCATGTGATAACCACTCATTAGGATATTTGCCGTCATTTAAAGTTGCTTTAATAACAATTTCTTTGATAACCCCTTCGCTCTCATGTAACTGTATTCCCCCCAAACGAGTGTCATACTTACCAATAGACATCAAAAGCTCACGAGACATATAAGATTCTCTGTGCTTAAAGTCTGCGAGCTTTGTCACCAACGTTAATTCAGATCTATACTGCTTTTCAAACTTACTGATTATAGAATCATAAGTATTTATATTATTGTGCTCTAGTTCAACTCTTAAGCTTTTCCCAGAGTTTGAATTTATTGCCCACTGCAAAAATCGATAAATGTCGCCAACTGTTTTGAAGCTATCTAGCCACGTCTTATGGCTTTTAATTACATTCTTTGTTTTGGTAGTTACATCAGGTGACTTTAACGCCTTATCATAGATACTATTCTGTATGAGTTTTTTTGCGTCTTTAAACATCAATTTCCTTAAGATTTTAATCTACATATTTGGTACCCAAAGCAAGTTAAAACTACACCATATCAGTTTTATTTTGTAATTTACTCACTACTAATTTGACGGAAAGCTCAAAATTACAAAATAAAACTGCTATTTAACTATTGATGAAGTGCTTAGCTCACATCTTCCAATGCAACTATAACCATAAGAAAATTAAAGAAAAAATAAAACTCCCGAAAATTTAAAATTTATAAATATAATTAGGTTTAAAAATTCAAATGTAGAATTTTTTGCGGGAAATGCGGGAGATAGTTTGAAACAAGAAACTCTGAGAGAGTATTAAAAATATGGTTTGCTCACAAGGAATATAGTATCTAGCACTAATCATTCAACCAACGGAGCAAACCTACCAAAAATCTTACACTATGGAAACCAATAACATCTTATTACTCCATTGATTGCTTTTGATCCCAACATTTTTTTATTCCTACATGAAGAGCCAATATTTTTCCTTGAAGAATTTGATAATATCGAAGATATGCTACTCTCAGCGAAATTAGCTCCATCATGCTTCGTAGTCCCATACACCCTAACCCAATTTTTGACATCCTTAGTCGTGAACACCCTGGGTAATGCACCATCTCTTACAGCTTTTCTTATTTGATTAATTAAGTAACTTTTACAGCTCACTTTAGCCCCAAAATGATTAAATTTAACAGTTAAGCTTGATCTTATCTCTCATAGTTAATTACTCTTCTCCATCATATGTGAGTAAAACCAAGTTGGAATAGAGCAAGCCGATACATAAAAACTCCGCCTGTTTCATTAGTTATTGTCAGCTTCGATATTAATCAAACTCTAACGATATAATTTCACGGGCAATACAAAAGAAGGTCTCTCTCCTATGATTGTGGCTATTGGCGCCTCTAACATTAGCTTGCTTTGGTAAATGTTCTGTTGTTCTTAGGGTGTTTCTCCCAGGCTCATTTTTGAGAAGATTTTTATCTACTAAAAGTTGAATAACTTCGGATTCATTGGCAGAGCTAAGCCAACGCTTAAAGGTCTCTGGATAAATGTAATAATGAGTATCACTAATATACCCATAATGTTTATTAGGCACTGAGGTCGATTTGACTCGAATAAAATTACCTTGCTCAGATTGTAACTTTTGTTTTATGAGCTTTAAGGCAATCTCTGCATCACTCAGCCTATTAGGCTCATAGCTGTAGTAACGTTCATATACAAATGAAATAGCATCCATAATTCTCTCCTTGCTCCACAGTAATACACCAAACTCATTTGCTAACTGACCTGCAACTACTAATAAAGCAAATCGTTTAAGAACTCGCGACTCAATCGAGCCATTACTCGGGAACATAACCTTCATTTCAGCTAAGGTAGATTCAAATCGTTCTCTAACATCTTCTCTTAGTTCACTATATGTTGATTTATGATTGAGAAACGCTGTTATAAAACTTGTGAATAAAATCCCACTATTTTCATTAATAGCATCATCAAATGCTTTCGAAGCTATTTCTGAATCAGGAAATAATGCTGGATAATTAAGATCACTGCTATTTATAGGTATCCCAGGCATCCTAACCGATTTACCTTGGCCTAAAGAAGACCCACCTCTTCGCATAATTAACTCTTGCGCAGAAAGCTCACCACTAGATAAAAGCATGAAGCTAACAGGCTTTGAAACGGCTGACGATTCAAGCTCTGAATTCATTCTTTCCTTAAAAGCACCACCGGCAAGACTATAAACATCTTCCCCAAAGTTATTAGATACATACTTACCAAGTTCGTCTAAAATTAATAATCCATTATTGTAAAGATTGAACTTAGCCTCTATACCGTTTCTCGTTGCTCCCCAACTCAACATATAACAACCATCTTGAGAGCCTTGATCAGGTGCAGCAGATGACCCTATAACTGATGCAGCTATTTTTAGTAGTATCGTTTTACCAACACCAGATGGGCCAAAGAAATGAAAGCCTCCCCCATCAATGTTTACAAACTCAACAAGACAGCCTGATAATGCGATTAATACAGTAACAACGACAAAATATGGTGCTAGCTTATTAAGGATGATATTGTAATAAGCCTCTTTACATCCTTTCGGTTCAAATGCCGAATCTAATGTTCCTGGTAGTTCGAAGGGCAAAGCTTTACACCCCTTTGCTTGTTCATCATTTATAAAAACACGACGACCTAAGACATATATAAGGGAGTGTTCAATAAAACCATTTCGTATTGGATTTATATATTTATTCAATAAACTTTGATTTTCTGAGTTAAGCCATTTAGGAATATAATCCAGAAGCTCCTTCACCTCTTTATTCTGTATAGCAACACCTTGCTTTAATAATTCTGTATGTACTTTTCTTATAGGGCTATTAATAAGGGCAATTTTTAAAGGAAACTTTTTACCACCTAAAATAAATTGAACCCCTTCAATTCGACCATCACTTGTAGTGATAAAACCTTCAGGGATAATAGCTCCAGCAGAACTATTCTGTACTAAATTTCTCTGATAAAGCTCTATTAACCGACTCTGCTCAATATTCACCTTTTTATCTCCTCAAACTAAATTAATTTAATTTTTCCGATTCTGATTTAGCTAACATTGTGTTAGCCGCTAATTGACTAGCGTGCTTTAGGGTGTCTGGCACATGATAGGCATAACGCTCTGTCGTGCTGACATTTGCATGCCCAAGCATTTGCTGGACTAAGCGGATGTCTCCCGTAGCCTTTAATAAGTGTGATGCAAATGAACGTCGTAAATCATGAATAACAAAGGGGGCGCTCAAACATCCATCTTGCTTCATTCTGTTAACGACTCGGGCAAATAATTTAGTAGGCTTGCTCATGTAACCAGATCCCCTAGTAGCGGGAAATAAGTAGCCGTTACGCACATATTCTTTAGCTTCTTTAACGACCTTTTGAGCCTCAAAGCTTAAAAACGCGGTATATGGTTTACCCGACTTGGTGAGTGGGATTTCAAGGCATTTATCGCTGTCACTCAACCAGTCAACTTTGATTGAGCGGATGTTGCCAAAGCGAAGACCTGTGTATAAACATAATTCGAGTGCTAGCGCATGTGATTGGTTGGAGTCTGCTCGACATGCCTTGATGAACGACGACACTTCACTTTGACTCAACAAACGCTCTCTAGGTCTACTTTCTTTAGGTTTTGCAATTAACTTACAAGGATTGAAAGTGATTAACCCGTTATTCACCCCCACTGTAAATGCGGTTGATAATGCGGCTATATATCTTGCAACTGTAGGTGGCTTTACAGATTGCGATAGCTCAAGCAGTTGGGCTCTTATAGCACGCAATAATGATGTGTCGTTAACGGAGTATGTACCTATATGCTTGTCCCAATAATGAGCCTTTGCAATATAACCTTTAAAATCACGATGGTTTTGCAAGCTATAACCAATAGCATGGCTCAACAAGTCTCCAACAGTTATATCATTTGATTCTAACAATGGGTTGCATAGCCCATTGTAGCTTCCTCCATTTAAATAGTTTCGTTCAATGGCACTAGTTTGAAATCGCATAATATTTTTCTCTTTATCTTCATAGCATGCGAAAATACTAACTAAGTAATAACAGCAAGTAACGGACCCCCCTCCCTGTGGACTTCCTTAAGAAAATGACGCTAGCTCAGTATCCCGAGGTGGATAATGAAAAATAACTATATGATATATATGAAAAAAAGTTAAAAATAAACTAATTACGAATTAAACCATTGATTTTAAATGATTATTTCAATTTTCTTTTTGTATACCTTTATAGGAGCTTTTTAATGACAAAAGTAAGATTTCACTGGAGCTACTTATCGGAAAGTGCGGTAGAGGGGCCTGAAGATAAATGTTACCTTAACTACCTAGCGACAGCTCATTTCAATGAGACCCCCTTTAAATACAACCAAACATTTTATTATTTAATAGAACTGTTACATGTAGTTTTTAAAATAAGTAGATCTAATGCACACTTAAAAATGAGCAAAGCTTTCCCGATTGACGCTCTACCTCGCTCAACGCCAACAAAAAGTGGGTTGAAAAAAAGTGCTGATAAAATACCCTCGAATTTCATAGATAAGTTGAGAGTACTCAATCAAAAAGTCCAAAACTCAGCAGTCCCTGAAATCTATCATCTGATAATTACAAATTCCGATAAATCACTTCCTAATATTGAAATTCAAAGCAGTTCTCCACTACAGAGAGTCTTTTATTCATCGGGGACGTTAACTTTTGATAAAAAAAGGTTTTACAAGAAAGGCGATGATAATAAGTCCCGAATTCAGATAATAAGTGCACCACTCATGGTTAAACGGTGAGAAGAGATCAACTGCCTGTTGGTGGTACTCTGTAATCGCCAAAAAACAAGAGTAGATACCATGAGTTACAAGCAGTTGATCGAAGGGCAAAGATACCAGATTGAGGCCTACTTACGCGAGGGTTTTAGCTATCGAGAGATAGGGAAAAGGCTAAAAGTGAGCCACAGCACTATAAGTCGTGAAGTTAGGCGCAATAGTACTCGAAGTCATTACTTGCCTGAGGTTGCACATTCAAAGGCATGTAAACGAAAACATCTAGCTGCCAAGTATTCCATGCCAGCACTTACAATTGCGTTCGTTGAGTTTGGATTGGAGCAAAAATGGAGCCCTGAGCAGGTTGCGGGTGTAAGCAAAATTATCGGGCATCCTGTGAGTCATGAATGGATTTATGGCTATATTCAAAAAGATAAATTGAGTGGTGGCAAGCTATACAAACATCTGCGACAAGGGCACAGACGTTATCGTAAAGGCAGCCGAAGCAAACGTGTCATCATCCCAAATCGTGTTGGCATTGAACATAGACCTGCGATTGTTGACACTAAGACACGATTTGGTGATTGGGAAGCGGATACAGTACTTGGCAAGCATGGTACGGGAGCAATCGTTAGTTTAGTCGAGCGTACAAGTAAGTTTTACCTGATACGCAAAGTGCCAGCAAAAAGTGCAGCGCAAGTGAGCAGAGCAATGATAGGTATGCTGTGGCGCTATCGACGCCATGTTCATACGATAACCGCAGACAACGGGAGTGAGTTTTGTGAACATGAGCATGTTTCAGACAAGCTAAAAACCGACATCTACTTTGCTAACCCCTACTCATCATGGGAAAGAGGGTTAAATGAGAACTTTAATGGCTTGTTGCGTCAATATATTCGCAAAGGCACTGATTTACGAACGGTGACAGATAAGCAAATTGCGCACATAGAAAAGGCGCTCAATGCGAGGCCGAGAAAATGTCTAGGGTTTAGGCAACCAGCGGTAATATTCGATGAATTACGCAAAGCAGCCTAATTTAGCGAGTGGTGCACTTCGGACTTGAATTCGCGGGCACTTAAATTCAAAAATTTAAAACTTTTCTATATTAATAATATAAGCCTAATAACCAAACTGAGAAGTATGTCTTATTTAAAAGAAAAAAAAGTAACGCAAGAACTACTAGCTAGACTTTTAAGCCCTTTTTGGCTCGCTGAAGACACACATACAACACTTGAAGTTCAAAAAAGGTTACTTAAAAAAGTGTTAGAGGAAAAGAAAGTATTAAGTAAAAGCCGAGTAAATTATCAATTTCATCAAGAGGCGTCACTCCCTAGGACTGCACGATATAACAAGGTGAGGTTGATAAAAGTTATTATTGATAATGAAACAGTTAAGTATGCACTTCACATAATGAACCATATTGAAGGTATTTTTATTGTTATTCTAGCTGATAAAATTCATACAACAGAAGTCTCGAGGGATCCAGAAAAAGGAAATAGGCCTACTTATTCTGTAGAAAGCAGCCTTAAAAATTGGTTGCAAAATTTGAATAGTGGTAAAGAGTTTATGAAAGTATATTTTCATTACCAACAAAATGAAAATGAAGGTTGTTACCCTAAGTGCAAAGTCGAAGTAATTTATAACGTAAATAAAGATGAAGGTGACTATAATTACATGCTTCAACAATCTTCACGTGTTTGCGGTGGTAAGACTCACTATACATCGAGTGAAAGGGAGATATATCTAGCTAATAACTCTCAACCACATATGGTAGACAATCCATCTTACGTGGTTGAGAGTGAAATACTTTTCAAACCTTGTGAGATTATCGAGCTTAACCTAGTTCATTTAAAAATAAATCAAATGCATGAAGTTACTAGCTTATTACAGAAATGGGCAAATACTCTAGATACAACTCCCAGACATAAATACACACCACCTATTTTTGAGCCATGATAATGTTGTGTTAACAAAGCCTAAGAATAGTAACTATACAAACCGTGAATTAAGCAAGCCCCGGATTGTGATTCCGGTTGTCGTGGGTTCAAGCCCCATCAGTCGCCCCACTTCTCCCCCTTAGTAAATCCATATATTTTTCTATTTTAAGTTCCAAGATTTATCTTTAACACCTGCTTCAATTCAAAAAGCCGTCAGCTTTCAGCTGTCAGTTTTGAGCCGAACTGTATTGTCTGTGGGTAATAGCTTTAAGCGGTTGGCTGTAAGCTAGATTGTTTTGTTTGTTGGAACCGTATTGTTTTGCCGCCTGGGTATTGAATGGAAGACGCGCCAAGCAAGCTTGGTGCCTACATGGTAGGAGGCGTTTTAACGCCGAACAGATTTGACCTATTCACGGCTAAAGCCGTTCCTACGAAATGCGAAATACGAGGTGCGAGATATTGTAGGCGTGAAGTTTATTTCGCGCGAAAGCCTAGAACCTAATCTCTCAAATCCCAAACAAAAAAATGCCACCTTTCGGTGGCATTACACACGGGATTATTTCTATTTACTAGAAATGCTTTTCAAAGCTCAAGGCCATTAGGTTTTACATCTAGCCTCAAGCTCATAATTACTTCCAACTTTTCATCTTGTGGCCTTTCACAGCATAGAAAAGTATGAATAAATAACAAGGCAACATAACAATGTAAGCCATTTGTTGCGCTTCAGCGCTTTTTACACCACCACTTGCAAGGCCCCAAAATAATGGGCCAAATGCGCCACCGGCTATACCCATAACAAGCAGACCAGAACCTACGCTTGTAAGTTTGCCTAAACCAGATAGTGCTAACGGCCAAACGCCTGGCCAAACAATCGCATTAGCAAAGCCTAGCACAGCAATGAGCAATAGGGTATCAGGCAGTACCGATTTTAGGCCAAATAATGTTGATATAAATACAGATTCATTACTACCTGTGACTATCGCTAACGTTAACACACAACCCAATATTGCTGAGATAGTCAGCGCTGTTTGCTGCGACAGTACTCGTGGGATAAGTAAAATCCCTAAAAAGTAACCTAACACCATACAACCCATGGTGTACGAGGTCATCACGCTATATTTTTCAACACCTAACGACAACGCAAAACTGCCTATTGTGTCACCTGCTATCACTTCAACAGCAACATATACGAATAATGCTACAATACCTAAAGCAAGGCTTGGATGCGCTAGTGCTTCTTTTACTTGCCCTGGTTTTTGTTCATCAGCATCATCAATAAGTTCTGGCAGTGGCATTTTCGTTACTGCAAAACCAAGTATACCAATAAAAAGTGCCATTCCTAAATAGGGGTATATTAAGCCATTAGCCATGGCATCAATATCAGTTTGGCTAAGTTCTTTACCGACAAAACCTTTAAAATCACTCAGTATTAATGCGGTAAATACAATCGGCGCAACAACACCAGCACCTTTATTTAATATACCCATAATACTTACTCTGGCTGCAGCTGACTCTTCTGGGCCGATTCTTACAACATACGGGTTAACTGCTGTTTGTAGCAATGTCTGCCCAGCTCCCATAACAAGTTGCGCAAATAAAAATAGCGCAAACACCTGCGTTTTTGCAGCAGGAATAAATAGCAAGCCTGCCACCATCATAGTTGCCATACCCAGTGCCATACCATTTTTATAGCCGACCTTTCTGATGATCATTGCTGAAGGTAGGGCAGTAAAGGTCACTGCAATATAAAATGAGAAAATAATCAGCGATGCCTGAAAAGGTGACAGCTGTAAAACTTGCTGTAGAAACGGCATCAATGAGCCATTTAACCACGTAGCAAAACCCAATATAAAAAACAGCGTGGCAACAATTGCCATAGGCACAACACTGCTTTGTTTATTCATTTCAGACATAACATTTCCCGTAACAGCACAGTTCAATTCTATAGCGCTGCTCATTTAGATGATTATATAAAAGGTATATTAAATATTTATAACACTACTGCAACAAAAATGACAGCGCTGACATATTTCTTTTAAGTGGTTTCTAGGAGCGGTCAGCTTTCAGCTGTCAGTTTTGAGCCGAATGTGCGGATACGTAACTGAAGTGATAGTCAATACCGTAGGCGTGAAATTTATTTCGCGCGAAGATTTATTCACAAAGAGAAGTAAATGAGAAAAGAATGAGGAAGTACTAATAATGCTTTTTGTAGCGCTCTCTTACCCTCTTTGTAATCATTTGGCTTTCTCTGTGAAGCGCGCAGCGCCTCCGTGTACTCTGTGGTTCAATAATTTTTTGCACAAAGAGTAATGAATGAGAAAAGAATGAGGAAACCAAAACATTACTTTCTCTTAAGCGTAGCGTCTCTTATCCTCTTTGTGAATATAAGTGGTTTAAAACAAAAAATGACGCCTGCGGTTTACTGCAGGCGTCATGTTTATTTATCGCAAAAACAAAGATATTACTCACCTACAACTGTGGCGCGGCTGGCTTGCTGTGCGTTTAAGCGAGTGCGTAACGTAACTTTTGCATTGCTATCAACTTTGACTGGTTCAGCGTAAGTTTGCCAGCTTTGGCCGTTATCTAAGCTGTATTCAATGCTCAAATAAGCAAATGCACTGTTGGCATATAACTTACCATTTTCAATCACACCACCCGGTATTGGTAAATGCAGGTTGATGCCGTCTTTAGCTAATTTATCAAGCTCTTTTAAGCCTACTGCACTTGAGAATTCAGCCCAATCTTTTGCTTGTTTTTTAGTATCTACACTTTCACCTTCCCAATCGGCTTTATGCCATGCGCGCTCTGCTACTGACAGAATACGCGGGAAGATCATTGCTAATACTTGATCTTCAGTGCGAATCGTTTCTGACCATACCTGACCTTGCATACCTAAAATGTTCTCAGGCTTTTCAAGTTTAGGTAATGGACGACCAACCAAAGCTTCTAAATTAACGATTGGCTCACGGGTGCGCGTGTAATCAGCATTTGCATACACGTCATCTGGCATATAATTAAACGCTTTTTTAGTATCTGTGTAACGGGTTGCCCAGTAATAACCTCGTTCTTCTGGGCTTGCTTCATATGGGTGGTCAAAATACAAGTGCGTACCATGTGATAGCACCACTTGGTAACCTGCATTGGCTAGGCGGTATGCTCTATCTGCAACACCCCACTCCCAAATATTATCCCAGGTATTAACGGTAAAAGTTTTATTAGGGAACTCATCACGTTTAAACGAATTTTCGCGGTCATACATGATGCCGTCTTCCCAAATACCCGGAGAAATACCGCGCTTTTCAAGTAAGGTTGCAACACGCTGGGTAAAGTAAGGCTTTAAATCAGCGGGGCCAGACACACCATTGTTAGGATCTGCAAATAGCGCCTGACAGATTGGTGAGCCAATCCACGAACCAGCACCTACTTCGTCACCACCAATGTGCAGGTTCTTTAACTGAACACCTGCTTCGCGATACATCTGCTGAAGCTCATAGGTCACTTTATCTAAAAATGCGTAGGTCGAGTCCATACACACATTCATTGAGTTATCTTTGTAGTTTTGTACCGTCATGTACACAGAGGTATCTTTAGGATCGGTTAGCAAGTATTGTGTTGCTGGTCCCATATCGATGTGCTGAACTTCTTTGTTCGCTGAACGAGTTTTAATATTATTTTTAGCGGCTTTTTCAGCTTGCTCTAGCATGTTGTGATAGCGTGCTTCCATCGCTTTGATTGAGGCACGCGCATGGCCCGGGCCTTCAACTTCAGGAATAATTTGAATATGGCGATCTTTGGCAAACTTTAGTAACTCGACAAACTCTTCACGTTTCAGATAGCCATTACCTGAGCCAGATTTAAATGGCCCAGTACCAAGCTGAGTTAATAAGCACTCGCGCTCTTCTAAATCAAAACAGCGATAACCGCCAACGTCAGTGAGCTCAGGTAAACCAGGGATCTCAAGTCGCCAACCTTCATCTTCTGAAAAGTGCCAATGCAGCTTATTCATTTTGTAGCGTGCCATTTGCTCAACAAGCTTGAACATGGCTTCTTTGCCATGATAGTTACGACCGTTATCATAATGCATGCCACGCCAGCCATAGCGCGGTGAATCTTCTAACTCTAACTGCGGTAAACTCGCACTACCTTGGCTGTTTGCAGGGATCAGGTTCAATAAACTTTGCATCGCATAAAATACACCTGCGTTATCACTACCCACGATTGTGATTACTTCATCATCAATCTCAAGGGTATAGCTTTCTGCTTTTGCATTATTGAGCTTAGGGTCAACTTTCAGGCGAATAACTTTGTCTTTGCCTACATTAATATGGTCAGGTTGTGCTTTAAGGCTAATGCCATAGTCATCTTGTAAGTCTTGCATAAACACCATAACTTCGTGTTTAAGCTGACCTTGATAACTGATTTGCCAATTATTGTTTAGCGTCGCGCTGCCACGGTTAAAATCGACTTTACGTGGTTTAGGAATAATACGCTTTAAAGCATCGTCTTTACTGACCGAAAACTTATCAGCACTATTACGTTCATAGCGGATCTTAGCTGTTGCTAAAACCGATAAATCTTTTGGCTCATTGTAACGGCGTAACTGATTTTCACGGGTAAATGGCGTCACAAACTGTTTAAAGTCTTCAGTATCGGTATTGGCAAATACAGCAGGTTTATTCTTACCTGAAACAAAAAATGCCCGAGGCATAAAGTCACTGTAAGCAACAATCCACACTTGTGCATCGAACGGCAGCTCTAAGCTCTCGCCAGCGGCTAAACCTTTAAATGAACTGGTTGGTACAATGCGATGTAAATCGCCATTAACGTGCTCGATATTAAGGCCAGCAACATGCTCTGTCGAAATTTTACGCACTGAGTGAATATAAAGTTGCCAGTCGCTTTCACCCGCAGGTAATGGCACATCAGAACGATTATTGAGGGTAATTTTCCCTAAAAAGCCCGCATCTTTATTACGAAAGTTATCTTCAACCGAAAATAATAACTCGGTATCTTTAGCAAAGTGATTAACTTGCGATTGGGTCAACGCTGCATTTGCCATCACAGGCGCAGTTGCTAGCATTACCGCGAATACTGACCTTTTAAAGCCCATTACATTCTCCTCGTTTAAGCCCTGAGTGTACGGTATTTCTGCGTACTATTTGTCATTTTTGTTAATAATTCGTTCCTATCATATAAAAACTAAAATGACAGCGCTATCATTTTATGAAAAATATAGGTGAGGAGTTAGCTATCAGCTATCAGTCTGACGGCTGACGGCTGACGGCTGACGGCTGACGGCTGACGGCTGACGGCTGACGGCTCAAACCTTAACACAAAGATACTTCTCTTCTAGGTACTCATCTAACCCTTGATGGCCACCCTCTCGGCCTAAGCCTGACTGTTTAACACCGCCAAACGGCGCTACTGGATTTGAGATTAAACCTTCGTTAATACCAATCATGCCGTATTCGAGTGCTTCACTTACGCGATAAACTTGTTTGATATTTTCACTATAAAAATATGCAGCTAAACCATAAGGCACATCATTTGCTAACTTCAACACTTCTTCTTCATCATCAAAAGCGATAATGCTTACCACTGGACCAAATACTTCATCATGATAGATATCCATCTCTGGTGTTACATCCGTTAAAATCAGCGGTGCTTGAAAGCTGCCTTCAAGTTCGCTGTTATCGCCGATCAATGACGCGCCTTTATTAACTGCATCATCTAAGAGAGTTTGTACTTTCTCTTTAGCCTTAGGATAAATTAGTGGGCCAATATCCACCCCTTCATCAAGGCCATTGCCAACTTTTAACTCAGCCACTTTGTCTGCAAGTTTTTCAAGCACCGTTTCAAGTACTGAACGTTGCACAAAAATTCGGTTAGCAGCTACACAGGTTTGGCCGGCGTTTCTAAATTTTGCAGCCATGAGGCCAGCAACAGCTTCATCTAAGTCAGCATTTTCGAAAATAATAAACGGCGCATTACCACCAAGCTCCATCGAAGTTTGCTTAATAGTTGAGGCACATTGCGAAAGTAACTGCTTACCTACACCAGTTGACCCCGTGAAGGTAAACTTACGCACTCGCTCAGATTCTGTCATGATTTCGCCAACCATTTTTGCATTTTCAGAGACCACAACATTCAACGCCCCTTTCACAAATCCAGCCTTATCAGCAAGGTATGCCAAGGCAATGGCGCACAATGGTGTATGCTCAGAAGGTTTAATCACAAAACTACAACCTGCCGCATATGCTGGTGCCACTTTACGGGTGATCATCGCGATCGGAAAATTCCAAGGTGTGATCCCAACAACCACACCGATTGGTTGTTTTATGGTTGATAAACGATGTTGGCTGTCGGTGGCAGGGATATTATCGCCGTAACTACGCTTAGCTTCTTCACTAAACCATTTAATAAAGCCCGCACCATATTCAACTTCACCTAACGACTCTTTTAATGGTTTGCCCTGCTCTTTGGTCATTAGTTCAGCGAGCTGTTGCTTGTGCTCAATGACTAACTCATACCAACGGCGTAACGTTTCACTGCGCTCTGTGGCAGTTGTTTTCTTTAGCTTGCTAAATGCCTCGTCAGCACTTTTTATTGCTTGCTCAACGCCAGCCTCATCAATATTAGAGACCTGCGTAATTGCTTGTCCAGTTGCAGGGTTATCTACACTAAAACGCTGGCTTGTAGAGTAAAAGTCACCGTCGATAAACGAATCAGAAAAAACCAAATCAGACATAGAACCTCCAAGTAAAAGCTGTCAGCTATCAGCTCTAAAAACAAAAAACCGCTGTAGAGACCAAGCAACTACAGCGGTTTTTACGAAATCAAAGCCGTTAAAAATTAATGCTCTTCATTAACGATATTGAGATTATACTTTGGAATTTCAACCACTAAATCTTCATCTTTAATCACTGCTTGGCAACCAAGGCGTGACTCTGGCTCAAGACCCCATGCTTTATCAAGCATGTCGTCTTCTAACTCATCACTTTCATCTAGAGAGTCAAAACCTTCACGGATGATTAAGTGGCATGTTGTACACGCGCATGATTTTTCACACGCATGTGGAATGCTAATACCATTTTTTAGCGCAACATCTAATACTGTTTCACCTGCAGGAGCTTCAATTGCAGCGCCTTCTGGGCATAACTCTTCGTGTGGAAGAAAAATAATTTGTGGCATACCTTACCTCGTTAAACTTCGTCTACTGACTGCCCTTGCAGCGCTTTTTTGATTGATGCATCCATTCTGCGAGCAGCAAATTCGCTACTTGCATTGTCTACAGCTTCAATCGCTGCTTTAATTTCTGCAGGTGTTGTTGCGCTTTCGCGTACGGCAACAAGTTTAGCAATTTCTGCTTTTAACGCACCTAATTCTTGTTCATCAAGTAATGCACTGTCGGTTGCGAGTGATGCTTCAAGCGCTTCAACAACACGTAACGCTTCAACTTGTTGCTCTTTAAGCATCCGCGCTTGCATATCGTCTTTAGCGTTAGTCATTGATTCTTTAAGCATGTTTGCAACTTGGTCGTCCGATAAACCAAATGATGGTTTCACCTGAATTTCAGCTTGTACACCAGTTGATTTTTCCATTGCCGATACACTTAATAAGCCATCAGCATCAACTTTAAAGGTTACGCGAATATGCGCAGCACCTGCAGCCATTGCCGGAATACCCTTTAAGCTAAATTTAGCCAATGAACGACAATCATCAACTAGCTCACGCTCACCTTGTAATACATGCAGTGACATAGCTGTTTGACCATCTTTGAAAGTGGTGAACTCTTGCGCACGTGCAACAGGAATCGTGGTGTTACGTGGAATGATTTTCTCAACCAAGCCACCCATAGTCTCAAGACCTAGCGACAGTGGTAATACATCTAATAGCAGCATGTCTGAGTCAGGCTTATTGCCAACCAGTACATCTGCTTGAAGTGCCGCACCAAGTGCAACCACGCGATCTGGGTCAATAGAAGTCAGTGGCTCTTTATCAAAAAATGCAGCAACTTGAGAGCGTACAATTGGCATACGAGTCGAGCCGCCAACCATTACGACTTGTAGTACTTCTTCGTTCTCAATACCGGCATCTTTTACGGCACGGCGACAAGAACGGAGTGTTTTCTTCACAAGGCTAAGAGCGAGCTCATCAAAGGTTTCGCGGGTAACTTCAACTTTGTGGCTTTGACCATCAAACTCTAAACCGACATTAACAGTTTGGTATTGGCTTAATGCTTCTTTACATGCTTTGGCTTTGTTGATGAATAAACGTAATACCGATGCAGAAAGCTCACTCACACCAGTTTGTGTTTTAAAGTAATCAACTAATAGCGAGTCAAAATCGTCACCACCAAGGCTCGAGTCACCGCCAGTGGCAAGCACTTCGAATACACCTTGGTGTAAACGTAAAATAGAAATATCGAAGGTACCGCCACCTAAATCGTATACAGCGATAATACCTTCTTGACCCGAATCAAGGCCGTAAGCAACAGCCGCAGCCGTTGGCTCGTTTAATAAACGTAAAACCTTAATACCGGCAAGCTCTGCAGCATCTTTTGTGCTTTGTCGCTGCGCATCATCAAAATACGCTGGTACAGTAATTACCGCACCTAGAATATCTTGGCCTGCAAAGCTGTCTTCTGCACGCAGTTTTAATGCTTTTAGAATTTCACTCGATGCAGTGACAGGACTAATTGCACCCGCAACTGTGCTGATTGCTAATGAGCCATCATGCTCACAAAATTCATAAGGCAGTTGACCATAGCTTTTTTCGATTTCAGCCTGCGTTTTACCTAAGAAACGTTTCACCGAGATTAATGTGTTTGCAGGGTCTTGAGTAGCAGCAGCCGCTGCTCGTTCACCTACAATAATGCTATCAGTTTGGTATTGCACAACCGATGGAAGCATCGCATTGCCCGCTAAATCAGTCAGTGTGCGAGCTTCGCCGCTTTGCACTGTTGCAACTAACGAGTTAGTCGTACCAAGGTCTATACCGACTGCTAATTTGTGCTCATGTGGTGCCGCGCTCTGCCCCGGCTCAGCAATTTGCAATAATGCCATAATGCTCTTTTTAAACTCTTAAATAGCTGCTTTAAAACAACTAACGATTAATCATCAAATAAACTGTCTTCAATACGCTCTAGTTCATCGCGTAACTTATAAACAAACTTCAATTTACGAATATTGTCAGCGGCAGCTTGCCATTGTTGCTCGTCGTTACTTGCCAACTGAGCGGCTAATTCGCTGCTGTATTGTTTATCGAGTTGTTTAATTTGCGCTTCAAACTGGGCAATTGCTGCATCAGGATCTGCGGCATTTTCAAGTTCTTCTAATTCTTCGCGCAGTTCCATTTGCTGCATTAAGAATAACGGATCTTGCAATGTTTGTTGCTCGGCGCGAATATCAACACCTAGTTCACTTAGCATGTATTCAGCACGTTTTACCGGGTGTTTTAAAATTTGTAATGCATCATTGATTTCAGCTGCATTTTGCACAGCGAGTAGTTTATCGCGGCTACTGGAGCTTGCGTGGCGATCTGGATGAACTGCGCGTTGCAGCTCGAGGTAGTTTTTATTAATAGTCGCTAAATCAATGTTGTAATCTACTGGAATTGCAAATAACTCAAAGTAACGCATTACATAATCCAACTCGGTAAACAGGAAATAACAAAGCCCTACATAGGCAGGGCTTCAAGCAAAGAAAGTTTGTTAAGCTTAAACGGTGAAGCTTTCGCCGCAACCACACTCATCGGCTTGGTTCGGGTTGTTAAATTTAAACCCTTCATTCAAACCTTCTTTGGTGTAATCAAGCTCAGTACCATCAATGTAAACTAAGCTTTTGGCATCAACGATAACTTTCACGCCACGGCTTTCAAAAATTTCGTCGCCGTCAGCTAACTCATCAACAAATTCAAGAACATAAGCAAGACCTGAACAGCCCGTCGTTTTAATGCCAACGCGTAGGCCAATGCCTTTGCCGCGATTTGCTAAAAATGATTCTACGCGGTTTGCTGCCGCATCTGTCAATGTCACTGCCATGAATTTATCTCTTACTTCGCTTGTTTGCTTTTGTAGTCAGCAATTGCTGCTTGAATCGCGTCTTCTGCTAAAATTGAACAGTGAATTTTCACTGGTGGTAATTCAAGCTCAGCACTGATATCAGTGTTTTTGATTGTTGCAGCTTCATCTAATGTTTTGCCTTTTACCCACTCAGTTACAAGTGAAGAAGAAGCGATTGCGCTACCACAACCATATGTTTTGAATTTTGCATCTTCAATTACACCTTCTGGTGATACTTTGATTTGCAATTTCATTACGTCACCACATGCTGGTGCACCCACCATGCCTGTTGCAACTGACGGATCATTTTTGTCTAAAGCACCCACGTTACGTGGATTTTCAACATGATCGATTACTTTATCACTATAAGCCATAATACTATCCTCACTACCTGCTAGCGGCGGCAATCACTGATTAGTGATGCGCCCACTCAACTGAATCTAAATCAATACCTTCTTGATGCATTTCCCATAAAGGAGACATCTCACGTAAACGGCCGATCGAGTTTTTGATTAGTTCAACGGTGTAATCAATCTCTTCTTCAGTCGTAAAGCGGCCAATGCTGAAACGAATTGAGCTGTGTGCTAACTCGTCATTACGGCCTAATGCACGTAGTACATAAGAAGGCTCTAAGCTTGCTGAGGTACAGGCTGAACCTGATGAAACAGCAATGTCTTTAACAGCCATTAATAACGACTCACCTTCAACAAAGTTGAAGCTGATGTTTACAATACCCGGAACTGACTGGCTTGGTTCACCATTGAAGTAAACTTCGTCCATATCAGCCATAATGCCATCAACCAAACGCTTACGAAGTGCGCTGATGTGTGCATGGTCTTTTTCGAAATCTTCTTTAGCGATTCTAAATGCCGCACCCATACCTACTAACTGGTGAGTAGCAAGTGTGCCTGAACGCATACCACGCTCATGACCACCACCGTGCATTTGCGCTTCTAAACGTGCGCGTGGCTTACGACGAACATAAAGTGCGCCTACACCTTTCGGGCCGTATACTTTGTGGCCAGAGAACGACATAAAATCTACTTTTAACTGTTGCACGTCGATAAGTACTTTACCTGCGCTTTGTGCAGCATCAACATGGAACATAATTTTACGCTCACGGCACATTTCGCCGATTGTCGCGATATCTTGGATAACACCTAGCTCGTTATTTACGTGCATTACACTCACAAGCACCGTGTCGTCACGCATCGCAGCTTCAAGCTTTTTAAGGTCAAGTAAACCGTTTTCTTCAACGTCCATATAGGTTACTTCGAAACCTTGGCGCTCTAGTTCACGACACGTATCAAGCACTGCTTTGTGCTCAGTTTTAACAGTGATAACGTGCTTGCCTTTCTTTTTATAGAACTGCGCAGCACCTTTAATTGCTAGGTTATTTGATTCTGTAGCACCTGAAGTGAAAACAATTTCACGCGGGTCAGCGTTGATCAGATCAGCAATATCTGTACGCGCTTGATCAACCGCTTCTTCTGCTTGCCAACCAAAACGGTGTGAGCGTGATGCAGGGTTACCAAAATTACCGTCCATAGTCAGGCATTGCATCATTTCTTTTGCCACACGTTCATCAACAGGCGTGGTTGCTGCGTAATCTAAATAAATCGGTAACTTCATTTCTCTCTCCGCTTTCGTCAAGCTACAGTTGACAGCTTACTTGAATGTTTTCCAGTTGCTTAATTGCAGTGTTGATGCTGTTATCTTGGCGAGATGCGACTTCTTTCACATCTGACTTTTCCACCAATTCAGCAAGGGTAATACTATTTAAAAAATCTTCGATACGTGCGCTTAAGTCCGACCATAGGGTGTGAGTCAAACAGCGCATGCCGCTTTGGCAACCACCCGTTGCATTGTGACAACGTGTTGCATCAACAGACTCATCTACGGCATTAATCACATCGCCGACAGAAATTTCGTTTGCTTCTCTACCAAGTAAATATCCGCCACCTGGGCCACGCACAGAGGTCAAAAGGCCGTTTTTACGTAAACGGGCGAATAATTGTTCGAGATAAGATAGCGAAATCTCTTGGCGTTCAGAAATATCGGCAAGGGGAACTGCACCCACATTTGTATGTAGTGCAACATCCAACATGGCGGTTACTGCGTATCTGCCTTTTGATGTTAACTTCATAGAGCCCCCGATGTTACTGCACGCTAAGGTGTGCAAATTTTAATTACCAGACCAAAATAGTCAAGTATTATCACTTGATAAAAATTGATACTTGCCACTGATAAAACCTAATACCTGACAAAAATGGTCAAGTACTAGGTCTATTCTAATTACCTGAGTAATTTAGTCAAGTATTATACTTATAACCTGTGATTATTTTATAGACTTATTAATTGAGGTAAGAATACCGCGTAAGATGTTCATCTCTGCTTCTTCTGGGCGTGCGCGGTTGAATAAACGACGAAGTTTTGTCATCACCATACCTGGGTGTTGCTTGATGATAAAACCTGTATCATTTAGAGTTTGCTCTAAGTGCTCGTAAAACAGCTCAGTTTGCTTTGCATTTGGGTAGGTTGCTTCGTCTTCTTCTTGTGCTTTTGGCTGTTTGTTTAAATAAGCCATACGTGTTTCATAACACAATGTTTGCACAGCCATTGCTAGATTTAGCGAGCTGTATTCAGGGTTCGCAGGGATACATACGTGGTAGTTACATTGTTGTAGTTCTTCGTTAGTTAAACCACTATTTTCGCGGCCAAATACCAATGCTACTGGACCATGCTCAGCTTCAGCCACTAGTTTTTCACCACATTCACGCGGCTCAACCATAGGCCAAGATAAAGTACGTGAGCGTGCACTCGTACCAATTGTTAAACTACAATCAGCAATTGCATCAGCTAGCGTATCAACAACCACAGCTTTACCTAAAACATCCGTGGCACCTGCAGCAAGCGCACTCGCATGACTATCAATTTCACAAGCAGGATCAACAAGATATAAATTTGATAAGCCCATCGTTTTCATAGCACGTGCCGCTGAGCCAATATTACCAGAATGTGATGTGTTTACTAATACGATACGAATATCATCAAGTGTCATTGCGTTGTTACTTACTGAAAGTCAAAAATTGTGGGGATTATAACATAGCTATCAGCTATCAGCTATCAGCTATCAGCTATCAGCTATCAGCTATCAGCTATCAGCTATCAGCTA
Organism: Pseudoalteromonas sp. SCSIO 43101; assembly: GCF_023650775.1. Classification (NCBI taxonomy): domain Bacteria; kingdom Pseudomonadati; phylum Pseudomonadota; class Gammaproteobacteria; order Alteromonadales; family Pseudoalteromonadaceae; genus Pseudoalteromonas; species Pseudoalteromonas sp. SCSIO 43101. The sequence goes on from NZ_CP072673.1 coordinate 3,209,789, forward strand.
TCAGCTATCAGCTATCAGCTATCAGCTATCAGCTATCAGCTATCAGCTATCAGCTATCAGCTATCAGCTATCAGCTATCAGCTATCAGCTATCAGCTATCAGCTATCAGCTATCAGCTATCAGCTATCAGCTATCAGCTTCGATCCTATGCATAAGAGATGTCAACATTTTTGATAGCTCTTCCGTTTCACTCACCCAAGCTCTACTTATGGCAGCATCAATATATTTAATCTCAATTCCGATATAAATTTGCGTTCGTGTTTCTGCTATTGACGATCTTGATATATCTAAAAAACGTACCCGCTCTTTTTTGCTGACTCTCGCCATACCTTCTGCGATATTACTCGGTATTGATAAACCAGAACGTGTGAGCTGATTGCGAAAGCCAAAATCATTTAGATCTGTCGTTTCTTTGTAGATTTCAGCACTTAATCTTGCTGAACGCTTCCATACCTCTAATTTTTCAAAATTCATACTTGCATCCTTTTAAGTATAAAAGCTTTATATAGGCACGATTTTTTCAGAATGCAAATTTCAAACCTGACGGCTGACGGCTGACGGCTAACCCATTCTTCTGAAATTAAATCAATAACAAAATCAGAACTGTACAAAAAACAACCTAATTTATTCGAGTTTATTGTTTACTTTACGCTAGAAATCGCTAGAATACGCCGGCTTAAATATATTCGTTCTTTTACAACCCAAAGGTAATGCTATGCATCCAATGTTAAACATTGCGGTTCGCGCTGCGCGTAACGCAGGCAAAATTTTACTTCGTGCAAGTGAAGATTTATCAAAAGTTGATGTACAACAAAAAGGCACTAACGACTTAGTGACTAACATCGATAAAGAAGCTGAAGCCGCAATTCGTGATACCATTTTAAAATCTTACCCTGATCACTGTATCGTAGGTGAAGAGCTTGGTGAGCACAAAGGTAAAGATGCAGATTACCAATGGATTGTTGATCCACTTGATGGCACAACTAACTTCATCAAGGGTATCCCTCATTTCGCAGTATCAATTGCACTTAAAGTTAAAGGTCGTTTAGATCAAGCTGTTATCTATGATCCAATTCGCGGTGAATTATTCACTGCTTCACGTGGTCAAGGCGCACAGCTTAACAGCAAGCGTTTACGCGTAACTAAAACTAACGAGTTAGCAGGTTCTATACTTGCAACTGGTTTCCCATTCAAACAAAAGCACCACTTAGACGCATACTCTGAAGCGTTTAAAGCACTTTTCATTCAAACTGCTGATATCCGCCGTGCGGGTTCTGCTGCGTTAGATATGGCTTATGTAGCTGCGGGTCGTGTTGATGGTTTCTTTGAAATTGGCCTTAAGCCATGGGACACAGCGGCAGGCGAGCTTTTAGTTAAAGAAGCTGGCGGTATGGTTGTTGATTTCGCAGGTGGTATTAACTATAACCAAAGCGGCAACATCATTTGTGGTGCACCTAAGTTAACTCAAGCGATCATTCGTGAAATTCGCCCAGTGTTAACTGAATCACTACTTCGCTAATAGCGGTTGTAATACAGATTTACATACAAAAAGGAGCTAAGGCTCCTTTTTTTGTGGCTGAAAATAATCGTTATCGAGTTCTATCTCTGTTACTTCACCTTCTTTAAATGGCAATTTGGCTAAGTCCTCAGCAAAGTAGCTCGCAAATAATTGCTCAAACTCGCCCGTGCTTTTCATCTTGGTGAGTCCTTTCAATAATACCTCAGCGAGTTCTGGCCTGTGGTTGCTGACAAAAAAGTAAAATGCTGTTGGGTAACTAATATAAAGGTCAGGCACTATAACCAGCTCGTCACTCTTTACTTGTTCCATTTCTGAAATGACTTCAATGAACGAACGCGGAAAATAATCAACTCGCCCTCTGATCACTAAACTAAACATTGCTTGATAATTTGCTAACGGCCTGACAGATAGACCATTTTGCGCAAGAATTTTAGTATCAGGCCAATCATGACCCTGTATGGCTGTAAACGGTGCTAAATCTTGTTTCGTTTTTACATCTTTAAAACGAGGCACAAACGCTCGTTTGGTAAGTAGCGCTCGTTTGCCTATGTAACCCTTAAACAAAGGGACGGGTACAGCAATGGCTAAGTGTTCACGCTCTGGGCTTGTCATACTCCAAAACAAATAGGCTTGCTTTGCATCAAGCATAAGCAAAGTACGCTGTTGGTGAGGATGAACAAGTACTTCATTGATTTCTGCTTGGTAATTACCGGCACGTAACGCCGCTGTCAGTAATTCATGAAGATAATAATCACGTTTATAAAATGGGCGTTGCTCAACCGCTAAATTCACCACATTGTTAGCTTCAGTAGCAAGGCTGTATCCTAGGCTCAGCAATATTAATATTGCACTACATAGTCGCTTCATTGTTATTTTTGTTAATGTGTTTTTTTTAAGCTACACCCAGTTAAACAGGGACACAAGTAAAATTAAGCAAACTTCAAATTTCTTCATGAGTTAATAGTAAGTGCTTCATCTTTTTGACAGCTTAAACGCACCACTGCAGGAGCTGGCCGGCTGCGTTTACATACAAACAAGTGGCTACTCTGATAGCGCTTGGCCTCTTTTTTCGCATCAGTAGCCAGCGCTGCAACTTGGTGGCTGTTGATGCAAAGCTTCAAATCAGGCTTAACCAAACCTATTGATAATGTAAGTAATGGCACAAACTGCTTTTTACCTTCTCGGTTACTTGCCCAGTAACCCCCTTGCTCCATATGATCTGGGGTGAAAAAGGCGCGAGACTGCAGCTCAAATTTATCGATAATGTCATGGCATACTTGCTCTGCATCATTTTTATCAAACACTACCATAAAGTCATCACCACCAATGTGACCCACAAAGCCTTTGCTAGTACTACAGGCCTCTACGATTACTTCTGCAAGCAGCTTTATAACGCTATCACCACTGGCGTACCCGTACAGGTCATTGAATTGTTTAAAGTGGTTTAAATCAACGTATGCGAGTGAGAACGGATAATTATTGCGAAGTCTCAGCTCAATTGCTTCGTTAATCGCAACATTACCCGGCAGCATAGTCAGCGGGTTGGCATGTTGCGCATGGCGGATTTTTTCTTCTGTAATGTGTTTTAAGATATTACGTAGTGGTGCCAAACCTAAGTATTCACCACTTCGGGTAATCACAATGTGGCGTCGAATATCAAACTCAAATTCGGTAATTTGCTGACTCACCGTATCGAGTAACTCGTTTTCGTCTACCACTAACGGCTGTTTATCCATTAAAGAAGTAACTGGCTGCTTATCATAAAGTGCATGGCCATAGGGCGCGGCAAACACTTCAGTGAGTTGATCTCGGTGCAATAAACCAACAGGAATATTGTGCTCTAATACGGCAAGACTAGTTAGCGCTTTATCTTGTTCAAAGATACTGTGGGCATCTTTACAGCGGGTTGTTGCTTCAATGCTGGCGTGTTCTACCGCTAACCAACCAATCGCCATAGACTGCTCAAAAGTATTGCTATTGTCTGATGACTCTAAGTGTTTTAAGCAGTGGATATTAATTTCGTAACTTGGCTGTAAGCTCGGCCGTTCGAGTAAAAAGCCTTGTGCGTGCTGCACGCCTAAGCTTTCGAGTAAACGAAGCTCCTCTGCCCGTTCAATGCCTTCTGCAATAACTTGCGTATTGGTGGCTTTTGCAAGCTCAATAATTGACTTTAAAAACTCTTTTTTAACTACACTCTGGTCACAATGATCGATAAAGTAGCGGTCTATTTTTACAAACTCAGGACATAACTCAGACCATTGCTTTAAACCCGAATAGCCAGCGCCTAAGTCATCAATGGCAATCGAAAAACCTAACTCACGATAATGGGCAATGGTCTTTAACAATAAAAAGCCATCATCCACTTTTTCTTGCTCTGTAACCTCAATAACCACGCGATTAGTTGCAAGACCAAAGTGTTCAACTAGATGTAATGTTTCACCCTTAGGGTGGCAAGGGTCGAGTAAAGTTTTAGGACTTACGTTTAAGAACAACTTACCCTCAAGATTGAGCTTAACAAAGTTTTCAATTGCTCTACTGCGGCAAAGTAGCTCTAATTCAGAGATCTTATGGCAATCAATGGCTGCGCTGAACAATCTACTCGGCATTTCTAACTCAGACCCTTTCGGGCCGCGACTTAACGCCTCGTAGCCCAAAATATGTTGATTAGAAATGTCAAAGATAGGTTGAAACAAGGTTTCAATTGCACTGTTATCTAAGATCTGCTGTAGTTGTGCGTTCACCTTACACCTAGCCTAAAAAATACAAATAGGAGGCTAAATTAGCAACCTTGTATGACAATTTTATGGCAAGGCGATGACGAGTGCAGACTAGTCAATGGCAGTGATCAGCTCAAGCTGTTTAATACGGGCAAAACTATCAATCATTTTTAGTTTGGCGCTCTGGTAATCATCCTTTGCTAAATCAGCTTGTTGCGCTAATTTATAAATTGCAAGCGGATTAAGTAATAACTGCTGCGCGTGATAGCAACTTGCAGCTGCAAATTCTGGAAGCTCCGGTTCTAAGTTAATCGTAATTTCATTCTTCAACGCTTCTGTATCATCACTTTGCTGTTGCTGAAACTCTGTTGCGTTTGCCATCGCTTGCAAACTTGCCTCACATTCTGGCAGCTGTGCTTTAAGGTTTAAAAACAAACCAGTTGATGAACTAATTAGCTTAAGCGTCAGATCTTGTAATTGCTGAGCAGTTGATTGGTTTTGTAATGCTACTACAACTTGCCAAGCCAACCCTTGATAGCTGTCGAACTGCTGCCTTAGAGTCACCTCTGGTGATTGTTGTATTTCAGTCTGTTCTGGCTCTGCTTTTTTGCCACAAGCGCTAAGCATTAAAAGTATAAACACACTAAACATCAGGTGTTTCATAATTTCTCCCATAAAAAAACCGCCCTAGGGCTAACACCATTCAGTTAAGCATGTTTTGATTGAATGGTGTATCTGGTTTTAGAAATGCGAACGGTCCTACTTTTGGGCCGTTTTCTTTTTTCAGGAAGAATATAGCGTTTCACTTTCTCTCTCATCGCCTTCAACTTTTTGGGGATTGACCCGGGTGAAGCGATTGCACACCAAAGTATTTCATCTTGTATATCGCGTAGTGCCATAACGAAGCTGATCCTAAGCGGCGACACATTGGCTTCTTTTGCTATGCGACTTATCTCCACCCTGACTAGGTTATATGCTAATAATATGCCCCATAGTTCCTGCTTGATACCCTCAACTGTCTGACTTCGCAGGAGAATACTATCTTCCAGCATCTGGTGTTTTATCTCGCCATAACTATTCTCTATTTCCCAGCGCTCGAAGTAAACATCAAGAATGTCACGGGTATTAAAAGCCTTTGTGTCTTCTAGGGAGCATAATAGTCCTCTTATTTTTCCTGGCCCCATAGGCTCAGGGTACAACACCAACCTTGCTTGCCAATGCTCTGGCAATGATGGGTCCAGCTTTCTAGCGTGGGCAGATACCTTCATTTCAACTTTAAAATCATAGTCCGAATAGGTTTCGATGATGGTGTACTGCGTGTTGCCTTTAATTGGTACCATCCAGTGAGATGCCGGATGCCGAAGACGCCAGTTAATCAGTAACTCAGCGCTCAGATAGCATCGGTCAAAAATGGTTAAACTGTTGTCGCTGACATATTCTGATAACCCTTTAGCGTAGCTCACCTCTCCTTGATAGCTGGGGCCAAACGCTACGCGATGTATCAACCTGCTCCTCAATGAGCTCAACGCACACATGCGTACGATGGGATACTCGGTATGGCGTGTTTTACTATGTTTAATATAGTGAAAGTGCTCACTCAGAGCGGGTGTGTCCGCGGTACGAAACTGTGTCCCGTCGACAGAAAATAAACGTAAGCCGTTCCAAGTGTCTGAACTATCTTCTTGCTGCGTCCAGTGTGTCGCACACAGGTTGAACAGTGCTTCAAGCGGTTCACTACTCAATCGCTGCCTCGCTTGTGGAATGGCACTTGGCACAACCGTATCGCCAAGCGTCTCAGTCAGCGTTAAGTCTAGTTTCTCTACAACATCGCTAATAGGACGGTCGCGAAAGAGCCCCATCGCAACAACAAGCCAGACAACTAGCTCAGCAGGTAACTTGCGTTTGCGAATACTGGCTTTATCAGTCTGTTTAAGTACTTGGGAAATCCAATCAAGTGGAATGTGCTGTTGAAATGTAGAAAGGGAGTCAGGAGCGACAAATGTCTCCGTATCTAACAACCAATGACTAAGCAAGAAAATACCCTCATTCCAAAATAGTAATGAGGGTATTCTGAAGCCACTAAAAGATCGGTCAACTGATCTGAAAAATATAATTCCTTAACTGATCGGTGTTAGCCCTAGGGCGGTTTTTCTTTGTAACACTGGTTAAGGCATAGGATCGAGATCCGCACCTTCTTTTTCTATTACTTCTGGAATTAAGTCTTCTTTACTTACACCCATTGCAATTGCTACAGCTGAGGCAACATAGATAGATGAGTAAGTACCGATGAATACACCAAATAGTAATGCAGTTGCGAAACCGTGGATCGTTTGACCACCCCAGCCAAATAACGCAATCAATACTAAGATAGTGGTGATTGAAGTTACTAGGGTACGGTTTAACGTTTGCGTTAATGAAATATCGATAATTTCAATCGTGTCATCAATACGCACCTTACGGAAATTTTCACGGATACGGTCAGATACAACGATGGTATCGTTGAGTGAGTAACCTATTACCGCCAAAATTGCCGCAAGAATCGTTAAGTCAAACTCAAGGCCAAGCACTGAGAATAAACCTAATGTAATGATAACGTCGTGTAATAGTGCTGATACTGCACCGACCGCAAAACGCCATTCAAAACGAAACGCAACGTAAATTAAGATACAGATAAGCGCAGTTAACATGGCAAGACCACCCTGCTCTTTCAGATCTTCACCAACACTTGGGCCAACAAATTCGATACGACGCATTTCTACTGTCGACTCAACTTTTTGTAATGCCGTAATGATTTGGTTACCAATTACTTCTGCTTTTACGCCAGGACCTTGCGGTGCAAGACGCACTAGAATCTCTTTACTTGAGCCAAACAGTTGCACCGAAAAATCTTCAAAGCCACTTTCAGTGATTGCATCACGAACTTCTTTAAGATCAGGTGCCTGTGTAAAGCCTACCTCAACAGCGGTACCGCCAGTGAAGTCGAGACCAAAATTTAAGCCTTTAGTAAAAAACGATACGAAAGAAGCCAAAATCAACAAAGTTGATAGTGCCATGGCAAACTTTCTTAACTTCATAAACGGGAGTGTTTTACCACCGAGTTTTAAAATTTGCATGCTGACTCCTAAATCGACAACTTCTCAACGCGCTTACCGCCAATAAACAAGTTGATTACCGCACGGGTACCAACAATGGCTGTAAACATAGAGGTGATAATACCAATCGCTAGCGTTACTGCGAAACCAGCAATAGGACCAGTACCCACTGCAAATAGGATCACTGCTGCGATAAGCGTTGTGATATTAGCATCTAAAATTGTGCTAAACGCGCTGTCGTAACCAAAATGAACCGCTTGTTGTGGACTGCGTCCATCTGCAAGTTCTTCACGAATACGTTCGAAGATAAGTACGTTGGCATCAACGGCCATACCTACGGTTAGTACGATACCGGCAATACCCGGTAGCGTTAGCGCTGCACCAGGGATAAGCGACATTACACCGACGATTAGTACTAAGTTGGCACCTAGGGCGATATTCGCCACCATGCCGAAACCTTTGTAATAAACAAGCATAAATAAAAGTACAAACACGAAACCAAGCACAACCGCGGTCATACCCGCTTCAATGTTTTCCTGACCTAAGCTTGGACCTACCGTGCGCTCTTCAACAATTTGAATTGGCGCAACAAGTGCACCCGCACGTAGTAATAAGCTAAGATTATGTGCTTCAGCTGGGTTATCGATACCAGTAATACGGAATGAACGGTCAAGACGCGCTTGAATCGTCGCCACGTTAATCACTTCTTCAACTTTAATTGGTGGAAGTGCTTTACCATTTTCATCTGTTTTACCTGATGGCTTATATTCGATAAATACCGTTGCCATGCGTTTACCGATCGCACGCTTAGTGAACGCATTCATTTTCGCGCCACCTTTACTGTCTAGCGTGATGCTAACTTGTGGACGTTGATACTCATCCATACCTGATTGCGCGCCAGTAATGTGGCTACCTTCAAGGATGATGCGTTGCTTAAGTACCACAGGGTAACCTTCACGAGCCATAATCATTTCAGTACCAGGCGGTAAACGGCCCTGAAGCGCAGCACTTGCATCTGCGTTTTCATCAACTTCGCGGAATTCTAATGTTGCTGTTGCACCAAGAATTTCTTTTGCACGAGCTGTATCTTGTACACCCGGAAGCTGCACGATAATGCGCTCAGCACCTTGACGCTGTACGTTCGGCTCTGCAACACCAATCTGGTTAATACGGTTACGAATAATCGTTTCGTTTTGTTTGATAGCGTAATCACGAATTTCTTTAAGCTTTTGCTCGCTCATGCTGGCATAAAAAGCATTATCGCTGCTGCTATCATCAACATAAACGTTTAATGGGTAACGTGTTGATAAGAAACGCTCTGCAGCGTCTTTATCTTCTTCGTTACGCATTTCAACACGTAATCGCTCACTATTCGCTACACGGCGAATAGTACGATAACGTAGTTTTTCTTCACGTAAGTCACTTTTGAAATCTTGTTCCATTTGCTCAAGCTGAGTATCAACCGCCGTCGCCATGTCGATTTCCATAGTAAAGTGAACACCACCGCTTAAATCTAGGCCTAGCTTCATTGGGTTACCACCCAGTGACTTTAACCACTCTGGTTGAGCAGGAGCCATATTGATTGCAGAGATATAATCTTCACTAAGGGAATCACGCAGTAGATCTTGCGCTTTTAGTTGGTCTTCAACATTCTTAAAACGAACCAGAATTTGTCCGTCTTCAAGTTTACTTGATTTAACAGTAACGTTATGTTCTTTGAGAGTCGCATTTACTTTATCGAGTACGCTGAGGTCAGCATCAGTACCTTTAGTGCCCGATACTTGTATGGCCGGGTCACGGCCATACAAGTTAGGAGAGGCATATAAAATACCAACGACTAACACTACAAGAACAAGTAAATACTTCCATAATGGAAACTTGTTTAACACGTGTGAGTCCTTATTTTTATTGTTATAGCGACTTCATAGTGCCTTTAGGCAATACTGCAGAAACAGCTGATTTTTGTACTGTTACTTCTGCTTGGTCATTTAATGAAATCACGATGAAGTCTTTGTCATCAGCGATTTTAGCAATCTTACCCACTAAACCACCTTGCGTTAGTACTTCGTCGCCTTTTGCCATTGCGCTCATTAGTGCTTTATGCTCTTTTACGCGCTTAGCTTGTGGACGGTAGATTAAGAAATAAAATACCAGACCGAAAATACCCAACATGATCAGCATTTCCATGCCACCACCTGCTGGTGCTGCACCTGCCGCACTTGCGTGGGCGTTTGAGATGAATAAACTCATTTCACTTCCTCTTTAATTTTTCTAAAAATTTAATCTGATGTATCTGCAAGCTCAGGCACTTCTTGGCCGCGGCGTGCATAAAAATCTGCAACAAATTCGTCTAGTTTGCCATTGCTAATGGCATTACGTAAGCCTTCCATCACGCGTTGATAATAACGTAAGTTATGAATCGTGTTTAGACGTGCGCCTAAGATTTCATTACATTTATCAAGATGATGCAAGTATGCACGTGAATAGTTTTTACAAGTATGACAATCACACTCAGGATCCAGTGGACCGGTGTCTGTTTTATGGACTGCATTACGGATTTTAACAATGCCGCCAGTTACGAATAAATGACCGTTACGAGCATTACGCGTAGGCATTACACAGTCAAACATATCGATACCACGGCGAACCGCTTCAACTAAATCTTCTGGTTTACCAACGCCCATTAAGTAACGAGGCTTGTCTTCAGGCATTTTGTAAGCACAGTGATCAAGAATATTGATCATCTCATTTTTCGGCTCACCTACCGATAAACCACCTAAGGCATAACCATCAAAGCCGATTTCTTCTAGGCCTTTTTGTGATTGTGCACGAAGCTCAGGATACATACCACCTTGAATAATACCAAATAGCGCAGCTGGGTTATCGCCATGACCTTCTTTTGAACGTTTAGCCCAACGAAGTGATAACTCCATAGAATCTTTAGCTTCTTTTTCTGTCGCAGGGTATGGCGTACATTCGTCAAAAATCATCACGATGTCAGAGCCTAAATCACGCTGAACTTGCATCGCTTTTTCTGGCGAAAGCATGATTTTTTCACCATTAACTGGTGAGCTGAACATTACGCCTTCTTCAGTGATTTTACGCATTGCACCTAAGCTGAATACTTGGAAACCGCCTGAATCAGTTAGGATTGGACGATCCCAATTCATAAAGTCGTGTAAATCACCGTGTTGCTTAATGATTTCTGTACCAGGGCGCAGCATTAAGTGGAAAGTGTTACCTAGGCAAATTTGCGCGCCGGTATCTTTCACTTCGTCAGGCGTCATGCCTTTAACAGTACCGTAAGTACCTACTGGCATAAATGCTGGCGTTTCTACAACACCACGTTCAAAAATCAAGCGGCCGCGGCGCGCTTTACCGTCAGTGCGGTCTAATTCAAATTTCATATTATCCTCAGTGTCGGAAAAACAGTCCAACAAGCTATAATTTAACCGCTCGATTCTACCCTGTTTGCGGGTTTATTACTATAAATTGGGCTAAATTCGAAAATAAAAAGCCCAGTTAAAAAACTGGGCTTTTTATAGTTATTTGCGCGTTAAGAACATCGCATCACCATAACTAAAGAAGCGATACTGCTGCTCAATAGCCGTATGGTAGGCACCCATAATGTTCTCTTGGCCAGCAAAAGCACTCACTAACATGATTAACGTTGATTCAGGTAAGTGAAAATTTGTCACCATGGCATCAACCACATTGAACTGATAACCCGGGTAGATAAAGATATCGGTATCACCAAAATATGTATCTAATTTGCCGCCGTGCACTTTAGCAGCTGACTCTAACGAACGCACTGACGTAGTACCCACCGCAATTACACGACCACCTTTTGCTTTCGTTTCAGCTACCGCTTTAACCACTTCATCTGGTACTTCGATGTACTCTGAGTGCATGACATGCTCATCAACTGAGTCAACGCGCACAGGTTGGAAAGTACCTGCACCAACATGCAAAGTCACAAACGCCATGTTAATGCCTTTATCTTTTAAGGCTGCCATTAACTTATCGTCAAAATGCAGGCCTGCAGTTGGGGCTGCAACTGCACCTGGCTTTTCACCATATACTGTTTGGTAACGCTCACGGTCTGATTCGTTATCAGGGCGGTCAATATAGGGTGGCAATGGCATGTGCCCAATGTCATTAAGAATATCAAGTACATTTTCGTCTTTGGCAAATTCAAGCTCAAATAGCTCACCGTGACGGGCAACCATGATTGCTTCAGCTTTACCTTCAAGAATGATTTTTGATCCTGGTTTTGGTGATTTGCTGGCACGTACATGAGCCAGCACTCGGTGCTCATCAAGCACACGCTCGACCAATACCTCTAGCTTACCACCCGACTCTTTTTGCCCAAACATGCGAGCAGGGATCACTTTGGTGTTATTAAAAACTAATAAGTCATTTTCGTTAACGAGCGATAAAATATCACTAAATACTTTGTGCTCAACTTGCCCTGACGGGCCATCAAGCGTCAGTAAACGGCTGCTAGTTCGATCTGCTTTAGGAAAACGAGCAATTAATTCATCAGGAAGGTCAAAGCTAAAATCAGCTACGCGCATGGAGCATATCTCTCATTAATAAAAACGCGCCAAGTTTACTCTGATACGCCCACTACCTCAAGCAAAGCACTGCACCATCTTAGCGCTCGCTAAAGGCGATTTTAGACTTAAGTGCTTAATAACCGCTTTTAGGTAAAGTTTGCTTGTAGATTAGGCAAAATGTCATTATTCTAGCTTATTCACTAAACATGGGTTAAGTAAGAGGTAGTAGCGCCATGGCAAAGCAGTTAAAGCTGCTAATTTTGAACGCGAGCGTTGCTGAGCGTGAAACAATTAAGACTACATTAAATAAGCTTAATGTCTTCACCTTTATCGAAGCTAGTGACTCTCAAGATGCGCTAAAAATTCTCAAAAGCCACCCTGTGGATATTATCATTACAGGCCTTGAGGTCGGTAAAATTGATGGCTGGCGCTTCTCGCGCATGATTCGCTCTGGGTTATTAAAGACCCCAAAAAACACACCGATTTTACTTACTCCTCCAATTTATTGTGAACGTATAGCCGAAACCACTGCACGAAGCTATGGTATTGATGCCGTACTGCCGTTTGAGCGCCAAGATATGCTACCGCAAGTACTGGCAAACGTGTTATCAACTCACCTTGAAAAAAGTAGTCGCCTTAATTTATTACTACTTGAAACAGATAACCGTAAAGCAAATGACATTAGCGAACAGCTAAAACTCAGCTTCGCTATTACCCATACCACATCAACAAAAGCGGCCCTTGCCACCTATTTGCAGCAAAAGTTTGCCATTGTACTGATAGATGCCACTGAATCTCACTCTGATACCGCAGCCGGATTGATTAGTGAAATTTTACAGCACAACCCTAAACAAGCAATTGTAACCATCATAGATAACAATGATGCAGATTACGCTGAGCAATTGTTACTTTCTGGCGTCACTGATTTTATTCGCGCACCTTACGATCATTCGTTATTGAATAAAGTCTGCGACCATGCCGCCCGTCGTGAAGACTTTATGGTGAGCTATGCAGAGTTTGCGCAAAAAGTAGAACAACTAAGTCAGAGCCAAAGCCGTTATAAAGAGCTTTTTTCAGCTCACCAACGTATCTTATTACATCTCAATACCGTGGTGCTTGAGTTTAACCAAGAGGGTAATATTCGCTTTATTAACCCAGCATGGGAGCATCTGACGGGCTACGGCATTAAGTCTAGTTTGGCGAAATCATTAACTGACTTTTGTTTGCCTGAGTGCAAAACAAAGCTGCAGGCTACAATTCAGAGTATCTTGCGTGGTGGCGAGTTACAGCAACAAGTTGAAATTCAGTTAAAACACAAAAATGGCAATGCAATTTGGGTTGAGTGCCGCTTACAGCTGATTAAAAATAGCCAAAACTCAGCGACGATAACTGCTACTATCGATAACATCCATGAACGTAAGCAAGCTGAACTGCAACTACGTCACTTAGCGCTCCATGATACGCTCACAGAGCTGCATAACCGCTACTACTTTGACCAACAATTACAACGTATTTGTAAAGCTAAATACACCAGTAATGATACCGAGCATGCGCTCATTTATATCGACTTAGATCACTTTAAAATTATCAATGACAGTAAAGGTCACCAACAAGGTGATATCGTTTTAAAAGAGGTTGCTCAGTTATTCATTACAAATATCAGTGAGGAGCACCTGATCTGCCGTATAGGTGGTGATGAATTTGCCGTGATCTTAAAAAATACCAACTTACTCGATGCGCACTTAGTTGCAGAAAGTATTTGTATGGCGATTGAAAAACACCGTTTTCACTCAGAAGGTCAAGAATACTCAATTAGCTGCTCGATAGGTTTAACCCAAATAACCGCTGAAAATAACGATCCAAGTGAGTGTTTAAAGCAAGCTGATATTGCTCTGTATGTGGCAAAGAGCTTAGGCCGAAATCTAGTTCATTGCTACTCGAAGGAAGACTCTAGCCACAACAGTTTACAAGCTGGCCTTGAGTGGGGCCACAGTATTCGCCAAGCATTACAACATGATGCTATCGAATTACACTATCAACCGATTTGGGATTTCAAGCAAGGTCACGTTGCCTATTTTGAAGCTTTATTACGCTTAACGCTTGATGATGAACTCATCTACCCTAACCAGTTTATTCCTGCACTAGAGCTTTTAAACGATACCTTTTTGATGGATCAATGTGTAATTCGTAATGCTATTAAAAGCGTTGCCAAGTACCCCGAACTAAATCAAGTTGCGATTAACTTGTCTGCACAGTCATTTTTAGATGAGCGCTTGCTGCCACATATTGAGTCGAGCTTAAAAGAATACAGTGTTGAACCAACACGCATTATTTTTGAGATCACTGAGTCTGCAAGTATCAATAACCTTGCTGCTACCCGTGCCATGATCGAGCGATTAAACGGCTTAGGTTGCCACTTCTCAATTGATGACTTTGGAACTGGCTTTAGTACTTTTAACTACCTTAAACAATTACCTGCTCAGCATGTAAAAATTGATGGCTCATTCGTCCGCGACATGTTGAATGACCCCATCGATTTAGCGCTTGTGAAAGCGATTAATGACATTAGTACTTCTTTAGATAAACGCTCTGTTGCTGAATATGTTGAAAATAAAGAGATATTCTTAGCGCTAAAAGAGATTGGTGTCGACTATGGTCAAGGTTACTTTATTGCTCGTCCTGTACCGGTTGAAAAAATAAACGACGAGCTTAAAAAAATATCTGAAAATAATCTGTTTAACTAACAATTATCTAGCCTTAAAAAGCTTAAATTAAATACATTTTTAAACATTTTTTATTAGTTTTTAAACTTCCATACTGACAATACTCATCTATACTTAAATCCACAGCAAGATGAAATGTCATGCATTTATGGTGATTATCCAAAAAAACATGACATTGCATATTATATTAAACATACATAATATAACTTAACATCGTTAAGTCCATGTATTGACGGTATAAAGGAGAAAAGTGATGACACAACTAATCGTTTTGTTACTGATTGTGAATCTAGGGATAGCGTATCAATGTTACCGTAATGCGACCTTTAAAGGGTATCCGGTAAAAACATTTACAGGGCTAGGGTTAGTACCTTACTTTAATTTAGTCGTGTGGGTTTACTTGTTGTTTTTACCCGACTTAAAACCATTTTCAATGAATGAAAAGCAGCCACTTTAGGCTGCTTTTTTAGTTGGGAGTGTGAAAGCTTAAAAGCTATAACTTGATGCTTTATCAAGTAATTGTGCGGCTTTTATATCACCAACCACACACTTTTTAATATCTGATTTTTTAAACACTTTTACTTGCTCACTTTTACCTTCGCTAACACCACGAATGATAAAACTGACATGCTCATCATTAGGTAGACTTCTTAAGCCGCTACCATAATCACATAAGGTCAGTGATAAACTTTTATCTACTTGCAGAGCTAAGGCGGCCAATTGCTGTTTTTGTTCTTTAACACGCGCTTGCTTCTTCTCAGCTAACTCTTTGCGCATTTCTTGCTGTTTTAATGACAACTTTTGCTGCTGTTTTTCAAGCTCTTTGATAGATGCTTGCAAAGCCTGTTTACGCTTTTCGAGCTCTTGCTCTTTCGCATCTTTATCGTGACGGCGGTCAAATTCAAGGTCGCGCTTTTCACGTTCAAGGTCGCGGATTTCACGGCTAACATCGCGCTCTTGTTCAGCTACTTCACGAACTCGTTCAGCGCTTTCTCGCATTAATTCCATGGCTTGTTGATAGGCCTCTTGGGTTTTCACTACGACAGCATCGCTAATCACTTGCACATGTTCGCCCAGCACTTCTATTTCAGCCAGCTCTTCAAAATCGATATCTGGCAGTGGTGGAAGGGGGGCATCAGGCACAGTCGCAAATACTGGAGACCAACGTGAGCTACCTCGCACATCAAAGCTAAATACCACGCCTTGGTGCTGCAAATAACTTGAAGACACGTTTCTTACCTTGTTATCGGTATCTTGTTTTAATGCGGCTGTTAGGATTTTTTCCATTATGCCTACTTCTCGCTGAATTTGCTCTAATTCATCACTTGCTTGTGCTGATAAGCTTACTGCTGTGCAAAGCAATAAGGCAGCCGTGGTTGATTTGTATTTTGACATCTTAATACTCCAAGTTATTGGCAACGGTTGGCAATGGGCTACTATCCACTTGCTCTGCTAAATCATTTAATTGCATACGTAAGTACGCTTGGTCTTGGGCTCGCTGCGTTTTAATATATGCAAGCACACTGGCAATATCTTCCTGACGCTCTACTCGCCCCGTCTTAATAGCTTCTTTTGCTAACTGATACATTTGTTGCTGCTGCACTTCATTTTGCGCAGTGATAATATTTTGCAATTGATCTATTTGCTTTTGTTGTGACTCTAATAAATTGGTTTGTTTGGCCACTTGCTCGAGTAATTGCTGATTTCCTTGCTGTGGATTACTAACAAAAAGCCACGCGCAAAATGCAATTGATGCAGCCACTGCCCACATCCCTGAACCAAAAAACAGATTCGATTTTTGTACTTTTGGCATACTGGACTCTCGATCCCAGTTTGGTACTGACACCGTTTCATAATTCTGACTTTGCTGTTGCCATTGCATTGCATTACTCATCATTAATGCATATTCAGCATTGGCCTGTAGCAACGCAATTTGCTCATCTGTAAGACTTTCGCCTTCTAACCATGCGCTAAACAATGAATCTAAATTAGCCATCTACGGCCTCCAAATGCACTTTTAACTTACCAAGTGCACTGTATAGTCTCGATTTAGCTGTATTGGTTGAAATACCTAATTGCTCAGCTATCTCTTCAAACGTACAGTGCTGAAAAAATTTTAACTCCACCACCAAGCGTTGCTCCCAGGGTAATTTATTCATCATTTCTTTGAGCTCATAATGCTGCTTGGATTGCAGTCGATTGGTTTCTAACTCACTCTGCTCACAACTTTCTTCTGGTACAGAATCCAAGCTCTGATGCAGCTTACGGCGGCGATAATATTCAACACTGCGCCTGTGCACAATTTGATAGAGCCAAGTGTTAAAACTCGATTCCCCGCGAAAACTTGGCAAGCTTTTATATACAGAAATAAACACTTCTTGCATCAAATCCATTGCATCATCAGGGTGGCTTAGCATCCTTAAACAATAGTTATACACCTGTGTTTCGTGCTGCTTGACTAATTTCAACCACGCCCGTTTATTACCTTGCTGCGCTTTAGCAATTAATGTTTCAAGTGATTGAAAAAACACACTAGCCTCGTCATCTGATCTGCCTTTTATGGTTTTGTTATTATGTTAGTCGAGGGAAGGAAAAAAATAGTTTGTTTAAATAATAAAAAACCCCAAATTTTTTATTTGGGGTTTTATTTAGAGGTAGAGGCTTTATTCGTTGTCACACTGACCGTCTAAGCTACATTGCTTGTTAAGAAATAGCTCTAACTGTTGGCTAAACAGCCTAAAGTCTCTGATCCGGCCTGTGGTTTTACGCCACACGATACCTATTTCTCGGTAAGCATCGCCTTGAGATGGCGTTGCGACCATATCTTTCTTATCTAAAATGCCGGCATTTATGGCCATTTGAGGTAGGAAAGTAACACCCAGTTGGTGTTCAACCATACTTAATAAAGTATGTAAGCTTGCCGCTTCAAATGGATTAATACAGCTTGAGCGATTTAAATGACAGGCACTTAGCGCGTGCCCAGTCATACAATGCTCACGTTCAAGTAAAAACACGCTAGCATCAGGTAACAGATTAAAATCTTCTACACCATCCGCTGGAGTGTAATCTTTATGATGCACTAGACTGAAGTGATCTTTGGCAAGTACTTGGGTATGAAACTTTTCAGTATCAAATGGCAAGGCCAGTAAAGCCATATCAATTTGTCCGTGCTCTAGCTTATCGAGTAGCTTGTCGCTGGTATCTTCAACCAAGACTAACTCTAACTCAGTAAAGGTTTGTTTGCAGAAATGATATAAGGGCGCAGCAATAAAGCTGGCAATCGTTGGGATCACACCAAGAGTAAGTGTCCCGCTTAAAGGCGTTAAAAAGCTCTTTGTAAGCTCTTTTAGACTAAGAGTGTCGTCAATAATTTTACGGGCTTTCTCTACAACTTCCTCACCAATAGCTGTAAACATTAAACTGCGGTTTTCGCGCTCTATGAGCTGGCAACCTAAAGTTTCTTCTAGATTTTGAATTGCACTACTTAATGTAGATTGACCAATAAAACAGGCGCTGGCTGCGCGGCCAAAGTGTTGATGTTGATGGACTGCTAGTAAATACTGTAGTTGTTTTATACTTGGTAAGTTATTCATACTCTACCTGAAAATAAAAAGACCCCAATACCTAAGGCATTGAGATCTTTTCAAGCTAAAAGTCTTTTAGTACTTTTTATACCCCGAAGGCAGTTCTCAGTACGTAGAAAATAACAATAGCAAGGGCTGCGCCAACTGGCAATGTAATTACCCAAGAAACTACAATGTTTCTTACAACACCCATGTTAAGTGCCGCAATACCACGTGCCATACCTACACCTAGTACCGCACCCACCAGTGTTTGCGTAGTAGAAATAGGTAAACCAGTACCTGAAGCGATAACAACTGTAGAAGCCGCAGCAAGTTCTGCAGCAAAACCACGGCTTGGTGTTAAGTGCGTGATACCTTCACCGATTGTTTTAATTACTTTCTTACCTAAGATAGCAAGACCAGCAACAATACCTAAACCACCTAGTGGTAAAATCCACCATGCGATAGCCGCTTTCTTAGCGATTTCACCGTTGTGCTCAACAATGTTTACAACAGCAGCTAGTGGACCAATCGCGTTAGCAACATCGTTTGAACCGTGTGCGAAAGCCATACAACATGCTGTTAGTACCATAAGTACTGCGAACACTTTCTCAACGTTGTTAAATTGCATTGCTTTGTCAGCTTTAGGATCGATTTTCAGACGCGCAATAGCAATCTTACCAATAACAGCTACGACAACTGCAATCGCGATAGAAAGCGCGTAGCCTTCAACAGCACCTAAATCAATACCAATGTGCTTCAAGCCTTTCTTAATTGTTACCAGTGACATGATAAAGCCTGCTAGACCCATATACACTGGTACGAAACGCTTAGCATTTTTAAGTGGTGCATCAGTGTCAAAAATTAGCTTTTGCGCACTCATAAAAATCAGGTATGCAATAAAACCAGAAATAGCAGGGGTAACAATCCAGCTACCAACAATACCCATTACCTTGTTCCATTGGATTGCTTCGCTACCGACAGCAACTAGAGCGAAACCAATGATGGCACCAATGATTGAGTGAGTCGTAGATACAGGCCAGCCTAAGAAAGAGGCAATCAATAACCAGCTACCCGCAGCGAATAGTGCGGCAATCATACCAAGGATCATAAGTTCCGGTATGTCCATAAATGGCGTCGCATCAATAATTCCTTTTCGGATTGTAGATGTAACCTCACCACCAGCAAGGTATGCGCCAGCGAATTCAAACACCATCGCGATGATGATTGCTTGTTTAATTGTAAGTGCTTTTGAGCCAACTGATGTACCCATCGCATTGGCAACATCATTTGCACCAATACCATAAGCCATGAAGAAACCAACTGCGGCGGCAGTTAAAACCAGTATCGTGCCGTAATTTGCAATGATATCCATTGTGTGAACCTTTAATTTTTTCGTTTTTGAACTGATTTGAAATTAACGAGCTAACATCAGCTCAAGACGAGAACCTACGCGCTCAGCAATATCTGCAAGCTCGCCTACCCATTCAATGATCTTGTATAAGAACATTACGTCGACAGGATTAAGTTCATTTTCGATGGCGCGCAATTGACGGCGAATTTTGATTTGCATGTCATCCGTGTCTTGTTCAATAGCGTCCAATTCAACGAGCATTTTCTCAACTAAAGTAACTTCGCGACCTTTGAAGCCAGTTTCTAGCAGCTCATCTAGCTCATTGATTGCTTTTGATGCTTGTTTAGTCGCATCAACACAACGCGTTAAATAAACAAGGAAATCTTCTTGTATTTCAGTGGGAATAGTCATCTCACGACCAACTACACGACCTGCAATGTCTTTTGCTTTGTTAGCAATTTTGTCTTGTTGGGTAACAAGCTCAAGCAAATCGGTACGCTCAACGGGCATGAATAAACCACGTGGTAGTTGAAGGCGGATGTTACGTTTCATTTCATCAGCTTCACGCTCTAAATTGCGAATGTTTAGGCGGATTTCTTCCGCTTCTTGCCACTCAGCTTTAAAAACGTGATTAAAGAAAGGTATCAATGCTTTACTTGCTTGATGTGCTTTCTTAATGTGATCTTCCATAGGCTTAATAGGTGATTTAGCAAAAACCCCTAAAAATGCATTTGTAGGCATAACTGACCCTTTATAAATTAGTATGCTTTGGCAGCTGCGAATTTTACAGCATTGTGTTCGATTGTGAACGCTTTTTCTGCCTTACATCACCAATAAAACACAAAGCGGCCCAAGGGCCGCTCGATTTAATAATGAAAAGGAGCGGCTTAATTTACAGCGACTTTTCTATATCTTCTTGAGATGTATGACGAATATCTTTACCGTTTACAAAATAGATGATGTATTCAGCTATATTTTGGCAACGATCGCCAATTCGCTCTAATGAACGAACTGACCACACTAAATCCATAATTTTCGGAATTGAGCGTGGATCTTCCATCATGTATGTCATGATCTGACGTGTAATTGCTTCATATTCACGGTCAACTTTGGCATCTTCTTTGTGTACTTCAAACGCACACTGCACATCCATACGTGCAAATGCATCAAGAACATCGTGAAGCATTTTCGATACTTGGCGACCCATGTTTTCAATGTTCACCAGTAGGTCTTGCTGATCTTTTGTGAATGAGTCCAGCGCTACTTTAGCAATGCGCTCAGCTTCATCACCAATACGCTCTAAATCAGCAATTGTTTTAGCAATTGCAATCACAAGGCGTAGGTCACTTGCTGCTGGCTGACGACGAGCAATGATGCGCGTGCACTCTTCGTCGATGTTCACTTCCATTGCATTCACTTTATAGTCGTTTTCACGTACTTTTTGTGCAAGTTCTGCATCACCATTGCTAACAGCATCTAGTGCACTGTTTAGTTGTTGCTCAACTAACCCTCCCATGTTCAATACATGGTTTCGCACATTTTCAAGCTCTTCATTAAAACGGCCCGAAATGTGTTTATTGATATTATGTTCCATTGTCTACCTCTATAAATTTCGTCTACGAGACCAAGTGACTTTATTGACTAACCGTAACGGCCTGTAATGTAGTCTTCTGTTTTCTTCTTGCTTGGTGTTGTAAATAACGTATTGGTATCTGAATACTCAATCAACTCACCCATGTACATAAACGCAGTTTGGTCAGATACACGAGCGGCTTGTTGCATGTTGTGAGTAACGATTACCACGGTAAACTTGTTCTTTAAGTCGTTAATTAGCTCTTCGATAACTAAAGTAGAAATTGGATCTAGTGCCGATGTAGGCTCATCCAGAAGTAGTACTTCAGGCTCGATAGCAATTGAGCGAGCAATAACAAGACGCTGTTGCTGACCACCAGATAGACCAAATGCGCTATCGTGTAAGCGGTCTTTCACTTCATCCCATAACGCTGCGCCACGTAAAGATTGTTCAACCACTTCGTCTAGTTTACGCTTTTCTTTAATACCTTGTAAGCGTAGGCCATAAACGACATTTTCGTAGATCGATTTTGGAAATGGATTAGGACGTTGGAATACCATCCCGACATTTCTTCGTAGTGCAGCAACATCTACATTCTTATCATAGATATTGTGACCATGTAGTAAGATCTCACCATCTATACGACAGCTATCAACTAGGTCATTCATACGGTTGATACAACGTAAAAGTGTTGATTTACCACAACCCGATGGACCGATAAATGCCGTTACCTGACCCTTCGGGATGTTCATATTTACGCTGCTAAGTGCCTGTTTATCACCGTAGTATAGATCTAAGTTTTTAATTTCTAACGCAGTTTGTTCTGCAGTTAGGTTATCTAAATCTAGCTTTGCCGCGCTTTTCGCTTGGTTTACTTGTGGTGCAACTGTAATCATCTCTGTCTACCTATAAAAATTCTGTATTAATGCTCAAGAGCTCTAAACTTTTCGCGTAAGTGGTTACGAATACCAATCGCGGTGATATTCAGGGCGATAATTACTGATACCAGTAAGAATGCCGTGGCATATACCAGCGGGCGTGCCGCTTCTACGTTAGGGCTTTGGAAACCAACATCATAAATGTGGAAACCTAAGTGCATAAATTTTCTATCTAAATGTATGTATGGGAAGTTACCGTCAAGTGGCAGTGTTGGCGCCATCTTAACAACACCAACAAGCATTAGTGGTGCTACTTCACCGGCTGCACGTGCAACCGCTAAGATTAAACCGGTCATAATCGCTGGGCTTGCCATCGGAATGATGATACGCCATAGCGTTTCTGCTTTTGTTGCGCCAAGTGCAAGTGAACCATGGCGCACTGTACTAGGAATACGTGATAAACCTTCTTCAGTCGAAACAATTACAACGGGTAGCGTTAGAATTGCTAGCGTTAATGCTGACCAAATAACACCTGGCGTACCAAATACAGGGCTTGGCGACGACTCAGGGTAGAACAATTGGTCAATACTGCCGCCTAGCATGTATACAAAGAAACCTAGGCCAAATACACCGTATACAATTGAAGGTACACCGGCAAGGTTGATTACCGCGATACGGATCATCTTAGTAATGGCGTTTTTTGCTGCGTATTCATGTAAGTAAATCGCTGCGACTACACCAAATGGCGTCACAATCACTGCCATTAGTAAGACCATAAACACAGTACCGAAAATCGCAGGGAATACACCCCCTTCAGTGTTGGCTTCACGAGGGTCATCCGAAACAAATTTACCAAGTTGTACAAAGTAATGACTAAGCTTAGCAAAGAAGCCCATGTCATTAGGGAACCACACATCAAGAACTTGATAAAGTGGCAAAGTAACCACTTCACCACGCATGTCTTTAACCGTTACTTGGTCACGCTTAGCTGCTTTGCGAAGTGCGAATAACTGTTTTTCTAATACAGTGTACTCAGCGCGTAGCTCAGCACGCGCTTGTGCAAGCTCTGCAACACGCTCATCTGTTAGTTCGTTATCAAGCTGGTATGCTTTTTCTTTTAAACGTAAACGCTCAAGCTCATAGTTGATATGGCCAATTTCACCATTTTGTAAATCTAAGGCTTGGTCATTCAGGTCAACTGCGCGGTCAACAAGATCATAAAGCTCTTCGATTTTGTTATCTGTGATAACTTCACCGTCTTTAATAACCTGTTCAACATAACCGTAAAAGTTACCGTTTTTGCTACGCTCGAATACAGCAAGCTCAGCTGGCGTAGTACGTGATGTAATATCTGTCTCTAGTACCCAACGGAAATCTAGATCTACATACTCTCGGTTACCTGTTTTAATGAGTAAGCGCTCTAGTTGCTCTTTGTCGTAATCAGATAAATCAACGCCCGTCGCCTCAATACGTGATTTTGCAACTAGTTCTCGGTCATAAACTTCACCGATCACTGTTTGCTTTGCTACTGAACCTTGCAGCTCAAGTTGCACTACTTCTGATGGCCAGAAAAAGCTTAAACCTTTCCAAGCAATCATGGCTAGTAAGCCAAGAACCGAGATTAAACTG
Organism: Pseudoalteromonas sp. SCSIO 43101; assembly: GCF_023650775.1. Classification (NCBI taxonomy): domain Bacteria; kingdom Pseudomonadati; phylum Pseudomonadota; class Gammaproteobacteria; order Alteromonadales; family Pseudoalteromonadaceae; genus Pseudoalteromonas; species Pseudoalteromonas sp. SCSIO 43101. The sequence continues at coordinate 3,233,396 of NZ_CP072673.1, forward strand.
ATGCTTACCGCACCGCCGGTCATCCAAATCCAAGGAGAACCAGACTTAAACCACTGCTTTACCATGTCGTGTTTCTCCACCTACATTGAACTGTATTTTTCGCGCAGTTGCTGACGAACAAACTCAGCCACTGTGTTGAAAACGAATGTGAATATGAATAATACAAATGCTGCTAAGAATAGGATGCGATAATGCGAGCTGCCTACCTCAGATTCTGGCATCTCTACCGCGATATTCGCAGCAAGTGTTCTCATACCCTGGAAGATACTCCAGTCCATAATAGGTGTATTACCTGTAGCCATTAGAACAATCATTGTTTCGCCTACAGCGCGGCCTAGACCCATCATCACTGCTGAGAAAATACCTGGGCTTGCTGTTAGTAGTACTACGCGAACCAATGTTTGCCATTGCGTTGCACCTAGTGCTAATGAACCGTTTGATAAGTGCTTTGGAACACTGAATACCGCATCTTCAGCAATTGAGAAAATAGTTGGGATTACAGCAAAGCCCATTGCAATACCAACAACTAACGAGTTACGTTGGTCGAATGTCATACCTAATTCATTGGTTAAGTACTGACGCACATTACCGTCAAACATCCATAACTCAATTGAGTTACTCATCGCAAACGATAGCCAACCAATAAAGATAACAACTGGAATCAGTAATATTGAGTGAGAACCTTCAGGAACACGGTGACGGATAGACGCCGGTAATTTGTTCCAGCCAAATGCGGTTAATAAGATACCAATTGGCAGCAACACTAATAATCCGACAATCGCTGGTAAATGTTCTTCAATTAATGGTGCTAACCAAAGACCTGCTAAGAAGCCTAGAATTACCGTTGGTAATGCTTCCATGATTTCTACAGTCGGTTTAACTACTTTACGTAGTTCACTCGACATAAAGTACGCCGTGTAAATTGCCGCTGAAAGTGCAATGGGTACCGCAAATAACATCGCGTACATTGCAGCTTTAATCGTACCGAATGAAATTGGCACTAATGAGAACTTAGATTCAAAGTCATCACTTGCCGACGTTGACTGCCAGATATAACCCGGCTCTGGATAACCTTCGTACCATACTTCTTGCCATAGTGCAGACCAAGTTACTTCTGGATGCTCATTATGAATTTCAATTACTTTCAACGCGTCATCTGCAAGAATCAATGCCGCGTTAGAACGTGGTGCAATTGCAAAGTTTTGAATTGGACCTTCACTTACTTTACCTTGCCACAGTTTGGCATCGCTAGTTGTGTAATAAATACCTAGCTCACCGTTAGCACCTGTTGTGAAGAAAGTACGTCGGTAGAATTCTGTAAAAATGTTTAGTTTAGATTGCTTGCTGGTTTCAAATGCACGAATCTTTTGGAACTCACGGCCATCTTCAGTGTTTACTTCAAACCACTGAGATACTTCACCATTATCGTTGGCAAGCATCAGTGAGTTTGCACCAGCTAATAGTTGAGTTGAAACTAGGTTCGCGTTTTCTTCGTTCGCAGCAAGCAGTTGGATTTGCTCAACCTCTGAAGGGTAACGCGTATCGTATACGTAAATTTGATTTGCTGAACGCACGAATGTACGTGTTGTATCAGGTGAGATTAATAGCTCATCAACACGACCTTCAATATCAAGCTCAGTTCGTTCAACAACCCACTCAACTTCGCCAGTGAACATGTTTTCTTCACCCACAAAGCTGCTAAACAAAACGCGCCTATCAGCCGTTAAAGCAACAACCGCTGTTTTATCTTCATAGTGGCTAAATGCAAATTTAGTGATTGCCGCACCTTGGTCATCGACCTCAAGCGCCAAATCACCCAGCGGGTAATCTAAACGTGGTGTTAATTGACGTTGGTTGTTAGGGAATGTCACTAAGAATTTTGGTGCAACCACAACAACAGAACCATTTTCAAGGCCATATGCGTATTGACCTTGGAACGGTGCAGAGCTTGCAAAGCTGCTTACATCGCTAGGTAATTCTGTATTAAGAGTGGTGATCTTTTTACCAAACTGCTCTTTTTCAACACTGTAAAAGTCAACATTACCTTTTTCACCAAGTAAAAAGGCAACTTCTGTTTGCTCTTCAATGCCAAGACCAACAACTTCTGACGCATTTTGTAGTTTTACACTGTTACGTGTCTCTACTTTTGCTGACTCAAAAATAGGTTGAACAACATAAAGAAGGTAAAAGAATATGAGTAGTAGTGCTACTAGCACCATTACGCCACCTGCGGAAATACCCCACTTGGCAAACCTGTCTTTAAATAGACGGCTTCTATCCGTATGAAAGGTAGGTTTATTCGGATTGGAAGTCATCAAAACACCCTTAAAACTTAACGTTGCGCGCATTATATTTCACCAAGATGACAGTAATGTTACAAACGTCATAATTCAGTGTAATAAAGCATGTATTTAAGGAACGTATTTTAACGTTAACAAATGACCAAATTGCGACATTGTTCTGCGTATTTATAACGACCAAATTCACAAGCTAACAAATTGTTATAACTAATTTTTTATAACTATATGGAAAAAATTGGACAAACAATAAAACTACATCAATACTCAATAAGACTTATTTTTTCGACAATAAGAATCATTTTTAAACCAACGCCTCCTTCCTTTTTTCGCATTTTTCAGAGGCATTTTTATAGAGATATAAGTATGAAGCAGTTAGTAATTACTATTTTAGGACCAGATAAACCCGGCCTGGTTGAAGACCTCTCAGCTACGATTTTAAACCACCATGGTAATTGGTTAAGCAGTAACTTGAGCCATCTTGCAGGCCACTTTGCAGGAATTATTGAAGCCGCAGTCCCCGAAGAACATCTGCAAGAGCTGCAAGATGCACTACATAGCCTGCCGTATTTAGAAATTAGAATTGAACGCGGTGCCGAAATACTACCTGAAGAAAAGTCTGAACAGATTAATTTTGTTATCACAGGAAATGACAGACCAGGCATTGTGCAAGAGTTAGCCAGCGTTATTCGCCATAAAGGTGCGAATATCACTCATCTAAATTCAAAACAACAAAGTGCACCTAACTGGGGGGTACCTATTTTTAGTGCTGTTGCCACCGTTGCTTTACCAATAGGCATGAACAAAGACGAAGTAATCACTGCACTTGAGTCTATTACCACAGACCTAATTGTTGATATTGAGGACGCATAACAAACAAGTTTATAGGGACATCCGAGCTTAAACTAAGCTTTAAAATTAATGACATACATGTCACAAAACCGACATGTTGAATACTCAAACTACCTCTAGATACAGAATTCAGCGTTTCTCTGGGGTTTAATATCAAGGCGTTACTTTGCAGGAATGGCATTCCCTTTTAAAAAGTAACAACGCAGAGAGTAAGCCCCAGAGAATCGCCCTATGGGTTGGTTTAAAAGCGATTTATTCTGCGTTATTGAATTTAACAAGGGAGCAACCATTCTTTGCATTCAATGCCTTGCCTAAATCGCTTTTAATTCCAACTGAAACGGTATCTAGAGGCAGCTTGAGTATTTTAATACAACCGTCATCTGCATCCTCTATATTCTAACTAGCTATAAACGTTGGAAAACCAGATGAACGCATCACATTCTTCTTCTCAAGCTGTAAACTACTTTGCTAAAGAGCTTAGTTGGCTGTCTTTTAATGAACGCGTGCTGCAAGAAGCCAAAGATAAATCGAACCCGATTATTGAGCGCATGCGCTTTTTAGGTATTTACTCAAACAACATGGATGAGTTTTTCAGAGTACGTGTAGCCGATGTAAAGCGTCGAATTTTACTTAATAAAATTCCTGATGCGAACTTTGAAGAAGACGAAATACTACTTCATCAGATCCAAAGTAAAGTGCTACTGCTTGGTAAAAAGTTTAATCAAATTCATAAAGATATTTTGAATGATTTAAACGAGCATAATATTCACGTTGAGCTACCAGAGAAACTATCTGAATTTCATTTAACCTGGCTGAAAAAGTTTTTCCACGACAATGTGCTACAACATATACTGCCAATTTTACTCACTGAAAAGAAAGACTATTCAGATCAAATAAACGACACCATGACCTATTTGTTTGTCGAAATGACCAATCAAAAAAGTCATTATGCCATGATGGAGGTGCCAACTGACCGCGTATCTCGCTTTGTTATTTTGCCACCAGAGAAAACACGCCGTCATAAAACTATTGTGATGCTTGATGACATCATCGCCTACTTTATTCGCGATGTGTTTAGCAGCTTCTTTAGCTTTGATGATATTCAATGTTATGCCATTAAACTAACTCGTGATGCCGAGTACAATTTAGATGACGAGCTTGAAGAAGGCTTGCTCGATAAAATGTCGAAAGGACTAAAGCAACGTATTTATGCTGAACCTGTGCGTCTTGTTTATGACGAAAGTATGCCAGCTGAAATGCTTAAAGTGATGAAAAAACGCCTTAATATTAGTCAACATGATGCGCTGATCCCCGGTGGTCGTTACCGTAACTTCCGCGATTTTATTGCGTTTCCGAATGTTGGCCGCCAGTACTTAGAAAACAAACCACTACCAGCGTTACAAAGCACGGCCTTTAATAATCACTCGAGTGTGTTTGATGCCATCTCAGAGCAAGATATTTTGCTGTATTACCCATATCACACTTTTAACCATTTACTTGAGTTTGTACGCCAAGCAGCCTTTGATCCGGATGTGACACAAATTAAGGTCAATATTTACCGTGTAGCCAGTCAGTCTCGTCTAGTTTCTACGCTCATTAATGCCGCCAAAAATGGCAAGCATGTAACTGTCATGGTCGAGCTTAAAGCGCGCTTTGATGAACAAAATAATATCGAATGGGCAAAAACACTCAGTAATGCTGGTGTTAAAGTGATCTTTGGTATCCCAGCACTTAAAGTACACAGCAAGTTATGTGTCATTCACCGTAAAGAAAAAAACAACATAGTGAAGTACGCACACATTGGCACAGGTAACTTTCACGAAAAAACAGCCAAAATATACACTGACTTTAGCTTATTCACTAAGCATGAAAGTATTAGCGAAGAATGCGATAGCGTTTTTAAATTCATTGAAAGTAGTTATAAGCCATTTCAGTTTGATCATTTGATGATCTCGTCAGTCAATGCAAGGCAAACTATCATCTCACTGATAGATGCAGAAATTAGCAATGTAGAGCACGGTAAGGCTGGGCGAATTACTTTAAAAATAAACAACCTTGTCGATAAAGAGCTGGTTGATCACCTTTATTTTGCCGCAAGACGTGGCGTAAAAATTCGTATTATAGTGCGTGGTATGTGTTCGTTAGTACCCTCTGTCGCAAATGATAACATTCGTATCATTAGTATTGTTGACCGCTTTTTAGAGCATCCGCGGGTTATGGTGTTTCATAATAATGGTGATGAAAAAGTATATATTTCATCAGCTGACTGGATGACCCGTAACCTAGATCATCGTGTTGAAGTGGCCACTCCAATTTATGATAAAAAATTAAAACAGCTTATCATTGATATTCTTGAACTACAGTTTAAAGATAGAACAAAAGCACGCATAATCGATAGTGAGCAAAAAAATAGCTATGTGCGCCGTGGTAATCGTAAGAAAATTCGCTCACAAATTGCCATTTATGACCACCTTAAAAAATGGGAAAGTAACTATAATAATGAATGATTATCCCTCAATAGCTGCCGTTGATTTAGGCTCAAACAGTTTTCATTTAGTGGTGGCAAGAGAGGTCGATGGCTCTTTGCAGATCTTACACAAAGAAAAGCAGCGCGTTTACTTAGCTGACGGTTTGGATGATAAAAATCACTTAAGCCAAGAAGCTATTGAACGTGCTCTAGCCATCCTTAAACAATTTGCGACCACCTTACAGGACTTTCCCATCGAGAATGTCAAAGTTGCCGCGACGTACACATTACGCCGCGCTAAAAACATTCATTCGTTCTTAACCCAAGCAAGTAGGGTATTTAATTACCCGATTGAAGTGATCTCAGGGCAAGAAGAGGCGCGCTTAATTTATCAAGGTGTCGCCCATTACATTCATCATGATGAAAATCGCTTAGTTATTGATATTGGTGGTGGCAGTACTGAGCTCATAATTGGCAAACATTTTAAACACAAGCTACTAGCTAGCCGAAACATGGGATGTGTCAGCTATACCAAGCAGTTTTTCGCTGATGGGCAAATTTCAGCTAAGCGCTTTGATAAAGCAGAGGTTCGCGCAGAACAAGAACTCGAAGTGATCTTTGCCAACTACTTATCGGCTGGCTGGCAATCTGTAGTAGGGACATCTGGCACAATTAAATCAATCCTTGCCATGATTAACGCCAATGATGCCGAGCAACAGTTAATCACGCTTGAGAGATTACTAGAATTAAAAACCCAGTTTATTGCTGCTAAACAAATTCAGGCGCTACAAATTGAAGGTCTCACAGCTGAGCGACAAGTCAGTATTTGTGGTGGTTTAGCGATATTGATTGCAGTATTTAAGCTATTTAAAATAGAAGCAATGCAATACAGCGACTTTTCTCTTCGTGAAGGTTTACTTCATGAAATGCAGCAAAAGCTCGCCCATAAAGATATTCGCACTAATACCATAGAGAACCTGTCTGAACGTAACGCCATAGATAAAGAGCATGCTAACCGCGTATCTAAAACTGCAAAATGGCTGTTTGAACAAGTAAAAGGTGCATGGCAATTTACTGATCCGGACTATATCAACTTACTGGATTGGGCCGCGCAGCTGCATGAAATTGGCTTAGGGGTAAATTCATCAGGAATACATAAGCATAGTGCGTACATCGTTGCGAATAGCCAATTACCAGGGTTTACGCAGCAACAGCAAACCTTGCTCAGTTGCATGATCCGCTTTTATCGGAAAAAGATCCGTTTAGAAGAGTTTCCGGCACTGCATACAATGCAGCATTATGAAATATTACAACTTATTGTGATTTTGCGCTTAGCGGTACTGTTGAATCAAAAGCGTATTACCGATCAAGGTTTTAAGCTTGAGATAACAGCTAAGCAAAATAGTATGTTCCTAAAGTTTCACAATAAGTGGCTCAAAGAACATACCTTGCTTTTAGCTGACTTACAGCAAGAGCAAAAATACCTTAAGAAGGTCGGCTTCTTACTCGATTTTCATTAAGCTGATTAATATATACCCATATGGCGGTTTGAGCTTTGCATCATTTGCTTAAGGCCTTGATGCTCAAGCTCTAGCAATCGCTCAAGCTTTTCTTTGCTTTGCTCTGTATCAGCGCGCGATACCAAGTACTCGTATAAGTCGATTACTTTTTGGTGTTGCGTGGTTAAGTAAACCTGAATCGCCTTTTCATCAATTTGCTGATCTGTGCTGATATCGTTGAAGGTAATTAGCTCAGGGTTTTCAGCAAAATACTCATAGCAATACGTATCTAGCGTGTTTATCTCAGTAATTGCTTTAAAGCCAACGAGATCTTCTGCTAGTTTCTTCTCATATTGCAGATAATAATCCACCAGCATTTGATTATGCTCGTCCAGTAAATCTTTAACGCTGTGGAAATTGGCTGCCATTTGAGTATGAAATAACACGGTCCAATCATAAACTTGTTGTATTGTTTTAACTTGCATGTGTATTCCTTATCAAAATCAATTTAATATGACTTTGCATAAATCACACCATTAGAAAAAACATTAATTATCAGCGTCTTAAAAATAAAAAGTGTAACTTGAAGCAAGTAAAAGCGTACAAGTTACACACTGACTGTAAAATTTATAGGTGGCGTTTACGCCATATAAAATAAAGTGCAGGTAACACGAGTAGCGTTAAAACAATGGCACTGAGCATCCCGCCAACCATCGGCGCTGCAATTCGGCTCATCACCTCGCTTCCCGTTCCAGTACCATACAGCACAGGTAATAAACCTATGATAATAGTGGCAACTGTCATCATCACAGGCCTAACCCGAAGGCCTGCACCATTGATAATTGCTTGGCGCAGCTCTGTAACCGTAAACTGTGCTGATTGCGCTTTGGCATCTTGATACGCTTGATTGAGATAAACCAGCATGATCACGCCGATTTCTACGGCAACCCCTGCTAGGGCAATAAAGCCAACCCCAACAGCGACCGAGAAATTAAAGCCTTCAAGGTACATCAACCAAATACCGCCTATCATCGCAAGTGGTAAGGTCAGCATGATCATTGCCACCTCAATAAAACTTCTAAAATTGAGATATAACAGCACCACAATAATTGCCAAAGTTAGTGGCAATACGTAACTGAGTTTGGCTTTTGCGCGCTCCATATATTCATATTGCCCCGCCCATGTAATTGAGTAACCAGCAGGTAGCTCGAGTTGCTCATGCAGTGCTTGTTGCGCACGCTCAACATAACTGCCGATATCACTGCCTTCAATATCAATTAAGCTCCAGCCATTGATACGTGCATTTTCACTTTTAATACCCGGCGGACCATCTTCAATAAAAACATGAGCAACGTCAGCCAATGCAATACGTTGTCCATTTGGCGTCACAATGGGTAACAACTTAAGCTCTTCTGGCGAGTCACGATAATCTTGCGGGTAACGCAAGTTAACAGGGTAACGCTCTTGCCCTTCAACTGTTTCGGTCACATTCATACCACCGATAGCGGTGGCAACGACCTGTTGCACATCAGCAATGTTCAAACCGTACCGTGCTGCTTTTTCACGGTTGATATCGACTTTGATGTAGCGACCACCGGCAACGCGCTCTGAGTAAACCGAAGCTGTGCCCGGTAAATCTTTTAAGATGACTTCAATTTGCTCACCGATTTTTTGAATTTCACTCAGCTTTGGCCCTGCAACTTTGATCCCCACAGGCGTTTTAATACCAGTGGCAAGCATGTCGATTCGCGTTTTGATTGGCATAACCCACGCATTGGTGAGCCCTGGGAACTTAACCAGATTATCGAGCTCTTTTTTAAGTTTCTCGGTTGTCATACCCTCGCGCCACTGTGACTTTGGCTTTAACTGAATAAAGGTTTCGATCATGGTTAGCGGCGCTGGATCTGTCGCAGTATCTGCACGACCAACTTTACCAAATACCGACTCAACCTCTGGCACACTGGCAATTAATTTGTCGGTCTGTTGTAAAATTTCACGGGCCTTACCAATTGAAATACTAGGATAAGTAGTTGGCATATACATCAAGTCCCCCTCATCAAGAGGAGGAATAAACTCACTACCAATTTTATTAACCGGGTAAAAGCCGATAACTGCCAAAACTAAAGCCAGTACCAGTGTTGTTTTCGGCGCTTTTAACACCGCATTTAACAAGGGTTTATACGCTGCCACCAATAAGCGGTTTACAGGGTTTTTCTGCTCCGAAATAACCTTACCGCGAATAAAGTAGCCCATTAATACCGGCACCAGTGTAATCGCTAGACCAGCCGAGGCCGCCATTGCATAGGTTTTTGTGTAAGCCAGCGGCGAGAACATACGCCCTTCTTGTGCTTCTAAAATAAACACTGGCATAAAACTGACTGTGATAATTAATAAACTAAAGAATAACGCGGGCCCCACTTCTGCGGCTGAGTCCATCACTACTTGCCAGCGGTTTTCGTCGGTCAGTGGAGTTTTCTCCATATGTTTATGCATATTTTCTATCATCACGATAGCGCCATCTGTCATTGCACCAATCGCAATCGCTATCCCGCCAAGCGACATGATGTTGGCATTTATACCTTGCCAATACATAACCACAAAAGCCGTTAAAATCCCCATTGGCAGCGTGATAATGGCAACTATCGATGAACGTATATGGAATAAAAACACCACACACACTAAGGCCACGACAATTAATTCTTCAATTAGTTTTGAACTTAAGTTATCAAGTGCCTGTGTAATAAGGTTTGAACGGTCGTACACAGGGATGATTTCAACGCCCTCTGGCAGGCCTTTTTTAAGCGATTCTAGCTTTTCCTTTACTAGTTTGATGGTCGCTTCAGCGTTTTCTCCAAAGCGCATCACCACCACACCACCTGTCACTTCGCCCTCGCCGTTAAGTTCGGCAATCCCACGGCGCATTTGCGGCCCAAGTTTAATATCGGCTACATCGCGTAATTGCAGTGGTGTACCATTGGCATTGGTACCAAGCGGGATGGCTTCTAAATCGGCAACACCTTTAATATAACCTGTGCTTGATACCATGTATTCGGCTTCAGCCATTTCGACCACTGAGGCACCGCGCTCTTGGTTACCTTTTTTAATCGCTGTTTGAATTAAACTCAGTGGAATACCATATGCTCGTAATTTGTCGGGGTCGACATTTACCTGATACTGCTTAACCATACCACCAACAGAAGCCACTTCTGATACACCTGGCACAGTTTGCAGTTCAAACTTTAAAAACCAATCTTGCAGACTTCGTAGCTGGCTAATATCGTGTTTGCCAGTTTTATCCACCAGCGCATAAAGGTAAATCCAACCCACACCTGTTGCGTCTGGGCCAAGTTCTGGCCTAGCTGAATCGGGTAAGCGAGCACTTACTTGACTCAAATACTCTTGTACTCGACTACGAGCCCAATAAAGGTCGGTATCTTCGTTAAAAATAACGTACACGTAAGAGTCACCAAAGAACGAAAAACCCCTGACCGTTTCAGCCCCCGGCACCGACAACATTGCCGTAGTGATCGGAAACGTCACTTGGTCTTGCACTACCTGCGGCGCTTGTCCTGGGTAAGAGGTTTTTACAATAACCTGTATATCAGATAAGTCAGGTAAGGCATCAACTGGGGTATTCTTTAAAGAAAAAACCCCAAAACCTGCCAACATTAAAGACAGCAGTAATACAAAGAAGCGATTCCCGACTGACCAACGGATCACGGCTGCTATCATTGCATTTCTCCTTGCATAGGATGGCTCATGGTCATGATGTCAAAAATCATAAACTCACCGTCCACTAACTTAAAAGTAAAATGCACTTCATCATCGCTTTGCAAACTAGACATATCAATGCGCGGCGAAAAGTGAAATTCCATGGTTGCGGCCTCTCGGCCCCACTTGGGGATGGCTTCACGACTGATTACAGCAGTTCTGGCTTCACGGTCAATGCTGTTGATCACGCCATTCACCATTGCGCTGTCACTATCTGGTTCTTGCATACGCATAAAGTCAGAGCTTTTGCTTGATTCTGAGTCGATTAAGAACTGCGCTGAAATAACCACCTTATCGTCTTTCAGTAAGCCTGATAAAATCTCGACGTCATGATTATCACTGCGACCTAACGTCACAGCGACTGACTTAAAGCGGCCTTCGCCTAAATCAATCACGACACGGTCTTGGCTACCAGTGCGGATCACCGCTTCTTTTGCGATGACTAATTGCGGCTCAGTCGGCCTAGTAATAATACTCACTTCAGCAAACATATTCGGTTTTAGTAGGCCATCTTGGTTAGCAAAGCGAAGGCGTACACGAAGAGTACGGTTTTTCTCATCAAGGGTTGGATAGATGTAATCGACCTTCCCTTGCCAACGTTTACCCGGTAAATAATCTAAGCTCATGGTAACTGGCAAGCCTTTATGAATAAGGCCAGCTTGACGCTCAAAAACTTCTGCCTCAACCCACACTTCTTCTAGGTGAGCGATACTCATCATGGTGGTGCCCGGTTTCACATAAAAACCTTCGCGGATATTTAGCTCATCCAATACGCCACTTTGCTTGGCATAAAAGGTTATGTTTTGCCTAACCTTTTGGCTTTGCTCTAATCGCGCAATAAAATCGTCAGAAACATTTAATGAGGCTAAGCGCGCTTTAGCCGCACGAATAAGTACCGCATTGTTACGTTTAAGGGCAAGCAGTAGCTCTTCCTGTGCATTCACTAACTGTGGAGAATACAAGGTATAAAGAGGCTCGCCTTGCTTAACTTGGTCACCCGCAGCCTTTACATATAAAGTTTCGATCCAGCCTTCGACACGAGGATGAATATGCACTAATTGGTCTTGGTCATATTGCACATAGCCAACCGTATCAACTGTGCTTTGTAATGATTTAAAACGCACTGGCGCTGTTCTTACCCCTAAGTTATTCACTACGGCTGGTGAGATTCTCACAGTACCTGGGCTGTCTTCAGCGCTGCTTTGTTCCTCATAAACAGGCACCAATTCCATACCCATCGGTGATAAACCTGGCTCATCACGACGGTAGTTGCTATCCATAGGTGCCACCCAATATAGCGGCTTTTTTTCAGCGCTAGGCATAGTTGCATGATCTGGCTCAGCAAGTTTGTTTACAGCCGTTGCCAATGCAGCACCTACCGCCAAAGCGACAACTAATTTGACTGTGTTATTCATAGGTAACTCCTTGGCTTTGTGCCGCATTTATTTGGCTATCTTTTGCCGCCGCGTAATAGTTAAGGCGAGCGAGGGTTATTTGTTTATCTACTTCGATATTTAACGCATCAATTTTCGCATTAAGTTCGCTGATGCGTGCACGCATCACTTCTGAAAAGTCACCAGCATCGTTAGTGTAAGCATTTAATGTCGCCTCAGCTTGCTCTGCCATTTGCGGTAATAGCTTTTGCTGATACAGCGCTTTGCGCTGGGCTAGCCGGCTTAACTGGCTTAACTCTTTAAAATACTGACCTTGTAGTTTTTGTAGGGTAATAAGTTTGTTAGTTTTTACCGCCTCTGCACTAGCTATCGCAGCATTAACTTGTTGGTCCTGACGGTTATCTGTAAAGAGAGGTAAATCAACACTAACCCCTATTGAGAGTAAGTCAGCGCGCGAGTCCCCCATAGGCGTGTTTTCACGATAGCCATAGCCTAGGTTCATTCCAAATTGAGGCTTATACGCTTCTTCTGCCACTTGCACTTGTGTATTCTTAGCACGCAAAGCATGCTCAATAGCAATAATTGCGGGATGAGCCATCAACACTTCTATCACCCCTGATGGAGCAAGCTCTTGATAAGGCATTAATGCGGCCACCTTTATATTTTCATCGCTTACAGCACCGTTTAACATTTCAATCGGTAGCCATTGAGCTAGTCGCTTTTTGGCACTATCAAACTGCTGCTCTAACATCACTAGCTTATCTTCAAGACGAGTGAGCTCTAGTTGAGCGCGAATAATATCCTGCTGGCGAGTCGCACCAAGTGTATTGGCGTAACTTGCCTCAGTAATATCAATTAATTGATTGAATAAAGCTTTATCTTGGTTGATCAGTTGAATACTTTTTTGCGCGCGATAAGCATTTAGCCAGGCTTCGCTAACAATGGCTTTAACCTGGGCTTGACGATCTGCTCTAAGCCAAGGATATTGCTCAGCTGATTGCCTTAATGCCTGCTGCTGCAAGGCAAGGCTATCACCTCGACTAAACTGCTGTGACAAGCCCACTTTAAATTGCGTCATACCTTCTTGATCAAAGGCAAAGCCATCGGTTGGTAAATTCATTAGTCCGACAGTTAATACTGGGTCTGGTAAAGTGCCTGCAGCAATACTTTGCGCTTCTATCGCCTGCTGCTGGTATTTATTCGCCTGCAACCAAGGTTCGTGAGTCAGTGCATAATCAATCACCTGATTGAGTGCCAACGGCTCTGCTTTCACTAAACTTGTGGTTATCAATACTACGCCTAGAGAAAGCGCCTTAATCAATTTGCTGTGAGTCATCACATGCTCCAAAAATCTTAAAAATGGTTAAAAAACAATAGATTTTGGGTGCAGAATGAGGTGTATTTCAGCGTTTTACTGAATTTTAGACAGACCTATCCTGCTTAAGCAGTAATAGGTGGACGATATAAAGAACTTGCGTGGAAACTAAGCTGGCTGGCGCCTAACACTGTGACTTTTTCGGATTGCTTAATTGATTTAACAACTAAATCATTTAACGGAAGGAGTGAGTGAGCTGTACAGGCATTAAACGGACACGCGCAATCGCTGTTATCCATTGCATCTTCATGGCAACAATCCATATCACTCATGTCGCTGTCAGCATTCATATTAGCATGATGATCCATTTGCATGCTGCCATGTGGCATATCACATACCATAGCAACAGACGCAACTGACTGACCCACAAAAGTGAGCAGCATCATAGCTATCAATAAGCAGCTTGAAAGTCGCGTCATCATCATACCTTAAAAATTAATTGCCCAAATTGTAGCCCGAAATTTACGCGCTCGACAAGGGTTTATCTATTTTAATACTATTGCTGGCAGCAATAGCAAACAGGCAGTAACCAGTAAAATACCAAAATCCATCCCCCAGTTCGGCATGCATTTTTATAAGTTCGCCCATTTGCCCATCGGCGTTGCCAGCTAAATAAGACACGATCAATGCAATCACAAACACATCGACCATGCTCCATTTACTTAGTCCTTGTATGAGTTGACCGAGTAAATGTTTAATTTTATTCATAGGTAAGAAACAATAAAACAATTGCATCAGCAATTTTAAAGTGGGGATCACTATGGAGAACACGGCAACAAGCGCGGCGACAAGGTAGTTTTTGTTATTAGCAAGCTCATTCACGGTACCCCAAATGCTGCGTGTTTTTTTATAGGCATCAATTTCACCTTCAAGCCTATCAAGCCCCAACATGCTTGATGCCATCATTAGTACACTACGGGTATTCCGGTCGCCTTCATCGGCAATCATTTCAATACCTGTTTTAGCAAGCTTAGATTTATCGATTTTTCCTTCAAGGGTAAGTACCGGCTGGGTTACTCCTGGTATAAGTAACGCCAAAGCAACTAAGATGGTCACTACCTGTAAAGCTAAACGCATTATTTACAAACCTTTTTGATACACAGAGCCCGCATCATAGCGAACTCTGCACTTTTAGTCTGTAACCGAAGATAAGCTTACGAAAACGTCATCTGCATATGCACGAGCATCGTACATGGCTTGAAAAACTACATCCATTTTTGAGGCAGGACGAATCATCATTAGCAACTCATGAGCCGTTTCCCATTGCTCTTCCTCTACCGCTTTCGTGAGTTGTAAGCTTGCACCTTGCATCCCATTAAAGTTTAAAAGAGCGCTAGAGAGCTCACTACCAAGCGAAAACTCTTTTGCTATGGTATCAAGTTCCATATCTAAAATAGCATCAAGCACAGAAAGTAGCCCAACCAAATACCCTTGCTCAGCAAGCTCTTTCCCACCTGGCTCAAGCATCAAAGAGATAAATTTTGCCCTTGTTAAACCAAGTTTTGTCAGCTCCTGCGGTTTATCATTACCTAATTCGCTAAGTGCTAATACACGCACAAATTGCCTAATCGCATCTTCACCAAGATAAATAACCGCTTGCGAGATCGAACGAATAGTTTGTTGGGTGCTGCTAGCTCGCGCATTAACTAACTTTAAAATGCGTGCGGTAAGCCCTAAATCTTTAGCAACTCGTTGTTGAATAGCATCAAAATTTAAATCAGTTTGTGCGGTGCAATTGAGTAATTCAAGTACGGCAACTTTTGATGGTTCAACATTTCCAAAACTTAAAAGTTCTGGTTTGGCAAAAAAGTACCCTTGGAACAGATCACAACCAGCGGTTTTTAACTGCTCAAAGTCTTCATAATTTTCAATACGTTCAACTATGATAGTGGTATCAGGGAAGCTGCGTTTTAGTTTTTTGATCATCATGTTGGTTTTGATAATCGGCTGCGTTACTTCAAGCTTAATAAAATCCATCAAAGGTAAGATATCTTGCCATTTATCAGTGCCATCGTAATCATCTAAAGCGAACAAGTAGCCTTCTTGCTTTAACTGCTTAACGCGGTTCACTACTTTAGGAATACTCGTCGCTCGTTCAACGATTTCGATAACCGCACTGCGTGGTTGCAACAGCTTTGGAAAGTCATCCAAAATAGCGTCGGTTGATAGGTTGATAAACGCGGGTTGAAACCCCGTTAGCTTTTCGAGCCCCATCAGCATCAACGCATTAAAGAACAGCCGCCCTGTCGCTTGACCATCACTCGTGCCTACCGGAAAAACATTGTCGCTCGATTCTCTGTACAGTAATTCGTATGCATACAAACTTCTATCAGCATTAAATATTGGCTGCCGTGCTATATACTGAGTCACACTCTGACTTTTGTTACCTTCAATACTTAATTCTGACATTCTACTTCTCACTTAGATGTGGCTATCTCCACATTACTATTGTTATAAGTATAGTGAAAGATGTTTACCTTGCTAAAAAACAAAAACCCAACCAAACTAGGTACATGAAAACGTATTCAATCAGACCATTGAACTTTTTTAACTCGACTTTATTAATTTTACTTTTGCTCTCACCAGTAGTTTTTGCTGAGCAGCAACCGGTATTAAAATACAATGTTACTGGCTCGGGTAACTATTATCCTTATTACATCAACGACAACAACACCCCTGGGATCCTACCCGAAATGATTAAGCAAGTTATGCGGCTTGCTGATATTCAAGTGCAGCATATCGAACTTCCTGCAAAAAGGACTGTAAAATACCTACACCAAGGAGACATCGACTTTGATGTTCTTAGCCCTGAATGGCTAAGCCAAGCAGAAAAACAAAACCCGCAATTTATTTATTCAGACACCCTGTTTCTCATTGAGGAGTACCTGGTCAGTTTAAAAAACTCTGTGACTCAATGGCAGCAACTTAACAATATTAATAATCAGCCAGTGGGCACTGTCTTAGGCTATTACTACTACGATGACAATCGCTTTAAGCGCGTTGATTTTCATTCTGAAAAACAACTAATAAAAGCATTAAAAATGCAGCGTATCGAAGTTGTCATAATAGACAAACTTCCGGCACAATACTGGGCTGAGCAATTTAATGTTGATATTGGCTTTGGCGCTTTACATTCGCTGGGAAACTTAAAAATTCGCCTGCGTAGTGAACATCAGCTATTGCTACCAAAAATAAATGCAGCTATTAAAGAGCTTAAAAACTCTGGCAGCTTAGATGCCATAATCAATAAATACACAAAAAGCATATCCCTACAATAATTAGGGATATTCCGCTTTGGACCTGCTTTTGCTATAATGCGCGCTGTTTTTCTTACCTTGTTAACTAAAAAGAGTCTCCTATGAGCATTGAACAAGCACTAATCGAACGCAGTAATAACCAATGTGAACTTTGCACCGCTACAGATAACCTATCTGTTTACGAGGTGCCACCTGTTACAGAGGCTCATTCTGATAAATGCATTTATGTTTGCCAAACTTGTAAAGATCAAATTGAGAATAATGCCGATCTAACTGCAAACCACTGGCATTGTTTAAATGATAGTATGTGGAGTCAAACACCTGCAGTACAAGTAGTGGCTTATCGCATGTTAAAACGTTTAGCGGCTGATAACGGCTGGGCACAAGATGCTCTAGACATGATTTATTTAGAAGAAGACACGCTAAAGTGGGCACAAACAGCACTTGCGGAAGACGATGATATTAAACACATCGACAGTAATGGCGTTGTACTTCAAGCAGGTGACACTGTAACTCTAATTAAAGATCTTGATGTTAAAGGCAGTAGCCTTGTTGCTAAACGTGGCACAGCAGTAAGAAACATCGGTTTAACAAGCAACCCTGAGCACATCGAAGGTCGTGTTGACGGGCAGCGTATTGTTATCCTCACTAAATACGTGAAAAAGTAACGATTACTCTAATACGCTTTATTTTCATAAAGCGACTCGTTATGACGAAAATGGGCCTAGTGCCCATTTTTTGTTAATTAAGCTATGATTAAGTCAGCGAACTTTATGCTAACTTTAAAACAAAGACGCATACCCCTAAAAACGCAAGGAAACAATCATGGCTTCGGATACCATCTCATCTTTCAAACGCGCTTCTCTATGCAGTTTAATGATCTTAGGGAGCAGCTTAGTATTAACAGGTTGTGGTGAAGACTCAAGTGCACCACAGGCTGAACAATCAACAATGAAAACCCTAAATACTCAAGTTACTTATTTAGACCGTAGCATGCTCCCCCCTGGTTCGGTATTAAAAGTACAGTTGGCTGATGTTTCAAAAATGGATGCCAAAGCTGACGTACTCAGCGAACAAGAAATTGAATTAAACGGCGCCCCACCATACAGCGTGGAACTCGAATATGATGAAAGCAAAATTGCTGACCGTCACCGTTATAGTGTAAGTGCGCGCATAGAGAATCAAGGTAAATTACTTTACATTAGCACCACTCACAATAACCCATTTGCTGAAGATGTATCGGGCGATGTTTACAAGGTAACAGTGACAAAAGTATCGGCTAAAAAACCCGATGTTACTTTAACAAATACCTACTGGAAAGCAGTTACAATTAGCGGTGAAACAATCACTGTTGAAAATAAAGAACCCTTCGTGCAGTTTAAAGACGATGGTTCAACCAGTGGTTACTTAGGCTGTAATAACTTCTCAGGTAATTACGAAGTTAATGAGCAAATGCTGACCTTCAAACCATTAGCTATCACCGAAAGAATGTGTGTAGCACAAATGGATATCGAAGCAGCCATGTCAGCAACACTAGCAGCCACTGCTAAATACTCTATCAATGGTGAGCAATTAACCTTGCTAGATGATAGTGACGAGCCACTAGCGACCTTTGCAGCTACTTACATGAATTAATAGCGGTAAAATTAAAAACGCCCAGCAATTGCTGGGCGTTTTTGTATTGAAAAAGAATTATTCTTCAACTAATTGCTCGCTACGATAAAAACCACTGCTGTCGCTTAATAATGAAACAAGTTCTGGTAATACCGCATCCATTGTTTGCTTTAATTTCCATAGTGGGTTAATCACTATCATACCCGACGCTGTCATTCCATGAACGTCAGTATCGGCCTGTGTTGCGAGCTCGAAAAGCTGAATGTTACGCATACCCGATGCAATTAAACCCGCTTCCATTCTATCGATTCGTTCACGGTCAACAACCGGATACCAAATCATATATGTTCCCGTTGCAAAGCGCTTATATGCTTTAACAAGGGTGTTAACAACCGTGTCGTAATCATTTTTAATTTCGTATGGAGGGTCAATAAGCACGCAAGCTCGACGTGACGCTGGAGGTAACAAACCAACTAAGCCTTGAAAGCCGTTTTCGCCACGAACACGAATAGAACGTTTACCTTTCATATTGTCTTGCAGTAATTGTAGATCTCGTGGGTGTAACTCAAAAAACCAACCGTTATCTTGGCGACGCAAAAAGTGCTCGGCAATTTTTGGTGAACCTGGGTAAAAATCTAAATTACCGTTTTGGTTAAATGATTTAATTAGCTCAATATATTCATTAAGTGCATCATGCTCACTATTATGCTGCCAAAGCTTAGCAATACCCTCTAAATATTCTTGTGTTTTTTGTGCGTCACTGCCTGCAAGTTCAAAAAAACCAGCACCTGAGTGCGTGTCTACATAATCAAGTGGCTTATCTTTGATTGTTTGGTATTTAAGTACTTCAGCTAGAACAAGATGTTTTAGCACATCAGCAGGGTTACCCGCATGAAAAGAGTGTCGATAACTAAGCATATTTATAATTCGCCAGATGCAAACTGCGTTAAAAATGAATAGTCTTATTGTACATGATAAACAACAAATGATCCTAAGTTCAGGCTATTCCATGAACCATAAATGAATAAAAAAGCCATTACGCTGAATTAAGCCTTAATAATAAATAAAAATACGCTAAAACAGCCGTAAATGCTGGCATATCAAGACACTTTCCTTTACATTTGCATGACAATAACCACAGTTTTATGAGCGCATTTATGAATAACGAAACTCTTTCCCAACTCGAACAACTGATCGACAAATTAATCCTTCGCAATAGCGAACTTGAAAGCGAAGTTAAAAGCCTACAAGAGCAAACAGCTAAGCTTTTAGATGAGAACGAAACTCTGCAACTTGAAGTGCTAGAAAACGAAGAGAAGCAAAAAGATGCAAGCAGTACATTAACAGGCCTGCTTGAGAAATTACAAAGCGTACAACAGGCTAGCTAATGAGCAGCCCACAAAGTCAGCGGGTCAGCGTAGAGCTACTAGGTAAAGAACATGAGTTCTCTTGCCCACCTGGGCAAGAGCACGCCCTAGTTGCTGCTGCACAAAATTTGAATGACTTAGTGGAGCAAATGAAACAACGCTCATCGGTTCGAAATGACCAAAAAGCCCTGCTGATGGCCGCATTACATTTAAGTCATGAATTACTCGAAGTTAAATCGCAACAAGCAGAACAAGAGCAACAACATGACAAACTAATAGATAAGCTCAGCCAACATCTTAGTATTTAGAAAAAAGCGCATCCAGCGCTTTTTTTGTTTACAATCAACTGCACTGACTATTATTCGAGCGGAACACCATGCGATTTTGTGCTTTTTTGATCTGTCTTTTTGTAAGCTATAGCGCCCAATCAAGCGTTAGCTGGCATAGCATCACTCCCGAAATTCAATTTCTTCAACAACAAAATAAACTGCGCTTTTACGATTCGAATCAAGTGCTAATTGAAGGTAAAGAGTGCGCCTTAATGTTTGATGCCAGCGGTAACTTTGCCGAAGTAGAAATGCTCGCAGAACAGCTAAAAGAACACCTAAAAACACCATTATGTTATTTAGTGGCCAGTCATTATCATGATGATCATCTACTAGGATTAGCGGTTTTACAGGCTGAATTCCCTAAAGCCAAACTGATAGTTCATCAGCAAGTAGAAACTGAGTTTGCCGCCATGCAGCAAGCATTAACTGATAAATTAGATGGCTATGAAAAAAGCATAGAGCTGAGCTATCAACGCCTTGCCAATCAACCAGAAGATCAACAAGTGATTTGGCGCGACAAACTAGAACTTGCTAAAAAGCGTTTATTTCGCTGGCGGGAGTTAGCCTTAAACCCGCCGGCTATTAGCATTACTGAATCAACACAGCTAGACCTTGGTGATTATCCCGTAGTTATTACACCTTACCAAGCGCACACTAAAGGCGATCTTACTTTAAGTGCAGATCAAGGCCGCGTTCTGTTAGGCGCAGATATAGTCGACAGCTTACCCTATCCCGGGCATGGTACCTTTACTAGCTGGATCACAGTACTGCAAGATATTCAAAAAAATACCACGCTCGTAACTATTTTACCTGGTCATGGCAAGCCACTATCGCCACAAGATCTTGCGCTCCCTTTAAGGTTTTTAAAAACGATTAAAGAGATGACAAAATCAGCGCCAGATAAATCAGTTAGTGAATTAATTCCGCTTTTTCCTGCCGAGATAAAACAGCAATATCAGCTTGATGAAATAGGTGAAAGGGCTTTCTCTATGTTTCTAGAGGCTGGACTAAAACAGAGCAAGTTGTCAAAATAGAGCTAAAATAGTAAAAGGATTTTATTATATGGCTCGAGTAAGTTTGAGATATTTACTTTGGCTGAGCTTAGTTATTGGTCTACAGGGATGCCAACTAACTCAGCAGAAAACAGATGAGCGGGAAAGACCAGCGGTTTTTAACCATTATGAGCCCGACTTAGCAACCCAGCAAGCAACTAGTGACTATGTGGCTTCAACGGCTGTTGAACTACCCGCTACAGTTGCGCCACTGCCAGCTGGTGACACTCCGTTACCAACACCTCGTTCGAACGATCTTTGGCAGCATATCGCCAACAATTTAACACTCGTCTTTCAAACTAATAAGCATACTTCTGCACGTATAAAATGGTATTTAAAACAGCCTCATTACCTCATAAAAGTAAACAAACGTGCAGCACCTTACTTGTATCATATCGTGACACGGATCGAACGACAAAAGCTACCTATGGAGCTGGCCTTGCTGCCATTTGTCGAGAGTGATTTTAGACCGACAGTAAGCTCATCAAAGAATGCTGTAGGTGTTTGGCAACTTGTTGGCGCAACAGCTTATCATTTTGGCGTACAAAGCGATCAATGGTATGACGGACGCCAAGATATTCTCGCCTCAACCGATGCCGCTTTGGCTTATTTAAGTTACTTACACAAGCGCTTTGATGGTGACTGGTTACATGCACTTGCCGCTTACAACAGTGGCGAGGGACGTGTAAAAAAAGCCATTGAAAAGAATAAAAAAATAGGTAAAAAAACTGACTATTGGTCGTTATCTTTACCAAAAGAAACTGCCGATTATATTCCTAAACTATTAGCACTAAGTTATTTACTGAAACATCCTGAGCAAGGCTTAAAACGGCCTAAATTGGTTAATAAAGCACTCACTACTGAGTTTGATGTTGGCCAGCAGTTTGATTTTTCAGTAATAGCTAACTTATCTGGCGTGGGACATAACCAGCTCCATAAATTAAATCCAGGATATTTAAAAAACCAAAGCTCCCCGAATGGTCCACATACCCTGCTATTGCCTCTTGACCAGCGTACGCTATTACAAAGCAAATTGTTTCGCAATAACTTTGCTGGTGAGTATATAGTGCAAAAAGGCGATACTCTTTACAGTCTTTCTAGACGCTTTAATATGTCTGTAAAGGATCTAAAAGCACTCAATAGCAAAACAAGCAACCTAATCAAAGTAGGTGAGCAGTTGCGTTTATCACAGCCACAAACCATGCCAGAATCATTACTGGTTGATTACAATATTAGCCCCTACCTCGAACAACATGAAGAAACTATCGCAACCATTGCGGTTGATTACCTAGTAAAGCCAGGTGACTCAATTTGGAGTATCAGCCAATTATACGATGTGCCACACAAAGACATTGCAACTTGGAATAAACTGAGTGCCACCAGCATATTAAGACCAGGCACGATTTTGACACTTCACTTACCGCAAGCAAAACCTGCTGAGCGACAAACGCCAACCAGTGAGGCCATGCTGTCAAGAATAGAAGGCTCGTTGAAAAAGCCTTGATTGCTCAGTCTTAACGGTTAGCGTAAAATCACCGCCTATATTTTAAATTCTAAAGAGAAATAACATGCAAATCAGTAAAGACGCAGTGGTTGAATTTCACTACACACTTAGTGAAGCAGGCGAGCAAGTCGAATCAAGTAAAGATGGCGAGCCACTTTCATATATCCATGGTACTGAAGGCATGCTTCCGGGTCTTGAAAAAGCGCTTGAAGGTAAAGCAGCTGGTGATAACTTCAGCGTAACACTTGAGCCTAGCGAATCTTACGGTGAGCGCGTTGACAACCTAATCCAACGTATTCCACTTAAGCACTTACAAGGCAACACAAAAGTGTGGAAGCCAGGTATGACTGCTATTGTTCATTCTAACCAAGGCCGTCACCAAGTGACTATCGTTAAAGTGGGTCGCTTCAATGCAGATTGTGACTTAAACCACCCATTTGCAGGTAAAACCCTGACATTTGATGTTGAAGTAGTCAATGTTCGCCAAGCAACAGCCGACGAATTATCACACGGCCACGTGCACGGTGAAGGCGGTTGTGGCCACAGCCACTAAGGGTAAATGATGACAAACGTTGCAATTGTCACAGGTGGCAGTAAAGGCATAGGCAAAGCTATAGTAGAGCGTTTAGAACGTGAAGCATACACCGTTTACAACTTAGATATCACCCCGTCTGAGGGCAATTATCACCACTGTGACGTCAGTGATACTCAGCAGGTGATATCGGTTATCACCGATATCATTGCACAGACGGGCCGTGTCGATGCCTTAATCTCTAATGCGGGTCGTCATCTAAGTGCCAACATTGAAAACACCGATGAAGCAACGTTTGATGCCCTGTTTGCGCTCAATGTGAAAGGTGCCTATGCAGCAATTCAAGCCGTATTACCTAGTATGAAAATCCAGCAAAGCGGCAGTATCGTGTTGGTTGCCTCTGATCAGGCAATTATTGGCAAACCAAACTCGTTTGCTTATAACCTAACCAAGCACGCGCTAGCTTCCATGGCAAAAACGACAGCACTCGATTATGCCGCGTTTAATATTCGTGCTAACGCAGTGTGTCCGGGTACAATAGAAACACCACTGTTTCATAATGCGATTGATGCCTACTGTAAACGCAGTGGTGCCGATAAAGCAGAGGTTGTTGCTGAAGAAGCCGCGCTGCAACCGCTAGGGCGTTTAGGTCAACCAGAAGAAATTGCTGCTTTGGTGAACTTTTTAATAAGCCCAGAAGCGAGCTTTATTACTGGTAGCTTACAAAGTATTGATGGTGGATACACCACGCAATGAGCGACAAAATAATTGACCCCCATGTGCACTTTTTTAACCTCACTGAGGGTCAATACACTTGGCTACAAGGTAGCAATCCCCCCTCTTGGCCAAATCTAGATAGAATTAAAAAGCAAATTACTAGCTCAGAACTTAAAGCCGCTTGTCCATTTCAACTAGAAGCCTTGGTGCATATTGAAGCTGGCTTTGATAATCAAGCGCCAGTGAATGAGCTTAATTGGCTTGCAACGCATTTAAATGACATTCCCTATCGAGCAATCAGCTACAGTGTGATTGACGCATCTACCAAACACTTTGAAGCGTCACTCAATGAGTTAGATCATCCATCTTTGGTTGGTATTCGCGATATAACCGAAGGTGATGAAGCCAAGCGCTTATTAACTCCTCACTGCCAAGACAACCTAGCCATGCTCGCAGGCGAAAATTTACACTTTGAAGCACAGTTTGAAATTGAAAACATGCAGACAACTGAGCAGCTTATTAAGTATTGCACAGCCCTGCCATCATTACGTGTGGTTATTAATCATTTAGGCTTTATTAGTGATGAGAAAACATGGCTTGAAGCAATCATTAAACTCAGCCACTGCGATAATATCGCGATAAAGTTCTCAGGCTTAGAATTCACGCAAATAGCCGTAAACAAACACCTTTGGCTGGTTAATAATTTAGTTAAGTACTTTGGTGAACATCGTGTGATGTTTGCAAGTAATTTCCCTGTTTGCCAAATAAATACCAGTTACGAAAACTGTTGGCATCACTATCACTCATTGTGCTCCGAGCCGAGTTTATGGCAAAAACTAAGCTATAAAAACGCCCGTGAAATCTATCAAATTGTTTAAAAAATAGCTATATTCAATAAAGTTAAAACTTATAAAGCGAACAAGCATCAAGTCTAAAATCTGTTTGCTTGTTCAGGAGTATTAATGAAAGCCTCTATTACCAGCCTTTTACTAGTTAGTGTCTTATTTGGCTGTAGTTCTAAGCAAGAACCCACTCCAAAACTACAACATGCACGGCTAACAGAGCCGCAAAGTGAGCTAATAGCACTTGGCATAGCAAGGCTAATGCACAGTAAGCCTATTAACGTAGCCGAAGATGCGTTTATCAATAGCAGCATACTTGTTATTGAAAGCTTGAATAACGCTGCTATACCAGAGAAGTCCAACCATGGGTCTTACCCAGATATGCCTGAACGTTTTGAGCTGTTAATAAAAAACCAAATGTGTTTTGTACGCCATTTAGATAGTAAAGCCACCGAGCCTCTTCCTTTGGTAAAATGCAAACCGACAGACTAATCTAAACTAAATAAACAGATATAAAAAAAGCCCTTACGGGCTTTTTTAGTCGGGGGACAATCAAATTGATTGTTCTTATGATTAGAAGCGAGCTTCAAATCCTAAACGAACAGAGCGAGGTGCTTGCCATGTATACGCAGAACCATAATAAGAGTTAACTTCACCCTCATTTTGCTCATAATGCTCATTCGCAGATGTCATCTCTTGGCTATTAAGTACGTTAAATACGTTAATAGTTGCACGCATATCAATATCAGATACTGTAAAGTCATATGCAGCTGATAAATCTAAGTTAAACGTCCAAGGAGTACGACCCGCTGTACCACGAGAGTGCTGCTCATAGATTTTTTCGTCTTGTTGACATTCGCCATCACCATTTGTGTCTGGACAATCATTGGTATAGATGTAGAAAGTATCACCCCAGCCACCATTTAGGTTTGGATCTTTTGATGGATAACCTTGACCGAACAAGCTTTGTGGACGACCACTTTGTAGTGTTGCATTCCAACCAACAATTAAGTTTTCAACTGGTTCCCAGCTACCGAAGAACTTAAATGTGTGACGACGATCGTTAGGTTGATAACCTTGTGAACCATCCATTACTGCTGGGAAGTCGAAGTCTTGTGTAATACCCGCATCAGCTTGGCCGATGTCAGACTTAACAGCACCTTCGAAGTTACCTACACTACGTGCCCAAGTATAACCAAATTGGTAACGAATAGTTTCCGCGCGGTAATCTAGGCTAAATTCAACTGACGTATACTCATTATTTGCTTTCGGTAAGCCGATTGTTTCAGCTGAGTAAGTTGTTAGTGAACCTGCATCTGGAACACCGTCATTATCAAAGCTTGAATCACCCCAATCAGTACCATTCCAGTAATAACCATCGCTGTACCAGCTTGATGTAGAGCCAGGGTTGATCATGACGCAGTATGGATATGCGTAACGGCCACAGTAATCATCAAGTGCAGTTGCAACTTCACGATACGTACCTTTTAAACCAACAGTGTATTCATCATTAAGTGCTTGTTGCACACCAATGATGTACTCATCTTTAGAGAACGGATCCGCTTCTTTTGCTTGGAAAATATCTTTTTCCGGAATAACAGGTACACCACTCACTTGTTGTGAGTTTGCTAAACCACCACTACCGATAGTATCAGCTAAAGGAGCAAGGCCTGTTGGTGCGCCTGTTGTTGGATCAACACCCGTATACGTATAAGCAGTCGTGATATCACTTACACCTGATGCCGCACGGAAAATCGTATTATTAGCAACTGGTAAATAGTAACGACCATATGTACCGTACACTTTCGTATCACCCGTACCTGTTGGATCCCATGTGAAACCTAAGCGAGGAGCAATGTCTGTTTTAAAGCTTGTTAATAACTTGCCTGTCGTACCCCAGCTATCGAATTCGTCGATACGTAGGCCAACTTTAACAGCAAAATCATCAGTTACTTGCCAGTGATCTTCAAGGTAGTAAGCGGTTAATTCTGACTCAAAGCTACCACCACCGTCAAAGATACGATCTTCAACATAATCAAGTGCAGCACCTGTGTTATTGGTTAGTGCACCATTATCAGCTTGCCAGCTACCATTATCTGCAAGCGTACGATAATCATAGCTATGGCCACCAATTGGTTGGCTGATTCGCTCTGATTTACGCTCTTGATAATCGATACCAAAGCTAATTTCGTGTGCATCCCACACATACTCAACATCTAAGCGGTATTGTGTGTTGTCATCGTTATTTGCTCCAAAACTACCACCAGCACCACAGCCAGTGATTGGGTTTGAAGTACCACGCGAGTCAGTGACACTTGGACAAACTAGATTTTCAGACTGAGTTTCATATTCAGTTTTGATATTACCAGCCATTGCTGTAACTACTAGGTCTTCTGTTAAGATACCTGTATAGCTTAAGCTTTGTGCTTTACCACCACGTTTTAGAAGTGCGCCATCAATACGCTCACCAATCGCACCATTGTCATACTCAAAAACAGAGCGCTCAATATCACGACGGTTTGAGTAAGCAAAATAGCTCAAGCGATGGTTATCCGTAATATCCCAATCAAGCTTACCACCCCAGAAAAGGTTATCACCGCCTGATGCTGATTCTTTACGATATTGATCGTTTGGTGAGAATTCGTCACCTCCCCAAGTGTATGTAGACTCTGTATCACGAGGGTTTACTAAGCCATAGAAGAATAAAGTATCTTCAATTAACGGACCACCCACTGCTAAAGTGACATCCGCGCTATTATCAGAAGCTACGCTTTCGTCTCGGAAAATTTGTCCGGCGCCTTGGTTACCACGTGAAATAGAACCCTCTTCTTGAAGTGAGTCAGGAGAATATTGTACAACTGCAGAGAATTCCCATTCATTGGTACCACTTTTGGTTGTGGTGTTAATCGTACCACCCGTCGCACGGCCAAACTTCGCTGAGTAACCACCCGTTTTTACTTGGAATTGGTCATAAAATTCGAATGGTACTTCACCACATCCTAGACCTTGACGTGTATTTGTTACTTCAAGACCATTGATATAACAAGCATTTTCCGCAACAGATGAACCACCAAATGACGCAGTGTTACCAAATGCACTATCACCTTTAACTGCACCAGGCGCTAATAATGCAACCGAAGTAAGATCACGACTGATAGGCATACGATCGATTTCAGCATCGGTAATAACCAAGCCTGAGTCAGCTGTCGATAAATCTATTGATGAAATACGTGCACCAACAACTTGAATAACTTCAGGGCCTGAGCTTGCAACACTTGCTAAATCAAAGTTTGCCTTTGAGTTAGCACCTAAAGAAACACGCACTTTGTCTTCAGCAACAATATTACCGTCTTTTAGAATCTGAATGTCATAGTTACCTGAAGGTAATGATGCAAAGCGGAAAGTTCCATTTTCTGAAATATTTAAAGTACGTTCTAAACCTGTTGCTGGGTTTTTAACTTTTACAGTGTAAGAAGAGGTATTTGCCACATTCTGAACAGAACCAATTACGTCCGATGCAGATGCAGGAAGGGCTAAACCTAGCGATGCAGTAACTGCTATCGCTGTTATGCTTTTCCGAAACATTGATTTCATTTTTGTATCCCTGTTTAAATTATAATTATTTGCGCCTATAAAATAGGCACAATTACATTAGTAAAATGAAACAAGAATGTAAATTAAAAAACACAAATATATTACAAAAAAACCATATTTATTAGAATCTGGGACTAAATGTAACTTTATGTAATCACAGGGTTTTAACTGGTATAATTTCAGAAACATAAACAATACAGAGATGGATTATATTAAAAACATCAAAATAAACCAAAACATTTAACATTAAAACTAGCAAACTTTGATTCGGCATTCAGCTTAAACATACCTATTATTTAATAAAAAAGCCTAATGCATAAATATTAACAATTACATTTTTTCACAAAAAAGGCCCTAACGGGCCTTTTTCAATATTCAACATTTAATTTTAACTCTGATATTGTGAATTAGTATTACTTAATCTCAACACGTTGTGAGCGCATAATAACTTCGTCATTCAGCTCAATACCGATCCCTGGCTCTTCTGATACTTGGAAGAAACCATTTTTAGGCTGTGGATCTTGAATACATAACTCACGGTTCCACTTTTTAATCGCATAGGTGTGATGTTCGTGAATTAAGAAGTTAGGAATTGCGGTTTCTAGGTGTAACGAAGCTGCGGTTGCTACTGGTCCACCACACACGTGAGCTTGAATGCGCACATCGAAAATATCTGCATAATCACACACTTTTTTAGTTTCTGTGAAACCACCACATAGACCTAAGTCTGGCTGTAGCACATCAATACTTTGATCTTCTAAGTATGGACGCACACCCCATCGGTTATACAAACGTTCACCACCTGCAATTGGCACAGCAACTTTGTCGGCAACTTTTGCGTGTAATGAATGATTTAAGTAATTCACAGGTTCTTCGTAATACATACAATCGAACTCTTCAGCAATCTCACCAATTTGAATTGCTGATGTTGCACCAGGTAAGCTGTGACACTCAAAAATAATATCAACTTCGTCACCGACCGCTTCACGAATAGCTTGCATACGCGCACGATATAACTTCATTTCTGCACGAGAAATAATGTTAGTACGATCATAATAAGTATTGCCGTTTTTATCGTACTGAATTGGATCAACTTTTACCGCATCATAACCTTCAGCCATCGCCTTAAGCGCTGCTTCTGCGTATTCTTCTGGGTGAACAAGCGCTTTAAATTCGCTGTCCCAGTCAAACTGTAATTGTGATGCGTAAGTACGTAGCTTATCG
Source organism: Pseudoalteromonas sp. SCSIO 43101 (assembly GCF_023650775.1). Lineage (NCBI taxonomy): Bacteria > Pseudomonadati > Pseudomonadota > Gammaproteobacteria > Alteromonadales > Pseudoalteromonadaceae > Pseudoalteromonas > Pseudoalteromonas sp. SCSIO 43101. The sequence continues at coordinate 3,263,083 of NZ_CP072673.1, forward strand.
TTAACTTTACCGCCTAATAGCTGATAAACAGGTAAACCTAATGCTTTACCTTTTATATCCCAAAGCGCAGTATCAATGGCGCTCATTGCTGCATACACAACAGGACCACCACCTAAACCCCAAAAGCTTTCGCGTAGCATTCGTGACCACAGTTTTTCTGTTTGAAATGGGTCATGACCAATTAAAAAGGCATCAGCCATTTCTTTGATCATTGCCGCTGCTGCGCTATGACCTAAATCATAAGCAAGACCCGCTTCCCCCACACCGCTAATACCTTCATCAGTGTGAATACGCACAAAAACAGGTGTCCAAGCTGGTCTTTCTGGACAATGAATATCGAACACTTCGACGCGATTAACTTTCATGGCTACTCCTTACTGAGCAAAACTAGGATCAAGACGATAAGCTTTACGTAGCATTGCTGGCCAAGCTAACTGGCCACCGGTGCTGCCGCTATGCACGACATTCGCTTGATTATAAATATTATCGATAATAGGTTGTGGTACTGGGATTGCCGTTTGGCCACTGGCTTGAATAGCCAATTGAATTTCACAGGCGCGCTGCAAATCATAAAAGCGCATAAAGGCATCACCTACTGTTGGTCCCACGGTTAAGCCACCATGGTTAACCAATAGCATGTGATTAGTGGTGCCTAAGTCATCCTGTAAACGCTTTTTCTCGTCACTGTTTACCGCTAACCCTTCGTAGCCATGATAAGACAATGATGGTAATGAGAACATTGAGTATTGGCTTAGTGGTAACAGGCCTTTTTCTTGCGTTGCAACGGCAATGGTCTCTTTTGTATGTAAATGAATTACACAATGAGCGTCATCACGTACTTCATGAATAGCACTGTGAATGGTAAAACCTGCCGGATTAATTTTAAACGGCGTGTCATCAAGAATATTGCCAGCTAAATCTACCTTCACAAGATTTGATGCAGTCACTTCGTCAAAACTTAAACCAAATGCATTAACTAAATAGTGATCTGTGCCTGGTAAACGCGCCGATAGGTGGGTGTAAATTAAATCACCCCATCGAAAATGATCAACTAAACGGTAGCATGCAGCTAGATCAACACGTAGCTGCCATTCTTGTTCAGATACTTTATTTTTTAAATCGAGTTTTGGTAAGTCAAACATGGAAAACCTTGTATATGTGACACTGCACAAATAGATGTATAGAAGTCTAAATTACTATTAATGGATGATCAATAGTTGATACAAAAAGGCCACATCAATTGATGTGGCCTTTTTCACTCAATTAGCGCTTATTTTACTTGAGATAAGTAATCAGCAATTGCAGACATTTCTTCTTCAGATACATTTGCAACCATCGCTTTCATTGCAGCAGTCATACCGTTACTACGCGCACCTGATTTGATATCTTTCATTTGGGCTAGTAAGTACTCTTTATTTTGACCGTTTAACTTAGGGTACTGAGGCATGATAGGTGCTTTACCTTCTGCACCATGACAAGTTTGACAAAGCTTAGCTGTGTAAAGTGTTGCACCATCGGCAGCCATAGTATTAAAAGATAGGCTTGCAGCCATTGCAATGCCAGCCCCACATAAAATTTTCGTGATCTTGCTCATTTGTATCTTCTCTTTTTTGACGGGTTATTAAACATTTTCTTTAGTGTAGACCATGATTTAACAATATTGCACCCGAAAATTGTAATGGCAATCGAAACAATAACTACCAAATTAAATCATCAGGTACTTCAAAATCAGCATACGGATCATCTTCATCCTTTTGCTTATCTTCAGGCTCAACATGGAACACTATATAATCTTCGCTGACTTCAGCGACTTTTCGTGCTGGTTCGTCTTCCAGTACAAAAAATTGGCCTTCTAAAACACAAATTGCTAAACGGCCACCAGCTAGGGCCTTCTGTGTTTTTTCGTTTACTTCGAGCTCTTTCACTTTATTTTGATAAGTGAAGTTAAATGTACGATCTCCACGGATCTCTTCTTGATTGTGATGCTCTAAAATCTGCTTAACGCGAGCCACTTGCTCACGTTGTTTCTGCTCTTCTAAACGCGCTTGATTAAGCTCATCAGCTTTTTTCTGTTGCTCTAGCTTAGTTTGCTCTATATGTTTTTGTAGATCGCTAGGATTACTCGTTGCGCCTTTCTTTTTCTTCTTTTGCTGCTTGCGCTTCTCTGTTTTGGCTACTTTAGCTTTGTGTGACGTAGTAAGGCCAGCCTTAAGTAATTGATCTTGTAATGAACCCATGACGAAATTCCAATTTATTAATGCGTATTAGGGTTATTTTAATCAGCTCTGCCAACAAATAACAGTACTGAGCCCACTTGATTCACAGCAATCGAGTATATTGCAGTGAGATTAACACGCGATGAAATCATGACATATTGATTTAACGCAAGATTTATAATTTTAGTCGCCTTTGAACTTGTAAAAAACCCTGTACCCGATAAGCTAGGGCTTTTCCTCTCGGGAGCTTAAAATGCAGCTGCGACATTTGTTACTTTGCTCTGTATTTATTTTCTTTGTTTTATACGCCCCACAACCCTTGCTTGGATTATTTGCCAACTATTTTTCTGTATTGCCAGCCACTGCAGGTAGCTTAATGACAGCGACCATGCTGCCATTGGCTATCGCCCCTTTAGTGTATGGCTTGTTTTTAGCAAAACGAAATCCGTTAACAATTTTAAAGATTGCTATGTTTGTGCTAGCAATAAGCTGTGTCGCTTTTACCTTAGCACCTAGTTTTGAATTGCTATTACTGGTTCGCTTTATTCAAGGGCTCACTCTCCCAGCGGCTCTCACAGCCATGACCAGTTATATTGGTGTAACTTATCAGGCCGACCAATTACAGCGTAATATGACCCTATACATTGGCAGCACCATCGTCGGCGGTTACTTTGGACGTATACTCGCGGCCTTATTTACTGACTTTTTGAGCTGGCAAAGCTTTTATTATGTGATTGCGTTAGGGTTAGTACTGTTTGCAATCACCATTCCAAAATCAAGCAAAGGTGCGAGCATTCATGCAGCCAAATCGCCTCTGTTGTATCTAAAACAATTAAAAGATCCGCAGGTATTAAAGCTATATGGAGCGATTTTTTGTATGTTCTTTTGCTTTGCAGCGCTATTGAATTATTTACCTTTTATCCTACAAGACAGTTTTGCTATCACTAATACCCGAGATATCGGGCTGGTTTACAGCGGTTACTTGCTTGGTGCACTCGCATCCATAGCTACACCTTGGCTGTTACGAAAGTCATCAACACCTTGGCGTTTATTAACTTGGGTATTTGTATTCTATAGTCTGACCATGGTGCTACTGATGAGTCAGCAGTTAATACTTTTTGTTATTGCTTTTACCGGCTTTTGTGGCGCAATGTTCGTGATCCACTCAAGTGCGGCGCCATTAGTAAATAAAATCAGCAGTGCACCTGCAAGTGTCACCAATGGGGGTTATGTATCGTTTTATTACAGCGGTGGCGCACTCGGTTCGTTATTGCCTGGACTGGTATATCAGCAACACGGCCAAGTTGCCTTTATGACCGTGCTACTTTTAGTTTGCTTAGTGGGTTTAAGCTTAGTTTATTTGGCTGGAAGAAATACGATACGAGGCTGATGCCCAGTACTTGCAAAAAATAGCTCTAAGTCATCTTTTTTCATCAACCATGTCGCGGTATTTTCAAAAGGGTGACAATGAAAAAGCTCGTTGAACCAAATTTCTTGGTCTAGCCAAAGGGTAACATTATTTTGTTTGTCGTTTAAAAGTGCCAGCATAGAAACACAGCCCGGTGGCACTTTCAGATAACGCGCTAACCGCTCATCAGATGCAAATCCTAAACGAGATAACCCTTGCTGCTGAGCAATGGCTTTTAAGTCAAGCTGCTTGTCATGGGCAGTGATCACTAAAAAATGCCGCTTGCCTTCGTTATCTCGTAAAAACAGGTTTTTTAATCGTGTGCCCGGTCTATCGAGCATAAATTTATCGGCATCTAAACTACCATGTAACGGTGGATGCTCAATCACATCATAGTTAATATCTAATTGAGCTAGCGTAGCAGCTAACTTATTTTTATCTGCATACATTTACAAACAACGTCCTCGTAATTGCACACTTAAATCACGCCATAATACTTCGTCAATAACGTGTTTATCGTCGCAGTACTTTCGTTCTTTAAGCTCTTTATTTAATAATTCGACCGCTTGATCTTCGAGCATAAGTTTTAAGTTGCTCGATTCTTCAAATACTTCTTGCTCGGCAAAGTCTTTAAACTGCCTGCGTGTCATTGGCTTATCAAGGTTAATTGGCTGTCTTCCTTGTGCTTTAACTGACACCACATAGGCAAAAATTTTATTGCCTTGGTCGTCATTTTTTTCATAAAACTGCTTATTATTAATTTCAAATGGAGGTGCTTCTCCTTGGCTTGCGCAACCGGTAAGTAAAACAACCAAAAGCCATGCTATTTTTTTCATTATTGGATAAGCCTTGTACAGTGAATGCGCTTTAGTCTACCAAAAATAAAACAATAGAGTAAAAATTCGAACATTTTAAAAAAAATACTTGACCAAATATGTAAAAATATTTAAAGTTCACCCCGCTTGAGACGCAAGACTTAAGCATCCTGTATTTTAGGAATGTGGGGCTATAGCTCAGCTGGGAGAGCGCCTGCCTTGCACGCAGGAGGTCAGCAGTTCGATCCTGCTTAGCTCCACCACTTTCCTACCTTTCTTTAGGCAACCTGCCGAATTTAATAATCAAAACTAAGTTATCTAACCAATTTTTATATTTCTAGTCGTTTATACGTTTTACTTTATTAAAGTAAACTTGTTTTAGACATAAAAAAACCGAGCAGAGCCCGGCTTTTAAAATGATCACCTGTTATCGGTTACTCACGAATTTGACCTTCGCCATTCACTAAGTATTTTTCAGTCGTAAGTGACTCAAGACCCATTGGACCGTAAGCATGTAGCTTAGTTGTCGCAATACCAATCTCAGCACCTAGACCTAGCTGTGAACCATCAGAAAAACGCGATGACGCATTAACCATCACAACAGAGGCATCAACGCTGCGTTGGAATAGCTCAGCCGCAGCTTGGTCTTTAGTACAAATCACTTCAGTGTGGTTTGAACCAAACTTAGCAATATGATCAATTGCACCAGCAAAATCAGGCACAACTTTGATTGCGATTTCTAAATCTAAGTACTCTTCACCAAATTCATCATCAGCAAGCACAGTAGCATTATCAAAGTATTCAGCAGCTTTAGCATCTGCGTTTACTTTTACGCCTTCTTGACGAAGTACCACTGCACATAGATTTAAAAACTCATCTGCAATATCTTGGTGTACCACTAAACCTTCTAGGGCATTGCACACACCGGTACGCTGAGTTTTACCATTTAATAATAAGTTGATAGCGACATTCAGATCAGCGTCTTTATCGACATAAAGGTGACAAACACCTTTAAAGTGCTGAATTACTGGAATGGTACTGTTTTCTGTTACAAAATTAATTAAACCCTCACCACCACGCGGGATGATTAAATCAATAGTGTCACGTTGTTGCATCAGTTCCATTAGTAGACCACGGTCTGGATCTGGGATCACTGAAATCAACGCTGCTGGTAAACCATGCTTCTCAAGTACTTTGTGCATCACGCTAGCGATCGCTTGTGAACTACGTAGTGCTTCTTTACCACCACGTAAAATAACACCATTACCTGATTTAAAGCATAATGCACCAGCATCAGCCGTCACATTTGGACGTGCTTCATAAATCATGCACACAACACCAAGTGGTACGCGCATCTTGCTGATCTTGATACCATTCGGGCGCTCTGAAATTTCGCGTAATTGACCCACAGGATCATCAAGACTAACAATGACTTCAATACCTTCAGCCATAGCTTCAATACGCTCATCGTTAAGCGTTAATCGGTCAATCATAGATGCAGCAAGGTTATTATCACGTGCTGCCGCTAAATCGCTTTCGTTTTCTTTGATGATAAAGGCTTTGCTTTCACGTAATGCCTGTGCCATCTCAGCTAAAACTTGATTCTTAGTAGCAGTATCAAGTAAAGCTAACTGGGTTGCAGCTTTGGCAGCTTGACTCGAAATATCCGTAATTAAACTCATGACTTCTCCAATAATGCGATATCTTTCTCTGAAACAACTGGGCCGATTGAATCTTGCATTTTTTCGCTAAATTCACTTTGCTCGTTGTCAGCAATAAAATTCAATAAACAGCTACTGTAATTCGCTGTTGCTTTTGCTAGACGCGTACCATCATCACTACGAACTAGTATAGTATCGCCTACGCCAAATTCTCCGTGCACCGCAACGATCTCGTCGCTACGAATACAGCCGTCTTCATCTTTTAATGATTCATCAAATGAACCTTCAACTACAACCTCACCTTGCTCATTCGCTGTGTGAGTCATCCAATGCACAGCCTCTTGCATTGGTTTTTCATATGGTGTGAAGATAGTACCTGGGTTGTCACCCGCTAGTAGTCGATTAAACGTCTCTTCTTTAAAACCATTTAAGATAAAAGTTGTAATACCATGTGAAGTGGCTTTTTCAGCCGCTTCAATTTTCGTTTTCATACCACCTGTACCAACGGCACTGGTTGCACAACCGGCCATGGCATAAATTGATTCATCAATATTTTCAATTTCAGGAAGCAACACAGCATCTTCATGTAAATTCGGATTTTTGTCATAAAGACCATCAACATCCGAAAAAATCATCAATGCATCTGCATCCGCAGCTGCGGCGACCATTGCCGACAGGTTATCATTGTCGCCAACTTTTAAATCATCGGTCGTTACCGTGTCATTCTCATTAATGATAGGTAATACACCATGTTCAAGTAAGGTGAAAACTGTTTCACGAATACTGGTGTAACGCTCACGGTCACGTAAGTCACCGTGGGTTAATAAAATCTGTGCCGAAGGAAAATCAAAAAATCGATCCCACATTGCCATCATTTCTGTTTGACCGGCAGCAGCCATTGCTTTTTTCATCGTCACTGAACGTTTTTCTTGTTCTGGGAATAAATGCGAACCAGCAGCTACCGAACCTGATGATACTAAAATCACTTCGATACCTTGCGCTCGACAGCGAACGATGAACTGTGCAATGGTCAGTAAATAACGTGAGCGACACCCGTCTTGTTCGGGTGCGATTAATGCGCTACCTACTTTTAGTACTATACGTCGCCAATTTAACTTTTGCATAACTGTTCAACTTTCCATTTTACTATCTGTTCAGTGCCAATTTGCCACTGATTAAAAGACTCGCGTTTAGCACAACTAAACGCACTGACTATTATCACTTTGCCAAACGACTTATCTATGCACACGACTACGCCACGCAAATACTGCGATTAGATATAGCACAACTTTTATTCAGTCAGTAGACCAAACGGTTATAAACCATAAGTTGATAAAAAAAGATAAGTGTTGTTTATGTATCGCTGTAAAAAGCTGTGTGCGGCTTTTATTAATAACAACATACATAGAGCCTATACAATCTGGTACACCAACAGATAGGGTGTAGATTGTATGACCGAGATTTAGCTGCCACGATGGGAGCTAAACATTGACCAGATAATGAACTTTAATTCTATTCAACACGTAATAAATACACACTGAACACTAACAAGCTCATTTCTATTTAATTAGAAAACAAAGTGTATAAAACACTAAAACTGTTACAAACAATTGATTATTTAGAGGTAGAACTCTGAAAGTATAAGACAACGCTTATAAATATTTAGATATCAAATTGTTTGAACACGAAATATAATACGGGAAATCAGGGTCAAAGATCAAGTGTAAAAAGTAATCATGGCTTTTATACTTACCATAAATAGTAAAAATAGACATTTTTTAACAGTAACTTAGGACGCAACATCTTCGATCTGATGATTTTTCATTAACAAATCAGATTTTTGTTTTCAAAATAGTCCAAAAAGTAGTAATAACGACTAAAATCGTATTTGAAGCAACAAGTTTGCTTGTATCCATGACGGTGAGTAGGCTTTAATAGATAAGTATTTTTTAAAAGTTCAGCGGCTGTTTATCGTCTTCAAACACGATTATCTAAGGTGTTGGTATTTTTTAAATAGTAGTAACTAAAGGATAATTCATTCTATGTCAGCAATTTATATAGCAGGGATCGCCTTGTGCTCTGTATTAGCACAGTGGGTAGCATGGGCGTTTCGTGTACCGGCTATTTTATTTTTACTACTAACAGGTTTAATACTTGGACCATTTAGTGGTGTGCTTGAACCTGACGCACTGTTAGGGGATTTATTATTTCCTGTGGTTTCTTTAAGCGTAGCGGTGATCTTATTCGAGGGTTCACTTACCCTGCACTTTAGAGAGCTCAAAGGTATCGGCAAGGTTGTTCGCAACCTCTGCTCCATCGGGATGATCACAACATGCTTGGTGGTAAGCCTAAGTGCTTATTGGATTTTAGAGCTGAATTGGCGGGTTGCCGCTGTACTTGGTGCAGTTCTTGTCGTTACTGGTCCTACGGTTATCGCACCGCTGTTAAACTCTATGAGACCTACTCAAGATATCGATCGTATTTTACGCTGGGAAGGCATAGTAATAGACCCAATTGGCGCATTATTCGCTGTACTCGTATTCGAAGCTGTAATGCTTGTAGGTCAAGGCGAAGTACTAAGCCATACCATTATCGCCCTATTTAAAACTTTAGGGGTGGGTTTAACAATTGGTGTGGTTGCAGGTTGGCTTACTACATTACTGATACGCCGCGAATGGCTCCCTTTCGAATTACATAAATTTGGTATTTTAGCTTTAGTATTAATTAGTTTTACTGTGTCTAACCACTTAAGTCATGAATCTGGTCTATTGGCTGTAACCGTATTTGGTATTTGGCTTGCTAATCAAGATGAGCTCGAAATTGACTCAGTACTTGAGTTTAAAGAAGACCTTTCGATGATCTTAATTTCATCGCTATTCATCTTACTTGCAGCCCGCCTACAGTTATCTGATTTAATGATGCTACATAGCGATGTATTTATTTTCTTAGCTATCGTGCTCTTCGTGGCACGTCCAGCATGTATTGCAATATCAACCTTTAAAACCGATTTACCGCTAAAGTCTCGCTTAGTGCTATCGTGGATTGCGCCACGAGGCATTGTTGCAGCAGCGGTAGGCTCTGTATTCGCTTTGAGTATGGTAGAAGCAGGCATTGCCGACGCCGAAAAAATAGTGCCACTCATATTCACTGTGATCATAGTAACAGTGGTACTACAAAGCCTGACAGCAACGCCATTAGCTAAACTATTAAAAGTACGCCAGCCTGCTCCAAATACCATATTAATTATTGGTGCAAACCATGTAGCACGTGCTATTGCTTGTGGCTTAAAAGATCAAAACATTCCGGTGCACTTGTCTGATCCTGCATGGGAAAACTGTAAAATGGCGCGCATGGACGGCTTACCTTGTTACTATGGTAACCCGCAATCAGAACATGCAGAGCGTTATTTACCATTAACGACGATTCGTAGCGTATTAGCGCTATCGCCTAACCGTCATCACAACGCATTGGGCGTGCAATATTTCTCGCATTTACTCGACGAAAAAGACGTGTTTTCACTGCGCTCTTCAACTAACCATGCTAAAGCAAACAAAGACAGTGCGACGTTCTTATCACGTCAGATTTTGTTTGGAGACAATGGTGCGTACGCTCGCTTAAGTAGCTTAATAGCCAAAGGCGGCAAAGTCAGTGCAACTCGCATTTCTGAGGAATTTAGTTGGGAGCAATACAAAGAGATCAATAGCGAAGCAATCCCACTGTTCATTTTAAATGGTGAAAAAAATGATGATGACGATTCACCAATTAAAATTCGCCCATTTACGACAAGTATGGAAAAGACACCACAAGTAGGTGAGCGTATCGTTGCGCTACAACCACCTAAGTTGTCGGTGTTAAAAGACCCAAACAACGGCAAACCAAAAGAAAGTAAAGAAGAGAAATAATACCAATTCGCTTAATTAAATAGTCTATTTTGAGGCAAGAAAACCTTGTTGATAACAAGGCAAAAATTTCGTTATTTAGTTGTTCTAAATGAGAAATTTTTAACGCAGGTAGCGACAGGTTTAATCCCTCAAAATGATTAAGTATTATTGCGGATTGGTATAACAATAGGCCAGCATCAGCTGGCCTTTTTATTTGTATGTTTCTACATAGGTAAACGCGCGCGCTCAACGACGCTGTCTGGCATCTTTTCGGCAAGCTTCGCTAGTAAGTTTTCGATTTTTTTGTGAGTAGCTTTATCAGCAACCATTGAATGAAATAACCAACGGTAGGCATCTTCATAATCACGTGGACTGCCATAACCTTGGTTAAACAGATTTACTAAACGCATTTGCGCTTTTAAGTTGCCTTGCGCAGACGCTTCACGCAGATAGGTTACCGCCATGGCTTTATCTTGCTGTACGAGCCGTCCTGTATCATAGTAGCGGCCAAGTTGCTCTAATGCAGCGCTTAGCCCTTGTTGAGCGGCCTGACGCATATAATAAACCCCTAATTCTACATTGCGGTCTACACACACCGCATAAGCTAACATATCACCATACAAGAACTGATACGATGGTAGTGCCATTTTATTGGCTCGTGCTTCGATATCTTGTACTAACTGGCAATCATCTGCCTTTACACGTGCTAGGTGTGCATTTTTATTGATCAAGCCAATTAACTCGCTCTCTGAGTACAGAGGTACTGCTGCAATGGGCTCTTCAGCCATGCTCAGGCTGGAAAAGAGTAATGTTAAAGGCAATAAAACACGCATCAAAATCACTTAAAAAAAGTCGGTCTTAGCAAATAATATACAATTATCATTCCAGAGTGAATTTTAGGCACAAAAAAAGCTGCCGAAGCAGCTTTTTTAGTCACTATGGCAATTATGCAAACGGGTTGCGTAATACCATCGTCTCTACACGGTCAGGACCTGTAGAGATAATATCAACTGGAACACCAGTGATTTCTTCAATACGTTTGATGTAATCAAGTGCCGCTTGTGGTAATTGATCAACTGACGTTACACCTACTGTGTTTTCAGACCAGCCAGGCATTTCTTCGTATACTGGCGTTACTTTCTCGTAACCTTCAGCAGCTAATGGTGTAACGTTCGTTACAGTGCCATCTTCTAACTGGTAACCAGTACAGATTTTTAATGTTTCTAAACCGTCTAATACATCTAGTTTAGTTAAACAGAAGCCTGAGATGCTGTTGATTTGAACTGCACGGCGCATTGCTACTGCATCTAACCAACCTGTACGGCGTAAACGACCTGTCGTTGCACCGAACTCATGGCCTTTATCACCTAAGTGCTTACCAACTGGATCTTGTTTATCAAGACCGTCATAAAGCTCTGTAGGGAAAGGACCTGAACCTACACGTGTCGTGTATGCTTTGATAATACCTAATACGTAATCAAGGTGTAGTGGACCAAAACCAGCACCAGTTGCTACACCACCAGCAGTCGTATTTGATGATGTTACGTACGGGTATGTACCATGGTCGATATCAAGTAATGTACCTTGTGCACCTTCAAATAAGATGTTATCACCAGCTAAACGAGTTTGATCAAGAAGCTCAGTAACATCAACAACCATTGCTTTTAAGATATCTGCGATAGCCATTGCATCGTCAAATGTCTTTTGGAAGTCAACTGGTTCAGCTTTGTAGTAATGCTCTAATGTGAAGTTATGGTATTCCAATACTTCTTTAAGCTTGCTAGCAAACTGTTCAGGGTTGAATAAGTCACCTACACGTAAACCACGACGTGCTACTTTATCTTCATAAGCTGGACCGATACCACGACCTGTAGTACCAATTGGCTTATCGCCACGTGCTTTTTCACGGGCTAAATCTAATGCAATGTGGAAAGGTAAAATTAATGGACATGCTTCGCTGATTAATAAGCGCTCACGTACTGGTACGCCACGCTCTTCTAGCATGCCGATTTCTTTCATTAATGCTTCTGGTGATAAAACAACACCATTACCGATCACACACTTAACATTGTCACGTAATACACCCGATGGAATAAGGTGTAAAACCGTCTTTTCACCGTTGATTACCAGAGTATGGCCTGCGTTATGACCACCTTGATAACGAACTACTAAAGATGCTTTGTCTGTAAGGAGGTCAACTACCTTACCCTTACCTTCGTCACCCCATTGGGTGCCTAGTACAACAACGTTTTTACCCATTGCAAATTCACTTAGAAAAAATTAGGACGAGATTTTATCAGAAAACGAGGTGAAAGATCACCCCGTTTAGCTTATTTTTTCTGCGCCTGAATTTTTACCTTCTTTAATAATTCAACAACTACAGGCAGAACAGAGGTTTATAAAAAAGTTGAGGATGAAAATTAATCATTCACAGAAACAAAAAAGCCCTACAAAATGCAGGGCTTTTCATCACACAAATTTTAATTACTGTGCTTTTGTACCTTTCATATAATTAAAGAAGTCGCTATCTGGTGAAAGCACCATCACGTCTTGTTTATCTTTGAAAGTCTTCTTATACGCTTCTAGGCTACGCACAAAACCAAAGAATTCTGCATCTTTGCTATAGGCATTCGCGTAAATAGCAGCGGCATCTGCATCACCTTGACCACGAACAGTACGCGCATTACGCTCAGCATCTGCAAGCATAACTGTGACTCGACGGTCCACTTCGGCACGAATCGTTTCAGCTTTTTCTTGACCTTCAGAGCGGTGCTCTTTAGCTACCGCAGTACGCTCAGCTCGCATACGTTGGAAGATTGAGCTACTCACTTCTTGCGGTAAGTTAATTTGCTTTACACGCACATCAAGTACTTCAATGCCTAGCTCTTGTGCACTTTCAGAAGCTTGTACTAATGCTTCTTCCATCAGTTCACTACGCTCACCTGAGACAATTTCTCTGATAGTACGAGAACCAAAGTTAGTACGCAGGCCATTATTCACTTTTTGCTTTAGTAGTGTTTCTGCATATTGCTTATCACCACGAGCACGAAGATAAAAAGCACTAAAGTCATTAATTCGCCATTTTACATATGAATCAACGATTAAATCTTTTTTCTCACTTGTTACAAAGCGATCTGGTGCACCATCTAGCGTTTGAATACGTGCATCTAAACGACGTACTTGGCTAAAGAAAGGCACTTTTAAGTGTAATCCTGGACCATATACCACCGCGTTGTCATTACTATCTTTTTCAACTTTGCTGAATAACAGAACGATTGCCTTCTCGCCTTCTTGTACAACAAAAATCGAAGAAAAAGACAGCACAACTGCAAGGGCAAGTATTACTAAACTAAAATTTTTCATCTTGCTTATCTCCCCTCATTGAAACGGTCAGTTGCGAAACGGTCATTACTTGAATTTACCGTACTGTTACGTGAAGTGTTTATTTTGTTGCGAAGATCTTTAATATCACTTGAGCTTGGTAATGCAACACGTGTCGCTGTACCTTGTTTTTCCATGATTTTATCAAGTGGTAAATACAGCATATTGTTACCACCTTTCACATCAACTAACACTTTAGAGCTGTTACTTAGCACTTCTTCCATTGCATCAATATATAAGCGATTACGTGTAACTTCTTTTGCCGCTTGATACTCTGGTAATAGCTTTTCAAATCGAGCCACTTCACCTTGTGCTTCAAGTGTAATACGTTCACGGTATGCTTCGGCTTCTTGTGTCATACGTGTTACTTGACCACGAGCACGAGGTTCAATTTCACGAGCGTACGCTTCGGCTTCACGGATGAAACGCTCTTCATCTTCTTGTGCAGCGATAGCGTCATCAAAGGCATCTTTTACTTCACCCGGCGGACGTGAATCTTTAAAGTTCACATCGCTCACAATAATACCTAGATTGTAAGGCTCGATGATTTTGTTAAGCTCATCCCACGTTTGTTGACGCACTAACTCACGACCAGTCGTTAACACTTGGTCCATTTTTACATGGCCAATAACATAACGTAGTGCACTATCAAGCGCTTGTTGTAAGCTGTGGTCAGCATCAGTAACACTGAACTTGTAAAGGTGTGGATCGATAACACGGTACTGTACTTCAAACTCTACATTAACCACGTTTTCGTCTTCGGTTAGCATGAAGCCTTTTGCAGACAGAGAGCGAACCGCTTCTATATCAACCGGAATCACACGTTCAATGAAAGTCATTTTCCAACGTAAGCCAGGCTCTGCAATACGGTCATATTGTCCAAACTGTAAAACAATACCGCGCTCAGCTTCTTTTACCGTGTAAATACCACTTAATGCCCATACAATGATGGCAATAATGAGGATGAAAGAAATGCCTGCGCCGCCAAGTCCGCCGCCGCTTTTACCTGGTTTATTACCACCAAATAAACCGCCAAACTTGTTGCCGAACTTACGCATTACCTCGTCTAAATCAGGTGGGCCTTGATCTTTTCCGCCTTTATTATTCCACGGATCTTTATCATTGCCATTATTACCCGGTTCATTCCAGGCCATAGCTATACTCCATTGTTATCTAAATGAATTAGGTTAAATCTATCAAATCTACAGCGTTTCTCATACTAAAAAAGACAAATGCCGGTGATTTTTAATTAGTCACTACGAAAGAGTCGAGCTCTTGTCCCATCTCTTTTTTCAAGCGATTCCAGTCTGCCATTGGTAAGCGTACCGATAGTAACCAGTTTCCTTGTTCATCGAAACTCTCTTGATGAACTGCGTTTAAGTTAAATAATGCTGCACGAATACGACCATATTGTGGTGCTAATTTTAGTTCATCAGCAAACATCTTCTTGGCAAGTAACTCATTAATTGCCTCAGACAGTAGCTCACAGCCTACGCCTGTTCGCGCAGATAACCAAACTCGTACCGGTTGACCTTCATCGTTTCTATCTATACGTGGCGCAACGTCATCTAGTGCATCTATTTTGTTATAAACCAATAACTGAGGCACTTCATCTGCTTCAATTTCTTTTAAAACAGACTGTACTTGCTCAATATTTTCTTTTCGACGAGGGTCTGCCACATCAATAACATGTAGCTGCAAATCAGCTTCACGGGTTTCTGTTAAGGTTGCTTTAAACGCTGCAACAAGGTCATGCGGTAAGTGACGTATAAAACCTACCGTATCAGCTAAAATAACCGGACCTATATCACCAATATCCAACTTACGTAAGGTTGGATCTAGGGTTGCGAATAACTGGTCGGCTGCATACACATCAGAATCTGTAATGCGGTTAAATAACGTTGATTTACCAGCATTGGTATAACCAACTAGTGAAACCGTTGGAATTTCATTTCGCGTTCGTGCACGCCTACCCTGCTCACGTTGAACAGCGACTTTATCTAAACGGGCACGAATATTTTTAATTCTTGCGCGCAATAATCGTCTATCGGTTTCGAGCTGGGTTTCACCCGGACCACGTAAACCTATCCCCCCTTTTTGTCTTTCAAGGTGGGTCCAACCACGGATCAATCGAGTAGAAATATGGCGTAACTGAGCTAACTCAACCTGAAGTTTACCTTCGTGAGTACGCGCTCGCTGCGCAAAAATATCTAGGATCAAACTCGTACGATCAAGAACACGACACTGGCAAACGCGTTCTAAGTTGCGCTCCTGTGACGGGCTAAGTTGATGGTTGAAAATGATGACATCTGCATTGTGGATTTTGACAGTTTCAGCGATTTCTTCTGCTTTTCCGGTCCCGACGAAAAGTTTCGGATGTGGTGCTTGACGACTGCCTTGCACAATCGCCAAACTACTAACACCAGCAGAAGATACCAACAACTCTAATTCGTGGAGATCTTCACGATCCCCCTCTTTAGGTAAGTCGATATGAACTAAAACTGCCTGTTCGCCGGCTTCATAACGGTCAAACAAGCATTACGCTCCTAAGTTTAAAAATTTCCAGGTTCTTGCTCTTCTGAATCATCACTTCCTTGAACACCTTGGAAGTTAACAGAACGCGCTGGAACAACAGTTGAAATAGCGTGTTTATACACCATTTGATTAACGGTGTTTTCAAGTAAAATAACAAATTGGTCAAATGACTGGATTTTACCCTGCAATTTAATGCCATTAACCAAAAAGATTGATACTGGAATGCGCTCACGACGTAACGCATTTAAAAATGGGTCTTGTAACGACTGGCCTTTTGCCATGTTATTTTCCTTCGTTCTAGGTGTTATTATAATTAAGTAGCTGAACTAATTTAACAAAGCTAAAAAACTTTCAGCTACTACTAGCTTAGCGAACTTACTACACGTTGCAAGTTTTCTTCATCACCCGAAGTCAACCAAGTTACATCAGGCCAACCTCTTAACCAAGTCAGTTGTCTCTTGGCTAACTGCCGTGTGGCTGCAATACCGCGAAAGACCATTTCATCATAGTCAATTTCGCCAGCAATGTAATCCCACATTTGTCTATAACCCACACAACGAATCGAAGGTAGGTCTGGGTGTAAATCCTTACGTTTATATAGGGATGAAACTTCATTTTCAAACCCCTGATCGAGCATTATTTTGAACCTTTTCTCAATTCGCTGATGTAATTCACTGCGATCATCAGGCGCAATGGCAAATTGATGGAAAGTATAAGGAAGCTCAGGCTGTTTTTGTTTTTGCAGCTCAGTCATTGTTTTACCTGTTATACGATACACTTCCAATGCGCGATTAATTCGTTGCGAATCATTTTCGCTTATTTTTTGTGCTGCATCAGGATCAATTTTCACAAGCTCTTTATGCAAATGTGGCCAGCCTAACTGCTTTGCTTCTTTTTCAAGCTCGGCACGTACTTCAGGTGATGCCTCTGGTAGCGGTGATAAGCCATCAATAAGCGACTTAAAATACATCATTGTACCGCCAACCAATACAGGTACTTTACCTTGCTTATGAAATAGATCAATCTTTTCAATGGCATCACGGCGAAAATCTGCTACTGAATAACTATCTGCTGGGTCAATAATATCGATCAAATGATGCGGCGCACGAGCAAGCTCTTCGGCATTTGGCTTTGCCGTGCCGATGTCCATATCTTTATAGACTAATGCTGAATCAACACTGATTATTTCTGTGTTTAAATGCTCACACAGCGAAATTGCTAAATCTGTTTTCCCTGCAGCGGTTGGTCCCATTAAAAAAATGACGGGTAAGTTATTCAAGCCTAAATACCTTGCTTAGTTTAAAAACTGAGATAGTTCTATTTTAACTGCTTTTTGACGTAAACGTTGCATAGTTTGTGGATTATTTTCTAACCTAGCCACTTGTTCCAAAAAGGCTTGGCTTGCGTAATAGCGTGCTGGAATTTGCTGAGCTAACCAATCTAACCATTCATCGAGGGAACTTGGCGAGGTTTTGCAACCACTGATAAGCCGCTCAATAGCATTACTGACATCAAGTAAATACACACAAGGCGGTAGCTTTTTCACCATCACAAATTGTTTTTCAATGACTAAATCAAAACCAAGTAAGGTAAACCACGACTGCTGATCATTTAGCGCGCTAATATCATCAGCACTTGCATTTACTCGCACAGGTAACAACAAGGCTTTACCATCAAGGCTACCTCCTTGCTCTACGTGCGCTTGCCAGTCCAGTGCTAAAGCATTTTTAAAGTGAGCTGCAAATAGCTGGTTGTCTTCACTAAATACGCACTCACCTTCACGGACGTGGATGAGTTTGGCGAGTTTTGCTTGCTCAACAACCGGCGCTGCAATGCTTGGCTCTGGGCGTACTTGGTCAAAATGCGCAGCATGTTGCTCACTGATCCCTTGATAAAATGCATTTACATCTTGATGCGATGTTTTACTGCGGCCTTGGCTGTCGCTACTAAAACCGCCGCCTGAGCGCCCAGCTCCTGTTGCTCCAGAATAACTCGGTGTTCTCGTCAGCTGTAATTCAGATTTGGGGTAATCATACTGCTCTGTTGGCGCTGATTGAGTAAAACTAGGCTGCATGCTGCTTAGGTGTGTCTCATCAAGCGGGGCATGCTTAAAAGCAGTGTCATTGTGCTCTGTAAAACCGGCTTCATGCTGAAGCGGCACCACCACTTGTTTTATTGCCTGCAGGATAAAGTCATGCACTAAACGGCCTTGATGAAAACGCACTTCATGTTTAGCAGGGTGCACGTTTACATCGACCTGACGTGGGTCAATATCAATATAAATGACAAAACCTGGTAGCTCTTCTGAGCCTGCGACTTCTTCAAAGGCTTGGCGGATTGCATGCAAAATGAGTTTATCGCGCATCATGCGATTATTAACATAGGTATATTGCGTGCTATTCGTTGAGCCCACGGGTAATACCCAACCGCGCAACATCAAACCAGCTTCACCTGATTGAATATGCAGCCCCTGCTCACTAAACGCTTTACCAGCAACTTGAGCGACACGCGCTATTGCTTGCTCAGGGTTCGGTTTAGCACGGTATTGACGCACTACTTTGCCATTATGAGTCAGGGTGATAGAGACATCAAAACGACTCAGCGCAATACGCTTTATGAGCTCATCAATATGTGAAAACTCGGTTTTCTCGGTGCGAAGAAATTTACGGCGCGCAGGGGTATTAAAGAATAAGTCTTTCACCTCAATGGTGGTGCCATCAGGGTGTGCGGTTGGCTTGACTTGCACCGCCATATCGCGACCTTCAGCAAACGCTTGCCATGCAGCCTCTTGCTGTTGTGGTTTTGAGCTTAAGGTTAATCGCGACACTGAGCTAATAGATGCCAGTGCTTCACCACGAAAACCCAGTGAGCAGATGTTCTCTAGGTCATCGAGTGACTTAAGCTTACTTGTGGCATGGCGCGACAAGGCTAATGTTAATTCATCTTTATTAATGCCAGAGCCATTATCGCGGATGCGAATAAGCTTATGACCACCACGTTCAATATCTATTTGAATGCGCGTTGCGCCGGCATCTAAACTGTTTTCGACCAGCTCTTTAACAACGGATGCAGGGCGTTCAACCACTTCACCCGCTGCAATTTGGTTAGCCAATCGCGCGGGTAGTATTTCTATACTCATAGTGTTCCTAACACGAAAATTGACTAGCTTTGAGGAATATCAAGCTCTTGACCAATAAACAAGGTATTCGATTTTAAGTTGTTGGCCGTTTTTAGCTTACTAACAGAGGTGTTATATCTGCTTGCTAAAATACTTAACGACTCACCTGGACGAACTTTGTGTTTAGTCGGAAACTGCGACTTTAACTTAGCGAATAGCGAGTCATCTGGCGGGTTTTGCATGTAGTAATTTTTAATCGAGGTAAAAATTGCCTTTGCTAAGCGCTCCTGATGCTGCGCCGTTTTTAGCATTCGTTCTTCACGTGGATTCGAAATAAACCCTGTTTCGACCAAAATAGACGGAATATCCGGTGACTTTAATACCGCAAGGCTCGCCGCTTGTGGGCGTTTTTTATGCATTTTAGCCACTTTTCTTAATTCGCTAACCACTTCTTCTGCGACATTAAAACCTGTTTTCATCGAGTGATCCATCGACATATCTAGCAGTGCTTGTGCTAAATATTTTTCGCTTGCGGTATCTTTTAATACCCCAGCTGCACCACCTAAAAGCTCCGAGTGCTTTTCTTTATCCTCAATCCATTTACCTATTTCTGAATTAGCACGGCGCAGTGATAGCACCCACACTGAGGCACCGTTTGGTTGTGGGCTAGTAAAGGCATCCGCATGAATAGACACAAAGAAGTCAGCTTTTTTCTTACGGGCAATGCTAGTACGGGTGTTTAAATTTACAAAGTAGTCACTGCGGCGCACCATACGCGAAATCATGCCTTTTTCAGCATCAATCATTCGCTCTAAGCGCTTCGCTATTTGCAGCGTAATGTCTTTTTCATAAGTGCCCGATGGACCAATTGAACCTGGGTCTTCACCACCATGACCTGCGTCAATGGCAATAACAATATCGCGCTCTTGATTGAGTTCGCGTTTTTTCACACTGGTATTGGTCGAAGCAACGGGTTCTGCTTTCGGTGTTTTATCAACAAGGTCAACCACTAAACGATGTTTGTATGGATCGGTAGGTAGTAAAGCAAATACCACTGGTTTGCTGGCTCGGGCTAGCTCAAAAACAAAGCGCACACTTTTGCTATCTTTGGGTTTTGAGTAACGCAGTTTTGAAACAATCTGATGCTTTTTAGGAATAGCAGGCAAGCTATCTAGTTTGTCTGTATTTTTTAAATCAATGACTAAACGAGCTGGATTTTTCAGCATGAAATAGCTGAAGTCTGGCTTATCGTTTAAATCAAAGACCACGCGAGTGCTGTCAGGTGAGGGCCACACACGTACGCTATTAATCGTATTTTGTGCAAGCGCAATCTGGCTCACAACCAATAACATCAAAGTAGTTAATAGTTTAAACGTACAACGACCCATTTTTACTAATACACCTTTATTTTTATATGTTTATTCTTGCGCGCTCTTAAGTTGCTGAACAATTGCCTGACCACGCTTGGTTAAGCTGTTAATTGCAATAGCACGCGCCTCGCCTTCATAGCGTAGGGTGATATCAAGATCCGGTGTTGGAATAAATTCGCCGCCTTTTTCAGGCCATTCCACAACACAAATAGCCTGTGGTGAAAAATAGTCGCGAATTCCCATATATTCAAGTTCTTCAGGATCACCTAAGCGATATAAATCAAAGTGATAGACATCAGCTTTAGCTAATTGGTAAGGCTCAACCAGTGTATAAGTTGGACTCTTAACCTTACCTTGATGACCGAAACCTTGCACGATACCACGGGTTAATGTCGTTTTACCGGCACCTAAATCACCATGTAAATAGATGACTGCCCCTTGCTCCATTAAGGTTGCAAGTTGCTTACCCATATTAACCGTTGCTGCTTCATCAGCGAGTGGAAAACCAACACTGTCGGTCATTATTACCTCATGAAAAACTAAAAACACATTACTTTGTTAATCATACCAGAATAATTTTGTAAGGCGAGAGCCGCTCTTATGCCTAATTTGACAAAAAAAAGCCGGCAAAGTTGCCGGCTTTTTAGCTTAAACAGAATTTTGTTTACAGACCTAGTTTCTTCTCAAGGTAGTGGATGTTTGTACCACCATTTTGGAAGTTCTCATCTGCCAAGATTTTCTTGTGCAGTGGTGTGTTGGTCTTGATGCCATCAATCACTAATTCGTTTAACGCATTGCGTGAACGAGCAATGGCTACATCACGGTTTTCACCGTAACAGATCAGCTTACCAATCATTGAATCGTAATGAGGTGGTACTGTGTAATCTGCGTAAATGTGGCTGTCCCAACGAATACCTAAACCGCCAGCAGGGTGGAATCGCGTGATTTTACCTGGTGATGGAATGAATGTTTCTGGATCTTCCGCATTAATACGGCACTCAATTGCATGACCACGAATAACCACATCTTCTTGTGTGAATGATAATGGCTGACCCGCTGCAATTTTTAGCTGCTCTTTGATTAAGTCAACGCCAGTGACCATTTCTGTTACTGGGTGCTCAACCTGAATACGGGTATTCATTTCGATGAAATAGAACTCGCCGTTTTCGTATAAGAATTCGAACGTACCTGCACCGCGATAACCAATTTCGATACATGCACGAGTACAACGATCACCGATGAACTTACGCATTTCAGCTGTGATACCTGGCGCTGGCGCTTCTTCAACAACTTTTTGGTGACGACGTTGCATTGAACAATCACGCTCACCTAAGTGAACTGCATTGCCTTGACCGTCAGCAAGTACTTGAACTTCGATGTGACGTGGGTTTTCAAGGAATTTTTCCATGTAAACCATACCATTACCGAAGAACTGCTTTGCTTCTTGCTGAGTAAGAGCGATTGAATCAACCAGTTCTTTTTCGCTGCGAACAACACGCATACCACGACCACCGCCGCCGCCTGCTGCTTTAATGATCACAGGGTAACCAATACGCTTAGCGATTTGAATGTTGCGCTCGCTGTCTGCCGTTAATGGGCCATCAGAACCTGGTACACAAGGTACACCTGCTTTACGCATCGCTTCGATTGCAGAAACTTTGTCACCCATTAAACGAATTGTGTCGCCTTTAGGGCCGATAAATACAAAGCCACTTTGCTCAACTTGATCAGCAAAGTCTGCATTTTCAGAAAGGAAACCATAACCTGGGTGAATAGCAACCGCGTCTGTTACTTCTGCCGCTGCAATAATGCGCGGAATATCTAAATAACTTTCGCTTGCAGCTGGTTTACCAATACAAATTGTTTCGTCTGCCAGTAACACGTGCTTAAGATCACGGTCTGCCGTTGAATGCACAGCAACAGTTTTGATCCCAAGCTCTTTGCAGGCGCGCAGTACGCGAAGTGCAATTTCACCTCGGTTTGCAATGACTACTTTATCTAACATAGAGTTGGCCTTTTGTTGCGCTATTATTCAATGATGAATAAAGGTTGATCGAATTCTACTGGCTCGCCATTTTCAACTAAGATAGCTTTTACTGTGCCTGCTTTATCAGATTCGATTTGGTTCATCATCTTCATTGCTTCAACGATACATAACGTATCGCCAACATTTACTTTAGAACCTACTTCTACGTATGGTGCTGCTTCTGGAGAAGCTGCTGAGTAGAATGAACCAACCATAGGAGATTTAACTTGATGACCAGTTGCTGCAGCTGGAGCAGCCGCTTCTGCTGCTGGTGCCTCTGCTACTGGAGCTGGTGCCGCTGCTGGCGCAGGTGCTGCAAACTGTTGTGGCGCATACTGCATTGCAGGTGCTGCAGACATGTTGTTACGATTGATGCGTACTGACTCTTCACCTTCAGTGATTTCTAATTCAGCAATACCAGATTCTTCTACTAGTTCGATAAGTTTTTTGATCTTGCGAATATCCATTGAACGACCCGCCTGTTAGTTATTTAAAAATTAATGTGTGTTTTGCAACCGGCTAACAGCAGCTTCAAGTGCCACCTTATAACCCATTGCTCCTAATCCAATAATGACGCCTTGTGCCACATCCGAAAAATACGAATGATGACGGAATGCTTCTCGAGCATGCACATTACTTAAATGCACCTCGTAAAAGGGAATGTTTACACTGAGTAATGCATCCCGTAAGGCTACGCTTGTATGCGTAAATGCAGCAGGGTTGATAATAATTGCATCAACCGCTTGCCATGCATCGTGAATGCGTTCTATTAATGCAGCTTCACTGTTACTTTGGAAATGCGTTAAATCAACATTGAGACCGGCAGCAACCTCACTAAGTTCAGCTATAATCTCATCAAGAGATTGAGTGCCGTACTTTTCTGGTTCACGCTTGCCAAGCATGTTTAAATTTGGCCCATTTAGAACTAAAAGTTTGAATTTTGCAGCCATAATACGCGATATATCCTATAAGTAAGCAGTTTAACCATGTTCACCATAAACCCACGCTTAACCTAAGCGTGCTGATGTAAAATAGCAACTATTTCTCACGTTAACCACCTATTATAGATATTTCGACGTAAATAGCAGCAAAATACTGGTCTAATCACTACCAACTCGGGGCAAACTCAGGCATAGCAAGGCACACAACAGGGTCATTCCAGGTGTTTTGCTGCTGATAAATTGAACTTCACTGAGTGAATTTGCTATTTTTCACTTAAAATAAGTATTTTTTACGATGCAGATACAAAAACGCCACTCAGATGAGTGGCGTTTTGCTATTTTCTTGCACGTTTGCGTTTATTTAGCGGTATTTTGTACTTTTGCTAAATGTTCGGCAAAGTCTTTGGCATTTAAAAAGCCAGTTACACGTTGCTCTAAAAGCTCATTACCTTGGCTATCAAAGAACAAAATGCTCGGTAAACCGAATACCGTGTATTCTTCCATTAGCTCTATGGTTTTTGCATCGCTTTGTGTTAAATCGATTTGAATTAATTCAAAGTGAGCAAATTGCTCTTGCACTTTAGCGTCAGGAAACGTGTAGTGCTCAAACTCTTTACACGCAACACACCAGTCGGCATATAAGTCGACCATTACTAAGCGCCCTTCACTGCTCGCCTGTGCAATTTCTTCTTTTAATTCACTTAGATTAGCAACTTGTCTAAAACCATGTGTTTGTACAGCAGCTTCGGCAACCACCGCTTTGCTAGGCCAAAAATAATTTTTCGTTAAACTCGCCCCAGTCACAACCAATAAGGTTGCTGCAAACCACAATGCTGTTTTTAGCTTGCCTTGTGATTGACCACTTTGCCAATGGTGTAAATAAAGCGCTGTAGCAAGTGCTAATAATCCCGCCATTAACCAAATGATTTCAATATCAACAATACGCTCAAGGAGAATTAGCGGCACAACTAGCATGATGAAACCAAATAGGGTTTTCACTTGCTCCATCCAACCACCGGCTTTTGGTAGTAATTTACCGCCAGAAGTCCCCAACAATAACAGCGGTAAGCCCATGCCTAAACTGAGTACATAGAGCGTTAAACCACCGACGAGATAGTCACCACTTTGCGCCACATAAAGTAAAGCAGCAGACAAAGGTGCTGTTGTACACGGTGAAGCTATCAAACCAGACAGTACACCCATCATAAATACGCCAACATAGTTGCCGCCTTTTTGCTGGTTACTAACCTGAGTGAGTTTATTCATCATGCCGCTAGGTAATTTGATTTCGTACCAGCCAAACATCGACATTGCCAGCAATACAAATAAGATACTAAAACTGATTAGTACCGTCGGATGCTGTAAATACCCTTGTACTTGCCCACCTAAAGATGCAACCACTAAGCCCAGTGCCGCGTAGGTAACGGCCATACCTTGTACATACACAAACGACAGCGAGAACGCTTTTTTAGTCGATAAATTCTGCTGACCTGCTATGAGGCTCGACAGAATCGGAAACATTGGGAATACACATGGCGTAAAAGCAAGGCCAATACCAACTAAAAAGAAGATTACTAGGTTCGTTAATAAACCTTGCGATGCCAACTTATCGGTATATGACTGCTCACCAGCTGGTTTTGATTCTGCTTGAGAAGGGGCTGATGACGCTTCATTAGCATCAGCAGCTTGTGTTAATGCTGCCAATGCGTTCCCCGCATCTGCAGTCTGTGATACTTGCTCACCTGCAATCACAGATAAAGGAATGGTTCTAACTTCTGGTGGATAACATAACCCCGCCTCGGCACAGCCTTGAAAACGTACTTTAACAACCGCACCTTCTGTGACGTTACTGAGCTTAGAAACAACACTTAACGAATCAAAGAACACCTCGGTCTTACCAAAAAATTCATCTTCAATAATCACGCCCTTGCCAAGCTCAGGAACTTCAATTTCAGCGCCTTTGGCAATAATTTCGACTTTCTTTTTATAAAGGTAATAATCAGGCGCAATATCCCAGCCAATAAATAACGTTTTGCCTTGCTGGTCAAAATCGAAAACAAAAGCCTGATCAACTGGGAGAAATGTTTGCTCCGCAGGTTGTAGTAGATTTCCAAGTAAATTGTTATTACTTGCGCTTGCTGGCATAAGCCACAGTGCACATAGTAATAAAAGGAACGATCGCATTAATTAAGTACCTCATCCATCCAATTAAAATAGGCTAAATTGCCTGTAGCCACATCAACGACCTGAATTTCAGGCACCTCATAACTATGCAATTTCTTGATAGTTTGGATCACCTCATTCATTTTTTCTGACTTAGTTTTGATCAGTAACTTACTCTCAATTGCTTGAGTCACCTCGCCTTCCCACATGTAAATAGATTCAATAGTAGGCAAAATGTTCACACAAGCAGCTAGCTTTTCTTTAACTAGATGTTGTGCCAACTGACGGGCTTCAGCCTCATTTGCACAAGTAGTAAAAATAAGTCGAAAATGCGTAGTCATAAGGAACCTTTATTTGATTACGTGAGTCGCACCATAGTAGCCGATAGTAACTATAATGTGTAGCGAGCAAGGTGATCCTAGGTTCCGTCTTGAAAAATGACCTGCTCACCCCAATTTATATTTCACTGACTCGAAAGAGAATGACATTTTTTAGAGAGCGTTATGTTTAGATTTTTGTTTTTGTTATTTATTTTAGTGCCGATTGTGGAGATCGCGTTACTCATCCAAGTGAGTGAAGTGATCGGCGGCTTTGCCACCATAGCGCTTGTAATTGTGACCGCGATTGTCGGTGCGAAATTAGTGAAGCAGCAAGGTATGGGCGCGATTCAAAACGTGCAATTACAAATGGCACAAGGGCAAATGCCTGCAAAAGAATTATTTACTGGATTATGTGTCATTATCGCCGGTGTTTTATTAATGACACCAGGCATCATGACTGACTTTTTTGGCTTTTTACTACTCACGCCAGCAATTCGCAACAAACTGGCTGCAGGCCTTGCTAGTCAAGCAACTGTGCGTATGAGTTCGCAGGCAAATCAAGGCTCTGCACACTTCCAATATCATAGTAAAACAACCACTCATGAAGAGCCAAACCATCAACCGACAACTATTGATGGTGAATTTGAGCGAAAAGATTAAAATTTTTTAATTTTTGTACTTGGATTTTTTTAAGCCACCCCCATTAATGAATGCAATGAAACGCAACGGGTGGCTTAGCACTCCCCTGCAATAACACAAGATTTTTTCTGTACTGTTCAGAAACTGTTAGGAGAACTAAATAAATGAACATTCGTCCTTTACATGATCGCGTCATCGTTAAGCGTCTAGAAGAAGAAACTAAGTCTGCTGGCGGTATTGTATTAACTGGCTCTGCAGCTGAAAAATCAACTCGCGGAGAAGTTATCGCTGTTGGTAATGGCCGTGTTTTAGACAACGGTGAAGTAAGAGCATTAGAAGTTAAAGCCGGTGACACTGTGCTGTTCGGCTCTTATGTTGAAAAAGCTGAAAAGATCGAAGGTCAAGAGTACCTGATCATGCGTGAAGATAACATTCTAGGCATTGTAGGCTAATCCTACTTTTCGTTTAGCAACCCGTTTACAGAATTTAAGAGGAATTTAATCATGGCAGCAAAAGAAGTACTTTTTGCAGGTGACGCACGTGGCAAAATGCTAACTGGCGTAAATATTTTAGCAAACGCAGTAAGAGTAACTTTAGGTCCTAAAGGCCGTAACGTTGTATTAGATAAATCATTCGGCGCGCCAGTAATCACTAAAGACGGTGTATCTGTAGCTAAAGAGATCGAGCTTGAAGACAAGTTCGAAAACATGGGCGCACAAATGGTTAAAGAAGTAGCGTCTAAAGCGAATGACGCTGCAGGTGACGGTACAACAACTGCAACAGTATTAGCGCAAGCTATCGTAAACGAAGGTTTAAAAGCAGTTGCAGCGGGCATGAACCCAATGGATCTTAAGCGCGGTATCGACAAAGCAGTTATCGCAGCAGTTGAAGAGCTTAAAGCGCTTTCTGTTCCATGTGCAGACACTAAAGCGATTGCACAAGTAGGTACTATTTCTGCTAACTCCGATAAAGAAATCGGTGACATCATTGCTGAAGCAATGGAAAAAGTGGGCCGTGATTCAGGCGTTATCACTGTTGAAGAAGGTCAGTCGTTAGAAAACGAACTAGACGTAGTTGAAGGTATGCAGTTTGACCGCGGTTACCTTTCTCCATACTTCATCAACAACGCTGAAAAAGGCGCTGTAGAGCTAGACAACCCATTCATTCTACTTGTAGACAAAAAAGTATCTAACATCCGTGAGCTACTACCTACATTAGAAGCCGTTGCTAAAGCTAGCAAGCCACTACTTATCATTGCTGAAGATCTTGAAGGTGAAGCACTGGCAACACTTGTTGTGAACAACATGCGCGGCATCGTTAAAGTATCTGCGGTTAAAGCACCAGGTTTTGGCGACCGTCGTAAAGCAATGCTGCAAGACATCGCAGTATTAACAGGTGGTACTGTAATTTCTGAAGAAATCGGTTTAGAGCTTGAAAAAGCAACAATCGAAGACCTAGGTACAGCGAAGCGCGTTGTGATCACTAAAGATGATACAACAATCATCGACGGTGCAGGCGAAGAAGACGGCATCAATGGTCGTGTTGCACAAATCAAAGCACAAATCGAAGAAGCGACGTCAGACTACGATAAAGAGAAACTACAAGAGCGTATGGCTAAACTAGCTGGCGGTGTTGCAGTAATCAAAGTTGGCGCAGCAACTGAAATCGAAATGAAAGAGAAGAAAGACCGCGTTGAAGATGCACTACACGCAACTCGCGCAGCGGTTGAAGAAGGTGTTGTACCAGGTGGTGGTGTTGCACTAGTTCGCGTAGCAAGCAAACTTGTTGAACTTGCTGGCGACAACGAAGACCAAAGCCACGGTATTAAAGTTGCACTACGTGCGATGGAAGCACCACTTCGTCAAATCGTAACTAACGCAGGTGACGAAGCATCTGTTGTTGTTAACTCAGTGAAAGGCGGTGAAGGTAACTACGGTTACAACGCAGCATCAGGCGAGTACAACGATATGATCGAAATGGGTATCTTAGACCCAACTAAAGTAACGCGCTCTGCACTACAGTACGCAGCTTCAATCGCGGGTCTTATGATCACAACTGAAGCAATGGTTGCTGAAATCCCGAAAGATGAGCCAGCTGCTCCAGATATGGGCGGCATGGGCGGCATGGGTGGTATGGGCGGCATGATGTAATTATTGCCAAACAGCCTAACCATTGAATTTATAAGGGTTTATTCATCCTCTGTAGAGACATTTATAGAGACATGGGTAAACCCTTTTGTATATTTAGGTATACACTTACCACTTTTCTATATCTTTTTAAGAAATATAATTAATTCTCACAGTTCATCCGTAAGACATTCTCTCAAAAGCTAAATAACATCTGCCTTTAATAAACACCTACTCAATCATAGGGGAGAGGTGTAGATGTTGAAACTTCTCACTTCTCTAGAGAAAGTTTGTAGTTTTTCCCCTAATAATGTTAAAAATCCCAGTCTAATGAAAAGCGGTTATTCGCAGGTAAAATCGTTTCTGCAACTCTTTTATATTTTGCTTTGACTCTCCCACTGCTTCTAGCCTGTGCTCTTAGTTTTTCAAACCCCTCTGTAGCATCTGCGATGCAATTTTCTTCATAAAAATGACGTGAAAGTATAGCCAAACTATAAGCTGCAGCCGTCATCATGTTAGTTTTCATGAGGGTATAAAACTCGCAAGCACAGTTATCAACGAATATCTTTGTTAGCCGATTTAACGGCTTTGCCTTTAGCTGAGATTGCAATTTTGCCATTAAAAATAAGTATTTTACTTCATCCTTATTCTCGCCCTGAAAATGGTGTGACTCTAAAATAGTTAATGCTTCGCTTGTATTTTTCGTTTTAAGTGCGCTGATAACTTGCTTTATGTAGAGGCTATCTAAACTTTCTGTATTTTCCCCAGTGACCCTATCCATAATTTTTGGAACAATTGACGTATAGTCACCCAGAGCAACAGCAGCACAAATATCTTCCCATTGAATGATTGATAGGTGGTATTGATATGCATCATCAAAAGCTGAATCTGGCGTATCGTCAGCTTTCAGTCGCAGTATTTTTAGGCCCAATCTATTTGCAAGTTCAAGTTCTTTAATTATTTCTTTTGAGCCTTTAAAATTAATCCGAGCATCACCCATTGAGTTTTTAGTACATAATACTAAAAACAAATCAGACTCTTTTAGCCCCTTTGGAATACAATCAGCATAATGATCACCCGTGGCGATATTCGCCTGATCAAACCAAACCTGATAGCCATTCCTCTCAAAGCTCGCTTTAAGAGAGCTGGCAATAACTTTATCTGCAGAACTATAACTAAGAAATAATTTATTCATTGCCTTCCTGTTTATGATTACGAATATGAGCACGAATATTTTTAATCGCTTCGTCCGCTTTATTTGTTGAAACAACACTATCTAAAATCGAATTATCCCTGTTCATTGATTCGAATTGAGTTTGAATATCCGCTAACTCTTCTGCTTTTTCCTCATCATCCATGTCTGGATCTTGCTCTACTTGTTGCTTTCTTGCTTCTAGTTCGAGATGTATAATTCGATTACTTTTTTTCTCATTTTCGTCATGCTTTTTAGCAGCCTGAACGATATCTTTAAAACTCTCTTCATTAAGAATTGTCAACCTGATTTTATCGCTACTTGCTACAGATAATGAGATTTCAGTTGCAGTAATTCCATCGCTTACGTTCCAGTTTTGGCGCTCAACTTCACGCTTAGAGATATTAGTGACATCTTTGTAGTAGAAAGCATTTGCTTCTTTACCTATGCACTTTTGGCTTATGAAGTCATAAAATGTAGTAAATAAGTCTATTTTCTCATTCGTCAGAAAGATAAACTGAATATATTGAACTGCAAAGATTAATGAGCCATTTTCATCACCCCAAAAACTCCACTCATTTCCACTGTTTAGTTTATTAACAATGTTCTCTCGCTTTTCATCAGACTGAATTTGCGCCCAATCACTCAGGATTATCGCTTCGTGACCAGAGTAAGTAACATCTTCTTTATCTAACCCACACTCTTCTAAGGCTAACTTTTCAAGCTTGGTCTTAATAACATGTTGAATAATTTTATTTGCAGACTCACCGTTGTAGAGTTTGCTGTTTTGTCGGAGTGGAACACTGCGCCATATTTTTGTTCTATGTGCTTTTACAGTATCAATAACATTTAGAAATGTGGGTAAGAGTGCATTTAATAATGTTAAGTTACTCTTTTGTATCAACTGTTTATTCTTCTGAGATCTATTCTTTAAAAAGAAAATAATACACAATATTAATGTAGCTCCAGCAAAAGAAATGAAAGTCGTCAATAAATCATCAAGTCTCATTAAACGATAAGATTCTATATACTGCTTAGCTAATTGATTAAATTTATCTGGAGCATTACTTTCTAAGGTGAAATAGGCACCAATTGAAGTAATTAGAAGGGTTAAAAACAACATCGCGAAGCTAATAAACTTATTATTTCGACGTTTTTTCTGGTGAAACTCGAGATCAGCTTGTGCAGTTTCTATTTTATCATTTAATTTCTTTTCTGCTGAACGCGCTGTTTTGATCTCTGTTTTCATTGCGGTTGTAAGTAATCGCGGTATCGGGCGATTGAAAAAATCCCATAACTCTTTCTGCTGAGGGTCATTTTCAAAATTAAGTTTTTGCTCGGACAGTTCTTTATTTGGAACTAAAACACAGTCTTTTTGTATAAAGTTCCTTAGATGCTTGTAATAATTAATAGTAGGATGTTTCTTTATATGATATTCAACCTCGCTTTTAGTTTTCGCTAACAATGAAAATAAATCTTCAATTTCAATATTAGGCTCATGCTTATCTATAAACACACCATTAATGTCCCACAGCGAAACGAGTCCATTTTCATTTTTAATAAGTAATTGTTTTTCTCTTATAATAAACCCATCTTGGTATGAGAAATTAAAATTAAAACGCTTAAGACATGACCCTTGTGCTGACCATAAACTCGTGTTTTCTTCGTCACCCCAAACAAGCCAATTACCATTACTTAAACCATAAACATAATTTAATGCTTTTTTCTGTCCTCTTAGTTTAAGTACATGCTCGCCAGAAAAGCGCCAGATGCTCACCCCATCCGGCTCCGTGACCGCCAGCTCTTCAACATTTGAGAAAAACTGTACTGCTTCAACGTTTGGAGCACTGGCTTCGATAGATGATTTATAAAGACCCGTTAAAGGCTCATAGAATCGAAGCGTATTATCCTTACAAACAGTAACAATATCGCCATTTTTTAATTCGAATACACCAAGAATGAGATCCTCATGATCTTGAAGTGTAGCAATATTTTCACCATAATAAGTGAACACCTGAATCGTATTATCCAAGCCAACTGTTAAAAACCCCCCGTCATTATCTCTATGTTGGAGCGCCATAACCTGTGATATGGTATCTTGGTGTTGGGATATTACTTTATTAACATCTTCATCTTCACAAATCAGGTTAAATTCCTGACTATTTTGCCATTCAACGTGATAGCCATTTATTAAATTAACTCGTTGTACTTTTTGCTGTGTGATTTGAGAAACGTTTTTTACAGTGCAACATCCTAGTACTGGTGAATTCATGCTTTTTTATTCCTTTCATTTTTTTTGTTCATTGCTTATTCTTTAAATCATTTTTCATTTCTGCTGTTGTCCACATAACATGCTCAACCATCGCCTCATGAGCTAAATCTAACAACATCTGTTTTTTTGATGGAGTTAACTCATCGGTCAATAAGATCTGAGCTCGCTTATACAACTCTTCTAAACTCTCATACCCCTTTGCAGTCACTTCATAGCCAGCAAGCTCACTCCAAAGCATTATCAAACCTGAGATCATAAGGTTGTATTGAAGCAATAACATCAGCCACGTATTTAAATGCAGAAAAAGCGTTACCTTAAACATATATTGAATTGACATTAATACCATCAAAGCAACGCCTGTAAAGATAGCCCCATAAAAAAAGCCTCGCGAAAACTTACTTGCTAGATTAGCGGCATAACTTGGTCGTTTATATAGTAATTCGCTAAAGGAATTAGCGCTTTGTTGAAGTCTGGAATTTAAAAAGTTAAGTTGGTCATGCAACCACTTCTGTTCTATGTACTGTTTATTAAATTCGCTAGGATGTCGCCACCAATCAAATTCAGCTACGCTTACAGCATGGTTTAGTAACGGAAAATGTAACCTGAAACGGCGAGGAATTAATGTCGTTGCTGAGGGCTCAACATTAGCGATATTCAAAAAGCCTCTAACTCGCATTGCTTCTGCAACTCCTCGGGCAAGCTGATACTTCCATTTTATATCCTGATTAGTTGTTTTTTTGATCACCCACCAACAGCTTAAGATCACCATAAAAATAATAGAAAAAATACCTAGTCCAACTCCCGTATTAACCCAATTACTTGAGATTTCATACAAGCAATAACCAGGTATTGCGAGTAAAAAAAACACCAAAACGAAGTTTCGGTAAGTTGTCTGGGTTAATAAGGCTAGCGCATCTGCAGCTTTGAAAATAGATGCGGTCTCTTCCAATCCAACGTCATTATCATGCTCTTGGCCAATCTCTAAGTCTCTCGCCTGACGATTAAATAAAGTCAAATCAGAGGTAAGTTTTTTAAATTCCCTAGACAAAAAACTTTGCAGAAAGCTATCAGCTTTTTCTGATTTGCCTATGCTTGAATACAACTCGCCTATTGGAATACTGATATTCGTTATATGCTGAGTAAATTCAGTTTTACAGTTTATAGTTAATGATTCGCCCGAATTATGACGAGAAGCTAAAAGGTGATGAACTAAACCTGGTGTTTGTCCATCAAAATCAGAAGTTGACTGCAAGGCAGGGTTTTCAGTTCCAACAGGCCAAGACACCTTATCACCAAGTTTATATCTAACAATATCTGCAGTCCCGCCAATCCCCTTAGCCTCTTTACCATCCCACAAAGAAATTAATACATTACTATATTTTGCAATAAAAAGGCCCTGATTTAAGTATAAGCTATTTCTCGCAGAGCTATATGATTTATCGTGTATAGCTGAGTGGTAAGTTTCGTGACTAAGGCTATGACGTACTTCTATTAGCTCATTTTCATCTTTTTTGAGTTGAGCGATCACATTATAGAGTTTTTCGCGTGCAGCAGGCGCATATTGAAGCCCCTCAAAATCCATTGCATAATTTTCTAAGGGCATTGGTAAACAACCAATGATTTTCAGCTTTTTATCTTTAACTGTTTCCTGTAACTCTAGTGCGACTTCCGTTGCAAGTAAATCTGCACCAATAGCCAACCCAGACAAAAACCAAATAGGTGTGCTTGGATCGACTTCATCAAGCCAAAAAGTCAGTGCTTTACGAATATCATCTTTATAGCGTTCCGGCTGGTCTAAATCACGATGACCTGTAACACCAATAATAAAAGGTAAACAATTTTCAAAAGGTACATCCTTATTAAGCATTAACTCAATCCATTAACAATTTACATATGCCTACTAAAACAATAAAAAACTATCAAATCAAGTGATAATAAAGCAAAGCAGTAGAAATTAATTAACGAGATAGAAAACTCCCTGTTAATTAAAATTTAACTTTTATTCTCTTTTTATGAAATTGATATGAACACACCATAATCAACTGGAATTAAGAGCTTTTTATTAAATAATTTCAGTAAACAAAACTGCTTATACTTTAAAGTTCTCTTAGATTATATGTTACCACTAACAAGCTAATCACCTATACCTCAGTTGACAATATTCAGCCACTAAAGTTAGCCAAAAAAGCTTCTATTAACTAACTCCCTCACTATCGCAAACAAGTCACTCGCTAACATCCCTCTTTCGCCTTCACGCTCTGCGGCAATATCACCGGCTTTTGCATGTAATGTTACGCCCAAACACGCTGCTTGCTGAGGAGTTAGCCCCTGTGCGATAAGTGCCGCGATAATACCTGTTAAAACATCACCACTGCCGCCAACCGCAAGTGCAGGGTTACCGTCGGTACACACCCATGTTTGGTTATTATCAGCAATTAAACTGCCAGCACCTTTGAGCACACAAGTAGTGGTATAGCTACGTGCGAGCTGCTTTACCGCATGAAAGCGATTTTCTTCAATATCGCTAGCGCGACAATTAAGTAACCTTGAAGCCTCACCGGGGTGTGGTGTGATAACGGTATTCGCTAATGGAAATGACGAAGCATGTTGAGCCATTAAATTAAGTGCATCAGCATCAATAACCAGTGGCTTGTTATTAGTAAAGCAATACTGCATGGCTGCTTCAAAGGTTGTTTCCGACCAAGTGTCTTGGCCAAGGCCTGGGCCAATAGCAACACAGGTTGCCCACTCTAGGGCGCTAATCAGGTTTGTATCTGTCACCATTAATTCTGGCCGGCCAATACTCACAGGTAGAATAGAGCTACTATGGGTATACACTTTGACCATGCCCGCACCGCTGCGAAGCGCGGCCTCTGCAGTTAAACGAATAGCACCTGCTGTGCCAGCATTACCACCAACACACAGCAATTTACCATGGTTGGTTTTATGGCTGTTGTTATCGCGCTCAGGAAGCCTAGCTTGGCTCTGATAATTGATAAGCTCAGCCGTGGGTGATGTCTGTTTTAAAAAAGCATCTTCAATACCTAAATCATTAAACTCTAGTACCCCTGCATGTGCTCTACCTTGCCCTGTCACTAACCCCTGTTTAATCCCCACAAAAGTCACAGTGAGCGCGGCTTTTATTGCAACTCCTTGTATGATACCTGTGTCGGCATGAATGCCTGAGGGTAAGTCAATAGCAACTATCGGCACTTGGCTTTCGTTGGCAGTTTTAATCAAGGTTGAAAAGGGCTCGCGCACCTTGCTTTGAATACCCGTGCCGAGCAAGCCATCAATAATGATATCTGCTTTCTCAATAGCACTGGCATTAGTGGTTATTACCCCTCCAGCGTCGAGCCAAGCTTGCTGAGCACTTAGCGCATCACCTTTAAGTGGTTTATCAGGTATTGCTGCAATAACCGTAACCTGTTTGCCCGCTTGTTTAGCTAAGCGAGCAACAACATAACCATCACCTGCATTGTTACCAACGCCCGCTAGCACAACGAATGTACTTGCTTTAGGAAAATAGCTGATAGCTTGCTGATAAGTAGCCAGCCCTGCTCGCTCCATAAGCTCATATAAAGTTACACCAGAGCGCTTAGCTGCTGGGCCTTCATTTTCACGAACTTGTTCTGCTAAAAATACCGACTGCGAGAGCACAACTGACATGTCTATCCTTAAATTGGCCTTTTAACCAGCATATAAGTACAGGCTAATGTAGTCAATGAGCAACTCTAAGGAATAAAAAACGGCGCGTAACTTACATTACGCGCCGTTTCTTTAAAGCTTGTGGTTACTTACTCTGTATCTGGCAAGTTACGACCGTAGAAGATTTCTTGCATCTCGCGAGTCAGCTTTGAGTAGATAACTTCTTCTTCTTCTTCAGACAAATCCGCTGTAGAAACACCGAATAAATAAGTATTCAGGTCAGTTTCTTTTAACATCATCTTAGTATGGAACAAGTTCTCTTGATACACATTCACGTCCATCATTTGGTACGCTTCTTTAGTATCTTCAGTCATGTAGTTCTGAATTGAGTTAATCGCGTGATCGATATAGTGTTTAACACCATCTACGTCACGCGTAAAACCACGTACACGGTAGTCAATGGTTACAACATCAGACTCAAGGCTGTGAATTAAGAAGTTTAACGCTTTTAATGGCGAAATTATGCCACATGTTGATACTTCGATATCAGCACGGAACGTACAAATACCATCATCAGGGTGTGCTTCTGGATATGTATGAACACAGATGTGGCTCTTATCTAAGTGCGCTACAACTGTTTCAGGAAGAGGGCCCGGCGCTTCATCAACTTCATACGTCGTTTGCTGTTCAATTGGCTCTTCTGAGATCAAGATTGTCACGCTAGCGCCTTGCGGATCATAATCTTGGCGAGAAACATTTAGAATGTTTGCGCCAATAATATCCACAACTTCACCTAAAATATCGGTCAGGCGATCAGCACTGTACTGTTCGTCGATATATTCGATATATTCCTTACGCTGTTGTTCAGTCTTTGCGTAACAAATATCGTAAATACTAAAGCTTAAGCTCTTAGTTAAGTTATTAAAGCCATGAAGCTTAATTTTATCGAAGGGTTTATTCATGCTAAACCAACCTTAAAACGAGTGAACCTGCACCAGCAGAAATAAAAGTTCGCGGATTTTATACGAATTTTCTGCTCGGAAAAAGCGTTATTTTACCTGTTCTTCTACAACTTCGTGACTATGAGTAATTTCTACTGTTTTATCAAGCATTAAGGCTACAGAGCAATACTTTTCTGCTGACAATTGAACGGCACGAGCAAGGTGCTTTTCTGAAACATTATCACCAGTGACCACAAAGTGTAGATTAATCTTGGTAAACACGCGAGGAGCTGACTCAGCACGCTCTGCTGTTAGCTTAACTTGCACATCAGAAAATGATTGTTTTGCTTTTTTTAAAATACTAACAACATCAACAGATGAGCAGCACCCAGCTGACATTAAGACCATTTCCATTGGGCTTGGCGCTGCGCTATCACTACCTGCATCAAAAACTACATTATGACCTGAATTTGAAAGGCCAATAAACGTATCGCCATCTACCCATTTTACATTCGCTTGCATGTGTTTTATCTCTTAAAGTTATTTTGTTTGATTGTAAGCAAGTCACTCACAGATGCAAGGGATAAAAGGTAAGCTATATGAAAGCGAGTAGCTTATTTCAAGCTACTCGCTGAAAGACTAGAATTTTGTAGTTATTTATAAATTAGGCGCTTTCTACAACAGCGCTATCGAATAAGTTTTTCACTAATCCGGCAAATTCGTCAATAAAGGCATGTTGTTCAACGGTTACTGTGTGATTTGTAACGCTACTTAGCACTTCTTGTAAGTCGTATACGATACCGTCGACTTCACGGACAATTTGGCTGCGTTGTTCGGTATTAAGCTCTGTGTGTTGTTCGCAAAGTAACATGACGTTTTCTGCTATCACGTCTTCAATCAGCTCTAACACTGTTGGAGCTCCTGGTTTAATTTGACCCGGCTTCTCAAAAAGCGCTAAATTTTGAGTGAGATACATGACAAGATCATCATACCCTTGCCTATCTAAAACCATACGACTTCACACCTAATAAAAAACTACCTCTTTAGATTTAAGCAGAAAGCGCTTTTAATTGCTACCTTTGCCACGCATCTCATACAAAAAAAGCAGCCAAAGCTGCTTTTTATAGTTATTTACGATTACTAATCGATTTTTAAGCCTGGACTTAATGTCGCTGGCATCGCTACTTTTTCAAGCTCAACTGAAGCTACGGGGTATGCACAATAGTCAGCAGCATAATATGCGCTTGCTCTGTGGTTACCCGATGCTCCAATACCACCAAATGGAGCTGCACTTGATGCACCTGTGATAGGCCTGTTCCAGTTTACGATACCCGCACGAATACGACGTAAGAAATGGTCGTAATCTGCTGCGCTGTCACTTAACAAACCAGCTGATAAGCCAAAGCTAGTATCATTAGCTTTATCAATAGCGGCATCAAAATCGGTAAAACGGAATACTTTAAGGAGGGGTCCAAAGTGCTCTTCGTCTGGGAAGTTAGCGACATTCGAACACTCTAAAATACCCGGTGTTACAAAGCCGGTATTTTCTTTGTGCGTAAGCTCAACAAGCACTTCTGCGCCAAGCTCAACAAGCTGCTGTTGCGCTTTAACCATACCAGCTGCTGCCGCAGCAGAAATCATTGAGCCCATGAAAGGCTGCTCTTCAGCGTCGTAGTCACCTACTTTGATTGCTTTAGTTGCTTTAATAAGACCCGCTAAGATTGCATCACCTTGCTCGCCTGCTGGTAAAAATAACTTACGTGCACAGGTACAACGTTGACCTGTAGAGATAAACGCTGATTGAATAATATCGTGGATAGCCGCTTTAGTGTCAGCAACATCAGTAACGATAAGCGGGTTATTACCACCCATTTCTAGCGCTAAGATTTTACCCGGCTGACCAGCAAACTGTTCATGTAAAATATGGCCAGTACGCGAAGAGCCAGTAAAGAATAACCCGTCGATACTTTTATGCGCAGCAAGCGCTTTACCGGTTTCAACTTCACCTTGCACAAGGTTAATTACACCCGCAGGAAGACCCGCTTTTTCCCATAACTTTAAAGTTAATTCAGCAACCGCTGGCGTTAACTCTGATGGTTTAAATACCACAGTGTTGCCTGCTAATAATGCTGGCACAATGTGACCATTTGGTAAGTGACCAGGGAAGTTGTAAGGGCCAAACACAGCTACAACACCATGAGGCTTGTGGCGGATCATCGCACGACCTTGTGGCATTGGGTTTTCAACATCACCTGTACGCTCTAAAAATGCTTTTTCAGAGATAGCAATTTTACCCACCATAGCACCTGCCTCAGTGCGTGTTTCCCAAAGTGGTTTACCCGTTTCTTGTGCGATAGCAATCGCTAATTCTTCACTGTGCTTTTTAAGTGTTTCTGCGAATGTTTTTACAATCGCTAAGCGCTCTGCAAATGTTTTATCAGCCCAGCTGTAAAACGCTTCGCGTGCAGCAGCGATTGCGCCGTCTACTTGTTCAGCTGTGGCAGTATTTGCTTGCCAGATAACATCATTATTTGCTGGGTTTACAGATTGAAAAGTATGACCAAGGCCTGCTTGCCATTGACCATTAATAAATTGCGCTGCATGAGTCATTAATATGTCTCCTGAATTCTATAGTTCTGCTAGTGATACTGAATCACCCGCTTCTAAGTGAAGTGCTTTTGCTAATTCACTTGAGATTGTGATGCTCTCGGCATCGCATGATAGGCTAACTTGAGTCACGGTTGCTCTAAAATCAGCAATTTTATCATTTGCTAACAATACCGTGGTGTCGCCTTGGCTTTCACCTATTTCAACTTTAACCGTGTGGGCATTTCTTACTGTAGCAATGTTATCTACTTTTGCTTCAACAGTTGGGCCTGCATCAAAAATGTCTACATAACCATTAAAGGTAAAACCTTCGCTCTTTAATAGTTCAATCGCAGGGCGTGTGTTGTCATGCACTTGACCAATCACAGCTTGTGCATCTTTGCTCAGTAAGTTAACGTAAATTGGGTATTTAGGCATTAACTCTGCAATGAATACTTTCTGGCCAATACCCGTCAAGTAATCAGCCGTTGGAAAGTCCATTGAGAAAAAGTGCTCTTCTAGCCATTGCCAGAATGGGCTTTCGCCACTTTCGTCTGACACACCACGCATTTCTGCAATTACGGTATCAGCAAAACGCTCTCTATGTTGGTTAATAAACATAAAGCGCGCTTTTGAAAGCAATTTACCGTTATTGTTTTTACGGTAGCCATCTTTTAAGAATAATGTGCACAGCTCTGTTGCACCGGTGTAATCATTACACAGGGTTAAAATATCAACGGCTTTATACACGTCTAGCGTCCGAGATGAATGAATCACTTTGCTTAAATGATAATGATAAAAAGCATCATCTAAACCAACGGCGGCTTCAATACCCGAAGTCCCTACGACTTCTCCCGTTTCGCTATCTTCAAGAACAAACAAGTAACCTTCATCACCTGGCTGCTGGGCTGCTTTAGCAAATGAGCTGACAGAATGATCAATTTTCTTTTGTAATAACTCTTCATTATTAGGCAAAGACGTAAAGCCATGGCCTGACTCATCAGCAATCTTTACTAACGCTTGGTAATCGCTTTGCTGGATTGGGCGAAGGATCATCATAAGTCCGCTTGCTCCCTTATAAATAACGGTAAATTAAGAAATGTGGGCAAGCTTAGCTTGCCCTGAAATGACAGTTTCGTTTAGCCGTTAACGACTTTTGCAACTGCTTTTTCGAAACGAGCCATACCTTCGCGGATATCAGCTTCTGGAATTACAAGTGACGGAGTGAAACGAACAACATCAGCGCCAGCAACTAAAGACATAACGCCTTCTGCAGTACCAGCCACTAAAAACTCTTTTGCACGACCTTTGAACTGCTCTGTTACTACAGCACCAATTAATAGGCCTTCGCCACGGATTTCAGTGAATACATTGTACTTTTCGTTAATCGCAGTTAGTAACTCACGGAATAACGCTGACTTTTCTTTAACGCCATTAAGTACTTCTGGCGTATTAACAGTGTCGAATGCTGCTTCTGCTACTGCACATGCTAGTGGGTTACCACCGTAAGTAGAGCCATGAGTACCTACTTTTAAGTGCTTAGCAATATCAGTTGTGGTGATCATCGCACCGATAGGGAAACCACCACCTAACGCTTTTGCAGTCGTTAAGATATCTGGCGTTACATTTAGACCTTGATAAGCATAAAGCTCACCCGTACGACCAACACCTGTTTGTACTTCATCAAAGATTAGTAGTGCATTATGCTTAGTACATAACTCACGAACACCTTCAACAAACTCAGCGGTTGGAGAAATGATACCGCCTTCACCTTGCAGAGGCTCCATCATTACCGCACACGTGTTGTCTGAGATAAGCGCTTCAAATGCCGCTAAATCGTTATAGTCACAGTGAACGATATCACCCGGTTTAGGACCGAAACCATCAGAGTATGCAGCTTGACCGCCTACCGTTACAGTAAAGAATGTACGGCCGTGGAAACCTTTGTTAAATGAGATAATTTGTGACTTTTGCTCACCAAAGTTATCAAGTGCAAAACGGCGTGCTAGTTTAAGTGCTGCTTCGTTTGCTTCTGCACCAGAGTTAGCAAAATACACTTTTTCTGCGAATGTTGCGTCAGTTAGCTTTTTAGCTAAGCGAAGAGCTGGCTCATTAGTCATTACATTTGATAAGTGCCAAATTTTTTCGCCTTGTTCTTTTAATGCACTTACAAGAGCTGGGTGACAATGACCAAGACAGTTAACAGCAATACCACCAGCAAAATCGATAAATTCGCGACCTTCTTGGTCCCATACGCGAGACCCTTCGCCTCGAACTGGAATAACACTTGATGGTGCATAGTTAGGAACCATTACTTGATCAAATAATTCGCGATTGACTGTCATTTTATATCCTCTTAATTGTAAGCACACACAGAGCAAGGTGGCGCTCTAAAGCCAAACCAAGCCATTTTACTTAGCCGATTGAGCTTAGCGCAAAATCACCAAAATAACTCTTTGGTTCAATTTTCATTCATCCATTATTCCAGAAAATTTTCGTCCTGTCTCTTAGAAAACTTTCATGTAGCCCTTGAAAATAAAGGGCTTGAGATATTTTTTCATGGATAGTGAATAACTATTTGAAGGCTGTTTTTTGGTCTAATTACTATAAAAAGGCGTACGGCTAGTGAGCCAAGCACAGGCTAATGACAAAAAATTTGTCGCTGCAGATTGATAAACAATGAATGAATAGTCGCAAAAAAATTAACAATTTTTTTAATTAATTTGAATATGAAAGCGATCAAAATTGCATTTTGCTAGCTGATTAAGCTCTTCCTTGGTGAAATCGAAGTGCGTAAACCAACGTTCAGTTTCGTCATTTTCGACCAATTGATGCTCATTTAAACTTAAATAC
Organism: Pseudoalteromonas sp. SCSIO 43101; assembly: GCF_023650775.1. Taxonomy (NCBI): domain Bacteria; kingdom Pseudomonadati; phylum Pseudomonadota; class Gammaproteobacteria; order Alteromonadales; family Pseudoalteromonadaceae; genus Pseudoalteromonas; species Pseudoalteromonas sp. SCSIO 43101. Next base: position 3,305,175 of record NZ_CP072673.1, read on the forward strand.
TGCGCGTAACAACGAGCTTTTAAAATCACCTTAGTAAGTGGCAAATATTCATCGTTTTTAGCTAAGGGTGTAGTTAATTGCTGCATTACCGCATTAAATGGCAAATATCTAAAGTCCATTTGCTCAATCACGGTCGCTGTTACCTTCATCGACTGCTTATTTAGCAAGGTGCTTAAAAATAATGGATCAGGTTTTAGTTCTAATAAAGCAGTGTGTAAGTCTTTCTTTTGCTCATCACGGGCTTTCGTTACTTGACGCTGCCAAACTAACTCGAAAATACGAAGGTATATGCGAACTAGCGCTATCTTACCCACGTCGAGTAGCATACCTAAGGTAAACGCGTGCACCTCATTTACACCATTTAATTTAGCAAGTTCTTGAGCTGCAATGGCACACGCCATTGAGTTATCACGAAGTCGACGTTTTAGTAGTGGAAATGGCTCTGTGCTGTGTGGCATCCAATGGCGTACCGCAAATGTCGGCACCACAAACTTTAAATTGTCTAAGCCTATGTAACGCAGCGCTAATAATGGATTATCAACTTGAACTGAAGTGTGTTTATTACGTTGTTTTCGATAAAAAGGTAAATTCACAAACGCAACGAGCTCACGACCTAACCAACTTAAGTCTTTAACTAATGGCTCTAGTCGACCCACTGAGGCTGAACGCACAGCTAGAATATCTAGAATAGCTGGTACACTGTCTTGGATACCGATAGTTTCGTGGATAACTGAATCAATATCTTCAAGCTGCTTTTGCATGGCAGCTTCAATTACTTGGTGTAACTGTTTACTCGCCTGAGCACGGTATTTATGGTGAGCTGTACTGCTCTTTTGACGCTTTTTCTCGGCAGCGACCTCTACTTCTAATAGAGTACGCTGCTCCATTGACTCGCCATAATCAATTTCTAAGGTATGAATAAAGCCAATTTGACGCTGTGCAAAACTGTGACCAAGCAAAAGATCGTGTGCGCGCTCATTAAGCACCATCGCAGTCCTTTGTTGTCGGGTTTCTTCGGTCATTTGCACAGGCGTATTGTCGTTCATATTTGTTAATTCACTAGCCTAAGGTTAGAAGCGAGTTAAAAAGTTAGCAAGTAATTCAAGCCCTTGTTGGGTCAAAATTGCTTCGGGATGAAATTGTACTCCTTCAAGTGCTAAATCATTATGCATGATCCCCATAATTTCATCAAAATCAGAATTTTGTTCTGTCCATGCGGTAATAGTGAAGTCACTAGGCAGGCTTTGTTTATCCACCACTAAAGAGTGGTATCGGCATACCGTCAGCGGGTTGGCCAAACCGCTAAACACACCTTGATTGTTATGCTTAACTAACGAGGTTTTCCCATGCATCACTTGCTTGGCACGAATAACATCAGCACCTAGAGCCTGAGCAATAGTTTGGTGCCCTAAGCAAATACCAAGAATTGGCAACTGCCCTTTTAATTGTTCAACCACTTGCAGAGAAATACCTGCTTCATTTGGTGAACATGGCCCGGGTGAAAGTACGATATGCTCTGGGTTAAGCTGTTTAATTTCAGCAATGCTAATCTCATCGTTTCGTTTAACTAATACATCTTGGTCTAAGCGCTGAAAATATTGCACTAGGTTGTATGTAAACGAATCATAATTGTCGATCATAAGTAGCATACAGGCATTACCTCATTGTTTTAATTGTAAATTTTATCACAGCGATGGTAACCATACCCGCATTCATACCCGCAATTTCAATCAGTGCTTATTTACACACATATCAATAAAAATTTAAAAACCGGAGTCCAACATTGAGCTACAACCGGTTCGCTCAGAATCAGAGTTCAAGGACAAAACTTACTAGGGCCATACTACCAGAAATCGATGATAGCTTGTCGTACTACACCGATGATGGTGCAGTTGCCGTTGATCGGTATTGCCGGGTATTGCGGGTTCAAAGGTTTTAGATACTTCTGTTCACCATCAATAACCAACTGCTTAAAGGTTGCTTCTTTCGAATCATCCAAACGCGCAACAACCAATGAACCTGAAGAGTAAGGTAACTCAGGATCAACAACGATCACTGCCCCCTCAGGTATGGATTTTTTTCCGCTTGGATTTTCCATACTGTCGCCTTTTACGCGAAGTGCGAAACAACCCTCATGTGCTTTCCCAGTGACTTCACGCCACTCCTCAGCATCTTCATGGGCAAATCCCTCCGCTATTTCAGTCCAATCACCGGCCTGAACCCAGTTGATGAGAGGAATTCCTCCCTTAATATCAGGCCCGACTTCTACATTACCGACCCCCAAGCCAATCTCGCCATCACCTGTGGCGAGCCAATGAGCATTCACGCGAAGCGCCTCCGCGATCTGCATGGTGTAACGAGACCTAGCCGATTTACCAGAGCAAATCTGGCTGATCGACTGCTGTTTGATACCAATGCGACGAGCCAACTCAGACTGAGTCACCCCAGTAAGCTGCAAGGCATGGTTTAGTCGTTCGGATAAAGTTTTCATAAGCCCGTATTCTACAAATAAAACTGTAGCCTTTCAACAATTTTAACTGTTGACTAATCTACAGTTTAAACTGTAACATTCAATCTTGTAACAGTTATTATTGTAACAGGAGACGGTATGGAAGTGTTCAACACGACACAAAAACATCTCCGCCGTGCCATTGACTTGGTCGGCGGGCAATCAGCATTAGCACGAGCCATCAACTCAAAACAGCAAAACGTCTGGTTTTGGTTGAATAAATCAGGGCGTGTTCCCGCTGAATTCGTTTTACCCATCGAACAAGCTACGCAAGGACAGGTAACCCGATCTCAGTTAAGACCGGACATCTATCCCGAATGCCCAAGCGAGCTGAAAGCTAGTAACCAGTAGGATTAAGGGCAAATAATGGTGAGCATTTTACGTAAACACAAAAGCGAGTTCCTCCATGCGTGATTATGGCAAGGTCTATACCCGCTTTTGGCTAAAGCAAAACGTTTTGTCCTGGAGTGACTCAGCGAAGTTGCTAGGACTGTATTTGCTTACATGCCCACATTGTAATTTGCTTGGCTGCTTTCGATTGCCGATTGGTTACGTTGCTTCTGACTTGAACTGGGATGAGCAACAGGTTGCCAAGGCTCTGAATGAGTTAGAACAAGATCAGTTCCTCATTCGTTGCGAGGGATCTGGTTGGACTTTGATTCGGAGCTTTCTGAAGCACAACCCAATCGAAAACCCGAACCAAGGTAAGGCAGCCTTTCGGTTACTTAAAGATGTACCTGCCGACTTCGTTGGTATGGCATCGCTTTTGAAGTCACTTGCCGCTTTCCAAGCTCGGCTTCCAGAAGAATTTTCATCATTGTTTATGCCTGATGGCAACCCGGTAAGGGACTCTCAACGGTCGGATGGCTCTGAGAGAAGCAATAAACCAACAGTTAAAACTGTTGACCACATACAGTTTGAAGACTTCTGGGATGTACAAATACGCAAAGAAAAAAAAGCGAAAGCCAAAGAAGAATGGCTACGCATGGGCCTCAATGAAGACCATGAACTCGCCTTGGAAGTGCTAACACGCTGGAAAGAGCAACGAGACAACAGATTGCAGTATCAAGATCGGACTAAGACCCCTATGCCACATAACTGGCTTTTAAACCGGCAATGGGAAGACGAGTACGTTCGCATTGATGAAGTACAGCAATCATCGACGAGCCTAAAGGGCAGCAATCACCAATTGAATATTGAAGAAAGCAATCGTCGCATCGCTGAAAGCTGGGCCGGACCAGGTATTCGGGAGGTTCGTTCAAGTGCAGGAGGTTGATAAACGCGAGTTTGCTGAAGTTTGGGGAGCAGCTTGGGCCATGTATGGCAAAAGCGTATCACCGCAATTGCTATCCATCGCATTTGAAGCCCTTCGAGCTTATAGCATTGAAGAAGTGCGAATCGGTCTGACTCGGCATATTCAATCACCGGATACTGGGCAATTTTTTCCAAAGCCCGCTGACGTCATCAAGCATATCGATGGCAACTCGGGTTCAAGAGCCATGGTTGCTTGGAACAAAGTTGACAAGGCTGTTCGTCAGGTTGGCGCTTGGACATCCGTGATGTTTGACGATGCACTTATCCACCGCGTGATTTCAGACATGGGGGGATGGGTTGAACTCTGCAAAGTTGATGACAGGGAATACCCCTTTAAGCAAAAAGAGTTTTTAACACGCTACCAGGCTTATTTACTGCGGGACGAAGTGGGTGAATACCCAAGGCTATTACAGGGTATTGCAGACCATCAGAACCAGCAAAAAGGATTTGATATGCAAGCGCCTGTTGCCGTGGGTGACTGGTCAAAAGCGGCACAAGTTTACACGAGAGGCATCGCCAATTTTAGCGCAGTGCCTTTGAAAAGAATAAGCCCGAAAGCCATTCAGGCGCTTCTCGGAAATCAATTAGAGGACAAAAATGAAAACGATTAAAGCAAAAACCGTTGCCCTAGTGATAGCCATGTCCGCAAGCACTTCAGTCTATGCGTTTCCGGGCTATCACTGGGAAAAAGCAGCACAAAGTGTTGGTATTGATCCAGTCATGCTCTACGCCGTTGCCTTGGCTGAGTCAGCCTCACATCGAGGTCTTAACATGACCAGTCCATGGCCATACGCAATTCGCAATGGTTCAAACGCAACCTACGCCAAATCTAAGACAGAAGCGGAGCAACTGTTAAACCAGGCACTTCAAGAGAGTGAAAAATACCAGCTCGATATTGGCCTTATGCAAATCAATTTGCATTGGCATGGGCATCGAGTGAGCTCAGCAGCAGAACTGCTAGACCCCATCACCAACCTTACTGTCGGCTCCAGTATTTTGGCCGAAGCAATCAAGTCTTCACCAAACGATTTAGAGCTTGGCATAGGCCGCTATCACAGTTGGAACGAAGAGCGTGCTCGCTGGTATGGGCAAAGAGTGCTTTCTATCTATCGCAATATTTTACATGAACTGGAGGTCCGTCAATGACAACCAATCTACAAGACTTCTATCAATTAAATTTGGCGTACCTACACGCAGCACGTGAATTAGCGCGAATTGATCCGCAAGAGGCGGTCTTGCGCTTTGGACTTACACGCGACGTGGTGGATGCACTGATTAATGCCGGTGTTGACGACCTGCAACGAGTGGCGACCTCATCATTCATGCTGTTTCAACCAAGGGGTAACCAAAGCCAACTGATTGAGATGGTGAAGAGCAAAGGCACAGGTATCCCAAGAATCGCTTATTTATTGTCAACCCTAAACAACAAGGGGGATGCATGATTGATAACCTGTCCAAAAGTGAGCTGTTTACCCGAGCCTCGCTGCTTATTAAGTACGGATTTCGAACGACCATTATCGCGCTCGATACAGGTTTGCCAATCCACATTATCAGAAGGCTGCACAAAGAAGTGACTGGCAAGTCACCTTGTCCTGGTCAATTGCCAGAATCTGATGCCATCGTTAAAAGCAGAAGAGCCCTAGTTGAAGGCTCCCTGCTGATGGCGCTTTATGTCAATATTGGTGGTGATAATGTCTACAAGCAATTAAATATCGATGCTTTGATGAAGGCTTACGATGCGTACTTGGTTGCAAGAGAAGAGGCAGATCTTCCAGCTAAGATCCCCTGGAAAAAACTAACCATCAATGAAGGTTGGGTTCTAGCTCGTGATTTAAGATCACAGCTTGCATCCTTACACCGGTGTCGATGCGGTAGTCTGTATTTGACGGTATCTCAACAGCGCATTCAGCTTAAATGTCCTGTGTGTGAGATTATGGCCGAGCAAACCACTAGAACACTTTTTGAGAACTAACATGCTGATGCATGATTTGATTGTGCACCGCCCGTGCACTTTGAGAGTACCAATAGATGACAAACTTACTTAAATCTTTACCAGCACGCTGCTGGTTTAGATCACTGGGGCTTTTTCTGGCGACTTTGGCTGCGGCTCATTTTTTTCCATCAGAAATATTAACGGCATCTGCCAAGTTAGCGGCTTTGCCATTTCTGTTCTGCACCGTCGTTTTTTTCAGCTACTTGGGATTCAAAGCGACCTGTAGCCCCATCGGCCTTATAGCCATCACCACTATGTTTTTAGTAATCGCATATTGGCAAACGAGTTGTACAATTGTTGGTTTGGGACTCTTTTTCATAGCTAGTTGTACTGGAATTAGATTCTTGAGCAGCCAAGTTAAAGATTCGGGTAGAACTTTGAGCATTGAAGAAAAATGGTATTGGTATAAGCTCCATTCGTTTTTTGATGGCTTTTATCCAAGGTATCCCAAAAAGCCAAAAAAATAGCCAGCTCACCACAAGCTGGCTACCTTCTATTTTCAGTTCCTTCCTGATGCCTGGTTATAGGCCCTAATATCGATCAAGTTGTTCTGAGCATAATCTCCCGCAAGGGATGCATTTGAGATCACCGCTATCTGCTTATCCACAAATGATTTATCTTCTTCGGACACACTATCAGGGATGTAAGCGCCACTCTCATCCTTTTGACGATAGTCATTTAGCATTTGCTCCCTTAGACCAAGCATTTCAGGCGACCAACTCGATGAGTCTTCAGAGTTGAAAACGCGCCCCGCCAAACCTTCATTGAAAGCTTGAGCGAACACTTGACTTTGAATCGGGGTCAATCCCATTCTCTGCCCTTCGCTGTATGCTTCCTGTTTAAAATCATCAGCATACTGCTCTAGGAACTCACCATATCGATTGTTAACTGCCGCACCAAATGCCCCCGCCAACATGGCTTCAGACTTAGTGCCCCAGTTTACTTCGGAGGCATACTGCGAACTCGATCCACTGTATGCATCATTAAACGCCTTCAATGGGTTTTCCAAAGAGGTTCCGGCATCAACGGCGGCTTTTAAGCCATCCCAGGTTGATTTGCTGGCCACCGTTGCGTTGTGCAAGAAACCTCGTGAGCCAGGATCTTCAAGCGCTTGTTCTTTGTAACTCTCATAGTCTTCGCCAAAGTGATTCAAGGTATGCAGTGCTGCATCAGTATGCTTGCCACTGAAATCACCAATAGCACTGGCGCTGTTGAAGAACATTTCAGCACCAGAAACTCCGCTATCATCAGCCATAATGCGTGATCGCCACTGAGATCCAGCTTCACTGTTTAGTCCAGATTGATAGGTACTTGTGTCAGAAGCTACGGCCTGCTGAGCTTGCTGCTGATGCGCATTCAACTGTCCATCTATACCAGACAGATTGGTTTGGTAAGCCGATTGAGCTGCGTTGAACTGAGTTTGAACTGTTGCTGCATCCTCGTATCCGCCCAATACACCCGATTCAACTTGGCTTTGAATACCACCAAAAGTAGGTGCAGCTGATGACAGGCCTTCATTAGAGCGCGGCTGAATTGATCGTAAATCGGCTCCGGTAGCCATGGCCATAACCGTCATTGCTGCTTGATAATCATTGTCGCGTTCAGCGGGCGTTGAAGAGTTGCTATAGGTTAAAGACTCCATAGCTGCGGCCACATACGCCTGATTATCATCAGGTAACAAGCGCTGATACATTGGAAGGTTTTCACGTAAACGGTTACCTGCTTCAACATGCTGGTTCATATAGCGACCTAAATAATCCATGACTTCAGGATTGTCCGCCGCTAATCGGGTTAACGTCGCACCATCAGTATTTCTTTGTCCTGATAGACTGTAGCTGGCCTGATCAAGCTCACTAAAGCGATTTGATGCCGTGACAACGTCTTGTGCTGAACTCTGAAGTGACTGATAGTCTTGGTTAGACAAGGACATCTCAAAGCCAGAACGTCTTGAGTCTGAAAGGTCCTTAACCATTGCATCGCGATACTCAGCACGTCGTGAATCACTCGATGCCAAGCTTTGCATCTCCCCAGTGAGCGTATTTGCGGTCGTAGATCGAGAACTGCCTTCTGACGACTCAACTTGGCCACTAAAGTTACCACCTAAATCCAGCCCTGCTCGTACCCTTGATAGTTTTGGTACACGAGATGAGTCTGGCTTATCGACTCCTGGCAAGTTGCCCTGTGGAGAATCATTGCCGCCAGTACCAAGAAGCCTTCCAAGAAAGCCCTTATCAGCAACTTCTTTCTCACCGGGATTAGTAATGGTTCCATCGCCACCGACCCTTAGGCCTCCCGATAGCACGCCCGATACCAAGCCACGTACAGCATCTTTTTTATCGTCTCCAAAACCATACCGAGTATGCAGGTCATCAGTAACCTGATTAACAACGGCGCTAGATGCGGAGTTAGATGAGCCGATCTGACGTCCAACCGAAGACAGGTTGTCGTAACTTAGCTTTTCACCAAAAGTTCGACTCATGGTATTCCCAACCTGACGACTAAAGGCTTGGGTTGCCTGGGTCATGGATTCTTTTGCAGATCCGACCATTGAACCCACTGCGTTTCCGACAGAGAAACTGCTTAGTAGGTTTGACGCGCCGGTCATAGCAGAACCAGTGAGGGCTGAATTTTGGAACATTGACTGTGATTGCATGACCGGGGCATTTTTCGCGACATCTGGACTTGCCAGCTTTTCATCAATGGCATCACCGTTTTGAAGACGTCCAGCCAAGTGGGTTGCAGTTATTGCTGAGCCATACACGAGCATGAGCGAAATTGCAGGAACACTCGACGCCAACATGCCGCCAGTAGCTATCCAGGTTTGCAGCACTGAATCCATCTGCATCATCCCAGCAAAAGATGGCACTTCTGTACCTGCAAAGGCATCAAGAGCCGACATTTTCCCTGCAACGGTTAAATGAATATACAGGTTAATGATGGCCATGACAGGCATCCAAAGTTGAATCCAAAGCAGGATTAACAAGTACTTCCCGGCCATTCGCATCCCGATTTGGCCAAGGGCTATCACAAAGGCCATCAATGGGGTGATGGCGTAAATGAAGCCCTCAAAAAACGTCATCATCGGACGAACAATACTTTGGAACAGCGTCTGCTCCGCCGCCCATTGTGTATTGCGCTGCTCAATCGCTTGGTTAACCATAACGGCTGCGGTGAAAGCTTGATCATCCATATACTTGCCCGTCACGCTTTGCTCATAAATAGGCAAAAGCACTGACGCGGCCATGTACTCTTGGGTGTTAACCGAAGCCAAACCAAGGTTATTCAGTGCATTTCGGATCACGTCATCAGTGTCAGTGGCTGACGAAGTTCCCAATGAGGCTGACAGAACCTGTTTAAGCCTTGGAATGAAGGTTGATTCTGTCATGAGTTTCAGCTGGCTATAGGCATCGGTGCAGTCCAGATCGCTACTGCTAACACTGAGCATAATGCGCGTGCCATAAATGCGCGAATCAAACCTAAGCGCAGTCATCGGGTTAGGATCACTCAGCACCTGATCGAGGTTCTTTTGGCCAATGTCGATACCAATCAAGGTGCACTCTTTGATGTAGTTAAACCACGATTGCTCTATGTCCGAACCGCCGACACGATTTGCATCACCCAACCCAGAGCGATCCATCACCTGTTTTCTCACTTTAATCAGTGACTGTAAACTGGATGCAAAGCCGTATTCCGTCATCGCGGGAGTTGAGAACGCCGTTTCAAACAATCGCGTGATTTGAAAGCCAACTGTAGAAATCGTACTGCCTGCGGCAGCAACACCGATGGGCACATTATCAACCACTCGAACTTGTCCCGTGTACGCATCCTCAATGCTCACTCGGGTACTGGGCCCAAACATGGTTGCAAAGACTAGCCATGAGACTAAAACGTGTTGAAAGTTAATCCCACGTCCACCTTGCATTAAGGCCTGAACAGAGACCATCAATACCCCAATGAGCAAGCCAATGCGAACCATTGAAGTAAAGTCGCCTGTACCAGTGATCATCGCGACAGCATTCAGGACCTGTTCTAAAAAAGCCGAATCCCCGATGGAATAGATTTCCCACATTATCTATTCCCCCAGCGCCGTAGATTTAACGGTGTAATAACGCTGTTTGCGAATGGTCTGAATCACCTGATTAAAATGCGCCAGCAACTCTTGCTCTGAGCCGTATCTTCGCTGTAACGCGGCGTACTCCTCATTGATTTGGCGACGTGCACGTTCGAGGTCTTCAGTTAACAACTTCGCATAGGCATGATCTTCTACACCAGAGGTGCTTCTAGCTGCATTGAGCATGTCTTCAACCAATGCTCGGGCCATCTCAACAGCAATAAATGGCGCAGCTCTTGAAGCAAACGACCTAGCAGCCCCTTCATTTAATGCAGAAAGTGTTCGAATCATGCCGCCAATGCTCGCAGGAGCCGAGGTCATAAAAGCCTTTTCGATGGTGCTAGCAGCCCCTGTATTTCTAGCAAACTTAAAAATAATGCCGTTACTAGAACCTGTACCAAGAAGTAAATTTTCTACCTGGGTTGATAACCCGGTTAGGGTCATGTTAGTGATTGTCGGATTCAGACAGCCGTCTTGTGTCACTGTGTCACATCGGTACATAGCGACGTTACCGCCATGAATTAGATGCTCAATAGTCACTTTATTGCCATTCAGTCTGGTCAGTTTTGGGGCTTTACCTTGGCCATCAGCGGCATTCGCTAAATCACCAACGATGATCGAGCCCGTCACGGACATAATCGCTTCAAGAAAACGGTCATCTCCCGATGCAAACCAGCTTGATGCCGAATGACGTTTCAGTGCTCGCCAGACCAAATTACCTTTAATCGTTTTGTTCACATCAGATGCCGCGACACTTGAAGCATTCTCGTAAGGGTTCTTACCGTTGGATTCACTCCAACTGGTAAAAACGTCTCCAGCCCCTTTAAGTGAGCTCAACATGCTGGCTTCTGTTTGCCCCTTTTTACCAAAAGCAGCCAGAGTATCGTTCACGACTCCCTGAGCCATTTGACAGGAATTACCAAAATATTCGTTCAACTGCTGGATTTTCTTTTGCAGTGTCTCCATGTGCTGGGAGCATTTCTCACACATAGCACTGAGCGCCAATTGGAATGCGTACCCCTTGGCGTTTGCAGCAACAGAACGAAGTAATTGAACAAACTGATCCGCGTTAACAAATGACAAACTTCCAGCGAACATATCAATGCCGCCACAACCAGCTTGGAATGACGGAGGCACCATAGAGACGAGGTTCTCGTTCATGATCCTGTTACGAACAACAACGCTTCCGCCAGATATAACGCCACGCCGTTGACTCTCAAATACACCAGGCGCAGTGGTGTTGGTCATTGAACCAAACAACTGATTCATCTCCTGTTGCAAGCTTGCTTGGCTCATAGATGAAAAACCAATCGCACAGGCGATTAGCGATACTTGGAATACTTTTTTCATCGTTATAACCCTCCTTGTGCACGCAGATAGCGAACAAGGAACTCAGGGTCCTGTAATATCTTTTCGTTAAGTTCTTGGGCTGACATCGCAAGTGAAACTCCGGGCTGAACAGGTCTGGTGGCATAGTAAGTTTGATCGTCAATCCAACCGGCTTGATGGGCTGCGAGAATGATTCGATTATTGAGCTCATCAAGGCTCATTGCGCCTTGGCCAATGGGAGTGATGACATTAGGCGGGTCTACTAAGAAGACCGCAGGAACAGTCGTAACGGACAACGATTGTGCTTGTCCTGAATCGACTTTGTAATTTGGAAACTCTCCACTTGGTAAAGGTAAGCCATCGACAGCAATAGCAAACACCTCGAAACCGTAGTTCAAAGCCATGGATTCGATGATAGGCGCTTGAGCATGGCAATAAGGGCAATCCGAACGATAGAAGAAGAACAAGCCAGCCCGTTTTGCTACTTCACCTAAAGCTACATCACGTTGAGCGCCAGCTTCTCGATCCATCCGATTGGCAGCATAAGTCGCCAAGGGTCTGCGACTGATTTCATCCAAAACAGGATCACCCATGACCACCTGCTGACTAACATCAGCAAACTGTGAGCTCTTATCCATCATGACTCGCTGGAGATACAGATAGGCTCTGACATTCTCATTCGTCGGCTCATCAATTGCCTTGTCCATGAACGACTGCATGTGCTCACGAAACCAGGCAGCACTGAAGGGCTTTAGCTCGTCCTGACTGGGCTCAACGGAACCAAGTTCCGGCTTTATAAGCTCTTCAGCCTCCGTTGGTTCAGGAATGACCTGATACCAAAACCAGCCTTCCTGACCACGCTGATAGAATGGACCATCACTGGCATGGGCGGGCAAGATGAATAGAAAGAAAATAATGATTGGGATGGTCACCCACAGGATAAACCAAGGTAACAAAGGGGTTCTCATTGTCAGCTCCAGAAAATTTCATAGAGCTAACATGCTAAAGATCCCCGTTAGAGCGATTGGACAGATAGATGAAGGAATTTTGTGTGTTTCTGACTATAGGGAACTGTCAAACAAACTCAGCTGACTTGTCACTATCTCGATAATGCCTATGATATAAAACTGATACCCAACTCAATAAACAATCTCGACTTCAAAACAATGACTTTCGTTGAACAATGGCCTTTCTCCACAAAAAAAGTCACCGATTAAAAACCTTAGAATAAAGGGAATTAATAAAAATGCTGCACTGCTCTTTCATTTTCCTATTAAAATCAATATACGTATCTTCAGGGATTTTTAGAAAAAGCACATGGAACGGTATCTCTTGTCCTTGCTGGTGAATAATATCTGAAATCACACCCTGTGTTTTTTCAAGGTTAAGTGAAGCCCATCGTTCTTCTGATATAGGGTAAATAAATCCACATCCCTTGATTGCGGCAACATTTCCATACTGCCCTATGTAAGTATGTAGCTGAAAAAGATCTTCACGCTTCACCCCAAATTGTGAATCAAATGCTTTATACTTCACATCAAATACGAATAAACTCTCATCGATTTCTATAACAAGATCAGGTTCAAGTTTTCTCATATAACCACTGAGAGCACCAGATGCTATTTGCTGACGTTGCTCGAACTTACCTAGCAGGCGTAGCCCATCTCGCTTGATGAGCTTACGAATGAAATATTCAAACAACATCGAAATATCGAAAAAGAAAGCACTCGAATCCTGCTGCGAATCAAAATCAGAGCCCTTCCGGTCAATGACTTGTTTAGATAAGTCAATGAGCACGTTATAATCATTGTAGAAAGGGTTGGTGAAATGAGAAGTCCTCAAAATTTCTTGCTGTGACCTTTTAACCCCCTGATTGGCAGTCAGAAATGCACTATAGATATTTCGTGTTTGGTGACAAAATGAGTAATGTGCAACTGCTTCATAAGCTTTTATAAAAAGTGAAGTTGCAGGGCTGTCGTAGCTGTGCTCTCGGTACGAGCATAAATATTTTCCAGATGATTTATTCTGGAAATAATCTGTAGCATTTATAGTTCCCCTTACGCGGGAAATACGATCATTTCTTGTAATATAAGTCTTTGGCAAGCCCAGGCGGTAGGCTCTCTTAAACTTAATGTTCCATAGATATGCTAAAAGCCACTCGTAACCGTCTGCGTGACTTTCTCCTCCAATGTTTTCTAATTCGAGAAATCCATCGGCATCTGCAATGATGTATTGAAGGAAAGCATCACCAAAACGTGAGCTGATCTTCAGAGAGTAATCTCCTCGCTTAACAAATCCGATTAGATTGCCCGTGTCGAGATTAAAATTTCTGGCATCCGTACCAGAGACACCGATGAAACCACCATCTGTATTGTGTTCGTAATCTTCATCATTGAAGAGTATTAAAGCATCGGAAATATTATCATTCAGCGTTTTTTCGACATCACGAGATACCGAATTCAAAAAGTGCCAAATTGCAGACTCGTTGTTATGAGGATAGGTCCATTGTCCTTTTGATTTGGCACTAAGGGTTATCGACTTCCCTAAACGTCTATTTGTCAAAATGCCTTCGCTGACAAAATAGGACTGGTTATCGACCAGTGTGCCGTTCTTAATGATATCGAAAAGCCACACAGTTTAAACCCCAAATGCCTTTCCGAAGGAGCTAATCAGTTCAGTCTCCTTACCTGTTCCACGAAGATACTCCTGTAATAACGGACGAATACAATCATCCCATACGCGCTCTCGTACCTCCGAAACTGTAAGGCTAGTTGCATACTTCAAGTCCATCAAATAGGCATGACCAATTTGGTAATCATTACCAAGCAAAGGTTCTTTAACTATCAATTCATTCAAGCGTTCAAGGTTATCCACCAAGGGCAGCCAAGCTTTGCAAAATTGGTTCAAATGGTATTTCAATAGCGCCATATCAGGCACCACTTCTTCCCAACGGAATCTTCGACGCAAAGCAAAGTCAAAACTTTCGACACTTCTGTCTATCGTGTTCATCGTTCCAATAAGATAGATGTTTGTTGGAATGAAGAACAAATACCCTTGTGCGTCTTTAAGCATACCAGTATGTTCATTGTTCAGATTGGAATATTGGGTTTTAACGCAACCTCTAGTGCCTCGGTATTCCAGACAGTACATTAACTCACCAAAAACGCGAGACAACTCAGCCCGGTTTACCTCATCAATTATGAAGAAAAATGGTGGTACTGCTTCCGATACAAGCTTGGATATATCTGATATTTCGAAAATATCCTGCCAATGCTCGCCTGATAACTTTTCTCTGAACGGGAGAAGTTCCTTGATAGTAAGAGACTCCCACTTCTGAGTAAGTCCAAGCCCATATACATCGATTTCCCACTTACCAGCGCTTCGGCAAAACTCTTTAAAAACACCATTTTGCAACGTTAATTGAGAGTTCCCATCATTGTCCAAAACCGGACGTAGCCCTTCCATAAAGTCTTCATAACTGAAAGAAGGATGAAATTGAACCAACTCAATCTGACTTGCATGTGTGAGTCGGCTGTAGGGAGCAAATTCCTCTTTCCAGATGTCAAACAAAAGCGAAGTTTGCAGGCGTGCTTGATAAGTTTTCCCTGTCCCCGGCGCACCGTATTTAACAACCTGCTTCTTTAAACTGAATGGGTTTGACAAATTCTCGTAAAGCACCCAAACAAACTGACTAAGATAAAACTCATCAGTTTTACCTTCCCTAAGCTCACTATCAAACTCGCTTTTGATGCTCTTTAATAGAAAAATGTTTTTAGCAAACCAGCTTTGATTTTCTTCTGCTGGGTATACTGGAATTATCCCTTCGCGTATAAGCCAACTAAAAACCTGATTGAATTTACCGGAATCAACCGTTGTGGAGACTTCGAGCGTACAAGCTGCTGCCACTCGATTAACGAGAACAGGGTTGTTGGATTTACCTTGGTTAGCCCACGTATCAGCAAAAACCGTGAAGTTTTCACTGTTTGGAATCAATATAAATTGTTCTAATGCGGATATGAAATCCTTGTTTTTAATGAATGACTGGAAATTGTCATTGCTCAACACAGACTGTCCGCGAGAAGCGATACCGTTGCTCTTCTCATAGATTAACTGCTTCAGAAAAGCTTCATCATTTTGAGACAAGCCTTCTCCAGATGTGATTCGTTCACGGATTTGAGCGACCTGACTGTAAAAGTCTCGATAGGCTTTGTGCCATCCATTGACTTCATGCTTCCTGTTCTCAATAAGATATTTATATAGGTTTTTCAGTCTACTTTTCATTTATTCCCTTGTTACTCGATTACCGGACACACATCTTGAATTCATTTGGAGCTTTTTAGAGAGACTTATTGAGTCTGAAAACAGTAACCAAAGTCTTCATTGCTCCTGACGGAACGACTACAAAATGCAAATCACTGTTACTGTGCCGCCAAATATCAGCTTTGTTACTATATTTTTGGTTCTTATGAAGTGTTACCTTTTCAGGCAAAATTGCTTTTGTCAATGATGAGCTAAATAACTTTGAAATCAAAGCCTTCCAAGGATGCTTGGGCACTCCATCAGAAAGCCGTTCCACGAATCTTTCAAGCGCGTGACGAGTCACCACGACAGGTCCAATGTTCGGAACGTTGATAACCTCATCGATTTCTCTCACTGTAGCATTATCGACGCTGTATTCTTCGAAGGAATGTGAGAGCCAATCGTCCCGCTTCTCTACCGAGATCTGTGCTTCCTGGTATCGAGTGAGCAAAAACCTAGTCAGGCTGTAAAGTGAATGCTGAGTTGAGCGTTGTTTCTGTAACTTTTTGATAGCTCCTTTACTGACCCGGATTTGAAGCCCATTGCCGCTTCGGTTACTCCCCATCACCTCTTTCACTGACAATAGGTGGTGAATTGCATAGAGCTCAGCTGCAATTGGCTTTTGCTGCTCAGGTAGCTTGTCGTATTGCTCACCTAAATCGACCTTTAGCTCACCACCTCTTCGAAGGCCGGTCTTCCAGTAAACCGTAAACTCACCATCAATCTGCTTTGTTAACAGGGTTAATACCATCATGTTTGTTCTCCTATTGGTTATCTATTTTTCATTCTCCATGTTTTTTCAAATATGCAAGGCGCAAAAAAAGGGGCCGAAGCCCCTTGGATCAAATATGAACTTTCGGAAAGCCCATGGCACCGTAAACATTCAGCACATCATTCCAATCCCAACTTTTCACGCCAAGTGACGTTGGTATCGGGGGGATCAGCACTTGTGTCAGAATGCCTTTCTGCCAGGCTTTTTTCTTGAGTTCATTCGCTGCATTCAGGCCAGTCTCAGAGAGATCGTGATCTGCCCAGATGTACAGCATTTTCACATTACTTGGTGGTTCAAACCTAGCCAGTAGCGTTGCGTTCACAACCGACCAACATGTTTGCCCCGTTGCTCTGGTAACCGCTAAAGCCGTCTCTATACCTTCAGAAACACCTAGTACATCACCAGGCTCACCTATCGGAATGGCACCACCAGTGATTGTTCTGTCACTTGGTATCGGCATCATCTTTTTAGGCTTTTCGACCGGTGCTTTGAATCCATCTTCACTTAGGTAGATCCGATGGAACGTAGCCGAACGCCCTTGCTGAGTAACGATTTTACCTAGCAGAGCTGGGTAACTATCGATAAACAGACCATCTTCATCATGGTAAGGCAAGTTTGGATGAAACCTCAGCACCGAATCCCATTCAGGACGAAGCCGCGTAACAATGCCACGACGATGCAAGTAGTTCCAAACCGGTTGCGCACGAGTATCTGCAAGGGATAAGGTTTCTCCCCAGGTTTGATTCAAGCGATGGATAATCGCTTTATTCTCGTCCTGCTTTTTAGTCTTCCAGTTAACAGCGTTACTCGGTATTACCCGAGTTGGTACTTGTCCGGGTTGAATACCCAGAACTTGGCCGATTGCTTCAATAGACTGAGCAAAGTTCCATCCATTAATCCAAGACAACAGTTCAAAGCCATCATGAAAGATACCGCAGGTGTTACAAACGCCACCTCCGGTATATTCAGCATCTTTGAATAGCCTAAAGCCATCACGACCGCCATGAACAGGACAAGCCACATGACGTCCTTTTCGAGCAATAGCGGCATCAAGTTCTGGCACCAATGCCGCCAAGACTTGAAGCCATTGGCCATTGAGATATGGCCTTACTGTGTCAATTTGTAAAGGTAACGCCATATAACCTCCTTAAGTAAAATGCCGACTCCTACCACAGGTGGTAAAAGTCAGCTTAGGACCTGCATTAGCCGTTTGGTTAATGCAGGAACGTTAGTCAAGCTGGGTACCATGTCGTCTTAATAGCCACATGATGGAATCACGAAGCACATCAGGATCGACAACCGCAGCCATCGCGCAAACACGAAAGCAAAATGGCGCTATTTCGTCATTTTGAATCCACGACAACACATCCTTGCGCAACCGAGTACTGACACGACCGTCCAGCAACACACGGATCGCATCCAAAAGAATGCCTTCGCGTAACTGCCAGATTTCTGTGTCAGACCAAGTGACAGGGGCATCATCAAACTCAAATAGAAATTCGAGCTGTGCTGATGTGTGCTGATGGGACTGCTTTTGTGATGTAGGAGAATGGGCAATGTGCCCATTCATCAAAGATAACCGCGTTCGGCAAGCGAAACGCAGCCCTCGGATGCGACCACGACATGGTCAAGCGTTCGAATATCAACAAGTGACAAGGCGTCACGGAGTCGATGAGTAATGCGTTTATCAGCTTCACTGGGTTCAGGATCACCCGATGGATGGTTATGAACCAATATCACTGCTGCTGCATTAAGTTCTAGCGCTCGCTTTGTTACTTCCCTTGGATACACGCTCGCTGCATCTAAAGTGCCTTTGAACAGCTCTTCAAATCGAATAACGCGATGCTTTGTATCAAGAAACAGTACGCCAAAGACTTCGTGCTCATACTCGTGCATCAGTGTTTGCAGGTATGAGAACGCCGACGATGGCTGTTCAATTTTGCGACCTTTACTCAATCGACCACGAGCAAGTTTAAGCGCCATATCTAATATATCCGCTTCGGTCACCTGCTCAGGAACGATGTAAGTACCGGCTTCTTCGCCAGCTAAGAACTTTCTGTTTTTCATAGGAGTCTCCAAAAAAAAAGCGGAGACGAACCCATGCCCTGACGGGGACGGAATCGTCCCCGCAGGGTGGTAAAGTTGAGGTGGTTACTGAATTAACAGTTGTTGTGTTACTTCGAATAACTCACGCTTCAGATCTTTGACGTCGTTAATCACGATGCTTTGAGGAAAGAATTTCTCAACACTGCGTGTTTGAATCCCGATCCCCAGCAGCTCAAAGCCACTGCGTCTGCAACGGTCAACAATGTCATGCGTAGCAGCCCAGTCATCTGGGTCACCATCGGTTAGCACTATCATTAGCTTTCGCTTCTGTTTTTGTCCCAACAAATTGTTTGCCGCAAACCACATAGCTTGTGCCATAGGCGTACAACCTCGTGGTTTTTGGTCAAAACAGGCGGCCCGATGTCGAACCGATTGCTTGGGCAATAACGCGATAGAAACTTCCTGATGAATACCAGGAAAATAACTGACCGCAGGTACAACACCCGGTATACCTTCCAATGCCATGGCCAAAGCCAAAGCGGCTTCATTGGCAACATGAAAGTACTTGCGATTACCTTCGCCAATGGGTTTACCCATTGAGCCCGATATATCGACAAGCAAGTGCACAGCAGCATTAGGCGCAATGCGCGGCTGTCTTTGAATAAACAATCTCGACTCACCTGCTTGGGAAGCGGCAAGACGATGGGTTGCAACTCGAAGACCGTGCCGTTTGGCATGATTCCGATTGTCCTGACTGGACTGAACCATACCTCTAAGTCGGGCTCGAATTTGAGCCGACTCAGACGCCGATAAGGTCAAGATGGCCTCATCACCCAACATAGCTTGCTCTGCTTGGGGCAAACTGAGTGGAGTGACGCCCTGATGTCCTTCAGCTTGTTCCGACAACACTTCTGCCACTTGTGCAAAGGTATCGGGTTCAAACTGAGCGGCACTGGCCTCTAAGGCTTGTCGCAAATTGTCAGCTTGATCAGAGTTATCTGAATCACCCGTTGCAGACGAGTCTGTTTCTGGGGTTTGACTACCACTACTGTTATTGCTGTCATTACTCGCATCTTGTCCAATGTCATTACCGCTATCAGCATCCGACTCATCCTGTGGTGGATGAGATTCTTCTTCCAACATGGCAACGATGGCATCGACAAGTTTTAGCACTTCACCTGTAGATGCAAGGCTAGGCACTGCTGTCAGCATGGCGCTTAATCGGCTCATCGCTGCAGCAGGAAAGAGTTGTCTCACTCTTTCATCGACTGCTTGATACAAAGGCGTCAGCGCTTTCTGACCCAGAAAATGGCATCTCAAGCGGAACAACAACCATGCTTGCAAGTTAGATGCAGGCTCAGGCTGTTCAGGTACACACATTTGCTGTGTGTCCACCATGTACTCAATCACTTGCGAAATACTGCGCCGGGTTCCGGGGTAATCCTTTGCCAATTCGTTTTCAATGCGAACGTCCTCAATGATATTGAGAAGTGCCTTACGGATCGGCTTGGACGACGCCTTCTGCACCATGTCAAAATTGGTATGCCGAATATGCGCCGCTTCATGAGCCAGATAACCCCAAGCTATCTGTTGATAGTGTGGGTCGTCTGGGTTTGCTGTTGGGATCACAATCCGCTCACCATCGGTAAACGCATCTTGTCCTTGAATAAGCACCTTCACACCAAACTTTTCGCCATAAGCGGCGGCAACGATTGGCAATGCGTTTTTTAATGGATGATTCATGGGAGTCTCCTAATCATTAGGGGGAATACTCCCTCAGCGGGAGCGTTTCCCCGCTGGGAATGTAAGTGTTTAAACCTGTGCTTTTAGCTTATCCAGGTCGTATTTTTGACCTAACCAAGCCACCAATTGGGCTGGACTCTCGTGCTGCTCAAATGACGTTTTAAGCTGGTCTAAACTCAGGATGTCATCCAATGTCAGACCGTAATGGTCTTGTAACTGAGTAGACACCTCGTGTTGATATTGCAGCCAGGCCCGCTCATAAGCGGTTTGCTGCAATACCATGTTTGGAACAAATACCATGGCCGTTACCCAAGCTCCACATGCGTCCGCATCTGCGATCAGCACAGGGTTCTTAGGGATCACGACACTATGTGTTGAGTACGACCGTTGTACTAACGTTCGACAACACGCCACTTCTGGGATCGATTCACTTTCAACCGCATCAGTCACACCACGAAAATGCGGTTCAAACTGCTTCAGTTGGCTGGGGTTATGGATGGTTGATTGCATAATTTCCTCTTATATAGTTCAGAGGACATGCGCCCTTCAGGGCAACATGCCCTCAAGGACGTTAGAAATAAAATGAGTTTGGTACAGTCGAACCAAGGTTTGGTCTGACGGTTGGTTGTGGTATTGCACTTAAGTTATCTGCCTGAGCAGATACTGGCTGTGCGGGTTTAGGTTCAGGTTTGGGCATCAGTTGTCTGATATCCAATTGACCTTCACCGTGCATTCTCATCTTGTCTGGATCAGACAAAATTAAAATGGTCGCCATCAGTTCGTGATAGAGATTGTCTGTCACAGGGCCGGTCTTCGGCAGACGAACAAATAAATTGTCCATCGCTTCAACCATCGGCTGAACTCGATGATCCAGGAAGGACAAACCATCCAACTTGTCTCTTAACCGTTTGAGAGGATTAAGGGCTCGCTGGCTGATTTGATTCTTACCTGCAACGGAACGCTCAAACAGTTCGTTGGCATCACGAGCCACCTCCCTAAAGAGGGTGTGCCCCATGCCATTGACCTTGTCATCTAAGCCACCAGCTTGGTCAGCCGGTTGCATTCGATAGATGGCATAATCGAACTGAAGCCGTTGTTCCACGTCTTCGATGGGTGATAATGCACGCCGGATTGCATCTGCAAATTCCGGGTGTTTTGCAACCCAGTCAAAAGTCACCTGATCATAGTTGTCCAAGAACAACTGCTTGCACTGCGCAAACTCCTGACCGATCCGGTCAAGCTCTGGAACAATCTGATCAATTCGGTCTTCAGGGACGGCATAGCCACCTAAGAACCGCACACCGACTTGCTCACACAAACGCTGCGCTTCTTTCTTAAGCCTTTCAAAGTTCGCCAATGCCTCAGGGTCGCAAATTTTTTTACTCCCTAAGCTGGCAACATCCTTCGGTGGAAGTTGGCTGCCATTGGCTAATCTGAAATCTTCAGGCCTTAGTTTTTTTCTACCGCTCCAGATGGAACAGTCGATGTGACAAATCAAAAGTTTGTCGAGGGTTTGAATACTCATAGTGCATCCTCATACGAGATGGGGACGCACCACTCCCAACAGGAGCAATGGCCCCCGTTTGGGTGAAAGTAGTTGACGCGCTAATGGCAATACCACTATCAGAAATAGTAATTTTGCGAATCAGGCGACGATTGGTTGAGATCGATTTTCACAGGCATTAAGTCCAGTGCTTCAGCTATCGGGCGAACCCGCTCTAAATCACTGCCTAGCAACCGCAATACATCTTTTTCCAACTTCAGTTGGTCGGATACTTCTATCCCTTCAGGACTCGCTACTGTGAGCGAACATAGTGGTGGTAATTGACGCTTAAAGGCCAGTAACAGCAACAATGGCCACGGGCCATCATCAGTATTAACAATGCCAGCGCCTTCACCTGACACCATGCTGATTTGATTGGTACTAGGTAATCCGCTTTTGCAAAACCCTAATGACCATTCTCCAATCCTGACCTGGTTATCATCAATCACAGCCAAGCCATAGGCTTCAAGCAGCTTTGCCATATCGAACAACGCTTTTTGCGCCAGCGAGATTTGGCCATTGACGTCCTTGCGAGTACGAAACTCCCAACTGACGTTATTGGCACACACGACGCTATCTAGCGCATTTGAGAGTTCAAATGGCCGCCCTTGATGATCAATGCCGACTTGTCCAACAAGTCGATAACCCTTGTTGATTTTCTCATTGATTCGTCGGTCTGCTTCAGCGTTAGGATCAGTCGAATCAATCAATCGCTGCTGCGACAGTTGACCTGCTTTTCCAAATCGAACTTCAATCTCCTGGTTATCTGATCCAACATAAATGGCCCATTCTTTGGCTGTCCCATCAGAATGACTGTAACGGTAAAGAGCAAAGCACTTTTCCATCATCAATCCTCCCAGTGATCACCGAAGACATCAGCGGCAATACGGTGAATGGCTTCACGTTGCTCCAACTCAGCACGAGCCGTCAAAGACCGAACCAGTGCATATTCCACTGCGTTAGGAGCGCCTTTAAAAGCAAGTGTTAACTTTGCCCAGCGCACCAAGGTCCTTGTGGACATGGTGATACTGAGTTCTGCACCTCCATCCGCGCCCCCAATAAAAAGACGACGAATGTCACCAGCCACTTTCACCATTTTTTGGCGAAAGACTTCTGGCAAGCCCGGCGCAACGTTCTCCAGAATGGCCTCCTCTACAGATGGTTCTGCATAGGTCGCTTCAATGATTCTAAAGCGATCAAGGAAAGCCAAATTCTGTTGGAGCACACCTTGATACAAGCCCGTTTGGTCACCGCTGCCCGCACTGTTGCCGGTAGCGATAAAACGAAACTTGGTATGTGGCATGATGATCTCACCGCCATTTTGTGCGATGACCAACGGGGCACCTTCCAAAATGTCATTGAGTCCAGCCAGTTCAGCAGGCTCAGCAAGATCCATTTCATTAATGATCAGCAAATGGCCATGCTTTACAGCCAGTGCCAGCGGTCCATACACAAAGGTCATGTTGCCATTAACCAGTGTGTGGTGACCGATAAGATCGGACAACTCCAATCGACCGTGCGCAGTAATTTGCTGAACAGGCCAATTCAATCGAGAAGCAACTTGACAAATTAGCGAGGTCTTACCGCATCCAGTGGGGCCTGTAATATACAAACCGTCACTGTCTGGGTTAGACAAGAACGCCAATACGTCACGTAAGTCTTCTTTTCTAAAAACATACTCGTCCTTGCGAACGGGAATGTTTGGATGGGTAGTGTCGGCACTAAATCCTTCCAGAACGAAAGCATCAGGAGCCGGGACATTAAACGCTTGATTCACTTGAACCAAAAATGGGGAATGTTCAGTCATGGTAAACCTCATTAGTTTTAACGAGGCCCCATGCCCCAACAGGGAATGAAGTCCCCGTCGGGTGGTGAGTTGATTGTGGTATGGCTGTGTATGTAAGAGTTCAGCTCGCTCTATCATTCGTACCCAGCATTGGCTACGAGTGAAACTGCTTTCTGATGCACTCGATGTAAGCGCATGAGAAAGGAGCCGAAATCGGCTCCAAGTGAACGTTAAAAATAAAATGAGCTCGGCGAGTCACCTGGCAGAACCAAGTTCTCTTGCTCAAGGCTGATTTTGATTGGTGTTTCAACGGGCTGCTCTGGCTTATTGGTACTGATACGCAACCGCTCTTGTGGCGCTTTTCGGTAAGCGGCTAAAACCTGTTCGTCCAGTTCGCCTAATTTGTCGGTGGCCAATTGCTTATAGTCCACAGTGCCCGCCATCATGTAGCGGCTGAGTTTGACCCCAGCATAATCCGCATGAGCGTAGTTACCCATCATGGCGACCAATTTTGACTGAGCGTCTCGCATGTCCTCTTTCAAAGATTTAATGTGATTTTCCAGTCGAACCACTTCGGCATGTGCTGAGCAATACTGGCGAGACAGCGATGTCCAGCGGTATTGGGCTTCACCCTTGGGAACAAAACAATCTTGCTCAGGGCATTTTGACGGTTCTTTTTTAGTTTGAACTAACTCCCAAAACTGAAGCGCCGTTTCTTGCAATTCAGTTAAGAACAATGCGTCTCGTTGTATTTCAAACTCAATCAGTTGATCCTCAAAATAGAATACCAACCAACCACGCGTGCTATTGGCGACCAGTATTTGATGTTGTACTTGCACCCAATACAACTGGTACGCCTCACTTTGTTCTCGGTGAGCTTGCACATCCTCAAAAACTGACTGACAAGGACATTTCAATTCAACGGGTTCGCCCGCATCGTTGATGCCATCAAAGCTGGCTCGAAAGATTGCGTTATGATCGGCTTCAGCACATAACGGCAAAAGAAAGTCATTATGCGCATTCTCAAATGCTCGCCTTGCTTGAGGCTCCAACCGAATACCGCGAAGTACATTGGGATTATTCGACAGGTCTTCCGGTAATACGAATCCGGTTTTTTCTGCCCATAATCGCCACGGTGTTTTGTAGGGTGAACGCCCCATAATAATTGGGGCTTCAGATGCCGTAACCCCTGCAATGCGCCACTGGTGCCATGCAGGAGTACGTTGTGATAGGTCGATAACCTTCATATTGCCTCCTTTGTGGGGAGACTCCCCCGAAGGAGAGAACTCCCCTTCAGGGTTAAGTGGTTACTTTGCAGCTTGTGCTAACGCTGTTTGGTGCTGAACAACACTTGCTTGAACCAAATCAATTGCCGCTTTACCGGCTTGAATCGAACCTAAGACAAGGGCAACAACCAATACCAAGCGAAAAAGTGAGGCTGATTTAGTCATGGAAGATCTCCAAAAAAAGACGAGACCTTCCCCCTGACGGGAGAATAATCCCGCCAGGGTTAGTAAACTAAATGCGTGGCGCTAAGAAGCTAAAGGCTGTGTGAGCGCTTTCGCTGCTTGTTGCTGTGCATTAAATATTTCTTGTTTCGCAAACGTCAGTTCAACACCTTGAAAATGTTCATTGGCATATTCCAATGCACTATTCCAAGCGTTTGAAGCTTCCGCCCGCTCGATAAGCTTGTAAACAAGCCCTCGGGTTCGATCATCAACTTGCTCGGGTGGAATCACAGATGGCTCAACAACATGTGTTGCTTGGCCTTCGATAATTCGCTCCGCTTCGTCTTGATCGAAAATTCCCACAAAGCCAAACGCAATGCGAGAACACTGGATCATGGATTTATGTCTTAGCATTCGCTTAGTGTGCGTCTGCCATGGACCATCTACACGATAAGGGCCATTTTTGCCGTTACCTTCAAAAGGCGGTCGATAGACTTCATCCAGATACTCAGTGATTTTGACTGGGTGCGAACGGTCGCGCCGGTAGATGATGCATTCCATCCATTCCGGGCATTCTTTCGCGCCATCCAGTGAGACTTTGTTTTCTGAAGTCTTAAACTCCATGCCATCAAACTGGTCGTGTTGATTGATGATGCGAGACCAGCCATCGACACCTACCACTGGAATAATCCCAGCTTGTTTATCAGGGAATGCAAAAATCTCTTTGGTGAAAGGGTTCAAGCCGTACTGATCTGCAACCACCAAGAGCGCCATCATCTGCTCATTGGTCGGTGCACTACCGTCACGTTGCTTAAATGCTGTTGCTTTTAGGGTATCGAACAACTTGTTTGGATCGACACTAAAGCGCTCAGCAAAGCGTTGGATTAGCTTTGGTTTTTCCATTATGGACTCCGACAATCAAAGTGGGAGTCTGCCCCTGACGGGAAAGTACTCCCGACTGGGTTAAAGCGTTCTTGCTCGGTTAAAAATCTGGTTCAGGATAAGTTTGTGCCCAATTAGCTTGGGAGCCCGCATCATCCGCCGCTGATGGCTCAGATGCTTTGTTCACACTATCAAGAAGCAGAAACTCGTCCGCGTCCACTTCGGTCAATCGATGCTTAATGCCATCTTTCTCCCATGAGCGCGTGCGCTGAGGCCCTTGAACAAATAGCTTCGCTCCTTTTTGGATTAAATCTTTTGTTCTTAGCCCTAACTTAAATCCACCACGATCTCGAAAAACGACCCGATGCCATTCCGTATGCTCTTTGAGCTCATTGGATTGACGGTCGCGCCATTTCTCAAAAGTGGCCAGTGAAATACTGGTCACTAAATCACCTGATGGATAGGCTCGTGTCTCTGGCTCAGAGCCAACGTAGCCTATGAGTGTTACTTGGTTTTTCATGATGTTCTCCTCGTCTTAGTTGAACTCTGTGCACACAGTCGTTTCTGCCCGGCTGGGCAAAGAAGGCTGACGGCGCAGATAGGTTGGTATTTCGAGTAAAGCCATATCGTACTGATGTGGCTCTTTGTAAAACGCAGATGTCAAACGGGGCATACCAGGAGCTTTAGGCACTGCCATTGGACGACGTTTTGGTGTTGGTGTGAGCGAACGCTTGATTTGAATAAGTACAAATCGATACGGTCGCACGCTTTGACGAGCAAGCAATCGCAAAAGCGACAAGCTCAGCTTTGCAAGCAACATAATGCCTGCGATTTGGATAATAAATCCGAAGATATATTCCATTGGTGACTCCTTAATTAGGTTGTGAAGGAGTCACCCTCAACTGGGGAAAACTCCCCCAGTTGGGTGGTGAAAAGGCGAACCGCAAGGAACGCATGGTTGAGCATGTAAAAACATGCAGGCTATTTGTTTAAGGAGGCTAGCTACCTCTTAGTACCACTGAGAAAACTCAGCAGCGGGCTTCCTTTGAACTCATGCTCTCAGGCGCAGATATCACTGAAACAGATCAGCAATATTTGATAGTCAGTGTAACCGTCTTATCCAGACAGGATAGTTAGAAAGATGCTCAATTCTTCCACCTAGCTGAAAGGCCATTACCTCACAGAGGATTAGTCTAGGGACTGATTATTGTCATATCAGGAGCAAACTTATGGCCCAAGCAAAACCCAATTACTCAAAACCCACCTTTGAACAATCATTCACAATTAACAGCTTACAGGCGCAACGTGTCGTTGACCGTGTTTTTAGACGGACGGTCAGTGCGCTTTATGGAATCGATGTCATTTTGCGCATCATTGGCGATGAGAACGAAATTGATGAAGTGGAACAAATAATTAGCCAGTTGATCGAGGATTGCGCTAAGGCGGTAGACAACGAACAAGCTCGTTTGGACAAACTGATGGAGTCCAACGGCATCGATGAAGTACCTGACTACACAGACCCGATAAACTTCAACGCAAAAATAAGTTCGCCCCAGGTTGGCCAGTTTGTCGGCTTAGTTCGCAAACTCGATGCGTTGATGATCTCAATGGACACACTCTGGTTATCTAGCGTGCTTAGCAACAAGCAACGTGTTGATGGCAACTACGCATGGCAACAGCGCATCATCAAACTGGCTCGACGCATTATTGATATCGAAATTCGAGCACGAAAATCAGCTCAAGCTAAGGGTAAAGAAGCAGAAGTTGAGCAAGCGGTGCCTTCAACCGATGACGATATAACTGAAGAGGAAACATATTCTCCCTCCAACTAGCCAGCTAGGCTCCCATCACACAGCCGGTGATGTGAGGGAGGTTTTTCGAGGTCCCCTTTTATCAAAGAGTGGCTGTTTTCGGCGATTTACTGAAGTTGTACAGGCCCCTTTTTTCTTATATTCTTGTCAAAATCATGGCTTAGTATTTCACTTTACTAAGCATTAATTCCTTTTAGGGTGTTACAGATGAGAAAAAATGAGTAAAAGATCCACCTTCTAAAGAAGGTGGCTTTGCATTAGCCCCCTAGAAGGGGGCGTTGTTTACTGCAGTGTTAACTGCGCCTGCTCTTGCACCTCTTCCTTTTCTTGGTGCCTGACATACCGTCTTATTATTTCTTCATTTATCCCTACTGTATCTACGAAGTACCCTCTCTGCCAAAAATGGTTTCCCCATAACTTGTTTTTCCTTAAGTATGGATATTTGCTAAATAGCTTTAACGCTATTTTTCCCTTTAAAGCACCCATTAGTTTCGAGACTGTTCTGGTCAACTAAAACTGGACACTTTAATTTGATAATTCTCAAACTCTACAGGCGATAGATCATTATTCGCTGAATGCAGAGGTAATCCCCCCATTTTTAATGGAGGCTATCTATAGAATTTCTATTGTTTAACTTTTCCAGTTTTGTATGTGTGTGAGTTCTAATGAGAGAACCTTTAAACCAGCCAAATTAATTGACGCTAGATACAAGTCAATATTTCTGTTTATTTCATGACCAATGCAACCTAACCACCTACTTAACATAATAATAGCTATCGTAAATTGGGGTTTACGAGAGTTATTTCTCACCCATGATAGGGGCTATCTGCATACTTGTAGCAACATACAAGAAGGATGAAAAAGCGCGGACACTGACAACAGGTATTGATCTATGAGGTTAATAATTTGAGCAACCTAATACTTATAATAAGAGCTGGTACTCACAAACCGAATTTCTCTTAAATACATCCACTTAAATAAAGTGCTGCATGCGTATTCATTACGCAGTATTAAATTTATAGCCCAAGATTTCATTGAGTCATTATTTATGATGATAAATCAGCGCATCAGTATAAGTCCTCATTGCTTTCCCACTCCCAACCGTACCCAAAAAACCACATTTATTTCCTTAAAATAACATTGTCAACTTATAAATAATAAAAAAAGCGAAAAAAACGTTTTTAACGAATAAAAGAAAGGTGACTTGTAACGCATTGAAAATAAATGAATTATACATTTAAAGCACGCTACTTTTTAATCACGCAAAGTTTAGAGGGCACAAAAAGGGGTGCTCTAATTTTAGAACTATTAAGAAAACCTGTTTAAAGTTTTCAAATATTGATGACAGCTAAAAGCGTGAATGGTCTAAAAGCTTAATTTTTATAAAGCGAAGTGTAAATACATACCATCACCCTTCCCAAAATCTCAATAACCACTTGTTTTTAAGGTTAATATTTTTGGGTTTCGGTATTTTTGTGAGGTATTTCACACATTCAATCATCCACGCTTTCTTAAGATTTTATTTTCACTTATTAATAAAAACCTAAAGCGCTGGCTTAATTACTAAGAGCTTTTATAGCTTACTAAGAAGCAAAAATTGTACTTGTGAAGCATGCCGACTTTTAGGTAATAGAAGCTTTTTACCTACTTCAAATAAGTAGGCCTAAATAGTAGGAGTAAATCGCCACTGCGGCAAAACGTTAGCTTTATGATTATGCAGCTGTGTTGATAACTGTAACAACTTAACTCCTATAAGTTTTTTGGGTGACCTTGAACATGAGAGCGCTTTTTAAACGATTGCTTTTTGTTTTTCAGCCAAATCCGAATAAGTAGGTCTACATAGTAGGACATAATCAACACTGAAAAAAAGCGGAAGGATTATCATAAATTTAAAAATTAATACGTTATTTTAGAAGAGTAAGTCATATGAAATATAAGCAAAAAGTTATTCAGCTTGATAAGGCAAAGTTAAAAGCTCACCCATTAATGAGTGAACTGACAATAAATGATGTTGTGCAATTAAAGCAAAGTAAGAGCATCGATGAATTACCCATTGAGGTTATACAAACGTTATTAGACTTACGTCCGCTGCCAGTGACGCCTGATACTGATGATGATTGTTACCTCACACTTTCACCTGATGGGATACTTGAACGCTTTAAAGCACACCCGCTTCAATCGAAATTAAACTTAAAATTACACGTTTATCAACAAGCTGATATCGAGCAGGTACTTATCACTACATTGCTATACAACTCGGCATTAACGCTTTATTTAAAAAACAGCTTAAGTAGCAATATTCAACACCGGCTTAACTGTTTTAAAGCGCACGATATACATGCTCCTAAAAAAACGATATTGGCAAATTTAGCTAATACCTCACCTTCTACTTTTCGATAATGGAGAAGTCGATATGAGTATGTTTACACACATAGCTAAAAGTAATCGTTTAAACAATGCGGGTGGCTGTTATCCAGATGCAATGGCATACGCCACAACGCTTGCTATTATGTTAGGTAAATTAGCCAAAGTAGACGCCAAAGATCGGCCAGCCATGACCGCTGTGGCACTATTTATGTGGTTAACACAGGATTGGTCACTCATTGGTAAACCAAGCGATATTCCAGATTTTATTAAGATCTCCGGCGCAGCTTCGTGTCATGAGCATACCTTTCGCACTTTTTATGATGGCACTGTATCGTGGGCTGAGTATGCGAGACCCTGTAAATACAAAAACCGTACTGTTTATCTATGGCAACCCATGCCCACTTACCTTAATACATTTTTTCAAAAGTTTATTAGCGAAGAAACTTACAATATTCCTTTTTTAACTCAAGAAGGGCGTTGTTTCCTAAAAGTTTGAACTATCTTGCCAGCCTGTGATCAGATCATCTATATCCTACTAGCCCGTGCAACAACAATGAGCAAAATCACAAACTGGTCTCACTATAATCAAGCCCTCGTTAACCGCGGTAATATTCGCTTCTGGTTTGACGAAAAAGCAACGCGTCATTGGTATAACGAATGTACTCACGGTGGGCGTGGCCGCTCTAATCATTTCTCTGATCTTGCTATTGAAACTTGCTTAACACTCAAAGCTGTCTTTGGCTTGTCGTTCAGGGCACTACAAGGGTTCACACAATCGGTATTATCTTTGATGAAGCTTCCGCTTGAAGCCCCAACCTACAGTTGTCTGTGTAAGCGCAGTGCTGAGTTGAATATTAAATTTCGCAGTAAAGTCCGCACCACTGGATTTGTAGATATTGTAGTTGATAGCACAGGACTTAAGGTGTTTGGCGAAGGTGAATGGCATGCACAGAAGCACCACGTAAAGGCAAGAAAAAAGTGGCGAAAACTGCACCTTGCGGTGGATGCCAACACGCATGATATTGTGGGGGCGCAAATGACGCTCAGTAACGTCACCGACGGCGAGACCCTCCAAGATTTGATAAGACCATTACGCCGGCGTATAGATAGAGTGAGCGCTGATGGTGCTTATGATAGCCGCCGCTGCTATGCAGAAATTACTGAAAAAGGCGCGATACCTGCTATCCCGCCGAGAGAGAATGCACGGCTGTGGACTGATAAGCATCCACGCAATGAGGCTGTCATGTTGTGCAATAAGTTAGGAATCGCACAATGGAAAAAGCTCAGTGGATATCATGTGCGCTCATTAGCAGAAACAGCGATGTACCGTTTTAAACAGTTGATGGGGGCTAAGCTAAATGCGCGTGATTACAATCGCCAGCTGGTTGAAGCGATGATCAAAGTGAAGGCGCTAAATAAGATCAACACCCTTGGTCTGCCTAAATATCAGTAAGTTAAGTGAGTTTGTTAGAGAGCTGTATTTGATCAACAAGGCCCTCAAGAAGCCAAAACAACTTTGTTCGAGTTAATGTCTAAGCCTTGGAAAACACCTCATAAATTACGGAGCCAACCTCGTGTACGTAAAGACAAACTGCAAAATTACTTTATAAAATGCGCTCAGAACGATAATACATTAGGTGCAATTGTAAGAGTGCAAATTATTGCGCCGCAACAAGCACATCACACTAGCGCAATGTATTACCAACAACTTAATAGTGACCGTATCCGCTATAAACTATTTGAAGCACATAATCGATACTTATCGCGTCTTATTGACGCAGCAAGGAATGCTAAATTTCACTCACATTTTGAGCTTTACTTGAAAGATTTTTCTTTAAACCTGATTAAGGAGCTCACAAAAAAGGCTGACTATTTATCGCAGCCGGGTGAAATAAGTCAGTTTGAACTTGATACCACACAAAGTGGCATTAATAAAAAGCGTATTCCCGCTATTTTAATAGGTAGCCGTCGATCGCTAGATGATAACGATGTAAGCCATTTTTTCCAAAAGCTACATAACTTAGTTGAAGACGCCAAAAAGAGTATTTCTGTTAAGGGCCCGAGCAAAAAATCGTCGTCAGCCAGTCAAGCTGCGTTACGCGATTACTACAATAAAGCAACCTACCGTATTGCATTACTGTTTATTGTTCTTGCCGGTGCAAGGCCTACACATGGCATTAGTATTTTATCCAGTTATTACTCAGGTGGTGATATAACCTTCATTAAAGACAAAGGCGTCCTTAGACAACTGATACTTTGTGATTACTTGCAGCTAGAGGTTAAGCAGTACTTATCATTTAAAGCAGTTATTCGCTCGCAACTTAACATACATACAGAATTAGATGAGCTTTGGTATACATGTAATGGAGAAAATATGCCAATAGCTCTCACATGTCGTGGGCTTCGCTTATTCATGCATCAACTATGGCCTGGTGTAGTGCCTTATCAATTGCGTCACTTTTATTGTCATTGCGCTAATACTCATATGTTTTCAGGCAAGCTGTTCGATAACGATATTGATCGTCTCATGGGCCATGAAAATCTAGGGGAGCGCCTCGGAAGTGACAGGTTATCGCCAAGACGTTTTGCGTTAATGAAGGACTATTTAAACATGCTTCCGCAGCGCCTTCGTTTGAAGGAGTTTATTTATGTCTGAACAATTCTTAAAGCAACAAGCAAATAAAATAGACGATTACTTAGTGCATGCTTGGCCATACAGTACGACGCAGGAGGCTATTTTATGGGTATTAAATAATTTACCCGTGGTGAATACACAAACGCCTAGTTTAGATCATAAAGAGCTAAGCATAATCAATAAAAAGATTAAGACTATCCCAACGGGAGAGCAACGAGTCTATCAAAAGGCACTTGAGGGCGTTCTTTTTTATTTAAGAAATGAATGCCAATGGCAACTGCCTGAAGAACTAGAAAAAAAGATAATAGATACAGATCACGAGTACTTTGATGACCTTACAAAGGGTACTGCGCATACACAGCAAGTTTTTACTCGTTACCAACAGTTTAAAGCACATTTTTTTGCGACAAGATCGCCATTAACACCATGCTTTACTGCACTAATGATAGGGTTTGAAATCGCACCTTTATCGTTAGCCCATATTTGTGCAATCTTGAACAACACTGATTCAATCACGGATGAAGTACACAACCCGCGGCTTGCTGTAACGCACTTTGAATGTGGTACTGATAAGCCACAAGTAACGCATTACCATCTTCCAATAATATGCTACCGACTATTGCATGATTATTATGCTCAACCCCCTGAAAAGATAACAGTGACTAGGCTATATAATCACTTAACTCAGTGGTTAGAAAAGGAAGGCTTACCTGAGATTAAACAAAGTGAGTGGCCAAGGCGTTTTCAAATAAGCTGGTACATCCGCTTTAAACTACCGTTTATTTTTATAAAGGATTTAGCCTATCCTGAACGCCACGTCGGTATACCTCGTGACATCAGCCAGTCCACAATAAAACCCGCTGATATTTTCGCTATCGACTGGGATACCACGTGGTTTGACTCACTGAAAAACTCAAAAAATAAAATACGCTGGCCACATGAAATATTACTTAAGCATTCAGAAAACCCG
The DNA here is from genome assembly GCF_023650775.1 of Pseudoalteromonas sp. SCSIO 43101. Lineage (NCBI taxonomy): Bacteria > Pseudomonadati > Pseudomonadota > Gammaproteobacteria > Alteromonadales > Pseudoalteromonadaceae > Pseudoalteromonas > Pseudoalteromonas sp. SCSIO 43101. The sequence continues at coordinate 3,338,733 of NZ_CP072673.1, forward strand.
AGCTCTGTAGAGCCTCCTTCATGGGATGCAGCTAATATTTTACCGCGTTTGCTGTTTAATTATACTAAACAGTTAATCGTGTACGGTGGCGTTAAAAAAGCAAATCTTGCCTTAGGTTCAATTAAAAATTATACCTCGCTAAAAAGTAAGCTTGAACTCTTCCCTTTGTCTTATGCTGATGCAATTAACGAAGAAGCCATTAATAAGTGGGCTGAGACTGTTTATGATTCAATAGACTCCGGTATAGTAAAAGTTACCTTTTATAACTTTTTACGATTTTTAAAGCACCAAGAACAAACAGACACGCTTGATTTGTCTCTCTTCAATAGTCCGTTAATACCACCATCAGTGAGCCCCGCACGTTTAGGTGTTGATGAATGCGATTTACTGGTTAAAACGCTTATCGACAATGGCACTCACCACCCTTTTCGAAGTTTATTCTGTGTGCTTGCTGCTTTGCTCGGTTTTTACGCGATGCTGCGCCGTGGTGAAGTCCTAAGGTTACGCCGTAAAGATATTCGATTTAAGCCAAGTACTGGCCTTATAACGATAACCGTTACCAATACCCCTGAAGGTAATACTAAAAGCGGCACCACGCGCAAGGTATACACTATACTTCCTAAACAGTATCACTCGTTATTCAAATATCTATTTGAAATAAGAAAGAACACACCGCGCGAGCAGCCTTTGTTAGGCTTTGAAGGTGAGAAGTATCATTCACGACAACTTTATTATTTATTGCCTGTGTCACGTGCTTTACGATTCTTGTTCGGTACACACCTTAATTTTCATCACCTTCGCCACAGTGGCGTGCATCTATTTATGCTGCAAACTCTGCACTGCTTAGATGATACACCTGATGAACAACGAGGAAAAACAGCGCTTGAGCAAGAGGTGCTATCGAGTACGTCAGTGGCTACTCGCTTTGATTATTGGTTTGAGGGTCGAGCTGTTCACGAAGTGAATGATGCCGCTTTTTTAGATGAAATGGGAAAACAAATTGGCCATATTTATTATGGCACTACACGCTGGTCATACTTGCATGACATAGATTGGCTATTGCCTATTATTAGCCGTGATCATTCACTATATACACAACGCGAATACACCCACAGTGAACTGCGTTATTTGTTTGGCCTAAAACCTGGCTCTAATGATCTTTCTCGCATATTACTTAACCTAAGCCCTGAGTACGCTAATAAAACTCTGGGGCAAAAACGCAATCAGACAATAATGCTGCGCGATTGTGAGCTTAGAGAAGCACTATTTGGGAAAGCTATTCATACGAAACATACGTCCTTAACAGTTGACCAAAGTTTAGCGTGGCAAACATCAATTCAAAACAGTACACACACGTTACTCGGTTTTATATTTAAAGCCATGCTCGATAGTAAAGCGCTTGACCTATATGCGCTCAATTTTATTTGGGGTAATGGCAGTAAGCATCACATTAAACCGATAAGTAAAAAGCAGCGCACAGCTCTGAAAAACTTACCTCTCGTTGAGCTTTCTGATGATGAGCAGTCATTACAAATTTCGCTTGCCTGCAACAGCAAAAATGCACACGCATTTACCACCTTGTTTAGGCATACCGACTGGGGCTGGTTGAGTATTGCATTTACTCTTTCTGTTAATCGAAAAATCAACAGCGAACGACAAATAATGTTGCTTAAAACGTTGTTTGTTCAAAAAACGACGTTATCCAAATAGCTAAACATTCTAAAGGAAAAACACAATTGACTATTTATTTAACACCTAAAAAAACGCTTTCACCTAATGTGCCCCGAATTCAGATAATAAGTGCACCACTCATGGTTAAACGGTGAGAAGAGATCAACTGCCTGTTGGTGGTACTCTATCGTCGCCAAACAAACAGAAGCATTTACCATGAGTTACAAGCAGTTGATCGCAGGACAAAGATACCAGATAGAAGCCTACTTACGCGAGGGCTTTAGTTATCGTGAGATAGGCAAACGCCTGAAAGTCAGTCATAGCACCATTAGCCGAGAAATCAGACGAAATAGGATCCGGGAAAATCACTATCTACCCGAAGTCGCCCAGGCAAAGACACTCAAAAGGCGCGTTCAAGCCGCAAAGTCGTGTCTATCTAAGCTGACCATCACCTTTGTTGAGTTCGGATTAAAACAAAAGTGGAGTCCCGAGCAAATTGCAGGCGTGGGCCGGATTATTGGGCTTTCAGTGAGTCATGCATGGATTTACGGTTATGTGCAACGGGATAAATTGAGTGGCGGCAAGTTGTTTAGGCACTTACGACAAGGCCATCGACGATATCGCAAAGGTCGTCGTGCGAAGCGTGTCATTATCCCGAACCGAGTGGGCATTGAGCACCGCCCAGCGATTGTTGACAAGAAAAGACGGTTCGGTGACTGGGAAGCTGATACCGTACTGGGTAAGCATGGAACGGGTGCCATAGTCAGCCTAGTTGAACGCCAAAGCAAGCTTTATTTAATACGTAAAGTGCCAGCAAAGAGCGCGGCAGACGTAAGCAGAGCCATGATAGGCATGCTGTGGCGATATCGCCGTCATGTGCATACGATAACCGCTGATAATGGCAGCGAGTTCTGTGACCACGAGCTAGTTGCAGATAAGCTCAACACTGATATTTATTTTGCGAATCCGTATTCCTCATGGGAGCGCGGATTGAATGAAAACTTCAACGGTTTACTGCGCCAGTACATACGCAAAGGCACGGATTTAAGAACGGTAACGGATAAGCAGGTGGCCGATATAGAACGTGCGCTAAACGCCAGACCTAGAAAGTGCCTAGGTTACAAACAGCCTGTCGTTGTGTTTAACGAATTACGCAATGCGGCCTAATTTAGCGAGTGGTGCACTTCGGGGTTGAATTCGCGGCTCAAATTTACACAAAGTTTTATTCAATTATTTCAATGCAATAAGGAACAACCATGAAAATCATTATTTCTAGTAACAAAAAAGCACTATTAAAAAACATAACTGAGAATATTGATACCCACTATGCTGACAGCCTAGCAACCGTATTAATAAGTAAAAAAGAAGGTTCCATTACATTAATAACGGGTAAACCTCCTTTATGTTCACATTGTACATTTATACTTGATACGTCCTCTACACATGTAAAAGACACACAGTTTTCTATTGACGGCAGCTTTGCAAAGCAGCTCCCATACTATTTTAGTGAGAATGGAGATATTGAATTAAGTATTCATACTTTGTCTTCTAGTGCAACCTCAATTGAATTAATTCATAAAGACACTAAAAGCAACGAAAACGCACTGCGTCGGTGTGAGTGTGTTGATGTATATCAAGCGCATTTAACTTATCTTAAAGAAAGTGGACAGCGCCCAACTTCAGCTGTTTCTAAAGCCACTGTAGAGCGCGTTATATACGAGTCAACTGAAACAATGCCTTTTGAACTTTTTGAAATGAACGTAGATAAACAACATTGTAAAATACAACGCGATGGCGATGTTGAGGTAGTGCACTTTCCTGACAACCTAAAATTACCGACTTCTATTGTTTTGACAGAGAAGATTACCCGTAAACTTGATAATTTATGTAAGGCTACAGATAGCGATGAAATCGAAGTCGCCCAGCAGGGCGAGTTACTCACTTTTAAAACGCCTGAAACCTCAGTCACTTATTCATTGGCCGGCGTTGAGGAGTTTTTCGCAAAGAAGCCCCTTAAATTTACTAACGAAAAACATGTTGTAGTAAACTTCTATGGACTTAAAACGGAAGTTAGGCACTGCTTAGCTGAATATAAAACCATTAAAAAAGCGGATAATGCACTCTTATATTTAAGCGATAATAAAGCCGCCATTGCATTTATTACACCACCTTATGATTTTGTACACCCAATCACTGTAACTGAAACGTGTAGCAAAACAAAAAATAGCGAGTCGCTATATAGTTTTTCACCAAAATCTTTACTAGGCATCAATATCGGCGACTTAACACAAGCCAAGAGTACGCGACTCGACATTCTTAAGTACGAAAACGGCGAACGTAAATTAGGCGTGTACTTTTCACTTGAGAACAAATTGCCACATCGTACCATTCCAATTGAAAAAGATGAGAGCCAACTATCTCACGTGTTAGCGTTACTTGAGGAGCTATATCAAAACCAAGGCGATACAAATACACAGAGCATAAAGCAAGAAGTACAAAAGGATTTATTTGCAGGTGTTATGGAAGAATGTGATGAATATTAAAACCCAAAAGCACTGGACAAATAGACAGTTACTGTTATATTTATTAGTGAAATTTTAAACAGTTGTGCGTTTTAATACTTGTTATATAGTGTTAGCACAATTGAAGAAAGCAGTTGGGGTAAAGAGGCGGCAACCTCCCTACCCCCGTACCGGCTGCTCCGAGTTTAACCACACCAGCCGATGATCCAATTCTAACGAATTCCATCGGTGAGGGATAGATCTATTTATAGATCCATTAACTGATGGAGGCCTTTATGGCTCACATTCGCATTCGCCCCAATGGGCGTATTCAATTTGACTTACACATTTACGGGCAGCGCTTTCGTGAAGGCACTAAGCTCATGGCAACCCCTGTTAATATAAAAAAAGCCAATGCTACGCTTAAAAAAATCAATGCTGAAATTGACTTAGGTACGTTTCAGTACCGCGATTATTTTCCTGATAGTAAAAAAGTCGCTAAGTTTGAAGCGCTGCAACGCGAAAAGCACCCCGATCGCCTTTATCCGTTTTTTAACGATTACGCCAATGAGTGGTTTGATCGTCAAAAAGCAAAATGGAAAAGCAGTTATCAAAGCGTGGTGCGTAATACGCTCGACCGTTATCTCATTCCAGAGTTTGGTAATATGTTAGTCAACGAGATCACGCTGGCTAATGTCGACTACTTTCGCGAAAGCTTAATGGTGTGCAATACCAAAGGGGCTCGTAAACTTTCTAATAAGCGTATTAATGGCATTCTTTGGCCCTTTGTGGCTATTTTAAGTTTAGCCGCCGAAGAGCACGACTTTCCTTACCCATTACGCCGTTATAAAACTCTAAAAGAGGAACGTGCTAATTCACTGCCACTAACCGCAGATGAAGTACAACGCTTTTTAGAATGTACGCCTACTCAATGGCGCGATTATTTTACGGTGCGCTTTTGGACCGGTATGCGAAGCTGTGAAATACATGGCCTTCGCTGGGAAGATATCGATTTTAATCATCGGCTTATTCGTATTCGTCACAATTGGGTAAATGGTGAATTAGGTGATGTAAAAACACCTAAATCGCGCCGCGATTTAAAAATGTGCGATACGTTATTTACATTGTTTAAGCGCTTACAAAAACAAGCAACCAGTGAGTTTGTGTTTACACATAAAGGCAAGCCGTTAGATACCCACTTTGTAAGTACTCAACTGTGGTACCCCACACTTACTAAAGCGGGGCTTGCACGCCGCCGCCCTTACGAAACACGCCATACTGCTGCTGTACTGCATATTGCTGCACATGAAAACCCGCTGTACATTTCGCACATGCTGGGCCATAGCGATACACGCTTGCTGTTTGACGTATACGCACCGTACGTGGCTAATGCCTCAAGGCAAGATGGTTTTGCGTTTAATGAAATGATGCTTGAGCGAGGGATTGCATAAAGCCTAAATCATGCGCCCTTAACCTCTTTACACAAAAGCGAATATGAAGTTAAGGGCCAGACTTTAAGGCTAAAGATTCAAGGAAAAAAGTTAAAAAATTCTACCAAGACTCTATTGATTTCATTAACCCAGTAAGCATACACGAAATCTCTTTTGCCTCAGCCAACCATTTATCAGCTTGCTCTGCTTCAATTTCGCCTATTTTGACTGCGATATAAATTTGAGATCTCAGTTCACCACAACTGCCTTTAGAATATGACAAAAAACGAGCATAATCTTTTGGCGTTTATCTTTCCCTTTAACCTTTTCCCTTTCCCTTTAACCTTTCCTTTAAACCTTTCCCTTAAACCAGCGCTTTTATAGCAGCAGCTATATGCTCAGCTTGCGCTTGTGATACATCAGGAACAGTCGACTCAACCATCACTCTAATCAGCGGTTCAGTGCCCGATTTACGCAGTAAAACACGCCCTGTATCGGCAAGTACGGTTTCGGCTTCGACTACGGCTTGTTTAACCCCATCGGTATTGAGTATTTCATCGGCATTGTTTTTTGTTAAACGCACATTTAATAGCACTTGTGGTAGTTTTTGCATACCAGCTACATACTCTCTTAACGATTGCTGTTGCTGAATAAGCGCTGTTAATACTAATAAAGACGCGACAATGCCATCACCTGTAGTCGCATAACCTAAATGTAAAATGTGCCCAGAGCCTTCACCGCCTAGTTTCCAACCGGTGTTTTTTAGCTGCTCAACTACGTAGCGGTCACCTACTTTGGCGCGTTTAAACGGAATATCCATATCGTTAAGTGCTAGCTCTAACCCGAGGTTAGACATTAACGTGCCCACAACACCACCTTGCATGTTCCCTTGCAGTTTTGCGGCTTTTGCTAATATATAAAGAATTTGGTCGCCATCAACTACGGCACCTAAATCATCGACTAGCATGAGCCTGTCGGCATCGCCGTCGAGTGCTATGCCTAAGTCGGCTTTGTGCGCTAATACTGCGGCTTGTAAACTATCGAGGTGAGTGGCACCACATTGCTCGTTAATGTTTAAACCATTGGGTTTATCATTAATGCTAATGACTTCTGCACCTAGCTCGGCATATACATTAGGGGCAATATGGTAAGCAGCGCCATTGGCACTATCTACCACAATTTTTAAGCCTTCAAGGGTTAACTCTTTAGGGAATATGGCCTTACAAAATTCAATGTATCGACCTGCAGCATCGTTAATGCGCCTTGCTTTACCTAACAACTCAGAGCTGACACATTGCATGGCATTGTTGTTAAGTGCTTGCTCAAGTAATGCTTCAATTTCTAGCTCTTGCTCGTCGTTTAGTTTAGTACCAAAATTATTAAAAAACTTAATCCCATTATCATAAAATGGATTATGCGAGGCACTAATTACTACACCTGCATCGGCTCTAAAGGTTGATGCTAAATACGCAACGGCAGGCGTTGGCATTGGGCCAACAAAGGCTACGTTTACGCCAGCGGCAGAAAGCCCAGCTTCAATAGCCGACTCAAACATATAGCCGCTATTACGGGTGTCTTTACCGATTAAAATCTCTTTCGTGCCACTTGAGGCTAAAACCGTGCCTGCAGCCCAGCCTAGTTTCATTGCAAAATCAGGGGTAATAGGAAACGTACCCACTTTACCTCTTACCCCATCGGTTCCAAAATACTTACGTGCCATAGTTATTCCTTTATAAATTGAATAGGATTTTGTATCAAAAATAAAATTTAAAAAACAAAAAGCGCGAGTAAAAACTCACGCTTAAAATTTAAAATATACTGCTAGATTTACGTGGCAAAAAACCCCGCTATTAAAATCAAACACCGTGCTTGGCTTAATCTCTGCCTAAAACCTAAACCCTGTTTTTACTTCTCTAAAGCGCAGCGCCTCCTAGCCTCTTTGTGAATAAATCAGTTAAAGATCTTTTTGCACAAAGAGAAGACAATGAGAGTAAATGAGAAGCCATTAAACATTTTAATACTTGGCTACTACTTTCTCTTCTCTAAAGCGGAGCATCTCTTAACCTCTTTGTGAGTAAATCACTTAAAAAGCAAATGCACAAAGAGAAGGCAATGAGAGTAAATGAGAAACCAAAAGTCACGGGCTACATTGTCACTTCCTTAAAACCTAGCCCCTTTGCCTTTTAAGTCTTTTCACTTAACCCTAACTTTTTAAATTAACAACATTGGTTTGTTGCTGGGTTTCAACTGAAGTTTCTTTTTTGGCACTCCATACTAAATCACAAATACCATCGGTAGGGTTAAAGCCCGTTGGCGCATCCAGTAATAGCTGGCGAATCTTTTCATGCTCAAAGTTATGGCAAGCTTTGTCGAGTAAATCGAGCAGCTCGTTTAGCTCAGTTAACGGTAGCATGACTTCTTTAGCCGTCATAATACGCTCGTGACTGGTTTGCGCTACGTTATCACCAATAAGGAGCTCTTCATACAGCTTTTCGCCCGGGCGTAAACCGGTACATTTTATTTCAATGTCGCCATGAGGTGTGTGCTCAGTAATTACTTCAAGCCCCGAAAGACGTATCATTTTAGTGGCTAAATCTTTAATTTTTACTGAATCGCCCATATCGAGCACAAATACGTCACCGCCTTTACCCATAGCACCAGCCTGAATAACAAGCTGTGCGGCTTCGGGTATGGTCATAAAGTAACGAGTTATATCGGGGTGGGTAAGCGTTATTGGGCCACCTTCTTTTATTTGGCGGCGAAATAGTGGCACTACAGATCCACTAGAACCCAATACGTTACCAAAACGTACCATGCAAAAACGGGTGTTATGCTTTTTACCTTGCTCTTGTGCTAGCCCTTGCAATACTAACTCAGCTAAACGCTTAGTGGTGCCCATTACATTGGTTGGCCGCACGGCTTTATCGGTAGATATAAGTACAAAAGTATCTACTTTCGCGTTAACCGCCGCTTTTGCTGCATAGTAGGTGCCAAACACATTATTACGCACGCCTTCTACCACATTATGCTCAACTAAAGGCACATGCTTGTAGGCCGCTGCATGGTAAACGGTTTGCACACCAAAGGTAATCATTACCGTTTCAAGGCGATTAATGTGCTGCACCGACCCCATAATAGGCACAATTTCAATGCTGAGCTTAGTATTTGTAATGTATTCGCCAAGCTCTTTATCTATTGAATATAACCCTAATTCACTGAGCTCAAATAATACTAATCGGCTCGGTTTTAGTTTTACTATTTGCCTACACAGCTCTGAACCAATAGATCCTCCCGCACCGGTAACCATCACTACTTTTTCTTCAATATTAGCGGCCATTAAATCGGGTTTAGGGGGCACAGGGTCACGCCCTAGTAAGTCTTCAATACCCACTTCTTTAAACTCTGAAAGCTTAGCCTTACCTTCAACTACATCGGCCATTCCCGGAATAGACAACACTTTAATTGTTAGGGGCTCTAATCGCGCTAAAATTTCTTTTCGCCTTGCTCTCGAAGAGCTTGGCATTGCCATGAGTACTTTGGTTGCTTTATTTTTATCAATTAAACGATAAATTTCATTAAATGGCCCTACTGGGATCCCTTGAATTATTGAACCATGCTTAGCGATATCATCATCAATAAACGCAGTTACAAAATACTCTGGCCCCGAACTTAAGGCTGTAGCTAGCTGCCTACCAGCAGAGCCCGCACCATAAATAATAACCGGCTCTTTATTTTGCGTGGTAATTTTACCTATCAGTGCGCGCACAAAAACACGCGAGCCACCCACAGTTAACAGGCATAACCAAGCAAAAATTAATGGCATGGTACGGGGTATATTCACGCTGGTAAAAAATGCAAGTAATACTAAAAGCACAGTCGTGATAACGGTCCCAAGCACAATAGCCCAAACTGCTTGCGAGTTCATGTATCGCAATACTGCGCGATACAAACCTAAATTAACAAAGGTAAATAGGCTTAAAGGAATAAGTAAGCCTAATAAAAGCCAGTTCTTTTCGTTATACAAAGGCGACAGGCTATCTAGCCTTACAATAAGCGCCAACCAAAATGCAGAGATAATAAAGAGTGAGTCAATAAAAAGCGTAATAAGGCGCTTTTTAGGTCTAGAAGGGCCTTGTTGATCAAATACAGCTCTCTAACAAACTCACTTAACTTACTGATATTTAGGCAGACCAAGGGTGTTGATCTTATTTAGCGCCTTCACTTTGATCATCGCTTCAACCAGCTGGCGATTGTAATCACGCGCATTTAGCTTAGCCCCCATCAACTGTTTAAAACGGTACATCGCTGTTTCTGCTAATGAGCGCACATGATATCCACTGAGCTTTTTCCATTGTGCGATTCCTAACTTATTGCACAACATGACAGCCTCATTGCGTGGATGCTTATCAGTCCACAGCCGTGCATTCTCTCTCGGCGGGATAGCAGGTATCGCGCCTTTTTCAGTAATTTCTGCATAGCAGCGGCGGCTATCATAAGCACCATCAGCGCTCACTCTATCTATACGCCGGCGTAATGGTCTTATCAAATCTTGGAGGGTCTCGCCGTCGGTGACGTTACTGAGCGTCATTTGCGCCCCCACAATATCATGCGTGTTGGCATCCACCGCAAGGTGCAGTTTTCGCCACTTTTTTCTTGCCTTTACGTGGTGCTTCTGTGCATGCCATTCACCTTCGCCAAACACCTTAAGTCCTGTGCTATCAACTACAATATCTACAAATCCAGTGGTGCGGACTTTACTGCGAAATTTAATATTCAACTCAGCACTGCGCTTACACAGACAACTGTAGGTTGGGGCTTCAAGCGGAAGCTTCATCAAAGATAATACCGATTGTGTGAACCCTTGTAGTGCCCTGAACGACAAGCCAAAGACAGCTTTGAGTGTTAAGCAAGTTTCAATAGCAAGATCAGAGAAATGATTAGAGCGGCCACGCCCACCGTGAGTACATTCGTTATACCAATGACGCGTTGCTTTTTCGTCAAACCAGAAGCGAATATTACCGCGGTTAACGAGGGCTTGATTATAGTGAGACCAGTTTGTGATTTTGCTCATTGTTGTTGCACGGGCTAGTAGGATATAGATGATCTGATCACAGGCTGGCAAGATAGTTCAAACTTTTAGGAAACAACGCCGTCTAGAAGCACTTAAAATAGAACGGATAAAATTATCCATTGATAGTTCCTTTATTTATTATTTGATTAAAGCTGCAAAGTTAAAAGTGAATTTTAAAGCTTTTATAGAGCCCATATCACATAGAGAAGCGAATGAGAGTAAATGAGTAAATACTAGACATATAATATTTCAAGCCATGAGCTTTCACTCATCTAAAGCGCAGCGCATACCTAGCTTTTTATAGTTATTCGCTTTTAGCTAAGTTAAACCGTTTAACACCATCTACTAGCTTATTAACATTAAAGTTTATTAAAAGCCCTGAGTTTATTTCCGCAAGCTTCATATAAGTTAACAGCTGCGCAGAATGGATTGGCAGCAGTTTATCAACTGCCTTTAATTCAATTATTAACTTATTAGGTAATAAAATATCTAATCTATAGCCTGCATCAATTTCAACATGCTTGTATGTTATAGGTAGTAATACCTGACTCTTAGCCAATAACCCAGCTTGAGTAAGCTCATACATCAAACAGCTTTCATAGCTAGACTCTAATAAACCAGGCCCAAGCTGCTTATGCACTTCAATAGCACAACCAATCACTTTTTGCGTTAATAAATCAGCTTCCATAATCATACTTAACTTTGCAAAATTTAATAAACCCAACCTCACAAAGAAAAGCGAATGTAAAAACATAATAACTGTATTTTATTACTTCTCTAAAGCGTAGCGCCTCATAACCTCTTTGTGAATAATTTTACTTAAACACGTTTGCATAAAGAGAAAAGCATGAGGGTAAATGAGAAAAGATTAAACAATATAATACTTTAAGCCATTACCTTTCACTTCTCTAAAGCGTAGCGCCTCATAACCTCTTTGTGAATAATTTTACTTAAACACGTTTGCATAAAGAGAAAAGCAATAGGGTAAATGAGAAAAGATTAAACAATATAATACTTTAAGCTATCTACCTTTCGCTTCTCTAAAGCGCAGCATCTCTTAACCTCTTTGTGAATAATTTACTTCACTAGCCTCACTTTGATGATAATGAAAAAACTTCTCTCATCACTTGTGTTGTTTTAGCTACTTCAGCTTCAGTCAATGTTGGGTGTACTAAAAACATTAGTGATGTTTCACCAAGCTCAACTGCATTTGGTAAACGTTTTTCTGGTCGCCATGGAGTGCTATCAAATGCTTTTTCAAGGTAAACCTCTGAACAGCTTCCTTGAAAACATGGTACACCACGTTCAACTATTTCGTTCACTATACGATCGCGATCCCAACCTTCAGCTAGTTGCTCAGGCTTAACAAACATATAGTGTTTATACTCAGCGTGTTCAATGTAACTAGGTACTTTAACTAAACGAATACAGCCAAATTCACTGGCTGCTTTATCTAGTTCAGCACCATGTGCTTGGCGCTTTGCAGTCCAATCACTCATACGTGTTAATTGAATACGGCCAATAGCAGCTTGCATTTCGGTCATACGCCAATTGGTACCAAAGCTTTCGTGTAACCATCTAAATCCAGGTGGATGCTCACGATTATAAATTGCATCAAAGCTTTTACCGTGGTCTTTATAGCTCCACATGGTTGACCACAGCTCTTTTGAATTTGTGGTTACCATGCCGCCTTCGCCGCCCGTAGTCATTATTTTATCTTGGCAGAAACTCCAGGCACCTACATGACCAATACTCCCCACTGAGCGGCCTTTATATTTAGCACCATGTGCTTGAGCACAGTCTTCTATCACATAAAAGCCATGCTCTTTACTTAGCGCCATTATATCGTCCATTTCAGCAGGCATACCTGCTAAGTGAACAACAATCACTGCTTTTGTTTTTGGAGTAAGTACCGCTTTAATACTTGCAGCAGTAATTGCTTGGCTATTTAAATCAACATCAGCAAACACTGGCGAAGCACCTGCAGTAACAATACTTGATGCCGAGGCTAAAAAAGTACGTGGTGTAGTGATTACTTCATCGCCTTCACCTACCCCCAACGCCTTTAAGGCTATATCGAGCGCTAGCGTACCGTTACCTAACGCTACTGCATATTCACAATCAGCCCAAGTCGCGAATTTTTTTTCGAATTCACGACCTTCTGTGCCGGTCCAATAATTTACTTTATTTGATAAAACAACGCGGCTTACGGCATCGGCTTCTTCTTGAGTAAAGCTAGGCCACGGAGAAAATGGGGTATTTAACATATATTAATACTCAAAAAAGCCTTTTTTAGTTTTACGACCTAAGTGGTTAGCTCTAACCATTTTTCTTAGAAGTGGATGCGCTCTATATTTAGGATCCCCTGTTTCACTGTAAAGAGTTTCCATTATAGATAAATTAACATCATTACCGATTAAGTCAGCAAGTGCTAAAGGTCCCATAGGGTGGTGAGCGCCAAACTTCATTGCCTTATCAATATCTTCAGCAGTAGCAACACCTTCGGCTAAAATACTAACAGCTTCATTTATCATCGGTATAAGCATTCTATTTACAACGAAACCAGGAGCTTCTTGAACAACTACTGGAGCTTTCCCTAAAGCCTTAGTTAAAATTTGCAACTTATCCACTATTGTAGGATTCGTTTCATGACCCACAACTATCTCAACTAACTCCATTATCGGTGCTGGGTTAAAAAAGTGTAATCCGACTACATTTTGAGGATTAGGTAATACACTAGCAAAAGCAGTAATAGATAAAGAGGATGTATTAGAAGCTATAATTACAGATTCACTTATAAACCCGGCAAGTTTAGAAAAAAGCTCCATTTTAGATGTAAAATCTTCAACTATGGCTTCTATAATTAAATCAGAATGAACTACAGTAGCTAATTCAGCACTGCAGTATAGCTTTTCTAGAGCACAACTTGCTTGCTCATCTGAAATTTTACCTTTACGAGCAAGGCGGGATATATTTTTTGCACAAATATTTTTTGATGCTATAGCTTTTTCTTCAGTTCTCGCGATTATATTAACTTTAGAAACTTCATGACTCACACATAACACTTGAGTTATGCCTGTTGCCATTGTGCCTGAACCAATTATTGATATTTCCATTACTCAACAATTTCCTTTAATTTTTTTGCTGGATTACCTGCATAAATCATTCGTTCCGGAATATTCTTAGTCAGAATGCCACCCATACCTAACATTGAACCTTCTGCAAGATTAAGGCCTTGGCGAATAACAGCCCCAGTACCAACCTCAACTAGATGGTGTAGTTTCACATTACCTGATACTGCTACCATAGGTGCAATAGTAACGCAATCAGCAAATTCACATTCATGACCTACTGTTACATTCAAGTTTAAAATATTATGTTTACCTAGCGATATATCTGCTGTGAGTATAGAGCCAGCACAAATTATAGAGCCATCACCAATGCTAACTGTATTAGAAAATCTCACACTAGGGTGAATTAAAGTGGCAAAATCAGGTTCCCCAAAAGTTAGCATCTTATCTAATACTTTTTGTCTTGTTCGTGGCGAACCAATTGCAATAATAAACTCGCAATCTTTATAATTTACCCAACTAGATACATCACCTAACACTGTAGCGCCTTGCACTTGTGTATTATGCGTTTGAACTGAATCATCTAAAACGCCTTTAACCTTACGGTTACAATCATTGGCGAGCCAAATAACTTCCTTAGCAAAACCACCACCGCCAATTATTATTAAATCTTTCATTTTTTATCACTTCCTTTAAAAAGGGACATAGTGGCTTCTCCATCAGCACTTATACCTTCACGTACAAATACTTTTTTTACTGTCAAAAATAATATTTTCATATCGAGCAAAAAGCTTTGGTTATCTACATACCAAACATCAAGTTTAAACTTTTGTTCCCAGCTAATAGCATTGCGACCATTTACTTGTGCCCAACCAGTAATACCTGGGCGCACATTATGGCGTCGTGCTTGCTCAGTACTATACAAAGGTAAATACTGCACTAGTAAAGGACGTGGGCCTACTAAGCTCATGTCCCCTTTTAATACGTTAAATAAACCAGGCAGCTCATCTAAACTAGTAGAGCGTAAAAAAGCACCAAATTTAGTCATACGTTCATTATCGGGCAGTAAATTTCCCTGCTTATCTTTACCATCAAGCATTGTTCTAAACTTCATCATTTTAAATATTTTACCATTCAAGCCAGGTCGGTTTTGAGTAAATAAAATAGGTGACCCCAATTTAAAACGAATAAGTACCGCAACAACAATTATTACTGGTAATAAAGTAAGTAATGCGCAAAGAGCAACTATAAGGTCAAAGAGACGCTTCATTTCACAGCTCCAGCTACCCAAGTTACCCATTTATCAGCTAGGTTATGTCGATTAAAGTCGCGCTTAGCTAAAGCCTGTGCTCTTTCACCCATTGCAGGTAGCAATTCTTTATTATCTGCCGCATTTTCTAAAGTATCAGCAAAAGCTAGTGCATTATCAGGCTCAATTGCGTAACCACAGTTATTACCGTTAATCATCCCCGCTAACCAACCAGGATAATTATTAAGAACGGGCAAGCCTGCTGAAATATAATCAAAAAATTTATTTGGTGATGTGCCGTAATAAAATGCAGGAATATTAGCCAACAGCTGTAAACCAATATCTGCGCCTTTCATTAACTCTGCTAGTTTGCTTTTATTAACTGGAGGGTGAAATATTACATTATCCAACCCTTCTATTTTAGCTCTTGCTTGCAAGCTATCTTTCAACTTACCTTGACCAACAAAAACCAGTTTAATATCATTACGCCCGCGCGTTTTCAGCTCTTTGGCTGCATCCAATGCAGCATCTAAACCATTAGCTAAACCGTGAGTGCCGGTAAATACAGCCATTAAATCAGTATCTTCAACACCATCAGGTCGCCAAGGAGTAACAGTGTCTGCAAATATTGTTAAATCACACCCATTTGGGACTATTTCAACTTTACTAGCTTTAACACCACGCTTTTTTATGCCTTCAACAATACCCGGCGACAAACCAATACAACGATGAGCAGAACGATAAGAGCACCATTCAAGCATAGACATCGCAGTTAACACTATCGGGTTTTTTATCACTCCCATTTCTTTTGGCAATTCTGGCCATAAGTCACGAACTTCAAATACAAAAGGCTTACCTCTCAGCCAGCGCGCAAAGATCCCTGGAATTCCTGCCGTTAAAGGAGTTGTAGTTGCAAAAAGCACATCGTATTTATGCGTTAACGCAATACCAATGCTTTTAATAGCAAACTTTAAAAACGTTCCTGCGCGCTTAACCAATCCATCAGCATTCGAATAGGCTAAGTCAAACTCTATTATATGAATACCATCAACCACACCTTCTCGACGCCCTTTAACAAAATCTAGAGTTAAACCGGTTTCGCCTCCCCCATAACTACCACACACCATAGAGACTTGATGCCCGTGTTTTAGTAAACGCTGTGCCATTTCATAAGAACGGATACCTATAGAACCACTTGGTGTAGAGAAATGTTGGTGAAAATATAAAATATGCATAATTAAAACTGTACTTCCGTGGTAAGAGTTCCAGACTCGTGAACTTCAATTTCGAGTACGGGAATTTCAGATTCTTGATAATAATAACGAGACTCAAAACCAATAGTTAATTCAACGCGCTTTATAGTTACATCTGCTGAAAAGTTAATTGAGCACAACTCACTGATAATAGAATTGCCAACTAACTTCCAATCAGCAGGAGCAAGTCTAAACCGGAGAACAGCTTTATCATTAAAACCACTAATCATATCTTGTATTATTAGTAAATTAGGTCGAAATTTAATTTCTCTTGCATGCTTACAACCAAAGCGGTCTTTATAACCTGCGGTGATCGTTTGCTCTGTATTTGTAACTATAAGCTCTTTTTTAATCGACGTTTTTAACCAATCGCCTAATAAAAAACGACTTAAACGCGGCATCTGATCATGTTCATCGAATTCAATAGTATTATGGCTTTTTACTCCACCATAATAATCAATATATTTTTGCCCAGCATTGTAGCTAAATGTACCAGCATCTCGAAATATATTTTGGCCGTTTAACCAAAAATCTATATGCAATGCATCATTTTGGCTTGGCCGAAACTTAAACTTAGGATAGTTAAAATAAAGATCTGCATTTTGAGTTGTTAAACACGCATAGCCACCATCAGTAAAGTCTTTTGGAACCTTACTTAAAATGAGCTGTTCAGGTATTTTCAACTCTAGCCATTCAAGTGGGGTATTAAACTCGCCACTAAACTCAAATGCAGTCTTATTAAGAAATAAGGCACTAGCCAGTTGAACACTCGGCCTAAAGTCTCTGTAATCTGTACCAGTTAAAGGAATTAAACGCGCACCGTCATTTGCACCAAGGTTAGGTGCATCGCCGGTACTAGAGTTGGTAAAATAATACAACCAATTTGTAGCTGCCTTTAACTTTGTATATAAGCGTTCACTAAAGGAAGGTAAGCTATGCTTTTGCCGCCAAACCTCAACCAAACTATATGTATCTAACATAACACGATGATAAGTTACAGAGTATTGGCTAAAGCTACCATCGTCCTCAATTAATCTAGCAGCTCTATTTTCAAGCCATTTTAAACCTTGCTTTTGCCATTTAACACCATCAACGTCACCATTTAACGCAAGCCATGAACCACCTATGTAGAGTGCCGCTGCTTCCGAAGTTCCATGATTATTATCTTGCGCAATCGCATACATAATAGTGGGTGATACTCGCTTTAAATGAGCTTTTATCAAGCTCAGCAATGCAGGGGTGGTATTTTGAGTTTGCTTTAATAGTAATGTGGCCAATGCTAAATGCATCACTCTTATTGACGCCTCTTGGCCGCACTTCCAATTAACCCCATTATAGGTCGGGTTACTTTTCATCCAGTCAGTTAGCCATGCGTTTAGTTTTAATAACGCACTTTCATCCCCATTTACTATTTGTTGAGCAAAGCAAACTACCCAATCAAAGCGCGAAGCCTCCCAAACTCCTTTTATATCACCTAATTGGTTATTGAAATCTCCAATTAAATGCCAAAGCTTGTCTGAAGGAGCTAACTCGCTATTCAAACAGCTTTGATGCCAATTAGGAATCGCTAAACCATCCTTTTCAACACCAAAAAAAGTGTGTTTATCGTTCCACTGAGTGTTACAAGGAATATTAAAGATAGTCCCCGTATACGGAGTAAAAAGGTCACCGGGCTTAATTGCGCTAGTAATACTTTTCACTTTATTAAACCCAGCTTTAACTCCTAGCTGATACACAAACACTCGAGCTAGATTTGGTAAACCTAACCCAAGTGCTGTTTTCACTTTAACTAAACTCATTTTTGTTCGCGCAACTGCTCAGCAATATCAATAGTTACTTTCGCTACTTCAAATAATTCGCTCGCAGGTATTGGTGCTGCTGTACCTTGTTTTACCGCGTTAATAAAAGCAGCTGAACAAGCTGTTTGTCCTTTATCTTGTTTCCATAGGTTAAGTTTTTTAAACCCTTTCCAGCCAAAGCCCTTTAGTTTAATAAAGTTATCTAACTGTAATGTACCACCAGCGGCAAACACTTCGATTCGCTCTTTAGGGAAACTAGCCGCACCATTTGCTAAGTAATGAATAGTACCAAATGATCCATCAGCGAACCCAAGTATAATAGCGGCTTTATCTTCAGTCACTTCAACTGTAGCTGTATCGCCCATTCTACGCGCTTGAACACTTACAATTTCACTATTTGCAAGGTAACGCATTAAATCAATAAAATGGCATGCTTCACCAATTATACGGCCGCCACCTACATTGTTATCTTGTGTCCAATGATCAGCAGGAATTGCTCCCGCATTCATGGTCATGATAAACGACTTAGGCTCTTTAATTGGTGCTAATAGTGCTTTCATTTTTTGTATTTGTGGTGAAAAGCGGCGGTTAAAACCAACCATTAATTTAGGTGCTTTTTCGGTTTTAATTGCTTCATCATAGGCAGCTTGCACATCTGCAAGCTCTTCATGAGTAATAGCTAAAGGTTTTTCTACAAATACATTTTTACCCGCTTTAAGGGCTTGCTGTACAAAATATGCATGGCTATTATGCCGAGTAACGATAGCAATAGTGTTAATGCTTTTGTTCTCAATCATATTTTGAGTATCAGTGGTTGCCTCACTAAAGCCCGCTTTTTCACCGTGTATTACACCATTAATGCCACCAGAAGTAGCAATACTATGAAATTGCGCACCTGCTTCTTTAAAAGCGGGGATCAACATACGAGATGCATAGTTACCAGCACCAATAAAACCAACCACAGGTTCATTCGCTTGATAGTTAGGCGCATCATTTAACTTTATTATTTTTTCATGACGGCTTGCTACATCAGATTCAAACTGTAATAAAATACCTAAAGCGCTTTTATCGGTTGTTAATAAATCATAAGCGTCACTTGAATTTTCAAACTTAAAGCGGTGAGTTATTAATGGTTTAACATCAATTTGCCCACCCGACATCATGTCGAGTATCGCTTCAAAGTTACGTTGTTCGGTCCAACGTACAAATGCTAGTGGGTAATCATTACCTTGCTCTTCATAGCTAGGATCATAACGGCCAGGCCCATAAGAACATGAAACCTGAAAAGTCAGCTCTTTTTCATAAAAATCAGCACGACTTAACTCTAGACCAATTACACCCACTAAAATAATACGGCCACGTTTTCGGCTCATTCTAGCTGCTTGTGTTACAGGATCATTTGATTTAGTTGAAGCTGTAATAATAACACCATCAACACCTACACCACGGCTAAACGCCATGCCTGCTGCAACCGGATCTTCCCCTTTACCTGGGTTACATGTCTCAGCACCAAACTGCTTAGCTAAATCAAGTTTAGATTGGTCAAAGTCAATAGCTAATACTCTACAGCCTTGTGCTCGTAGCATTTGTACTGTTAATAAGCCAATTAAGCCAACACCAGTAACAACAAAGCACTCTCCTAAAGTCGGGTTAGCTAAGCGTATCCCCTGTAAACCAATACTCGCCACAACAGTAAATGACGCTTCTTCATCTGAAACATTATCTGGTATTTTAGCAACTAAGTTTTTTGCCACTCGCACCACATCGGCGTGAGGTCCATTAGATACCACTCTATCGCCAACTTTAAAGTCATCAGCGCCTTTACCTACACTGTCAATAATACCAACATTGCAGTAGCCCAATGGTAAAGGCTGGGCTAGCTTAGATTTAACTGCATCAACTGTTGTCATCAAACCATCAGTTTGTACTTTTTCAAGTACCATTTTTACTTTATCGGGTTGGGCACGTGCCTTATCAATTAGATTAGCTTTACCAAAATCTACAAGCATTCGCTCTGTGCCTGCTGATATAAGGGTAGTAGTAGTGTTAATCACTACATTATTTTTTGTTGCTTGAGGCGCAGGTGCTTCAACAATAACAGAGCCTCCTTTAGCCATATCTTGAAGTATTTGTTTCACTTCATTAACCCCTAATTATCTCTAAAATTTTATTTAGCCTAGCTTTTGAATTAGGCATACTATTAAGTACAGATCTCGCTTTATTTATTTTTTCCTCTCTTAACTCTATATCCGCATAACACAAATAAACCTTTTCAGCTATATCGTTAACGTCTAAAGGGTTAAAGTAAAGAGCCGCGTCCTTACAAATATCTTTGGCAAAATCTAAATCCGAGGTTAAGATTGGCTTACCCATAAACATTGCTTCTGGGTAGGATGCACTAAATGTTTCTATTAATGTAGGTAAAAAAAGCGCATCTGTACGCTCGTATATTTGTGGACATTGACTTGGTTTTACAGGACCCAAATTCACAGTATATTTTTTGAAGTTATCGGACTTTAACTCATATGAGTCGTGGGGTAATGTCACAAAAAAAACCACTTTCACACTATATTTGCTTTTAAGAATTTCACCCACTTTACCAATTACATCTAAATTTTTATGTATATAGTTACTTGATATGGTGCATAAGGAAAAGTCCACTTCGACATGGGGAATTTTTATTATATCCCATTTATTTTTATCTAAATATAAACTTGAATGACAATTGCTTGCAACATTAACTTTTTTATTAGTTAACAACCAATCATCAGCCATTTTTGATTTCATTAGTTCAGTTTCTGTAATAATATTATCAGTTTCAAAACTCAAGCTTAGCTTATATAAAAAGTATTTTAGCTTACTGAACCACTTTGTTTTAAAATCCATCAAGCTATACGCTAAACAATCAGGTGTTACTAACCAAGCATTAGCAAAGCCAATATAGTGAGTTACAGGCAAACTATAAAGATATGTTGGACCAAATATAGAAAAGACAGTATCAACTTCATACTTTTCTACTACATTTATAAGTAAGCTTCTAAAACTCACCCCACCACTCGGGCCATAATAATTACACTTTTTTATTATAATTTTTGGTAATGGATTCACATAGGGCTCTAAAGAGTCATAAACTAAACTAGAAGCTAAAATAATAACTTGCTCAAGTTCATCTCCATCTTTTCTATGCAGTAAGTCATTTATAATAGCACTAGCTACTTGAACACCACCACCAACATGTAGATTAGCTGCGTTTATAATTAGTTTCAATTCAATTGTACTCGCGAGATTTGGACAAAAAATACTTTAAGTGACTTGGTGGCCAACTTGCCTCAAAGTGCCTTCTATTAAAGTACTTTCTCCCATTTATACATGAAGTATATGACCGGAAGTTACACCCACTAAACGCATATTTATGGGTTGATGTTGCAACTTCTAATGATAAATCACAAATATCAGAATACTGACCATAAGGCCAGGCAAAGAATTCACAAGGACTTGTTAACTTTGATTCTAAAATCTCTTTCGCCAAAATAATTTGCTTCTCGATATTATTTTTGTCCAACTCACTTAACCTTAAGTGATCAAGAGTATGGTTACCAATAATAAAACCAGAGTCGTGTAAAGATTTAACCTCCTTCCAAGACAAAGGCTTCTTATTATTTGTTTTCACTAGTTGATTATTAAATCTTTGAATATATTCGGCATCACCATCTATATAATTTGGATTAACAAAAAAACATGCATTAACTCCAAATTTATCCAAGCTTGGTGCAAGAGAGTGATAGCAGTCATCAAAACCATCGTCAAATGTGAAAGCGATAAAAGTTCCGTCTACATCTGCAGCTTCACCACTTTCTATTAACTGTACAGCATCTTCAATATTAATGAATTCTGCAAATTGCCGACACTCATTTAAGAAGGTGATGAATAACTCAGCTTTTGCATTGTGCTTTCTAGTCAAATAATGTCCATTCAAAATGTAAACACCTTTTTTAGGCTGAGATACTTTGCCAAAAAGAGACAAATATAAATTTCTCGAAAAAGCTTTCATTAAAATGTATCCATAATAGCTAGAGGTGAATAAACATCAAAAACGTCAATAATATCAATATTATCACAAGGGTAATAAGCAACTCTAGCTTGTGAGGATAGGGTAAATGTCAGTCTACACTTTCGAGTTAAAAATGGAGCTTTATGCATTGAATACTGCACCCCATTTTTAGTACCATTTTTATTATTACCATCACTAAAACTAACTGTTGCATACTGAAATTTTTTACCTATATATAAGTGGTTTTGATCGAAATAATATGAATAAACATTATTTGGCTTATCATAAAAACGCCAAATTAAATAATCAGCAAAAGCTTTATTAAAGTTTTTCTTAACAAAAGAAGTTAATTCTCTCGCTTTAATTTTTTTAACACTAGGAAATCCAAAGCTATACTGTTTACTCAATAATGAAAGATGCTCCCACCCAAGTTTAGTATAGGCTGGATAGCTACTATTATTTGGAAAATTGAGTATTTGTGTAACATTTAGATCTATATTTTCAAGACAAAATTTTGTAAGCTTTGAAAATAGTCCCATACGTCTAAACTTTGGATGAGTCACTGTGTCGCATGGCTGATATATTGAAAATTCTTGATGGTAAACTGGTAACATAGCTCGTGCTGCTATCAATTTTTTATTTGAATAGGCAAGATATATGAGTGATGGCCCGAGAGGCGACCTTTTGTGTTTCCAAATGAACTCATCTAAGCTAAAGTTTTGTTTATATACTTCCGACATTAAACTTAAATAATCAGATAAGTGCTGTTCATTACCATCCCATTTAATATATTTAATTGACATTTAAAATCTTCTCAACATACTTACTGATTTGATACTTTGGCTCAAAATTTTGAACATATATTACTCTACTTTTCTCACCAAAAGACTTTCGCTCTAAGCTAGTTAAATCAAGAGCTTTTTTCAAACTACTAACGACACTCTCTTGGCTGTATATATCGAATTTATAGCCATTTTCTCCCTCTTTTAGAACATCGTCAACATTGCCAACTTTATCCGAAATGAGTAATGGCTTAGCCATATATACAGCTTCAATGCAACTCAGTGGTGACGCATCCCTTTTACTCGGTAATAAAAAAATATCTGCTTCCTGCAGCCAAGCAGATACCTGCTTTGAGCTAGTATTTCCAACTAATGTAATTGGTAACTTATAGCTCTCAATTATACCAAGTATATACTCATATAAAGTTCCGCCACCAACAACATAAATATGAACATTAGATAAATCAACCTCTTTAACTGAGCGAATCCATTCTACAATACCTTTCATTTCTTCTAGCCGCGCTACACATACAATATTTATTTTTGATTTGTCAACATTTATAGGGCTACCTACCGATTTAAAATCTTCTTCGTTTATTAAATTTCTAAAGAATAAAAAGTTTTTATCTGTAAGTTCACATGGGTAGTAGCTTTTAACATAGTCAGCACTCCTCTGTCCTGTAACCTGGAATCTCTTATATTTGCTAATAATAAAACTTTTAACTTTGCTGAAGATTAATGATTTGTTTTTTATCGAGTCTAAGTTTGACTCAACTGAAAGAGTTAAATCACTTTGTTTACAAAAAAATGGAGCTAAGATATGTGTAGGGCTAGATATCCCTCCAACGACTACAAAATCATACTTTTCTCGATAAAGATGAAATAACAAGCTTGGGTTAAAATGAAGAAAGAAACGTTTACCTAAATTAACACCAAAGTTTTTAAAGAAGTGGGAGCAGTACCCTTTACAAAGTTCATTAGCATCCCAGTCTCTATTAGGCTCAGTTTTAGCCATGTATAAAACAACAAGCTCAACGTTATATTTTTTTAATTCACTAGATAACAACCTGAACCTAAAGTCCCTGTATGGAGTAGGTATATTCGTTACGTATGCAAATTTTCTCATTTATTAGTTTTTCCTAAATGTACTAGTGAGTAAAAATAGTATAATAACCATAAACAATGTTTTTATACTATAAAAGACAGAGGAGCTAATAGTCCAAAAAACTAAAGGTAAGCAAAAAGTTGGTACACTATAAAATCGATTTAAAAAGAACAAAGAAATGATCAGCCATACAAGTCCAATGCCCCCTAAAAAGTAAATTATAAATCCAAGATCACTGTCAAACCCTAAATTCACACCATATACAATTAATGTGTCATAGGAACTTTTATCTTCCATAAAACCATGCCCAAACCAAAAAGTAAGTGGCGACT
Organism: Pseudoalteromonas sp. SCSIO 43101; assembly: GCF_023650775.1. Taxonomy (NCBI): domain Bacteria; kingdom Pseudomonadati; phylum Pseudomonadota; class Gammaproteobacteria; order Alteromonadales; family Pseudoalteromonadaceae; genus Pseudoalteromonas; species Pseudoalteromonas sp. SCSIO 43101. Next base: position 3,363,048 of record NZ_CP072673.1, read on the forward strand.
TATCAAGCGTTAATGATATATACTCATAAATGAAAGAAACTTTATAATCAAGACTACCCACCCCATTACCGGAAGCGAATGAAAATACTCTTAATTCTGAATAAAAAACTATAAATCCACCACCAATCAAAGTAAGAAAAAAAAACAACACTTTTTTCTTTAGGTCTAAAATTGGAAAAATAAATAAAAGTATTATCATCACAGATATTAAAAAACCTGTTCTGCTCCCTGAGAGTAAGATCGCTAATAAAGCTACTCCGATAAAAATAATATCAGTGACTTTAAAAAGGTATTTATTCTGCGTATCTCGAATTATAAGAAAGTAAGCCACTAGGAAGGTCACAGCTTTTGATAATTGATTAGGATTTCCAAACAATCCCCCATTTCTAACATCAAACGCTATAACTTCTCTTTTATAAAAATTAGATAAAACTTCACTCTTAATATAATAACTCTTAATGAAGCTTGAAAATGGTGACAAATTAAAACTAATTGCTATCTGACTCATAAAAACAATAAGTAAAATAAAAAAAAGCAATTTCTGTAGCTGTAGCCTATCTAACTTATTAAGAGCTCGCTCTCCTGAAATAATAAATGCTACAGATATTAAAAAGAACTTAGTTAAATGTTCAACTGAAAGAACTGCACCATTAAATTCAATAAAATTAGTGATTACTGTTGATAATAAAACTAAACAAATGCCAAAAAGTAAAATAAAAAGCATGCTTTCTTCAATTTTAATCACTGTTGGTGAAAGCATCCCCAATAAAAGCAAAGTTAATATATAACTCTCTGTCATTGGCGGTAGCAGAAAAATAGATAAAACAAAGCAAACTATCAAAATCTTCCTGTTGGATCTCATTAGTTTCATATAGTTAATTTTTTCCATTTGTATATCTAATTTTAATATATATAACTTTTACTAAGTAGCTTACCCCTCTAGATAGAAAAATATTAACCACTGGGTTTAAATGCGATATTAAAATAAAAAAGACGCTCAAGCATGTAATCCCCCAAACAAAATTAGCTTTGAGCAGAATGTTCGGGGAACCTGCTGCAACTATTAAGTTATTTTGTAGGTTGCTAATTACCATTACACTTGCAGAAACTCCCATTACCAAAACAAATAAATGGATTGGAAAATTTAAGTAAACTTCGTTATATGTGTTTATTAACTCTTGTGATATTAACATAAGTACTAAGCTTAAAGTTACTGTGATTATTACTACTACCTTGAGTATAAAATTAAATATTATTTCCTTATTATTTTCCTTTGAAAGTATTGGCATAACAGCTGTCGCAATACTTACAGGAATAAATATTAAAATGGCTTGCCATTGATTCAGTATATTTATTAATCCCACCTCAATAAACCCAAAGTTTTGTGCAACACTATTTAATAATACCCAATTTATAGGCATAACTAAAAAGCCTGACAAACTAATTGGTAGAGTAAATTTAAAAACATTCAAAGTACGTTTATAAACTGTAACTTTTTCTTTTTCCTCAGATTTAGGCAAACTTTTAACATAGCACAATATATAAAACACCGTCACTACTTCAATAAATAGTATTGATACAATCCCTCCAAACATTCCATATTTAGTTATCGCTATGTATATAAATGGTAAGCAGGTAAAAACAGAGAGTATTGCAGCCTTAGATAAAATAAAAGCCTTCTCAACGCCTACAAAGTAACCACTAATAACTGTTTTAAAAGACGAAAAGAACATTGCAAATGCGATTAACTTAAGATGTTCTGTATATGTTCCGTCAGAAAAAAGGTACAACGATATATTGTTGGACATCCAATAAGTTATGACTAAAGTAGGTATAGAAAAAGAAACCCATGAAATAAACACAGCCGAAGCTGTAGATAAATTATGCCCATAAGTTGCTGAAAATTTTGAAGCTGTAGTCCCTAGCCCCATAGAGGAAAATATTTGGAAAGCAATGAGTGTGCTCTGAATTAACGTAAGCTTACCAAACTCATCCGCAGATAAATTACGCGCAGCTACCCACAAGAGGAAAATGGCACAAATTTTAACAAGGAAACTAGCAACCAAATTCCAAGCACTTTGGCCAGCTAATCTTCGAAGGAGTCTTTGACTTAACATTTAGTTACAGCATATGTTAATTAAGTATTCACTTTTAATTTTTAAACCATAAAACTCTTTATGGTTAACTAAAATCAAATGTATGTCTGCGGTGTTAACAATATCTTCCAAGCTTTTTAATTCGACTTTGGAAGCGTCACTAGGAAGTTTTTCAATATTTGGTTCTACAGCAAGAACTTTGCCCGAATGCAATCCAGCTATTTGTTTTGCGATATTTAGAGCAGGGCTTTCTCGTAAATCATCGATATCTGGTTTAAAAGCCAAGCCATAACAAGCAACGGTTACATCTTTCGTTGTTTTAGTTGGGTTAGCTTGTAAAAAGTCAGCAATTGCTAACTTAACTTTATTAATTACCCACTGCGGCTTGGCGTCATTTACTTTACGAGCTGTATGTATTATCTGTGCCTGTTCTGGTGTTTTACTAACAATAAACCAAGGATCTACCGCGATACAGTGCCCACCAACTCCCGGGCCAGGTTGTAAAATGTTAATACGCGGATGACGGTTAGCTAGAGAGATAAGCTCCCACACGTCTATATCTAATTTATCGCAAATTATCGAAAGCTCATTAGCAAATGCAATTTGTACATCGCGGCATGAGTTTTCAGTTAACTTTGCCATTTCTGCTGTGCGAGCATTTGTTATTACACACTCACCTTGTACAAAGGTCTTGTAAAGCTCAACAGAGCGTGCAGAACACTTAGCGGTAATACCACCTATTACACGGTCGTTTTCTACCAACTCACGAACAACATGGCCAGGTAATACTCGCTCAGGGCAATGCGCTATATTCACATCTATGTTTGTATCTGTATAACTACTTTCAGGACCTGGAAATGTTAAGTCTGGTCGAGCAGCGGCTAACCACACAGCCATTTGCTCAGTCGCACCAACCGGGGAGGTAGATTCTAATATAACTAAATCACCTTTTTTAAGCGCTGGCGCAATAGCTTCGCTAGCTTTTTTGATATAGCTTAAATCAGGCTCAGGTATTTCAGAATCATTATTTTTGAACGGTGTTGGTACGGCTATTAAAAAGGCGTCCGCTGGTTCTGGTACAGTTGTCGCTTTTAAATACCCTTCAGTAACTGCAGCATGAACAATCATATCTAGATCAGGCTCTACGATATGTATTTCACCACGATTTATAGTGTCAACTGCATGTTGATTTACATCAACCCCTATTACTTTTATTTTTCGTGATGCGAACATTGCGGCAGTTGGTAAGCCAATATAGCCCAAACCAACAACTGAAATAGTATTAAATGACATGGTGATCCTTTTGTATGTAGGTTCTAGGTTCTAGGTTCTAGGTTCTAGGTTCTAGGTTCTAGGTTCTAGGCTCTAGGCTCTAGGCTCTAGGCTCTAGGCTCTAGGCTCTAGGCTCTGCTCTAGGCTCTAGGCTCTAGGCTCTAGGCTCTAGGCTCTAGGCTCTAGGCTCTAGGCTCTAGGCTCTACAAAATTCTAATCTTAAATCTTTGATGCAAGCATTACTTATGTTCTTATAACTTGCGAATGTATTCTTTAAAATATTGTGACGCGATATAAAATCGCTACTACCTATTTATCTTTTGCTAAAATATCGCAAATACGTTGGCACGCTTTACCGTCACCATACGGATTATGAGCGCGGCTCATTATTTTATATGATTCATCATTAGTTAAAAGCTCATTTAAAGCTGAGGTTATTTTAGCTATATCGGTGCCAACCAACTTAACTGTACCCGCCTCGACTGCTTCAGGGCGCTCCGTGGTATCACGCATGACGAGTACAGGTTTACCTAAACTTGGTGCTTCTTCTTGTATGCCGCCAGAGTCGGTTAAAATAATGTGTGCGCGATTCATTAAATATACAAATGGTAAGTATTGTTGCGGCTCAATTAAGTGCACATTATCAACGTCTTTTAATATACGCTTTACAGGCTCTTGTACATTAGGGTTTAAGTGTACAGGGTAAAGTATTTGGCAATTTGGGTGCGCTTTAGCTGTTTGCGCTAACGCCTCACAAATGCGCTCAAACCCGCCACCAAAGCTTTCTCGGCGGTGGCCGGTAACTAAAATAAGCTTTTTGCTTTCATCAAGCATTGGGAACTGACTAGCTAACGTATTACTTAAATCGGTGTCATTTTCTATTTGTTGTTTAACCATTAATAGCGCATCAATAACCGTATTACCTGTTACAGATATATTTTCAGCTGCGACATTTTCTTTAAGTAAGTTAGCCTTAGAGTTTTCTGTTGGGGCTAAATGGTACTTGGTAAGAGAGCCGGTTAATTTACGATTACCCTCTTCTGGCCACGGTGAGTAGATATTACCTGTACGTAAACCTGCTTCTACATGCCCTACAGCTACTTGCTCATAATATGCTGCTAAGCTTGCAGCAAAGGTGGTTGCCGTGTCTCCATGTACCAGTACTACATCGGGTTTGAACTCTTTTAGTACGGGAGTGAGCTCAAGTAAAATACGGCTGGTTATCTCTTGTAATGTTTGCCCTGCTTTCATTAAATTCAAATCGTAATCAGGCGTAATTTTAAACAGCTCAAGTACTTTATCTAGCATTTCACGGTGCTGCGCTGTTACACAGCATTTTGATTCAAAGCGCTTATCTGCGGCAAGAGCATGAACCAGAGGAGCCATTTTAATCGCTTCAGGGCGAGTACCAAATACCGTTAATACTTTCACTTTTATATCCTTTAATAAATCAAATTTAGCTTTTAGCGTAACCAAATTTAGTTACGTTTATATGTCAACTTCAAGGATGCTAGGCACTATTTTACGGTGTAAAACACCACAGCATTCACACTATGAGCAACCGATTGCTCGTTATGAAGTTGCATTTTATCAGTTTAGTATCTCAGCTTTATTACACCCCACTGAGACACTTTTTTCTAAATTGAGACAGTCAATTTTAACTATCTCATTGTAATTGCTTGTTTTTGTACTTTTATTTAAAAGTGCCCAATAGGCCCTAGGTAAAATTCAACCGAAATACATTTTTCTTGTCTAGCCCTTCGGGCACGCTTCACGTTTCAGTTCGTCGCAGAGCTCCTCTCGCTTCAGCTTGAAAGCAAAAATATTTGCTTATATAGCTCTTCGGGCACGCTTCCGCCCCTAGGTTGCAGTTCCTACGTACTGATACTTAATAAAATTTTCGCATAAAGCCGAAGCTGTGTATTTTGCTAGTATTGTTTTATGTCTTTGTTATCTACGCTCATTTCTACTTGTTTATTAAGTAGATTGATCAGCAAAATACTACGCATATCGCCGTCAGACTCTTTGTAAATAGCTTTGATATTATTAAACGAACTGTTATTTACGCTAACTACATCACCCGTTTTAGGTATAGTAGAATCATTAGTCTGTAAACGCTCACTCTTAAGCTGTTCTATTAGGGCTGTAGGTACAATTTGATAATTTGCCCCATAAGATACAAAGCCGCTAATTCCGCGCGTATTTTTTACCGCAGAAAAGTTACAGTTTTGTGACTCAAGGCAAACAAATAAGTAGTTAGGGAATAAAGCCGACTGTTTAACGGTACGTCGACCTTTAACCAGTTTTTCGGTGATTAGTTTGGGGTAGAACACCTCAATTCCTTGGTTAAGTAAGTTGGTGGATGCTAGCTCTTCTTGACGAGGCTTACACGTAACTAAATACCAACTTTCCATAGCAATCCTTACTACAATATAATTGTAAAAAACACAACGCTAAAAAAACACAACGCTATATCCAATTACGCGTAATTATAAACAATTTAAGCGCATTAAGTAAATAAGTTCTTATTGTAAATATTTACTAGAGCCTGTTGATCTTTGGTGTACATAATTCAATCAACCCACATGGGTAGCCACATTAATGAGAAGGCTAAAGCAACGACGCTATGATAATTTCTAGCTAGGGCGTGTATATGGTCTCCTCCAACATTGCAAGAATAAACAATGAGTTTTGACAGGGATAGGTTTGCGTTCGTATATCCGGCTTCTTAATTGAAACACTTTGGTTTCGAGCCTCGATGAACTTCGCACATATCGTCCTTATCGTTGACACGAGTTTATCAAACTCACACGCCCTATCAGGTTTTCGATATGTCGGTTTTACCTGTTTGTCATCACTTGATGTTTATTCAGCAATCCTCTGAAGTGAACTCGTTATTCATTGTTAAGCCGTTACCAAATCATCGTTGTAACGACCGCCGTGTTTTAATATCGCCCAACCAACGCGAGCTAACTTATTGGCAAGCGCAACCGCAGCTTTGTTCCTGCCTCGCGTTTGCTCTATTCGCTTTATCCATTTTGCCAGTGGCGTATCTTTGTTCGCACTGACTCGCATAACGGCTCTGGCACCGTGTATCAATAAGGTTCTTAAATACCCATCGCCCCGTTTACTGATACCCAGTAAATTTTGTTTACCGCCGGAACTATGTTGCCTCGGAACTAAACCTATGGAAGCTGATACCGCTCGTCCATTGTTAAATTCACTGCCATTGCCCACATGTTGATAAAACGCACTGGCAATCAATGGGCCAATACCCGGAATACTCTGTAATCGAACACAGGCATCATCTTTACTTAAGTCATGGATTTTTTGAGTATAAACATCCAGGTGCGCTTTAAGCTCTGACAACTTTTTATAGTGTTGTTCCAATAATTCCTTGAACAACTCACTCAACCCATTATTTGCTTCTCTATCGTATAACTCAGGCAAGGCCTTATAAACATTATGTACTCCCAATGGAATGACAATCCCATACTCATACAATAAGCCTCGTATTTCATTACTATTCGCTGTTCTGTCTCGCTCACATTTCTTGCGTAGTACATGCAGCGATTGAATATCTTGTTGGGTTTGGGTTTTTGTTCTAACAAAACGCATTTCTGGTCGCACAACAGCTTCGGCTATGGCTAATGCATCATTAAAATCTGTTTTGTTACCTCTGACATAAGCCTTTACGTGTTGAGGCGCTATTTGTTTTACCCGATGCCCCAGTTTTTCGAGTTCTCTTGCCCAGTAATGTGCACTGGCACATGACTCGACTCCAACTAGGCAATCATCTAGTTGAGCAAAATAATTCAGTATTTCTTTTCTTCTCAGGATTTTTTTCTTAACAATTTTACCTACTTGATTACAGCAAACCACATGACTCACATTCTTTGCTAAATCTAATCCAACTGTTGTAATATTCATCTCGGTCTCCTCGCTTTATTACTTGAATCGTTCAATTCCAAGTTTGGCACATTGCGATGCCGAAAGGGAGGAGACCATTTCATCGTTGATCTTTGTGGTATGAAAAACAAACAGCATGAAGATAAGATATAATTGAATTCGCCAGAAAACTTTACACCGAACCTACATGCCAAGATTAATGTTAACAGACGGGACATGGAGTGTTTTATCAAAAGTAATGTACTTAAGTGGTCGAATTTATAATTAGCCCGCCATAGAAAAACGCTCGAAGGCATACTGTATAAGATGCGCACAGGTATTCCATGGCGAGATTTACCTTCTGATTTTGGCCGTTGGAGTGCTATCTACAGACGGTTTAATTTTTGGTCCAAAAAAGGGATTTTGAATGAACTGCTTCGCGCATTATCTCGTGATGCGGACATGGATTGGGTCTTCATTGATGGCAGTATTGTCAGGGCTCATCAACATAGTTGCGGTGCAAGAACTGCTGACAATGAATCAATTGGAAAGAGCCGAGGTGGAAATTCTACGAAAATTCATCTTGCAGTCGATAGCGGAGGGTTGCCTGTTTATTATGAATTATCCTGTGGAAATACGCATGATATCGTCCATGCAGAGTCACTCGTAGCTAATTGCCCAACAAGTAATATGGTTGTCGCAGATAAAGGCTACGACAGTGAAAAACTGAGAGCGTTTGTTCGTGATAATAACGCTACACCCGTTATTCCACGTAAGGGCAACAGTTTAGTAGGCAATGAAGATATTGACTGGTGCATGTACAAATATCGGCACTTGGTTGAGAATGCATTTGGCCGTATTAAGCAATATAGAGGGATAGCCACGCGGTATGAAAAGCTTGAACGAAATTATCATTCAATGCTCGCTTTAGCATTTACTATGATGTGGCTACCAATGTGGGCTGATTGATATATGTACTACAAAGATCAACAGCCCCTAATTATTTCCAGAAATTTCTTCCGTCGCCTCCTGACGCAGTTTCTGAGCATCCATTCCGTTTAGCCTTCCAATAGCTCTGTCTGGGGCACTTTGACGGTTTCCATCCACGTTTAGCGTACTTCCTGAGCCTGTGAGTCGTTCCAGATCCAGTGACGGTACTTCGGGTAGGTTGCCTGTTATTGACAAGATACCTATCCATTCATCCAGATTGACTTGGCTCCAATCTACCTGGTTTAACTGACTCGCAGTCAAACCTTCACAGTTTGGAGACTTCGCACTACCCCAACCAAGGCCTAATTGCGGACGTACTTGTTCTTGAATGATCCGTGAAAGTGGCGAAGTAAAGCAGCAATATGACTGCCGTTTTTCAACACAGGCTCCTAAGAACTTAGACTTGCAGTAAGAGCCTACATAGTGGCAACTCTTCAATACCCGCTTGGCGTTCATTTCAAACTCACTCTGCTCACATTTCCAGATAAGTTGAATGAGGATCATGGTGACCGAATAAATCATGTAGGCCGTCATAACCGTACTCAGAACCGCGCCCGCAGCCCCCCCCAGGGCAAAGTTACCACCCGAAACGACACCATCGGCTCCAACTGCGCCACCAACGTTACTAAACAGTGCCGATTGTGCCCCCGAACCAAAGGTCGTACCTACCCATTCAGCCGTTTTGTTGGTCAACACCTGCATAAAGCCAGTCGCAGCTTGCTCCGCTCCCGCGCCAGCAGCCGTTGATGGCCCTGCTCCCATAAGAGAGTCCCATGCAGACACAAAAGGCTCCTTGACCGCACTCCAGGTACTCGTGATCGGTTCCCTAAGCGTATTCCACGAACCATAGATTGCAGAAGACGGATTCATGGCCATGACTGCCGTATCAAGCTTGTTGACCGCCACAATCATTGTGATGTAATCCGATAACGACACGCCACTTGGCTTTTCACAGCAATCTACTATGCCGCCAACGGCTTTTTTGCACTGGCCAGCATTACCTTTAAAGACCGTACACTCAACGTTATCTTGGCTATCAGCTCCCGTGCATGACATATCATTGGTCATAAACTGCGCCGCATTAAGCATCGCCGCGGCTTCTGCAAAGTTAGCCTGCTTGATTGACTCTGGCTCTAAACAATCTGTGCCCATGCAGCGAACTGGCCCCTCACAGTTGTATTGAGTTTCCATTCGTGCATTTTGCACTTCAACGCTTTGTCCGCAGTCATACACCAAACTTTGGATATAACAGAAGCCTTCATGACCAGCTCCGCCTTCAGTGCATTCGGTTCTGACATACTGGCAGGCCGGGTTTTGTTCTAGCGCGGCACACGTATTGGTGGTCGTGTTTTGTCCGTTATTGACGATGGTTTGCGTATTACCATTGGCATCTACCCAGCTATCTGAGCTGCCCATGTTGAACTCTGGATGAGCAGTCGAAGCATTGTAGGTCGCTCTTGCCCTCCAGCATGAGAGCCCCAGTCCATCAGAGCTGCCACGACTGGTTAAATGAGCAGGAGACGAAACAACCGCCGGATAAAGGCTTCCAAGATTGGCCAACTCGCCACTACCAACCATTAACCCGTCGATTCGTTTTGTACCCGTATCCAAACACTGCCACTGCACCGCAGTGAACTGATCCGTTTGCATCAAGCATTGCTCTATGCCCGGATCACTTGATTGATGAACAACATCTTGCTCTAAGTATTTGCCAGAGAAGGCCAATGAAGCGCTCAGTCTCGCAGGAGCCAAGCACTTCTGAACTTCTCGGCTGCAAGTATCGAAATCGACTTCGTTCCAGCCGGACTCACATTTGGAACGAGTGACTTCCTGAGGTTCATGCCACGAAATAATCGACCCATTAACGACCTTGCACAATGAACCAACCAAGGTTCCTTTTGGACAGGTCATTTCAGGGTATTTAATGGACGGTTTCGTCTCAGTCACCGTCCCCTTATTGCCCGTCAATGAGAGTGTCGTTTTCCAACCATTTGCCTTGGATGGCGACTCGGTGATTTTTATCTCAGTATTTTGATTATCAAAAATCCTCAGCGTCGCGTTTCCAGTTTGCATAGTACTGCTGTGCTGTGGAACAAAACTGAGCGTTTCAGAGCTAAAGCAACCGCGCTCAATGGACCAGCTTTGTTGATGGGTTTCAGCGGATACACGTCGCTCTAACTGACACTGAGTAAGCGTGCTGATCTTTTCGCACACCTGGTAATCCGGTACATGCTTGGTTTCAGTAAATGGCGTAATCGTCTGAGTAGGCTCACAGGCCTCAAAACTACTCGGCATAAGATTGGATACCACGCACTTTGGATCACTGGTTTGCAATCCACAGTCATAGGTATCGGTAAAACGCATGCATTCACCTTTATCATTGGTTTCGGCACATTCTGACGACATGAAGCCACAGGAAGGGTTCGCTTCAAGCACTTGGCAGGCCTGATTTTCAATCCCCTTATAGCTTTCATCATCCACACTGACTTGTACACGCCGACACAAAGGCGATATGCCAGCCACTGGGCTTGGGGCAAAGTAGGATTCACAAACTGAAACACCATTGACCACCGTACATCCGTTGTTTGAAGACGGCTGATCCGTGCATTGAATGCTGTAGTCTGAAAACTTCGTCGGGATATCCGCTGCTTGTTCGATACAGGATTGTGGCGACCAACTATCATTCATCACCACCTTGGTTGGATCAAAGTGCACCTTGATGCGTGCATACCCCTCACCACTCCCCGTTACCGATACGCGAATTTTTACCGGCACGTCTAAACCGGGCTCTACCGCTTTTAGTTTAGCGGTTAAGTCGGTATTAGGATTGCGCTCCCAACTGGTACTGAGCTCGCAGCGACCGGCCGTTTCTGGTGGAAAGTTATTGTTCGGTCCAGACCAGAATTTCTGATCGCCAAGCCACACTTGCATGTAGTCATCCCATTTGGCGTACTCAAGTACGGCTGAGGTAATCGCATCAGGGTTCACGACTTTGAGTGTGATGGCCTGCTCGAACACTTTACAACGGCCACTCCAGTAGTTGTCACCAATTCGTCCTATCCAAACTTCAAGACACCCCTCACCACAAGAGCGAAGGTTCATCGGTCCTGAAACATGTTCAATAATGCCTGCCGTGTAATCGTGAGTAATAGTGCAGCTGTTAACCGCTGTATTGAGCCTGTCACATTGCTGGTAGTTTGGGCTTCCTTCACCTTGAGACTCACAACCTGGGAAGCTTTGCGTCAATAGATTGGGGTCAGTTTGAACCGCATCAGTTAATGCCCAAAGCGGATCATTGACCATATCTGGCCGAGACCTGTCTTTGATTTGCTGTAGCGAGCGAAACGCCTCACCCGTAGCGCCACTTTCGGATGCCATACTCTCTTGGTGCTGCGTCCCCAATTGATTCATGCTGGCATCAGAGCCATAAACGCCTGTTAAAACATCCAATGAGCCCTGATCCATACCTGGGAAAAGCTCTTGCAAGTTAATGGACTCATTACCACTGCCATTCGGCACCGACAATGTATTGCCATTGAGTGCGGGCATCGTCCAGTTTTGCAGCAATTGCTTACCTTCTTGTTGTCCGCTTAGGCCGGATTGGCGCTGCACATCAGCGGCCACACCATGTAAGGGCAAGCACGCCATAGTGATAGATAAAATACCCGCTAACACTCGGGTAAAAAATGTTGGTTTCATAGTTAACCTCCCGAGTTACAGCAGTCTTGCCAGCGCCACAAAATGTAGAGCGCATCTTCTCCGGCACCGGGGATCGATCGCCACTCTCCCCATTTCATGGTGCTTTCACCGATGACATGCGCACTTTCAGTTTCTGGTACAGGGAAGAACATACTCATCTTGTATTGGGTTTTCGGCAGCATGGGTTCGATAACAGGTCGGCATAGCGCACTGTTCCCCATTGTTCGCCTTGCAAGACCACGCCTGTGTTGAGCCGCGATTGCTCGCGCCGCTAAATGGCTGGTGTTTTCTGCTAATGAGCCAAAGGCTAAGGTGTGGCCAGATAACGGGTAGAGATGGCCCCAACTGCCAGCACACCAAAACAACTGATCGATGGGTTTACCAAGCGTTGATGAGGCAGCGTCAGCGGTACAAGCCGAAATAGCCAATGGATTAGCAACAGCAGCCGCTTCAGGCTGAGTAAAAAAGGCCAGTTCATCGTTCAGCCATGTTGGGTCCAATTCCGACAAATACATCAAGTCAAAGTCCATGTAACCATCGGCATTGCAATTGCCATCCATGAACAAATCGAGCATGACCAAAAGCGGAAAGGCGTAATAATGGTAATGGTAGAACGCAAGATCGCCGGTATCGTATTCACCTTCACCATGACCACCTTGCAGTCGTCTATCACCTAACGGTAAACGGATCCCTCCCAGGGAAGGCGAACAACCCGGCGTTCTGACCAATTCAATCAGACGCGCTGGCTCCCACATGCTGGTAACAATACCTGGCCTTGGCACGCCTAAGTTGTCTTCACACAAGCAAAATGACTTGTTTGATGCGCCGCTTGGGACATTGCCAGAGCCAAGAGGAAGCCCTGCAACCCGGATAGGAAAAATGCATGACCAGCAAACATCCGTCAGCAACTTGCCCGACAATAAACCCGCGTCTGGGCAGGTCAGTTCGGCTTTTGCAGGAATAGATGCGCCCAGGACAAGCATGACAACGAGAGTCCGCATCAGACGATACGTGTTATTGAGCTTTTGCATGAACAAGCTCCTTTGCTGGAATTTCTTCTATTTCAAACGCGAGCCCCTTTGCTTGAACAAACGATGGGGTGACTTGCAAATCAAAGCGCTGCTTTAGCGAGGCATTGAGAAGGTAAACCGGACTGTCCAATGTCTTTTCGAGCACATTGAGGCGATTCCAACCTTGAGCACGGTCGAGCTGCGTGGTGATAAACGTAATGCGGCGTAGTGTCCTATCTTGGCCCTCAAGCCAATGCGCAACTGCGTTTACTTCCTCAGCGTTCGACGCATTAAACACCACGAGCTGCTGAGTAAATGGTAAGGCTTTTAGCGGGTTAATACGCGTTCCTGCTGGGATCAATGTTCGGCCATTGGCATCCAATAGTGGCCGCTGCATGACGATGGTTGGATCAACCATTCTTATCCGATACTGCGTGGCTTTGGGTAAGTTAGTAAATGTTTGGCGAGACCAGAAACGCTCAATGGCTTTTTTCTTTAACGCGCCGAGGTCAAGCGACTGTAAACGCTGCATCGCCACTTGCATCAAATCCGGTTCTAAAATCGAATGAATCGGACCGCGTTGACCCAATGAACCGCTATTGCCAGTTTCAATTTGGCGCTGCAACCAGTCCTTGCTGTAAACCCCTAGTGCACTTGCAGTCACCTTGTCATCTTCTATACGGAAAATGGCAGGCACGCTAGTCACCCGCCAGTGCACAAAGGCTTTCGGATCGATTCGCACCTGAGGAACAGGATCAAGTCCCGCCATCAGGGTATGCCAATCACGGATAGCCGCCCCCAAAGTCTTTCCTTCAGGAATTCCCCGAAACAACACAATAGCGCCGGTAGCACTGGCCTCTTTAAATAGCTGCTTCAGTGACGAATCACCCAATGAGGACGATGCAAATATCACCCATTCATCGCTGTGTTTGAGCGACACAGGTTGTTCAACCGGTGCAAAAGGCTCAATAAATTCAGATGAACCATCCACAGCACTTTGTAAAATGCTGCGGCTCATTTCGACGATCTTTTTGTCCTCGTCAGACAACGGAAAAGGCTCTTGTGCCCAGGCAACTTGAACCCAAGACAATGGAGCAACCAACAAAAATAAGAGACATAGTCTTTGCATCATCCACCTCCTACCAAAGCGGCCAAGCGCGACCGACAATCTGCTCGCGCTTAACGGCATTCCAATAGCGGGAGTCGAAACTCGTTGCAGCCTCACCGGAAAACCAATATTCGTTTTCTTGCAGCGTCAATGAGCGGCTAAATTGTGATTCCGCGACACCAAGACGCTGGGCTAATGCCATGCCGGTAGAGACTTCAGTACCATTCACCAGCACATGCTCAGGCGTCACCTTGACTTCATCCCCAGGCATCCCTGTTAGGCGTTTCAGCATCCGAGTACCGTCGTGATATAACGGAGCGAGTCCTTTTGAGTGGAAGGCATACAAACCATCCTTAACGGGCTCTTTATTCCATAGGTCAATCAGGTACACCGTGGTATCAGGCAGGCAGCGCTCTTGCTGGGTATCAATACCTATTCGGTAGCGCATCATGGCGTAGGTGCCTACCAAGGCCATGATTAACGCAAGAACGGTCAACCGAATGAGATATGGCCGCCAAGGCATTCTTTTACGGAGTATCTGCATGAGACACCTCCTTTGAGCCTACTGGCACAAATAAAGAATCATCAGCACCCACCACCGCTTGGGCATCCAGCACGATAAAACCGGCTGCTTTTAGCTTTTCAATTTGCTGATTGGTCTGAAGCAACCTGGATTCGATGTCTTGTTCGCTGGCATTGGGGCCCAGTGACAACACCGCCTCCCCAAAATCCACGACCGCAATGGGCGTACTTAACGCCAACTGGCTGTGGATGGGTTCGAGTGTTTTCATTAAGAGCCAGCTGGTCATTAAACCGCTACCAGCAATAGACAAAGTAATAGAGGCCATAAATGGCCAAAGCGTGGACTTATTCATAGCCTCGCTCCTTCAACAACTGAGAGATGGCATCAGCAACAGAAAGGCCTTTGCGCGTTAACTGCTTAATCGCGTTTACATCTTCTGCACGGGACGAGTACAACAGCTTGTGAAACGGATCGACGATAAGGCGGCCAATCCCGGTGCCCATTTCGGTAATAAAGAAAATTTCGGAATAGACACCCGTGACGGTATGAACGGTTTTCAGGTATTCGTAGCCGCCTTCACCTAGTGGCAAGCGACCTTCTTTTTTGAGTGCGTTGATGGTTTCAGCTTTTTGGCCAAGCAGGTACATATTGGCCGAGTTTTCAGCGATGGCTTTACCTGTTGGGCTGTCATACAAATCGTTGACCGACTGCGTTACCGTTACAGCACTGCCGCCATATTTTCGAAATCGACGGTAACCCGTCTCGATGAACTTACCGACATCACCTTGAGTCAGCAGATCCCAAGCTTCGTCAATGAACACAATCTTGCGTCGATCCCGCTCACCTAAGTACATCTCTTGTTGGATTTGGTAGATAAGCTGAAGCAACACCACTTGTTGTAGATGCTTACGCCCCTTGAGTTCTTCTAACTCCAAAACGGTGAAACGGTTTTTGAAGCGAATATTGTTGTGGCCATTAAAGAAGCGGCCATATTCGCCCTGTGTCGTAAACGGATAGAGCTGCTCACCCACGTCTTGCACACGTCGGTCTTCATGATTTTTTAAAGCCTCTGCCACATCATCAACCAACATCGCACGACCTTTTTTCTCCCACAGTTCACGGGTCTGACGTTTTAGGTTGGCCATCTGAAAATCGGTTAATGACTGCGTAGGTGCGGCCATTGCGGCCAATAACCCAACCAGTACATCCGCTTCTTCGTCATAGTCCTCAACGATTTCAAACGGGTTTAAGCAAATGCCACTGTCCCGCCCGAACTGTAAGAACTCTCCGTCATAAACTTCACACAGCTTTTCATAGGAGCGGCCAACATCAATCACCCAGCATTGCCCGCCTTCTGATAAGTAGGAGGAGATGATTTCGTTCACCAGGAAAGACTTGCCCGACCCCGATTGCGCCGCTATGCAACAGTTGTAATTACTGCCCGAGTCATAAAGGGACACACTCATGATCTGGCCATTACGGGAAACAAAGTTAATCACTGGCGTGCCTGTACCTTTCCAATCCGCAAACAAAGGCAACAGAGGGATCACATGCCGTGTCGCCATAGTCTTGAATCGAAACAAGTCGTTCATCGCCTGGCGGTCGGCACCAAATGGCAGGGCATTCAGAAAAATGGGCAAACAGAAGTACTTGTCTTCCATCAGCTCAAATCCGAGTTCTTTGAAATAAGTTCGAGCATTTGAAACAGAGCTGATGGACGCTTCTTCAGTTGGTGAAAACAGCGTCAAAGTCATATTTGCCCGAATAGGACGATCACCTTCTTGCAAGGCTTCAAAAAGAACATCAAATCCTTTTTTCTTGGCTGCAAGCACCGGCACAAACTTGAGCATCGGGCCATAGGCCTGATTGACCGCCCATTGACGCTTCGTCTCTAAACGAGATCGCATCGCCTCAGCTGAAGGAAAGTGAATGGTGACATTCAGCAAAAAGCTTCCGCGTAAACCGCGACTGCCCGTCATCATATCGCCCGCAAAACTTGCGGCATGACCAAACCAGATCCGCTCAGGCAAGCGCTTAAACGATAAGGTTTTAACTCGGTAATCACCCAGCATCAGACCTTGGCTATCCACCTTGATAGCCCGGTCATAATCCAACACTTGCTCTCGAAGTGGTTTATCTGCCTCACTGCGGATTGGTGATGGATTGCGCCAGGAAGCATCTTTTCCCCAGTTAAGCTGCGCACTTAATGCCGCGAGCCAATTTCGGTCAGTCATCTCAGTGATGCGAAAACCAACCGTTGCCAGCGCTTGCGAGAAAGAAGCCCGAAGCGCGGATGCTCGACTCAACTCACGCTCCGTCGGTATAGGACTTTCCAAAGGCAATTTGCAGGTGACGATCAATTGAAAGTTGCGTACCTGAGTCTGGGTCGATTCTTCTATCGGTTGAACCGTGCCGCCATCGAGAAAATCCGCACGTTTACGTATCGACGCCCTGAGCAATGGGTCGGATTGACGATGCCGCAAGCCCATCATGCGCTGAAGGTCGGTTTGAATATCAGGCGAGGCGTACAGGCCAAATTGCAGCAAAGTGTCTTTTGGCCAGTCGTTGTTAAGTAGAACATTAACCCTGTCTGCAACAGACTCATCACCACCCGGCAATGGGTCACATAGAAAACCAAAGCCAACACTCTGGTCTTCCATGAAAAACAGTTGCTCATCGTCTGAATAGGCCAATACAGGCAATAGCTCAGAAGCGCGTTGCCCTGAATACAGAGAGGCTTTCATTAACGCCCCTCCAACCAAGCAGAAAGGTCATAAGGACGGCCTCGGCTGATGCGACCATCATTGGCGACAATGAAAGGCACACCTTGAATGCCCAGGATTTGAGCCGTCACCAAAGTACGCTGCATTGGTTCTAAGTTGCAGGCATCATCCTGTTCTAGGTTACCAATCCGGCCATTCAGCAATGCATCGGTGGCCGCTTTTTTGTCACGCGCACAGCCAAGCTGGCGAACCTGACGCTCTGAATCAGGACCAAGCACTGGCACAGGAAGTATTTGGAAGGTGTATTCTTTGGTTAGCGGTAAAGCTTGTTTCAAAAGCCCATGGCAGTGCGGGCATCGTGGGTCAACAAAGACCACCACTTTCTTTTTGCCTTCGCCTAAAGTCAGTGGGTTCAAATCATCCATTTTTAAGCCAAGGCGACTTAAATCCAGCGTGTTTCCCGCTTCTCGAATTTCATCAAGGCTGGTAAGCGGCTTTTTGGACCAGGCATCATAGAGTGTGCCATCAATGACGAACCGGCCACTGTCTGACATGAAAACAATACGGCCATTGCTTTCGACCGCTTTCATACCCGTGACAGGTAAAGAAACCATGCCGTCAATTTTGCCAACGGGCGACACTTCAGACACAGGTTCGGCTTGAACCAATGGAGACAGCGCAAGCGCCAGAATAATTGGAGATAGTTTTCGCATGAGGAGTCCTCGTTAATGTAAATCGAGGCTCCAGTCTATGCAGTTGTCCTATGTGGACTCGGTTAGATAGATTGAAGAATTGGATGCCTTGCTAGGGTGCCACGTGTTGTTACGCACTATTAGTAGAGGTATAGCTCTCATTCTGGCAGCCTTACAGGCTTCCCCTAATTTATCTAGTTTATCTAAATCCTCTTTTTCACACTCTGGGTGTTAAATTTCATCACCGCGTAAACTAACCAAGCCCTTTCCTCCCAGAAGTCAAGTTTACAAGTTTGACATTTTTTAGTGTCGTTATTGTATACTTGCACTCCGCAAGGATTAAGTCTACACTTATGACATGTTTAAGTGTCATCCTTGATAACTAGAGGCGTATTGTGAAAAAGGCTGAGGCAATTAAAAAGCTCTTAGAATACGACAAGCGTGGTCGCTGTGTTTTTACTAATTCAGATCTGGCGAAAATCTTTCATCAAGATAATGAACGAGCATTGCGTGCAGGAATTAAACGTTTGCAAGACGATGGCTTACTCACCCGTATCATTAATGGTGTGTACTTATACAATTTAGCGCAGTCGAAAGGCAGCGATACGTTGGAGCAAATTGCTAAAACCATTCGGCGTGGAGAATATAACTACATTAGCCTAGAGTCTGCACTTTCTGATTTTGGAGTTATTTCGCAAATTCCAGTAGATCGCTTAACTGTTATGACAACGGGACGTTCCGGTGAATTCAAAACACCTTTGGGTACAATTGAATTTACGCATACGAAACGAGATCCAATGGATATTTTAGAAAATACCAGTTTAGTCGGCAGACCGCTTAGGTTAGCAACGAAACAAACTGCATACAGAGACTTAAAACGAGTTGGCCGAAATACACATTTAGTAAGCAAGGATGGGCTATATGAAAATTGATCAAGAAAATTTCGCGCAATTGGTAAATAAAGCAATGCAAGTTGAAAATGTATCTCATATGCGTTCAGTGATAGAGAAAGAGCTCTTACACTACGATATTTTATTTGCGCTAGAGAAAGGTGGACTTCTAGACAAACTAACTTTTCAAGGTGGCACTTCATTGCGCCTTTGTTATGGCGGCAATCGTTTCAGCGAAGATCTGGATTTTGCTGGCGGGAAGGATTTCAGCTCAGCAATGTTGGCAGACATGAAATATTGTATAGAAAAGTACATTGGCGAACGATACGGGCTTGAAGTGACAGTAAAAGAACCAAAGGATCTAAAGCAAGATCCTAAATATTCTGAATTGAGCATTGATAAGTGGCAAATAGCGGTAGTGACTTCTCCTGAGAGAAAAGATCTGCCAAAACAAAAAATCAAAGTAGAAGTGGCAAACATTCCAGCCTATACAAGAGAGCCGCAACCTCTTCAAATAAACTACGATTTTTTGCCTGATGGATACAGTGATACGCTAATTCTGACAGAAAGCTTGGATGAGGTCATGGCGGATAAAATCATTTCTTTACCTGCCACTACAAGGTATGTCCGCCACCGAGATATATGGGATTTAGCTTGGTTACAGCAACAAGGCGCGACACTCAATATGGACTTAGTTAAAAACAAAGTGTCAGATTATAAACTTGAGCACTTCAACAAAATGTTGGAAAACTTTCTCGAACGACTTCCTGATATTGTGTCTAGTGAAGCGTTCATTGCAGAAATGAAACGTTTCTTACCAACAGATGTATTTGATAGAACCCTAGCTCAGGATAAGTTTCAAGTTTACCTGCAAAATACTTTGGCGAAACTATTTAAAACTGTGAGTAACGAGTTACTAGGCAACGTTACAAATAATGAATTTAGAATGTAAAAATTGGGTCCACAAAGCAGTGACTTTGTAGACCCAAACCTTTTAAAGGTCTCTATAGAGTTTATCAGGTGCCCAGTAAGACGGCGCTGATTGCTGGAACTGTTGTGCCAACGACTTCTTGAGTGCTGGCAACAACAGGTAAAGTTGCAGACATGACACTTTCAACGACTGTTGGCGTATTGTAGAGACCCATACCGCCTCCAATGCCCAAGGCAAAAGCCATCAAGCTTTGGCGAGCGATACCGCCCACAATACCCACCAGAACCATGGCTCCCGCTACGATCCGTCCCAAAGTACCTTGGGTCCAATCTTTTAGGGTATCCCACACATCGGTGAAAGCATCACCACCGGTGCCCGCAAATGAGGGCTCCGAAATCATTAACGCCATTAAACCAAGCGCACCAATGGTCATTAGGCGCTGAGTTTGAATGGTGCGAACTGCATTTGTCATTCGTTAGTTTCTCCGTAGATACTCAAGTTATCGCGCTTACCAGCAGCTCCCGCTGACGCTGAATCGCTTTGAGTCTGAAGTGGACGTAGCACTGGCGAAACTGTTCGAGGTGCTGACACCCCAATATCCCACCGGCGCGGTTCAATTTCGGTAAACACGTAGCTGGATAAATTCAGATCTCCACGGTCATCCTCCCAAGGCGCAATCCAAATCCGCATTACCCTTGAAGGAATGCGAATAGGTGCAGATTGCTGCGTCTCGGGTAATGCTGGATGGCTCAGCAGTCCTGTCTCTAAATCAGATTGTGAATACCCAGAGGGAGAACCAATTCGAGTCGCCACAGCATCAATCGTCTTGGGTGCAGCTCCATTACTGGTAAGCTCATAGACTTCATGAGCGGATAAACAGCGCACACCGTCAGGCATACCTGGGCATCCATATTCACTACTCCCAAGACCCAATGAACTACAGCCAGACAATAAGGTTGAGCAGACTGCCAATAAAAGTAATCCAGCTTTAGACCACTGTTTTGACTGGTGCTTTGGGTTGTTCTGCATTGATGTCGTCATGATTCACTCTCCTCTGGATACACATCTTATTGTCTGAAACGGACTTCGATCGGTTAGCAACATGCAGGATTTTTTCATCTTCTTGCACCTCCCCCTTGCGAAGTGGCCAACGATAACGAGGCCCCACGAGTGACTATGACTTCAATCTTCCTTGCAGCGTCTACCTCTATGACTGGGAACATATTTTCAGCCATGTCCAAATAGAACTTGGCCACGCGATCCAATGCTTTACCTGTGCCTTTAATCGCAGCGCCTTGCAATGCTTCTTGGCTCATGACTTGCTGGTACAGCTGAGTATCACCGGCATTACCCGTCTGAATCGTCGGAACAGGATTTACATCAAATGCGCCAGCCAAGCCCTGAAGGAATCCAGCCATCATTGATTTGGCCACCAGCTGGCCTTGTTTCGACACTAATCGGCCACGAATACCGGCTTTGCCGTCTTCACCCACGGCATAAGAATCCAGTCGCGTTTCAATGACGCCACCATCTTCTCTCACACATGAAATGGTCTCGCCTCGCAAATAGGCACGCTCAGAGCTCAAATCACCGTAACCTGCGGCGATCAAGAAACACTCTTTGATATCCGCTCTAAATCGGTTGGGTAAAATGGCTTCCTTTTGAATCCTCAGCAATGCAGGAAAAGGTTCACGTCTTGCAGACTCGTGAGTAGGTGCATCCAAACCTGTGATCAAAGTACCTGAGATGATGCTGCCCGCCGGTAAATACAAAGGCGGCGCTTCTTGCACTACAACGTCTGGCTCGACAACCACTTCAGGCCCAATCATACGAATCGTGATTGGCGGCAATGGAACATCTCGTGCTCGTGTACCTTGGCCATTGGCTGGCTGCTGATAGAGCGGATCAGGCAGCGGCGCATTGGCAAAATAGTCGTCTGGGTTAGACGGCAGAGGCTTTTCGTCTTTGGGTAATTCCATGGCAGATAAAGGCACTTCAAAACGGCTATTTGTGCCTTCAACTGCTGCATCACCTCCTGCGCGAACATCATCAAGTTCCGCTCTAAGGCGAGCCAACTCCGCATTGACCTCACTTGGTATAGAAGGCGAACCTGAGCTTAGCCGTCCTGAATCGACGTCACGACGCAAGCGCTCAACTTCACGACGTAACTGTTCATTGCGCTCACTGAGTAGTTTTACGTTCGCAGCCAAACTATCGACCCCAACATCACGAGTATTGGTATCCGTAAGAATGTGCCGGATCGTTTCCTGTCTGTTCCGACTACTTGAGCCATCGTCAGGATTAGGTGAAAACACCATCACCATAAGAATGAGACCACCAGCAATACCAGCAACCGATAGGCCACGCTTCATGTTCGGGCTCATTTGTTCCCATAGTGCTTTCATCGTTATTCACCTCCCACAAGAAGCGAAGGTCGCTGACTTTCCACCGCTTCTTCACGATGATTGCGAACAACCACATACAACTCAGTCTTTTCACCCGGCAACAAGATATTGCGAGGCCAGTAGGCGCTTGCCACTATATCCGGTGCATGACAGGCTATTTCACTGGCTTCTATCGGCTCATCGGCAAAGCTTTCAACCAGACCTACGTAGACGGTGAAGTAATGTCCCGTCACAATTTGCCCCTGCTTAAAACCAAACTTTAAACCTGGCTGAAAACATTTCGGGCTTGTGTCAGTTTGGCCAGCTAAACGGATGTCATAGCCTTGTGGCAACTCATTTAGTGCAAGGCGTCTGAGTAAATCACGTAAGCTATCGACGTATGGCTGAGCCGTTTCCCAAGTGGCGGCTTTTCGGTTAACGACGCCCTTAATAGGCCACTGCTGACCATCAATAGCTAAGGTGATTTCACGCGGTGGAATACGACGAGGTACTAATGTGACAGATAATGCGGGCGCTTCCTGACCAGGCGGAGTGATGTAAAGTGAAACCGGTGATTCTTTGTCCGTGGCCACATATACAACATTCCCCTTGATTTGCGTCTGAGCATCACTGGTTGTTCTCACCTGAGGCGATTCAAACGGCGTCACAATCCGATTCAGATGGCCAAGTGCCACAGGGATCAGTTCATTAACTCCCGGTGTCATCAGTAGCGTTGTTGGCGCATCCGTTGAAACCGTATTGCTTTGAACCGGTGGATTTGCAGTAGCAGACTGCTTCATCACACTGGCTGGCACAATTGGCAATTCCACGTCTGCATACGACGCTTGAGATAACAGGACGCCACTCAAGCTGATTGCAATTAAGCTTGGTGTCATCCATCGACTAATTTTGGTTCGCATCATTCACCCTCCGGTTTTGCTCTTGGGTCAACTTTTCACGAACGCGCTTCGTTCTAGCTTGCCCCTCATACGTATCCATCCAGCTAAGTTTTGGACGGTATTGCTCAATATCGATGTCAAACTCATAGGTGCGAGTTTGGCGCTGCTCATCGCCAGATGGTCCAGAGACCAAGGAATAACCGGTCACAAAGACATGGCCGGTTTCATACTCGTATTCCACTTGTCTGGGTTGGAATTTGAGCGTGACTCGGTCTTCACGGATTTGTCTTGCCTGAATCTCCAGTGCATCGACCACTTGCTGGTACACCGCTGGAGAAAGTAGCGGCTCAATGGCAACCCGGATGAAAGACACATTACCCGGCGTCACGTTGCCCATAAGCTCAGCCAGGTATAGCCCCCAGGATTCCAGGTAATGTTGAGTAGCTTGGTTTCGTGACACTTCAGCCGTTTCAGATAAGGTTGGCGGTTGAATAGCTACCACGGTATTGCGAGAAAATGCCGCTACCGCAAGCAGCAAATTAGATAGCACCAGCACCGCAATCAGGAACCGTTGCCATCGGTTCTCTAATTGCGTGCCTTGCCATGATTTTAAAAACACGTCGAACTTCACGGCAGATAGCTCCTGATAAATGGGTTAGGGATCGTCTTGGCTTTGGTTGGCAACAGTCCGACCCAGTAAATGGCGTGAAGAATAAAACCATCTGGGCGACCATCACGAAAACGCCGATAGAGCTTGGTTGTCACCAACCCCAACAGGCATAAAACCAAGGCATTACCGGTAAAAATGCCGATCACTAGCCCCAACAGAATGGGAGCCATCTCATCGGCACTCCAAAGCAGGAAGTGCGGCGGGTCGTCGATATAGGATGGAATATTTACAGGTTCCATAGTCACTCCTCGTTGTTTAATTTGAGAAGTGAAGAATGCCTTGGGATTGGCAGCTTCAGTGGTCAGCTAGATGCCGAATTCTTGAAGGTTTTGAGGTGGCTTAGTGATTCTGTACTTACAATCAGATTGATATCGCAACCTTAAGGGTTACAATTAGCTCATGGTAATTCGCACGTTACATTCAGATTCAATGGACGAGATGCAGAAATTGTTAACTACGAGTTTTATAACCAATGACTATGCATAACCCTGCTCACCCTGGTGAGATATTAAAAGAGATGGTCATCGAGCCGTTGGAGTTGACGATTACCGATGTTGCAGAACACTTGAATGTAAGCCGTAAAACCCTATCCAAGGTATTGAACGGACGAGGTGCAATAACTTCGGAAATGGCTGTACGCTTGGAGCTGGCTTTTGCTAAACCCTCTGCTGACCACTGGTTGCGCCTGCAAAATGCTTATGATTTATCAGCTCTCAGAAATCAAAAGACAACGCTGCAAGTCCAGTCTTATGAACTAGCGTAGGGATAAAATTGATGTCTCTAAAAACATTGAAAGAAAAAGCACTCAAAAGCCCTAGTGTTGCAAGAGAATTTCATAAACTAAGTCGCGAATTTGCTCTAATCGAACGGAAACTTACACGTAAAATCGCTCGAACACACAAACCTTAAGCTAGTTGAAAACTGTCGCTAGTTCTATTGGCGTATTCTCTCAATGTTCGTATTTTTAACTCAAGTGTGCGAGCTTATAACGTGTGCTCCTCCCTCCCGCTTCACTTTTTACCAAGCAACCAATCTCGACCAACACCGCTAAATGACGAGAAGCGGTTGGCTTACTCACTTTTGCCACTTTATGGTATTGCGACGTATTAATGCCTTGGTCAAAATCTCCACCAAGCATTCGATTGAGCACTTTTACTTGCTCTGAGGACAGTCGCGTTTGATCGACATTTCGCCAGAAGTTTGTTTTAAAAACCGTTTGATCGATTTCTTCGAGCACATTGGTGAAGGTTTCACCTAAGGTGTTTAAAAACCACATAAGCCAAGCGGTAATATCAAGTTCACCTTTCTGGGATTGCTCTAATATTTCGTAGTAGCTTTTACGGTTGGCTAGAATCGCCACTGACATTGCATAGAATCGGACAGATTGGCGCTCAGCCTGGGCCAGCGCCAAATCAGTGAGTAAGCGGGTGATCCTGCCATTGCCGTCATCCAAAGGATGGAGCGTCACAAACCAGAGATGTGTTATCGCAGCTCTAAGTAATGGATCTAAAGTTGGGTCCTCACGAGAGTCATTAAACCAGCGAATAAACACGTCTAGTTCGGACTCAAGTACATCTCGGCTCGGCGCTTCAAAATGCACCGTGGGTTTATCAATCCTACCTGATACAACCTGCATAGGCTCTTCGCCGCGTAACTGCCCTCCTATAACAGGGTTGAACAAGGTGTAGCCCTCAGGAAACAGTCGTTTATGCCATTGTAATATTCTCTCAAGTGAGAGCGGCGAGTCTAAATTCTCCACCGCATCTAACATTATTTCTGCAAGGCCATCAGTGCGTTCAGTGGTTGGAAATGGTTTTTCTTCAGAAAGACCAAGTTTATTAGCCAACGACGAGCGAACAGAAAAAGCGTTGAGCTTCTCACCTTCAATGGCACTCGAATGAGTAATGTTCGCCAATAGCGTGTCTAACATACTTTGCTTTTGGTCTTTAGGTTGGCTCGACATCTTGCCCACCAACACCCCTTGGTGAAAGCGAATGTCTCGTAACTTGGGGTCAATAACCTTTTCATCCCAGATAAAGTTTGGCCAGTCAGCTTGTTGCCAGATCCACATCTTGTCACCTTTTGATTTAAATAACAGCACATTCAAATCATAGCACGATTCGAATAAAACCAACAATCACATCCAATAATGATGCGAATAATGCAGGTATTCATATCATCTTTCGATGTTATCACCTGTCTTGGCAGTCATTAACACTGGCCTCATATCTTCTTCTGCAAGTGACTTAACGCCAATCCCGCCATTAATGCCAAGCCGATGATCAGCGACGGTAACACCACCGGTGGAATAGCCAGCGGGGCGAACAATCCCATAAACAGCAAAATGACGCCTGAGCCCAGGATAATCATGCTGTAGCGGTGAATGATAGGGCTCGAAAAATCAAAGGTTGTCTTCTTAATTTTCCAGGTCATCAAGCCGTCCCACAGCGCCGGTAACATGAGAATAAGCGCAAAGGGCAACCAGACCATCAGCAAAGCAAATCGAGTGAACACCTGGTACAACACATCAAAAAATGCCTGAATACGGTCTTCTACCCAGACAAACCAAAAGCCTCCCATGTTCTCCATCCCTTTAGAACGAAGTCGCTGTTCTTCAGTGGGGATTAGAAAATCTCGCACAGATTTCTCCATCTGCGTATCCACAATCCATGACTGATACCAGCCATGGCTAGTTTGACCAATCCAATAGCTTGTTTGTGCGCCCAATTGATTTTGGATCATCTGCTTCTCTTTACTAATAACCCGGCCAGTCCAATCACCGGGCACTAACACGCCAATGGCAATAATCTCTAGCATCAGTGCCAGACACAGCAGCCAAACCGACTTATGCTTGCTCATGCCAAACATCCTCTTCTACTCGCGCCAGCATGGCTGCAACGGTTGGCGTCATAATCCGGGCTTTAATCACTTGTTGAAGCCGCTTTGTCGTCGTATGACCACTTTCATAACGCACATCGATGCGTCCTTCAGCTAAATACGCCATCCGATTCGGACGATTACGCATCCAGGTGTGGAAAAAGACACCATCCACAGCGGCCCACTCGAAATGGTCAGGATCACGCAGGCGAATCCCCGTTAAAGCACTGGCGGCAGTCCAAGTCAGTGCCTCAATGAAATGCCACAGGCGCACACTGTCATCATCACAACTGACTTCTTCATAACTGCCCAAGCCATTACACAGACACAAATCAAAGATGGAATGGCCATCTAACGTGAGCGCATCCGTTAAATAGTCCGCCAAACAGTGCACTGAAGCCAAAGCGTGAGGCCAATCGGTTTCAAGCAGTCTTAAAGCTTCCTTGAACTGAGGGTTATGTTGCTGCCACTGAGCGAGCATTTCTTTACTGGTAAGTGTTGTCATTTTCAGACAGACAGAATGATGCATACAGACTCCTTATGCTGCCTGTGTAGAGCTGGTTAAAATAGGAATGCGGCCTTTGATCACGCGGCCACCTGAAAGCTTGGCGATGTACTCCAGGTTGGGAAGCTGGCCTAATAACTGCGGTGGAAGCATATCGCCTTCTTCCTCCATCAAGCGTTCGCCATGATTGCCGGTAAACAACGCGGGGCTGTCCGAGTTGGACGACATACCTTGAGTTTGCATGATGTACTGCAACCGAGTTTTAGGCAGATTGTCGGTAATGTATTGCTGCGTTTCGGCATCCATCACCCGAAGGGATATCAAGTTGTTGATATTACCTAACACCTGGCGAGCTTTAGCTTCACTGCCTGTACGAGCGGCAAAGTCAGCAAAAGTCTGAGTAGCAATCACACAACGCATTTTTGCGCCACGGCCTTTGTTGAGCAGTTGAATGAAGGGATCGTTGACGACTTCAGCCGCCTCATCGATGAAGATATTTACGGGGCGATTTTCAACACCATAGTTATAGCGGTCACCGGCCACAGCCGTGAGATCGGATAAAAGCAACGAACCAATGGCGCTGCCAACCATGGCGTCGGTTAATGAATCCAACCCGATATAGGCCACTTGGGCATTGTTGATAATACGGCCAGAATCCGTAATTAACCGGCTGTCATCTACATCATTTGCAATCGGTGATAGCAATGGGCCTAGTTCACTTGATGTGAGCATATTGAGCACCGGCATCAGTGAGGCCACCATCTTGGAATAGTGGGTTCTATCATGTTCAAACATGCTCAAAAGGCCTTCCAAATCAGTATTGGCGGCAACGGGCTGAATGCGTTCGTAGTAAAAAAGCAGCATCGCCATAGCTTGTTTAGCCAAGGTATTGGCCTTTTCGGTAAAGCGCTTAATCTCCACACTAAAGTTCGGATACACCTGCTCCCCCCAGGCTGTGACGGCTTTTACTACTAAGCCTTCTGGGCCACCTTCCAAGAATCGTCTCAGTGTTTTCAGATCAGGACGCTGTGAAGTAAGCAACAAACCTTGCACGATGTTATTCAGTGCCATTTGGCCAAATGCTTTAAATGGATCAGCACCGGTTTCGGATGGGATTAATGCCGCAATACGACTGGCAATTTCAGTGCCCCGGTTAAAGTTCCTCAGGGGATTAAGACGTACTGAATGCTCAGGAAAACCCGGATGAAAATACACAAAGCGCTCAGGACTACCGGCGGCAATACAGGCTCGCTGCGCATTATCCTTAAGTTCCTTGTCTCCCTTGGGGTCAATAATAATCACGGCTTCATTGCGCAAAATGGCCTGGGTGATCATCGCATCAAAGCATCGGGTTTTTCCGGCACCGGTCGTACCGACAATTAAGGTATGGCCTTCTGTGTGACCAACTGGCTGGTACACATCTTCTTCTTTGGGCTCAACACCATGAATCCAGGTCGAACCCATTTGCTTGCCATGACCTTGGTTAAGCAAGGTTTGCTTATCCCGCTTTAAGATTTCATAAGCGCGTTGAGCATGACGTTGGTCCCACTCAAAGCCATACCCTAACCACAATTCATCTGGATGTTTTGCCATCACCTTTTGCAAATGCGACAGCGCCATAAAAGCCAAAGGTTTGCCTTTTAGTCCCTTCTGTAACTTATGAAGACGGTAAGCCTCAGGCAGGCGGTACAACGCCATGCCCGAGGAAATCCCTGTCATCCACCAAAATGGCTCAGGTGGTAGCTCAGTCAGCACTTCTGCGGCAATTGCCCCAGTGGCCCCAACTAGCCAACCTGCTGCTGCCATGGCCTCATAGTTCGTACGCCAGGGCATTTCGTATGCGTTTTCTTTCATTCATGCTCCGCAAAATAACCGTTTACAATCCGATTAACTTCAAATGGATTAACGTTTAGCGTGAGCGGTAAACAGAACCGTTTCCCCCTCATCAAACTGGCATTGGTCACTGGCCGAGATCCCCCGAAGCAGCTGTCCGGCTGGAATGCCATGCTCATTGGCGACTTGGCGTAAGGTTTGAATCGTGACGCGAACACCATCGACACTATGATCCACGTCTGGGTAATCGCCATCGGTCAGTAAGATGGGCAAATCTTTCACAAAATTAACCATCTGTTGGCGCTGCGCGTGTTTAGGGTCTGTACTTAAGTTCGCATTGGCCGCAATCGGCTTTTGCTTACGCTCCGCTGTTGTGGCGGGCTCTTTTGCTTGAGCATTGCTTGTATTAATTCGACTCGGACGCAGTGAAGTCTCTTCGTTCTGAATAGCTGCCGCCGGTTCTGCATCTTGTTTGGAGAGGTCTATCAGTGCAGTTAGTACTTTTGAAATCGATACCTTCAGCAGTAACCCTTGCTCCTGAACGCCATTATTCGAGGTCACAGTTCTGGCCTTACGTGTTGGGTTTGCGGGATCTAATTCAAGCCAATCTAATTGACTGAGTTCAGCAAGCAGTTTTCGAGGAGCACACCAAGGCCTTACGGCATCGGGATAGCGGATCAGTATCTGTTCACCAACCACAACCAGCGCACTGCTGGCTTCTGGGAGCCACGCCAAAGATTCAGGTAGATTCAATGCCTCTGCAACGTGCTGGATTACGTTATTTGAGATAGCGCCATCATTTAAATTGTTAGGCTTTTCATATCCATCACCCGGAACATTTTCATTTGCCTGAAGGTGATTAACGTCACTGGCATGACGAAGTTCATCATCTTGTTCGGACGATTTTGTCGATGGTGACTCAGTTGAATTGCTGTGATCGATTGATGATGACTCTTCAGGCAAGTCTGAATGCTCACTGGAACGACTCTGAGGCTCTGCTTGTGTTTGCTGTGTTGCTTCCCACTCAGGTTTGCTGAACAGTCTCACGCTACTTGGTACATTCGAGCTGAACAATAAATCGACCTCAGATATATGCAGCATGGGTAGCCAGATTGGCTTGTCGTCTTTGATCAGCACTTCAGGGGCAAGGCTTTCATATCGCTCATTTGAGGCGGATTTCGTGGCCAATCCTCGCTCAATGAGGATGTCAGCAAGGGTATCGGGATCTCTTGGGATGCCAGGTATCTTGTCTTTGGCCAATAACTCAATGATGTCCTTAGCCGCGCTTTTCCAGACCAGGTAAAGATAGGTTGATTGATTTGATTTTCGTACCCAAACTCTGGCGTCTCGCTGATTGACCAGCCATTGCGAACTGGCAACTAATCGCCTCATGGCATCAAGTAGATAGCGCTCTACTGGGACACCAAGCGCGTTGTCGTCAACGGAAATTCGTTGAGCTTTAAGGTCTCGCTGGACACTGGTTTGGTCGGCTTCAATGACCAATTTAGACAGGACATGCTCGGGATCGGTATTGCCAATCGCTTCTAGCATGGCTTGCAAAATTTCAGGGCCAGGTTGAGTTAACCAGGCGAGCAACTCAGGTGTCATCACCCGGTTTAACACCAGAATTGAGAATTGCTCGTGCCGCTTGCACCGTCCGTCGCGCCAGCGAATAAAATAACGTTCAATGCTATTATTAGTGGTCCACTGAGATAATGTTTCTAAAAAAGGGTTCCACTGATAGCGTCCATCTTCGTCTGTGATGGACAGGTCTGAAACGGGTTTACCAATATCATGGAACAAACCGCCTAATGCCGCCGCAACACGCCACCTTGGTTCCAGTTCTTTTTTTTCAACCGGGGTGCCACTGGCAACAAAGATGATCCCTTCAGCTGCTTGTGCCGCCCAGAAAGCAACTTCCAACGAATGACGAAATAGACCGCCAGCACCACTGTGATGATGATGCTCAGAAGCTGGCAGCAAGTGGACATACGCAGCCAGATGATCAATGCAGGGCTGAATCAACCGTTGAAAATCACGCTGGTTGAAGCCAAGTACCTGGCGAAGTTTGGCAATTAGCTCGTCTTGTGTGGACTGCAAATCCTCGGGTGATGCAGCTGGCAACCCCTTCAGGAATGGCGGATAGCGTGGAATGTCCGTGTCCGGTTGCGATGACAGCTCTGGTAGTGCTTTGGTTTGAAAAAATAGGTTTTTGAACATAGTGAACCTCCGACACGATAGTGTGAAGGTTCAATCTGGTGTTGTCGGTTGATTAGACTCAAATAAACTATATCTTTTAGTACACCCTCATTTTACCTGAACCACCCACCAATTGAGCTACAACGAACTAACACCTATCGCTGAACTACTATATAACTGTCATGATCAGCTGATTTTACAGTAAAGTTCCATTTGCAGGCTTCTGTCGCTTCATAGTTCACATCAGAAAAATCGAAACGCTCACGTGAATATGCCCTTCGACTCGTCCAATAACCCATGCCCTGATCTAAGATTATTTTTACGATTGAAGTGTCCGACAGATGAATAACTAGAGACCTGCCATGTGGCATATTTCGTGGTTCACAAACCTCACTATAAACCTCCAAGTTCAGCTGTCTTCCTAAAGTGTTAATAAAATCAGCTAGAGATCCATCATCGTAAAAATTGTCAGCAACGCAATATGGACTGCGCCCTCTATGATCCTGCTTCGGCTGTGCAGTCATGATTTCAGCAGTAAAATAACCTATCGCACGCTTTAAACTTGCCATTAAACTGACTATTAGATGGGCACTAATTGGGCTCACAATATATTTATCAAAATATTCTATTCTTTCAACACGATTATGAAGCTTTTCCTTTAAGCCTTTTACATGATCAAATAAGAAACCAACAAACTCTTCACCAAAACACAGAACATTGACATCTAGACGGTCGTCAATGTTCTCTATGATAGTGACCCCACTATTATTTAGCCGTGAATTCAGCAATCGCGTCTGGAGCAGACTCTTGGCCAAAGGACATCAAGTGCTTCCATGGATCTTTAAGAAAGCGCTCGAATGTGATGCCAAATTCAATGATGCGGGCAGAGACGAGGATTTCGCCCCAGTATTCAATGTAGGTGTCTTGGTACATGGAAAGATTCCTCTTGTTGGTTAAACCATGAGTTCACTTTCCATTTTCCAGAGGTTTTCAAATATGCAAGAGGCTATGACAAAGCTTTAAATCGATTGCGGGCATCTTTGTAGTCATAGTGAGCATGTTCTGAGCCACGATGGTACAAATCATCCAGGTAAGTTTGTTCCTGCGGCAGCTCGTCTTCGCTGATTTCGCGCCACCAATGCTTGTTGGCACCTTTAACACCGTCATGCCAGCGGTAACCACGCTCTTTTAGATAGTCCTTTACATCAAACGACGCACCAAACGCACGAACTAGCACAGTACGCCTGTCTGCTTCTGACAATAAGTTTGCAACGGACTCGGACAACAAATGGAACAACCAGGCCATCGCCAAACAATCGGTTGCAGCTCGGTGTCCTTCATAGAACCAACCTAAGCGAAGCAGCAGGTACTCAAGTTTTCGACTTTCAAAACCCAGCGCCTTCCAATCTATGCCACTGGCTGAACAGGCCCAAGACAGATGTCCTAATGCAGCAAACCGCTTTTCAAAGAAAGGACGATCAAACTGTGCATTGTGTGCAACCACCAGCGGATCATCGGATAACCAACTCGCTACCAGTGAATCATCAATGTGCTGGCCTTGCACCATATCATCGGTGATACCGGTTAACTCGGTAATCAGCTCGGGGATTGGCTTGCCGGGATCTTCATACAAGCTGATCACATCAACAATCGACACAATCCGCTTAGCCGAGGGGCTGTAAAGCACCTTAACCATACCAAGCTCAATAATGGACTCGTCATCGGCAGACAGTCCGGTTGTCTCTGTATCGAGCAGCACCATTGGCTGTTCATCACCGACCACAGGAGAGAGTTCAAGTGGCCAGGACTGCGGCTCACGCGTTAATGGAATACGCTCCAGCAATCTAAAATCTTCTGGTCTGTCAGGGATATCCGCGAGGCGCTCTAGCGGAAATAGCGCAGGGGCTCTTGTCATTGATGGTTCCTCTTCAATTCTATTGTTCGCTTTAGGTGATTTCACTGTGCCACAGGTTGTACAAAATGCACCTTGGATACCTCAGCGTTTTTTTAATCTTTCTACTGGGTGAGCCCATGTATGAAGGCTTTGGCTAAGCCTTTCAGAAAGTCAAAGTCTTAGCTAAACCCTTTAGGTAACCCTTACCGATACCCTTAACGTATGGCTTAGTCAACCCCTTTTCAAACGGTTGCAAAAGGCTTGAACCGAGTTCGACTGAGCATTTTAATGATGCTTCTGACTTCGCTTTAAGCCTGTAAATTCAATACGAAGCAGAATTTTACTAACTGTTTTGAAACCCTTTGCGAAGGGTTCAACAAGCCTTATCTGACGGTTACTCGACCCATGCGTTAACCAGTAGCAGTAACAGGATCAGTAACAGAAACAAGAGCAGTAGGCAGAAGCAGTATTGTCCAAGCCTTGCAGGCTTTGACTAGGGCGAGCGATCCCCCACATCAAGCTTTTCAACACAAAAAAGAAATCACCCACGACACAACGTCTTACTCGAACAACTACGTTTTACCTACAATTTTACTTGTAGAAATCAGCATAGCATTAGATACTGTATAAACAAACAGTGTTAATTCTATTTTTTCGAGGTTCGTCATGAGTGTCTCGCTGATAGGCCGTAGCGGCGCACTTGCCTTCATCAAAGCCAAGCGCCTTCGTATTCCATTGTTCATGGAACGTGTTTCTGCTGGTTTTCCCTCACCAGCGCAGGATTATGTTGAGCAAACGCTCGACCTCAACGAGCTGTGCATCAAGCGACCGGCTGCAACGTTCTTTGTACGTGTTGAAGGTGATTCAATGATTGATGCCGGGATTCACCCAGATGATATTTTGGTGGTTGATCGCTCTGTCCAAGCAGAACACGGTGACATTGTCATCGCGGGTATCCATGGTGAACTCACGGTAAAGGAGCTTCAACTGAGGCCGAGCGTCAAGCTGCTCCCAAGAAACCTAGCATATGAACCTATCCATATTCCTGAAGGGACTGAGTTAGAGATATTTGGTGTGGTCACCAATGTAGTGCGAAACATGCGCCGCAAGTCGTGACTATCCCATGCCTGTATTTGCCTTGGTGGACTGCAACAATTTTTACGCCAGTTGTGAGAAGCTGTTTCGTCCTGATTTAAAAGATACGCCAGTTGTGGTGCTGTCCAACAATGACGGCTGTGTGGTTGCACGCTCGCGTGAAGCCAAGTCACTCGGTATTAAAATGGGCGTACCCGCCTTTCAGATCAAAGCTGAAATACAGCGTCATGGCATTTTGGCTTTTTCGTCCAACTATGCGCTGTATGCAGATTTAAGCAGTCGAGTGATGCGCACTTTGGAAGAGATGGCGCCACGAGTAGAGGTTTACTCCATTGACGAAGCGTTTTTGGACTTAACCGGTATTGAGTCTGCCATATCCCTTGTCGAGTTCGGACAACAAGTGCGAGAGCGGATAGGTAACTGGATTGGGATCACCGTCTGTGTAGGCATTGCACCGACTAAAACACTCGCCAAACTGGCAAACCATGCCGCCAAAAAGTATCCAGCCACTCAGGGCGTTGTAGACCTGACCAATCCAGATCGGCAACGTCGATTACTCGCATTAGTTCCGGTTGATGATGTTTGGGGAGTTGGTAGACGGCTTTCTAAGCGTTTAAATGCGTTGGGTATCACCACAGCCTTAGACCTAGCCAATGCCTCTCCTAGAGCCATCAGAGACCAGTTTTCGGTGGTTTTAGAGAGAACCGTCAGAGAGCTCAATGGCGAGTCGTGCATTGAGCTTGAAGAGATCCCGCCAACTAAGAAACAAATCGTCTGTAGCCGTTCATTTGGCGTAAAAGTAACGCACTTTGAATTGTTACGTGAAGCTGTATGCGAATACGCTACCCGCGCCACTGAGAAGCTTCGCAAAGAACAGCAGCAAGCCAAAGTGCTGACCGTGTTCATACGTACCAGCCCCTTTAAGGACAACGAACCGCAATACAGCAACTCTGCATCGGGCGAGTTGCTGATCCCCAGTTACGATACACGAGATTTTATCGAACTGGCCAATCACTTACTCAAGCGGATATGGAAGGATGGTTTTCGTTATGCCAAAGCGGGCGTCATGCTGTCTGACTTTTACGATCCAGGCATGTTTCAACCAGGACTATTCGATGACGTATCGACCCGCTCTAATAGCCAACAGTTAATGTCTGTATTGGACACCATTAACCAAAGTGGTGCCGGAAAGGTTTTCTTTGCTGGACAAGGTACGAAGAAAGATTGGTCGATGAAGCGAGAGCATTTGTCTCCCGCCTACACAACACGCTGGGACCAGTTGCCGCGAGTGAAGTAGCGCAGTTAACTCAATAGACATTCACTCTGCGACGCAGCATGTTGAGCTTATCAACCTGGCGTCGAATATCACTGAAGAATTCTTCTTTCTCCATGGCCAGCGCTAGCTCCCATTCTTTGGCCAAACCTTGGCAGTCCAAAAATGCGTATCTCAGCTTCGTCTTTGAAATACGCAGCCCTTTACTAAAGACTACACGCTTGCCTCGTTGACCGTGAAAGCTGTTGATATACCACTCTATGCCAAAGCCATACTTAAAGTCTCTGATACGGACACCAAGCAGCCCCCAGTCTTTAAAGGGCGCATTCTCGCGAACCTTGTAATGGGTAACCCAAAAGTCATCAACTTCAGCTCGTGCCAGTGCTTTTAGCCTGTCCGTTTCTTGCTGAAGTAAATCTGATACCTCTGCTTTCCATTGTTCATTGACGATTTCTACCAAACCAATTTCCCCATCCAATTAACCCCAAAAGCCAAAACCACTATCCGTTTGGCTTTTGGATCGAAACGCCAAACGTAAAACTGCCGTAACAATCACTGTTTGGCGTCTCGATATAAATCAACTCGCGCAATCCCATACCTGACAAGGGATACAGGCCGATTTTACTTAAAAACGCCTAAAAAGACGTATTGCCATGAAAATACAAACCGTTTGGCAAGTTCAGGCCAGAATGCAAACGACGTTTGGCGTCTCGATTTTTTTGGCTCAGTCATCCGCCGCCAAACAGAGCCTATTCTCATACTTTTGCGAAAATGCAATAGGCAGATAGATGAAAGGATTTGTCACCTTTCTGCCCACCGCCAGTACACCGAATCCTGATAATGACATTTGAGTGAACCGCCAGAGCACTTGGACATGCCCAAGCGTGAACAGCGCGGTTAGTTGAAAACCGTTAGAGCACTTTGAGTGCACAGGAGATAAGTATGTTTGTACTAGGCGTAGATATCGGTTACTCAAACCTGAAGCTGGCAATTGGCCAATCAGGCAGTGAACCGAAAACCATTATTCTGCCTGCGGGTGCCGGTCCTGCGGATCGTATGCCGGAGCGTATCGGTGGAGGCGATGATGAAACTTGTTTGTATGTGTCTGTCGATAATGAGCGTTGGGCCGCTGGAGTGCCTGCTGGACGCCTTCAAGGCTGGGAGCGAGAGCTTCACCCGGAGTATCCCACCACAAAGACCTATAAGGCGCTTTTTCATGCCGCCTTGTTAATGGCTGAAACTGACTCCATCGATTTGGTTGTCACTGGATTACCGGTTTCCCAGTTTCATGAACCACAACGTAAGTCTGACCTTGTGCAGCGTTTAAAAGGTGTCCATCAAGTGACACCTAAGCGCAGCATCACTGTTCATGACGTCAAAGTGCTGCCGCAGCCTGCCGGTGCCTACATGGATCTGGTTCAAACAGGTGGTGATTTGGGCTTGATTGAAGAAGGTCGCGTCGTCGTCATCGATCCCGGCTTCTTTTCTGTTGACTGGGTTGCCCTTGAGGCCGGAGAAATTCGCTACAGCTCATCAGGAACCAGTCTTCAGGCAATGTCCGTACTACTGGAAACGATTGATAAGCTGATTTCGGAAGATCATGGTGCCAAAGTGGGTATGGATCGACTTGAAAAAGCCATGAGAACCGGCGACTTGCAGGTGCTGCTATTTGGAGAAAAAGTCGATATTTCACCTTATCTGAATGCTGCCATGAAAAAGGTAGCGCCTGTCGCTCTTACAGCCATGCGCCAATCCATGCGTGACGAAAGCATTAATGCGGACTTGGTATTGATCGCCGGAGGTGGAGCCTTGGCTTATAAGGAAGCGGCCAAGGAGATTTTTTCACGAAGCAAGATTATCGTGCCGGAACAGCCGGTTTTGGCGAATGTCCGAGGCTTCTGGTTTTATGGGGCGTGATCATGAGAGTCGTCGTCAACATTCCCCCAGGGAGCCACCCTGAACTGCTCAAAGAATTAGAAAAGACGCCGCCACGGGAACGCGCTGAGCGCCTGCGGATGCTGGCCACCTTTGGCTTAATTCACATGAGCCAACCCAATCTATCCACGTCATCTGCACCGGTGGATGGCCATGCTCCAGAAGTTGAAATTACTTCTGTGAGTACAGCGCCAGAACCCAAAGCAGAATCACGTAAACAATCATTAAAATCAAAACTTCGGTTTGACTAATTAGGGGGGTATTTATGAAGTTGTCAGATGCAAAATGCAGAAATATCAAACCTACCGAAAAAATACAAAAATTAACCGATGGCGCAGGTCTGTATTTAGAAGTTAAACCATCAGGAGCAAAAAAATGGCGTTACCGGTATCGCATTGCTGGGAAAGAAACAGTTTTTACAATTGGTGATTATCCTACAATTAGCCTTAGTGAAGCCAGAATTAAGCGCCAAGAGGCGACTGAACTAGTAAAAGAAGGTAAACATCCAACGACAATCAGACAGTCTCGAAAGGTTAAAAACGAATGGGAAAGCGTTAATACCTTTCAAGCGTTGGCTCATGAGTGGATAGAAAAGAATAAGTCCAAGTGGTCCGAAAACTACAAGCGCCAGATTGAAATCAATTTACGGCGTTATGTGTTTCCGTCAATTGGCAAGCTGCCAATCAAGTCTGTTGAATCAGCCCATATTTTGGTAATTGTCCAAAAAATAGAGAAACAAGGTGTTGATAAAAGAAAAGGTAAGAAAGGATCACCTTCAATTGCATTGCTTGTAAAGCAATGGTGCGGAGCAATTTTCCGGTATGCAGTAGTAACATTAAGGGCTGAATACGATCCGGCAGCCCCCATTCAAGGAGCTATTACAAGACCGAGAGTCAGGCATCATCCTCATTTAGAAGGCCCAGAACTAAGCGGTTTTATGAGAGCGTTAAACGCCTATGAAGAACGAGGAATGCGACAAACCATAATTGCATTGAGGTTACTACTGCTTACCTTTGTTCGAAACGGCGAGCTACGTCTTGCAATTTGGGATGAGTTTGATCTAGAAAATGCGATATGGCGAATTCCTGGCGAACGTATGAAAATGCGGGAGCCTCATGTCGTACCATTATCCAAACAAGCCATGCAACTTTTAAGAGAGCTTAAAACTTTTACAGGGCCATTTGGTTTTATTTTTCCAAATCGCTCTACTGCAAATACGGCGATGAGCAACACCACGATAAATAGAGCCATAGAGTACATGGGCTATAAAGCCCGTATTACTTCGCATGGATTCAGGGGTACGGCATCAACAGTGCTTCATGAGCACGAATGGCAACACGAAATTATTGAGAGGCAACTCGCGCATGCCGAACGAAATTCTGTAGTAAAAGCTTATAACCATGCTCAGCATCTATCTAAGCGCAGAGAGATGATGCAATGGTGGGCGGATTATTTGGATGAAATCGAATCTAAGGCACTGGAGGTCGATTGATTAAGTGATGAATTTTTGCATCTTGCTGACCTGCACTGGTTCTCCTCACACTTCATAATACTCCTGAATTAAACATTAGGAGTTAGTCATGGATAATCGAATTTTACGTTTACCCCAAGTTATTGAGTTAACTGGTTTCAGTCGAAGCTCAATTTATGCACTCATGAAGACTGGAGAATTTCCGCTCAACATCAAGCTTGGACAAAGGGCTGTGGGGTGGAAGGAGCAGGATATCACCAACTGGATAAATACCAGAGCATCATATACTCAACACTATGCACTCAGTAACTAAAGATAGTACGGGTATGGCCAGAATCATACCCGCATTCATACCCGCATTCATACCCGCATTCATACCCGCAATTTATCAAGATGGTGCTAGAACGCAATAAACGCTACAGGAAAAAAACGTTTTGTAATCAACTAAATGACTTGTAACTACTGGACGTTTATACACCACGCTAGATACTCATGCAGATTATCGATCATTAACAGCATTGCGTGTAACCCAAAATTACTCAGTCAAAATAATGAAGGCGCATTTTACCCCAAGCACTCATAAATGTCGGCAAAAAATGGTTTATTTCTCAGCGATTAAATGCGCTGTAAGGGCAGCTCTTTCTTGCTCATCAAGTTTTTTCGAGCATTTATTTGCAAAGTCATAACGAACTAATACCGTTTTACCAACTGCACAGCAATTATCTTGCTGCCAAGCTTCTTGGCGAAGTACAAATGAACTAG
Source organism: Pseudoalteromonas sp. SCSIO 43101 (assembly GCF_023650775.1). Taxonomy (NCBI): domain Bacteria; kingdom Pseudomonadati; phylum Pseudomonadota; class Gammaproteobacteria; order Alteromonadales; family Pseudoalteromonadaceae; genus Pseudoalteromonas; species Pseudoalteromonas sp. SCSIO 43101. The sequence goes on from NZ_CP072673.1 coordinate 3,402,667, forward strand.
AACCGACATGCTCAACACTGGTTTTCACTGTAACATCGTGACCATAAAACAACTCACCCACAAAGCTTACTTCAACCTTGGCAATGATCAGTTTCCACTCATAAGGGTTTAAATCGGGCGTAAAAAACCTGAAAATAGGCGCTCGGGCGGCTTCAAACCATACAGGGAGTACGGTATTGTTGATGTGCCCTAGCACATCTGTTTCGCTAAAGCGTGGTGTGATAGTTTCAGTAAACATAGTAACCCTATAAAAAATATAAACTAAAGGTAGCTCATGACGGACTTTATTCGCGTATACGAAAACGCCCTCAGCAAAGAATTTTGCGACAACTTTATCACGGTATTTGAACAAAGCCCGCATTTAAAACAAGGCATTACCTCAGGTGGTGTCGATCTAGCGAAAAAAGACAGTCGCGATTTATACCTTAATAACCACCCTGAATACGCTGAGCAACTAAAGCATATTCAACAAACGACCGCGGGTTACGTCTTCAAATACCTTGAAGAGCATATTTTTATGATGATTGGTGCCTTTGGTTTAAAGGTTTACCATCCGCAAACGGGCAAACCTGTTGACCTAACACAAGACAATTTTGAAGAAGTCGGTAAACCACAGTTGCCACTATTAGTGCAGCAAATTTTCCGCATGGGTCCAATTCAAGCACAAAAATACGATATCAATAAAGGTGGCTACCCTTATTGGCATAGCGAGGTATACCCGCAAGCTGGCCATAACGAGGCCCTACATCGCGTGCTGTTATTTATGTTTTATTTAAATGATGTAGAGGAAGGTGGGGAAACTGAATTTTACTATCAACAACGAAAAATATCACCCAAACAGGGCTCTATGGTCGTAGCACCGGGCTACTTTACCCACACTCACCGTGGTAATAAGCCTATTTCAAATGATAAGTATATTTTAACGTCGTGGGTTTTATTCAACCGCGCAGAACAAATTTATGGACAACCACAATCCTGACGGTAAGCAATAATAATCTAAGCTAAAAGCTGTAAGTTTTAAGCTTTAAATTAAAAGAGCGCGGCATTTGATGCCGCGCTTTTTGTTTGCTTTGATAAATGAGAGCACAAGTAATGGCTATGTTCACTTGGAAATTTCTGTAACTACTAAATTTATGAAAATAAAATTTTAATTGCCGATTTCATGCATTTTGCACTTTATGAACCAGCTGTTCTCATTCAAATGGCTTTAAACTGGCTAACTATCTTAATAGTTATCTTGTTACTTCCTTTAAATTTCATCATTGCTTCAGCACCTTTCAAGGCTTACAGCTTAATACTTTTAAAACGGCAAATAAATCTGGGCGCTGAGACCACCTTCTGGGCGGTTAAGTAGTTGTACTCGGCCGCCGTGCATATCGACAATACGTTTAATTATCGCAAGACCTAAGCCACTGCCTTCACTACCGCGAGCGGCATCACCTTGTTTAAACGGTTCAAATACAGTTTCAAGTTCACTTTCGGGGATCCCCGGGCCGTGATCATTAACTACTACCATGGCAAACTTTTTATTACTGCTCACGCGGGTTTCGACCTCTATATCACCATCTGAATAGCGAATTGCATTTTCAATCATATTAGTAACAACACGCTTTATCGCCACCATACTTACTGGCACTTCGCTTAAGCTTGGATTCTCTTTAAAGGTAATAGTACGGTGATGTTTTTGCTCAGCCTCAACGACTTCAGAAACGATCGCATTTAAGTCTTCTAGCTCAAGTTCTTCGCGCTTGTGGTGACGTAAATATTCAATGAATTGGTCGATAATGGCGTTCATATCTTCAATATCATGAATGATCCCTTCTCGAAGGTAATCTTCATCATCCGACATCATTTCAGTCGCTAAACGAATCCGTGTAAGCGGCGTACGCAAATCATGAGAAACGCCTGCCATTAATAATCGACGGTCATTCTCAAGCGCAGCAATACCCCGTGACATTTGGTTAAATGCACGGGTTACTTCAATGACTTCAGTAGAACCTTGCTCTTCTAATTTGGTAGAAAAGTCGCCTACTCCCACTTTAACAGCCGCTTGTTGCAACGCTTTTAAAGGTCTATTTAGATGGCGGGCAAACAACCAGCCACCGAGAACACTTAAAAAACCAATACTTGATAGATAAAAGGTTAAGAACTTTAGGTTGTTTTCTTGCAATCCAGTGAGCGGCACACGCACCCAGTAGCCTGGTGCTTGCGGTGCTTCAACCCAATAAACAAGAGGATCTGTTTGGCTAATACGCACCCGTGCAGAGCCGTTAAGCTCTTTCGACATGCTTCGCGATAGCATCGAGTATTCACGAGTTTCAGCCAAGCCTTCACTCATTGCTTGGCGCTGGGTCATGACTTCAATGCCAGTGATCTCAAAAAACTTGTCAGAGGCTTCCTTACTTACCTCAACCCCCTCTTCCCATTCAATAAACACGGTTTTCACCTGTTTAGATAGGATCAGGTTTACTTGTTCTATAGTTGGTTTAACAACATAAAAACTGACCGTGATATAAGAGACAATTTGATTGATTAACAGCAAGGCCGCAACCAAAAATACTGTTTGTCCAAACGCACTACGTGGAAACATGCCCATTACTATTATTTTTCACCGTCTGGCACAAATACGTAGCCTAAGCCCCATACTGTTTGTATATAACGCGGATTAGCCGCATCGACTTCAATCATACGGCGTAAGCGTGAAACCTGAACATCGATACTGCGCTCAAGCGCACTATAATCACGACCACGCGCTAAGTTCATCAGTTTATCGCGACTAAGCGGTTCACGAGGATGAGTTACCAACGCTTTTAATACTGCAAACTCACCACTGGTTAACGACATTGTTTTGTCACCATGGCTCATTTCGCGGGTCGCAAGGTTTAGCGTGAAGTCGCCAAAGCTAATTTCGTTTTCTTCAGCAGCTGGAGCCCCCGGCACTTCTTTAGCACGACGACGTAAAATTGCTTTAATGCGCGCTAACAGTTCACGCGGGTTGAATGGTTTAGGAATGTAATCATCAGCACCTAGCTCTAAACCGATTATGCGGTCAACTTCATCGCCTTTGGCTGTAAGCATTACAATTGGAATGTCATTTTCTTTTTGACGTAAACGACGGCAAATTGATAACCCATCTTCACCTGGTAACATTAAATCTAATACAATCAAGTGGAAATTTTCACGCTCCAGCAAGCGATCCATCTGCTCTGAATTTGCTGCTGTGCGAACAATAAAGCCTTGTTCTACAAGGTAACGCTCTAGCAAACTGCGTAAGCGCATATCGTCATCAACAACCAATACTTTTGTCGTTTCGTGTCCCATAACTTTCATTCTTTTTGTAATATGTTACTTATTAATATAAATGAAAAAGTTAAGAATAAAAATCGAATTACGCGCTTAGATTGTTACTGAACATTTCAAAATCTGACTCGACAAAGTTTATACTTTGCGGCTGGTTTTCTTTTTAGGCTAAATAAAAATGGCAAAGACAAATTTAATAACCCGAGAGGGGTATCAGCAATTACAACAAGAACATGATTACTTATGGCATGAAAAGCGCCCTGAAATTACTAAAATTGTTACTTGGGCAGCAAGCTTAGGCGACCGCTCTGAAAACGCAGATTATCAGTTTAATAAACGTGTTTTACGACAGATAGATCGCCGTGTACGCTATCTTCGTAAACGTATGCCAGATCTTAAAATCGTTGACTATAACCCGCAGCAAGCGGGTAAAGTGTTTTTTGGCGCTTGGGTCGAAATTGAGAATGAACAAGGCGATACAAAGCGTTTCCGCATTGTCGGTCCCGACGAAATTTACGAGCGCAAAGATTACATTTCTATTGATGCACCTATGGCTCGAGCGCTACTTGGTAAACAGGTTGATGATGATTTTTCGGTGATGACGCCTGAAGGCGCAAAAGAATGGTATATCAACGAGATAACTTATCCTGATGCGAAATAATTTTTCCCAGAAAATTCAGAAAGCGTTAATTATTGATTGTTTAGTCTGAAAATGTGATCTATAACTAAAGGTACTCAAGATAAATCATTACTTGAGTTTTAGAAGGTAGTAAGTATGTCAAACGCAATACAACGCATCATGAGTAATGCCATTGTATTCGCACTATTAATAAGTGTGAGTTTGATATCTTACGCCAGTGATATAGAAAGCCATTCAGACAGTGTTACGCCAACCGCTCACTTTATTGCGTGCGATAGTGCAGAGCCTGCCAACTTAGATACCGACCTCGATAAGCATACTCCTGCGTTCGTCGCTAATGTAGCCCAACCACTGCCAGATGCACGTATGGTTTCGTATGTTCACTCTTCTAATAAGGTGTCTGTTTATAGCGCGCACCAGCGAGGGCCGCCTGCTTTTAATTAACTTAAATTTTCAATTTCAGTTTTATTAAAATGTATGGTGACCAAAATGAATAATTTCAAAGAATTACGTCTTCAAGATATCTCTAATGGCGCATTATCTAATGCAGTGAATGAAGTTGAGCCAACACTAGATCTCACTTCTCCAGCTTTAAAAGTACTTAATAGCTTTACTAAAAAAGACCCTTTACGTGCACATTACGGCACCACAATTGTCGATGCGTTAAAGCAAACTAATAGCTGTTGCTCAGATTTTATTTTAGTTGTAGATAGCGAGGACAAACTGCTTGGCCTTACATCTAGCGCTGACTTACAAAGCTCAAAAATTATGATTCTTGCACAGCGCTTGAACTTACACCGTGACGAAATCACCTTGCATGATGTGATGACTCCTCTTGGCAATTTAGCGGGAGTAAGCCTGCAAAGCATCAGCTATGCATGTATTGGTGATGCTCTACAAACAATGGAGCACCAAGGTATGATGTTCCTATTAGTAACCAGTGCTAAACAAGAAATTTGTGGTTTGATTTCAGCTCGTGAAATTGCTAAAAAACTACATATCCCAGTTAATATCAACCCAATTGCTAATAGCTTTAGCGAAGTATTACAACATGTGGATCACCCACACTAAGCATTAAAATCTGCGTTGTGTAAGACTATTTTTGCAGGCCTTAAAAGCAGTGCTTTTAAGGCCTTCTTATTGTGATATTATTCAGGCAATTAATCTTCAGTTTTACTGATTTTCTATTTTTAAAAAAGGTTTATGCATGAGCAATATCTCTGCACGCTTAGCGACCGAGCTAAATGCCCAGCAATCACAAGTTGTTGCTGCAATCAAACTACTTGATGAAGGTGCCACAGTCCCTTTTATCGCCCGTTATCGTAAAGAAGTAACTGGTGGCTTAGATGACACGCAATTACGTTTACTTGAGCAGCGTTTATCGTATTTACGTGAATTAGAAGAACGCCGCAGCTTTATCCTTGCCACTATCGAAGAGCAAGGTAAGCTAACTGCCGAGCTAAGTGATGACATTAATAACGCTGACAGTAAAACTGAGCTCGAAGACTTATATCTGCCTTTCAAACCTAAACGCAGAACGAAAGGACAAATAGCTATTGAAGCAGGCATTGAACCGCTTGCCGATGCGCTATTTAATAACTCAAGCCTTGACCCAGAAGAACAAGCTAGTAGTTACATTAATGCTGAAGCAGGCTTTGCTGATACAAAAGCAGTGCTTGATGGCGCTAAATTTATTCTAATGGAGCGCTTTGCTGAAGACGCCAAATTACTTGCTAAATTTCGTAGTCATATTGCACAACACGGTCAAATTGAAAGTGCTGTAATCGCAGGCCATGAAAATGAAGGCGTGAAGTACCGCGACTACTTTGAGCATCAAGAACCGCTTAAGAAAGTACCATCACACCGTGCACTTGCTATGCTTCGTGCTCGTAATGAAGGCGTATTACAACTGAGTATCAACCCTGAGCCAAGCGCAGAAAATCCAGCGCAAGTATGCGCGCAAATGATTGCTGATCATTACCGCTTAGATGTTAGCAACTCTGCTGCAAGCAGTTGGCTAATGGGCGTAGTGCAATGGGCATGGAAAATTAAGTTAAGCCTACATCTAGAGAATGAATTTTTAGGTGCAATGCGCGAAAAAGCAGAAACCGGCGCAATTGACGTTTTTGCTAAGAACTTAAAAGACTTATTAATGGCCGCTCCTGCAGGCCCACGCACCACGTTAGGTCTCGATCCTGGTTTACGCACAGGTTGTAAAATTGCCGTTGTAGACAGCACTGGCAAGCTGTTAACAACACAAACGATTTTCCCGCACGCTCCACAAAATCATTGGGATAAATCGCTTCGTACTTTAGAACAATTATGTCGCCAGCATAAAGTTGAGCTAATTGCTATTGGTAATGGTACGGCTTCACGTGAATCTGACAAGTTAGTAGCAGAACTGATTAAAGCAAACAGTGAACTAAAACTAAATAAAGTAATGGTCAGTGAAGCAGGCGCATCTGTTTATTCAGCGTCTGAATTTGCAGCCAATGAGTTCCCTAACCTTGATGTTTCACTACGTGGTGCGGTGTCTATTGCGCGCCGCTTACAAGACCCACTTGCCGAGCTGGTAAAAATTGAGCCTAAATCAATCGGTGTAGGTCAGTATCAACACGATGTATCGCAAAGCCAACTAGGGCAAACGCTAACTTCAGTAGTCGAAGACTGTGTAAACTCTGTAGGTGTAGACTTAAACATGGCATCAGTGCCATTACTTACTCGCGTATCAGGCTTAAACAAAACGTTAGCGCAAAATATTGTTAGCTACCGCGATGCGAATGGCTCATTTAGTAAACGTTCTGAACTGAAAAAAGTTGAACGCTTAGGTCCAAAAGCCTTTGAACAAGCTGCCGGTTTCTTACGTATCAGTACAGGTTCAGATCCTCTCGATAACTCGTCAGTTCACCCTGAAGCCTACCCTGTTGTTAAGCGTATTTGCGAGAAAAACAGCTTAGATGTAAACAGCCTAATTGGTAACTCTGATATCCTAAACAAGCTCGTTGCTAACGATTACACAGACGAAAAGTTTGGTTTACCTACCGTTACCGACATTATCAAAGAACTTGATAAACCGGGTCGTGACCCGCGCCCTGAGTTTAAAACAGCGGAATTTAAAGCCGGTGTTGAAACCATTAACGACCTTAAACCTGGTATGATTTTAGAGGGTGTGGTGTCTAACGTTGCTAACTTCGGTGCCTTCGTTGATGTGGGCGTACACCAAGACGGTTTAGTGCATATTTCTGCTATTACCAATAAGTTTATTTCCGACCCACGTGAAGTGGTTAAAGCTGGTGATATTGTAAAAGTAAAAGTAGTTGAAGTAGATGCTGCACGTAAACGTATTAGCTTTACTATGCGTTTAGACGATGATGTTGATACCAGCAATAAAGCCGCACCAGCGAGCAAACCTAAGCCTGCAGCTAAAGCGAAAAGCGCACCAAAGCAAAAACGCGAATTTGGTAATGTTGCGATGGGCAATGCGTTTGCAGATGCATTTGCCAATGCAAAAGTGAAAAAGTAATCCCCAAATAGATTAATCAAACTGGTATCAATCGATAATAAAAAACCGCGTGAGTTTAAACTTACGCGGTTTTTATTTAAGGATGTTAAATAAAAGCAGAAAACTGATTTTGATTGGTGGGCGAGGTAGCTGCTTGATACAAGTTAGCAATACGTGTGGCACGCTCGTCTACTTCTACATCACGCTTTGCTGTTTTTGTTTCACTGCTTTGAGTTGCGCTATCTTCGGCATAATCACTATTTATTTTGAAGGTCGATTTGCCTGAATCAGCATCGCTATCTGCTGATTGACTGGCAAGCTCAGCTTGTGCTGCCATAAGTTTTTGTGTGGCATCGGCCGCGATAGAACGATCAGCACTCGATGGTTCTTGTGGTGCAAGCGCTGCTGCACGCACTGTCTGCATTTTTTCGATTGTGGCTTTTGGGTCGCCTTTTATTTCAGCAACATCAATTTGCACTTCGCCGCCTACGGCATAGTTTGTACCGTCGGGGCCGCGTTGATACTCATAGCTTGGCGAGCCTGCATATTGACCACCAACTGTCGCATGCGCTTGCTCATGAATACGCACCTCGGTATCTCGTGCTTTTAACTCTTTAATTTGTTCAGCATCTTGCTGTTCTTGCTCTGCAACCTTTTGCTCTTTTTGTTGTTCTTGTTTAGCTTCCTGTTGTTCTTGCTCTGTTTGCTCAGACTCGCCTTGTTCGCGACCTTGCTGACGCTCTTCAATTACTTTGTCTTCAGCAAGACGCCCTTTAGCATCATAAGTACCGGCCTCAGAACCAGGCTGCTTGGTTTTGTCGCCATCATTAAGGGTTTTGTTTTCCGCGTTACTCGGCTTGGTAGCAGCAGGAGGTGGGATCACTTCACGTAACTGATTATCACGGCGAGCACTTTCAGTGTGCACATTCGCCGTGTTGATATTAATCGAAGGAAACGGAGTGACGATATTCATAAGTACTAAACTTTAATATCTATTAGTGTACCGAGCACTTCATCAGCAGTTTGAATCGTGTTGATATTGGCTTTTGCATTAAACTCTTCAACTTTCAAATTGACAAGCGACTCATCGATTGGGGCAGGTTGTGAAGCTGGCGGAGTAACAGCTTCATTTGGACTCGCCGCTTGTAATTGCCGTTGTTGAGCTAATTGGGCATCATCTTGCTGATCAATTGAGGCACGGCTAATCTCTGCGCTCGCCTTTTCGATACCTTGACTAGCACGGTTATAACCTTCTACCGCATTATTAAAAACAGAACTGATTGGCATAACACCCTCCAACAGTGAGATCTACTTGTTAATTATCGCTCATAAAACGAGCAAAATAAAGCTAAATCCCGCTATTTTTCTGGCCTCTCAGCGAGTTTTGCTTAACACATTGATTTCAGTGCTGATATAAATGCTGCTTTATGAGAAATAAATGGCGCATGTGAGGCTTTATCTAAAACCTCATATTCAAACTGAGGCTGTAAAGCATGCATTTTTTCAATCGCACGATAAGGTACTAATGAATCTAAACGGCCGAAAATACCACGCACAGGTACGCTAAGGTTAGCGAATAGCTCACGCAAATCATCCTGCTGTAAAATGTCTAAGCCAGCACTTAAAGCCTGCTCTTGTGGCGCTGGATACTGGTTTAAAAGTGCTTTTAGCTGCTTAATATCGTCCCGAGCTGATTCACTGCCCATCGCTTGTATCGCCAAAAACCGTTCTATCGTTTTTTCTCTGTGGCTAACCAGCTGATCTTTAAAGGCGTTTAATACTTCAGGCTTGATACCCGGCCATTCGTCGGTTTGCGCAAAAAATGGCGTTGAAGAAACCAACACAACCTTTGCTACCTTGTCTGGCCAATGTGCAGCAATATACAAAGCAAAAAGACCACCTAAAGACCAGCCAACAAGAATAGAGTTATTATTGAGCTGGGCGCTTAATTGCTGAGCTGCATCATGCAAAGAGTAAGGTGTTGGAATTGACTGCGCATTACCAAATCCAGGTAAGTCAAAGCAACGGACTTCACCATCATGGAAAAACTCAAGCTCAGGCTTGATCACTTGCCAAACCCCCTGGTTCATTCCCCAGCCATGTAATAGCACCATATCATTTTGCATATTTTGTATTTCCCAACCACACTTAGCGCTCATAATAGCGTTTAAAGGAATGAATGCAATGTCTCACTTCTCACATACCTTAAAACTAGGGCTAGACGCACTGTTCCCTAACTTTTGTATTAGCTGCCAAAGTCACATACAGGCTAATCAAGCCTTGTGTCAGTATTGTTTAAATGACCTCAATTTGTTCGATCTTACACGCCACCCAAACTTGTTACACAGACCTGATATATGTGATGCATTTCCTGATAGTAATTTTGATTATTTAATTGCCTGTGCTTGGTATCAAGCGCCTTTGAAACTTTGGCTCAAGCAATTGAAATTTAACGATCAGCAGTATTTTCGTGTGGCACTACAACAAGTAATAGAGAGGCAGCTGCAATTAGCTCGTCAGGTTAATATAAATTGGCCCGATCTTTTTATTGTGCTACCACTGCATAATCAGCGCTTTTTAGCACGCGGTTTTAATCAGGTAAGCCAAACTTGGCTGCCTGTTTTAAAAAAGCAGCAATGTACTGTTAGCTCAGCTCTTTACAAGCAAAAAGCAACCAAAGCGCAATCACAGTTAAGTAAAACGAAAAGAGTTAAAAATCTACAAAATGCGTTTGTTTGTCAGCAAGATTTAACAGGAAAAACCGTGGCAATTATTGATGATGTGATGACCTCTGGCGCAACCATAAATGCTGCGACAGAAGCCATAAAAAATGCAGGGGCTAAGCAAGTGTGGGCTATGCTCACTTGCTTAACTGGATTAGACAACCTGCGCTAAGATTAATTGTGATTATTTATCACCTGAGGCATGAAAGGCATTACCAAAGAATAATGCATTGCTCAGTAATCGGCTGGTACCATACCAATAACCACGGAACACTGGGTTATCGGTCATGCCTATCACACTCCCTTTACCATAAGAGTGCGCAATTAAGCCTGCCGCACCAGCTACTTGTTCTACGTTTACGTCATCAGTAAAGCCAGCTAAAAGCGGTTTATCTGTGTAAGTAAGCACGTTCACAAAAGGTGCGTCTGATTTCTCAAGTAGCCAAGTACTATTCTTAAACACAGGTAATGTATTGCGATTCAGCGAATACGTAAGTGGGTGAGATAAATCCACTGAAGTATTAAAAATTGCACCGGCAATACGCTGACGACCAGCTAAGTCATCTTTATCGGCATAGGTAAGCCCTGTTGTATCAAATGCACTGGCTACATCACGACGAGATAAGTAATTAGCCTTTAGTAGTTGCTGATCAGCTAAGAATTTAGCACCGCCTTTATGTCCCCAAATAACACCGCCTTTACGAACCCACGATTTAATAGCCACTTTAGTCGCATCATCAAGACGATTGAAATTTCCGTGCGCTAGAATAATATGACTGTAGTTTTCAAGGTCGATGCGATTTAAGCGCTCCATTTCGATAATGCTTGGCGCTGTGCCAACGAAACGATCTAAGTAATACCATACTTCACCAAGTTCATACTGGCTGGTTCCCTGACCTCCCACTAGTAATACTTTAGGCGCTTTCACAACCGCCATTGCACGAGAACCTAAATCAGCACCTTTAACCGTTAAGCCCGAGCTAATTGGTGTTATTTCAATGCCAAACTCATTCTGCGCTTGGTTTAAATAGCTAACCCAGTTGCTATCAGTTTGCAGACCTGCAGGAACAAGAATACTACCTGGCTCAAAAGCTATTTCACCTGAAGGCGTTTTTGCTGTAAGTGGGCTTAATGCCACCCGTGCTTTCACACCTTGTTCGAGTAAGCTATTAAGCATTTTTGGCGCTAGGTAATCATCCCATTTGAATGCATAAGCATAGCTTTGTGGTAAAGCGGCAAAGCTTGATTTAACACTTTGCTGCCAAGGCATTTTGGCAACCTTTAAGCCCCAATTACTGCTTACCTTTGCAAATTCTAAATTAAAGGCATGAGCAAGTGTCCAGCCAGATACATCATAAAATGTATTATCGACAAAACGCTGTTGCTCACTAAAAATCGCTTTAATTAAACGAAATTGCGGCTGTGCTAATGGTACATAATAGCTCTGCTCAGAAAAGCTTTGACCGTTCACTTTTAGCGGCTCTTCTAACATGTACGCATTGATTTGATGTTGTTTTAATAAATCAAGGAAGTACTTCATGCGACTTTGATCAGCGCCGCCTTTCACCACATACCCTTTAAAGTCTTCATCACCAGCAAGGTCAACAGCTTTGTTGTAAAATTTTGCTTGATAATCAAGTAAGTCTGTACGGTTATCAAGCGCGGCTTGGAACGTCGATAGGCTCGTTAATAACTGATTTTTAATCGTAAACGGGAAGCTTAATGGGCCGTTGATGGTTTCTTGTAAGTGACCACGTGAGCTCGCTTGTTCAAATAAAATACCTACACCGCCATTTACATCTGGGTAAGTTGAGCCTTTACCATAGTAAAAGTCATCGAAGCTTTCTTCAGTGAAATAAAGAGCATTATGCTCATCAAGTGTCTTTGCATGATAGTTTGCAATTGCTTTAGTTAGCGTGACATTTTCTTCAGGAGTGATTGGGTGCTTACGAGTTGGGATCCCAGGCTGGAAAAAGTATGTGCTGTTTGGGCCCATCTCATGGAAGTCAGTTAGGATATTGGGCTTCCATTGATGAAACTGCGCAATGCGTGCACGTGATTCAGGGTGCTGTAGTAACAACCAGTCACGATTTAAGTCAAATAAATAGTGGTTAGTACGGCTACTCGGCCAACTTTCAATGTGCTCGCGAGTTTGTGGATCTGATGATAACTTCATACCACGGTTACTATTCGCCCAATTTGCAAAACGTGCTAAACCATCTGGGTTCAATGATGGGTCTAGTAAAATAACCGTGTTGTTTAGTAAGGCATCTATTTCTGGGCCTTGTGCAGCGGCAAGGTAGTAAGCAACGAGTAGCGATGCATTACTACCTGATGACTCATTCCCATGAACACTGTAACCCATCCATACAACCGCAGGTTGTTTGCTTGAGTCACTCGTTCCACCATTTAAGCGAGCTAAGTGAGCCTTGCGGATTTGCTCTACCTGACCCAGCTTTTCTGGTGCTGTGATGGTTAGCATCACAAGCGGACGCTGTTCATGTGTGCGACCGATTACTTTGAAGTTCATTCGATTACTTTTTTCAGCAAGAATTTGCATATATTGCACAAGCTGATCGTGACGTACATGCCACTCACCCACTTCGTAACCTAGCACCTGCTCTGGGGTAGGAATAGTTGGGTCAAATTTCACATCTTCTTCAAAGTAATAAGAAAGAGGTTTTGCTAATGCGCTGACGCTCACTAGCATGGTTAATATTGTTATTATAAAACGCATAGATAGCACCCGTAATTATTTGATGTTTTAACGCTACCATTCGATAAAATAGATGCAACTTTTTACGCTCAACACTGGCGACAATACGATGAGCGGAGTATGATACTCAGTATCCGAGTAATTTAGTCAAGTATAGTCCGTTTTATGATCTCTATTTCTGAATCTGCACAATCTCATTTTGCTAAACTTTTAGCAGACCAAGCTGAACAAACGAACATTCGCGTGTTTGTAGTAAACCCAGGTACTTCGCAGGCTGAGTGTGGTGTTTCTTACTGCCCAGAAGACGCCGTTGAAGCGACTGATATTCGTCTACCATTCAATGGCTTTGATGCCGTTGTTGATGCAGAAAGCGCCCCTTTCTTAGAAGAAGCTGAAATCGATTTTGTAACTGACAAAATGGGAACTCAGTTAACACTTAAAGCGCCAAATGCAAAAGCACGTAAACTTAGCGATGATGCGTCACTGCAAGAGCGTGTTCAACACATGCTTGAAACTGAAGTTAATCCACAGCTCGCTAATCACGGCGGTCAAGTTAGCCTAGTAGAAATTACTGCTGACGGAATTGCAGTACTACAATTTGGCGGTGGCTGTAACGGCTGTTCAATGATTGATGTCACACTTAAAGAAGGCATCGAAAAAGAAATGATCGCCAAGTTTGACGAAATCAATGGTGTAAGAGACATTACTGATCACCAATCTGGTGAACACTCTTACTACTAACTGGTATTTAAAGCATGCTTAAAAAATGGGTATTTCGCTTAGGTAGCGACCCCAAGTTAAGCTTAAAACGCTTTCTTCGCGGCCTAGCACTATTTGTGCTGGCCGTGATTTTTATTGCTATAGGTTATTATGGGCCCGCACTATTTCAATTAATTGGTCTGATCATTTTAGCTGTGGCGATATTCTTTGCAGCCTGGGGCTACTTAGGTATTTTTGCCAACCGCTTTGCACAAGTCTTAGAACGATCTTCACCGAAAGATCACGACCCGGATCTATGGAAGTGATTTAATCTAATAATTGCTGATTATTGATAATTTTACGGTAGCGAATCCACAGAGTTAACCCTCGCATCAACATAAAGCTCGTCATAGCAAACCACAAACCATGGTTCTGCCAGCTACTTACCAGCCAAAACAGTCCAAAGAAGCCCACCAAAGCACTAAATAGCATTGTATTTCGCATGTCTTTGGCACGTGTTAAACCCACAAATACGCCATCAAATAAGAAGCAACCCATCGCCGCAATAGGTAAAATAATGACCCAGGGAAGGTAAACAGTTGCGAGGCTGATAACCTCTGGCACATCGGTAAGTAAACGAATGATTGCCTTGCCAAAAAATAAAAATATAAGACTATAAAACACGGCAAATAACCCGCCCCAAAACAGGCTCAAATTAACCCATAGCTTAATCTGCTTAGTGCTTTGTTCTCCTTTAGCTTTTCCGACCTTAGCTTCACTTGCATAAGCAATACCATCAAGTGCAAAGCTCACCAACATTAAAAAGTTCAGCAATACAGCATTGGCTGCTAAAGTTGTTTCACCGATACGTGCGCCATAAAAAGTCATAAAGCTAAAACACAGTTGTAGCGCCAGTGAACGAATAAATATATCACGATTTAAATTCACTAAATCAAGTAACTTAGCAACACTTAACCATGCTTTCACGGCAAGGTTAACACCCTGCTTTTTGGCAAGTTGTGCAACTAACATAAGTGCAAAAACAAGGGCAGTATAATCAGCAATTAAAGATGCCCACGCAGCTCCAGCCACACCCCAATCAAGAAACACCACAAAATAAATATCAAGCACGATATTAGTAATATTGGTGATAAGTAATAAATAAAATGGCCCGCGGCCATAATGCACCCCTAACATCCAACCAAGTAAAACCAAATTACACAAAGCAGCAGGCGCACTAAAAATACGAATTGAAAAATAGCTATTTGCTTGTTCTAAAACAGCGTCATTGGCATTTGATAAATATGCCATTAAGGATTGAATAGGTATACTCAGCGCTATTAATAACAGCGCAACCGCTGTTGCTAGTAACAAGCTGCGCTTTAATAGCTCAGCGAGTAAGGTGTGATCGCTTTTACCATAGGCCTGTGCAACCAACCCTGTGGTGCTCATCCGTAAAAAACCTGCTAGCCAAAATAATAACGAGATAACTGCTGAACCGAGTGCTATACCAGCCAAATAGTGAGCGCTTCCTAAGTGACCGATTACAGCGGTATCAACTAAACCTAACATTGGCACAGTAATATTTGATAAAATCATCGGACCGGCTAATAACAGTAAACTTTTATGGTGTGCCTTATGACGTTTAAGAAAATGTTTCATTTAGTATTTGCAGTCCTGTTAGGTTTATCTTTGCGTGCCCATGGCGCTGTCATTCTACAGTATCACCACGTCAGTGAAACCCTTCCTGCGGTAACCAGTGTCAGCAGCGATACATTCACAGAACATATGCAATATTTGCAAGATAATAACTTTAAAGTTATTCCATTAGATGAACTCATCACCGCATTACAAGCCGGCCAGCCTCTGACAGATAAAACCGTCGCGATTACCTTCGATGATGGCTATAAAAATAACTATGAAGAAGCGGCACCAATCTTAGAAAAGTTTGGCTATCCATATACTATTTTCGTTAATCCCGAGTTGATTGATGAAGGCAAAAGCTATGTTATGACATGGCAACAGTTAAAAGAGCTATCTAATAAAGGCGCCATAATCAGCAATCACACACAAGTCCATAATTACTTACATCGCAAACAGCCAGGCGAGATTGAAGAGGCGTGGTTAGCTCGCACTAAAAAAGATATTCTATCTGCTCAGCAACGCATTAAAGAAGAAATTGGTCATGATTACAAATATCTTGCTTACCCTTATGGCGAGTTTAACAATTCATTACAACAGTTAGTTAAATCTCTAGGCTTTGTTGGTATAGGTCAACATTCGGGTGCTGTAGGTATCCATTCTGACTTTACCCGATTACCACGCTTTCCGGCGTCGGGCTTTTATTCAAAACTTGATACGCTTGCCACTAAACTAGACTCGCAAGCATTCACTATCAAGCAGCTCACCTACTCAGATAGCGTAACGCATGAAAACCCGCCAAGTTTAAGTATGCAATTTGATATGCAAGACTTTCATAAAAGTCAGTTTGCTTGTTATGTCTCTGGTATTGGCCAAGCAGACTTAACTTGGCTTAGTAAAGATACGGTGAAGATCACCTCACCTGAAAAACTGAAAAAAGGCCGCTCTCGCTTTAACTGCACAGCCCCTTCTATCGCGAAAAAAGGCAGTTACTACTGGTTCTCTCAACCTTGGGTTATTGTACCTTAGCAGCTTGTTTTAGCATTTGCGCTGCAACCTTATCAAGGCGAACCACTTCATTAGCCGCATTAAGCTCTACTGCGGCTTTAGGCATGCCCCATACCACTGACGACAATTCATCCTGTGCTATGGTGTAAGCCCCAGCTTGATTTAATGCAAGCATGCCTTTGGCGCCATCGCTGCCCATACCGGTCAATAACGCAGCCACCGTTACTTTAGGGCAAGCCATAACCAAGGAATTAAATAGCACATCAACCGCTGGACGATGGCGATTAACCAACTCACTCGAGTCAAGCTGACAAAATAGAGCCCCTGCTTTTTTCACCACACTTAAATGCTGATCGCCTGGTGCAATATATGCCCAGCCAGTTTGTAGCTTATCACCATGTTCAGCTTCTTTAACGTTGATTTTACAGGTTCTATCCATGCGCATCGCAAATGAAGTACTAAATACAGGAGGAATATGCTGTGTTATAACAATAGGTGGGCAGTTTTCTGGCATGCGTACTAGCACTTCTTTAATCGCTTCTGTGCCACCTGTTGAAGCACCTATTGCAAGCACGCTATTAGCTTTAAACTCAAGTGTTGCTAAAGAGCTATCGTCTTCAACTTTTGACTCTTTAAAGGCACGCACTCTAGCACCAGCTGCTGTACGCACTTTTTGATGTAGTAAATGCGCATAACGTTGCAAATTTTCAGTGACATTAATAGTTGGCTTGGCAATAAAATCAACTGCGCCAATTTCGAGGGCTTCCAAAGTGATTGGGGAGCCTTTTTGAGTAAGCGTTGAAATCATAACAACCGGCATAGGACGAAGACGCATCAAGTTTTTTAAAAAGCTTAATCCATCCATTTTTGGCATCTCGATATCAAGGGTTAAGACATCTGGATTAAGGCGCTTAATTAAATCTCGGGCTTGATAAGGGTCTTCTGCCGCACCAACGACTTGAATGTCTTGCGCTTGCTCGAGTACCTCCTTGAGTAAACCACGGATCAAAGCAGAATCATCAACTATGAGTACTTTGATCATATGCTCTCCTAAAATAATTCAATATCCGTTTCTGCATCTTGTTGCTCAATATCGTGTAAGTATTTAATTTCACGTTTCTCGAGTTGATCAGAGTGCAATTCACGCATCTTTTTAACCTGTGCCTTGCCTGTTTGTGGATCAAACATCACCTTACGTGGCCAAGGCCCGCCAACATCATGGGATACTAAATCTAAACCTTCTTCAAGTACATAGGCATTTGCAAAACGAATATTGCCAACACCAATATCTGTCATTGAACGAATAATTTTTCCACCACCAAATAGTTTAACTTTGAGATTGCGTCTAGAAGCACCATTTTTTAGGATTTCATTGATCAAGTATTCCATTGCCCAGTTGCCATAGCGGCAGTTAAGGCTGTGTGCGTTGCTAGGATCAACGCCTTTTTCTGCTGGTAGCATAAAATGGTTCATGCCACCAATGCCTAAACCTTCATCGTAAATACAGGCTGCAATACAAGAACCTAGCACGGTTGTGATCAGTTCATCTGATTTTGAAACATAAAACTCGCCAGGCAATACCTTAGCAACGACTTTGTGGCGCTTACCATCCCAAAACCGCTTAACGTGTTCAAAACCAGGCAATACAGGTTTAAAATGACTACTCATAGACCACCTTTTTGATAGATCGTTTGGCCTAAATTCTTAAACTCTTTGTGGTCCTTACCCAGTGTTTCGGAATGCCCTAAGAATAAGTGACCGGAATCGGTCAACAAATCATAATAACGTTTAAATAGGGTATCTTTGGTCGGCTTATCAAAATAAATAACAACATTGCGACAAAAAATAACATCAAACGGCCCTTTCATAGGCCAGCTCTGTAATAAGTTTAGACGTTTAAAAAAAATATTTTTTTGTAGTTCGGGTTTTACTTTATATAACTGTTCATCATGGCTTTTTAAAAACCAGCGTTTAAGTTGGCTTTTGTCTAAACCATTCACATTCGCTGCTGTGTATGTACCAGCCTGCGCTTTAGCGAGCACATTTGAATCTAAGTCAGTGGCTAGGATTTTCACATCCCAGTCAGATGGAAATAAACTGCTTAAGGTCATAGCAATAGTGTAAGGCTCTTCGCCGGTTGAGCAGCCTGCAGACCACACCCTTACACGTTTTTGCTTAGCATTACTTACCAGTAGTTTTGGTACTATGGTATTTTTTAGATAACTAAAATGATGGGGTTCACGAAAGAAAGAAGTCAGGTTAGTCGTTATTGCATTAATAAACTCACTGAACTCTTGCTCTTTGTGCTCTTCGAGAAAATCTAAGTATTCTTTAAAGTTCTTAAGCTTATGTTGGCGAATACGTCTTGCTAAACGCGAGTAAACCATCTCGCGTTTATGCTCCGCTAAGACAATGCCGCAAGCATCGTACACTTGTGACGAAATAGCTTTAAAATCACTATCCGTTAATAAAAACTCTTTCATGTGTTTGACCCTGCAGCTGTAACATTAGATGCAATTAACTAGTTAGAATTTTGTTGGGAAGAGTTTTAAAACTCTTCCCACTCATCACTAGGGTCAACAAAGTTATTGCCTTTTGGCGCCGAGCGTACTGGTGAGCTTGACTGTTTAGCGGCAGGCGCTGAACTTGCACGGCTGGTTATATCCATCTCATTATTTGATAACGAGAAGAAGTTTAATAAGCGGCGCATATCATTCGCTTGCTCTGCCATTGATTCTCCAGCGGCAGATGCTTCTTCAACCAAGGCAGCATTTTGCTGAGTCATTTCGTCCATTTGGGCAATAGCTTTATTAACCTGCTCAATACCAGAGCTTTGCTCTTCAGATGCTTGGGCAATATCAGAAATCATCGCTGTAACTCTTTGCACCGCTGTAACAATTTCTTGTAATGTTGAACCTGATTCATTAACTAGTAATGTACCATCTTCAACTTTTCCAACACTGTCTCGGATCAATTCTTTGATTTCTTTTGCTGCAGCTGCTGAACGTTGCGCTAAGTTACGCACCTCACCAGCAACAACCGCGAAACCACGGCCTTGTTCACCTGCTCGCGCAGCTTCAACAGCCGCATTCAACGCTAGTAGGTTTGTTTGGAAGGCAATTTCATCAATTACACTGATAATGTCTGCAATCTTCTTACTTGATTCATTAATTGCTGACATACTGGTGACAGCGCGATTTACCACTTCACCACCTTTTTGTGCCTTAGTGCGTGTTTCTTCAGCAAGTTCATTTACTTCTTTTGCATTATCAGCATTTTGACGAACCGTACTGGTCATCTCTTCCATGCTTGATGCTGTTTCTTCAAGTGATGAAGCTTGCTCTTCAGTACGTTGACTTAAATCAGCATTACCTTGTGAAATTTCTTCTGCGCCACTTGCAACCAGCGTTGCTGAGGTATTAATGCGATTAATTACTTCAGTAAGCTTATCAGCCGTGGCATTTGCATCACGTTTTAGCTTGTCGAACGAACCTTGGTAGTCTTGCTCAATACGTTTTGATAAGTCACCGTTCGCCATGGCATCCAGCATGTTGCCAGTGTCTTTTACTGCATCATCAACAATGCTAACAAGGCTATTTAAGCCCTGCGCTAGACGTAAGAAGAAACCTTGTTTACCCGCTTCTTCAACACGCGCTTCTAAGTCACCACTCCCCGCAGCAGCGACGAGGCCTGCAATTTCTTTTTCAATAGCGACTTCCGCGGTTCTATCTTCCCACTCCACTACCGTACCAATACGTTCGTTTTCTGGGGTGAAAATAGGGTTTGCAACCAAGCCAAAAGTACGCCCACCCACTTGAATTTCAGTGCTATAAGTATCACTTAACTTAGCAAGCATGTTGCGTTGATGTGCTGGGTTCTTATGGAACACATCAATATTTTGACCAATCAAATTATTACTGTTGAAATTAGGTAAATCTTTTCTTAAATCACTTTCAGCAATCTTCATCATGTTCAGAACAGCTTCGTTCATGTAAATAATGTTGTTGTCAGAATCAGCAATCATGGTATTCGTTGCTACACGGTCAAGTGCACGACGTACTCGCAGGTTTTCTTCTGCTGCACGCTTTTCAGCTTCGGCTTTATTTACGCTATCAGTAATATCTTGCCACTCAACAATAGTACCTAAACGCTTACCTGATGCGCTCACCCAAGGTGTTGCAATCAAGCTAAAAATAAGCCCTGCTAAACGCAATGTCGTTTTGTATGGTTCAGATAATGTTTTTAGCAGCTCACGTTGGTGTGACGGTTGTTTATGAAAATCATCAACGCAGGTTCCAACTAGGTTTGCAACTGAAAAGCTAGGTAGCACAGTTTGTAACGTTGACTCACGAGCTTGCAGCATTTGCTTTACTTGCTCATTAACGAAAATAATTTTCAAATCGTTATCGGCAATCATCACATTTGCTTGGCATACACGCAGCGCATTTGATAAGTCAGCATCACGTTTTGACTGACGTTCAAGCTCTTTTTGTGGTGTAATATCGGTAGCAAGCTTGATGACTTTAGTGACATTGCCATTGCTATCAATAATCGGGTTATAGGTGCCTTGAATCCAAACTTGCTTGCCATTTTTACCGACACGCTTAAATTCATCAACAAAGAATTCACCGCTGCGTAATCGTTGCCAAAACTGTTGATATTCAGGGCTTTGCGACTCTTCTTCAGCAACAAACATAGAGTGGTGTTGCCCTTGAATTTCTTCGAGTTGGTACCCCATGGTGTTTAAGAAATTAGCATTGGCAGTAATGATCTGCCCCGATGGTTGAAACTCAATCATCGCTTGCGACTTTCTCAGTGCCGCAATAACTAAATCATTTTCCGACTCAACATTTTTAGGACTGCTAAACCATCCCATACCCTTCACCTTCTTGTTAATCTACCCAGTTAAATGTCCATTGTTTTTTGTAGGTCAAGTAATGCGACCATCTTCTCACCCACATTGACTAAACCCGCAACAAATTGCGCGTTGTCTGAGTCAGACAAATGTGGCACTGCCTTCGCTTCATGCTCTGCAATGCTATAGACATCCGAGACGGCATCAACTGCGATGCCCATAATTTTACATGTATTTTCAAGCTGTACTTTTAGAACGATTACAACGGTTAACGGCCCGTACTCTATGGCTGATATACCAAAACGAAGCCTTAAATCAATAATTGGCACTATAGTGCCGCGCAGATTAATAACCCCTTTGACGAAATCCGGTGAGTTAGGGATCACCGTAATTTCTTCCCAACTGCGAATTTCTTGCACCGTTAAAATATCTACACCGTACTCTTCTTCGGCCATAAAGAAGGTTAGGAATTGTTTTACATCTTGATCTTGTTCAAGAGTTAGCTTGTTATGCAGGTCGTCGTGTTGTGCAATCATGACGCCTCCAAATTCGCTTTTGATTCTATAATCAATTCCTGGCTCCCTGGCTTTCTAAGCCCAGATAATTTAATCAAACCACTAATATCAACAATCAAAGAAACACGACCATCGCCTAAGATTGTAGCCCCAGAAACGCCATCAACTTTTTGATAGTTTGCCTCCAAACTTTTGATTACGACTTGTTGTTGAGATAATAAGTCGTCAACTAATAAACCTACTTTTTGATTGTCGCTTTCAACAACAACCAGTAAGGTTTTATCAAGCGTTTCAATTGCCCCTTGGTGGTTAAAAATATTGTAAAGCCTTAAGATTGGAATATATTCATCACGTAAGCGCAGCACATCTAAGTCTTTACCAACCCGACTTACCTTACTGATATCGATTTGCAATGATTCGATAATCGAAATTAGCGGGATAATATAAGTATGCTCAGCAATCCGTACTAACTGCCCATCTAAGATAGCCAATGTTAGCGGTAGGCGAATTGTAAATGTCGAGCCTACGCCCGGTGCTGAAGCCACTTCCACAGAACCGCTCAACGCTTCGATATTGCGCCTTACTACATCCATACCAACGCCACGACCCGATAGGTCGCTTACTTGATCGGCTGTAGAAAACCCTGGTAAGAAAATCAGCTCGTTTACTTCGTTATCAGACAACTCATCAGTTTCTGAAATTAGGCCGTTTTTAATTGCCTTTTCACGAATTTTAGTGGTGTTAAGACCTTGGCCATCATCCATAATTTCGATAACAATATTGCCACCTTGATGAAACGCATTGAGCGTGACAGTACCAACAGGGTCTTTACCCGCAGCAACACGCTTATCAACAGTTTCTAAGCCATGGTCTAGGGAGTTTCTCACTAGGTGAACCATAGGATCAGAAAGCTTCTCCATCACGGTTTTATCTAGTTCGGTTTGCTCACCAAGTAACTTTAGCTCAACTTGTTTATCAAGCTTTTGCGAGATATCTCGCACTAAGCGAGGGAAGCGACTAAACACAAAGCTTATTGGCAACATACGAATACGCATGACGTTTTCTTGTAAGTCACGAGTATTATGTGCCAGTTGCGCTAAGCCCTCTTGTAGAGAAGCAATCGTCGCTTCAGTGATTTCTTGCTCACCCAATTGGCTTAACATCGCTTGGGTAATAACTAATTCACCCACCATGTTGATGAGTGAGTCAACTTTATCAATACCAACTCTGATTGAGGTTGATTCTGCATTGGCAGTAGTTGCTTTAACTGGCGCAGGCTTTTTGGTATCAGAAGTTGGTTTAACTGCTGCAGGCTCAGCCTCTTTCGCTGGTGCTGCATCTTCTGTAGCAGTTTCAGCTGCCGAAATATCTTCATCACCAAACAAACCACCGCATAGCGTGATGGTAATATCAGCGTCATCCTCAACCCATTCAAAAATTTCTTCTATACAGCTTTGCTCTTTGTCTGTGGTTAAGAAAAAACGCCACGATAAGAAACAATCTTCAGGGGCAAGGTTAGTGATATCAGGCACATCATCTTGAAAAGCTTGTGTTTCAAGTTCACCCAACTCCGCTAATTCACTGATCATGTACAGTGGTTCATTACCGGTTTTAAATAAATGATGGTGTGGTTTGAAATCGATTTGATAGGTATTAAAACTGTTTTCGCTGACAGCTTCTTGCGCTTGAGCAGGTTCTTTACTTGCAGCACGCATGCCGAGAATTTCTTCAAACTTAATACGAAGTTCATCAGCTTCAGTTAGGTCTGGCTGCTGCTCAGCTTGCAAAGTTCTAAGTAAAGCTCGTAAACAATCAACTGATTTTAAAAGTAAATTTACATGCTCAGCAGTAAGATCACGTGAGCCTTCACGGATTTGATCTAACAGGGTTTCGAGAACATGAGTAAAATCTGCAACGGCACTAAAACCAAAGGTTCCACTGCCTTCTTTTATCGAATGCGCAGCGCGAAAGATTGTATTTATTGTCTCTAAGTCTTCTTCGCCAGGTACTAAGTTTAATAACTCAGCCTCCATAGCATCGAGTCCTTCAAAGCTTTCTTCGAAGAATACTTCAAAAAATTGGCTTAGATCTATACTCATGCCCCGCTCCTATTATTAGCGAATCACTTTTTTCAATACCGCTAACAATTGCTCAGGATTAAATGGCTTAACAATCCAACCAGTTGCTCCAGCAGCTTTTCCTTCAGACTTTTTATCAAGCCCCGACTCTGTGGTCAGCATCAGTAAAGGTGTGAACTTATAATTAGGTAAGCTACGTAATTCACGAATAAGGGTAATACCATCCATTACCGGCATATTCACATCAGAAATAACTGCATCAAAGCCTTGTTGCTTTGCGATGTTTAATGCTTCACTGCCATCTTTTGCCTCTGTAACATCAAAGCCAGCTTTTTTAAGCGTAAAACCAACCATTTGGCGCATAGATGCAGAATCGTCTACTGCTAAAATTCTTTTCATAAAAACCTCTTAATTGGCATTCTCAAGCACAAGGTAATGACTTAAGCCCAAACTATTAATTGCCTGTAGCAAAGGTTTGCTCTCGCCAACCCAAATAATTTTGTGTTGCACAGAAAGCAAGTGCTTCTGTAATGCACATAAAAGCTGAATTGATGCTGTGTCAGCACGTGTCACTTCACTGATATCCAGACAAATATCATCATTTGCTGACAACTCTTGTAGCAAATCTTGATGGAGCGTTTCGACCTGACTAATAGCTAATTCTGTAGGGAGCTTTAACATTACTTCTTCTTTCCCTGCTTTAAACAATTCATAACAAAAGCTTAGACTGACTAAATAAAAATGCCATAATTTGAATCAAAAAATAGTAAAATTTTTTAGTAGCTTAGACATATATGTCAAAAAAGGAAGCTTTTCTTTTGCTGAAATTGACTCACCAAGCAAAGAAAATTTACTTTGCGTAATAATCTGCTATTTTTTTGAACTCATCAGTCAAAGTTGTGGCATTAATCAAGGGCACACTTCCTTGTTTAAATTCAGGCTTAAAAATGGCACGCACAGAACCATCACCATCAACCATCACCACAGAAGCACTATGATCAACGGCATACTCTTGCTGATCACTGTCGTTAATTGCGTAAATTAAGCCAAGCTCTCTAACAAAGGGGAAAAGTTGTTTGTGTGGGCCTGATACAGCAAGAAATTCAGGGTTAAAGTAATCAATGTAAGCTTTGCGTTTTTCGGTTGTATCACGCTTTGGATCAACAGCAACAAACCATACTTGCACTTTGTAACCTTGGCTTAATTGCTTTTGCACTGCAGTTAATTTCGCCAGTGTCATTGGGCAGATATCAGGACAGCTAGTGTAGCCTAAAAAGACCAAGTTCCAATGCCCCATAAATTGGCTATTATCTGCAGGTTTACCATGTTGGTCAGTTAATAAAAACGGACTAATCGGCTTTGCTGGCTCGTAAACGAGCGCTTCAACTTTAGGAGCGGTGTTATTTTTGCCACAACCGGTTACAAATAATACCGCACTGAAACATAAAAAAGCGACGATTCGTGTCATAAAACTAACCATTTATCAATAAATAAGGCGATAAAGAGTAGCATTAAATGCACAATTGAAAAACGAAATAAATCCATTGCGGTATCATCTTTTGGGGCAATTTTTAGTTTTAATGCCTTATAGATGAAGACCGCATTTAGAGCGCTTGCCCCTAGCAAATAAATTAACCCTGACATACCAATTAGATAAGGCAGTACACATACCAAAGCTAGCAAAATGCTATAACCAACAACACAGGTTTTACAAAATTCAATACCGTGAGTAACAGGCAGCATAGGAATTTTTGCACGCTCATAGTCACTTTTACGCGCAATTGCTAATGCCCAAAAGTGTGGTGGAGTCCAAGTAAATATAATCATCACTAATAACCATGGCGCAGCAGCCATATGGCCCGTTTCAGAAACCCACCCTAAAAGCGGCGGCATCGCACCAGCTAACCCCCCAATAACAATATTTTGAGGTGTCGCGCGCTTTAAAAACGAAGTGTAAATAAAGGCATAACCAACGAGTGCAAACAAAGTAAGGATTGCCGTTAATGTATTTGCCCACACCATAAGCATAACAAAACCTAGCACACCGATGGTCGCCGCAAAGCTCAAAGCATGCTGTTTGCTAAGGCGCCCTTTTGCCACAGGGCGATGACGTGTACGTGCCATTTTACTGTCGATTTCACTATCAACAACATGATTGATTACAGCAGCAGCGGCCGATAACAAACCAATACCAAGCAAACTTGCAAGCTGTACAAACACTCCACGCCCAACATCGGGAGCCAATGCCAAACCAACCCAAGCAGTTAGTACAAGCATGGCAACTACTTTAAATTTACTGATAGCTAAGTAATCTTTAAGTAACTCTGAGCTTTGGCTAAATAATGATTTTTCTGTGCTTAGTAATATTGCCATCACAGCCTCCTAGGTTCTTATTTTTAAATGGAAGCATAGTCTTACCATGCTAAGCAGTAGTAGTGCGGCCATTAGATTGTGCGCAAGCGCAACACTTAATGGGAAGTGCCAATGCACAACAGCTAGGCCTAAACAGATTTGGCACAGCAAAGCGATTAATACGGTGACTGTGCAGTGCTTAATTTTTCGAGAGTAACATCTTGAATATATGCGCCACATGATCAGTGCTAACACCACACAAGTAACCAACGCCCAAATACGATGCAGTAAGTGAATTGACATACGCGCTTGCTGCGATAACACACCATATTCATAGGTACTGTGCTCGAGCGGCAGTTGAAAAACGCTCTTCAAAGAAAACGGTTGTCCGTAGCTACAAAGCGGTAAGCCATTACAATGCGGAGCGGCATAATTTGCAGCAAGCCAGCCACCCAACGCAATTTGCAGTATTAGTACCACCAAACCCACAAGCGCTAGACGATAGTATGGCTTTGCACCGCTATCATTACTCGCTACGGGTTTCGTTTTTAAGCGTAGATACAATAAAAACACCAACGACAAAATACTAAAACCGCCAAGTAAATGTCCCATTACAACCAAAGGCTGTAAGTTCATAGTCACAGTCCACATGCCCAATGCGGCTTGGAAGATCACCAGTAGTAATAGTGCCAGTGGCAATTTAACCGGCGTATTTGGATATTGGCGTTTTAACCATGCAAAAACAAACAAAGCTAAAATTAATAGGCCAAGGGCACCAGCAAAATAGCGATGGATCATCTCTTTCCAAGCTTTTGCTGCCTCAAACATCATATCAGGGTAGTTTTGTTCAACATGTAACAGAGCAGTTTCATGTTTTGGCACAGTTAAAAACCCATAGCAACCAGGCCAGTCTGGACAGCCAAGCCCAGCATCACTCAGCCGTGTATAAGCACCAAGCCCAACAACCAAGATAGAGAAGAAAACCGTAATTAAGACTAAATATTTATAATTTTTATACATCTTTATCCCCTTAATGAGGTTTAACTTGAACGCGCGTAGTTAAGTAGTTTTTTTAAGTCTTTAAGTAAGCCTTTTTGAATAAGTCTGTTTTGTTCAGGCTCAGCCTTGTAGGGGTAATGCAAAACCACTAAGCCCATGTGATCAACCAAGTATAAATCTCCCGCTTTGAGCGCTGGACTTACCACCAATTGACGCCAGTTTGCCGATATCTGCTGTTGATTTGTCAGTACCGCTACATCCACTTTTTGCTGATTTTTACCTAAAGCGACGTATAGGTTATCTAGGCTTGCTAATTGGTTTTCACATACTTCATTGCACTCCTTTGGATAATTAAGCGCAATAGTCCATTGTTTGGGCTCACCTTGTTGCCAATCAGCTAATTTAACTTCTTCGCTTAAAAGCTCACCATGATTACTCGAACCACTTGGTAACCACTCAAGCTTCAATGCTGCATAAGCAAGTGCCAGCGGCACAAAACAGCATAAAACGAATAAACTAAGCGGGTTTATTTTCATAACCTCTCCTTCTCATCGCAAAATAAGCAATAACCACACAAGCTAAGCCAATTAATAACCACTGTACGGCATAGGCGTAATGTTTATCTGGCCCCATCACAACACTCTGATAATGCGGAGTTGCGATACCATCAGCTTCATTGCGATAACCAATAAAGCCTTGTAAGGGCATTGCTAATTGAGTACTCAAAATTGCTAAATCAATACCTTGAATTCGCTTTGGCCACCCTTGTTCTGCACCAATCTCATCGGCAAGCGTAAAACCTTGCAAGTTGCCTTGTTTCAATTGCACTGTGGCTGTAAAACGTGTTGATTCTGGCCACACAACTGTTGGCAATTGGCTCCGGTTTGTAGGGGCTTTTAGCCAACCAAAGTTAACAATTAAAGGGGCGGTTTCACCTGCAATAGTCATAGCTACAAGTAAGTCATAGCCCACTTGTCCCTGATAAATTTGATTATCAAGCAGCCAGTACTGTTGTTTATTTACCTCGCCAGAGACCTTAACTTGCAAACCCGTTTTATTTAGCTCTGTAGGTAGACTTTGCAGCGCTTGCCAGCTCAAAATTCCTTGTTCTTTCGAAACGGCCAACTGGCTTAGTTGCTGCTGTTTTTGCTCGCCTCGTTGGTATTGCCAAACGCTTAGTCGTAAACAAATAAGCACTGCTAGTATCACAACGCAAATTGCGATAATTGAGCTAAGCTTTTGTTTACGCCATAAAATTAACTGCATTTGGATTACCTAATATGATTAAAATCATTATTGTTTTGTTATTACTTTATATTCTGTTCAACCTATTTAGAGCGCTGTTTGTGATGATGTCAGCAAAAGAGCACTCGAAACCTATGTCGCATTACCTAGGTCGTCGAGTGCTGTTTTCAGGTATTGTGCTGATCCTTATCATTGCCGCGTTAAAGCTTGGATTTATACATACAAATCCGTCGCCGCTTCACAAAGCTACAGCACGTACACAAATACAAATAAGCACAACCACACCACATCAACAAAGTGCCAATACCAAGCAGCTGCTTGAAAGGCAAAATGCTTTTCACTCGTAAAGTGACCTTTAAAAATTCTTAGCAAAACCACGAATAAAATGATGGTTCCTAAAGTCACGTGCATACCATGGAAGCCTGTTAACAAGAAAAAGGTATTTCCGTACACTCCCGCATCAAGGGTTAACCCTAAATCACGATAAGCATGCATATACTCGTAAACTTGTAAGCCAAGGAAAATCACACCTAATAGCACGGTTAAAGATAAAAACACCTTAAGAGCGCCACGCTTATTGTTTTCCATAGCAACATGAGCAAAGTGAATTGTGACCGAGGAGGTAAGTAGAATAAGCGTATTGATCAGGGGGAGACCTTGCCAGCCCATAGCCTGTGTTGTCTCGCCCGATGGCGTGGTTAACAGCGGCCATACAGCTTCAAAGGTTGGCCAGAGTACTTCGTTGGTCATGGCATTATTGCCTGCACCACCAAGCCAAGGCACTGAAATCATTCGAGCGTAAAAAAGAGCGCCAAAAAATGCCATAAAAAACATGACCTCAGAGAATATAAACCAGCTCATACCTTGTCGGAATGAGCGGTCCATTTGTGCTGAGTAAAGCCCTTTATGAGACTCTTCAATAACGTTTTTAAACCAACTAAAAACCATATAAATTAATATGGCAATGCCAAGATACAATACATACTGGCCATTACTGCCTTCACCACTGACTTGCATCACAGTTAAACCAGCACCGACAGCAATTAAAAACATCGCGATGGCGCCCACTATTGGCCAAGGGCTTTGTGCTGGAACATAGTATTTTTCGTAGTTTTGATTCATTTTGTTTGCTCCCAATTAGCAATTAGCTTGGCGGCTTTTAATCGTTTTTAGCCACAACATGCCCGCTAATATCAAACACGGTATACGACAATGTCAGTTCCTCAACATCGTCGGGTAACTCAGTATCAACATAAAACAACAAGGTAAATTCCATTTCTTCACCGGCTTTCATTGGCTGCTGATCAAAGCAAAAACAGGCGATTTTATGTAAATACTTTGCCGCTTTTCCCGGTGATACCGATGGAATTGCTTGCATGACTTTGTCTTCATTACTGGTATTTTTTGCTGAGAATTTAACTTCACGCATGGCACCAGGTTGTACCGCCACGCTGTATTGCTCAGACTGCACCTTAAATGGCGCGCCGCTTTGAGCGTGAGTGGTAAAGCTGACATCAACTTGACGCTGTGTATTTATTGATTCACTCGCGCTCGCTTTTTCTAATGATGGCTTACCATTCAACCCTGTAACGTCGCAAAACACGTCGTAAAGCGGCACCATTGCAAAAGCAAATGCGAACATGAGCAAGCATGTAATCAGCAGTTTTTTTAGCAAAGGTGCATGGTTCATTACTTAATCTCCGGCGGTGTTTCAAAAGTGTGATAAGGCGCTGGAGAATCTACTTCCCACTCTAAACCTTCAGCTCCATCCCATACTTTGGCAGGCGCTTTTTCGCCACCTCTAGCACATTTAAATACCACCAACACAAACAACAGTTGTGATAAGCCAAATGCAAAACCACCAATACTGATAATGGCGTTAAAGTCAGCGAATTGCAGAGCATAGTCAGGAATACGACGCGGCATACCGGCAAGGCCAACAAAGTGCATAGGGAAGAACAGCACGTTGACACTGATTAGCGATAGCCAGAAATGCCATTTCGCCAGCGTTTCGTTGTACATGTTGCCAGTCCATTTCGGTAACCAATAATAGGCTCCCGCCATAATTGAGAACACGGCTCCTGTCACGAGCACATAATGGAAGTGTGCCACCACAAAATAGGTATCGTGATACTGGAAATCTGCCGGTGTAATGGCAAGCATCAAGCCAGAGAAACCACCTAAGGTGAATAACACAATAAAGGCGATGGCAAACATCATCGGAATTTCAAAGCTAATTGAACCGCGCCACATGGTGGCTACCCAGTTAAACACTTTAACGCCCGTTGGCACCGAAATGAGCATTGTGGCGTACATGAAAAACAACTCGCCGGCTACAGGCATGCCTGTGGTAAACATATGATGTGCCCAAACGATGAAGCTCAGCAGCGCAATGGATGAGGTTGCATACACCATAGAAGCATAGCCAAATAACTTTTTGCGTGAGAAGGTCGGCACAATAGTCGAAATAATCCCAAAGGCTGGCAAAATCATGATGTACACTTCGGGGTGACCGAAGAACCAGAAAATGTGCTGGAACATCACAGGATCACCACCACCTGCCGCATCAAAAAAGCTTGTTGCAAAGTATTTATCTGTCAGCACCATAGTGACAGCCCCAGCTAAAACAGGCATAACAGCGATCAATAAGAATGCTGTGATTAACCAAGTCCAAACAAATAGCGGAAGCTTCATCCAAGTCATACCCGGCGCTCTTAGATTGACGATAGTCACGATAACGTTAATCGCCCCCATAATTGAGCTAATACCCATGATATGTATGGCAAATACAAACAGTGCAGTGTTATCGTTACTATAAGTGGTGGAGAGTGGTGCGTAGAATGTCCAGCCAAACGCAGGACCACCACCTGGCATCAGTAACGAAGCCAACAGGATTAAAAATGCGAAAGGTAATATCCAAAAGCTCCAGTTGTTCATGCGTGGCAGTGCCATATCAGGTGCACCAATCATCATAGGCACCATCCAGTTAGCAAGCCCAGTAAATGCGGGCATAACGGCGCCAAACACCATGATCAAACCATGTACCGTGGTCATTTGGTTAAAAAAGTGCGGATCAACTAACTGTAATCCTGGCTGAAATAGTTCAGCGCGGATCACCATAGCCATCGCTCCACCAATCAAGAACATGGTAAGAGAAAAAATCAGGTATAAACTCCCGATGTCTTTATGATTGGTGGTGTAAAGCCAACGCTTAAAACCTTTAGCAGGATGATGATGGTCGTGATGCGCATGCCCAGTTGCTTGCTCATTAATAACGTTACTCATTATTTCGCCTCCGCTGCTGCATCAATCGCGGCTTGAATTTGACTCGGTTGGATCACATCGCCGGTATCATTACCCCATGCATTTCGCTTATAGGTAATAACCGCAGCAAGTTGCTTAATTGAAAGCTGCTTATCAAACGCTTGCATCGCCGTACCAGGGCGGCCATGTAACACGATATCTATGTGATCTTTTACATCACCTAATACAATGGGACTGCCTTTAAGTGCAGGAAACACGCCTGGTAAGCCCATACCAGTAGGCTGGTGACATGCAGCACAACTTGCCATATACACTTGCTCACCTAAGACCATAAGCTCTTCTTTAGGTAATGTTTGATCAAGCAAAGCAGCATCAGCGGCTGCTGCATTAGCCTTTTCTTCCTTAGCATCTGCAAGCCAATTAGCAAATTCATCTTCAGGTAAGGCTTTCACCACAACAGGCATAAAACCATGATCTTTACCGCATAGTTCTGCACATTGACCACGGTAAACACCTGGTTCGTTAATACGTGTCCACGCTTCATTGATAAATCCCGGGTTTGCGTCCTTTTTAACTGCAAAATCAGGAACCCACCACGAATGAATAACATCGTCTGAGGTCATTAAAAAGCGGACTTTTTTATTGATAGGAAGCACTAGCGGTTTATCTACCTCAAGCAAATAATGCTCCGTTTTTTCTGCCTGATTGTCTATTTGATCTTTTGGTGTAGATAGGATTGAGTAATAGGCTATATCTTCACCCATATATTCGTAATGCCACTTCCATTGCGAGCCTGTCACTTTAATTGTGATATCAGCTTTAGAGGCATCTTCCATAGCAATGAGAGTTTTTGTGGCAGGCACAGCCATGGCTATTAAGATGACAAATGGAATGGCAGTCCAAAGTATTTCAACTTTTGTACTTTCATGAAATTGGGCAGGCTTGGCCCCTTTAGATTTACGGTGGTGTATTAAAGCCCAAAACATCACCGCAAATACGATGATGCCGATTACACAACAGATAATAAATATCGTCATGTGTAACTCATAAACATTATTACTTATATCAGTCACCCCTTTTCGCATATTGTATTGACTATTTGCCAATACAATTTCTGGGAGTGCAACCAATATAAGCCACAAGGCGTAACGCAGTTTACCCATGTGACGGCTCCTTTAGATGCTATTGCAAGACGCAAAGCGAAAAGGCGATACAGCAAGGTGCCCATTCGTTTTTTTTATTGTTCAGAGCGACTACGTATCATTTTAACTCACTTATGATACTGGCCCCCTGTCTAACACCTCGCACATTTTTGTGTCTTTTTATTAATCAGGTGTTAATACATTGCTTTAACCAATTAGTTAAAAAATGACCAATAAGCAAGTTTTAGTGATAATAAATGTTTATTTTGGTGCAGAAATAACAACTATAATCAGCGCGTTATTTAATGTTGTGGTATACGAAGAATATACAAAAAGAGAGGAAAACTGCGCCATATAAGGCTTTAAATAAAGAGTAAGGATTCACAAATCCTAATTAAGTGGCAAAAACACAATGGCGCACCAAATTGAGTCAATTTAGCGCACCAAATAAGGGACAACTACATCCAGTCAGCGTTACGAATGACTCCTACAGCTAACCCTTCAATATTGAAAGATTCATGCTCAAGGTCAACCTCAATAGGTGAGAACTCTTCGTTTTCAGCGTGTAAAAGTACTTTCCGACCTGCTTTTTCTAGCCGCTTAACAGTTACATCTTCATCAACTCGAGCTACAACAACTTGCCCATTTTCAGCAACTTGCGTTCTATGTACTGCAAGCAAGTCACCGTCCATAATACCAATATCTTTCATACTCATGCCATTTACACGTAGTAAAAAGTCAGCGGCTGGTTTAAATAACGTAGGGTCAACTTGGCAATGACTTTCGACATGCTCCTGAGCCAAAATTGGCTCACCAGCTGCAACACGGCCAATCAAAGGTAAACCTAACTGCTCAGGTTCATCTTCTTCAATCAACTGAATACCACGACTCGCTCCAGGCTTCATTTTGATCATGCCTTTTTTTGCCAGTGCTTTTAGATGTTCTTCAGCGGCGTTGGCACTTTTAAAACCCAATGTTTGAGCTATTTCAGCGCGTGTTGGCGGCATGCCTGTATCTTTAATAAAGACTTTAATTAGTTCTAAGATTTGCGATTGGCGTTTAGTTAATGGGCGCATACAACTGGTTTTCCATACAGTACATTTAACTGTGAGTATATACAGTTATTTGAAAATCGCAAATTTAAATTAACTCCATCATATTGCTACAAAACTAACATTGAACCGCAATGAAAGATGCCATAAGGTATTAGCTTTAATTCGCATGTTAAGGAAACACAATGAGTATTTGGCACCATCCAATCACGCTGGAGCAATGTAAAGACTTGGAACAAGGAGTAACCGGGCAAGGCACTTTAATGAAAACGATGGGTATTGAGGTGACTGAAATTGGCGATGATTATTTAGTGGCCACCATGCCTGCAATTCCTGAACACCATAACCCTATGGGCATGGTTCATGGCGGAGCAAACGTTGTGTTAGCAGAAACAGTGGCAAGCTATGCAGCCAACTTTGTGATTGATTTCAATAAATTCTATGCTGTTGGTCAAGAGATTAATGCCAACCACATAAAAGCGTCTCGAAAAGGGACATTAACGGCAACGGCCAAACCACTTCATTTAGGTAAGCGCACCTCTGTTTGGGATATCAAAATTACCAATGCTGCTGGGGAGCTGTGCTGCGTATCAAGAATGACCGCAGCAGTCGTAGAGCGCTAAATTCAGTTTACTTTTCGACTGGATAAATAGTAATTTCAATCCCTGCGCCAATTGCTGAGATACGTAACAAGGTATCTGCATGCAGGGGTTGGTTAAAGCACTTTGGCGAGTTACCCGATTCAAACCCTAAATCAAATGTACGTTTTGAACAAGATAACCACTGCTTTAATGCATTGCGCGAGCAAGATTCAATTAATTCGCAAAGCTGGTTAATCGCTTTGTCTGGAGAGCTGATATCTGCAGTTGCTTCAATGCGTGCAAGTTGACGGTATTCATCTTGGTCATA
The DNA here is from genome assembly GCF_023650775.1 of Pseudoalteromonas sp. SCSIO 43101. NCBI lineage: Bacteria > Pseudomonadati > Pseudomonadota > Gammaproteobacteria > Alteromonadales > Pseudoalteromonadaceae > Pseudoalteromonas > Pseudoalteromonas sp. SCSIO 43101. The sequence goes on from NZ_CP072673.1 coordinate 3,437,307, forward strand.
ATGTAAAACCATAGCGTTTTTCTTCAAATCAGCAACAAGCGCACTAATATCGTGCTTTGATTCAAGCTCCAGATCTACATTTAAAAATTGAATTTCCGACATACTCTCGTTTTTATCCTCTATTGATATCGACTGAAACTTTAACTCAGTTTTGTATATATACCAAATCTAGAATACAGTTAATGCGACATTTTGCCGCATTGGCAATACAGCTAAACAACCTAAAATAGCGCCCATATAACAATAATAACGGGGTGGTAATGAATAAACGCATGTTCAAATATGCTCGTAAAGGGCATAAATGGCTAGGCTATTTACTTGCTTTGCAGATCTTTTTTTGGCTATTAGGTGGGCTTGTAATGAGTTCATTGCCGCTTGAAAAAGTGCATGGAAAACATCTAGCAAATCGCAGTCTAAGTAACCCTTTCTTAGTGTCAGACTACTCTGCTTCTATCGATAAAATAACGGCACAATTTGAACAAATTGAAAGTATCAAGTACAGCCACTTTTTAGAGTCGCCAATCATAGAAGTCACGGCACCGAGCGGCTCCTTTAATTTTGATGGCAGAACAGGTGATAAAATGCCTGCGCCGAATAAAGCACAAATAATTGAAAACGCGAGAACTCACTTACTTATTAACGCAAATATCACGCAAGCACAGCTGTTAACCAAAGGACCAAGAGAAGTGGCTCACAAGGCCAATGTTTGGCAAGTGAGTTTTGATGATTGGCTGACAACAACCTTATATTTAGATAGCCAAACCGGTAAAGTCATTACAGTGCGCAGCTCCCTATGGCGCATTTTCGACTTTTTCTGGATGCTACACATCATGGATTATGATGAGCGCGAAAACTTTAATAACCCACTTCTAATTAGCTTTTCGGCCACCAGCGTACTGTTTTGTATTACGGGGATTATTTTATTGCTACAGAACATTCGTTTAAAACGTAAAAAGCCTGCTAAACGTGCTGGTCAATCAAAATAGGGTTGCCATCTGGGTCGGTGATAATAAAACTCGCGTCACCGGCTTTTTGTATTTCTAACCCTTGTTGCTGAAAATGCGCGGCTAATTGCTCAAAAGTGGCAAACTCTACCAGTGCCTCAGCATTTTGATCCCAGCCTGGGTTAAAGGTCAGCATGGTTTTATCAAACATGCCTTGAAACAAACCTATTAAATGTTCGCCGTTTTTCATAATTAACCAATGCTGCTCGATTTCGCCGGCAAATTCTTTAAAGCCAAGTTTTTCATAAAACTGCTTTGAAGCATGGATATCTTTCACATTTAAACTCACAGAAAAAGCACCTAATAACATAGTTGTAATTCCTCTAATAAACGGCCTAACAACTATAGCTGAGTTGAAAAACTTTTCCTTTTTAGAATAGTAGCTCTAAAATGGCTGCTCCTGTAGTTCACTGATGTGATGGATATGCGTTTATTTCTATATTTAACCCTTTGTTTAATTTTTACTTCCCCTGTATCCGCTAAACAATTTTCGAGCTTTTACAGTGCAAAAAAGCACTTAATTAAGAATCTACCAAGCAATAGTAAAAGCTTATATTGTGGCTGCGATATAAAGCGCCAAGGTAAAAAGCTTGTACCAGACCCTGAAGCTTGTGGTTATATTCCAAGAAACGCCATTACCCGCTCAGGAAACGAAAACGCTCGAGCAAAAAGAATAGAATGGGAGCATATAGTACCTGCGTGGGAGTTTGGTCATCAATTACAATGCTGGCAGGATGGCGGACGTAAAAACTGCATTAAGGTCAGTGAAAAATTTCGTCAAATGGAAGCCGACATAAATAACCTCGCTCCAGCTATTGGCGAGATCAATGCAGACCGTTCTAATTTTCGCTACGGAATAGTCGCAACATCTAGTGCCAGTTATGGAGCTTGCCCAGTAAAAATCGATTTTAAGCAACGTGTATTTGAGCCACCGATTTATGCAAGAAAGCAAATAGCCGATACCTACTTTTATATGCAAAAAACCTATGGCTTAAAAATATCTAACAAACAACGTAAGCTATTTGAGTCATGGCAGAAGCTCAAAGTAGCTGAAATTAGTAACCGTAAGTCTTTATAACTAAAAGCACATTCATTTACATTTGAGGCGCTACAATTTATTGCTTTCAGATACAGTAATTGCTAATTTTTAAGAAATACTATCGGAAAGGAAGCAAATATGTTTAACAATAATAAACTCGCCTTAGCAATATTTTTAGCAGTCTCAGGCGCGTCTCTATCTGGCTGCGGTGGCGGCGGTGGCTCTTCGAGCAATAACAACACAACAAACCCGCCACCAACAAGTTCAGAACCCACTTGGACCGCTGGTGTTTTTGAGCCATCAAGTGAATTTAAAGATCAATGCGCCGTACCACGAACAGGCAATGATCCTTATAACAATAATCAGCCTTACCCAGATACTGCTGGCTCTGAGTTTACCGAGAAGATGTGGTTACGTTCATGGAGTGACGAAACCTACCTTTGGTACGACGAAATAGAAGACAACAATCCTGATAATTTCAGCTCTGTCGCCGCTTATTTCGACCAGTTAAAAACATTCGAAACGACGGACTCGGGTTCTTTTAAAGATAACTTTCATTTTAGCAGACCTACTGAAGAGTATTTTAAAGAAGCTCAATCTGGGGTTGTTTCTGGTTATGGAATTAATTGGGTATTTATCAGTAATGTTCCGCCACGAGAGCTACGTGTTGCCTATTTAGAGGATGACTCACCTGCTGCAAATGCAGGGTTACAACGCGGTGATACTATTTTAATGGTTGACGACGTTAGTATTGACACTAATACCCAACAAGGCGTAGATATTTTAAATGAAGCGCTATTTAGACCTACGGCTGGTGACGCCCATAACTTTGTTGTACGCAGTAATGATGGTACTGAAAAGTCGTTTACTCTAGTAGCCGGTAATATTGCTCAAACGCCCGTTCAGAATGTTGATACCTTAACAACTGAGAACGGTACAAAAGTTGGGTATATGCAATTTAATAGCTTTATCAGCATTGCTCAACCTGAACTGATAAGTGCTGTGAATAAGTTCAAAGCTGATAATATTGATGAGTTGGTTATCGATTTTAGATATAACGGCGGCGGTTTATTAGCGCTTTCATCGCAGCTTGCATATATGGTTGCGGGTCCTGCTAATACCGATGATTTCTATTACTATCAAACGATTCAAAACGACAAACAGCCGCAAGAGGCTCCTTACCCATTTATTGACCGTGAAATAGATTACTCTACATTTCAAACAACCAATAGCCGACTTCCTGATCTCAACTTATCTAAAGTATATGTACTAAGTACAGCCGGAACTTGTTCTGCGTCAGAAGCGTTTATAAATGGTTTAAAAGGTATAGATGCAGAAGTCATACTTATTGGTGATACGACCTGCGGCAAGCCTTATGGCTTTACACCAACACATAACTGCGCAACCACGTATTATACAATCCAATTTTCAGGCGCAAACTATAAAGGCTTTGGGGAATACGCCGATGGATTTAAACCAACACCTTCCCCCCAGTTTGATGCAGACATAAAAGGCTGCGAGGTTACAGATGACTTTGATCACAAACTAGGTGATAGCGAAGAGAGCTTATTAGCAACCGCGCTTTATCACATTGAAAATAATACCTGCCCAATTGTGGTTGAGTCCTCAAGTGCTAAGCAACCAAGCTTTACATCACAAGCAATTCAAGAAACAGGGCTACCACTTACAATTAAGCAACCGCTTTACAAAAATAATATGGATTTAACCCGTCCGCTACCAGCGAAGGAAGGTAATAATGAATAAAACACTGTTATTAACCTGCACTTTACTGGCAAGCTTAGCGGGCTGTAAAAGTACCCAAGCGGAGCAACCGCAAGATGCTACGCTTGTTCGCGTAAATCCAGGTGTGATTACGGAGTTACAGCAGGCTATTCAATCCGCCAAAGGTGGTGCTATCGTCACACTAGCCGACAATGTTTTTACTAAAAGTTCAGAGCTATTGATTGATCACGGCACCAACAAAGGGCCGGATGGCCTCCCTATTATGGGCGCTCATGCAATTCCTTCTGAGAAATTTGTTTTACAAAAATCAGGTGAGCAATGCCTACTTTACTACCCTAAAAAAGAGCTACGTATTCCACTACCTAATGTAGAGTGCGAAGTAAACTAACAAAAGGCGCAGCAAAAGCTGCGCCCTTTTTCATTATAGCGCTTGGTGAGGTCCAAACACCTCATAATGAATTCGTTCACTTGCAACCCCTAAACTTAGCAGCTGCTCTTTTATCATTGCCATAAATGCGATTGGACCACATAGGTAAAAGTCAGCCTCGCTAATTGGTAAGTTATCAGCAATGTGATTTACATCCATTAAGCCCGCAAAGTCCCCTCCCTTGCCATCCTTAAACCAGGTAACACAATGTAATGAAGCGTGCGCTTGCTGTTGCTTAAATAAATACTCTTTAAAGGCAAACTGCGTTTGACTATCACAAGCATGCAAGTAATGGATTGGCTTGCTATGTTGATTGCTCAATAATGTTTCAAGCATCGCCATCATCGGGGTTTGACCAACTCCCGCTGAAATTAGCACAATAGGGGAATCAATTTCACGAAGCACAAAGTCGCCTGCGGGTGGATAAATTTCTACTTCATCACCCTCACTTAAACTGTGTAAATAATTAGACACTAAACCTTCTTTTTTCACGCTAATGCGATAATTGCGGCCATTACTTTGCTGCGATAAAGAGTATTGCCTAACTTGAGTTAAATCACTCTTCGCTGGCGTTACTTTAATCCCTAAATATTGACCCGGTAAATACGCTACAACAGGCTTTGCATCAGTAGGCGTTAATGTAAAACTACAAATTTGCGCAGATTCCATACGTTTTTCTGTAATGGTGAAAGTGCGGGTACCAAACCAGCCGCCCGTTGCCTTTTTGTTTTTTTGATATAACGCCATCTCCTCGTTGATACATACATCAGCCAATAGTGAATAGGCTTCACGCCAAGCATACTCGACCTCAGGCGTAAATTGCTCAGGCAGTAACTCTTTTAAAGTTGCAATCAAATGCCCACCAACAATGGGGTAATGTTCTGGCAAAATATGGTAACTGGTGTGTTTATGGTTAATACGCGCAAGCGTACTTTTCAATACTGCCAAATTATCAATATTTGCAGCATAGGCAGCCAAGGCATTAAACAACGCAAATTGTTGAGTACCTGATTGCTGGTGAGTCATATTAAAAATATTTTTAAGCTCTGGATTGTAGATAAACATACGATCATAAAAATACTCAGTAACTTGAGGTCCTGCTTCTGCAAGCAACGGCAAAGTACTTTTAACAATCTGGATCGTTTTTTCAGATAACATAGTTTTTCCTATTAGAGAGTTTAACCGCGGCGACCATCAACACGACGATTCACTAAGATGGGCGCACAATGAAATAAAAATAAGCTAAAGCCAACAACCCACAACAAAGCACTTAACTGCCATGTAAGATGGTGACCTAAAAAAGGAGGAAGTACCGAGCGTACAATGGCAGCGAAAGCAATTAATACGAATGCCATACTAATAAACGTAGGGACTTGCAGTGCCCTGCCAGTATGGCCATGAGATACACGCACCATCATGGCAATTATCATCAAGCCAATGGTGCCGACAGTGATCAGGTGAAGTGCGTCTTTGAATAAAATACTGGCACTATAAAAACTTAATGCAATGAGTCCTAAACCCACAGATAAAGCCCAATAAGCTAAGTGCAATGACCAAAGCAGAGGTACTTTTAAAACCCCTCTTTGCCACCACAAAACACACCTTGTGGCATGTAAACTAGCAAGCCAAGCAAAAATCCAACCAGTGCTCATCGCACTAAAAAACAGCTGACTCATAAAGAACCATGTAATGGCAAAAAATGAGCTAAACACAACTAATTTATCAAGCTTTGGCGTTCTAACTTGCTCACTCAAGTTAAGACCTCGCGCGGTAAAAAACGGTACGACTCGACCAGCTAGAACGCCAACTAGAAGAGTCATGATCAGCACGCCAGTATCAACAACACTAAGCGCAAGCGACATTTTATTAAGCACAACTAAGCTCAAAAAAATCATATTTAGCGCACAAAGCAAAGATGTGATAACGATAAATAAATAGTTGTGGTTACTTTTCGCTTGTATCAGCATGTCAGCTAGAATAATAATCCCAGCCAGCCACCATGCTAGCTGCAATATACTTACAATATAAAGGTTTAGCTGTTCGACCCCAGCAATATCAATAAAAAAACTAAGCCTTGCAGCAAGCCAGATAACACTGAGCAAACAAAGCTTAATGCCACTGACACTAGGGACGCCTGTCCATGTTTGCGCAGCGGTTAGCAAAAATCCCATAGCAACTATGCCAGCAAAGCCAAACAACATTTCATGAGCATGCCAAAGGGTTGCCGGCAATGCTAAATACCAATGCGCAACTCCCGCCAAAATTAATAACCAGTAACTCATTGCAAACACAGCTAGAACACTAGCAGCCAAGAAAAAAGGCCTAAATGCTAATGCCCATAACGGCCACTGATTGATTTGATAAAATTTAATACTACTTGGCATAGGTTCAGTTAAGTTAATGACTTTCATTAGGGCTCTCAGCGTTTAATTTCCTTAGCTATTGCACAGTTCGAGCCAAAAATAAAAACCAATTAATATCAATACATTAAAATTAAATACTTGATAAAAATGTCAAAATGACACACTATCAAAAGCATCAAAAAAACATATTCAGGTCAAATTGACATGCCACTCAAAAAATCAATTCTTGATGTTGCACTTGCCCTTACGAAAGCAAGCAGTGTTGATCACAATTTCAGCTATTTATTGAGTTGCATTAATGATTGGGTTGAATGTGATGCAGTCGCCTTATTATTAAAACAAGGCGATGTATTAAAGCCCGTAGCCCAGCAAGGACTCTCGGACGATACGTTAGGAAGGCGTTTTAAAATTATGGAGCATCCTCGCTTATTTGAAATATGCCGTGGTACTGAGCCCCTTAAATTCGCCAAAGATTGTGGTCTCCCTGATCCCTATGACGGCTTATTAGAAAGCCAGCATGGCGACTTTCCAGTTCATGCCTGCATGGGCGTGCCGCTATTTAGCACAAAAGCTAGCAGCGAACTGCTTGGCGTTTTAACCTTTGATAGCTTAGATGAACATGCCTTTGACGCTTTAACTATTAACGAGCTCAACCAATTGAAACAACTTGCAGCAGGCTATGTTGAGCATGCCCTGACCTTGCAGCACTTTAGGCAACACGCACAGCATAGCCACCAAGTTGCACAGCAGCTTAATATCGAGGCACTCACGCGAGAAGGTGTTGAAATTATTGGCAATAGCCAAGCCATGACGACTCTTAAAAATGATATCCAGCTGGTTGCTGCCTCAGAATTTAGCGTATTAATTCAAGGAGACACTGGGGTTGGTAAAGAATTGGTTGCGCGTAATATCCATTTAAACTCTAAGCGCCGTGATATGCCGTTGATCCACCTAAACTGCGCATCATTACCTGAAAATTTGGCAGAGAGTGAGTTTTTTGGTCACAGTAAAGGGGCATTTACTGGCGCACATACTGCTCGTCAGGGTAAGTTTCAACTCGCCGATGGCGGTACCTTATTTTTAGATGAAATTGGCGAACTTCCGCTCGCTATGCAAAGTAAGCTATTACGCGTTTTACAAAGCGGTGAAGTACAAACGGTGGGGGAAGACCAAAGCCGCTATGTCGATGTCAGAGTGATTGCGGCAACCAACCGAGATTTAAAGCAAGAAGTAGCTGCAGGACGCTTTCGTGCAGACCTTTATCACCGATTAAGCGTCTACCCATTGCATGTTGCACCATTAAAAGAGCGCGATAACGATGTTATTTTACTCGCGGGTTTTTTTATTGAGCAAACGTCTAAAAAGCTTGGCATTAAACAACTTAAGCTCAGTATTGATACACAATTACTACTACGCCAATATGATTGGCCTGGAAATGTGAGAGAGCTTGAACATGTCATTAGTCGTGCTGCACTCAAAGCAAAGCAACAGCAATGGCAACAAAGCATTGTCACAATCGAGCCTCAGCATTGTGATATTGATAAAACTGCGATTGCTACACCAAGCCCAGATGCTGTTAACGAACAAAAAATCACTGGCTTATCGCTCAAAGAGGCAACCGATGCTTTTAGCTATCAGCTTATCATGCAGCAACTTGAACTACACAACCTAAACTGGGCTGCCACAGCGCGCAGTTTAAGCGTTGATAGAGCCAACCTTGTGCGCCTAGCCAAACGGCTAGGCATTAGCATTAAAAAATCTGTTTAAGCTTTTAACGCTTTAAAATAGGCTTTTAAAAGTTGGCTAAATGCTTGTACTTTGGCTGTGCGATGTACCAAATGGTGTGTCACCAGCCAAAGGTCTGTTGGCCAGCTCAGCTCTTTAGGAAGTACAGGCAGCAAATCAGGGTATTGGCTCGCCACTTCATGCTGTAAACCACCGATCCCCAAGCCCCTAACAATAGCCCGCGTGGCTTCCGAGGTTTCAGATACACGTAACTTAATTTGCGCTGATTCAATATGCTGATCAACCCATGCAAAATAAGGCACTTTACCGTTATAGCCAGCCACTCCAGAAACAAAACTATGCTGCTGTAACTGCTGAATATTCTTTGGCATGCCGTACTTTTCAATATAACTTTTTGAGGCATAAAACCCCGACGAAAGCTCAGCTAAATGCTGAGCAATATAGTCGCCTTCATCAGGGCGAGGGCCTGCTCGCACAGCGATGTGCGCCTGACCATGATCAAGGCGTAAACGGTTTTGATCAAGAATAACTTCGAGCTGCACTTGTGGATGCAGATTTTGAAACTGCTCACACACATCACTCAGCACATCAATAAAACCACTGACAGTGGTTAATAATAAACTCCCTCGCAACTGACTGTCAGCAGCAATTATATCGTTGTGAAGTTTATCAAGCTCAACGTTAATCGATTTAGCTGTAGCAAATAACTTAGCGCCAATTTCTGTCACTGTATAACCACGGGCATGGCGGTGGAATAGCCGCGCATCAAGGTTGTCTTCTAAATTATTAATTCGTCTTAGAACCGTGCTGTGATGAACCCCCAGTGATTCGGCAGCAGCGGTTAACGTACCGAGCCTTGCCACCTCGTAAGCAACTTTTACATCTTGCCAATCATCAAATTGAATCGCCATAGCGGCTCCTTGTGTGCATATACGCACATAAGTTTTGCGTTTATTGGGCTTTTCTGCAAGCTGTTTTTTGCTACAGTGAACGTATCAGCAGTGAGTGTATCAACAACAGTGAAGCTTAAAAAAGGAAGCCATCATGACAGCACCAAAAATTATTGCCCTAGCAGGCAGTCTACGTAAAGACAGCTTTAATCAAAAACTGATTAATGAAGCTGCACGCTTCGCCCTCGAAAGTGGTGCAGAAGTAGAAGTGATAAAACTAAGCGATTTAAACTTGCCTTTATTTGATGAAGATATTGAAGCGCAAGGCACGCCAGCCGGCGCACAATTGTTAAAAGATAAGCTTCGCGCTGCTGACGGCATTTTATTAGCTAGTCCAGAGTATAATGGTTCAATTACAGCACCACTTAAAAACGCAATCGATTGGGCATCCCGTACAGAGCAAGGCGCGGTTCCAGCATTTCGTAATAAAATCACGGCGCTTTATGCAGCTTCGCCAGGTGGTTTAGGCGGCTTACGAGGTTTAAATCACGTACGTGATATTTTATCAGGAATTGGCAGTATCATACTTGCTGATCAATTAGCAGTTTCTGCTATCCACACAAAACTAGATGAACAAGGCCGCATCAGCGATGCTGATACAGCCGAGCAAGTTGCCAGCCTTGCCCAGCAACTTGTGAGCGTAGCGAGCAAATTAAATAAATAATTGCTAACTTAGTTTTGTCGCTGCTAGCTTAGCAGCGATAAAATCTTCGTGGGTTACATACAGTAAGCTTGCAACGCGGCGAATAACCATTTCTTCATGCTTATCTAAATTGCCATCTGCGTAGGCTAAACGCCACAACAGCTCGATGATATCAATACGCTGCTCGGCAATGCATTGGGCATTGATTTGTTTTGAAAACTGAAAATAATCTATCGCATCATCAAGGTGCTGAGACGCACTTGCAACTAACTCTTGAACCTCTTCATCGGTAAGAGAAAAGTACTTCTTTAAGGTCTCATTCAGGGTCTGTTGCTCATCATCTTGTAACTCATCATCTGCTCGCATAACCTCAATTAATAACGCAGCAACGGCGGTTTTTAGGTCATGCTCAGAAATATTAGATTGGGTATCGTTCAAAGCTGAAAACAGCTGTTTTATTTTATTGAGCATCACATTTTCCCTTTTTGGGTGTTAAACTACATGTAAGACATAACGTTACCTTAGTTTGACTATGGATGCTAATTCAGGTTCAACATCACGATGAAACAAGGTATTAATCACATGGAGTTAAGTGTTTATGAGTGAAGTGAGAAGTACACAAGCACTATTAATCAGCGCCTTTTTAATATTAGCGGGGTGCAGTTATGCGCAAGCTGCAAAAGGCGAAACAGAAAAACTCTATGATTTTGACGAGAAAGTCCATTATAACCAAACTGCATTAGCCGACGGCCGCTACCACCTCGAAATTCAGTCTGACGACTACAAGCACTTTCGCAATCAAAGCGTATTCTTACTGCGCCATGCAAACCGCTTATGTAGAGACAAACCATTTATGCTAAGAGTGACTGATGGGGTGCAGGAGTATGAACGTTTTCCAACTAAACCACGCGCCTATCAGCCACCTTTAACGGTTGTTTTACAGTGTGAAGACGAAGCTAAATAATACTAGTCTTCATATCCCCACGGCGCGCTTGGCGGCGTGATAGGTTTAGTTAAGTCAAAATCAACGCGAAACTCACGTCCTTCACGTACTAAGCGATAAGTAAATTGCTTAGGATAAATATACATTTGCCACGTGTTACCCATTGATTGGGGAATACCTTGGCTAACAAACAACTCTTTTGAATATTGATCAGCCGGGAACGACTGCGCGTTAGCAAAGCCAGCATCAAGGGTATGACCACCATACATGGTTGATTTATCATCGCTGCCATCTTTATGGCGATGGTCATGCTTTAAACTCAAACCACTGCCAGTTTTTGTGATGATCCAAGTACGAGATGCATCATCACCCACATGAAATGGCACTTGTAACTCACGCTCGTTACAACGACGTACATGCATTACTAACTTTTTGCCCGCAAACGAGCTTGGACCAGCCGCGTTATCAACGCTCACTTTACCTTCGTAAGCTTTACCGCAATGGGCTGCAATGTTGTCAAAAAAGCCATCATGGCTTGGAATTGACACTAACGGCGCAGGTCGTGCAGCCGCTACTGATGATGCTGCCACGAGCATCGATGCCACTAAGTATTTCATGGTGTGTTCCCTAAATAAAATTTTGCTTAGGCTAATGGTTTAAAGCTTAGAAAGAAAACAATTACGATAAATAACAAAAAACGCGGCCTTGGCCGCGTTTAGGTTCACATGGAAAAACCAGGTTATTGCCAAGGGCGCTCAGCTTTTAGCTTACTTTCAAAGACGTCAATTTGGCTGTTAAGTGTTTCAGTCACACCGATAAAGTCTAAGCCGCTTAATAAACGCTCTTTAATGTCCTCGCGAATATCAAAGTGAATGGTGTCAAACTTATCGCTACGAAGTTGTTGGTTTTCTAAATCCACTTCGATATGAATATCATCATGCTGTTCACTCAGCACAAATAATTGCTCAAGCGTTTCTGCCGGTAATGCGATAGCAAGCATTTGGTTATTACCGCAGTTATTGAAGAAAATATCGGCAAAACTTTCCGCTAAGATAACTTCAAAACCATATTGCTTTAATGCCCATGGCGCGTGCTCACGCGATGAACCACAACCAAAATTATCGCGAGTTAAAAGAATTTGCGCACCTTGGTAACAAGGACGGTTCAAAATAAACTCAGGGTTTGGCTCGCCATTATCTAAATAACGCCAATCGTAAAAAAGCGCCGCATCAAAGCCGTCACGGCTGGTCGAAGTTAAAAACTGCTTTGGAATAATTTGGTCAGTATCAACATTGTTTTTATCTAACGGGGCCATTAAGCCACTAAAAAATACGCTCATTAGGCTTCTCCTCTGATATCAACAAAACGACCATGAATTGCAGCTGCCGCAGCCATTGCAGGGCTCACTAAGTGGGTGCGTCCACCGCGACCTTGGCGTCCTTCAAAGTTACGATTTGAGGTCGACGCACAGCGCTTACCAGCTTCTAATCTATCATCATTCATTGCTAAGCACATTGAACAACCCGGCTCACGCCATTCAAAGCCAGCTGCTTTGAAGATATCTGCAAGGCCTTCGTCTTCGGCTTGTTTTTTTACAAGACCAGAACCTGGAACAATCAGTGCTTCAACACCTGCTGCAACCTGTTTACCTTCAACAATCTGTGCAGCAGCACGTAAATCTTCAATACGGCTATTCGTACATGAGCCAATAAATACGGTATCAACAGTTGCTGAAGACAATTTATCGCCAGCCTTTAAACCCATATATTTTAGTGCGCTGCGAATTGCATCGGCTTTAATTAGATCTGGCTCTTGCTCAGGATCAGGAATGAATTCATCTACGCCAATGACTTGCTCAGGGCTGGTACCCCAAGTAATTTGCGGTTGAATATCAGCAGCTTCCAATTCAACAACATGGTCAAATTGTGCGCCTTCATCTGTTTTTAGCGTTTGCCAGTAGGCAACAGCACTATCAAAGTCAGCACCTTTTGGTGCAAATGGGCGTCCTTTTAAATAATCATAAGTTGTTTGATCTGGTGCGATTAAACCCGCTTTTGCGCCCATTTCAATACTCATATTACAAAGCGTCATACGGGCTTCCATAGACAGCGCTTCGATTCCTTCACCACAAAATTCGGCAACATAGCCAGTACCACCAGCAGTTCCTAATTTACCGATCACTGCCATGATTAAATCTTTGGCAGTAACGGTTGGACGAAGGCGACCATTAATTTGAATTTTTAACGACTTGGCTTTTTTCTGCTGTAGCGTTTGAGTGGCTAGTACATGCTCAACTTCTGAAGTACCAATACCGTGCGCTAGTGCACCAAATGCACCATGGGTAGAGGTATGGCTGTCACCACAAACAATGGTTGTGCCAGGTAAAGTTATGCCTTGCTCAGGCCCCATTACATGCACAATACCTTGGTTAATAGAATTTAAATCATAAAGTTGAATACCAAACTCTTTACAGTTTGCATCCAGTGCCATTAATTGGTTTTTCGACACTTCACTGGCTGCATCTAATGAGCGGCTTTTTGTTGAAACGTTATGGTCCATGGTTGCAAAGGTCTTTTCTGGGCAACGTACTTTGCGGTTTTTCTCACGTAAACCAGCAAAGGCTTGCGGCGAAGTAACTTCATGAACTAGGTGACGGTCGATATAAAGTAAATCGGTTTGATCATTAATACTGGCGACTACATGAGCTTGCCAAATTTTATCGTATAAGGTTTGGGCCACTTGCTATTCCCTCATTTTAGTTACGCTGAGTGACGAGCTCAGCGCAAACAATTTTTAATTAAATACGTGCCACAATTGCCGCAGCAACATCACTGGTGGTGTATCCTGCATTTGGGTAGATATCTGGCGTACCAACACCGGCCTCAACCGCTTCTGCTACCGCTTTTTCAATCGTGCGAGCCGCTTCATCTTGACCTAGTGAGTAGCGCAGCATAAGCGCAGCACTTAAAATTTGTGCGATTGGGTTTGCAACCCCTTTACCCGCGATATCTGGTGCTGAGCCACCAGCAGGTTCATACAAACCAAAGCCAGACTGATTTAAACTCGCTGATGGTAATAACCCCATAGAGCCTGTGATCATCGCGCACTCATCAGACAAAATGTCACCAAATAGGTTATCGCAAAGAAGTACATCAAACTGGCTTGGCTGTTTCACTAACTGCATTGCCGCGTTATCAACATAAATGTAGTCTAGGCTTACTTCTGGGTAGTCTTTGCTCACTTCAGAGACCACTTCACGCCAAAGTACGCTGGTCGCTAATACATTCGCTTTATCAACTGAAGTAACGTGATTACTACGCAGCTTTGCAGCTTCAAATGCAAAGCGTGCGATGCGCTCAATTTCTTTACGTGAATAGGTCTGGGTATCGAAAGCTGCTTCTTGATCACCTTCGCCACTACGGCCTTTTTCACCGAAATAAATACCGCCGGTTAACTCACGCACACATAAGATATCAAAGCCTTGTGCACTGATATCTGCACGGAGCGGTGACGCAGCACTTAGTGCTGGTAATAATTGTGCTGGGCGTAAATTACAGAACAAACCAAAATGCTTACGCAGTGGCAGCAGTGACGCGCGCTCTGGTTGCTCGTTCGGTGGTAAGTTTTCCCACTTAGGGCCGCCTACCGAACCAAATAAAATCGCATCAGCATTTTCGCATGCGCTCAATGTGCTTTGCGGCAGTGCCTGACCAAACTCATCGATGGCAGCACCACCAATCGCGTGGTGATGACGAGTCAAAGTAAAACCAAATTTTTCGCTTACAGCATCCAAGACGGTTTCTGCTGCAGCCATAACTTCTGGACCAATCCCGTCGCCTGCTAATACTGCGATACTGTAATTCGATTGACTCATCCTGCTTTCCTCTGTTGTTTTAAATCAGACACTTTTTGTGCACGATAAATTAAGTTATAAACACGGATCATGGCGCGTACTGACGCTTCAACCACATCCGCTGCAATGCCCGCACCGTGATAAGGGCGACCATCGTATTTAGCAATAATGTTCACTTGCCCAAGCGAGCTGGCGCCTTGGCCTGTTGCTTCTAGGTTGTATTCAATCATTTCGACCGACATACCCGTTAAGCGCTCAATTGCTAAGAATGATGCTTCAACAGGGCCATTACCTGTTGCCGCCTCTTGCTTAGACTCGCCATCAATTGTCATACCGATTGTTGAGCTCGCTACTGATTGTGAGTTAGACGTAGAGTTAACAAATTCAAGTTGATACTTCTCGTCTTTATCTTTGATTTGATTGAAGTAAATCATCGCTTCTAAGTCGTAGTCATACACAGTGCCTTTTTGGTCTGCTAATGCTAAGAAGCTAGTGTATAAGCTATCCATATCGTAATCAGATTTTTGATAGCCTAACTCTTCTAAACGATGCTCAATAACATGACGACCTGAACGCGAAGTCATGTTTAATTGGTTATTAGGTACACCGACACTTTCTGGCGACATAATTTCGTACGTGTTTTGCGCTTTTAATACGCCGTCTTGGTGAATTCCTGAACTGTGTGCAAAGGCATTTTCGCCAACAATTGCTTTGTTTGGTTGCACAGGCATATTACAAATCTTCGCGACTTGGCGCGAAGCACGATAAATTTCTTCACTGCGAATATCGGTATGCACTTTTAAGTGGTCTTCACGCATCTTCATGATCATCGCCACTTCTTCAAGCGAACAGTTACCTGCACGTTCACCAATACCATTAATAGTACATTCGATTTGACGCGCACCGGCTTGTACCGCAGCAATTGAGTTAGCAACCGCTAAACCTAAATCATTATGGCAATGCACACTTAAACGCGCCTTGTCGATGTTTGGTACATTGTTCATTAAGTGATGAATCATCGCTGCATATTCGTCAGGTGTTACATAGCCTACGGTATCAGGTAAGTTGATGGTTGATGCACCCGCATCAATGGCACTCTCAACGATGCGGCATAAATCCCCGTGTGGCGTGCGGCCAGCATCTTCACATGAAAATTCAACGTCATCCGTGTAGTTACGAGCAAGTTTAATCGACTTAACAGCCATTGCCGTTGCATCGTCTAAACTCATACGTAATTTGTGCTCAAGATGTAATGGGCTGGTTGCGATAAAAGTATGAATACGGCCCTGCTCTGCCGGGCGAAGTGCTTCACCACATGCTTCAATATCTTTTGCTACAGCACGTGCTAAGCCACAGATAATTGGCCCTTTCACTTCAGTCGCAATTCGCTGTACAGAGCGAAAATCTGCCGGGCTAGATACCGGAAAACCTACTTCCATTACATCCACATTTAAGCGGCTAATGGTATGCGCAAGTTGAATTTTGTCGTCTTCGGTTAGGCTTGCTTTTAATGCTTGCTCACCATCACGTAACGTTGTGTCAAAAATCCAAACCTTATCTTTCATAAACTGTCCTCGTTCCCAATGACCCATTAGCGAGATAAAAAAAACCCCGCGGTTGCGGGGTTTTTTAATGTTCTACAAATGCAAATACACTAAGCCCCGCTCACTGATTTAATCAGTAAGAGGTTTAGTTTTAATGTAATTGAATGTGTAATTTGCATCTTAATTTACTAAATGTGTGTTCAGTGGCTGTATTTTTAACATTCAAAAAACCAGCTTGCAAGCATAATTTTTCCACAAAATCGATTTTCAAATCCCAATTTTAGAAATAAAAATCCACAACAAAGCAATTGATGGGTTAATTAACCCAACTTAAATGTATTGAACGTTTAAAATTTCGGACGGTAAAGCTTCTATTGCTTAGATTAACTTTTGAGATTGATTACTATCACGTACATATAAAGTGGCACCGCGCGCAATGTAACGTAATTGCCAGATCAGGCGTTCAACCAGCTCTTCGCGCTGCGCCCCTTCAATATCGAGGGCCTCGGCACCGGCGTTAAATACCAAAGTCACCATAGCTTCAGCTTGGATATATGCATGAGTTGGATCGCATGGTGTTTCGCTTTCAAGATAATGTGCGAGTTCTAAAATGAAATGTTTAATCTCACGAGCAACCGCGGCACGAAATGCTTTTGAAGTCCCTGAGCGCTCTCGCAATAACAATCTAAATTGGTTGCTCGAGTTATCTATAAATTCCATAAAGGTAACGATTGATGTGGTGATCACACTGCCGCCACTCTCAATACGACGGCGAGCTTGGCGCATAAGTTGGCGAAGTGTTAAACCAGCTTCATCAACCATGGTTAATCCGAGCTCATTCATGTCTTTAAAGTGACGGTAAAAAGAAGTTGGTGCAATCCCTGCTTCGCGGGCAACTTCACGCAAGCTTAAATTAGAAAAACTATGATCAGCACTCAATTGATTGAATGCTGCTTCGATCAGTGCTTGTCGTGTTTTTTGTTTCTGTTGCGCTCTAACACCCGACATGGAAACTCCCAGAGTGAACTTTTAATAATTTTTTCGGTTAATGAGACAGTCTAATACTTGACGCGGAGAGAATGAAACACTATTTTAGCGTACAACTGTACGCCGAGATTTATTCAGATGAAAAAACCACCGATTATTTGGACCAATGTGCTATTTTTTAGCCTTACATTTTTGGCCGCGATCACCCTTGTTCCTTGGTATGGCTTTAGCTACGGATACACCAGTACACAGTGGATAGCCTTCGTTGGCTGTATGTTCTACGCCGGACTTTCTATTACTGCCGGTTATCACCGTTTATGGGCACACAAAGCCTATGATGTGCACCCTGTTATTGAAGTATTTTTTGCTTTAGGCGGTGCTTTTGCTCTGCAAAATAGTGCGTTGCACTGGAGTAGCGATCACCGTATTCATCATGGTCAAGTCGATGATCCAATTAAAGACCCATATGCCGCCACAAATGGTTTTTGGTATAGCCACATAGGTTGGATGTTACGTGATTATCAAGGCGAGCAATACGGGAACTATAGTAACTGTCGCGACTTACAAAAAAATAAAGTTGTTATGTGGCAACACCGCCATTATATGAAGTTAGTCGTCGCGACTAATTTTGGTATTCCTTTATTGCTAGGTTTAATGCTTGGTGATGTATGGGGGATGTTATTACTGGTTGGTTTACTGCGCTTAGTATTAAGCCAGCATTTTACGTTTTTTATCAACTCACTTGCACACATCTGGGGCTCACGTCCATATACAGAAAAGAACACGGCGCGTGATAATGGTTTTTTAGCGCTATTCACTTACGGTGAAGGCTATCATAACTTCCACCACATTTTTGCAAGCGACTACCGTAACGGCATTAAGTGGTATCACTATGATCCAACGAAGTGGATGATCCGCTCTTTAGCTGCAATTGGCCTTGCTTCAAAATTAAAGCGCACACCTATTGAGCGAATTGAAAAAGCCAAAGCAGAAACCTTGATGAATAAGACCCAAGGTCGCCTCGCAAAATTGCCTTTAGCGCAAGATAAGCTTACATTATTACAATCTGAGTACGATTTACTGCTGAAAAGACTGCAACACTTCTGTGCCCTGCAAAAACGCGTGTTAGAAATCAAACGAAATAAAATGATGAAGCAGTGCGAAAAATCAGCATTAATGACACAATATCATGAGCTTGAAGCCGCTTGGGAAAACCAAAAGCAGGCTTGGCTTGCACTAAATGCGAGGTTGTTAAAAGCCTCTTTTAGTTAACATAGGAGCGGCTGTGGCCAAACAACAAGTAAAGCAAAAAGATACTCCATCTTATCAATATGATGCGATCATCATAGGTACAGGTCCTGGCGGTGAAGGTACCGCCATGAACCTATCTAAAAGCAACAAAAAAGTCGCTGTTATTGAGCGTCAAGAAGCAGTAGGTGGCGGTTGTGTTCACTGGGGTACTATCCCGTCAAAAGCATTACGTCATTCTGTGAGCCGTTATATTGAATATAAAGCAAACCCGCTTTTTAATATTAGTGAGCGCCCTAACCGCTTAACTTTCCCAGATATTTTGCGCCACGCAAGTAACGTCATTTCAAAGCAATCTAATTTACGTAGCAGCTTTTATGAGCGAAACCGCATTCATATGTATCAAGGTGATGCTGAGTTTATTGATAAACACACTATCAAAGTGACGCACCTAGACGGTTCGTTTGAAACTCTTACTGCACAAACGATTGTTATTGCTACTGGCTCGCGCCCTTATCGTCCACCGGGTGTAGACTTTAAACACCCACGTATATACGACAGCGATACGATTTTAGGCCTTGAAGATGACCCTCATCGTGTGCTGATTTATGGTGCCGGTGTGATTGGTTGTGAATACGCCTCTATTTTTAAAGGCTTAGGTGCCAAGGTTGACCTGGTGAATACCCGCGACCGCCTACTGGCCTTTATGGATGCAGAAATTTCAGATGCTCTAAGCTATCACTTTTGGAATAGCGGTATTGTTATTCGTCATAATGAAGAGTTTGATCGCGTAGAAACTCGCGATGATTGTGTGGTAATGCACTTAAAATCAGGTAAGCGCGTAAAAGCTGACTGTATTTTATTTGCCAATGGTCGTACTGGTAACACAGACACACTCAATCTTGAAGCTGTTGGCCTAAAAGCTGATGGTCGTGGCCAGCTTAGAGTGAATGAAACATACCAAACAGAAGTCGACAACATTTATGCTGTCGGTGATGTCATTGGTTACCCAAGTCTTGCCAGTGCAGCATTTGACCAAGGCCGTATTGCAGCCGATGCGATTGCATGTGGTAACTGTGATGAGAAGCTGATCATTGATATTCCAGCAGGTATTTATACAATTCCTGAAATGAGCTCAGTCGGTAAAACAGAGCAAGAGTTAACAGCAGCAAAAGTCCCTTACGAGGTAGGTCGTGCTCAATTCAAGCATTTAGCGCGTGCGCAAATTGCGGGCACTGAGGTAGGTAGCTTAAAGATTTTATTCCATGTTGATACCAAAGAAGTACTTGGCGTGCACTGCTTCGGTGAGCGTGCCTCTGAAATCGTTCACATCGGCCAAGCAATTATGGAACAAAAGAACGGCGGTAATAACATTGATTACTTTGTAAATACCACGTTCAACTACCCGACCATGGCAGAAGCCTATCGTGTAGCCGCATTAAATGGTTTAAATCGTTTGTTTAAGTAACGAAAAAGCCCGCTTAATGCGGGCTTTTTTATGACTAGCTTTTGCTTATTTGTGGTATTTACCACTGAATTCATGAACGGCGTTGATAAATACACCTGCGTTTTCTGGGTCTACATCTGGTGTAATGCCATGACCTAGGTTAAATACATGGCCAGAGCCTGTACCAAAGTCTTCTAGGATAGTCGCAACTTCTTGGCGAATTCGCTCAGGCGTGCCATGCAGCATGGCTGGGTCCATGTTACCTTGTAGCGCTACTTTATCGCCAACACGACGTTTTGCATCACCGATGTTAATTGTCCAGTCTAGGCCTACTGCATCACAGCCAGTTGCTGCAATTGCTTCAATCCACTGACCGCCATTTTTAGTAAATAACGTCACTGGCACTTTACGGCCATCGTATTCACGAATTAAGCCATCAACAATCTTGTGCATGTATTGTAATGAAAACTCGTTGTAGTCACGTGGGCTTAATACACCGCCCCATGAGTCAAATACCATTAACGATTGCGCACCCGCTTTAACTTGCGCGTTTAAGTAGTCAATCACTGAGTCAGCTAATTTATCAAGTAATAGGTGCAGGGTTTGCGGCTCTGCAAAGGCCATTTTCTTGATTTTACCGAATGTTTTGCTGCTACCACCTTCAACCATGTAAGTAGCAAGTGTCCAAGGTGAACCAGAGAAACCAATTAGCGGTACTTCACCTTTTAATTCGCGGCGAATCGTACTTACCGCATTCATCACATAACCAAGCTCATCAGTTGGATCGATATTTGGGATTTTTTTAACATCTGCTAATGAAGAAATCGGACGTTCAAATTTCGGACCTTCACCTGTTTCGAAGTAAAGACCTAAGCCCATAGCATCAGGAATAGTTAAAATATCACTGAATAGAATTGCAGCATCAAGCGGATAACGACGTAATGGCTGTAACGTTACTTCACAAGCAAGTTCAGCGTTTTTACATAAACTCATAAAGTCGCCTGCTTGGGCACGTGTAGCACGGTATTCAGGTAAATAGCGGCCAGCTTGGCGCATCATCCATACCGGTGTGACATCAACAGGTTGCTTTTGTAGTGCACGTAAATAACGATCGTTTTTTAATTCGCTCATGCGTATAGAATCCTAGAACTGAATGAAATTGAGCAGATTGTATCACCATATTGCGCGTCTCACTATGGATAGATAATCAAGGCTAGATATAGATCATGTTTTTTAAGCCAGTCTAAGCCTACCGTGCGTTTTTTGCACAAAAACAAAATAAATTTAAAACTTTTCATTAATAAATTTGCAACATCCAAAAAAGCTTGGTATAACTTACCCCGCGTTAACAAAAACAATAATAAAAATCTTATAACAATAAGAACAACAATCTTCCCATAATAATAAGAACGCTTGTTTAACAAGTCTTAGAAAAAGAATTAAACCACCAATTTTGGTGGTTTTTTCTTTTCTAAATCAGTAATTTACACACCCATTCCTTAGATAAAAATTGCAAAATTAATACTAGTAGTTTTGAATCAATTCCCATACACTGCAATTAGAGAAAAAAAAGTCCACTCTAAAAAACAAGGGTGCTTCTTAGCCTATTCAATGCTAAAAAATATGCCTTTAGGATGACTTTTACAATCTGTTGCAATTAGACACTAAGAATTTAGTTGATCTTTGTGTCATATTTCCTTTTTATATATACAAAGGAAAACCTACTCAGCGAGGAGATGAAATATGCTGACGCGTTTGGAAAAAGCTCAACAAAAGTGGGGCGGTAGTCACTCTGTAATCGACAAATGGCTTACAGAACGTCAAGAGCTGCTTGTGTTGTTCTGCCGTATTGCAGGCTTTTCACCGTATGAAAAGAAAGATCACGCCCTTCCTGATCAACTGCAAATTCAAAACTTTTGCCAAATTCTGATGGATTACCTTTCTGCTGGCCATTTCGAAATTTACGACGACATTGCCAAAGCGTGTGAAGAAAAAGGCCCTGATAGCCAAAAGTTGGCTAATACCTTATATCCTCGCATTTCTGAAACCACAGATGTAGCACTCGATTTTAACGACAAATACGCAGAAGTAGAGCAAGACGACCTGCTTGATGAGTTTGATAAAGACTTATCAACGTTAGGTGAAGCCCTTGAATTACGCTTTGAATTAGAAGATGAGTTAATCGACAACTTATATTCAAATCACACCAGCTAACATCAGTTACACAGCAGAGAAATACTCTCTGCTGAAAGTTTCTTTTTGCCATCTCCAAAAGAATCATCTATTCCATTTCGTAACAAATATTTGAAATATTTTTTTCAATGCGATACTCATACTATAAAAACATGAGGCTCGCTATGAATAAACGGTCATTTTTAAAGTCACTCTCAATCCTTGCAGCAGGCGCAAGTCTAACATCAACTCCCTTAATGGCTGCACAAAATAGCAGTACCCAAACATTAATAAAGCCAAAAATACTGGCAAAGGGAGGCACTATAGGTGTGTGCAGTCCATCAGCAGCCACCGCGCAGCAGGCTGATATCGTACTAGCAAAGGGCGTTATAGAAGCATTAGGCTACAAGGCTAAGCTTGCACCAAACATTCTGGCAAGACGAGGGCACTTAGCTGGCACAGATGCAATGCGAGCTGGCGATTTGAATAGCTTATTCAGTGATAAAGAAGTTGATGCCATTTTGTGCTTACGTGGAGGTTCAGGGGCCGCCCGTATTTTACCTTTGCTTGACTACGCGATGATCCGTAACAATCCAAAACCACTGATGGGGTATTCGGATATTACTGCTCTGCACAACGCGTTACTCTCTCAAGCTGGATTAATCAGCTTTCATGGCCCAAATGCATCAAGTGACTGGAACCCTTTTCACGTAGCGCAATTTAAGAACATGTTCGAAGCGCGTAAGCTGATGTATTTCCAAAACTTACCAAAAGCCGATGATGAGTTAGTTAACACACAATATTTGACCCAAACGATTACTCCAGGTAAAGCTACTGGACAATTAATAGGTGGCAACTTAACGGTGCTGACTGCCCTTGCAGGTTCGGACTATTTACCTGACTTTAATGGCGCAATTTTATTTTTAGAAGATATCGATGAAGCACCGTATCGAATTGACAGAATGATGAGTACACTAAAACTCATGGGCGCACTTGATAAGATTGCAGGATTTGTATTTGGTGATTGTAATGACTGTAGGCCTGGCCGAGGTTATGGCTCATTAACCCTTGACGATATTTTTGCAGATTATATAAAACCGCTGGGAATTCCTGCTTATCGTGGAGCCATGATTGGCCATATTAAACGCCAATTTATTTTACCTGTTGGCACTTTGGTTGAGCTTGATGCAAATAACGGCACATTAAAAATGAAAGAAGCGGCATTTAGTTAATAAACTTCACGCGTAAAAAAAGGGCCTATAGGCCCTTTTCTAGTGAGTTAAATATTACTCAGCTGGAACAGCTTTATCATCGCTTTGGATTTCAAGTAATTCTACTTCGAAAACAAGCGTTGAGTTTGCTGGGATCTTACCAAGATCACGCTCACCGTATGCAAGATCAGATGGAATCGTGAACTTGTACTTAGAGCCAACTGGCATTAATTGTAAACCTTCAGTCCAACCAGGGATCACACGGTTAAGTGGGAACGTTGTTGGTTCGTTACGTGAGTAAGAGCTATCAAATTCAGTACCGTCAATTAAAGTACCTTTGTAATGTACTTTAACAACGTCAGTTGCTACTGGCTTTTCGCCTTCACCTTCAGTGATTACTTCGTACTGTAAGCCAGACTCAGTTACAGTAACGCCTTCTTTCTTCGCGTTTTCAGCTAGGAATTTCTCGCCTTCAGCTTTGCTCTTTTCAGCTTCTACTTTCGCTTTTTCTTCTTGCTTGGTACGAATGCTTTGATCAAGCGCCGTTAATACTTCACGAATTTTTTCGTCATCAAGTTTAGCGTTACCTGCTAGTGCGTCTTCAAAACCACGCTTAAGAAGTGCTTCGTCTAGTTCAACACCCAGTGCTTTTTTATCTGCAAGATCTTGGTTTAGGAAGTTACCAACCGACGCACCAATACCGTATGCTTGTTGTTGAGCTTCAGTCTCTAGTTTAACTTCAACTTGCTGTTCTTTTTTTGCTTCCTGATTACAAGCTGTTAGCGCTAAAACTGACGCTGCAATCAATGACAATTTAATCGTCTTTCTCATTTTATATCTCCGACACACTTTGCAGTTGTCAATTATTGTATTATTACTAGTTAAAGATTAACGACCTACATGGTAGGCTGCTTGTCTAATAACTAACGTCATGCAATTGCATGATCAGCGATTAGACTAACAACCTAGGCCTTCAACGAGACCTAGTCTAACCTCTCAATCACTAAGAGTTAAGGGGAAATACTCGTAATATGTCGATATTTCGTACTTTTTTGTATCTGCTCAGCCTTTGCTTAGTTGCAGGCTGCTCTGAGCAACATGAGCAATCTACTGCACGCTATGAGCATGCGGCTAGAGGAGCATTTGCTTCCGCGCTTTCGCACGATGGCAAATACAGCCTAATCTCATCAATACACCATGGGGTTGCACTGTGGGATAATCAACAGCAAGTGTTAAAATACCAATGGTTCCAACAACAAGCTCAAGATAGCCTCGTTCACACCGTAGCTCTTTCTTACGACAATAGCCATGCTGTTACCGCCGAGAAGTCCACATTCGCAGTGTGGGACATTGCTACGGGAAACAACACAGGTTATTACAAAATTCACGCCTCAACCATTAGAGATATCGCGATAAGTAACCAAGGGCGCAGCGTATTATACGGCCGCGCCGACGGTGTAGTCGTTTACCTCGACTTAGAGAGTGGAAGGCGCATAGAGTTCCTTGGTCATCAAGAAAAAGTTAATGTTGTTGACCTATCACCTAACGGCCACTACGCCATCAGTGGTTCAAATGACTACGTTGCTTACTTTTGGGATACTCGTACAGGGCAGGTGATCCATCGCTTTAATCATCCAAGTCGCGTTACTCAAGTCGCCCTTGATCCACAAGGTCGTTACGCATTTACCGCAGACAGTATGAAGCAAGCAAATGTATGGCGGCTGACTACAGGTGATCTTGTTAGCAAACTGGCGTATATTGCGCGTCAGAAAATTTTTACCGCCGTCCGTTTTAACGATGAAGGCACTTTAATTGCCACCGGTTCACCCAATCGATTAGTCGATTTATGGCAGCTTGAGTCTGGTAAAAAATTACAAACGTGGCAAGTTATTCCTCGTGAAGGAAGCCGCCCGAAATCAGCCGTGGTGTTAGATGTTGCGTTTACTGATAACAACCAAGCGTTATTAACCGAAAGCTCCAGCGGATTCGCTGAAAGTTTTAATCTAAGAGAATCAAATGAATACAATTGAAAATCGTCTAATGGAACTTGAAGCGAAAGTCGCTTTTCAAGATGAAACAATTGAAATATTGAATGATGAGCTTAAAGCGCACCAACAGCAGTTGGCAAAAATGAAACGCCAGACTGAGTTACTTGCAGAGAAGATCAAAGAATCACAACAGCCTTCTTTGATGTCGCAAATGCAAGAGCCGCCACCGCCGCACTATTAATTAGGTAGGATAGAGCCGGGAATTAATCGCCCGGCTTAAATACACCAATCACTTGCTCAAATTGGCGTGTTGAGGCTTGCACAGCCTGTTCTGGTTGCGTCATTTTGTGGCCACACTGTACGCACTCCACTTTTTCCACATCATGTTCTTTATAAAGCATCATGGTGTCCATAGCCTTACACTCAGGGCATGATGCGCCAGCAATAAAGCGTTTCTTTTGTCTCATAGATGATCTCCCGTGGCATGTAGGTGGCTATTTTAGCCTAATAACTCTCTGTTTGATACGATTGCGAAGCCTAATGTGATCCGTGTTATGATAGCGGCAATTTAATTAGTGCTGTGCAAGTAAACTTTCATGATCCAAATTTCAGACATCGAACTTCTACGTGGTGGTAACGCCTTATTAAAAGGTGCCTCTGCAACCTTATTCCCAGAGCATAAAGTCGGCCTTGTTGGCGCTAATGGCTGTGGTAAATCAACGCTGTTCGCGCTATTAAAGTCTGAATTGCAACTCGATGCCGGTGAATGCCAAATTCCTAAAGACTGGTCAATAGCCTCTGTAAAGCAAGAAACACCCGCGCTCGAAATCAGTGCCCTCGATTATGTATTACAAGGCCATCCTGAATATTACGCGCTAAGAATTGCACTACGCGAAGCTGAGCAAAATAATGATGGCGATGCGCAAGCTAAAGCACATATTGGCCTAGAATATATTCAAGGCTACAGCATTGAAGCAAAAGCCGGCGAACTGTTACACGGTTTAGGTTTTAGTAATGAGCAAATAGACAACCCGGTGAGCGCCTTTTCGGGTGGTTGGCGTATGCGCTTAAACTTGGCGCAAGCGCTTATACGTGATGCCGATTTATTGCTGCTGGATGAACCAACCAACCACTTAGACCTAGATGCCGTGTATTGGTTAGAACGTTTTTTACGGGCCTACACAGGCACTCTGGTGCTCATTTCCCATGACAGAGAGTTCCTCGATGCCGTGGTTGACCAAATTTGGCACATAGACTCACAAAAAATAAACGTTTATAAAGGCAACTACTCGCAATTCGAACGTCAAAAAGCAGAGCGCTTATTACAACAACAAGCGATGTTCGAAAAACAACAAGAACAGATTGCTCACCTTGAAAAGTTTATTACTCGCTTTAAAGCAAAAGCCAGTAAAGCTAAGCAAGCACAAAGCCGCGTAAAAGCGCTAGAGCGTATGGAAAAATTGGCCCCAGCCCATGTTGACTCACCCTTTGATTTTGAGTTTGCTGAGCCAACGGCCCTGCCAAATCCATTAATGACACTCGACCAAGCCAAAGCAGGTTATGGCGACATCACCATTTTACATAGCATCAAGCTAAATCTTGTTCCAGGTAGTCGCATCGCCCTGCTTGGCCGTAATGGCGCGGGTAAGTCAACACTCATTAAATTATTAGCCGGCGATTTACAGCCTCAAGCTGGAGAAGTATTTCAGCATCAAGGCTTAAATATTGGTTACTTTGCTCAGCATCAGCTTGAGTCACTTGATTTAAAAGCCAGTGCTGTGACCCATTTACAACGTTTAAACCCGCAAGCTCCAGAGCAATCACTGCGTGACTTTTTAGGTGGCTTTGCTTTTTTTGGTGATAAAGCACTTGAGCCAGTTGCGCCATTTTCTGGCGGTGAAAAAGCCCGTTTAGTATTAGCCATGCTGGTGTATCAAAAGCCAAACCTTCTGTTACTGGATGAGCCAACTAACCACCTAGATTTAGAAATGCGCCATGCCCTAGTGATGGCACTACAAGGCTTCGAAGGTGCTATGGTTACCGTATCGCACGACCGTCACATGCTAAAAAATACCGCTGATGAGTATTACCTCGTTGATAACGGCGAAGTAACACAATTTGGTTATGACCTTGATGCCTATTACCAATGGCTACTCAATGCTAACAAAGAAGCTGCTAAAAGCACTGAAGACAATGCCTCTAAAGCACATTCAAGCGTTAACCGTAAAGAGCAAAAGCGCTTAGAGGCAGAATTTAGAAAGTCAGTACAGCCGTTGAAAAAGCAAATCGAAAAGCTTGAAAAGCTACTTGATAAGTATTCTACAGAGCTTGGAGAAATCGAAAATGCACTTGCTGACAATGACTTATACAATGATGAAAATAAAGCCAAACTGACAGAGCTGCTTAGTAAACAAGCAAACTTAACCCCGAAGCTAAATGACGTTGAAGAAGAGCTACTCATGGCACTTGAAGAGCTTGAAGAAAAAGAGCAGGCCTTTGCCGATGAAAACGCTTAACAGCGAGGAATTTTGGCAGTTTGCATGTCAGCTTTACAGCAAAGATGGCATGCAAACAAAGCTACTAGACTATCAAAACCAGCAAGGCAAAAATGTGAACCTTTGCCTACTGCTTTATTATCTGGACTCATTAGAGCTTGCTGTAACCCCACCTCAACTAAGTGAGCTTGAGTCATGCATAGCCGAGTTTGACCAGCACGCTTTACAACCCTTACGTGCAACACGCGCCTACCTTAAAACTATACAAACCGAGCTTCCAGACTACCCCACTATTCGCAAAGAGTTACTCAGCGCAGAACTCAAGCTCGAAAAACAGCAACAACAATTACTTATAAACACATTAAATAGCATGGCACTCTCTCGGTATCCTAATACTAACAATATAATGCTATATATAAGCGATAAGCGATAAGCGATAAGCGATAAGCGATAAGCGATAAGCGATAAAATTTCTCCTACCATTTAATTAAAAATCAAGCTAACAACATTAAAAGACCATCCAATCGCTCTGCTTAACTCTCAACGCCCCCATTAAACTTGATCCAAATCAACTATTAAATCGCCTTAGTTAGCATCAGGAAAATTGCTTGATCTGGATCATATCAGCCGTCCTCAAGCCAGCCTATGATTAACTCATAGACATTAGGAGGCACAACCATGAACGTATTCTTCAGAGATTTTTTTAGCGACCCAGTTTTATTTATGTCATTCGGCATTTTGGCAGTTGTTATCGTTTTATGCCTTTTCTATGTTGGTTACTTTATTAAAAAAGTTCACGACGCAGAAGTTCCTAAGTAAGAATTAAGCACGACGCACAAAGCCCCTATTCAATTTATTGTTTAGGGGCTTTTTATTTGTATATAGCTAAAATCTCGCAGCGGTTCTCAAAAAGCAAAAACTTGCTACAATAGGCGCTTATTTTGTTTCGAAAGTGTCAGCTATGTTACCTGAGTTTAAGCCTGCGTGGTGGATGCGCAATCGCCATTTACAAACCATAATGCCGCGCTTTTTTCGCCCTTTTCATAATACCCGCTACGACTTATCGACAATCGATACCCCTGATGGTGACTTTTTAGAACTAGCTTGGGCAATCCCTCATAACGAACAAGCCCCACTCGCCATTGTATTGCATGGTTTAGAAGGCAACATAAATAGTTTTTATGCTAAAGGCATGATGAAAAAACTAAAGCAGCAAGGCTTTGCAGTGGTGTTAATGCATTTTCGAAACTGCTCACGCGAAGTTAACCGTTTAGCACGCGCTTATCACAGTGGAGAAACAGAGGACCTACGCTTTTTCATCAGCCACCTTAAGAGCAAATTTCCAAAACGCCCGCTTTTTGCTGTGGGCTTTTCATTAGGTGGTAATGTGCTTGCAAAATATTTAGGTGAGCAAGGTGCTAAATCGAACTTAACAGGCGCAGCAGTTGTGTCTGCGCCATTTGACTTGTCATCGTCTTGTGAAGTTATTCGCAAAAGCTTGGGCAAAATATATCAAAAGTATTTGCTCGACCGTATGAAAAAATCAATGCAAAGAAAGCTGCCACAAATCGAACAGCAAATTAACTTAACACCTGAAAAACTAATGGCGATTGATGACTTATGGCAATTCGATAACATGCTCACAGCACCACTACATGGCTTTGCTGGCGCTGAAGATTATTATCAACAAGCTAGCGCAAAACCATTTTTGAAAAGCATTGCAACGCCGACGCTTATTGTGCACGCCAAAGATGACCCTATGTTATCAATAAAAGCTGTGCCAGATAGCTTAGATGTGAGTGAACATGTTACGCTGCGCATCTCTGAACAAGGTGGTCATGTTGGCTTTATTAGCGGCAAAAACCCTTTTAAACCCAAGTATTGGCTTGAAAGTATTGTTCCAGAGTATTTTCAACAATTAATTAAGAAAGAGCAGCTATGATCATTCCTCACGACCGCCTTGATAAAGAAACCCTACATAATTTAATCGAAAGCTATGTTTTACGTGAAGGTACTGATTACGGCGAACAAGAGTTTAGTATTGAAAGCAAGGTCGCGCAGGTTCACCAACAACTTAAAAGTGGTGAAGCTATGGTGTTTTTTTCTGAGTTACATGAGTCAGTTACGATTATCTCTAAAGCTGAATTCATCGCTTTGCAAGCCGATCCAGAGTACCAAGCGTCGTTTAACGACTAAACTTGTAAGTTATACAGTAACCCTTCACAATGACTTTTTAACTTAAAGAGCCATTAAAAATGAAAAAACTAAGCTCACTGGTTGCTGCGGTTTCTTTGGCCCTGATTGGTCAAGCAAACGCAGCTCAGGTTACTGCATCAGATAAAGCCATTAAGCTGGCAAAAGAAACTATTTTAATCGATACCCATATCGATGTGCCTTACCGTATTCATAACAAATGGGCAGATGTAACAAAAGCCACAAGCGACGGAGACTTTGATTATCCACGTGCAGTGCAAGGTGGTTTGAATGCCCCTTTCATGTCAATTTACATTCCTGCAAACCTAGAGTTTGAAGGCAAAGGTAAGAGCTATCAATTAGCAAATCAGCTGATCGATTCTATGGAAGCCATTGTGCAACGCGCGCCAAATAAGTTCGCTATTGCAGACTCTACTGCCGATATTAAAGAGCAATTTAAACAAGGCAAAATGTCGATTGCTATGGGTATGGAAAACGGCTCGCCTATCGAAGGCGACATTAAAAACCTTAAGCATTTTTATGAGCGTGGCGTACGTTACATCACTCTAGCTCACTCACAAAGCAACCATATTTCTGATTCATCTTATGATATTCGTCGTAAGTGGAAAGGCCTGAGCCCATTTGGTAAAGAACTAGTAAAAGAAATGAACAACATTGGTATGCTAGTTGATGTTTCGCATATTTCTGATGATGCGTTTTACCAAGTAATGGAAATTTCAAAAGTACCAGTGATTGCTTCACACTCGTCACTTCGTAAGTATACGCCTGGTTTTGAGCGTAATATGAATGATGACATGCTATTGGCGCTGAAAAAGAATGGTGGGGTTATTCAAATTAACTTCGGCTCAAGCTTTGTTACAGCAAAAGCTGGCTCTTGGTACGATCAACTAAAATCTGCAAAAGCCGATAAGAAAAAAGACGGTACTAAACTAAGCAAAGATTTTGACGCAGCTTATCGTGCTAAAAACCCATTCCCATTTGCAAGCTTAGAGCAAGTACTTGATCACATTGACCATGTAGTTGAACTAATTGGCATCGATTATGTGGGTATTGGCTCAGATTACGATGGTGTAGGCGACTCTCTACCTACTGGCTTAAAAGATGTGTCTAGCTATCCGAACCTAGTGCAAGGTCTAATGGACCGTGGTTATAGCGATAAAGACATCAAAAAGATTTTAAGTGGCAATATGCTACGCGTATGGCAACAAGCCGAAGCATACGCAAAAGCCCATTAATCAGCTTTAACTCTATTTAAAAGCGCAGCTAACTAGCTGCGCTTTTTTATCAATATAAGTAATTGATAATACAAATAGCCTGTTTTAATCTGCTAGTATTACAAAGCAATTTGGGTGATGTGATATGTCGACTTGGCAAGGGAATATTGCGTTGGTTTTTGCAAGCATTGCACTGGGCTTATCAATTTATAGCCAAACAAAA
Organism: Pseudoalteromonas sp. SCSIO 43101; assembly: GCF_023650775.1. NCBI lineage: Bacteria > Pseudomonadati > Pseudomonadota > Gammaproteobacteria > Alteromonadales > Pseudoalteromonadaceae > Pseudoalteromonas > Pseudoalteromonas sp. SCSIO 43101. The sequence continues at coordinate 3,468,761 of NZ_CP072673.1, forward strand.
TCAACTCCTACTGACAAACCTTTTCTAATTCAACCAGCAAAATCTAACTTAAAAGAGTTAGCTATTCCTGAGCAAGACCGAGAAAATCTCATTGCTTTACATGGCTATATTTTAGACCTAGAAACACGCATTCACGAGCTTGAGCATCAAACTCCAACCATTGCTCCTGAGCTACTTGCCTCATTGGTAAAGCAAGCAATCGAACAACAAGAAAGTGAGCGACGTGCCGAGATTGAAAAGAGAAACCCAGCTCTTGGTTGGCTAAGTAATTTACCTGACGACTACCGCGAACGCATTAAAGCAGACCCACAATATGCTGACTCTTCGATAAATGAAGCACTCGCAACATTGCTTAATTTAAGCAAATCAGAAAATGAGCGTTTAGCAGCATACGGCCAACTAAAAATGACCTTAAGCATGCTCAGGCGCGACCTAGATGAAAGCCAAGCAAATGCAGTAATCGATGCCATGATAAGCATCAGTGAATACACTAATGATGCCAAGATCCGAGTTAGTGCCCTAGAGAGTTTATCTCGGCAAACAAACGTTTCGCCAAAACTCGCTGAGCATTTTCAGAAGTTACTACAAACGGACGATAATAATTATGTTCGCAATATTTCTGCTACTGCACTGATTGGACAATTTTTCCGTGCAATGCGAGACGGAAATAATAGTTTCGCCACCGATTTAGCAGAACGAATAACTACTCTTGAAAATAGCAGTAATGCAAAAGTTGCCGAAATTATGGCTGAAAATCTAAAAAGCCCACGCTTAAGAGAAGAGCTAGACAAAGCGTTAGGGAAATGAAAAAGCGGCTTAAAGCATACAGCTGATAGCTTTTTCACCCATAAAAAAACCCGAGACTAAGCTCGGGTTTTTCTTAATGCTTGATGCATTACTATAGTTGATTACTCAACGATAGTTGCAACAACACCAGCACCAACTGTACGACCACCTTCACGGATAGCGAAGCGTAAACCTTCGTCCATCGCGATTGGGCAGATTAGTTCTACAGTCATCTTGATGTTATCACCAGGCATTACCATTTCAACGCCGTCTGGTAACTGTACGTCACCTGTTACGTCAGTTGTACGGAAGTAGAACTGTGGACGGTAACCTTTGAAGAATGGAGTGTGACGACCACCTTCATCTTTAGAAAGTACGTATACTTCTGAAGTGAACTTCGTGTGTGGAGTGATTGAACCAGGCTTAGCTAGTACTTGACCACGTTCAACGTCTTCACGCTTAGTACCACGTAGAAGTGCACCGATGTTCTCACCCGCACGACCTTCGTCTAGAAGCTTACGGAACATCTCAACACCTGTACAAGTTGTCTTCGTAGTTTCTTTGATACCTACGATTTCAACTTCGTCATTCACGTTGATGATACCAGCTTCAACACGGCCAGTTACAACAGTACCACGACCTTGGATTGAGAATACGTCTTCGATAGGCATGATGAATGGCTTATCGATGTCACGCTCTGGCTCTGGGATGTAAGAATCTAGTGCTTCTGCAAGCTCAACGATTTTGTCTTCCCACTCTTTCTCGCCTTCTAACGCTTTAAGCGCAGAACCTTGGATTAGTGGTAAGTCATCACCTGGGAAGTCGTACTCTGAAAGAAGTTCACGAACTTCCATCTCAACTAACTCAAGTAGCTCTTCGTCGTCAACCATGTCACATTTGTTCATGAATACGATGATGTAAGGTACACCAACCTGACGAGAAAGTAGGATGTGCTCACGAGTTTGTGGCATAGGACCGTCAGTCGCAGCAACTACTAGGATTGCGCCGTCCATTTGAGCAGCACCAGTGATCATGTTTTTAACATAATCGGCGTGTCCTGGACAGTCTACGTGTGCGTAGTGACGAGTAGGAGTATCGTACTCAACGTGTGAAGTTGAGATTGTGATACCACGCTCACGCTCTTCTGGAGCGTTATCGATTGATGCGAAGTCTTTAGCTACACCACCGTATACTTTTGCAAGTACGTTTGTGATTGCTGCTGTTAGAGTTGTTTTACCGTGGTCAACGTGGCCGATTGTACCAACGTTTACGTGCGGTTTTACGCGTTCAAACTTTTCTTTTGCCATGACGGAACCTATCAGTTTTGTGTATCTAGATTACATATGAAAATAATCCACCGAGGGTAGATTAATTTAATTTTTTCAAATTTCAAATAGTTTTTTCTGACAGATAAAGGAAGATATTAAGATGAGTTCTCGATACTGGTGCTGATAGGCAGATTTGAACTGCCGACCTCACCCTTACCAAGGGTGCGCTCTACCAACTGAGCTATATCAGCAACACCAGAAGTCTGGAGCGGGCAGCGGGAATCGAACCCGCATCATCAGCTTGGAAGGCTGAGGTAATAGCCATTATACGATGCCCGCATAGGAACCTGTTCTTAAACTACCTCTAACCGTCAAGAATAAAGTGGTGGAGGGAGCTGGATTCGAACCAGCGAAGGCTGAGCCGTCAGATTTACAGTCTGATCCCTTTGGCCGCTCGGGAACCCCTCCACGAAAATTCTTTACTAAGTCACTTCCGGTAAAAGGAAAGTGGTGCCGACTATCCGAGTTGAACGGATGACCTACTGATTACAAGTCAGTTGCTCTACCAACTGAGCTAAGTCGGCACTGCTTTAGTACGGGGCGAGATTCTAAGGTAAGGTTTATTGTGATGCAACCATAAAATTAAAAAAAATGTGATTTTATGTGTTAAACGCTCACTATTCAGACAAATACCCATACTTTTACTATTTTGTGGCTATTTCATGCCAATAATTCAGCCCTTTAAAAACCAGTAAGCTGTCAAATTTAGCATCTATAAATGAATCTGCTAACAGTTTGCCATAGCCACCAGCAAATAATAGCTGACAATCTTGTTGGTTAAGATGTTGTTTTGCTAGCTCGATTGCACCTAGGGTAGCAACCATGGCACCATTTTTTAGACCATTTGGAGTATTACGCCCTAAATCTGTAGTAAAGGGTATTTGTTTATCATCAAATACCCGCTGCGTGTTTTGGGTAAGTGAAGACGTCATTAAATCAAGACCGGGTAAAATCCAGCCCCCTAAATGCGCCCCTTCTTTGTTGAGCACATCGATTGTCGTTGCGGTACCGGCATCGATAATGATGCAGTTTTGCTGAGGATATTCTACATACGCAGCTATCACCGCGAGCCAGCGATCAATTCCTAAGTTTTGAAACTGCTGATAGGCGCAGGTTAACATAGCGAGTTTAGCTGTCACCTCTGCTTCAAAGTAAGGAACAGCATGTTGCTGCGCCTGTGCCAATAAAGGTTTAAGTAGCTCAGCGCTACCCACGCAGCCATATACCAGCTCTTTTATTTGTAACCAAGGTAAATTGCTGAGCTCACATGCTTGATAACCCTTACCATCAAATAAAACGGCTTTAATTGCGGTATTGCCAACATCCACTAATAGTTTCATAGCTCAGCCTTACGTAATGAAATTTCACCACCATAATAACTTTTTACTTCGCCATCTTGACGAATGCGCACGCCACCTTGGTTATCAATCCCTTCGCAAATGCCACGCCAGCTTCGATGACCAGTATTTAGCTCAACGCACTCGCCTGCAAATGCATTTAACTGATTCCACTGTAGATACATACCGTTTAAACCTGATTGCTGATACTGGGCTAAGCGTTTTTCTAAATAAAAGCACAAATAAGCCACCAGCTTGTTTTTATCTAACCCCTTTACATGCTGGCTTAAGTCAGTCCATGCTTGATCTATGTGTTGACTAACACTTTCTGGCATATGTAAGTTGATACCTATACCTATTACAAGCTGGCAAGGTCCTTGTGGTTGACCATCAAGTTCAACTAATACACCTGCTAATTTTTCACGGTTTAAGTAGATATCATTTGGCCATTTAAGCTCTACATCCAATTGGTACAAGGCTTTAAGTGTATCGTAAACAGCCAGCCCAACAGCAATAGATACCCCCATAGCAGCTTGCAAACCATCATCCAAACGCCAAAAATAACTAAAGTATAAGTTTGCACCAAACGGAGATTGCCAAACGCGCCCACGGCGTCCTCTTCCAGCTTGCTGCATTTCTGCAACTAACACGCTACCAGATGGCAGTGGTACCTCTGTTTGCAAACGGCGCATAAGCTCACTGTTAGTTGAATCAATAATTGGCTGCACTTCGACCTCAGCGGTGCTGCCACCCAATACAGTATAATACTGGCCGATTTTATCTTTGTTCAGTAAGCCTGCACTATTGTTAAGGCAATACCCTTTACCAGTGACCTTGAAAATATCGAGCCCCATTTCCTGTAACGAGTGAATATGTTTACCCACTGCTGCGCGGCTAATACCAAGTTGCTCACCCAATTGCTGACCAGAAATAAAACCACCAGTATTCAGAGCATGTAAAATAGCGAGCTTATTACCGTCTGGTGCTTTCATAATGAAGCTCCTAATTCAATGTGACACTCATGAACGGCATTAATCAGTCGTACTTCGTGTTGTAGAGCAATCTGATATTTTTGCCAAACTTGTTGTTGAACATGTTTTACCATGGCAATTAAATCATCGCCTGTACTATTACCATGATTGACTAGCACTAACGCTTGCTGTTGATGAACCTCAATACCTGCGATTTTACAACCTTTTAATCCTGCTTGTTCAATCAACCATCCTGCCGCAACCTTATGGTGCTCAGCATCAACAAAGTAATGAGGTAACTCAGGATACTGTTTTAAAAGTAACGCAAGTTGCTCATTACTGATCACTGGGTTTTTAAAAAAGCTGCCAGCATTCGCAAGTTTGTTTGGATTTGGTAATTTACTGCTTCTAGTTGCGATGATTTGCTCAAACACCTGCTGAGGAGAGGGAGCTGAAAGCTGTTGCAATGGTCCATAACTAAGCACTGGCTGCCATTTTTTAGGTAACAGCAACCCTACTTGGGTGATCACAGCTTTATTTTTTAAGGCATGTTTGAATATAGAATCACGATAGCCAAATTGGCATTCATTCTTAGCTAAGCGGTTTATCGTTTTGGTTGCAATATCAAAGTACTCAACATAACTAACAAACTTTTCAAGCTCCACACCATAAGCACCAATATTTTGCACTGGCGCAGCCCCAACAGTACCTGGAATTAAAGCAAGGTTTTCAAGCCCAGGCATTTCATTGGCAACGGTCATAGAGACTAATTGGTGCCAGTTTTCTCCGGCTGCGATGTGCAATAAAAAGCCATCACTTTGCTGCTCTATATCTATGCCCTTCGTGTTCATGTGGATCACAGAACCTTGGTAGTCAGATAAAAACACCGTATTACTACCTTCACCTAAAATACAAAATGGCTTAGAAAAGTCTGTGCTTAAAAGCTGATCCACTTCATCAATTTGATAAAAATGCTGGCATTGGCTAGGCAAAGAAAAGGTATGAAAAGATTGCAGGGACTGAGCCACAAAACGCCTCAAAGGTTACCGGTAACTAATCGCATTAGTGTAACCTATCGTCGCAAAATACGCATTAGATTGTAAAAATCACTCAACCCACTGCACTAATCATGTTATAAAACGAGCTCTTTTTCATTTCCGTTCCAGGGTTATTATGAAGTTTAAACCATTACTTTTAAGTCTTGCTATGGCCGGTGCTTGCTCTCAAGCAACTGCAGATGCAATCAGCCAGCACACTTACGCAAACTTAGATGACGTAACAACCACTCACCTACTACTAGATTTAGATGTTGATTTTGATGACAAACAACTTGAAGGTTTTGTTGAGCACACGCTAGATTGGCACAATGCAACAAGCAAAACGCTAGTACTTGATACACGCGATTTAGATATCGACAAAGTAATGTATCAAGATCAAAAAGGCAGCTGGCACAAGGCTGACTTCACCCTTGCTGCACGTGATGACGTGAAGGGCTCAAAATTAACAATTAAATTTAAAAGCCAAGCGGTTAAAGCTCGTATTTACTACAACAGCCGCCCAGAAGCTTCAGGTTTACAGTGGTTAACGCCAGAGCAAACAGCCAGTAAATCACACCCATTTATGTACAGCCAATCACAAGCAATTCATGCTCGTAGCTGGATCCCAGTACAAGATACGCCAGCAATGCGCGTAACATACTCGGCACGTATTCACACCCCTAAAGACATTCGTGCGGTAATGAGTGCTGATAATAAAGATGCTCTTTATAAAGACGGCGATTACTTATTTAATATGCCACAACCAATTTCGCCATACTTAATCGCAATTGGTGCTGGTAATTTAGAATTTAAAGCCATGTCTAAGCAAACAGGTATCTTTGCTGAGCCAACAATTTTAGATGCATCTGTTGCTGAGTTTAACGACACACAAGCGATGATCGATAAAACTAACGCTATGTATGGTGAATACGCATGGGGTCGTTATGACTTATTAATGCTACCACCAAGCTTCCCATTTGGTGGCATGGAAAACCCACGCTTATCTTTCATCACCCCAACAGTTGTTGCTGGTGATAAAAGCTTAGTAAACCTAATTGCTCACGAGCTTGCTCACTCTTGGTCTGGTAACTTAGTGACTAATGCGACGTGGGAAGACTTATGGCTAAATGAAGGTTTCACGTCTTACGTTGAAAACCGCATTATGGAAGAAGTGTTTGGCCGTGACCGCGCAGTTATGGAACAAGCGCTTGATGCAGCCGGCTTACGTGCATTACTTAAAACTCTGCCAGCACCAGATACGCGCCTTAACTTAAAACTTAATGGCCGCGATCCTGATGATGCATTTAGCTCAGTGCCTTACACTAAAGGTCAGCTTTTCTTAATTTATCTTGAAAACAAATTTGGCCGTGACAAGTTCGACCCATTCGTAAAAGGTTACTTTGACCAGTTTGCGTTTAAGTCCCTTACAACAGCTCAATTTGTTACTTACTTAAAAGCCAACCTTATCGACAAATATCCTGGCGTAGTGAGCATGGATAAAGTCAATGAATGGATCTTTGAGCCTGGTTTACCAAGCGATGCACCGAATCCAACCTCTGATGCCTTCGATAAAGTTGATGCAGTAACCAAAACATGGTTAAACGGTGAGATCAGTGCAGCCCAATTACCAACAGCAGATTGGTCAGTTCATGAGTGGCTACACTTTTTAAATAATCTTCCTCGCGATTTAAGCATTGCAAAAATGACTGAGCTGGATAATCAATTCAACCTAACACAGTCAACTAATGCAGAGCGCGCTTTCGCATGGTTTATGCTAGCGGTAGGTAATGGTTATCAACCTATCTACCCTGCTTTAGATAAACATCTATCAGGCATCGGTCGCCGTAAATTAATTGTGCCACTCTATAAAGCACTTATTAAAAACGGTAGAAAAGACTGGGCACATGATGTGTACTTAAAAGCACGTCCGGGTTACCACCCACTTGCACAAGGTACTGTTGACGACTTATTTGCAAAGTAAGTCATCAAACACAAAAAAGGCGCTGAAAATCAGCGCCTTTTTTAATTCTTTTATTAGTTACTTACTTTTTGTAAGAAGGCACGGCGCTCTTCAGGGCTTGCTTGTTGCCACCAAAATTCAAGCATAGCAGCCGCATTTGGCATATTTTTAAGTCCTGCTTGTCCGCCGGGTACTTTTGCAGGCAATGTAACAGGTTTTGCAGTCGCAGGCTTGTTGCTTGTAGCAGCAACTGGGGCGCTTGCCACAGCTTGTACTGGCGTGCTTGCTACACGATAGCTAACTATAGATAAAGGCACAGCAAGTTCACTGCCCTTGGCTTTTAAGCTTACTTGCGGTGATTCAGCAAATACTTCTGCGGCTACAGCATTATTGGCACGATTGAACACTAAATCATAGTCTTTGCCACTTTCCACCGTGAGCTCAACCCAAAACGGCTCAGACTCAACAACTTGATGGTCATCGTATCCTTGTTCGTATAGATCTGTGTATTTCATCTTCACTTTGTATGTACCAGGAGCAAGCTCAACATCGTCAACACGACTGAAAAACGACTGCTCAATAAGGCGCTCTCCAACTTGTAAAGGTACAAACTCTTCTGGAAAGTGAATAGTCTCAGCTACACTGCTAAAACTGTTAAATAGCATTAACGCACTACTCAGTAATACTAACTTACGCATGTTCACTCCTTGGTTGTTCAACTTGCGGCAGTTTCAGTTTGACACTGCAAATAAAGTTTGTCATTAGTGGGTGGTCATTTAACCACATTTATAAGAGAGCTAAGTATGAGCCAAGAGACTATTTTTACAAAGATTATTAACCGAGAGATCCCAGCTGATATTATTTATGAAGATGAGCTATCACTGGCTTTTAAAGATATCAACCCGCAAGCCCCTTTTCATGTACTGATCATCCCAAAAACTCCAATAGCGACAATTAACGATGTTACAGAAGAAAATGCAGCTTTAGTCGGTCACTTATATGTGGTTGCAGCAAAGCTCGCCAAGCAATTTGGCTTTAGTGAAGACGGTTTTCGCGTCGTAATGAACTGTAATGACCATGGTGGACAAACTGTGTACCATATACATCTACACATGCTAGCAGGTAAAGAAATGGGCTGGCCTCCATATCAAGATAAGAAAAAACAACCGATCTAATACTTTGATATGTAAACAATTGTAAAAACTAGCACAAACATATTATTTTCGGCTATAATAATTATATATCAGTTAGTTAACATACTGCACTTTGTTAACTAACTGTAATTTTTGACAGAAAACAGACACAAACTGTACTTTTCCTGCACAACTCTCAGAAATTTCTAATACGAAAGGGGTGGATTGCGTGATAGGATTTAACTGTCAACTTTATTCAAGAGTGTATATATATGAGTAGTTCAGCCTTTTTATTATTAGATCCAGAGCCAATTAACACTATTGGCATAAACGTATTAGAGCCATTGTTAAAAACACAAGGACTTGCAGTGACATCTGGTACTGATATCTCTGAAGTACCAGAAGGAACACGCTTGTTATTTATTGAAACTTCAAGCACTGATCCGTGGGGTAAGTTAAAAGAACAACTAGTTAATCTTCGAATGAAATGCGATATCGTACTGTTTAACTTAGATGAAAACCCTGAACTTGCTAACCGTGCTCTATTAAGTGGTATTCGTGGTGTATTTTACACAACAGATAATGCAGATGTGTTAATGAAAGGCATTCGTTTATTACTTGAAGATCAACTATGGTACCGCCGCGATATCATGTGTAACGCACTAAATCGTATGTTGCAGTTCAATAAAGATGCACTCCACAAATTGACAGATGGTGATATCGAACCGGTTAAACTTACTAAACGTGAAAAAGCAATTATCTCACTAATGAGTAAAGGTTCGAAGAATAAAGAAATTGCTGAAGACTTAAGCATCAGCCCACATACAGTTAAAACTCATTTATATAGTGCATTTAGAAAAACTAAATGTCGTAACCGTATCGAGCTATTGTCTTGGGCACAGCAAAATATTCCAGACGAAATTCGTTAAACCAAACATCCTACTAATTAAAACAGACGCAGCCGCGTCTGTTTTTGTTTCTGGTTGCTAAACACTGCAATTGACTTTATGCTCAAACTGATTGCAAAACACCGGAAATACAATGCTCGATTCTGTTACTTTATATTACGCCAGTGCAGCCATGATGGCAGTGATGACCCTTCTTAACTATCTTACATGGCGAACCAATAAAAAAACTCCGGGTACTTTACTTTATATTTTCTATCCTTTAGTGATGTTTGCATCAGTAATGAGTTTTGCATTACATGGCCACATCAATAATATTGCCAGTGTTGGCATTGCAAATACGTTGCTCTTTAGTGCTTCCATTATTCATGTACTCGCTATTTGCCAGTTTTTAAATGCCAAATGCGTTGGCTTTAAAACCTTTATTGCTATTACCGTCGTACTAGCTATCAGCATAATTTACCTTGCCTCCGACAGCGCAGAATTACGTAGTCGAATTCTGGTTTCAGACCTTCAACATATCGTTGAGGTACTATTTTTACTGGCTTTATTCATTCGTAATGGTCGTAAAAGTTACCCAAATGGCAGTATTGTTTATATTTTAATTCTCAGCATTCTTCTAGCGGTTTTCACAGGCCGTACTGTAATGATGGAAAATGTCACTGCAGCTAATCTACTATCTACAAATTGGTTTAGTATCCCTTTGTTGATAAATGGCGTCATCGCGCCGATCTTTTACGCAACAGGTATGGCACTTTTATGTAATGAACGTCGCGAACAAAACTTAAACCAATTAGCCGAAAAAGCGCATAAAGATCTAGAAATACGTGGCTTATTCTTATCAACTATCAGCCATGAGATACGCACACCATTAAATGGAATTTTAGGAAGTGCACAGTTAATAATGAATCAGTCGAGTGACCCACGAGATAAGCCTTACTGTGAGGCGATAATTAACTCAGCTGAATCACTAAACCTATTGGTAGATAAAGTACTCGACTATGCAAGCCTCGACCAACGTGATGAAGCGCTTTACGAAGAAGACGTAGAGTTTAAAACCTGGCTCAATAACCTCTGCCTTTTACTAAGCCCTTTAGCAGAGCAAAAACACTTAAAATTTGAACTTATTTACAACCTACCCGAACAAGCATGTTATTACTGCGACCAACAAAAACTCAGGCAAGTAATTATTAATCTTGTTGGAAATGCGATTAAATTTACCGACCACGGTGCCGTGAAAATCCATGTTAAACTGCTAAATGAAGGTCAATTAGATCACCTTGTGCGTGTTAGTGTAATAGACTCAGGTCCAGGTATTGAAGATGAAGAGATTGCATACCTAACAGAACCTTATGTACAAAGCAGCGCAGGTAAAGAAAAAGGCGGAACGGGCCTTGGCTTAGCGATCACCAGTCGTTTACTCGAAAAATTAGGCAGTAAACTGATTATTGAAAGTGAACTAGATAAAGGCAGTACTTTCAGCTTTGATATTCCTCTTGCTATTGGTGAACTCAGCTTAGTTGAACAACGCCATCAATCAAAAGATTACGTAACCGGTCTTGATGTTTTATTAGTTGAAGATCTCGATTTAAACCAGAAAATTGCCATTGAATTTATGGCCGATGATGAACACAAAATTAAGCTTGCTAAAGATGGTACCAGCGCAATTGAACTGATGCAGAAACATCACTTTGATGTAGTATTATTGGATATGAATTTACCAGATCTAACTGGCCAAGAAGTGCTGAAAAAGCTAAAAAATATTGACCATTTAAACCAACGAATCCCTGTATTAGCGTTTACCGCAAGCCTTAGTCCGGATGAAATTAAAGAGTACTTAGCACTCGGTATTAAAGACATTGTAGGCAAGCCAATAAAGCAGCAAAAACTTCGCCAAGCGCTCAGTGATTCACAAACGAATCAAGCAGCAAGTATTGCCGTAGAACTGCGTGATACACTTTATGATGAAACGGCCGCAGCCACTCTTGTAAGTTCATTCAATGAAGATGAGATGTCATCAATTTACAACGAGTTTGTACTCTCAGCTAGAAACAAACTGATCCGCTGCCAGCAGCTCGTCGAAGACGATAAAGATCAGTGTATCAAGCTACTCCACCGCCAAGCTAGCACAGCTTTGCAACTAGGCTTTAACCGCTATGGTTTAGAACTTAAGAAAATTGAGCGTAGGCTACTCGATAACAAACCTTTGAAGGATTCATTAACTGATGCCATGGTACTTTGGCAAGAAAGCCTACAAGCCTATTTAAAGCATGTGAGAAATGAATTGGCATAGCGGTAACAAACTTGAGTTAATGAACTCAAGTTAAAAAGCCACTCTCTCGATCAGCATATTGCTGTATTTTAAAAACAAAAAGCCCCAGCAGATGCCGGGGCTTTTTAGTAAGGAAACTTAATTAAAAATTAAGCTTTCTTTGGACGCTCAACAACGTCTACTAAAGTCCAAGACTTAGTCTTAGAAATAGGAGCGCACTCAGAAATAGTAACTACGTCACCAGTTTGAGCTGTGTTGTTTTCGTCATGTACGTGTAGTTTAGTCGTACGTTTGATGAATTTACCATATACTGGATGCTTCACGTAACGTGCGATAGCAACAGTGAAAGATTTGTCCATCTTGTCGCTGATTACACGGCCTTGAAGAGTACGGATTTTATCGCTCATTATTGACCTGCCTTCTGGTTAATAACTGTTTTTACACGCGCGATATCGCGACGTACTGTTCTTAGCGTGTGTGTCTGAGCTAACTGACCAGTGCTTGCTTGCATGCGCAGGTTGAACTGCTCACGAAGAAGTCCTAGAAGTTCAGCATTTAGCTCTTCTACGCTTTTGTCTTTTAGTTCGCTAGCTTTCATTACATCACCGTCCGAGTTACGAAAGTTGTTGTGAATGGTAATTTACGCGCTGCAAGGTTGAATGCTTCACGAGCAAGCTCTTCAGAAACACCTTCCATTTCGTAAAGTACTTTACCAGGTTGAATTTCAGCAACCCAATATTCAACAGAACCTTTACCTTTACCCATACGAACTTCTAATGGTTTGTTCGTAATTGGCTTATCTGGGAATACACGAATCCAGATTTTACCTTGACGCTTTACGTGACGTGTCATAGCACGACGAGCTGCTTCGATTTGACGAGCAGTCATACGGCCACGGCCAGTAGCTTTCAAACCGAAAGTACCGAAGCTTACTTTGTTACCGTTTTGCGCTAAACCGCGGTTGCGGCCTTTGTGCATTTTACGGAATTTTGTACGTTTTGGCTGTAACATTACTCGCTACCTCTACTTAGCACTTTTTTTGGCTTTCTTTGGCGCGCGTTTAGCTGGCTTCTCTTGCTCTTGTACTAGTGGTAAACCACCAATAACTTCGCCTTTGAAGATCCAAACTTTAACACCAATGATACCATAAGTGGTTAAGGCTTCAGAAGTTGCGTAGTCGATATCAGCACGAAGAGTATGTAGAGGTACACGACCTTCACGATACCATTCTGAACGTGCGATCTCAGCACCGCCAAGACGACCGCTAACTTCAACTTTGATACCCTTTGCACCAATGCGCATTGCATTTTGTACCGAACGCTTCATAGCGCGACGGAACATAACACGACGCTCTAGCTGTGACGCAATACCGTCAGCTACTAGTTGTGCATCAAGTTCAGGCTTACGAACTTCAGCGATATTAATCTGAGCCGGAACACCTGCAATCTTAGTTACTGCTTGACGTAGTTTTTCAACGTCTTCGCCTTTTTTACCGATAACAACACCAGGACGAGCTGTGTGAATTGTTACACGGATAGATTTAGCTGGACGCTCAATAACGATTTTAGACACAGAAGCCGCTTTTAATTCCTTAGTAAGGAATGTACGTACTTTGTGATCGCCAAAAAGCTGATCAGAGAAATCTTTTGAATTCGCGTACCAGGTAGAAACCCAAGGTTTAGAGATACCTAGGCGAATACCAGTAGGATGAACTTTTTGTCCCATTACTTATACTCCTAGCTATCTGAAACCACAACAGTGATGTGGCTTGTACGCTTAAGGATGCGGTCTGCGCGTCCTTTAGCACGTGGCATAATACGCTTCATTGTTGGACCATCGTCCACAAAGATCGTAGTTACACGAAGCTCATCAATGTCAGCACCTTCGTTATGCTCTGCGTTAGCAATAGCAGACTCAAGTACTTTCTTAACTAATACAGCCGCTTTTTTAGGGCTGTACGCCAGGATTTCTAGAGCGCGATCAACCGGAAGTCCGCGGATCTGATCTGCAACTAGACGTGCTTTTTGCGCCGAACCAGAGGCGAATTTATGTTTAGCTAATGCTTGCATTTATCATTCCCCTCTTAACGTTTCTTCGCTTTCTTATCCGCAGCGTGACCGCGGTAAGTGCGAGTTGGTGCAAATTCACCTAGTTTGTGACCGATCATTTCGTCTGTGATGAACACAGGAACGTGCTGACGACCATTATGGACAGCGATGGTCAATCCGATCATGTTAGGTATGATCATTGAACGACGGCTCCAAGTTTTAATTGGCTTCTTGTCACCGCTTTCCAACGCTTTCTCTACCTTCTTCAGCAAGTGTAGGTCAATAAAAGGACCTTTCTTGAGAGAACGTGGCATGGCTATTCCTCAACTATTATTTAGTACGACGACGTACGATAAATTTATCAGTACGCTTGTTCTTACGTGTCTTAGCACCTTTAGTCGGTTTACCCCATGGAGACACAGGATGACGACCACCAGATGTACGACCTTCACCACCACCGTGCGGGTGATCTACCGGGTTCATGGCAACACCACGAACTGTCGGACGGATACCACGCCAGCGATTTGCACCAGCTTTACCTAGTGAACGAAGCATATGCTCAGCATTACCTACTTCACCAAGTGTTGCGCGACAGTCAGATAGAACTTTACGAACTTCGCCAGAACGAAGACGTAGAGTTACGTATTGACCTTCACGAGCAAGGATTTGAACGTATGCACCAGCAGAACGTGCGATTTGCGCACCTTTACCTGGTTTTAATTCTACGTTGTGAACAGTCGAACCTACAGGCATGTTACGCATTGGTAACGTGTTACCAGCTTTGATTGGTGCATCAATACCAGATTGGATTGAATCACCAGCTTTTAAGCCTTTAGGTGCAATAATGTAACGACGCTCACCGTCTGCATATAATACAAGAGCGATGTTTGCGCTACGGTTTGGATCATACTCTAGACGCTCAACAACAGCTGGAATGCCATCTTTAGTGCGTTTAAAGTCGATTACACGGTAATGATGCTTATGACCACCACCGATGTGACGAACCGTGATACGACCTTTGTTATTACGACCACCAGACTTAGAGTTTTTCTCTAGTAGTGGTGCGTAAGGTTTACCCTTATGTAGATCTGGGTTAACCACTTTAACCAGGTGACGACGACCCGCAGAAGTTGGTTTACACTTTTGAAGTGCCATAATTCTAACTCCCCTTATTACTCGGCGCCGCCGACAAAGTCTAGCTCGCTACCTTCTTTAAGAGTAACGTAAGCTTTCTTCCAGTCTGAACGACGACCGAAACGCATGCCAGTACGTTTTGTTTTACCCTTAACGTTTAGTGTGCGAACACCAGTTACTTCTACTTCAAAAAGCTTTTCTGCTGCAGCTTTGATTTCAGCTTTAGTTGCATCAGAAGCTACTTTGAAAACAATCGTGTTGTTTTCTTCAGCAGCGATAGTGCTTTTTTCAGAGATGTGTGGAGCAAGGATCACTTTTAAAAGACGTTCTTCACGGATCATGCTAGCGCCTCCTCAAGTTGCTTAACAGCAGCAGCTGTAATAAGTACCTTATCGAAAGCGATTAGGCTTACAGGATCGATACCAGCTACATCACGCGTGTCAACCTTGTATAGGTTACGTGCCGATAAGAAAAGATTCTCATCTACTTCTTCAGTCACGATTAGAACATCTTTAAGCTCAAGTTCTTTAAGCTTAGCAACTAGTTCTTTAGTTTTTGGTGCTTCAAGACCAAACTGTTCAACAACGATTAAACGCTCTTGACGAACTAATTCAGATAAGATGCTTTTGATCGCACCGCGGTACATTTTACGGTTTACTTTTTGGCTGTGATCTTGTGGTTTAGCTGCGAAGCTAACGCCACCTGAACGCCAAATTGGGCTACGAATTGTACCAGCACGTGCACGGCCAGTACCTTTTTGAGACCATGGTTTTTTACCACCACCGCTTACTTCAGAACGTGTCTTCTGAGCACGAGTACCTTGACGAGCACCTGCTGCGTAAGCAACAACTACTTGGTGTACTAATGCTTCGTTAAACTCACGTCCAAAAGTAGCTTCAGAAACTTCAAGAGCGCCAGAAGCGTCTTTAATTGCTAATTCCATCACTAAATCTCCAGGACTTATGCTTTAACAGCTGGTTTAACGATAACGTCACCGCCGATAGCGCCAGGTACTGCACCTTTAACTAAAAGCAAGTTACGCTCAGCGTCAACGCGAACTAGTTCTAAGTTTTGAGTCGTTACACGCTCAGCACCCATGTGACCGGCCATTTTCTTACCTTTAAACACCTTACCAGGTGATTGGTTTTGACCGATTGAACCAGGAGCACGGTGAGATAGAGAGTTACCGTGAGTAGCGTCTTGCATGCTGAAGTTCCAGCGCTTAACACCACCTTGGAAACCTTTACCTTTAGAAGTACCGGTTACGTCAACTTTGTTGATTTCGTTGAATAATTCAACAGTAAGCTCAGCGCCTACTTCAAAATCGCCTTCACCACCATTTAGGCGGAATTCCCACAGACCGCGACCCGCTTCAACACCAGCTTTAGCGAAGTGACCCGCTGCTGCTTTGTTTACACGGCTTGCTTTTTTAGTGCCTGCGGTTACTTGAAGCGCGTTATAACCGTCAGTTGCTTCAGATTTGATCTGAGCAATACGGTTAGGAGTCGCTTCGATAACTGTCACAGGGATAGATACACCATCTTCAGTGAAGATACGTGTCATACCCACTTTACGACCGACTAGACCTAATGCCATTTTCCTAAAACCTCTCTAATCTTCCGATTAACCCAGGCTGATTTGAACATCAACACCAGCAGCAAGATCTAAACGCATAAGAGCGTCAACAGTCTTGTCAGTTGGTTCTACGATGTCGATCAGACGTTTATGGGTGCGGATTTCGTACTGATCACGCGCGTCTTTGTTAACGTGCGGTGAAGTTAGTACAGTAAAACGTTCAAAGCGTGTAGGTAGTGGGATTGGACCACGTACTTGTGCGCCAGTGCGTTTCGCAGTTTCCACGATTTCCGCCGTTGATTGGTCAATCAAACGGTGGTCAAAAGCTTTTAGGCGAATACGAATGCGTTGATTTGACATTCTTAAACCTCAATATAAAGAGCATTTAAAAAGAGCATAAAAAAACGACCGAAACATACTTATTAATTAAGATGTCGGCTGTTCTCTTATATCTACGTTGAATTCCAAATCGGAATTCCTGTTTATTAGCTTGAAATCCAAGCTTAATTTTTCCTTCCAAGTTCCCGAGGGAATTTTGAAAGCCTGCGTATTATAGATAGATTGGTGATAAATGCAACAACTATTTTGAAAATCCCCAAGGTCTAAATTAAATTTTGTTTATTTTTCGAACTTTATCAATAACATTAGCGTCTTTAAATTATACTTGGTTCGGTAAAGGAGCTAGAAAATCGCTTTTAAATGGTCAGTCCAGTTAATAATTGTTATTCTATGCTGCTTATTTTTGACCACACTCGGTCTATTTAATATCTACTAATAACTTTGGTGAGTTGATGCGTATCATTAATCGTTGTTTAAATTTCATTTCTGCCGGTATGAACCGCTTGTTTGTAAAAAGTAAGGTGCTACCAGAAAACCCGATTGAACAATACAATCTAAACCCAGCCAACCCGACCTTCTATATTGTTAGGCTTAATGCGCGTTCTGATTTAGCCGCACTCGCACGGGTATGTAAGAAATACGGTTTACCAGACCCAACCGAAGAACAGTTATTAGGTAATGCTGAACTTGATCGCTTTATTGGTATTCAAAACCCGCCACCGCTAATTGGTAACAAAAGCAAACCAAGCAATGCCCTGCAACAAGGCAAACAGATTATTGACCATCTGATGCAATCAGGTGAGAAAAACGTTCAAGTTATCCCAGTGACGATTTTATGGGGCAGAAACCCAGGAAAAGAAAAGCCAGGTTTGGGAACTTTGGTATCTCACTCATTAACACCTAGCTGGTTTCGTAAGTTCTTTGTGCTGCTATTCTCTGGGCGCGATAACTTTATTCGTTTTAGTCAGCCGCTCGACTTATCTTTATTAGTAAATGAAAAAGCCGATGTTGATGAGCTTCCGCATAAATTATTACGTGTAGCCCGTGTACACTTTCGCCGTCAAAAACTAGCAGCGACAGGCCCGAAGATGCCATCGCGTGAGCAGCTTTTTAATTCGCTACTTGCATCACCAACAATTAAAAAAGCAATTCAAATAGAAGCGAAAGAAAAGAACATCAGCCAAGAGCAAGCTCGCCAAAATGCCCTTAAATTACTTGATGAGATTGCCGCCAATTACAGCGATGCAACTATTCGTGTTGCAGACCGTATTTTAACTTGGCTTTGGAATAAACTTTATAACGGTATTGATATTAAGTTTTCTGAACAAGTGCATGAGCTTACAGATAAAGGTCACGAGATTATTTATATGCCATGTCACCGCTCGCATATGGATTACTTATTGCTGACCTACTCTATTTACCATTTGGGCTTGGTTCCGCCGCATATCGCCGCAGGTATCAACTTAAACTTCTTCCCAGCAGGTGGTATTTTCCGTCGTAGTGGTGCTTTCTTTATTCGCCGCTCATTCGCGGGCAATAAATTGTATTCATCCGTATTTAAAGAGTACCTGAGCCAGTTATTTATCAAAGGCTATTCAGTAAAGTTTTACACTGAGGGTGGCCGTAGCCGCACTGGTCGCTTGTTACCCCCAAAAACAGGCATGCTCGCCATGACGTTGCAAGCCATGCTACGTGGCATTGATCGCCCTATTTCGATTGTTCCTGTATACATTGGTTATGAGCACGTAATGGAAATTAATACCTACTTAAAAGAGCTTGCTGGTAACGATAAGAAAGGTGAGTCGGTATTAGGTATCTTTAAAGCGATAAAAAACCTAAAAAACTATGGCCGTGGTTACCTAAACTTTGGCGACCCTATTTCGATTAATCAATACCTAAATGATCAACAACCTGATTGGCGTGAATCTATTCACCCAACTGATGTTCAGAAACCACAATGGCTTGGACCGCAGGTCGCCGAACTTGCTGATAAGGTAATGGTTAATATTAATAGTGCTGCTGCACTAAATGCAGTGAATCTACTTGCCATGATTTTATTAGTTAATGATAAACATGCATTGAGTAGACCTAAGCTGATTGCTCAACTTGAGTTTTATCTTCATTTACAACGTAGCGCCAGTTACAGTGAAAAGGTGACCACACCAGACGAAAGCGCAGAACAGCTACTAGAGCATGCACTCAAACTTAATAAGTTTGATGTTATCAGTGATGAATTTGGCGAAATTATCGCTATCAACGATAAAGAAAAAACACTGTTTAACTACTATCGAAATAACGTATTGCACTTATTTGCAGTTCCAAGCTTATTGGCGCTGCATTTATTCAAGGCACACAAAACGACCTTAGCAGAGTGCCAAGCCTTAATTGCGCGTTTTTACCCGCTGTTTGCCAAAGAGTGGTTCCTACATGAGTTAGATGAAAACTACATTACTCGGGTTCTAGCAAGCTTCGTTGATCAAGATCTCATTGAAATTGATGGCGATAACATCAAGATCACCAACAGCAACGACTGTTTAGCAAAACTCGAAATGCTAGGTCGTGCCTTAAACCTAACGCTACAGCGTTACGCTATCGTGGTTGGCTTTATTCAAACTAGCAGTGGTATTGAGCGTGAAGAACTTGAACACGAAAGCCAAGTGTTAGCAGAGCGCTTAGGCACCTTGCATGGCATTAAAACCCCAGAGTTCTTTGATAAAAAAGTGCTTATTGGTTTTATTTCAAGCTTACGTGAGCAAAAGCTAATTACCGAAACAGAGCAAGGCTTAACGGGCAGCAATGAGCTGTGTGAAGTGTATTTATATCTTAAAGCATTGCTGCCAGCACGGGTCTGGCAGTCAATTGATGATATAGTGCAAAGCCAAGCTCAGCATTCAGAAAATTAACGCTGGCGCATGACCCCTTCTTGGATCGTTGAGGCAACCAAATTGCCTTGACGGTCAAAGAACTGACCTCGTACCAAACCACGACCAGAACTCGCACTTGGGCTATCAACCGAATATAAAATCCAATCATCAAGTCTAAAAGGACGGTGGAACCACATTGCATGGTCAATCGTCGCAACCTGCATATTCGGCTGCATAAACGATACACCGTGTGGCTGTAATGCGGTTGGTAAAAATTCAAAATCAGACGCGTACGCAAGTAAGTAATTATGAATACGCTGGTCATCAGGCATCTCACCATTTGCTTTAAACCAAATATGCTTAACTGGCTCCATAACTTGTGGTTTGAACGGGTTATGGAAAGTCACAGGACGCATTTCAATCGGTACTTCACGGATGAACTTATTACGAATTGGTTCAGGAATAAGCTCTGCATTTGCTTGGTAAAATTCAAGAGATGATTTTAATTCTTCAGGCTGAGGTACATCAGGCATCTGCGCTTGATGTGATAAGCCCTCTTCTTCACCTTGAAATGAGGCGGTCATGTAAAAAATCGGCTTACCGTATTGAATTGCTTTTACACGGCGAGTACTAAAGCTTTTACCATCACGAATATTCTCGACATCATAGACAATCGGCTTTGCAGCATCACCTGGGCGCAAAAAGTAAGAGTGTAAAGAGTGAACAATACGCCCTTGTGGTAATGTTTCTTTTGCTGCAGATAGGGCTTGCCCCATTACTTGACCACCGAATACAGCTCTAAACCCTAAATCTTGGCTTTGCCCGCGATACAAGCCTTGCTCAATCTCTTCTAACGACATTAATGACAGTAGGTCATCTAATACTTGGCTCATTTATTTATCCTCAATCCCGACAAGCGTTTAATGATACTATAGACTAATTGGAAGTAAATCTTTGTAAGAGCACCTCATTATGGCTTATTGGCTTTTTAAAACCGAACCCGATGCATTTTCAATTGATGATCTAAAGAACGCACCTGAGCAAACCTCTATGTGGGATGGCGTGCGTAATTATCAAGCCCGCAACTTTCTTCGCGATGGTATCAAGCAAGGTGACTTGGTGATGATTTATCATTCAAGTTGCAAACAGGTGGGTGTTGCAGGTATCGCGACGGTAACTCGCGAAGCCTATGCCGACCCAACACAGTTTGATTTAAATAGCGATTACTACGATGCCAAAGCAACCGCTGATAACCCGCGCTGGTTTGTGGTCGATGTGAAATATCAATCACACCTTAAAAAGCTAGTTAGCCTGCAAGCAATTAAAGCCAATGAGTCAATTACCGAAATAGCCCTTAAAAAAGGCGGACGACTGTCAGTAATGCCGGTAACCGAACATGATTGGCAACAGATCATAGCAATGAGCTATTAAAGTAGCGACCATTTTTAATGAGCTGCTATTTTTGCTATAATTTCGCCCCTTTATTTTAGAGGTACTAAGGGGGATGTATGAAATTACTGTATTGGTTAGAGGAATGGACCAGTCTCCCCCGCGATGAGCAACAAAGCCTTATGCCTATGACTGGCGGTGACTTGCTCGGCGATGTTTATGTAAAATACCATATCATTGATGCCAATAAGCCCCTGCTAATTACCTTCTCTCCTGCTGGAACAAATTATCAAGAACATGATATCACTGATGATTTTTCGCCTTGGGCTTATAAGCTCGCGAAAAAGCAAGATGTGAATATTATCGCCTTTCAACATTTAGGCATTAGTAACTGGTTTAGACACCGTAATCTGTTGTTTTTCATTGAGCAGCTAGCACCACTGATTAGTGGGTTTAAAGAACGGTTAGGTTATGGCTTGAGTCGAGGAGGCTTTGCCGTTGGTGCATTTGCCAATCTATTAAAGCTTGATAAAGTTTTACTCTTTCACCCTGTTAGCACAAAAAACAAAGAAAAAGCGCCATGGGATGATCGTTCAAGCACCGAAATCGCGCAAAAATTCGATTGGAACGGTGACTACCACGATTTAGATTTAGGCCATGCAAAGGGTTATATTATTTACGATCCAACGAATCGCATCGACCGCGCTCATGCTAAACGTTACCCACAACTAACCCACTTACGCGTGTTTGGTATGGGCCATAGTGTTCATGCAACATATTTAAATAAGTTTGGCTTTTATAAAGATGTTGCTGTTGATTTTATTAGCCACCAGCAAGTTGATATAGCCCAGTTCCGCCAACAAACAAAAACCCTGCGCTTTAAAGAAGACTATTATCGTCGTCTAAATAAAGCAAACAAGAGTTCGCCACATCGTTTAGCCTTACTAAGCACCGCGCATACAATTTTAGCAGAAGAAAAAGCTGAGCATATGCAAGAACAAAAGGATGCGATTGATGTGCAACCGCTGATTGATGTTGCAATCAAACATCAAGATGAACACCCAAACGATGCTATTAAGGTATTAGAAGTAGCGCAGCAACTCTCACCGGATGACCCTGTGATAGATCATAAACTAAAACAGTTGAAGTGATACAGCAGCTTGAAGCCTTAAGGCGTAAGTTAACCCTTGGGTTTTACTTTGCGGTGTTTTTTGACCCGTCCGTGTTTGGGGATAATTGTTAAGTACATCACTAAAGCTAACCACGAAAAGAAGATGATACCTATTAACCAAGCATTCTTTTCGTGGCCCTGAGTGCGTTTACTATTGAGCACAATGACCACAGGTAAGATGTAGGCACTCAATACAATAATTAAAAACGCAACTTCACTCATAAATACCAATTCGCTTAATTAAGTGGTCCATTTTGAGGCAATAAAACCTTGTTGATAGCAAGGCAAAAATTTTGTTATTTAGTTGTTCTAAATGAGGAATTTTTAACGCAGTTAGCAACAGGTTTAATCCCTCAAAATGATTAAGTATTATTGCGGATTGGTACTATACCAACGCTGACCAATCAACTTCGTCGCTCAAAACACGCTCCGCAGCAATATAATGCAAAATATCTCCCTCACTTACTACATAATCAAGTGGCGGGTTTAAGTCCATATTTTTTGCACTCAAGTTATGTGCGACACCCAGTAGTATAGCATCGTGACTATATTTAAAGTGATGAAACAGCTTGCCAAATTCCATTGCTTGCACGCCTTTTGGAATTGGTAAACTAAATTGAGTATCCCCGTGTAGTGTCGATAACAACTCTTCTTGCACGCGGCTTGAACCTGGGTCTTGCATTGAACGCACTAATATCTCTGCTGATTTAGCACTGCTACATTCTACATTGTGGCAATGCTCATGTAGCATTTCGATTTTAGTTTCATCAGTAAAGTGCGCACTGATGTGGCACTGTTCATTGACCAACTTGCTAATACGCAGGGCTGTTGTAAACGTTTGGTCATCATCTTGGCCATCAATTATAATTTTGTCGGCGCGATCAATGGCGATTCTTTTCAACTCATCTAAGTCAGTAAAGCTACTTAGCCGAGCAAAATCAACCATCGGATTTGCTAAAAATGGATGTTCCATTTGCTCTGTGACCGCCAATAGAATACGACGATCTAAACGTTTATGATCGGCCAAAATATAGTCAACCATCTTCTTAGTCCGTGTATCGTGCCAACCAAAGATAATTATGTGATTGTTTATATGTGCGAAGCTTTTATCACCCGTCATAGCGCGCCTAATTAAATAAGTTACTGTTTGCCCTGTTTTTCCTAACAGAACGCCAAATAATGCTAAACCAAAAGGTATTTGTAGTAATGCGACAATCCAACGGCCAAGCTCTGTGCTAGCGCTAAAGTCGCCATAGCCAACTGTTGATGTTGTTACTACATAATAATAAAAATAAGTACTGAGTGGTGTGAGCGCTTGCTCTCCTGCAAGCATAAGTAGCCACCAAATAAGTAGCATATGCAAAAGCGTAGTAAATACCACAGCCTGCCAACTTACTTGATCTATATGACTGCGAATAAGTACCACTAAACGATTAAATATATGATGCATAATCCTTGCGATTTATAGTGGAGGAAATTATCGATACGGTACTGTAATGCTTGCTCTTTGGCAACTGATGGAAAATTCCTAATGCATGTCGATGAAAAATAATAGTAGACTATACTATCTCTGTATTAGGTATTTAGGGTGAAATATGTCAGGTGTTCTTGCTTCTGTTGATAAGCGTACGCAACTGGTCGGTGAAAACCGCTTAGAGCTTTTGCTATTTTACCTACACAGCCGCCACTTATTCGCACTCAATGTGTTCAAAGTGAAAGAAGTGGTCAAGTTACCGCAAATTAGTAAAATTCCCCATGCGCATCCTAAAGTGTCTGGGGTCGTAAATATTCGCGGCGAATCCATTCCGGTGATTGATTTACGCAAAGCGATAAACATGCCAGAAGCTAAACACATCGAAGATACAAACCTCGTTATCACTGAGTACAATCGCACCGTGCAAGGCTTTTTAATTGGTAAAGTTGATCAAATTGTCAATATGACATGGTCAGATATCATGCCGCCGCCAACTGCTATTGGTAAAAATCACTACCTAACTGCCTTAACGAAATTGAAACGTGATGACCAAGAGCAGTTGGTTGAAATTATTGATGTAGAAAAAGTGCTCGCCGAAATCGTTGAATACGAAGTCCAAATATCTGAAGATATTCTTGATAAAAGCATCGTGAACGAATTTGCAGGCCGCAAAATTCTTCATGCCGATGATTCACCTACAGCACGTAAGCAAGTAAGCGATACATTATCGCAACTTGGTATCGAAATCATACCTGCTCGTAACGGACTTGAAGCACTTGAGATGTTAAAAGGCTGGGCTGATCAAGGCAAAGATGTTGAGAAAGAACTACTTATGGTGATCACCGATGCTGAAATGCCAGCAATGGATGGCTACCGTTTAACACACGAAATTCGTAACGACAGCCGAATGAAGAACTTACATATCGTTCTTAATACATCCCTAAGCGGAAGCTTTAACCAAGCTTTAGTTGAGAAGGTTGGCTGTAATGCCTTTTTATCCAAGTTCCAGCCAATACTATTAGTAGAAGAAGTTCAAGCTCGCTTAAAAGCCGTGCTAGAGCAAGACTCACAGTAATCGCTATAGCATCTGTTTTTAAACGCATCAGCTAAAGCAACGGCGTCGCAATTTGCCAATTATCGTTATTCATGATTTATTGGCATTATCGATTCGACGACAACAATAAAAACTATGCTAAATCGCGTTGCTAAACCATTCACTAAACTAGTTGAGCGTTATCTACCCGACCCGTTTGTATTTGTTATTTTACTCACCTTACTGAGCTTCATCGTTGCAAGTCTCTTTACTCCGTCAACGCCCACGCAGGTACTCGCGGCTTGGGGAGGTGGGTTTTGGAACCTATTACAATTTGCCATGCAAATGCTGCTGGTGCTGCTAACGGGCTACATGCTAGCGAGTACCCCTGTTATGCGCAGCATACTCAACAAACTTGCAACTCTCGCCAACAGCCCTGCCAAAGCGATCATACTCGTTACGCTCGTGTCTTTATTGGCTAGCTGGCTAAATTGGGGCTTTGGTTTAGTGATTGGCGCTTTGTTCGCCAAAGCAATTGCGAAACAAACCCGCGTTGATTACCGTTTACTAGTTGCCAGTGCTTATTCTGGTTTTATTGTTTGGCATGGCGGCTTAGCCGGCTCAGTACCGCTGACTATCGCAACCGATGGTCACTTTTCACAGCAAAGCATTGGCATAATAGGCACCGAGAACACGATCTTTTCAGCATTCAATATCGCCATCGTTGTGGGCTTATTTATTATTATGCCGCTGGTAAATCGCTATATGTTGCCAAGCGAAAAAGACAGCGTTTATGTTGACCTAGCAAAGCTTGAAGATGAATCACAACAAATAGCGACGCCTACCCGCCCTGCCGAAGTCATCGAGCACAGTCGCTTACTTGGTATGGGGGTAGGTGCCGTTGGTCTTGCCTATTTATTCTATTATTTTGTGCTAAACGGTGGCGGCTTAAACTTAAATAGCGTGATCGCTATTTTCTTATTCAGTGCAATTTTACTGCATCAAACACCACATAATTTACTAAGCAGCTTACAACAAGCAATCCCCAGCGGCGCTGGTATTGTCATTCAATTTCCATTTTATGCTGGGATCATGGCGATTATGGTAAAAACGGGACTCGCTCAACAAATCTCTGAAGGGTTTATTGCCATTGCAACCGCCGAGACGCTGCCATTTTGGAGCTTTGTAAGTGCAGGGTTTGTGAATATATTTGTGCCATCAGGCGGCGGCCAGTGGGCAGTGCAAGCGCCGATTGTCATTCCAGCCGCACAAACACTTGGCGCTGATATGCCACGAGTTGCTATGGCGGTTGCATGGGGCGATGCCTGGACCAACCTAATTCAACCGTTCTGGGCACTCCCTGTGCTTGCTATTGCAGGCCTAAAAGCAAAAGACATCATGGGCTTTTGCCTTGTACAGCTGATCATCACCGGCGTGTTTATATCTTTGATGCTGAGCTTTTATCCTTAACTCAAAATTAGGAAGTGAAAAAACACTTCCTAATATTTAATATTGCAATGCTTATTAACTTGCTAAAATCTTCATTGGTAAGCTTAGGATTGCGCTTTCTGAATCGGCAAAGTGCATCATCACTGCCACATGACCTGCAACAACCAGTGCGTACATTACCGCAGAGAAGCCTTGCCCATAAGTATCAAGAGGGATGAGGTGTGAGTAGTGACGTCCGCGCCACTCAAAGATAATCTCAAGTGCCCCTACAAATAAGAAGAACACAAGTAGCATCAAACCAAAGGTGTAGCTTAGCCATAAGCCAAATAACACACCTAACAAACACACACTTAGACCTATCCATGAACGCATCGAAAAACTAATACTTTTAAGTACATGGCCGCCATCTAAGGGCAGAATAGGTAACAAGTTGAATAGGTTTAACAGTGCACTGAGTACCGCCACACCAGCGAATATTTCCATTTCAGTGGCGTAGTAAAGCACGACTCCCAGTACTGAGGTAATTAAGCCAAAAGCGGGCCCCATGAGTGAGATCACCACATCTTGCCATCGCGTGGTAATTTTATCATCGGAAACAGCCAAACCACCAACAAAGGGAATAAGGTAAATACCTTTAGTTTTAATGCCAAAATATTTCATAGCACGCACATGACCATATTCATGTACAACCAAGCAAGCAATTAACATTAAGGCAAATTCAATGGAAAATAACCAAGCGTAGCCTGCCACCGAAGCGCCCGCTAAAGCTGCTTTCACTACTTTTGCACTTTTGAATAATTTAAAACCCAGTGCCAGCAAACCTATAATGCCGCGTTTTGGTTCAGCTTCTTGTAACTCAGGTAAAGCAAGTTGGCTCACCTGCTGCTGGTTAACAAAAATTGCTAAGCTTTTTTCGTGCACTTTACTGGTATCAAGACCAATACGCTGCCCCTGAAAATCAAACTCATAAAGTTCGAGCTCTGGGTTATCGAAGGCAATTGCTTGTTGTTGATGAAAAAGCTGAATTAACTGTGAGCCATTTAAATGCAAAATAAAGGTTTCGTCTGCGAGACTCAGCTGAAGTCTGACCATAGTTCTTATATATACGAATAAAAAGTGCGGCCATTATACTTAGGCCTTGCAAAATTACTAATTTCCTTTAGGGACAAGGTTGTGTATTTTTTACGCTATAAAACAGGTAAAAAACATGACTAAATACCTTTTATCTACTACTTTTAACTTTAGCGTTCTTGTTCATGGAGTGAATATGGTGAAGTCAAATAGACACATTCTCGTAGTAGATGACTCTAAAGCCATCTTGATTGTTATGCATGCCATTTTAAATGAGCTTGAGGTTCCGCATATAACAACCTGTCTAAGTGCCGAAGAAGCATTAGAAAAGGTGAAAAAAGCCCCTCACTTTTTTGATGCTATTTTTACTGATCTCAACATGCCAGACATGGATGGTATGGAGCTTATTCGTCATTTAGGCTCTATGAAGTACCATGGAGCAATTGCTATTATTTCGGAAATGGATCCTAAAGTTATTGACCTTGCTGCTGATCTGGCACGTAAGCATAACGCCCACTTAATTGGTAATGTCACTAAACCGGTACAGCTAAATCAGGTTTATTTACTACTGCAAAAACTTGAGCACTTTGCTATTCATGTTGAGCGCACCAAAACCCCTATTTCTGAGTCACTGTTACTACACGCTATCAGCCATAATGAAATTATTCCGTTTTATCAGCCTAAGATTAATCGCCATGATAATCGGGTCGAAAGTATTGAGGTACTTGCCCGTATAAATACTAGCCAAGAAGAGGAAATAATCTTACCGGATCGTTTCATTTGCATAGCTGAAGACCTAGATTTAATAAACCTCATCACATTTCAATTATTTGAAAAGGCGACTAACGACTTTGCAGAAATCAAAGAGCAGTTTGATCCTAACTTAAAATTGGCGTTTAACTTATCACCCTCACAGCTCGAGGACTTAAGTTGCCCAGATAAACTCGCTTTAATACTTCACCTTAACAACTTAACACCAAGTGAAGTAATTTTAGAAATTACCGAACAGTATGCGCTCCGTAGTACTGCTCAACTTGAAACACTCAACCGCCTGAGAATGCGCGGTTTTGGTATTTCACTTGATGACTTTGGCACAGGGTTTACTAATGTTCAGCAGCTAAAAACGCTGCCATTTACCGAAATAAAGATCGATCGCACCCTGATTAGCAATATTGAAACCGACCAGTTTTCCCAAGTGATTGTTAGTAGTTTGGTGAATATAGCAATTCAAGAAGACCTTGCCATTGTTGCTGAAGGCATTGAGCGTGTGGAAGAGCTTGAGTACCTTGACCGCTACAAAGAGTTTATTTTAATGCAGGGCTTTTTACTGTGCCGCCCGAAGGCCAAAGAAGATTTTTTAAATTGGTCACTCTCATGGCGGCAAATGGTAAAGACGGCAGCAGGACACCGCCGTTAAGGATTACGCTTATCGTCACTAACGATGGTATTACTCGATGCTAAACGTTGTCGCCAGCGCTGTTTGGCGACTTTTTGCATATTAGCTGATTGATCATGCTCATCAACAATTTCGAGCCCCATTAATGCTTCAATTAAATCTTCAAGAGTGACAATACCTTGTACATCACCGTACTCATCTACCACTAAACAAATGTGAGTACGCTCTGACAGTAAAGTCTCGAGTAAGGTCGGCACATGCAAGGTTTCTGGTACGGTGTAAATAGGCTTAACAAGCTTGCTAATTTTATAGTCTTCACCTAAGCGATGATAAGCCAGCATGATGTCATTTTTATGCACGAAGCCAATAATATCGTCACCATTTTTGTCATACACCAATACCCTTGAAAACGAAGACGAACCATGTTCCGACAAGTATTGGTTTACAGTTAAATCTTTATGTACTTTAAAAAGCACCGTACGTGGCGTCATTAAGGTATCGAGTTTGGCATGACGAAAATGCAGCAGGCTGCGAATGATTTCAGATTCATCTTGCCCAAGCGCTCCTGACTCAGAGCCAATATCAGCCATTGCTTCAATCTCTTGGCGGATGTAATAAGCTTCATCGTAATTACGCCCCAAAAAGCGCGTTAAGATATCTGCAAACCACACAAAAGGTTTTAAAATAAATACCAACCAAATGAGGCTCACACTAACAATGGGGGTTAATCCTCGCCAATAATTAGCGCCTAATGTTTTAGGAATAATTTCAGAAAGCACCAGTACTAATAACGTCATAATTGCGGAGGCAACGCCAACTGCTGCATCTGAAAACACCACTGCAGCTTGTGCGCCAACGCCAGCGGCGCCTGCCGTGTGCGCTATGGTATTTAACGTCAGTATTGCTGCTAAAGGTTGGTCTATATTATCTTTAAGCTTACCAACACGTTTTGCCAGTTGCGGTTGTTGCTTTCTGAGCATGGCAACATAACTTGGTGTAATACTTAACAGTACCGCCTCCATCACTGAGCACAAAAACGAAACCGCAATGGCAACAAACATATAAACAAGTAACAATGTCACTGTAAGCCCTCTTAAAAAGTTAACCTGCTCACCATAGCAATTGAAAACCACAAGCTCAAACCCGACTGCAATCTAACGCAGAGCACTTTTTGGGTAATTTGCAGCGTGCTATATTGGTTTAAATTACCTTCAACAGGCGAAACTATGACACTTTCAACTACTTGGCTAAGCCAATCAGCCAAGCTAAAAACAACATTTAGTGCATTAGCGCTATGTGCATTAAGCAATACTGCAATGGCCGCTGCCATTGATAAATCAGCGGTGCAATTTATTGGTCCTCTTGGCGAAGATATGCAACTTAAGCCATATCAAACGGACCATCGTGATGCCATTATTGCCAACCTATTACCTAGCTTACAGAAAAGCAGCAATAGCATTCGTGTATTTGGTAATGAGCTTGACTGGCAATCATTCGACAAAATTAGTGCGCTAACACTTGGTGGTTTACAAGCCCTTAAATTTACCGCCTCAGCTGAGCGCTTTAGCCAAGGCTCATTAACGCTTAAAGGCATTGAAAACGCACAGCTATTTATTGATGGTGAAAAGCAAACAGAAAAGAATAAAAGCTATGAGCTAGCTTTAAGCCAAGGCGATCATCAGTTTGTTATCATTACTGAACAAGTTGCCAACAGGAATGAGGTTGAGCTTGATTTTACAGCTAAGTCTGAACTAGATGCTGTGCAATTTAGCGCTAAACAACAACACGGTTTGTCTGCTAAGCAATTATTCGATGCGCCAACGGTAAGTTATATTTCAATGGCGCCAAATGGCGATTACTTCATTACTAGCCAACGTCATTACGAAGATGCAACCGCTAATCAAGCGCAATATGTTACTGAGCTTAAAGACGCCAAAAACAACACCCTTTATCGTTTTGAGTCAGCCCAACCGAGTAACATTACTTGGAGCCCAGATAGTAAAACTTTAGTGTATCTATTAAATGGCGAGCTTAAACGTTTAAACCTAAAAACCATGCAACTTAACGTGATTGCTAAAAACCTTGCTGGTGCAAATGGTTTTCAGTTTTTTGATAACAACAGCTTAATTTTTAGTTGGTCAAAATCTCCAACAGATAATGGTAAGCTCACTAAACATTATCAAGGCCTGCAAGACCGTTGGTCTTATGCTCGTACTACATCGCAAGTATATTTACTCGATATCGCTACAGGTCTAAGCAAAATCTTAAGCCAAGGCCCGCTTAGCCATTCACTTGAAGATTTTGATGCTAAAAACGGCCACGTTTTAATGAGCCGCTCAGCACAAGCAATGCAGCTATCACCACAACCCGCAACTGAACTTGTTGAGTTAGACCTAACTACATCGGCCCTCACAGTACTTGGTCAATACAATACCTTTAATCAGGCTAAATATACTGATGACGGTATTTATGTCACTGCCGGCCCTGATTTTAATAATGGCTTAGGTCGTAATCTTCCTGAAGGAATGCTTGCTAATAACTATGACGGTCAACTTTATCTACTGAGCCGTGACGGTAAAAAAGCCAGCGCTCTAAGTAAAGAGTTTAACCCAGCTATCGGCCAGTTAAATGTGCTTGATAATGGTGATGCACTAATTAAAGTTACCGAGCGAGACACTGTGCAGCTTTATCAATTCGACTTGAGTAAAAAACGTTTTAATAAAGTGAATACGGGCTTTGATGTTGTTGAGCAAGTTAGCTATTCACACGAACGCACCCCGCGGATCTTGGTTACCGGCACCACAGCGTCAACACCTCAGCAGTTAAAACAACTACACTTAGGTAAGAATCGCGCTAAAGTATTGTGGGACTCTAAGCCAATTGGCTATGAAGATACTCAAGTAGCCTCACTGGAAGAGTTTAACTTTACTAATAAAGATGGCATTGAAATTAAAGGCCGTGTTTATCTGCCCCATGATTTAGATAGCAATAAACAATACCCTGCACTGGTTTATTACTATGGCGGTACATCGCCTGTAACACGTGGTTTTACGGGTCGTTACCCATTTAACTTATGGGCTGAGCATGGCTATGTTGTTTACGTTGTACAACCTACTGGTGCAACAGGTTTTGGCCAAGAGTTTTCAGCTAAACACGTAAACGCATGGGGTGAGTACACAGCCAACGACATCATTGACGGCACAAAAGCCTTTTTAGATAAATATAGCTTCGTAGATAGTAAACGTGTGGGTAATCTAGGTGCATCTTACGGTGGCTTTATGACCATGTTATTAGCAACCAAAACGGATATGTTCAGTGCATCGATTGCCCATGCGGGGATTTCAAATATCACCTCGTATTGGGGCCAAGGTTGGTGGGGTTACTTATACTCAGCTGAGGCATCTAAAAATAGCTACCCTTGGAACAATCCTACACTTTATAGCCAACATAGCCCTGTGTTTCATGCTGACAAAGTAACAACGCCGTTATTACTACTTCACGGTGACTCAGATACCAATGTACCTGTTGGTGAAAGTCACAATATGTACACGGCATTAAAATTATTGGGTAAGGATGTTGAGCTGATTGAGTACAAGGGTGCTGATCACCAAATATTTGCTCGCGATAAGCGCTTTGATTGGTGGAATACGATGTTGGCTTATTTTGATAAAAACTTAAAAGATCAGCCACAATGGTGGCAATATCTTTATCCTGAAAAGTAGTTTAGTTATTTAACTGGGCACTCGTTGAGTGCTCAGTTTTCCCTCTATTTAAAAAACGCTAAGCCATTAAATTGTAAGAAATAGTTACAAACTTCGCCATGACACTTCTCAGCCTTTGCCATACAGTGCTAACATAACAACAAATCAAGTGTGAAATTAAAGCGAATGACTATTCAAGTTTTATTGGTTGAAGACGACGAATTACTCGTTAAACGCATTCTTAATCATTTTAAAGAAACTGAGTTTAATATTGAGGTAGATTCAACGGGTGCAGATGCACTAAGCATTGTGCAATCACGTGCTTCGTCTAAAGAAGCAATTTCTCTAGCAGTTATCGATATTGTATTACCAAAGCGCGATGGGCTGCTTCTTGCCAAAGAACTTAACGCCTTAACTGATATTGGTGTTATTGTACTGTCTAGTCGTGACTCGCAAGCTGACCGTATTGCCGGACTTGCACAAGGTGCCGATGACTACATTTGCAAGCCAGTTGACTTACTAGAACTTGAACTAAGAATGCGCGCCCTTTTTAAACGTATAAAAGGCTCACAGCATGATGATGAAAGTGAAGAATTTATAGAATATTCCGACTTTAAACTGCACCCAGATAACCGCACATTGATCACTCCTAATGGTGAAGAGTCTCGTCTTACAGAGGCAGAGCACAAGGTACTTATTTGTCTCATTGCAAATGCTGGTAAGGCCACATCACGTGAAAAAATTTCCGAAGAAATTGGTCAACCTGACTGGAGCCCAAGCGATCGTACCGTTGATGTACTTATTGGCCGCTTACGTAAAAAGTTAAGCGATGAAAAAGACCAAAAACGTATCGTTACCGTTCGCGGCAAAGGCTACATGCTATCTATTTAGCAAGCTTGCTAATACTGCGTTAATTGGCTAATTAACCTTTCAAAGGCGCGATAATTCAACGCCTCTTTTAGTTCGTTTAAGGTAATTGAAGGCTGCGCTTTTAAGTCGCTAATGGTACGCGCAACTTTAATAACACGATGATATGAGCGCGGTGAAAGTGCCAGTTTTTCACTGGCTTTTGCTAAAAACTGCAGCTCAGCAGCTGCCAACTCACAATGAATGCTCATTTCTTTATTATTCAAGCGCGCATTCACTTTGCCTTGTCGGTTAAGCTGAATTGTATAGGCTCTTTCGACTCTGGCTCTCACCTCTTCACTACTCTCTTCCACTTGCGTGCTCTGTAATTGGCTACTGGTAAGTCGCGGCAGCTCAATTTGTAAATCAATCCTATCGATAAATGGCCCAGACACCCGAGATAAGTACCGCAGAACTTGATCTGGTGTTGCACGTTTATCGGTATGACTTCCTGTGGGGCTAGGGTTTAATGCGGCGATTAGCTGGAATTGCGATGGAAATTCCATTTGTCGTGCCGCTCGCGATATTGTTACAACACCTGTTTCCATTGGTTCGCGCAATGAGTCGAGCACTTTTCTTTCGAATTCGGGCAGTTCATCTAGAAACAGTACGCCATTATGAGCAAGGGAGATTTCACCCGGCTTAGGGTTCGAAGAACCACCGACTAGGGCAACTGCAGAGCAAGTATGATGAGGGTTTCTGAAGGGGCGTTCACGCCAATTAGATAAATCAACCGATTGACCAATAATAGAATATAACGCGGCAGTACTAATTGCTTCATCATCGGACATAGTTGGCATAATCGTTGGCATACGCTGGGCAAGCATTGATTTACCAGTACCTGGAGGACCAAGAAACAGCAAATTATGGCCACCAGCGGCAGCAATTTCGAGCACTCTTTTTGCGCCAGGCTGGCCTTTCACATCGCTTAAATCGAGTAGTGAATCACGCTGCGACTGCTGTTCTGGATAGCTAATATTAAGTGGTAAAGGTTGCTGATTTAATAAGTCATTCCAGACATCTTGTAAGGAGTAAACGGCTTTTCGAGAAACGCCCGACACTAGGCTTGCGAGGTTATCGTTTTCCGCGGGTAAGAAACAACAGCGGCCCAGCTCTTTTGCTCCCAATACCGATGGCAAAATAGCATTTACCCCTCTTACTTCACCATTTAAAGCCAACTCTCCGTAAAACTCATATCGATGTATATCAGGGCAGTTTATTTGCCCAGAGGCGACTAAAATACCCACAGCAATAGCCAGATCAAAACGACCACCCTCTTTAGGCAAATCGGCAGGCGCAAGGTTGACGGTTATACGTTGGTCGGGAAAACCAAACTGTGAGTTTTCAAGAGCGCTACGCACTCTGTCTTTCGACTCTTTGACTGATGCCTCTGGTAAGCCAACGATATGAAAAGCTGGCAAGCCATTTCCTAGGTGTACTTCAACAATTACTTCAGGGGCTTGCACACCTACTTGTGCACGTGAAAATATTCTAGCTAAAGACACAATCCATGATGTCCCTATCATTAATCCTTAATACTAAGCTTAGTCGGGATATTTAAAAACGTGAAGTGTAAGTTGCCACTTCATTGCCGCTAAACGAAGCGATAAGGTCATTAGCATTGCTAAAATCATGGCTACTTCGGTTACTAAACCAAGCGAGATAGTTAATGTATAAACGATGCCACCAGCAATACAAGCAATAGCATAGAGCTCACCTTTTAACAGCATCGGCATATTTCCAGCAAGCACATCACGGATAACGCCACCAAAACAGGCTGTTATTACACCCATAATAATCGCCGTAGTGTCTGGCATACCTGCAAGCATGGCTTTTTGTGTGCCCATCACCGCAAAAAATGCCAAACCAAATGCATCTGCAACTTGCAGCGCATTAAGTGAAATCGAGCGCTGCTTATTGATTAAACGAGTGGTGACAAATACAGACAATAAAATAGCCCAAAAGTAGCTTTGATCATGCAGCCAAAATACAGGAACATCTAAAATAACGTCGCGTACTGTACCACCGCCAATAGCAGTGACTGTGGCTAACACAACAACCCCAAAGCCATCCATTTTTTTGTTGTACGCCAGTAGCGTTCCTGAGACAGCAAACACGGCTACGCCGAATAAATCAAACCAATGGTAAAGTTCAGTCATGTTTGTAACTAAAGAGTATTGTTAGTGTCGTTGTAACATAAACTTTTCAACCTTTTAAGCAAAGTTGTAATAAAAATAGGCTCTGAAAATTGATCATTATGTAATGCTAGCAGCTTAACGCCACTATTTAAGTACCAATAAATAACTGCGATTCGTTATCGAGTGCCGAAGAATAGATACTGTGGATACAGTAAACTCATAACCATCAAACGGTTTAAAGCTGCCTGTGATTAAAACCACATGAGGCCTTGAAGAACTTGCAGAATATCAAAAATGACACTTTGCGATAGACCATCATCATTATTGAAAGTTTGAGATGCAGGCCAAGCTGAAGGTAAAAACATAAGCGGTAAAAAGATATACTCCAATTCACGATAGCCAAGCTATCTCTATCAAAAAGCAATTCTCTCGATCTGCTTAAAACTTATAGCTTTCAGCTAGCCTCTCCCATACCTGTCATCAAATCGCTCGATATCGCATTCATCAAGTATTGCACCAGTTTGCACTTCAATAACGATCAGTGGCGTGCTTTGTTGATTAGCAAGACTATGCAATTGCTTAGCGGCAATATAACAAGATTGATCGGCTGTTAATTCAAATTCTTCATCGCCAACTCGTACACTTGCGACACCAGATACTACAACCCAATGCTCTGCACGATGCTGATGGCGTTGAGTTGAGAGCTTTGCGCCACTGTTGACGATTATTTTCTTTACCTTAAAACCTGTACTTTCAATTAAAGTTCGATAGTTTCCCCAAGGTCTAAATACGGCTTGATGGTGAGTCAATTTATCACTATCAACTACAGCAAGCTGTTTAAGTAAATCAGGAAGCTTATCGAGCGAGCTTTTGTCTGCCACTAAGGTGGCATCATGAGTATGTATAATTGCTTTATTACTGACGCCGAGCGCCGCAATGGTGTGATCTGCTTCACTTATAAGTAGATTATTTTCACTATCTAAACTCACTCCTTGCGAGCCCAGATAGTTACCATGATGGTCTTTTTCAGCGATTCTCGATAATGCTGAAAAGCTGCCAACATCACTCCAAGTTAAATCAACAGGAATAACTGCAACGTTAGCACTACGCTCCAAAATAGCATAATCAATAGAATCACTTGGACATGCTGTGAGCGCATCCGCAACAGGCCTTTGAAACCCTAAGTCTTCAGTAAAGCTAGCCGCTTTTGCGACACTTTGTGCAATCTTTGGCGCAAAGCGATTAAGCTCGTTTAAATACACTTCTGGCAGAAATAAGAACATGCCGCTATTCCAGCCATACTCACCACTGGCAAGGTATTTTTTAGCTAATTGCAGGGCTGGTTTTTCTTTGAATTCAGCCACCTTAAAGCAGCCTTCCTGGGCTAACTGCTCACCTTGGCGAATATAACCATAGCCGGTATGTGGCTCAGTAGGTGTAATTGCAAAAGTCACTAATTGTTGTTGCTGACAAAGCGCTATAGCCTTATTTAAGCATGCAATAAGCTTATCAAAATCACTTATGTGGTGATCAGCTGGCATCACCAATAAGGGATCGGTTAGGCCATTTTGCAATGCAAATTCAGCGGCTAACGCAATCGCTGGCGCGGTATTTTTACCTTCAGGCTCGAGCAGTAACGTATAGCTATCTGTGATTTCTGCAATTTGCGCTTTAGCGATAAAGCGATGCTCTTCATTGCACACTAGAATTGGCGCATTAAATCGTGAGTCAGCCACTCGTAAAAGCGTGCTCTGTAACAGTGATTT
Organism: Pseudoalteromonas sp. SCSIO 43101; assembly: GCF_023650775.1. NCBI lineage: Bacteria > Pseudomonadati > Pseudomonadota > Gammaproteobacteria > Alteromonadales > Pseudoalteromonadaceae > Pseudoalteromonas > Pseudoalteromonas sp. SCSIO 43101. Next base: position 3,505,944 of record NZ_CP072673.1, read on the forward strand.
TTCGCTGATCAAAGATAAAAACTGCTTAGGCATCGCTTTACGCGACAAAGGCCATAAACGAGAACCTATGCCACCAGCAAGAATAACGGGGGTGATTTTGCGACTCATGATTGCTTATAGTAAATAATCCAACCATGAGTTTAACAAATTTTTGAGTATGCGGCTTCGAGCAATTACAGTAACTGAAATTGATCAGCATCTAAGTGAGCAGGAAACGCTCTTCGAAAATCATCAAGCGGTGATTTTTCTAAGCGCTGAATAATGATACCCGATTGGTTATCCTCCAGCTCAGCCAAGGTATCACCTTTATAGTCATATACAGCAGTGCCTCCGCTGTGGGCAACATCATTACCATCAGCCCCAATGCGATTCACACCTACGACAAAGCAAAGATTTTCCATCGCTCGTGCTTTTAGAAGGGTATCCCATACATGGCGACGAGCTGCTGGCCAATTGGCTACGTTGATCATCACATCGTAATCGTTGCAGTTTCGCTGAAATACAGGAAAGCGTAAGTCGTAACAAACTTGCGGTAAAATGCGAAAGTCATTAATCGTAAATATCTCACGCTGCTTACCCGCTACAACAAAATTGCCTTCGTTACCTAAGCAAAATAAATGACGTTTGTCGTAATACTTTACTTCGCCATTTGGCCAAACCCAATAAAAGCGATTGGCCTTTTTATCACCTTTTGCGACTAAAACAGAGCCTGCAACCACAGCATTTTTTTGCTTAGCTGTGGCTTTTAACCAGCTAAGTACCTCGCCTTGTTCTGGTTCGCTGCAATCTAGATTAATCGCAAAACCAGTAGCAAATGTTTCTGGTAAGACAATTAAATCAACTTGCTCTTTTAAGCCATTAAGCTGCTCTGTAAAGTGGGCAAGGTTAGCGCTTTTATCAAGCCAATGCAGTGATGACTGCACTAAAGCTAAGGTTAAAGTTGGCATAAAATCTCCGCGGCACGTTTTAATGTGTCATCATTTTTTGCAAAACATAAACGAATCACCTTATCGCTGCTTGTACTGTTATAAAACACACTGAGTGGTACAGCTGCAACACCCGCTTGCTCAACCAGCCATTGGCAAAACTCAACATCATCAAGATCAGACACATCACTATAATCGAGTAGCAAAAAATAGGTGCCTTCACTTGGTAAAATTTTAAAGCGACTGTGTGCTAGTGCTTCGCTAAGTAAATCGCGTTTTTGTTGATAAAAAAGGCTCAGTTCATCAACATGCTCAGGCCCTAACTCAAGCATATCGGCTAGTGCATGCTGGGCAGGCGTAAAGCTTGAAAAAGTCACGTATTGGTGAATTTTACGAAACTCCACCATTAGCTGAGCAGGCGCAACACAGTAACCCATCTTCCAGCCAGTGCTGTGAAAGGTTTTACCAAAACTTGAGATCACAAAACTACGTGCAAATAACTCAGGGTCGGTCAGTGCGCTTAAATGCAAAGCACCATCAAAGGTAATGTGCTCATACACTTCATCGCTGATTACATATAAATCATGCTTAGCAACAAGCGCTTTAAGGGCGTTAATATCTTCTGTTTTAAAGATTTTCCCGCTTGGGTTATGTGGCGTATTGATTATAACTACACGCGTTTTGTCTGTAATGACATCGGCTACGGCTTGCCAATCGATTTTGTAGTCTGGCGCACGCAAGGCAACGTGAACTGAGCGACCGCCAGCAAGTTCAATTGCTGGTTGGTACGAGTCATAAGCGGGGTCAAACACCACAACTTCATCACCCTCTTTAACAAGCGCTTGAATTGCTACAAATAATGCTTCTGTTGCCCCTGAAGTGACAGTGACTTGTTGCTCGTAGTTTATGTTGTTATGGTATTTTCTAGCAATCAGAGCAGCTATTTGCTGTTGTAGCTTTGTAACCCCACTTGAAGGCGCATATTGATTTACCCCTTCAAGTACATAGTGATTGAGTTGTTTTTTTAACAAATCAGGTGCATCAAACTCAGGAAAACCCTGAGATAGATTAATAGCTTGGTACTGATTTGCCAGAGCGGTCATTTGACTAAAAATACTAGTGCCTAAATTCGGCAATTTACTTTCAAACACAGAGGTTCCTTAAAGATGGTTTTGCGCCCAAAGCGATGCTATCATTGCTTAAAACAGATGTATAGCCGTCTAAATAACTTTTAGAATGTCGAGGAATATATGCACAACAATACCGCTATTTCAGAACTAATTGAAGCTGGTAAATGGGTAAGCCAACGTGGCTGGGTCCCTGCTACTGGTGGTAACTTTTCAGCCCGCACTGCAAGCGGTTATGTTGTCACGGCAAGTGGCTTCGATAAAGGTCAACTCGGCACTCATGCATTTATCGAATTTGATCATGAAGGCAATCGCACCAAAGGCTCTGGTAATCCATCAGCAGAAACTGAGCTACATCTAAATATGTATAAGCTAATCCCATCTGCTAAATTTGTTTTGCACACTCATTCTGTCGCAGCAACCGTGCTATCTCGTGTTATTAAGGGCCATACTATCAACTTAAATGGCTACGAAATGCAAAAGTCTCTAAGTGGTGTTAAATCGCATTTAGATACGCTAAGTATTCCAATTTTTGATAATGACCAAGACATCGACCGTTTAAGCTTACTTGTTAGTGATCATCACCTTCACACCCCTATTGAGCATGCTGTATTGATTCGTGGCCATGGTTTATATGTAGTAGGTCGAAATATCAAAGAAGTACTTCGTCATTTAGAAGGCTTAGAGTTCCTATTTAGCTGTGAACTTGAGCGCTTAAAACTAGAAGGTATTCAAGCCGGAGTTCAGCCATGATCAAAGCGATTTTAACCGATATTGAAGGCACGATTACCCGAATCTCATTTGTTAAGGACGTATTATTTCCATACGCGGCTGGGCAGTTACCTGAGTTTGTAAAGTCACATCAAACAGACCCAGAAGTAGCAGCCCAAATTGAGGCTGTTAAAGCACATATAGAACAACCAGAAGCCGATATCGAGACGGTTATTAAGCATTTAATTCATTGGATTGAAACAGATCAAAAAATTACCCCACTCAAGCAATTACAAGGCTTAATTTGGCAAACGGGCTACGAAAATGGCGATTTTACTGGCCACCTTTACCCAGATGCTTATGACTTTTTACAAGCCCAAAAACAGGCTGGCAAAAGTTTATATGTCTACTCATCAGGCTCTGTGAAAGCCCAGCACCTGATTTTTGAGTTCTCTGATTATGGTGATGTGAGACCTTTGTTCAGTGATTACTTCGACACTAAAGTCGGTGCAAAACAACAACAAAGCTCTTATGAGAATATTATTGCTGAACTGCCTTTTGACGCTGAAGAGGTGCTATTTTTAAGCGATGTGGTAGCAGAGCTTGATGCTGCAAAAGCGGCAGGTCTGCGAACGCTTCACCTTATTCGAGATGGCCAAGAAGCAAGTGATATCCACCCATATATTAACGATTTCACAGCATTCAGCGCGGAGCTTTTAGTATGAGTCAATTAACTATTTTTAATGATACAAACGCAGATAACATACTGTTTCATAGTGAAGATTTAAGCGCTATTGCTAGAGAGCTTAATGCAGTTGGCGTTCGCTTTGAGCAATGGCAAGCAACTGCAAAGATTGATCAGGATACCAGTCATAACGCTATTTTAAGTGCCTATGCTAACGATATAGAGCGTCTTAAAGCAGAGGGTGGTTATCAAACAGTCGATGTTATTTCACTTGCCAAAGGTAACCCCAATGCCAGCGAGTTACGCAGCAAATTTTTGTTTGAACATACTCATAGCGAAGATGAAGTACGTTTCTTTGTAAAAGGCCAAGGTTTATTTTGCTTACACTTAGGCGATAAGGTGTATCAAGTGCTTTGCCAACAAGGCGACTTAATTTCAGTACCAGAACTCACACCACATTGGTTTGATATGGGCAGCGACCCTGAATTCACAGCAATTCGCTTATTCAATAATACCGAAGGTTGGGTCGCTAAAAGCACTGAGTCAACCATTGCGACCAACTTCCCACTGCTGGATTAACATGGAAAAGCTATTTTCGTACGGTACCTTGCAGTACCGACAAGTTCAATTGGATACCTTCGGGCGCTTGCTAGAAGGTATTCCTGCGACATTATCAGGGTATATCATTGGCGAGGTCGAGATCACCGACGAAGCAGTTCTTAAAAGTAGTGGCCAGCGTTTTCACCCCGCTTTAATCAAAACGGGCAAACAAAGTGATACGGTTAATGGCACAATTTACTTAATCACCGAACAAGAGCTTGCTCAGGCAGATGCTTACGAAGTTGACGATTATCAGCGCATTGAAGAAACATTTCAGTGTAGCAACCAAGCTTGGTTATATGTTGCTAAAAAGAGCCTTTAATTTACAAAATTAAAACAAAAAAACCCAAATAAAGAACAAAAGCTGTTATTATTCTCCCTCATCAAGATCATTACTAATTATTAGTTAAAGGACTAAACATGGGGTCGGCATTTTCACCCTTACGCGATACTGTTATTTATGTGGGTGAGTGGCAATTTAACACACAGCAGCAAACCATCAGCGATGGCACTCATACGCGCGAACTAGAACCTTTACTTTATAAACTATTATGCTTTTTCATTACCCATAATGATCGCATTATTACTCGCCAAGAATTAGTTGAGAACATTTGGCAACAAAGCTTTGTTGATGACAATGCCATCAACCGTGCAATCTCAGAGCTAAGAAAAGTACTCAAGTCAGAAAAGCAACCTGGGCAAACCATTAAAACCCATTACCGCAAAGGTTACAGTTTATTTATTGAAGTTAAGTCTCTTGATCACGCTGTGAGTACAGAACAGCTAAAAACAGAAAATGTAATAACAGTAGATAAAGACGCTGAGACTCAAGTTAATACAGCCAACATTAGTCCACAAAAAGATCATACTTCACGCTGGCCGTGGCCTTTTGCAGCCTTAGTATTGAGTTTATTGCTTGCTGCTATTTGGTTGTTCTTACAACAGCCTAAAGCCACTACTGAAGAGCAAAGTGAAGTACCTCATTTAGACCTGCAAGCAGAAACTATTTCATGGCATAAAGGCACACACTATCGCTTAATGCTCAATCAAGACAAAACAAAATTAGCCTACATACTGCAAAATGATACTGATAATAAGTACCTTTATGTTGTCGACTTAACCACTAAAAAAGAATATGTGATTGCCTCTGGCAATATCTTTTTACAGGGTTGGTCTGAGGATGGAGAACGATTATTTTACGGTTCCTGTGAAAACAAAGACTACAGCGATTGTATCACTTGGCAAGCAAGCAACCTGTTATCAAGTGAAGCGTTAATAAAACCACGTATTAACCAATCTTTACTTAATTCTCAGCCAAGTCAGTACATCGAAGTGGGTGATGTCGCAATTTCAAGACGTAATAATTACCGTGGCTTAACTCATTTATATGCTTTATATGCACAAGATTTAAAAACCGGTGAAGAAATTCGCATTAGCACACCCAATATCACTGGCACTGGGGACTTTATTTTAACAACTATTAAAAACCCGAGCCGCATCATCTTCGAGCGCCATAATGTTGGCCAAGTAGAAATATACATGGCGAATTTAGATGGCAGTTCACTTAAACTTTTAACGACGAACGATTACCGAGCTTGGGCTGCAACTTATGATCAGCAAACTAACTCTCTTGTTTGGTATAGCCGCGGCACCTCAACTATTGAATCATTCTCTTTTGATAGTATGAGTCGACAACCCGCTATAAAAGCGCCAGTAAAGCGAGCAAACTATGCTTACCCGTTAAGCAAAGAAAGTGTTTTGATCAGTACTGACCTTCACGATAAAGATGCCGCAATATTTGACCTTAATTCAAAAACAATGAGTTACATCGCCACAGCGAATAAGCACGAAGACGACTTAGTCGCATTAGCCAATAATGATGTGTACTTCTCTGACTTTGAGTTTGCAGAACACCAACACTGGCTCAGAAAAGCAAACCAATACATCAATATAACTGGCAAAATTGGTGAAGATAGCTCAGTAATTGCAGTAAATAGTGACAGTAGCCGACTTGTTAGCTTTAATAAAACCAATCAGCAATTAACATTATTAAATGCAGCTGATTTCTCAGAAATTAAGCACTGGACACTTCCTGGTAGTACCAAGTTGGCAGCTATAAGAGGTAACAAGATTGCCGTGCTATATACCGATCTTAGCAATCAGCTAAATCAAATAATGATTCTTCACACCAACAGCGATGAAGTGATCAAAAGTACTATAGATACACCTCTAGCTATCGCATGGTATGACGATACACAGCTGATTGTTCATTCTAAATACGATAAATACCTGCTTTTAGACAGCGATAACAATACCTATAGTGAGCTGACTACACCAGACAAACTAACTGAGTTAAAGCCTTCTATTGTGTCGATGGCAAGTAACCTACATAGCTTGTATATCGCCACTGATACTGAAGTTTTCAGCATTAATTTAGCCAAAATGCAGGGCGTTGAGTCAATACTTCAAATGAAGCCTTCTCACTATATATCGCGCCTTAATGCTAAAAACGACAAGCTGGCAGTGACCTTCTTAACTGCCAACAATCAAAATAGCATTGAGCTCTACACTAAAAAAAGCGCTGAATAAATCCGCTATTTTAACTGCTTTAAAATACCTTGCTCGATATCTGCTTGGTTATAAACCCCGGTATCGAGCACCCAACCTGTTACTAAGTTAGCAGGTGTTACATCAAACGCTGGGTTATAAACCTGTGCATTAGTCGGTGCCCACATTGCTTCACCAAAACTACCACTAACACCGCGCACTTCATTTACACTGCGCTGCTCAATTTCAATGTCATTACCACATATCGTTTGCGTATCAAGTGTCGTGAGTGGCGCTACAACATAAAATGGAATGTTATGGAAATGCGCTAACACAGCGAGGTTATAAGTGCCTACCTTATTGGCAAAATCTCCGTTTGCAGCAATACGATCTGCGCCCACAAATATCTTATCGACTTTGCCCGCAGCCATTAAACTGGCCGCCATGTTATCGCAAATCAAGGTGTAAGGAATTTGCCAACGCTCGAGCTCAAAAGCAGTTAAACGACCGCCTTGCAGTAACGGTCGTGTTTCATCAACCCAAACATGAATATCACCATAGCGTTGCTGCGCTTTATAAATAACGCCTAGTGCAGTGCCAACACCCGCAGTCGCTAACGCACCTGTATTACAATGGGTTAAAATGTTGTCGCCTTTATCAACCAAGGCAGCACCACGTTCAGCCATACTATCGCAAAGGGCAATATCTTCTTTAAATAACTGCTCAGCTGTAGAGACAACAGCAGCAACATAATTCGTCTCTGCAAGCGCTGCACGTAACTTGGCCATACAGTGCATAAGGTTTACCGCTGTTGGGCGGGTTGCTTCAAGTTCATCAATGGCAGTAGAAAGTGCTGATTGACTCATGCCCTGCTCAGCTAAATGTGCAACCAATAAGCTAGCACCTAAGCCGATTAAAGGTGCGCCCCGGATTTTCAAAGTCAGAATCAAATCTTTCATCGTTTCAACATCGTTACATACATGCCAATGCTGTTGATGTGGCAACAAATACTGATCAAGCACGGTTAGCGTACCTTGCTGATATTTAATACTGCTCGCGATGAGATCTTGCATACAAAATCCAGATAACTAATTTAGATGAGTCGTTATTTTACATCAGTTTTGAGAACTAACAAGTTAGATGTATGGACATCTAAACGGTTACAGGTATAGAATGCTTAAAGTTAATTGTATTACGAGATTAAGCCATGGCTAAATATACTGCCTTCACTGCAGAGCATGCTGTTGATTACATTAAAGAACTTATTGAAAGTAAGCGAATTTCAGTATTCACTAATGATGCAAAGCTTAGTGCATACGAATTTGGCGACGGAAACTTAAACTTAGTTTTTCGTGTTGCTGATCAGCACAACAATAGTGTAATTTTAAAACAAGCACTTCCTTACGCCCGTTGTGTAGGTGAGTCATGGCCGTTATCTTTGGACCGCGCACGCATTGAAGCCGAAGTATTGATTAATCATGGTCAGTTATGTCCAGAGCATACAGTGGCGATATTGCATCATAATGTAGAACTGGCTTTAACTGTATTAGAAGATTTAGGTGAGTTACAAATTTTACGTGGCGCACAAATCAACGCAGAGCAATTTCCATTATTGGCAAGTCATGTTGCGCTCTATTTAAGCCGAACAGGCTTTTATAACTCAGACTTTTACTTATCTGCTGAAGATAAAAAAGCCAAAGTCAGTCAATTTATTAATCCTGATTTATGTAAGATCACAGAAGACTTATTCTTTACTGATCCGTACATTGAGCATGAGCGCAATAATTTCCCAGCTGAGCTTAATGAGCACGTCGAAAGTATTCGTAATAATGATGCTTTAAAACTAGCAGCAGCAAAATTAAAAGCTAAATTCTTATCTTGCCCACAAACTTTATTACATGGTGATATGCATAGCGGCAGTATTTTTGTTGATAGCAATACCACCAAAATGATCGATCCAGAGTTCGGCTTTTTTGGTCCTGTTGGTTTTGATATCGGCTCATTTATGGGTAATTTGTTACTAAATTACTGCGCCCAAAACGCCCGTATCACAGAACAAGCAAAACGCCGTCAGTATCAAACCCATTTATTAACTTGCTTACAAGACTGTTATAGCCAATTTGAACAACACTGGCTAAACCTAGCAAGTAACGAAGCAACTGATATTAGCTTTGCAAATCGCGCTTTTAGCGAAGATTACTTACAACAAGTACTGCGAGATGCGATTGGCTACTGTGGCGCTGAACTTATTCGCCGTACTATTGGTTTAGCCCATGTTGCTGATATCGATGGAATTGAAGATGAACAAGCGCGTTTAGCAGTACAACAACAAACACTTGTACTCGGCGAGCAACTGATGCTCAATGCCACAAGCTGTAATAATAAAGACGAGTTCTTTTCTTTGTTAATCAGTTTATTAAACTAATAGTCAAAAATTTAAAAAGGCGCTCAATGCGCCTTTTAATTATTCAACCCAACTAGATTATTTATTGTAGTGCTCATACATTTTATCGAGCGGTTCTGATAAGCCATTTTCTTGTACCACCCGCACATGCTGACGAGCCAGCTCTCTGGCACTTGATACGCCACACGAATGGGCTATAAGCCCTGCGCCGTAATGAATGTACTTATTATAGTTAGCAACACGCTGGGCTTTGTCTGTTACATCCAAGCCTCGTTGTAAGCGTTCATTATGCGTAGTAATGCCGGTTGGGCAGGTATCTTTATTACATTGCAATGCTTGAATACAACCAAGCGAAAACATGTGACCACGAGCTGAAACAATAAAGTCAGCGCCCAATGCCAATGCCCAAGCAACTTTAGATGGTACAATCAACTTACCCGAGGCAATCACTTTCACTCGCTCTCTAAGCCCATGTTTCTTCAATAAATCAACAACCAAAGGTAAGCTTTCTCGCAGGGGCAACCCCACAGAATCCATCAAAGGCTGAGGGGCAGCGCCCGTACCACCATCGGCACTATCTATTGTGATAAAATCTGGGGCTGATTCAATGCCACGGTTATTAATTTCACTGAATAAGGTTTCGAGCCAAGTGTATTCACCAATCACCGCTTTGAAACCTGTGGGTTTGCCCGTGGTATTGCGCACCATGGCGACCATATCAAGTAGGTCAGCTGGTGATTTAATCTCAGGATGACCATTTGGACTAATTGAGTCTTGCCCTTCAGGAATCCCCCGAATTTTTGCGATTTCTGCAGTCACTTTACGTCCCGGCAACATACCTCCCTTACCGGGTTTTGCGCCTTGGCTCATTTTAATTTCGAACATTTTAACTTGTTCGTGATCAGCAATTGCTTTGAGTTTTTCGGTGCTTAATTTACCGTGCTCATCTCGTACACCATATTTTGCCGTGCCGATCTGAAACACGATATCAGCACCACCTTCAAGATGATAAGAGCTTAGCCCGCCTTCACCTGTGTTCATCCAACAGCCAGCTAATTTAGCACCTCGAGATAGTGCTCGAACAGCCGGCTTAGATAGTGCACCAAAGCTCATGCCTGAAATATTAAATAATGCATTTGTGGTATAGGGTTTAGGACAATAAGGTCCTAAAGTGACTTCACTAGGATCGAGCGCCTCTTCATCTAAGGTAGGAAACGCGCAATTCATAAACATTACGGTTCCTGTCGCTTCAAGACTCTGAGTTGAACCAAAGGCCGTCGTACGGTCAACATTCTTCGCAGCACGATACACCCAACTCCGCTCTGCACGGTTAAAGGGTAATTCTTCTCTATCCATAGCAAAGAAGTACTGACGGAAAAATTCCCCCTGGCGTTCAAAAAAGTAACGAAAGCGGCCAATCACTGGGTAGTTACGGCGAATAGCATGTTTAGATTGCGTTACATCACTAATGTAAAAACACACAATCACTAGCAAAACGATGCCTAATGCAAAAATAAATAAACTGGCAAATACATCGATACTAAAAATTATAAAATCACTCATCCAAGGCCCCTTTGTGAAATGACATCTATCAAATCATATAAGTTGTTTATATTAGGTGCAATAAACAAAAAAGGCGTGATTTAAATCACGCCTTTTCGTTTCTTTTATGCCGCTATGCTGCTCGTTTGGCTAACTCAGCTTTAATATAAAGTTGAATTTGCTCTTCAAGTACTGACATTGGCACTGAGCCATGACGTAATATTTGATGATGAAATTCGCGAATATCAAAATCTTGACCAAGCGCTTGCTCAGCTTCGTGGCGTAAACGTTTAATTGTTAACTCACCAATTTTGTATGACAAAGCTTGTGCAGGCCATGAAATATAACGGTCGGTTTCGGTCTTCACATTATGCAATGAAAGCGCGGTATTTTCGCTCATAAACTTCATCGCACGCTCGCGGCTCCAGCCATACATATGCATACCTGTATCAACCACTAAACGAGCTGCACGCCACATTTCATAGGTCAAACGACCAAAGTCACTGTATGGGTCTTGATAAAAACCCGCTTCGATACCTAAAAACTCTGAATATAAGCCCCAACCCTCACCAAATGCCGATAAATAAGCATTACGGCGATAACTTGGCAGTGACTCAAGTTCCGCATTAAGTGAGATTTGCAAGTGGTGCCCCGGAACAGCTTCGTGCAAAGTTAATGCTTCAAGAACATACAATGGACGCTTGTCTAACGCATAGGTATTAACCCAATAATAACCCGCTTGGTCATCGCGACGAGAACCTGAGTAACGGCCAGTTGTATATTTAGGCGCAATACTCGCTGGCACTGGCGCAACACCATAAGGCATTCTTGGTAAGGTGTGGAATAACTTAGGTAATTGAGCATCCATTTTCTTAGCGATGTAAGAGGCTTCTTTTAGCAGTTCTTTTGGTGTTTTTGCGTAAAATTGCGGATCAGTACGTAAAAAGTGGACAAAATCAGCAAATGAGCCTTCAAAACCTACTTTCTTAATAATTTTTTCCATTTCGGCACGAATGCGTGCCACTTCTTGTAAACCCAGCTCGTGGATTTCTTTTGGCGTCATATCTGTGGTGGTATAGTATTTAGCACGGTTTTCGTAAAACGCTTTACCGTTTGGCGTACTAGAAATACCAATGTCTGTTCGTGCACCTGGCTGATATTCATTATTAAAGAAAGTTAAGTAACCTTGATAAGCCGGAATAACCTGCTCTTTAATGATAGTTTGCGCTTGCTTTTGCAATGCTGCAAATTCGCTGTCACTAATACCTGCGGTATTTTTTAAAAATGGTTTGTAGAATTCTGACTCTGTTGCATCATCAACAATATACGCAGTAATTGAGTCTTGATACCCTTCTAAAACAGCCTTAGGTTGAGTCAGCCCCACCTCAAGACCCTTGCGCATCCAACCAATATTTTGCGAAAAATAGCGAGGAATTTGCTGTAATTTAGCAAGATATAGTTGGTAATCTTGTTCTTTTGTGTAGTCAGAGCTTGAAATCATAAATGATAAGCTAGAATGAAACCCATACTCAGACGTTAGTGGCATATAATGCGTGTTAAACACATATTCATCGACACTATTTTGCACTTGACCACGTAAAATAGTTAGGTTGATGCGGTTTTCTTCAGATAATTTATCACGGTCTATAGCATCTAAATCGGCGAGTAACGCTGTATTTTTCTTATATTTTTGCTCTAGAAACTCTGCTGATAGGTTTTCTAATAAATAACCATCTACGCCATTTTCTTTACCATATGGACTGATACTTTGACGGTAATTAACAATATTTTCGGCTACTTGAGTAAATTGCTGATCAGCATCAATATTTGTTACCTGGCAAGCGCTTAAAGTACAAGCTAAAGCAACCGCAATAACAGAACGGTTTAAAGTTCGCGACAGTGTTTGTTTCATAGCATTCTTTTTAGTTTTAATCAGTATTGCTAAAGTAGCGCAGCACTGACTAAAACCCAAGCAAATGCGACCAAGCTCAGTTTAAATGCGCTCAAATTAGCATCACTGGGGAAGCATCAATGTGCAAGCTTTAAGCAATTTTTAATTACACTTGTTAAAGTTGTTGAGAAAATCAGCTAATAGACACAAACAGAACAAATTTAAGTTCCAAAATTAGCGATTTTGCTTTTAAATAGGCTGATTACAGATTACTGTAGACTCAGTATTTATGCTTGGAAGCAAATACACTTTACGGAAGAGATGATTAATTGGTTGATATGCGTATTTAGTGGTATTGAAAAATGATGTTCCATGATCCCATGGCTATTGCTCAAGAAAAAATGACAAAGGTATGTATCTTTTTAGAACACCATGCATTACCGCCGTCACCACTTAACTACCAAGTTGTTTACACCTACGTCAGCCAATCTAACCCCAAACTTAATGCCACAATTGACCGCGCCATTGCACAAAGAAAAGCCATTGATTGTGTCTATGTAGAACAGCTGTATTTCGATTTTATAGAACAAGGCCATAAAATGAAAACCGCCATTGTTCGCAACGTTGACTCAGTCATTAACACCCTTTCGCGTAATGCTAGCAATAACGAGCAAAATATTGTGCGCTTTGCTGATCAAGTTAGTGACTGTGTGCATTCAATCGATGAAAACAATATTGAACAAACGCGTCACGCATTAAAAATGCTCAGTAAGCAATCTGAAGTTCTGCTCAACCAGCATCGCCAATTTAAGCAAGAAATAGCAAAAGCCAAATCAATACAAGAAAAAACCCAAAAACAGCTCACTCAATTACGCAAGCAACACATTACCGACCAACAAACTGGCTTATACAAGCGCCATTACTTAAATCAACAAACCCAACTCTGGGTCGGCCAAAATAAAGCGGTTTGTGCTATCTCTATTCACATAGAAAACTTAAATCATTTTATTGAAAACTATGGTGATGTCATTGGTGAAGTCATTTTAAGTAAAGTCGCGAAGCAAGTGCAAAAATACGTACAAGAAAGTGGTTTGCCAGGGCGCACAAGTAAGGATGAATTTACCATCTTACTTGCTGACATAGAGCCTGAAACTGCCAACTTAATAGCTGAAAAAGTACGAAATGGTGTCGAAAAGCTACGCTTTGTAAGCTCAAGAAATGGCACCAAACTACCTGCTATCACCCTAGCCCTTGGTATTGCCAAGCATGAAGGCGATGGTGACTTTAATAGTTTAGCCCGTAAAGCTTCTTTAGCAGCAGCTAAAGCCAAGTCGCTTGGACAAAGTAGTTTTATTGCCGGTCAATAAAGTTTAACACTGCGCTAAGTCATGAAAAGCCACGCTAATCTGATGATTTAGTTATAATCAAATTGCACCCCACAGCCACAATCAAGTACACTAGTCTTTATTGCCACGATAGAGATTAATCATGAACGAGAATCAAGAAAAGACCACGCATTTTGGCTATAAAACCGTTGCTGAAAACGAAAAAGCATCAATGGTTGCAGATGTATTCCACTCAGTCGCTGCAAAGTATGACGTAATGAATGATCTTATGTCGTTCGGTATTCATCGTTTATGGAAACGCCAAACTATTGCAAGTTCAGGTGTTCGTAAAGGTCACTATGTATTAGACCTTGCGGGCGGTACTGGTGATTTAACCGCTAAATTTAGTCAATTAGTTGGTGAAACGGGTCAGGTTATCTTAGGCGATATTAACTCTTCAATGCTGAAAGTTGGCCGCGAGAAACTTCGTAACCTTGGTCGTGTTGGCAATATTGAATATGTACAAATGAATGCAGAAGCATTGCCATTTCCTGATAACAGCTTTGACTTGATCACTATCGCATTTGGTCTTCGTAACGTTACCGATAAAGATAAAGCACTACGCTCAATGTATCGTATTCTGAAGCCTGGCGGTCGCTTATTAGTACTTGAATTCTCTAAACCGGAACAAGAAATACTGAGCAAAGCCTATGACTTCTATTCATTTAATATCTTACCTAAAATGGGTGAGCTAGTAGCGAATGATGGCGAGTCTTATCAATACCTTGCGGAATCTATCCGAATGCATCCAGATCAAGAAACGTTAAAAAGCATGATGGAAGATGCAGGTTTTGAACAAACTAATTATCAAAATCTTACTGGCGGTATTGTTGCCCTCCATCGTGGTTTTAAATACTAAAAACTCTATTAATTAAGTAGGTAACGCGATGTTAGCAAACGCTCTGTTATCACTCGTCGAACGAATCATTAATCAACTGCTGCAGTTAGACCCTCAGTTAAAAGGCAAACTTGCAGCAATTGCTGATAAACAGCTGTTGGTTGAGATACGTGATTGGCAACAGTCAATTTTGTGCGTATACAGCGACGAGCAAATTCATTTATACAGTACGCAAGAGCGCAATTTTGACTGCATGATCAGCGCTGATATCAATACCTTGTTGGCGCTTAAAGATCCGTCAATGCTAACGCAACTCATTCGCCAAGATAAGCTCGACTTGCAAGGCGATTTAAATCTTGCACAAGGCTTTAGCAATGCTTTTGCAGAGCTTGATATTGACTGGCCAGAGCACTTTTCTCGATACATTGGCGATGCCCCAGCACAACAGTTGTGGCTCTCTTTACAAACCTTAAAACGTCGTGGTTCACAAACAAAGAGTAAGTTAGAAAATACCTTAACAACACTTTGCCAAGATGAGTTAGCAGTGACCATACACCCTCTTGAGCTTGCTGAGTTTAAACAGCAAAATCGCCAATTAAAAAGCCAAGTATCTCAATTAGAGATGCGAATTAACGCGCTGTTACAGTCACGCTAATGCGCTAAGGAACTTGTGTGTCGTCTGCTCGTCTTTATTACATCACTAAAACCCTTCTGAGCTACGGCTTAGACGAATTAATTCCGCGTAAAAGAGTGCCTTGGTTTGCAAAGCTCGGACGCGGAAGCTTATTTTGGTTACGCAACCAACATAAAGATAAACCTGCAGGTATGCGCTTGCGACTTGCTCTACAAGAACTTGGCCCGGTATGGATCAAGTTTGGCCAAATGCTTTCAACACGCCGTGACTTACTCCCTCATGATGTCGCATTAGAGCTTGCACTACTTCAAGATCAGGTTGAACCTTTTGAAGGTGAACTTGCCCAGCAGCTTATCGAAAAAGCGCTGGGTATTAATGATATTAGTGAATTGTTCAGTGACTTTTCGCAAACACCTTTAGCATCAGCATCGATCGCACAAGTCCATACTGCTACCTTAATTGATGAGCATGGCGCAGCTCAAGATGTGGTAATTAAAGTCATACGCCCCAATATAAAAGAGCAAATTGATGCTGACTTAATGCTGATGCAAAAAGTCGCTCGATTAGTTGCAAAGTTATTAAAAGAGGCTAAACGTTTACGTCCTATTGAAGTCGTAAACGAGTACAAAAAAACCTTGTTGGATGAACTCGACTTAATGCGAGAAGGGGCGAATGCAATACAGCTACGTCGTAACTTTGAAGACTCAAATTCACTTTACATCCCTTTTGTATACAGTGATTACAGTCGAAGTAATGTATTGGTAATGGAGCGTATTTACGGAATTCCTGTATCAGATACTGAAGCATTGCTTGCGCAAAATACCAATATGCAGCTACTAGCCGAACGCGGAGTAGAAGTCTTTTTCACGCAAGTATTCCGTGACAGTTTCTTCCATGCAGATATGCACCCGGGTAATATTTTTGTTTCTCGTGAAAACCCACATAACCCAAAATATATAGGTATTGACTGTGGCATTGTAGGCACCCTTAATCGCGAAGATAAACGCTATTTAGCAGAAAACTTTATTGCCTTTTTCAATCGTGATTATCGCCAAGTAGCGCAACTACACGTTGATTCTGGCTGGGTACCAGCCGATACCAGCATCGAAGAGTTTGAGTTTGCTATTCGTACTGTGTGTGAGCCAATTTTTAATAAACCATTAGCTGAAATCTCTTTTGGCCATGTGTTAGTCAACCTGTTTAATACGGCTCGTCGCTTTAATATGCAAGTTCAACCGCAATTAGTGTTACTGCAAAAGACGCTGTTGTATGTTGAAGGCCTTGGCAGACAACTGTATCCGCAGCTTGATCTATGGAAAACTGCTAAACCTTTCCTAGAAGATTGGGTCAAAGAACAAGTTGGTCCGCTTGCAGTAATGAAAAAAATGTATGCGAACTTGCCATTTTGGGCAGAAAAAATGCCTGAATTACCTGATTTAATTTATCAAAACTTAAAACGTCAACAACAACCTGTACAATTGCCTGCGCCGCAATCTGCTAAACCTTTGTTACTTAGCATCTTTGCTGGTAGCTGCTTGATTGTTTCAGGCTTATGTTATTTACAGCATGATTTAGTTGCGAGCGCAATTACAGCTGGCTTTGCTGTAGCGGGCTTTATTGCTGCATGGCGAAGCACATAAACTAAGTGCTATTTATGTTTTGGTGAGTATAATCGAGACAAGTCTATTCTAAAAATTTGATAAAAACGGAGTAACCCATGGGTTTTGGTGGTATCAGTATTTGGCAATTAATCATTATTTTAGCAATCATCGTTTTGTTATTTGGCACAAAGAAACTTCGTGGCATTGGCGGTGATTTAGGCAGTGCTGTAAAAGGCTTTAAAAAAGCAGTGTCTGATGAAGACCAAACTAACGCAAAAAGCGAGCAGATAGAAAAATCTTCTAACACGCAAAGCAAAGAAACCGTAGAGAAAAGCAAAGACGACCATAAGGCTTAATCAACATGGGGATGTGGGAACTTGTTGTCGTACTGATCGTAGGTCTGATTGTATTAGGTCCAGAGCGCTTGCCTGTGGCAATTCGCACTGTGAGCCGCTGGGTAAAAACATTAAAATCAGTCGCCAACTCAGTGAAAGCTGAAGTGAACGAAGAACTCCGTATCCATGAGCTTCACGAAAACTTAAAAAAAGCAGAGCAACAAAATTTGCAAGAACTCTCTCCAGATCTGCAAGACTCTGTAAACGAACTACAAAAGGCTGCCCAGTCAGTCACCCACAGTTACAAGAAAGACACGCCTGAAAAAGCAGAAATTAACAATAATGATGAAAAAAAGTGAATTTAATCTCTGCTTTTGTGGTCAATAACAACGATGATGAATAGTAAATTATGACCGAGCAAGCTCACACAGGCTTTGTTGGCCACTTAATTGAGTTGCGAAATCGACTCATGAAAGCTTTGTTAAGCATTTTGCTAATATTTATCGGCTTGGTTTATTTTGCCAACGATATTTATAGCTTTGTTGCAGCACCTCTTATTGCAAATTTGCCAAGCACTGCCACCATGATCGCAACGGATGTAACAGCACCCTTTTTTGCACCGTTTAAACTCACTCTATTTGTGGCTTTATTTGCTGCTATTCCAATGATACTGCACCAAGTTTGGAGCTTTATAGCACCCGGCTTGTATCAACATGAAAAGCGTATGCTAATGCCGATTTTGGCCTCGAGTATTTTGCTATTTTATAGTGGTATCGCATTTTGCTACTTTGTAGTGCTGCCAATCATTTTAGGGTTTTTTACTAACGCTGGCCCTGATATGATGACATTAGCGCCTGATATTAGTAGCTATTTAAGTTTTGCTTTAAAACTGTTTTTTGCTTTTGGTATTGCGTTTGAAATACCCGTCGCCATCATGCTGTTATGCTGGAGTGGTGCTACAACAACAAAAAGTTTAAAAGAAAAACGACCTTATATTGTGGTAGGTGTATTTGTGGTTGCCATGTTTTTAACACCTCCTGATGTACTGTCACAGACATTACTAGCATTACCCATGCTGTTATTATTTGAATTAGGTTTAATTTTGGCTGCATTTTATACCGCCAAGCCTCAACAGGAATCCGAGGAATAAAATGAAAAAACAACTCATTCCCTTCGTTGCTCTTTTAACAATTGCTGGTACTACTCAAGCAAACGAAGTTAACTTACAAGCACTACAAGCGTGTACTTTTGTTGAAAATGATTTTAATCGCTTACTTTGTTACGACAACGTAATGGCTGGTAAATCGCTGTCTAAACCAGCAACAAAACAACAAATTAAACAACCTGCAGCAAGCTCTACAGCAGCTGTTGTCGCGGCGCCTGTTGCAGCTGCAACAAGCGAACAAATTGTAAAAACAAAAAATGAAGACTTTGGTTTAGAGCATAAAGAAGTTGCAAAAGTTAACGATGACCAAATAAGTTCCTTAGTAAAAAGCGTAAAAAAAGCACCTTATGGTGAACTGATCATCGAGCTTGATAATGGTCAGCAATGGCGTCAAGTTGGCTCTGATAGCTTACGTTTAAAAGCACAAGATGTTGTCATAATTGAACGAGGTATTTTCAATTCTTTCCTCCTAAAAGTTAAAGGTCAAAACCGTTCGATTCGTGTAAAACGTACTAACTAATGAGCACTTCGCTAGTTGATGCTGGTGTCAACTTAAGCAATCATCAATTTGATGATATTCATGACGCTGTGTTACAACGTGCCGCTGAGGCAGGTGTAACACAGATGCTGCTTATTGGCTGCGATCTTCAGAGCAGCCAGACTTCTTTGAAACTCGCCAAACAGTTCAATCAGTATTGCACAGCAGGAGTTCATCCTCACGATGCAAAAACAGCAGATAAACACCTTGAAGAACACTTAATGACTCTTAGCCAAAACATCGAAGTGGTTGCCATTGGTGAGTGTGGTTTAGATTACAATCGTGACTTTTCTCCTCGAGATGTGCAGCGTAGCGTGTTTAGACGCCAACTGAAGCTTGCTGAGCAGCTTGATATGCCAGTGTACTTGCATGAACGAGATGCCTGCGAAGATATGCTCGCAATTTTGAGTGACTATAAGGTGCGAGGTGTATTGCACTGCTTTACTGGTGACCAAGATGCATTACAAAACTACCTAGCTATGGGGCTTTATATTGGTGTCACGGGCTGGGTATGCGATGAGCGCAGAGGTGAGCAACTACAGGCCTTGGTACCGTCAATTCCTTTGAATCGTTTGTTAATTGAGACCGATGCCCCCTTTTTGATGCCGAGAAATATCAGACCAAGACCGAAATCTCGCCGCAATGAGCCTCAGAACCTTCCTTATATATGCCAGCAAATTGCTGATTTGAAAGGATGCGAATTTACTGATGTTGCAAAACACACTACACTAAACTTTTGGCAATTATTTACCACTAAGGGTTAAGATGAAGCGCCTATGGTCACTGTGTGGCGTACTCTTCGTTGTTGTTTTTACTCCCTGCTTGCTGGCTAACCCGATTACTGTTAGCCCACACTTTAAATCTCTGCATTCTCTTGATGTTGAGTACACGCTTGATCCTATTACAAAACAGCAAGCATTAACGAGTGATGCTGTACCTTGGCAAAAAAACCATGGTAACACTCTTAACTTAGGCATGAACTTAAGTCCTTTGTGGTTAAAAATGTCGATTCAGAATACATCACTACATGACTTACCACTGATCTTGTCAATTGATAACCCTTTACTTGATGAAGTGGATGTATTCCACCTCCAAGCTAGCCATGTTTTATTTAGCACAAAAATTGGAGATGCTCTTCCCTTAGAAAATCGGCAAATAAAAAATGAATCACTGCTTGTATCTCTAACAATTCCCAAAGCAAGCCATTCTATCGTTTATTTGAGAGTTAAAAATAACGGTGGCCTTAGAGTACCCTTAAGCCTTTGGAAGCCCGCTGAATACCTAAAACATAAAAGTAAGTTCAATTTATTGTACGGTTTATTAGTCGGTTTTATTTTATCGCTCGCACTCACTAATTTAGTACTTTATGGCTTTTCTAGACGCCGCTATTTCGCATACACAGGTTTATTACTTACCTTACTTTGGTTGTCGTTAGTGTACCTTTATGGCTTTGGTTATCGTTACTTACAACCGAGCGGTTCATCGTTTCAACAATTGACTATTCCGACCCTATTTTTTATCTGTGGTGCGTTATTTGTGCCATTGCAAGGGTATATATTTGGCTTTGCCAAATCTCGCTTAAATCGCTTTAAAAATTGGTTAGCGTGGGTCGTAGTGCTTGTCACTGTAATAATGTGGTTCTTACCAATTCATATTGCAATTACACTTTGCTTATTAAGTTTACCTATGGTTCTTATCATCTTTGCAAGTATTGCTCTAAAGCAGTTTAACCGTGAGTATAAACAGCCTTGTAGCGCTTTTCTAATCGCCCTATTCGCTTTTTTCTGCGCCATTATTTACAGCGCACTAGGAGTATTTAACCCATTTAATTTAAATATCGGCGTGCTTTCACTCACCTTCATTTGCTTTTTGGTTTGTAGCTTGAGCTTGAGTTATGCAGTCATAAAATTGTTTTTGATGCAGCGCGATGCTGAAGTCGCAGCACAACAAAATGCATTAGCAGAAAGCAAAGCTAAAGATACCTTAATGCGCGAACGCCTTGAACTGCAAGAACAGGCGCGCCAAGACCTTGAAGCAAATATCGAGGAGCGTACCTTTGAGTTACAAGTGACGTTACGCGAGCTTGAAGAGAAAAACCGAGAGCTTGAACAACTTAATATGGAAGACGCGCTGACAAAAACCAAGAACCGCCGTTACTTCGATAAAAAGCTACTGATGGATATTCGTCGCTCGCGACGTGAACAAACACCTTTAGCCATAATCATGTTAGATATTGACCATTTCAAAGCAATTAATGACACCTACGGTCATTTAAGTGGTGATCAAACCATTCAATCTGCTGCCGATGTCATTAAACAGCACTTGAAACGACCTCTCGATGAAGTGGCCCGCTACGGCGGCGAAGAATTTGTCGTGCTGTTGCCTAATACGCCACTGACAGGTGCATTAGAAATTGCCGAACAAATACGCAAAGCCGCAGAAAAGACTGATATAATAGTTGCCGGAACAACGATTAAATTTACTTTGAGTGCAGGTGTTTACAGCGCAATTGCTGAAGACATTAATAACCCAAGTTTATTCACTGACTATGCCGACAAAGCCTTATATCATGCTAAGCAATCAGGTCGAAATCGCGTAGTGAGTTATCCTCTACCAAACTAGGAGTATACAAGCATGGCCCAATCAGGACTCGACCTTTTCCCTTATACACGTATGCGCCGCATGCGTCGTGATGGCTTCTCTCGTCGCCTAATGGCTGAAAACCAACTGACCGTTAATGACCTTATTTTTCCTGTATTTGTTTTAGAAGGTAAAAACCGCCGCGAAGCTATTGAGTCTATGCCAGGCGTAGAGCGCCTTTCTATTGATTTACTACTTGAAGAAGCAAAAGAACTCGTTGAATTAGGTGTACCTGCCGTTGCTCTTTTCCCCGTAACACCTAGCGATAAAAAATCTTTACTAGCTGAAGAAGCCTACAACCCTGATGCATTAGCACAGCGTACAGTTCGCGCATTAAAAGAAGCGTTTCCTGAGCTTGGTGTGATCACTGATGTTGCACTTGACCCGTTCACAGTACATGGCCAAGATGGCATAATTGATGAAGATGGTTACGTGATTAATGATGTAACAACTGAAATCTTAGTTAAGCAAGCGCTATCACATGCCGAAGCAGGTGCCGATATAGTCGCACCTTCAGACATGATGGATGGACGCATTGGTGCAATTCGTGAAGCACTCGAAGCCGAAGGCCATATCCACACTCGTATTATGGCTTACTCTGCAAAATACGCTTCAAGCTACTACGGTCCGTTCCGTGATGCAGTGGGCTCTGCAGGTAACTTGAAAGGCGCCGATAAAAAGACCTATCAAATGGACCCTGCCAACTCTGATGAAGCTATTCGTGAAGTAGCCCTTGACCTTCAAGAAGGTGCAGACATGGTTATGGTGAAACCTGGCATGCCATATTTAGATGTTGTACGTCGCGTAAAAGATGAATTTGGTGTACCAACATTTGCTTACCAAGTCAGTGGTGAATATGCCATGCATAAAGCAGCCATTGATAACGGTTGGCTTGCAGAAGAAGCAATAATCATGGAGTCATTATTAGCATTTAAGCGTGCTGGCGCAGATGGCATCCTAACTTATTTTGCAAAACAAGCAGCAGTTTGGTTAAAAAATAACTAATCTAAAGTAAATATTCTAAAAATTGGAAATTATTCCTATTTTATTAACATTTTGCATTTAATTTGTCATAGATTTTTCTTAAAGTACTGTGTCCCATATTGGGACTTTAAAAATACATACACGGGAAAAATAATGATAAATACAAAATTAACGCCGCTCGCGCTTGTTATTGCAAGCCTGAGCGCGCCTGCTTCTGCCAACCTAATCATCTCTGAATACGTTGAAGGAAGCTCTAACAATAAAGCGGTAGAACTTTACAACAACTCTGGCGCTGAACTATCGCTTGATGGTTACACTATCTCTTTATACTCAAATGGTAATGGAGACCTAGCAGATCCAAACAACAGCTTAGCTTTAACAGGTACACTTGCAGCAAATGCGACCTACGTTATTGTTAACGCTGGTTCTGTTGATGAATTGAAGACAAAAGCCGATATAGAATCAACAATTACTTACTTCAACGGTGATGACGCGCTAGTCCTAACTAAAGACGGTGAAATAGTTGATAGCTTTGGTCAACTAGGTGTTGATCCTGGTTCAGCATGGGATGAAGGTGGTGTAACAACAGCCAATAAAACACTACGTCGCAAAACGACTGTGACTTCAGGTCGTACTGATGCAACATCAGCATTTAACCCTAGCGAAGAGTGGGAACAATTCGACCAAAATGATTTTAGCAATATTGGTCAATACGGTGAAAGCACAGCACCAACTCCTGAGCCAGAGCCAGTTACTCCGCTTGAGTGTGGAGCAACAAAAACATTAATCAACGCAATTCAAGGTGAAGGCGGCGACAGCCCACTTATTGACACTGAAGTTGAAGTTGAAGGTGTAGTGACCGCAGACTTCCAAGCTGATGATCAGCTCAAAGGCTTCTTTATTAGCTCACTTGCTGCTGATACTGATACAAACCCACTTACCTCTGAAGGTGTATTTGTTTATTTCGCAGATACTAATGTTGACGTTGGTGATCATGTACGTGTTAAAGGTAGCGTAGCTGAATACTACAGCGCGACACAGCTAGGTGATGTAAGCCAAGTTGAAATCTGTGCTACAGGCCTATCTACAGATCCAACCGTTGTTACTTTACCAGTTGCTGAAGTTGCAGAACTTGAAGCCTATGAAGGTATGTTAGTAACCATAGATCAACCTTTAGTTGTCAATAACAACTACGGTCTTGGCCGTTATGGTGAGGTTGACTTAGGTACTGAGCGTTTATACCAAGGTACTCAAATTGCACTACCGGGTGATGCAGCAAATGCTGTTGAAGCTGAAAACCTGAAAAAACAAATCTTACTCGACGATGGTTCAACAAAACAAAACCTTGATCCAATCGCCTACCCAGGCACAGGTCTTGATGCCTATAACACATTACGTTTGGGTGACACAGTAAACACTGTTACAGGTGTGATGGGTTACAGTTTCAACCGTTACCGCATTCACCCTACAGTGCAACCTGAGTTTACAGCAACAAACCCACGTACCGATGCGCCAGAGCTTAACGAAGATGCAGATCTTCGTGTAGCGAGCTTCAACGTATTAAACTATTTCAATGGTGATGGCCAAGGCGCAGGTTTCCCAACTAGCCGTGGTGCAGACAGCGAAGAAGAGTTTATTCGTCAGCAAGCAAAAATTGTCAGTGCAATTACAGCTATCAATGCTGATGTCATTGGCTTAATGGAAATCGAAAACGATGGTTTCGGTGAAAACAGTGCTATTGCAAGCCTAGTTTCAGCACTTAATGACGAAGATGCAGAAAACACTTACGCATTTGTTGATTTTGATGTTGAAAAAATTGGTACTGATCAAATCACAACAGCTTTAATTTATCGCTCAAATAAAGTATCAGAAGTCGGTAAGGCAGCTCATACAACTGCTGAACCTTTTGATTACAGCAATCGTCCGCCTATTGCCCAAAGCTTCCAATCTCTTGAAAGCGAAGAAATCTTCACAGTTGCAGTTGCCCACTTAAAATCTAAAGGTGGCTGTGGCAGCGCTGAGGGTAATAATGCTGACTTAGGTGATGGCCAAGCCTGTTGGAATGAAATCCGTGTTGCGGGTGCTAATGCTTATGCAGATTGGTTAGCAACTTACCCAACTGAAGTTGAAGATGAAGATATCATCCTAGTGGGTGACATGAACTCTTACGCGATGGAAGATCCTATTCGTGCATTTGCAGACAAAGGTCTTAAGAGTGCGGTTGCTGAACTAGACGGTGATACATTAGGTTACTCTTATAGCTTCTCTGGCCGCATTGGTAGCCTTGACCACGCGCTAGTAACAGAATCTATGCTTGATAAAGTTGTTGCTGCGACTGATTGGCATATCAATGCCGATGAGCCAATCAGCCTAGACTACAACCTTGAGTATAAGTCAGCAACACAACAAGCAGGCCTTTATGCAGATAACGCATATCGTGCATCTGATCACGACCCTGTGATTATTGATATTCAATCTGCAGAGCCTATTCCTGCAGAGCAGGCGCCAGTAATCGAAGCAGATCAAGCATTCGAAATCGTAGAAAACAGTGAAATTGGCGCAGTTATAGGCCAATTAGTTTTCTCTGATGGCGATGCTGATTACACACCTGTAGTAAGTTTTAGTATTGTTGGTGAGCATGCAGATGCGATTGCAATCAGTGCCGCAGGTGAAATCACAGTTGCTAAAGAGCTAGATTTCGAAGAAGAAGACAAGCTTACGCTGATGATCCGTGCACAGGATAGCGCAGGCAACTTATCAGAAGCGCAACTGCTATACATCAACATTACTAACGATGAAGCAGATGATGTAACTGAAGAAGATGAAGCAGAGAAAGAGTCTAAAGATGATGATTCTGGTTCACTTGCTTGGTTAAGCTTACTAGCTTTACCATTTGCACTGCGTCGTCGTCTAAAGAAATAAACGACACAATATGAATAAATGGCCGCTTTCGCGGCCATTTTATTTGTATCGTTAAGCGATTTGTTCTTCTTTATTGTCAGGTTGGTAAAGTGCTGTTATCGAGCCCTGTTGCTGCTCATCAATTTGCCAATTAATAAACCTTAATACTTTGCCATTTTTAAGGAAAACCCTAAAAACAGTCAAAAATGCCACCGATTTAAACTCAATTTCCTTAATGTCCTCAGCATTTATATAACGCTTTCCTAAGCCTAATGAGTAACATATCCCTGCCTTATAACAATATAAAGAGCGCATCCCTAAATAGCTCAGCACAAGAAATATAAGTAATACAGGCAAAATAATAATTAATAATGATGTTCCAAAGGAGTTGGCAACTAATGCAATAAGCATAGCCAACGCGATCTTGATTCCTTGTAAAATCCAGTTTGGACTTAACTTGATCATTTTCATAAATATAAATCTTAATTTGATAGCTTTAGAAAATTAATACTAAATAACTAAAAATGGTTGTTATCACGATTCTACATTGCTGAAAATAGGTACACAAGTGAATAAAAATACTTTATAAGTGCATTTCAATATTTGGATTGCAACCTGCTAAAAACACAGTCTTTTATGAAATATTAATTTTGTATGAAAATAACACTTAAAAAACCAACACCAAGACTTTAAGCTTAATGTTAGAGATATATAGATACTAAAGAATGAGATTATTGGATTGCGACAATTAATACCAATCCGCTTAATTAAGTAGTCTATTTTGAGGCAATTAAACCTCGTTGATAACAAGGCAAAAATTTCGTTATTTAGTTGTTCTAAATGAGAAATTTTTAACGCAGTTAGCGACAGGTTTAATCCCTCAAAATGATTAAGTATTATTGCGGGTTGGTATAAGAAGGACTGAACAAAAATCAACCATTTACATTGAATAGTTTTGTTTATATCAATTAAATATCTTTTTAGAATATAAAAAACCCGCAACTAGTGCGGGTTTTTTCAAAGAATTAAAAGGCTAATTACTTAGCAGCTTTTTTCTCTTTTTCTGCAGCGATTACTGTTTCAGCAACGTTTGCAGGACATGGTGCGTAGTGTGAGAACTCCATAGAGAACTGACCACGACCTGACGTGATTGTACGTAAGTGGCCGATGTAACCGAACATTTCAGAAAGTGGTACATCACCCTTGATGCGAACGCCCATTGCGCCAGCTTCTTGGTCTTTGATCATACCACGACGACGGTTAAGGTCACCGATTACGTCACCTACGTTGTCTTCCGGAGTGAATACGTCAACTTTCATGATTGGCTCAAGAAGTTGTGCACCCGCTTTAGGGATAGACTGACGGAAAGCGCCTTTAGCAGCGATTTCGAACGCGATTGCTGATGAGTCAACTGCGTGGAAAGCACCGTCGAAAAGTTCAACTTCAACGTCTAATACTGGGAAGCCAGCTAGAACACCTTCTTGCATCATTGATGCGAAGCCTTTCTCAACTGCAGGCCAGAATTCTTTAGGTACGTTACCACCAACAACTGATGAAGAGAACGTGAAGCCTGAGTTTTGCTCGCCTGGCTTGATGCGGTAATCGATCTTACCGAATTGACCAGAACCACCAGATTGTTTCTTATGCGTGTAGCTATCTTCGATTTCTTTCGTGATAGTTTCACGGTAAGCAACCTGAGGTTGACCAACAACTAGGTCTACGCCGTAAGTACGCTTAAGGATATCTACTTTGATATCTAAGTGAAGCTCACCCATACCTTTAAGGATGGTTTCGCCTGAATCTTCGTCAGTTTCAACTTGGAATGAAGGATCTTCTGCAACCATCTTACCGATCGCGATACCCATCTTCTCGTTACCGCCTTTGTCTTTAGGAGCAACAGCGATTGAGATTACTGGATCAGGGAAGATCATCGCTTCAAGTGTACATTCGTGCTTAGGATCACAAAGAGTGTGACCAGTTTGAACGTTCTTCATACCAACAACAGCGATGATGTCACCCGCTTGTGCTTCAGTAAGTTCGTTACGCTCGTCAGCTTGCATCTCAACCATACGGCCGATACGCTCTGTTTTACCAGTTGCTGAGTTAAGGATTGTGTCACCTTTCTTCATGCGACCAGCGTAGATACGGATGAACGTAAGTGCACCGAAACGGTCGTCCATGATTTTGAACGCTAACGCTTTAAGTGGCTCATCTGCAGAAACAGTTGCTACTTCACCAGTTGGCTCACCTGTTTCAGGATCAGTTAGAGGTTGTGGGTCAACTTCTGTAGGCGAAGGTAGGTAATCTACAACCGCGTCTAGTACTAACTGCATACCTTTGTTTTTGAATGCAGAACCACAGTATGTTGGGAAGAACGCAAGATCACGAGTACCTTTACGGATACAACGTTTGATGTCTTCTAGAGAAGGCTCTTCACCTTCCATGTAAGCCATCATTAGGTCTTCGTCTTGCTCAACAGCAGACTCAACAAGCATTTCATGGTATTCATCAACTTTGTCTACCATGTCAGCTGGAACGTCTTGTACTTCGTAGTTTTCAGGAAGACCAGTCTCGTCCCAAACGTATGCTTTTTTCTCAAGTACGTCTACAACACCACAAAATTGGTCTTCGATACCGATTGGTAAAGTCATAACTAGTGGGTTAGCACCTAGTACTTTCTCAACTTGACCTACAACGCGGTAGAAATCAGCACCCATACGGTCTAATTTGTTTACGAAGATTACACGTGCAACTTCTGATTCGTTCGCATAACGCCAGTTAGTTTCTGACTGCGGCTCAACACCACCAGAACCACAGAATACACCGATACCACCGTCTAGCACTTTAAGTGAACGGTATACTTCTACTGTGAAGTCAACGTGTCCCGGAGTATCGATAACGTTTAAGCGGTGGCCTTTCCACTCACAAGTTACAGCTGCTGATTGGATTGTAATACCGCGCTCAGCTTCTTGTTCCATGAAGTCAGTAGTAGACTCACCGTCGTGTACCTCACCAGTCTTATGAATTTTACCCGTAAGCTTAAGGATACGCTCAGTGGTGGTAGTTTTACCCGCGTCAACGTGGGCGAAAATACCAATATTTCTGTACTTCGATAAATCTGCCATTATTTTACTCTTAATAAAGTCGAAAAATTATTCGGCGGGAGTATAGCATTACTTAAAGCGAACATCACCATCGAAGTCGCTTAAAATGCAATCAATTTTATAAAATTTTTCTATGCTCAGGATAAGCGGCACTTTTTAACGTGCCGAACAGTAAATTTATGCTACTAAAATCGCTAATTTAGCGGTAATTTGGCAATTAAATGATGCGATTTAACTGCTTGTCATTTTATAACAGCGTTCGGGTCGACCGATACTTCCGTAGCTCTGATCAGCACTGACTTGCTCAGCTTCAAGCAAGTATTCGAGGTAACGGCGGGCTGTTGAGCGACTTACGCCCACTAAATCCCCCATTTGCTGAGCAGTAAAAGCCGTGCCAATATTCGCTTTAAAAGCTTTTAAGATCTTTTGCAAAGTAAGCTGATCCACCCCTTTTGGTAGCCTTACTGGCGTTTTTAACTGTTCTTGCGATCCAAATAAAGTATCGACCATAGATTGGGTTACTTCATCGGCATCTGAGAAACATTGTTGTCTTGCTTCGAATCGTGCCAATGCTTGATCTAAGCGATTTAGCATTAATGGCTTAACCAAGAAGTCACAAGCGCCAAGCTGCATGGCTTTTTCTAGTGTTTCTACTTCTTTTGCTGCGGTTAAAAGCATTACTTCGCTTTTCATTTCCTCGCGGCGCAACTCATTAAGTAAATCAAGACCATTGCCATCGGGTAAATGAATATCGAGCAAAATTAAATCGGCATTAACGGCCGATAATAACGCTTTCGCAGTGGCAAGATTGCCTGCAATACCAACAACCTGATATTGCCCTTGACGCAGTGTTTGCCGCGCCCCTTGTTGGCCAGCTACGCCATGAGGAAGTAATAAATATTGCGCCAATAATTGGGCAACTTCTACTTCATCTTCAACAATGACAACTGAGTAAGTCATGTTCTTTACCTTTTATTTATAGGCTGATCATTTTTATTATTTTGGAATGTAGACACTTAAACGTGCCCCCATCAGATCAGACTCACCTATTTCTAAACTACCACGACACGAATCTAAGTTGGTTTTGACTAAATAAAGGCCAATACCATGCTCAGCCCCTGACTTAGAACTGTATTGTGGTGTAAATATCACATCCTTGTCATCGCCTAAACCAAAACCGCTGTCTTCAACATCAAACAATAATGTTTTACTGGTTTCATCAACCGTAACACGAACCTTAGGGGTACGTGTATCGCTAGCTCGAATAGCGGCTTCAATTGCGTTATCAATCAAATTGCCAAGTATCGAGACAACCCGTTCCAGCATATCTTTACGGGTGATTGATCCCAATAAGCTATCTGGATTAAGCTCAAGTATTACGTTTAATTCACGGGCTTTATGGTATTTACCAACAAGTAACCCAGCAAGTACCGGATCTTGGATCCTTTCGAGTAAATGATGGATCTGTGCTTGCGAGCCCTTGCTTTCTTGTCCAATTAACTCAATAGCCTGCTCAGTTTGTCCCATTTGAATTAATGCACCAATCAAGTTTAGCTTGTTTGAGTAATCATGAGTTTGTACTCGTAATAGCTCAGCAAAAGCTTGCACTTTAGTTAATTGCTGCGATAAATACTCAAGCTCATCCGCTGGGCGCATACTCAATAAAATCCCATCAGCCTGATCTTGCACTTGCAGTGCATATCGCGACAACACAATGCGTTTATCTGCAGCAAATAATTCAAAACCTACAATCGGACGCTGTTGGTTATGCATCAAAAACTCAGTATGTTCAGGAAGTAAATCTTCAAGCTTAAGTGGCTGATGAATGCAGCTGATCGGTTTACCAAGGATTTCGCAAGCACGTTGGTTTAAGTTACGCACGTTACCTTCTGGATCGAGGGCGATAATGCCGCTACGAACAGTATTCAAAATAGCATCTTGCTCTGAGAACAGCCTTGCAATTTCGTCAGGTTGTAAACCAAAAATAGCATTACGAACCCGTTGCCCGATATACACCGCAGCCAAAATACTTAAACCGACTAACAACAAGCCCCAAAGCATGATTTCAGCACTACGAGCACGAATGAGCGGTTCAATTGATTGTACTAAAAAGCCAACCGATACCAAGCCGATGACTTCGCCTTGTTCTGAGAGTACAGGGACTTTGCCACGGATAGACTCGCCCAAACTCCCGTTTGCAATCGACACATAACGCTCACCACGTAGCGCCGCTTTACTATCCCCACCCACCATAGGTTTACCCAGCTTGTCAGAGTCGGGGTGAACAATGCGACGGGTATTCCTATCACCGATAACAATAAAACTAGCTGCGGTTAGTTCACGAATATGCTCTATTTGCTTATTTAACTCATTAAGCCCTTGCTTCGTTTGTAATGCGTTTAGCACGTCATCTCGTGAAGCAATACTGGTTGCTAGCGAAAGCGCTTTATCACCCATGTGGTTATGTAAGCTTTCTGCAGTGATCTGATACACCAAAGCGCCAAACAACACAGCCTGTAAAACACATAGACCGGTAACCCAAATGATGAGCCGCGTTTCTAAGCGCTTTGGTTTTTTAACCACATGCTGAAATGGGTTTAGCTTATTGGTGTATCTCATATCAGTGCCTTGTACTACGCATGTTGCCCTGTTTGCGTAGCTGCTTTGTCTTTACGACGTTGGACAATATAGTCTTTCAGTGGGAACAACAACACTAAGATCGAAATCACAAAAATACTCAGTGTTAATGGGCGGTCCCATAAAAAGCTCAGCGAGCCATCTGAAATCATCATCGCACGGCGGAAATTTCGCTCAATCATATCACCGAGGATAAAGCCAAGTAATAAAGGCGCCATCGGGAAAGCTAACAATCTAAGCACCAAGGCCACCAGCGCAAAGCCCACCATCATAAATAAATCAAAGGTGTTAAATGACACTAAATACACGCCAATTAAGCTGAAGAATAAAATCATTACTGTCAGCACAGATTTAGGCATTGCCAGCACTTTGGCAAAATACGGGATCAACGGCAAATTCAAAATAAGCAGTACAATATTGCCAAAGTACATACTGACAATTACCGCCCAAAACACACTTG
Organism: Pseudoalteromonas sp. SCSIO 43101; assembly: GCF_023650775.1. Classification (NCBI taxonomy): domain Bacteria; kingdom Pseudomonadati; phylum Pseudomonadota; class Gammaproteobacteria; order Alteromonadales; family Pseudoalteromonadaceae; genus Pseudoalteromonas; species Pseudoalteromonas sp. SCSIO 43101. The sequence continues at coordinate 3,537,599 of NZ_CP072673.1, forward strand.
GATTTTCTTGCATTAGCATAGGACCCGGCTGAATACCGTAGGCAATTAATGCACCTAGCATAATCGCAGTAGTGCCCGAACCCGGAATACCTAAAGTCAGTAATGGTACAAATGAGCCCGTACAAGCAGCATTATTAGCAGACTCAGGTGCGGCTAAGCCACGCATTGAGCCCTTACCAAATTTATCTTTCAGTGCCTTTGGAGCAAGGTTCCGCTCAGTGGCATAGGCCATAAAGCTGGCAATGGTTGCCCCTGCGCCCGGTAAAACACCGACAATAAAGCCAAGTAAAGATGATCGGCCAACCACAGGAGCCATGTCTTTTACTTCTTCTTTAGTCAGTTTTGTTGAGCCAATTTTTGGCGTATCAGGATCATCAATTTTTTTATCTGGTTCAGCTTCAGGGCGTGCCACATTAATCAGAGCTTCAGCCAACGCGAACGTTGCCATTGCTACTAATAAAAAGCTAATACCATCTAATAAATCAGCTTGGCCAAAGGTAAAGCGCTCGGTACCTGAAGAGGGATCAATCCCCACTGTTGCCAGCATTAAACCAAATACCGTCATCATCATGGCTTTTAGAAATTGCCCTTTATTAGAGAACGCGGCAATGGCCGTTAAGCCTAAAAACATCAGTACAACATAATCAGGCGATTGGAAACTTAATGACACTTTTGCTAATAAAGGCGCAGCCACCATCAGTAAAATGGCCCCAATCGTACCGCCTATAAAGGATGAATAAGCTGCAATCGCAAGGGCTTTACCTGCCTTCCCTTGCTTTGCTAACGGGTAGCCATCAAACGATGACGCTACCGTCCCCGCCACACCCGGCGCATTAATCAAAATAGAAGAAGTAGAGCCACCGAATATAGCCCCGTAGTAAACACCGGCCATTAAAATCATGCCCGAATCAGCACCGATGCTGTAAGTGATCGGGATCATCAACGCAATCGCAGTAATTGGACCTAGACCAGGTAACATACCGATGAACGTGCCAACAAAGCAGCCTACAATCACATATAACAAGTTGTTCCAGTCGAGTACGGTCGACAAACCTAACATAATTCCATCAAGCATAACTTAACTCCACAGATTGCCAGGTACTAAGTAGATGCCCAGTACTTGTGTCATTAAAAACCAAAAAACCACGGCCACAGGCACTGAAGCAAACAACAACACCTTCTTACGGCGTTCACCCATAATAAAAAAGCCAGCAATTAAAAATGCACTGGTGGCAATTAAAAAACCAAACGGTTCAAGCATGGCGCTATAAGCAACCATTAAAACCAACAGTGCAAAGGTACGTAGTAAGTTGCCTTTACTGAGTAGCTCTGCTTTTTCTGCAGGCGCCTGCTTTAATAAGTTGGCACCAATCGAAAGTACACACACCACGATACCGAATACTGCATACACTTTTGGTAAGGTTGCTGAAGTAACACTTTCGTACTCTTCAAATGGCATAAGTGGAATTTGCCAAGCCACAAGGGCGTAGAGGGTAAAGAGGACCAAGAATAAACTTGGTCCAATTAGTTCACGGTTTAACATTGTCTAACCTTAGCCTCGGATAAAACCAAGTTCTTTCATTACAACGCGTAATTGCGCTTCTTGCTGCTCAAGTGATTTAATAAACGCGTCTTTTTCTTGAAACAGATTTAGCCAACCATTACGGGCACGAACCGCTTCCCATTCAGGGGTTTGTTGCAGCTTACGCAGCTTTTCTGTGTACTCTGCTAGCTTATCTGCAGGTAAATCTGGGGTCGCAAAAAAGCCGCGCCAGTTTACGAACTCCATGTCGTAACCTAGCGACTTTAAGGTTGGAATTGCTGGGTAATCAGGAAGTTTATCTGCAGAAGTCACCGCTAAAATCCGTGCCTGACCGCCATTAGCGACTTCGAGTGCCTCACTTAAGCCTGTCGAAAGTAAGTTGACCTCACCCGACAATAAACCTGCTTTCGCTTTACCACCGGCATCGTAAGGAATGTAACGTAATCGACGACCATCAATACCCGCTGCTTTCACCGCTTGTGCTGCTACTAAGTGATCCATGCTGCCGCGCGCTGAGCCACCCGCTACTTTTACAGAGCCAGGGTCTTTTTTCATTGCATCAATAACGTCTTGCCATGTTTTAAAAGGTGAGTCATTACGGACAACAAACGCACCATAATCAGCAATCATGCTGGCAACTGGCGTTAAATCGCGATAACTGTAAGGGATTTTTCCTGATAATGCGCGCAGTACGATAGGCGTTGAGTTAACCATCAACATATCGCCTTTTTTAGTGCCCGACTCAATCAAATAAGCAATCGCACGGCCACCGCCGCCGCCCGACATATTCTGAAACGATGCATTATCTTCAATGCCCGCTTTCACCATTGCTTCACCGACACCACGTGCTGTGGTATCCCAACCGCCACCAGGGCCACCCGGTACCAAAAAGTGTAAGTTTGCCAATGCTAGCGGGCTGGTTACTAATAACGAAACTGCTAAAAGAGAGCTTTTTAATGATTTAAACTTAGTCATAATGCACGACTCCTAAAATAAGTACTGCATACGAGCACTGATGCCCATACCTGAATCTTCATCACCTACCAGCGTAGAAGCACCGGCACCATCAACATCGCTGTAAATCAGGTTGCCCATAAATTTGATATCGCTGCTTAGGTAATATGATGTGCCTACTGTGTAAGTGGTTACGTCGGTACCTTGCTGTTTGCTGCTGGCGTTCATTTGTGACACACGTGCAACAAGCTCCCATGCATCTTTAATCCCTTTTGGTTGCACAAATAATGCTGAACCTGCTTTGTAACGGCGCTGCTCACCGCCTAAGAAATAACTTGCCGAAACATGAAAGCCATCAAAACGCTCTCCATCAAGTTCATTGCTGCTATCAACCGTATCGAGATAACGGCTGGCATATTCAGCCTCTAGAGTGAATGCATTCGCTTGGTAGGCAAATTCAAGACCGCTTTGCGACATGCTATCAAGCGCAGCCGTTTCACCACCGACCGCGTAATCCACTAAGCGAACATTGGTTTCACGCACTTCACCACGGGCAAAACGAGCGCTTAAATCATTACCACCCATATCACGATAAGAGTGCCAAGCACCTAAATGAATCACATCACCTGGTGCTGCACTAGACCACGTTAAGCGACCTGTTACAGCCAATGTCAGTTTGTCATCTTCGTCGTGGCCTGAGGCACCAAACGCATCGTTCTTGTAAACACCCACGGCATAACGTAAACCTGAGTCTTTAAAGTATTGATAAGCCGAGATACCCCAACGGAAGAAAGGTGAGAAAGAATTAGCAAGGGTGCTGCGCTCAATAGTATTAATATGTTTTGAACTGGTTAGTGCATTTAATGACATATCTTCGCGGATTTTACCGGCTTTTACTTTTAAGCCGTTGTCGAATGCATAACGTACACGCGCTAACACGATTTCAGCCGTGCCTTCAGCAAATTCGAGTAGTAGTTTGTGATCCCACTTGCCATGTTCACTTTCAACATAAGTACGGATACGACGAGGGAAGAATTCACTCCCCCCTGTACCTTCATTATTGGCATTGTAGGCACCATCAAAGTAGTTGTAGTCAAGTTGAACGCGACCGCCAAACTCTAAGTTAAAGCTACTTGATGCTTTCAATGAGTCCACTTCTTTTTGAAGTGCGTCGAGTTGTTGCTGTAATTGTTCAGTGTCGCTTTGTGCGAATGCTGATGTACTTGCTAACGCCGCTACAAAGGCTAAAGCGAGCTGTGTGTTACTTGCTTTCATGAATTACTCCACACCAGATTATAATTATTTGTTGTCGTTGATCGGCCTACTGCAAATGGCGATCTGGTTTGGAGCATAGTGTTAACGATAGATTAACGAAATGTTTAGGGGGTAAGTTGCATTGATGGTGATAAATGGCTTTTTGTTCATAAAAGTCATGAACAAAAAGCACATTATTGGGGTTTAGTATAAATTCTAGGCAAATTAACTGCTTAAAGTCGTAAAACTAGCTAAAAGTCATCTCAGGAATGTCGCCAGAGACAATAAGCTTGCCCTGTGTCTTAGCAATAATCTCATCAACCGAGACACCCGGGGCACGCTCTAATAAATGAAATGCACCGTCTTTAATTTCTAAAAGTGCCAAATCGGTAATCACTTTATTGATACAACCAACACCTGTTAACGGCAAACTACATTCGGTCAGCAGTTTTGATTCGCCATGCTTGTTGGAATGGGTCATGGTACAAATAATGTTTTTAGCACCGGCGACTAAATCCATCGCACCGCCCATTCCTTTAACCAACTTTTTCGGGATCATCCAACTGGCAATATTGCCGTTTTGGTCCACTTCAAACGCACCCAGTACGGTTAAATCAACGTGGCCGCCGCGGATCATGGCAAAGCTTTCAGCAGAGCTAAAAATAGCCGCCCCCGTTGCAGCAGTGACCGTTTCTTTGCCTGCGTTGATCATATCGGCATCAACTTGGTCTGCACTTGGGTATGGCCCCATACCGAGTAAACCATTTTCAGATTGCAGCATCACTTCGATGCCATCAGGGACATAATTAGCGACCAAGGTTGGAATACCTATACCTAAGTTAACGTAGTAACCATCCTGTAGTTCCATCGCCACGCGTTTAGCGATTTGTTCTCGTGATAATGCCATCAGCGTGCTCCTTATTGATTCTCTTGCTTAGTGGTAACTTTCTCGATGCGCTTTTCAAATTCACCCTTAATCACCCGATCAATATAGATACCCGGCGTGTGAATTTGGCTTGGCTCCAGCTCTCCTGGCTCAACAATTTCTTCAACTTCAAGAACCGTAACTTTGCCTGCGGTTGCTGCCATCGGATTAAAATTCATCGCCGTATGACGATAAATGCAGTTACCGTAGCGATCTGCTTTCCATGCTTTAACTATCGCAAAATCGCCAGTAATGCTTGGCTCTAATAAATAATCGCGACCATTAATATTGCGGGTTTCTTTACCGTCAGCTACCGGGGTCCCCACCCCTGTTGCGGTATAAAATGCAGGGATGCCCGCCCCGCCAGCACGCATTTTTTCAGCTAAAGTGCCTTGCGGTGTTAGCTCAACTTCAAGTTCACCATTTAATAGCTGCTGCTCAAATAGTGCGTTTTCACCAACGTAAGAGGCAACCATCTTGCTGATCTGTTTGTCTTCAAGCAGCACACCTAAACCAAAACCATCAACGCCACAGTTATTCGATACCACAGTTAAATCACGGGTGCCTTGACGTTTAATTTGTGCAATCAGACCCTCAGGAATACCGCATAAACCAAAACCACCCGCTATCACTGTCATGCCATCTTCAAGGCCTGCCATCGCTTCGCTGTAACTTGTAACTACTTTATCAAAACCTGCCATTGGCTCCTCCTATTGTGCAGTCCAACCGCCATCAATGGCGATTGCTTGGGCGGTAATATTGCGTGCTGCATCGGCCATTAAAAAGCTAACGGTATGCAGGATCTCATCTAAACCGATAAATGCTTTTTTCGGCATTGGTGCCAGCATAATCGTGTCAATCACTTGTTGCTCTGAAATACCGTGCTCTTTTGCTTGTGAGGCAATTTGTTGCTCCACTAGCGGCGTTTTTACATACGCTGGGCACACAGTGTTAATAGTGATATTGGCATCGCCAGTTTCCAGTGCCATAGTTTTAGCAAAGCCGATTAAGCCATGCTTCGCAGCGATATAAGCTGACTTATATTTGGACGCCACCATGGCGTGGATTGAACCAATATTAATGATGCGACCAAAGTCTTGTTCACGCATTCGTGGTAGCACGGCTTTGGTCATCATCGCCGGGCCAACGAGCATAACTTGCTGTAAAAACTGCCACTTATCAGCCGGAAAATCTTCAAGCTTTGCAACGTGCTGAATACCCGCATTATTAATAAGCACATCAATCGGCTGATTAAGCTCATTGAAAAACTGCTCTATTGCATCACTATCTGCCACATTAAGTGCATACCCTTCGGCGCTACCACCTTGCTCAACAATACCTGCTGCCGCCTGTTTTGCAGCTTGCTGATTTAAATCAGTGACAATAATAGTGTGGCCTTGCATCGCTAGTTGCTGGGCAACATATAAACCAATACCACTGGCTGCACCAGTAATTAAAACTGTTTTGCTCATCGGGTTACTCCTCTAAAAACTCACTGATAAGCTGCGCTTTAGGGGCGATTGAGAAAATGCCATCAAGGTGTCCCCAGCCCCCTTCAATTTCTGAAATCTCAACGTCTTTACCTGCTGCTTTCATGGTGTCAAACACGGTGCGCATGTTTTCAGGGCGAAGCAGTAAGTCGTTCGTTGCGGGTAGTAATAATGTTTTGGCGGATACATTTTTAAGTGCAGTTGTTAAATCGCTTTGCATGCCAGCGGTAAATAGTTGTGATGCCCGGACCAAATAAAGTACATGATTTGCATCTTGGGTTTTCGCACGCGCCATTGCACGTTGTGCTAGTACTTGGTTTAACTTAGGCAAGGTACGAATGTCTTTTAACGCGCCTTCATCAAGCACGTTAAAGTCAGGGAAGCTCGCGTTATAAATAATTGGATGCATCGCATCTTGCGTAATATTAAGCATGGTTGCCGCTAAGCCATCTAACGGACGCTCTTTGCCGTAATAATTACCTTGCTGCCAGTTTTTATCTAAACGAATTGGTAACGCCCATTTTTCAAGTGCTGCGACTGTCCATGCATCCATCGTTGCAGCGCCAATCACATGAATTAAACGCTCAACTTTATCTGGGTAACGCGTTGCCCACTCAAGTGCTTGAAACGACCCCATTGATGCGCCCATCACAGCATGTAACTTAGTGATACCTAGGCTTTCAAGTAAACGCTTTTGCACATTCACAAAATCAGTAATCGTAACCACAGGAAAATCTAAACCATAAGGTTTGCCTGTTTTAGGATTAGTTGACGCAGGGCCTGTGGTGATTACATTTTCATCATGCCAGTTGGCATTCACTAACGTATCTGAACTAATCACATAATATTTATTCGTATCGATAGCTTTGCCTGAGCCGATAATCGCATCCCAATAACCCGGTAGGGCATCATCCGCTTTATATTTGCCTGCGGCATGAGAAGTGCCAGAGAAATAATGAGTAATTAAAATCACGTTATCTTTATTGGCGTTTAGTTTTCCGTAACTTTCCCAGCCAATATCCACTTGCTCCAAGGTCACGCCAGACACAGTGGTAAAATCCTTTGTCGTAAAATGCTGTTTTTCCACTAGCATGGTTTCGGCTTTGTTTTCGGCGCCAAACGCAGTACTACTAAATACAACCAGCCATAGCAAAATTATTAATTTGGTTTTCATTGCTGTTCCTTAAAAGAAAATAAAGAGTCCAAGTGCCAATGCGACACCGATAAGCGGAACGACCGCAGTAAGTGCTGCCATTGACCAATACGCTCGTTGATGCGTTTCTTTACAGATAGCGCGTATTGTTGTCACTACATAGCCATTATGCGGCAAGGTATCGAGAGCTCCAGAACTAATTGCCACCACGCGGTGCAGCTGTTCAGGATTAACTCCCATATCTAAATAACCCGGTGCTACAAGTGGTAATGCAATAGCTTGCCCGCCAGAAGCAGAGCCCGTTAAACCAGCAATTACACTCACTGCCACTGCAGCGCCAACCAGCTCATTCCCAGGCATATGAGTCATCACATCTACTGCTGCGGTAAATGCCGGTGATACTTTCGCTACAGCTCCAAAACCAACCACTGCTGCAGTATTACCGATTGCCACTAAAGCGCCTGTTGTACCAACATTAATTGCATTTCCCATATCGTGAAAATGCTTGAAGTTGATAATCACAATACTCAATACGCCACCAAGCAAGGCTACAATAAGTGCTGTTTGCTGCAGTACATCATGTAGAGTAAATGATAAAAGTAACACCACGATTAGCGGGATCACACCAGTAATTGGGTGCGGACGACGACGCTCAATAATGACAGGATCATCATCACGAGCTTCAAAAGTTTCACCATTGGCAACGGCTTTTTTGATCATCTTGTTTAACCAAAAATAACCTACTGTTGCCATGAAAATGGCCACCACTAAGCTCACTTCCCATGCTGCATATGGCGACGTGCCAAGGTGCTTAACCGGGATCCAGTTTTGAATTTCTGGCGAGCCTGCCGAAGTCATGGTAAAGGTCACCGAGCCAAATGCCAGGGTTGCTGGAATAAAGCGGCGCGGTAAGTTTGCATCTTTAAACAAACTTAATGCCATTGGGTAAACAGAAAACGCAACAATAAAGACGCTCACGCCGCCGTAGGTTAAAACTGCACAGGCGATCACCACCGCAAGAACTGCGTGTTTCATACCTAGTTTGCCTACAATATAGCTCGCAACACTGTCTGCAGCACCGGTATCTTCCATGAACTTACCGAATAAAGAACCCAGCAAGAACATAAAGAACCACGCACTTAAGAAACCAGCAAAGCCATCCATATAGGCGTTAATAAAGTTTGTATCTGCCGATACAGGGAAAATGGCCATGCCACTACTAAGTGCGACTAACAACGCACAGATTGGCGCGGCGATAAATAAATTTACCCCACGCAGCGTTAAAATGATCAGCAGTATTAAACCGCCTAACAGTCCTATCATGCTCAGCATAGACATTCCTATAATTATTGTTATTACACAGATGAGGTGACATCGGAATAATGCTATCAGTCTTACCTTAAGCGCCTAAAAAATACATAACACTAAGGTACTATCTGCTTTAAAAATAGCTTAATTGCTTGATAAATAAAGAGCTGTGGTGGGTATAGCACTATGGTACTAATTCAATTTTTGCAACTATCTTCTACATTAACTGACAGGTGACACGGGCAAACTTATTAAGTCTTCGGCAACATCAACGAGAGTGGCCATAAGACTAATGACAACAATAACAAGGAATACAACATGATAAAGCTTAACCCAAAAGTCGCGCCACTTACTCTGGCTGTATCACTTGCATTAGCAGGTGTCAGTGCTCAAGCGGCAGAACAAGCCGAACCTGCAGCAAAAAAAGGGGAACTAGAACGTATTCAGGTAACAGCGCGTAAAACCGTTGAAAACCTGCAAGAAGTTCCTGTTGCTGTAACTTCAGTTGGTGCTGAAGAGCTTGCAGAAAACGGTATCGTCGTCATGACCGAAGTTCAGCAGTTCTCGCCAAATACCACCTTGCAAGCAAGCCGTGGTACTAACTCTACAATTACTGCGTTTATTCGTGGTGTAGGTCAGCAAGACCCATTGTGGGGTTATGAGCCGGGTGTTGGTATCTATATTGATGATGTCTATCTTGCTCGCCCACAAGGTGCGGTGCTTGACCTTCTTGATGTGCAACAAATCGAAGTATTACGTGGTCCACAAGGTACGCTTTACGGTAAAAATACCATTGGTGGTGCAATTAAATACGTCACCAAAGAAATGAGCGGTGATGCAACTTTAAATATACAAGGCACTGTAGGTAGCTATAACCAAAAAGATTTAAAAATTACTGGTCAACTGCCAATTATTGACGAAAAACTCTATGTAGGTTTTGGTTTTGCAACACTTAATCGTGATGGTTTTGGTGAGTTTTTAACATCAGCTCTTGATAACCAAGACCGCGAAAACTACAACAAAGACGTTACCGCAGCTCGTGTTACTTTAGAATACACGCCTACTGATGACCTATTTTTCCGTTTTGCGTGGGATAAAACAGAAGATAAATCTAACGCGAAAGGTGGCTACCGCTTACTTCCTAGCCTACTAACAGATGCACCAGTTCCAGACAGTGTGTATGACTCATACACCAGCTTACCAACATGGAACAAAGTTGAACTAGAAGGCTACAGCTTAACTGCTCGTTGGGATATGACTGACAGCACGAGCATAAAATACATAGGCTCAAGCCGAGAGAGCTACTCACCAACTAATATCGACTTTGATAATACGTCGTTGCCGATTTTCGATGTACCCGCTATTTACGATGATGAACAAACTACTCACGAATTACAGCTAAACCATCAAGGTGATAACTACAAATTTGTATCTGGCCTTTACTATTACGATGGTGAATCATGTGGCCAGTTTGAGGCAATTTTAGGTATCTTAGGTCAAAGCTTAGGCGCTCCTGGCCTCACTCGTGAAGTTAGTGGTTGTAGTAACTCAAATAGTAAAGCTGCGTATATTCAAGGTAGCTATGACTTTAATGATCAATGGTCAATGACATTGGGTGCACGTTACACCAAAGACAAAAAAGAGGCGCTTGTTAACAACGGCCTAATTTTTGACATTGTATATCCAGAATCAGGTTGGATCCCTGGTTATACTCGCCCAGAAGGTCAACTCGTACCAACCGTACTAGATGATGAAGAAGAATGGTCACGCTTCACACCACGTGCTGGTGTTGAATATCAGTATTCAAACGACATCATGTTCTTTGCAAGTTATGCGCAAGGCTTTAAGTCAGGTACTTTCAACCCGCGAGCAACAACCGCAGAGCCTGCAGCAAAACCTGAAATCGTTGATTCATTCGAAATCGGTATGAAGAGTGAGTGGAATAATAACTTACGTGCGAACGTAACCTTGTTCACCCTTGATCATAAAGACCGTCAGTATATTTCGGTGTTACCGGGAGACAGTGCATCTGATCTAAACCAACGCTTAGGTAACATTGGTGAATCAACCTCAGATGGTATCGAACTTGAACTTAACTACGTAGCCACAGAATCACTAAGCTTTGATGCATCAATTGGCTATATAGACAGTAGCTTTGATAACGTAATTGATTACGACCCTGAAACAGGTGAGGCATTCGACAAATCAGATCGCTTCACAGTATCAAACACGCCAGATTTGACCTTCAATCTAGGTGCGACCTATCGCATGTACACAGAAATGGGTGATTTTGTAGTAAATGGTAACTACTACCACCGAGGCGACTACGCTCTATTCGAAGAAGATAGCCTACTCACTCAAGATGCTTACGGTATCTTTAACATGGGCATTACTTGGTACAGCACGGACGGTCACTGGACTGCTGGTCTTTACGGCAAAAACTTAACGGATGAAGAGTACATGATTGGTGGTTACCAATTCGTAGCACCTGATCCAACAGATCCAACTGATACGAGCAAATACACCCCTGGTTTAGGTGGTGATAATACGCTAATCGGTTACTACGGCGACCCTCGCACTGTTGCCTTCACTGTTGGTTACCGTTTCTAAAAAAGAACCTAAATCCTTGTGTGAGAAAGGTTTGTCTGAAACTTCCCTTCAGGCAAACCTTGTTTCAAAGCGCAAAATCACTTATAACATAACGCATTGGAGAATCGAGGGAATGTCTTTAGCTGTGAACACTATAATCGCCGATGATCACCCGTTATTTAGAAGTGCACTGCGTCAAGCCGCCGCGACATCAGTGCCCGAAGAACATATTAAAGAAACAAGTGACATTGATGGCTTGTTCGCACTATTAAATGCACATCCTGAAATTGAACTGATATTCTTAGACCTAACTATTCCAGGTGCAAATGGCCTACAAGCCCTTTCGCAATTACGAAATCACTACCCAGATATCTTAGTGATTATGGTCTCTGCCAATGAAACCCCCGCCATAATCAAACAAGCCATGAGTCTTGGCGCTGCAGGCTATATTCCTAAGTCATCTTCTTTAGATGTCATCAGTGAAGCAATTAGCCATGTATTAAATGGCGACACTTGGCTACCACCCGAAGTTGATTTAACCGATGTAGTGATAAACGACGAACAAAGCGAATTTGCTCGCAATCTTGAAAAGCTTACACCACAGCAATATCGCGTATTGGCGATGATTGCCGACGGTTTATTGAATAAACAAATCGCTTTTGAAATGTCGATTCAAGAAACTACTATCAAGCAGCATGTTTCAGCGATTTTACGCAAGCTTAATGTTTATAACCGCACCCAAGCGGGCATTTTGTTTAATCAACTTTCACAGGTTGGCAAAATCGAAGAAAGCTAATTTAAGCTTTCACTCCCAGTTTTAATTTGAAATTCCCATAAATGGGAATTCCCAAATCAAAAAACAAAATAAAAACTATAAATTTCAAAACGTTAAACATTGGCATACTCCTCGCTTTAGTGCTCACATCAAAACTATCTAAGTAAAAAATAATAGATAAAAATGAACACTAAGGACAACATCGTGTACACAGCTTGCAAAAAACTAGCAAAAAAATTAATTCTTCCGACCATAACACTGCTATCAGCCAGTTTCTGCGCCTTTTCTGCACATGCAGATGAGCTTGACCAATGGGTGGTTCAGTTAATGCAAAAAAGAAATATTCCAGGGCTACAACTCGCCGTCGTTCGAGATAATAAAGTAACTAAAGTTGCCAGCTACGGAGTTGCAAATATTGAAGATAATATCGCCGTTGATGGCAACACTTTATTTGCCATTAATTCTGCAACAAAAGCTTTTGTTGGTGTGGCGCTGATGCAGCTTGTTGAGCAAAAGAAATTAGATCTTAATGCGCCTATTGGCACTTATCTGCCAGAATTGCCAACTGAGTGGCACGCTATATCAACCAGAGAGTTAATGAGCCATACATCAGGCTTACCTGACATAATAAAAGGTGAAGTTGCTGATTTAATCTCAGATCAAGGACCCGATGATGCATGGCAACTAGTTCAAACCAAGCCATTAGAATTCGAAACAGGCACTCGCTTTAAATACAACCAAACAAATTACGTTATTATTGGTAAGTTAATTAACAAACTATCGGGGATGCCATTTCAGCAATTTATCGAAAAAAACCAATTACAGCAGGCTGAAATGAGCAGAACACTTGAAGCGGGCTTTAATAACCTCAACAATGTTGTAAAGCACTCAGCAAGACGATACGAAAATCAAGGCGATGAACTGTTCAACTCAAGAGAAGCCATTTTTTCTGAAATGTTACAAACCGCCGCAGGCATGGCATCAACAGCAGCAGAATTGGCAAATTGGCTAATCGCTTTACAAACAAATCAATTTATTAGTGAAGACAGTATACAGCAAATGTGGACTCCGACTCGCCTAAGAAGCGGTCACACTCAAGGCTTCAATCAACGTTTAAACGGCTACAGTCTTGGCTGGCCTGTTATGGACCGAGAAGAGCATCCTGCATTAGCCGCTGTGGGTGGTAACAGGGCTGGTATCTTTGTTTACCCAGAAGATAATATGTCAATTGTGATCTTAACCAACTTAATGGGTGCAATGCCATCGCAATTTGTAGATGAAATTGCTGGCTTTTATATTCCAGAAATGAAACAAGAGAATGGCTTTGGCCTGCCCAAAAATATAAAACGCTTATGGCAAGTTCTTGAAGTACAAGGCTACGAAAATGCAATTGCGGCTGCGGATCAATTAAGCAAAGAAAAGAAGATTCAATTTGCTGAAAACGATATTAACTTATGGGGTTATTCGCTTATCAACCAAGACAAACTCAATGAAGCATTAGCGGTTTTTAAGCTTAACACACACCTTTACCCTAATAGTTACAATACCTTTGATAGCCTAGCAGAAGCGTACTGGTATCTCGGTAACCTTAAACAAGCAATAGCCAACTATAACCAAGTACTCAAGCTTAAACCTGATAACGCACATGCTAAAAAGCAACTGGCTAAACTTGCAGAATTAACCCAGTAAACACTGCATTATAGTTTGTCCCACTTTTGATTTTATTAATCCCAAAAGTGGGAAAGCCCACCTAATCACAAAATTAAAAACGATAAAAATCAATAGATTAAACCTTGGCACGTTCCTCGCTTTTGTGTTGCTAAACTTACAACACAATGAAATATAGCCAATGGATTTAGACAGCACTCTAAAACGTAAACCTCAGCAATCAAAAGCTAAAAAATGGCTTATTGGTGCAGCTATTAGCGTGTCAGCGCTTGGCGCTATAATGGTTTATCAATGGGCGACACCCACAGTAGTTTCTGCCAGCCAATTGCAAATAGCAACCGTAGAACAAGCCGATTTTGTAGTAAAAATACGTGGCTTTGGCCGTTTAAAACCGAAGTATCAACGCTATTTAACCAATACTGACACCGCAATGGTCGAAGCTATCCACGTTTACCCCGGCACTATTGTTAACAAAAACACGGTGATTTTAAGCCTAGTAAACCCTCAGCAAGCGCAGCGTTTATCGGTCGCTCGGCTAGAACTCGCTCGCCAAAAAGCCAGTGTTAATGAGCAAAAAATTAACCAGCAAAGTGAGCTACTTGAACGCCAAGCGAATCTCGCCATTTTAAAAAGTGAGCTACAAAGCGCAGAGCTTAGAGTCGATGCCGAAAGTAAACTGATCGAACAAGGAATTGTTTCAAGCCTAGATTATAAACGAAGCATGCTAAACGTTGCACAGCTTACAGAGCGCGTAAGTATCGAGCAGCAACGCCTCGCTCAGCTCAAAGAAATGCACTTACAACGTAGCAAAATACAGCAAGAGCTATTAAGCCAATTTGAGCTTAATTATCAAGTTGAGCAACACGCTTTTGATCAGCTGCAAATAACGGCAGGTATCGATGGCATGCTACAAGAATTGAATGTTGAACTTGGTCAGAACCTAGTGCCGGGCACCCGCCTTGCTGTGGTTGGCTCAAACAAAGCACTAAAAGCAGAGCTGAGTGTGAAGCAAGCTGATGCCGAAAAAGTGGCACTCAATATGGCAGCAAAAGTAAACACCTTTAGCCAAGCAAGCCACGGTGAAGTTGATGCCAAAGTCACCCGAATTGACCCTATCGTTACCGATGGTCGGGTTATTATTGAACTTGATTTACAAGGCACACTGCCTGCCAATGCTCGCCCAGATTTAAGCATTGAAGGTTATGTTGTTAGCAACATTATTCCCGATGCGTTAACCATTAACGTGCCGCAAAAAGCGCAAGCACACAGCGAAGCCACGCTATTTAAACTTAATCCAAATACCCAGTTAGCAACGCCAACTAATATCGAATTTGGTACACTCAGTGACAATCAAATTCAACTTTTGAGCGGTGCCACCGTGGGCGAACAGCTGATCATTTCTGACCTTTCTAAATGGCAGCATTTGGCAACAATAAAAATCGAACAGGACAGCTTATGAAAACCAACACGCTTATCTCATTAAACAAAATCGCCAAAGTTTATCGCGGCCAAAATGTTGAAACCTATGCATTAAAAGACATCAGCCTGAATATTAACCAGGGTGACTATATTTGCATTAGCGGCCCATCTGGCTGTGGTAAATCGACGTTGCTGTCATTACTAGGCTTACTAGATAGCCCAACTGCTGGCGACTATTTCATTAAAGAAGTCGACACAAAAACCCTCGATATGGATCAGCAAGCTGAACTTAGAAACCTTCACATTGGTTTTATATTTCAGTCGTTTAACCTAATTGATGAATTATCGGTGTTTGACAACGTGGCACTGCCGCTCACTTACCGAGAGCCAGCCATGAGCCCGAGCGAAATAGAGCTTGCGGTAAAACAAGCCCTTGATGAAGTTGAAATGGGCCACCGTGCTCAGCATAAACCAAACCAATTATCTGGTGGTCAACAACAGCGTATTGCCATTGCCCGCGCATTGGCTGGCAAGCCAAGCATTTTATTGGTGGATGAGCCAACCGGTAACTTAGATTCAAAAAATGGTGATGCTGTCATGGACTTGCTCGATGAGCTAAATAAAAAAGGCACCACGATTTGTATGGTAACCCATGACTTACGTTATGCCGGGCGCGCTAAAACGCAACTTAAATTGTTAGATGGTGAAATTGTTTCCTACTCTGAAGCTCGCCAAGCACCTAGCAGCGACACTGCAGAGCAAGTTCTCGAAAGCGCCGAGGTGATGTGATGAAATTAACCAAAACACGCGCCCAATTAAGCTTAGCGTGGGCATCATTAATGAATGCACCGGGTTTTGTCACTGCGGTTATCGCAACGCTTGCTTTAACACTGGCCACCATGTTTGTGGTGCTTAGCCTTGTTAACAGCTACTTTTTAAAGCCCCTTGATGTGTACGATGAAAGCCGCATGGTGGTGGTTGAGCAATCACTTACCTATGATGACTATGATGCTACTGGCTTTCAAAGCTATCAGTCGATGGTGCATTGGCTTAAGCATAATCAAAGCTTTGAACAAAGTATGATGATCAATGCAGGTGAGCAAATTTTTGCAAACCTTGATGGCGAACCGAAAGAGCCTGTGCTGTATGTTGGCGGCAACTATTTTGACTTATTAAACACGCCATTTTTAATGGGACAAGGTTTTGACCTTGGAGAAACGCTAGAAACTCCTGATGACCGGGTTGTTATATCTGCTAACTTCTGGCGCAAACATTACAACAGCGACCCGAACATTATTGGTAAAACACTCTCAGTCATGGCTGGTGAAACCGATTATGTTCACCGTATCGTCGGTGTTGTTGATGACTCATTCAGCCCACCTTACATGTTTAAAGCAAGTGATGTTGAAGTGTGGTTTCCATCCAGTGCTGACCGCCGTTTCTTTCACAATGACGATTGGCAAAGCCCATGGACAAACACGTTCAAAAACCTAAAACTAATTGCTGTTTTAAAGCCTGGGGTCACCATAGATCAAGTTAAAGTCGATTTAAAACAGCAAATTGATACGGTTAAATCAGAATGGCTAAACAACGGGGGGATCACCGATGTAAAACCTGAAGTAACCCCTTATCGTGACGTTGAGCTGGGTAATAACGATGACTTAAGCTTGATGATGTTAGCCGGTGCGGTAGGGCTACTGATTATTGCAGTACTTAATGTAAGCACTTTGTTCTTCTCACGCGCTTTTGCTCAACATAAAACCCTCGCCTTGCAGGCGGTGTTAGGTGCAAAACGCAGCACGCTATTTAAAAGTATCTTTTTACAATCACTGATTTTAATGACCTTATCGGTAAGCATTGCGCTGTTTTTATCGGTATGGGGCATACGTTTATTTAAAGTATTGGCAGAAGGGCGTTTACCACTGGTGAATAGCTTAGCCGTTGATACCACGTTAGTTATTGTTGCCATTATACTGTGTATTGCTCTTGCTTATATTTTCTCTGTAATTACAGCACGTTTGGTAAATTACAAAACCCTAAATACGCAAATGCAAAACAGTGGTAAGGGCGGTGTTTCGCAGGTATCTGGCCGCACAGTGCGTATTTTAATTGGCTCACAAATGTTTGTTGCCGCGCTGCTTGTAAGTTTTTCTGTGATGGTAGTCAGTAAAGCCATGGGCACGATTAACCGCCCACTCGGTAGTGATACCGAAAACCTATATTTTGCCAACCTGTTCCAGCCAAATAATCAAATGTCATTGGCTGAACGCTACGAACACATGCTGCAATACAAGCAGGTTTTGCTTGATAGCCAAGGTATTGATGATGTTGCCCTAGGTCACAGCCCTGTTTCGCAAAGACAAAACGCCAACACCTTGACTGATGTAAACGGTAAAAGCTCAGTTTTCTTCCCTAGTCAGTGGGTAGGGCCTGATTACTTTGCTTTAGTTAATACCAAAATTCTCGCCGGCCGCACCTTTACTGAACAAGCAATACGAGGTGAAACCAACGAGATACTGGTATCAGTCAGCGTGGCAGAGAACTTATTACCAGGCCAAGACTATAGAAATATTATCGGCAAGAGCTACCAAGGCTTAGAAGAAAAGATGTATGAAGTGGTGGGTGTAACCGAAGATTTTAATCACCCTAAATACTACGATGAATCGTTTGGTCGTCACATTTGGTGGCCTGCAACACCGTATAGCTACATGTTTACTATCAAAGCTTCTGAAGGCGTTAAGCTGACTAATAAACAAATACTTAATACGCTAAAAGAAAAGAACAGCGACTTAACCATGTGGCAGTTTAATGACCTGCAACAAGAGTACGACAATTTACTGTATATGAGCCGACTGACAGTGGTTCTGTGTAGTACCTTAGCGCTATTTACTCTATTATTAGCAGCAATCGGTATTTTTGGGGTACTGAGCTACAACCTGGGTCTACGCCGTTATGAGTTTGGTATTCGTATGGCATTAGGTGCGAAAAAAGCGCGCTTATTCAAGCTGATGAGTGTTGAAGCTATTATCCCTGTGCTCATTGGCTTTGCGGTTGCTCTCGCCGCGGTAATGGTGGGTTTTTACATGTTACAAGGACAGCTAATGTCATGGCTGATACTTGATGTAAGACTGCAATTACTCGCTTGGAGTATTACCTTATGTATTGCGCTATTCGCTTGCTTTAGACCTTTGGTTTTACTGCTTAAAGCAAAACCTATGGCCGCACTACGTAACGATTAACAGCACAAAATGGTGGCTTAAATTTAAGCCACCTCAACAGGATAATAAGAAAACATCATGGACAAAATCTTAGTCATAGACGATCAAGCTGATGTACGTCTGGCTGCTACTGTTGCATTACAACAATTAGGCTTACACTGCCATGAGGCCGAAGGCCCTGAACATGCCCTTGAGTTATTAAAATCGGAGCACATTAGCCTGATTTTGCTTGATATGAACTACAAGCTCGACACCACCTCTGGTGAAGAAGGGTTACGCTTTTTAAAGCAACTAAATCAATTAGGTTCGACCATACCTGTCATTGTGATGACCGCATGGGCCAGCATTGACGTCGCTGTTAAAGCCATGCAATTAGGGGCAGTCGACTTTGTTGAAAAGCCATGGAATAACTTGCGCTTAACCGCCGTTGTACAACAACAACTCAAGCTCAAGCAAAGTAATCACGACAACGCGTGCTTAAAGGCGCTTACCAGTGACACACAAGCACATTACATAGCTCAATCAGAAATCATGCAGCTGTTGCTTGCCAAAGCTGAGCGCGCAGCTAAAACCGATGCCAGCATTTTAATTACCGGCGAAAATGGCACTGGCAAAAGCTTATTAGCACATTATATTCATAAGCATTCTCTCAGATGTGATAAACGCTATGTAAGCGTGAATATTGGCGCTATTGCGCCAACGCTATTCGAAAGTGAATTATTTGGCCATAAAAAAGGCTCTTTTACTGATGCCAAAGAAGACCGCTTAGGGCGTTTTGAAATTGCCGAAGGCGGCACCTTATTTTTAGACGAAATTGCGACTTTAAGCCTTGAGCTGCAAAGTAAAATGCTCCGCGTGCTAGAAAGCAAAGAGTTTGAAGTGCTAGGCTCAAGCCAAACCAAAACCGCCGATGTTCGCATTATTTCTGCCACCAATAGTGAATTAGCTACGGCCATTGAGCAGGGTGAGTTCCGCCGTGACTTATTATTTAGACTCAATACCATTGAACTGCACATTCCACCGCTTCGCGACAGAAAAGACGACATCGCCCCCTTGGCAGAACACTTATTATTGGTGCATGGTAAAAAATACCAACGTGCAAATATGGCGCTAAGTCCTGATGCTCTAAACGCGCTAAAAAACTACAGCTGGCCTGGTAATATTCGTGAGCTAAGCCACTGCATTGAACGCGCGGTGATCATGAGCGATAACAACAATATTCAAGCCAATGATCTCATTTTAGATCAACCAAGTTGCGAGCAAACAAATAGTAATGCTGAACAAGCCTTGCCACTATTGCCCCTTGAAGAGCTTGAGAAACAAATGATTCAAAAAGCGCTGCTGCAATTTAATGGTAATGTTATCGCCGCAGGAGAATTTTTAGGATTAAGTAAATCGGCGATTTATCGTCGCATTGATAAACATCAGCTCGATTTAAAAGAAGTAGAACGCTAAATGAGTAGCAAGTTGTCGTTAGAGCAGCGTATTCGACGCTATTTTTTTATGGTTATAGCGGTGCTATTTACGCTTGGTATTGCCCTTTCGCTCAGCTTAAAACTAGATTGGTTTGCCAGTATTAGCCTATTATTGCCGTTTATCGGGATAAGCGCTTTTGCTTTAATTAAAAGCTACCGCGTGATCATCGATGTGATTGAACGCTTTGGTCTGCAACTAGATGCACTGGCAAATGACGAAAGTAATAGTTGGCATTTAGCGTCTTATCAAAGTGGACGAGTCGCAGCGCTTAAGCAAGATTTTGCCAAGCTCAGCAATAAAATAGCCAAAAATAAGCGCCATTATATGCAAACAGAAGAGTTTGTGTTTGAGTTTGCCAGCATGCTGGACTTACCCATCGTTATACTAGACCCCCATGGCTTGATTTACTTTAGTAATAAGGCGTTTAAAAACAGTATTATCCATCGCCAGATTGAAGGTAAATCGGCCAGCGACTTAGGCATTGCCCTGCATGATGGCGAATGGCAACAAAACAACGACTCACTGTTTAAACAACGCTTTCAAATCTCATCGCAGACTTTTTGGCGGACCGGCAGAAACTTTGAATTACTGACCTTCTTTTCAATTGAGCAACAGCTTCGCGATAATGAACAACTTGTTTGGCAACGGTTAATTCGAGTGTTAAATCATGAAGTGCGTAACTCACTCACGCCGATTTATTCAATGAGTCAATCATTGCAAACCCTTAAGCGCCAAGGACAAATTAGCAGTCACGATGATCTCGCCCAAGATATGCTGCAAGTTATAGAAAAACGCGCTCAGCACTTGCTTGATTTTGTAGCCAGTTACAGTGCGTTTGCCAAGCTACCCCCCGCACAAAAACAGACAATCAGTAGCGAGCAACTAAACACACGTTTAAGCGCTATATTTCCTGAACTAGTGATAAATAGCAGTGAAGAATTATATGTTGATGCCGACTTAGGCCAGCTAGAACAAGCATTGATCAACCTGATAAAAAATGCCTTTGAAGCAGGCAGCAATTCAGCCCCTAGCCTCACTTGGTCAAGGCAAGGTGATAGCTTAAATATTGCAATTAGCGACCAAGGTTGTGGTATTCAAAACCCTGATAACTTGTTCGTGCCATTTTACTCAACCAAAGCAAATGGCACAGGTATAGGGCTTGTGATCACCCGAGAACTTGTGCGCAACCAAGGTTTTGAGTTATCGATAAACTCAAAACCCCAGCAAGGCACAGAAGCTAACATCACCGTATCTACTTAAGAAACGAAAAAGGTTAGTACTTTAAACAAAAACAACAGATTGTTGCGCTTATAAAAAAACCACGCTATGTTTATTTTTTAAACTACGGAAGGTCATAAAAATGAAAAACGCTATAAAACCCATCGTATTAGCAACATCACTTATTCTAGTTACAGCCTGTAATTCAACGGCTCCTATTAATAAAACAGCAACAACAGCTATTAACCAAGAAAAATTTAGCCAATTTCATCAGTACGATGAAAAATCAAATATCACCCTTGAGTACACTGACTACGGGCAAATATTAAATGCCTCGGTGATTGATTTAGGTATGTCAGACCGCTATCGCATTTCACAAAACACAACCAAAATTGGCACGCGGTTGTCGTCGAACCCAAAACCGTCGACTGCAACAGAAGCAAACCGCTTTTATTATGATTCGTACAAAAAGAATCCTCAGATGAAGCAAGACTTGCAAATAGTGCAAGAAAATATGGCCGACCTGCCAAACAAAATTAATTTAAGTAACTTACCAAAATCAGAGTTACTCGCTTACTGGCTCAACCTCTATAACGTGACGGTACTCAATGAATTAGTGCAGCAGTACCCTGTTAAAAACCTGACCAAGTTATTAAACGAAGAACCAAATTTTTTTGATAAGCCACGCTTTAACTTTAATGGTAACCAGTATTCATTAAACGATATTGAGTACAACATTGTTGCACCGCTATTTAACAATGACCCGCTATTAATATATGGCTACTACCGTGGCTACATTGGCAGCCCAAACTTGCTTGACCACCCATATACAGCAAAAAATGTGTTTACCGCCCTGACCACCAATGCAGTGCAGTTTGTTAATTCAAACCGCGGTAGTGTGATAGGTAACCATAGCACTCGTGTTTCTTCTTTATACCTTGAAAAGAAAAACTATTTTCCTAACTTTGAAGAAGATTTAGCTGACCACCTTCAATCGTTAGTAATTCAAGAGCCAGATAAAGACCAAGTTGTGCAAAACCTCTCTTTTAGTATCGATAACTACGATATTACCGACATTCTAGGTAGCGATGTTGAATATGGTGGAGGTAACGCGACTGTCGCCGATCCGAGTATAGTAGCAGAGGGCTTCGATACTAATTTTGTTACTTATGGTGAAAACTTAACCAAAGAAGTCGGCCATGTAAGCCCGTTACGCCGCGAGATTTTGCAAAAAATCACGCAAAAATACTATGAAGCAAATACTCGCGTTGAAATAAAAGACTTACCAACTAAAGAGTCTGAAGATAAATAATATAAACCTAAAGCGGCTCGCCGTGGGCCGCTTAGACTCACCTCTTCCTACGAGACCTACCTATAAATATTTAATTTTTATTTGGCTCATGCCGTGAAATTCAGTAATTTGTCATATAAAACTAAACGTAATTAGAAAATAACAATGAAATGGATGCACTTACAACTTAAGGTACTGGCTGTTTTTTTATTCTTTGTGAGCTGCTTTGCAGCCGCTGAAGATTATCAGATTGCACCTGCAGCTAACTGGGTAAAACAACATAAGTTACTAACCCCTGAGATTCCTCGAGACCAAATAAAAGACGGGACTTTCTACCTGATGCTCGACACTCAGCTTCAGGTATCTGAACAAGCCCCACAGCAACGCTTTAATCGCACTGTAATGCAGGCAGTCAATCAGTCTGGGGTTGATTATATTAGCCAGCTAAATATTGATTTTGACCCAAACTACCAATCTCTTACGCTCAATAGTTTAGGCATTATTCGTGACGGCCAATATATAGATAAACTAAATAGTGCCGAGCTTCAGGTGTTACAGCGCGAGACCGACTTAGCAAGTCGTATATACAATGGCACCTTAAGCCTAAATGTCATTATTGATGATATGCGGGTCATGGATATTTTAGATTACAGCTATACGGTTTCGGGCAGTAACCCGGTTTATCAGCACTTCAGCACCATGCGTACACTTAATTGGTCTGTGCCGATAGTGCAGCAATTTATGCGGGTAAAGTGGCAAAAGCCTACGCCCTTATATATCAACTTTATGAATGGCGAGTCGCCAGTTACTAAAACCAAGTTAGATACGGGTTTTGACTACCAAATTAGCCAACACAATGAGCCGACCCTTAGCTCTGCAAGCGAAGTACCGCATTGGTATTCGCCTTACAAGGAAGTGTATTTTTCTGAAGTAAATAATTGGCAAGAGGTAGTCAATTGGTCGTTACCTTTGTACCAATCTGCCATCGAAGTTAGCCCTGCTATTGAAACAATTGCCCGTCAAATTAAGTTTCAACATGCCGATTTAGAGTCTCAAATTGTGGCTGCCCTGCGCTTTAGCCAAGACGAAGTACGTTATTTGGGCCTAGAAATGGGCACCAACTCGCACCAGCCTACTCCCGCATCAGAAACCTTGGCACTGCGCTATGGCGACTGTAAAGACAAAACCGTCTTGCTCATTTCTTTACTTAAAGCGCTCGGCGTAGAGGCTCACCCTGCTTTAGTTAACACTGAAGACAGAAAACGTACTGCTAGCTTACCGGTCTCCCCTAGTTTATTTGACCATGTCATTGTCACCTTAGAGCACCAAGGTAAACGCTATTGGCTTGATCCAACCATTTCGTATCAGCGCGGCGATTTAGAACATTTAGCTCAACCGAACTACGATGTCGCGTTAATCATAAAGCAAGGTGAGACAGGCTTTACAGATATGTTCACAGAGCCTGCCCTAAAACGCATACAGGTTTTTGATAGTTATCAGATCCCAGAAGGTATTGATGAGCCAGTTAGTTTCTCAACTCAATATAAATATGGCGACTTTGAAGCAATTAGCCGCCGCAGCTCAATCGCTGAAAACAGCTTAAAAAGCATAGAAGATGATTACCGCGAATATTATCAAGATACCTACAAAGGCTTACAAACAGCCAAACCTATGCTGGTTGAATCTCCAAAGGACACCGGTCAGCTAATTACCAATGAGCACTATACTATCGATGACTTTTGGCGACCTGAGGGTAATGATTTTCAAAACGACTTTTACGCCAGTGAAATTCAAAACTCAGTTTATAAGCCAGAACAGCGAGAGCGTAACAATGCACCAATGTGGTTTCGTTACCCAAATAATATCGAAACAACCATAAAGGTTACGTTTACGGACTCTAATTGGCAGTTTGATGATGAGCAGGTCACAGTCGACAACCCATTTTTTCATCTAGAAAAACGCGTGACATTTAAAGACTCTGTGTTGACCTTATACTTTGATACAGTGCTAAGCAGGATCATATTCCAGCCGATCAAATAGACCTTTACCTAAGCGAGCGCAAAAAACTCAATAACGCGACCCATTTCGGCATCATTAAATACGGCACAAATAGCTCAACAACCACACCAGCGGATGACGAAACCAATTGGTATAGTGTTTTTATTTTAAGTTACTTGGCGGCAATCATCTTTTTCATCGCGGCTTGGCGTATAGAAGCAAGTAACCGCCCAGTTTTTGCTGAGCAACAGTTCTACCCTGTCAGTAACAGTAAGTTTGTTATTTACAGCTTATTAAGCTTAGGAATATTCATTAACTACTGGAGCTATCGCAACTGGAAAGCGATAAAAGAGCAACAACAAAGCCATATTATGCCGATTGCCCGAGGGATATTTGCACCACTGTTTTTTATTCCGTTGTTACTTGAACTTTGCAAGCACAGCGAACAAACCTTTGGCAAAAATAAGATCATGCCCGTCGCGGTTGGGTTCGTGTTATGGCTGGCGATTATCATTTCTGAAATCGTAAGCTATAACTGGGAATATGGTAGTTGGCTGTTTTTAGTTATACCTATTCTATGGTTGCCACTGGTTAATTACATTCAAAACCTCAAGCAACCACAGCAGGCTCTTGAGTACCACTCTCAGTGGCGAGCGAGGCAGGTTATCATTTCGATATTCATGTTGCCTTGGTTATTTTATGGCTTAATTTATGAGCTATATTTGTTGCCAAGCTCAACCATAGTAACCGGTGACAAGCTTTGTTCTTATCAAGTTAACTTTTTAAAAAGAAAAGAAATTATTCCTGCCAACGAGAATGTGCACTATTTTTATAGTGACGCATTTTTCGATTTTAAAACTGATGGAAACGGCATCACAGAAAACACCATTTTTAGTTACTGGGAAAATGAGCAAGGTGTGCTCGAAAAAGATCAACGCCGCTTTAGTGACATTAAAGAGATCAACGTTGATTATGCTAAAAGCGCCCTACTAACCTCTACGCTAACGGTCATTGACCACAATGGCGATGAAATGCTGTTATTTTTGAGCCATGAAGATGACTTAGATAAGAAGTTTGTCGCTGAGGTAGAGCGCTTAATTAAAGCTAATACCCCAGCAACTGAGCAAAACGCAGATTAAGTCAGTCGCTTAATCATGCGTTTTAAAGCGGGCGCTTTCAGAGGCTTATAAAGCAATGGATAGCCCGCATCGAGCACTAACTCGCGTATTCCTTCGTCATGATTCGCGGTATTAACGATGGCAGGTAAGCGTGTTAGTGCAGCTTGCTCAATCACTTCAAGGCCCGTTACCCCATCATCAAGCTGATAATCAATAATCAACAATTGCGGCAGGGCTTGGCTTGCCTTTAACTGCTCAAGCTCCGCTAAGTTAGTGGCCGTTGATATTTCGCAGCCCCAATTTTCGAGTAACTGCTTTAATGCCTCTAATACGTTTCGGTCGTTATCAAGCAGCCAAATGCGCAATTGCCCCAGCTCTGTTTCTTGTGATGCCTCTGCCCCTTTCGCTTGCGCTGGCGCAGCGCTCACTCTACAAGGCAGAGTGAGGGTAAATTGCGTGCCTTTACCAAGCTCAGATCCCATCACTAAGGGGATTTTAAGTAAGTCACATATACGTTTAGTGATTGCCAGCCCTAAGCCTAAACCCTCGGCGCTTGGTTTTGCGCCAAGCTGTTTAAACTCTTGGAAAATAGTTTGTTGATCGCTCGATGCAATACCAATTCCTGTGTCTTCAACAATAAAGGATACATGGTCGTCGTACTGCATTTTTAAGCGCACTTCACCTTGCTCGGTATAACGAATCGCATTACTCAAAAGGTTACGCAGCACTCGTCGCAGCAGCGCTTTGTCGGTATGCAAGCGCACATCGCAGGTTTCAATAATAAACTTTAAGCCTTTTTCGCGGGCAAGGGCTTCGTAGTCATTACGCAGCGGCTCAACCAACGAGCTGGCAGCAAACTCACTCATTTGTACTTTAAACGAGCCTGAATCGAGCTTGGTTAACTCTAAAATACTCGATAGCAACTCTTCGGCACTGCCCAGTGAATTCTTAATATTCATCGCCAGCTCTTTAAGTTCAGTATCTTGGGCTTTTTCATTCATTAAAGAACAAAACAAGCTCGCAGCATTGAAAGGTTGCAGTAAATCATGGCTGGCAGCGGCAAAAAAGCGCGTTTTACTGACCGTTGCTTGCTCCGCCACTTGCTTTGCCATCGACAACTCTTGGTTTGCTTGGGTCAGAGCTAAGGTGCGTGCCGCTACTTTTTCTTCAAGGCTAACATTTGCTTCGGTTAACGCTTTTTGTTGTTTTACGAACTCGGTGATGTCGGTATAGGTTGTTACAAAGCCGCCACCAGGCAGTGGGTTACCTTGCATTTCAAACACACGGCCATCATTGTGCGAGCGCTGATATTTATAAGCACTACCTTGGCGTAAATAAGCTAAGCGTTTTTCGACTTCGCTGGTCATGCTCTCACCGCTAAATAAGCCGCGCTCGGCATTAAATCGAATAATATCAGCTACTGGGCGGCCAATGTATAAAGCATCGTCAGGATAAGCGAACATGCTTTTATAACCCTGGTTCCAAGCAACAAGACGCAGCTCACTATCAACCACACTAATCCCTTGTTGAATATTTTCGATTGTTGACTGCAATAAATCACGATTAAACTTAAGTACTTGGCTCGCTTCATCAACAAATTCAGCAACCTGCTCTAAAGGCTGACGCTGCTCATTTTTAGCCACATCTAAAATAAGCCGTGCTGATGCGCCCCCAATCACCGCTGACATCTCGCGCTCAACTAATAGCTCTAACTCAACATTGGCAGGACGCTTCCACTTACTTTTATCATCCGGAAAGTAATGATTTACCAAAGACTGTGCAGCTTCTTTTTCGGCAAATCGCTGCATTAGCGCGCCTAAGTCATGGTAACTCAAAGGCTGTAGATGATTACTCACTCGAGAATCACTAAGCTGAGAAACAAACTTATTGCTCTGCAAACGCTCAGCCAAAGTTGCACGACTAAATAACGGCACTAGGAAATACACTAAACAGTTCGCACCTAACGATAACAGTAGCGCCTGGCTGATGCTTTCCATACCTAAAGAGAATAAATCAGTAGGTGCTAACCAGCTTATTCCCCAAGGTCCATTCTCAAGCCATAAGCTATCGCTACCTAAACCTCCAGCGATATTCGGCAGTAAAAGTGTGTAACCCCAAATAATAAAGCCGCTCAAAATCCCCAGTTGCGCACCACGACACGATGCTTGTCGCCACCATAAGCCAATGATCATGGCCGGTGAAAATTGCGCGACTAAGGTAAACGACATCAAACCCACATTTGCAAGGGTTGTGCTTTCACCCAGCACTCGGTGAGTAAAATAACTAAGCAATAAAATCAATACGATAACGATTTTACGAGCATGTAATAGATTGTTTTTATCAAGCCCGCGGCTACTCGATGTAAGTTGAGAGCGGCGTAAAATAAACTGGTTAATAAAGTCATTGGTGATCATCACTGAAAGCACAATTGATGACACTATCACCATACTGGTTGCCGCTGAAAAGCCACCTAAAAAGGCTAATAACGCCACAAAGGCATCATCAGCTGCCATAGGTAAAGCTAATACAAAGGTGTCGTAACCGACTTCTTGGCCTTGAAAGTAAATTAATCCGGCGTATGCAATCGGTAGAATAAACAGATTAATGAGTAATAGATAAATCGGAAATAGCCAACGTGCCGAGGCCAGTTCTTTATCGTTATTTTTTTCGATAAAGCTCATGTGGAATTGTCTTGGCAAACATAAGGTCGCCAAAATACCGAGTAAAGTATGGGCAACATACACATAGGTTGGACTTTGCGTGGCAGCCACTTGCTGATCAATATTTAGATCTCGGGCTTTTTCAAACAGTGCTACAGGACTGTCGAACAAAGCAAAACAAACATACAAACCCACCGCTAAAAACGCCAATAACTTAACCACTGACTCAAAAGCAATACTGGCTATCAGGCCTGGGTTATGCTCACTGGGTTTTAAGCGCCGAGCACCGAACAAAATAGCAAAAAGTGCCAACACGATGGTGATATAAAAAGTACTATCGGCCCACACTTCGTGGCTTTGCATCATTGAGCGGTTAGTTAGTAAATTAATACTTTGTGCAGTTGCACTTAGCTGTAAAGAGATATAGGGCACAATCGCAATCACTGAAATAAGTGAAATTAGCCCAGATAAGCTAGACGACTGACCATATCGCGTAGCGATAAAATCAGCCATCGAGGTTATTTTTTGTTGCCTACAAATATGCGCTATACGGCAATACACTTGCCAACCAAAAATAAATAGCAAAATGGTGCCGGCATAGGTCGGTGCCAACCACCAGCCGTTATACGCAGCTTGTGCGGTAGTACCAAAAAACGCCCATGAAGTGCAATACACCCCAAGAGACAAACCATAAGTTAACCCTTTGAAGGGTAATACTTTTCTTTTATCAGCCCACCCAGCAACCGCAAATAAAATTGCCAGATACACAATTGCAAGAAGGCTTATTGACCAAATTGAGAACATCGTATGTGATTATTTTAATTGTTATAGCCCCCAGCATAGTTTTTATTGCTAGTAATTTACAGCCTAACTTTAGTGCTAATGCACTGTATTACAGAAGTTTAAAAAACAGACACAAAGAAATGAGAATTATTTTCAATTGAGTGTTGACAGATATGCAAATCTAATTGATAATCAATATCAACAAGGCGGCGAAGTACTTGTTCGGAATAAACTGATTTGTTTCTCGACCCTGAAACACGTGTGGCCCACGATAAAGCTAAGATCGCCTGTTGCTAATCGCAACGCCCCTTGATGTTGGCAACAGGTGGTCGCCCTACTATTTTACTTGCTACATTGCTCATATCGGTGACGGTAGATATGAAACTAAAAAAGCCCTTATCGGGCTTTTTTTATGTCTAAAACAAAACGACGAGTTATTAACGGCGGTTTTTACGCGCACGTGCTCGGCGTTGCTTTTTTTCTTCTTCTTTAGCTGCTTTTTTAGCCTCAGCAGCAGCGCGAAGCTGAGCAACCATTTGCTCTTCTTCTTCTCGCATAGCCGGGGTTTCCATGGTAATACGGCCAATAATGCCATCGCGTAATTCATTAATAAGAATTTCAGACATTTTGTAAGTATCGATTTGATTACCACCGCGGATACAGCCACGCTTTTTACCTGCCATTTCAACAAACTCCCAGTCAGACTCTGGTAGCTCATCAATTTTATAACGGCTTTTTAAAAGCTCTGGGTATGCATGCAATAAATATTCAGCGGTGTAACTTGCCACTTCTTCATAATCGATAGCGGTATCACGAATAGCACCGGTTGCACCTAAACGATAACCTGAGTTTTCGTTCTCTACTTTCGGCCATAACATACCCGGCGTGTCGTAAAGCATAATACCATCGTCAAGCTTAATACGTTGCTGCGCTTTTGTTACCGCAGGCTCATTACCTGTTTTTGCCACAATACGGCCAGCTAAAGTATTAATAAGTGTTGATTTACCAACATTTGGAATACCCATGATCATGGCTTTAATTTGTTTATCGGCACCCACTTTATGCGGCACTAATTTTTTACAAAGCTCATTAATACGGTGCACTTCACCTGCTTTATCATTACCAAAATCAATCGCTTTCACACCACTTTGCTGCTCAAAGTAGTCTTTCCAAGCTTGCGTTAACTTAGGATCAGCCAAGTCCGCCTTATTCATGATTTTGATCACCGGCTTATCGCCACGCAGCGCAGTAACCATTGGGTTTTCACTACTATAAGGAATACGGGCATCAAGTACCTCAATGATCACATCCATCTGTGGCATGATTTCTTTAATTTCGTTGCGGGCTTTGTTCATGTGACCCGGGAACCACTGTATTCCTGCTCTACTCATTAGATTATTAAGCTCTTTATTTTAAAGGCTAACGCCATGGGGATTTTGCTGATAGGTATAGTTTACTACATCAAGCAGGATTGTTTAAAAATAAAATCACGCCTTCCATCACCACGAAAGACGAGCGACTACATGCGCTGTATCTGCATGCAGTGAGAATGACCAACCATTGCGCTCACATAAGCGTTGCACAATACCTAAACCTAAGCCATAGCCGTGAGAAGCTGTTTCAGTCGCCGTATGCTGGGCATCACCGCCACTGAACTGATTGGTGATTAATAATTCATGCTCTTTAATCAAAATTGCAATCGGTACCTGTCCTGCAAGGGTATGCTCAAACGCATTTCGCACCAGGTTATTAACCGCAATAGAAAATGCCTGTGCATGCCCATAAATTATGGGGTTGGCAAGCTCATCAAGTTCAACACCAACGAGTTTACCGTTTAACAAATAGCGTTGCTGCTCTACTGCTTTTCTTACCAGTGGCATTACTAAAAACTGCTCATCATACAAGCCATCATCAGTTTCACGAGCAAGACACAAAAACATTTCGATCATTTTATTCATGTCGTATGTTGCCCGCCTTACACGATCTATCACCTTCATATCGGCAGGAGTCAATTGGCTTTGTTCTAAAAGCTCTAGGGCGCCGGTAATGACTGTCACTGGCGTGCGCAATTCATGGCTTGCTGAGTCTGTAAAATAGCGTTCTCTTGCGATGAATGCACTAACTCGCTCAAAAGCCTGCTCTATTGTACTTGCGAGCATGCCAACTTCATCATTTGTATATCGGTTAGCATCTATACGCTTGTAATCTTCGTTTGATAATTGCTCAGGATCAATGTCGGCCACAGCTTTAGCAAGTTGAGTTACGGGAGCCAAAGCTCGACGCATCACAACAATTCCAAGCCCAAAGCCTAGTAACCCCAATGTTCCTACAAGGCTGCTAATAATGAATAATAACCACCAATCCTCTGACGAAGAAGCCTCAATCTGCGCGACATCAAACACTACAAACCCATGTGACTGCTCATTACCTGTATCAATAACGGCAACATGTAATTCTTCGCTATCAAATT
This sequence comes from Pseudoalteromonas sp. SCSIO 43101, assembly GCF_023650775.1. Classification (NCBI taxonomy): domain Bacteria; kingdom Pseudomonadati; phylum Pseudomonadota; class Gammaproteobacteria; order Alteromonadales; family Pseudoalteromonadaceae; genus Pseudoalteromonas; species Pseudoalteromonas sp. SCSIO 43101. The sequence continues at coordinate 3,568,909 of NZ_CP072673.1, forward strand.
CATACAACCCAACTGCTGGATTTGTTTGCGCCCACGTTTGAAGTGATTGAGGTAAGTTATCTACTTTATCGTACGCCTTAAGATTTGTAGTAATGGCAGGGTAGTTATCTGATGCAACTTGCAATTGCTGGGTTAGCACTCGATCTTCACTCAATCTTATTGCAGCAAAGAAAGCAAAACCCCATGCAATACTCAGCACAGCCACACACATTGCAAATGCGATAGCGACACGTTTGTGCAAACTATGCCGATACATTATTGGAAGTCCTTTGCAATTCGATAGCCGATACGGTGCACAGTATGAATCAATGGCGTATCAAATGGTTTATCAATTGCCTGTCTTAACTTGTACATGTGCGAACGAAGCGCATCACCATCAGGAGGCTCATCTGCCCATAATAAAGTTTCGAGACTATCGCGTGTAACAACAGAAGGAGATACCTCCATTAACCGCTGCAATAACTTCATACTTGCAGGATTAAGCTCAATAAGCTGGCCAGCACGATATACTTGCAAGGTGGACTTATTCATCGTTAGATCAGACACAGTCAATACTTTGTTGGTATTGCCGTGACTCCGCTTATAAAGAGCTTGCAGGCGCACATGTAACTCTTGCAATGCGAATGGCTTTACCAAATAATCGTCGGCTCCTACTGCAAATCCTCTCAGTTTATCATCAAGCGTGTCTCTCGCAGTGAGCATAAGTACAGGTGTTTCAACGTCAGCTTCAGCTCGCAACTTTTGACAAAAGTGTAAGCCATCCATCCCTGGAAGCATTAGGTCTAAAACAATGACATCAAACTTGTTGTTCATCGCTAGTTGCATTGCACTTATACCGTCATAAGCAAAGTCCAAGAGATAACTGTGCCTTTCTAGATACGCAGCAATATTCGCACTAATGTCACGGTTATCTTCAACAATCAAAGCTCTGATCGGCTCAGTATTCAAAGCATCTAGCATTTTTATTCCTTACCAAGCGTAATCAAATCGCAACCCGATCAGCGGTTCAGCTTCGCTATCGTCAACGACTTCAATTCCTCGGCGGTAATCAAACTCAGTGTCATCAGCTGATGAAGCTGCCGTGACATTTATAAAATCAAGAAAGGCGGTAACATCAATAGGACCAAAGGCACGTCGGTAATCTACACGAACATTCAATGAGCCTGATCCTTCTTTGCGGCCAACATTACGCTCTGTAATTTCCTTAGAGTAACGTAAAGGCTGTCCTGGCCCCAAAACATCTTCATGTACAATAAATATGTCATCTGGTCTGCCAGAAAGGTATTTATATCGTCCAGCAAGCTTCCAACGGTCACTTATCTCCCATGTCAGCCCTAACGTGGCAACATGTTCACGACTAAATTCAGCAGCTACGTCACCAAAACCATCCTTTCGGTCTACGACCGCATCATTGTAAGAATAGGTTGCACTGGCGTAAAGACCTTCGAAAATAGTAGCATTAAGCACAAAATCAGCACCATATGAAGTACCATCACCATCATTTGCATAAGTTCCACTGGTACGGTCTAGGTCAACCACTAAGTTGCTAAGCTGCTGATAATAAACTTCCGTTAGTAATGACCAGTTGGCATTAGGGAAATATTTAAAGCCAACACTCGTATGGGTTATTTTTTCAGTTTTAAGATTATTAGTCTCGTTAGCCGCGAGTTCTAAATATCGCGGTGACTGATGAAATAACCCCGCCGTTGCAAAATACCTTACCTTTTGACTTGGCATCCAGTTAATGCTGAATCGAGGTGATATAAAACTTTCATCAGCAAACCCATCTCGTTCAAATCGTAAACCTGTACCAAAATCCCAATCACCCATTTCAAAAATTTGTTCTATATAGCCTGCATAGTTTACTTCTTTCAAAGACGTGACTGAATTAAGGCTTTCAGGTGTTAGTACAATAAACTTTTGCTGTGAGTCAGGTCTATAATCGTCACTATCATAAACAAACCGATTCCATTCACCATCTAAAAATGTGCTGTAATCTAGTTCAATTTGCGTAATTCGGGCACCGACGCTCAACATCCCTAATTGATTTTCTACCTCAAAATCACTTCTCCAACCAATTTCTGTTTCACCTTCAGATATAGTAATAATGTCTTCTCGACTAGGGTATTCAGAAGCTGGCGTTCCCTCGGGCACAAGATCTGGATAAGCCTCACCTTCAGAGCTCAATTTATCACTTTTTCGGTAGTAAACTTTATTAGTCAAAACAGCGGTTTCACCAAGCAACGTGGTCAATGTTAAACCATACAGGTCACTATCTTGCTCGGCATTTTGCAATGCAGTATCTTCAAAATTAGGTGATTCAGAAACATGCTCAACGCCACGAGTATATTTCTCATGCGTATCCATGAGTAACACTTCAAAAGTGTTATTTTGATTAATGGGTATCACTGATTTAAAAATAATATCCCTTAAAACAGGTTCACCAATATCTAGCTCTTCGATAGTTTCAAACAAGGCACCAAAATCTAGCCGCCTTGCAGAAAAAAGCATAGTTGCTTCATCAGTGATATTTATAGGGCCGTCATAACCAACTTCATAACCAGCAAGGTCGTAGCGAAAACTTGCAGATGGGCTAGGGTTACCATCGGCCACTTCTAGCTTCAGCAAAGATCCTGCACGACCACCATAAGCTGCTTGCCACCCGCCGGGGGAAAATTCTGCTCCATTTATTACATTTGGGGCAAATATAGAAAAGCGACCACCGCCTCCTACATCTTCCTCTTCACCTAACGTCGCATCAAAGTGAATAGCTTTATCAAAAGGAAAATCATCAACAAAGAGTAAATTATCTCTTGGGCCTCGACCACGCACACTAAAACTTGCAAATTCACTGTCAGATGCGACACCTGGCAATCCATCTAGAGAAAGTAGTGGATCTGCACCTCCTCCCACGGCACTTCGCAGAGATTCTCTGTCGAGATAGGTGCTAGAACCTGAAGTAAATGTATCAGCTTGTTGGGCTCTTACTTCAACTACCTCTATGGCTTGTTCTCTAAGGTCAAATTCAACCTTCGTATTTTTTCGTGTTACAACGCGAATACTTGGTTCGTATAAAGCCGCAAAACCACTTTTTGTAATCTTTATTGAGTAAAGGCCCGGATCGAGTTGTTCAACAACAATACGCCCTTGTAGATCAGTTTGTAAGGTTTGTATTGCAGAGGTTTCTCGTTTCTTAAGTATGACTTGTGCGTTTGGAAGTGGTCGATCTGTAGTCTGATTTTTGACAATAACCGTTATTGCCCCCGGCTCTTCTACTGCGTAAGAGTAAAATGCCAAACTACTCAACAATAGCCATGCAAGTGACCAGAGTATCTGTCTAAATTGTTCTCTCATAATTGCGTCCCTCTTGGCATCAACCATGATCTTGATTTCAATAACTTGCACATACTTTCATCCTCCCAAATAGCCCTAATTATTGAATTCGAGTTAATCAACTTTAGACGTTAGCAAAGTAAATGTGACTAAAATGTCACCGAAGTAATTTAGGTTTACGAATACCGCTTGTGATAATAAATAAGGATTAACCTAGAGTTTCGCTGGAGATATTTAAGTGTCGGTAAGATTAATTGCGCTATAATGGCGCAAATTTTTTCAAATAAGCAATTATGGCTCTTAAATCAACCATTATTAAAGCGCAATTATCGTTAAGCGATATGGACCGCCACATTTATCAAGATTTCAATTTAACACTGGCACAACACCCATCAGAAACCGAACAACGCTTGATGATCCGCTTGTTAGCTTTTGCACTTAATGCTCGTGAAGGCTTAGAGTTTACGAAAGGCTTATGCGCAGATGACGAGCCTGAGCTTTGGCACATTAACTACAGCGAAGAAATTGAATTATGGATTGAGCTTGGACTGCCTGACGAAAAGCGCTTGAAAAAAGCCTGCAATAAAGCCAAGCAAGTTGTTTTGTATACTTACGGTGAAAATAACCAAGCAATTTGGTGGCAAAAACATCAGCCTAAGTTGTATGATTTTAAAAACTTGAGTATTTTTAGTCTCGATTATGCTGCTACTCAGGCATTAGCAGAGTTAGCCGATCGCAATATTAAGCTCACTATCACAGTTCAAGATGGCGAAGTATGGGTTAGCTCAGATACAGCAAATATCGAAATTAAACCGCAACAGTTAATGTAAGGAATGCGATGGCAATTAGGCAGGTTGTAGTATTACACGGACTTTATATGTCGGGCTTTGTGATGCGTCCACTTTGCGCGCGCCTTGAAAAGTCAGGTTTAAAAATACTCAATTTGACCTATAACACGCTCTCTCCCGATAGAGCGGCAATTTTCGATAAGATTGATCGCTTTATCGGTGGTAAGCCGACCGCCTTAGTTTGTCATTCTATGGGCGGCTTGGTTGCTCGCGCTTACTTAGAGGCCAATTCTCTTCAAAGTCGCCATGTCGAAAAGGTGATCACCTTAGGCACCCCGCATAAAGGCAGTCATATTGCTAAGCAAATGCAGCAAAAGGGCTTTGAAATGCTGTTAAAAAACAGTGTGGAATTTTTATTATCAGAGAATGGGGATTGGCCGTTTGATGCCAAGCTTTATAGTATTGCAGGCGATTTACCAATAGGTCTAATGCCGCTTATTGCCAAAGGTAGTATCTCTGATGGTACGGTGTTGATGGATGAAACTAAGCTCCATGGCATGGCAGAACACAAGGTGTTTCATTTAAGTCACACCAGTATGATCTACTCACGCCAAGTGATGGATTACATTATTAAGCTTATAAATCAAAGTGAGTGATACTTTAATCTTCAGCACTTGCAGCCACTTTATATGAGATTAAAACGATGATCCCTAAGATCAGTGGCACAGGTGCAGCAATGTAGCCAAAGGTATCAAAATTTGCGAAGCTAGCCCCAGCTAGATGACCTACCAAACCGATAACAAATGCAAGTAATGCAATCACTACAACAACTATTTCAGCTTTGCTTTCTTTAACTGTTTTACCGTCCATTTTTCTTCTCCTGGTTAAATGCGGTAAAGTCATTATGCGCTTCTGGTTCGTTGATTTTTTGACCTAAATCAAGTTCTAAATCAGCGTGTTTGTAAGCAGGTGCAAACTTTGTTTTAGATCATACTTTCTGCCTAATTTTTGGATATTTATTAAATAAGGTAGATTTTTTGCTCAGTTGCCCCAAGTCTATATAAAAGTAATTCAAAGTTATGTTGATAGTGCATAAATGGAAAAAACCAACCTTTGATAGCTAAAACCTATCACCGTGTTCGAATTAAACCATTTTACAGATTAATCAAGATGACTAATACTTAACGTCAAGCACTAGCAAGTTAACACTTAACGGTTTTTTAAGGAGCAATCTATGTCACAGGTAAATGCAATTGGTTTAAACAGCGCAAAAAGTGAAGACATCGTAAATTCACTAAACTCTTTACTAAGCTGCTACCAAATTCAATACATGAACGCACGCGGCTTTCATTGGAATATCAAAGGTCGTAACTTTTTTGAATTACACCTTAAATTTGAAGAAATTTATAACTTACTACTTGAGAAAGTAGATGAAATTGCAGAGCGTATTTTAACTTTAGGTGGTACACCTGTACATGCATTCTCTGAGTACATCGAAGATAGCAAGATTAGTGAAGCAAAAAACATCACTGAAGGCACTGCTGCAGTAGAAAATCTATTAGCAGGTTACAGCACGCTTATCCAAATGCAGCGTGAAATCTTAGCACAAGCAGGTGATGCAGACGACGAAGGTACAGCATCATTAATGGGAGATTACATCAAAGAACAAGAGAAACTTGTTTGGATGCTAAAAGCTTACCTTGATTAATATTCAGAATTGACACGAAAAAGCCCTCAAATGAGGGCTTTTTTATATTCAGGAGGTATTACTTTAACCACTTTCTTAAATTATCGTACTCGGGTCTTGCTTGAAAAAAGCTTTCAGCATCTGGGTGAAAATTAATATCCATCTCTACACCTGACCAAACGGTTTCTAACAAATTGCGAGCAATAATATTTGCTTTAATATAGTCAACACGTTTGTAACCCCGCGCTTTTACGGCCTGAAAGTAAGCCCTTGCAATCTCAATACTATCAGCAGTCGCTAATTCAAATTGCTCCAAATTAACCACGGCATACTGAATTGAATGTTCAGGGTATTTCATGATTTCTTGACCAACTTCGATACTAAATGAAGCAACAGCTTCTTTGTTAAAGCTGCCACTAATTTCCACATAAATCACCGGCGGCTCAACAAAATAACGCCAATCACCATGGGCTTTAAACATGCTCACCCCTTTGAAATACAACTTAAGTTTTATGCTTATAGCATCTATTCACTTATTTATCTAAGTCTTAATTTGGTAATAAAGCAATAAAAAATGCCATTTCTAATGCCTTTTCTTCAAGACTTTTAAAGCGTCCCGATGCACCACCATGACCTGCATCCATGTCGGTTTTGAACACCAAGATGTTGTCATCGGTTTTAAATTCACGCAGCTTTGCGACCCACTTCATTGGCTCCCAATATTGTACTTGAGAGTCATGGAATCCGGTGGTGACGAGAATATTAGGATAAGCCTGGGGCTCGATATTATCGTAGGGCGAATAGGCTTTAATCACATCATAAAACGCCGGGTCATTTGGATTCCCCCACTCGTCATACTCATTCGTTGTAAGTGGAATACTCTCATCAAGCATAGTGGTTAACACATCTAAAAATGGCACATGGCAACCTATCCCTAAATAAAGCTCAGGCGCTTGGTTGACCACAGCTCCCATTAGCAAACCACCAGCACTACCGCCCGATGCAAATACCTTATGCAGGTGTGCATAGCCTTGCTCAGTAAGCGCACGAGTAACATCAATAAAGTCACTAAAGCTATTTTGCTTATGTTGCTTCTTTCCTTGCTCATACCAATGGCGACCTAGCATTTCTCCACCACGAATATGGGCAATCGCATAAACAAAGCCACGGTCTAGTAAGCTTAATGAGCTACTTGAAAAGCTGGGATCGATGGTAATACCGTAGGCACCATAGCCATACTGTAACAGCGGGTTCGTGCCATTTTTATTAAATTGATCAATACGGTAAACCAATGACACTGGCACTTGCTCGCCATCTCTTGCTCTAACCATTAAACGTTCTGAGCGATAATGCTCTGGATTAAAATCCCCAAGCACTTGCTGTTGTTTTAATAAGGTTTTGTTACCTGTTTTTAAATCAACATCATACAAAGAGCCCGGTGTTGTTAAGCTTGAATAATAAATACGTGCAGAGCTCACATTCGGCTCAGGGTTCATTGCAATTGCAGCATAATAACAAGGGTCATCAAACTCTAACGTTAAGCGCTGAGCATGCTGATTGACCACCACAAAACGTGTTTGACCTAGCTCTCGTTCTGTAAGAATAAGGAAATTATCAAAAATCTCGACCCCTTCTAACAACACGTTTTCACGATGTGGAGTATGCTCTTGCCAACGCGTTTTATCGGCAATAGTGCTTTGCGTTGCAGTCATTAAGCGAAAGTTTTTCGCTTGCCAGTTCGTCACAATATAGAAGGTATCACCCAGTTTATCGACATCAAATTCATGGCCTTCTTCGCGTGGCATTAATGCGCTGAATTCACGCTCTGGGTTATTAGCGTCAAGCACCCACATATCATTTGTTTCTGTGGTCGCAAGATCAATAATAATTAGGCTTTCATCACGGCTTTTTCCTAGTCCCATAAAGAAGCTTTTATCTTGTTCTTCGTATACAAGTACGTCATTTGCTTGTGGCGTACCTAAAACATGGCGGTAAACTTGAAAACCCAACAGGGTTTGCAGGTCCTTTTTCACATAAAAAACTGTTTTATTATCATTAGCCCACACCACTTGGCCTTCGGTATTTTCGAGAACATCGTTAAACATTTCACCACTGGCGATATTTTTAAAACGCACAGTATAAATGCGGCGGCCTTCAGTATCTTCAGAATAGGCAAGTAGTTGCTCGTCAGGGCTAATTGCAACCTCGCCTAGTTCATAAAATTCGTAGTCAGCGGCTAATTGGTTTACATCTAACAATAACTGCTTATCACGCGCTTCAATTGAACTGCTGCGATAATGACGTGCATATTCATCATCGCCACGAACTTCTGAGTGATACCAATATTTGCCATCTTTCACGGGTACCGTGTTGTCATCTTTTACAATACGGCCTTTTAACTCATTGAATAACTGCTCACGAAGTGGTTTTATGTCGGCTAGTTGCTTATCGCAATAGTCATTTTCAGCATTTAAATGCGCTAATACATCTGTATTTTCACGCTCATCATCACGCATCCAATAATAATTATCGGTGCGCGTCAGTTGGTGAGTAGTTAATTGGTGTGGCTGTTTTTTTGCAACAGGAGGGTGCGCTAATAAAGACAAAGAATACGAATTTGACGACACAAGAAAAAACCAAAATAAAAAACGAATTGCTGGCAGTTTATCACAGAATTATACCAATCAGCTTAATTAAGTAGTCTATTTTGAGGCAATAAACCTCGTTGATAACAAGGCAAAAATTTCGTTATTTAGTTGTTCTAAATGAGAAATTTTTAACGCAGTTAGCGGCAGGTTTAATCCCTCAAAATGATTAAGTATTATTGCGGGTTGGTATTAAAAAAGCCCACTCAAATTGAGTGGGCTAAGCAATGCTAAAATAGCATTTAGGGGGAAACTTTTAATGCGCTACTTGCTAATGCGATACTTGTTGCCAAGCCATGGCCCAGCTTTTTCCTACACCCGGTTCAAATAGCGGATTGTGTGAATCTTTAACACGACAAAACTCGCTAAATGGCCATGGTTTACACATATAAATATGGCCTGTTTTGGGCTGTAGAACTTTAACACCCGCACTGTAATCGCTGCATGCTTGTGGGTATACATAGTCGTAATCTTGTAGACTATCTTGCACTCGCTCTTTACATTTTGCGATGCAATTAAACGCCACTTTCACATGCGTAATGCCCGAGCCTTCAAGGGCATAAATTTGGTTTGAACGGTACGCAACCACTAAACCTTGTTCAGTCATTTTGCCCGCTTTTACTAGCGGAATATGCACGTTTATATGCTCAGCAACAGAACGTGGCCAATTATGAGGCTCACCCTGATCGGAACTACTGATCGGGTATTCGAATGATAAATCGACTAGCTCTCCTTGCATGTCATAAAAGGTCACAATCACCCTATCACCAACAAACAGTTGGGTATGATGATTCAAGCAACCAATCGGCAACCACTTCCCGGAGGCCATTGACGTATGCATAAACAAAATATCACCCTAAGAACAACTAATAGGTATTATCCAACAACCGAACAAAAAATACTTTTAGTTTGAGGCAAGTGAACCAAAGCACTAGATTATGTGCTTATCAGCGGCCCCGCTATCATAGTATAAAACCTTAGACCGGAAACTTTGCGTCCTAACCTTTCAGTTAGTTTGCCAAAAACAAGATTGAGTATAATCGTGACCGAATCACAAATCAAACAAAAGAATGTAACCAAACATCTTATATAGCAAATAGTTACTAGAAATGCATGAGATACAAAAAAGCCAACCGCTTGGTTGGCTTTTAAACTGATGAGACTTTTAATCTCTTGCTAGATTTCTTCTGGTCACTACTCTGTGGCCTGCACGGAATATATTCAAGAAGCCATTACCTATATCACTCATAACAATATACAAACAAGGTACTAGTACTAAAGTGATTAGGGTTGCAAACATAACCGCAAAACCAAGTGCGACAGCCATCGGAATTACAAATTTAGCTTGCAGACTAGTTTCGAACATAATTGGTAAGACACCGGCAAAGGTTGTAATTGAAGTCAGGGTGATTGCCCTAAAACGCGCACAACCTGCTTCAATAACCGCTTGGCGAATTGAAATACCTTCGCGGCGTGCTTGGTTCACAAAGTCGGTCATAACTAACGAGTCATTAATTACAACACCCGCTGCAGCAATCAAACCAAAGCCTGACATCAAGCTAATATCTAAGCCAAACCAGAAGTGGCCCCAAATAGCACCAGTTAAGCTAAATGGAATAACCGACATAACAATAAGAGGTTGTGAATAGCTTTTAAGCGGCACTGCAAGCAAGATATACACTAAAATCATACCGCCTATGAAGAACATGATTTGCTCGTTAGCTTGCGCTTGTTGTTCTTCAATAGAACCACCTAGCTCAGTTTTAACTGATGGGTATTCTTCTTTTAACTGCGGTAATAAGTTCTCATCAACTTGCTTAACAACTTCACCCGGTTCAATCGCTTCTTCATCGATACTGCCGTAGATATACACAGTACGATAGCCACCTTCACGGCGAATATAGCTAATACCAGGTTTTTCGTTCAGTTCAACAACATCACCCAGCATCACCTCTTGGCCGGCAGGCGTTGTAATCACGGCATGCTTTAATGATGCAAACGCTTCACGGGTTAGTTTAGGGTAACGAACCATGACACGCACTTCTTCGCCGCGACGAATAACACGCTGTGCTTCACCACCATAGAAGCTTGCGCCTACTTGGTTAGCAATATTGGCAAGGTCTAAACCTAGATCGTATGCCACAGGTTTTAAGCTTAATTGTACTTCTTTGCTCGCCGGATCGATGGTCGAACTAATATCAAACAAGCCTTTTTGCTGTTGTAATAGTTGGATAAAACGACGACCAGCATCATTTAAGGTATCGATATCTGGGCCGTACAGTAAGTAACCAAACTCACCATCCATACCACCACCATTCACGTCATCGTAAATTTGCAGTGATTTCACGCCAGGGATACTTGGCATTTGTTCACGCCAACGACGAGATAATTCAAACGCGTTGTACGGACGCAACTCTTCGTCTACCAGCGGAGCAAGTAACTGTGCTTCAGTACGACCTTGGTTGAACACTAAGATATCGCGAATAAGCTTTTGACCAAATTCTCGCTCTGTCTCTTGATCTACTTTTTGCACCATGGCTTCTATGTCACGAATAGCATTGATTGTTTGTATATCAGATGCATTTTCATTCATTTCTAGGCGAATTTGCGGGAAGTCATGAGGTACTTTTGGTGTTGGCACCACTCGCACTTGGTTTGATGAAATTAAGCCAAACGTCAAAATCAATAAACCGATAAATGCAAATAGAACAAACCAACGCCACTCTACACAAAGCTCAATAAAACGTTTATATGGACCATTAACAAAGCTAAAGAAACGTTTGTTAAAACGAGCTCGCCAGCTATTGGGGTTAATTGGTGGAAACTTAGTATGAGCAATGTGAGCGGGTAAAATAAGTTTCGATTCAATCAAACTAAATATTAGGCACAAAATTACCACAACCGCGATACCGAAGAAGAATGCGCTCTCTGGTCCACTTGATAATGTAAATGGTGCGAACACGGCAATTGTTGTTAAAACACCAAATGTTGCCGGGGTAGCAACACGCTTTGCGCCATTTACCACGTTCACAACACCACCGCCTTTTTTCTCAATTTCGGTATAGGCGCTCTCTCCTATTACTATGGCATCGTCGACCACGATCCCGAGTACCATAATAAAGGCAAATAACGACACGATATTAATACTGATACCAAATAATGGCATCATCATCATTGCACCTAAGAAACACACAGGTAAACCAATCATTACCCAAAGTGCTAGCTTAAAGCGTAAAAAGATAGACAACATAATGGCAACCAAGATAGCACCTTGAATTAGGTTGGTTTTCATCATGTCTAAACGTGCGTTAAGGTAGTAGGTCATGTCCATTAATGGCTCTAGACGTAGACCCGCTGGTAACTCTTTATTCTTTTGTTCGATAAACGCTTTAACCGAATCAGCAACCGGGATCATATTTTGTTCTTTGGTTGCTTTTACTGATAAATAAACGGCATTTTCACCATTAAATTTAAAGTAACGCTCACCTTCAATGAATTGGTCTTTGATTACAGCAATATCGTTTAAAAGCACTTTAGCGCCATTAGCACCAATTTTTACTGGGATCTGGCGGAACTCATCACCGTTATAATATTGGTTTTCAACGCGCACCGAGATAATACCTGCGTCAGTACGTAATTGACCTGCTGAAATATTAGCAGAGTAACGACGCACAGCACTGGCCACATCACTCAGTGTAAGGTTGTATTGACGCAGTGAGTCAGGATCGATTTCTATCGCAATTTCATCGAGTGGTACATCATTTTGTACAAGTGATACATTTGATAATTGCAGTAATTCATCTTCAATTCTGTTTGCAACTGGCTTTAGCTCAGTAAGCGGAATATCACCAACGAGCGTCATACCGATCACGTCCTGGCGAAATTCAACCTGGCTGATGGTGACAGGCTCCATTCCCGCAGGGAAAGTAGCAATACTGTCTACACGTAGTTTCACTTTATCGAGAACATCAGTAAGTTCTGCGTCAGTGTTGATCTCTAAACTCGCACGGCCACTATTTCGAAACGAGCGATATACACCACGCTTAATCTCGGTAACGTCTTTTAGTGACTCTTCAATTTTGATCAGAATACTTTCTTCAATTTCCTGTGGCGAAGCACCCGGATAATTGGCCTGTACTTCAATATAGTTAATTTCAACATTCGGGAACATCTGGCGTTGAATAGTGAAATAACTAATAATCCCCATGATGATGATAAACACCATCATTAAGTTCGCAGCGACCGAGTTATTGGCAAAATAGGCAATAAGGCCAGACTGTTTTTCTGTGTTTGTATCAGTCATAATGCTACCTTAAAGCTTTTCAACCGCTGCAGTTTCTGCATCGCTTGTCATTTCTTTCATACCAGCAATCTTCACTTCCATACCCTCTTGAGGATACTCAGGTAAAGTAAGAACCAACTGGTCATTCACTTCAAGGCCATCACTAATATAAAAGTACTCACCTTCTTCACGCACTACGGTTACTTTGCGTGGTTCAAGTTTATTCTCATCGTTAACAATCCACACTGTTTGGTTGTTCACCAAAGACTGCGGTAAACGGTAGATGTTTTGTAATGTTGCACCAGCAAAGTTAACTTGTACGTAAGCACCAAATTTAATTGGTTGCACGTCGTGCTTTAAGCCATATGGGTCATCAACACGAACTACTAGGTTGCTCATACGAGTCGCGTTATCAACAACACCTAAGTCACGATCAATTTCAGCTTCACGAGTAAAGCTGTTTAATCCTTTATTGATAATGGTCGCTTTTACGCCTTTTAAGCGTTTTGGTAAAAATACACTATCGAAACCAGCGATTGGTACGATGATTTCTGCGCTTTCAATATTATTAATTTCAGCAACTTGGCTGCCCACATTAATGTATTGACCGACACCTATTTCACGGCTAATCACAAGTGCATCATAAGGTGCTTTCACTTCGCAGCGAGCAAGGTCACGCTCGGCACGTTTTAATGCAGCTTGCGCTGATTTAACAGCGGCTTGCGCGCTTAACACTTGAGGTTTACGTAGGAATAAGTCAGTGCGCTCACGTTCTGGGTAACGTCTTGCTTCATCTTCTGCTACTTTAGCTTGTGCTTGCTCTTCAATCAGTGCCGCTTGAGCACTGGCAAGTGCTGCTTCAGCTTGTAGTACAGCCGCTTCGTAGTTATCTTTTTCGATGGTGAATAACACTTCACCGCGAGCTACGATACCACCAGCAACAAAGTTTGGATGCCAGCTCGTTACTTCACCTGCCACTTGCGAGGCAATCAAAGTACTTTCTAGCGGTTTAACTTCGCCGTAACTGTTAATGATCACTTGATGATCATCGCTTGCTACTGGCTCAACCTGCACCAAAGGACGCACATCAACTACATCCTTGTCTTTAGGCTCTTGAGCAATAGCGTTGATTGCCATAAAACCAGCAACACCAACAATTAATGCAACAAATGGTAAGATCCATTTTAATAAACTTGTGCGCATAACTTACACCTATAATATTTTAACTGGCTCTATCATACCAAAGCTGACAGAAACATTAATGCGACATTTGTAAGGAACTGTTACAAAAACGGTTAAATAAAAAATATAAATCAGAAAAATGACTTAAGAACAATTTGTTACAAACAAAACAAAAGAAATATCAAAAACTTACAACCATACTTTCACACTTGTTAACAAATGACCTTTTATCAAAGAGTTAATTCATTAAACTTGATTGAGAAATAATTAAAGGAACGAGTTAACAATGAAAATAACAAACATTGCGCTGGCACTAAGCCTAGCACTTGCCATGAATGGCCACGCAGCCGAAGCTAAAAAAGAAGAAAAAAAGCCAAAGACGCTGGCTGAAATGATCAAAGATAAAAGCGAGTTTGCTGGTGTTTTCAGCATTTACCAAGATGCGAAAACGGGCGACAACTTAATGGTGATCGACCAATCACAACTAGATACCCCGTTTGTGTATTTTGCTCACACGGTCGATGGTGTTACTGATGCAGGTCACTTCAGAGGGGCATACCGCGAGACAAAGCTCATTGAGTTTCGTAAGTATTTTGACCGTATCGACATTATTAGCAAAACGCCACGCTATAAATTTGATGAAAGCTCTGCCCTAGCACGCTCTGCAGATGCCAATATTAGCGAAGCTGTACTTGCTAGTATCAAAATTGAAAAAGAAGAAGATAGTAAAATCGCATTTAATGTTGATAAGCTATTTTTAAGTGAAGCACTTCATAAAGTGTCACCTTGGTCGAACCCAAAAGATAAAAATGCCAGCAAACGCTTTAAACTTGGTAAATTAGATGACAAAAAATCACGAATTGTTAAGCAACGACCTTATCCAAATAATCTAGATGTTGTGGTTGATTACGTATTTTCTAATGCCAACCCAACAGTACGAGGTTCAAACGCCGTAAGCGATCCTCGTAATGTTTCAATTAAAGTACAGCATTCATTTGTCGCGTTACCAAAAAATGATTATCAAGCTCGCCAAGATGACGCGCGTATTGGTTATTTCACTAACGAATTCGACAATATGACATCCGCTGATTGGGCACCTTATGAAGATGTAATCAAACGCTGGGACTTACAAAAGAAAGACCCAACAGCGGCACTTTCTGAGCCAGTTAAACCGATTACTTGGTGGATTGAAAATACCACGCCAGTTGAGTGGCGAGACACTATTCGTGATGCAGTGCTCGCGTGGAATAGCTCATTTGAAAAAGCGGGCTTTAAAAACGCCATTGAAGTAAAAGTACAACCTGATGACGCTGATTGGGATGCAGGCGATATTAACTACAACGTATTACGTTGGACTGCATCACCACGCCCACCATTTGGCGGTTATGGTCCTGCCCTTGCGAACCCATTAACCGGTGAAATCTTAGGCTCTGACATCATGTTAGAGTACGTTTTCATGAAAAACCGTTGGATGTACGACACCTTATATACCCAAGGTGCAGCTACGCTTGAAACTAGCCAAAGCAGCACAGAATTACATTGCTCACTAGGTCACAGCATTCAAGAAAACATGTTACTTGCAAAAGGCTTAGGCACAGGTGCAAGCATTGAAGACAAAGAGATTTTACGTCAAGGTTTAACTCAGCTTGTTTTACACGAAGTGGGTCATACCCTTGGTCTTAACCACAATATGAAATCATCTATCTTGTGGGATGAAAAAGAAGTTCACGATAAGAGTAAAACGCAAGGTATCGTAACGGGGTCAGTTATGGACTATGCCCCAGCAAATATCGCCCCTATTGGCATGCAGCAAGGTGATATCTTCCAAACAAAACCAGGCCCTTATGATGATTGGGCAATTGAATATGGCTATAGCCAAGCTTTAGCTGATAAAGCCGCAGAGCAGCAGCGTCTTGAAAAAATTCTCGCTCGCTCATCAGAGCATGCTTTAGCTTTTGGTAATGATGCTGATGATATGCGTGCCCCAGGCCGCCATATCGACCCACGTGTAATGATTGGTGATATGTCATCTAATCCTGCCGCTTATGCTGATGATCGCATGGAGCTTATCAATAAGTTATTTACTGAGCTTAAAGACAAAGCCACTGTTAATGGTGAGTCATACCAACAGCTTGTTACCTCCGCGAACATTTTATTTAGAAGCTACAGAACACAAGCCGGCGTAGTATCTCGTCAAATTGGTGGTGTTTATGTAGAACGTAATGTGGTGGGCGATGACAAAAATGGCGCACCATTTACGCCAGTGCCACTTGAGCGCCAGCAACATGCAATGCAAGTGTTAGCCGACAAAGTATTCTCGCCTAATGTACTTGCTAACATGCAACCGCTTTATAACTACCTGCTACAGCAACGTCGTGGTTTTAATCATTACGGTAAAAATGAAGACCCTAAACCACATGGCATGATTTTAGGCATGCAAAAGCTGGTACTGGCTCAGTTATTACACCCGGCTGTAATGCTGCGAATTTCAGACAGTGCATTGTATGGCAACGAGTACTCACTTAATCAATTTATGAATGACTTAACGGCAAGCATTTTTGTAGATAGCAAAAAAGCAAATACTCTAAGTCACAATCTACAAGTTGAATATGTGAATCAGCTAATCGCGATTGCTGGTTTAGGTAAAGCGAGTAAGCACGACAACCTAGCCAAAGCTGCCGCGCTTTATCAGTTAAATCAAATTGCTGATATGAGCGTGCCATGGGGTGCAGACACCGCAGCAAAAGCGCATAAGCAATATATCGATCGCTTAATTAGTAAAGCCCTCGAAGCATAAGTAAAACAACACAAAAAAGGCTGCCAATTGGCAGCCTTTTGTTTTTAAAAGTTAGCGCCGATCAATGCACGACGAAGGTAATATATCTTTTGGCACGGTCGTTTTATTCTCACCAACCGCTTGCATACCAGTTACAGGTTTATCGAATCCGCAAAGCCAAGCGATAGGGCTTGTAGGGCTTCCGACAACAACGGCAGGACGAAAAGTCAATACTGTATTTTGCAAAGGCATAGATACCTTATTGCCCAAGCTAATATGAATCGCTCCGCCTTCAACAGAAATCCCGGTAACCCGATTACCAATTAAAAACTTACTTGCAGGGACACCTGCTTGCTCATTGTTTTTTGGAAAGCGGCCGTGCTCCAAGTAAAAAGCTGTAACATCTTCTCGAATTGTTGAAGCCATTGCTAAGGGATCAACGAGTTCACTACGCTGAATATATTGACTGTATTGTGGTAATGCAACCGAAGCTAAAATACCAATGATGGCGACTACAATCATTAACTCAATCAAAGTAAATCCTTTATTTTTCATACTATCTCTCCTATCAAGAATAGAGGCTCATATGCTCCCACTAAGAAATTGGCAATTAATATAACCAATAAAATACTAAATATAGTGATGAGTCTGTTAATGTGCGCTGTGATATCGCCTCGTAAGCTTTCAAGATTATTGGCCACAAGGAGCTCTAGCTCTTCGGTAATATCCAAGCCATTACTTTGGCATGCTTTTAAATGAGATAACTCACGATTATCTTTCTGTAATGTTCCGTATAGTGGGAACTCAATTAGAGCGACTAAAGCATCATAATTTTGCCTAATTTTATTGGGGATTATTAACCCAAACTGGGCTGATGAAGCACTCAGTAAAGACAGGTTTGCAAACTGTCGAAGCCCATTTATAGTCAATAAAATGATCACCAAGAATAAGCCGAGCGCAATGCTTGCTATCAGCCAGAACCTGGCTAAATTAGCCATATGTTCTATTACTTGCACATCAAATTGACCAAATACATCAGAGAGTGAAGGAATAACGAATTGCTGGTAAATAAAGTTAACGAGGATGAAAACTGAGAAAAGTACACACAAATAAAGCAACTTGGTTTTATAGTCGAAAGTGTGCTCTTTGAGTGTTGATGATAACTTTACATAATTTAACGCTAACCTTTGCAGCTGTTCACCTTCTGCAGCTTTAAGTTCTTTTGCGATTTTAGTGGCTAATGGGCTGCTCTTTTGTCCATCATTATAAATTTCTAAGTGCTGCGGTGCACTAAGCGCTTCTTGTTGTACTTTGTTTAAGCCACTTATTGGCGACATTAATCGACATAAATAGCCTAATTGAATCCAATTCATATCTTATCCTTTCAATAGCGATAAGATAATCGTGCCATAAAGCGAAGAGTTAATAAATAGTTCATTTATTAATCAATCAAGCCATTGCAGGGCGCGATTTATAATACTGAATACAACCTAATTGAGCGGCATTAGTTAGTAAAATCATTACAAAGGTCAGTATGTGAGACACGCTCGGTGTGGCCATTGAAAGCTCGGCAGCGAGGCCGCAGCTACCTGCAACAAATTGCAGACTAAAATAACGAGCACTTAAATTACTAATATTACCGCTTTTGATGGTTTTATAAGTTTGCGGCATAACACGAATAGAGCTCATCACTAAACCCACATAGGTTAGCCAGTTCAGCACCGTTGCTGTTTCATAATGAGGATTAAGCAACAAACTAAAAGGCACGACCGACATGGCTAATAACCCGGCTAGTTGCATACGTTGCTTTCGCGCAGCATTGTAACGAACAAAGTAATAAAGAATCACACCACTTAGCATGCCTGTTACAACAAACGGCATGGCCATGTAAAAACGCTGGAAATACAGGTTAAAGGTGATGAAATACAAGCTTTGCGCGACACCAAAGCTCATCATTAACAGCGAAACGCCCGACACACTGCGATTTTTACGGATCTTATTTAAAAGCGGATAAAAGCTAAACGCCAAAATAAAGCATGAAATAATCGGCAAAAAGTGCGCCAAAACAGACCTCTCTCGTTACAATTTAGTTAATAAGTTAGCAGTTTATAAATCGCCCACAAAATCAATGTAAACATTTGTTTTTTAAGCGATTTAAAAGAGTGCGGCATTGTAATGAGAGAATATTAGAATGCAATTAAGAATAAAAAATAAACAACAGTCTATTGGCAAGATATCCATACAGGCTGTTTAGAACTGATGACACTAATTACTAACTTGAATAATCAAAGTTAACTGGGTAAATTGATTAAATAGCACTCAATAGGGTAAAGCCATGAAGTCAGTTTTATATGCACTTGTTTTGAGTGCCTTTTTAGTTGGATGTAAGAGTACGAAACAACCTACGCCACCGCCTAGTGTGGGCAGCTTACTCAACGCCGCACATTTTACTCAAGTTGAACTAAGCGACCCTGAGCTATTTACACTCCCTGCGGATGAGCAAAAACGTTTTCTTGATTATTTTACCAAACGTCAAGGTGGTGATTTTAGAGATGACCAAATCCTTTATCACTATTTAGAAAAGAAGCTCACCAATTTTAATTACTTTAGTGCCACACTCAATGCCCAGCAGACTCTTCAAGGTCATCAAGGTAACTGTATTAGCTTGGCAATTTTGACCCATGCATATGCTCAACTAGCAGGACTTCAAACGGGCTTTCAAGCGGTCTCAAGTGAGCCTGTTTATAGCAAACAAAATAACATAGTGTATGTGTCAGGGCACTTTCGCACCAAAGTCTACGCCCCTTTAAATGAGGACGATAATTACTTGGTGCCGCCAGGTACTGTCATTGATTACTTTCCTGCTCGCGGCAGTTTTTACTCTGGCCGAGCTGAGTTAAAAGACTTAATTAGCCGTTATTACAGCAACTTGGCTGCAAAAGCATTGGCCTTGCAACAATTCGATTTAAGCTACAGCTATATATTAAAAGCCAATGAATACACCCCAAATGCTGCATCACTTTATAATCTAGCTGCCGTATTACATCGCCAATCGGGTGATTTAGCTGGAGCAAAACATATTTATCAAACAGCAATGCAGTATGGCTTTAGCGATACGAATTTACTACATAATTACGCAGTTCTGGCCGAGCAACTTAATGATCAGGTTTTGGCAGAGCAACTCAATTCACAGTTAGCGATGCTTGAACAAGATCCATTCGAGTTGCTGGCAACGGCAATTAACGCCCGTAACAATGGTAAGCTTTACAAGGCAAAACAACAGCTCGAAGACGCGATTGCATTAGCCCCTTATTTATCTGAACCCTATATAGAGTTAGCGATTATTAGTTATCAGCAAGGAAATGAACAAAGCAGTAAGGAATGGCTAGAAAAAGCCATTGAGATAGAAAATAAAGACGAAAAGCTAGCGCTATACCACGCCAAGCTTTTCGCCTTAAAAGACCAACAATAGGCTATAACGAGTAATAGAAGCTTAGCCAAGCCCGTAAATCATTTTCAAAGTCGTCGCCTTCTACCCAGGCGACGCCAAAATCAAGGTTTACATCGTTCAAACCTGCAGGCCCCATACCAAAGCTAAAGTCTCCTCGCCATTTTAGCCCGTAACTTTGTGCATAAACTCGGTTATCGACTTGATGCTGTTGGTAGTAAAGCCAAGGTAATGAATCTTTGTAACTAATCCCCCCGCCATAGCCTTTATAGCGGTTACCTAATTGGCTAATAAACGGCAGTTCAGGGGCAACAACAAAGCCGCTTTGCGTGTCTTTATTAATTAAGTTTGACTCATATCCTCCAAGCGTAAGGTTACTGTCATCGCGATATTGCTGAGCAAAATTAACATAAACAGGAATATCAAAGGCATAACCGCTCAATACTGTGGCAAAGTTATAGCCCTGCCAATTATTCGAGTCAGCATCACCGGATAGCCACTCGGCATTTACAGACTGAGCAAAACCATATCGTTGTCTGTCATGTTGCCATTTTTGTTCAAGTCCAAACTTTAACCATTGATCATCACCTTTACTAAAATCACTGTAGTTATAGCTCAAACTCGGTGTAATACTGAGCTGCTGAAACTGCAACGGGTAGCTCATGGCAAAATGTGCCCCTGTATTACTTATGTTCAGCGACGTTTGTGAATGGTACTGTTTTGCTGATTCGAGGTCGTAATCAAATAGCAGCGCTTTAAATTTTAAATCAAACGCAGAATACTTAGCGGCCGCGAACATCCCTTCTAATGCTTTGTCATGTAAATCAGCACTATAGCCGGCTTGTAAATCGAGCTGTTTCAAGAAATCACTACTTTTCAGGCCAAGGGTAAGAAGCGATGATGAAGCCGAATAATACTGAGATGCCAACGAAAAGGTTGGTTTTTGCTGCCATATATCATAATTGATTGGCTCAGTTGGGCTTTGCGGGTAGATTTTCGCCTCAGGTAATACTTCGCTCGTTACCTGTCCTCGCGGTGGCGCTGCACTTTTAGCAAATTCAACAACCTCTAATCCTTGTGGTTGCTCAGCAAAATGCTTGATATTCGGCCCTTGTGCAGTGATCGATAAATACAAAAGTTCACCATTATGCATTGCCATTGGGTGCGCAACAGCTTCTTGGCCTTGTGTTAATTGGCGTAGTGAATTGCTATTAAGATCATAATGATACAAATCGAGAGCTTTATTTTTACCCGCGACAAAATAAATCCCTTTGCCATCTGCTTGCCAATTAGGTTGTGACACATATTGATAGCCTGCGGGCATAGGCACAGCGAGTGATTGCTGAGAGCTCACATCTTGTATATACAACTGCCAATTGGCATTCAATGTCGCTTTTAAATAAGCAAGTTGAGTTTTATTAGGGCTTAGTAATGGGTAGTCATAAACCGTTTCTAGGCTTTTCTCAAATAAAGGCGTAGCGACACCCGTATTGAGGTCAAGGCGCACTAGCTCTGAGAAGCCATGCTTAGTTTGCTCAGCATAAACAGTTTGCCCGTTATCACTGATACTAAAGCGGCGAAGCCCTGCATGATGCGTCAATGCGCTCACTTTTCCTGTGTCGATATCATAGCGGTATAGATCAGAAATACCTTGAATAGAGCCTTTAGCAACGGTTGTTGTGGCTGTGAAAAACAGTGTATTTTCATCTAACCACTGCGGGTTTTTTATACCCTGCCTATTAATTTGGTGAAGCACGTGTTTTTGCTTACGCTTAAAAACACTGGGGGCTTGATCAGCAATATCGACGGGATCATCATCAAGTAACGCTTGTTGCTGCTTTGCAAAATCATCGGCAGCCTGTTGATTGTCACCAGTACTGTAAATAACTAAACGCGTTTCACCATCTTTGTTTCGCTCAACGATGGCAAGCTTACTGTTATCTAAACTTAAAACAGGGTTCGAAGCATATAATTCAAGCTCTAACCAAAGCTTGCTTGTAAGTGCTTGCTCACTTACTTCTTTAGCCATTGCTTTATAGGTATACTCGGCAATAAAACGACGATAAAGACGCTCAGGAGAATTACCAAATACACCGCTGAAGGCTTCATTAAAATCACGCGATTTAACTGCTTGCATACGCGTCCAAACTGCATCAAGGGTTTGCGGTGAATGATTCTCTTCAAGCCAAGCAAGAAAGCGAGAGCCTATTAAATAAGCCATTGAGCCAGCTAAAAAACCCCCTTCGGTACTATTTAACTGGCTATATCGGGGCAATGCACCCTGCTGTGCAAATTCAACTAGTATTGCCTCTGATAGATTATCGTATAAACGGCCTCGGCCTGTCATTTTCGACTCAAGTAAGGTTGCATATCCTTCTGCAGCCCAGCGCGGCATGTCACTTTCGATTAAATCATAAATATCCCAACTATCGCGAATAGCTTGGCGCAAATCGCTACGAGTCGGTTGAGCAAGGTGCACTAAATGAATATATTCGTGCAAAATCAATAACTGCTGCCAGCTATCGGTGTTAGAAATCACGGTGTCAGATTGCGGAGGCGTTGTAAACAAGGCCATTAAAGGCTTATTCGTCACCGGCAAAGCGAACCCATTAGAAGCATTAAACGGGTCGAAAACCAGCACATCGACTACTTCATCAAGGGCACGGTTTTGCTGCTTTAATACCTTATCGCGAACAATTTCAAGCTCTGTAGCAGCAGAGCGTGCCCATTGTTGATTCTCAGTACTAAAATGCACGTTAAAGTGTTCAGTATGAATAGTTTGCCAAGTCTCTTGGCTTGAGGCATGGCCAGCGGCAAGTAACGCCACTGATAACAGAGCTTTTTTCATCACAATCCTTGATTAGCAAGTTGCTTAATTTAAGAATTAGTATGCGATGCTTTTTTAAAAGGCTGAAGTTAAAAAGTGTAAGAAATTACTCGATTTTAATCGGGCGAACCAAGTCTAATAATTGATAAATAATAAAAATAGTCACGGCAAACATCAGGCTGCTTCTTAATGCACCGATCCCCGCGATGATTAAAGCCGCGGTTACAAGTAACGCTATTACTGTAACAGCGACACTCACACACAAGCCTTTACACTCTTGCTGAGAACGTGCATAACACAATAAGGCAACAACACCTGAAATAGCTAAAATAGGTAGAAAATAAATCATTGAGCACCGTTGTTATTAACGTTGCGTTAGTATACCTGAATAACAATACGAATAAACGGTATTGATAATTATTTTCATTTAGAACCAGTTACGCTCGACACCTTCGATTTCATATAGCGCAAAATCAGTAAACCGCTCAGCCAACTCAGCTTTTAAGTAAGGCATTGATACTGAACCAGAAGCAAGTTGTATATACAAGCTCTTAAGCTGCGATCTTCGCATTAAGTAAGTACTAGTTGTTGTGACGCTTTGCGCTTTGTAGATTTCAAAAACACGATATTGAACACCCAACATGCCCGTTTTAAATACAGCGAAGAAACGACCGTCGTGTTGATACATTGCCATACCGGTTTTTTGATAACTTAAAAACACACCGAGCATCAAAGTTAGTCCAACCGCAACGCTCCAAAGCATCGTAGCAGCATCAAATAAGCTATTGAGAATTAGTGCTGAAAGTATGGTTGGCAACATAACATATAAAAGCGTATTTTTATAAAGTAAGGCCCGCTCAGGCTTAATAAAGTTAAGCGCCGTTAAATCAACAAACCAAGGAAATAACCAACGACACACAACTTGTATTTGCTCTTTAGTTAATACCGGCATTACTAAAGTTTGTTTACTTTTATGTGCGGCAACCCCTGCGGCCATACCGCCACTACTCACTTGCGGGCAAATTAAGGTAAAGCGATTAAGTAGCCGAGCAATAATATTTTGTTTAATTTGCACACTTTGAATTTTCGAAACACTTATCGAGAGTTGCTGACGCTCAAATAAACCAGCTACACGCTTAAATTTATCATCCTGAAAATAGAGCTGAAAATTAAAAAAGCGCACTAAAGCCATAACAACAGACAGTAAAATGGCACACAAAACAATTGTGATAACCATAATTAACACGGCTATTGCAGCAGCACTACCAACAAAGGCAGCTTGCTCATTCAGTATGGCCTCTAGGCGATTTATAATAGTTTTTTCGAGATACTCAAAAATCACATTCATAAATGGGGCAAGTGCAGCCAATGCTAAAATTGCCATGTTCGACATCAAACCAAATTTAGCAATTTCACCATTGCTGATCGTTAAGCTTTGCTGCTTGTCTGTTGCTTCACTCTGCTCAATAGGCTGCAGATCTTCTTGTTGTAACTGAGCTTTAAATGCCATGACTTGTTCGCGCACTTGCTCGGCATAGCTAAGCTTTACTCCCGGGATCACAGCTTCTTGAGCACTACTCCCAGCTGCATCAAAAATACAATTAACTAAATTAACCGGCTGAAAATAAAAAGGCTCAGCAATATTTACGTTTTGCACTCGAGCAAACTTTAAGGTTAATCGCTCTTTTTTAAACACCCCTTTATTTAGCAGTATTTCGTTGTCATCAGTAATTCGGTATTTAAAATTACGGTAATAAGCAAAGGCATACAGCACTAAAACTACAGAGGCTGCGGCAACTACTATTTGCCCCCAAAACAGCTTTTGCTCAACTTGCGTGACAAATAACACTAAAATTGGCAGTAAGTTAAGTAAGCCATCTTTTATAAAGCGCAGTGCAAAATGAACAATAAAATACAGTAGTGCCCATGGCGACACGCGTTGCCATTGTTGATTATTCATCGGCAAGCTCATTATCTTGAGTTGTTGTATTATCACCATAACTTTGCACGAACTGTCGGACATCATTACATTGTTCGTCAGTTAAACCACTGATATGTAAATCAGCACTCATGCCACCGGCACTGTAGAGTCTAAGTGTTGCCAAGCCTAACTTTCGTTCAATTGGACCGCGATGAATTTCGGTGTGTTGCACGCGAGAAATAGGTAATAAGGTGATTTGTTGCCAAATTAAACCTCGCTTAAAAGCGATATCGTGCTCTCTTACTGCAACTCCTTTGGCGCGTATACTGTAGAGGTTGTAAACCATTGATAGGATTACCAGCAATGGCAAAGCCAGCAGCCAAGGTGTAGCAATAGCTTCGCTAACGGCTGGATTAAAATACCTTACAGCTATAATCACAGCCATGAGAGGCACATAAAACAACAACCAATTTAGTTGTACATGCCATATCGCATTATCTGCAAGTGGTTGGAATTGAATAGTTTGATGCTTTGGGAGGGTTTCTATTTGTTGATTACTAAACACGGTAATTCCTTGTAAAGGCCAGCGGTGCCGGCCTTACGTGCTAACACTAAGTTGTTATATGTTATAAATTATACCCAGCGTAGTTTTGTTGCAAGTGTGTGGCTTGCTCCAGGTGCAAGTTCAACACTGTCATCAAGGACATTAGCCGCTTCTAAACACAGCATTACGTGGTATTCGTCATCAGCAAAATTAGAAAGGCGTTTTGATTTATCAATCCAAGGATTCCAAAGCACACACGATGTTGAGTTTTCGCGTCCCACTTCAATAATGCCATCAGGCGTGATGATACGCTGAGTATCTTTCGCTTCGGTGTAAACCATGTCTGTTTCACGAGCGAACGACACTAATTCATTCTGCTCAAATGGACCTTCAGCAAATTCAATGTATTTCGCACCTTGCAAACCATCTACTTTTGTTTCTTCAATTGCAGGTGTTGGGAAATACGTGTGCAGTGCTTGAGTAAACTGTACAGTTTGATTATCTAAGTTAGTGGTTGTTAAACGCAGTTCTAAACTAGAGGTTAATATAAACTCAGCTAACAACTTAGTTTTGTAAGGCCAATACTTTTCATCAACTTGCGTCATCGGCAGCGACAAACTGATATAAATAGAATCGTCTTGCTCTTTCACTTCTTCTGCGCGCCACAAACTTGTGCGAGCAACACCATGAGCAGGCCACCCTTCATTTTGGCTTACTCCGAACCATGGCCAACAAATCGGAATACCACCTCGCACACCTTTGCCTTCTTGGTAATCTTCTAGTTCAGAGACCCATAATAATGGCTTTTTATCGGTTGGCGTGAACTCAGTGATCTGCGCACCTTGCAGAAAAATAGTTGCGCTACAAAACTCACTAGCAACTTTAATAAATTCAAGCCCGGTTTCACTTTGCTCAATCGTAACTGATGGCGATAACTTCATAATTCGTCCCATTTAATGAAAGAAAAATCCACCATACCCAATGCAGTGGCTATTAGTAAATAATATTTAGTTATTTGTATGAATTGTTTTACTACAAAGTGATGATGTCACCTCGAGTAGCATTTTAAGTATTAACAACAATTACTCCATCTAATTTTTAAACTTTACCTTTTAATTTCTACTCTAATTAATCACCAAACACGATAATAAGCATTATCGCCGAAAATTATAAGCTACATAGTTATTATTTATTTGAACTCAATTTATTAGATGTGTAATATTTCGCGATTGCGGTTGCCTCATGCCGCCTTTTTTAAGAGACAGAAACATGCAAAAGTATGACGAGTTATTAGTGTCGCTGCGTAAAGTGATCAGAGCCATCGACCTTCATTCAAAACAGCTCAACAAAACCTCAGGCCTAACCGGCCCACAATTACTTATCATGAATGAGGTTGCACAAACCGATGGTATTACCGCCAGCCGCATCGCACAAAATGTAAACTTAAGCCCGGCTACGGTTACCAATATATTAGATCGTATAGAAAACCGTAATCTGATCACTCGTGTGCGTAGCCAATTAGACAAGCGTAGAGTTAGTTTGCATCTAACAGAAGCGGGAGAACAGCTACTAGAGCAAGCACCTCAACCATTGCAAGAGCACTTCATCGAAAAGTTCTCAGCACTAGAAGAGTGGGAGCAAAGTTTACTACTATCATCAATGCAACGCATTGCTGCAATGATGGATGCAGATCAACTCGATGCTTCACCGCTGCTTGAGGTTGGCGCAATCACCAAGACATTAGAAGCACAGTAAAAATTAAAACTGATTGATTAATATTAATTTTCTGTGTCTAGGCTTGGGTTCAGCCTGAATATCAACTATTCTTAACAGTACCCATTCCAACACTAGCGAAAATTCATGCTTAAACTATCAAAGTTAGCCCTTGCTATAGCCTTGGGCACAACTTCAAGTCTTAGTCAGGCATCTGAAATTGATGACCTTCAAGAACAACTGCAATTACTGAAACAGC
The DNA here is from genome assembly GCF_023650775.1 of Pseudoalteromonas sp. SCSIO 43101. Taxonomy (NCBI): domain Bacteria; kingdom Pseudomonadati; phylum Pseudomonadota; class Gammaproteobacteria; order Alteromonadales; family Pseudoalteromonadaceae; genus Pseudoalteromonas; species Pseudoalteromonas sp. SCSIO 43101. The sequence continues at coordinate 3,596,314 of NZ_CP072673.1, forward strand.
AAATGCAGCAACTGCAAAGCAAACTTGATGCTGCCGAAGCAAAATCGCAGCAACAAGCCGAGAAACAAGCGCAAATTGATGCACAAGTAGCAAAACAACAAAAGCAACTTGAGCAGCAAACAGCGGCCGTAGAAGCACCTAAAAAAGAATCTGGCATTAAAGTCGGTGGGGCTGTACGTACCAACTTCAGCCATACGTCGTATAACGATGGCAATAAAAACCGCGGTGGTGACTTCGATTTTGACATCTTCAGGCTAAATTTTGCAGGCGATGTCGGTGATGTGCAGCTTAACGCTGAGATCCGTTTTTTCGATTACATGACCGCAGTTAAGTATGCCTATGCAGCCTATGACTTTGCCGAAGACTGGCAGGTGCAGGCAGGTATTACCAAAGTGCCTTTTGGTAACTGGCCTTATAACTCACACAACTACTTCTTTGGCACCACTTATTATATTGGTCTTGAAGATGACCATGACCTGGGTGTGCTATTCAAACGCAAAATTGCTGACAACTGGCAAATTGACCTTGGCTTTTTCAAAAATGATGAACTAGGTGGCGTTGACGGCTATGTGGACGACAGAAGCGACCGTTACTCATACGACGTAGTGGGTTTCCGCTCTGCAGGTGAAGGTGTATACGCCGAACCAACCAATGCGATTGGTGAGTACAACACCTTCTCTGGTCGTTATGGTTATCACTTTGAGCATGATGGCGGCACCACCGAGCTAGGTGTTTCAGCCTTATCTGGCGGCTTACATGATGGTGAAGATAAAGCTGGCGACTACTACGCTTGGGCTGTGCACTTAAACAGCACAATTGGTCCATGGAATTTCCAACTTCAGCATGGTGAATATAACTACGATATCGACAACGTCGACCGTATGGCCGTGGGTGCTTATGCGTTTTACGATAGTATTGCCGCAGAAGCGACCATGACTAATGCTAATATCGCTTACAGCCTTCCTGTAGAATGGGGTCCGGTAACAAACCTACAGTTTTACAATGACTACGGCATTATTTATGACAAGTCAGACAACAGCGAAGATACATGGATGAATGTAACCGGTGTATCTGTTGCTGCAGGCGGCTTATTCACTTACTTTGATTTTGTACAAGCGAAAAACCAACCATTCGTTGGTGGTTCAATTGCTGGCGACAGCGATGAGACTGAAACCCGCTTCAATATCAATATAGGTTATTATTTCTAATAGTAATATACCCGCTTAATTTAGCGAGCTATTTAGAGGCAAGGAGATGTTCTCCTTGCCTTTCTTTACTTTACTCAAAAACTCACAATAATTTCACGATCTTCTTAGCTTGAGTAATAACTAGCTTAATTTATACCTTACTCCTTGATAGCCACTATGCTCATATTTCAGGTCCGTTCTGTACCTTTGCAAGCACGTTTTTCTGGCTATACAAATGTAAATCATTATTATATTGCGCCATTCTAAACATGGTTTATTGACAAAAGCTGTATGTAATTGAAGGATCGCAATTTTCTGCAGCTACATTAGGCAAAGAAGTTGAAGCTGAGCTAAAGTTAAATAATCAATGTGGTGCAAGCTACCTTGCTAAAGCCAGTGTGTACAAAAAGGGCTGTCAACTAAGTCATCTTATTGATAGCCTTGAGCTCTGTGAACAGCAACAAGCCACTTTGATAGAGGGTGCCGAGCAAGCACTGCAACGATTTAAGTTTTATCAGGCCCAACTTTATTGATGAATGTGAAAGCGGCGTTTACCGCCTATAAAAATGGCTGCTATCAATTACTCGGGTTATTGATGGTGGGTTTAGGTATCATAGGTATTGCATTACCTGTGATGCCTACAACTATCTTTTTTATACTAGCATTGGCGTGCTTTAGCCGCTCATCACCTAAGCTCTCTGCCTGGCTGCTACACCATCCAAAGTACGGCCAGCCTTTAAGGTTTTGGCAAGAATATAAGGTCGTTCCTACTCGCGCTAAGTTCTTAGCAGGTTTGGGCATGGCTATCGGGTATGCTTTTTTACTACAAAGTGCCGCGCCAATTTGGGTTATGTATTTGGTGGCGGTGATTGAATTAAGCGTTTTAGCCTATTTAATTAACCGCCCATCAGCGCCAAATAAACCAACCCTAATTCAAGTTAATATAACCACACACACCCGCTTAATGTTGCTTGCTTGTTTTCTCAGCTCGCAACTTGCGGTAATGGCTTATCTTGCTATTCATTTCTAACGCAAAGAAATGTAAAGAACGTAAACTTGCTTGTTATCACTAATGCAAATCATTATCATATGCGTATAACAAACAAATACACCTAATTATGTTTTCTTTAAATAAACGCAGCTTTTATAGTGTAAGCCGCGCCTTACATATATACCTTTCAACTGCCCTATTCTTTTTACTTATTATATTTTGTGTCAGCGGCATTATTCTGAATCACGTTAGTTGGCTCGAAAATGATAAACATAATGGTCAGAACCAACTACTTGTTTCTGCAAAGTTATTCGAAAAAGCACAAGCTAATCTCGACACGTTACCGAGCCTATACCCTGAAATAGAACAGTACATGCAGCAGCAATTTTCACTTAGTAATGTAAAAAGTATTGAGTGGGAAAAAGAAGATGCGTTAGTAATGCTCGACTACCCGCTGCCAGCAGGCTTTGCCTACGCCGAAATCGATTTTCAAACGGGCGAGCTCAATATTGATTATCAAACCGGTGGCTTTATGAGTCTGATTGGCGACCTACACAAAGGCCGCCATACAGGTAAAGCATGGAGCTGGGTCATTGATATCTCGGCTGTTTTGATGATTCTGTTTGCCATCACCGGATTAATTATTCTCTTTCAAAACCGTAAAAAACGGGCCGCAGGCCTTTGGTTAACGCTTCTTGGTGTTGCCACGCCTTTGGTCATTTATCTAGTTTGGGTGCCTCAACTTAAAGGAGTATCTTAATGAAACAAGCCCACTTAATCGCAGCTCTACTAATTGGCTGTTTATTCAGCCCACTGAGCTTTGCAAAAGATCCCAATCTAACCATTGAGTTCACTTTACCTGAGCTAGATGTTTCTCCATATCATCGCCCTTACGTGGCGCTATGGCTAGAAACACCTGAACGTAAACACGTTACCACTATTGCACTTTGGGTCGAAAAAGCTGAATGGTTTAAAGACTTACGTCAGTGGTGGCGAAAAGCAGGTCGTAGCAACGACAGCTTTGATGGTGTAACAGGTGCAACAAAACGCCCAGGCACTTACACCATTGAGTGGCAAGGTAAAGATTTAAAAGGTAATCCAGTTAAACCTGGTAGCTACCTGCTTAATGTTGAAGTTGTACGTGAGGAAGGTGGCCGAGATTACACCCGCGTTGAAATCGACTTAACGAAAGACGGCAAAGTCACAATTAAAGGCGAAAAAGAGTTCGCGACTAGCTTTGTTACCATTACCAGTAATTAAGGACAAACAATGAAATTAAAATTATTAAAAACGGCGCTGATTGGCGCAGTAACCTTCACAGCACTTGCCTCTGGCTATGCACAAGCACACGCCCGTTGGTTAATGCCATCTCACACTTCTTTATCTGGTGAGAAAACTCACTATGTGATGATCGATGCCATTATTTCGAATGAGTTGTTTAGCCCAGATAAAGCATACCGCCCGAAAGAAAAAGGCGCAGAGTATGACGACAACTTATTAATTGCCCTTGCTCCAAATGGTAAGCCGGTTAAAGAAACGATCCGCGCATACTACTTAAAACGCAAAAACTCAGCGGCAGTGAGTTTATCTCAAGACGGTACTTACCATATTGCTATGCAGCAAAAACCAATGCTAATGACTTTCTATAAAGACAAAGATGGCAACCGTGGCCGTGTGTTCGCAGGTAAAAAAGAAGCAGACCTACCAGCAGGCGCAACCGATGTACGCACTGTAAAATCAATCGCAACGGTTGATACTTTTGTAAGCCGTAATGGTACTTCTAAGCCAACATTGCTTGGTCAAGGTTTAGAAATTTCAGGCCCAACTCACCCGAACGATCTATTTGCTGGTGAAGAAGCTAAGTTCCAATTATTAATGGATGGCAAACCAGCCGCTGACGTTGAGCTTGCTATTGTTCGTGGTAGTGCACGCTACCGTAATGAGCGTGACGAAGTGAAAGTAACAACCGATAAAAAAGGCTTCTTTACTGTGACATTCGCTCATGCCGATATGTATCTGATTGAAGCATCTGTTGATCAAAAACCAACAGAGGCCGATATCGATAATGTACGCTACTCATTATTCACAACGCTTGAAGTGGCGCCTGAGTAGTTTGCTAATTAGGCCTTAAAATTGGCCTAATTCGACTTTCGAGGAAGGCGGTAGTCAACAGTGTGATCGCAGCTACCGTCTTTCTCGCAATCATTAACCCCATCACCATCGACATCCCAGCTTGGGTGCATGCCTTTTAATGTACTTTTTACGACGCTAATATCGGCAGTAAATTCACTTTGCTCATCACGGCGCGCGGCATTGCGCATCAAAAAGACCCGAATCACATAATCGCCATCATCAGAGATTTTAATCTCAGCATGATCACCTTTTACCGGGCCAACAAACAAAGCAGTTGGGTTGCCTTTTGGTAAAATATTAAAGTAGTTGCTTGAATTTGATGGAGCAAAATCAACCGTTAAGGTAGTGCCTTTATTAAGGTTAATTTGATATTCCAGCATCTCATAACCTTTAATTGTGTCTTTAACTTGCCAGCTTTGCTGCACCGCAATATCTGAAGCTAGCAACTCATAATGACGACTATTTGGTAAATTTTGTTCAGCAAACACCAAGCTACTTGTAGCCACCGAAAAACAAAACCCTATCAATAACAACAACTTCATATTCAACCTCTTTTTGGATTCTTTTTTAGAGAATGATAAATGCTGATTTTACAATTTTTAATTCTTTTAAAGTGAACTTATAGTTACTCCATCGCAGACACACTGCTTAACGAAACAGGATACCTACTATGAAACTTTTTACTTTAATCTCAGCTCAACCACACTTACAAAATATTAGCACTTTATTGGCACGTATTGGTTTATCGGCCATCTTTTTACTAACCGGCTTTAGCAAAATAGAGTTTTTCGATGCTACAGCGCAATATATGAGTAGTGTCGGTTTACCAGAGTTCTTACTGCCGTTTGTGATTGCCTTTGAAATTGTTGGCGGATTATTTATTTTACTAGGCTTTTTAACACAACTAACCGCTGTCGCTTTTGCTGGTTTCAGCCTAGTTAGTGCTTTGTTATTCCACTTTCAACTTGATGATCAAATGCAATTTTTAATGTTCTACAAAAACATTGCAATGGCAGGCGGCTTTTTAGCATTAGCCAGTGTTGGTGCAGGCAAAATCAGCCTAGATCAACTAGTGTTAAAACGTAGTCAGGCTTAACATTTATCCCAGCCAATAACCTAGGTTGTTGGCTGAATTTGTTTTTAAGAGGGCGCGAATATGGCAACGTTATTAACAGCAACCAGCCATGATATTGGTGGGCTCGATGTAAAACGCATCTTGCCTCATTTTGACAAAAAAATGGTTGGCCCATTTATCTTTTTTGACCACATGGGACCAAATCACTTTCCTCGCGGTGAGGGCATAAATGTGAAGCCTCACCCTCATATTGGCCTATCAACGCTCACTTATTTATTTACGGGCAGTATTTACCATCGCGATTCGCTAGGTAATAGCCTGCAAATAGAACCCGGCGATGTTAACTGGATGACCGCAGGTCGCGGGATAGTGCACTCAGAAAGAGAAAGCCTTGAAGTGCGGGCGAGCGAGCACGACATCAATGGTCTGCAATGCTGGGTTGCTTTACCTGAGAGTATAACCGAAATAGCACCGCGTTTTGAACATATCAAAAAACAGCAATTGCCTGAGAAAATCGAAAAAGGCGTGCTGATGAGACTCATTGTCGGTGATGCCTATGGCTTAAGCTCCCCTGTGAAAAGCTACTCACCGATGTTTTATGTCGATACGGTAGCAGAGCAAGGTAGCCATATAACTAAACCGCATCCTCATCATGAAACCGCAGTGTATGTTATTTATGGTGAAATTAGTGTGGGTGATACGCGCTATACCCAAGGCGACTTTGTACTACTTGATGACAGCGAACACGAAATAACGACTCTGGTGCACAGCCGCTTTATTTTACTCGGTGGCAGTAAATTCAATAAAGTCCCGTATTTACACTGGAATTTTGTTGCTTACAGCAAAGAGCGCATCGAGCAAGCAAAACAAGATTGGCAAGCACAGCGTTTTGCTAAAATCCCCGGTGATGAGCTTGAGTATATTGAGTTGCCCTCACCTAAAAAGTAAACTTTTTCAGTATTTACAGGTACTATTAGGTAGTTAAGTAAGCAAAGGAACATCATGCTAAGAATTACGCTAGAACAGTGGCGCATGTTTCGTGCTGTTGTTGAATTTGGAGGCTTTAACCAAGCCTCACAAGGTATTCATAAAAGCCAATCGAGTATTCATAATGCAGTTGGCAAAATTGAATCTGCACTCGATGTAAAGTTATTCAGCATTCAAGGCCGCAAAACCGTGCTCACTGAAGCTGGCGAAATGATGCTGCGCCGTGCTAATTACTTACTCGATGAAGCCGCAAAAGTTGAGGCAATAGGCCAGACGTTAGGTGAAGGCATCGAAAGCAAATTACGAATTGCTGTTGATGCTATTTTCCCACAGCAATTGCTTTATAAAGTGCTTAACGATACCTCGTCACAATACCCGCAACTGCGTATTGAACTCCATGAGTCTGTGCTGATGGGGGGGAATGAACTGCTCGAAAACGATCAGGTTGATATTGCTATTACCGGCTTTCCAATTGCGGCAAACTTTCACGAAGAATTATGTGATATTGAGTTTATTGCCGTTGCACACCCAGATCACCCTTTGCATGCAATAGAACGTGAAATAACCCTCGAAGATTTAAAATCACACCGCCAAATTGTTGTCCGCGATTCAGCCAATAAACACAAGCAAGATGGTGGATGGTTAGGTGCCGATCAGCGCTGGACGGTAACTCATTTGCGCACTTCTATTGATATGATCAGTAATGGACTTGGCTTTGCGTGGTTGCCAAAAATAGCAATAGAAAAACACCTTGCGGCGAGGCAAATGAAAGCACTTAATTTAACCCATAACAGTAGTCGCAGCGCTAAGTTACACTTGCTCTTTAAAGATGGTGATAAGCTTGGTCCAGCAGCACGCGCTTTCCTTGGAGAATTGCGTTACCAAGTGATGGAGAACCTATAGTTTCAGGGGCGTTTCAGCAATGCCTTTAACGCCCGGCTCGAGAATAAACACGCCACCACTGTGCGGGTAATCAGCGAGAACTGAGTCCTCCAGACCCACTGCAGCGGTAGTCACAGCTAAATGCATTAGCTCCTCGCCAACAAATGCGACACTCGTAACACGCGGTGCGGGCAAGCGAATAAACTGCACCTGCTCGCCGCTTGGTGAAAAACGATAAACGCCATAGCCATTCCAAGCGGCAACCCATAAATGGTCTTCGTTATCAACGGTCATGCCATCTGGAAAGCCCATACTTTCACTAAAGCGAATAAACTCTTGTTTATCAGAAAGCTCGCCCTGCTTATTCAGAACAAAACGATAGATAGTTTGTTTATCTGAGTCAGTAGAATATAGAAAATAGCCATTTTTACTCACCGCAGGGCCATTGCTGATGGTGTAGTTATGATCAACAGAAATCGGAGCTTGCCCATGTCCAAAACGATATAACTTACCACTATTGGTTTGCTCTTGAGAGTCCATAGAGCCAAAAAAACCAAAGCCTTGGCGAGACGTTTTGCCATCGTTTAAACGATTTTGTGAGGGTTCATGGTCTATTGAATAAAGTAGTTCGCGGCTGAAATTTTCACTACAAAGTTTATAAATACCTTTGGCAAAGCCTGCAACTAGTTCACCCTGCTCGGTTTCCATAACCCAGCAAATAGGCTCTGGCATGGTAAACTGGCTAACTCGCATTGATTGGCAATCTAAGCGAAACAAGCGCTGCCCTAAAATATCTACCCAAAATAAGCAGTTATGTGCTTTTGCAAAATAGGCCCCTTCGCCTAATTGGCACTGGCTAGAAATAATCATTTTGATGGTGTCATCGAGCATTGGCTTCACTACACGAACAGCTGAACTATTCTCATTCTATCTATGTATGAAAATAAGTGCTAGGCCAGACAACCCCGCAACGAGTAAGATTATGCCGCGAATGGCCTTCTCGTTGAGGTTATTGTTAATCACAAACGACAAGCCCCAGCCAATTAAAATTGCTGGCAAACAAAAAAAGAATAGCTTTACATCAGTCATATCGGCGGAACCTGTAAGCATCAATACGATAATGCCAAACAGGTTTATAAACACGAAAAATGCACTCAAGTTAGCTTTAATTTTTTCTTTATCTTCAGCTTGGTAGAGTAGCCCCATTGGTGCACCTCCTGCAGAAGTTGTGGTACCCAAAAAGCCCGACGACATTGATGCTAGTAAACTAGTAATTGTTGAGATTTTCGGTTTCATACCTATGATAGACAAAGCCACCACCACCAAAATACTCACCCCTAGCAGAAGCTGATACTGCTTCGCATTGACATACCACATCACGACAGCAGCTAAAATGACACCTATAGCACCGCCAATAATAGATATACCAGTTTGCTTCATGTCTATCGCGCCACGGTGCTTAATCATTAATACCGACGTTAAAAACAGCGCATTCAAAATCATTGGCCCAGGCACCAGATCTGGCATTAGCCAGTAAAGCACAGGCACACATAACATTCCTAAACCAAAGCCAATAACACTTTGTAGGCAAGCACCAATAATCAGAATTAAATAAACAAGTACAAAGTCGGTCAAACTTTCTTACCACCTTCCTAAGTATGAGCTCTGCTGAGCCTAAATCGTATATTTTATTATTATAGTATCATTTTAATTATGTAAAATTTTTATTTCACGCTAGTCATTTTGTTATCGTTTCGCAAGATTATGTCCAACCCGCATCCACTATCAATGATTGTGCAGTCATCATACAGCTGTCATCTGCGGCCAAAAATAGCGCGGCATTCACTACATGGTCTGGTTGAATAGTTTCGTTAATACACTGACTTAAACGAACATCTTCAATCATTTCTGGGGTTAGCCAATGCGTAATCTGGCGCTCTGTCATCACCCAACCCGGAACCAGTGAGTTCACACGAATATTATCTTTACCATATGAAGCAGCTAATGAACGGGTTAAACCTTCAATACCCGCTTTTGCGGTTGTGTAGGCTGGCATGCCGGTCTGCTTAATACGCCAGCTTACCGACCCCATATTGATAATGCTACCACCGCCTAAACGCTGCATCTGCTCAACCACTGCTTGAGATGAAAAGAAACACGGGCGTAAGTTAACTGCAAACTTGTCTTCCCAATATTTCACATCCATATTCTCTGCAGCATGACGAGTGTCATCGGCTGCGTTATTAATTAACACACCAATATCACCTTGCTGCTGGCGAGTTTGCTCAATGGCCGCTTTTAAAGCTTCAACATCACGTATATCACAATGGATAAATTGTGGGTCAAATTCATATTTACCAGCTAATTTTGCGCACAACGCATCGCTTTGCTCAGTTGCAATATCAACAAAGGTGACTTTCGCGCCCTGCTCGCAGAACCGCCTTACCATTACTTCACCAATTCCCGATGCACCGCCAGTAATAAACACACTCTTACCAGCAAGGCTTGGGTAAACTGTTTTTAGCTCGTTTGAATTTGGCATGATAACCTTATGTTTTAAAAGTCATTACAACGTAAAGAAGCGATACTTATTGAGCCGCTTCTTTATCAGCGATTTCTTTTTCAATAAACGCCATTGCTTCATCAATCATGTACGTCATCATGTTTTTAGCACGCTCAGGATCGCCGCTCGCAATTGCGTTATACACTTTAAAGTGCTCCTCAGCGATGGCCTTTTTATTGCCTTTAGCTGGCGTAGTATGCTGAATACTCACGTGCAGCGCTGTGCGAATAAAATCACGTAATTGGTAGAAAAAACGGTTACCACTGGCATGTAAAATTGCCGTGTGAAATGCAAGATCAGGCTCATGCATCACGCCTTCAGGCTCTTCTGCCGCTGCTTGCATTTTATCTAGTGCCATTTTAATTTCTGCAATTGCCGCTTGGTCGCCTTTTCTTGCTGCAAGTGCTGCTGCTTGAGGTTCGATAGCCAAGCGCACTTGTAAGAATTCTTTAAGTACGTAAAGTGAAGGGCTGCTTTCTAGTAACCATTTTAATACGCTTGTGTCGTATAAGTTCCAGTTCTCCGCCGATTCAACACGAATACCTTGTCGTGGACGAGAAGAAATCAGTCCTTTTGCAGCAAGCATTTTCACTGCTTCACGGACAGCTGTGCGGCTAATACCATACACTTCACATAGTTGTGCTTCAGTTGGTAGCCCCGTTTCAGTGTTATAATCACCAACAATAATTGCTTTACCGAGCTCATTGGTAACTTGTTGTGATAAGTTTAAATTTTCTAAACGCGCCATGTGTGTTCCTCAAAAGATCTGAGTAATATGATACATCTATAAAGCTATTCCGTCATCCTGCAAATAATCTATTAAAATCAATAGCAAACAAAAAACAACCTAATACAAGTGTCTAAAATTCACACAGCATAGTCACCATTTAGAACACAGACTGTCACCTTATTTTAACAAATCTCTTTCACTCGGCCCATTTATAATATAATATTTTTATTCAACAATTATAAAGCTAAACTCTCTTTTCAAAATTAGGTGGAACACACGATGGTCGAACTAAGTACCTTAGACTGGGCAGTGCTAGCAGGATTTTTTGTCCTGTTACTTGGCGTTGTCGTGATGTCTATGCGACAAAAAGAAGAAGACACCGCTGATTACTTTTTAGCGGGTCGTAATGCAAGTTGGTTAGTGATTGGTGCCTCTATTTTCGCATCAAACATTGGCTCAGAACATTTAGTGGGTCTTTCAGGTTCAGGTGCACAATCGGGTATGGCACTAGCTCACTGGGAGATGCAATCGTGGATCATTCTACTACTCGGTTGGATTTTCGTGCCTTTCTATTGGAGTAGTAAAGTCTACACCATGCCTGAATTCTTAGAGCGCCGCTTTAACTCTAAATCACGTACTTTCTTATCTGTAATCTCATTGATTAGTTATGTATTAACCAAGGTCGCAGTAACGGTTTATGCCGGCGGTATCGCATTTAAAACAATCTTAGGTATTGAGAGTATTTGGGGTATCGATTTCTTCTGGATCTCAGCCATTGGCCTTGTAGTGATCACGGGTATTTATACGGTGCTTGGTGGTATGAAAGCCATTATGTGGACCTCTGTGTTGCAAACTCCGGTGCTCATTATTGGCTCCTTAGTCATACTCGTTGTTGGTCTAGATAAAGTAGGTGGCTGGGCAGAAGTTGAGCGTATCAACGATGCTAATATGCACCTTATTCGTAGTGCTTCAGATGCTGAGTTCCCTTGGCCTGGCATTGTATTTGGTTCATTCATTATTGGTTTTTGGTATTGGTGTACCGACCAATACATCGTACAACGTGTTTTATCTGCAAAAGGCATTAAAGAAGCACGTCGCGGTACCATGTTCGCTGGTTACTTAAAATTACTTCCTGTATTTATCTTCTTAGTGCCGGGCATGATTGCATACGCATTGAATGTTAAAGGTATTATTAGCTATGACAGTGCTGACCAAGCATTCCCAACTCTCGTTGCTGAGCTATTACCAGCTGGTGTTAAGGGGATTGTAATTGGTGGTTTAGTAGCAGCCCTTATGAGTTCTTTAGCATCATTATTTAATTCGTCAGCGACCTTGTTCACGATTGATTTCTATAAAAAATTCAAACCTGAATCATCTGAGAGGCACCTTCTTAAAGTAGGCCGTATTGCCACTATAGTTATTGTTATATTAGGCTTGCTGTGGATACCCGTCATGAGTTTAATAGCCGATGTGCTTTATGAATACTTGCAAAGTGTGCAGTCTCTTATTGCACCGGGAATTGCAGCAGTATTCTTACTAGGTTTATGCAGTAAACGCATCACTCCAACTGCTGGTTTTGTGGGTTTAGTATCAGGTTTTGTGCTTGGTATGATCCGCTTAGTGTTGCTGCCATTTAAAGATGATTTAACAGGTTCATCATTTGCGTGGATCACCACAATGAACTGGTTATATTACTGTATTCTGCTATTTGTTGTGGTCGTTGCGATTATGATTGTGGTGAGTATTTTCACCAAACAAGCAGACGAAGAACAATTGAAAGGTCTTACTTTCTCAAGCCTAGATAAAGCAACCATGAAAGAAGTAGCTGCCGGCTTAGATAAGTGGGATTACATTCATACCGCGGGTATTATTGGTATTACTGCCTTTATTTACTACCGCTTCTGGTAATCGTTCGTTCCCAAAGTTGTAGGGCGCCAATTGGCGCCCTTTTTTTAAAAGTTGTTAATCGGCGAGTTCTGGTGAGAACACTGGAAAACCGTTTTTATCCCACGTAATAATGCGTGCTCGCGCATGGCGATTTGGATCTGTAAGCGGTGTGCCTTTCAGCTCTTTATAATCACGACTGTGATAAATCATTAAATCGGTTACACCATCTTCAGCCTTTACAAAACTGTTGTGCCCAGGGCCAAAACGACCAAGCTCAGCATTGGTGGTGAACACCGGCTCAGCCTTCTTATGCCAACTTGCAGGATCAAGTAAATCAGCATTCACATCTGCCCATAGCAAACCCATCGCATATCGATGATCGGTGGCACTGGCTGAATAAGTAACAAATATTTTATCGCCATGGGTAATAACTGCGGCACCTTCGTTAACCTTATAGCCTTGCACTTCCCAATCAAGGGTTGGCTCTGTAATCGTGATAATAGGCTCTTTAATTGATGTTGGTGAGTCCATTTCAGCTAACCATAAAGCTGAGTTATAGGTTGCAGGCTGGTTCTGCTGCGCCCAAATCATATAACGCTTACCCTTGTGCGTGAAACTTGTGGCATCAAGCGAAAAACTATCAAGGTGGCTGGTTACTTGCCCCATTTCTTGCCACTCACCTTGCATCGGGTTAGCACTGTCGTTTTTAAGCGCATACATACGAATACTGAACGGCTTTTCGATATCACCTGCGGCGAAGTAGATATACCAACTGCCATCAATCTGATGTAGCTCAGGGGCCCAAATATTGACACTCATTGGGCCTTTATCGCGCTTTTGCCAAATAACTTTCGGCTCTGCTAATTTTAAATCGTTTAAACGACAAGCTTGGCGCAGCTCAATTTCATCAAATTTCGGCGAACTACCAATAAACGTGTAACAACCACTTTTATCATCACGAACTAACCATGGATCAGCACGTTTGAGTACAATGGGGTTATCAATTGGCGCAAGAGTCTTGCTACTATTAGCATCAGCAAAGGCTGACAATGACGAGGCGCTTAACGCACTAACAAGCGTTAGCCGAGATATTTTTTTGAGCATAATGTGTCCTGTATTTCGTCTCGATTTTATTGTTAATATTGTATTACATATTATATAGTAGCTGAATGAACACAAGAGTTAAAACAACAAAAGGTATTCAAGCATGAGACTCGTAAGTAACGTGACACAAGCGATGAAGTGGCTTTCAACAGGGCTACTTTTTTCTGCCGCAGCCGTATCTGCAAAGCAAGTTGAAGTACACGACCCGGTCATGGCCAAAGAAGGCGACACGTATTATGTATTTAGCACAGGCCCTGGCATTACTTATTATGAATCGAAAGATTTAACCAACTGGAAACTCACAGGTCGCGTTTTTAAAGATGAGCCAAGTTGGGCAAAGCGTGTTTCCCCTAATTTCGGGGGCCACTTATGGGCACCCGATGTGTACGAGAAAAATGGTAAATTTTACCTTTATTATTCAGTCTCTGCATTTGGCAAAAATACCTCTGCAATTGGTGTAACGGTTAACGAAACCCTTGACCCATCATCACCTGATTACAAGTGGATTGACTACGGTATTGTGGTTGAATCAGTGCCAGAGCGTGACGATTGGAACGCTATCGACCCTGCGATTATCGTAGATGAAAAGGGTACACCATGGATGAGCTTCGGTTCGTTTTGGGGGGGCTTAAAGCTAGTACAACTTGATGATGACATGGTTCGCTTAGCAAAGCCTGAAAAATGGCACCACATTGCGAGTCGTCCAAACACGGAGCATGGTCCGATTGAAGCACCTTATATCTTTAAAAAGAACGGCTATTACTACCTATTTGTATCATTTGATAAGTGCTGCCAAGGTGTAAAAAGTACTTACAATGTTCGCGTAGGTCGCAGCAAAAATGTTGAAGGCCCATATTTAGATAAGCAAGGTCGCTCAATGATTGATGGTGGTGGTAGCTTAGTTATTGAAGGTAACAAAGATTGGGCAGCCCTTGGTCACAATGCTGCATATACCTTTGATGGTAAAGACTATTTAGTATTACACGCCTACGAAACAGCAGATAATGGCGTGCAAAAGCTACGTATTTTACCTATGAGTTGGAAAAACGATTGGCCTGTTGTTAACCCAGCCGACCTAAATAAGCTTACAACCAAGCTTAAAAAGTAATTATTCAAACGTAAAAAACCTGCAAAATTGCAGGTTTTTTATTTACTTAAGTGACCTAGTTTGAGGTTCCAAGAAGGTACTATTAATTAAAATCAAGCAAAGTAATATCAACTAGCATGGGGCTTTGACAGCCTTGCTGATGCTTCTCGTCAATAAAAGAGCTATACACATCACGTGCAAGGTGCGCAGGTATTAAAATCTCAAAGCGACTGCCTTTATTCATTAATTGCAGCGCCTCTTGTAAGCCCACTATCGCCTCTGCAATTTCGTACTCTACAGCAGCACCTTGCTTGCGAGTATCGAATAACACCCGACCATTTTTAAGTGTAACCCGTTGATGCACAACCACTGTGGCATCCCAACTAGGTTTATCCCCCTGACCTTGCTCAATTATTCGATAACCAAGCCCTGTGGGTGTGTGATAAAAACTGTGTTGCTCAGCGTTGTTATCTAAAAGCGACGGTAAAACATGCTCTTTAGCCGTCGCAAACACATTGTTGCTTAACATAGCCAACTCTTTATTGTGTGTTGATTAAACGAATACCATAGATACCACCAGCAACAGAGTCTTTGTCGGCAGCAAAACGTAAGGTAAGCGTTTTCGACTTTTTCATTGCCTCTGTTAATGGGTAATCAATGGTGTAGAACTCATCAGTTGGCTTGCCTACGGGCAAACTAACTGCAGCTAATTGCTCACCATTTAAATTAATAGAGAAATGACGGTCCACATCGCCAATAAAATAGCGAACACGCAAAGCAACCGCTTTTTGTTCTGGGTTACTAAGCTGATACTCAAACCAACCTGTCGCATCGCGCCAGTGATGACCATTATTGACACCTGCACGGGTTCCTTCACCTTTAAAGTCGTGTTCAACTTCAGGTTGTTGCTCACCCGGCGTAATTTGATCAACGGTTAATAAACGAAGTTGCTCTTTCGCTTGTTCAACAGCTTTTGCATTGGCAACAAATTGCGTGAACTGAGCTTTGCTTTGCTGCGGCCAATACACTTGATAGCGGCTATCGTGTAAACGGAAGAACGGAATTAGCTCAGTACTTTTGGTGTTATCGATACCTTGTTTAGCAATCGCCACATTTTTATCGGCGATAAATGCAAGCTCTTGGCTCGGTTTACGAGTGAGATCGGCAATAAATTTTTCTGGCTCACTCAGCATGATTGGCAGAGCCTCTGGCGGACAAGTTGGTCCTGCGGCTATGTGGCCCATGCGGCTATTGTCAGCAACAAAGTTAAGCTTTTCATTTGCAAAAGCGTGTACTTTAGTAGCCATTACAACAGGTCCGTACATCACAGAATAATAATGCTGACCATCAGGTAGCTGCTCAGTATAAAGCTTAGGGCTAAGTTCAAAAGCAAGCTTATCACCGCTTTGCCATGCATGGCTGATACTGTAATAACCGTCATTTTCGGTTGCGCTTACAGCCTGTCCATTTAAAGTAAAGCTCAGCTCACCCTGTTGCCAAGACGGTTTACGAATATGAATTACCGACTCAGAGCTTTGCTCTTCAGACAAGCGATTCACAGTAAGTGAGACCTTGTTATCATCTGGGAATTGGCTGTCTTGCGTGATCTGTAAACCCTGCTGCTGCCAATTTAACGTGCTTGGAATAAACAAGTTTACCCATAACTCTTTACCGGTATTGCTATAAATCAGCTCACCATATTTGCTGTGATTTTCAATACCTGAGCCTACGCAACACCACATAGAATCTTGCACTGACGAATACATGCGGTAATGCCCAGGGCGCATTGAGGTAAAGTAAACAAGACCACCATGCTCTGGGTGTTGTGACGATAAAATATGGTTATATGTGGCGCGCTCATAATAGTCTAAATAGCGCGTATCACCGGTTTTTAAGAACAATAATTTACTCAGTTTCATCATGTTGTAAGTGTTGCAGGTTTCTGGGCCTTCAACATCTTCAACCATGGGCGTGAAGTCACTTTTATCATGAAAATGCTCACGTACCGAGTTACCGCCAATAGATACTGAGCGCTCTTGGCTTACTGTTTTCCAGAAAAAGTCAGCACCTTGCTGCCATGCTTTATCATCGCTGGCATTAGCCACTTTCAACATACCAATAATTTTTGGTATTTGTGTATTGGCATGCAGGCCAGTTAACTTATCTTCTTTATGTAACAACGGTTCAATAATGATGTTATGAGAGAACTGTCGGGCTAGTTTTAAGTAGCGCTCATCGTCACTGATAAAATACATATCAGCAAAAACATCATTTAAGCCACCATGCTCTGAATACAGCATTTGTTGAACTTGCTCATCAGTTAGCTTAGCAGTGGTCGCTAAGAACCATTCGCCTAACTTAAATAGCATTTGTTTGGCTTTATCACTGCCTGCCACGTCGTATGCATCACGCAAGCCATGGAAGATTTTATCTATGTTATAAAGTGGTACCCAGCGGTCGTTTAAGCTGAATAAATCGGCTTTTATTTCACCTCTTTCAATCTGCTGCCACATTTCATCGCCATTTGGGATACCGCCTAAGTAACCACCTGTGGCTTGTTGAGTGCGATCCAGCTCACTCAGCATATAATCTAAACGCTGCTTTAATTCTTCATCACCTGTGGCAGCCCACGCAAGGCTCAAGGCAGAAAGATAATGACCGCCAATATGCCCATCAAGTCCTGTACTTTCCCAGTTGCCATAGTTTGGCGCTTTTGGCTCAAGGCCTGCTTCACGCAGATAAGGAGCAAGCAGCTGATCAGGATGAAGTGCTAATAAATAACGCACATTCGTTTGTTGTGCATGTAAAAACGGGCTGGCACTTAAACTTATTTGCTTGAGGGCAAATAAATGTTGTTCGCTGGTATGTTCAGCATGCTCAACAGAAGCAGCTTGTTTACTGTCAGTTGGCATTTCACTGCAACCGCTCACAGTTAATATTGCAGCGCAAACGCTTGCCAAATAGCTAACTTTGAATGTGTTCATACTGTTGTCTCCCAGCGAATTGTTATTTTAAAGAGCAAAGCGCACACACTTTTTAAGTGTGTGCGTTTAAAGAGTAGTTATTTTGGTAGGCGTTTATGAATAACCATATCCGTATAGTACTCATCGGTAATTTTGTATTTTTTCAAGATCAGACCTAGCAAGGCGTGGAATACACCAGGAATGATAGTTAGCATCAGTGCTAAGCCCATTAGTGTAAATTCGGTTTGCTCAACGTTAGGCTTGTACTCAAAAAATGCCAGTAATAAACCACCCGCTAAACCAGCTAAACCGCCCCCTGCTTTTTGGCAGAATGAAATACCACCAAACGATAGACCCGATGCACGGACGCCGTCTTTAATTTCACCGTAATCTACGGCTTCAGCAATAGCAGACCAGAACACAGGTGCATGTAAATCAACCACAAATGACAAGATGATATAAAGCACAAACGCCATCATTACATCGCCCGGTTGCACCACAAAGTACATTAGCAATGAGATGAATAGCACGGCAATTTGTGATTGACGGAATAGCTTCATTTTACAGTAACGCTGGGTGATCCACGTACTTGCCACCATTGAGACAATAGATGCTGCAATACCCGCACTCGTAAAGGCCCCCGCTAAATCTGGTACACCTAAATAATACGTTGCGTAATACATAGCAACACTGCCACGGATCGCATAGCCAAGCGTACCAAGCACACATGCTGCACACAGTAGTAACCATTGGTCATTTTTAATAAGTACTTTTAATTGCGTAAGTACACCTTCGGTTTGTGGCTCATGAGTAATACGTTCGCGAGTAGTAAAGAAGCAAAACAAAAATAGTGCTACGGCACATGCCGATACCAATGCCATTGCCAGTTTATAACCATACGACAAGCTGCCATCACCCCAATATGAGGCAAGTAGCGGCACTGAAAATACGATTATTACATTAGCAATTTTAGCGAAGAACATACGGTAGCCGTTGGCTGACAAACGTTCTTTAGGATCAGCGGTTAATACACCAATGTAAGAAATATAAGGAATGGCAACACCGGTAAACATCAAGGTTGCAAACAGGTAAGTGGCATAAGCCCAAGCCAACTTCATGTTGTAGTCGAAATCAGGCGTAGTAAATAACAGTACGACCGACAAACCATATGGCACAGATAAAAATAAGAACCAGTGACGGAACTGACCCCAACGAGTTTTCACTTTGTCGGTGATCACTCCCATTAATGGATCGGTAAAGGCATCAACAAAACGCGCCACTAAAAACAACACCCCCATATCAACCGGATCAAGCCCGTAGATATCGGTGTAAAAGAAAGACATAAAATAGAATAACGCTGCAACCATGACATTCACTGCCATGTCACCGGCACCAAAGCCGACCTTTTCTACAACGGATAACTTTTGAGATTCCATACAACAACACCCTAATTGGTCAATAATGAGTCGCAACTCACTATTTCAAGCAATGTCGAAAACCATCAACATTGCGCATCAAATAAATTTACAGCCTTAGATATTACACAGCTTGGCCATAGCGTTCGTTATTTTTGTAAATTTAATGCCAATCTAATTAATAGTATTATCATACTTATTAAATCGCAACTCTTTTCGACCGATAGTTTGGTTTATAAAAACCAATAAAAAACCCCAGCAAAGCCGGGGTTTTGGGTCTATTTTAGAAATTTAGAAAGAATAACGTGCGCCAAGTGCAAACGTTCGTGAGTAGATACCATTACCAAAGTTAAATAGGTTGTCGTTACCTTCACCATAGTAGTTTTGATATACGTCATCTAGGATGTTCGTTGCATCAAAAGTAACCACTAAATCATCATTCACATTGTAGCTAAATTGGAAGTCTAAGCTTTGCTCAGGACGACTCCAAAACTGAATTGGATTAGCAAAGATTGCCGCTTCGTTACCTGTGTAGAACTCAGAACGCCACACATAAGATAAACGCATGTCGAATGAATCACGCTCGTAGATACCTACGATGCTGTACGATTCATCAGAAACACCGGCCATTTGCGAATCAACATAACCAGAGATTTCACCTAGCTCATTGAATTCTGGTGTATCCTGTTCTGAATCAAGCATCGTGTAGCTTGCTTGCACACCAAAACCGTTTAAGTAATCTGGTAAATTTTCAGGGAAGTAAACTAAACCAATTTCTAAACCAGACAACTCACCGTTTGAAGCATTCACTGGTGCGCTTAATACATATGGACGTGTTACGCCGTCATCACCTTCGCGCACAACTTGCTTACGACCCGCAACAACTAAGCCTTCAATTTCACGTTTAAAATAAGCAGCATAAAGTGAGCTTGTATCTGCGAAGTACCACTCAAGTGATACGTCGTAGTTCTTTGATTCTGTAGGTTTAAGCTCTGGGTTACCACCATTACCTGTACCGTATGTTGCACCTTCTGTTAGAGGATCGTACCAGTATTGCAGCGCGTTTAAGTCAGCAAAGTTAGGCATACGTAATGTTTCTGTGTACGCAACACGACCCACTACATCATCTGTGATGTTCCAGTTAAGCACAAAGCTTGGTAGTAATGCGCTGCTATCAGCACTTGCTGAGCTTTCTTCAAAAACGTTTGAGTTCATTCCGCCAGATTCAGCAACAAAGTCCATATCTTGCTCGTAGCTTACATAACGTAAGCCAAATTCACCGCTAATATCTTCCGTTAAGAAGAAGTTAGTTGTTGCATAAAGCGCGTATGAATTTTCTTCGATATCAAATGTTTTGTATACGTCCTCAGCTTCAATGCCATAAACACTACGAACAGCATCGCCGTTATCTAGCATGTATCCACCATCAGCAGTTATAAAGCTGTTGAATACGTCAGCGCGGCCATCGAAATAATCATCAACCTGGAATACAACGCCTGTACCATCGCCGGATGCACCCGCAGCTGCTAGCTGTTCAATAAAACTTGCTAAAGAAGTGTTAGCAATGCCAGCATCTTGACCACGTGTGTATTCTTGCGCTGTACGTTTTTCGTAACGACCACCAAACTTCACTTTATCGAAGATAGCGCCGCCAATAAGATATTCTGCATCAAATGTGAAGGTTAGTGCATCACCGGCATTACCGCCGCCATTGTCATAAATAGTGCCGGCATTCCAGTTTTCGATAGCAGCCATATCTGCTTCGTTTACCGCTGTATTTGGGTTATCCCAAAACGCGATACCTGGTACACCGTCTTTATCGTTAAAGTCAACGTCTAAGCCATAAGCTCTACGGTCAAAGCGCATTGCAAAAAAATCTGTTTCGTACTCACTGTCTTGGTAAACAACTTCAGTGTTGATGGTGAGATAATCGCTTGCTTGCCACTCGGCTCCTAGAGCATATAAGTAGCTATCTGTTTTACCGTATGAAAAATCGCCACTTTGGAAGCCACCTGCTCCAATTGCTTGCTTTTCTTTAATTACGTTAGTGCCATCAAACACGGTTGGCGTTTCAATAAAGCCGTTGCCGTTTTCAAAAGTATTTGAGAACCACATCGCATTTTGCGATTCGTTTTCGTAACCTGTATAGAAACCTTCTGCTGTAATTTCGAGGGTTTCATCTGGTGCCCACTGTAAAGATACAGACGCGGCAGGACGTTTACGAAGACCTGTGTATGAAGCACCAAAAATTGCATCACGCGCTAGTAAATATTCAGTTGGCTCACCATTTACATCTAAAGTAGAACCTGATGCAGTAGGTAGGCCTAACTCAGTACCTTGAGTCCAAAATTCATTCGGTATACGTGAATACGGCGAATAATTAGCCTGCGGTTTATCAGTAAAGAATGGAAATGCAGCGCCCGCAGTCATAGAATCATCGCGGTAATGTGTTTCAGCGTATGAAATATTAACTAACGCACCAAACTCACCAGCACCGTCGATTTCCCAACGGTTAGAGAGTAATGCACTGATATTTGGATCAACTTCATCGGGTTGATCAGAGTAAATCGCACGTGCCGCTAAAACAACTTTTTCACCTTCGAAGTTGAAAGGACGGTGAGTTTTAATATCAATCGCACCTGCGATACCACGTTCGATTTGATCCGCCGAACGGGTTTTATAAACTGTTACGCCTGAAAGTAAACTTGCAGGAATGTCTTGCAGTGCCACATCACGACCCGCACCTGTAAAGATAGCACGACCATTAACTGTGGTATTAACATCAGTAAGACCACGGATTGAAACCGCGCTTACTTCACCAGCACCACGGCCCGTTGTTTGTACACCTGTTACACGTTGTAGTGCTTCAACTACGTTGTTATCAGGGAATTTGCCAATATCTTCAGCAACAATTGCATCCACGATTTGAACGCTTGCACGTTTTTCATCTAGCGCTTTGTTTAAACTGCCGCGAATACCTGATACTTGAATGACTTCCATCTCATCGACGTTATTATCAGGAGTTTTTGGTGTTTCCTCCTGCGCAAAAGCAAATTGACAGGTAAATGCCATAACTACAGCACTGGCTATGTGTGTTCTTTTAAACATAAGCGGTGTTCTCCAAATTATAGTTATATCGGTCCGCTGAACTTTCCCCATTCAGTTACCGAAGAGTGACCACTGCATTGTGCATCGTGTGTTGTCAAAACGGTGCGCGAGTGTGTCTATATTTTTTATGTTAATACATTGCTGCCTGAACTTTAATCATATTGTATGATTATTTAACAGTCAACTCAAAAAGCCAAATTAAAATAACTGTCATTATGTTTACAAAAAACGTTGCAATTATAACATGTTACAAACTCAAAGCGTGCTGCGTTTTTGTTTTGGGAATTTATTAAGACCCATTATTATCAGCCACTTAGCGTTTACTGGTTTGCTTATTTAATTTGTCTTTCACTCATCTAGAGCAACAAAAAAGGGCTAACAAGTTATTTACTCGGCGTATTTTGGTGCTACCATGATTAAAATACAATAATACAATATAGAGCTATTTTTTGCTGCACTTTTGCTGATTTGTTTTGATGTAAACAATCAGTTACTCAGTATAATCAGGCGTACACTGTGTATTATCTGGTCACTTAGAGCGAGCCTTAAGTACAAAAGCAGCAGTTCGAACAACAATTATTAATCACAGAGGACACTCATGAAGAAATTGAAAGCGTTAGCGCTGCCATTGCTTTTTTCGAGCAGCTTAGCCGTTGCACAAAACCCATTATTCACCGATGTATTTACTGCAGATCCTGCAGCACTTGTTCATAACGACACCGTATACCTTTATACAGGTCATGATGAAGCACCTAATAATGACGTATTTTTTGAAATGCATGACTGGTTAGCCTTTTCATCAACAGATATGGTTAACTGGAAAAAACACGGTCCAATCATGAAAGCAACAGACTTTAAATGGGCAAAAGGTGAAGCATGGGCTTCACATATGATTGAGCGTGATGGCACTTTCTACTTCTTTACAACTGTTCGCCACAACGATACAAAACCAGGTTTTGCAATTGGTGTTGCTACTTCTAAATCACCAACGGGTCCATTTAAAGATGCAATTGGCCATGCACTGGTTACCGATGACATGACCAAGCATACGCCAAATGATTGGGACGACATCGACCCTGCTATATATACAGAAGAAAACGGCGATACTTACATGTTCTTTGGTAACTTAATGCCAAAATACGTAAAGCTAAGCGACGATTTACTCTCTCTTGATGGTGAAATTAAAACGCTAGACTTACCTAACTTTACCGAAGCGTTATGGGTTCATAAGAAAAACGACAACTACTATGTATCGTACGCATGTGAGTTCCCTGAGAAGATCTGTTATGCCATGAGTAAAAGCATTCATGGCCCGTGGGAATATAAAGGTATCTTGAATGAGATCGCAGGTAACAGCGAAACCAACCACCAATCAATCATCGAATACAAAGGTAAAGACTACTTTATTTACCATACTGGTGCCGTACCACCAATTGATGGCAAACCAAGTGGCGGGCGTTTTCGCCGTTCAGTGGCGATTGAGCCGCTTTATTACAACGAAGATGGCACACTTAAACGTATTATCATGACCACTGAAGGTCTAAGTAAACAAGACAAGTAATCTCAAGAGGGGCTCTTAAAGAGCCCTTTTTAGTGCTCAAATGTAATACAAATAAACAAATTTACCGGAAAATCCTCACTTGCAGATAAGCAAAAAACTTCCCTAATAGAGCAAAAACAGCGAAAAAAACGCCAAAACTGGCAACTTGAAAAAATTAAAATCACGCTGTACATATTGTAAACACTGACACCTCGTGTTTACATATCAATTACCTTTGCAAAAGTATTTGCACATTTTAAATCGTACTATAAAATTACAATACTACGTTCTTATTAGTTTGATATAGGCACGCGGCAATTTTATTGACAACAATCGAATAAAAAAATGAATCCCAGTTTCAAGAGGACACATAAAATGAAATTAAATAAATTAGCCATGGTCATAGCCTGCTCTTTGGCTGTTACAGGTTGTGGCAAAGAAGATGGTACTAAGCTTGACACAGCACCAGCGGTTGCCGACCCGCAAAGTGCAAAACCGACAGTAAGCAGCAGTGTTGAATACACTGAATCAGGTAGCGTAATGGTTACCAATGTAAGCGTGCACGATCCTTCTGTCGTTAAAGTTGACGACACTTATTATATTTTTGGTTCACACCTTGCTGCCGCTAAATCAACTGATCTCTTGAACTGGGAAATGATTTCGAGTCTTTCAGCTAACGAAGCTGTTAATGAAAGTCCGCTATTTGATTACAACTACACAGCTGAAATTGCCGAAGGCATCGAATGGACAGACGGTTTCACTGGAAACTGGGCTGCTGATGTTATTCAGGCACCAAATGGCAAGTTTTGGTTCTACTATAACCACTGTGCACAAGACAACCCAGATACACCGGATGTTGTTGATGAAGTGTGCTGGAATCGCTCTTACCTTGGTTTAGCTGAAGCGGACAATATTGAAGGCCCGTATAAAAACAAAGGCATTTTCTTACGCAGCGGTTATCGCTCAGAAGCAGAATTTACAGCATACCCACTTGATAACGGCCAAACAACATGGAACGGTGCCGTTGATCCTAATGCCATTGATCCTGCTGCCTTCTACGATGCTGACGGCAAACTTTGGATGGTTTACGGCTCTTACTCTGGCGGTATTTTCGTGCTAGCAATGGACGAAGAAACGGGTATGCCAGAAGCAGGCCAAGGGTATGGTAAAAAGCTTGTAGGCGGTGACTTCCGCGCAATGGAAGGGGCATTTGTAATGTACAGCCCAGAAAGTGAATACTACTACCTATTCTTCTCAGTTGCAGGGTTTGATCTTAACGGTGGTTACAACATCCGTGTTGCTCGCTCTAAAACACCTGATGGCCCTTACTTAGATAACGCAGGTAATGACATTGCAGCTATAGGCGGCCTAGAGGTCGGCGAAAAACTAATGGGCGGCTTTGAGTACACGCAAGAACTTGGCGAAACAGCACCAGCGTGGGGCTACCAATCACCAGGCCATAACTCTGCTTACTATGATGAAGCGACAGGTCGTCATATCTTAGTAACGCATACACGTTTCCCACAAACGTCTACTGAGTTCCCTGAAAATACTGCAGCGCACCAAGTTCGTGTACATGAAATGTTTATTAACTCATTAGGTTGGCCAATGGCTTCACCGCAACGTTATGTGCCGCTTGAAGGCGACAACATGGTTGTTGCTGATGAACTTTATGGTTACTACAAATTTATCAACCATGGTAACGATGTAAACACAGATGCTATTCGTTCAATGCATATTGCTTTAAACGAAGATCACTCAGTAACCGGTGATGACCCAGGTATCTGGTACATGATTGATGACTCAAATATTAAACTTGAGTTAGATTCTGGTACTTACTTTGGCGTAGCTAAATGGCAATGGGATGATGCAACTAAAGCGATGGCGGTCACTGTATCGGCCACATCAAGCGAAGGTGCTACCATTTGGGCAAGTAAACGTGATGAAATCACAGATACTGCTAACGTACTGGGTACTGTTCAAGAAGCGCTTGATATTAAAACGGAATTATCAATTGCAGACGAAGGCTATTCATTACCAACAAAAGGTAAAGATGGTGCTGCAATTAACTGGGAAAGTAGTGATGAATACTACATCACCAGTGAAGGCTCTGTATTTATTCCAACACCAGACCGCGGCGATAAAGCGGTTACTTTAACGGCTAATATCTCTTTAAATGGCGAGAGCACAACCAAGACTTTTAATGTAAACCTTGAGGCGCGCCCTGAGTTTAAAAATGCGATTGCACACTATGCGTTTGAAGATTCGTTAAGTGATGGCTTAGGTAACCTTGATGATGCTGGTGTAACAGATAACAACCTGTTAAATGTGGGTGCTGGTACAGCTGCATACGCAGAAGGTCAAACAGGTAAAGCCTTTAACTTTGATGGTGCAACCGGCGTACGCTTACCTGATGAAATCATTAACTCTGACAGTTTTACCGTTTCTTTTTGGTCAAAACCAGACACACTCACTCCTTACACACCACTATTCTTTGCAGCAGAAAATGCCAATCGTTGGATTAGCTACATACCTGGTGGAGCTGCTCATTTTACCGAAAACCCATTAATTTGGAGTTTTTATCTTGGTGATAATGGTGAAGAGCTATGGAATCAAATAGTTCATACACAAAAAGCAACTCAAAGCGAATGGACTCATGTGGCCATTAGCTATGATGAAGGGATTATGAACTATTACTCGGATGGGGTCTTAGTTGGCTCTATGCCTCGCCCAGATATGTTCAGCCATGAATCTAGTAACTTTGCTCTGGGTGTGAACTACGGCTGGGATTTACCTTTCCAAGGTCAAATTGATGAATTCATTGTATATGACTATGCCCTTAATAGTTTTAATATTAATGCTGCAGCAATGACAAACCAAACCAACCCAGATAACTTCCCTGCATTCATTAAGAGTGCACTTGATTTAGGTGACTTATCTGCAGTACGTGAAAGCTTTGAGTTACCACGTGTAGGTCCATTCGTGTCTGGTATTAGCTGGACGTCAAACAACGAAGAGTACTTAAAACCTGTTAATGGCACTGCTGTTGTGACACAACCTAGCGCGTCTGCTGGCGACCAAGTTGTGACATTAACTGCAACCATTAAGTACAAAGACTTTACTGATACTAAGTCATTCGATGTAACCTTAAAATCACTTGCGCCTGCTGAATACAGCTTTGAAGGTGACCTAAGTGCATTAAACGGCGCATACGCGGCAGGTAAATCAACCGGTGGTTTCATCAATAATACAGGCGGTAGCGTGAGCTATGTTGACGGTATTATTGGCCAAGCAGTATTCCTTGAAGGTTCAGGTGTTCGTCTACCGGATAACCTAATCACTACCAATGACTACTCTGTATCTATGTGGCTTAAACCTGAAAGCTTCACAGATTACACATCCGTATTTTTTGCCGGAGCAAGTGCTAACGCTTGGTTAAGTTATGTGCCATCTATGGCTGGTACAGGCCTAACTCGTTTATGGGCAAATAACGGGGCCTTCTTCGATAATGCAGAACTAGATAGCCGTATTCCTGCAAAAGAGTGGACTCACGTTGCATTCACTGTTGATGGTACCAACGGTGACGTGTTGAAGATGTATGTTAACGGTGAACTACAGCTAGAAACCGGTGGCTTCCCGCGCGTATTCACGGTTCCTGGTGAAACAAATGAGTTTGCACTCGGTGTTAACTACTGGGATACACCTTATAACGGTGCTATCGATGAACTGAAAATTTTCAACGGTGCGATTAGTGCTGAAGAAATAAAAGCACTCTACGATGCAGCTGCTGCACAAGAGTAACAAAGTGAGGTGAGCTGCCTCACCTCAACTATTTGTTGTCTGGAAAGGCCGGGTGAAAACCCGGCTTTTTTCTAAAGCTTTAGTACCCCTTGCCGATACGTACATATCATTCACTTTCATCGCTATCATTATGGCTATTAACTCATTAGCAAGTGCGTTAACTATCTCAAACGCAGATACAGCAAGCAGTAATAACAGTTCAAAAGTAGACTACAAACTCAGCAGCCAAGAGATGAATACACTCTCTGGTCGTGAAGTAGAGCCCACTAAAAAAGATGAAATAACCAGAGAACTCCCCGCGCATATTCGCAAAATGGTTGAGCAACTAGAAAAGCTCAAAGAGCAACTCGAACTTGCCAAAGAGCAATTAGCCAAACTGCAAGCGCTCAAAAACCAAGAAGATGAAGCTGTAAAAGTGCAAGTTGAAACGCAGACCAAGATGGTTATGGAAATTCAAACGCAAATAATGTCTCTTAGCCAATCAATTAGCGACGCGCTAAAAGAAGCAGGTATTAGCGACCCAGGAGTGCTAATGAGTGTGCTGGTTTGATGGAAGCTGTAAGTTTTGAGCTATAAGCTTTACGTCTCAAGCTTTACTCTTGTCGCTTTCCCCTCGCTTATTTCTCCCATAAAACCCAAAAAAGGGTCAAAAACCCAGTAACTATGCGGGCTCTGAAATATCGAGCACGCAAATACGAAACTTCCTTAGCAGTAAAAATAAGCGTTATTTATGGTCATTGTCGTTACATTTAGCAGCTGTTAAAACGACTTTTTTTGCTCAACAAATCAACAGTATAAACTTAATAATTTAATCTACATCGCCACTTTGAGGACTCAGTTGCAAAGATCGTTCAAATAAAAAACAACACTTAAATCTCACCAAAACACCTTTACTAACACTTTTTTAGTATAGAAATTGACCAACTCATTCGTATTATGAATTCACCCTATGAACGAAGTGAGGGCGTCTTATGCGTCAAATTTTATTACTTTCTGTAAATGGATTTACGCTACAAAAACTATTTTTACTGACATCATTATTGGTTTGTTTATTTGCCAATGCTGAAGAGGAAAACCCTATTGCAACTGCCAGAGCATGGTTAAACTTGGTTGATTCGGGTGAGTACCACGAGAGCTGGCAGCAAGCTGATCAGGTCTTTCAAAGCACCACGCCCAAAGCTCGCTGGCAAACGGCCTTAAATCAAATACGCGTTCCTTTAGGCCGAGTTATGTCTCGCACCTATTTTGGCACAGCAAAATATGACTCATTACCCGGTCTGCCAAATGGTGAGTATTTAGTGGTCAAGTTTCAAACCGAGTTCATGAATAAAGAAGCTGTGATTGAAACGCTAAGTCTTAGTAAAGCTGCTGACGGCTGGCATCCGCTGGGTTACTTGATCAATTAGTTTAAAACAGTACAAAGCACCTTGAGCTATGTGCTGTAAGATTTATCGGCAGTCAAAATGCTTATCTGCGGGAAAATAAACCGCACAATTGATGAATAGTATTTATTGTTCGTCGCCGTAACATAAAAACACTTCAAGACGAATTCAATAAACAACAAGTAAATGGAATTGCTATGAGAAAAACGCTCTTATTGATCACTTTTTTAAGCTGCTTTTGTGCAAACGCTAAAGAACTCGAGGTTATAAATCGCGCTAAAAGCTGGCTCGTATTAATTGATAATGGTCAGTATCAGCAAAGCTGGCAGCAAACAGACTCATTGTTTAAACAAGCAATGCCGCAAAGTAACTGGAGTAACGTGTTAAAACAAGTTCGTGTCCCACTTGGCAAAGTGATTTTACGTAAGAATTTAAGCCTGATGAAGTACGATTCTTTACCCGGAACACCTGATGGCGAATACGTGATCATTCAATTTCAAAGCCAGTTCATGAATAAAGAGCAAGCGGTTGAAACAATTAGCCTAAGTAAAAATAGTGGCCAGTGGCAACCTTTGGGTTATTTTATTAATTAAAAGATTTGCAGAGGCTTAGATGGGGTATGTTGGGTTTCGCTTCGCTCAAACCAACCTACCCGAGAATGAGCAAGGCAAGTAGTGTGGTAGGCGTCACGCTTGCTTGGCGCGTCATGAAATCAACACCCATCAAGCAGACAAACATATCACCAACATACAACATCGCTCGGCTAAAAACTGACAGCTGAAGGCTGACAGCCACAAAAAAAGCCACTCATAAATGAAGTGGCTTTGGTTGAGTCGATTTTTTACTTATAACTTAATTTGGTTCACGCAGATGGAACACTTGGCACTTGTTACCTAAATCAGGTTGTTGTGCGAAGTTAGTGTTTTCAGCTAAACCACAGTTACTTAAACCAAGCGCTTGTTTTGTGTAGCGGTTGATTAGCATCACGCCACCACCTTCTACCGGAGCAATACGCCACTGTGCTGTTTTCGCCGTACAAGAAGCCATTTCTACGTTGGCACCAGGTACTAAGGCGTTATCAGCTACCGCAGCACAGAACTCGCTGTCAGCGCTTTGTTTAAGGCTCACATAACCTGTATCTGTTGGTGTGAAGAACCATTGTTGTGCATCTTTATGCGTATAGGCTTGTTGCTCAACATTGGTACCCACTTTATCCGTACCGGCCACACTAAGTGCTTTACCGCTTTGTTGGCTTAATACTACAACACTACCCATAGGGCGTAATTGCCAGTCGCCACACGCTGTTGCGTCGCTTTGCTGTAAAACTGCTTGGTTTTGTGCAGCAGAACAGCCCGCAACCGCTAATGGCTTGCCTGTGTAACGGTTAGTAATAGATACATTACCATCTGTGCTTGGTGCTACTTTCCATTGCTGGCAGAAGTTATTGCGCCATGCTGCAGATTGCACTTTAGCGTTATCGGCATCATTACAGCTTTCAAGCTCTAAAAACTTGCTATCTTCACGGTTAGCTAAACGAACAAAACCATCTGTTGTTGCATCAATAACCCATTGACCATTGGTGCTCGCACACTGACGTTGCACAGCACGTGCATCTTGTGGATCAGCTGCAATATCTAAACATAAGCCGCTTGTTGCATTCACTAATTGGTAGCGCTGACCTTGCACTCGTGTTACCAGTGGACCGTATTCACCTGATGGCGGTGCTACTTCAACGCCTGGTGTTAATGGTTTACCAAAGCTTGGCGTGCCATCGTCATTCCAAGTAAATTTTTGTGCGCGTAATGAGCGAGTCGCACTACAACCGTGCTCTACCGAATCATTACCGTGATAAACTAACCAATCTTCTGTGCCGTCTGGCGATGTGAAAAAGCCGTTGTGGCCAGGGCCAAACACTTCTTCTGTACGCTCAAATACTGGCTTGTCGTATTTTTTCCAGCTGCTCGCTTTAAGCGGATCGTCACCAACAAGCTCAAGCATACCTAGTTTGTAATCTGGCGTATTACAGAAGCTTGCTGAGTACGTCATAAACGTACGGCCATTGTGCTGTAAAATTTCAGCGCCTTCAGTTACTTTACGACCACTGATTTCCCAATCTAGCTCAGGACGCGTGATCACCGTATGCGGTGAGTTCTCTTTCAGTGTCCATGGGTTTTCCATTTCAGCAATAATGTTTAATTGCTGATCGCCTTGCCATTGTGAGTAGATCACATATAGCTTGTCTTTATACGTTAGGTAGTTACCGTCGATGTTCCATACGTTAGGCATTAATGCGCCCTTGTATTCATATGGGCCCATAGGATCATCACCAGCACTTTCTAATACATTTAAGTGTTGGTTATCTAGAGTGCCATCAGTACCAGCTGTGTACATCATGTACCAACGGTAACCGTTTGGCCCTTTTAGACGATGGAATTCAAACGCCCAGAAGTTACAACAACGCTCAGGGTTTGAGTCAGACCAAACATTGACTGGGGTTGCATCAGCAAGGCCAGCTAGTGTTGGTGATTTACGCATCACTAACTCAGATGTCCATGTTGTTGTGGTCAGGTAATAGTTACCATCCCAGTACTCAAGCCATGGATCGGCGCCATTTGGAAAAAGAGGATTGGTAAAAATACCATTATCTTGGATTGGTGCTTTTGCTGCGGCTGCGACATCTGCTTTGGCTGTGTTGTCTTCAGCCGTAGTCTGACAGCCCGTCAGAGCACCAAACGACAAGGCAAATAGGCTAGCTAAACCAGCCTTTTGCATTGCGTTTTTAAGCTTTGTTGTTTTCACGATTGTGTTCCTTTATTTTGTACCAAATTCGTACACGATGCGTGTTGAATACACTTCACCCGGTAATAATGTTGTGCTTGGGAACGTTGGCTGATTTGGTGCATCAGGGAAATGCTGTGGCTCTAAACAAAAACCACTTCTAAAATTATGCACTAAGCCAGACGCTTGCACAGTACTACCGTCTAAGAAGTTACCTGAATAAAACTGTACTGCAGGCTCTTCTGTGTAAACTGTTAACGTACGGCCAGAGTTTGCTTCGTAAACCGTAGCAGCTTCAATAAGCTCATTGCTTGGCGTGTCTTTAAGCACAAAGTTATGGTCATAACCTTTACCAAGTTTCAGTTGTTCGTTGCTTGCTTTGATATCTTGACCGATTGCTTTAGCTGTACGGAAGTCAAACGGTGTGCCAGCCACATCCATCACCTCACCAGTTGGGATCAAGCCGCCATCCACAGGCGTAATTGCTTTTGAGTTAATTTGCATTTGGTGATCAAGAATGTCGCCTTTACCCGCTAGGTTGAAGTAGCTGTGCTGTGTCATATTGATGATAGTAGGCTTGCTTGTTGTAGCAATAAACTGCATATCTAGCGTGTTGTTGTTCGTTAGCGTGTAAGTCACTTCTGTCGTCACTTCACCCGGGTAGCCTTGGTCACCATCAGGGCTCACTAAGCTTAAGGTAACACCTGCGCTGTTTTGCGTCGTGAACGGTGTCATGTTCCACACTTTTTTATCGAAACCTTGCACACCACCGTGTAAATGGTTGTCACCATCGTTGGTTGCTAATTGGTATTCAGTGCCATTTAACGTGAATTTACCGTTTGCAATACGGTTACCAAAACGACCGATGATTGCACCGTAGTAAGTTGTCGCTTTTGTGTACGCTTCTAGGTTATCTAAACCGAGAACAATATTACCCATTTCACCTTTTGCATCAGGTGTTTCAATACGCGTGATAATGCCGCCGTAGTTGATTACATCAACACTAATACCATTGCTGTTAGTCAGCGTTACTTGATTAACTGGCGTTTGATCAGCGAGTACGCCATAGGCCGTCATTGATGCTGAAGGGGAAGTAGTCATATTGTCTCCTTGATGAGCACAAGCTGGTGTAAGGGCAATCCCACATGTCACCAACAATGCATAAAGCCCGCGCGACTTTTTCGTGTTCGAACTGGCTGTTTGATGAGTTGTTTTTAAACCTTGGAAAACACATTGCAATGACATATGAATAACCTTTTTGTAATTGTATTTATAGTTTTATAATACAAATAAGGGTGCCATTGCAAATTTAATCGCTAAAGTTGGATTTTTCCGTCTTTCACCATGATGCAATCCATTCCCGCACTTTTGGCAGCTTGATAGCCAATTTGCGTGTCTTCAAACACCACACACAGGCTTGGCTCAACACCTAATTGCTCTGCCACTTTTAAGAATGTTTCAGGGTTTGGCTTGCCTTTACTTACATCACTGGCAGTCACTAACGCTCCAATTTTATTTATTAAATTGGTATCAGTTAAATGATCAATTGCATGTTCGCGGTCAGCACCTGTGCCCACACCCATCGGTAATACACCATGGTACTTTTCAAGTACTGCGACGGTTTCGTCAATCACTAGCGGTTGGTGCTGTAAATCAACCCAAAATTGGTGTTTATCTTTTGCCACAACTAGAGGGTCATGATCTAAGCCAAATTTTTCATTAAGCATTTCAATTGTTTTAACGGTCGGAATGCCACCTAAGCTGTACATGTAGTCGTAATCGAATGGATAGCCATAGGCTTCGCAAGCTTTCTGCCATGCCTGTAAGTGACTGCCCATTGAGTCAATTAAGGTGCCATCCATATCAAAAATTATGCCTTGGTAGGCGCTTAAATCGATCATATCTACTCCTAAAAAGTTTCGCTTCACAATAGCATAAGCCAGCGAAGAGCGTGGCTCATCACTGGCTTAATCGACAACAAAATTTGGGGTGAACGTGCTCACACACAGCACGTTCTAGTACATAAAGTACTAATTCTTACAGACCACGTTTTAGCATGTAGTAAGCTGCGTTATGACGAAGCTCTGTTTTGAAACCACGGATCGTCGTATCGTTATCGATGATCATCGTTTCAACGCCAGCCATTTCAGCAAAATCGACAATCATATCGGTTGTTACTGCTTGGCTGTATGCAGTGTGGTGTGCACCACCGGCGTGGATCCATGCAGCTGATGCTACAGATAGATTTGGTTTTGGTTCCCAAAGCGCTGAAGCAACCGGTAAGTGAGGTAAATCAGCTGGCGGAGCCACTGTATCTACTTCGTTAATTAGAATACGGAAACGGTTACCCATATCAATTGGTGATACGTTAATTGCTGCACCCGGTTTTGCAGTAAACAATAAACGACCTACATCACATTTCACACCGATCGTGTGCTGGTGAACTTCAAGGCGTGGTTTTTGCGCTGCAATTGAAGGACACACTTCTAACATGTGCGCGCCAAGTACTTGGTCAGTCTCACCCATGTTGTAAGTGTAATCTTCCATGAATGAACAACCGCCGTCACGGCCTTCACCCATTACTTTCATGATGCGAACCATAGCAGCTGTTTTCCAGTCACCCTCACCACCGTAACCATAGCCTTTCGACATTAGGCGCTGTGTAGCAAGACCCGGAAGACCAGAAAGACCTGATAAGTCTTCAAAACAGTTTGTGAATGCTTTAAAGCCGCCTTTCTCTAAGAAGCGCTCCATACCAAGCTCTAAACGCGCTTCGTTGCGTAGCATTTTCACTGCGTAATCGTCTTGTAGCGTTTCGTCAGCAATTACGTAGTCTTGCTTATAAAGCTCTAACTGTGCATCAACTTCTTCTTCAGTGATAGTATCAACCACTTTCACAAGCTCAGCGACACCAAACGCGTGTACTTCATAACCAAAAGTAATTTGCGCTGAAACTTTGTTACCTTCAGTCACCGCAACTTGACGCATGTTGTCGCCAAAACGCGCAACTTTTAGTGTTTGGCTTTCTGCCCAACCTTTCGCCGCACGACACCAGTCATCTAACTGCTGTTGTACATCAGCACGTTGCCAGTGACCCGCAACAACTTTACGCTCTTTACGCATGACAGTACCGATGAAACCGAACTCACGGTCACCGTGTGCACTTTGGTGCGTATTCATGTAATTCATGTTGATATCAGACCAAGGAAGGGCTGCATTGAACTGAGTATGAAGGTGTAACCAAGGCTTACGTAATTCGCTTAGGCCAGCAATCCACATTTTCGCAGGTGAGAAAGTGTGCATCCACAATACTAAACCAACACAGTTAGGATCCGTATTTGCCGCCTGGCAAACAGCATGAATTTCTTCAGGTGACTTAACGGTAGGCTTACATACCAAGTTTACCGGTAGATTCGCTTCGCTGTTTAAGCCCGCTACAATTGCTTCGCTGTCTTTGGCAACCGTTTCTAACACCTTAGGACCATAAAGATGTTGTGAGCCGGTAACAAACCAGACTTCTTTCGTCATCGTCGTCATGTTAATAATCCTCTAAATTCTTGCTATTTGCTCTGACCGTAATACGCGTTTTTACCGTGCTTACGTAGATAATGTTTATCCATCACTGCTTTTTTAAGTTCAGCTGCGTGTGGATCTAAAGTGCGTGTTAAATACGCCATGCGTGCAATCTCTTCGAGTAGCGCGGCATGGTATACAGACTGAGCGGCATCTTTACCCCACGTAAAAGGCGCATGACCCGCAACAATCACCATAGGTGCAGCTTTCGGATCGCGGTCTTGATACGCATCAGTAATTTGAATACCGGTTTCTAATTCATAATCGCCATTCACTTGCTCATCGGTTAGCTCACGAGTACAGGTGATGTCACCGTGTACATAGTCAGCGTGAGTTGTGCCAAGGCAAGGAATGCTTTGTTTTGCTTGCGCCCATGCAGTTGCATAGGTCGAATGGGTGTGTGTTACACCGCCAATTGAATCAAAGTGGCGATATAAATGAACATGTGTTTTGGTGTCAGAAGATGGACGCATAGACCCTTCAACAATGTTGTTTTCAAGGTCGACGATCACCATGTCGTCGGCTTTCATTTGGTCGTACGAAACACCACTTGGTTTAATCGCAATCACGCCTTTGTCGCGGTCGATTTGCGATACGTTACCAAAGGTATAAATTACTAAGCCACGACGTTGCAGCTCCATGTTCGCTTCATAGACTTCACGTTTTAGTTCAGTAAAACTCATGCCTTGTCTCCGTTTACATAGCTTGCAAGTGCTTGGTAGCTAGCATAAAGCTCGTCATACACAGCAACGCGCTCAGGGTTTGGTAAGTACTGATGACATACTGACGACGCCATCACTTTTTGAGCATCTGCCACTGTTGCGTGCTCACCCGCAGCAACCGCAGCCATAATTGCCGCACCTAATGCACAACTTTGCTCACTTTCTAAAACGTCAATTGGGCAGTTCCAAACATCAGCACAGGTTTGCATTACGTAGTCTGATTTTTTAGAAATACCGCCGATAACAACTACTGACTCGATTGGCACGCCCTCGCTACGAAAGCGCTCAGTGATAGCACGTGCGCCAAAGGCTGTTGCTTCAACAAGCGCTTTGAAGAACTTAGGTGCATCAGTGCCCATTTTTAAGCCTGTTAATGCCATGGCAACGCTTTGGTCAGCATCTGGCGTACGACGACCATTTACCCAATCAAGCGCAGTTACGTCGCTGCTTGATACAGGCAGTGCTGCCGCCGCTTTTGATAAATCAACTAAGATTGAGTCTTCTAGCTTGTTAACTAACGCTTGCTCAGCGTCAGATAGATTTGTAAGTTGGCGAGTTGGCCAAAGTACTAAGTTCTTGAACCATGCGTATAAATCACCAAATGCAGATTGACCAGCTTCTAAGCCAATTAACCCTGGGATCACCGAGCCATCAACTTGACCACAAATACCCTTAACGCAAGTATCACCTAGCTGCTCTTGAGACGTTACTGTGATGTCACACGTTGAGGTACCCATTACTTTGGTTAGCACACCAGGGCGAACATTGGCTGCTACTGCCCCCATGTGACAATCAAATGCACCGTAACCAACAACGATACCTTGTGGTAAACCAAGCTTCTCGGCCCACTCAGCAGTTAAGTTGCCAGCAACTTGGTCGCTTGGCTCTGTCGTTGTATTTAAAGTATCAACAACACCATCTAATAGTGGATCGATATTGCTGAAGAAACTGTTTGGTGGGAAACCGCCCCACTGCTCGTTCCACATTTGTTTGTGGCCGGTAGCGCAACGCCCTAGCTTTAATGCTTCAGGGTGTGTTGTGCCGCACATTAGCGCGGTCATCCAATCGCAGTGTTCAACCCATGAATAAGTGGCTGCTTTAACACTGCTATCAATGCGGAAAATATGTAATGCTTTGGCCCAGTACCACTCAGAAGAGTAGATACCGCCCATGTGTGAAAGGTAGTTCACATCGTTGTTAGTTGCAGCTTCAGTGATTTCATTTGCTTCTTTAATAGACGTATGGTCTTTCCACAAAATGAACATTGCATTTGGGTTTTCTGCAAATTCTTCAGTTAATGCCAGTGGTGTACCTTGGCTATTAATTGCTACAGGTGTTGAGCCAGTCGTATCAAAGCTCATACCCACTACTTTGTCTGCAGTACCTGCTGGAACTTGTGACCAAAGACCATTTACTACTTCTACAAGGCTATCGATATAGTCTTGTGGATGCTGACGAAACTGATCTTTACTTGGGTCACAATATAAACCTTGTGCCCAGCGCGGGTAGTTTACTAAATGGCTGGCAAGTTCTTCACCAGTCGCAACATCAACGAGTAATGCTCTTACCGAGTCCGACCCGTAGTCTAATCCCAACGTATAACGAGACATAATTACCTTTCACTAATTGCTTACTAACATTGTTAGTCATTATCTTTATTTGTATGATAATATCAACAATACCAGATTGTAAAGGTATTATAAAAATATTATTAACAGGATTATTTGCTGCTGGCGGGCGATTTATTGCGCAGTTTCTCTGGTAGATTAGATTGTTTTTTCAGCACAAATAATAGGTTAAAGCCACTACATTAACTTTTGTATGATAAGAATGGGATAACTATGTCTAGTCAATTAGAACAACTTAAAGCAGTGACAACCGTTGTTGCTGACACGGGTGATTTTGAAGCAATCAACGAATATAAACCGCAAGATGCTACAACAAACCCATCACTAATCTTAAACGCGATTCAAATTGAGAAATATCGCCCACTTGCTGCAGAAGCCGTATCATGGGCAAAAGCACAAAGCAGTGACGCAGCTGAAGTTGTAACAAAAGCAGCTGACAAACTAGCGGTATTAATTGGCTCTAAATTAATGGAGCAAGTGCCAGGTTTAGTTTCAACAGAAGTTGATGCGCGTTTATCATTTGATACTCAGGCAACCATTGATAAAGCACTTGAGCTTGTTGCTCTATATAAAGAGCAAGGCATCGACACATCGCGCGTGTTAATTAAAATTGCTTCAACATGGGAAGGTATTCAAGCGGCTAAAGTACTTGAAGCAAAAGGTATTCGTTGTAACCTAACGCTGGTATTTGCATTTGCTCAAGCACGTGCTTGTGCCGAGGTGGGCGCTTACCTAATTTCACCATTCGTTGGCCGTATTCTTGATTGGTACAAAGCACAAGATGCAAGCGCTGATTTCGACGGTGCTAACGATCCGGGCGTTAAGTCAGTAACGCATATCTACAACTACTTCAAAAAGCACGGCTACGACACGATTGTTATGGGCGCGAGCTTCCGTAACATCGGTGAAATCCAACAATTAGCAGGTTGTGACCGTTTAACTATCAGCCCTAAGCTACTTGCTGAACTAGCTGCAACTGACGCACCATTAACTCAAAAACTATTACCAGCAACAGAAAAAACAGAAGCGCCAGCAGCAATGACTGAGCAGGCTTTCCGCTGGGAAATGAATGAAGATGCCATGGCAACTGAAAAACTAAGCCAAGGTATTCGTCAGTTCGCAATTGACCAAGAGAAACTAGAGTCAATCTTAAGCGAATTAGTTTAAACAGACGATTTGAATAGAAAAAAGCCCGCAAACCTAGGTTTGCGGGCTTTTTTATTACCTGCACATCATTACAAATGCAGGCTTATCGTGTTGCGATTACGATAATTTTTCGCAAGCCCCATTATTCAGCAAGTAATGCGTTTGCTTTTGCAACTAGGTTTGCCACTGTGAAACCAAAGTGCTCAAGCAATACTGCGCCAGGCGCTGACTCACCAAATGTATCCATGCCTAGTACATCACCATCTTGGCCAACATACTTAAACCAGAAGTCACGGTGCGCAGCTTCAACAGCAATCTTTGGTGTACCAGTTGGTAGCACGCTTTGACGGTATGCTTTGTCTTGGCTGTCAAACTGATTCGTTGATGGCATAGATACCACGCGAACTTGCTTGCCTTGTGCTGTTAATTCAGCAGCGGCATTCACAGCTAGTTCAACCTCAGAACCCGTTGCAATAAGAATAAGCTCTGCAGCTTGTTCGCTATCAACAAGTACATAACCCCCTTTTGCAATGTCAGCAACTTGCTGTGCATCACGAGCCATTGCTTTTGTACCCTGACGGCTGAAGATCAGTGAACTTGGACCGGTTTCTTTTAATAACGCTTGGCGCCAAGCTACCGCTGTTTCAGTTTCATCACATGGACGCCATGCAGTCATATTTGGTGTCATGCGAAGGTTAGCAATTTGCTCGATTGGTTGGTGAGTTGGACCATCTTCACCTTGACCGATTGAGTCATGGGTATACACAAAAATGCTCTGTGCTTTCATTAATGCTGCCATGCGTACTGCATTTCGTGCGTATTCCATAAACATTAAGAAGGTTGCGCCAAATGGGATAAAGCCACCATGTAATGCAATACCATTCATGATTGCGCTCATACCAAACTCACGTACGCCATAGAATACGTAGTTACCATCAGCTGCATCTTGTAAGCCTTTTGCTTCTGGCCATAAGGTCAAGTTAGAACCTGCAAGGTCAGCAGAGCCACCCATTAGTTCAGGAAGCTGGTTAGCAAAGAAAGTGATCGCATTTTGTGATGCTTTACGTGTCGCAATGTTTTGCATGTCAGCTTGGCATTTAGCAATGTACTCATCAGCTAATTCAGCAAAGTTAGCTGGTAATGCTTTTTCCAAGACACGACGAGTATATTCTTTTGCAAGTTCAGGATGTGCTTTGCTATAAGCTGCAAACTTTTGCTGCCATGCACCTTCAAGCTCTTGTCCTTTCGCTTGATTATTCCACTCGTTATAAACCTCTTGTGGAACTTCAAATGCTGGGTGTGGCCAGTTTAGCTGTTCACGTACTGCGGCAATTTCGTCGTGACCAAGTGGTGCGCCGTGACAGTCGTGGCTACCTGATTTATTTGGCGAGCCAAAACCTATCACTGTTTTACAACAGATTAGTGTTGGTTGCGTGGTGTTGCTTTGTGCCGCTTCGATTGCACCCGCAATCGCATGCATATCGTGGCCATCAACATCACGAATAACTTGCCAACCGTAAGATTCAAAACGTGCAGGTGTATCGTCAGTGAACCAACCTTCTACTTCACCATCGATAGAGATGCCATTGTCATCCCAGAATGCGATTAGCTTGCCAAGACCTAATGTACCTGCCAGCGAACATGCTTCGTGCGAGATACCTTCCATTAAACAACCATCACCCATAAAGCAGTAAGTGAAGTGATCAACAATATCAAACTGTGGCTTATTAAATTGCGCTGCTAAGGTTTTTTCAGCGAT
The DNA here is from genome assembly GCF_023650775.1 of Pseudoalteromonas sp. SCSIO 43101. Taxonomy (NCBI): domain Bacteria; kingdom Pseudomonadati; phylum Pseudomonadota; class Gammaproteobacteria; order Alteromonadales; family Pseudoalteromonadaceae; genus Pseudoalteromonas; species Pseudoalteromonas sp. SCSIO 43101. The sequence goes on from NZ_CP072673.1 coordinate 3,636,755, forward strand.
GGCCATACCAACCGCGTTAGCAATACCTGAACCTAATGGACCTGTCGTTGTTTCAACACCCGGAGTGTAACCATATTCTGGGTGACCCGGTGTTTTAGAATGAAGCTGACGGAATTGCTTAATATCTTCGATGCTTACGTCGTAACCGCTTAGGTGTAACAATGCATATTGAAGCATTGAACCATGGCCATTTGATAACACAAAGCGGTCACGGTTAGACCAGTCTGGATTTAGTGGATTATGACGGTGAAAGTTTTGCCACAATACAGCTGCAATATCAGCCATACCCATAGGCGCACCTGGGTGGCCAGAGTTAGCTTGTTGAACGGCATCGACAGCAAGTATGCGAATAGCATTTGCAGATTGAGAACTAGGCAGAGTCATCTAATTAGCTTCCTGTTAATATTATAATATAATTAATATCGCAAAAACTCACCCAAATAGCAACTTAATAAAGCGCCAGCCCCCGTACTAGGAGAGCTAGCTGTCTATTTATTGTTAGTTATAAATACTTTAACCAAGGCTTATTAGCCTTACGTTTATATTCACTAAACTTCTTGGTTGGCCAATAAAGCCCTATTGCCAACAGTAAAGTAATAAACCAAATACCGGATATATCACTTACTCCCAAATACTGTCCTTGATTTGCACCCCATATCAACATACCAATTTGATACATAATTAAAAGCACATAGAGGTGTAAAATATAAAAGAACATAGGCACAGATCCATATACACGTAGTGCATTGGTAAAGCGATTAAGCGGCCTTTCAAAGAACCATAAACCAACAAACATGCCTGCTAAAGTGATAAGCAAGAAGCTTAGTGATGGAGGGTACTTAGTCACGTTAAACACCGACATCATAGTTTCTGTTGTGGTGCTAAATATTTGCCAAGGCAGGGTTTCACCATAAATATTAAAACCACGCAGCACAGCAAATAATCCCACACATAACACCGCTAATAGCAGCAATGCTCGTTTACGCGAATCCGCCGTTTGAGTGTGCGCATATAAAGGACCTGCACAGTAACCCAATAAAATAACGCCAATCCAAGGCAGCACTGGGTAGCTAATTTTTACGTCGATTAAACCACCTTGAGATAGATAGCCTCGGTCATGCAAAATCGTCCATAGCGAATATCCAAACTCATCAGGAGTAAAGCTAATTGGGGTCAGTAAGTTATGACCAAATACAATAACTAAGCCAAGTACCAGCAATAGATTACGTGGCAGCTTAATCAATAATGCTAACACCAGCATACAAAGGCCAATCGCCCACATCACTTGTAGCCAAATGGTGTGGTAGTAACCCATCCACGAAAAACAAATGAGGGTTACTTCTAGCGCGATTAAAAATAGCCCTCGCTTTATTAAAAAACTTCGTGCAGAGCGCGCTACACCACTTGCTGGGTGACTATAAAGCCACGCCGATAAACCGGTTAAAAAGATAAAGGTCGGCGCACAAAAGTGTGCAGCAAAGCGACTCCAAAAAAGCCCCGGCGATGTCGTATCAATCACCATAGGGTCAGCCACCTGCATGTGCAAGAAAAAGCGCTCTCGCACATGATCAAGTAACATCAGCAAAATAACGACACCACGTATGATGTCGATACTGTGAATACGGCTTTTAACGTGCTCAGAAGTCATAACTCACGCCAAGTTTAAATTGCGTAGGAGCGCCCGGGTAGGCCCACAATGCATTGTATGAGCTTGCGATGTACTCTTCATCAAACACATTATCAACATTTAATGATACCGTTGTACGTTCAGTCGCTCGCCATTTAGCAAATAAACCAACGGTTTGATAGCTCGGCAGACGAAAAGTCAAATCAGCAGGGTCGCCTAAACGGTCAGACACATATTGGTAATGACCACCAATCTTTATTTCTTGTGCAAATACACTTAAGTCATGGTTTAAACCAATTGAAAGGTTATTTTTTGGTACGTTAACAAGTGGGCTGCCTTTCGGAATTGGTACTAACCAGTCAACATTTAAACTGTCTGTTGCTGTCTCGGCATCTACATAGGCATAAGACAGGTTGTACTCGGTATTGTCACCCAATGAACCCGTTAAATCTAACTCAAAACCTGTACTATTTGCTTTACCTACTGGCGTTGAATAACCCACATTGACTGGGTCTGCCACCAGCATATTGCTCTTGCTTGCATCAAAGTAAGCAAGCGTGCCGCTGATATTGGCATAGCTAAATTTAACACCGACTTCAAACGAGTCGCTTTCTTCAAAACCGAATGGCTTACCTTCTGCGTCGGTGCCGCTAAGTGGTAAAAAGCCTTCTGAGTAGCTTGAGTAAAAGTTAATATCGTCATTAAGAGCGTAAACCACACCCAAACGTGGGCTAATGCGATTTTCTTTACTGTTAGAAGCAACACCTGACTTAGTTTCAAAGATGTCTTGCTCAATTTCATCAAAACGCAGACCTAGCATCACTTTTAGGTTATCGGTTAAATCAAGCTGGTCTTGCAAATAGATACCATAAGCATTTTGCTCTTCTTTATTCTCGTATTGCATGCCCATTTCAGGGCCTTTGCCAGTGCTGTAATCTGGCTCATAGATATCAATAGTGTAGGTACCATTACCACCACGATAGCGATATAACCCCGTGCGTAATTCATAATCATACGCATCAGCACCAACGAGTACATGGTTCGTAATACCTGCAAAATCAAAATGACCACTTAATTCAAAGCGTACAGAGGTATCTTCAGACTCATAATCACGGTAACGATGTTGACGAGTTAACGTTCTACCATCATCAAACAAAGATTGGCGAGATGGCGATAGTTCAGCATCAGATGATTCTCCTGTCAGGGTTGCTGAACGATAGTTAGCCCCTGCTAGTAATGACCACTGACTATTAAAATCATAATTATAATTAATCTGATGGCCTCTAGAGTGAACTTTAGTTGGCGCATCATTTGGGTTACCTAAAAAGCGTGACTCAGGAACGGTATCAAAATCATCATTAAGTACCACAATACCGCGATCATACATTTGCTGTTGGTCAACATATTCAAATTCATAAGTAAGCGATGACTTGTCGTTAACCTGGTAATAAAGAGAAGGCGTAATGACGAATTTGTCGTGATGTACATAGTCTCTAAAACTGTCGCTATCTTGCCATGCACCGTTGATTCTAAATGCTAAATCATCGGTCAGATCATTGGTGTAATCACCTTGAATACGCTTGTGGTCATCACTGCCAAATTCGGCTTGAAGTTGGCCTTGCTGATAAAACTGCGGTTTTTTAGTGATGATGTTAATTGTACCACCCGGCTCTGAGCGACCATAGAGTGCTGAGCCAGGCCCTTTTAACACTTCAATATATTCAATGTTTGATACATCACGCGGACCTGCAAAACCGCGACCACCACTAAAGCCGTTAACTAAATAGCCAGATGGCATATTTTCGTTACCCGACAAGCCACGAATAGAGTAGCTGTCCCATAACGCACCGCCATTATTTTTACGACTAATACTGGCAGAAAAATCGAGTGCATCGCGAAACTTAGTGATACCGTTATCAGTCATCATGTCTTTACTTAATGTGGTGATCGATTGCGGTAAATCTTTTGTTGGAATATCACCACGAAACGCTTGTTTATGCTCGATAGTGATCGTTTCCATATCGCTGTTATCAGCTGCATGTGTATTTGCTGCAAATGCCGCAGCTAAGGCTAAACTAAGAGTTGAGTACTTCATAAGGTCTAATTGTAGAGATTAAGGGAAAACGTTTTGTTATAAAATAACATAAATAACCAAGCTGATATAGTATAACAAATCATTTAGTACCGAATTTTTACTATCTTTTTATTGTTTACATAATACAAGTTCATCATTAGTATTAATAAATGACCAAAAAAAAAACAAGTTAAGGAAAACTATGTATAAATCACTTTTAGCATTAACGCTTACATGCGCATCAATCAGCTCATTCGCAAATCCTGACTTATCACGTAAATTTCCATTTGTTGATATTCAAGCCCAGGTACTCGATACCACTACGGATAAGCCTAGCTGGCAACGACTCCCACCAATGTCTCATGTACAATACCCGACAGGGCTGTTGAATCGACAAGGCAGTGGCTGCGCAATTGTCAACTTTCAGGTAACACCACAAGGCGATGTGAAAAATCTAAATATAGAAAATTCAGCACCTAAGCGCTTTAGTAAAGATGTTAGAAAGGCAGCAAGACAAATAGTGAGAGACTGGCATTGGCCAGAGCGTAAGGGCGAACAAGTGATTGAGTTAACCATGCGTTTTGACTACTGCTTAACACACGACTTCGACAAAAAGAGTGAAGCCGTTGCCATGTGCGTCGAACATTCAGAACAAGCCTGCGAGTAAACAATAAATTTGCCATGCAGATACTTGAGCCAATGCCAGCTATTGCCTACAATGGCGCACAATTTATTCAATGCAGATCGCAACTATGACTGATACACAAAAACCAGAATTACCAAACCAACTTTCTATCAACCCACGTAGTAAATTTTATGTGGAAGAAGTTTTCGAACATGAAATTGGTGTAAAACTTAACGGCAAAGAGCGTTTTGACGTTGAAGAATATAATATCAGCGAAGGCTGGATCAAAGTCGCTTCTCCAAAAGCGCTTGATCGCCGTGGCCAACCTTTACTATTAAAAGTAAAAGGCTCTGTAGAAGTCTTCTACAAGTAATTCAGTTATTACTGAATGAGCTTGTTGGCCAATCAATGCTTGGCCAACAAGTTTATATCTCTACGAACTAAGGCACTCATTCCCTCGTTTTTTTCCGCACAAGCGAAAGTTAAACCAATGCCCAATGACGACAAATAGCGAGCCCAATAAAGTAAGTATTTTTTCTCCCGCCTCACCAATAATATTTTCGCCAAGCAGCACTGCCGCAGACAACAACACCAGCCCTGCACCGCCTAGCATCAATAATCGGTAACGCTTATGTTTTTTACAGCCTAAAAACAGTGCTAATAAGCTACTTGGCAGTACCGCAACCAACATCCAAAAATGAAACTGTTCGTTACCTAAACCCAATGCTGCAGCACTTGGTAATAAAACCAATAACACAGGCACAGCTAAGCAGTGAATAGCACACATAGCTGATAACCCTATGGCAAATTTGTCCATCTTTTCTTGTAATTTCACTGAATAATTCCTATAAAATTGAACACATGAATTATTAAAAACGCATCAAGCAATTTTTGCTTGGCACTCATTGCATACACCCATCATTTCAAATTGCTTTGTTTGTGAGGTAAAACCTGCATCATCAAAATGAGGGAAAAGCTTTGCAACATCACTCTGTGAAACCGCTAAAGTCTCTACTTTTTGGCAATGACGGCAAATCAAAAACAAAGAAATCTCACGCTTAAAAACCTCACTGTCGGTACCGTAAGCGATATATTTGTTAGCACTATTAAGTCTGCGAACAAGGTTTACCGATTCTAAAAAGCTCAAGATTCGATAAACAGACATGACAGATACACTCGAGCTTGTGCGCAGCTTATAACAACTGGCCAACTCGTAGGCCGATAGCGGTACGTCTGTGGTTAGTAATATTTGCAGTATTTGCTTGCGCTGAATGGTGAATTTTCTGCCATGTTCAAGGCAAACCTGCTTTGCTTTATTAAGTGTGCTGGTTAATCGCTGTTTATTCATAGCGGCCACTCAATATAAGGTTTTGTTGCTGTAAGCTCGGCTATCCCTTGCGCTTGCTCTGTAATCCACTGCGCTTCAATAACAGATATCGCTTCAGCCCATGCAAACAAAGTAACAGTGACTTTAGAGACCGGTTTATCACAACTAAACGAGTATTCAACTTCAAGGTCTTGATGTGAATGATGAGAATGATGCTCAAATGGGTTTTCAAAATTTGCATGAATAAGCTTACATTCGCCGTTAAATGTCACTAACTGCTCTGAATTTGCTAACTGGGCTAATGTTTGTTTGATAATTTGCTTTTGCTCAGCGGTTTCAGGCTGATGCTCAAAGCCAAAAATATCTCCAGCCGGCAAAATTAACTTAACTTGCCACTTACCTTGGTCATGAACCACAAAAAGCACTCCCTCACCATGTGAATGATGATGGTGTTGATGCCCTTGAGCTGAAAAAATACATCCAACCATCAAGCATATCACTACCAATTTTGCTGCTTTCATAACCACAATCACTCCATTTACCTCTCTTTAAGCATACTGTTACAAAAAAGAATAAAACTCATTCGTCGATTCATACTTGATACATTATAACAATTAAAGCACGATTGATACATTATAACATACCAAAGAGTGATGCATAATGAATAACATCTCAAGAGTCGCTGTCGTCATAGCAGCGTTATTACCAGCCAGTGTTTTGGCACAATCAATCAAAGGCGTTGTTTTAAATAACCAAGGTAAAGCGGTGGCTAATGCCACAGTTGACCTTGAAGGGTCTGATCAAAAAGTAACAACTAACGACAAAGGTGAGTTTGAAATCAGCGGCTTAAATAACGGCTTAAAAGAGCTACATATTTCAGCGCCAGGTTATGCTCACTTGCACCGAGATATCACACTTGCCAATGACCAAGACCACACTACAACTTTTAATCTAAAACGTTCACCCATTGAAGTTATTGATATTGAAGCAACACCGATTCATATGTCGGCAATGGAATCTGCTTCACCAGTTAGTGTGTTATCTGGCGAGCAATTAAGACGCCAACAAGCATCAACGCTTGGTGATAGCCTTGAAAAACTACCCGGCGTTAACACAAACTTCCATGCCAAGGTTGCCAGTACCCCTGTGATCCGTGGTTTAAGCGGCCCACGTGTTTTAATAACGCAAAATGGCCTAGATGTGAGTGATGTGTCACGTGTTGGTCCTGATCACTCAGTTGCATCTGAAGCATCAACGGCGCAGCAAATTGAAGTTTTACGTGGCCCAGCAACTCTTTTTTATGGCAGCGGCGCAATTGGTGGTGTCGTCAACGTGGTTGATAGCCGAGTGCCAACTGACAGCACTACACGTGGCGAGTGGAACCTAGAACATAACTCTGTAGATGAGCAAAAAATTGCTTCGTTTAATGCTACTACAGGAACAGAGTCGTTTGCCTTTTATGCTGATGCATTCTGGCGTGAATCAGACGATTACGAAGTACCTGTAGCTGCCGATATTGACGACACCGAGCGCAGCTCAAAGTACGTAGTAGAAAACAGTAATGAAGACTCAGATGGCTTTACTGTAGGCACTAGCTACTTATTTGAGCAAGGTTACGTTGGCGTTGCGGTTGAGCAGTTTAACCGCCAATACGGTATTCCTGGCCATACACATGGTGAAGAAGAGCATGAAGAACATGACCACGAAGAGGTGCACAGCGAAGAAGAAGCCGTTTTTGCAGACCTCGAGCAAACCAAAATCCAGCTACTTGGTGAATACAATATCGACAGTGAATGGCTAAGCAAAATTAACTTACGTGCTGGCCACACAGACTACGAACACGCTGAAATCGAACACGGTTCAGTAGGCACAACCTTCAAAAACGAAACCAATGAGCTTCGCGTTGACATTCTGCATAGCCAATTTGATGAGTGGAATGGTGGCGTTAGCTTTCATTACAAAAAAAGTGATGTTGAAGCACAAGGCTCTGAAGCCTTCACCCCCCCTTCTGTTACTGAAAGTATTGCCTTTGCAATTATGGAAGAAAAGCATTTTGGTGATTTTTTAGTGCAATTAGGTGGCCGTGTTGAGCGAGTCACTATTGATGCTAGCAATGTGCTGTTACCAGAAATTGACGCCCATGCTCATGATGAAGAAGGCGATGAGCACAACCATGACCACGAACATGAACACGAAGAATCAAACTACACACGTGTATTTGATGTTGCCCAAGAGTTCACACCGGTGAGTTTATCAACAGGGGTGGTATGGGATTTTACTGCGGGTTATAACCTTGGTTTATCGGTATCGCGTTCTGAGCGAGCTCCGTCTGCTTCTGAGCTGTTATCTTTCGGCCCACACATAGGCACAGCAACCTATGAAGTCGGTGCGCTTTTCGATACTCATGACGGTCATTTTGAGCTTTCACAAGAAGCTATTGATTTAGAAACTGCAAATAATATCGACCTTACATTTCGTAAAACCGAGGGTGATGTTGGTTTTATCTTCAATGCATTTTACAACCAAGTAGATAACTATTATTACCAGATCAACACAGGTTTTTACGCTGAAAGCGGTCATGACCACGACCATGGTGACGAACATAACCACGAAGATGAGCACGATCATTCATCTGAACTACCCGTTTATTTATTTAAAACAGACGATGTTGTTTTACATGGTTTTGAAGCGCAAGTTGCTTGGCAGCTAACCGACGAATTAAAAGTCGATTTATTCTCAGATTATGTACGTGCTCGTCTAAAAGACGGTGGAGATTTACCGCGTACTCCACCACTGCGTTTTGGTACCGAGTTTAGCTATCAAACAGAGAATCTAACGGCAAATATTCACGTTACACGCTACCAAGAACAAGACCGCATAGCGCATGAAGAAACCACAACTGACGGCTACACCCTCGTTGATGCCAGCATCTCTTATGACTTATCGGTACTGAACCAAGACCTATCGCTGTATTTAAAAGGCACAAACTTAACGGACACAGAAGCTCGCGTTCATAGCTCATTCTTAAAAAATATTGCACCACGTCCTGGGCGCAGTTTTGCGCTTGGTGTTCGCGGCTACTTCTAAAACAAAATTACAAATAAAGGAAACCTACATGACACACTTATTTAGATTAAAACTATTGGCACTGGCAATTAGTAGCACCCTGATCACCGCATGTGGTGACGCAGAAACAAATATTGTTGAGAAAGACCCTATCGAGGTTCCTGACGACAGTGGTGATGGCCATGATCACGATCATGACGATGGCTATACCATTGACTCAATGGGCCGTTTAGCGGTTTTAGCAGCAAATAGCAACGAAGCGAATATTTTTGATTTAGATGACGACTCACTACTAGAATCGTTTACGCTTACTCATGAATCAAGCTCATTAAATGTTTCACCAAACTACCGTTATGCCGTTATTGCTAACCGCAGCCAAGATTACTTAGGCTTTATTGATAGCGGTTTATGGCGCGAAAATCATGGCGACCATTTACATGACTATAAACAAGGCCCAGCATTTAGTAACTATGAGCTAACAACCGGCAGTCGCCCTACTCACATCGTTAAACATGATGGCCAAATGGCCGTGTTTTACGATGGTAATGCCGATACAGGTACCGTTGCCTCAGTAGAAGTATTAACCGATAACGACATTGCAAACGAAACAACAACACTTACTGGTATTCAGTACGAAATCAATATGCATGGTGTTGCAGAGCCACGTGGTGAGCACCTCGTTGCAACATTGCGTCGTGCGGATAGCGAAAGCACTTCTAATGCGAAAATCCTGCCGGATCAAATTGGTGTTTTCCATCTACATGATGGTGAATATGAGCTTGAACAAACAATTGAAGTTACCTGCCCTGATTTACACGGTGCAGCGCAAAACCATGATTATGTAGCATTTGGTTGTGGCGACGGTGTTCTGGTAGCACACCAGCATGACGATGAATACCATGCAGAAAAAATCGCAAATATTGAAGCGGTTGGCGATTTAAGAATCGGTACTTTATATGGTCATGAATCAAGCAACGGCTTTATTGGTGTTGCATCTGGTCATGGTGGCGGAGCCGCAGTTTTTGTGAGCATCAATCCGAGCGAAGCTGAAATGGAAGCCCTAGAGTGGCAACTTGATGAAGGCGCAAGCGCTGTTTCTTACTCATTCTCAGGAAGCGGTGAGCACTTTTTGGTTCTTGATAGCTTAGGCTTTTTAAACGTGCTTGCAGCCCATGAGCACGACGGCCACATGCACTGGGAGCTTGCAGGTAAAGTAGATATTACTGAAGAAGACATAACAGCGATGCCAGAAGGCATGAACTTTAGCATGACTGTGTCACAAAATAGCGAGTTTGCTTACGTTGCTGACCCGATTGCTCAGCACGTACTAAAAGTACATATCGAAGACCTTGAAATTGAAGGTGATCTTGAACTGACTTTTGCACCAAGCGCCATCACTTGGTTAGGTATCGCAGAAGAAAGTGACGATCACGACCACTAAGAAGTTATGTTTTATGGTATGACATAGCTCGCAAAGGTTGGCATTTACTGCCAACCTTTTTTATTCATATTTTGTAACAGACTTTCATCGCATCAGCATCGCTATTTGAAACTGAATAGTTATGATGTAACAGTTCCCAAAATAGGATGTAATCCCATGAAAAAACTAACAACGTTGGCACTGGCCATGGCTGCGACACTGGCACCTTGGGCATCAGCTTACGAAACTAAAGACACGCGCTTACTGCGTTTTCCAGATATTCATAATCAAAATGTTACCTTTGTTTACGGTGGCGATATTTACATTGCTAATACGCAAACAGGCGAGAGCAAACGCTTAACTGACCATATTGGCTTTGAAACCTTCCCTAAGTTTTCACCTGACGGTAAACGCATTGCCTTTGCGGCTGAGTACAATGGCAGCCGCCAAATTTATGTCATTAACAGCGATGGCTCAGGCTTAAAACAACTGACTTACTACAACGATGTTGGCCCAATGCCACCACGCGGCGGTTTTGATTATCGTGTTCTCGATTGGACACCAGATGGCAAAAATGTGGTATTTCGTGCTAATCGCACACCGTGGGGTAAGCGTATGGGTCGTCCATACATGGTGCCTGCTGACGGTGGCCTTGAACAGCCTCTAGCTATTCCAGAAACGGGCGGTGGCATGCTTTCGCCAGATGGGAGTAAATATGTTTACACGCCAATTGATCGTGAATTTCGTACATGGAAGCGCACCCGTGGCGGTCGTGCACAAGATGTCTGGGTTTACGATTTAAAAAGCAATACCTCAGAGCAGCTAACCAGTAACCGAGCTACCGATCAGCAACCAACCTGGGTTGGCGATAACATTTACTTTGTATCTGATCGTGATTACACCCTTAACCTGTATCAATACCAAAAAGGCGCTGAGCCGAAAAAACTAACCAACCATAAAAACTTTGACGTACTGTGGCCATCAGCTGGCCCAAATGCCGTTGTCTATGAAAATGGTGGCTACCTTTATCGCTTTGACCCACAAACTCAAAAAAGCACTAAGCTGAGCATTAACATTGCTGGTGTGCGTCAATATGCCATGCCGTACACAAAAAATGTCAGCGACTTTATCGACTCAATGTCGATTTCTCATGACGGTAAACGTGCGCTCTTTACTGCCCGCGGTGAGCTATTTAGCGTACCAGTTAAACAGGGCCCAACGCGTAACTTATCTTACACAGCAAAAGGCCGCGAAATTGACGCAAGTTGGTCGCCAAATGGTCGTTATATTGCTTATATGAGCGATGAAAGTGGCGAATACGAAATTTACTTAAAAGATCGCAGTAAAAATAATGCCACCAAGCAGCTAACCAGCAATGGAACTATTTGGCGCTTTACGCCAATTTGGTCACCAGATAGCTCAAAGCTGTTATTTGCAGATAAGAACCACACACTCTGGTGGATAGACGCAAAATCGGGTAAACAACACAAAATTGATACCAGCATCTACGATGAAGAAGGCATTCGCCAATATACTTGGTCGCCAAATAGCGAAGACATTGTGTTTGTGAAAAACAATGAAAACCGCTATGCCTCACTGTGGCACTACAATATTGATAAAAAGAAAGTGACTCGCTTAACGGATGAAATGACCAATGAGCAAAACCCAACTTTCTCTCCTGATGGCCAATACCTCTACTTTAGCTCTGAGCGCGACTTTAACTTAGCCTTCAGCAGCTATGAGTTTGACTACATGTTTAATCGTGCAACGCGTATTTATGCCGCTGCCGTAAATGACAGTATCAAACCGCTTATCGCGCTACAAAGTGACGAAACAGCGATCGTCAGCGATAAACAAAAAAATGAAGACAAGAAAGCGAAAAATACCCTGCAAAGCAGCGACTTTATGCAACGTGTAACCGCTTTAAATGCACCAGCAGGGGATTATCGCAGTTTAACGGCAGTCAAAGATGGCGTGCTAACACTGGCTAATGGCGGCCTACAATTAATAGGCACAGCTCACGACAGCGAGCTTGAAACTGTGGCTAAAGGGGTAAGCAGCTACACTATTTCAAGCAACGGTGAACACCTGCTTGTGCATGCGGGTAACGATTACAGCTTAATTGAGCCAAAAGCAAAACAAGACCTAGCAGCAAATAAGCTAGATCTTAGTAAGATGACCTTAAAAATTGAGCCACAGATTGAATGGCAACAAATGTATGTTGAAGGCTGGCGTACATTGCGTGATTGGTTCTACGATGAAAACCATCACGGCCAAGATTGGGACGCAATTTTAGCCAAGTATCAACCTATGGCTGATGCTATCTCACACCGTAGTGACTTAGATTACATTCTCAGTGAAATCGCAGGTGAAATTAACTCAGGCCACATTTATGTGCAGTCGGGTGATATGCCTAAAGCAGAGCGTAAAAAGCATGGTTTATTAGGTGCAAAACTTGCCAGCGATCCATCTGGATACGTAAAAATTGAGCAAATCTTCCAAGGTGAAAACTGGCATGAAGACTTCCGCTCACCACTTGGTACAACAGGGGTAAAAGCACATAACGGCGACTACATCATTGCCGTAAATGGCCGCTCAGTAAAAGACGTAGCTAACTTCTACGAATTACTAGAGAACACTCAAGGTGAGCAAGTTGAGCTAGTCCTTAACAGTAAACCGCGCAGCAAAGGTGCATGGCAAGTTACCGTTAAGCCTGTAGCTAGCGAGCAAGGCTTGCGCTATTTAGACTGGGTTAACTCTCGTGCAGCCTACGTTGATAAGCTATCAAATGGTCGTATTGGATATGTTCACTTACCAAATACAGCGTTTGAGGGTAACCGCGCCATGTTCAAAAACTACATGCCGCAAACCACCAAAGACGCCATGATTATTGATGACCGTTACAATGGCGGCGGCTTTATTCCTGAACACATGATCACTTGGCTTGCCCGTAAACCGCTTAACTATTGGAAGCGCCGCGGCGTTGAGCCAACGAAAACACCACAATTTGCTCATGATGGTCCAAAAGCCATGCTGATCAATGGTTACTCAAGCTCAGGCGGTGATGCTATTCCTTACTACTTCCGTCAAGCTGGGTTAGGTAAGCTCATTGGTACCCGTACTTGGGGTGGTTTAATTGGTATTTCGGGTAACCCAAGTCTTGTCGACGGCGGCCAAGTTATCGCGGCAACATTCCGCATTTTAGATAACGATGGCAACTGGATCATCGAAAACGAAGGTGTCACCCCTGATATCAAGGTAGTTGACCGCCCAGAGCTAATCTACCAAGGTAAAGATCCATCGATTGAACGTGCCGTAGAAGAGCTTTTAAAAGAGCTAAAAGACAATCCGAAAAAGCCTCTCACCGTGCCACCAGCACCGACTGACTTTTAATTCTTAAATGGTTGTTAAAAAGTAAAAACCCCGCAAAGATGCGGGGTTTTTTAGGGTTTTTAATGTTTCTTCCAGCCACTCCAAACATCGTCTTCTTGGTTGGCTTTGTTTTTTTTCTTTTTCTTACCTGTTCCCGCAGGTTTCGCTACGGGCTTGTCGTTTTTAAGTGCTTGTGCGGCATCGAGGTTTGCTTGATTTACGGTAAAACCAGGGACTTCTTCGCGCTCTAAACGAAATTTATTTTTCTTTTCGATAATTTTAAAATGATGAAAGTCTTCGTAATCAATCAGTGATAACGCTAACCCAATTTCACCGGCGCGACCACTTCGGCCAATACGGTGCATGTAATCGGCAGGGCTACGGGGTAAATTGAAATTAATCACTACAGGCAATTTAGCAATATCTAAACCACGAGCAGCAATATCAGTGGCAATTAACACCTCAATTTCGCCATTTTTAAACTTTTCGATTACGCGAGTACGTTCACTTTGGCCCTTATCACCATGAAATACCTGCGCATTAATACCACGCTTTTCAAGCTTACTCGCCAAGTGCCCACAATCTTTCTTTGCATTCACAAAAATCAACACTTGGCGCCATTTATGGTTTTTTATTAAGTGCGCTAAAACAGTGGTCTTCTCACCTTTATTTACGGTAAAGACACGCTGTACTAGAGTGCTCTCCTGTTTGCTTTGAACTTGTATTTCTACAGGGTCATTTAACAGCTTTTGGGTTAATAGCTTAACTTGATCTGGGAACGTCGCTGAAAACAGCATTGTTTGTTTTTTAGCGGGCATAAGTGCTAATAGCTCAGCAAGTTCTTCGGTAAAACCAAGACTCAACATGCGATCTGCTTCATCAAGCACTAAGGTGTTTACGTTATCAAGCTTAATAGCATTGCTTGAAATTAAATCAAGTAAACGCCCAGGGGTTGCCACAATAATATCGGCACCGCCTCGCAATGCTTGCATTTGCGCATTCACCGACACACCACCGAATACCGCGACAGTTTTAATCGCACCATTAAAATTTGCAGAGTACGATTTAACGCTATCGGCCACTTGCACCGCGAGTTCTCGGGTTGGCACTAAAATAAGCCCTGATACAAAGTTACCTTTGCCTTGTGCTTTTTTAAGTCCCTTATTTAAAAAGCACTTTTGCAACATAGGCAGAGCAAATGTCGCTGTTTTACCTGAACCTGTATTTGCTCCTGCAATTAAGTCACTACCCGCTAAAATGCTTGGAATTGCTTTTGCCTGAATAGGTGTAGGCTGGGTATATTCAAGATCAGCCAATCGAGCAAGTAGCTCTGGAATAAGGCCAAGTTCGTTGAAATTGCTAGAGTTTACGGTTGAGGTCATAAAAGGTGTAGGCTCATTACTAAAATAGCCTGCGATTTTAGCGTATTTATTGGCCGTTAAGTAGGGATTAGTGATTTTAAATACCTTTTAAATAACAGAAACTGGTTTATGATAATTGCTCAATATTAAAATGAGTGCTTTAAAGCCAACATTTAAGTTGGCCATATTTTTAACTCTTGCTCAACTGTGCTTGCAACCTCGTTTTTGTCTCTTTTAAGTAATCAGGGTAAGGATAAGAGTCATCTGCAACGGCTATTGCAGCCTCGATTTGAACTAATGCTTGGCGAATATTACCTTGCATTTCATAGCCATATGACAAAGCTGACAGTGCATACGCTGATTTAGGGTAGTTTTTGATATTGTACTTAAACACCTCAATAGCCCGCTCAAATTGCTGGTTATCCGTTAAGCTGTAACCCAGCATCCTAACAGCACGGTCTGGTGGCGCTATTTGCTCGCCCCATTGCTGAGATAAACGTTGATAATAGGCATCAATTGATGAAACATCATCGCCCAATGCACTCAGAGGCATATGTTTAGATAAAAATAAGCCATGGTACGCATTAAATGCCCCAGCAGCTGAGGTTAGGTTATGCGAAACGCCTACAAAGGCATCGCTCTTAAAGCGCAGATTTTGCACCTTACTATTTTGCATTGTTTGCTGCATATCATCGTATCTTTCGCGCATAATGCCAGCTTCTTCGCCGATATTCATATATACATAGCTGTTAATAGTTTTGGCTTTAGTAACAAAGGTTTTTAGGCTCTTAGCCGGGGCGCCATAGTTCCACCATACCGCAGGGCTATAAGCAATATGCGCTTGAAATAGCTCAGGGTCAGCCTGCATTGCGTAAAGAGCAAATACACCCGCAGCTGAGGCGCCTGCGATAACTCTATAATCATGAGTACGATACTGTTTATTAACCAAAGGCATCAGTTCTTGCTCTACGAAAGCTAAAAACTTTGCTGCACCACCGCCTTCACCAACAGGCCCTTGTGGTTCTTTGTTCACTGTGGGATAAAAATCTCTAAGTCGATTGGTGCTTTCAATCGCAACTACAATCACCTCTGGCGCTTGATCATTTTGTTGTAAGCGTTCAAGCACAGCATTAATCAATGGTAAATTACCGACCCCATCTAAACGGTAAATAACGGGATATCTTTTGTTTGGATCTGTTTGGTAGCTTTTTGGTAATTGCACAACGACTGTGCGCTGCTCACTAAGATTACTTGATTCGATAGTATGCGTATGTTGGCTGTAATTTGTAACCGCATCATCTGCAGCTGGTTCAGCCATTACATGACTAGTACAGAGTAAAAAACCACTAATAAAGAGTAACTTAAATAGTCGCACGACTTATCCTTAAGAAATATTGGTAATTTTTTAAGCTAACAGAATTGCAGGTACAAACAAAGATAACTTATGTACTTTTTTCGTAAAAAAGTACATGTAAGTCATTCTTTTACTAAAGCGTATGACGCAATATTTGCCCGGCACTTTTACCCGTCATGCCATCCGGTGATTTAATGACTTGGCCATTAATAATGACGTATTGAATTCCTTCTGCGTACTGATGAGGTGCGCTAAACGTTGATTTATCAGCAACCGTCTCAGGGTCGAGTATGACAATGTCAGCAGCATAGCCTTGTGCTATCACTCCTCGGTCAGTTAGGCCCATTCTTGCTGCAGGTAAACTGGTCATTTTACGTATTGCATCAGGTAACGAAATTACCCCTTGTTCACGCACATAATGACCTAGTACTCTAGGAAAGGTGCCGTATCCTCTTGGATGCGGGTTGCCTTTACCAAGTTCTGAACCACCCGCATCGGTGGCGATTGCGGTAATTGGGTAAGCCATAATGTACTTAACATCATCTTCATTAATAGCGTGGAAGATCCCCTGAGCACCGCCATTTGCTTGAATTTCAATGGCAAGTTCAGCGGCTTCATCAATACTTTGCGCTCGCCCTTCACGCTTTAATACTTCAGCAAAGGTTAGCCCATCCCATGTAGGGTTTGCCGCATAATGCGCTATTTGCAGCCTTGCGGGGTCACCACCGCCTCTATCTTCACGGATATTTTTGATCAAACCTTGTTTTATTTTTTGCCTTAGTTCTGGATCTTGTAGACGCTTTTCAACTTCAGCTTGGCCACCAGCCAATGACCACGCCGGAAATAAAATAGCAAACCGCGTAGAAGAAGCCGTGTAAGGATACTGATCGAGAGTGACATCTAAACCCGCTTTGCGAGCATCACGGATCATTTGAATAGTTTGCTTACTCTCACCCCAATTTGGATGACCAATCAGCTTATGATGAGAGATATGCACAGGAATACCGGTCTCTTTTGCAACATCGAGCACTTCATTCATCGCCGTGACAATCTCTGCGCCTTCATCCCGCATATGAGAGGCAAAAAATCCATGCTGAGCATGAGCGGTTTCGGCAAGCACCTTTACTTCAGCAAAGTTTGAGTACACACCAGGAACATATTTAAGCCCAGTCGATAAACCAAACGCCCCCTGCTGCATCGCTTTATCTACCAGCACTTGCATTGCTTTTAGCTCATCAGCGCTGGCAAGCCGCTGCTCTTCACCCATTACAGCTTTACGAACATCATTATGGCCAATTAATAAGGCTAAGTTAGGCCCTAGAGGTGAACGCTCGGTTTGCGCAAAAAATTGCTTAAAGTCGACAGGAGAAAAACCACAGTTACCGCCCAAAATAGTGGTAATACCCTGCTGTACTAAGTTATCGAGCCGAGGCAGCTCTGCAATTGAGCGCTCAGCATGGGAATGTAAATCAATAAAGCCAGGGGCAACAATCTTGCCTTTGGCATCTATAACTTGTTGAGCTTTCTCAGCCGTCATGTCACCAATTTTAGTGATCTTGCCGCTTTCAATGCCAACATCTGCGTGAACCGCTTTGCCACCAAGACCATCGAGCAACATAGCGTTTTTGATGATGAGATCAAAAGATTGCCCATAAGCAATGCCGGAGCTGAGCACTAATACGAACAATCCTATTGAGGTTAAAACACTGCGCTTTTTCATTGTTATTATCCTTAGCCTGAGTGTTTAACCATCCTAATCAATTGCAATACAAATTGCATCAGTGAACAGTAATCAAACAAGTTACAGTCACAAAAAAGCCGGCTAATTAGCCGATGTAGATGCTTAACAAAGTCAGAAACAAAAATAACGCGAGCATTTGAGTGAGCAAAAATCGCTCTAATTTTATATATCAAAGTTGGAAACAAAAACTCTGTTGATATATCTTACGTCAGATGATTTCAACTGAAAAAGTTAAACGTATTCTATTTTGCATTGCTAATTACGATCGATTTAAACGCCATTAACAATACAATCTATTTTTATGACTCTGTCTTTGCTCGTCCATTCGCCTTGGCTTTGTATAGTAAGCCGTCACATTGTTTAATAATACAGTCTATATTAGAAACCTGATTGATTTCGACAACACCTGCTGAAAAGCTAACATTTGTCGTAGAGTCCAATTCTTTCCAGCTATTAATACCTTCAAATTTTTCTCTAATGCCATCAACGAGCGTAACCGCTGTCTTTTTATCTAAGTTGTTTAATATTAATAAAAACTCTTCACCGCCATAACGACAAAATAAATCTGTTTCTCTAATACGTTCTGAAACTACGTTACTAAACCCTTTTAAAACTTCGTCACCGGCTAGGTGACCATAGGAGTCGTTTATTTGCTTAAAATGATCCAGATCCACTAGAACGAAACAGGTCGAGTTATTAACTTGCAGTGCCTTCTCGGCCAATTTGTACATTGCTCTTCTTGTTTTTGCACCAGTCAATGTATCTGTTTCTGCTATTCTTTTTAAGGCCCTCTTATCACGCCAAAACATAAATGTAGCTGTCGCCAGCAAAGAAAATTATAGAATAAAAATGATGAGCTGTAGGTTAAGGTTTTCCTTCTTTAGTTCTGCCTTTTCCTGCATGGATAATTCATTTCTAAACTTTGCTATTTCAATATCCCTAGTTAAAGAATCAATCGGCGTAATGTTCCCTATCCCAAAATGTTCTGAGTTGTAATTTACCCTAGCAGATTGGTATAACTTACCAAAGTAAAACGCTTTATCATAATTACCATTTAACTCATATAATCGTCTTAAGTTATGATAAATAGTTAAACTTACATCCCCCGGGTGATTACTGTTATTCATGAAAGAATTTGCCTGATCGGCATAGTCTTTAACTATACGCTCAAATTCGACTTCTTTGCTTTCCTCTATTGCCGATGCTAGAGCTCTAGCAAGCTTTAAATACATAACTAATGATTCATTTGGTTGATTACCAATGAGTTGTTCCATTTGTTTAGAAAGCTTTAAAATAGTTACCCCATCCTGCTGTTGATTTCGATGAGTTAATACAGAAATTTTCAACATCTTAGAAATAAACAGTTCGATATCATTTTTATTGCGTTCAGCTCTTCTAATTGCTTCGTCACTTAATTTAAGCGCCTCGTCAAACCGACCCAGTTTATTAAGTGCATAAATACTGGGATTGATGTATAGAGGTTTTTTTTCTTCTTCACTTAATAATGATAACAATACATTACCGTGCTCTAAAGCAGCCATATGCAGTTGCAAATCGTTATAAATGTCTGCAATCCAGTGATGAACACGGATTGATGACATTTGGGTTTCCATAGGCCTCAACGGGTCAAATTTTCTCAAATAAGGTAAAGCATATTCATATTCAGATAACGCTTTGAGCAATGAAATTTCTTCTATTTCTTCTCCTAAACGAGCACTAACAATTGCAATTGCATGCTTGTCTCCAAGTTCAATAATCTGCTGTTTCAAGTTTTGTAACTGTGGGATAGTGATGGCAACTCTTTTATTAGGAGTTGATTCGACATTAACACCATGAATATAAATGTAAAAACTTCTATTCGCAGCGTATAACTCTGTATCAATAGATTGTAAATAAGCCCAGTTTTGCTCAGATAAATTATATTGGTTGATTGTTAAAGTTGAAGATAACAGGCCCCGAGAAGCAAGAGTTTCCCTAATTATCGTTTGAAATATTTTACCAAGTATAGAATCGTCCGCTAATAAGTTTGAATTCTCTATTTTTTCAATAAGTTCAACACGTCCAGCCCCATTGACCTCTTCAATAACCTGCGATGCCAAATAAACAAGTTTGCTGTATTCCCCAGCAATTTGCTGCGGTGTTTGAGGTTGAGCTTTGCAATTCGCAAAGAATAGAGTTAGTGCAATATATGCCAACCAAATACTTATTTTTTTGATAACTTGCTGCTCCGAACGTTTAATCATTTCTATCAAAACTTATAACAATATCATTAAGCTATATAATATAAAACCACATAAAATCCCCCTTATTACTTATCAACCTTGTGATAAAAACAAGTTAACAATAAGGGTAGTAGATTGTGCTCTGAGGGGTGGGAAGTCCACTTGTTCAAATAAAAATGGCTGCCTTAATATTTGAAATTCAATTTTTTGGACTTCATCTAATGTTATTGGGCATCTTTAACTATAGCATCATCACGATTTTTATATTTTCAATATTCAGCTTTATTGGACTCTTCGTTATGTGAATCGTTAAACTTAAACTGCGTGCGCAGCCAGAAATCGAATGGCATGGTAAGCCAGCAGCTTTAGCTGCTGCCATATTTTAGATAAACCATCTTCCAAAAGACAATTTAGGGCTGTTTATGACTTTCCTACAAAGAAACAAGGTAAGTCTGGAGGTGTGGGAGAGGTATACGAATACTAAATATCATTAAAGTAATAAAACGGCCATGAAATTGGCCGTTTTAATATATTTCAAACTTTGTTCTGTAGTTTCCAACTTTATTTAGAATCCACAGCCGGCTCTTTATACTTTAACTTACTCAACCGTTACCGATTTTGCTAGGTTTCGAGGTTGGTCTACGTCGGTGCCTTTAATAACCGCAACATAGTATGAAAGCAGCTGTAGTGGAATTGTATATACAACTGGGGCAATCACGTCATCGACATGATTTACGTTGATTACACGCATCGTTTCGTCAGAATTGAACGCTGAGTCTTTGTCTGCGAATACATAAATAATACCGCCACGGGCACGTACTTCTTCTACGTTTGATTTAAGCTTTTCTAGTAGTTCGTTGTTTGGTGCCACAACAATGATAGGCATGTCGGCATCAATCAACGCAAGAGGGCCATGCTTAAGCTCACCCGCTGCGTATGCTTCGGCGTGAATGTATGAAATTTCTTTCAGCTTGAGCGCACCTTCCATCGCGATTGGGTATTGTGAACCACGACCTAAGAATAGTGAGTGGTGCTTGTCAGCAAATTCTTCAGCTAAATCTTCAATCCCTTCAGCAAGTAGTAATGCTTCTTCTAACTTGTTAGGAAGTGTTTTAATTGCATTCACAATCGCACTTTGATCTAGGCCTTTTTCTTGCGCAATAGATGCCGTTAGCATTAATAAGCCAACAAGCTGTGTGGTGAAAGCTTTAGTTGATGCAACACCAATTTCAGCACCTGCTTTTGTCATAAAGGCTAAATCAGATTCACGTACTAACGATGAACCCGGTACGTTACAAATGGTCATTGACGCCATGTAACCTTGCTGTTTTGCAAGACGAAGTGCAGCAAGCGTATCGGCTGTTTCACCAGACTGTGAAATGGTCACAAGTAAGCTGTTTTCATGTACAAATGATTCACGGTAACGGAACTCAGAAGCAATCTCGACATTACAGCTTACGCCTGCAAACTGCTCAAGCCAGTAACGAGCAACCATGCCTGAGTGATATGATGTACCACAGGCAATAATTTGTACGTGTTTTACATCTTTAAAGATTTGCTGAGCACTATCGCCGAAGGCATCAATCGCTACAGTATCATTAACTAGGCGGCCATCAAGCGTGTTACGTACAGCAAGTGGCTGCTCGTAAATTTCTTTCAGCATGTAGTGACGATATTCGCCTTTACCTGATGCATCTTGCGTAATGTTTGATTCAATCACTTCGCGCTCTACTGCATCGCCGTTTGCATCAAAAATTTCAACACTGTCGCGAGTAATACGAGCAACATCGCCTTCTTCAAGGTAAATAAAGCTACGTGTAACAGGTAATAGAGCAAGTTGGTCAGAGGCAATAAAGTTTTCGCCAAGACCCAAACCAATCACCAATGGGCTACCAGAGCGCGCTACGATGATTTCGTTGTCGTTCGCTTTATCAAAAACAACGGTACCAAATGCACCTTCAAACTGCTTAACTGCAGCTTGTACTGCTGCTAAAAGCGTATCGTGCTGTTGGCGAAGTTGGTGAATAAGGTGCACCATTACTTCAGTGTCTGTTTCTGATAAAAACTCATAACCGTCGCCTTTAAGCGCATCACGTAGACTGGCATGGTTTTCGATAATACCGTTATGAACTAGGGCAATTTCGCTGTTCGAAACATGTGGGTGAGCATTCGCTTCAGTTACGCCACCATGAGTTGCCCAGCGTGTATGTGCGATACCTGTAGTACCATTTACTGCTGCATCATTCAGTGCCGCTTCAAGATTAGCAACCTTACCCACTGACTTTACAGTGTTTAGCTCAGTACCTTTAAGTAAAGCCACACCAGCCGAATCATAACCACGGTATTCAAGACGCTTTAGGCCTTCAACAAGTATTTTGTTTACTGGGCGTTCTGCAACAGCCCCAACGATTCCACACATAATTTCTCCTTTTGCACATGCCAAAGCGTTTTACTTTGGGCGGTATGTGTTGTCATAAATTTAATGTAATAAGGTGTTGTCGGTCTTATTACGGGTTATTCAATTTCTGCACAGATCAGCTGTACTCCACATGCTGTTATCGCCTCACGCTTATCTGCGCTTAGATTGTTGTCTGTGATAACAGTGGTAACACGCTGCCAAGGCAGTTCTAAATTAGGTATTCTTCGGCCAATTTTTTCTGACTCTACCAGCACCACTACCTCTCGGGCAGCTTCAGCCATTACTTGGCTAAGCCCCACTAATTCATTGAAGGTTGTGGTACCTCTATCAATATCAATGCCATCGGCACCAATAAAGAGTTGGTCAAAGTCGTAAGAGCGTAGAACATTCTCCGCAACTTGGCCTTGAAACGATTCTGAATGCGGATCCCAGGTTCCCCCAGTCATCAATAATGTTGGCTCATTTTCTAATGAAAGTAGTCGGTTAGCGACATTAATAGCATTTGTCATCACCACTAAACCGCGTTTACTCGCAAGCTCTGGGATCATCGCCGCGGTAGTGCGACCGCTATCAATGATGATGCGGTTATGATCTTTAATCAGCTTTGCAGCGGCCTGTGCGATTGCCATTTTGCGAAGCGAGTCGCTTTTCTCATTGCTATTTGCAACGATTTCTTGCGGCAGTGCAATAGCACCACCGTACCGGCGCAGTAATAAGCCACTTTTTTCAAGTGCTGTCAGATCTTTACGAATGGTCACTTCAGAAGTTTGAAACTGCTCAGCTAACGCTTCAACAGCAACTTCACCAAGTTCATTCACTTGGCTTAAGATTGTATGGCGACGTTGTTGAGTGTTTCGTTTTGTCATTTATATGATCACATAAGTTTCGTTTCGAAAGTTTTTGGATTTTAAACGAAACAATATAAATGGCAAGTCAATGTTTTGAGAACACACCTTATTAAGATATGTGGCCTATAGAGCCATTGATTAAATGCTTAAAGAAACTATTTCTGTAGATTGCTTTCCTAACCTTTTAATAATAATTAAATTATTTATCTTATCCACATAGAAATAAGGCCAAACTTCATTAAATGGAAACTCCTGTGTTAACAGAGTGCTGCCATCAACATCATTTATATTCATTTCATAGAAAGTTGTATTGCCAATAAGGTTATAATTACTCCATAACACTCTATCTTCAACAATAGCCCAGTTTACAATTGCATCGTTAGGCAGCGTTATCGGTAAGGCCGTAAAGCTATTATTATAAGCATCAAATCGAGATAAATTCCCCCACTCGTCACCCACTATGTACCCTCCTTCAAATTCGCGAATATAACGATAACCTTTAAAAAGGAGCGTATTCGTTCTATCTGCCATAGTCTGTTCAAAAATCTGCCACTCCCCATCTGTTTTGATAGAATAGAGGATAGAGTCTTCATTATCGGAAAAGCTGACATCCCCGATCAATTCATCTGTTTTCGATACGTAATTCAATGTATTCGTTATGACATTGAATATAGCGGTTCGGTTATGATGCTTGAGTAATACATATTGTCCAGATTTTGAAGGACTGATCAATTTAAGTGGCTGCTCGGTTTGAAATAATTCAACTTTACTTGCAGAGTTATGCTTTTCATGTAGAGTTAAATAATTAACTTTATTGCGTTTTTCTATCACCCACACTTTATTGCCTAAAGAGTGATAGGTGGTAATACGCCCCTGTTCAGTGTTATTACTTTGTATCACTTCTGTGGTTTTAAATACCTCCATAGGAAGCTTTTTTTCAATAAAAGTATTAAGTCTTTCGCGAGTTTTAATCGCCAATAAAGTATGTGGGTCAAGTACGTTTAGAGCTGTAACAGTGGTATTCATAACCACTTCTGTATTGCCTGTTTTAATATTTAACTTTATCAGTTGTTTCTTATCAGCAAAAACAAGGTGCTCATCATTAAGCCATTGCAAGCTGTAAATCACATCATGATGATCATAATTAAAAAGCGTGTTGCCGGTTTCAGGATCAAGAATACGTATGTTATTACGTTTACTGTCTAAAAATACTCTAAGCACAGCAACTTTACTCATATCAGGTGAAATATCAGCATATGAGTCATACACCCCTTTTTGAGCCACAGATGTCACTTCTTCTATAAGGCCGCCTACTCTATTTAACTTATAAAGAAGCATGCTACCGTGAGGTTGCTTTTGCCCTGTAAAAAATAGGCTATTATCATTTTTATTAAAAAATACACTGGTAATAAAATGAAAATCGGAAACTAACACCTCTACGTTATTCGCTGGGTTTATTAGAGATACCCTCTTAATTTTTGCAGAGCCAACATCATTATCCGAAAAGTATAAATATCGATCATTATTTGAAAATGCTAATCCAATAGGCAAGGTTGCAGTGTCTGTGAGAGGTTTAATTGACTGATTATCTAGATTTTTCAAGTAAATTTGATAATTACTCTCGTGACTTAATCGATTGCTAAAAGCGATGTACTTACCATTATTCGATACGCCAAGTGATCGCTTTTCAGAAGTAATAGTGTCAATAACTGTCAGGGGATCGTCATGGTTTTTTTTAGGTAGAAAATATACAAACAGAGCGCAAATAAATGCTATCGAAAAGGTTGCTAATATAAGGTTATATTTTTTTCTTTGACTAGTTGGGATGTTTGTATTCGAAGGTTGCTCTGTTTCTATAGAGGACACTTCTTCAATAGTGCAAATAAGCTTATAGCCCCGTTTCGGAAGAGACTGAAGAAAAGTAGGTTCTTTGTGATCATCACCTAATACACTACGGATTTTACTAATAACTCGTCTAACAGCAGCATCAGAAACACAACGATCTTGCCATAGGTTTTGGTGTAAATCAGCCATTGAAATGTAACGGTCGTTATGCTCAATAAAATACATTAAAACAGCAAATACCTTTGGCTCTAATATAATTGACTGTTCATCAACCAGAAGAGACATCTCTTCTGTATTTAAATAGCACTTTCCAATCCGAATAAGCATACAACTGAGTCACTCATCTACCTTAATGATCCCTCTACAAAATATTGTACTTTACTATTAACTAGGTTACTACAAACAATATAAACACTTGATAAATAAAAAAGTTACAGTTTAGTCACAGTAAAATCAGAGGAAGATTATTGGTTTCATGATTACCTTTACGTATTTTACCTTCTCGACTTCAAGCCTTTTGCCACAGCATTAGTAAGTTAAAAATATTTATATTGATAAAACGTGCATTGATAGCAGAGAAATGATCACATGAGTTAGGAAGGAAAAAAATAATGAAACTCTCATCTAAACTTGTTTATCAGGGGTTAATTGGTTTGTCAGCCATTATGCTTTTATCTGGTTGGCGGTTAGGGTTTGCAGATAATGCAGAAGTGCTCTCTCTTGAATCTGTAACGATGGCAAAAGTAGAGCGAGGTGACTTTTCTATTAAAGTTGAAGGTTATGGTTCTCTTCAATCAATTAATAAAAGACTGCTCACAGCCACCAGCAATGCTGTTGTCGACGAAATAAAGCTAAAAGCAGGGGCCGTTGTAGAGCCTGATACAGTTATCCTGACATTAAACAACCCTGAGCTTGAGAGTAAGCTTCGTCTAGCTTTAGCAAAGCTCAAAAATGCAAAGACACAGAAACGTCAAACTTTGTTAGTGCAACAACGGGAGCTGTTAAACAATGAATCAAGTATCTCTGAGTTAAAAGCACAAGCAGAAATTGCCATGCTCCAAGTAGAAGCCGAACGCTCTTTAGCTAAGTCGGGAATAGTCTCTGGGATTAGTGCTAAAAAAAATGAATTGGAAGCGAAGCAGTTACTTAAACGCATCAGCCTCGAAGAATCAAAATTAGACAAGCTCACTGAAATGCAAAAAGAAGCACTTTCAATTCAAGATGATCTTATTTCTCAAGCAGAAGATGAGTTCAACGTCGCAAAACTTATGGTCGAGCAATTATCTGTAAAAGCAGGAATGAAAGGGGTCATCCAGCGCCTTCCTCTCAGTTTAGGGCAAAGTGTAACAGCAGGCTCTGAGCTTGCACTCATTGGCAGCCTATCGCCATTAGTTGGGGAAATAAAAGTTCCGCAAATTCAAGCGCACTTAATTCAAATGGGCATGAAAGCCGACATTACAACACTCAATGAGCAGGTGCATGGACGAGTCGTTCGTGTTGACCCTGTTATCAATGATGGTGCTGTACAGGTTGATATTGAACTTGAAGCAATTGAGCATGGCAGCATGAAACCAATGCAACAGGTTGATGCAACCATCTACGCTGACGTACAAAAAGATATGAATTACATAAAACAACCCAGTGATGCTAAAGAGGGAGCCTATGGTTCACTATTCAAGCTAACGAGTGATAACAGGGCTGTTAGAGTTGATGTGCAATATGGCAAAACATCAGGACAGCTAATTCAAGTGTTATCAGGCTTAGAGCCTGGCGAGCAAGTTATTATTTCCACCTTAGATATTCCTGCTGAAACAAAAATGATAAAAATAGAGAGCTAGAAGTATGAACACTGAAATTTTAAGGGTTAATAACTTAACTAAGTCCTTTACCAATGGCGATCAAGTTAGTCAAATTTTAAAAGGAATTAGCTTCACTGTTTATGATGGCGAATTTATTTCTATTTCAGGCCCATCAGGGTGCGGAAAATCAACTCTGCTGAATATTATGGGATTACTCGACACCCCACAAAGCGGTGAATATTACATCGACGGCTTACTGGTTTCTGATATGGACTCAACGCAGCGCTCTAAAGTTCGTGGAAACAGAATCGGCTTTGTATTTCAATCTTTTAATCTAATAGATGAAATGACCATCTTAGAAAATGTAGCACTGCCTTTAAAATACAGAGGGGATTCGCTTTCAACGCGCCATGCACGAGCTTTAGATTGCTTAGAAAAAGTAGGCCTTGCAGATAAAACTGATTTATACCCTAACCAAATATCAGGGGGTCAACAGCAACGCGTTTCCATTGCTCGCGCTTTAGCTGGTGATTCAGGAATTATGCTTGTCGATGAACCAACAGGTAACTTAGATTCTAAAAACGGTGATGCCATCATGGCATTGATCAAAGACCTTAATCAGCAAGGCACAACTATCGTTTTAGTGACCCATGACCCGCGTTATGCCAACATGGCATCTCGTAATATTCAATTAAAAGATGGCTCTGTAATAGCTGAAAATGATGATATCAATACGCCAATAGAGGCAAATCGAGTTGCTCAGCCATGTTAAAAGTAGCCTACAATACCTTCAAACGTGCTAAACAGTACTATTTAACTACCGTATTTACATTAGCGCTCACTCTTTGCATGGTACTAAGTGCATTTAGCTTAGTGGATTTAGTCTTTTTCTCCCCCTTACCTTATCAACAAAGTGATAATTTATATTTACTGGAAGGCACCGTAAACTCAAAAAGCTATTCAGGCCCTGCTAGTAATTCAAAAGTAATGAGTTATATAGAGAATGAAAATACTCTCTTTACTGACATGGCTACCTACCATAAGTGGACCAGTTATAAATTATTAGACAGGCCAACTAGACCCGCTGTAGACGTTATTCTTGCATCTAATAACTTGTTTGACCTGCTTGGTGTAAAACCTGAACTTGGCAGATTATTTAATAACACCGAGGCGCTCGGCAGTAAACACATGTCTGTCGTTTTAGGCTATAGGGCATGGCAAGAACTTTTCCAGGGGCGAGGTGATATCATTGGTCAAAAAATACAGTTAAATCAACGCCGATTTACTATTGTTGGTGTAGCTCCAGATAATCTTGTTCTGCCCCACTACAAAAATATAAACGATGCAATATGGTTACCTATTGATGTCGATGAGGTATTTGATCCCAAAACAGCAAATGGGTTTATGGGTGCATACAAAAGTGTGGTTAGATTAAAAAGTACAGTATCAGAATCTGCAATCACACAACAGTTATCAGATCTATCACTGAAAGGCGCTCAGCTCTATGCTCCTAATATTCTGAAAGACTTTACTGTTAACGCACGTATCACGACATTTAGTGAAGCATTAAAAGGTGATAGCGGAAAAATAGTACTTATGTTGCTTTTAGGCGTTTGTTTATTATTAATCATTGCACTGATCAACCTGTCTAGTATGCAACTTGCAAAAGCAATTACCCGTATAAAACCTATTGCTATTAGCTTTGCATTTGGGGCAAGTACAAAACAACTCATTGTTGAAACACTAAAACATAACCTATTACTCATTAGCATTGCTGTCATACTAGCATTAACACTCACCCAAATAGGGTTTATGGTTATTCAAAGCTTAGCCGCAAACGCCATACAACGATTAGATACGCTTTCGCTAAGCATTAATACGCTTCTCTTTTCAACATTTTTGATTGTTACTATTGCTGCACTGTATTCATTTATAGAATTGAGTGTCGTAAAAGAGAAAAACTTAATTAGTAGCTTGCAAAGCAGCGGTAAAGGAACCGGAAAACAAATGAGTTCAGCGACAAGCCACTTGTTAGTTGGCTTACAGATCTTATTCTCCTTTTTAGTATTAACTGCCGCAAGTCACGTTGTTTTGGTTACACTCTCTGAAGCACTGAGAGATAATGGCATAAACACTAAAGGTAAATACTCACTTACAATAAATTACAGTAATATCTACAAATCTAATGAGCGAATCAATATTCATAAAGCGGTTATCCAGCAGTTATTAAACCTCAATAATGTGAGCAGTTTGGCAACTTCATCAGAACAGCGCTTACCCGATACGGTTAACGTCAATCAAATATATGATGAAGCTGGTCAATATATTGCGCAAGCGCGTAATAGCTTAGTTTCCAACAATTATTTTGCAGAATTAGATCTTAAATTAACAGGCAAGGGCTTTAACAAAGGTGATGAAAAACTCAAAAATCCGCCAATTGTAGTCAATCAACGCCTTGCGGATATGTTGGATAAAAACACACAAAATGTACTAAATAGTAAAGTCAGCTTTGACAGCAAAACGTTTTATTCTATCGTAGGTGTAGTCAGTAATACCTACGTACCAGGAAGACCTGAAAGTGAAAACTTTGAAGTGTTCACACCCAACGATTATCCAGGTTGGAGTCAATATACCTACCTTCTAACAATGAAAGATTCCGCATCAATATCGCAAATTCAGCAACTGATCTACGGGATTGATAAACGCTTAGATATACATTCATTAGCGTCATTAACAACTCAATTTGATGAGCAACGACAACGCCATTTAAACGCTGCCTGGCTTGCTATTGTCCTTGCATCAACGTCATTGCTTATGGTGTGTATTGGCATAAACGGCATTGTTAACTACCTAATTAAAGTACGCAAATATAGTTTAGGCGTTAAGCTTGCTATGGGCGCTGATAACCTAAGATTGTTAAAAGAAAGTTTACTAGAGCTTATGCAACCCATAACGATGAGCTTGGTACTCGCCTTTTCATTAGCATTTTTAATCATTGGTTATTGCTTTTCACTACCAAATGTAACCCTGACTATAAACTGGTGGCTGACACTATCCATCTGGCTTGGCCTTTTAACTATGGCTGTCATCACGAGCTTTTTTCCAATCAATAAAACACTTAGACAAGATCCAATAAAGGCATTACGCAATGAATAGATTTCTTATATTTATAGTATTGCACGCAGTGGCACTTACAACAGAACATTAACTCCTTTTGGCTTTCAGGGTGAAAAGCGTACGTTATGGCAAGCAAAAGAGACATATATAGACTTATCACCAATCATGCTCGCAGATAAAATAGATGCGCCATTACTGCTTATTCATGGCGAAAATGATCAAAACTCCGGTACTTACCCCATGCAATCCATGAGAATGTATCAAGCATTGGTTGCGAATAAAAAGACAACTCAGCTAATTATGCTCCCTTATGAAGGCCACTCTTATAGAGCGAAAGAGAATTTAACATACTTACTTAAAGAGCAGTCTGCTTGGCTCAATAAATGGTTAAGACCTCCCAATGCAAGGTTATGACGTAATATCACATGCTCTTTTGCAATCGGTAAAGGACAACGTAAAATGTGACTACTCTACGCATTACATAATGAATTATGAAAGCATTTAATAGTTTAGAAGAGTCATTTATAAAACAACGAAAAAATGCCCATGAAATTTGCCGTTTATTTGCCAAAAGCCCAAGTAAAGGCAATTTAAAACGACTAAGAAGCATGTTTGCTCACTGTGGCGAACAGGTTGTTATTGAAGCTGGTTTTCATTGTGATTATGGCAGTGGTATTAAAATAGGTGATCGCACCTTCATAAATATTAACTGTACAATGCTTGATGCGCCGCTATCTGATGCGAAAATTACGATAGGCGATGACTGCTTAATAGGCCCTAATGTGCAAATACTCGCGGTATCGCATGCAGTAAACCCTACCGAGCGTTTAGCAAAAGCTAATTTTGCAGCGCCGATTAGCATCGGCAACAATGTATGGATTGGTGCAGGCGCTATTATACTTGCGGGTGTTACAGTTGCTGATGATGCCGTGATTGGCGCAGGGGCAATAGTTACCAAAGATGTCGCGGCAAATACCCTAGTAGCAGGAAACCCCGCGGTGAAGATAAAAGATATTTAAGTACACACTTAAGTCACATCGTTCGCTAAAGCACATACTACACGAGCCCGCTACGTATATTTTATACCAATGGTATAGTTGTTTAGATTAACCTGATAATCAATGGGCTTACTAGGATTAGTCCACAACCAAAACCAACTTTTACTTGCCATGCTTTATATTTACCTGTGACTTTAATCCCTAAAAATGGACTTAATAAATCGACGCGACGCACACCTATAAACACTAGCCAACAAAGAATAAAAGTAAGACTTAGTATAAGTAGTGACTCCATGAAACCACCTAATTGCAGCTTCGATAAATAAAAGGCAAGGCCAATAATCACACTTTGATGTAAGAGATAAAAAGGAAATACCGCTGAGTTCAATAAAGCCAATTTAGGGTGATCGTGATTTAAAAAACGTTGTGCTAGTGCCAGCATCATTAACACACCAACTAATCGTTGCGCGGTATACAACATATCCATGCCCGTAATTTGCCACTGACTGGCAGCTGAGTTTTGCCAAATCATGTTATAGCCCGCCACTACAATCAGGTAACCTACAATAAATACCACGCATAATGCCCTCCAATGAAGAAGTAGCCGACTATAAAATACTGAGTGCCACGCAAGTAAGTAACCATAAAGTAAAAATAAAGCACCCATGGGGTATCGAAATGTATCGCTCGGCCAGCTCAACTTTAAAATACAAAGCGGCAATAGCAATACGATAAAAATAATTAATAACGACTGTTCACATAGACGTGTAATCACTGTTTGAACATAATGGTGATGAAGCAGTGGCAGAGCAAACACGAGCAATAAGGTAAATTGCCATAACGAGCGTAAGTACCAAAGATGGTTTACATCAACATGAGGCCAAATACCTGCTTGATAATATTCAAATAGAGGGTTTGTCAAATCAAAAAACTGCAAGTAAAACTGCCAGTAACTTATCGCTAAACCGGTCTCTTGGCTCATTTGCGCATATAGCTGAACTGGCACAATAAACCAAACTCCAATTAATAATGGCAGTAATATTCTGACACTGCGTGATATTAAAAAACCACCTAAGCTAGCGCGCGCAATTATGAACCTCAGTGCAGCACCTGAGATAAACCAGATTAACCCCATCCGCCAAGGCGACAATAAGAGCATGATGTTTTCTATATTGCTGGATAAATACTGACTTTTAAAGTGAAAGCCCCAATTTTGAGTGTATAACATACCTGTGTGGTAAAAAATTAATAAGCCAAAGGCAAGTACCCTTAGCCAATCTAAATCATAACGACGCGGTGGTAACTCAACGGCTTGATTAAACGCATTTTGCCATGGCTGCAATAACGTGCGTGTTGTGTTTTTAATTATTATTTTAAGTTTCATGATTGATTATGGTTACGACAAGTTAATAACAACTATGAACAACACATAACGTTAAGCTATCAGAAAAGGTCGATAAAACAATCAGTAGGGATAAACGGTGGATATCAGGGATAGTATGTTTGGTGATTTATCACTATCTTGTTAGTCTAATTACGGTCTTCAAAGAGTAACAATAATAATGATCACCTTAATGCATTTTCAGCGTAACCGAACTTGGTATGCGACATTATTTTTATTTAGTTATATTTTTATAAATAACACTATTAATGCCAGCTCAGATATCATGGAAGCCCAACGCGATGGTGAACTGTCATTTTTGCTTTGGGAGCCCTTTGTCTGGGAATATTCAAGCGCTATAGGCACCTTATTATTATTTCCTGCTTTAGTTTGGTTATTGCAAACCCAACCCTTTAATTGGCAAAAGATCACTCGCTCATTGCTCACTTATTTATTCGCAAGCATTATTTTTTCCTTATTACACGTAGGGATCATGGTCGCTATCCGTGAGTTCATTTACACAATTCAAGACATGCAGTATGACTTCGGGTTGCTGTGGTTTGAGTTACTTTATGAATACCGTAAAGACTTATGGGGGTTTTTATCTTTAATTGTGATTATTAAAACGTATCAATACATTGTTAGCCAATTAACCGGCGAAGCCAAGCCAATCAATCATGAAGAAAACGCCCAACAGGATTTGAATTTCGACCGATTACTGGTTAAAAAACTAGGCAAAGAATTCATCATCTGTACAGATCAAATTGACTGGCTTGAATCTAGCGGCAATTACGTAAACCTACATATTGGCTCACGTATTTATCCGCTACGTACAACCATGACCCATCTTATATCTCGGTTAGAACCGCAAGGTTTTTGCCGTATTCACCGTTCTCATGCTATTAGACTCGATGTGATTGAATCAATCACGCCATTGCCAAGTGGTGATAGTGAAGTGAAACTTACAACGGGAAAAATACTTAACTTATCACGTCGTTACAAAGAGCAATTTAAAAAACAGGTTAATTCGTCTGCCGCTCATTTTTAGCTAACTGTATATGACGTTTTTCTGCATAAAGAATTTGCTGGACTTGGTGGCCATTTAAAGGTGTAAAAAAGCCCAGCTTTATTGCTAGGCTTGGAGTGGATCATGAGTTAAGTGTTACTCATAACGAAGGATTAATGATGGACGGGTGCTGGCCGCCTTGAAGGCAAGGGTTGCGACAGTCAGCCAAGTAAAGAGTGCGACCAAAAGTGCCGCAGTGCCATACACCCACACGGCTTGCTCAATACGGTCGTTAAAACCTTGCAACCAGTCATCCATTAGCCAATAAGCTAGAGGCAAAGCAATTGCCGCTGCTGCGAATACTACGATTAAAAACTCACGGGCAAGTAGGTTAACTAAACTTAAACGGGTTGCACCCAATACTTTTCGAATGGCTAATTGCTTTTGCTGACGTTTCGCTGCAAACGCAGCAAGTCCAAATAAACCTAAGCAACTTAAAAACATGGCCAGCACAGAGAAGTTTCGAATGAGCACAAACAAATCATGCTCGACGCTATAAACCTTGGCTAAGTCTTGCTGCATCAAGCTAAATTGCGGATCGGCGGTTAAATTAAACTGCTTTAAAAGCTGGCGTAACTGATTAAATAACTGAGAAAAGTTTGCTTGTTCGGTGCTTACCACCAATCGAACGGTTGATTGCGAGCTATACCCTGCTGAAAATGACACAGGCAGCCAATCATCTTTCGCCGAACCGACTTTAATGTCTTTTACCACACCGACAATGGTTGCATTAATATTGCGATAAAGCCCCTGAACATGCAGACCTACCACCTCATCCACATTATCGTAGCCAGCACGCTTTGCCATTTGTTCGGTCACCAAAATAGCCATTGCTTGAAGGTTACCTTCGCCCTGCTGCGCCTCAGTATGCTCATCGGTAGAGTGCAGCCAATCGCTCTGAAACTGTGGTGAAAAATCTCGGCCTGCAAGTAGTGTCAGACCCAAGGTTTCAACGGCATGGAAACCTGTGCCTATGGTCGGTGGCAGTTCGCTTTCTTCGTAGCCATTGGGCCAACGGAAATAAAAGCTTTCAAGAATACTGTCGGTTAAATCTGTGTCTGTAGTGGTCACTTGCATGACACCTGGCAGCGCACGGATCTCATTAAGTATCGCGTGTTCTTTTTCCATCAATTGCTTGCTGCTTAAATCATGTATCACAATGCGATCTGTCGCATCATAACCAAGCGACAAGTTTTGCAAGAACGTTAACTGTTGTAAGCTCACCATAGTACAAACAATTAAGGCCATTGCCATGGCTGCTTGAAATACTAACAGGCCTTTACGCACCGCTTGACCTGTTTGCAATTGCCCTGCAAGTAAACTTTTTAGCGGTGCGCGTGCGACACAAAAAGCCGGATAAGCACCAGATATTAAAGCCAATAAAAACACCACGCCCAATACAGCTAGCAATTGTGACCAGTCCCAAATAAGCTGCAATGGTCGATTCGCAAAGGCACTAAAACTTGGTAATAACATCTCAACCCAACACAACGCTAACAACGTAGCAAGGATCACCAATAGCAAGGCTTCTAACAAAAATTGCAGTATTAATTGTCGCTTACTCGCCCCCAAGGTTTTGCGCATGGCAATTTCTTTGATGCGATAAAGCAATTGCGATACCGCAATATTAATGTAATTGGCTGCAGCAATAGCGAGTAGTAAGACACTTAGCACCAAGCTCAAGTTCACTAAAAAAGCCGAGCCGCCTGGTTTAAATTCAAAGGGCGAATGGGCTTTAAAGTACACCTCTCGCATCGGCACTAAACGATACTCAAGTTGGCTATTCTTTAACTGATATTTTTCGATAAGACGACTAGCTAACAGCTTTTCGATGTCTTTTAAATCAGCTCCTTGCTGAGTTTTTAGATAAACATAACTCGATATATCGTTATGTATGGTGAAATCAACAGACACTAAAGCATGGAACAAAAAGTGACTGTTATCGGGTAAATCATCAAAAACAGCACCCACAGTGACACTTTGCTCGCCCATCAATAACGTTTGTCTGAACGCTTTACTGGCGCTACCAAACAGCCTTGTGGCTTCACTGTTACTCAGAGCTATTTGATTGGGCACAGAGAGTACTTGTTCTAGGTTGCCAAGCATCACCTCTAAGTGAATAAAATCGCGAATATTAGCCGATGTACCATATAAATTACGCAGCTTAAATGCTTGCCCTGCAACATTAATATGAGCGGAAAGCAAATCGCTATCAACCACATCTG
Organism: Pseudoalteromonas sp. SCSIO 43101; assembly: GCF_023650775.1. Classification (NCBI taxonomy): domain Bacteria; kingdom Pseudomonadati; phylum Pseudomonadota; class Gammaproteobacteria; order Alteromonadales; family Pseudoalteromonadaceae; genus Pseudoalteromonas; species Pseudoalteromonas sp. SCSIO 43101. The sequence continues at coordinate 3,672,642 of NZ_CP072673.1, forward strand.
CCAACACCAATAAATCGCTTACATCGCTGCGTGAAGACACTGTTTGCGCAATGCTTACAACCGTTAATGGGATCTCTTCTAAGCCGGGTACATTTACATCAACATGCAAACGATATACTTGCTGATGATCGGGCTGCATTTTATCAAACGACAATTCGTACTCTGCGAATAACGCCACTAAAAGCGCCCCAGCAAGACCTATGCTTAGTCCAAAGACATTCAAAAGCGCGTACAACTTATGCCGCTTAAATACCCTAAATGCCGTGGTAATGTGTGATACTAACATGTTTTACCTTTAGACCTTACCTGTTCTACCTAAAAATGCCCCATCAGCTACGCCGATAGAGCATAGTCTTGACTAAAAACTCAATTTACTCATAACGAAGGATTAATGATGGACGGGTGCTGGCCGCTTTAAATGCTAGGCTTGCCACCGTTGCCCATGTGATAACCGCAACGACCACAGCCGCAGCGCCATACACCCACACGGCTTGTTCAATGCGGTCGTTAAAGTTTGCTAACCAATCTCCTACTAAGAAGTAAGTAACCGGGTAAGCAATAGCAATACTCACGCCCACCAGCACTAAGAACTCTTTAGCAATGATATTTACGATACTGATGCGAGATGCACCTAGCACTTTTCGAACTGCCACTTCTTTTTGACGACGCACTGTTGCAAACGAAGCCAAACCAAAGGTACCTAAGCAAGTTAAGAACACAGCAAGAGCGGTAAAGATTAAAACTACATTCGAAATTCGCTCATCACCTTTTAACAACGTTTTGTAGTTGTCTGCGAGTAAATTAATTTTCGGCTCATAGATATTGGCTGTGCTTGCTAATACTTCAGCGATCTCAGCTTTAATATAAGGCAAGTTTTGCTGATCAATGGTTAAGATTAACTCTGATACTGGTGATAAGAAGTTAAAGCCACATAAGAACATAATATTTGAGTTGGCATCTTTAGCATTACCTACTTTTACATCTTCAACCACACCCACAACACGCATATCTACGCCGCGACCTGAGTCTTTAATTACCTTACCGATAATGTCACTCATGTTAGTGTAACCTGCTTGCCTTGCGACAGATTCAGTCACAATGGTACCCGTACTTGTTACCCCATTTTCACGGCTTGCCCAATCACCAGCAAATTCACGACTAAAGTCACGACCAGCAACCAGTTTTAATCCTAGTGTTTTTACAACATCGTAGCTTGCGCCAACAACAGGCGTTAAGCTGCCAGACGCTTCACCATTTGGCCACGTTGGCATAAGTGTATTATTGATTGAAACAGTTAAACGAGTATCAATCACTGTTGTTTGCTGTACGCCTTGAATCGCACTAATACGGTTAACTAAGGCATTTTTTTCTTTTGTGAATACTTCGCCTACAGGTAGCTCCGAAATAACCAATCTTTGTGTTGTTTCATAGCCTAAAGGTAAACTTTGTAAGTAAGTTAATTGCTTTAACAAGGTAATAGAGGCAATGATTAAACCTATTGCTAGTGAAGCCTGCAAGGTTAGTAAGCTCTTACGAACCCATATTGCAGTATTACCACGCTGTAAGTCACCACTTAAAACGCGTTTTGCACTGAATGACGAAATAAAGAATGCAGGATAAAGCCCAGCTAATATGCCCACTGCAATTGCGACCACAATAATTGCAATGCCAAATTCAGAGGCATAATTCACGCCCAATTCGCGGTCTACTAGCTGATTAAAGCTTGGTAAAAATAGCTCCACTAAAGCACATGCAATCACCATTGAAAGCATTGATACCAACACAGATTCAGATAAAAACTGCGTTACTAACTGGCCTTTACTTGCGCCAAGCGCTTTACGCACACCCACTTCTTTTGCACGTTTAGTCGATTGAGCGACGGTCATATTAATGAAGTTAAAACCTGCAATAAAAATAAGTAACACACTTAAACCAACACAGATCATGACCACTTGTTTAGCGCCACCCGCTTTCATCTCAAATGGTGATTTAGCCGTTAAGTGCAAATCAAGTAATGGATGCAGCTCTAAACTAACTTGTTCCAGCATCGAACCGCTAAAAAAGCGCTCTGTTAAGGTTTTAGCTAATGCATCGGTATCGGTGCCCTCAGCTACACGCATATAAACATAACTACTGTTGATGTCTATTTTGCTTGGATCATGCTTAACATAAACAAGGTTTTTAAAAGCAAAGTGAGTGTTATCTGTTAAGTCTGCAAACACGGCACGCACTGTGTACTGTCCTTGTTCATGTGTTAGTGTTTCACCAATCACATCGGTGCGACCAAAAATGCGCAGTGCTTCTGATTCACTAAGCGCTAGGCTATCTGGTGTACTCATTGCTGTTGTTAAGTCACCTGCAAGCGTTTCTAGAGCAATAAAGTTTTCAATATTAGGAGTCGCGCCATACAAAGCATTTAACTTATAGCCTTGGTTTCGATAACTCACATCAACCATAGCTTCACGGGTCAGCTCGACCATAGTTAATCCGAACACTTCTTCAACTTGGCTGTAATCTTCGGCCTGCTTTGACTGCACAAAATTAAAAATAGGCACCACAGCTAAACCAAGTTTTGAGAAGTCCTGGCCAACTCGATAAACACGCTCAGCATGAGGCTGTTGGCTATCGTACGAAAGCTCATTTTTTGCAAACAAAGCAACTAGAATTGCCGCAGCTAAGCCCACACTCAAACCCAGAACATTTAAAATAAAGTGCTGTTTTTGGTTTTTGAACGCGCGCAGCGCGGTGATCAAATAACTTAAAATCATGTTATGCCACCTCTGCTGTTTGTTGAACACGGTTAGCTTTATCTACCATCACTTGGCCATCAAGTAAGCGCACTAAACGGTCAGCATAATTGCCTTCTTTTTCTGAGTGAGTAACCACAATTACCGTGGTACCTTCGCGATTTAGCTCACGCAGCATCGCCATGACTTCATCACCATTTTTTGAATCAAGGTTACCCGTTGGCTCATCCGCTAAGATGAGTTTTGGATTAATCACAAGAGCTCGGGCTACCGCTACACGTTGCTGCTGACCACCCGATAACTGCTGCGGTAAGTGATCTGCTCTATGGTCGATTGCAACACGTTTTAAGATTGCGTCTACTCGCTGTTTACGTTCACTTTTTGAGATGTTTTGATATTGTAGTGGCAGCTCAACGTTTTCAAATACTGTTAATTCATCAATCAAGTTAAAGCTTTGAAAAACAAAACCAATCGACGCTTTTCTAAGTGCCGCTAATTGTTTTTCACCAAACCCTGCGATGTCTTCGCCTAAAAATTCAAAACTGCCTGCCGATGGCGAATCCAACATACCTAAAATAGAGAGTAATGTTGATTTACCACAGCCAGATGGCCCCATAATGGCAAGAAACTCGCCTTCGTTTACATGTAAGTTAATATTGTTAAGCGCTGTTGTTTCAACATCTTGAGTACGGAATACGCGTGATAAGTTAGTTAATTTAATCATTGTTTTTATCCTTAAAATTGTAGTTGTTGGGCTTTATCAAAGTTGCTGTAGCTAGAGGTGATCACGCGATCTCCGGCGCTTAGGCCACTTAACACTTCATAATAGTTTTGATTCTTTTTGCCAAGACGAATGTCTTTTCGTACTGCACGATTGCCATCTTTATCCATGACATAAACCCAGTTACCTCCTGAGCTGGTAAAAAATGCGCCGCGTTCAAGTAATAAAGCAGTGCCTTTGCTATCACCTAGCATCAACTGCACATCAAGACTTTGTCCGCGTTTTATGTTGCTCGTGCAGTTTGGTAAATCGACTTCAACCTGAAACTGTGATTGCTGAACACGGCTATCAATTTTGCTAACTGTTGCCGCAATTTCGCCTTGTTCATGTTCAATAAGCACTTGCATACCTGCTTGAACTTGGCTTAGGTAAAACTCATCTAGTCGCACAACTAGTTTGTATTCATTAGGAATATCAATCTGCCCTAGGCGAGCACCACGGCCTTTTGATTCACCAATTTCAACATCAAGCTCACTTAAATAACCGTCTGCTGGTGCTGTTACGAGTAGGTTTTCAAGGTTCTTTCGCGCAAACTGTAGGTTTTTCTCTAGCATGTCGGCGCTATCTTTTAACTGAGCTACTTGAACTTCACGAATGCTGTTTTCTTGCTTTTGACGCTCAAGGGTTAGTTCTTTACGAGCTTTGTAATACGCTAAGTCTTCTTGAATTTCAGATAATTGCTCTTGCGCTAACACACCCGTTTTCACTAGCGGCTGAGTTTGTTTTAAGCGACGCGATAAATGTGTGATTTTAAGATCGATTTCAAGCAAATCACGACGTAAGTTTAAACGGCTGGTTTCCATATTCATTTGCGTGTTACGTAAAAAGTTAAGCTGCTCAGTCACCTGTGCTTCACGGCTCATTACATCAAGCTGCAAGTTAGTATTGCTTAAACGCACAAGTGGTTGACCTTTTTTAACAAACTCCCCCTGCTCAACAAGTCGCTCTTCAACTTGGCCTCCGGCAATGGTGTCGAGATAAATGGTAGTGCGAGGCATAACCTGACCACGAAGACTTAAAGCATCAACAAATTCACCTTGTTGTACTGTGCTAATCGTTAAGCTTGTCGCGCTTACTTGCTGGCTTCGACCTGTTTGCTCAGTTTGCGTGAAACCATAAGCTGCAGCCGCAACAGCTAAGCACGCAGCTGCAATTACTGATTTCTTAAAAAATGCTTTGTTATTTGAGCGTGTAATTTTCTTATCCATGTTGACGCCTTTAAGTTATCTAGGTGCTAATTACCTATAGATAAAACAACTCTTGTGCCAACTTTTTTTTTATTAAATTACAACAACTTACATAAAAACCAATAAAGATATATATAATCAAGTGTCCGCTTATAGAACACTTCAAAACCCATATATCGTCCATAAATGGACACTCTTACTATTTTCAATTAGTCTTAGTGTTCCCATAAAGGAATAATAATAAATAGCTATGAAACAAGCAGGATCAATTCTTATCGTCGATGATAACCCCGACGTACTTATCGCCGCACGATTACTTTTAAAGCAGCATTATCAGGTTGTAAAAACCACAGATAACCCCTTTGATATTGAAGGTATTATTAACGCACAGCATGAGGCGGATCAGGCTATTGATGTTGTGTTACTCGATATGAACTTCACGCAAGACTCAATTAGTGGCAAAGAAGGATTCTACTGGCTAAAAAAAATCATGAGCCAAGACGCTAACATTGCGGTACTGCTTATGACGGCCTACAGCGATATTCAGCTAGCTGTCGAAGCAATTAAAGCTGGTGCCTCTGACTTTATTGCCAAACCTTGGCAAAATGAGCAATTACTTGGTGCTGTTGCAGCGGCATTTTCACACGCTAAAGACAAACAGCAAGTTGGTAAGCTCACAAAACAAAAGCAGGCCTTGCAGCAGTCAATCGGCAATCAACCATTTGAGTTTTTAGGCCAAAGTGATGCCATGCAGCAGGTTTTTTCGGTTATCGACAAAGCAGCCAACACAGATGCCAACATATTGATTAGTGGCGAAAGTGGCACAGGTAAAGAACTCACCGCACATGCAATCCACAATGCAAGCCAGCGCCAAAGCCAACCCTTCATAAGCCTAGACATGGGCTCACTAGCCGAAAGCCTGTTTGAAAGCGAACTATTTGGCCATAAAAAAGGGGCGTTTACTGGCGCGAAAGAAGATCGCATTGGCCGATTTGAGCTGGCCCATGGTGGTAGTTTATTTTTAGACGAGCTAGGTAATTTACCGCTTAACCAACAAGTTAAACTACTTGCGGCACTACAAAACAGGCAAATAACACCGGTTGGTGGCTCAAAAGTCCTCGATATTGATATTCGTTTGATCTGTGCAACGAATGAAAACCTCGAACAAGCAGTGACTGAAGGCAAGTTTAGGCAAGACTTACTGTACCGTGTTAATACGGTAGAGATCCATTTGCCAGCTCTGCGTGAGCGCAGTGAAGACATTCCATTACTGTGTAACTACTACTTGCAACACTTTGCACATAAATACAAACGAGAGTTATCAATTACGGCATCTGATATGACACGTTTAAGTCAGTATCATTGGCCAGGCAATGTCCGTGAACTTGCCCATGCAATTGAGCGTGCAGTCATCCTCTCAGAAGGTTCAGAGCTCGATATAAGCTCAGTGATAAGCTCACCAAGTACCAGTGTAAGCACAAATGAACTCTCTACAAACGCTGCTGACTACGACACTTTTAATCTTGAAATCATCGAACAGAGAACCGTTCGTGCAGCTTTAAAGCATTTTCAAGGCAACGTTAGTCACGCAGCTAAAGCACTCGGCCTGACACGCGGAGCCATGTATCGTCGTTTAGAAAAATATGGACTTTAATCTATGCGAAATTTCATTAGCTTAGCTGGCCTATTAGCTGCACTAATTGGTTTCTCAATTGCTTTGTTTTGGCAAGTACAGCAAAGCGGGTTTTCTGCAATTTCGGCACTTTTAGTTATTTTAAATTTGGTATGTGCCGCGCAAATTTTTAATTTATTTAAACGCCAAACAAGGCGTGCAGATATGGTTTTTCGCGCTTTAGCAAATGGAGACAGCACATTAGGCTTTGGTGACCAACACCCTATGCAGCAAAAATTTGAGCAGGTTAAACAACAAATTCAGGCTGCGCGTTTTAATGCAGAGCAACAAGCCCAGTTCTTACAAGCGCTATTAATTCATATCGATTTAGCAGTATTAGTATGTGACGAACAAGGCACTATTATTGAAAGCAATCCGGCGGTTAGTCGTTTGCTTGGGCAAGCTGTAAAGCACATCGATGATTTAGGTGTAATAGCCAACCTAGTCCAAGACGCTAAACAAAATAGCCGTAATACCGTGCCATGGCAAAATGGTGAGCAGCACGATACGTTATCTGTGCAGATCAGTATTGCCGAAATCCAAGGTAAAGTTCGTAAAGTGATCAGTTTGCAATCTATTCATGATCAGCTGCAATTAAAAGAGCAACAAGCTTATAAGCGCCTCACCAAAGTACTGACTCATGAAATTGCTAATTCGATTACGCCACTCTCTTCGTTAGCACAAACTTGTACGGCACTGCTGCCAAATGAGCTTAGTTTTGATGATCAGGAAGATAAACAAGACTTGCAACTCGCCCTAACAACACTCGCATCACGAACCGAGCATTTAGGCGAGTTTATAGCGCAATTTAAAAAGGTTAGTAGCTTACCCGCCCCACACTTACAGCCACATATTCTGGCAGATCTTGCCAAGCAAGTTGTCGCTCTGCACTCACAACAAGCTAAGCAACTTAATATTACTTTGAATTTATCGGTGCAAAGCCAACAGTTAGTAATGATAGATAGAGGCCAAGTTGAGCAAGTGATAATAAACCTGCTTAAAAATGCCCTTGATGTACTTAAACAATTAAATAATCCAGAGACAACTAAATGCATAGAGGTAAATATTGCACAAAATGCTAATCAGCAACTGTATTTAGAGGTCAGCGACAATGGTACAGGTATCAGCGATCATGTGATTGAGATGATTTTCGTGCCATTTTTTACTACCAAGCAACAAGGTTCAGGAATAGGCTTAAGTTTATCGCGCCAGATCATGCTCAATCATGGCGGCGATCTGGTATATATCAAACGCCAGCAAGGAGCCTGCTTTCGTTGCGTGTTCGGTTAGCTTACATAGTTAGAACACTTACTTACAATTTGCTAAGGCGCTGTTTGGTATCATGTACCCATTAACGTTTAATGGATTAACCAATATGAAGTACCTCGCCTTAGCACTGCTCTCATCACTTGCCTTTATTCCTACAAAAAGCTTTGCTGGTATTTATGACAGCCCTAATATGAACCTGTTTGTTAAGTCAGAGCATAATAGTACTGATTCAATCACCTCAGCCGGCATCGAATTTATGGCTAAAAATAACTACAGCAATTTCGGCGCAGCATTTACAACGGCACTAGGCTCAGCAGAAGTATTTACTAAAAAAGGTGATCGGGAGACATTTCTAACCTTAGATAGCGGCATCAAATTTGGTTATTTCAGCGACTTTTTTGTCTATGGCGAAGTGGGCTTAGATTTAATTGAACTTGCTGTATACGACGACCGCGATGACCACGACTACAGCGACCGCTATGATGACGATCACAATAATATTGATGGCTATGTTGGTGTGGGTATGGGCGTGGACTCAAAACCATTTAGAATAGAGGTCTATGCCAGAGCCAGAGAAATAGACAGCCGCTATTGGGAAGCACAAAACCATGGTTATGCTGGGTTACAAGTTAGTATTTCGTTTTAATTTCAATTGGGTGAGTAAGTTAGCGAGCTGTTAATCTAATGGTCATTTTTAGCTCACCCTATGTTAAGCTTAGGCGCTTTAGTTTACCCGCACCTAAGTTAACGGAGTATTTTAATACGTGTTTTTAAATCGATTTTTAGGCCTTGTTGTTGTTTCTCTCATTGTAACAGGCTGTCAGACTGCCCCTGAGTCTCTTCCCGAAAAGAAGCCCACCATCAAAGCCAATCCTGGTACTGTGGTTGCAGAAGCTAAAACAAAACAAGTAGACGCGGTGACACCGCTCAAACCAAGTGAGCTTGATGACGTATGGCAACGTATTCGCATTCAACTGCAGTTTAGCGATTCAAGTCACCCAGATGTACAAAAGCGCATTGCTTGGTACCTTACTCATCCAAATTACATGGAAGAAATAAGCCGCCGTGCAGCGCCGTATTTGTATCATATCGTCACAGAAGTAGAAAACCGTGACTTACCAATAGAACTCGCTCTAATGCCGCTTATAGAGAGCGATTTTGATGCCAGTGCCTATTCACACAAACATGCATCGGGTTTATGGCAACTCACCCCCTCAATCGCCAAATACTTCAAAGTAAAAATTACCCCTTGGTATGATGGTCGCCAAGATGTGGTCGACAGCACCCGTGCAGCTTTGGATTTTATGGAATACCTTTATAAACGCTTTGATGGCGATTGGTATCACGCTATTGCTGCCTACAATATTGGTGAAGGGCGAGTATTACAGGCAATTGCTCGTAATAAAAAACAAGGTAAGTCGACGGACTTCTTTAGTTTAAAACTACCATCACAAACCAAACAGTACGTACCTAAGTTACTGGCCGCAGCACAATTATTAAAACACCAAAGAATGGTATTCCCTGCGATTAAGAATGAGCAAGCTATTGCAACCTTACCAGTGACTGGTGCAGTGATCTTAGCAGATAAAGCGAAGTGGCAAGAGCTTGAAGAGCTAAACCATGGTGTTATCCGATACCCAGCGGTGATTGATGCGCCACATATTGTGGTCCCCAAAGATCAGCAAGCAAGTTATCAAACTCTATTAGCTAATCAAAAGAGCAATGATTATAGCCAGTGGCAACATTACACAGTTAAACGCGGTGATAGTTTAAGTGTGATTGCAAAGAACTATAAAGTAACAGTTAGCCAACTGAAAACCTTCAATAACCTAAAAACAAACACCATTCGTATTGGTCAAAAGCTGATATTACCGCAATTAGCGGATCAGCAAATCGAGTATAAGGTGAAATCTGGCGACAGCCTTTGGAAGATTGCAAAGCAATACAAAGTCAGCATCACTAAACTCAAACAATGGAATAACCTTTCAAGAGATAATTTAAGAGTAGGTGAAAAGCTCACGGTGTTTATCTCAAATAGTTAATACCAAATCAGGGAGTTTTACTCCCTGTCTCTTTTATCTATCCAATTAAAGTTGTATCTTTATTAGTCTATAAAAACAACAATCAATAATTATGGATAATCAGCAACAGGACGTAAGCTGTTCAACAGTGAAAACAGAGCAAGACTCTAACGTTGAAGAGCAAACAAAGACCACCCAGCAAAAAACTCAACCTGCTAGCAACCAGCATAAGGCATGGTTTACCAACGAGCGACTAAACCTATTTCTCGCACTCTGTGCCATTATTATCTCCGCAGCCTCCTTTTATGCCACTTACTTGCAAGCCAACGCTGCAGAACGACAAGTAAAAGCCGCCACATGGCCTTGGCTTGAAGTGATAACGGGGAATTTTGATGAAGAAAAAAACCTACCTGAAATCACCTTTGAACTCACTAATTCAGGATCAGGACCTGCGATAGTAAAGTACGTGAAGTATCACTATAACGACCAATCATATTTAGATATCTATAAAGTAATTTCTGCATGCTGTTTTGATACACAAGCATATGAAACACAGCTACAAACTCTGCAAGAAGATTCTCCCGACATAAATATTTTCGAAGCATTTGGCTGGATTATGACGAGTGCCAGTGATAACCGGTTGCTGGCATCTGGCAGCGAACTTAAACTTTTTCGTTTCAAGCGAACGGGATTTAATGAAACTCAATGGGACAAAGTAAACAAGCAGCGTAATAGCATTAAAACCGAGATCTGCTACTGCTCGTTGCTAGAACAATGCTACCTAAGCGATGGCCGCGGCGATGTGAGAGAAATACAGCAGTGTGAGTGACACCGAGCTATCAGCTTTCAGCCGCGCGGTGAAGGTGTTTGATACTGCGTCTCCCTCTGCCGGAGGCTCTAGGCTCTAGGCTCTAGGCTCTAGGCTCTAGGCTCTAGGCAAAGTGTAGTTGTAGGAATGGCTTACCATGAATATATTGGTTATGGCCTAGATACGGCACTGACGTGCCTCCTACAGGGGTTTGTTGCTGAGGGAGTCTCTGCAAAAAACACCCCCACATTTCAGTTGACGTCTGACGTCTGACGGCTGAAAGCTGACAGCTCCCAAACGCAAAAAAGCCCGACTCTTTCGAATCGGGCTTTCTTTAATTTGGAGCCTGGCAATGTCCTACTTTCACATGGCAAATGCCACACTATCATCGGCGCTGTTTCGTTTCACTACTGAGTTCGGCATGGGATCAGGTGGGTCCAAAACGCTATTGTCACCAAGCAAATTTGGGTCGTTAATCGCCTTAGCAATCAACTAAAATTCGGAATTCTGATATCAAGTAAATGTCTACTTTAGTTTCTTAACTTCTGTCTGTTACGCTGTCACAAAACGCGTTTGGCGTTGTATGGTTAAGCCTCACGGGTAATTAGTACAGGTTAGCTTAATGGCTCGCACCACTTCCACATCCTGCCTATCAACGTTGTAGTCTTCAACGGCCCTTCAGAGACTTTAAAAGTCTAGTGAGAACTCATCTCGAGGCCTGCTTCGCGCTTAGATGCTTTCAGCGCTTATCAGTTCCGAACGTAGCTACCGGGCAGTGCCATTGGCATGACAACCCGAACACCAGCGGTTCGTTCACTCCGGTCCTCTCGTACTAGGAGCAACCCCTCTCAATTCTCAAACGCCCACGGCAGATAGGGACCGAACTGTCTCACGACGTTCTAAACCCAGCTCGCGTACCACTTTAAATGGCGAACAGCCATACCCTTGGGACCGACTTCAGCCCCAGGATGTGATGAGCCGACATCGAGGTGCCAAACACCGCCGTCGATATGAACTCTTGGGCGGTATCAGCCTGTTATCCCCGGAGTACCTTTTATCCGTTGAGCGATGGCCCTTCCATTCAGAACCACCGGATCACTATGACCTACTTTCGTACCTGCTCGACGTGTCTGTCTCGCAGTTAAGCTGGCTTCTACCATTACACTAACCGTACGATGTCCGACCGTACTTAGCCAACCTTCGTGCTCCTCCGTTACTCTTTGGGAGGAGACCGCCCCAGTCAAACTACCCACCAGGCACTGTCCGTAATCCCGATTAGGGACCAACGTTAGAACATCAAAACTACAAGGGTGGTATTTCAAGGACGGCTCCACAAAGACTAGCGTCTCTGCTTCAAAGCCTCCCACCTATCCTACACATGTAGGTTCAATGTTCAGTGCCAAGCTGTAGTAAAGGTTCACGGGGTCTTTCCGTCTAGCCGCGGGTACACAGCATCTTCACTGCGATTTCAATTTCACTGAGTCTCGGGTGGAGACAGCGTGGCCATGGTTACACCATTCGTGCAGGTCGGAACTTACCCGACAAGGAATTTCGCTACCTTAGGACCGTTATAGTTACGGCCGCCGTTTACCGGGGCTTCGATCAAGAGCTTCGTCCGAAAACTAACCCCATCAATTAACCTTCCGGCACCGGGCAGGTGTCACACCGTATACGTCATCTTGCGATTTTGCACAGTGCTGTGTTTTTAATAAACAGTCCCAGCCACCTGGTCACTGCGGCTCCCGTCCGCTTAGAGAGCAAGTCTCATCACAGATAGGAGCGTACCTTCTCCCGAAGTTACGGTACGATTTTGCCTAGTTCCTTCACCCGAGTTCTCTCAAGCGCCTTAGTATTCTCTACCTGACCACCTGTGTCGGTTTGGGGTACGATTCGGTATAATCTGAAGCTTAGAGGCTTTTCCTGGAAGTATGGCATCAACAACTTCACACCCTTAGGTGCTCGTCTCGTGTCTCAGTCTTAAGAGTCCGGATTTTCCTAAACTCTCAACCTACTCACTTTCACATGGACAACCAACGCCATGCTTGTTTAGCCTGCTCCGTCCCCCCATCGCAATTATACCAAGTACGGGAATATTAACCCGTTTCCCATCGACTACGCCTTTCGGCCTCGCCTTAGGGGTCGACTTACCCTACCCTGATTAACATGGGATAGGAACCCTTGGTCTTCCGGCGTGCGGGTTTTTCACCCGCATTATCGTTACTCATGTCAGCATTCGCACTTCTGATACCTCCAGCATACCTCCCGGTACACCTTCAACGGCTTACAGAACGCTCCCCTACCACTCAAACAAAGTTTGAATCCGCAGCTTCGGTGCATAGTTTAGCCCCGTTACATCTTCCGCGCAGACCGACTCGACCAGTGAGCTATTACGCTTTCTTTAAAGGATGGCTGCTTCTAAGCCAACCTCCTGGCTGTCTGGGCCTTTCCACATCGTTTCCCACTTAACTATGACTTTGGGACCTTAGCTGGCGGTCTGGGTTGTTTCCCTCTTCACGACGGACGTTAGCACCCGCCGTGTGTCTCCCGGATAGTACTTTACGGTATTCGGAGTTTGCAAAGGGTTGGTAAGTCGGGATGACCCCCTAGCCTTAACAGTGCTCTACCCCCGTAAGTATTCGTCCGAGGCTCTACCTAAATAGATTTCGGGGAGAACCAGCTATCTCCCGGTTTGATTAGCCTTTCACTCCTAGCCACAGGTCATCCCCTAACTTTTCAACGTTAGTGGGTTCGGTCCTCCAGTTGATGTTACTCAACCTTCAACCTGCCCATGGCTAGATCACCGGGTTTCGGGTCTATACCTTGCAACTAAACGCGCAGTTAACGCTCGCTTTCACTACGGCTACCCTAATCGGTTAACCTCGCTACAAAATATAAGTCGCTGACCCATTATACAAAAGGTACGCAGTCACCCTCGAAGGGCTCCTACTGCTTGTACGTACACGGTTTCAGGTTCTATTTCACTCCCCTCACAGGGGTTCTTTTCGCCTTTCCCTCACGGTACTGGTTCACTATCGGTCAGTTGGGAGTATTTAGCCTTAGATGATGGTCCACCTATATTCAGTCAAAGTTTCACGTGCTCCGACCTACTCGATTTCACTTAAGATGCATTTTCGTGTACGGGACTATCACCCTGTATCGTCAAACTTTCCAGAATGTTTCACTAACACATAATAAGCTTAAGGGCTGGTCCGGTTTCGCTCGCCGCTACTTCCGGAATCTCGGTTGATTTCTGTTCCTACGGGTACTTAGATGTTTCAGTTCTCCGCGTTCGCCTCGTTAACCTATGTATTCAGTTAACGATACCTGCAAGCAGGTGGGTTTCCCCATTCGGAAATCCTAGTCTCAAGCGCTTTTTACTAGCTTGACTAGGCTTATCGCAAGTTAATACGTCCTTCATCGCCTCCAACTGCCAAGGCATCCACCGTGTACGCTTAGTCACTTAACCATACAACCCAAACGGGTCTTTGTTAGTGACAGCTGTTAACTTCGCCAGAAGTTAATTCATCAAATAATGATGAGAATACTAAAGTAGATACCAATTAATCTTTCGATTAATGGCATATTTTTTACTTTTGAAAACTCTTTATAGATACAAGTATCTATAAGAATTTTAATATCAGCTTTCCAAATTTTTAAAGAGCATATTAATTAGTTAAACCAACTGGTTTAGCTAACTAACAATCATCTGTGTGGACACTACGAACAAATAAGTTCTAAATCGTATAAGGAGGTGATCCAGCCCCAGGTTCCCCTAGGGCTACCTTGTTACGACTTCACCCCAGTCATGAATCACTCCGTGGTGAACGTCCTCCCGAAGGTTAGACTATCCACTTCTGGAGCAACCCACTCCCATGGTGTGACGGGCGGTGTGTACAAGGCCCGGGAACGTATTCACCGCATCATTCTGATATGCGATTACTAGCGATTCCGACTTCATGGAGTCGAGTTGCAGACTCCAATCCGGACTACGACGCACTTTAAGTGATTCGCTTACCCTCGCAGGTTCGCAGCACTCTGTATGCGCCATTGTAGCACGTGTGTAGCCCTACACGTAAGGGCCATGATGACTTGACGTCGTCCCCACCTTCCTCCGGTTTATCACCGGCAGTCTCCTTAGAGTTCCCGACCGAATCGCTGGCAACTAAGGATAGGGGTTGCGCTCGTTGCGGGACTTAACCCAACATCTCACAACACGAGCTGACGACAGCCATGCAGCACCTGTATCAGAGTTCCCGAAGGCACCAAACCATCTCTGGTAAGTTCTCTGTATGTCAAGTGTAGGTAAGGTTCTTCGCGTTGCATCGAATTAAACCACATGCTCCACCGCTTGTGCGGGCCCCCGTCAATTCATTTGAGTTTTAACCTTGCGGCCGTACTCCCCAGGCGGTCTACTTAATGCGTTAGCTTTGAAAAACAAGTCCGAAGACCCGAGCTTCTAGTAGACATCGTTTACGGCGTGGACTACCAGGGTATCTAATCCTGTTTGCTCCCCACGCTTTCGTACATGAGCGTCAGTGTTGACCCAGGTGGCTGCCTTCGCCATCGGTATTCCTTCAGATCTCTACGCATTTCACCGCTACACCTGAAATTCTACCACCCTCTATCACACTCTAGTTTGCCAGTTCGAAATGCAGTTCCCAGGTTGAGCCCGGGGCTTTCACATCTCGCTTAACAAACCGCCTGCGTACGCTTTACGCCCAGTAATTCCGATTAACGCTCGCACCCTCCGTATTACCGCGGCTGCTGGCACGGAGTTAGCCGGTGCTTCTTCTGTAAGTAACGTCACAGCTAAGTGCTATTAACACTTAACCTTTCCTCCTTACTGAAAGTGCTTTACAACCCGAAGGCCTTCTTCACACACGCGGTATGGCTGCATCAGGCTTGCGCCCATTGTGCAATATTCCCCACTGCTGCCTCCCGTAGGAGTCTGGGCCGTGTCTCAGTCCCAGTGTGGCTGATCATCCTCTCAAACCAGCTAGGGATCGTTGCCTTGGTGAGCCATTACCTCACCAACTAGCTAATCCCACTTGGGCTAATCTTATGGCGTGAGGCCCGAAGGTCCCCCACTTTGGTCCGTAGACATCATGCGGTATTAGCAGTCGTTTCCAACTGTTGTCCCCCACCATAAGGTATATTCCCAAGCATTACTCACCCGTCCGCCGCTCGACGCCAGAGGTGCAAGCACCTCTTCGTTTCCGCTCGACTTGCATGTGTTAGGCCTGCCGCCAGCGTTCAATCTGAGCCATGATCAAACTCTTCAATTAAAAGTTTTTTCTGTCCCGAAGGACATGCTCAATGAATTCTGAATTTTGATTCTTTCGAATCGAATTGACTGTGCTGAAACAAGTAAACTTGTTTCCGTTGGTCACTCAGTTCAATTGAGACTCTAAATTTGTTTGCGTCATCTAGCGAACTAGAATCTGCTGTTAGAACTCAATCTGTACGAGTGCCCACACAGATGATTGCTTTATATTGTTAAAGAACGTTGCGACGTTGTCGCTAGGGATGCGTATAATACATCCTTAATTTTTCGAGTCAACACTTAATTTCAAACTTTCTTTTTAGACCGTTTTAAACCGAAGTTTTACTTAACTCTCTGCTACGTTGTTCAGCGTCTTTCGTTGCTGCCCGCCGTGTCAGTGGATGCGCATTATAGGGATGCGAAGAATTAACGCAAGCACTTTTTGCAGGTTTTTTTGATTATTTTCAAATTAGTACAATAACCATACAAACAAAGGGCTACAAAGGGGTTTTAGCTCAAAAAGCAGTCATTTTTGTGAAGGTAAAATGGCATAGAAAAAGCGACATGCTTTAAATTAGCTATGTCGCTTTTTATTTTTATAAGGCGGATTAGTTAGTAGAAATTTCCCAAACAGCGATTGAACCCGAAATTTCATTACCAACAACTAGCAATGCTTCATTCGTTGCACTTTGTTCTGCTGGTATAAATGCCATACCTTCAGGGGCAAGATCACCCGTAATATCTGCATCAGCTTCTAGACCACGATTAAAAAAGTAATCTTGGAATGTCACATTGTATGGATTAGTAATATCAAACACCATAATGCCACCCATACGCTCTAAACCAATAAATGCAAATGTACGCTCGCCAATAGTACCGAGTGCTAATGCTTCTGGTTCTGCACCTTTGTCATCAGAGCGACTATCACCGTCATTTTCATCTTCGTTATTATTGAATGCTGCTCCGTGAACTGATGCAGTAATGCGTGAAATTTGATCGCCAGAGTCAAAAACTACCATGCCGTTATTATCCCAGATGGTAAAGGAGCGGGCACCATATGCATAGAGTGATTCGTATTCGCCATTATTATCTTCATCACCTTTAACAGTGGTCACTTTTAAACGGCCAATATCACTGTTGTCATTGTTCAGGTAGTCAAAATTGCTTGCTAGTGTTAAGTCTTTAGCTCTTGTCTCATCTATATATGATAAACAACCGTCATCTTTATCATAATCAAGACCACCTTTAGCTATACAATCAGCTTCGTCGTTTGTATCAAAGAAGTATTCTCGTGCATCACCTTCGTTCGCTGTGACAATAAAGTTAGCACCTTTCCAGGTAAAGCTTGAAATAGTATCTGGTTGATACATGCCATAGAGGCCAGGGTATGATTTAAAGTTAACCCCACCGTCTTTATCAGATGCATCAAAAAGCAAATTAGACCAATCTTTAAAACCTAAGCCTTTAAGCTCTAGGCTATTATCTTCAAGATTGACGATAGCAAGGGCGTTATTTTCTTGTAGTGACACGTAGGCAAATTTATTATCTTTCGAAACGCTGATGTATTCAGGTTCTAAATCCATAGCCACGGTTGTATTAATCAAATTACCGTTGATTGTTCGACCTGTCGGGTTAGCAAATACAATCCCTCGCTCTTCAAGCTCTGCTTGTTTGTCGTTATAAGCTGAAAAAGTAATGCTAATAGCAGTATCTGCAATTACACCATCATTGATATTAATAGTGCTAATTGAGCCTTCAGGGTCAATACTGTAATCACCATTAGGCTCACCTTCATTTGCAACCAGTACCTTATTGCCATCATGGCTAAAAGTAACCATGTCGGGTAGGGCGCCTACCGTTACATTCTTAATAAACAGAGGCTCATCGCCACTGATATCATAAAATGCGATTAAACCTTCATCACCGGTAATATCTGCGGCCATTGCAACTGCAAGAAGTTCATTATTAGCATCAATAGCGATACTGTTTGCATCACCCGCACTGTGCTTATTAAGTGCAAGGGTAATCTCTGAGGTTAAATTAGTGCCATTTATAACCCCTTCGTTATCTTTAACTAAAGCTGCACGGTCAAAGCTATCGGCTTTCATGATATTCACAACTGCCGAATCACCGGAACTATTGATCGCAAAAATGCGTTGTTTAGAAGCTTGATAAGCGACAATCTCTGCTGCACCTTCCGGACTTTCTGCGTTAAGCACTGCACGACCGATAAGGTTTATACTTAAAGCCGCGTTTGCATCTGTACCATTTGCTCCGTCAGCTCCGTTAGTACCATCGGAGCCATTTTCCCCATCAATTCCGTTAGTACCATTTTGACCTGCAGGACCTTGTTCACCTTGTAGGCCATCTTTGCCGTCGTCACCGTCTAACGAGCAACCTGTAAGAATAGTTAAAAGTGATAGCGCAATAATTGATCTTTTTAACATTATTATTTTTCCTTGGTATTGTATTGAGGCAATTACAACACGCAGGCATTACAACTATATGGCACTTTTATGAGAACAAAATTTAGCCACAAAAAAAGCGAGTATAAACTCGCTTTTATTTATAAATTAGTAGGGTAGCTCACTACTTTTTGGTTGGACGCTTCCAGCCAGTTAGATTACGTTGTTTGCCACGAGCTACTGCAAGCTGCTCGTCTTCAACAGTATTAGTAATAACAGAACCTGCGCCAATCGTTGCCATTGAGCCAATATTCACCGGTGCGACTAGTGATGAGTTTGAACCGATAAAGGCGTTATCACCGATAATAGTTTTTGATTTGTTTACGCCATCATAGTTACAAGTAATAGTACCTGCGCCGATATTCACTTTTTCACCAACTTCAGTGTCACCTAAGTAGGTAAGGTGATTTGCCTTTGAGCCTTTGCCTAAGCGAGTCTTTTTCATCTCAACAAAGTTACCGATATGCGAGTCTTCTTCCATAATCGCACCAGGGCGAAGGCGAGCATAAGGGCCTAAAGTACATTTAGCAGCAACACTCGCTTCTTCAACAAGTGAGTTAGCTTTAATTACAACGTTATCACCAACAGTACAATCTTTAAGTACGCAGTTAGGGCCAATTTGCACGTTATTACCTAGTGTTACTTTACCTTCGAAAATAACATTAACGTCGATTAGTACATCTTCGCCGGTAGTAACTTCACCACGCACATCAATACGCGCAGGATCAGCAAGTGTAGCGCCATTAAGCATTAGCTCTTCGGCTTGCCATGCTTGGTATGCACGTTCAAGAGCTGCAAGTTGAACGCGATTATTTGCGCCTTCGACTTCCATCGGGTGCTCGGGCTGTGCAGAAGTAATTTCAACACCTTCGCTATGTGCCATAGCAACGATATCTGTTAAATAGTATTCACCTTGAGCGTTGTTGTTCGATAGGTTACCTAACCAACGTTTAAGTAGCTCACCATTGGCAGCCATAATACCGGTATTAATTTCTTTAATTGCAAGTTGCTCAGCAGAGGCATCTTTTTGTTCGATAATACCCACTAGCTTGCCATTTTCACGGATCATACGACCATAACCTGATGGGTCATCTAAGGTAACGGTTAATACAGCTAAGCCTTTTTCTGGTGTCGCCGCGAGTAACTTCTCTAAGGTAGCGCGTTTTGTCAGTGGCACATCACCATAGAGAATTAATACAGTGTCGTCATCAGCAATGTGTTCTTTAGCAACTGCCACGGCATGACCCGTACCTAGTTGCTCTTCTTGTAATACCCAGTTTACTTGATTGTGCGATAGGGCATCTTGCAGCTGTTCACGGCCATGACCGTAAACAAGGTTCGTTTCACGAGCGCCAAGGGCAGTGGCATTATCAATAACGTGCTGCACCATAGGTTTACCAGCAACTTTGTGTAAAACCTTTGGTAGAGCAGAGCGCATACGAGTGCCTTTACCCGCAGCAAGAATAACGGTAGTCAGAGACATTAAAACAATATCCTTCTTTCTTTGTTTTAGGTGTGCAATATTTTGTGAGTTCTGGGAAACATACAAAGTTGTGTAAGTCACATCATGTGTAAATACGCAATCCTAATGAGTTGGACTGAACCTTGGATGAAACAGCTATTCACTATTAATTTACACTATTGTAGCGAGCTTTGATGAAGGATATAAGTATAAATATTAAGTAGGGTAGAAAGCCGTGAATTTCGGGCACAAAAAAGCCCACATTAAGTGGGCTTTTTGAAAACCGAGTAGGCTTACTTTTTACGTAATTGTTGAATTACGCGAAGTTGAGCGATTGCTTCAGCAAGTTGCACTGCAGCTTGTTGATAATCTAACTCAGCAGTTGACGTATTCGCCATTTGCTCTTCAGCATCACGTTTAGCTTTTTCAGCCGCTTGCTCGTCTAGGTCTTCACCACGTACTGCAGTATCTGCAAGAATCGTGATGCGATCCGGTTGAACTTCTAGCGTACCGCCAGCAATATACATCACGTCTTCGTGACCAAATTGCTTAACCAAACGTACCATACCAGGTTTTAGGGCAGTTAATAATGGAGCGTGACCATAGTTAACACCAAGGTCACCTTCACTACCACTCACTTGAATCGATTCAACCAGACCAGAGAACAAGCTCTCTTCTGCGCTTACTACGTCAAGATGTACAGTCATAGCCGCCATACTACCCTCCTAATTACATGCTTTTGGCTTTTTCTTGAGCTTCTTCAATAGAGCCAACCATGTAGAACGCTTGCTCTGGCATATCATCAAACTCACCGTTTAAGATACCTTTGAAGCCAGCAATTGTGTCTTTAAGTGACACGTATTTACCAGGCGCGCCTGTGAATACCTCAGCAACGAAGAACGGCTGAGATAGGAAGCGCTGGATTTTACGTGCACGAGATACAACTTGCTTATCTTCGTCAGAAAGCTCGTCCATACCTAGGATTGCGATGATGTCTTTAAGTTCTTTATAACGTTGAAGAACTGTTTGAACGCCACGCGCTGTATCGTAGTGCTCTTGACCGATTACTAATGGGTCAAGTTGACGTGAAGATGAATCAAGTGGGTCTACCGCAGGGTAGATACCAAGTGAAGCGATATCACGAGAAAGTACTACTGTTGCATCTAAGTGAGCAAACGTTGTTGCTGGAGATGGGTCAGTTAAGTCATCCGCAGGTACGTATACCGCTTGGATTGAAGTGATTGAACCCGTCTTAGTAGATGCGATACGCTCTTGAAGTACACCCATTTCTTCAGCAAGAGTTGGTTGGTAACCTACTGCTGAAGGCATACGACCTAGAAGTGCTGATACCTCTGTACCCGCTAGAGTATAACGGTAGATGTTATCAACGAAGAAAAGTACGTCACGACCTTCGTCACGGAACTTCTCTGCCATAGTAAGACCAGTTAACGCTACGCGTAAACGGTTACCCGGTGGCTCATTCATTTGACCGTATACTAGAGATACTTTATCTAGTACGTTTGAGTCGTTCATCTCATGGTAGAAGTCATTACCCTCACGAGTACGCTCACCAACACCTGCGAATACTGAGTAACCGCTGTGCTCGATTGCGATGTTACGGATAAGTTCCATCATGTTTACGGTTTTACCAACACCGGCACCACCGAATAGACCAACTTTACCACCTTTAGCGAATGGACATACAAGGTCGATTACCTTGATACCAGTCTCTAAAAGTTCTACTGAACTTGATTGTTCTTCATAAGAAGGTGCTGCACGGTGAATAGACATACGCTCTTCTTCACCAATTGGACCAGCTTCATCAATAGGGTTACCTAATACGTCCATGATACGACCTAGTGTCTTCGTACCTACAGGAACGTGGATTGGCTGACCTGTACCTTCTACTGCAGTACCACGACGTAAACCGTCAGTAGTACCAAGTGCGATACCACGTACCACACCGCCACCTAGCTGTTGTTGAACTTCTAAAGTTAAACCAGCTAAGTCGCCATCTGTTACTTTTAGTGCGTCATATACGGCTGGCACGTTGTCTTGTGGAAATTCGATATCCACAACGGCGCCGATAATTTGGACGACCTTACCTAAACTCATGTCTATTCCTCTCATTAAACTTTGCCGAAGCGTTAAACTGCTGCCGAGCCGCCAACAATCTCACTAATTTCTTGTGTGATTGCAGCTTGACGAGCCTTGTTATAAACAAGCTGTAACTCATCCATAAGGTCGCCTGCGTTATCTGTTGCAGCTTTCATTGCAACCATACGGGCAGCCTGTTCAGAGGCAGCGTTCTCAACTACACCTTGGTATACTTGAGACTCAATAAAGCGTACTAACAGAGCTTCTAAAATCGCATCTGGGTTTGGCTCATATAAGTAATCCCAAGAATGTTGAGATACTTCTTCTTCAGCTTTTGGCAAAGGGAGTAACTGATCGATTGTTGGCTCTTGCTTCATAGTATTAACGAACTTGTTAAATACTACGTATAAGCGGTCAATTTTACCTTCAGAGTATGCATCTAGCATTGTCTTTACAGGACCAATAACGTCTTGTAATGAAGGTGTATCTCCTAAGTTCGCTTTTTTAGCGACTAACTTACCGCCAAAACGTTGGAAAAAGCCAGCTGCTTTGCTACCTAAAGTAGTAAACTCAGCTTCAACGCCTTTTTCTTTCCACGCTTTCACGTCTAGGGCAACTTTTTTGAACTCGTTTGAGTTCAAGCCACCACATAGACCACGGTCAGTAGAGATAACAATATAACCAACTCGTTTTACTTCACGCTCTTCTAAGAAAGGGTGAGTAAAATCAAGATTTGCTTGAGCAACACGACCAATCACTTGGCGTAAGTTTTCAGCGTATGGACGGCTTGACGCCACACGTTCCTGCGCTTTTTTCATTTTAGACGCAGCAACCATTTCCATCGCGCTGGTGATCTTCTGAGTATTCTTGATACTCCCGATCTTGCTTTTAATCTCTTTTCCGCTGGCCATGACTCTCTCTCCGAATCAGGTGGGCTTTAGTTACCTAAAGCTCACCATTCATAACTAAATTACCAAGTTTGCGTCGACTTGAACTTCTCTAGAAGTTCTTTAAGTTGAGCTTCAATCTCAGCGTTGTAGTTACCAGTTTCATTGATTTGAGCCATTAGCTCTGCGTATGTGCTGTTTGCATAAGAAATTAGGCCAGCTTCGAAATCCATGATTTTCGCGATTTCGATGTCTTTTAGGTAGCCCTTTTCAGCAGCAAATAGCGACAGAGACATTTCAGCAACAGACATTGGTGCGTACTGTTTCTGCTTCATTAGCTCTGTTACGCGCTCACCATGCTCTAATTGAGCACGTGTTGCATCGTCAAGGTCAGACGCGAACTGCGAGAACGCAGCTAATTCACGGTACTGAGCTAACGCTAGACGGATACCACCACCTAGTTTCTTAACGATTTTAGTTTGCGCTGCACCACCAACACGAGATACCGAGATACCAGCGTTAACAGCGGGACGGATACCTGAGTTAAATAAGTCAGTTTCTAAGAAGATCTGACCATCGGTGATAGAGATAACGTTTGTCGGTACGAACGCAGAAACGTCGCCGCCTTGAGTTTCAATGATTGGCAATGCCGTCAGTGAACCTGTTTTACCTTTCACTTCACCATTAGTGAACTTCTCAACGTAATCAGCGTTTACACGTGATGCACGCTCTAGAAGACGTGAGTGAAGGTAGAATACGTCACCTGGGTATGCTTCACGACCTGGTGGACGCTTAAGTAGTAATGAGATTTGACGGTAAGCAACAGCTTGCTTAGATAAATCATCATATACGATTAGCGCGTCTTCACCACGGTCACGGAAGTATTCACCCATAGTACAACCAGAGAATGGTGCTAGGTACTGAAGTGCCGCAGATTCAGAAGCAGATGCAACAACAACGATAGTGTTTTCAAGTGCACCGTGCTCTTCTAATTTACGTACTACGTTAGCGATTGTAGATGCTTTTTGACCAACTGCAACGTACACACACTTAACGCCTGTACCTTTTTGGTTGATGATTGCATCGATTGCTAATGCAGTTTTACCAGTTTGGCGGTCACCGATAACAAGCTCACGTTGACCACGACCTACTGGGATCATCGCATCGATAGATTTATAACCAGTTTGTACTGGCTCATCTACTGATTGACGTTCGATAACGCCTGGTGCGATTTTCTCAACAGGTTCAAAACCGTCGTTATCTAAAGCGCCTTTACCGTCGATAGGTGCACCTAGTGTGTTTACAACACGACCAAGTAGACCACGACCAACAGGAACTTCTAGGATACGACCAGTTGATTTAACTTTTACGCCTTCTTTAAGGTCAGCGTAAGGACCCATTACTACAGCACCTACTGAGTCACGCTCAAGGTTTAGTGCGATAGCATAACGGTTGCCAGGAAGCTCGATCATCTCACCTTGCATACAGTCAGCAAGACCGTGGATGCGGATGATACCGTCAGTAACAGATACGATAGTACCTTCGTTACGAGCTTCACTTACAACTTCGAACTGCTCAATACGTTGTTTGATCAGATCTGAAATTTCAGTGGAATTAAGTTGCATGCTCTTTTTCCCAATTACGATTGTAGTGATGTAGCTAAGCGGGCTAATTTGCCACGTACTGAGCCGTCAATTACAGTGTCACCCGCCTTAATGATAAGACCGCCAACAACTGTAGTATCTTCACTACAATTCAGCTTAACTTTGCGTGCGAAACGTTTTTCAAGTGCCGCTACCAATGATGCTTGCTGCTCAGCAGCTAGCGGTGTTGCAGAAACCACATCAACGTCGATTTCTTTGTCGTAGTCCGCTTTAAATTCAGCGAATAACTCTGCAACAGCAGGCAGTGCAACTAAACGTCCATTTTCAGCCATCACCTTGATTAGGTTCTGACCTTGTTCGTTGAGCTGCTCTGCACAGATCTTGATAAACAGATCTGCTTTTTCAGTAGCAGTAGGCAATCCAGCTAGCGCGGCAGCGGCTTGCTCATTGCTGGCAACATGGCCAGCAAAGAACAGCATGTCGTTCCAACTTTCAACAGTGCCTTTTTCAACGGCAAGTTCAAAAGCCGCTTTAGCGTATGGGCGAGCGATAGTAGCCAATTCAGACATGCTCATACCCTCCTAATTACAGCTCAGCGACAAGTTTTTCAACGATGTCACTGTGTGCGGCTTGATTGATTTCGCGCTCTAAAATCTTCTCAGCACCAACCACGGCCAGCGTCGCTACTTGTTTACGTAGTTCTTCTGTTACACGGTTACGCTCTGCTTCGATTTCAGAGTGCCCTTGAGCAATAATTTTTTCACGCTCTTGTTGACCACGAACAGTTTCTTCGTCAACGATTAGCGTGGCACGCTTTTTAGCTTGTTCAATGATATCAGCCGCTTGAGCTTTTGCCTCTTTAAGCTGCTCAGCAGCTTTCTTTTGCGCAAGTTCTAAGTCTTTTTCGGCTCTATCAGAGGCAGCTAAACCATCTTCGATTTTCTTCTGGCGAGCTTCAATTGCACCATTTAGTGGTGGCCATACGTATTTCATACAGAAAAGTACGAAAACCGTAAATGCAATTAATTCACCGATAAGAGTGGCTGTTAAGTTCACGACCGCTCCTCCTTAAAATAGTAAGCTGTTCAAAAAATAATATTAAAGTACGAACAACAATACCATTGCGATACCAACACCGATCATAGCTACGGCATCGATTAGACCAGCAAGGATGAACATCTTAACTTGTAATGAAGGTGCAAGCTCAGGTTGACGTGCACAAGCTTCTAGGAATTTACCACCCATGTTACCGAAGCCGATAGCAGTACCGATTGCACCGAAGCCGATAAGTAGAGCAACAGCGATGTACTTAAGACCAATCATTAGTTCCATTTTTTTCTCCAAAGTTTCAATTGTAAATTAAAGTTAAAATTTAAAAGTGTAAAAAATTAGTGATTATCTGAGCTTGCCATGCTTAGGTAAACGATTGTAAGCATCATAAATACGAATGCTTGCAGTACGATTACTAAGATGTGGAATACAGCCCAAATAAAGTGCAACGGTAGTTGCATTAAACCAACTGCGCCGATCAAGATGAAAATCAACTCACCAGCATATAAGTTACCGAATAAACGCAATGCTAACGAGAACGGCTTAGCAACTAAAGCGATTGTTTCTAGTAATAAGTTACATGGGATTAAGAACACCATCGCTAGCTTGTTTTTAGAGCTGAACGGGTGAAGCGTTAATTCAGCTAAGAATCCGCCAATCCCTTTGATTTTGATTGCATAACCGATCATCAGAATGAATACACCAATAGCAAGTGCAGCAGTCATATTGATGTCTGTTGTAGGTACAATCTTCATGTAAACGTCGTGAGAATCCATACCAAATGCTTGCTCGCCAACAAAGCCAGCTAATGCAGGTAGGAAATCAACCGGAATCAAGTCCATTAAGTTCATTAAGAACACCCAAACGAAAATCGTTAGAGCTAATGGAGCGATTAATGCGCTTTTACCATGGTATGTGTCACGTACGTTGTCGCCAACGAACTCAACAATCATTTCAATGAAACACTGAAATTTACCCGGTACACCGGTATTTGCTTTTTTAGCGGCACCACGGAAGATCCATAAAAATACCAGACCTAAACCGATTGACCATGCGAGGGTATCTATATTCCATGTCCAGAAACCACTGTCTGCACACGCTTTGTTGAAGGCAAGACCAGCGTCGGTCGAGCACATCTTAGCGTTAGTTAAGTGGTGCTGAATATGGCTTGATAGAGTTACTTCTTCTGCAGCCATGTTATATCCCAAAAGTTAATGATTAAAAAAAACGGGCGCAAACAATCCGCTAAATAACACCAATACATACACACAGAAAAACGGTAATAAAACGACCGTATAAGACTTCAGTATCAGTGCAAACAAAACGATTGTTAGCATAAATTTTAATCCGTTGCCGCGCTTTAGCGAGGCATACACTTGATTTACTCGACTTGCACCCATATAACGGAATGCATAGACAGCAAATACAAAATTAGGGAGTAGTGCAACAGCTCCGCCAGCAAGCGCTGACTGGCCGGCATTGACTCCCCAACCTATAAATACAATTACTGCAGCGATAAATGCTACGATACCCTGAAGACAAATTAATTTAAATGCGGCAAGCCTATACGGCCTTGCTAACCTATTAGTCACGTTTTGTTAACCTTTAGAACGTTAAATTGTCAGGGTATGAAAACTGGCGAAATTATACTGATTCCTACCAGTTTTGCAACTTGAGTCGACCCTTTGTAGTGCAAAAACACCACAAATGTCTCTTTTTGGACATGTTATTAATTAATGACGGGAATAGTCTTAATTTATACGGCTTAAAATGCCATCTAACTCATCAAGAGTTGTATAAGAGATAACCAGTTTGCCTTTGCCTTTTTTATTGTAGTTTATTTCTACTTTAGCGCCTAAATTTTCAGCAAGCTTTTGTTCTAACTGTTTGACATCAGGATCTTTTTCTTGCACTTCTTTCTTTGGGGCTGGTTCTAAAATAGAACGCACTAGCTTTTCAGTTTCACGAACAGTTAAAGCTTTAGCAACGGCTAATCGAGCAGCATCTGATTGCGCTTCGCCTTCAAGTGCTAATAAACAACGTGCATGACCCATTTCAATGTCGCCATGCTCTAACAAAATTTTAACATCTTCATTGAGATTATTTAGGCGTAGTAAATTAGTCACAGTAGTACGAGATTTACCAACTGCCTCGGCGACTTGTTGATGAGTTAGTTCAAATTCGTTAAGTAAACGATTTAACGCAATCGCTTCTTCCATCGCATTTAGATCTTCACGTTGAATATTTTCTATAAGCGCGATAGCAACGGCCGCCTCATCAGGTACATCTTTGATGATACATGGAACAGCATCTAATTTTGCAAGTTGAGCAGCACGCCAACGACGTTCACCGGCGATAATCTCATATTTTTCTGCACCAATTTGGCGCACAACAATCGGCTGAATGATGCCTTGAGCACGTATTGAGTTAGCTAACTCTTCAAGCGCTTCTTCAGACATGTCTTTACGCGGTTGATATTTACCCGATTGTAAAAACTCAATCGCTAACTTTTGCAGCTCACCTTTACTTTGCTCTGCAACGACCTCAGAGACTTGCTCTGGTGTTGCAGTCGCTTGTTGCTGATTATTTGCACTTGAGGCAGGTTTTGATGAACTTAATAAAGCGTCGAGTCCTCGGCCTAAACCGCGTTTTTTAGCAGACATGTTATTTTTTTACCTCGAAGTTAGGCTACTGCTGAAGATGTTTTCTCTTTTCTACGTAACATTTCGCCGGCTAGGGCTAAGTAAGCTTTCGCACCACTTGATGCACGGTCATAATACATGGCAGGGGCACCAAAACTCGGCGCTTCTGCTAAACGGACATTACGTGGGATAACGGTACGATATACTTTATCGCCAAAATGTTGTTTGAGTTGTTCTGATACATCATTTGCAAGGCGATTGCGCGGATCATACATGGTGCGTAAAATCCCTTCAATTGTTAATGCTGGATTTACTAGCTTAGACAACTGGGTAATGGTATCCATTAATGCCGTTAAACCTTCAAGGGCATAATACTCACATTGCATCGGAACTAAAATTGAATCTGCGGCAGCCATAGCATTAACAGTAAGCATGTTAAGTGAAGGCGGGCAGTCGATAAAAATGAAATCGTATTGGTCTTGAATTTGTTCAAGCGCATTACGTAAACGCACTTCACGCGCAAACAATTCCATTAATTTAACTTCAGCGGCAGTCACATCGCCATTAGCAGCAATTAAGTGATACTCACCTGAGGTTTCTCTATTGATAACTTCATCGATTGGTGTTTCTTCAATCAATAAATCGTAAATAGTCGCAACATCACCGTATTTATCGACACCACTACCCATGGTAGCGTTTCCTTGCGGATCAAGATCGATTAATAACACTTTACGCTTCGTCGCGGCCATCGATGCCGCAAGATTCACAGCGGTGGTTGTTTTACCAACACCACCTTTTTGGTTTGCTAATGCGATGACTTTTGCCACAGTGCTCTGATCCCTAGTCTTTAGAAAGAATGATTAGATGTCTTTGCGCATCTAACTCAGGTACTTCCAAGCTGATTTTTTCATCAAACTTAATACCTTTAGGTAATGAGTCTAGTTCTTCGCTCGGAAATACGCCTTTTAAGGCGATAAATTTACCTGAATGATCAATCAAGTGCGCACACCAGTCAACCATATCTTGTAAAGAGGCAAATGCACGACTTAATACACCATCTAATTTAACACTTGGTTGATATTCTTCAACTCTAGACTGCACTGGGGTTACATTTTCAAGGCCAAGTGCATGTTTTACCTGCATCAAAAAGCGCACGCGTTTACCTAAACTATCTAACAATACAAATTGTGTATCAGGTAAAGCGATGGCTAATACGATACCCGGTAAACCAGGACCCGTACCAACATCAATGTAATGTTTGCCTTTAAGGTGTGGCGCAACAACTAAGCTATCCATGATATGTTTAACCATCATTTCTTCAGGTAAACGAACAGAGGTTAAGTTATATGCTTTGTTCCACTTGTCTAATAATTCAACATATTGTACAAGTTGTTGTTGCTGCTTTTCTGTTAGCGCAATATCAGTTTGCGCTAACAGTGAAGTTAATTGTTGTTGTAACACTGTATTCCTCACCAACTACGCAGTCTTGCGCAGTAAGCCTTGCTTTTTCAGATAGACTAATAATAGCGAAATAGCTGCAGGGGTGATACCTGAAATACGTGATGCTTGGCCAATTGTATCTGGACGACTATCAGTAAGTTTCGCGATAACCTCATTTGATAAACCAGAAACAGTTGAATAATCAAAGTCTTTTGGTAATACAGTTTGTTCATGACGTAGCTGCTTATTGATCTCATCTTGTTGACGAGCAATATAGCCTGCATACTTAGTATGGATCTCAACTTGCTCAAGTGCAGCTTGGTTATCGAACTCAGAGCCTAAACCATCGATCGCCATTAGGTCGTTATAACGAACTTCAGGACGACGGATCAGATCTTCAAGGCTCGCTTCACGAGTCAGTGGTGTTTTTAATAACGCATTTACTTGATCAACAGCCACGTGATCTTTATGGATCCAGGTTTCTTTTAAGCGTTGTGTTTCTTTTTCAATGATTTCCATTTTTTCGTTGAAGGCAGCCCAACGAGCATCGTCAACTAAGCCAAGTTCACGGCCTTTAGCAGTTAAACGAATGTCGGCATTATCTTCACGAAGTAATAAACGGTATTCAGCACGGCTGGTAAACATACGGTACGGTTCTTTAGTACCTAATGTTGCTAAGTCATCAATCAGTACACCTGTATATGCTTCATCACGACGAGGTGTCCAAGGTTCTTTACCTTGTACTTGTAATGCTGCGTTCATACCAGCAATTAAACCTTGCGCACCAGCTTCTTCGTAGCCTGTTGTGCCATTGATCTGGCCTGCGAAGAATAAACCATTAATAAACTTAGTTTCTAATGATTGTTTTAAGTCTCGTGGATCAAAGAAATCATACTCAATGGCATAACCAGGACGACAGATATGTGCATTTTCAAAGCCAGTAATTGATTGCACAATTTCAAGTTGCACATCAAATGGTAAACTCGTCGAGATACCATTTGGATATAATTCGTATGATGTTAAGCCTTCTGGCTCAACAAAGATTTGATGTTTATCTTTATCAGCAAAACGTACGATCTTATCTTCAATTGATGGGCAGTAACGTGGACCAATACCTTCAATAACACCAGAGTACATAGGTGAACGATGCAGGTTATTACGGATCACATCATGTGTTTTTTCATTTGTATAAGTGATGTAACACGGGATCTGCTGTGGGTGATCCGATTGTTTACCCATAAATGAGAATACTGGAGTAGGAGTATCACCAGGCTGTTCTTGCATCTTGCTAAAATCAACAGTACGCGCATCAATACGAGGAGGCGTGCCTGTTTTTAAACGATCAACACGGAACGGTAATTCACGTAAACGCTCTGCAAGTGCAATTGAAGGTGGATCACCAGCACGACCCCCTTTGAAGTTCTCTAAACCAATATGGATCTGACCACCTAAGAAAGTACCCACAGTAAGAACCACTGAAGGCGCACTAAAACGAAGACCCATTTGAGTTACAACACCGATTACTCGATCGCCTTCAACGATTAGATCGTCACATGACTGCTGGAAGATCTTTAAATTTTCTTGATGTTGTAAAGTGTGTTGAATAGCGGCTTTATACAAAGCACGGTCAGCTTGCGCACGTGTAGCACGTACTGCAGGGCCTTTAGATGAGTTTAAAGTACGAAATTGAATACCACCTTTATCGATAGCCTGAGCCATTGCACCGCCAAGTGCATCGATCTCTTTAACTAAATGGCCTTTACCAATACCGCCAATTGCCGGATTACAAGACATTTGACCAAGAGTATCCATATTATGAGTTAGCAATAGGGTATTCATGCCCATGCGAGCAGATGCTAATGCAGCTTCAGTACCTGCATGCCCACCACCTACAACAATAACATCAAAACGTTCGTGAAAAATCATTTATGGGATCCTACTAATCAACCAGCAAAACTTTGTAAAGGGAGCGTATTCTACCTAGAAATTTAGAGAAGATAAATGATTAAACAGTGCTCAAGATCTAAGTGGGTGATCTCTAATAATATAAAGGATCTTTTAAAGAGATCTTTTATTACTCTTACTACTAGTGAGGGCTAGATCTGTTGATAATGTTCAATTTGCTTTTTAAAACATTGCTTTAAGGCAGATCTAAAGGTGTTAGTATGATCGGATCTTCCGGCGTAAAAGCTTTGATCAAAAGGGCTATTTATACACAGGGCAATATCGGTTGGATCTTATCCAAGGGATAAACTAGGTTAAAATCGCAGTTAGATCAGTGTTTATCCACAATCCGATCTAAATTATCAGTAAATTGTGGGTAACTTTTATTACAACGATCAACACCGATCGGCTTAATTGAGTCCTACAGCCTCGATCCAGCTTGGTAACCAAGCTAAAGCTGTGTCTTCTGGTAACGCTTCATCAAGAATATTTAGCTCTAAGCGTTCTGCCACGCGGTTTGCACCTTTATTTGCTAATAACTCATCTAGATTACGGCCTGCATAGTTATAGGTGTCGTAGCTAGTGTCGCCTAATCCGATCACACTGTAGTTTAATCCTTTAAGATCAGCCTGTTGGTTAATAGATTCAACAAATGGCAGTAGGTTCTCTGGGTAGTCTCCCGCGCCATATGTAGAAGTACATAACAACCAAATAGTATCTTGCTGATCAATATCATCAAATACAGGCTGTTCATGAAGCTGCACTTGGATCCCTTGTTGTTCAAGGGCTTCTGTTAGTTGCTCTGCCACGTATTCAGCAGATCCCATTTGGCTGCCAACGATGATATTTACTGATTGCATGTGATTGATCATGTATAGAAATAAGTGGCCACATGATAACTAAGTTAGGGTGTGAGTAAAGCGTTGAATTACGATCTGAATAAGTTTTTCTGCCTAAAATAACGGCTTAAATTCAATGTTTTTTATAATTTACTGTTTTTAATGGTTTTTTATATTTATTCGTAAATTAAACCCTTTGATCAAGCTGTTAATAAATTTGGGGAAAGTTCTGATCAAGCTCGAATTTAGAAATTGTATAACTTTGCTAAGTTGTTGATCTTTAATTGTGTGTAAGCGCTTTATTTTTCAGATCTGATAAAAATGGACAGTATGATCGTTTTGTGGATAGATCGCTTGTTGATAACGATCGGTTTGCAATTTGCGATCAATAAAATAGATCGAAAAAAACTAAAATAAGCGCTAATTAAAGGGGTTTTTAAGAAAATTAGTTATCAAAAAGGGGAGTTGTATGAAAATAAATTCAAATTTCAGCGTTTTTTTATGATCAAATCAGCCTTTAGATCTAAAAAAGCCTCAAATGTGGATAACATTTTTAGCTAAATTCGATCTTAAAAGCTGTTTTGATCTGATTTTTTAGCTCGCTAAGTTAGTTTTCGATCTGAGTTAAACTGTTTTTTATCGTATTACCGACTAGATCATAGAGCGAATTACCCAATGAAAATCGTTTTGCGCCACCAGCGAAAGCGGCTTTTGCTGAGTTAAAATTGTTCATAGCCATCACATTTAGTGGCATATCTATCGCGCTAGCTAAGCTGGTTATGTGCTCTATATTAGTTAAGCCAGGTACAAAAAGACCATCTGCACCTGCATCTTGATAAGCTTTTGCGCGCTTCAATGTGACTTTAAAAGGGCTGTCACTAACAAAGTAGGTATCGGTTCTGGCGTTAATAAATAAACTGCCGAAGCCATTTTCGTTAAGTACTTTCTTTATCTCACTAATAATAGTGCATTGCTGTTTGATAGATCTGAGTGCATTCGTGTCTTTGTCTGAGTCTTCAATGTTGATACCTGCAACCCCCAATTTTGCTAACGCAAGAACGTTTTGGCTAATTTGCAGCGGATCGTTACTGTATCCTGATTCTATATCGACAGAGAGTGGAATATGTATGTATTTGGTCAAGCTTTTAACCAGCGCTAACTGAGTTTGAAAAGAGATGTTCTCACCATCAGCTAAACCTAAACTTTCAGCAATGCCCCAGCTGGTTGTTGCTACAGCTTTAGCTCCTGCGGCCTGAATGAATTGTGCTGAACTAAGATCCCACGCATTAGCGAGTACAAAGCCTATTTGCTGGTGGTGTAATTGATGAAAGAGTTGATATTTGTCCATGACGTCCTCCGTTTAATGACATCGCTAGACTAATTGATTTGGGTTTAATTACTGGCTGGTTTCGGCCCTGAACCGATAATTGATTGCTGAATTAAAAACAAAAGAAAGAGTCTTGCGACTCTTTTTTATAATATTGATGACCGGAATTTATTTACCGATACAGAACGAACTAAAGATTTTTCCTAGCAAGTCATCAGAAGTAAATTCACCCGTTATCTCATTTAAGAACTGTTGTGTTAGGCGTAACTCTTCAGCCAGGATCTCACCAGCAATATGCATCTCTAATTGCTCTTTGCCTGTGTTTAAATGATAGGCTGCGTGATCAAGTGCATCTAAGTGACGACGGCGTGCCATAAATCCACCTTCAGTTGCCCCTTGGAAACCTATACATGCCTTTAAGTGAGTACGAACTAACTCTATACCTTCTGCATTTTTGGCACTTAAACGGATCACCGGATATTGTTCATGTTCATCCATTCCGACATTTTCACCTGAAATATCGGCTTTATTTCGGATCACAGTAACGCCCATACCCTCTGGTAACTTGGCCATAAATTCCGGCCAAATATCATGAGGGTCAGTGGCTGATGTGTCTGTGCCGTCTAACATAAATAGTACGCGATCGGCTTGGTTAATTTCTTCCCATGCGCGCTCAATACCAATTTGTTCAACTTTATCAGGGCTTTCGCGTAGGCCTGCGGTATCGATAATATGCAGTGGCATACCATCAATGTGAATATGCTCACGCAATACGTCACGTGTTGTACCGGCTATTTCGGTAACGATAGCTGCATCTCGGCCAGCTAATGCATTTAATAGGCTTGATTTACCAGCGTTAGGGCGACCTGCAATAACAACACGCATACCTTCACGCATGATGCTACCTTGTTTAGCTTGTTGAGTTACATTCTCTAATTGATCAATAATGGCATTGAGATCTGCTGATACTTTACCGTCTGATAGGAAATCGATTTCTTCATCTGGAAAGTCAATAGCGGCTTCAACGTACATACGTAGGTGAATGACTTTTTCCACCAGCGTTTCGATGTGCTTAGAAAATTCACCTTGCAGAGATTGGAGGGCACTTTTTGCTGCCTGTTCGCTGGTTGCATTGATGAGGTCGGCAATTGCCTCAGCTTGAGTTAAATCAAGCTTGTCATTCATAAATGCGCGCTCAGAGAACTCCCCCGGCTTTGCTAAACGAACACCGTCAATTTGGCTAATTTCTTTTAATAGCATATCAAGTACAACAGGACCGCCATGACCTTGCAGCTCAAGTACGTCTTCACCGGTAAATGAATTTGGTCCTTGGAAGTATATAGCAATACCTTGGTCAAGCTGCTCACCGCTCAAGCTTTTAAATGGCACATAGTCTGCGTAACGTGTTTTAGGACAACGGCCAATAATGTGCTCTGCCACTGTTTTAGCTAAGCTGCCAGAGACGCGAATAATACCAACCCCACCACGTCCTGGTGCGGTCGCTTGTGCTGCAATTGTGTCTTGATTAATCATGCGATGAAAAATGCCAATAAAAGAATGAATGCTGGCTCTATTGTAACCTATGGCTTAATTTCATGCGAATAGCTGTTTAACCAATGAAGTGTTAAAAGCGCATTGTAAGTAATACTTTATTTAGCTCCGATTAATAAAAAACGGCATTGCAAATGATAATTATATTCATTAACATGTTGCGCATTATTCATTTTGTCCCTTTTTATTATGCGTCTTTCTGCTGTTTTTATTGCACTTGCTGCTGGTTTTTCGGCCATTGTCCATGCTCAAACAGAAGTTACTACTTCTGATCAAACCAATTCTAAAGAGATCGAAAAAATAGAAGTTGTTGGCCGTGCGTTTTCTTTATATCGCCCAACCGAGTCAAGCTTTGCAACTCGTACAAATACACCTTTAGAGAAAATTCCTCAGTCAATCCAAATTCTGCCGCAGGAGCTGATCAGCGATCAGGCTGCTCGTCAAATTACCGACCTTTATAGCAATATTGCTGGCGTTAATGCTTTTAGTTATTCGGGCGTGACATTCCGTGGTTTTCGCCAAGATGAGATTTTATATGATGGCGTAAAGGGCGACCCTTTCAATGGTTTTGCTGTACCGCAATTATTTAATATAGAACAAGTTGCGGTTTTAAAAGGGCCTGCTGGCGCTATATACGGTAGCGGTAATCCAGGCGGTATTATTAACTATGTAACTAAGAAGCCAAAATTCACCAGTGAGCACAGTATTGAAGTTGAAGTGGGTAATGATGACTTCTTCAGTGGGGCATTAGAAAGCACAGGAACATTGAGCGAATCACTTGATAACCATGCTTACCGTGTTGGCATTTACCGTGATACTGAAAAACCATTCCGTGCTAATACTAGCAGCGATAATACTATTGTTGATCTTGGTTATACTTGGCTCATAAATAGTACAACCGAATTGACCACTCAGTATACCTATATAGAGCAGGAGTTGGGTGGAGCACGTTTACGTGGAGTCCCTGCTGATGATAATGGCAATTTTTTAACTGATATTAGCTGGAATCATAACGAGGCGACAGACTTTCAAAATGTTGAAGCGCATGTCTATCAGGCGACTTTAAAACATGAATTTAATGATATTTGGCGAACAGATGTCACAACACGCTATTTTGATAACAAAGAAGTACAAAACTACCATGAGCCAAGAGGGCTTGTAGATACTGATGACGACGGTATTGTAGATTGGAGCCATCGTGAGTTTCGTGATCAAGTACGTGAAAACGAAGGCTTTAGTTTAACTGCTAATGCGATTGCAGAATTTATAATTGCAGACATGCAACATCAAGTGCTGCTTGGTAGTGACTGGTATGAGCATGACTTTGAAAGTGCTTACCGCACAGCAAAGCAACAGAGTAAAGGAGGTCCTGTACCAGGCCTTGCTCTTAACGATCCTGAATATGGTTTAACCTCTGCTGATGATTATGATCTTGATAGTATTAAACCAAGGTTAGGTAAAACAAATAGCACTCGCTTTGGTGCGTACTTGCAAGATCAGCTTGATATAACTGCAAATTGGAGTGTTACTGCTGGCTTAAGATATGACCGTTTTGAAGATAAAGATCTGTTAAATCAAACCGAGTTTTCTGATAGCGACTTAACCTACCGTATTGGTACCAGCTATAGCATTAACAATATGTTCTTTCCTTATGCGCTTCATGGTACTGGCTTTGTACCACAGGGTGCCAGTGATCAAGAAACAGCAAAAGGCGGACCATTCTCGCCAGAGACTAGCCGTATTAATGAGTTAGGTTTAAGAACCAAATTATTAGAAGACACACTTGCTGTTAATATGGCTGTGTACGATATTGTACGTAAAAACATTCTGCAGCCTAGTTTATTGGGTGATGTTGCAGGCGACGGCGTTGATGACTTAGTTGCGGTGGGTGAAGTTCAAAGTAAAGGTTTTGAACTAGAAGTGGTTGGTGATATCACTGAGCGCTGGGTGGTTACTGCAAGCTACGCCTATAATGATGCCCGTATTACTGAAGCAAATGACAGCATTCGTAACCAAATTCCTGATAGCGATAAATTTGCCAACGCACCGCAAAATACTTTAGGTATATGGACACGCTATGAGCTAGCTAGTTTATCGTCATCTATTTCTGCTGGTTTAGATTATGTTGATGAACAGCTTAGTTTAGGGGGTCAACGCGTTAAACCTTACACTATTTACAACATGGCGTGGCAAACAACCGTTGATAACTGGCAATGGCAGCTATCAGTTAAGAACTTGTTTGATAAAGAATACGCAAGCAGTGGCTTTATCGAGCGAACAGGGCACTTTCCTGGTGAACCACGCCGTGTCTATTTAAGTGCTAAATACAACTTTTAATGGTGGCGTGTGAACGCTAAAAGTTGGTTTAACTTACATTCATGGGCAGGACTCTTTGTTGGAGTCCTGCTTTTTGTTACCTGCGTATCGGGGACACTCGCTACGTTAAGTCATGAACTCGAATACTTAACAGACGCTAAGTACCGTGCTTTAACTTCTTCTGCCTCTACTAACTACCAAGCTCTCGAAAACACCCTTAATAAGCATTATCCGCAAGCTCAGTTACTCTATATACAACGTCATAAGCAAGATTACCTAGCCACTGAAGCGGCCCTTAAAGTCGGTGATTCATTTCGTTTTGTGTATTTAGATGCAGCAACGGGTCGCTTACTCGGTGAAGGTGAGTGGGCGCGGATATCGCGGTTTTTACGTAACTGGCATATGAACTTGTCGATGGGCTGGACGGGTAAACTAATCGTCACCAGTTTGAGTGTTTTACTCGTTATTTTATTGGTTTCGAGTTTTTATGTGTATCGGCGCTGGTGGCAAGGTTTTATAAAAAAACCTGCTGCGCTTAGCCTTGATAAGCGCAGTAGTTGGTCTGATTGGCATAAGCTGTTAGGGCTTTGGAGTTTATGGTTTATTGCTGTGATGGCCATCACAGGGGGTTGGTATCTGATAGAACATGGACTGCAAACCG
Source organism: Pseudoalteromonas sp. SCSIO 43101 (assembly GCF_023650775.1). Lineage (NCBI taxonomy): Bacteria > Pseudomonadati > Pseudomonadota > Gammaproteobacteria > Alteromonadales > Pseudoalteromonadaceae > Pseudoalteromonas > Pseudoalteromonas sp. SCSIO 43101. The sequence continues at coordinate 3,710,675 of NZ_CP072673.1, forward strand.
CGAAGGTACCTCACTATGTATCTAGTCCACAAGCCTTGAGTGAGTTTAAAAAACAAAGTCCTCGCAAAGGTCTATCGCCAATTAGTTTAGCTGCTGCTTATGAAGCCGCTCAACAGGCATTTACTAGCCTTGATATTCGCTATATTCGTTATCCTAATGAAGCAAATCAGCCTATTGAAGTGCGCGGTTATAACGATGATATTTTACTACGCCTGCGTGCTAACAGGGTTTATTTAAAACCAAGTTCCGGTGAAGTTCTTGGTATACAAAAAGGGGAAGAACTAAACCTGCTTCCACGAATTAAAGACACCGCAGATCCGCTGCACTTTGGTAACTTTGCAGGAATTGGTACCAAGCTTATTTGGGGATTATTTGGTGCATTGATGAGCTTTGTAAGCTCTGCTGGCATCTATATGAGTTGGCTTAGGGTTAAGCGTAAAACAACGACTGGAAAGTGGCTTGGTTTATCTGGGGTGATTGCAATCGGTTTGGTGGTTGCTTCGCTGCTAACTACAAGTTTGAGCTTTACTGAACGTAGTATGCCCAATCAAGTTTATTCACCTATACTCGGTTAGCTATTTTCAGGCATTAAAAAAGGCGCAGTTTGCGCCTTTTTGTTGGGTAGAGAGTTTAGCCTCTTACCTTAATACCTTTTTTCTCCATACCGCGGTAGATGATTAGCATCTGTGCGATTGAGATAAGGTTCGATACTAACCAGTAAAGTACTAGGCCAGATGGGAACCACAAGAAGAAAATAGAGAATACTACTGGCATAAAGGTCATCATTTTTTGCTGCATAGGGTCAGTAACCGTCATAGGTTGCAGCTTTTGAGTGATGAACATACTTAAACCAAATAAAACCGGTAATACGTAGTATGGGTCCATTGCTGATAAGTCATTTAACCATAAAAAGAATTCAGCATGACGTAGCTCTGTTGATTCTAAGAATACGTAGAATAATGCTAAGAAGATTGGCATTTGTAGTAACAGCGGGAAACAGCCACCCATAGGGTTCACTTTTTCTTTGCGGTACATTTCCATCATAGCTTGACCGAATTTTTGACGGTCATCACCATACTTCTCTTTTAGCGCAGCCATTTTAGGCTGTAATGCACGCATCTTCGCCATTGACGTGTATTGTGCTTTTGTTAGCGGGTACATTGCTGTCTTAACGATAACCGTGATTGCAATGATAGCTAGACCCCAGTTACCTAGAATGCTGTGTAACCACTTAAGTAATACGAATAGTGGTTGTGAGATAAACCATAACCAACCGTAGTCTACGGTTAAATCTAAGTCAGGGTGAATTGCTTCTAGTACGTCAGACTCTTTCGGGCCCATATAGTAAGTTGAGCTAAGTGTTGCTTGCGTACCCGCTTGTACGTTAACTGCTTCACCTTTAGTACCAATAATTGCCGCATTACCAGATACAAGCTTAGTGTAAAGAGTGTTTTGTTGGTCTTGCTTAGGTACCCATGCACTTACAAAGTAGTGTTGAATAAATGCAATGTAGCCGCCAGATGTAGTGATATTAAGGTTCTTATCAGCCATATCTGAGAAGCTGTACTTTTCATATGGCTCTTCTTCAGTACCATATGCGCCGCCTAAGTAGTTTTGATCTACTAAACTACCTTTTTCTTGTACTGTGCGTTTTACTTGCGTGTATAACTGAACTTGAATTGGATCAGCTGTTACGTTGTTTACTGTGTACTCTAAATCTACAGCGTAGTCGCCTTTTTTGAAGATATAAGTTTTAGTAAACGTCACACCTTTACTGTCAGTAAACTCAAGTGGTACACGTAGCTCATCACCCGTTAAAGTGAATGCTTTTTGTGTGGTTTTATAAACAGGGCGGCCTTTCAGGGTTGTCTCTGGGCCATTTAAACCAATTAAGCCACTTTGCGAGAAGTATTGGTTACCGTCAAACTCACCAAGTAGCATGAAAGGTGTTTCACCGCCTTTTACCTCTTCGTACTGAAGTAAGTCTGCTTCAATAATGTCACCACCTTGGGTGTCAATTTTAACAGTGAATACATCAGTTGTTACATCGATAACTGAGCGCTTTGCTGTAGTAGCAGCTGGAACTTCACCGTCAGATGATGCAGGAATAAAGTCATCAGATTCTGGTGTTGTTGCGCCTAGTGTTTGTGTTGTGGCACTTGGATCAGCCTTTGGTGCGTTGTAGTCGTTATTCCATTCTTGAAATAATAAAAACGACACAAGCATCAAGCCGATTAATAAAAACGTGCGTTGCGATTCCATAACAGCTCTTATTTCTCGTGTTGGTGGTTAATATGATTTTTTGCCGGTACGGGATCATCCCCACCAGCATGTAAAGGGTGGCATTTTAATATGCGTTTAACAGCTAACCAACTGCCTTTTACACTTCCATGCAAATTAATTGCTTGAATAGCGTAACTAGAGCAGGTTGGATTAAAACGACAATGCGGGCCTAATAATGGGCTTATCCATTTTTGATAGCCGCGTATTAGCATGACTAAACAGCGCTTTGGAATAGCAACAAGTGGTTTAAGTAACCTCATGATGTGTCTGCCCCTGCGTTAATTTAGTCAATGGATACCATGAATTTAAATTCCCATCGTAGAATTTTAAATGCATGATTAAAAGGTGAGCTAAAGATACCTTAATTAAGCCTGTAATTCTATTGCTATCAGGCTTGTTTATTAGATTTAGCTGATTTATTCGGGCGTTTTTTAAATGGTGGTGGTTTAGGTGCACCAGGCTTGCAGCGTTCGTTAATTTTTCGCCACAATTTATTTAGTTGCTTTGTTAGCTCTTCGTTGGACTGTTCATCAATACCACTTTTAACCATAAGCACAATATCAATGTTATCGATTTTATGTTGATTTAAACGGAAACTTTCGCGAGCAAGTCGTTTAATTCGATTACGTTGACAGGCTTTTTTAACGCGTTTTTTTGCGACCGTAAGACCTAATCGAGGATTAGTTTGGTCATTGCGTTTAGCTAATAGAGTAAAGAAAGGAGTCGCAGCGCGTGCTGGTTCATTAAAGATTCGAGAGTAATGCGAGGGAGTTAACAGACGTAACTCCCTGCTGAAGCTAAAGTCTTCCACTTATATTAAGCAGAAAGAACTTTACGGCCTTTAGCACGACGACGAGCTAATACTTTACGGCCATTTGCTGATGCCATACGAGCACGGAAACCGTGTGTACGTTTGCGTTTTAAAACGCTAGGTTGAAAAGTTCTTTTCATAACAATTCCATCCGATCGGTTAAGGTTAAAACATCCTATGCAGGTCGCGATCCTGGCACAGGTGCCATTGCGAGCGCGAGATATTATAGATGAAGACAATAAAAGTCAATCATTAAAACGCTGCAGAGGTAGTAATTATAAAGGATCCTTTTTCGTGATCATATAGGATCATCATAAATAAGAAGTTTTCCACAGCCTCTGTATAAAAAGTGAATAAAAGCTTGGGAAAAGCCAATTCGATCGTAGAATTTGATCGCGATCTGCCTGCAAATTTGTTATGATCACTGTTCGAGCTTAAAAAATAAATTTCTTAAAAATCAGTGTTTTATTCTTTTATGTTGCTGAGATCATATTT